>NZ_JAUOFB010000002.1 GCF_030542105.1 Hymenobacter sp. BT730
TTCAGCGGGGGCACGGCCACAACAGCCAACCTGGGGGCGGCCGGCTCGCCGGTGGCGGGCCCGCAGTTCGGGGGCTCTTCCGTGTCGGGGGGCGTGTTCTACCCCTATACCGACTTTCCGGCCCCGTATGCCAACAGCTATTTCTTTGGGGATTATGTCAGCGGGTGGATGCGCCAGCTGACGGTGGATGGGGCGAATAAGCCCAGCGCCGTGGGCAACTTCGTCAACAACAACTGCGTGGTCGTTTACATGGCTACCAGCCCAACCCAAAAGGGCCTATTTTATGTAAACTTCGCGCCGTCCGAAATTAGAAGGATTACCTACAATAGCGCCAATAACTCGGCACCGGTGGCTGTGGCCACGGCCAATAAAACCTACGGACCCAGCCCGCTGGCCGTGCAGTTCACGGGCAGCGCCTCCTCCGACCCGGAAGGCCAGCCGCTGACTTACCTCTGGACGTTTGGGGATGGCACCACCAGCACGCTGGCCAACCCCAGCCATACCTTTACGGCCCCGGGCAGCGGCCCGGCCAAGTTCCCCGTCACGCTGCAGGTAACCGACGCGCAGGGCAGTACGGCCACGGCCCCGCTCACCATTTCGCCCAATAACACCCCACCGCAGGTGACCATTACCAGCCCGGCGGCGGGCACGCTCTACCCGCTGTCGGGCAACACGACCTATCCGCTGCGGGCCACGGTGAGTGATGCCGAGCATCCCGCCAGCCAGCTGCGCTATGCCTGGCAAACGTTTCTGCACCACGCCACGCACGAGCACCCCGAGCCAGTGGACACGGCCCGGCAGACGACGACCACCGTCGAGCCGTTGGGCTGCGTGGACGAGGAGTATTACTACCGCATTGAGCTAACCGTGACCGATGCCGCCGGGCTGTCCACCAGGCAGGAAGTGCGCCTGAATCCGAATTGCAACACGACCACCACCAACCTGGTGAGCTACAAGGCCACGTGGAAGTACCTGGATAATGGAACTGATCAGGGTACCAGTTGGCGGTCTGGCAGCTTTGCTGATGGTTCCTGGAAAAGTGGCTCCGCTCCGCTGGGCTATGGCGATGGCGACGAGGCAACCGTCGTGGGTTATGGGCCAAATGCCAGCAACCGCTACATCACCACTTATTTTCGCCGGGCTTTCACCCTCACGAATGTTAGCGCCTTTTCTTCCTTCACGGGCAATCTGAAGCGGGATGATGGGGCGGTGGTGTACGTGAATGGCACGGAAGTATACCGCAGCAATTTGCCCACGGGCACCATCAGCTATACCACCCGGGCAGTGGCCGCGGCGGCGGATGATGGCAATACGGCCCAAACTTTCACCATTCCGGCCTCGGCCTTTGTCTCCGGCACGAATGTCATTGCCGTCGAGGTCCACCAGTCTGACCCGGTCAGCTCGGATCTGTCCTTTGACTTCTCCCTCACCGGCTCCGGATCAGGCAGCACCAATCAGGCCCCCGTGGCGAATGCCGGCCCGGATAAATCGATTACCCTGCCCACAAGCAGTGTAGTATTGGATGGATCAGCGACCGATGCCGATGGCAGCATTGCGTCCTACAGCTGGAGTCAGGTCAGTGGACCCAATACCGCTACTTTCTCCAGTAAAACCGTGGCGGCCCCTAACGTCAGTGGACTGGCTGCGGGTAGCTATGTCTTTAGCCTGACGGCTACCGATAACCAGGGTGTCCCCAGCGTGGCGGATCAGGTTTCGGTCTCTGTTTCCAGCAGCACCACTAGTAGTACTATCCTCGCTTATGGGGCCAGCTGGAAGTACCTGGATAATGGGACTGACCAGGGTACTGGCTGGCGGGCTACCAGCTTTGCCGATGGGGCCTGGAAGAGCGGCAACGCTCAGCTGGGCTACGGGGATGGGGATGAAGCCACTATCGTCAGCTACGGGCCTAATGCCAGTGCCAAATACATTACCACCTACTTCCGGAAGAGTATCTCGCTGACCAGTACTTTTGCATCGTATTCCGCCAGCTTGAAGCGCGACGATGGGGCGGTGGTGTACGTGAATGGCACGGAGGTGTACCGCAGTAACCTGCCCACCGGCACTGTGAGCTACACCACCCGGGCTACCGGGGCTACCGATGACGGGGCCACGCCACAGACCTTTACCATTCCGGCCTCGGCCTTTGTCTCCGGCACGAATGTCATTGCCGTCGAGGTCCACCAGTCTGACCCGGTCAGCTCGGATCTGTCCTTTGACTTCTCCCTCACCGGCTCCGGATCAGGCAGCACCAATCAGGCCCCCGTGGCGAATGCCGGCCCGGATAAATCGATTACCCTGCCCACAAGCAGTGTAGTATTGGATGGATCAGCGACCGATGCCGATGGCAGCATTGCGTCCTACAGCTGGAGTCAGGTCAGTGGACCCAATACCGCTACTTTCTCCAGTAAAACCGTGGCGGCCCCTAACGTCAGTGGACTGGCTGCGGGTAGCTATGTCTTTAGCCTGACGGCTACCGATAACCAGGGTGTCCCCAGCGTGGCGGATCAGGTTTCGGTCTCTGTTTCCAGCAGCACCACTAGTAGTACTATCCTCGCTTATGGGGCCAGCTGGAAGTACCTGGATAATGGGACTGACCAGGGTACTGGCTGGCGGGCTACCAGCTTTGCCGATGGGGCCTGGAAGAGCGGCAACGCTCAGCTGGGCTACGGGGATGGGGATGAAGCCACTATCGTCAGCTACGGGCCTAATGCCAGTGCCAAATACATTACCACCTACTTCCGGAAGAGTATCTCGCTGACCAGTACTTTTGCATCGTATTCCGCCAGCTTGAAGCGCGACGATGGGGCGGTGGTGTACGTGAATGGCACGGAGGTGTACCGCAGTAACCTGCCCACCGGCACTGTGAC
Source organism: Hymenobacter sp. BT730 (assembly GCF_030542105.1). Classification (GTDB taxonomy): domain Bacteria; phylum Bacteroidota; class Bacteroidia; order Cytophagales; family Hymenobacteraceae; genus Hymenobacter. Next base: position 2,868 of record NZ_JAUOFB010000002.1, read on the forward strand.
TTACACGACCAAAGCGCTGACCCAGGCAGGGGACGACGGGGCTACGGCGCAAACTTTCACCATTCCGGCCTCGGCTTTTGTGGTGGGTACCAATGTTATTGCCGTGGAGATGCACCAGAATGATCCGGTCAGCTCGGATCTGTCCTTTGACTTTTCCCTGACAGGCTCCGGATCCAGCGCTTCGTTGACCATTGCCCGGACCGTCACCCCGTTACCCGCTAAGGCCACAGGTGCCACAGACATCATTGTGTATCCAAATCCCTCCCCGGATGGACAGTATGTGGTAGGGCTGGGTGAGCTGTTGGAGGGCGAAGTAACTTACACGCTGTTTTCCCCGCTGGGTGCCCGATTGGCGTCCGGAAAGCTACAGCTGGCGGCCCCAACCAGCACACTGCCATTCAACTTCTCGCAGAAAATGCCGGCTGTCGGCCTTTATTACCTGCAGCTGGAAAGCCCGTCGAAGTTCATCGTTCAGCTCAAGCTGCTACGCCAGTAAGCAAACGAAAGAGGCCTATGCACCTGCTAAGCCAAGCCGGGGCGAGAAACGCCTTGGCTTGGCTTAGCAGGTGCATAGCTATTCTTAAACCTAATGATGGATGGATACAGCTTAAGTGCGCTTAATGGCATGGCCGTTTTTTCCTCTCTTTCACTTGGCTCCCAGTCAGCAGGAACCAAACCTCACTAGGCGGACAGCAAGGCGGTAATAGGCCCAGAATGCGTCAGGGTGAGCTGGTGCATGGCCCGGGTGCACGCCACATAGAGCATGCTCTTATCCACCTCCGTTTTATAATTATGGGCGGAGGCAAAAGGCACAATGACCTCATCGAATTCCAGTCCCTTCGCCAAGTGGGCCGTGGTAATGATAACTCCTTCTTTGAAGGAAGTAGACTCCTCCGTGAGCAAATGAATGCCCGGCGCCTGCAGTGCCTGATATGCGTCTTCGGCTTGCCGGAGGGTTTTGCAAATGATGCCCAGCGAATGATTTCCGGAGCTTTGGAAGGCCGTTATCATCTGTTGAATAGCTGCCAGCTCCTCACCTTGGTTGTGGTAGCGCGCTACCATGGGCTCCTGGCCGTGCCTTTCCAGCGGAATGATGTGGGGATTGGGGGTGATACGCTGCGCGAAGGCTGTAATCTCGACGGTAGAGCGGTAGCTGCGGTATAGCTTAACTACATCGGCTTGCGGAAAGACGCGTTCAATCGTTTCGGCGGAAGAAGCGCTGTAAGGATTCACTGTCTGGCTTACATCCCCCAGAATGGTTTTCCGGCAAGAGAACAAGCGGGACAACACGGCATATTGAACCGGGGTGTAATCCTGCATCTCGTCCACCAACAGGTGCTTCACCTGCTCGTAAGCGGTGATGCCTTCCAGCCGCAGGCGCAGGTAGATCAAGGCAAAGACATCGGCGTATTCCAGGTGTAGGCGGTGGTCAAGCTTCAGGAGCTCCGGTTTACCCAGCCAGCGGAAAAAATCCCGGTAGAGGTCCGGCACCTGATGGAACTTGAACAGCCGGGGAATGGCTTCCCCGATGGTGGCTTTCTCCTGCCCGGTGAGCTTGCGGCCGGCAGCGTCCCGCACGTAGGCCCGGATATCGTTGGCAACCAGTGCGAATCGTTTCAGGAGTGGCACCCGGTGGTAGGTCTTGAACTTCTGCTGCAGGACGGCGACGGGGACGACGGTTCGGCCCACCCGTAACTCCCGCCAGGCAAAGTAGTGGTTCTCGATGTGGAGCAGATACTGGTTGAGCTGGCTGAGGAATTCAAAGGATGATTTGAATCGGATGCGCTCAATGAAAGCCGGGTCGTGCGCCTCCAGCAACGCGGATACCTGCTCAAAGAAGGTCTGATACGAGTATCGGGTGTCGAGCAGGTCGGCCGCCAGCTCGTCCATGCCCATCTCCGGAATGTGCTCTTCTCCCAACTCGGGTAAAACGTTCGAAATGTAATCGGCGAAGACTTTATTGGGCGAAATGATGAGGATGTCTTTGGCCGCAATGGTCTCCCGGAAGCGGTACAGCAGAAACGCAATTCGGTGTAAGGCAATGGAGGTTTTGCCCGAGCCGGCCACGCCCTGGATGACCATCACCGACGCGTCTTCGTTGCGGATTACCGCATTTTGGTCGCGCTGAATAGTCGCGACAATATTCTTCATCTTGTCATCCGAGGACTTGGCCAGCTCCCGCTGCAGCACGTCGTCGTGAATGTTCACGTCGTTTTCGAGCATGAACTCCAGGCGGCCGTCCCGGATCTTGTACTGCCGCTTTAAGGCAATGGTGCCCTGAATTGTACCGGAGGGGGTAGTAAAGGAAGCCTCCCCAAGTTCGAAATCATAGAATAGGGAGGAGATAGGAGCCCGCCAATCGTAAATCAGGTTCTGGCGCTGCCGCTCGTCTAGGAAGGAATATACACCGATGTAGACCGGCAACCGTTCCTGGGCCTGCGTGATGAAATCAATACGGCCAAAATAAGGGGATTGTCCCAGCTTGATCAGCTTCCGTTTCCGGCTGACGGCAGCTTCCCCTGTAAAGGCCATGCGGTTAATCGATTGGCCGGCGGCCACCATATCGGCATCATCCATGCCCGACTGGTGCTCATGGATATATTCCTTCTTCTGCCGGAGTTCCTCGGAAAACTGCTTGACGGCATCCTCTATCCGCCGAATGGCCAGCGTCAGTTTCTCCTTGATTTCTTCCAGGTATTCTCTTTCTTCTGGTTCCGTTGCGTTGATCACGGGCGGCTATTGGAAAATGGACCTCAAAGGTGCCATCAAATTCTGGTCTATCGAAGCACACCGCTTCTTTTGTGTTCGGCGTATGGCCTGGACTCTGGCAACCCGGCAGGGAGTTTATCCCTCTGTTTGTATTCTGATATCCTTCCCAGAAAAGCAGATTACGTGAGCTGTACGTGTGTAATGCCGTTTCGCTTGAAGGAGTGAACTCCCTTTTCTATGCAATCCTCTGCTTAGCGCTTTTTTAAGCTTGCATTAAAGCGTTGCCAATGCAGCCGATAACAGGATAAGGGAGTAAGGAACTTGTGGGAAAGAGAATCGGTTCAGGCAAAGCACTATTGCTGACCAGCTGAACGCCTGCTCAGTCTGCCTATGAAGGAATTATCCTTCATCCGGTATATTGCATCCTTCTACCCATAACCCATTCAAATGCGTATTTTAACTTATCTGGCTTCTTTCCTTTTTCTGTTCACCGCCTGTGATAAAGATGAGACGAAGCCTAATTCTACTCCCACTGTAGACCCAAACAAGCCGGTACTTACGCTACAGGTTACCTCGCCCACAACGGCTAAGGACCTGCACGTGTTTGTATACCCTAAGGACAAGCCGGAAGAGCGTTTCACCTACGATGTGAGCTACTCCGAAACGCCTAAGGTAGAAACGGCCAGGCAAATTGGACATGGGGTTGATGCTACCTTTATGATTGGTGCCGAAACGGAGTTCAAGCCGGTGGAAGGCAACGTGCACGCAGAATTACTGGCTGATGGGAAGGTAATTGCCTCCCTGGATTTCGATACGCTAAATCCTCCGAAGGATCCAGCAACTTCCACTTACTACATTAAGAAAACCGTCACCATTCCGTAAGGAACGGAAGGTGCAAAAACACAGAAGGGGGCCGTCGGCATATATGCCGGCGGCCCCCTTCTCTATGAAATGGGTTTGCTAGGCGTTGTATTTACAGTCGAACGCCAATGCCTGGCCCCAGCAGGAAGAAAGGCTTGCCTTCTGAAAGTAGCCACCCGCCGCCCAGATATAGTGGGAATGAAAGCTTAGCATCGCGCCGCGTTGGATAAACTGAGCCCAGAATTACGATGCCTAAGTCACGCTTAACGCTTGTATCGTTACTATTCAGGTTAAAAGCGTTGAGGGCTACGAAGCCGGCTCCAACCTTATAGGGGCGCAGACGGTTAATTTTTTCCGGATGATAAAAGCTGAGCTGGCCCAACATGGCCAGTGAAATACCCCCAAATGAGCCAAAGCCTGTGTCGCCGGACTTACGGGTAAGTAAGCCGCCGGGGAAGCTTACGTCAATATCGAACTTCATCTTGCGCTTGAGTACCAGTTCCAGCTTTTGGGAAAAGCCGGGCTCCTGGTACTGTCCTGAGGTATGCTTTATAGTGATAATAGCTGTGCTCCAGTCATCCAGATCATAGGTCTTACGGGCTGATAATAGACTGTTGAGGCTAATGTTGCCTACCTGGCACTGCTTATCCTGATAGAAAGCCGCCCGTACCGAAGAACCATCAGGGCAAACCACCACATTTTCCAGGGTACGCATTTCAATCAGCTCGCCCTTGCTGTTCTGTGTTCGGATATCGAAAGTGAGGTACTGTTTGCCATAGAGCTGCTGGTCAGAATCGATGGCCGCAGAGTTAAAGCTGAAGACGACGTCGCTGACGGTACGGTCGTAGAGAATTGGACCGTTGAAGCGCGTAATAGGGCGGGGGGCCTCCCCAAAGGTAACGGCTACAAAATCGAGGGGGTGCGGGCGCTGGAATTCCTTAATAGCCAGCTGGAAACCTGTGGGTTGCCCGGCATTAAAGATGGTGATGCGCTTTTTGTCAATGTTTAACGGCACCTGTACGCGGTATACCACGGCCGCATCAGAGCGGATACTGGAATCAGAAGGCACAGTCTGCACATCCTCAAAGTGAAACCGCGCCCGTTGCAATGACTCCCCTTCCAGGCGCACATCTACCGTTTCGCCAGGGTTCACGGTGTTGCTGTTGGTCCAGTCGCCGCCGCGGTGGCGCACGCTCAGGGCAGAGACGGTAGTTTTTGGCGAGATGTTGAAGTTGGTAACGTACTTGGCCTTGTCGTCTTCCTTAATATAGAGGTAGCTATCGGTCTGGCGGTGGGTGTTAAACACACGCAGCCAGCATAGTACCCGGTCGTTAGTCAGGTACTGGCGCGTAAACAGCTCGGCAATAAGCGCACCGCCTGCCTCTTCCTGATCCTCAATGCGGTAGGTGCGCTTCAGGTCGAAGGTGCGGCCGTTGTCCAGAATCAGTTCCACGCCCTGCCGGCGGGTGGCCTCCGTTAGGGTAATTTCCTTTTTATCGACACTCAAAAAGCGAAGCCGGGAGGCCTTCACCGTAAATTCCTGCCGTAGTGGCGGCAGCGCGTAGGTCAGGCGGCGGTTGTTATCCGTTAGAAAAGGGCGCTCCGTTTGGGCCCGCACGGTCAGTATGCGGGTGCCCAGGGTATTGGGCAATACGTGCAGGCGCAACTGGCCTTTGTCCTGGGTAAGGCGGTAGTCGATGTCCTGGCCACGCGTCCACTCCCCGGTGGTGCGCACGTTCTTAGCATTATTGCTGTTGAGGTCGTAGACCTTTTCCTCGCCTACAAACAGCTCTGTGTCGTTGGGGCGGAAATCGAGGGTGGTGCGCGTAACCGGCAGTAGGTTTACCGTTTGGGAAAGCAGGGGGCCACCCGCACTGTCAGCAGGTGCCGTGAAGGAGAGGCGCAGAAACTGGGCTGAGGTAAGGTCGCGGAAGCGCAGCTTGGCCCGGAAGGTCTTTCCGTCCGGACTCGAGGTGAGTGAGTCGAGCAGTTGAAAATCGGCGGAGCGCACCAGGCGAAGTGCCTTCTGCGGCTGGTAGGGATATACCGTCAGATCCACCGTTTCATCATCGCGCCGGTAGGTAAAGTAGACGTTTGGCTCGCCCTTCAGCGAGTAAATATTGTGCCCGAGGCTGAAGCTAAGCGTATCAGTACGCAGTACTACGTCGCGCAAGAGGGGAGGTGCGGTTGGGCTCTGGGCTGCTGCGGGAGCAGATAACAGAGCCAGGAGAAGCAGGCATCCAAGAAAAATCCAACGGTAACTCACCAGACAAACAAAGCAGAACAAACCAAACCGTCGTGCTTGCGCACCGGACAAACGCGGGCAAAAATACGGACCCCGCCGGGTTCTGCCTCATTTTATTCTCCCTATTCCGCTTCTGCTGCCCCAGCGGCCCGCAACGCAAAGCCCCGCCTCTACGTTGCGGACCTATACGCTCCTTGTTTTTTTCCTATGCAACGCATTTTACTGACCGGTCTGCTACTGGTACTTGCCTGGGTACCGGCGGCGGCCTATTCGGTCCTTACGCACCAGGCCAACATTGATTCTACCTGGGAGCCCTGCCTGATACCCACTCTGCAACGCCGCTTTCCCGGTGCCACCCCCGAGGAGCTGAAAGAAGCCAAAGCTTATGCCTATGGCGGCGCTATTATTCAGGATATGGGCTTCTACCCCTTCGGCTCCAAGCTTTTTACTAACCTCACCCATTATGTGCGCAGCGGCGACTTTGTGCGCAATCTGCTGGATGAGGCGCACGACCGGAACGAGTACGCCTTTGCTCTAGGCGCGCTGGGGCATTATACCGCTGATATCAGTGGCCACCCGGAAGGCACTAACAAGGCACTGCCCTTTGTGTATCCGAAGCTGAAAGCTGAGTTTGGTGAAGTCATTACGTACCATGAAGCTCCCAAGGAGCACACCCAACTGGAGTTTTCTTTTGATGTGCTGCAAGTAGCCGCCGGCCGTTACCGCTCCGATGATTACCACAACTACATCGGGTTTAAAGTAAGCAAGGAAGCGTTGGAAAGGGCTTTTGAAAAAACATATGCACTGAAGCTAGGGCAGGTTATTGCCAACGTGGACCTGAGCATTGGCTCCTACCGCTTCGCCGTAAAGGAAATTATTCCCATGGCTACCCGCGCAGCGTGGCAGAGCAAGAAGAAGGATATTCTAGCCCTCAGCCCCAAGGCCCGGCGCCGCGACTATATCTACCATCTTAGCAAGCGCCAGTACCGCCAGGAGTTTGGCGGCAGTTACCAGCAGCCCGGGGTGGGGGCCCGCCTGCTGTCCTACCTGGTGCGGGTGTTGCCTAAGATAGGTCCTCTCAAGCCATTCGCTTTTAAGTTGCCCACTCCCGAAGCGCAAACCCTTTTTCGGAGTAGCTTTCATCAGGTGATAGGCAAGTACTGTGGTCTGCTGAATAAACAAGGCTACATTCCGGCTGCGGCCCTGCCCAACACCGATTTTGACACTGGCCACCCTACCCACACCGGCGAGTACCCCCTGGCCGATGAAACCTATAGTGAGTGGCTGCTCAAACTGGACCACAACGAGTTTGAAGGCCTGACTACCCCGCAGAAACAAAGCATTCTGGCTTTCTACACTTCATCGGGCATAAAGCCAGGCCCTACCATTAAAGAAGACAAGCAACGGCAAACGGAGGAGGCGCTGACACATTTACGCGCACTTGTTACCAGGGAGTAGTAGGCCTGCCAGTTGGCTCTCGTGTTTTCTTCCGGGCAACCCTTTCTGAAAAAGCGTGGTCTAGGCAGCAAAACATAGTTGCTATGTATCTGCTCGCTCACCTTCGCCTGTTGCTTTTTTTTCTGCTGCTGCCTGCTCTGGCAATTGCTACTCCGCGCGTGCCGCTGGTTAATGGTACGCCCACACTGCTGACCTCGGATGGGGTACAGCTCTTTGCTTCCATTTCCGGGAAAGGCATTCCGTGTGTGTTTGTGCATGGTGGGCCGGGCGCCTGGAGCGGCATGCCGCAGGCGCTGGCTGGCCCCACCCTGGAAGATAAGTTTCAGATGATCTGGTACGACCAGCGCGGTAGCGGCCGCTCCCAGAACGACCCGCGCCATAACTACTCCCTGGAGCGCATGGTGCAGGATCTGGAAGAAATTCGGCTGCAGTTGGGCGTGGAGCAGTGGGTGGTGATGGCGCACTCCTTCGGGGGAACCATTGCCACCGCCTATGCCGCTAAATATCCGCAGCACGTACGCGGCCTGGTGCTGGTAGAATGTACCCTGTACCTGAAGGACTCCATGAAGAACACTATTGCCGCCGGCCTGCAATATGTTCCCACTGCCGAGCAGGCCGCATACCAGGACACCACACAGGCGCTGGATGCCCGTTTTGGCCAGATGCTGGGCTTTCTGAACTCGAAGGGCTTATTTCAGAAGCTGCAGTTTCAGACGGAGGCCGGCCAGCGCCAGATTGACGAGGCTGACAAAGGCAACCCCCAGACCGGGGAGTTCGGCGGCTATGGCTTCCGTCTGCCCGATTACCGGCAGGACTTTACCCTGCTCACTCCCCAGATTACAGCCCCAGTGTTGGTGGTTACTGGTGCCAAGGACTATTGCATCGGCCCCGACCACTACAAGCTCTTTCGCTTCCCCCACCAGCAGGTAGCACAGATGCAAACCGGCCATGTACCTTTTGTAGAAGAGCCGGAAGCCTTCCGCGCTGCCCTCGTACGCTGGGCCAAAAAGCTCCAGTAATGCCCACATAAAGGCCCCGATGGCCTGCGCACCACAGAACAAGACCCGACTCAAAAGGTGTAGCCTTCTGAATCGGGCCTTTTAATAAAAATGGGTGAGCAGATTAAAAGGAAGTGCCACCGATTTTCGGGGCTTAGTTCGCCATAAGCCAGGTATTGGCTTCCCCTTCGTTGTTGAAGATAGACACGTCGTAGCCCCGGTTGGGATTGGATGCGGTTTTCACGCTGGCCTGCAGGGAGGGGCTTGCTTGCAGGGCTTCTTCGCGGCTGGGCGAAATAAGATAGGCCAGACGTGCCCGGTGCGGAGCCATTGTCTCTACCACCTCTGTCAGCCAAACGTTGGCAGCCCACTCGGCCATGTCAGGGGTGGGGTGAGGCCGGCGGCGTACATCAATGAGCCAGCGCGTTGTGTTGTGGGTGCAGGCCTCGGAGAGGATAGTATGATAGTCCTGCTGAAACAGGTCGGGCTGCAATGCATTCAGCCAGCGTACAGTAAGTACATCCAGGTCGGAGCGGTACTGAATTTCGAGTCTAGGCGATAAATACATTAGGCAAAGAAAGGACAATAAGCCGAACAATAGCCTAAACTCCAGCTCGCTGGCTACTGCTATCTGCCCCAGTCTACTCCTGAACCAGCCCGCTGCTCAGGCGTCGCAGCGTGGTTTCGGCCTGCTTAGCCTGGAAGCGGATATCGAGCAGACGGTTTTCGGCGTCCAGCTGGCTGCGCTGGGCTTCCCGTAGGGCCAGGGGCGTGAGCAGGCCCAGGCGGTAACGCTCCAGGGCAATAGCCACGTTCTGGCGGGCCAGCAGAATATTATCTTCTTCCAGCTGCAGCAGTTGCAGGCGGTTCTGGTACTGTGCATAAGCCTGCTCGGCTTCCGTATCCAGTTGCAGTTGCGTTTGGTCCAGCTCCAGCTTGCTCTGCATTTCCACAATGCGGGCATTCTGCTCCAGCCGGTTGCGGTTGAAGCCATCGAAAATGGGCACGGAAGCTACCACACCGTAGTTCAACCCATAGGTGCGGCTGGTGTTGGTGGTGAGTTCTGTGCCGAAGAAAGCTTCCCCGTTAATGTTGCGGTTGTAGCCATAGCCGCCCGTGAGACCTATCTGGGGGAGGCGCGACGCCCGCACCAGGCGCCGGTCATAAGTAGCTACCTGCGTATTAATACGGGCCTGTTGCAGGCGGGGGTTGTTCTGGCGAATTGCCTGCGCCACGGTTTCCCGGCTCAGGTCGCGGCTTACTACAATCGAGTCAGCGGGCAGAAAATCCAGAGCAGGGGAGCGGCCCAACAGATTATTTAGGTTGATTTTGGCTGTTTTTAGGGCTTCCTGCTGCTGAATTAGGGCCGAGCGGTCAGCGTTATAGTCTACCCGGGCGGTCAGTACTTCTACCTTGGCACTCACACCCACATCAGCGCGGGCCTGGGTCAGGTCAATGCGTTGCTGCCCAATGCGGAGGGCCTCCTCAAAGCTGCGGATTTTACCAGCTTCGCGCACTACGGCAAAGTAGGCGCTGGTAATATCGGCCACGGTTTCCTCGGCCGTAGCCCGGGTAACCTGCTGCTGACCCTGGGCCAGGGTCTTTAGCCGGTCATAAGCAATGAACATTCCCAGACCATCAAATATTGTCCAGGTAGCCGCTACGTTGGCGTTAGCCCTATTCGACTGTGCACCACTGGCGGTACTGGGCAAAGGGCGGCTTAAGGATTCCTGCCGTACGTTATTGCGGGTAAAGCTGCGCGTTACATTGCCCGTTACTACTGGCAATTGGCCTGCATTACCGCGCGTGACATTGTTTTCCACAATACGCTCATCCTGCCGGACCAGCCTGACCCCGTAGTTATTTTCCAGCCCAATGCGAATGGCTTCGGCCAGCGTAAGTGTTGGGCCCATATTCTGCGACTGCGCGGAGGAAGAAAGCGGCCGACTGGCCGATTGCTGGGCCAGCAAAGGCAAGGGTAACAGGAAGGTGGAGACGAGAAAGGCGCGAAGCGGAAAGATCATGAATGGGATACTATAGCTGGAAACCAGTTCCCTGCCTCGGCAGCAGGGATGCCCGAAGGGCAGGGTGGTTAAGGATAGAACAAGGCAGGGGCACCTTGTTCCATAAAGCCGGATCAGCAAGAAAACTAACCACCCCGACAGCCGTTTACTGCTGCGGCCCCCGCTCGGTTGAGCAGGGGAGAATTGTTCTGCTGCTTATGCCGCTACGGCTTGTTTCTCTTCGGCGTGCTTGTGCTTTTTAGCGGTAGCGAAATAAGAGTACATCACCGGCACAATGTAAAGCGTGAGGCCCGTGGCGAAAAACAGGCCACCCACCACGCCGATACCCATAGCGCGCCGACTGAGGGCACCTGCGCCGGTGGCAATGGCAATCGGCAGAATACCCAGAATGGCGCATAGAGAAGTCATCAGAATAGGACGGAAACGGGCCGTGGCGCCTTCCACCAGGCCAGTCATATAGTCTTCGCCCTGTTCTACGCGCTGGTTGGCAAATTCCACAATCAGGATACCGTTCTTGGTTACCAGTCCCACCAGCATGATAATGCCAATTTGGGAAAACAGGTTGAGTGTCTGGTTGAAATACCACAGACTGAGCAAGGCGCCCGACAGTGCCAGCGGCACCGTCACCATGATGATGACCGGGTCGCGGAAGCTTTCAAACTGCGCCGCCAGCACCAGGTAAATCAGCACCAGAGCCAGGCCAAAGGCAAATACCAGGGAAGAGGAGCTTTCCTGGAAGTCGCGGGATGGGCCGGAAAGCTCGTTGGTGTAGGTGTCGTCCAGGGTTTTATCGGCAATGGCCTGCATGGCCGCAATACCGTCGCCGAGGGTTTTGCCCGGGGCCAGCGAGGCGGAGAACGTAGCCGCGTTATAGCGGTTGAAGCGGTAGAGCTGAGGCGGCGTACTGCTTTCCGTCAGGCGAATTACGTTGTCCAGCTGCACCAGCTTGCCATCGGCGGCTTTCACGGAGAGCTGGCGCACATCCAGCGGCTGGTTGCGGTCTTCCCGCGCTACCTGCCCAATAATCTGGTACTGCTTGCCCTCCCGGATAAAGTAGCCGAAGCGCTGTCCGCTGAGGCCTGCCTGCAGGGTTTGCGAAATGCTCTGCACCGATACGCCCAGGCTCTGCGCCTTTTCCCGGTCAATGTTAATACGCAGCTCGGGCTTGTTGAATTTCAGGTTGACATCCACAAACTGAAAAGTGGGGTCCTGGCGGGCTGCATCCAAAAACTTGGGTACTGCCGTGCGCAGCTTCTCAAAGTCCTGCGTCTGCACTACAAACTGCACCGGCAGGCCGCCGCCACCGCCGCCAATGCTCTGATCCTGGGAAACCGAGGTGCGGGCAGCCGTCAGGCGCTTTACGCCGGCGCTCATGATATCCGAAATTTCCTGCTGGGTTTTGGGACGTTGGTCGGCCTCTACCAGCAGCACGCGGGCAATACCGGAATTGGAGCCCCCGCCAAAGCCTGGCGAGGTTACCGTAAAGACACTGTTCAGGTTTTCAGCGCCTGTAGAGTCCATAGCCAGCTTGGTAATCTGGGCCATGTACTCATCCATGAACTCAAAGGAGGCACCTTCCGGGCCGGTAGCGTTAACGTTCACGCGGCTGCGGTCTTCCACTGGGGCCAGCTCCGAAGGCAGCGTCTTCATGAAAAACCAGATGCCCACGCCCGTACCCGCCACTACCAGCCAAGCCAGCCAGCGGTTGCGCAAAAAGGTTTGCAGGCTGTCCTGATAGCCGCCAATCAACCGCTCAAAGAAGGGCTCCGTCTTGCGGTAAAACCAGTTGTGCTTTTCCTGCCGCTTCAGGAGCTGGGAGCACATCATGGGGGTAAGGGTAAGCGAGACAAAGGCCGAAATCAGCACGGAGCCGGCCACCACAATACCAAACTCCCGGAAAAGACGGCCGGTAATACCCGTCAGGAACACTACGGGCAGGAACACGGCCGCCAGTACAATGGTAGTACTGATGACGGCCATCAGAATTTCTTCTGAGCCTTTAATGGAAGCCTCTTTCGGGTCTTCGCCATCCTCAATGCGGGAGTAAATATTCTCCAGCACCACAATGGCGTCGTCCACTACCAGACCAATGGCCAGCACGATGGCCAGCAGCGTCAGCACGTTAATAGAGAAATCCAGCAGGTACATCACGAAGAAAATACCCACCAGCGACACCGGAATGGCTACTACCGGAATCAGGGTAGAGCGCCAGTCGCGCAGGAACAGGAAGATGATGACCACTACCAGCACAAATGCCTCGATAATGGTGTGCTCTACTTCCTTAATGGAGTTGCGGATAAAAACAGAGTTATCGATGGCCGGGCGCAGCTCCAGGTCTTTGGGCAGATCCTTGCCGAACTGTTTGATACGCTTGTTAAACTCGTCGGCAATATCAATCTGGTTGGAGCCTGGCTGAGGAATAACGGCCAGGGCCACGCCCGGTATTCCATTCACCCGGAAAATAGTCTGGTCGTTTTCCGGATACAGCTCGGCGTAGCCTATATCAGAAAGACGTACCAAAGAGGCAGCATCTTTGCGGATAATCAGGTTATTGAAGTCTTCTACTGAAGTCAGGCGGCCCATGGTACGCAGCGTGAGCTGGGTGTTCTGCCCGGTTACGGCACCGCTGGGTAGTTCCACGTTTTCGCGGGTAAGGGCGGCCTGTACATCCACCGGCGACACGCCCAAAGCCGTCAGCTTCACGGGGTCCATCCAAAGGCGCATGGAGTACTTCCGCTCCCCATATACCCTGATTTCCGACACACCCGGAATAGTCTGCAGACGCTCTTTCAGGGTATTGTTGGCATAGTCCGTGAGCTCCAGCAGGCTGCGCTTGTTGCTGCTGAGGTAGGTAATGACAATGGGCTGGGAGTCGGCGTTGGCCTTGCTCACGATGGGCGGGTCAATATCCCGGGGCAGGCGGCCCTGCGCGCCGGATACCTTGTCGCGCACGTCGTTGGCGGCGGTTTCCAGGTCAGCGTCGAGGTCAAACTCCACGGTAATCTGGGTGCGGCCGTCGCGGCTGTTCGACGTCATGTTTTTGATGCCCGCAATGCCATTGAGGGCTTCTTCCAGCGGCTCGGTAACCTGGCTCTGCATCACATCAGCCGAGGCTCCGGTGTAGCTGGCCGAAACCGTGATAATCGGTGGGTCCACGCTCGGGTATTCCCGAATGCTGAGGTACCGGAACCCGATAACGCCGAAAATCACGATGACAAGGCTCATCACGATGGCGAGGACCGGGCGGTTGATACTGGTGGAGGATAAGCTCATAAGGAAGCGCTTCTACTACTCTATACTCTACAAAACTGCTGAAGGCAGCGGCCCGAAAGCCCGCCGGTCAGCTTACAACAATGTGCTAACCAGCCAATACCGGCTTGATAAACCGTTTCGGCTGCTCAGTATATCCTTCGCGCAGGTAAAACCGGTGGGCTGCCTCGCGCCGGGCGCCACTACTTATTTCAATACGACCACACCCCAACTCCAAAAGCGCCTGTTCCGCGGCTCTTAGCAACTGTTGCCCAATGCCCTGACTGCGGTATTCGGCCGTTACGACCAAGGTAACCACGCGGCCATCGGGTGGGCGGTGCAGAAAATATGTGCAATGGAGCAGCACAAACCCCACCACCTGCTGTTGCCGAACGGCTACCAGCACCTGGTCACCGGCGGCAGTGAGGCTGTCCAGGCGGTGTTTTAAGTCCTGGCTGTCGGTCGGATACCCAAGTTCCGCTACTAACTCTGCCAGGGCCGCTGCATCAGCCGGCGCTGCCCGCCGAATGTTGATTTCAGCCGAAAGAGTGGGAGTGGTTGCGTTCATGGGTAAATCCTTTCGACGGGAGAAGTAGTTTACAGCTCAGCTTTTTGAATCTGCACTGCGTCGCCGGGCTTCAACTGCAAAATGCCGGTCCGGATAACGGTGTCACCTACGGCCAGGCCGTCCGTAATCTGAATAACCTTCTCCGAGCGCACACCAATTTTTATCTTGGTAGAAACGGCCTTGCCGCCTTTCACAGTAAAGACGGTGTAGCCGCTGGCCTCGGGAATAACGGCTTCTGTTGGCACCTGCAAGGCATTCGTCGATTCGCCCAGCTCTAGGTTTACTTTGACGAAGGCGCCGGGGCGCAGCTCGTTGCCGGTGTTGGGGAAGCGGGCTCGCACCGGCTGGGTGCGGCTCACCGGGTCAATCTGCGGGTCAATGGCGTATACCTTAGCCTCGTATTGCTTGTTGGTGGCTTCATCCGTTACACTTACTACGTCGCCTACCCGAACGTTGGAAGCAAAGCGACCCGGCACCGCGAAGTCAATCTTAACGGGGCGGATGCGGGAGAGAGTAGTAATTTCAGTGCCAGGGCTCACGTAGGTGCCCACGGTAGCGGTGGTCAGGCCCAGTACCCCATCAAAGGGGGCGCGCACATAGGCTTTGGCCAGGTTGGCGCGCAAGGACTGTAGCTCGGCCTGGGCCGTGAGCAGCTGGTTGTTGGTTTGCTCGTATTCCTGGGCGCTGATGTACTCTTTATTAAGCAGCACGCGCTGGCGACGCTCCTGGTCGCGGTAGAGCTTGATATTGTACTCCTGTTTGCGCAAGTCTGCCTGAATCTCATCGGCGTTGATGCTGAACAGCACCTGGCCCCGGCGTACCGGCTGGCCCTCCCGGATATTGAGACTGGTAATCTTGCCGGATATCTCACTTTTGATAACCACGGCCTCATCGGCCAGCACGGAACCCGTAGCGGCTACTTCATCAGCCAGGTTAGTGGGCTTCACAATATATACCTGTACGGGCGTTTTGGCGCCTTTCTCCCCGCCGCCTTTTCCGCCTTTACCACCAGGTGCACCTTTACCCCCGGGGCCGCCTTTGCCCCCAGACGCTGTAGCAGGGAAGTAGCGCATCTTCACAAAAACCAGCCCTGCAACTAGGGCCAGCGCCAGAAAAATCCATAAAAACCGGCGGCCGGTACGTGGCTCTGCTACTACTTGTTCTTCTTGTTCCTTCGTCTGCATATTGTAAAAAAAGAAACGCCTACTTCAACTGGAGGGGCGCTTTTATCCGCTACGAAATTATCCGCTCTACACAACACCATGCTTTCCGATAAGGTTATCAAAAGCATGAACATTGGGCCATTGACACAAAAAAAGCCTGCATGTTGCAGGCTTTTCCTGATTTAAGGCGCAAATACCTACATGGCCTTGGCGTTAATATAGTTCTTGGCCAGGTCATTGAGCTTGGTATCAGTCATTTGCTCTTCCTGCAGCGTCTGGCGCAATAGCACGGCTGCATCGGTGTGGCCAAGACGCTCAGCGTAGTGAGCGGCGGTGCCGTAGCCGGAAATTTCGTAGTGTTCCACGCGCTGAGCAGCGGCTATCAGCGCGGCGTCTTTCACCTCATCGGTGGCATTTTCGTCAATAGCTACTTGCCCTTCGGCTACCAGACCCTGCATGGCTTTGCAGGTATGCCCGCTGAGTGAAACATCCAGCATCTTGCCAATTTTCTCCAGGCGGGTAATCTGATTCTCGGTTTCCTTCAAGTGCTTTTCAAAGCCCTGGCGTAGACGGGAGTCCTGCGCTTCCGCCGCCATTTTGGGCAGCGCCTTTATTAATTGATTTTCGGCGCTATAGAGGTCCTTTAACTGTTCGTGAAACAGGTCGTCGAGGCTTTTGAGTTTACCAAACATAAGTCAATAGTAGTAAGGTGAATAGATAAATCGTTCCGGTCTTCGGAATACATTATATCCTTACGCCTATCGAAGAGAGGGGTTGTTACGTTATTTTGGTCTTTCTAACCACTGCCGCATGCCAACCCCATCAGATAAACACCGCAATTTCTTTCAGGATGTGCACGATGTAGTGCGGCTGGTGCCGCCGGGCCGAATTACTACCTACGGGGCCATTGCGCACTACCTGGGAGCTAAGCACGGGGCCCGCATGGTAGGGTGGGCCATGATGGCCGCGCACACGGAAACCGGCGTGCCCGCGCATCGGGTGCTAAACCGGCAGGGGCTTCTCACGGGGCGCCAGCACTATACTACGCCCACGGCCATGCAGGAAGCCCTGGAAGCAGAAGGCATCCGGGTAGTAGACGACCAGGTGCAGGACTTCACCCGCCTGTTCTGGGACCCCAGCGTAGAGCTGGCATAGTATTAAAAAGAGCGTATTGTAAGGGCTAAGCTATGCTTAAGCTGGCGGCATGGTCCTGTGCGGCCGCCTCAATGGCGAGGCTCATTTCCTCCGGGCTGGCATTCTTCAGCAGGTAGCCGTGCGCGCCTTCAGTTACCAACTGCTCTATCAGCTCGGGCTCATCGTGCATGGAGATAATTACCACGCGCACCCGGGGATACTGCACCCGCAACAGGCGGGTGGTTTGCAGGCCATCCAGTACAGGCATCTGCAAATCCATCAGTACTACCTGCGGCGGGGTAGGCAGCTGGTCTATCAGCTCCAGCAACTCCTGGCCGTCGCCCGCTTCGGCTACAATTTCCACGTTCGGAAAGCTGGATAGCAGCGCCCGCAGCCCCTTGCGGAAAAGCACATGGTCATCGGCAAGGGCAAGGCGGATAAGCGGGACAGGCTGGTTCATAGGATAAACAGGCAATAGGTAGTAGGGCAGGCAGGAATATAGCGGGGCAGTAGACTAATTGTCAGAAAGATACAGCACCGGGAAGGAAATCCAAACCCGCGTTCCGGTGCCTGGCGTCGACTGATGCCGCAAGGTTCCCTGCAGCAGCGTAACGCGGCTGCGCATGTTGGTGAGTCCCAGCCCCGTGCGTGTGTCCGGAGACGGTACTACCTCGCTACCGGAAAGATCAAAGCCAATACCATCATCAGTATAAGTGATATTCAGATGATTGGTGGCAAATACCAGATGAATATGAATGAGGCTGGCCTGGGCGTGGCGCAGGCCGTTGCCCATCAGCTCCTGTACAATGCGGTACACGGCCAGCTCCTGCATAGGGCTTAGTCCGATGGGTTTGCCATGCTGCGTCAGCTCCACCCGGGTACCGCCAGGGGGCACAGCCCGGGCCAGGGCTTCCAGCGCAAACGTAAGCCCGAACTTCACGAGGGCCGCCGGCAGGAGGTTCCGCGAAATCCGGCGCACCTCACTGATAGCCTGATCCAGGAGCCCGGTCATTTCCCGGGTTTCTCCGGGCTGGCCCATAGCCGTGAGGTGCAGCTTTACAATGGCCAGGGTGGTGCCTACTTCATCATGCAGATCCGAGGCAATGCGGCGGCGTTCTTCTTCCTGCGCCACCAGGGCAGCTTCCAGGGCCTGGCGCTGGGCGGCATCCTGCACACTGCGCAAGTGCGCCTGCTGCCGAATCAGCCGCCGCTGATAGCGAACCACAAAAACCACAATACTGAGGGCCAGGAAGAGAAGAACGGATAGTACAACCGCGAAAACGCGTAAAATCTCCATGAATTTCCTGGGGTGCGGCTTACGACGCGGTTAATGGAATAGAAACACTACTATACTTACTGCAGAACCAGTTTCTGCTCCCGGCCAAGCTGATAGAAACCTATCGTCAGCAGCACATAGCTTAGCAGGCAGGCACTAGAGCTAATTAGGCCAAATAAAGCCTGAAAGTTCCGCCCATTAGTGTAATGCGTATCGGCTAACATTTTGTTGGTGAGGCTGCCCATTACCAGTGAAGAGGTAAAATATAATATACTAGCCGTAGCAATCCAGAACAGAGGGTCTCGCTCTACCTGACTTATGCGCAGTTGCTGCAGGAGCTGTTCAAAATACAGGACGCACAGCACTATCACCGTAATAAACTGGCTGGTTTGGGCGTACTGATCAGCTTTAAAATCAACGAACGGATGCAGGTAAAACGAATCCAGTAAGGATATAATCAGCAAAACGGGTACCCAGATACGCAGCACCTGCCGGATTTTTGGGCTCTGTAGAGCATAGTAAAACATAGCTATGTACCCTAGCCCCCACAAATTAATCTGCACATGCACAAACGGCCAGGTTGAAATGCCATATGGCGGAAACCTGGCCCGAAATTCCGCAGAATTGTCGAGCAGATTGAAAAGGTCCAGAAAAAAACAGTTGACTTCCAGCGCTACCAATACCCAGAATAGAATCTGAACTGGAAGAGTCCAGTAATCACGCCGACGCCACGCTACCCAAAGCGGATACAGCAGGGCCACCTGGCAAATCCAGTAAATGATAACGCCCGTCTCTCGTAACCATATAGGTAGCGTATAGTCCATCAGGTTAGGATTATAAAATAATAGATGTGATGTTATTTAGTTGATTTGATATACCAGAAGCTGGGGGAGAAGGGACACCAGCATCCAGCACAAGGGTGATAATGTCATTTTCGTTGTTGGTAACACCTGCCAACACTAATTTGGGCCCGGTGCCATCCTGGCCATAATAAATGCGGATGCCTACGCATCCAGGTTGGTTAAGCAGACTTTGGAGTTTGGTCTTGCCAAAAAAATAGCCCCTTACTTCATCAGTATGTTCTCCCTGATAACAGCTGGTAAGATCGTGGCCTACGCCTAGTTCGATGAATGTTCCTTCTGATCCGGTGAATGACATAAAAGCTGGTAAACTGAGTAAACTATAAAATGATTGAAACGACGCCTTGGCAGCCGTTTTCAAATATAGATTTTAAAGTATGTTATACAATGCCGCGCGCGGCGCAAAATGATAATATATCGGGCCTATTGGGCTTTAAAAAGGAGGTTAAAACAACATGCCCGGTATACCAGGAGGCGGGGTGTTGCGTGGGGCTTCTTCCCAGCTTTCTTCTTCCTCGTCGGCTTCTTCTTCGTCCAGGCTGTCAAACACCTGGTCAATAGCCGCCTCGGCAGCCCGCAGCTTCTGTTTACATAGGCGAATTAGCTCGGAGGAGCGCTGCACTTTCGCCGTCAGCTCGTCCACATCTACAGTATCGGTTTCCAGAGCGCGCAGAATGGTTTCCAGCTCTTCAATGGCGTTGCGGTAGGTAAATTCGGTACTCATTTTATAAGCAGTAAATCATCAAAATAAAGCGGGAAAATCAGCTCAGCGGCGAGGCAAAAGCGCGGTGAGCAGGCGCAGGCGCTCAGCAGCCAGCAGCTGTAGGGTGTTAGCAGCTGTAGCCTGCAGGCGGGTTTGCAGCTCCACCTGGTAGCGCAGCCGCACCAGAGCATCGTGCCTCCGACGATGCTGGCGGCGGAAGCGCTGCGCCAAGGCACGCCCCAGCCGGCGGAGGCGGCGTTGCTGGCGCTGGCTGGCCTGGTGGGCAGCATGCTGCAGGCGGTGCCGGCGGGTGGTCGCCGCTCTTTGCTGCGCCGTTACCACGGTGCGGGCAGCATGGGTCAGTTGGCGGGCATGCTGTTGCAGGTCCAGATGCTGGCTTTGGTAGGTGTGCTTGGCTGCCTGCCGCAACTGGTTCCCGAGCTGCAAAAGTTGCCGCTGCTGGTCGTTCAGTTGCTCATTGGCCAGCTCCCGAATGCGGCTGGCATAGCCATCGAACACGGCATCCAGCCGGCCCAGGCGCTCGGTCAGAAACACCGCTACGGCTGTTGGAGTCTTCAGGGCCAGGTGGGCAGTCAGGTCTACTACGGCCTCATCCCGCTCATGCCCAATGCCCGTGAGCACCGGCAGGGGGAAAGCGCCTACCGCTGCCGACACCCCATAGTCATCAAAGGCCAGCAAATCAGTCTTAGAGCCGCCTCCCCGAATAATCACCACCGCATCAAAGCGCCCGTGCTGACGGCGGATGTGCTCCAGCGCACCCAGCAAGCTGGCCGGCGACTCGGTGCCCTGCATTACGGCGGCAAACAGCGTCACCTCAAAGGCATAGACCGTTTCATCCAGCTGCCGCATGAAATCCTGAAAGCCTGCAGCCGTGGGGGAGGAGATGACAGCCAGACGCTGCGGCGCCAGTGCCAGCGGTAGTTTCTGCTGGCGTGTGAGCAGGCCTTTCGCTTCCAGCTTGCGCACGGTTTCCAGACGCTGCCGAGCCAGGTCGCCCACGGTATAGGTAGGATCTATGGCCAGCACATCGAGGCTGAGGCCGTACTGCTCGTGAAATTTGATGCTTACGCGCAGTAGCACGCGCAACCCGGCCCGCAGTGTCTGGCCAGTGAGCAACTCAAACTGTGGGGCCAGCTGCTCGTAGCGCGCCGCCCAGATGGTAGCGCGGGCCTGGGCTTTCAGCTGGGCGCCGCGTCCGGTCTGGGCCTGGTCCGTGAGGGTGAGGTAGCAGTGGCCGCTGCCAAAGCGCGGCAGGGTAAGCTCAGCTATTTCGGCCACCACCCAGTAGGCATCCGGGAAAGTGCCGCTGAGCGCCTCGCGCACCCGGCGCAACAGCTCGCTCAGGGCCAGCGGGGCAGGCGGCTGAGGCGTCAGGCCAGGGTCAGGGCGGCGGTTGTACAGCGGTGGCATAGCCGAAAGGTACGGAATTGGGCGCGGCGCACCCAAGCATCCCGGCGGGCAGGGCGTCTACTTTCTGCAATACTCATGCTGGGCTTATGTGCTTCCCAACGCGCATTCTTATTATATTTCTGCCCATTCCCATTCAGTCATCTTTCCATTTTATTTATGAAAAAGCGTACAAACGCTTCTTTGCTGGTAGTGGCGGCAGCCGGGTTGGCCCTGGCCAGCTGTGCTACCACGGCCCAGGCGCCTACGGCCGCCGCTACGCCCGCCCCTGCGGCAGCCCCGGCCGAGGAGGTTCCCAAAGGCGTAGGCCTGAATATTTCGAATCTGGACCCCTCCGTTGCGCCCTGCGACAACTTCTTCCAGTACGCTTCAGGTAACTGGCTCAAAAACAATCCTATACCAGCGGCAGAAGTGCGCTGGGGCTCTTTTAACGAGCTAGCGGATAAGAACAGCGCCATCATGCGCCAGATTCTGGAAGAAGCCGCCGCTAATACCTCCGCACAGAAAGGCACGAATGCGCAGAAAGTAGGCGACTACTATGCCACCGCCATGGACTCCATGGCCATTGAGAAGGCGGGCATCACGCCGTTGAAACCCGAGCTGAACCGCATTGCCGCGGTAAAAACGCTCGATAACCTGCAGATGGCCATTGCCCGCGACCAGCAGCTGCAGACCGGCGCGTTCTTCGGGGCCTATGTAGGCCAAGACGACAAGAAGAGTGATGAGTATGCCGTAAACCTGTACCAGGGCGGCCTCTCTCTGCCCGACCGGGATTATTACCTGAAAGACGATGCCCGCTCCAAGAGCATCCGCGCGGCCTACCAAACCTACCTGGTTAATACGTTCAAGCTGATTGGCGACAACCAGGCCACGGCCACCAAAAACGCCGCTACCGTTATCCGCCTCGAAACGCGCCTGGCCAAAGCCAGCAAGAGCCGCGTAGACCTGCGCGACCCTTACGCCAACTATAATAAGATGACGCTGGCGGAAGCGCAGAAGAAATACCCGAACCTGAACCCCAAGCATATCCTGGAACACCTGGGTCTGTCCTCGGCCAAGCAGGTAATTGTGGGACAGCCGGCGTTTTTTCAGGAGCTGAACACTATGCTGAAGGCTGAGCCCATGGCTGACCTGAAAACTTACATGCGCTGGCACCTGGTTACGGCCTTTACCTCTGCCTTGCCAAAGGCCTATGGCGACGAGTCATTTAAATTCACGCAGGTTCTGACGGGCGCTAAAAAGCAGCAGCCCCGCTGGAAGCGCATGTTGCGCTCCACCGACGGTGCCCTGGGCGAGGCCTTCGGCCAGATGTATGTAGACAAAGCCTTCCCGCCGGAAGCCAAGCAGAAGGCACTGGAAATGGTGGCCAACATTAAGGAAGCCATGGGGGAGCACATCCGAGGCTTGGAGTGGATGAGCGCCGCCACCAAGCAGGAAGCCCTCAGAAAGCTGAATGCCTTCAGTGTGAAAATCGGCTACCCCGATCAGTGGAAGGACTACTCGGCCCTAAACATTTCGCGCGACTCCTACCTGAGCAACGTATTGGCGGCTCGTCAGTGGTCGTACCAGGATAATGTGAAGAAGTTCGGCAAGCCGGTAGACCGCAAGGAGTGGGGTATGACGCCGCCCACGGTTAATGCCTACTACAATCCGTCGCTGAATGAAATTGTATTCCCGGCCGGCATTATGCAGCCTCCGTTCTTCGACCCCAACGCCGATGATGCGGTAAACTATGGCGGCATGGGTGCCGTTATTGGCCACGAAATTACCCACGGCTTTGATGACCAGGGCCGTCAGTATGACGCTGAGGGCAACCTGAAAGACTGGTGGACCAAGGAAGACGCCGAGAAATTTACCCAGCGTGCCGACATCGTGGGCAAGCAGTTTGATGCCTTCCAGCCGATAGACTCGGTGTTCGTGAATGGTAAGCTGACCATGGGCGAAAACCTTGCCGACCTGGGTGGCCTGAACATTGCCTACACTGCGCTGCAAAAGCAGCTTCAGAAGCAGTACGGCAACGGTCCGCGCCCCAAGTTCGACGGCCTCACGCCGGAGCAGCGCTTCTTCCTGGCTTATGCCCAGATCTGGCGCACCAACGCCCGGCCCGAGTACCTGCGCCAGCAGGTGATGACCGATCCGCACAGCCCGGCGCAGTTCCGTACCAACGGCCCGCTGCAAAATATGCCGCAGTTCTACGAAGCCTTTGGCTGCAAGGAAGACGCCAAGATGGTGCGCGCCCAAAATGTGCGCGCCAAAGTGTGGTAAGCTAAAGAGTCTACTACTAAGTAGCCTGAAAAAGGCGGCCTGCATTGTGCAGGCCGCCTTTTTTGTTTGGTAACAGGAACAGAAAGATGAGCAGTTTTAAACATGCTCCACCTTACTTTTTCACTGCCACCACTTCCATCTTAATATCCACATCTTGCTTGGGCCATTTGGTGTTATCCACGGGCTCTGCGGCAATTTTATCAATGACATCAAGGCCTTCCACTACTTCCCCAAATACGGTGTACTGGCCATCCAGAGAGGGCACGCCGCCTACCGTTTGGTAGGTGCGGAGCTGCTCAGGCATGAGCGGCCGGCCGGCCATGGCCCGCGCCTGGTAAGGGGTTAGTTTTTCGCCCTGGACCAAGTAGAAATCGGTATTGGAGGAAAGCTTGCCGGGGTTCTTCTCATCATCATAGCGGGCCATGCCCAGTGCCCCCCGCTTATGAAAGTGCCGGGGGCTGATTTCGGGCGGCAGGTGGTAATCGGCAATGCGAATGGTACGGTGGTCGGAGCGGCCGCCCTGTACGGCAAAGCCTTTCACCACTCGGTTAAAAACCGTTTCATCAAACACGCCTTTGCGGGCCAGCAGCAGAAAATTGGCTTTGTGTATAGGCGTATCGTCATAAAGTCGGATGCGCATTTTGCCCAGGCGGGTGTGCAGGATTACTTCGGATGCCGGATACGCACGGGCATAAGCGGGCAGCAAGCGGGCCACATTGGTATCAGCCAGGCTTACCAGGTCCGGGCCGGGCACAGGTGGGGGAGTAGCAGAGCCGGTAGGGGCTTCTACCGGGGTGGTTTTCTGGGCTTGTCCGCAGCCAGCCAGCAGGGCCGCCAGCATCAGAGAGAAATACAGCGCTTTCATGCCGCAATAAAACAACAAAAAACGGCGGGTAGCGAGTACAGGCGGTTGCCCATAGCTCGCTACCCGCCGTGCGGGCTATTGATTGCCGGTTAATTCCAGCCGTCGTTGGCGGGGGCAGCTTTCTTTACCTTTTGCTTGCTCTTGCCATTCGAGGTTTTGGTTTTTTCTTTCACCTTTTCGGGAGTGGCCGCTGGGGCTGTAACCGGAAGGGTAGGTGTAGCAACCGGAACAGCAGCCTCAACAGGTGGTGGAGCCATATCGGCGGCCGGTTTAATCTGGTCGGGCGCTTCCACGGGCTTTTCTTTCAACTGCCCCAGTAGCATAGAATTGGGTACCAGCTGGTTTTTCTTCCAGGCGGTGAGGTGCTCGTCCAGCTTTTCTTTTTCTTCCTTGCTGATGGGCTTTTTCAGCAGCTTTTCCAGGTTGGGGCGGCCGGCATCCTGCCAGGCCGTTAGCCACATAGAAGCCACGGTAGCGGGAGCCAGCTGCAGACGAAACATGACCATGCCGCCCACCTGCTTGTGGTAGGCATCCGCAAAAGCATCGGAATAGGCCCGGCGGGTTTTGCCAAACCGGTGGGAGAAAGTGTATTTCTGCTCCGGCGTAAAGTTCCGGCCTACTTTCTCTTCCAGATCAAACGTAGCCCCCAGGAAACCATAGGATTGCTGCAATACCTCCCAGATGGCCTGTTGCGGGTCTTTCAGGTACTTGGCGTCTTTCCCCATCAGCTTGTACTCGCCAATATGGCGCTCCGGCAATTTGCTTTCCCACAAGGCGTGCAGGCCCTGCTGGTTAGAAAGCTGCCCATCGTAGTTTTCGGTGGTGTGCAGCGGTACGTAGGCGTCGGCCACGTAGTGTCCCAAATCAGCGGACAGATTCAGAATAGCGGTAGTATCGCCGGTACGGAAGGCTTGCGTTAGCTTGTTCTGCACTTCCAGCACTACCCACGGCACCGTACCATATTTGCGCAGCGTATCGGCAGAATACTTGGCTACGGCCTTGTCCCAGGCTTTGGGCACGGTGTTAAAAGGGTCGTCGCCGAAATGGTCCATGTCGATGAAGTGCCGGCTGGCCTCCAGCGTATCAATCTCGCGGCGCTGGTCGGGGGCAGTGGAAAGCTGCACCAAGCGGTTGAGGTTGCGGAAGTAGAAGCCCTGCATTCCGCTGGGCAGCGAGTATACGGCAATCTGCGTAATGACTTTGTGGCCAAAATAGCCCCAGCCCGGCGAAAACATAGGGCAGAGCAGGACCAGTAAGAGCGTAGTAAGTAGTTTCTTCATAAGCGCAGTGAGCGGCCAATGAGCTGACCAGACAATCCCAAAGTTCGGTATTTTTCCACGACGACCAAAGGAATGACAGCCAGATAAGGCCGCTGGTTCTCTACCTTGTAACCGTTATTTCTGCCCCTGTGACCAGCATCTCCAAAAAGAAGATTCCCTACGCCATCAGCACGCCGTTGCGGAGCTATCTGCGCGAGTACGACCGGGAAGCGCATCTGCCCATTACCTATCTGGACCTGCTGCGCATCAGTGGGGCCTACCCGCTTTTAGACCGCAAAGGGCGCGATACACTCTGGGAAACGGTATTTTATGAGCCTCAAACCTTGCAGGAGCTTTCCCGCGGCCTCACAGAAGTATATGCGCTGCTAAAAACCGGCGGCGACCTGTCTTTCACCGAGCACCTGCTGGCCGACCGCATCGACTATTGCCGCTTTGGCAACAGCCAGCCCTTCCGGGTACGCATCGTGAATCAGTTCAATGATAATTATGATTATTTCTACGTGAAGCGGGCCGATGCTTCACGGGTATATGGCCTGGAGCTGGAGCACGTGCTGGCCCCCAACAGTATTAACTACCTGGTGTGCGGCGACACCTTAATTGAGGAACACATTGCTGGCATTCCCGGCGACGACTTCATCCGGGACCGGCTGCAGCGTCCTCACCTCAACCAGGTACGCATTGCCAAAGAGTTTGTGAAGTTTAATGAGCGGTGCTTTGCCCGTCTGCTGGGCGATATGCGTGCCTACAATTACGTGGTAGATGTAACGGCCGATTTTGAGGACGAGCAGTACCGGGTACGCGCCATTGACTTTGACCAGCAGAGCTACGAGGGCAAGAAAACCATGTACCTGCCCCAGTATTTCAAGGATAACCGCGCCATTGTGCAGCTTTGTACCCGCCTGCTGGCCCCGGAAACCATACGGCAGTACCAGACGGAGGAGCGCACACTCATGCTGCGTCGCGCCCGGGCCGAGCGCTACCGCCTTAAAAACCTCATTGACTGCATGCGGCAGGACGAACTGGCCCCCCGTGGTAAAGTAGAGCAGCTGAAATTAGAGCTCAATCAATATCACCACAGCACCCGGTTCAGCCGCTGCGACTCCATGGGTGATGTGGTGCACCTGCATCTGAAACTGATGCTGGGCCGGGCCCGGATGGCTAAGTAGAATTATTTTATCTGTCGATGTTGCTTTTATTTATAAATCACTTGCCAATTAATTCTTTCTAAGTCTTGAACTGATAGTTTATATTTCTTTGAATATAATTGCTTTTTATACAAGGACTCCCAAGTGTTATGTGCGAGTTGAGCTTGAGTAAATATAAAAATCGTTAAAAGGCTGTCTTTACATTCATGATTAATATAATCGGGCCAGCCATCTGGGCCAGCCCGATAGTCAGAACTGCTGGAATCTGGTAAGAGGCTATTTTGAACTTTCCACAATGGATCATCTTCAGTAGTATAACCGCGGGGCCAGTCATCCATTTTAAAAGAGTCATCCTTCGAAAGGACAAAATAGATAGGCTTATTTGATTTATTAACGATTTTAAATCGTACATCATTTGGGTCGCAACCCGTGAGTAATAGCAAGCATAGTATAAAAGGATATTTCACCTTATATATTAATTTAATTAGGGTTGTGTATTTATAGTTAATATTACTAATGGCCCAGGTTAATGGCCAGTCCCAGTGAAATTTCAACCCCGCCCGGGCTGATGGTCTGCACCAGATTGCGCAGCTCCATCGACGGGTTATAGCCGTTCTGATACGTCACCGGGTCGCCGGTGACGCGCACGCCGTAGCCCAATGTGCCCAGCAAGCCCAGACGGCCGGGCTGCCAGCGCAAGCCGCCGCGCAGGTGCAGCACCCCGCTGGGCGCCATGCTATATACGGCCGTTTCCTGATCAAGCGTGACCTCTACATTATCCAGCCGACCGGAGCGCACCAGATTTACGCCGAGATACGGCGACACCTGGCTTTGCGGCCGCAGGTAATACCGGGCACCTACGCCTATTTTACCACCCACACCCAGGCCCAGGCCTGCATTTATATCCAAATTGGGCAACACGTGGTGCCCGTAGGAAAATCCTAAGCCACCATAAGGAGCACCCCAGCCCACTTCCATACTCAGCAAAGAACCCGTGTAGTGGGAAGGCTGCTGAGAGAGCAGCGGGGCGGCCGGGGTAGAAACCGCCGGCGTTGTAGGCTGGGCCGGGGCAGTAGGCTGAGCGTTTAGCTCCGTCTGTGCATCGGCATTGCTGAGAGCAGTGAAGGTGAGGCCAGCGGCCAGTAGTATAGCTAATTTCATAGTGCCACAAATATGGATGGTTTGCATGGAGAAATGCAGCCATTTAGAAAAAATAGTGGCTAATCAGCAATAGAAAACCCAGCAAAAAAAGCTACTCCCGTCCCCTGGCTAACTGCCATTTACCCTGGAGCTTGGCGCTTCCTGCCGGCGCGTGAGCAGCTCATCCAGCTTCGTGAAGATAAACGCCGCCGCCTGGTCCCGAAACTTGTCGGTGGGGCCCTTTAACAGCTCCCGGTACTCTTGGGCATGGCCTTCCAGCAAAATAGTTACGAAAATGGTGCCGGAGGGCTTATCCGGTGTTTCGGAGGCGCCCGGACCAAACAAGCCGGTAATGGCCACGCACACATCAGCCATGGGAAGCTGTTGATGCAGGCCTTGCGCCATTTCATTGGTGGTTTGCTGACTTTCGGCGGTATACGTGTCCAGGGTTTTCTTCTTCACGCCCAGCAAACGCTGCTTGGCCTCGCCGTGGTAGGTGACTACTGAGCCCAGCAGGACTTCACTCACCCCCTGGGCCGGAGCCAGCAGGGCGGCTACCCAACCACAGGTACAGCTTTCGGCCAGGGCCAGCTTAAGCTTATGCTGCAGGAATTGCTTCACCAGGTCATCAACTAACGTATCTTTCATAAAGGGGGGTAGCAGTACTATAGTAAGTATGGCTCCCATACGCCGGATTACCCTTGGGGAGTTGCAGGAATTCGTAGACTGATCAATTTTCTAAATGTAAGCGCCGTGCTCCTGCTAGGCAGAAACACGGCGCAATAGCTTTTCCAGGCGGATGCCAGTAGGTTTTCTGGTCAGCTCATTTTACTCCTGCTTATACACCACGCCCTGCTTCATCACAAAACGTACGTGCTGCATGACCCGGATATCCTGCTCCGGGTCACCCTCCACGGCTACCAGGTCGGCCAGCTTGCCGGTCTCCACCGTGCCTAGCTGCTCCTGCTGGCCCAGCAGTTCTGCCGCCCGCACCGTAGCCGCCTGCAACGCCTCCCGGGCAGGCATGCCGGCTTCTACCATATACTGAAACTCAAGGGCATTTACGCCGTGCCGGAACACGGATGCATCGGTGCCAAATGCAATTTTTACCCCTGCTTTGTAGGCGCGGCCAAACGTGTCCTGTAGCTTGGGGCCAATGGCCAGCGCCTTGGGCGTAACGAGAGCAGGATAGTAGTTGGGTATTTTGGCTGAGTCGGCAACCGACTTGCCGGCCGTTATAGTGGGCACGTACCAGGTGCCGTATTTCTTCATCAGCTTAATGCCTTCATCATCCATCAAAGAGCCGTGTTCGATGCTGGTTACCCCGGCCCGAATGGCCCGCTTAATGCCTTCCGGCCCGTGGGCATGGCAGGCCACCTTTAGGCCCAGGTCGTGGGCAGTTTGTACAATGGCTCTTATTTCCTCCTCCGTCATTTGGGCGCCGCTGCCATCTTTCGCCACGCTTAGCACCCCGCCGGTAGAGGCAATTTTAATGAGGTCGGAGCCGCGCTTGTACTGTTCCCGCACGGCTTGTCGGCATTCGTCGGGGCCGTTGGCTACACCTTCGGCGGGGCCAGGCACACCCATCAGGTCCTGGCGGTAGCCATTGGTGGGGTCCATGTGGCCACCCGTACCCGAAATGGCTTTGCCGGCAGTAAACACCCGGGGGCCCACTACCTGCCCGCGGGCAATGGCATTGCGTAGCGCCGTATTCACACCCGTGCCGCCCAGGTCACGGACCGTAGTGAACCCAGCCAGCAATGTTTTGCGGGCATGCTCCAGGGAGGCAAAGGCTACATCGGCGGGGTTCTGGGTAAACTCCTTCAGGAAGTTGTCCTTGCTGGTTTCACCTTCCAGATGCACATGGCAGTCAATCAGCCCCGGTAGCACGGTTTTATTTTTTAAATCAATCACCTTATCGGTTGCCGTGCCCGTCTGGTAGCCCGGGGAAACTGCCACAATGCGCCCCTGCTCGATAACCACCGTCATGCTGGTTTGGGGCCGGGGGCTGCGCATATCCAGCAGCCGGCCGCAATGCACGTAGGTTTTTTGGGCCTGAGCAGAGAAGCTACTCAGCAAAGTGCCGGCCATGAAAGCCAGCAACAGGAAAGGACGACGCATAGGTAACGAAAGAGGAGAGCCGGAAATAATGCTGCATGCAGCATTATTTCCGGTAGGATAAGTAACTTGCCAGCCACGAGTATAGCGTATTTTCCCTCTTAATAGCCCCGTTTTTTCATGGCAACTCAGGAAGAATTTGAAGCTGCTGCCCAGCGTGCCCAGCAATTACCCAGCAAACCCTCCAACATGGTGCTGCTCCAGCTGTATGCCCTCTACAAGCAAGCCACCGAAGGCGACATCCAGGGCGACCGGCCCGGTGGCTTCGATTTTAAAGCCATTGCTAAGTACGATGCCTGGGCCAACCTCAACGGCAAAAACCAGGACGAGGCTCGCCAGGAGTATGTAGCGCTGGTAGATTCCCTGTTTCAGGGCGCGTAGCTTTCAGGAATAAAACCCAGCAAAAAAGCCCCGGCGTAGATACGCCGGGGCTTTTTTATGACTGGCAAGGACGCACTATACGGCCTTGGGTGCTGGCAAATCAAAGGCTACGGCATTGTGCTCGAAGTGGCCTTTATGGGAACCGTCGCAGAAGGGTTTGTTTTGTGACAACCCGCAGCGGCAGATGCTGACCCGCTCTCGGCCCGCCAGGCCATAGGTATTACCCTGCGCATCTACAATTTCAAATTCGCCCTCTACGCGGAGGGAGCCGTTGCTGAGTACTGTGATTTTAGTGGCCATAGGGTCTTGGTTTTAAACTTGATTGAGAAGGAAGAAAGGCATTGCGCCGGGCAGTGAAGTGGCGGAATAGCAGTTGAAAAACAATGAAAAAAGCTGCCGGGTACAGCCTGTTCCTGCTAAATAGCCACCGGCACTCTTTACGGCAGCTCTTTACGCATTACGTAGTCGTGCATCCAATAAGGGCCAATGGGAATATCGACCTCTTGGTGGCGCTGGAAGCCCTGGCGCTCATAAAACGCAATAGCGGGGTTGTAGCGGTTTACATTCAGCTCCAGCGTACGGCCCCCCAGTTGGCTGGTAGCCTGCTCTACTGCCTGAATGAGATGCTGGCCCAGACCCTGCCCCTGATGGGACGGAAGCAGGTAAATCTTGTGCAGTTTGTATAACGCCTCGCCGGCTGGCTGACGGGAAAAAGAAGCGTAACCCGCCGGATGCTCATCTGAATACAGTAGCAAAAAGGTGTGCCCGTCCTCCGTCATCTGCCGCTGCAGGGAAACCGGGGTGTAAATCACCCGATACATGTACTCAATCTGCTCCCGGGAGATAATAAACCGGTAGGTGGGCTCCCAGGTAGCCTCTGCCAGCGCAATAATGGTAGGAATATCATCCAGTGTAGCAGGCCGGATGGTAACAGAAGCAGAGGCAGCAGACGTCATAACCGGTGCAAAAACGTCATTTTTTAAACAAAAAACGAACCTGTACCCGGTATGGCAACGTTTTTGGGCAGGAAATTGCCGGGCTGCCTATACCTCATCAATGAGGCTTTCCGTTCTACTTACCTGTACACTTTTCCACCGCATGAAACGACTTTCCTTTGCTTTTGCACTGCTGGCCGCCGGCCTTTCCCTATCACCCTTGGCTGCCTCGGCCCAGCAAACCGGCGCTACGCGCGCTATCCAGCCAACGGCTTCTGCCGCTGAGCGCGACCTACGCTCCTTTGTGGACTGGGTAAGCGAAAAGATGGACAAGGCCGAAACAGGTGCCCGCCGCGAGTGGCCCCGCATGATGGCTGATTTCGACCGGCAAAGCCAGCGCCTGGATAAGGTAACTGATAGTTTATCGGTGCAGTCGCGCCGGGAGTACAGCGCCCAAAAGGCCCGCTATCAGGCTTGGTCCAAAGAACAGCAGCGTCTGGAAGCCCAGGCCCGCCAGCCCGAGACGGCCCAGCAAACGCAAAACCGGCTGCTGAACGAGCAGGTAAACATCAGCCGCGCCCGCGCTACAGATCTGCCCACTTTGTATGAACACCTACTGGCTTATACGCGGGAGCATCGTCGCCAATGGACACCCCAAGACTGGGCCTCGGCCAGCGAAGTTTTAACCCGATTGAACACGCGCTATGAGCAGGTGCGCCAGCAGCTCTCCCTGGAAGAGCGGCTTCAGGTACGCTCCCTGCAAGGTGAGTTCCGCACGCTGGAAACCGCCCGGGCTACCAAAGAATATTTAGGCGACAAATAAGGAGGGTGCCGTATAGTCAGGCCGCTTTATGCTGCTGCTGCAGCCACTGCATAGCTGAAGGCATGTCGTAGAAAAGTTGGATAGGCAGGTACTTTCCAATCTTTTCTACGAACTCGGCAGACACGATATGGCTCTGTACATCAGGCGAGAAAATATAGGCAAAGGCGCGTAGTCCCTCCTGCATAGCGTCCGGCAGCCACTCATATTCCAACCAAGGCAAGGCCTCTGACCAGTCGCCGGTCGCTTTGGTTTTATCGTTAAGCACCAAAGGAATATGAAACTCTTCGAGGATTTTCAAACCTTCCTTTGCTACCTGAATCACTTCCTTTCCGGTCAGGTTGCCATTCCAGATGATATACAAAAGCTGCTCGCTGGGGTAGTGCCGAAAGGTGGCAATGGCCACGCCATGCTTATCCGAGACAGTTCCTAAATCGGCGTAGGTAGTGGAGAAAAATGGC
This sequence comes from Hymenobacter sp. BT730, assembly GCF_030542105.1. Taxonomy (GTDB): domain Bacteria; phylum Bacteroidota; class Bacteroidia; order Cytophagales; family Hymenobacteraceae; genus Hymenobacter. The sequence goes on from NZ_JAUOFB010000002.1 coordinate 34,954, forward strand.
ATGGGCGAGAAGCAAAAGTCAACAACACAGCAGGAGCAGCACCGTCAGAGTCAGGAAGGGAAAGGCATCTACAGCCGTGCCTGATACTGGCTGCCGGCCTCTTCGGGTTAATCCTGAATGAGCAAGAAGCGAAAAGATACCTTTTTTTAAGGATTTAGTTCTGTAAAAAGACAAGGTTGCTTAGTCGCAATTTGTGCAGTTAAGCTGGGCAGTGCATGATGCGGAGGCCGAGGGTTTCCACTACTTTTGTAGCTCACTTATCGTCCCTCATTTCGCTCATGCATATTGCAATCGTCGGCAACATTGGCGCCGGCAAGACCACGCTGGCCAACAAACTGGCGCATCATTTCAATTGGGAAGTCTTTCTGGAAGATGTGGACCACAATCCCTATTTGAAAGATTTCTACGACGATATGCACCACTGGGCATTTCACCTGCAGGTGTACTTTCTCAATAGCCGCTTCCGCCAAACCCAGCGCATTAAGGAATTGCAACGGGCCAGCAAGGGTGTTATTCAAGACCGCACGATTTACGAAGACGCGCATATCTTCGCGGCCAACCTGCACGAGTCGGGGCTAATGCCGGAGCGCGACTACCACAACTACCTGGGCTTGTTCGAGTCGATGGTAAGCATGGTAGACCCGCCGGATTTGCTGCTCTACCTCAAAGCGGATCTGCCGAAGTTGATTTCTCAAATTGAGAAGCGCAACCGGGACTACGAAAACAACATTAAGATTGAGTACCTCAAGAATCTGAACGAGCATTACGAGCGGTGGATCAGTAACTACCATGCCGGTCGCCTGCTGGTAATCGATGTGAACGGCCTCGATTACGTAAACAACCCGGAAGACCTGGGTGTCATCGTCGACCGAATTAACAGCACTCTGTTTGGCTTATTTTAAGCTGTTGACAGTTGAAGAGCCAGACCAAAAAGCCCTGGCCATCTATACAGATGGCCAGGGCTTTTTGATTAAGAATGCTTAGGGCCCGGAATAACCTGATTCGTGCGCCGAAGGCTTTTCTAAAAAATTTAATCAGCGTCCGGCTGCATGGCCTCATTCAAGAAATGCACCAAGGGCTGGGCCGCTTGCCAGGCCGTCAGCACCTGCTCGGGGAAGTCGGGGCATAGCACATGGGTATCGGGGATGGAGTGCCACACAAAATGGCTTTTCAGCTGCAGCCATTCCAGGTCTGGGTCGGCGCGGTCGTAGCCTTTAGGCGCGGTTTTCAGCACCTGGTTCCGGTCGAGGCCATTGGGGTAGTGGCGTAGCAGGTCCGGCTGCTGCCGCATGGCATGGAACCCAGCCCCATTGTAGTGAATTTCCTGGCGAATGCGGGTTAGCTGGGCGGGCTCCGGCATCCAGCGGCCGGCCCCTACGTAGCTTGCCCCACCAGGCTCCAGAGCAATAAAATAGCCGGCCCATGGGCTATGCCGACCACCAGGCTTTACGCCAGCTCCCATGTGGCGCTTATACGGCTCATTACTTTGCTGAAATCGGTCGTTTTTATTGATGCGAAACATCACGTCGGAGGGCGTGAGCGGTGCTAAGTCCGGCTCAAAGCGGGCTGCCCCGCGCAAAAGCTCCGCTACAAACTCGGTATAAATGGCGCGGGCACGGTGGTAGTCGGCCCGGTTGGCATCCATCCAGGCTTTGTGGTTGTTAGCTGCCAGTTGGCGCAGGAAATCCAGAAGAAAAGCTCTATCCATACCTGCTATAACTCGGCAGGGGTACCGGAGGTTGGAAAACCGGACTAGCGAGTGAGGGCCTGCGTGCCACTCAGGGCCTGGCGGTCATTCAGGCGCCAGTCAAACGACAGGAACTCTATTTTGGCCGTAGCTGGTACCGGGGTGTGCAAATAGCGGTTGAGAAAAGCCACCAGGGCATTTTCGCCACTGCCAAATTCGGCGGAATACCAGTCGAACAGGCTGGAGAGCTGTAGTCGCTCTGCCGTAATGGTGTTCAGTAGCGGATCAGCCAGAAAACGCTGGGTCTGATCATCTAGCTGAGCATTCAGCCGATGGCCTTCGTAGGCCTCGTTACGCAGTACGGGGGATGAAACTGCTGCGCAAACCAAAGCAAAATGAATGCGGGGGTCGTGAAACTGGTCGCGCAATAAGGTGCGTTCTACCTGGTTCAGCGAATATTCGTGCCCGGCGGCGGCTACGGTAAGGGCTTCCCAGGGGGAGAAGCCTGATCCAGACTTCAGCCGAATGGTATTCAGGCTGTTGATGGGATAGTACTCCAGAACCAGCGAGACAGTGGTGGCATTATAGGCATTCAGCCAAAATGCCTTTATATCATCGCGGCTCCAGGTTTGCTCATTGGGGGTAGTATGCGCTAATACCTGCAGGTATTCAGCCAGCTTGTCCTCATCGTCTAAAAAACCCTGATAATCAACGCGGCCGTCGGGGGTAACGTGCTGGAAGAGCAGTTCATTCCAAAGCTGGTGTACCTGAGCAGGGCTATCGGCCGCCGTGGCGTTGGTGTACAGCATACACAGCACCAACCAACCCATTAGTGCGGGTAGGAGCCGAGAAGGGAAAACCATGAAGAAATGCAATAGAGGTGAGGAGCGGGGCAGGCAAGCGGTTTGAAGGCCAGCCTGTAAGAGAGCAGTAACAAGGCCCCAGGCCGCTTTTATTGCTAAAAGCAGAATTGGGCTAGTCAAAGGTAATTACTTGCCCAGAAAATGCACCATAACTCCAGATAAATCAGAGGCTTATTACCCTCGCCTGGCTTCAAAAAGCCTTTGAGAAGGCTGCAAACGCATTTATCGGCTATTTGGCCGGGGTTTGGTCAGCCAGCGCAGGGACTTTGCTGACGGTTTTGGCGCTTTGGAACGCAACTGTTTTTGTGGCGCTATAGCTGTATTTCTTTCAGTTGCTGTATCGTCAGCACATCACCCACGCGCACAGTGCCCCGGCCCGGGCCCGTCAGGTTTTGCCCGAACAGCACCTTATTGCCTGCTGCCCGATAGGATGCCAACGTACGCAGGGGCTCAGCGCTCTTTTGCGCGGTTAGCTGATTAATAGTCGTAACCGGGCAGCGGGCACAGGGCTTTATTGCCTGAAAACTCACTTTGCCAATCAGAAAATGGCCCCAGGTATCTTCCTGCCAGGGTGCGCCACCAGAAAAGACAAAGTTGGGCCGGAAACGGTCCATGGGTACGGGCTCGGTCAGCCGCGAGTTTAACTCCTGCAGGGAGGCCTCGCCGGCCAGTAGAAATGGGTATGCATCGGCAAAACTAACCATCTGACCTTCCAGGTTGCGCTCTGGCTCCGTGGCCCGCATCACCATATCCGACATATAAACCAGCTTGCAGGGCTGGCCCAGAGCTTGCGTGAGCCACTCATCGGCGGCCTGGCTGCCGCGCCACGCAAAAACCATATCGTCCCAGATAGTCACAAACAGGGTGCGCTCGGGAGTAGCTTCAAAGGGGATATATAATGGGAGTAGATCCGGGCGCTGCCGGTGGGTGAGCAGGAAGCCATTATAGGCCGGCGAAACCTGTAGCAGAGCCATATGCGGCAGCTGCCGCTGCGTCATAAACTGGTTGCGGGCATCCACAATCAGCCAGCGCCGGTCGTGGCGCAGGCCGCGAAGCTCTACTTCTGCCTCCCTCAGCGCAATACCGCCCAGGGACTTAACAGGATAAATATAAAGGGCGGAGAGCGTAAGGGGAGAGGCAGTCATATGTACAAAGGTACAGGGAGAAAAACAGCAGTGCCTCGGATATTACTCCTGTCTGTAGAGAAAAACAGGTGGTACCTGTTTCGTGAAGCCATGCTTCAGGAAGGTTGCCCAACTTTTCTGTTCGAAGTATACTTACCTGGCACTGGCAGGAGTACTTCAGTTCCGGCCTGTATCTTCACGCCCTATTTCTTCCGAATTCATATGCGCCTCTCTGGTTTTCGTATTCTGCTGCTGGCTACACTGCTGCTACCATTTAGCACCATAGCCCAAGCCCCCAAAACCTACACTTCCTCCGAAATCCTGCTGGGCCTGAAGAAGCTCAACGTGCTAGGCTCGGTACTCTATATTGCCGCCCACCCCGATGATGAAAACACTCGCCTGATTGCCTATATGGCCAATGGGCGCCTGCTGGAAACCGGCTATTTCAGCTGCACGCGCGGCGACGGGGGGCAGAACCTTATTGGCCCGGAACTGCGCGAGCAGCTGGGCGTTATCCGCACCCAGGAGCTACTGGCGGCGCGCCGTATTGATGGCGGCCAGCAATTCTTCTCCCGCGCCAATGACTTCGGCTTCAGCAAAACCGCCGAAGAAACCTTTACCATCTGGGACAAGGAGCAGGTGCTGTCCGATATGGTCTGGGTTATCCGCCAGCGCCGGCCCGATGTGCTTATCACCCGCTTTCCGCCCGACAGCCGCGCCGGCCATGGGCACCACACCGCCTCGGCCATGCTGGCCATTGAGGCCTTTGATGCCGCCGGTGACCCCAAGCGCTTTCCTGAGCAGCTAAAATATGTGCAGGCCTGGCAACCCAAGCGCCTGCTCTGGAACACCGGCTCCTTCTTCGTGAAGGCAGGAGATGATATGAGGGGTTACCTCAAGCTGGATGCCGGCGGCTACAACCCATTGCTGGGTCAGAGCTACGGCGAAATTGCGGCCCGCAGCCGTTCCCAGCACAAAAGCCAGGGCTTTGGCGCGGCCGCTACGCGCGGTGAGGCGCTGGAATACTTTCAGCCCCTAAAAGGGGAGAAGGCGGAGAAGGATTTGTTTGAGGGCGTGGATATGAGCTGGAACCGGGTGTCTCACGGGGTACACATTGCGAAACTGATAGATGAAATCATCAAAAAATTTGATGCGAACAATCCTGCAGCTAGTGTATCAGCCTTGAAAAAGGCTCAAGGAGAGCTACAGGTAATGATAATATCAAAACATCCAAGGCTACTGACTTCGCCAACAGATAGGTTCTGGGTTCGACAGAAATTAGCAGAGGTAGATAATATGATTGCTGCTTGTTTAGGAATTAGCATCGAAGCAACAGCAAGTCAACCATCTTATGCGCCAGGAGAGTCAATTAATCTGAGCTTAGACGTAGTAAACAGGTCATCTACAACGTTGACTATGAATTCGGTGAGTGGCTTATTAAACGGTTTTAAAGAAGCAAAATTGGTTGGCGACACAACTAAAAGTTATGTATTGAAACCAGGTAAAAGTCTTCAGCTTAAGTATTCGATTGAGCTTCCCAAAGACCAACTAGTTTCACAGCCTTACTGGCTTCAAGAAAATGGTAGTATTGGCATGTACAAACTGTCTGATAGTATCTATAGTAAATCACTAAATTGGTCTTACCCAGATCTTGGTATATTAGTAAGCAAGCCAGAAAGCAATCCTGTCGCTACAGTTCATCTATCACTAGAACCTTATATAGGTCGTGGTATTCCCGTCCAATACAAAAGCACCGACCCGGTAGAAGGAGAGAAGTACCGCCCCTTAACAATAGTGCCGCCCGTAGCCGTGAACATCGGCGGCCATGCCTACGTCTTTGCGGAAAACAAGCCCAAAACCGTCCCCATTACCCTAAAAGCTGGCCAGGCAGATGCAAAAGGCACGGTAGCGCTGCAAGTGCCCGCTGGCTGGAAAGTAGAACCTGCCAGCATACCGTTCGATATCAAGAACAAGGACGAAGAGCGCACGGTGGAGTTCCGGGTGCAACCCACTAATAGCCAGCAGAGCACCGGCCAGCTTCGCGCCGTGGCAACCATGAATGGCCAGGCATATAGCCGCGGCATTCAGGTTATTGCCTACAACCATATTCCCACCCAAACTCTCTTCCCCGAAGCCGTAGCTCCACTGGTTAAGCTGGACCTGATGCGGCGGAAGCAGGATATCGGCTACCTCATGGGGGCCGGCGACGACGTGCCGGATGCCCTGCGCCAGATTGGCTATAACGTAACGCTGCTCAAGCCTGAAGACCTGACCGCCGAGCGTCTGCGCCGCTTCCAGGCCGTGGTAGTCGGTATCCGCGCCTACAACACAATAGACCGCCTCAAGTACCTGCAACCTGCCCTGTTGAAATACGTGGAGGATGGTGGCAATCTGGTGGTGCAGTACACGGTAAGCCGCGGCACGGTGCTGCCCGAAATAGGGCCGTACCCCATGAAGCTTTCCAACGACCGGGTTACAGTGGAAAATGCAGCCATAACTTTCCTCAAGCCCCAGCACGCCTTGCTGAACGCACCTAACAAGATTACCAGCAAGGATTTTGAGGGCTGGGTGCAGGAACAGGGTCTATATTACCCTTCTCAATGGGACCCAAAATATCAGACTATCATAAGCAGCCACGACCCCGGCGAGGCAGCCAAGGAAAGCGCCATTCTGGTAGCCGATTATGGCAAAGGTCACTATATCTATACCGGCCTCTCATTCTTTCGGGAGTTGCCGGCCGGCGTACCAGGGGCTTACCGCCTGCTCACGAACATGATTGAGTTGGGAGGTAAGAAGTAATCGTCTAGCGCACATAATTGTCATCCTTTGCAAACCTCAGGATGACAAACTTTTTTAATTCCATGCCCGCAACCCCCGAAATAAATAAGCCGCCCATGCTGCCTTCCTGGCGTGCCTGGTATGGGCTGGTGCTGGCGGCGCTGGCGGCGGAAATAGCGCTATTTGTGTGGCTTAGTCGCTACTTCGTTACATGAGCGCGCTGGACTGGGCCGTGCTGACAGGCGCGCTGACGTTTATCATCGGGTACGGGGCCTGGCGTACGCGCCGAGCCGGCTCCTCCCTGGATGGCTATTTGTTGGGCGGCCGCCAAACCCGCTGGTGGGGCGTGGGGCTGAGTATTATTGCCACGCAGGCCTCTGCCATTACTTTTCTCAGCACGCCGGGCCAGGCTTATGCCGATGGCATGCGCTTTATCCAGTTTTACTTTGGCTTGCCTATAGCCATGGTGCTGATTTCCATTGTAGCCGTGCCCATTTACCAGCGGCTACAGGTTTTTACGGCCTACGAATACCTGCAAAGCCGCTTTGATAAACGTACCCGCACCCTGGCGGCCGGCTTGTTTCTGCTGCAGCGCGGGCTCAGCAACGGACTTTCCCTGTATGCTCCGGCCTTGGTTTTGTCGGCTATTCTGGGCTGGAATACTACTGTTACGGTATGCCTGCTGGGGGCCGTTATTATTGGTTACACGGTTAGCGGCGGCACCCGCGCCGTTACCGTAACACAGCAAGGGCAGGTAGCGGTAATCTTCTGTGGCATGGTAGTGGCCGGCTACCTTTTGGTGCATTATCTGCCCAGGGAGGTAGGTTTTAGTGATGCCATGCATGTGGCCGGCCGCATGGGCAAGCTAAACCTGGTTGACTTCCACTTCGACTGGGAAAACCGCTACAACTTCTGGACCGGTATGACGGGCGGCTTGTTTTTGGCACTTTCCTACTTCGGTACCGATCAAAGCCAGGTGCAGCGCTACCTCTCCGGCCAGAGCGTGACCCAAAGCCGCCTGGGCCTGCTCATGAATGGGCTGGTAAAAGTGCCCATGCAGTTCGGGATTCTGCTGGTAGGCGTGCTGTTGTTCGTATTCTACCTGTTTCAGCCCGCCCCGCTCACCTTTAACCGCCCCATGTATGAGCGGGTGATGCGCAGCGACATGGCACCACAGGCCAGGCAATTGGAGCAGCAGTATACGCTTATTCAGGACGCGCAACGCGAGGCGGCTACGGCACTGGTGGCCACCCACCAACAAGGCAACACCCCGGGCCAGGCTGCCGCCAATCTGCGCCTGCAGACCACCCAGGCAGCCGCAGCCGGCATTCGAGCATCGTGGAAAGGCCTGGTGCAGCAGGTAGCCCCCGCTGCCGATTCCAAAGACACTGACTATGTCTTCATTTCCTTTGTGCTGCGCTACCTGCCACGCGGGCTAGTGGGGCTCTTAGTGGCCGTAGTGCTGAGCGCGGCCATGAGCTCTGCCGCCTCCGGCCTCAATTCCCTGGGCTCTACAACCGTTATTGATTTGTACCGCCCCTTCACGCGCCGCCTGCACTGCCCCGATGCGCACCTGGTAGCCGTTTCGCGCTGGTCTACGGTGGGCTGGGGTGTGCTGGGGGTAGGTTTTGCGCTGTTTGCGGCGCAAATGGAAAATCTTATTCAGGCCGTCAATATTTTGGGCTCCCTGTTCTACGGCACTATCCTGGGCATTTTTGCGGTGGCTTTTTTCCAGAAGCGGGTACATGGCCGGGCAGTATTCTGGGCGGCTGTCGTTACGCAGCTGGCAACCTTGCTGGCTTTCTGGCTCACTGACATTGCCTATCTGTGGTATAATATACTGGGCTGTTTTGCCGTGATGCTGCTGGCAGAAGGCGCTCAAAGGCTGGCAAACCGGCGAGAAATCCGCCTGCAGCAGCCGGCTTCGCTGTAATAAAAAAGCCCTGATGTCCGGCTGGACATCAGGGCTTTCTCAATGAAAGATGGATTAGGACGTCTTTGGTCAGAATCCCGGTAGAGTAGGAACCAGCCGCTTACAGCTTGCCGGCTTTCTTGGCTTCCAGAATTAAGGCGTCGTTCATTTTTACGTAGTCAGCATTTTTTGCCTCCTGTGCCAGTTTCTTGGATTGCTCTGCGGCCGTCACAGTGCCTTTGTAGTCCTTCAGCTTCATACGGATTTTAGCTTCGGTCAGCATGTTCCAGAACTTGGGGTCTGTGGCATTGGCTTTCTGAATCCAGGCCAGCGCCTGCTTGGGGTCTTTGTTGTTATCGTGGTAATAGGCAGCAGCAGCGGCCAGGTCGTTGGCGTTAGGTGAAGCGTTTTTAACGACTTTTTCGTCAATCTGCGCCATCACTTTGCTGTCTACATCAGCCATCACCTTGAACTTGGCGCCGGTCATTTCCCACTGCATATCCACGTTAGCGGTGGCGGGGGTAAGGTCCGTGAAGTTAATGGTGAAGGTTTCCACCTTCTGGCCCAGCTTGTAAGGCTTCACTTTAAAGGAAGCTACATCGTCGGCCGCCTTAAAGCCAGCTACGTCGGCGCCCTGCTTCAGGCTTTTGTTGAGAACTACGGTCCATTCGGTTTTGCCGGGAATGGTGTACAGACCATATTCGCCGGCCGGCACTTTCTTGCCTTCCACCGTCACATCATCCGAAAACTTGATGGCCGTAGTAGCATTAGCGCCCGTGCGCCAACGCTTACCATAGCCTACCACGGCTTTGCTGGTAGAGTCGCCGAAAATCATGCGGCCTTTGGCGCTGGGGCGAGAGTAGGTAATTGTAATGTCGGTGAGGCCTACGCGCTGTGTTACGGTGCTTTTAGGGCTGGCCGCCGGGGTGTTTAGCTGCGCCTGGGCGGTAGGCGCGGTGAGTAACAGGGCGCCGGCCAGTGCCACACTGGTCAGCAAAGCAGAAGATGTTTTCAGCATCATAGAAAGTAGAAGAAAGGTGGATACGTGGGGTAAAAGTACACCTTTTGGGCTATGCCCGGTACTGCGGCCCCATAGCTGCCTGGCTAAGTACCTGCCTGGCTGTATATCCCTGATTTTAGGATGGAAGTGCCGCTAATAAGCTTAGATTACTGATATATATCATTGGTTTGATTCTGTGAGGGCCGCACCTTCATGCACACGACCACAGCCTTGGTATTACCGTCATGCGCAAGTTGGCGGCCTCTTTCTCCCGGTGTAATACCTTTTATATGCAGCTCACCGTTTTTAGTGCCCACGCCTTTGAACAGCCTTACCTGACCCAGGCTGCCCAGGAAAGCCATGAGTTGCGCTTTATTACCGAAGTATTGGGACCCGATACTGTAGAAAAGGCACAGGGCAGCACGGCCGTGGCACTTTTTACCAGCGACGATGCTTCAGCTCCGGTGCTGGAACGCCTGCACGCGCTGGGGGTGCGCTACCTAGCCGTGCGTGCCGTGGGCCACGACCAGGTAGACCTGGCCGCGGCCACCCGCCTGGGCATGCGCGTCGCAAACGTGCCCGAATATTCTCCCTACGCCGTGGCCGAGCATGCCGTAGCGCTGATGCTGGCCCTCAATCGTCAGCTTTGCCGCGCCAACGAGCAGTTACACCGCGGCGACTTCCGCCTCGATAACCTGGTGGGTTTCGATCTGCATGGTAAAACCGTTGGTATTCTGGGCTGCGGACGCATCGGATCCGTTATGGCCAGCATTCTGCACGGGTTTGGCTGCCATCTGCTGGGAGCCGACGTAGTAGAAAACCCGGAACTGTGTCAGCGCTTCGGGCTGGCGTATGTGTCGCGCGAGGAGCTGTATGCCCAGGCCGATATTATCACGGTGCACGCCCCGCTCACGGCCCAAACGCACCACCTGCTGGATGAGGCAGCGCTGGCGCAAATGAAACCCGGCGTTATGCTGGTGAACACCGGCCGCGGTGGTGTCTTAGATACCAAAGCCGCCCTGGCTGCGCTGAAATCGGGGCAGATAGGCTACCTGGGGCTCGACGTATATGAGTTTGAGAAAGGGCTGTTTTTCAACGACCGTTCCCAGAAGCCACTACTGGAAACCGATGCGCTGCTCGCCGAACTGGTCACTCAGCCCAACGTACTGGTAACGGGCCACCAGGCATTTCTCACCCACGAGGCTCTCACTAACATTGCCACCACCACCATAGCCAACATCACCTGCTGGGAGCAAAAGGGAACGTGCATCAATGAGCTGCGGGGGGCATAGTCATCTTTCCAAAAGCCACTATACTGGCATGCAGCCTAAGCTAACTTCTGCCCTTATTTCGGGTATTTTAGGGGCAAAAGGCGCTTTAGAAATAGCGGGTTTAGTAGGCGGCTGATGAACCGGGACTCAGGTGTACGACATAACTAAACCCAGGCCGGTGAGCACCCGGGTTTTCACGCTTAATGCCCCAATCAGGCGGGTTTCCGGCAGCGGCCACTTACGGATCAGCGTTGGAATAGCCATAATGCCGGCCTCTTCGGCACGGTCAGGGTCAAGTTGAATATCAATGATTTCGAGCTCGTAGGTGCCCTTTAAATCCTCTTTGCAGATGCCATTCAGCATGCCGATGGCCTCCACCGAGGTGGGGCTATTGCCGTTGACAAAGAGCTGAAGAATGGGTTTGGCCATGGAATAGGGTGAAAACACCCGGTGTGTGCGTGTTTGCTGTGTTACAGGAGCCGATTACTAAAGCTTATGCACTGGCGCAATGCCGGTAAGTATGCCGCTGACGCCCGTAAAAGGAGCGCCCAGGTTCAGGCCCTTGTCATCAATGGTGAACCCGCGAATGGAGGAGTCGTGCTTGGAGCCGCGCATCTTCAGCACGGAAAGGCTACGCTGCATATCACCCGACATCTCCACATAGCGCAGCAGTATAATAGTATCAGTGAGTGGGGAGATGTTACCCTCTGTATCGGACGTGCCACCCGAGAGTAGCGTGGTAGTAACGGTGAGCAGGCAGGTAATTTGCTGATGCTTCAGAAAGGAAGTAAGGCCAATAACAAACTCGCGGAAGGCCTTATCGGTGCTGGTGCGCGAGAGGGCCGAAAGGCTGTCTAAAGCAATTCGGTCAGGCTTGAATTCCTCCACCAGCCGCTGAATGTGCAGATAGTGGTCTTCCAGCGAAGACACTTCCGGGTAAAGACATTCCACTTTCAGGGAGCCGTCGGCTTCAAGGCCGGCAAAGTCGTAACCCCATCCGGCAGCATTGCGGAAGATCTGCTCACGGCTTTCCTCAAAGGCCAGCAGTAGGGCCCTTTCCTTCCGCTCCCGTACTCCGTTCAGAAAGCTGGCCACTAGCAGCGTCTTGCCCGCTCCAATTGAGCCAGATACCAGCACTATGGAGTCGCGGTAGAAACCGCCCCCACACATTTCATCCAGCTTGGCCACGCCCGAGGTGACGCGCACTCCCGAGGAGCGGTAGCGCAGATCCATTGCCGAGAGTGGGATGATAACAATGCCCCGCTCAGGTACGATGGTATACAGATTTTCGCCTTTCTCGTGTTTACTGCCCCGGAATTTGAGAATTTCAATGGTGCGACGCCGCTTTTCATCGTAAAGCACGTTGCGCAGGATGATGACGTTGTCCGTGAGAAACTCCTCCACCCCCGAACGTGACACCCGCCCATACTCCTCGCTGCGCTCAGTGGTAATGAGCGAGGTAGCCCGCAGGCGCCCCAGGGTTTGGGTTACCTGGAACAGCTCGCGCCGAAAGCTGTTCATCTCCGGGTATTGGGCAAACACATTGCCCATCGAGTCCAACACCACGCGCTGAGCATTGCACTTGGTTACGGCCCGCTCCAGGCGCACCTGAAAGGCACTTAAATCATAGGTGCCCACCGTCACCGGCGCGTCGCCATCCTTGGGAGAAGCATCGAGAAACACCCATTTGCCATCCTTTTCCCACTGGTCTATATCCCAGCCCAGGCTGCGCAGATTAAGGCGGATGTCTTCTACCTGCTCTTCAAAGGTGACGAACACACCCGCCTGGTCAAAGTGCTGAATGCCCATGGCCAGAAACTGCGACCCGAATAATGTTTTGCCGCAGCCGGGGCTGCCCGCTAGCAGGGTGGTACGGCCCAGAGGTAAGCCTCCGTCGGAAATGTGGTCGAAGGCTGCTATGCCGGTGGCCAGCTTCTGAATGGTCATCTACTAATCGGAAGGGAAGGTGGAAGAAGCGCCTTAAAGCTGCGCAGGGGCAGGTAGAGCCGGAGCCGCTTATTATGCCCACTCCGACTGGGGGAGGGCACTGCCCTGCTCCGCATTACTGGTAAAAGTACATTAAATACTCCCTGAAAATCAGAAAATTTCATTTACCGGCCGCCAGCGGTACTCCCTGGACCCAGGAGGTTAGTTCCCAGAGGGTGCTTCCATGCTTTGTATCATCCGTTTATAGGCAATCAGAAAAGGCGCTAACCCTTGGAGACAGGCGCTGTCTGCTGGCCGGTTTCCGCCAGCACCATATTCTGAATGCCCTGCAGTAAAGCATCCGGCGTAAAGGAAATACTGTCGATACCCTGGGCCACCAGGAACTGCGCAAACTCCGGGTAGTCACTGGGGGCCTGGCCACAAAGGCCAATCTTCAAGCCGCTCTGGTGCGCCGCCTTTATGACCTGGTGCAGCAGCCGCTTCACCGCCGGGTTATTTTCATCAAACAGTTGACCAATGATGGCTGAATCCCGGTCAATGCCCAAGGTGAGCTGCGTCAGGTCATTGGAGCCGATGGAAAACCCATCGAACACGGTGGCAAACTGCTCGGCCAGCAGCACGTTGCTGGGAATTTCGGCCATGACATAGATTTCCAGCCCGTTTACCCCCCGCACCAGCCCAAAGTCGCGCATAATATCCACTACTTTCTGGCCTTCCTCCACCGTGCGACAGAAAGGAATCATGGCCTTTACGTTGGTGAGGCCCAGCGTGTCGCGCACCCGTTTCAGGGCTTCACACTCCAGCCGGAAACCGTCGCAGTAGGCGGGGTGGTAGTAGCGCGAGGCGCCCCGGAAGCCCAGCATGGGGTTTTCTTCCTCCGGCTCAAACTGCCGCCCGCCCAACAGGTTAGCGTATTCATTGGTCTTGAAGTCGCTCATGCGCACTATTACATCCTTGGGGAAAAACGCGGCGGCCACCAGTGCTATGGCCTGCGACAACTTCTCCACGAAATACTCCGATTTGGATGAGTAGTAGCGCGTCAATTTATCAATCTCCTGACGCGCGGCTTCATCCTTCAGCTCGTCAAACTTGACCAGAGCCATAGGATGAATGCGGATGTTGCTGCTGATAGCGAATTCCATGCGCATTAGCCCCACGCCCTGGTTAGGGTAGCGCGAAAGCCGTATGGCCTGATCGGGGTCGGCCAGAATAAACATGGGCTTGGTGCGCGGCAGCCGGATGGTACTCAGGTTGATGGTGGTTTCCTGCCAGGGCAGCTCACCGGCAAACACCTGACCCTCGTCGCCCTCGGCGCAGGAAACAGTAATGCGCTGCCCATCCTGAATCTGCTGGGTGGCGTTGCCGGTGCCCACCACGGCCGAGAGGCCCAACTCCCGGGCTACAATGGCCGCGTGGCTGGTGCGCCCTCCCTGGTTGGTAACCAGTACGGAGGCTTTGCGCATCACCGTGTTCCAGTCGGGGTTAGTGATGTCGGCCACCAGAATGTCGCCGGGCTGCAGGCGGTGGCCTTCGGCGGGAGAGGACAGGATGCGCGCTATACCGGAGGCTATCTGATGCCCCACGGCTTTGCCCACCGCCAGAACGGGGCCGCGCTCTTTCAGGTGATATTCGTGCAATTGCAGCTCCTGGTGGCCGTGGTGCACGGTTTCCGGGCGGGCCTGCACAATGTAGAGTTGGTTGTTCTGGCCGTCTTTAGCCCATTCTATATCCATGGGCTGGCCGTAGTGCTCCTCAATCAGCAGGCACCAGCGGCCCAGTTGTTCGGCTTCGGCATCAGTGAGCACAAACTGCGCCTGCTGCTCCGGAGGCGTGGGCACATTTTCAATAGTAGGGCCGGGGCCAGTGTGCGCCGCAGCATAGCGCATGGTACGGGCCTTGTCGCCCAGCTTTTTACTAACCAGCGACTGGTGCCCGGCCCGCATGGAAGTCTTAAAAAGGTAAAACTCATCGGGGTTCACGGCGCCCTGCACCACGTTTTCGCCCAGCCCCCAACTGCCCGTCAGGTAAATCATGGGCTCAAAGCCAGTTTCGGGCTCAATGGTAAACGCCACCCCCGCCGAGGCCAGATCAGAGCGCACCATGCGCTGCACGCCCACTGATAAAGCCACCTGCATGTGCGGGAAGCCATTCTGAATGCGGTATTTGATGGCCCGGTCGTTAAACAGCGACACGTAGCATCGGCGGCAAGCCTCCAGCACCGCGTCTGTGCCTTCGATGTTCAGAAATGAGTCGTGCTGGCCTGCAAAGCTGGCGGAGGGCAGGTCTTCGGCCGTAGCGCTGCTGCGGACTGCTACTTGGGCGCCGGTCGGCGTATCGGCGCTAAGTTGCTGATAAGCGGCAGTAATGGCAGCGCGTACTGGCTCCGGTATGGTAGCATTCTGCACCAATGCCCGGGCAGCAGTTCCTACCTCGTGCAGGTTGCTGAACTCCTGGGCATCGACGGTATGCAGAAGGGTGGTAAGCTTCTCCCGAATGTCGGTTTCATCGAGCAGCAGCCAATACGCGGCGGCCGTGGTGGCAAATCCATCCGGCACGTTGATGCCTTTTGGCGTCAGCTGGTTGAACAGCTCGCCCAACGAGGCATTTTTGCCGCCAACTATGGCTACCTCGCTGCTGGATAAATCCCGGAAAGGAATAGTGTAGGTCGCGTCCATGACTGTTCTCGCAATACGGCCGGGTTACTGGCAGCCAGTGAGGAGGAATCGTTAAGATGCGGGGGATAAAGGGCTTATGCGTTGATATATATCATAGGGGGAGGTGACATTGGTCAGGCATATGTACACTCATGAAGAAGGTATATGAAAGAAGCTTATCAGCCGGAGAATAGAGTTTGCTATTCCATTTCAGTCACAAACTTTACTCGTCGAATACCTATCTCTTCAAATTGGTGAATCAAAGCCATAACCCGATGAGAAGGAACCGTTTTATCAGCTCGAATAGCAAGAGCACGACCTGTATCATTTTCCGGCTCTACTCCCAGATCCGGTGGCGGAGATAATGTATTTGCGGGGCTTTGATTCTCCACTTCCTGAAGCCCGGCTAAGAGAAGTTCTGTTAATAGCCCTGAATCGTTTTCAAGCGTTAGTGGAATTCCATTAAGCTGTAGCTGACGCCGTGCAGGTGGCATATCGAGCCACTTTGGCAATTGCCTAACATCCTGACTGAGAAAAGGCAACTGTTCAAGCTGCTCTTCTTGTTGCGGTGTGAACAAGACGTTGTGCTGTTTTGCTACCCGTTGTATAATGGCTGCTAACAGGTGCGGCTGGTTTGCAGAAAGGTGAAACCTGTCCTGCGCATCAAGGTGAACTATAAGGGCATATTCAAGCCCTTTAGAGCAGTTATTACTGCAAGTAGGAGTATTTACATAAGGAGCCGTAATGGGCGACGGACCCGTAGAAGTCAGCATATAGAATAGCACCACCATCAGCCACACCCCAAAGAAAATAACTGACCCGAACTCGAGGGTTAGCACACGACGGAGGGAATATGAAGTAGTGCGCATCAATTGTTTAGATAGTTGACCGAATCAATGTAACGAAAAAGGGCGAAGCTATGCTTCGCCCTTTTCTCAGATGATATGGGAAGCCTTAACTCAGCTCAAACTGCAGCTTCAGTAAATTCGCATACAGGCCATTCTCATTGTGAGCCAGCTCATCATGGGTGCCTTGCTCCACAATGCGGCCGCCATCAATCACCAGAATCTTGTCCACTTTGCGGATGGTGCTCAGCCGGTGGGCAATGATGATGCTGGTGCGGTTCTGCATCAGCTCGTCCATGGCCTGCTGCACCAGCTTTTCACTCTCGGAGTCGAGGGCGGAGGTGGCTTCATCCAGAATCAGGATGGCGGGGTTTTTCAGGATGGCGCGGGCAATGGCCACGCGCTGGCGCTGGCCGCCGGAGAGCTTCACGCCCCGCTCGCCTACCAGCGTGTCCAGGCCCTCGGGGAAGGTGGAGATGAACTGCCAAGCGTTGGCCTTGCGGGCGGCTGTGATAATCTCCTCGTCCGTAGCGTTGGTTTTGCCATAGGCAATGTTCTCCCGAATGGACCCACCAAACAGCAGGGTTTCCTGGGGCACAATGCCGATGTGGCTGCGCAGCTCCGTCAGGTCGAACTGGCGGATGTCGTGGCCGTCGATGAGGATTTTACCGCTACTTAGCTCGTAAAACTGCATCAGCAGCTGTACAATGGTGCTTTTGCCGGAGCCACTGGGGCCTACCAGCGCAATTTTCTCGCCGGCCTGAATATCGAAGGTAATGTCTTTGAGCACCGCCAGATCGGGGCGGGTAGGGTAGCTGAAGGCCACGTGGCGGTAGTCGATGTCGCCGCGCACTTGGAGCGGGGCAGTACCGGCCACGCGGGCGCGGTGCGTAGGCTCGGAGGGCTCATCCAGAATTTCCAGAATCCGCTCGGAGGCGCCCAATGTGCTTTGCACTTTGCCGTACAGCTCGCCCAGGCCGCCTACCGAAGCGCCAATAAAGATGGTGTAGAGCGCAAAAGACGTCAGGTCACCGATAGTCATTTGACCGGCGGCTACCAGGGAGGCGGCGCGCCACAGCACCAGAATAATGCCACCAAACAGGCCGATAATGACGAACGACACAAAGCCGCCGCGGTAGAGGTTGCTTTTCAGCGCTGCCCGCACCGTATTGGTAAGCGAGGCAGAGTAGCGGCGGGTTTCAAACTGCTCGTTGGTGAAGGCCTTCACCGTGTTAATGCCCTGCAGCGTTTCTTCCACAATAACGTTGGTCTTAGCCAGCTCATCCTGCGTGGCTTTGGCCAACACCCGAATTTTGCGCCCGAACACCATGGCCAGCACCACAATGGGCGGGAAGGTGAGCAGCATAAACATCGACAGCTTCACCGACACCATCATGATGAACACGATGCCCACCACCAAGGTCATAATCTGCCGGAACAGCTCGGCCAGGGTCAGCGAAAAAGAATCCTGAATCTGGCTGACATCGGAAGTGATGCGCGAGGTGATGGCGCCCACCCGGTTCTTCTCGAAGTACGGAATGGGTAGGCTCACGAACTTGCCGTAAAGCGCCTGCCGGATATCACGCACCGTAAACTCACTTACCTGCGTGAAAAACCAGATGCGGCCAAACGAAAACAGCCCCTGGAAGACAATGATGACAAACAGGCCCAGCGCAATCTGATTGATAGAAATGGCGCTGCCATTGGGGAGGATGAAGGGCTTGCCGTTAGCGGTGTCCGTAAGCTTGCCAATTACCCAGGGGAAGCACATAACGGTAGCGCTGGACAAGGCCAGCAGCACCATGCCCACAATGAATTTGGTCCGATACGGTAGTACATAGCGGAAAATCCGCAGGGCTTTCTGCAGATTCTCTTTCGTTAATTTCTTCTTGGGTACATCCGGATCAAGGGTTGTACCGCTGGTATTCATTCCGCTTCGGGCCATGTTTGGGGTATTCGGAGCTATATATCGGATGGGACTAGTTCCCCTCCTCAGATGAGGAGGGGTGCCCGAAGGGCGGGGTGGTTGACTGTCGTTGAACGATAACTAACTCTAGGTTTCTAGCTCTAGTTTTCAACCACCCCTAGCCCCTCCTCATCTGAGGAGGGGAACTAACTTTTAACTCGTAGCTCTACTCATTGAGGGTTATTCAAACTTGACTTTCGTCTTCGATTTTTCAAATTCTAAAATAGAGCTGTCAGCAAATGGCACGGGCAACTGTACCGGTACTGATACCGCCACGCCCTTACGGGTGGCAGGCTTCCAGGCCGGTAGCAAGGCCAGCACGCGTAGGGCCTCGGCGTCGCACTCCGGCGAGAGGCCTTTAACCACCGTTGCATTGCTCAGGTGGCCGTCGGCTTCTACCGTAAAAGTGGTTAGCACGCTGCCCGTAATATGCTTGACGCGCGCGGCGTCCGGATACTGTACATTCAGGGCAAAAAATTCGCCCAGGGCCTCCGCACCGCCCGGAAACTGCGGTGGAATATCGGGCCGGTTGGTGGCGGGGGTGCGCTGCACCTGCATATGGCCGGGCCGGAGTACGGTGGGCTGCTTAGCAGCGGGAGCAGGCTGAGTTTGTGCCTGCGCTGAGGCCGCCAAGCCAACCAGCAGCAGGAGAAAAAACAGATGTTTCACGAGGGAGCAGGCTTACAAGGTGAACAGGACAAACCGGTAAAAACAGGCAGGCACCGCACGGACCCGTAAAGGTACACACAACTGCTCCCATTACCGTTGTTGCCTAACCCCTCAGGCGTGAGCCGGGTTCAATTCGTGTACCTGCGCTGTACGGGAAATAGCCAGTAACCCAAGGAACGTGAGGGCGCCGTTGAGCAGCAAAATCTCAAACCCAAATTTGTAGCCGCCCAGCCAGGCCTCAGAGTTAACGTTGATGATGTACGTAATGATAGGCGCGGCCACGCACACGGGCAGTACCATCCGGTCGCGCAACTGCAAACGGGTAAGAATACCGAAGGAGAACAGGCCCAGCAGCGGCCCGTAGGTGTAGCCCGCGGCCTTAAACACGGCCGTAATCAGGCTCTGGTCGTTCAGGGCCTGGAAAATGAGAATAATCACCATCAGCACCACGGAAAAGCCAAGGTGGGTAAGCTGGCGCAGGTTTTTCTGCCGGTTTTCGGGGTACTGCTTGATGTTGAGAAAATCGACGCAGAAAGAGGTGGTCAGGGCCGTCAGGGCCGAGTCGGCAGAGGCGTAGGTAACGGCAATAATGCCCAGAATAAAGATGATGCCGGCAAACAGGGAAAAATGGTTGGTAGCCAGCAGCGGGAATACGTTGTCGCCAATGATTTTTCCTTCGGCATTGGTGGGCAGCTGAATTCCCTTTACGGCGGCATACTGATAGAGCAGAACGCCCAGCGTCAGGAACAGCACATTCACGAAAACCAGCACCAGCGTAAACCAGAACATGTTTTTCTGGGCATCGGCCAGGGAGCGGCAGCTCAGGTTTTTCTGCATCAGGTCCTGGTCGAGGCCGGTCATCACAATGGTGATAAAGGCGCCGGAGGCAAACTGCTTCCAGAAGAACTTGTCGTCTTTCAGGTGGCTGAAGTAGATCTGAGACATGGAGCTGTCCTTCACGGTCTTCACCAGCTCCTTCAGGCCCAGGTTCAGCTCGGAAGAAATCAGGTAAATGCTCACGCCTACGCAGGTCAGCATAGCCAGCGTCTGGAAAGTGTCGGTCCAGAGAATGGTTTTGAGGCCGCCTTTAAAGGTGTAGAGATAAATTAGCAGAATGCTGACAATCACCGTCACGTAGAACGGCACGCCCATCTGATCAAACACGGCCAGCTGCAGCACGCCCGCCACCAGGTACAGGCGGAACGCCGAGCCAATGGCCCGGGAAATCAGGAAAAACAGCGCGCCGGTTTTGTAGCTCCAGAACCCAAACCGCTGCTCCAGATAAGTGTAGATAGATACCAACTGCAAACGATAGTACAGCGGCATCAGCACCAGCCCAATCACTAAATACCCCACCAGATACCCAAATACCACCGCCATGTAGCTCCAGGCCTGCGACTGCACCATGCCCGGCACCGAAATAAACGTGACGCCCGACAGCGAGGTGCCAATCATGGCAAACGCTACCATATACCACGGCGCATTGCGGTTAGCAATGAAGAACGACTCGCTGGTGGCTTTGCGGGAGGTGAGCACCGCAATGATGATGAGAACAGTGAAGTAGCCCGCAATCAGGCTCAGAATCAGGGTAGGGGACATAAAGACAAATGTAGCACATGCTTCTGCTTGTGCCGGTATCAAATTGTAGCGTACACCGAAGCATCCAGCTATTCGGCTACTTACCTATTCCCACTCACTCCAGCGCAGCACCTCGCCCACGGCGGGTGCGTGGAGCTCACCCCGGAGCATGCCGCCGGCTGCCACTTCCTGCAGCAGGCGCAGGGGCTCCGAGGCGGGCTCGTCGCTGAGGTCGAAGGTGCCGTAGTGCATGGGTACCACGTGGCCGGCGCGCAGCACGTTGGCCGCCTTGGCGGCTTCATGCGGGTTTACGTGGCTTAGCTGCATCATAAAGGCGGGCTTGTAGGCCCCAATGGGCAGCAGGCAGACATCAATGGGACCGAAGAGCTTTTCAATTTCCTCGAAGTGCTCCGCGTAGGCTGTATCACCGGTAAAGAAAATCAGGCGGCCATCCGGGGTGCGAATCATAAAGCTACCCCAGAGTACCTGGTTCATATCCGTAAGGCCCCGGCGGTGCCAGTGGGCAGCGGGCAGGTAGAAAATTTCCAGCGGGGCATTGGGACCCAGGTCAAACTGCTGCCACCAGCCGGCTTCCTGCACCCGGAGTGTCGGGGCCATTTTTTGGAGCAGGGGCTGCATGCGCAGGGAAGTCAGGACCTGCATTTGGGGGTTTTGGCCGGCCAGCCGCTTCACCGACTGTTCATCAAGATGGTCGCGGTGGCCGTGGCTGAGCAACAGGTAATCAATTCCGACGATATCCTCCGGGCGGCAAGGCAGCGGGTGACGACGGCGCAGAAACGGAGAGTCGTACAGGACGGGGTCGAAGAGCAGGGTAAGGCCCGCCACGCGGAGTAGAAAGGTGGCGTGGCCCAGCCATACCAGCGCGTCGTTGGCCGAGGTGAAAAAGTCGGTGCAGGGTACTACGGCCGGGGCCCAGGTATCCTGCTTCTTTTCCTGCTTTTGCGGATTCTCGGTGAGCAGCTTCCAGCGGATAACGTTGCTGAAGTCGGGGTTGTACAGCTTATCGCCATTGGCGAACTGTTGGCCGAAGAGCTTGTTGCCGGGGTAGTTGGGCTTGATGGTGCGCAGCTGCTCGTTGCGGGCGTACGTAATGCGTTCAGCCATAAATAAGTGGCAGGTGGTAACAGGGAAAAACCGGCAGCGGGCGGGTTTGTATGGATTATCAGCTTAAAACAAAGCTCTCTGAAAAATCGATTTCAGAGAGCTTCAGCAAAACAAAAAAGCAGGTTAGTACCCTAAGGGCTGTCCCGAAGCCGGGCCGTAGTACATGCCGTTGCCCGGCGCAGCGCCGGAGGAAACCCGGATGCCGCCGGAAACCGAAACACTCTCGGAAATCTGGAAGTCGGCCCGCAGATTCATGCCGGAGCCTGGCGTGCCAAAGCCCGCGTAAGGATTTACTACTGGCCGGCCGGCCATAGTAGGCGTCAGGTCTTTCCAGGCCGTTCCGGTGAGGGAGAGACGCGGCGATACCGCATAAATTCCCCCAGCCTGAATCAAATAATGATGGGTACCCATAGGTCCCAAACGGGAGCCGCCGTTTTCGGCCGTGGCATACGGCGCCCCCGGCATGGTACGCAGGTACGTAACGCCCCCAAACACAGAAAAGCGGGGAGCAAGCCGGTATACCACGGAAGGACTCAGGTAAGAAGCAGAGCCATAACGACCCGCAAACATGGCGCCGGCCGTGAGGCTGTAGGAAGCGCGCCCGCCCAGCAGACCGGGGACCGGGCGCGAGGCCGTGGCAGCTCCGCTAGCCATTGTCTGTGCCGAAGCAGAGCTAACCAGCAGGCTCAAGGCAGCGAAAAGAGCACCAAATCGGAACATAGAAGAAAGGCGGCAAGGTGGAAATCCTATGCTAAGATACACAACATCCCCTGGAGGGTTGTAGCAGCCAGGGCCGAGGCAGAAGAAAACCAGCATCGCAGCGTGGTGCAGTCCTGCTAATCCAGTATTTTGGGTGGCTAATTCTGTGTTTTTACTTTTTAACCTTTACCTGATTTATGGAAGAATTTGTACCCGAAGAAATCAATGAGCAGCCCGAGTTGATGCTGTCAGCGGAGGAAGCTTCGCAGGTTATTTCCGGTTATATGCGCCAGGTGTATACCTGGATGACGGTGGCCCTGGCCCTCACGGGTGGGGTGGCCTTGTTTGTAGGCGCCTCGCCTATGGTGCAGCAATTGGTATTCGGCAACCGCCTGGTATTTATGGGTTTGCTGCTGCTGGAGCTGGTGGTGGTCGGTTTCCTGTCCCGCAAGGCTTTCGACTGGACAATAGGGCAGACGCAGGCGGCCTTTGTGGGCTACGCGCTGCTCAATGGCCTTACCCTGGGCGTGGTGTTCCTGGTTTACACCGCCGACTCCATTGCCTCCACCTTTTTCGTAACGGCAGGCACCTTTGGCGTGATGAGCCTCTACGGCTTTTTCACCCGCACCGACCTCACCCGCTGGGGAAACCTGCTCCTGATGGGCCTCATCGGCCTTATCATAGCCTCGGTAGTGAATATGTTCCTGCTGAACTCCATGCTTTACACCATTTGCTCCTTCGTCGGGGTGCTGCTATTCGTAGGGCTTACTGCCTACGATACCCAGAAGCTGAAAATGATGGCCTTCATGGGCTATGGCGAGGAAGACACTACCATCAACCAAAAGGCGGCCGTGCTGGGCGCCCTGACACTGTATCTGGACTTTGTAAACCTGTTTCTCTACATTCTGCGCCTGTTTGGTCGTCGAAAGTAACCTTCGGTTCAACGCACAAAAAAGCGGCCTCCAATTCCTGGAGGCCGCTTTTTTGTTTTTTCAACGGGTAAGAAAGGTGCTAGAAGCCTATTTGGCCTTGCCGTCTAGCCAGGCGGCCCGGAACGCCAGCTGCTCGGGCGTGGGCTGCTGGCCGGCTGTTTCCATGGTTACCACTTCCAGCTCTAAATCTTCCTGCAGCGTCACCGGTACGGTGCGCACCTGCCCACGCGAGCGGGCCTCCAACTGCACTACATCACCGGGCTTGTGCTTGCTCAGTAGTTTGTCAAATGTCTTCTGATCTTTCAACTCTTTTCCATCCAGCTTCAGCAATTGGTCACCCCGGTCGAGGCCGGCGGTATACAGCGCATCGTTCAGGAAGGTAGCTGAGCTGATATTCAGAACCTTGTTGTCAAACTTCAACCAGCTTTCCCCCAGCGTGGCTTTGCCGGCGTGCGCCTTGCGGACTACCATCCCGGCGGGGGCCAACAAGGTGGTAAAATCGGGGAGCGTATGCCCGGTAATGTGCTGCCGGAAAAACTGCCCGGCAAAGGCGGTGTCGTGCGTTACCTCGCCCAGTACGCGCTGCCAGTCGGCCAGGGTGTAGGGGCGTTCCGGGGCATAGTCGTGCTGGGGCTTGCCGTGCTGTTGCCACATGGCGCGCATAAAGGCATCCAGGTCGGTTTTGTACTTCTGGCGAAGCTCCAGGTCCAGCGCCAGGGCATTGGCGCCACCTATGATGTAGTAGGAGAGGTAAGTATTGCTGCGGTTGTTGGGGTCGATGCTGACGGCCGCATCCACAAAAGGCGCCTGCTGGCTCATATGCACCGGCGAGTAGCGCTTCGCCCCGGGCGCATTCAGCATGGCATTCACCAGGCCGCTTACGGCAATGCTGGCATACTGATCCGTGGTATACGCCCCGGAGCGACGCAGTAGCAGCTCGCCAAAATACTGGGTAAAGCCTTCGGCAAACCACAGGTTGCTGCTCATGTTCGCCCGGCTGAAGTCAAACGGTTCCAGGTCGCGGGGGCGCAGGCGCTCCACGTTCCAGCCGTGGAAAAACTCGTGCGAAACCGTGCCCAGGTTGCGTAAGGCATCGGCTCCTTTTAACGAGCGGGAATTGGTGACGGAAGTGGAGTTGCGGTGCTCCATACCGTCTCCGCTGGCCTGGGGCAGATAGTCGGCCACAAACGTGTAGCGGCCAAAATCGTATTTCGGCAGCTCACCAAATATGGCGGCGGCTTCTTTTACTACCTTCTTGGTCTGCTCGGTATAGGCGTCAAGCTCAGCATCGGTGCCGGCGTGCAGTACTTGTAGTTCAATGGTCTGGCCCTGTTCCTGCCAACTGCGCACTTTCTGGTTGCCCAGAGAAGTGGGGCTGTCCATGAGGTACTGCATGTGGGGGGCGTAGTAGGTGTTGGCGGCCGTTTCCGGGCGAAGCTGGGTGGCAATCTGCCAGCCGGCGGGGGCGTCAAATTTCACTTCCACCGGCCGCTGTTCCTGCCCCTGGGCATAGGCCAGCGTGGCTGGCATATTCAGGTGGGCGTGCTGGGCATCGATGCCGGCGTAGGTGCCATCGGTCCGGTCGCCGAACAGCGTATAGGTGAAGCGTACAGTGCCATCATGGCCTGTCACGGTCCAGCCATAAGGGTCGGGGCGGGAAATGCTGAGGGCTTTTCCTTTCGAGTCGGTGGCCTGCACGTCGTACACGTTCTTGGCAAACTCGTGCAGGGCATAGCGGCCGGGCGAGCTGCGCGCCATCCGGACCTGCAGCGGCCCGGAGGGTATCTCGGCGAAGGTGACAGTTACCTGGGCCTCGTGGTGTACGGCATTGGGAAAGGCTACCTGGTAGCGAACGGGAGCCTGGGCCAGGGCCGTGAGAGGCAGCGCCAGGGCAAAAAGTAGAGAGGCGGTAGAATGCCGCATAGAGGAAGTTAAGGGTAGAGAGAAGGAATAGGACTTGAAAGTACGGGCCTAATGCTTAACAATGCTGCTTTTGTGGAGCTGCCGGTTGCTGGATCGTAAATTAATGATGATTACAGCCGCTCTGCTTTGCCTTAGCTTTTAGATTTGTCTACGTATACCACGGCTTCCGCCATTCCCCCAAACACCGTGTGGCGCGTAGTCGGCAGCAGCCCAACCCGCGCCAGTTCTTCCCGAATGG
Source organism: Hymenobacter sp. BT730 (assembly GCF_030542105.1). Taxonomy (GTDB): domain Bacteria; phylum Bacteroidota; class Bacteroidia; order Cytophagales; family Hymenobacteraceae; genus Hymenobacter. Next base: position 60,165 of record NZ_JAUOFB010000002.1, read on the forward strand.
GGGGCAGCTTCCGGCCCTGAATCCCGGTAGTCAGCCCAAAAAAGCGGTACATAGAAGCCAGCAGCAGCTTTTGCCAGGCAGTGCGTGGGGGGGCAAAATCGGCCAGCAGCCACGGCGCCTGGGGTTTGCGTACGGCCGCCAGCCGGCTTACTATGTGGCGCAGCCGGGCAGCCGGAAATAAGTCGAGAAAAAAGAAAGTCACGATAACGTCGAAAGCCTCCGTAGGCAGCAAAGAGTCCTCAGTGCCCAAACGAAATTCTACCTGCTTCTGCTGGGTAGGGCTCAGCCCTTGCAAAGTTTGCTGGGAGCGGCGCAGCATAGCCGGCGAGGCTTCGATATACAGGATATGTGCCGCTGGCCGACGCCGGAGTACCTCTGGCAGCACCCAGCCAGAACCTCCGCCAATAATAAGTACACGTGGCGCGCCTGCTGGCAGCCCTTCCAGTGCCAAGCGTTGGGCCCGCAGCAGACTGCGCCCAAATACCAGACGCGCCAGCGGGTCATAAAAGGCAGCTACCCGGTCAAAACCGGCATCAGGCAGTGGCATATGCAAAGATGCGCGGCGCAGCTGAATATCCTTTCCCACGCGGCTTTCGTTTGCAGTAGGCGCCCTCACCGTGTTTTGCTCACCCATGACGAATCATCTGCGCCGCTTACTGGCGGAATTCATCCTGTTCATCACCGAGTTTGCTATAGTGCTGGCTATTGGTGTGTTGGGGGTAGCCGGTTTTCTGGCCATTAGCCGGGAAGTGTTTGATCAGGATGCGGCTACCTTCGATGCCGATGCTTTCCGCTGGACGCAACGGTTGTTTGGCTCCGAGCAGAAGCAGTGGGTGGAAGCTATTACGTTTTTTGCCTCCCGCAATTTTATTGTGGTAGCGGCACTGGCCGTTATTCTATACTTTCTGGTATTGCGCCGGCACCGCTGGTATACTCTCATGGTGCCCGTGGTGGCCTTGGGAGGCATCACGCTCAACATTGCCCTAAAAGGGCTTTATCAGCGCCCCCGGCCATTGCTGCCCCTCACCTCGGCCTCAGGCCTGAGTTTTCCCAGTGGCCATGCCATGATCAGTGCCTGTTTTTATGGCTTACTTATTTACCTGGTATACACCCACGTGCGGCAGCATAAGGTTTTGCGCTGGGGGCTTATAGCTATGTTAGTGCTGCTGATTACCCTCATTGGCCTTACCCGTATTTACCTGCGGGTGCATTATGCTACTGATGTATTGGCGGGTATACTGGCAGGTATTTCCTGGCTGCTGATTGCTATTCCGCTGCTGCGCCGGTTAGAAGGAGTGATAAAAAAGCGGTTTCGTAATGATCCGCAATTGGCTGAAAAACAGGCCTTATAAGCTGATTTCGCAATTTATTTCGAAAAAATGTAGGGCCTGGCTTGACATAAGTTCAATTCGCCGTGTATCTTTGCAGCGTCAAAAGACACCTCCACACGGGAGTTTAGGCTTTTGAACTATTGATGCGCTTGTGGCGAAATTGGTAGACGCGCTGTCTTCAGGCGGCAGTTCCGAAAGGTGTGAGAGTTCGAGTCTCTCCGAGCGCACCACAAAAGCCGGTTCCTTTGGGAGCCGGCTTTTTTTGCTTTTCACCCTTTTGCAAATTGGGTGTGCAAGTCAACGAAGCCTTTGGATTTGCGTTTGGCAGAAAAACGGAAGCCTATGAAAGCCTTCACTGCACGTCTGCTGGCCCGCTTATCGTTAATTACCACGGAAGTGCTGGTGGTAGGCGTATTGTTGTGGGCGGCGTTGCTGGTGTTTTTCTACCTCACCCGCGTGGTGTTCGTCAATAAGTCAGCTACGTTCGACTGGTGGGCATTTTCCTGCATGGATACGCTGCGCTATGCATATCCCTGGCTTACTTCCGGGGTGCTGATTATTACCTTTTTTGCCTCCATGCCTTTTCTGCTGGCCGCCGGGGTAGTGGTTCCGGCAGCGCTGCTGTGGCGCGGCTACAAGCGGGAGGCCTGGGAGCTACTTTGGGCCATAGTGGGCGGCTCCATCCTGAACCAGCTGCTCAAAATCCATTATGAGCGGCTCCGGCCCGATACGGCGCTACTGCCGCAAGCCGGCCTGAGCTTTCCCAGCGGCCACGCCATGATTGGCATGACGCTGTATGGCTGCGTGGCCTGGCTGCTTTGGCGGCATGGTCACCACCCCGCCTGGGCAGCAGCCCTCTTGCTCTGGACGGTACTGATTGGCCTTTCCCGCATATACCTGCACGTGCACTATGCCACCGATGTGGTAGCTGGTTTTGCCGCGGGTTTGGTCTGGCTGATTCTGCTGCGCTTTGCCCTGCACCTGTGGGAGCGTATCGTAGGCGTCACCATCCAGGATGATGTAGAAGTGCTGAAGGAGCAATAAAAGCTCTGACGAGGCGTATGCAGCAAAGCCTCGCTTTAATAAAAAAGCCCCTGACGTCAGAACCGACATCAGGGGCTTTCTATGGAGGCTGGTTCGGTGAATTATAGCTTCACTTTTACCCGCAGCGCCAGCAGGCCTTTCACGCCCTGCAACTCTTCCAGTTCCAGTTCTTCCACCTCCTGTTCCAGCAGGTTGCGGTCCTGGAGGTAGTCAATGTATTCCATGTATTCGGTGGCTTCCCGCGCCTGGGTGTACACCAGGGCCAGTTGGCCAGGCTGCGTCAGCCGCTCACCAGTACCCAGAATGGTGGCTTTGTCGATGCGCTTTTTGATGATTTCGTAGCGGATATTGTAGGTGCCGTCCACATCAAACTGGCGCTCATCCTGCCGGAAGCGAATACTCAGTGGCTGGCTGTGTACCAGTACCAGCTGGGTAGTTTCCAGCGGCATGGGCAATTCATTCTTCAGGGCAGCAGTGCGGCGCGTTATTTCCACCATGGTCAGGAGCTGCCATAGGCGAAGGTTTTTCAGGAAAATCAGGTCGAAGGGCTTGTTCTCCACCAGTGCTCCGCCTACATAAATGTTGTACTCCACGCCATCCGTTTTAAAGCGCTGAAAGTAGTGGGGGAACATCTGCTGAGCCTTCTCTTCCTCTTCATCCAGATAGTCGCTGACCGCATCATTCAGGCGGGTTACGCTCTGCTCAAAGGCCTTGCGCCGCTTGTAGAGAATGCCCAGATCGGGGTCTATATTATCCCAGTATTCGGTAAGGATGGTGCGCAACTCGGGCGTATTGGTACCCAGGTATTCAAATAAGGGCTCCACCTCCGTCTTTATCGACTCCAGAATATTGACTTCATCCCCCGTGATAATGCCCTGGCGCAGGCGGCGCAGGTTTTTATTAACGTAGAACTTCAGTTCGTCCAGGATGGGCAGGGCCTGAAACTCAGAGGCCTTTTTGAGCACCTTATTCGCCAGCGACAAATGTTCAATCAGGTCGCCCTGAATGGCCTCGTTCCGGGCCGTGCTGCTGCCCCGGATATCAGAAGAGCCATGCAGCGGATACACTTCGTGGAACACAATGGGCTCCATTTCGGCGTTTTTGTTGCCGTCTTCTATTTTTTCCAGCAGGTTCAGGGCAGCATCGGTAAAGCGCCATTCCATGGTAGGGTGAATAGCCGTAAACTTCTCTTTGATGATGGCCTGCACCCGGGTCTGAATATCCTCGGCATTGCGCTTCACCGCCACGGCGAACAGAGGAATAAAGGGCGTCACCTTTTCCAGGCTGAACTCGTCCAGGTCGCCCACGTTGGGGGAGCCCAACTCCAGCAAGCCTACCGTGTCGTCGCCGTAGGGGAGCAGGGCCAGAATAGCGCTGCGGATGCCAATACCCAGAATCTGCTGGCGCAGGTCCTCGGGAATATCGGCGGTTTCCACGTTTTCCAGTACCACCGGCTGCCGCTCCAACATCAGGCGGGCATAAATCTGCCGGAAACCGGAACTGACTTCCTGGTTTTGCAGCTGTTTGGTGAGGAAGCTGTGGTTGATTTTGCGTCCAAAATCGACAAAAGCCCGCTTTTTCTCATCGTAAGCAGCAATACCCAACTGCAGGAAGGGTCGCCCGAACAATACGCGCAGCTTTTCCTGAATCTGTTCCAGGCGGTCAGAGGCCTGCAGTACGTCGCGCTCCAGCAGGTCATACTTCAACTCAGAGAGAATTTCCTGGTCCGTTACATCCACCAGATGCACAATATTGAAGCCATGCAGCTCAAAAAGCTCCGGCGGCAATGTCTCTTTCCAGATATCCAGGCGGTGCAGGTTATGGCCCAGGTTTTCAATCTGTTCGGGCGTAAGCTTCGGCGCTTCTCCCTTCACCCGCACCTCAATAAATAAAGAGTTAAACTCCACGCCATAGTGCCGGTACAGGCCAATGCTGTAGTCGGGCACGGTAAAGATAACCGTGCTGTTCAGCGGTAGCTTCACGCCATATACCTTTTCCAGAATGAGCAGGTAGGCCACCCGCGTCATGTATACCTCCATGGTGGCCGCATCAATGTTCAGCGGCTGTTTTACCGTGTGGTTGGGATTAAGAAGTACTTCGGCGAAGCGGGGCGAGTGGTAAAAGCTAAACCGAGCGAAAGGCGGCGTGGCCCCGCTGATATCCGTTTGAAAGGAAGCAGGGGGGAACACGGCCAGCATCAGGGTTTCTACCAGGTCACAGCCGCATTCCAGGGCCGTCATGTCGGTAATAGAGCCCCGGCTCCAGGTAGCTTCCTGCACCTGCTCAATAATAGCCTGGGCCAGGGCAGCAGTGCCTTTATTGGAATCATTTACCCGCTCCTGCCAATAGGCAATCAGGGGCTCCAGGCTGAGCGAGGTAGCAAACGGAAATATCCCGGTAGAGGCCGGGCGTTCTAAGGTCTTAAGCTGCATATAGGTAGTGTGCGGCCGCAGGCCAACAGGGCCTGCCGGGGCAGATGAAGATATATACGCAGCCCGGTTCGCCGCGGCTGCCTACCGGCTCAGCACTACCGGGACTTCGGTATGGCCGTCAGAAGAAGTAACATCCCGCGCTACGCCATTTACTAATAGCTTCTTTTTTCGGTTGCGGTAGCAAGTGACACAGCCATCGGCCTCAAAATCCCCCGCAATATCGAGCTCAGTCAGCTCAAAGCGCAGTTTCTGAGTTGTATTAGGCAGCAATATGGTGTAAGTATAATCCGGTAGCCGACGGGTGCCCTTTCGGACAAAGGGGGCAGCGTGCTCCAAGAGGATGGCTTCGCCCACGGCGGAGGGCAGCCGAACTATCCGTACCGTATCGGGGGGCACTCGTGCTGTATCAGGAGAAGTGTAGGTTGCTGTCTTGGGCCGCGTTTTCCTAATTACCACTACGCTGTCTACTTCATGGGCCCGGAAACCCTGGCCGCTTGTAGAATCCTGCAGATTAAAACGCAGGTACAGGCTGTCGGCATGAGCATCCTGACAATCGACGGCAGAATTGCCGCAGCAGGCTGCTACCAGGAGCATCAGCAGTAAGACAAGAAAAGTAGAGGTAAGGCGGGAGGTCATCGGTGGTAAAGATAAGGATATGCGCCTGCCCCGTATGTACCCAACCTTTATAACCAGCAGTGCCGGCCCTTTACAGAGCCGGCACTGACAGTACACCACTTAATTAAGAGTTATTGCTTCACGAAGCGCTTGGTTTCTACCCCACTGCGTGTGGTTATCTTAAAGAAATAAGTGCCCCGCGCCAAGTCTTCCACATTCACTTCCTGGGAATAGGCACCTTTGTCCTGTTTCTGATTGACTACAGTGCGCAACGTACTGCCGCGGCCATCTAACAGCTCCACAGTCACGGGGCCTGCTTTCTTGACATCGTAGGTCAACTGGCTGGTAGCAGCTACCGGGTTTGGATATACGGCGGTCTGGCCTGCCTCAGGCTGCTTCTGGGTGCGGCGAGTATGCGCGGGGGCATTGGGGTCGAGGAGTAGGAAGGAAACCGGGTTGAAGTACCGGCGCAGACCCTGGTGCTTACGGGTAGCCGGGGCGGACTGTCCTTGCGGAGCGGCTGCTGGATATTTGGCCCGGATTGCCTGTAAATCAGTTTGCCACTGGGCTTGCTGCGGCTGCACTTCAGTAGCCAGCTGGGCAATAGCCGCCTGGTATTTCTGCGCCATTGGCTTTACCTGCTCCATAATGGTACGGCGCTGGGTGCGCAGTACTTTCAGCTGCTCTTTTTGTGCATCGGTTAAGGCTACATGCTGCCGGGGCTGGTCTTGCGGTGCCGGATTAGCGGTGCGGAAGCTGCGGCGCAACTCCTTCTCCTGCTTTTTCAGGGCCTGCAGTTGGCCCCGGTAGGCAGTAAGCTGGGTTTTATCGGTGGCCGAAAGCTGGGATTCCAGCTTCTGCCGCTGCTGCCGTACTACGGGCATTACCGATTGCTGCAGGTAGGTGCGCATTTCCTGGCGCGCCGGCGACTTAGCCAAGGGACGATTCTGGGCCGGAGAGGCAATGGTTATCAGCAGCACAGCTAGCGCTGCTAAAAGTGATGAGAGGGAGAAGAAACGCATACCAAGTAAGGCAAAAGATGAAGTATCTGAATTTGCCCTATAGAGGAACGAAGAGGCCGTAGGTTTAACCAGTAGTCAGAAAAAAACCGTTACAGATAGCTCTGTAACGGTTTTTATATATAGCAAAGGGCTTATTGGTAAAAACGAAATACACTCATTGGCCTTATATCTAAGTGTAGCTTCACTTCATTGCTTTTATTCCTCATCCGCGCTTTCAGAGGAGGTGGGGCTAGGGGCTGCCGGGGCTGGGTTGTAGAGGGTGCCTGTTACTACGCCTGGGGCATCATCTCCCAATTGCCCGGCACTCAGAAGGCGGGTGCGCAACATGGTAGCCGCCGTATCCAACTGCGGTTTTATATTGGCCAGTGCACTTTTCAGCGCTTCTGTATCAGCCAGGCGGGGACCCATGCTCTGCGAATAGCCGTGGTACATGGCCACCTTGATGTTAGAATCGCCGGTGCCTTCATATGTACCCAGCACTTCTCCCTTGGCATCTACCACCTGCAGCTGCGCCCGTACATGGGTGCGGAAATACTCCAGGGGCACTCCAAACAGGCTGGGCGTCAGAAAACCTACCATCTGAATTGCATGCAGCGCTTTGCCATGCCGGGAAGCTTTGGCCTCCAGCACCTGCAGCTTGAGGTAGCCAAATCGGGCGCTGCTATCATTTTTCTCCACTAAATTCTGCGTCGTTTCGCGCTTGAAAAGCTGCGCCGGATCTTCGGGCAAGGAGCCTTCGGTTTTGTCCATGGGCCCGTTCTCCACCTGCACTTCCATTTCCGGCAATCGGGTACTTAATGCTAGTGGCGAAGGCTGATACAGCAGCTGGCTGCCCGAGCGGCATCCGCCCAGCAGCAACGAGGAAGCACTCAAAAGTAGGAGTAGGGGTTGGGCCAGGCGCATAGGGTAGAGCTTACTAGAGGTGGCAAAAAAGATTTCGAAGGTAACACCCTGCTTACCAGTTAGGTACTCTGTAAAATTGTAAAATTTTGTTATTACATATAACTATTATGATAATTTTATTATTTTAATAAATTACAGCGAAACACTGAGTAATTATATAAAATAAACAAGTTTAGGTTGTGCTGTTTGCGGGTGTGCTGGGCTTTATAATGCACTAAGTATTGGAAAAATGAAAAGGCCAGCGCCCTCGCAGAGAACACCGGCCTTCTGTATGAGTGGCAAACCGACTAGCCTGCGTGTTGCACAAGTGAGCTGTCAGCTTCTGCCAGATCGGCTACTGGCTCAGCGTGGTAGTTGTCGATAAACTCACCTTCCCAACGGGCAATAACAGCAGTAGCCAGGCAGTTGCCGGTTACGTTTACGGCGGTGCGCGCCATATCCATCAGGGCATCAATACCCAGAATAATAAACACAGGCCAGGCAGGCAGGTTGAACGAAGCAACGGTGGCCAGCAGAATTACCAGGGAAGCGCGGGGTACGCCGGCCACGCCTTTGCTGGTCAGCATGAGCGTAAACACCATAATCAGCTGCTGGCCGAACGACAGCTCAATGCCGGCAGCCTGAGCCACGAACACCGCCGCCAAGGACAGATACAGCGTGGTGCCATCCAGGTTAAAGGAATAGCCGGTAGGCATAACAAAGGCTACCACGCGGCGCGGTACGCCAATACTTTCCATGGCCTCCATGGCCCGGGGCAACGCTGCCTCCGAGGAGGTAGTGGCAAAGGCAATACTTACGGGCTCGGCAATGGCCTGCACAAAGCGCTTTACCGGAATGCGGGCTATCAGGGCAATGGGCAGCAGCACCACCAGAATAAACACTACCAGGGCCCCATACAGGGTCAGCAACAGCTGCAAGGCATTCAGCAGCGGCGCGAAGCCCATTTTGCCTACCGTGTAAGCCATAGCACCACCCACCCCAATAGGAGCAAAGTACATGACCACATTGGTGAACTTGAACATCACCTCTGAAAGGCTCTCCGACCACTCCAGCATAGGCTTACGGTGCTTCTGATGCACCATAGCCAGGCCAATGGCGAAAATGATGGCAAATACCACCACCTGCAATACCTGCCCATCGGCTACGGATTTGGCAATATTCTCGGGGAAGATGTGCAGAATAATATCGGAGGTGCTCTGGTGCACGGCTTCCAGCTTCTCTGAGTCGGCCTGAATAGCGCCTTGGTTGATACCTACCCCTGCTTTGGTCAGGTTAATAGCCGCCAGCCCGATGAATAGAGCAAAGGTGGTGACCACCTCAAAGTACACCAGGGCTTTCAGGCCCATTTTACCTACCTGCTTGAGGTCGGCGTGGCCAGCAATGCCCACTACCAGCGTACCAAATACCAGCGGAGCAATAATGGTTTTTACCAGGCGCAGGAAAACGTCACTCAGTACTTTCAGGCTCATGGCCTGCACTGGGAAATCGTGGCCAATTTCGGCCCCCACCAGCATGCTCACCACAATCCAGAAAGTAAGAGAGCGGCGCTGGGTAGCATAAGCTGCCAGTGCTAACAGAGCCAGCCAGCGGGCCGCCAGGGGCACGGCCGGCGCTAACGGCACCACCTGATAGGCGCCGAGCAGCGTGAGCACCGCCGCCACAATAAATAAAACAAGAACAACAGGAGTGAGGCGGGAAAACTTCATGCGGGCAAGTGAGGGGAACAAACGGGGGGAATGTCAGCAAAGATAGGTTTTTGGTCTTGCTAAGCGTAATGAGGCTTTAGAGGTCCTGCTAAATGGTTTTCAACCCCCAGCAATTTCCACGTTATTTGAGGCTACATGTGCGGCTCATTTGCCCGCTGCCCCTATGCTTCACTGGTCTCTGCATACCCGCACGCTGCCGCTGCGCTATACTTGGAAAATCTCGCGTAATGCCTCCACCGAAAAGGTGAATTTACTGGTGCGTGTAGGGCGGGAGGGAAGCGCCGGGCCCGTAGGTTGGGGCGAGGCTGCACCCAACGTGCGCTACGGCGAAACACCAGAAAGCCTGCAAACCGATTTTGCCCGTCTGCTTTCAGCCGGCCTGCAGCATGTAGGCGAGGAGCAGGACTTACAGGAGCTACTGGATGCGCAGCAGCCAGCGCATGCCTTGCGTTTTGCGCTGGAATCAGCCTTTATCCATTATGAAGCTGCTCGGCGGGGCCAAACGGTAGGAACCTATTTAGGAATAGATGCTGCGCCTGGGGTGGTGCCCACAGCATTTTCGCTGCCGATTATGGAGCCTGAGGCCGTGCCCGAATTTGTGCGCACCCACGCCGTGGCCCGCTTTCCGTTGCTCAAACTGAAGGTAAATCAGGAAAGCGGCTTGGCACTGCTGAAGGCCCTCACAGAATGCCTGCCTGGCCACCCCCTGCTGATTGATGGCAACGAAGCCTGGCAGGAGCCCGATAGTCTGCTGCAGTTTCTGGAGCAGGCCCAGATGCTGCCAGGCCTGCAGGTGCGCCTGCTGGAGCAGCCCATGCCCGCCGCCTGCATCGAAGGCTACCGCTACCTGCACGCCCGTATTCCCTTCCCGGTGTTTGCCGATGAATCGGTAACGGACACCGCAGACTTTGCCGAGGTGGCCCGTCAGTTTCATGGCGTTAATATGAAACTAATGAAGGCCGGCGGATACCGCAACGGCCTTCATATTCTGGAGCAAACCCGCGCCCATGGGCTGCAAACGATGCTAGGCTGCATGGTAGAAACGTCCCTGGGCATCTGGTCGGCGCTGCAGGTAAGCCCGCTGGCACAGATCTGTGACCTGGATGGGTTTCTGATTGTGCGAGACGAGCCGTTTGGCCTGGTGCAGGAAACCGGCGGTCAGCTAACTCCTCAGGCCAAGCTGCCCGAACTGGATTTAGCTAACCCCACCGTTATTTAATATTCTTCAGCTGCTCTTCCAGGGCCTGAATCTGCTGATCCAGCTGGGAGGTGTCCGTAGGGCGCTGCGCATTTGCGCTGAGCAGGCTGATTTTCTGATTTAGTAACTGAATTTTCTGGGCCATCAGATCCATGCGCGTATTCAGAGACGTCAGGCGGGCATCAAACGTTTCGGGTGAAATAGCAGCACCTTTCTCTACGTAGCGGTCAAACTGCGCATCGGCGGGGGCTTTCTCCCCACGGGCAGCAGCGGCGCTGCCGGGCGTGGCAAAAACAATTTCTCCCTTGGCGGTTACAAAGTCGCCTTCGCGCAGTGTGGTCATTTTGCCGCCAGGCAGTTCTACAATGCCACTTTTGTAATTGATTTTAGTGCCATTGGCCAGGCGAATGTTTTGGGTGAGGCCGGTAGTCTGGTTCCCCTGACGCAGCACTACGGTGCCGTTCTGCATGATATATTGTGCATTGCCGCTAACGGTTTGTTTAGTTTGCGGCGTGGTTTTGGCTTGCGCCGCTGCGCCCAGAGGCGCCAGCAGGGCAAAGCTTACTAGCAAAGTAGGGAAGAAGCGTTTCATGGGAGTTTTTCTTCGGTGATTTCGGCCTACATACGCAACCCTGCCGGAGAAGGTCGAAGGCAGATGGTCAAACTAATAAATTTCAGAAAGTTGTGAAACTATGTTTGTACATTAAATGTATGTACATATATTTGCAACGAATTCCTGATGACACTTACTTGCTGTATGAAAATCGAAGATGAAATCCAGCAACGCACTTTCCAGAGTGAGTACCACAAGATGCATATCAACCTGGTGTTTACAGCAAACTGGCTACAGTTCCGGCAAAGTGCGGCCTTCAAGGAGTTTGACCTCACGCTGCCCCAGTTTAATGTGCTGCGCATTCTGCGGGGGCAGCACCCCAAGCCGGCCACAGTCAACCTGCTTATTGAGCGTATGCTGGATAAAACCAGCAATGCCTCACGCATTGTAGACAAGCTGGAAGCCAAAGGGCTGGTTACCCGCACCGTGTGCCCCAGCAACCGGCGGGCCGTGGATATTCTGATTACCAAGGCAGGGCTGGACTTGCTGCAGCGTATGGATGCCGTTGTCTCGAATCAGACGCTGGGGCTGCAAAACCTCACCGAACAAGAAGCTTCTCAACTGAATGCGCTGCTGGATAAGCTGCGCGGTTAATTACTACACTTCTCCTTTTCTTTTTTCCTTTCTGTTATGAAAAAGATTGTTTTGCCCGCATTGCTGGCCTTCACGCTCCTGGCGGCTCCCGCCTTCGCTCAGTCTCCCGTTGCCAACTCGGCTGGCACCAGCGCTCCTCGTGCTGCCAAAGCCGCTAAAGCTTCTGCTGCGGTATACAAACTGCAGCCACAGCTGAGCACCCTGGGCTGGTTGGGTAAAAAAGTAGCCGGTCAGCACAATGGCACGGCCCAGTTCCAGCAGGGCGACCTGCTCGTGCGTGGTAACAAGCTGGTAGGCGGCACCGTGACGGTGGATATGAACTCCATCAAAAACGAAGACCTGACGGATGCAACCTACAACGGCAAGCTCATCGGCCACCTGCGTTCCGACGACTTCTTCAGCGTGGAGAAGCACCCTACCGCTACGCTGAAAATTACCAGCCTGGCACCCATTAAGGCTGATGCTCAAGGCAACAACATGCGCATCACCGGCGACCTGACCATCAAAGGCATCACCAAGCCTGTTACCTTCCCTGCTAAAGTAGGTGTGAAGAACGGCGTGGCTGCTGCCAGCGGCACGGCCATCATCGACCGCACCAACTATGACATCAAGTACGGCTCGACATTATTCGGTGCCGCTGCTGACAAAGCCATTGACAATGAATTTGCGCTGAGCTTTAACGTCATTGCCAAGAAGTAAGCAGCCCTGCTGCTGCCTTTCGGCAACGATTTAAAAAGTCCCGGATACCATGGTGTCCGGGACTTTTTTGTGGGGTAGGAGGAGCTTTTAATCGGCCAGTGGCAACTCACGCGGGAGCTCAAATTTCAGATTGCGGCTTTTGGTGCGCGCATGCAGTTGGGTCAGGAAATCATCCAGCTCCGCCTTATACTCCAGCCACAGGTCCTCGTGCAGATTGTTGAGAATTAGCTGCGCCGTACGGGCTGCCAGACGGGCAGAGCCTACATAAAAGCCATTGTATGGGCTTTCAAACTGCCCGGTATAATTGTCGAAGATAAGCCGGAGCGTATATAGGTTAAGGTCTACTTCCAGCTTTTTGTCTTTAGTGATACGACGGGCACGGGCTACTTCTTTGGTGGCTTTTTGCAGGGCTTTGGTGAGGCTGCGGTTGAGCAGCCGGCCCGTTACGGCCACGTTAAACAGTTCATGAATACGGTCAGCGGCCTCTTCGTATACAGTATCCAGGGATACTTCAGGCAGCAGTTCAAAGCTCAGTGTGTCATATAGCTCGGCATCCCGGCGCACGGCCCGTAGCAGCAGGGTTTCTTTCTCTTTATCGGAGAGGCGTTTTAGGGCTTTTTTGAAGTCGGCGGAGGGAACGGGCATAACGGGAGCTGCCGGGATGAGCAAAACAAAAATGGTGGCCAGGTTACCGCCTGCCCGGCAAGGAATGCAACTTCCTGCCGGCGGCACCCAGGCGGGAATGGTACTGTGGCAGGCCGGTAAAGGTTTAGCCGCCCCTATGCGGCGGAGTAGTTATAGGGCTGATGTAGTGCCTGGGGTCGGGGCAAACAAAGCCCACAGGATAAGCTAGGGTTGCTGAAGCCGGCCACTGATTTTCCTTGATTTTTTGCGAAACGATTCTGCTCGCCAAGGGGTTATAGTACTCTGAATAGCGCCACGCAACGCGCTTTTATGGCCGTTTTTTCGTATTTTTGCCGCATGAATACCAACCCGCAAATCGATTACGACGAGGACGTACTATTGCTGGAGGAAACCATCGATGTGCGTGACCTTATTGTGTACAACGATGACGTAAATACCTTCGACCACGTCATAAAAACCCTCATCGACGTCTGCGGCCACGAGCCTGAGCAAGCTGAGCAATGCACCCTGCTCATTCACTACAAAGGGCAGTGTACCGTGAAGCATGGCGCCTTCGAAGAACTGGCTGACATGTGCACCGCTATCCACGACCGGGGCATTTCGGCGGATGTCCTTTAATTCAGTTACGAGTTGTCAGTTACCAGTTGCCAGGTTGTTACCAACAGGCCGCGGGCATTGGCAACTGGTAACTGACAACTCGTAACTGAAACTGAATGGAATTCCCTTCCAAACTGATAGAAAATGCCGTGGGCGAGCTGGCGAAGCTGCCCGGTATCGGCAAAAAAACCGCGCTACGGCTGGCTCTTCACTTACTGAAAGCCGAAACCGAGGCCACTGCCTCCCTGGCGGAAGCCCTGGCTAAAATGCGCTTCGATATTCGTTACTGCGACACCTGCCATAATATCTCCGACACGGAGAAATGCGGCATCTGCGCCAACCCGTTGCGCGACCATAGCACCGTTTGCGTGGTGTCCGACATTCGCGACGTTATTGCTATTGAAAATACCGGGCAGTACCAGGGCACGTACCACGTGCTGGGTGGTGTTATTTCCCCCATTGAAGGTATTGGCCCCAGTGACTTGCAGATTGAGTCCCTGGTAGAGCGTCTCGGCGAGCCGGAATCGGAAGTAAAGGAGGTTATCCTGGCCATCAGCCCCACAATGGAGGGAGATACTACCGCCTTTTTCCTTTCCCGCAAGCTGCGTGACTTTCCCCAGGTGCATATCAGCACCATTGCCCGCGGCGTGCCCATGGGCGGCGAGCTGGAATATGCCGATGAAATTACTTTGGGCCGCTCAATTGTAGAGCGTCAGCGCCAGGCTAAGTAATTACAATAGGGAAGGAGCACTTTTCCTCGGCCCACCTTCATACACTGATTCCTTTAAACCCCTTGACACACTCTCAGAGCGTCAAGGGGTTTTTGCATCTGAAGCCTTCTGATATCTCCTAGGAGGTAAAATGCCTCGTGATGCCTGCCGGACCGGAACCAGACATTGGCAACTCTGCTTACCTTTCGTGGCCGTTCGATCCTGCCCCGCCGCGCCTGTGAAGCTTTCCGTCGTTATCGTCAATTACAATGTCTGCTATTTCCTGGAGCAGGCGCTGTTGTCGGTGCGCAAGGCAGTGGAGAAGCTAGGGGCGCCGGCAGAGGTATTTGTGGTGGATAACAACTCCGTAGATGGCTCTGTGGCCATGGTACGGGCACGCTTTCCGGAGGTTATTCTCCTGGAAAACAAAGACAACCCCGGCTTCAGCAAAGCCAATAACCAGGCACTGCGCCGGGTCTGCGGGCAGTACGTACTGCTGCTGAACCCCGATACCGTGGTGGAAGAAGACACCTTCCGCCTGTGCTGCGACTTTATGGATGCACACCCCGAAGCCGGCGGGCTGGGGGTGAAGATGCTGGATGGGCAGGGCAAGTTTCTGCCGGAAAGCAAGCGCGGACTACCTACTCCTAAAGTTGCCTTTTTCAAGATGTTTGGGTTAGCGCAGCTTTTTCCCCGCTCGCGCACCTTTGGGCGCTACCACCTGGGCTACCTGGATAAAGACGAAACCCATGCCGTAGAAGTACTAAGCGGGGCCTTTATGCTGATGCGCCAGCGCGCCCTGGACCAAGTGGGGCTGCTGGATGAGGATTACTTTATGTATGGCGAGGATATTGACCTCTCGTACCGGCTCACGCGAGGTGGCTGGAAAAACTATTACTTCCCGGGTACCCGCATCATTCATTACAAAGGCGAAAGCACCAGGCGCACCAGCGTAAACTACGTGTTTGTGTTCTACCGGGCCATGGTCATTTTTGCCCGAAAGCATTTTGCGCCGGGCCGCGCCGGTATATTCTCGCTGCTGATAAACCTGGCCATCTGGCTGCGGGCCGGCGCTGCCGTGGCTCGACGCCTGCTCACGCAGGCGGCCCCGGTCCTGCTGGATGCCGCCCTGATTTACGGGGGGATGTATTTCCTGAAAGTATACTGGGAAAACAACCACAAATATGTGCCCACGCCCTACCCACCACAGTTTATGCTGGTGGCTGTACCAGTGTATATAGGGGTGTGGCTCACGGCTGCCTATTTCAGTGGGGCCTACGATAAGCCGGTGCGTATTCTGCGCATTGTGCGCGGTATCTTTCTGGGAACGGTTTTAATTTCCGCAGGCTCCAACTTCTTTGATGCCTGGCGCTTTTCTAAAGCCTTGATTATTCTGGGTGGCGCCTGGGCCGTGGCGGCTCTTTTGCTGCGCCGGTTGCTGACGCACTTTCTGCGCCACCGTAATTTCCATTTGCAGAAAGAGGAGCAGAAAAATATTGCCATTGTGGGCTCGGCGGCGGAAAGCACCCGGGTACGCTTTCTGTTGGAAAATGCCGGCGTACGGGCCCGCATTATGGGGTACGTAAGCCCGCTGCCGGTAGCCGCCCAGGAAGTTGCGCCCCCGGACCTGCTGGGAGAATTGCGCCAGCTGGAAGATATTATCCGGATTTATGAGGTGGATGAGGTCATTTTCTGTGGCAAAGACTTGTCGGCCAGCCGTATTATGGCCCTTATGGTGCATCTGCCGCAGCAGCGCCAGCACCCGGTGGGCTATAAAATTCTGCCTGAGGACAGCCAGTACATCATCGGCAGTACCAACAAAGACAGCCCCGGCGACTACTATACGCTGGAAATTGCCCTGAATCTGTTTCAGCCCCAGCATATTCGCAATAAGCGCGTGCTGGATGTACTAACCAGTTTACTGCTACTGCTGGCCTCGCCGCTGGTAGTATGGGTGATGGTGCAAAAGGTGGGCTTCCTGCGCAATTGCCTGCGCGTGCTGGCCGGAAACCGCACCTGGGTGGGGCTGCACCATGCCGCCGGACCCCGGCGCATGACCCAGGCTATCCTTTCGCCTGCTGATGCGGGCGAAACCACCGCGCCGCTGTCTGAAGCCACCAAAAGGCGGGTAGAGCTCCTATACGCTCGGGATTATGCCACCAGCACCGACCTGCGTCTGCTGCTGCGCTGCTTCCGCTGGCTGGGGCAGGAGTAGGGCCATTGCTTGCTGCTACCGAGTCCGTACATTCCCGTACTTTTGACCCCTGTTTCCCACCCACCCACTTTGCTCTTTTGCTATGTCACCAGCTGTTGACTCGCTTGCTCCCTCGTCAACCCCCATACTGTCAGACCGCATCAACACGATGCAGGAGTCACAGACTATTGCCATGGCCAAAAAAGGCCGTGAGCTGGCTGCACAGGGCATCGATATTATCAGCCTGAGCTTTGGCGAGCCGGATTTTCAGACGCCGCAATACATTAAGGACGCCGCCAAAAAAGCTCTGGACGACGGCTTTACTTTTTATACCCCCGTACCCGGCTACCCCGACCTGCGCCAGGCTATCTGCGACAAGCTGCAGCGGGAAAACCACCTGGCCTACAAGCCGGAAAATATTGTAGTAAGCACGGGAGCCAAACAGGCGCTGGCCAACACTGTGCTCAGCCTGGTAAACCCCGATGACGAAGTCATTGTGTTTGCTCCCTATTGGGTGAGCTATGAGGAGATGGTGCGACTGGCAGAAGGCACCGCCATTACACTCATGGGCTCCCTAGAAAACGACTTCAAAGTAACTGCGGCTGAGCTGGAAGCAGCCATTACGCCCCGTACCAAGCTGATCATGTATTCGTCGCCGTGCAATCCCACGGGGGCGGTATTTTCCCGCGAAGAGCTGGCCGCCATTGCTGCCGTGGTAGCCCGGCATCCTCAGGTGTATGTGCTGGCTGATGAGATTTACGAGTACATCAACTTTGTAGGCGAGCATGTGAGCCTGGCGCAGTTTGAGGACATAAAGGACCGGGTGATTACCGTGAATGGTTTCTCGAAAGGCTATGCCATGACGGGCTGGCGCGTGGGTTATCTGGCCGCACGCAAGGAAATTGCCAGTGCCTGCGAGAAAATGCAGAGTCAGATTACCTCTGGCACCTGTTCCATTGCCCAGCGCGCGGCCCTGGCCGCCCTGCAAGGTGGCCGCACTTCCGCCGACGAAATGGTGGCCGCCTACCGCCGCCGTCGCGACCTGGTCCTGGAGCTGGTAAAGGATATTCCCGGTTTCCGCACACCCACGCCCAGCGGTGCTTTCTATGTATTTCCGGACGTGAGCGGGTATTTTGGCAAAACGACGCCCACTGGCAGTGTTATTCAGAATGCCACTGACCTGGCTATGTACATGCTGAATGATGGCCACGTAGCGGCCGTAAGCGGCGACGCCTTCGGCGCGCCTAACTGCATCCGCTTCAGCACCGCGGCTGCCGATGAAAAGCTGCGGGAAGCCTTCACCCGCATCAAACACAGCCTGGCTAAGCTGGTATAAACTGTAGCGCGCCGGCTTTACTCCGAGTAGAGCAAGTAGCAGACGTAAGCATACATGGATAGGCTGTGTATCGGAACTTACCTAACAGTTGGGTGAAGCCGACGCGGCGCGCTACAGCGCTACTTCCTACCTTTGCGGCTTCGTTTCCTGAATCTGACGCAATGCCCGCCTCCGTACCGCCTGCTTCCCTCTCTGAGTTATTTGAAGCTTTTAACCACCTGACCGTCCTGATTGTGGGCGACGTGATGATGGATGCCTATGTGTGGGGCAAGGCCGGCCGGCTGTCGCCGGAAGCACCGGTGCCGGTAGTGAATGTGAGCCGCACCGAGCAGCGCCTGGGTGGAGCTGCCAATGTGGCTCTGAATGTGCAGGCCCTGGGAGCTACGCCGCTGCTGTGTGCCGTAATAGGCGAGGACCAGGGCGGCAGCCAACTACTGGATTTGCTGCGCGAAAATAACCTGTCGGCGGAAGGAATGGTGCGCAGCAACCACCGGCCCACCACCGTTAAGCAACGCATTCTGGCCCACGGCCAGCAACTCCTGCGCATCGACTCGGAGGTAGAGCATAACCTTAATCAGGAGGAAAATACTGCTCTCACGGCCCGCTACGCCGCCCTGCTGGACCGTGCCGACGTAGTGATTTTTGAAGATTACGATAAAGGCGTGCTCAGCGAAGCCAGCATTACCCGGTTTATTGAGCTGGCCCGCGAGCGGGGCATTCCTACCGTTGTCGACCCCAAGAAAAAGAACTTTCTGGCGTACCGATACTGCACGCTGTTCAAGCCCAACCTGAAAGAGCTGCGCGAAGGGCTGAAACTGGAGTTTGAAGATACTGATGCCGCCCGCCCTCAATTCGAAGCGGCCGTAGACCGTCTGCGCGAGCTGCTACTACCGGAAATTGTGCTGGTTACCCTCTCTGAGCGCGGCGTTTTTGTGGAAGACGAAGCTACGCAGCGCACCTACATTCCCGCTCACCTGCGCAGTATTTCCGATGTTTCCGGCGCCGGCGATACCGTAATTAGTATTGCTGCACTGTGTGTGGCGCTGGGTATGGCCCCGCCCATAACGGCCGCCCTGGCTAACCTGGGCGGCGGGCTGGTGTGTGAGCAGGTAGGCGTAGTGCCCATTGAAAAAGCACTGCTACTGGCGGAGGCTCAGGAAAACCAAGTGCTATAGATGCGCTAAACAGAAAAAATACCATCCTGATGCAGGTAGGCCCTTTTTACGGTAGAGGATTTGTCGTAAAAACGACTTTTGCAACCGCGAAAAGGGCCTTCCTGCATCAGGATGACAAATTGTTTTTGCAGTAACTAACGGCGCATCTTCACGCTGTATTCCTTCACTGTATCAACAAACACGCGCACGTTGTCCGGGTCAGTGTCGGGATATACGCCATGGCCCAGGTTGGCAATGTGGTGGTAAGGGCCGAACTGCTCGAGCATCTGTATGGTAGCCTGGCGTACCTGCTCGCGGGTACCGTAGAGGGCGCAGGGGTCCAGGTTGCCTTGCAGCGTTTTGTCGCCTATTAGTGGGCGCACTGTGCGTGGGTCCTGGTTCCAGTCCAGCCCAATGGTGCGGCAGGAAAGCTGCGCGAAGTCACCCACTGCCCAGAAAGCGCCTTTGGCAAACACAGTAACCGGTACCTCTGGTATGGCTGCGCAGATTTCTGCAATGTAGCGCGTGCTAAACTCCTGGTAATGCGCGGGCGGCAGAATACCCGCCCACGAGTCGAACACCTGAATAATGTTAGCACCGGCCTGCACCTGCGCTTTTAGGTAGGCAATGGTAGTATCCGTGATTTTGCGCAGCAACTCATGCGCCAGCGCCGGGTTGGTATACAACAGGCGGCGGGCTTTGCTAAAGGTTTTGGATCCGTGGCCTTCCACCATGTACGCCAGAATAGTCCAGGGGGCACCAGCAAACCCGATAAGTGGCACACGGCCATTCAGGGCGCGTTTGGTTACCCGAATAGCTTCCAGTACGTAGCCTAAATGCTCTTCAGGGTCGGCCACGCGCAGGCGGGCCACATCCTGCGCAGTTTTAATGGTTTCCGGAAAAAGCGGGCCGCGGGCCTCAATCATCTCATAAGTGAGCCCCATAGCTTCGGGCACCACCAGAATATCGGAGAAGATAATGGCTGCATCCACATCCAGCGCATCTACCGGCTGAATGGTAACCTCGGCTGCCAGATCGGGCGTTTCTACCAGTTCCTTAAACCCACTGAGGCGGGCGCGCAGGGCGCGGTACTCGGGCAGAATTCGGCCTGCCTGGCGCATGAGCCACACGGGGGTACGTTCAGTCTGTTCGCCGCGGGCGGCACGGAGGAGGAGGTCGTTCTTAATCACAGATTTCGCTGATTAGAGGCCGGAAAGCGGCGCTGGCAGCAAAGGTAAGCCTAGCACTCAGGAATACAGAGGGTACATACCCAAAATGCCAACTCTCTCACTCTTGCCTGCGGTGAAAGATGATGGTGCGGTGGTCTGGCAGGAAGCTGATGGATTGGTATTCACCTTTACTAATATCATTTTTTGAAAAGGTGCAAGGCTTGATAAGGGCTGATCTGTCACATGAAGTACATAGCGCATTTCCGACAACAGTAGTGTCTTGGCTGGAAACATTAGTCTGAAAGGTTGGGTCGGCATGTAGGCTATGTAATAGACGCTGATAATCAGCCGCATCAACTTTTACCCGTGCATCAACGAAATAATCTCCTCCCAAATCAAGCCCTGATTCTTTTCCTTTCACGATTTCGCCCGAGGCCGGGAAAGAAAGCCCTGTTAAATTCTCGAATTCCTGTTCAAATTCGCTATCGAAGGGAAAGAAGAAGGAGTAAATGCCTATTATCCAAAAGAGGATAAAGCACAACAAAAATGCTTGCGAGATGCGTGCTGCCCACAAATGGTTTCGACGATGGAACCACTGGCCTAGCCGCCATAATAGGATAGTGGGGACCCCTAGTATAACGACAAAAAATATGGCGAATACGAGTATCAGCATGAGTACTTCTCCCATGATTTTCCTATCTGCTCAGCCCCGGAAACAGTGCCACAATAGCGGTAGCCAGAAAATTCACCCCAATAGCCAGAGTCAGGAAACCCATAATGCGCGCCAGCGCCGCCATACCCGGCCTGCCCAGAAACCTGGTGAGCCGCAACGACGACATCAGAATCAGGTAGCTGGCCAGCGCCACCAGTACAAAACCTACGATAATCAGCCCCATATCCGGAAAAGTGAGCTTTTCGGCAAATAAGCCAATGCAAACGGCCATAGAGCCAGGCCCGGATAGCATGGGCATGGCCAGGGGAGTAAAGGAAATATCATCCTTGTGCATACTTTCTTCCAGGGTGGCGTCCGAAACTTTGGCGCGGTTGCCACCGGGCGTAAGCAAATCAAAAGCGGAGCGCATGAGCAGAATACCGCCCGCAATGCGCAGGTGGTGAATGTTGATGCCGAAGAAATTGAGTACATACTGCCCGGCGAAAAACGACACGGTGAGTACCCCAATCATGTACAGGCACGCCCGCAGGGCCACTCCAGCGCGGTGTGCGGGTGAGTCTTCCTGCGTCAGGGTCAGGAATACCGGCATGGCCCCAAAGGGGTTCACAACGGAAAATAAGGTGGTGAAAGTGGCGAGCAGGATTTCCATGCGAGAACGGGCGCGGTGGGAGTGGGGTAAAGGTACGAGGGATTGAGAATCAGCAAAGAGGGAAAATGCTATGTTTGATAATCCAACTGTTATGCCGGAGTGCCGTAGAAATCCGCGGGCAGCCTTCCTTTGATCCAATTTCCCTTTATGCATACGCCTTCTTCCGCTCCCGCTCCAGCCCCCGACGAGTCCCGGGACGTTACCCCGTTGGTTGGCATCATCATGGGGTCGCAGTCTGACCTGAAAGTTATGACAGCCGCGGCGGAGCTGCTGCGCCAGTTTGGCGTGCCTTATGAAATTACCTTAGTGTCGCCGCACCGCACGCCGCACCGGCTGGTGGAGTATGCCGAAAATGCCCGTAAGCGTGGTTTGCGCGTCATTATTGCCGGCGGTGGCGGCGCAGCTCATCTTCCCGGAATGGTGGCGGCCTTTACAAGCCTGCCGGTAGTGGGCGTGCCCATCAACTCTTCCACCTCTATTCGAGGGCTCGATTCGGTTCTGTCCATGCTACAAATGCCGGCCGGGGTACCGGTAGCCACCGTGGCTATTGACGGCGCTGCTAATGCGGCGGTGCTGGCTACGCAAATGCTGGGACTGAGCAATGCCCGCTTAGTAGATGTCTTGGAAAAATACCGTAACTCGCTAAAAGATAAAGTGATGCGAACTATTGAAGAGCTTCGCAAAGGCGGTTACAATGATGATATTTAACGAAATTACGCTCTGAGCCTCCGCTGCTGATTTTCCCACCCCTAATGAGCTTTTCTCTTGCCTGATTTTGATGCCCCGGTTTGGTTACTGATTGCGCACGGTATCAACCTGCTGCTTGCCATTGGTTCCCTTATAGCCACCTTATTGCCACTTCTCCGCGAAGAAGCCTGGTGGATCAGGATATTCGACTTTCCTCGCCTGCAGATTGTATTTGTAGCCATAGCTACCCTGGGCCTAGGGTTTGTGCTTGGGTGGCATCAGCTGCCGGGTTACTGGGGCCTGGGGTTAATGGCCGTACTGGCCATAGCAGTGGGGTACCAGCTTTTTCGTATTATTCCTTACACTCCCATTGTAGGCAAACAGGTAGGCGACAGCACCCTGAAAGATGCAAAGCGCCACATGAGCCTGGCGGTGATGAATGTGCTACAGTACAACAAGCAGGCTCCCAAAGCCCTGCAGGTGCTGCAGGAAACCGACCCTGACCTCATTATTGTAGTAGAAACCGATAAGTGGTGGCAGGAACAGCTGCGGCCTCTGGAAGAAACGCATCCTTATATCTGCCACGAGCCGCTGGATAACACCTACGGCATGCTGTTCTACTCGCGCCTGCCCCTGCGCGATGCCCAGATTAAATACCTGCTCGACGACGATATTCCCTCCCTGCACACCTACGTGCAACTCCCCGATGGCCATAGCTGGGTTCGGCTGTATGGCCTGCACCCCAAGCCGCCCGCACCGCAGGAAGCCGAAACCAGCACCCGTCGAGACGCTGAGTTGCTGATTGTAGGTAAAGAAATAGACTACTCTGAGGAGCCTACTATTGTGTTTGGAGATATGAATGATGTGGCCTGGTCGCATACCAGTGAGCTGTTCCGGCGCATCAGTGGGCTGCTGGACCCACGCGTGGGCCGCGGGCTACTTCCCACTTTTCATGCCGAGTACCACCTGATGCGCTGGCCGCTGGACCATGTCTTCGTTTCACCCCACTTTAAAGTAGAAGCCATGGAGCGTCTGCCTTATGTAGGCTCCGACCATTTTCCTATCTACATCAAAGTCAGCTACGAGCCCCACGACAAAACGCAGCAGGAGAAAAATCAGGAGCAAGCTGACGCCGAAGACCATCAGGAAGCCATAGAGAAAATTCAGAAAGGCTTTGAGGAAGAGGCGGAAGAAGAGCACAAGGAGCGCCAAGAGAAACTGGAAGCCACTTCATAAATCTTTTCCTATCTGGCAATTTGCCAAAGTAACCTTCGGGCTGTTTTAATCGGGTTTAAACCCCCGGATGCACTCTGCCACTTCTGCCACCTGTGCTTCCTGCATGCCCGGCCACAGCGGCAGGCTGAGGCTGGTAGCGGCCAGCCGTTCCGCTATTGGAAACTGCCCGGCCCTAAAGCCCAACTGTTGGTACGCCGGCTGCAAATGCGGCGGCACCGGGTAGTGAATGACGGTGCCAATGCCGTAAGCCGAAAGGTGCTGCTGCAGCGCATCACGGTGCGGTGTGCGTACCACGTACAAATGATAGACGTGGGTGGACGTAGGCAGCCGTAGTGGCAGTTGTAGCCACGGAATATCTGCCAGGTAAGTATCATACCAAGTGGCCAGCTGTTGGCGCTGCTGGGTCCAGAAGGATAGATGCGGCAGTTTTACGCGTAGGATAGCGGCCTGCAGCTCATCCAGCCGGGCATTGAAACCGATGACTTCGTTCTGATATTTCTGCCGGGAGCCATAGTTGCGCAGTACTTTCAACTGTTCGGCCAGCGCGGCATTTTCCGTAGTTATGGCGCCTGCATCACCCAGCGCGCCTATATTTTTAGTGGGATAGAAGCTGGTGGCATTTGCCTGCCCAAAGCTGCCCGTTAGCTGCCCGTGGCTGACGGCACCCTGCGCTTGGGCATTATCTTCAATTACCAGTAATTGATGCCGCCGGGCCACCGTCATAATAGCCTTCATATCACAGGCTTGGCCGAAGAAATGGACCGGCACAATAGCGCGGGTACGGGGGGTAATGGCCGCTCCCAACTGTTGCGGATCCAGATTGAATGTCTGCTCATTCGGCTCCACCGGCACCAGCGTGGCGCCCACGTAGGAGACTGCCAGCCAGGTAGCCACGTAGCTATTGCTGGGTACCAGCACTTCGTCGCCGGGACCGATACCCAACGCCACCAGGGCCAGGTGCAGCGCCGATAAGCCACTGCTGACGCCCACGCAATGTGGTATCTGATTAAAGGCTGCGTATTCTGCCTCAAATTGCCGCACTTCCTCTCCCAGAATATACTGCTGCGAGTCGAACACCCGCATAGTGGCCGCCTGCACGTCGGCACGAATACGTTCATTCTGGGCGGTGAAGGAGAGAAAGGGAACGGGCATCGGGGCGGGAAGAAGGGCGTATCAACAAAGAAACA
This sequence comes from Hymenobacter sp. BT730, assembly GCF_030542105.1. Classification (GTDB taxonomy): domain Bacteria; phylum Bacteroidota; class Bacteroidia; order Cytophagales; family Hymenobacteraceae; genus Hymenobacter. Next base: position 84,559 of record NZ_JAUOFB010000002.1, read on the forward strand.
GCTTTAGCCGCCGCCGGGCAAAAGCCCGCGCTATGCCGGCTGATACAGCCACGCCATTTGCTTTAGACTTATAGCGTCGGGCACCAGGCGCATCCCCAAGTTGCGCAGCTTAATCTGCCACGGCTTTTCCAGCTGCGCCAGCTGGCCCAGTTGCCAGGAAGTATTCACAATGCGCGTGGTGCGGGGCAGGCGGCGCTGCTCAAAGCGCTGAAAGGCGGCGGGAATATTGGTTTCAGTTTTCAAGGACTCTGCCAGCACCAGCGCGTCCTCAATAGCCATGCCCGCGCCTTGGCCCAGATTGGGCGTGGTGGCATGGCCGGCATCCCCTAACAGCAGCACCCGCTCGAATGCCAGCTGGGTAAGTGGTTTCAGGTCGAGAATGTCATTCCAGAGCACCTCCTCATCAGAGGAAAGAGCCAACAGCTGTGGCACTGGCGCGTGGAAGCCGCCAAATTCCCGGCGCAGGTCAGCCAGGCGGTAGCGGCTAAAATGGGGGCTGTTTACCTGGCCACAATTCAGGCAGGCAAACCAATACACGCGGCCGTGGCCCACGGGCACGTAGCCGAAGCGCCGCCCTCCCGTTCCCCACACCTCGCTGGATTCGCCCACCGGCAGGTTTAAGGAGGTAGCATCAACTACAGCACGCCAGCAGGTATAGCCTGCGTACCGGGGCTTGGCCGGGGGCATCAACTGCCGGCGCACGCGGGAGCGAAGTCCATCGGCTCCAATCAGCGCATCGGCGGTAAGCGAGGTGCCGTTGGCCAGGTGCGCCCGCACGCCGCTGGCCGTTTGCTCAAACCGCTCAAATGGAATGCCCAGCTGCACGGTATCGGGTGGCAAGCCGGCCAGCAGCGCCTGTTGCAGCGCCGCCCGGTGAATGCCCAGGTTTTGGAAACCCAAGTGACGGGTGAATTCCGCGGTATCTACGGTCTGTAGGATACCACCCTGCTCATTGTGCAGCTGAATTTTGGTGATGGGGGTGCCTTGCGCCCGCGCGGTTTCCTGCAGGTTTAGCTTGCTAAGGGCCAGCATAGCATTAGCACCTAATACCACGCCCGCGCCAATTTCCCGCAGTTCGGGCGCGGCTTCAATCACTCGCACCGTATGCCCTTGCTGCAAAAGTGCATGGGCCGTGGTGAGGCCGCCAATGCCTGCCCCGATGATGAGAAAGTGTGCCATGTACGAAAAGTAAGTGAACTATTAATGAAGCAGCCCTAACGCACAAAAGGCCGGCAGCATATAGCTACCGGCCTTTTTGTTCTTATAAGCCAACAATTACTTGTTGCCGTCTACTTCTTCGTAGTCTACGTCAGTCACGTTGTCGTGTGCCGCGCCGCCCTGACCGTTGCCGCCGGGCTGCTGGCCGGCACCGCCGAAGGGGTTGCCACCTTCTGCACCGCCGGGCTCACCGCCCTGGGTTGCGCTGTACATTTCCTGCGAAGCTGCCTGCCACGCGGCATTGATAGCCTCCATTGCTTTGTCGATAGAAGCAATGTCTTTGCTTTCGTGCGCGGTTTTCAGGTCGGCCAGCGCAGTTTCTACTGCGGTTTTGTTGCCGCCGCTCAGCTTGTCGCCGTACTCTTTCAGCTGCTTTTCGGTCTGGAAGATCATCGAGTCAGCGGCATTCAGCTTGGAGATGCGCTCCACTTCAGCTTTGTCTGACTCGGCGTTGGCGGCCGCTTCTTGACGCATCCGCTCGATATCTGCATCCGATAGGCCGGAAGAAGCTTCAATGCGGATTTTCTGCTCTTTGCCGGTGCCTTTGTCTTTGGCTGATACGTGCAGGATACCGTTGGCGTCGATGTCGAAGGTTACTTCGATCTGCGGAACGCCGCGGGGTGCTGGCGGGATGTCAGCCAGATGGAAGCGACCAATGGTGCGGTTCTGCGAAGCCATCGGACGCTCGCCCTGCAACACGTGGATTTCAACCGAAGGCTGGTTATCCGAAGCCGTGGAGAAGGTTTCCGATTTCTTGGTCGGGATGGTCGTGTTCGACTCGATGAGCTTGGTCATTACGCCGCCCATCGTCTCGATACCCAGCGAAAGCGGGGTTACGTCCAGCAGGAGCACGTCTTTCACTTCACCGGTCAGTACACCGCCCTGAATGGCAGCGCCTACAGCTACTACTTCGTCGGGGTTAACACCCTTGGAAGGCTTCTTACCGAAGAACTTCTCTACTTCCTCCTGAATGCGGGGGATACGGGTTGAACCACCTACCAGGATTACTTCGTCGATATCGGAAGTGCTCAGGCCGGCATCCTGCAGGGCCTTTTTGCAAGGCTCCATGGAGCGACGTACGAGGCTGTCAGCCAGCTGCTCAAACTTAGCGCGGCTCAGCTTTACCACCAGGTGCTTAGGGCCGGAGGCAGTTGCTGTTACGTAGGGCAGGTTGATTTCCGTCTCCGTAGAAGAAGACAGCTCTACTTTGGCTTTCTCAGCGGCTTCTTTCAAACGCTGGAGCGCCATAGCGTCCTTGCGCAGGTCGAGGCCTTCGTTTTCGCTGGCGAACTGATCGGCCAGGAAGTTGATGATTACCTGGTCGAAGTCGTCGCCGCCGAGGTGGGTGTCACCGTTGGTAGACAGTACTTCGAACACACCGTCACCCAGCTCGAGGATGGAGATATCGAAGGTACCACCGCCAAGGTCGTACACGGCAATTTTCTGGTCTTTGTGCTTCTTATCGAGGCCATAAGCCAGGGCCGCGGCCGTAGGCTCGTTGATGATGCGCTTTACATCGAGACCGGCAATAGCACCGGCTTCTTTGGTAGCCTGACGCTGAGCGTCGTTGAAGTAAGCGGGCACCGTAATAACGGCTTCCGTTACGGGCTGACCCAGATAATCCTCAGCCGTCTGCTTCATTTTCTGCAGTACCATGGCCGAAATTTCCTGCGGCGTGTACTTCCGGTCACCGATTTGCACAGCTACCGTGTTGTTAGGACCGGGCACCAGCTCGTAGGAAACGTGCTTGGCTTCTTCGGTTACTTCGCCGAAGCTGCGACCCATGAAGCGCTTAATCGACTGAATCGTGTTCTTGGGGTTGGTAATGGCCTGACGCTTGGCGGGGTCACCGACTTTACGCTCGCCTTTACCGTTATCTAGGAACGCTACGATGGAGGGGGTGGTGCGGCGGCCTTCGCTGTTTGGAATCACCACCGGCTCGTTGCCTTCCATTACGGCCACGCACGAGTTGGTGGTGCCGAGGTCAATACCGATTATTTTGCCCATGTGGATGGTTATCGTTTAGGAGTTGAGGTGTCAGGGTATAATTGCGAATCACTCGCGGGAGGAGGATTACAAGCAGCGTACCAGCCCTTGCGAAGGGCTTTTCCTGTGACAACTTGTCATTTTTACGGGACGGCAACGCCGCTTTTCCGCCGCTCTGACCTTTTCCCTGAACCCCTAATACCTATTTCCCTGCCAGCTGGGCAGGAGGGGTAGATGCACCAGTAGCCTTTTTGAAAGCTTGGTTTCCTACAAAACCATCAACCCGGCTTTGCCAGAGTTCCTTGTGTTTCTTCCAATAAGGCTCATGGCCGGATCCCGCAAAATCCTGTCGTTGCTTAGGTCCCCGCAGGTTCTGGTAAATAGCGTCGGTTTCCTGACGCGTCACCCGTGGGTCGGTTTCGCCCCACATGAGCAGAGTAGGAGTAGTAATGTGGCTGGCGAACTGCGTAGCATCGAGGTCAAAAGCCCAGAAACCGTTTTGCACGCCACCCCAGAATACTAACAGGTTGGCCATCGGGAAATCAGGCAGGTGCATGGCGGCAAACCGGTTCTGAGCGGTTTGTAGCATGCTACCGTAGGGGCATTCCAGGATGTTGGCCTCAGGTGCTACGCCCAACTCACTTTCTGCCCGCAGAATAGCCTCGGCCCCCATGCTAACGCCGTAAAGCAAAACCGGCTGATGGGGCTGTGTCTGCTGTAACCAGGTAAACACCGTTCGCACATCCTCGGCTTCCCGATACCCTACGGTGCAGGTATAGCCAGCAGAGCTGCCGTTACCTGCAAAATCAGTGAGCAAAACATTGAAGCCTAAGCGGCGGAAATAGGCTGCTTCGGGTAATAGTGCTGCTTTGTTGCTGGTATAGCCATGGAAAAGCGCTACCGTGCCTCGCGCATGCGGAACGGTACTATACCACACTTCCAGGCGCCCGTTGGGGCTAGTAAGAAAGATAGTAGTAAAGGGAAATTCGGGAACAGTGAGGCTGTGCGGCTTGGGGTTTGAAACGCCCATAAGCAGCACACCCAGCTTAAGCCAGCCGGTAAGCCGCTCCGGATGGGCGGTGCGCACGGCAGCAGCCGGGGAAAAATGGGTGAAGCGCCAAGCGTGGAAAAAGGCCACGGCGTTTAACACAACCGTGGCCAATACTAAGAGCAGCAGAACAAGGCGCTTCCGCTTCATCGGCCAGCCTTGCGCCCGCCACCAGTAGGCCGGTCGGAGCCAGGCTTGCGGCCAGCGCCACTTCGGCTAGGGCCTCCGGCGGGTTTGCCTTTTCCTTTTCCCGGTGCCGGGCCGCCGGCACTGCGGCCGGTTTTGGATTTGCTGCCGGCCCCGCTCTTGGCACCAAAACCGCCCCGGTTATAGCCACCAGCGCTGTTCTGGCCAGGTTTTTCACTAGCCGGGCGAATGCCGCCCGGCCAGTAGCCACTGTCTGATTTGCTGGCGGGCTTAAAGGTGCCGGCGGCCAGGGTTTGTGCCGCCATATCATCGGTCAGCGCTTTTACCTCATCGGCGGTCAGCTCGCGCCACTGGCCGGGCTGCAAGTTGCCTACCGGAATACCAGCGAGGCGGGCGCGCACTAAGCGAAGTGTAGGAAAGCCTACAGCGGCCGTCATTTTGCGCACCTGCCGGTTCATGCCCTGGGAGATGGTAATCTGAATCCATGAGGTGGGAATAGCGGCCCGGAAACGTACAGGCTTGCTTCGGTCCCAAAGCTCAGGAGCTTCAGGTAGCAGCTCAACTTCGGCCGGCGTTGTGAAGCCGGTTTTCAGGTCTACACCGCGGCGCAGGTTTTCCAGGGCTTCTTCTGTGGGAATGCCCTCTACCTGTACCCAGTAGGTTTTCGGCACTTTAAAGCGTGGCTCCGACAAGCGGTGTTGGAGCTGCTTATCGTCGGTGAGGAGCACCAGGCCTTCCGAGTCGTAATCCAGGCGGCCTACGGGGTAGATGTTGGGGATATTGACGAAATCCTTGAGTGTGGCACGGCCATTCTCGTCGGTAAATTGGGTGAGGACTTCGTAGGGTTTGTTGACGAGGATGTAACGCATGGTGCAAAGGTAGCCACTTGTAGCACTACACTCCACCCGAATATTTACGCAACGCCCACTCCGCCGAAATCAGCGTCAGAATCAGGAAGAAGAGCCATTTCATGTTGATGAGCTCCTTCAAGTTTTCCTCAGAGTAAATAACCGGCTTGTAATTGGCCTTTTCGATGTCCTGAGTGAGCTGGGCGAACTGCTGTGGGAAGTAAAGGCGCTGCCCGCTGCGGCGGGAGAGTTGGTAGAGTAAATTATGGTCGGCGCGGGCTTCCAGGGCTTCCAGTTGCTGCTCCTGTACCAGTAGCTCGCCGCGGTCCTGCTGAGGCTGGCCACCTAGCGTGGCGCGGGCCGTGTAGCGGTAGAGGCCGCCGGGTAATGACCCTAGGTGCAAGGGCGCGCCATCTTCGGTATTGGTGTAGCTGAAGGTGCGCGTCTGCTGTTTTTCGTCGGTAAGGGTGAGGGTAATTCTCTGATTGTAGATGCGCTCAAATACCGCATTGTAGGTTTCGGCGCCAAACGTTACGTCATCCTGCGAGGAAAAAGCATCCTGCGTGGGGTATACATCGAGGCGCTTTTTGTTGGCGTTTTGCGTGAGCAGTTGTAGCGTACGAATTATCAGTCGGTCATACGCCTCGGGACGGTCGTTGTGCTCGGTAGCTTCCTGTAGGCGCCACTGCCAGCTGCCATCGGTTAGCAAGGTGGCCTGGCGCTGGGCCGCTGAGCCGCCAAAAACCAGCAGCGGGCGCTGGGTTTTCAACCGACCTACCTGCTGAAATAGGGCCGCTTCAGCCCCGCCACTCAGGCGCAGGCTACCAAACGGAACGGGTGCCGGAGAGTAAGCAGCAAACCGACGCTGGGCATCGTCTTCAAACGAAAAGCGCGCAAATGCAGGATTGGGTACGGGCGTTACATCGTCGGTTTGGGCTCCGCGCGGCTGCACGGTCAGGCCGGCCCCCAAACGGTTGTAGGCATCAAAGTCAGACTGCGCCCCCAAAATGTAGAAGGCCGGAATTTTACGCTGCCGTACCTGGGCCACTACCTCGCTGCCCAGCCCGCCGCTGGCCGGAAGCTGATGCAGAATGGCCACGTCGTAATCCTGGGCCTTTAAGGGGCTGATGCCGGGCAGATAAGTAACCAGGTCGAAGTTGTCGTTTTGTTGGATGGCGGCGCGCAGGGCTTTCAAGTCAGGGTGGGGGGCTGCGCCGGCCAGAAGCACTTTCAGCTTGCCTTTTACCACGTCCACGTAAGCAAATTTGCTGTTGTTGAGCAGGGTAAACTCGCCGGGCTGCTTTTCTACTACTACCTCGTAGCGGCGCTTGCCGGGGGCGGGCGCCATCACCAAAAAAGTAGTTTTCTGCCGCCGTTGGCCCGCGGCCAGCTTCACGCTTTTGGTTTGCAGTACGCGGCCGTTTTCGCGCAGCTGCACCGTGGCTGTGCTTCCGGCATAGCCATCGTAGCCAATTTCGGCTTCAATAGGGAAACGGTTGCCGCTGAAGGCTACGCGGTTATAATTCAGAGCCGGAATACTGAGGTCTTTTTTGGGTACCGTGTCCCCCACAGCCAGGCCGTAAATGGGGAAGCGGTATTCCGAATACTGCGGCGCCCTGCCCTGGTTAACAATGCCATCTGACACCAGTACCACTCCGGCCAGATTGCGCCCTTCGTAGCCCTCGCTCACGGAGGTCAGCATGCCATCCAGATCCGAAGCGGCAGCTGTAAAGCGCAGGGAATCCGGGCGAGTGGGACGAGGGTTAGGCGTGAGCGTCTGGGTTTCCACGGTAAAGCCCTTGGCCTCCAACTCGGTGGAAAGCTGGCGCAGGCCATGCGTGGTTTGCTGCAGCAGTGGCGCCGGCGTAAACAGCCCTACCGACTGCGAATTGTCCACGGCCAGCACAATGGTTGGCTTCTCGGTAGTGCTGGTGGTGGTTTTAATGAAGGGGGAGAGCAGCAGGAAGCACAGCAGGCTTACCACCAGAAAGCGTAGGGCTGCCAAGCCGTAGTTCAGCGTCCGGCTCCAGGGCGCTTTGGCTGAGTAAAGCAGGGCCGCGTAGCCCACGCCCACGGCCAGGCACAGCAGAATAAACCAGGGAGAAGCGGCGAGGGAAATCAACGGCAGAAATACGTAAATGGAGCACAAAGAACTCCAAAGCAAGGGAAACGGTTGCTTGGGTCTTTCAGGGATAAAGAGTAGGTAAGATGGGCGAAGTTAAAAGTTATTGGCAGGCCCCATCAGCTAACGGGCTTTTTTGCCAAAATTGCCTAGCGGCGTAAGCCAAATGTAGGCCGAGGTTGTTAAGGGAAATCTGCTTTTACCAACCGCAGTTTACCAGCAGGCGTTTTCATTGGAGGTTTACCGCTTTTGTGCGGCTCGCTCCTGAAAGTCTGCTTCCTTTTCAACTTCCTTTTTATGGATTTACAACTTGCGCATAAAACCGTTCTGGTTACTGCTTCAACCGGCGGCATCGGCCTGGAAATAGCCCGTGCATTTGCCCGCGAAGGCGCCCGCGTCATTATCAATGGCCGCACTGCTGCCAGCGTGCAGCAGGCCATTACTCAGCTACGGGAGGAGTTTTCGGCGGCCGAGCTGCTGCCACTGGTAGCCGATAACGGCACCGCGGAAGGCACAGCGCGCACCATCCAGGAATATCCTGATGTGGATGTGCTGGTAAACAACCTCGGTATTTATGAAGCCACCGATTTCTTTGCTACCACCGACGAAGCCTGGCTGCGACTTTTTGAGGTGAATATTATGAGCGGAGTGCGGCTGAGTCGGCATTACTTGCGCGGCATGCTGGCCCGTAATACCGGACGTATTCTCTTCATCAGCAGCGAATCGGCACTGAACCCGGCCCCCGAAATGGCGCACTACAGCGCCACTAAGCTTATGCAGCTCTCCATTTCCCGGAGTATGGCCGAAATGACGAAAGGAACCAACGTAACCGTTAATTCCCTCTTGCCCGGCTCCACGCATACCCCCGGCGTTGAGGAGTTTATTCGGCAGGTTTTTCCGGAGGAAAAGGACTACGCCACCGCGGAACGTCGGTTTATGGCTGAGAACCGGCCCACGTCCCTGATCGGGCGCCTAATTCAGCCCCGGGAAATTGCCGATTTTACCGTATTTGTGGCCAGTCCGCTGGCCGGAGCCATTAACGGGGCCAGCCTGCGGGTAGATGGCGGCATTGTGCGCAGTGCTGTGTAAAGCCCTGTTTGTATTTAACGACAGTATCTACAAAGAGAAGCCCGGTTGCTGTCACGCAACCGGGCTTCTCTTTGTAGGCTGTTCTATTTTTTCTAAGGCAAAAACCATAAGTTTTCTACCCAACTAACTCCGCACACTGACGGGCAATTTCCAACTCCTCGTTGGTCGGAATTACCAGCACTTTTACGCGGGCACCGGGAGCCGATAAATCCCGGATGCCGGGGGCGCGGCGCTGGTTTTCCGCAGTGTCAAGGGCTATGCCGCAGAAGTCCAGATCCTGGCAGGCCAACTCCCGCACGCGGGCATCGTTTTCGCCCACGCCGCCGGTAAACACAATAGCTTCGGCACCGTTGAGGGCCGCCATAAATGCGCCGATGTATTTCTTGATGCGGTAGGCGTAGAGGTGATAGGCCAGTTGGGCACTCTCGTCGCCCTGTTCTAAGGAGCGAGTCACGTCGCGCATGTCGCTGTGGCCGGTGAGGCCCAGCATGCCGCTTTCCTTGTTGAGCAGGTTTTGCACCTGGGCGGCGGTATAGCCTAAGTGCTCTATCAGGTGAAAAATAATGGCCTGGTCGGTGTCGCCGGCGCGGGTGCCCATTACCAGGCCGTTCATGGGGCCAAAGCCCATGCTGGTATCTACGGAGAGGCCGGCGGCAGTTGCTGTCATGCTGCAGCCGTTGCCTAAGTGAATGGTGATGACGCGGGCGGCCGGGTTTTCTAAATACCGGAGTGCCTCGCCGGCCACAAACTTATGGCTGGTTCCGTGAAAGCCATAGGCGCGAAATCCGTGCTCGGTGTACAGCTTTTCGGGCAGGGCAAAGCGGTAGGCGTGGGGCGGCAGCGTGTGGTGGAAGGCGGTATCGAATACCGCCACCTGCCGGGCCTGCGGAAACAGTTGTTCCGCTACTTCCATGCCCAGCAAATTGGCTGGGTTGTGCAGCGGAGCTAAGGAAAACAGCTGCCGGATTTTCTCTTTCACCTCCGCCGTGATGAGCGTAGTATCCCGAAACTGCTCGCCGCCGTGCACGGCGCGGTGGCCCACCACCGCAATTTCATCCGGGTTCTTGATAACGCCGATTTTAGCATCGGTGAGCAGGCGCATGGCTTCCTCCAGACCGGCGCGGTGGTCTGGAATGGGCAGGGTACGGCGCACGGTGCGCTCATGCCCATCTACCATAGCGTGGTGACTCAGCAGGCCATCCGTCAGGCCAATTCGCTCAATCAAGCCCCGGCTAACGGGCTGCTCCTGGGGCCAGCGGAAGAGTTGGTACTTGAGGGAGCTGCTGCCGGAGTTGATAACGAAGATGTTCATAGGGCCGTGAAAGTAAAGACGCGCCCCGAAAGTACGGATGGAATGGGGTTCTGCCTTTGGCTCTTCACCTAAGTTGCCTATCTATTAAGAAGACGGTAATGGCAGTACTATTCCTAATAACTCATGGGTAATGGTCAGCCATAAGACCAAAGAAGCTTGGTATTGTAGGGTCATGCTCCCTACCTTGCTCAGGATGAACTTAACACTTTGCGTGCAAAGAAAACTTGATACAAGTAGCAATAGTGTAAATAGGAATTGGTGAAATAAACCCTGAAAAAATATCTTAAATGGGCAAATTGGTAGAAATTAAAACTAAGCAAAACTCATCTAGTGTAGATGAGTTTATTGGTGGTGTCTTAGATGAGCAAAAGCGTATAGATAGTCGAATTATTCTTGATTTAATGGAAAAAGCTACGAATGAGACCCCGAAAATGTGGGGGAGTTCAATGATAGGTTTTGGTAGTGTGCGGTATAAAAGCCCGGCCACCGGTAGAGAGGTGGATTGGTTTAAAATTGGTTTTTCCCCACGTAAAGCTAATTTATCATTGCATCTTATTGATCTAAAGCGCCATGCTGATACCTTAAAAGAATTAGGTAAATACAAAATCGGTGCTGGTTGTCTTTATATAAATAAACTTGAGGATGTTGATATAGAAATTTTGAAAAAAATAATTGAAGAAGCATCTAAAGGCAATTTTGCGTAGATATAACAAATAAATTATAGACTGGAATAAATTTTATACCAAATTACAATGACGAAAAAGGCAGGGGTTAAAGGAAGCCTATATGCCATACTAGCAGTAAGTGCAGGTATGGCGCTTGTTTTGCTTGTTGTATTTTTAATAAAGTTAACTACGAATCCTAATGTAGTAAAAATGATTGCCGATGATTTTCAGGAATTTGCATTCCCTGTTATAGCTGGAATTTTATCCATTTTTCTATCCGCCTATTACCTGGGTAAAATAGCAGGCGTTAAAATTGGGCGCAATAATAAGGCTCAAAGTTCAATTGGGTTTATTGCTGCTCTAAAAATTTTGACTGTATTTTCATTAATCGTTTCAATAGCTGTAGTTATTCAAATAAGTTGGCTTAGCGGTTTTGATGCCTATTTATCGTTTTATTTCCTTCTGAGGATAGCTGTGCCAATCTTTCTACTAGGATTGCCTTTAGCGTTGCTACTTGGATATGGATTTGAATATTTGCTAAGTAATAAATTAAAAAAATCATAAACGCAGCCAGTTCTTATAAACGGCCTTTTTCTTCATAGCAACTTCTACCCCTGTGCCTGAATAGCCGTCAGCAGCACCGTATTATAAATATCATCCACGGTACACCCGCGGCTTAAATCATTGACCGGTTTGTTCAGCCCCTGCAACATCGGCCCAATGGCCAACGCGCCGGTTTCGCGCTGCACGGCTTTGTAGGTGTTGTTACCGGTGTTCAAATCAGGGAAGATGAGCACGCTGGCCTGGCCGGCTACCGGCGAGCCGGGGAGCTTCTGTTGGCCGATGGCGGGGTCTACAGCCGCATCGTACTGAATGGGGCCTTCTACCAGCAAATCGGGGCGGAGCTGGTGCACGATTTGGGTGGCCAGGCGCACCTTATCTACGTCGGCGCCCTCACCGGAAGTGCCGGAGGAGTAGGAGAGCATGGCTACGCGCGGCTCAATGCCGAAGCGCCGGCTGCTGTCGGCGGATGAAATGGCAATTTCGGCCAGCTGCTCGGCGGTGGGGTTGGGGTTCACGGCGCAGTCGCCGAACACGGCCACGCGGTCCGGCAAACACATGAAAAACACCGACGACACCACCGACACGCCCGGCTTGGTTTTGATGAACTGCAAAGCCGGCCGGATGGTGTGCTGCGTGGTGTGCACCGCGCCCGATACCATGCCATCGGCCAGGCCCTTATACACCATCATCGAGCCGAAGTAGGAAACGTCTGTCATCAGGTCGCGGGCCATTTCCAGGGTTACGCCTTTGGCTTTGCGCAACTCGTAGAGCGTTTCGGCGAAGTCGTTGAACAGATCTGTTTTGGTGGGGTCGAGGAGCTGCACGCGGGTAGGGTCCAGGGGGCGCCCCAGGCGCTTGGCGGCGGCCAGAATCTGAGCCGGGTCGCCGAGGATGGTGAGGTTTACCACGTCCTGCTCCAGCAGGCGGGCGGCGGCACGCAGCACCCGGTCGTCGTTGCCTTCAGGCAGCACAATGTGCTTGCGCTGGCTGCGCGCCCATTGCAGCAGCTGGTACTGGAACATGTGCGGCGTCATGCCCTCGGGCTCAAAGGTAGCCAGCTGCTCCAGCAGCGGTGCGGTGTCCATATGCCGCTCAAACGTCTGAATGGCCAGGCGGATCTTCTTCGCGTGGCTGGGCCCAATGCGCGACTGGATGGCGCCGATGCGCGTAGTAGTCTGGAAGGTGCCGGTTTCTACCAGCACAATGGGCACCGTGGTTTGCAGGCCTTCAATCAGCCGCAGCACCGGCTCTTCGGGCATGTAGCCACTGGTGAGGACCAGCCCCGCTACCTTGGGGTAGTTGGCCGAAATATTGGCTTGCAGGGTGCTCAGAATCAGGTCAGACCGGTCGCCGGGGGTTACCACCAGCACGTTTTCCTCAATGCGCCGCAGGAAGTTGGGCACGTGCATTGAGCCATTAATGAAATGGTCGACGGTGTTGGTGAGCTGATCTTCTCCAAACAAAAGCTGCCCGCCCAGCTGGTCATAAATTTCCTGCATGGTGGGGTTGCGCAGGTCTTTTAGCTCGGGAATAACCGTGAGCAGGGCATCCGGCGGCAGCTGGTCTTTCACCTGTTGGTGCACTTCCACCACTTGCTCGGGCGCCACACGGTTCAGCACCAGCGCCAGCACCCGCACTTCGCGGTCCTGAGCCGTACGGCGAATAGAAAGCGCAGCATTCACCACCTGCTCCACCGTTTTCCCGGCCCCGGAAATCACCAGGATAACAGGAATGCTGAGGTTGCGCGCCACCGACCAGTTAATATCCAGCTCCAGGGCCGTGCTGGTGCCCACAAAGTCGGTGCCTTCCACCACCGTAAAGTCGTGCTGGGCTTCCAGGTGCTTAAACTTATGGATGATGGTGTCCAGCAGCTCGCCCTGCTGGCCGGTTTCCATCAGCCGCAGCGCCTCCTGGCCCCGGTAGGCGTAAGTATCGGCATAGGCCAGGGGCAGATTGAAGTGATGCAGCACTGTTTCGATATGCTGATCATTCTGGTTGGGAGTAGTGGGGGTGATAATGGGCTTGAAATACCCCACTTTCTGCGCTTTGCTCAGCAGCAGGTTTACCAATCCCAGCGTTACGACCGATTTGCCGCTATACGGCTCCGCCGTAGCAATAAATACACCCTTACTCATGCATCTGACCAGTTAGGTACCCGATGAACTACGGATGCGCGCAAGTTAGGTGGTGGTTGGCTTTATCGAACACCATAAAAAGCCCTTCCGGCCGAGGCAAAAGCCGAAGCATCTCATATGCTGACGTGTAGTAAAAATGCGTTTACCACACTAGCAAGATGCTTCAACTTTCGCCTCGGCCGGAAGGGCCGGCGCTTTCTACTTTAAACCGACCTACGTCAGCATGCCGCCATCAACCTGCAGCACTTGTCCCGTGATATAGGAGGAGTTATCCGAGGCGAGGAAAGCCGTGGCTTTGGCCACGTCCTCGGGCGAGCCGCCACGCTTCAGCGGAATAGCCTTGCGCCACTCATCCACCTGCTTGGGGTCGAGGGCATCGGTCATTTCCGTTTCAATGAAACCGGGAGCAATGGCATTGCAGCGAATATTGCGTGAGCCCAGCTCCAGCGCCACCGATTTGGTGAAGCCAATAATACCCGCTTTAGAAGCGGCATAATTGCTCTGCCCGGCGTTGCCTTTAATGCCCACAACCGAAGTCATGTTGATAATAGAGCCCGATTTGGCACGCATCATCGGCTTGGTGGCGGCTTTGGTCAGGTTGAACACCGATTTCAGGTTCACGGCCAGCACCTGGTCCCACTGCTGCTCGCTCATGCGCATCAGCAAACCGTCCTGCGTAATGCCGGCGTTGTTTACCAGGATATCCAGCTTGCCGAACTCCGCCACCACGTCTTCCACCAGCTTTTCGGCCTGGGCGTAGTCAGAGGCATCGGAGCGGAAGCCTTTCACTTTGGTGCCGTGCGCGCCAAGCTCTGCTTCCAGTTGCTGACCCTTCTCCACGCTGGAGAGATACGTGAAAGCAACCTGAGCGCCCAACTGGGCAAAATGCACCGCTATGGCGCGGCCAATACCTTTAGATGCGCCCGTAATGAGGGCTACTTTTCCGTCGAGCAGTTTTGTCATAGGGACGAAGGTAGCCCAACCCACAAAGCGCAGCAAGCTTGACGCCGCATCGGCCTCAATTTTCTGTCAATTGGCTCCATGTACTCCTGCACTTTAGTCCTTGGCGTATTTGCGCAGGCTCTTGGTAGCGGCCGGGTTCAGCGTGGCGGCGCGCTGCAGGTCTTTCTTGGCTTCTTTGGGTTTGTTAATGGAAGCATAGGAGATACCCCGATACTCAAAGGCATCCGCGTAAGCAGAGTCCAGGGCAATGGCCTTCGTGAAATCCGGAATGGCGCTGCGGAAATTCTGGGCCTGCATTTTAGCTACGCCCCGCCCAAAAAACGCTTCCTTATCATCGGGCCGATATTTCAGAGCTTTGGTGAAGTCGCTGATGGCGGGCGTATATGCCTCCGTTTTCAACCGGGCCAATCCGCGGTTATAATAGGCTTCGGCACTCGTAGGTTTGAGGCGCAGGGCCGAGTTGTAGTCCACAATGGCCTCTTTGTAATCCTTGAGCTCAATATGGGCTTTAGCCCGCTCCATCAGCGCATCCGGATTGCGCGGATTAGTTTTCAAGGAAGCATCGGCCGCCTTAATCTGGGCTTTGTAGTCGGCATTGGTAAGCTTGCGCGCTACGGGAGCAGCCGGCGTTACAGCGGCGGCTGGTGCTGTGCTGGAAACCGCGCCCAGTACGGCATCCTGCGCCGTGGAGTCAGTAGTGGTGGTGGCCGGTGCCGCAGCAGGCACCGCGGAGGTTGTAGGTGAAGAAGCGGCCCTGATGGGCGACTCTTTTTCCTGTGGTGTAGTAGCGCACTGGGTAGTAAGACCCAGGAAGGAGAAACCCAGGCAATAGAGAAGTAATGCTCTTTTCATTGGTAAAGTATTGCGAATTAGACGGATGATAGAGAAACTGCGGGCACTCTGCTTTACGCAAGACATTTCGGCCCGGCCGATTTTTCCGTCAACTTTACCCGTGTACGGTGCGCGCCGAAGTCTGTACCTTCGTCGCGTAAGCTTATTTCATGCTCGAAACCGATATCTGCATTCTGGGCGCGGGGCCTGGTGGCGCCACCGCCGCGCTGCACCTGGCCAACGCCGGCCAACGCTGCCTGCTGCTGGACCGCGCCACCTTCCCCCGCGACAAAGTCTGTGGCGATGCCCTCAGCGGCAAAGTATTATCTGAGCTGCGCCGCCTGGGCATGGCGCTGCCCGCCCAACTGGAAGCATCACCCATACAGCTGCCCAGCTGGGGCATCGATTTTTATGCCCCTAACGGCCGCCGCCTGGCCGTGCCTTTCCGCCCCCGCTACAACCCCCGCACCGATCAGGCTGCCGGCCACATTGCCAAGCGCTTGGATTTCGACAACTTTCTGATAGAAGAAGTGCGCCGCCACCCCGAAATTGACTTGCGCGAAGGCGTAGACGTGGCCCAGCACGAGCGGCAGCCCGACGGTCATTGGCTCCTGAAAGCTGCCGACGGCACTGCCATTGCCCGTACGCGCCTCCTGCTAGTGGCTAACGGGGCACAATCAGCGTTTGCCCGCCAGATAGGCGGCCACCAGCTAGAGCCTGACCACCATTGCGCCGGATTGCGTGCGTACTACCGGGGCGTGCAGGGCCTGCATCCTGATAATTTTATTGAGCTGCACTTCATCAAAGACTTTCTGCCCGGCTACCTCTGGGTATTTCCGCTGCCTAATGGCGAGGCCAATGTGGGCGTGGGCATGCTTACCAGCGCCGTATCGAGGAAAAAAGTAAACCTGCGCCTGCGGCTGACCGAAATGCTGGAAACGCACCCGGTACTGAAAGAGCGGTTTGCCGGAGCTGAGCGCCTTGGCCCGGTACGCGGCTTTGGGTTGCCTTTAGGCTCCCGGCGTCGCCCCTTATCGGGAGCGGGCTATCTGCTGCTCGGCGACGCTGGCTCTCTTATTGACCCGTTCAGTGGGGAGGGCATCAGCCATGCCATGGTCAGCGGCCGCCACGCCGCCGACTGGGCCGCTAAAGCCCTGGCAGCCCGGAATACCTCCGCCGAGTTTTTGAAGCAGTATGATGCCGCCGTGTACCGCCGGTTATGGCAGGAGCTGCGCCTAAGCCGGACTATGCAGCGCCTGCTGCAATTCCCCAGCCTGTTCAATTTTGTCGCCAACCGAGCCGCCAACAACCCCACGCTGGCCGAAACGCTTTCGAGCATGTTCATGGATATTGATCTGCGGGAGCGGCTGCGCCAGCCAAGCTTTTATATGAAGCTGCTGTTTGGCCGAAAACCGGGCTAAGGTTTCTACGGAGTTAAAAGACAAGAGCAGCTACCCCATCCGGAGTAGCTGCTCTTGTCTTTTAACTCCGTAGCAGAAGATTACTTCTTACCGTATTTGCGCAGGCTTTTAGCAGCGGCCGGATTCAATTTCACGGCTTGCTCCAGGTCCTTCTGCGCTTCTTTGGGCTTATTGATGGAAGCATAGCAAATGCCGCGGTACTCATAGGCATCGGCATAGTTGGCATCCAGCGTAATAACTTTAGAGAAGTCACCCAGGGCCGATTTATTGTTACCGGTTTGCATTTTGGCTACACCACGGGCAAAGAAGGCTTCTTTATCGTCGGGACGCAGGCGAATGACTCTGCTCAGGTCACTGATGGCGGGCGTTAGCTCCTCGTTCTTTAAATGGGCCAGGCCCCGGTTGTAATAAGCGTCCGTGTTGGTAGGGTTCAGCTTCAGGGCCGCATTATAGTCCTTTATAGCATCCGGGTAGTCCTTCAGCTGCAGGTGTGCTTTGGCACGGGTCAGCAATGCCTCTTCGTTTTTAGGATTGCCAGCCAGGACTTTATCAGAGGTTAGGACCTGCTGCTTGTAATCAGCTGTCGTCAGCTTTTTGGGTGGCAGCACAGCCGGGGCTACAGTAGAAGTTACAACGGCAGGCTGTTGCTGAGCGGGCGGGGTAGTAGAGGTAGCCGCCGGAACAGCAGTTTGCGCCGAGGCCGTATAGCCCAGAGAAACTGTTAATAAACCAGCTGCCAATAGAGAGAAGCAGTGTTTCATGACTAATAGAAATGCTGAGATTGTTGAAAAAGGTGGGGCAAAAGCCGTAGAAATCTGCCAGACAATATCCGGGCCAGCTATTTGCCTTCGCCTCATTCGGAACTGATTGATTTCCGTGTCTATCTTTACTCCCGCTTTGCAGAAACAAACAACGTAGCACCAACCCGCTGCGGAATAAACAAGGCAAAGTTTTTCAAAAATACGGGAAGACCGGTCTTCCCTCCAAGCATTTATTCCAAGATATGGCATTGCAATTCGACCTGGTCGTGATTGGCAGCGGTCCGGGCGGCTACGTAGCCGCTATTCGGGCTTCGCAGCTGGGGCTGAAAGTAGGGGTGATAGAGCGTGAGTCGCTCGGTGGTATTTGCCTGAACTGGGGCTGCATACCCACCAAAGCGCTGCTGAAAAGCGCGCAGGTGTTTGAATACCTCAACCACGCCGCCGAATATGGTCTGAAAGCCGATGGAGTAGGCTACGACTTTGGAGCCGTCATCAAGCGCAGCCGCGGCGTAGCCGACGGCATGAGCAAGGGCATCAACTTCCTGTTCAAGAAAAATAAGATTGAAGCCGTGATGGGCACCGGCAAACTGCTGGCCCCTGGCAAAGTAGAAGTTACCGCCGCCGACGGCACCAAGCAAACGGTAGAAGCCAAGCACATTATTCTGGCTACCGGAGCCCGCTCCCGCGAGCTGCCTGCCCTGCCCATTGATGGCAAGAAAATCATTGGCTACCGCCAGGCGATGGTGCTGCCCGAGTTGCCCAAGCGCTTAGTGGTAGTAGGTTCCGGCGCCATCGGTGTGGAGTTTGCCTATTTCTACCGCACTATGGGCTCTGAGGTGACGGTGGTAGAGTACCTGCCCCGCATTGTGCCCGTGGAGGACGAAGAAGTATCGCGCCAGATGGAGAAGTCGTTCCGCAAGATTGGCGTGAACGTGCTGACCTCGGCCGAGGTAACCAAAGTGGATACCAGCGGTGACGGCTGCAACGTCACCATCAAAACCGCGAAAGGTGACCAGCAGATTGCCTGCGACGTGGTGCTGAGCGCTGCCGGCGTAGTTACTAACCTCGAAAACCTGGGCCTGGAAGAGCTGGGCATTAAAGTAGAGAAAGGCCGCGTGCTGGTAGACGATTTCTACCAGACCAACGTGCCCGGCATCTACGCCATTGGTGACATTGTGCCCGGCCCCGCGCTGGCACACGTAGCCTCGGCCGAGGGCATTATCTGCGTGGAGGCCATTACTGGTCACCACCCCGAGCCGCTCAACTACCAGAACATTCCCGGCTGCACCTACGCTTCGCCGGAAATTGCCTCCGTCGGCCTGACGGAAGCCGAAGCCAAAAACCAGGGCTATGACATTCTGGTGGGTAAATTCCCCTTCTCCGCCTCCGGCAAAGCCTCCGCTGGTGGTGTGAAGGACGGTTTTGTGAAGGTGATTTTCGACAAGAAATACGGCGAGTGGCTGGGCGCCCACATGATTGGCGCCAACGTGACGGAAATGATTGCCGAGGTAGTGGTAGCCCGCAAGCTGGAAACCACCGGCCACGAAATCATTAAGGCTGTGCACCCGCACCCTACTATGTCAGAAGCCATTATGGAAGCTGCCGCTGCGGCCTACGGCGAGGTAATTCACCTGTAAGCGCTGCAGCATTTAAACAAAAAGGCCCTGTCAGGAATGACAGGGCCTTTTTGTTTAAAATCGACTTAGCTGTAAACAGGGTTTAGTAACTGGCAGGCTGCTTTTTTATCATTTGCCATCCTGATAAAGCAGTGGAGAAGCTACGCCGGTTACGCTCAGCGGCACGTTTCTAATGGTAACTACAGCACAAACGTAAGGCCTGCTACTTCACAGCAGCTCGCTCCAACGCCACCCGGTCCCACTTGGCCAGCGCGGCAGCGGCGGTGTAGGTGCTTTCCAGAAACTCCAGAAGCAGTTTTTCCGGGTCAGGGACGGTGCGCACGGCTTCGTAAGGCAGAATAAATTCGCCGAGGTCCTTATCGTAGTAAGCGGGGGCGGGCACTTTGGCCTGGGCAAATTCGCTGGGTTGGGGATATACGTAGCTGTAGTAAGATGCCTCGTAGCCCCCGCCGCCGGGCCACCAGCCGGCACTGCTTACCTCGTGCGAATATGCTTCCCGCATAACCCATGGGGCCAGGTTATGCGCCCCGCCCGGATGGGCCGGCGCCGTCCGACCGGAGAAGCGGGATACGGCCAGATCGAAGCTGCCCCAGAAAAAGTGCACCGGGCTGCTTTTGCCAATAAACCGGCTGCGAAACTCACTCAGCACCCTTGCCGATTCCAGCAGAATACGCCAGCATCGGTGTACCGCATCGGCATCATATGGTACTGGCTCAGTCTGCTTATCGAAGGGCGTATTTAGCTCGGCCACTTCTACCGGCATAATCCACAGGTGAACATGCACTCCCAGGTCGCTCAGAGCGGTCTGATACTGCTGGTAGAAGTCAGCCACCGATTTTATATCGGGCAGGCGGAGGGTGCGGGTGTCGCCGTTGCAGGTGAACAGTCGCAACTCATGGTCGTGGAAATCGAAGAGTGCTTCCAGACTACCGCCTGCGTAGGGTATGGCCGAGGTGGTGAGGCCGCGGGGCGTGACGTAGAACGGTACCTGCCACCAGTGATTCACAAGCGGACTGAGCGTGAGGCGGGTTTTGCCCACAATCTGCAGGTACATGTGCAGGGCGCGGCGCGTGGGCTCCCAATCGGAGGCGGGCAGGGCGGGCCAGCGCTCAGCGATAGTTAGCGGGGTTGGCATAGGCGGCAGAAGTCCGGGGAATGTCAGCCGGGGCCTTCGCCGGATAAGTTACGGACTATGGTGGTTAAGCTGGATGTTCTTAGGCTACCGACTAGTCAGATGCAAAAGACTGGTTTTGTTAATATCAAAAGCAAATACTCCTGCGGTTGTAGTAGCTATTACTATTCATATGCTTAAAATAATCATAATTGCGAAATATATGATAAATAGAATAAAATCAACGAACGTTATTCTCCGTTCTTCAAAAATATCTTTTGTATTACCCCTTGATGGTGCTACTAGTTCTTGGCTTTGAATATTTACGCTAATAATACGTAAAACTTGATATAGAAGAAGTAGAATGATTGTATTGCGTAGTCCAGTCGCCGCATGGCCACGAAAGTTTGATAACGACGGGTCGAGCCTAAGTTGAAAATATAGATATAAATGAATTAAAGCGAAGCAAATCCATATAAAATATACTGTTAAATTTATAAGTGACTTATAGTTAATCAAGTATAGTAGAGAATGTGTCCCCAAAGTGTAAAGCAAGAGCAATTGTCTATTTGAATTAAAGCTATTATCGAAATAAAATAAATAACCACAAATAGATGTTGTTAATATGTAGAGTATTATAGAAATTTTGTCCCATGCGTTAAGTCTGTCAAAGTAAAATATGGATTGACGCATGTTAGCTTTGTTATTACAGATAAGTAGGTGTGGTTACAAAAATACCATGGTTCCTTGGTTTCGGCAACCGGTGTTCTTTGCGAAAAAAATCCATAAAGCATAACTCTGTTGACATGCTTTATGAAACCTGAAGCGCCAATATAGCCGCGTACTCTCAATCCTGCACCGCTTCCAGCGGCACCGGCTCCGTACCCTTCGGCAGCACCTCTTTCGGTCGGCGACTGACCAGCCACACGCCCGCAAAAATCAGCAGCGCCTGCAGGAATTTGCCCCAGGTAAATACATCCTTGCCCAGAGAAATAGCAATGGCAGCCGCCAGCACCGGCTGCAGATACACATACACGCCCAGCAGGGCAGGGGAGGCGTATTTCAGGGCCCAGTTATTGAGCAGGTAAGCCAGAATGGTGAGAAACACCACCATATACACCAGCTCGGCCCAGATGAAATGCGGCAACCGGGCATACTCAATGGCGGTTACCTGTTGCCAGCCCACCGGCACCGCCACCACGGCGCCCACCAGAAATATGCGCGCCAGCACCGTGAAGGGGTGGTATTTGCGCATCAGCGGCGTCACAATCACTAGGTAAATGCCGAAGGCCGTGGCATTAAGCAGAATAAATACGTTGCCCAGCGTGCCATCCTGCCCCGGCACGGCCACCGCTCCATGGCCCCGGCCCAAAATAATAAACGCCGCGCCCACAGCCGCCAGCAAAATGCCCAGCGCCCGTGTAGGCGTAATTTTCTCGCCCAGCAGCACCGCCGAAGCCAGCACTACCACAATGGGCGCCACCGTCTGAATAAGCGAGGCATTGATGGGCGAGGTCAGATTGAGGCCTGCGAAAAACAGCAGCTGGTTTAGCCCAATACCAATAACGCCGCACAGAATAGAGCGGATGGTATCAGCACGGCCCCGGATGCGGTCCTGGGTAACCAGGCGGCTGAGTATCCCGAAGAAGATGGCCGCCCCTGCTATGCGCAGCGCCACCACGCCAAACGGCCCGGCGTAGCGCGGCATAATGTCTTTAGACAGACTGTAGGCTGCCGCGTAAATCAGCGTCACAAACAAAAGCGCGGCGTGGACGCGGAAGGAGTTTTTCATGCCCAACGAAGGTAACAGAGATGCAACACGCGGCCTTCATCCCCACGTACCTTTACGTATCCACTCATTTGCTCCCGCATGGCTACCGGCTCCCTGTTCGATACTGATTCTCCCGCCCCTCAACCCCACACTCCTCGTCCCGGTGCGCCCTTGGCCGAGCGGATGCGTCCGCGCACCCTGGAGGAATATGCCGGGCAGCAGCATCTGGTGGGGCCTGAAGGAGTGCTGCGGCGGTATTTAAATGCCGGCCGCCTGCCTTCGCTCATTTTATGGGGCCCACCCGGCGTAGGCAAAACCACGCTGGCCAATTTGCTGGCCCAGGAGCTGGGGCAGCCGTTTGCCTCCCTCAGCGCCGTGAATGCGGGGGTGAAAGACGTGCGTGAGGTGATTGAGCGCGCCCGCAAGCAGCGCGGCACCGTGTTGTTTATTGATGAGATTCACCGCTTCAGCAAGAGCCAGCAGGATGCGCTGCTAGGGGCTGTGGAGCAGGGGATTGTCACGCTGATTGGCGCCACCACGGAAAACCCGTCGTTTGAGGTAATTCCCGCCGTACTGAGCCGGGCGCAGGTGTACGTACTGGAGCCGCTGGACAAGGAAATTCTGACCGGGCTGGTAGACAAAGCCCTGGCTGAAGATGAAATCCTGAAGCAGAAGAAAGTGCGGGTGCAGGACTACAATGCCCTGCTCACCATTTCCGGCGGCGACGCCCGCAAACTGCTCAACCTGCTGGATATTGTGGTGGAAGCCAGCCGCCCCGACCCTAAATCCGGCGAAATCATCATCACTGATGAAGGTGTGCAGCAGCTGGCTCAGCAGCACCTGGCGCGCTACGACAAAGGCGGCGAAATGCACTATGACGTCATTTCCGCCTTCATCAAAAGCATCCGCGGCTCCGATCCTAATGCCGCGCTCTACTACCTGGCCGTGATGCTGGAAGGCGGCGAAGACGTGAAGTTTATTGCTCGCCGCCTGCTGATACTGGCTTCGGAGGATGTGGGAAATGCCAACCCCAACGCTCTGCTGCTGGCGCAAAGCTGCTTTCAGGCCGTCACGGTTATCGGCTTGCCGGAGTCGGATATTATACTGGGGCAGACAGTGGTGTACCTGGCCACTTCGCCCAAGAGCAACGCCAGCTACAAGGCCATTCGGGAGGCGCGGGCTTTGGTGCGGCAGCAGGGCGTAGAGCCCGTGCCCATCCCGCTACGCAATGCGCCCACCAAGCTTATGAAGCAGCTCGGCTACGGCACCGAGTACCAATACTCCCACGACTATCCCGGCAACTTTGCCTACCAGGAGTTTATGCCCGAAAAGCTCAGCGGTACGGCCTTTTATCAGCCCGGAAATAATCCTACGGAAGATAAAATCCGGGAACGGATGCGTCAGCTCTGGGGGGAGAAATATGGTTACTAGGGCTGGTGCCTGATAAACGGGCGTGAGGTGTCTATTGAAGGTATGGGCACGGCCAGTGCGTTTGCTTTGGTGAGGCGCAACCCATGGCCAAAAATCACCTCTATGGGAATACCGAAAGCCAGTTACCTTTGTTTAGTAGCGGATATACCTTTTTCTCTAGCAAATGAGACAATTTTTGAAATATGTACTGGCTTCTTTTGTGGGGCTGATGTTATTTGCCATAGTGGGCTTTGCGCTGCTGATGGGACTGGTAGTGGCCCTGGCATCGGCGGGCGAGGAAGTAACTGTGGCTAGTAACTCCGTGCTGGAAATTAAGCTCGACAAGCCTGTGACTGAGCAGGAAAGACGCGAGTCGTTTGCTTCCATGCTGACAAATAAGGCCGATAACATTGGCCTAGACCAGATTAAGGCCAGTATACGCCGGGCCAAAACCGACGAGGACATTCAGGGTATTTTCCTGAATGTAGAAATGGCGCAGGCTGGTATGGCCTCGCTGGAAGAAATCCGGGATGCCCTTCTCGACTTCAAGAAGTCGGGTAAATTTGTGGTGGCCTACAACGATATGGCTTCGGAAAAGAGCTACTACCTCGCCTCCGTTGCCGATAGAATCTACCTCAATCCGCAGGGTACGCTGGAGTTTAATGGCCTAAGCTCGGAGACGTTCTACTACACCAATCTGTTCAAGAAAGCCGGTATCGAGCCCTATATCTTCCGTGTAGGCTCGTTTAAAAGTGCGGTGGAGCCGTTCTTCCGCGAGAATATGTCGGATTCTGCCCGGCTGCAGACCACTTCATTCCTGAACTCCATCAATAACTTTACCCTCAGCCACGTGGCTGCCGCCCGCGGCATTGAGCCCGCCCGCCTCAAAGTTATCAGCGACTCCATGCTGGTGCACAATGCCGAAGATGCCAAGCGCCTGGGCCTGGTGACCCATCTGGGGTACTATGATGAGGCTTCTGACTTCATGAAGCGCAAGCTGAAACTGGAGAAGAAGGCCAAACTGAGCCTGGTACCCTTAACCGACTACGCCAAAGGCCTGGATGAGGCAGAAGGGGGCAGCAACCGCATTGCCGTTATCTATGCCGATGGCGACATTGTAACCGGTAAAGGCAGCAACAGCAGCATTGGTAGCACCCGCTTCGCCGAAGCCATTCGCAAAGCCCGCCTAGACGATAAGGTGAAGGCCGTGGTACTGCGTGTAAACTCACCGGGCGGCTCTTCGCTGGCCTCCGACATTATCTATCGGGAAGTGGTGCTCACCAAAAAAGTGAAGCCCATAGTGTGTTCTATGTCCGATGTGGCAGCCTCGGGTGGCTATTTCATTGCCATGGCCTGCGACACTATTGTGGCGCACCCCAATACTATTACGGGCAGCATTGGGGTGTTTGGCATTCTGCCGAACATTCAGCCTATGCTGCGCGATAAGCTCGGCATCACCACCGACCGGGTAACCACCGGTAAGTTCTCTGATATTCCTACCATCACGCGTCCGCTCACGGCCTACGAAAAGGCCCAGCTACAGAAAGAAGTGGACCGCATCTATGCCGACTTTACTACAAAAGCGGCTCAGGGTCGCAACATGCCGGTAGAGCGTCTGCGGCGCTTCGCCTCCGGGCGGGTATGGTCGGGCACGGAAGCAAAGCAGCGTGGCTTGGTAGATGTGCTGGGCTCCTTTGATGATGCCCTACGCATTGCCGCCCGCCGGGCGCATCTGGAGAAGGGCGACTACCGGGTCATGAATCTGCCGCGGCAGAAATCCTTCATGGAATCGATGTTCAGCAACTTCAATGAAGAAGTGCGCATGCACTTGGTACGGGAAGAAATGGGTCCGATGTACCCCGTATACGAGCAATACAAGAAGCTGTCAGAAATGAGTGGTGTACAGGCCCGTATGCCGTTTGAACTGAATATTCAATAACCAAAAATCTACTGTCATCCTGAGCTGGCGAAGGACCTTCTTACGCAGTAACGAGTCGTTATAACGATAGTCGGGCTTGCGGGAGAAGGTCCTTCGCCAGCTCAGGATGACAGTTTTTATGAGCCCTCCCTTTCCCATGCAACAACTTCGCGAAGCCGCCGCCTATATCCGCCAACAGCTTGGCGACTTCCAGCCGGAATTTGGTATCATCCTCGGTACCGGGCTGGGGGCGTTGGTGCATGATATCGACATTGCCCATACGCTGCCTTATGCCAGCATTCCGCATTTTCCGGTTTCTACGGTAGAAAGTCACTCCGGCAACTTGTTGGCGGGCACGCTGGCTGGGCGGAGGGTGCTGGTAATGCAGGGCCGCTTTCATTTCTACGAAGGCTACACCATGGAGCAGGTAGTGCTGCCCGTGCGCGTCATGAAGCTGCTGGGCATTCAGAAGCTATTTGTCAGCAACGCCAGCGGCGGCCTGCACCCCGATATGGAATATTCGGATTTGATGCTTATTGAAGACCATATCAATCTGCAACCCCTGAACCCTTTGCTGGGCAAAAACCTGGATGAGCTGGGCGAGCGTTTCCCTGATATGTTGGAGCCCTACGACCGGGGCCTGCTCGCCCAGGCCGAACAAGCCGCCCGGGACTTAGGCTTTGCCGATAAAGTGCGGCGCGGCGTGTACGCCAGCCTGCCGGGCCCCATGCTGGAAACTCCCGCCGAGTACCGCTACCTGCGCACCATCGGGGCAGATGCCGTAGGTATGAGCACGGTGCCGGAAGTAATTGCTGCCCGCCACATGAACCTACCCGTATTGGCCGTTTCCGTCATCACGGACCTCTGCTCCCCAGGCAAGCTGAAGCACGTAGCCCTGGCCGACATTCTGCGCGTGGCGGCAGCCGCTGAGCCACGCCTGACGGCGCTGTTGCGCACGGTAGTTGAGCGGCAGTAAATGTATTGATTTGAAAAAAGGGTTGTTCCTGATATAGGAACAACCCTTTTTATTTAGCTAAAATAATCAGCTATTCAACTGGGTTTGAGTAAATCTCTTTCATGATCTGTCGAGCTACGTGTGGCCTGTAGTGCGACGTTTCATAATAGTTGTAGCAGGAGTTAGTGAATTTATTACTGCCAGAGTAATTATATACTCGATTCTCTCCAAATACTGCCCGCAACGCCCGCTCATCCTGTGGGTTAAGGGGTAGCTTATCGTACAAAGGGCTGATAACAATACGATAGTCGGTATTATGCTTCTTAAAAATCCGAGCCATTTCCTGTAGCATTTTGAGCTGTTCCTCTTTAATAACGGGCTGTGCTTCTATTGCTGCAGGCTTTGGTGCATTTTTAAATAAGTCTGCACGCGACTTATAGTATCCTACGGAATCTTGAGCAATCTGAGCATCCAGGGCTTTTAGCGGCATGTCATTGCTTACAGGTACATAATAATAAGAATCAGGAAGCTTATTAGGGTCCTTTTTCTCTCCTGAGAGCTTGCGCTTTAGAAAATTAACGTAGAAAAAATCAGAGAAGTATGCTTTGATAAAGCCTAACTGGAATTCCAGCCAAGAATTGTCAGAAGCACGACTATCCTTCATAAATAATGGACCGCCTGCCGGATTGCTGGTATTTTTTAATAAACCACGGTCACAAATAATAAGGACATTTTTGAGTTTATCTGCGTGAGTGTCTAAAAATTTAACTTTAGAATATACTCCATAGAGTGACTCAGCAGCAGCATCAAAGTGAAAGGGCTGCTTGTCATGAATGTAGGGTGCCCAATCGGTAGTATAATAGGGGCCAGACCGGGAATTTCCCAGAATGAAAGATTGATAATGCTGAGTCGGGTTGTTATTTAAAAACGTCTGGGTACTGATGAAATCTCGGTTCACCATTTCCCCTTGATTAAAATCAGTATAGTGGCGTAATACCTGCGCCGGATCGTAGTACAGGTAGGTAGCAACCAGAAAAACAAAGGGAGAGGATAGCAGCGCGCATTTGGCAAAAAAACTGCCTATTTGGGAAGAATGCATGAGAAAAAGTGCGCCGAATTAAAACTGGAAATAGATGAATTGAACTTTCTCAAAGGCTCCACAGAACACAATGGCCATGACAATGGCAAAGTAGCTGGCCCAGCGCAATGCTACTGGTTGCCGCACCAATACCTCATTGATATCAAAGCGACGTTGCATGGTTTCCACCGTAAACAATGTGCCTACGCCTACTATCATATACACCCATTCAGAACGGGTATAGAAAGCTTTTACTGCTGATAAGCCATAGTAATCAACACCACGCTCTACCGCATGGCTTGGCTCCAGCATATGGGTGATGATATACCAGGCGTCGGCAAAGGAGGAAGCCCGGAAGAAGATCCACGCAAACGTTACGAGTGAGCAGGTAATCAAAACATCTACTCCCTTATCTAAGCGGGCAGGAAGATGTAGCAAAGACGTCAGCTTATGCCGGAAGTCGCGCGTAAGGATGCCAAACACCTGATAGAAACCATGTAAAGCTCCCCAAATTAGAAAGGTCCAGTTGGCGCCATGCCAAAAGCCACTCACCAGGAAAACTAAAAACAGATTGAAATAGCGGCGTGGCAGTGAAACACGGTTGCCACCTACCGAAATATATAAGTAGTCGCGGAACCATGTAGAAAGCGAAATATGCCAACGCTTCCAGAATTCCGAAATAGTACGTGCGAAATATGGACGATTGAAGTTGGTCATCAATCGGAAACCCATTACTCTGGCTGAGCCAATAGCAATATCAGAATACCCGGAAAAATCACAGTAAATCTGAATTGCAAAAAATATAGTTGCTACGATTAGTGGCAGCCCTTGGGCTAGTTGAGGATGATCATAAATTTGATTGACAAAAATTGCCAACCGGTCAGCTATTACCACTTTCTTAAACATGCCCCACGCCATAAGACGTAGGCCGCTTGTCGCCAGGTCGTAACTGAAATTATGTTTTTCGCGAAACTGGTGCAGAACGTTTTGTGGCCTCTCGATAGGGCCTGCTACCAGTTGCGGATAAAACATTACATATAAAGAGTAAATACCTAAATGACGCTCAGCCGTCTGATTGCCACGGTATACCTCGATGGTATAACTCATAGCCTGAAATGTGTGAAATGATAATCCTAGTGGCAAAATAATTCCTAGTAGAGGAAGACTTTGCTGAATATTAACTGAGTGAAAAACAAAATTGATGTTATCAATAAAGAAATTATAATATTTAAATACAGCTAATACGCCTATATTAGCAACAAGGCTCATTAAAAGATATAATCTTCGACGAGCTCCAGATGCATCCTCAATTAATATACCTGCTATATAGTCAATGATAATAGTTACAAATAAGATAAGTATGTATACCGGTATAAAAGCCATGTAAAAGAGGCAGCTAGCAACCAGTAAATGCAGCCACCGAAAACGCTGGGGCAACAAAAAATATAAAATGGTAACAATTGGAAAGAATAGAAGAAATTCAAACGAATTAAAAAGCATCGGGCAAGGGCCTTAGAATATGATTTGACAGAGCCGGAGGCAAGTGACAGTATGACAAAGGTAAGCGAAGAGATTAGTATTAAGGATGTTTATTGATGGAGTCAAATTTGAAATTGATATTATTATAAAAATGATAAATAGTAATCTTTCACCAAACCCTTAGAATGTAGGTTTCAATGCACTATTAGTTTTCGTGGTATAATCGAAATGCTTGATTTACTTAGTTATCGTTGCTAACCCCAAACAAGTGAGTATCTTATCAGTTGGCATACACCCATATACATCAGAAGGGGCCTACAAGTATTGTAGGCCCCTTCTGATGTATATGGTGCTAAAGCGAAGCAGTAACTACGGTACCAAGCTGAAGACCAGGGTTTCTACCAGTTTGTCTTTGTTTTCCCGGTAAAGGGAAATCTGCTCAGGTATAGAGCCGCCGTGGGGCCAGCTTCCTTCGATAGCATAGGCCTGTATGTCACCTTTGTGGTCAGTTAACTCCAGGGCGTGGCCGTTGCTGGTGAGCTGCCAGGTGCCCGAGAGTTCGTTGCCGCTAGCCAGGATAGTCTGGGTATAGCTGCCTTTGGTTTTAAAGGTGAGCGTGTATTGATCTTTTATGGCAGTGCCGCTGCTTAGTACTTTGCCCGCCTGGGAAATTTCGTCCAGCCGCCAGGTGTGTAGTAGCTGAGAATCTGAAAAGCCGGGCGGAGCAACACAGCCACAGTCCGTGTGTTCACAACTGCTGAGCAGGAGGCCACTGAGAAGCAGCCATGAAAAAGCCATTAGCGGGAAGCGTAGCATAAGTAGCCGGAATAGGGAGGTAAGGGTATGATAGTGAGCCCTCAGCCTGCTGAACGGTTGCAACACCTGCCCAGAATATTCCAGAATCTTATTTTACAATAATGGTGCGGCGTTGATAGCTCAATACAGTAAAGACGCCAACGCCCCCCTGTACCGTAGACTTAATGGCCGAAGGCTGCGCAAATGGGTTGCCGTTGGCATTGCGCGCATCCTGCACCGACTGCAGAAACTGAAAATACGACCGGTCTAAGTGAAACAAGCTGATGATGAGCGTATCGTTGGCCTCAAACTCGTAGCTGGTACCCAAGGAGAATTCCTGGCCGTTGTTGAGCCGGTCTTCGGGTGTGTAATCTACCTCCGGGTCACGGGAAATACTGTCACGGTGCACCTGAAAGCGGTAGTAGTCGCCGGGGGTGTCGGGGTCGTGAAAGCGGAGCAGCACGTAAGCCCGTCGCTGGTCGTCGGGTTTGTCGTTGAATTTCCATTCCACGGTATCAATGGGCACCAAGGCCGGCATGGTGGCGGTGCCGGTTACGTGGCGGCCTTTACTATCGGTGATGTCCAGTGTAAATGTGTCGCCGGGGCGGGCCTGCACCGGCGTGGTGCCGCGGTGGGTATAGGCCTTCTGCATCAGAGAATCATAGCCTGGGTCAAATTGCAGAGTATCCTTCAGGCCGCTGGGCGCGCTGAGCACTACGCGCACATCGCGCGGTACGGCCGGGGTAGGAGAAGCCAGATATTCAGTGGTTTCGGTTACGGTAAGCTGGGGCACCTGGCCGGGCATGAGGTAAAACTCCACCACCAGTTGGGCGGGGTAGGCGGGTAGATCCACATCAATATCCTTCTGCAGCCCGCAGCCCGTTAGTAGGATGCTTATCCATAGCAAAGCAGCCTGAAAAGGCGTCATGCTGAAAACCCTTTTAATTCGCTCCATCTGCATTCTCCGCCTGCTAAAACTTGAAATTATATGTCACCGAAGGAATGACCGGGAATAGAGAAACCTGTCGGGCCCGGTAGCCAACGGTCTGGCTTTTATCCTCATTCTTCACCTGGTCGAAATACACGAAATAGGGGTTGCGCCGGCTGTAAGCATTATAGACGCTGAACGTCAGGTCCGATTCCGGGAACCAGCGTGAGGGCTTCAACTTCCAGACCACGCCCAGGTCGAGGCGGTGGTAGGGGGCCAGGCGGTAGCCGTTGCGGTTAGGGTACACCGGCACTGCGGCCGCATCGGATCCATATATATCCTGAAAAACAAAGCGCGCTAAAGGCAGGGTGGTCGGGTTGCCAGAGCTGAAGGTCAGCGCCCCCGTCAGGTTTACGCGCTTGGAAAGCTGGTGCAGGCCTACCACCGTCAGGTTGTGGCGCCGGTCGTAAGTAGGGTAAAACAGCTCACCGTTATTGATGCCCGAAGTGCCGCGCTGGGCCGTGAAGCGGCGCTTGGTCCAGGCCAGGGTGTAGCCAATCCAGCCGGTGGTGCGGCCGCTTTTCTTTTCCAGATACACCTCATTACCGTAGGCGTAGCCCTTGCCAAACAGAAACTCCGCATCCAGCTCAGGGTTTACAAACAGCTGAGCTCCGTCGCGGAAATCCACCTGGTTACGGGACCATTTGTAATACACTTCATTGGATAGCAGATACGTGCCGCCACCAAACAAGAAGCTAAGCCCGGCAGACACCTGCTGGCTGCGCTGCGGCTTTACCGATAGCCGCGACGGATACCATATATCCGTGGGCAGGGAGGCGCCCGAGTTGGTAACCAGATGCAGGTACTGATACATCAGCGCGTAGCTGCCTTTCAGGGTGAGCTTAGGCGAAATGGTATAGCGAGCCGAAAGGCGCGGCTCCAGTCCTCCGTACGTATCCGCGTCGCTCTGGAAACCCGTTAGGCGCAGTCCATATTCCAACTGCCACCGGTCGGAGGCTCGAAAGTTATCCGTGGCGTAGAGCCCGGCTTCCTGACCCTGGTAGGTCACATCCTGCCCAAAATTCAGGCGACCATCAGTGGAGCCGGCTTTCAGGCGGCCCACGCCAAAGTGGTGCTGCGTGCCCATGGCTCCAAAGCGGATGGTGTGGCGCTCGGAAGGCGTGTATTCAAAATCCGTTTTCAGGGTGTAGTCCTGAATAGTGGAGGCCAGATTGAAGCTGAACTGGTCCAGCTTGTTGGTGATGCTGTATTGGTAGTGGGTAAAAGAGGCCGTAGCGTTGGCGTACAACCGCTTGTTGAACACGTGGTTCCAGCGGGCCGCGCCCACGCCATTGCCCCAGTTAAAATTGAAATTGAAGCCGTTGGTGGAGTTAAAGCCAAACCGGTCCTGCCCGTAATAGCCCGTCAGATATACCCGGTCTTTCTCGCCCAGTGTGTAGTTGGCTTTGGCGTTGAAATCGTAGAAATAATAATCGGGAATGGGGTTGAAGTCGGGGTCGCCCTCGTTGACTTTGTTGATCTGGCGGGTGAAGATATCGAAGTAGGTGCGCCGACCGGAGAGCAGAAACGCACCTTTGTTCTTCACGATGGGCGCTTCTACCGTCAGCCGCGAAGATATCAGGCCCAGCCCGCCCGTTACGCTGGGCTTCTGCTGATTGCCCTCACGCAGCTTTACATCCACCACCGAGGACAGCCGCCCGCCGTACTGCGCCGGGAAACCGCCCTTATATAGGTCTACACTCTGTACAGCATCAGAATTAAACACCGAAAACAGCCCAAACAGGTGGTTCGGGTTGTACACCACCGCATCGTCCAGCAGGACCAGGTTTTGGTCGGCGGAGCCGCCGCGCACAAACAGCCCTGAGGTGCCCTCGCCGCCATTCTGCACGCCCGGTTTCAACTGCAGGGTTTTCAGGATATCCACCTCACCAAACAACGCTGGCAAGAGCTTGGCTTCCTTGGCCGTGAGACGCTCTACGCTCATCTGGGTGGTTTGCAGCTTTTGCTCCAGCGTGCCCGATGACTCTACCACCACTTCACCCAACTCGTTGCCAGCCAGGGTCAGCTGCAAATTCAGCTGCTGATCGGCCCGCAGATTCACGGTGCGCGTCAGGGTTTGGTAGCCGATAAACGAAATCACCAGCTCATGACGGCCGGCCGGAAGGATCAGCACATACTTGCCATTTGCATCAGCCGTTACGCCGGTGTTAAGCGCCGGCACCGCTACCGAGGCACCAGGCAACGTTTCCGCATTGCTCAGCACCCGCCCCTGCAGGGTATAAGTGCGTTGCTGGGCCAGAACAAAACAGGGAAGCAGCCAAACTCCGAGGGCTAATAATAGAAATCGAAACACGGAAACAGGCATCAGCAGCACGGGATATCACAAATCAAGGCAAAGGTAGCCCAAAGCCTTTATCTGCGGTAGTTTTCAGTGTAAGGCTACCAACGCCCGAATGTTTCCAACAATTAGCTGGCCTGCATATTTAGCTGGCCTGCATATAAGGCTGCACTACCTGCGCCAGTTGCTGCGCGGGTACAACGCCGGCCTGGCGCCACACCGGCTGGCCTTTATGAAAAAGAATGAGGGTGGGAATGCTCTGCACGCGGAACTGCTGCGCGGCGGCCTGGTTACGGTCTACGTCTATTTTTATCACCTTCAGCTTGCCCTGGTGCTGGGCCGCTACCTGCTGCAGAATAGGCGCCATGGTTTTGCAGGGGCCGCACCAGTCTGCATAAAAATCAACCAGCACCGGCATTCCGGGACTGTTGATGAGTTCGGAAAAAGATTTCTTAGGCATGGCAGCAACTGCTTTTAAAGAATGAAAAGTGTCTGCGCCGCAGTAGGCGACCGGCACAAAAAAAGCGTCCGGAGCAGCATGGCTCCGGACGCTTTATACGTGAATTCTGAGAAATCTAACGACCCTTCTTCTCAATAACAGTTACATCATTCGAGGTAGTGGGGAACTCAAAGCGGCCACCTACCACGCGCTTACCAGCAACCTGACACTCCCAGGTATAGCGGCCGGGAGTAGTGCGGGCAGCTTCATTGGCCTCCGACTTGAAGTAATCACCATTGGTAGGATCGGCGGGGTACATGACGTCCACACCATTCTGGCCTTTTTCAATGTCCTTCACCAGAATGTACTGCTTGCCATCCTCGTTGGTTACCACAAACTTGGCGGTGTAAGTGCCCAACTGGCCGTATTTATCCATCACGCCCAGCTTAATGTAGGCGTCCGTCGATACCATCCAGGTCTGGGCCTGAGCAGTGGTAGCGCGGAAAGCCAGCAGCAGCAGCAGCAAGCCGGCAACGCGCAGCACACGGTTTAGTTGAGGTAAAATGTTGCGGGTAGAAGTTTGCATGGTGTGAACAGATAAGAGTGTGACGAATGGAAGGGGGCTGGAGCAGAGAAGATAAACTAGGCTAAATAACGGGGTTGCTACAAGGATATATACTCTGGCCAACCAAATATAAAAAGGCAACTCAGTAATTCACAATGATTTCAATGGAATTTTTTTGACATGCTATTAAATCTGTAATATCTGCTATCAGTCTGGTAATCTGCTCTCAGTCTATGGATTTGATGATAAAGCGACAAAATAACGGGAGTATAGATGCACGAACAGGTTAGCATTTTTTGTCTGATTTTTAAGATAGTCCAACTTCTATGTGTGGGGTGTGCTGGTAAGCCTGAGTTGCAGGTATAGAATTTCGAACATGTTTGTGCCCCCGCTTTCCGGAAGTCGTTGTAGCTTCGTTGCTTAAAGCCTTATTGGCAAGTCAACCCCACATGAGCCGTTCTTTCGTGCCCTTTGCGCAACTGCGCCGGCAGCCCACTATTGTAGTGGATAGCGTAGGCTCAGGGGCTGTACTCACGTTGGCACACTGGCGCGGCGCTGCTACACCGGAGGCACTGCGTGATGATACCAGCGCAGGCTCTGTACTTCGGGCGCTACGCGCCCCGGAAACTGTAGGCTTGGCTACCGCAGCCGTTACGGCCAATCATTTTGATGTGGACGGGTTTGTGGGTGTGTGGGCACTGCTGCATCCTGAGTTGGCTCTCCGGCACGACTCCTTACTACGGCTGGTGGCCACCCTGGGTGACTTCCGCGAAATGCACTGGCAACACCCGCTGGCCGACCACGCCCTGCAACTGGTATGCTGGCTGAATGCTGAGGAAAAGGTCCGGTTTTATGAGCCTTTTGGAGCCCCGTCTCGCCGTAAGCGGGAAGATGAAGCCTCCGCGGAAAAATTTGAGTGGTTTTTGCCCCGTTTTGCGCAAATGCTGGAAAACCCCGAAGCGGGCCGCGCAGCTTGGGAGCCGGAATACACACGGGTGAAACAGGCTATAGCTAGGATGGAAAGCCTGAGTACTTCCTGTTCGCGCTACCCGGGTATTGGCCTGACGGTGGTGCGCACGCCAGAGCCGCTGCCATACTATGCTCTATTCGGGCCCACGGCTGGTACGGATATGGTGCTAAGTATATATGACGGGCAGCGCTACGAACTCGAATACAAATACACCACCTGGATTGACCTTGAAAGCCGCCCTACACTGCCGCGCCTGCGGCTGGATGCGCTGGCCGAGCGCCTCAATGCCCAGGAAACTGCCCCGCGCCGCTGGACCTTCGACGGCATCACCGATACTGGCCCGCTCCTGCGCCTGAGCGGGAAAGAACTCAGCAAAGCCCAGCGCTACGCCGACCCCGATCAGCGGCCTATTTATCCCTCGTCTATCGCGCCGGAGCAGATGGAACAAGAAGTAGTAGCGTTTTTTGAGCAGCGTTACGCGGGCATCGAGCCCAAAAAGTATTGGACCTGGGCTGAAATTCGGGCAGTAGGAGGGTAGTACCGTTGTAGCCTGCTGCTAGACCTCTTCGCCAAAACCCAATACCTGAATAGAGCTAAATCCACCTGCCCCTTTTCGAATGTTAATCTGAGTGGTTACCCGCTCCTTGAGGGCTTCCACGTGGGAGATAATACCGATGGTTTTGCCGGTGCCCTGTAGCATTTCCAGGGCTGAAAGGGCCACATCCAGCGTGTCGGGGTCCAGGGTGCCAAAGCCTTCGTCAATGAACAGCGTGTCAATCTGGGTGCGGCGCCCCGCCAGCTCCGAGAGGCCCAGTGCCAGCGCCAGACTCACCAGGAAACTCTCTCCCCCCGACAGTGAGTTCATGGAACGCACGCTGCCCGCTTGGTATTCATCCTGAATCAGTAAATCCAGATGTTGCTCCGGGTTGCGCATAATGCGGTACCGGTCGGTAAAGCGGTGCAGGTGTCGGTTGGCCAGGTCGATAAGCCGCGCCAGGGTAAGGCCCTGGGCAAACTCGCTGAACTTCTTGCCATCGGCTGAGCCGATAAGTTCAGCCAGCTGCCGCCAGCGGCGGGCTTCCTGCTGCTGCTTTTCCAACTGCTCGGCTAAGGCAGCATGGCGTTCCAGGCCCGCCTGGTGGCTGCCCAGCCGTTCCTGGCGCTGGCCTAACTGCTGATTTAAAGATGCAAGCTGTTGGTTATGGGCAATTAGCTGTTGGTCGAGGAGCTCAGGCGCCTCCTGGGTGAGGGCGCGGGCTTCTTCCTGCTGCAATTGCTGCGCGGTTTCCTGGGCGTTTTGCTCGGCCAGCGCTACGGCCTGCTCGTGGCGGCGAAGCTGTGCCTGCAGGCTGGCAGCTTCTGGCTCTGGCAGGAGTAAGGGAAGCAAAGCCGTGGGCTCAGGGGAGAGGCCAGCGGCAGTAAGGCTGGCGGTGAGGGCCGCGAGGCGCTCCGCGTGGGCCTGCTGTTGCTGCTGCACGTCTAATTCCCGCTGCCGGCGCTTGTCCAGAGCCACGGTCAGGGCGGTTTCGTGCTGCTGAAACTGCTGCTCTGCCTGCTGGCGGTGCTGGTCGGTGGTGCGCAGGGTTTCTTCCAATTGCTGGCGCACCCGGGCTACATCTTTTTCGGGCAGCAGTTCGAAGCGTTGCTGCTCCTGGCGCTGAATGGCTTCGTGGTCCTGCTGCAGCGTTTCGCGGCGCTGATTTAGCTCCTGCTGCAAGGCTTCGCGCCGTTGTTCGGCAGCGGCCGCGCGTTCTTTTATCACGCAGAGCTGCCGCTCCAGTTCTTCCAGTTGGTGCTGCTTCTGCCGGAAGTCAGCTCCCGCATTTTCAAGGTTGCGCACCAACGCAGGGCCATTTTCGCCGGAAAATTCCAGCCCAAAAGAGGTCAATAGACTGGTAATGATTTCCCTGATCTTGGGCGCCTGCTCCCGGTAATCACTCAGGCGCAGCGACAGATGCTCCAGCTCGGTGCCCAGCTGCTGTAGCTGTTGCTGCGCGTTCTGCAGGTCGGCCTGCGCTTTGGTTTGAGTTAGCAGCGCCTGTTGCTGCTGCTGTTCCAAAGCGCGCAGTTCCTGCACCAGGCCGCGTATGGTGGCCGGAATGCCGCTTTCTTCTTCTTCAGATAGCCACCGCACAATGGTAGTTTCCGCCGGAGCCGGGGCTGCATCGGATTCCAGCAACCCACTGATGGAAGTCAGGCGGTTAATGCGGCCTTTTAGATCCACCGTCTGCTGGGTCAGCTCCTGCTCCCGCAGGCGGTCCTGCTGCACCGAATCGTGACTTACTCCCAGCAGGCCCGCCGTAAAGGGGTGCTCCTTGGCCCCGCACAAGGGGCAGGGCTCACCGGGACTCAGCTGCTGGCGGGCTTCTTCATGGGTTAAAATAAGCTGGTGGGCCTGCGTAAGGCGGCGCAAATCCTGCAGGCTGCTTTCCAGGGCCTGTTCCTCGCGGTGCAGCCGGGCTACGTGGTGCGCCAGCTGGTGCCGCCAGTCGTCGCGGGCAGTGGTGGCCGCGGTGTATTGAGTGGCCGCTGCACTTAGCTGGGTTTCTACTTCCTGCAAAAGCTGCGCGCTGCTGGCCTGGGTGGCCGTAGCCATGGCTAATTGCTGCCGCCGTGTTTTGACATTTTGCTCCAGCTCGGCTATTTCTGCCTGCACGTGCTGCCAGTCCTGCAGGTAGCCACTGAGCGGCGCCAAGGCTTCGGAGGCACCGCTTAGCACGGCGTGGCGCGTCAGCCACTCACTTAATTCGTGGGCCTGGTGCTGTTGCTGCTTGGTTTGGTCGGCGGCCTGGGAGGCCTCGCGGTTCTGCTCTTTCCACTGAGCATTGCGCTCCTGATATTCCTGCTTGCCTTTTTCCAGGCGCTGCCGGGCTTCGGAGAGCAGTAAATCCAGCTGCTCGGCGGCGCGCAGCTTAGGTTCCTGCTGTTCCCGGGTGGCAGTAGCTTGTTCGTGCGCTTGGCGGGCAGCAGTGCGTGCGGTTTCGGCAGCCCAGCGTTGCTGTTCCAGCTGCGGCAGTTGCTCCTGTAGTTGCTCTGCCTCCCGGCGCAGGCGCGCCAGCTGTTCTTCCGCCTGGCGGAGCAGCGCGTAATCGGTGGCGAAAGGGGCCGCCTGCTGGTGCAGGGCCAGCCGTTGCCGCAGCGGAGCCAGCGTTTCGGCTTGTGTTATCAGTTGTTGCTGCTGCTGCTGAGTGGTTTGCAGCTTCTGGCGTAACTCCTGCATACGCTGATGCCACTGCCGGGCCTCGCGGAGCTGCTCCTGGGCCGCAGTAGTAGCGCTTAGCTGGGTGGTAAGCTCCTGAATCTCCGCTTCCAGAGACGCTACTTCTTCCGGGGGGAGTAGCACCAGGCCCGTGAGGCCAGCGCGGAGCTGCTCCACCTGTTGGGTTTCCTGCTTGGCCCGCTCAAAAGCAGCCCGCGAGATGTCGGAGTACTTTCGGGTGTCGGTAATTTTTTCCAGCAGCTGGGCCCGCTCCCCGGCCGGGGCTTTCAGAAAGCGGGTAAAGTCGCCCTGGGCCAGCAGCACGGAGCGCAGAAACTGCTTGTACTCCAGGCCGCTTAGCTCGGCTACTTTGGCAGGAACCTTTGATTTATAGGTTTCCAGAAAAGGCCAGGTTTCGGTGCCGTCTTCGGCTACTTTCCGCTCGCTGAGCTCCATTTTGGAGTCCTGCAGGTTGCCTTCCGGCTTGCGGCGGGCGCGGTACTGGCCCCACTTGGAGCGGTAGTGCTGGCCGTTTACTTCAAACTCCACTTCGGCCCAGCTTTCCCCGGTGCCGTGGCTCATCACGTGCTCCGGGCCGCTGGTTTCGTGGCGGGGTATCTGGCCGTAGAGGGCCAGGGTAATGGCATCCAGAATGGTGGTTTTGCCCGCACCCGTGGGGCCGGTAATAGCAAACAGGCCCGCATCAACCAGCGGCGTCTGGCTGAAATCCACGGTGTGCTCCCCGCGCAGGGAGTTCAGATTGCAAAAACGGACGCGGAGAATCTTCATAGGGCAAACCAGCCAGGGGAGGAGCCGGGGAAAAGCAAAAGAGAATGGCAAAAACCGGCCTATAAGCGGCCGGGCACACAGCACACGAAGTTA
Organism: Hymenobacter sp. BT730; assembly: GCF_030542105.1. Classification (GTDB taxonomy): domain Bacteria; phylum Bacteroidota; class Bacteroidia; order Cytophagales; family Hymenobacteraceae; genus Hymenobacter. The sequence goes on from NZ_JAUOFB010000002.1 coordinate 123,165, forward strand.
CGCCGAAGCGGGCGTTCCTGCGCCCTGTTGAAGAAGAATAAGCAAACAGCCCATTCACCTCCCTATATTCCCAGCCTCAAAGCCCCTTGCATGAAGCTGCTGAAAGTACTTCCTCTTGCCGCGCTGCTCCTCGCGTGCCTCCCGCTCTTCGCCCAGACCCAAACCCGCGACCTGGCCGATTTGGTGAACCCGCTGATGGGCACGGATTCCAAGCCCAGCCTTTCCAATGGCAACACCTATCCGGCCATTGCGCGGCCCTGGGGCATGAACTTCTGGCTGCCGCAAACGGGCAAAATGGGCAGCGGCTGGGCTTATCAGTATTCGGCTGATAAGCTCAAAGGCTTCAAGCAAACGCACCAGCCTTCGCCCTGGATGAACGACTACGGGCAGTTTGCCCTCATGCCCATCACCGGGGCCCTGCGCTTTGAGGAAGAGGAGAGGGCCAGTTGGTTTTCGCACAAGGCCGAGGTGGTCACGCCCTACTACTACCGTGTGTATCTGGCCGACTACGACATTACTACCGAGCTGACGCCCACTGAGCGCGCCGCCCGTTTCCGCTTTACCTTCCCCAAAACCGACAGCGCCTACGTGGTGCTCGATGCCCTGGACCACGGCTCCCACGTGCAGGTGCTGCCCCAGCAACGCCGCATTATTGGCTACACTACCCGCAACAGCGGCGGCGTACCGCAGAACTTCCGGAACTACTTCATCATCGAGTTTGACCACCAGTTCAGCAGCACTACTATTTACCTTGATAAAGTACTCTACGGGCAGCGGCTGGAAGCTACCGGCGGCCACACCGGGGCCGTAGTGGGCTTCAAAACCCGCAAGGGCGAGCAGGTGCAGGCGCGGGTGGCCTCCTCATTCATTAGTCCCGAGCAGGCCGAGCGCAACCTGCAGGAAATTGGGGCCAACGATTTTGAGGCGGTAAAGCAGCAAGGCAAAGCCGCCTGGAATGAGCAGCTGGGCCGGGTGCAGGTGGAAGGCGGCACCGATGCCCAGCAGCGCACCTTCTATTCCTGCCTGTACCGCTCCCTGCTGTTTCCGCGCAAGTTTTATGAGCTGGATGCCGCCGGGCAACCCGTGCATTACTCGCCCTACAACGGCCAGGTGCTGCCCGGCTACCTCTATACCGATACCGGTTTCTGGGACACGTTCCGGGCCTTGTTCCCCTTCCTGAATCTGCTGTACCCCGATGTAAACAGCCAGATTCAAGAAGGCCTCGTGAATACCTACAAGGAGGGCGGCTGGCTGCCGGAGTGGGCCAGCCCCGGCTACCGCGACATTATGGTGGGCAACAACTCGGCCTCCGTGGTGGCCGATGCCTACCTGAAAGGTGTGCGCGGCTACGACATCAACAAGCTCTACGAGGGTCTGCTGAAAGGCGCCAACGCCCAAGGCCCGCTGGAAGCCGTGGGCCGCACCGGCGCCAGCTACTACAACAAGCTCGGCTACGTGCCCTACGACGTCAAAATCAACGAAAGCGCGGCCCGCACGCTGGAATACGCCTACGACGACTTCGCCATTGCCCAGCTCGGAAAGGCGCTGGGCCGGCCCAAGAAAGAAGTGGCGCTCTACCAGAAGCGCAGCCAGAACTACCGCAACCTCTTCGATAAGCAAACCCGCCTGATGCGCGGCCGCAACCAGAATGGCACGTTCCAGTCGCCCTTCAACCCCTTTAAGTGGGGCGACGCCTTCACGGAGGGCAACAGCTGGCACTACACCTGGTCGGTTTTCCACGATGTAAATGGACTGATGACGCTGATGGGCGGCCCCAAGCCCTTTGTGGCGGCCTTGGACACGGTATTTACCCTGGCGCCGGTGTTCGATGCCTCATATTATGGCTCCGTGATTCACGAAATCCGGGAAATGCAGATTGCGGGCATGGGCAACTACGCCCACGGCAACCAGCCCATTCAGCACATGGTGTACCTCTACGCCTACGCCGGCCAGCCCTGGAAAACCCAGTATTGGGCCCGTGAAACCCTCAACCGCCTCTACCTGCCCACTCCCGACGGCTACTGCGGCGACGAAGACAACGGCCAGACCTCAGCCTGGTACGTCTTTTCGGCCTTGGGTTTCTACCCCGTGTGCCCCGCCACCGACCAGTACGTGCTGGGCGCCCCGCTCTTCCCGAAAACCACCCTACACCTCGCCAACGGCAAGACCATCGTGCTGAACGCTCCCGCCAACAGCGCCGCCAACCGCTACGTGCAGGCTGTGCGTCTCAACGGCCAGCCCTACACCCACAACTGGCTCAGCCACCAAACGCTGATGCAGGGCGCAACAGTGGATTTTGATATGACCAATAAGCCGAATATAACTCGCGGTACGAAGGCTGAGGACGCGCCATATTCCTTTTCGAAGGAAAGGAAGTAGGGCAGCATTTTTAAACCTAATTGAACGTCATGCTGAGCGCAGCCGAAGCATCTTGGTAGTGTGGTAACCCAACGAAGCGGTAGAGATGCTTCGGCTGCGCTCAGCATGACACAAAAAGAAATGAGGTATGAAAAATTGGTATGTGCTTTTGAGTAGTGTGGCAGTGCTGGGAGCCTGCGCCACGGTAAAACCCACCACTCCGGCTGCAGTAGGGGCATACAAGCCCGTCGATGCGCAATTGTACCGCACTATTGCCCGGCAGGACAGCCTTATGTTCGTGGCGTTCAACCAGCATGATGTAGAGAAGCTGCAAACCTTCTTTGCCGAAGACCTGGAATTTTACCACGATAAGGGTGGCCTAGCCAACTTTCAGCAAACCATGCAGGGCTTTCGAAATATGTTCGACCAGAACAAAACCACGGGCCTAAACCGCCAGCTGGTGCCGGGCACACTGGAAGTGTATCCCATCAACGGCTATGGTGCCGTAGAAACCTACCAGCACCGTTTCTGCCACGTGGAAAACGGCAAAGACGACTGCGGGACTTTTAAGAATATGATGGTGTGGCGACTAAAGGATGGGCAGTGGAAGGTGACGAGGGTGGTGAGTTATGGGCATTGAACTCTTGCACTTCTAAGCCAATGATTAATTAGTTAGCGGGGCTGAAATAGTATACATCTGAATTGTGAAGCATCGTATTAACGCACAAATGAGTCAGTCGGAAACCTACGTGTATTTTGCCCTATATGGCACCGACTCTGAGCCCAATTCCGATTTTGATCCTGATGAGGTTACAAAGAAGCTCGGTATAAATCCCACAAGAGCTTGGAGAAAAGGCGACAAGAAGACTCTTTCAGGTATTGAGTACAAATACGCAGGTTGGATTTGGGAGACAAACAGAGGGACTGAGCCTATTTGGGTAGATAAACTGGTAACAAAAGTGGTTGATGCTTTTGAGTATAGAATAGATGCTATTGTAGAATTAAAAAGAGAGCTACAGTTAGAATCTATATTGGGAATCATTCTTTATGTGGATATGAATGAAGAAAATTCCACACCTGCTTTAGGTCAGGACCTGCGTACCATCAAATTTTTATATGAAACTCAGACTTATATTGACGTTGATATATACCGATATGATTCCAGTAATTAGGAGCTGGGGTAATCTAATATCTAATTTCGTAGTGTTGTAAGCAAAGTAGTATGGGTCTATTCGATAATATTGATATTATCCTTGAACGTTACGCTGATGAGCAGAATGCTGTACTTACAAAAAATCGTAAGGATACAAGTGTTTACCTGTTCAAGTTTGAAGAGCGACGAATAGATTGGCAACATAATGAGGTGAATTTGGCGGTGATTATTCAGCATGACTTCAGCGAAAATGGTGTAGATACCAGTAAATGGAATTTTGTAAACGTAGCCTGGAAGGATATAGGGCCTAATAGATTTGCGTCGGATAGGAACCTTGTAAACTCAGCTGATTTTAGGCAAATCGAGATGCATATAGAAGAGTTGTTACGCGAGTCGGTTATATACTTGAATAATATTGAGTTTGAGGATTTAAAGCTTGTGTATTAATAGAGCCTTCATCCTGTAGTTAGGAAACTCCTTTCACTTTCTTATACACTCTTTCCTACCTTCCCAGCTTCAACGCCACTCTGAAGCTGATGAACCGCCTTTCCCTCGCCGCACTTCTCCTCGCATCCTTTCCCACCTTCGCCCAAAAGGCTAAGCCCGCCGAAAACCTCGTCCAATACGCGCACCCCATAGTGGGCACGCAGCGCATGGGGCACACGTTTCCGGGCGCGACGGTGCCGTTTGGCATGGTGCAGCTCTCGCCCGATACCGACACCATCAGCTACGAGCAGAACGGCAAGTACAACCCCAAGGTGTACGAATACTGCGCAGGCTACCAGTACGAGGACAAAACCATCGTCGGGTTCAGCCACACGCACTTCAGTGGCACCGGCCACTCCGACCTCGGCGACTTCCTTATTATGCCCACTACCGGGCCGCTGCAGCTCAACCCCGGCACCGCCGACAAGCCCGAGAGTGGCTTCCGTTCCCGGTTTGCGCACCAGAACGAGGTAGCGGAACCGGCCTACTACAAAGTAAAGCTCGACGACCACAACATCCTGGCTGAGCTGACGGCCACCAACCGCGTCGGCTTTCACCAGTACACTTTTCCCAAGGCCGACGACGCCCACATCATCCTCGACCTCACGGCCGGCATCTACAACTACCCCGATAAAAATGTCTGGACGTTTGTGCGCGTGGAAAACGACTCCTTGGTGACCGGCTACCGCCAGACCAACGGCTGGGCCCGCACCCGCACTGAGTATTTTGCCCTGCAATTCTCCAAGCCCTTCCGCCAGTACGGCGCCCGCAACTACGCCAAGAAGCAGGCTTATCGTGGCTTCTGGGGCCGTTTCGACCAAGCCCATAACTTTCCGGAGCAAGCCGGCGAGCAGTTGCGCCTATACTTCGACTTTCAGACCCAGGCAGGGGAGAAGATCAAGCTGAAAATGGCCTTGTCGTCGGTAAGTACCGAAGGGGCGTTGCGCAACCTGCGCGCCGAGCTGCCGGGCTGGGATTTTGAGCAGGTGAAGCGCCAGGGCCAGGCGCAGTGGCAGCAGGAGCTAAGCAAGGTCACGATTGAGTCGCCGAAACGGGTGGACAAGGACAACTTCTACACGGCCCTGTACCACGCCTTCCTCAGCCCCACTACCTATCAGGACGTGGACGGCCAGTACCGTGGCCTCGACCAGAACATTCACAAGGCCGAAGGCTTCACCAACTACACCACCTTCTCGCTCTGGGATACCTACCGCGCCCTGCACCCGCTGTTTAACGTGGTGCAGCCCAAGCGCAACGCCGACATGATTCAGTCCATGCTGGCGCACTTTGGGCAGAGCGCTGAGCACATGCTGCCCGTGTGGAGCCACCACGCCAACGAAAACTGGTGCATGATTGGCTACCACTCGGTGCCCGTTATTGCCGATGCCATTGTGAAAGGCAACGCACCCTTCGATGCCAACAAGGCCCTGGATGCCTGCGTGACTACTGCCCGCCAGCAGTGGTACGACGGCATAGGCGAGTACCTGCGCCTGGGCTACGTGCCCGAGGATAAAAGCGGCTCCTCCGTCTCCAAAACCCTGGAATATGCCTACGACGACTGGTGCATTGCCCAAGCCGCCAAAAAGCTGGGCCGCGCGGATATTGAGCAGGAATTCAGCAAGCGCGCCCAGAACTGGCAGAACGTATACGACCAGCGCATCGGCTTCATGCGCCCCCGCCTTTCCGATGGCTCCTTCCGCAAAGACTTCGACGTGCTCAGCACCCACAACCAGGGTTTCATCGAAGGCAACGCCTGGAACTACAGCCTCTACGTACCCCAGGACCCTGGCGCGCTCATCGCTAAAATGGGCGGCAACGCCCGCTTCACGGAGCATCTGGACTCGCTGTTCACCATGCACCTGCCCGATAAGTTCTTCGCCGAAACCGAGGACATCACCCGCGACGGTATCATCGGAAACTACGTGCACGGCAATGAGCCCGCCCACCACGCCGCCTACCTCTACAACTGGACCAACCAGCCCTGGAAAACCCAGGCCCGCGTACGCATGATTCTGCCCAAAATGTACCGCCCCACCCCCGACGGCCTCGGCGGCAACGACGACTGCGGGCAGATGTCAGCCTGGTACGTCTTCTCGGCCCTGGGTTTCTACCCCGTAGCGCCCGGCTCCCCGGAATACGCCCTCGGTAGTCCCGCCATCCACGGCGCCACGCTCCGGCTGGAAAACGGCAAAACCTTCCGCATCACCGTCAAAAACCAGAGCGACAAGAACGTGTATGTGAAGGAAGCGCGGTTAAACGGCCAGAAACTGACCCGACCGTTTCTCAATCATCAGAATATCCTGAATGGGGGGGAGCTGGTGTTTGTGATGGCGGGGAAACCATGAGCCACAAATATTTTTCCTAAAAATAACTTGTTATTAAGTATGGTAAAATCTGATTTTGAATATTTGAATAAGTTATTATGTATTATAGATAGCTGCCAGGTGGACGCATTGGTTGAATTGATTTCCAATTGGAGTGTTGAAGATCTAGCTAATAGTGCGGGAGGTAAAGTATTAAAGCCTTATGTAGATGAAAATTGGAATGTTCGGTTGATTCAATCAAATAAGAAAAACATCATATTAGCAATAGCATCAAATTTTACTGATTACGAATTTTATCATTCTAATTTCATTATAGAAGGTAAAATTGAAGGATATACTCGTGACCATTGTGATATAGTAGTGTTAAATCCGAGTTATTTTCAACTTTCAAAAGAACACTATGAGATTTTAGATGACACTTATGTGCTGTTTGTTAGCAATATTAAGCATAACCCAGATAAAATATAAGAATAAGGCAATTGTTTAATTTATATTTAATATATTGATCTTATTTATAATGTTTTTTATTAATATCCGCAGTTACAAGACTACTGACTAGGCGTTGTCGTTGTAGCTGCGCAGCGACAGTAATTTGCCCAAGTGAAAAAAGCCCTGTCACTAGCTAAAATAGCTAATGACAGGGCTTCAAAATTTTGAAATAAATATCCCTACCGGTTAGGCAAAAAACCAGGAGTTGCGCCGCTCTTGTTTTTATTCCGATTGTAGAGGTATGCGGCGCCGGCAGCCAGCAGTGCGCCGGTGACGAGTTTACGGCCAGTGCCGCCGGACTGGTTGACATTGCCATAATTGCCTGTAGTTGGATTAATGGGTTTACGACCCCCAAATAGGCCTGAAAGCAGGCCACCCATTGTGCCGCTTGGGCGGTCAGAAGAACCAAAGATGCTCATGATTGACAAGGGATATGGTGTAGGCTATATAAAACGCAGACGGCGCCATTGGGGTTAGTTTCAAAAGCTGTAAATCAGGAGTCGAGTTGAATAAATAGATGGCCTGCCCCGGAGCCGCGCATATTTTGAGAGTTGGGAAGCAGCGTAACGTGCGTTTTCTGCGTTAGATTTGGTACCCCCTTCTGCCTCCTTACTCCTTAAATTTTGTCCGTAAATCTGCGTTTCCTCCTACCATTGCTGGCTCTCAGCACCGTTACCTATGCCCAAAGCGGCCCGATTAAAGTCGAAGTAAAACAAATCAATGGCCGCTACGAGCTGCTGCGGGGCGGCCAGCCGTACTTCATCAAAGGCGCGGGCGGCGGGCAATTTCCGGAGCGCGTGAAGGCCTATGGTGGCAACTCCATCCGCACCTGGAGCACCGAGGGCGCCGATGTAACGCTGGCTGAGGCCAACAAAAACGGCCTGACCGTGATGCTGGGCCTGGACGTGGCCCGGGAGCGGCACGGCTTTGACTACAACAACCCGCAGGCCGTGGCCGAGCAACTGCAAAAGGTGCGCGCCGAAGTGCTCAAGTATAAGGACAACCCGGCTGTGCTATTCTGGGGCATTGGCAATGAGCTGAACCTGGAGTACACCAACCCCAAAGTGTGGGATGCCGTGCAGCAGATTGCCCAGATGATTCACGAAGTGGACCCCAACCACCCCACCAGCACCGTGCTGGCGGGCCTCAATCAAAAGGAGGTTGACCTGATCAAGGCCAAATGTCCGGCCGTGGATATCCTCAGCATTAATACTTACGCCGGGCTGGCGGCCATTCCACAGCAGGTGCGCTCCACCGGCTGGACGGGGCCGTACGTGGTAGCCGAGTGGGGGCCCACCGGGCACTGGGAAAGCCCCGTTACGCCCTGGAAAGCCTCAGTAGAAGAAACCAGCAGCCAGAAAGCCGCCGTGTACCAGAGCCGCTACGAGGCCTCGGTGGCCAAGGACAAAACCCAGTGCCTGGGCACCTACGTGTTTCTGTGGGGCCAGAAGCAGGAGCGCACGCCCACCTGGTACGGCATCTTCACGGAGGATGGGAAGGAGTCGGAAGTGGTGGATGTGATGCAGTACCTGTGGAGCGGCCAATGGCCCGAAAACCGCGCCCCACACCTGGCCGGTTTCCGCCTGAACGGCCAGCAGGCCACGGATAGCGTGTACCTGCAACCCGGCAAAAGCTACCCCGCCATCGTCACCGTAACTGACCCCGACAAAGACCGGCTGACGTACCGCTGGGAGCTGCTCCCGGAAAGCACCGACCTGAAATCCGGCGGCGACCGGGAAAGCCGCCCGGAGCCCATTGCAGGGCTGATTCCGAAGAATGCCAAAGCCAAAATCAATCTTAAAGCTCCCGAAAAAGAAGGAGCCTACCGCCTGTTCATCTACACCTATGATGGGCACGACAACGTAGCCACCGCCAACATTCCGTTTTATGTGAAGGGCAAGTAGCCGTTGTCGGTTTCTTGAAAGCACAGCAGCCATCTAATTACTAAAGAGTCTGCAAGAAAAAGGCCACTGAAATTCAGTGGCCTTTTTCTTTACATACGCTCCAGCAACTCGTCAAACGTGCGCAGCAGTTCGGCGCGGCTGTCTTCCGGCTCGGCGGCCAGGCGCTGCTCAAATACTTCGCGCTCCGTAAAATCGTGGAGGCTGCGGGTGAGGGGCGCATCGGCTTCTTCTTCCTCGCCGAGGGCGCGGAGCTTTACCAGGCGGAAGTGGCGGCGGGCCAGCACTTCCAGCTGCTGCCGGTCCAGCTCCTGAATCACTTTGAGCAGGGCATCGGCTACTTCCAGCTGGGTGAGCTCGGAGTGAATCTGCACATCGGCCCAGGCGGGGAGGTGGTAGCCGGTGTTATCATAGGTGGTGAGGCTTTGGGTGACTTCCGCTAGGGTGCCATGGAAGCGCACCAGCCGCCGGGCACCCGGTACCAGCAGGCTCTGCAGCTCCGCGAGGCAGCCGCCCTTAAAATCCAGCAGCAAAACCTCCTTCGGGTGGTCTACTTCGGAAAAAGACAGCGGAATAGGGGAACCCGAATAGCGGATATGCTCTCGGCCGCCCACGCGCTGTGGCCGGTGAATGTGGCCCAGCGCCACGTAATCGAAGATATCGGGGAAGTGGTCGGCAGTTACCTGGCCCAGGTTGCCCACGTGAATAGTACGCTCAGAATCGGAAGGGGCAGCGCCGGCGGCGTAGAGGTGGCCGGTGGCAATAACGGGCAGGCCCAGGTCTTTAAGCTGCCATACCTGCTCTATTTCGGCGCAGCGCGAGTAGTGGTCGGCAATGCCTTGCTTGATGCGGGCTTCGCGCTCCTCGGCAGTTTCGCCGGGCACGGAAAGGCGCACGTCCCGGTCGCGGAGGAAGGGTATGGCGCACACTACCAGGCCGGGCTTGCAATGGGCATCATCCAGCACCAACACCTGGTCCTCGAAGCAGTCGGGCACGCAGCCTACCACGTGCACGCGCAGGTGGCGCAGCAGGCGCGCAGGGGCGTTGAGGGTGGCGGGGGAGTCGTGGTTGCCGCCTACCACCACAATGTCGCGGCAGCCGGTGCCGCGCATATTCAGCAGGAAGGAGTAGTACAGCTCCAGAGCCTGGTTGGAGGGCGAGCCAGTATCAAAAATGTCGCCGGCTACTATCAGCACTTCCACCTGCTGCTCGCGCACGGTCTGCACCAGCCAGTCCAGGAAATGGCGATGCTCATCGGTACGTTCGTGGCCGCTGATGAAGCGTTGACCCAGGTGCCAGTCGGCGGTGTGTAATACGCGCATGACTACGAAGATACTCGTGCCAGCTGTAAGAAGAAAGCTCCGGCGTTATCCACCGGAGCTTCCCATGTTGTCCCAACCGCTTCTTCGGAAGAAAGGCTTCCTCTGAATGAGTCGTTATTTCTCCCAGACGGTGCGCTTGTACTCCGCCTTGCTGAAGTCTTCGCCGTTGATTTTGGTGCTTCCTCCAAATCCGCCCAGGAAGCCGAGCGAATTGCAATTAGCATCTATCACCTCGGCACTGGCATCCGCAATACAATTTCCGGTGTTGAGTACATAGACTAGCTTATTCTGAAAGAGGTACTCCTTGATGTTTACATCCGACTCGCAAGGGGATTGTGCTAGGTCCACGGCCTTTTGCTTCATACACTTGGGAGCGTCCTTCACAATGTCAACCTTCTCGCAGGCCGTGAAAACAAAGGCAGCGCCAATCAAACAGTAAAGAATCTTTTTCATGGGAGTACTGGCAAAATGAATAGCGCCATAGAAAAACAAAAATGACCAGACCCACTTAAGGCTCTGGTCATTTGAAGAGTGTGCGCAGTGCCGGATAGTTGCACCGCGAAAAAAGCTGTTTACACGTGCGCCGACTGCGGCTGGAAGCTGGTAATGGCTTCGCCCAAATCATACACCGGCACGCCGGTCAGGGCCGCTTCCAGAATGCTGGCACCCGCCGCAGAGCGGTAACCACCGGCGCAATGCACCAGAATAGGTTTATCAGTCGGCACTTCGCGCACCCGCTCACGCAGCTCCGGTAGCGGAATCAGCAGGGCATTATCGAAAATAGGATGCTGGGCCTCCGTACGGTTGCGGATATCCACGATGGTGAAATCGTGGGGCTGATGGCGCACGTGCTCCACATCCGTTGTGGGGCTGGTGGCCGGCAACTGGTGGGGCGTGAGTAAGCCGCCTTTGATGTTGGTTTCGTAGCCGATTTTGGCGGCTTTACGAATCACTGCATCCAGGGCAATCTGCGAATCAGCCATCAGGTAGAACGGCTCCTGAGGGCCCACTATAGAGCCCAGCCAGGTTTCAAACTTGCCGCCATCCATCAGATTGATGGCACCAGGGAGGTGGCCGGCGCGGAACTCCGCGGCCGGGCGGGTATCAATAATCAGAATGCCGGGCTCTACGGGCGCATCCATCAGGGGGCGCGGCACCCGCCGGATGCTGTCCTCGAAGGGCAGCGCGCCCTGCTTGTTCAGCATCACATCGTGCCCAAAATACTTCGGCATGAAGGGCTGATCTTCCAGCAGCACCCGCACAAACTCGTCCTGGCTCATGGGCTGCAGGGCGTAGTTGGTTTTCAGCTCCTTGCCAATAGTGCTGTCGAGGTCGGGGCTGGTGGTTTTGCCGCACAAAGAGCCAGGGCCGTGCGCCGGGTATACTTTGGTAGTAGCCGGCAAGGTCATGAGCTTGGTGCGCGTGGAGTGGTAGAGCTGCGCGGCCAGCTGCTCGCGCTGGTGGCCGCCTACCAGGTCGGCTTCGCGCAGGTCGGGGCGGCCTACGTCGCCCACAAACAGCGTATCGCCGGTGAATACGGCTCGAATCTGGGCCATGTCGTCAATCAGCAGAATGCTGATGCTGTCGGGGGAGTGGCCGGGGGTGTTGATGGCGTGCAGCTCCACGGTACCCAGCTCTATCCGGTTACCATCATCAAACGGATGGTGGGGGTAACTGGCCTGCACTAGCTTGCTGCAATAGATGGTTGCGCCGGTTTCTTCGGCTATTTCCAGGTGCGAGGACACGAAGTCGGCGTGCGGATGCGTCTCAATGACGGCTATGATCCGCGCTTCGTGCTCGTCGGCAAAATCATAATAGGGTTGGGGGTCGCGGGCCGGGTCGATGATAGCCACCTGACGGCCGCTGCGGATAGCGTAGCTGGCGTGGGCCAGTCCTTTGTCGTAAAACTGCTGAATTTGTACCGAGGTGGTACTACTGGGAAGGGGACTCATAGGGGTAAAACTTGGTGGATGCCATCGGGCCGATAGAGCCTAAGCGCGGAGGCATATTTTCAAATATAAGCAAGTGTAGTTCCTTTTGCACAGCGAAGGTCGGTTCTGTGGCAAAATGGCAGGTTTCAGCTGCTAAAAAGGTCTTTGACAGGGTTGAAAAACATTTTTATTAATGCTTGTACATACAAATATAAAAATCTATTACCTTTGAGCCATCATGAGCGAAAAGAAGAATTCTCCTTACTGCAGCTGCCTGTATTTTGCGGCCAATGCGCTGGGCCGGCTATTAACCGGGCTGGCCGATCAGGAATTTCGGACAACAGGACTAGCCCCCAGCCTGGCGTTTGTGGTGATGAATGTGAACCGGCAACCCGGTATTCAGCCTTCCCAACTCAGCGAGCTAATGAAGCTGACGCCTTCTACCGTGTCGCGGCTGGTGGAGAAGCTGGAGCACCAGGGCTATCTGCGCCGGGAGGTAACCGGGCGCACTACGCAGGTACATGCTACGGAAAAGGGGCTGGCCCTGCAGCCCCAATTGCAGGCCGCCTGGCGCAGCCTGTATGCGCGCTACTCCGAGCTTATTGGCGTAGAAGCTGCCAAAATGCTCACCCAACAATCTTACACCGCCATTCAGGCGCTGGAAGAGGCTGAATAGCCTTTTTTTGTCCATTAATAATTGCATGTACAACCAAATAAAATTTCCACTCACCATTATTTTTAACTTATGAAAATCGGAATTCTCGGTACCGGCAACGTAGGCCAGACGTTGGGCGCTAAGCTGCTTTCTTTGGGTCACGATGTTATGCTGGGCTCGCGCCAGGCTGGCAATGAAAAGGCAGTAGCCTGGGTGCAGCAGCACGGTGGCACCGCCCGTGAAGGCTCCTTCACCGACGCGGCTCAGTTTGGCGAATTGCTGATTGTGGCTACCATGGGTACGGGCACGATAGCCGCCGTAGAGCAGGCCGGCGCTGCCAACGCGGCTGGTAAAACCGTCATTGACCTGACCAACCCGCTGGACTTCTCGCAGGGCATGCCGCCCCAACTATTTGTAGGCGTTACGGACTCTCTGGGCGAGCAGGTGCAACGCGCGCTACCTGGCGCTCATGTGGTAAAAACCCTAAACCTGGTAAACGTAGCCCAGATGATTGACCCTGCCTCGGCCAACGGGGGAGGGGAGCCCGACATGTTCCTTTGCGGCGACAATGCCGAGGCCAAACAGCAGGTAACGGAGCTGCTTCAGCAAATGGGCTGGCGCCGCATCACCGACCTGGGCGGCATTAAGGAAGCCCGCGCCACCGAGCCTTTTGTGCTGCTGTGGGTGCGCTACGGCATCATTCACAACACCTGGACGCACGCCATGCGGTTCTAAAACGGCCCGGTTTCAAACTGCCTCCAACAAAAAGCCCCGGCCAGATGGCCGGGGCTTTTGCGTACGGTGGGTAGTTGTAAAGCGCGAAGAATTAGGACTGGGCCTTCATTTTCATCTTATCGTTCTTCACCTTTAGTTTTCCGTCTTTCATCATGCCCTTTTGCTTCTGCGCCTGCTGGTCGCGCATCTGGTTATACTTGGCATATTGCTCGGCGGTAAAAACAGCCTTCATCTGGGCATCATACTTTTCCTTGGCCGCTTTCATTTCTGGCTTAGCAGCTTTGCGGTCGGTGGAGGAGGCGTACTTTGTGTGGATGGCCTCCATCTCCTGGCCCTGGGCCAGCAGGATAGCCTGCACTTTGGCGGTCTGATCAGCGGACAGGGAGAGCTGCTGGGTGAGACGCTGCGAGGTCTTTGTCGCGCGCTGCTCCGGTGTCATCTTCTCGTGGTTCATGCGGCCAGCGCGGTGCATGGCATGGTCCTGAGTAGTATGAGCGGTGGTTTGTGCGGAAGCGGCGGTATTGAAAAGGGCAGCAAAAGCTACCAGAGCAAGCATCTTTTTCATAGGAGGTGGGTCTGTAGATTGGTTTTGCCGGGTTAGATTACAAAGCTGGTGCCAGGTTTAAAAAGGCCCGGTTTTGCCGCCACAAACCTCCTATTTGCCCTCACAGTCCGGATAATCGGCTATATTGGCCATGCCGTTGCTGCCTGGCAACATCCTTATTTCTTTCCAACTCACCTTTCTTTCTTCTCTCTTTTCACCTCTATGGCAAATATTTTCGCCAAAAAACCGCTGGCCCTACTGCTGGGCGAGGCCAACTCTACCGGCCACGGCACGCTAAAACGCACGCTGGGGGCTGGCAACCTTGTCGCACTGGGCGTGGGGGCTATTATCGGGGCCGGTTTGTTTGTGCGCACAGCCGCCGCCGCCGCGCAGGCCTCTGGGCCGGGCGTAACGCTGGCTTTCATTGTGGCCGCCATTGGCTGCGTATTCGCTGGCCTGTGCTACGCCGAGTTTGCCGCCATGATTCCTATTGCCGGCTCGGCTTACACGTACGCCTACACCACCATGGGCGAGTTTATAGCCTGGGTTATTGGCTGGGCTTTGATCATGGAATATGCGTTGGGTGCCGCCACAGTGTCCATTGCCTGGAGCGAATACCTCAATAAGCTGCTGGAAGTCTTTGGCACCAGTATGCCGTACAGCTTAAGCCACTCGCCCTTCGAAAGTGCCGTGGTAAACGGTGTGACGGAGCACGGTATCATTAACCTGCCGGCCTTGCTGGTTATCGTGGCCCTGTCGCTGCTGCTGATCAAAGGCACGCAGGAGTCGGCTATGTTTAACGCCGTTGTTGTATTTCTGAAAGTAGCCATTGTGCTGGTTTTCATTGCCGTAGGCTGGCAGTTTATCAACCCTGCTAACCATACGCCTTACCTGATTCCTGAAAACGCTGAGCCCGTGAAAAATGCGGCCGGCACTGTGGTGCGTGAGTACACGGCTTGGAATAAGCATGGCTGGGGCGGTGTTCTGGGTGGCGCGGCCATCGTATTCTTTGCTTTCATTGGTTTTGATGCTGTGAGCACCGCGGCGCAGGAGGCTAAAAACCCAAAGCGCGACATGCCTATTGGTATTCTGGGCTCTCTGGCCGTATGTACGGTCCTCTACATCCTGTTCGGCCACGTGCTGACGGGCGTAGCCAACTGGCGTGAGTTTGCTGACCCGGCTCTGGGCGGCGAGGCTTCCGTAACCTATGCTATTAAAACGCACATGCCCGGCTACGAGTGGCTGAGCACGGCCGTAACGGTTGCCATTCTGCTGGGTTTCTCCTCGGTAATTCTGGTGATGCTGATGGGGCAGAGCCGCGTGTTCTTCTCCATGGCCAAAGACGGCCTGATGCCGAAAGCCTTTTCGGAACTGCACCCCCGCTTCGGCACACCTTACAAGTCGAACCTGGCGCTGCTGGTTTTCGTGGGTGGTTTTGCTGCCTTCGTGCCCGGCTCGCTGGCCGGTGATTTGACTTCGTTTGGTACGCTGCTGGCCTTCGTGCTGGTATCAGCCGGCATCTGGATTATGCGTCGCTCGGATCCTGCACAGCACCGTCCGTTCCGGGCCCCGTTGTCTTCGCCATCTTTCCCCTTCGTGCCTGTAATGGGCGTACTGGTTTGCACCAGCATGATTATGGCGCTGGATTCGTTTACGCTGAAGGTAGCCTTAGGCTGGATGCTGCTGGGCTTTATTGTGTACTTCCTCTACGGCCGACGCAATAGCAAGCTGCAGCAAGGCATTGTAGTAATGCCAACAGAAATGGACCAGGTAACAGTGCACGAATAGCCGCACCGTACTGGAGAGTGAAAAGCCTCGTTAGCGTATGCTAACGAGGCTTTTTTGTGTCTTCTGGCCTAATAGGCGGCTTAACAGAAAGGCTTTGTGGAATAGAAAAAAGTAAACCGCGCAAAGCTGAAAACAGATTTGAGGGATTCTACGCTCTGGCATGGTTTTTCCTAGTGTATCACGCAAGTAATCAGTGTCTTGTAAAAATCATTGTATAATTAAGACAATAAAATATAAATTTGATTACATAAGTAATATGTCTATATTTAGTATCATGCTATAGCGATAGAAGCGGGATGATAAGAAGCCAAACATCTACTGTAACCCCTACCGGGAAGGTGCCTTCTGCTATGAAAAGAGAAGAAAGTGGCCAGACCGATATTCAGGTACTGCTGGTAGATGACCACCAGATGGTACTGGAGGGCATTCGGACGCTTTTGCGCGCCGAGCAGGATATACAGGTAGTAGGGCAGGCCAGTAATCGGGAAGAAGCCCTGCAGTTGCTGGAAGCATTACCCCAGGTGCAGGTAGTACTGATAGATCTGAATATACCCGGTGCAGAAGGGGTGGAGCTGATCCGCAGCATGAAGCAACAGAAGCCGCAGGTGCAGATTCTGGCACTTGCCTCCTTGGCCGATGCCGCCACTATTCAGGCCGTGCTGGGAGCTGGCGGGACGGGTTATCTATTGAAAAACTCCACTAAATCGGAGCTGGTACAAGCTATTCGTCAGGTGGCAGCCAGTAATACGTTTTTCAGCCAGGAGGCTGCGGCCACTTTGCTGCAGCACCTGGATATTCCAGCCCGCCGGGCGCCTCAGGTGGTGCCGGCGCTGCTAACGGAGCGCGAACGGCAGGTACTGGGGCTAATTGTGCAGGAATACTCCAACAATCGAATTGCTGAAGAGCTATTTATCAGCGAGCGGACGGTGGAAACTCACCGGAAAAACATCCTCGCCAAGACCAATTCCAAGTCCATTGTGGGGCTGATCAAGTACGCTTTTCGGCACAAGCTCATTAGCTAAGCAGGCACCAAAAAAGCCTTTAGTACTCGTCAGCCTATTTTTCACAGTAAGGGAATAAGGCGGCAGTAAACCGCTTGTTGATAGCACGCCCAGGGTAGCTGGTGGAGGGATTAAAAACTCCGTACCAGTACGGAGGAGAATTTACGGGGTGCTACTGATTGATAATTGAAAATTATTGTTTTATCTTAGCATCGTTCAATAAAATATTTATAGCCTCATTCATTTCTTAGCCGCTCTGCTTGCCTCTATCACCACCGGAATTATCTCACACCTTTTAACCATTACCGACATGCCGTCTAAAATCCTCTCCTTCATCTGCCATGTTCCCGGCCTCACGCCAGGGGCATACCCCGCCGTTCCTACTACTCCTAAAGCACCTGAGCGTACGGAGCGTCGCGCTTCTTCTTCCTCCTCGTCAGCTTCCAATACTAACAGCACCGGAGGTGGCCACTTTGCGGCTATTTATGAGAATGAGCGTTTTGTGCGTTTTAAGTACATTAATAATCAATAATTATAGTGTTCCATCTAGCGTCACTCTATAGGTGAAACCCTTACTCTCTATCCGTCAGAACTGGGCGCCGGTTTTCTTTCTCAGAAAGAAGATTGGCGCCCAGCACTTTTAGGGAGTTTGCACCTGCCGCCCGGAAATCGGCTAACTTGGGCCCGATTCATCCGTTTTGCGTGCTTATGATTCGTTTACTGGTTTGCGTGCTTTGGTTCGTCTTACTCGGGCTGGGCACTCCGGCCCTGGCCCAACAGGCCGCTTTCATTCCTGACCCTACGGTGTGGTATGGGGTGGTAGCCCGCGGTAGCGGCCGCTCCCTGGATATCACCAATGCCTCGCCGGAAAGCGGCAGCAAGGCCGTGCAGTGGGAATTTACCCAGGCCCAGAGCCAGCAATGGCGCCTGACGCCTGTTACGCCCAATAGCCTGTATTACCGCATTGAGGCCCGCCACAGCGGCAAAGTGCTTACCCTGGATGGGCCCGCCGAAAACGCAGCGGTGGTGCAGCAGCCATGGTCGGGTAGCTTTTATCAGCAATGGCGCATTGTGCCCGCCGGGCCCGCCGGCTCATTTCAACTGGTTAGCCGGGGCAATGATTTCAGCTTAGCCCTAGCCTCCGCCGATAAAGCTAATGCTACGCCCGTGGTAGGGCAGCGCGCCCTGGGCCGGGCCAGCCAGCAATGGTGGCTGTTTCCCCTGAAGCTGAACCTGGCTACTGACCACCCACTGATGGGGGCACCTACGTCCTTAGGGCCGGGGGTAAATACCGTAGGCAATGAAATGCAGCCCGTGTTGAGCCCGGATGGTAATACGCTGTATTTTGCCCGTAACCGCTTTGCCGGTAATATGGAAGGTAACACTGAATCGGCGGACGTATGGGTGAGCCGCTCTACGGATAAGGGCCGCACCTGGGGGCTGGCCCAGCGCCTTGATGCGCTGAATACGCCTCAGAATAACGGCGTAATGGCCGTTGTGGAAAATGGCAAGGCTCTGTTGGTGCGCGGCCACTATGAGCGGGACGGCAGCTTCCGCGACGAAGGGGTGTCGCGCACGGAGCTTAGCGGCAAGCAGGCATTAAAGCCTGAACCCATCGACATCAATAATTACTATTCCAACGGTACTTCCACCACGTTTTTTGCGCCTTCCGACGAAAAGGTGCTGTTCCTTTCCCTGGAACGCCCCGATGCCTACGGCGCCAACGACCTTTACGTAAGTCTGCCCACCGGCGACGGTGCATGGAGCGAGCCGCGCAACCTGGGGAACGTCATCAACTCGCCGGGATTTGAGTTTGCCCCCTGGCTTACCCCGGATGGCCGTACGCTGTACTTTGCCTCCTACGGCCATGCCGGCTATGGCTCTGCCGATATCTTTGTAAGCCACCGCTTGGATAATTCCTGGACGGCCTGGAGCACTCCTCAGAACCTGGGGGCCAGCGTAAATGGCCCCGGTTTTGATGCTTATTTTCAACTGACTCCTGATGGTAAGCAGGCCTACTATGCCTCTTCCCGAACCCCCAACGGCCCGGCCGATGTGCTGCGCTCAGAAGTAGGCGTAACGCCACCGCCCAAGCCCGATACGGTAGTAACCCCACCCGCCCTGGTACGGGCCACGCTTACAGGGCGGGTACTGGATGCCAAAACCCGCAAGCCCATTGCCGCCACCATTAAGGCCGAGCGGCTGGATGAGAATGTTATGCTGCTGGCCAATGCACGCAGCGAAGCCAGCGGCGGCACCTTCCAGCTAATGCTGCCCGCCGGCCGTTACCGCATAGCCGCCACTGCGGGCGGCTTCCTCACGGCCACCGACACGCTGACGCTCACCACCAACCAGGCCCGCGACTTTTTGGTGATGCCCGCCAGCGTAGGTTCCCGGCTGGAACTGCCTACCCTCATTTTTGCCCAAGGCAAGTACACCATGCTGCCTGCCTCATTTACAGAACTGAACCGCCTGGCCGCTACTTTGGTTGAAAACCCCACGGTGAATATTCGGCTGGAAGGCCACACCGATAACGTAGGCAACGCAGCGCTGAACGTGAAGCTTTCCGAGGACCGGGTAAAGGAAGTGAAACGCTACCTGGTACGCCGGGGAGTGGCCGAAACCCGTATCAGCACTATTGGCTATGGTGGCTCGAAACCCCGCGCCAGCAACGACCGGGAGGAAACCCGCCGCCTCAACCGCCGCGTAGAATTCACGATTGTGAAATAGCCGGCTCTGTTGGGTGTCAACGTCCAAAGAAAAGAAACCACTGCGCCTCAGAAACCAGCTATGCGGGCTACTATTCTACAGGAAACGCCTCTGCCGAACCTGCCCTCGGCTTCCGGTATTGAGATTCTGGGGGAAGTAGCCTACGTCATCGGCGACGATTCCCCGTTTCTGTATCAGCTGGCGGCTTCCTCCTTGACAGCAGGGGAGAAGGTGCCTTTGTTTGAAACCGCCCATTTCAGCACCGGCCGCATTCCCAAGGATATAAAGCTAGACCTGGAGTGCCTGACGGCCCTGACCACTGCGAAGGGAGAAGTAGGCCTGCTGGTATTAGGGTCCGGTGCCACGGCAGCACGGGAACAGGGCTTCTGGGTGCCCTTGCCGGGTACCACCGGTGCTGCGGGCAGTGTATATCCGCTGGCGCTGGGTGGGCTTTACGCCGCCTTGCGCCTACTACTGCCCTCTGGTATTGTTTTAAATCTGGAAGCTGCCGCCGCTACGGCTACGGAGCTGCTGTTATTTCAGCGCACAGTGGGAGCAGAAGCGGGTAACCTGGTGTTTCGGTTGCCGCTGGAAGCTACGCTGGCTTATCTGCACCACCACACGCCCCAGCTACCCCCGGTGCATCGGCAATTTGCGGAACTGCCTGCTATTGAGGGGAAGCCGGCGGGCTTCTCCGGGGCCTCGTGGTTTGTCGATAGGCTCTTTATCACGGCCTCGGTAGAGGACACGCAGGATGCCGTGCTGGACGGCGCCGTACTGGGCTCGTTTGTAGGCATTCTTCAACTCACTAAGGATAATGAGCGGCCTCTGCCCGTAGCGCTGGCCCGGCTGGAGCTACCCGGCGGCCAGCCATACCGCGGAAAAGTAGAAAGCGTAGCCGTGCGCCGCCGTACAGGCCCCGGGCGTTATGAACTGCTGCTGGTAACGGATGATGACGCCGGTGGCTCTACGGCCGTTACGGTAGAGGTAGTGGTTTGAAAATGGAAAGTAGCGCGGTAACGGAATACCCCTTAGATGGAGGTAAGGCGGAGCAGTGAAACTCGTTAGGAAAGCTCTGGCAGCCAGACGGTAAATTCCGAGTATTGATCCACTACTGATTCTACCGTTAGGGTGCCCCCATGGCCTTTAGTGATGATGTCGTAGCTGAGGGACAAGCCCAGCCCGGTGCCCTCGCCCGGTGGTTTGGTGGTAAAAAAAGGATTGAAAATTTTGTCGATAATATCCGCCGGAATGCCGGTGCCATTGTCCCGTACCCGAATGATAAACCCCTGGGCTGCCCGCTGAGTACTCACCGATACGGCCGGCTGATACGTACCGGGCGGTAGCTGCTTTGCCTTCTTTTGCACGGTGTAAAAGGCATTGTTGAATAAATTCAGCAGCACGCGCCCAACGTCTTCGGTTACCACCTTGACCAACCCCAGGTGCGCGTTGAAATCAGTGTTGAGGGTGGCGTTGAAATCCTTGTGCTTGGCGCGCAGGCCGTGGTAGGCCAGGCGCAGGTATTCCTCGGCCAGGGCGTTCAGGTCGGTGGGTTGCCGCTCGCCGGTGCTGGAACGGCTGTGCTGCAGCATCCCCTTCACGATGACTCCGGCACGGTCGGCGTGCTCATTTACTTTCTTCTGGCTTTGCAGCAAGTCTTGAAGAAGAAGGGAAACGGTTTGCCGGCCTTTTTCCGAAAGCGGCTCGTGGGCCAGTTCCTCGCGCAGTTCCTGCACCAGTTCCACGCCTACCTCCGCAAAGTTGTCCACGAAGTTGAGCGGATTCTGAATCTCGTGGGCAATACCGGCGGTGAGGGCTCCCAGGGAAGCCATCTTTTCCTGCTGAATAAGCTGATCCTGCGTGCTTTTTAAATGATGCAGGGACTGTGCTAAGGAGTTGTTCTTTTGAGTAAGCAACTGTTCCTGCCGGAAGTTCTCCGAGCGGAAATAGTACACCACAAAAAACAGCGTCATAAAAAACAGCAGCACATTCACATTGTAGAAGTAGGCGCTATTGGGAACGTAGAGAAAAGGCTTAATAAACTTCATGGCATAACGCACCCCAAAATAGGCCCCCACATTCAGGGAAAAGAGGAGGGCTATTTTCCAAAAAGTGCGGAAGAACAGCATAGGTACCACGCTGTTGGAAATCAGGAAATACTCTACGCCGTCATACTTGCGGGCCACGGCAATAAACGAGCATAAAACCGTAACACTCAGTATACAATAGTAGGCCGCCGCATCATACAGCCGGTAGTAGTTGAAGACGAACGGTGGCAGGTTGAGAATAACCCCGCAAACACAAATGCGGAACGTAAGCCAGTCAGGTGAGTTAAAGAAAATAAGGACGTAGCCCGCATAAATGGTAAGGGTAACAAAGCTGATACCATTGAGCAGGTGCAGGCGCTTCAGCTGCCATACCGTGAGCGTGGGCTGCCGGCCAATATTAATCAGCCGATGCCACAGAAGTAGCCCATACTGCAACAGACCAGCTCCGAAGGAGGAAGAAGTACTTTCCGGAGCCGGCAGATGGGGTGTAAGCATAGCGGGAAGTAGTAGCAAGGGGTTGCGAAGAGGCATCCACCCAACGGCAGGGAGAGTATCCGCCGGTCTAACTACAAGGGCTCATTTGCCGGCGTTGTAGTTAAGTTTAGGGAATTATTTTGAAACAAAACCGTATTTAATAACACTATATTTATAGAAAGCGCGCTGCCTTTTGTAGTAGAGGAGCTGTATGCGGCACCAAACCAGAGGCCCGCATGCCGCGTGTACCATGCCACGTAAGCGGCCGGCAAGCCGGTCTGCTATTCTTTGACATGTGTCATGGGGCCGGGCCGCTTTCAACCCCGAGTTTAAAAGCACTATGCCTTTTTCTTCGCCGATAAAAGTGTTTTTGCTGCTACTGCTGGCGGGCTGGATACACCCAGGAGTAGCCCAGCCCGCTGACCGTTCGGTGGTGGTAGTGCAAAGCATGCCGGCATCCGGGATTGTGCTGGACTCGGGTTGGATGTTTCACGCCGGGGATGACAACAGCTGGGCACGGCCCGAAACTGATGATCGGCACTGGCAACCCCTAAATCCTACTCTGAGCCTGCACCAGCTTCCGCAGGTGGCACAAACCCCTATTGGCTGGTTAAGGCTGCGCTTTCGGGTAGCCCCCGGCCTGCAGGGCCGGGCCCTCATGCTGGGTATTTTCCAATATGCTGCTTCAGAAATATACTTTAACGGCCGCTTGCTGCGCCGCTACGGCACTATCAGCCCCGATCCTGGCTGGGTAGTACCCTACTGGCCCGACGGGCAACCCATTGAGCTGCCCATTACCAACTGGGAGGAAGAGCAGGTGCTTGCCGTACGCTTTGCTACCTGGCCGCCTTTCACCACCCTCAGCGACTTTTTCGTGCCGGTTTTTCTCGAGGCGCACCTGCATCAATTGCCGCAGCTCATGCAAAACTTCAAGCAGGAGGCTACCTACAAAACATCGGATATGCTGCTGTTTGGGGCCTTTTTGCTGCTAAGTATGCTGCATCTGGCCTTCTACATATACAACCCCGCCCAGCGGGCTAATTTCTATTTTGCCCTTTATACCCTGGCGGAGGCCGTAAGCTTTTGCTGCACCGGTTTTCTGGACGAGGTGCATCGCCTCGATCTGCGGGTGGCCGTGGACATCCTTTCCTATGTGTTTCTGCAAACCGGGGGCGTACTGGCCGTGCGGGCCCTCTATAGTTTGTTTAACGTGCCGGTAGGCCCCATCTACTATGGCATTTGGGTCACCAATATCTTCAGCTTGCTGCTGCTCACCTTCAGCCATAGCTTAAGCTGGTATCCTACGGTTGGGTTTATGGTGCTGGTCACAGCCGAGCAGCTGCGCCTGACACTGGGGGCACTGCGCCAGACCAAGCGGGCCGCCGGTATTATTGCCACGGGCTTTGCTATTTCGTTGGTCCTGCTGCTCACGTTCAGCTACATGGCTAACTTCCATCCTCAATTGCTGGCGCGGGAAATATTCTTTATTCCGCTGAATACGCTGCTTACGTTCCCGGCTCTGCTGAGTCCGGTGCTGGCCATATCCCTGTTTCTGGCCCGCCGCTTTGCTTTGGATAGTCGTCTGCTGGCCATCAAGCTGGCGCAGGTGCGGCGACTCTCAGCACAAACGCTGGCCCAGCATCAGGAGAAACAGGAGCTGCTGGCCCGGCAAAATGAAACCCTGGAGCAACAGGTGCAACAACGCACGGCCGCCCTGCAGCACACGCTCACTACCCTGCAAACCGCCCAGCACCAGCTTATTCAAAGCGAGAAAATGGCTTCTCTGGGCGAGCTGACAGCTGGTATTGCCCACGAGATTCAGAACCCGCTCAACTTCGTTAATAACTTTGCGGAGGTAGGCGTGGAACTGCTCACGGAGTTGCGCGACGGGCCGCTGCACACGCTGTCGGAAAGCGAGAAAAAGGTGGCCGATGAGCTGGTGGAGGAGCTCACGCAAAACCTGGGCAAAATTACCTACCATGGGCAGCGGGCCGACAGCATTGTGAAAGGCATGCTGGAGCATAGCCGGGCCAGCGGCCGCGAGCGGCAACCCACCGACCTGAATGCCCTGGCCGAGGAATACCTGCGCCTGGCTTACCACGGCCTGCGCGCCAAACACAAGGACTTCAACGCCACTCTCACCATTCATCTGGACCAAAACCTGGGGCTAGTCAGCGTGGTACCGCAGGAAATTGGGCGCGTGCTGCTGAATTTATTCAACAATGCCTTTTATGCCGTGCAGCAGCGCCAGAAGCTGGGGCAGCCTGATTACCACCCCGAAGTCTGCCTCACTACCCAGCATTTAGCCGAAGGACCAGTGGTGATTCGGGTGCGCGACAATGGCATGGGGATTCCGGAGGCGGTGCGGGAAAAGATTTTCCAACCCTTCTTCACCACCAAGCCAACGGGCGAGGGCACCGGGCTGGGCTTGTCCCTTAGCTACGACATCATCACCAAAGGCCACAAAGGCACGCTCACGGTAGATACCTGCGAGGGGGCCTACACAGAATTTACGGTAAGCCTGCCCATGAACAATGAACAAATGGAGGCAATGTCCTTGTCAGTATGAGAAAGATTCTGGTGGTTGATGATGAAACGGACGTGCGCCTGCTGTTTGAGCAGCGCTTCCGGCGCGAAATCCGTGACGGGTTATTTGCCTTCTACTTTGCTTTTTCCGGCGAGGAGGCCATTACCTATCTGGAGCAGGAGGAGCACTATTCAGAAGTCGTCCTGATTTTGTCCGACATCAATATGCCGGGCATGAGTGGGCTGGAGCTGCTGCGCCATATTAAGCGCGACCACCCCAATCCGCCGCCTATGGTGATGATGATTACTGCTTATGGCGACGCCGAAAGCTACGCCAAGGCTATGGAGCTGGGGGCCAACGATTTCTTGTCGAAACCGCTGGACTTCGCCGTTTTAAGACAAAAACTTGCTCCCCTGAACAATACGTGAGGGCCCGGCTATGAAAACGAAAATTTTGGTGGTAGATGATGAAGCCGACCTGGAGTTGCTCATCAAGCAGAAATTCCGGCGCAAAATTCGGGAGGGTACCTACGAGTTCCTGTTTGCTCACGATGGTCAGCAGGCGCTGGATACGCTGGGCACGCACGCAGATATCGACATTGTGCTCAGCGACATTAATATGCCCGTGATGGATGGCCTTACCCTGCTCACTAAGCTGCAGGCAGCCAACCCGATTCTCAAAACCGTAATGGTTTCCGCCTACGCCGACATGGTGAACATTCGCACCGCCATGAACCGCGGCGCCTTTGACTTTGTGTGTAAGCCCGTGGACTTCACTGATCTGGAGGTAACCATTGAAAAAACCGCCACTCACGTGCGCCAGCTCCGCGAAACGCTGCAGGCCATTCAGGAAAACAACATTCTGAAGATGTACGTGGATGAAACGGTTATCAACTTTATGGCGCGACCTGGCTTTGAGAATAAGCTATTGGTCAGCGAAACCATTGAGGCCACCGTTATTTTCATCGATATCTGTGGCTTTACCACCCTGGCCGAACAATTGCCTGCCGATGCCCTGGTGCGCCTGCTCAACATGTACTTCGACCAAATGGTGAAGGAGATTATTGCCCAGGGCGGCTACATTGATAAGTTTATGGGCGACGCGGTAATGGCCGTATTCCGGGGGGCGTATCACCTGGACCGCGCCATTGATGCCGCGCTTTCCGTGCGCACGTTGCTGCAGAATAACCCGGAGGCCCTGCCGGAAGGCGTAAACTACCGGCCCGATGTGGCCATCGGTGTCAGCACCGGGGAAGTGGTATCCGGTAACATCGGCTCGGCCTCGCTTCGCCGCTTGGACTACACCGTCATCGGCGACGCCGTAAACGTGGGCCAGCGCCTACAGTCGGTGGCGCAGCCGGGCCAGATTCTCATTACGGAGGCTACTTACCTGCGTGTGAAAGAGTCGTTTCAGTGCCAGCCGGTGCAGCAGTTCACGCTCAAAAACAAGGCTCAGCCCGTGATGACCTACGAGGTGGTGGCCTAAGTCTAAGCTTGGGCGGCTGGGCTGCCTACACCGCATGAGGAGAAGAATAGGCCTGCATTTTTTCGTTTTGCAGCCGCAGCCGCTGGCACAATACCCGCAGAATATTGTGCAGCACTTCGGAGCACTCCTCCATCACATCATAAAAGTCTTCCTGATCGAGCCGGAAGGCCACCACCTCTCCCAGCGCCACGGCGGAGGCAGAGCGGGGCTCGGTATCCAGCAAAGCCAGCTCCCCGAAAAAGTCGCCTTTCCGGAAGGTAGCCAGCTGCTGCGAGCCGTTGAAAATGCCCACCTCACCATCGTATACAATAAACAGGGAAGTGCCCAGGTCGCCCTTGGAAAAGATGGTTTCCCCCTCCTGAAACGTGACTTCCTTCATGATGGGGACAATGTTGCTCAGCACGTTTTCGGGCGTTTGGGAAAACAGCGTAGTGCATTTCAGCACAAGCACGCGCTCCAGCGCGGTGGTGCGGGAGGTGGCAGGCGTATGGCTCATAAGCATAGCAGAAATGGCAGGATATTGCTGCCTCAATTGCTGGTAAGCCGCCGGTTGTTGCTCGGGCAACTGGCGGAGTACCGAAAAGGCGCTTTCCTGCAGTAAGCTGTTGGAGGAATGTAAATGCGGATATAGCAGCGACACCGAAACAGGAAGGGGCTTCCACTGACGCAGGGCCATACTAATGGTCCAGGGCGAGAAGGCCATTTCACCCCGTTCCAGCACCAGCAGGACCACCGATTCCGGCTGCACCGGCCCCAGCAGCTCATCAAAGAGCTGTACTTTTTCCTGCAGGCGGCCCACCTCCAGCAGCGCCTGCAGGCCCTGGTACAGGGGGCGCGGAATCAGATTGTCCAGCACTTCCAGGGAATTGGCCTGCCGCTCCCGGCTGCTGTGGGCTATACCCCGCTGTGCATCCAGAATGGGCTTGCGCTCATATAGCTGCAACAGCACCTGAAACAGACGCTGCGCCACTTTGCTTAGCTCATAGCGGAGGCAGGCCCGCAAAGCTACGTTGGCGCTGAGCATGCCATGCAGCAGCAACTGGGCCAGCCGCATTTCTTCCTGTACCAGCCGTTGAAATACCAGAGTATCACCGGCCTCCGAGGCAAAGCTGCCCAGCGCCTGCAGGGCCGCCATACGGCGCGTGAGGTTGGTTTGCTGGGCCATTTCTACCAGCAGCGCACGGCTTTCCGGCGTGGCCTGCCGGGCACACACCTGCGTCAGGCGCCGCACCAGCGGATAATCGGTTTCCTGGTTCAGGGCCTCACGCAGCAGGGGCAGGGCCGTAGCGCCTACGTCGATAAGGCTGTCGGTTACAGCCCTTCGCAGGGTTTTGCTCTTCAGCAGCGAAATCAACTGCCGGGTGAGTACCGGATGGTGGGCCAGCCCTGCTGCCCGGATAGCGGCCCGTACTTCTATTAGCTCCGGACTGCTCAGACTGGCATTCACTAGCGCTACCTGCTGTTCCGGCGGCAGAAAGCAGATTCGGTCCAGGGCGGCCAGGCGGTGGGCTAGTTGCGGAGTGGTATGCAGAGCGCCTAGGCTAAGCTGCGCCTGCGTATCGGCCGGAGTGAGTTGCGGTTGGTCCCGGTTGGCAGTTTGAGCCATAAATGGTTCCTGGTGGAGCCGGAATGGCACGTTATCGGCCTGAAGAGTTTTTTCATCGGGGCCGTTTGGGTGTAATGGTTGGAGCGGCGCCAGGCTGGCAGCCGGCTCGGCCGGCTTGGTGGGCGAGTTCCTGTTTGTATGCGGCACATCCTGAATGCGGGAGAGCTGCTCCGATTGGGAGGCAGGGTCCGAAAACCGACGACTAACGGCCGTTTTCAGCTCCTCCAGATACTGCCCGTAAGTCCGTTGTAGGAGCACCAGCGCCCCCAGCAGCAACAGGCCCATCCACACAAAGGGCACCCAGGCGTTCAACTCCGGCAAACGGTGCAGGCTATACAGCAGTAGGCCTGCCAATCCCATGCCCAGGGGCTCGTAAAAGCCTTTCACCAGCGTATGACCCTTCAGACGCTCCTGCGGGGTAAGGGGCTGAAACAGCACCAGAAAGACGGGTTCAAACACGGCCCGCCGCAGCACTTCCAGTGCCAGGTAGAGGCCGCAGAAATATGCCAGGTGCCCGGCAGTACCGGTGCCCACCAGTTGCAGACCGCCAAACAGCCCAATGCCTACCAGCGCGGTGAGCGGCAGCAGCAGCAGCGTCCAGCGCATACCCAGCCTGTCGAGCCCGCGGTGAGTAAGCAGCAGTTTAAAAAGCATAGCTACCAGATAGGTGGCCGCCAATACGCCACCTACATACTGCAGAATCGTGGTTTGGTCGTGTAGCTTCTGCTTCACGTTGACGAAGAAAAAAAACTCCACGCCCGCGGCTACAGCCGCCAGCGCGGCCATACTCAGGCCCATAAACAGCACCAGCGGGTTACCGCCCAGCAACTGCTGAACCAGCGGCGTGGCTTCCCGCCGGGGCCTGCGAAGTGGGCCGGGCTTGGCTTCCACCACGTGCGAGTGGAAGGTTTTCTGCTGGGTATACAGCGCCGCCAGATAGGCGGCAAAAGCCGTTAGTAGCAAAATCAGCAGCTCAGAGTGCTGATGCACGAATACGGCCAGAATGGCGCCCAGGGCTTTAGCGGGCATATCACCCGAGCTGATAACACTGAATAGCCGCCGGCCCTGGCGTACATTGAATACCACAGCCGACACACCCCAGAATTCCAGGTTAGTGAGCAGGTAAATGAGGCGGTAGCCCGTCATGATGATGAGTGCCACTACCACGGAGTGCCCCAGCGTGACGAGCATCCCGATAACCGCAGTAAGTACCACCACGGCCAGTAGTACGCGCACCGCCAGCCGTTTTAGCAGCAGATGATGCTCGTAGTAAGAATAGGCTTTGCCCAGTCCCATCATAGCCACCGCGCCCACGGCATAGGCCAGAGGCAGGTTGCGCTCCGGGGCGTTTTCGAGCAGGATAACGTTGGCTACTACGTAGACGAGAATGGTACCGACGCCCAGCAAAAAGTTGTGCAGGAAAAAAAGCCAGACGGTTTTCACCTCGCCTGAACGTACGCTCATAAGTCGATTCCAACGTTCCATCAGCGTCTGGCTATGAAAGGAGCTTGGCAGCCATGGGCAACCGGCTTTAATGCAGGGGCCGTTTCTTAATCAGGCCCCCTTTGGTATCACTCACGCATTGCATCACTACAAATGCATGCGGATCAATCTTATGAATCTCATCCGTCAGGTGAATCACCTCGAGGCGTGTGATGACCGTGAACAGAGCCTCCACGCGCAGGTGCTGGTGGCCGTGCGTGCCAAAGCCCCGGATACACTCATACACCGTAACACCCCGGCAGAGCTTCTCCGTTATCATCTGCCGGATGGCTTCGCTGTGAATAGAAATGATGGTGAGACCGGTGTATTCCTCTACCCCCACAATGACAAAATCAACGGTGCGGGCGGCCGACAGGTAGGCCAGAATGGAATACAGGGCCGTTTCTACCGACAGCAGCCAGGCAGCTACCCCAAAAATCAGGATGTTGATAATCAGGATAATGTCGCCGATGGAGCTGGGGAGCTTTTTGCTGATGTAGACGGCCAGAATTTCGGTGCCGTCCAGCACACCGCCCCCGCGCATAGCCAGCCCTACACCTGCGCCAAGGAAAAAGCCCCCGAACACGGCAATCAGCAGTTTGTCCTGCGTAATGGGTGGGAATGATACTATGAGCAGAGTGCCCGCCAGCGCTACAATCGTCAGCAGGGTTTTCAGCGCAAATTTCCGCCCCAGCTGATAATAGCCCAGGATGATGAAGGGAATGTTGATGACCACAATCAGCACGGACAGGGAAACCCCCGTGACCTGGCTGGCCAGCAGGGAAATACCCGTGACGCCACCATCAATAAAGCCATTGGGCAGCAGGAAAGCTTTCAGCCCAAAAGCCGCCGAAAAGATGCCGGCCAGTAGCAAAAGTCCGTGCTGCAGCGCACGCCGCGCCCAGCGGTGCGACAACCGGTACAGGAGCCGGTAGTCTGGCGCCGTAGCGGCGGCCGTTAGGGCAGGGGGCACTGCTACCAGGTGCCGGCCCTGCTTTCTGGTCCGCAGGCGTAGCGGAATAAACGGGTCAATCAGCATCATCAACCAGGATAAGTGACGGAGCTATTGCTCTCAGCGCAGTCTGCTGAAAAAGGGAAGAACTGCCTTTGCTGCCATGCACAAGCAGTGCTTACTGGCCAGAAACAGCCGCCGCACTGCAGAAGAAGAACCGCGCCGGCTGCATTGCCAGCGCCCCATCTGTTTCCTACACACTAGGCCAGCCCCAGACTGGCCTTCTATCTGCTTCTTTTTTATTTTATATGGAAAGTAAAAATATAAATAAAATATCCGAAGTAGGGAAAAAGATTCGGTGGTGCCCTTGGTTAAAAACACTTCCTCCCTTCTACCTGGCTTTCCGTACAATAAGCACCAAACCTCAACAGTATCGAATGCAAACCTCCCGACTTGAACACGACTTTCTGGGTGAACGGGCCATTCCCGCCGATGCATATTATGGCATTCAGACACTACGCGCTATTGAAAACTTCCACATCACGGGCATCCCACTAAAAGTGGAGCCACTGTTTGTGCAGGCGCTGGCCTACGTAAAGAAAGGCGCGGCCCTGGCCAACCGGGATTTGGGGGTGCTGGAAGCCCCACTTGCGGAAGCCATCGTAAAAGCGTGTGACCGAGTAGCGGCGGGCGAGTTTGACGACCAGTTTCTGACGGATATGATTCAGGGCGGGGCAGGCACCTCCGTGAACATGAATGCCAACGAGGTAATTGCCAATGTAGCGCTGGAACTGCTGGGTAAGCAGAAGGGGGAGTACGAGTTCTGCCACCCCAACAACCACGTCAACTTCTCGCAGTCCACCAACGATGCCTATCCTACGGCTTTTCGCATTGCCCTCAGTAATAAGCTGGTCGGATATAGTAAGGCGTTGGGGGAGCTGGCCGATGCTTTTCACGCAAAAGGCGAGGAGTTCCGTAATGTGCTGAAAATGGGGCGCACGCAACTGCAGGATGCCGTGCCCATGAGCATGGGCGACGAATTTCATGCCTTTGCCACTAACCTGCGGGAAGAGTTGCTGCGCATTGAGGACAGCCGCCGCCTCATCAGCGAAATTAATATGGGGGCCACGGCCATTGGCACCGGCGTTAATGCGCCTAAAGGCTATGCCGAACTGGTCACGCAGCATTTGCGCACCATCACGGGGCTGGACCTAAGCCTGGCCGGCGACTTATTTGAGGCCACCTATGATACCGGTGCCTACGTGCAGCTCTCCGGCGTGCTGAAGCGCACGGCGGTAAAGCTCTCCAAAATCTGCAACGATTTGCGCCTGCTGTCGTCGGGGCCCCGCACGGGCTTGTTTGAGATTAACCTGCCGCCGCTGCAGCCCGGCTCCAGCATTATGCCGGGCAAAGTAAACCCGGTAGTGCCCGAGGTAGTGAACCAGACGGCTTTTTACGTTATCGGGGCCGACTTAACGGTAACCATGGCGGCCGAGGCCGGACAGCTGCAGCTGAATGTGATGGAGCCGGTTATCAGCTTTGCTCTGTTCACCTCAATTTCCTACATGACCAACGCCTGCCATACCCTGCGCGAAAAGTGCGTGGTAGGAATTACGGCCAATGCGAAGCACGCCGAAGATTTGGTGCGTAACAGTATTGGCATTGTGACGCAGCTAAACCCGGTGCTGGGCTACGAAACCTCCGCTGAAATTGCGAAGGAAGCCCTGCTGACAGGAAAATCGGTTTACCAGATTGCCGTAACAGAGCGCCAACTGCTGACTCAGGCTAAATGGGATGAGATATTCACGTTTGAGAATTTGATCCGGCCCGGCTTCATTCAATAGCTGGCAGTTAACCGCCAGTAAAAAGCCCGGCGCTACAGTTGTAGCGCCGGGCTTTTTGGTGTTAAACAGCGAGAAGCTTTACTGGGCTTCGCGATTCGCATTCTGCAGATCCTGCTCGGCGTTGGTGCCGGGGCTTTGCACCTGCTTGGCCGCGGCCAGCAGCGCTTCCCCTAACTGCTCTACGCGGGGCCGGGTGTTGCCTTCCGAAAAAATGGCGGCTTTCAACGTGTTTTCGCCTAGGCGCTGGAGCAAACGGCTGATAACATTCTTATCCAGGGTACCGGAGCCGAAGTGGGCTTTTAGCTCCTGCATATCCACCACTAACTGGTGTAGCTCGGGGTTGTCGGCATCTTTCAGGTCCTGAATCCAGCGCTGGAAAGTGTTATCGAGTCCCGCGCGGGAAGCTTCTTCCTGCAGGTTGCCGTTCAGCAGGGCTGTAGCGGCATCTAAATGCACTTGGTTTTGAACCTCTTTTTTTTCCATGATAGCAGATTTTTTTTGGCCGAAAGTGAAGACCGATGACTTATTACCGTAACGGCCCGGCGGCAGTAGGGTTATCCGGTAAAGACGTACAGAATGTTGGGCTGACGGATGTAGCTGGCAAGAAAAGGCTGGTTTGGGTTTCGCTCCCTAGATAACAGGCAAGAAGCCAGCACCTGGCAGGCCCTTAAGTGGCGCTAGGCCGGAACAGAATTTTGTCGATGTGGCTGCGGTCCACATCAATGATTTCAAAATAATGCCCTTCCCACGTAAACTTCTCTCCGGCCCGCGGCAGCACATTCAGCAGGTGGAGGGCAAAGCCTCCCAAAGTGTGAAAACTGCCCAGGCCGCGCCGCTGGGCATGCGGAATGTGAAACCGGTCGGCAAATTCCACAAAGGGCAGGGCCGCATCAATGAGGAAAGTGCCGTCTTCGCGGGCCACTATGGCTGGCTCCCCTTCCGTATCCGGGGATACGTCCCCCACCAGCGCATCCAGGATATCATCAATGGTAACCATTCCCACCACACCGCCAAACTCATCTACCACAATGCCCTGGTGCACGCGCCGCTCCCTAAACAGCTCCAGGGCGTGATACGCTTTGCTGGTGGCGGGCAGGAAAAGCGCCTCCCGCTTGAGGGCCGCCATGTTTTGTAGCTGCTGGTCCAGCTGTTCGCCTACCAGGTCTTTTAAGTACACCATGCCCACAACCTCATCCAGACCACCCTGGCACAGAGGATAGGCAGATTGCTTGTGCTCCAGGATGGTTTGCCGGGTGGTATCCACATTATCTTCCAGATCCAGCCACACAATATCGTGGCGGGAGGTCATGAGGGAGCCCACGCGCCGGTCGCCCAGGCTGAAGACGTTGCGCACGATGTCGTGTTCAATTTCCTGAATAGTGCCTTCGGAAGCGCCTTCTCTCACCAGGGCCTTAATTTCTTCTTCCGTTACGGGGCTCTCCTGAGGCTTAATGCCCATGAGCTTAATGAGAAAGTCGCTGGAAACGGTGAGCAGCCAGATGAACGGGGAAGTAAGGCGGGAAAGCAGCGCCATAGGCGCTGCCATGAACTTAATAATGCGCTCCGGGTTGGTGAGGCCAATGCGCTTGGGCAGCAGCTCTCCAATCACTACCGATAGATAAGTAGTAAAAATGACCATGAGCGTTACGGCAATAGGCTCACTGTAGGCCTGCAGGCCCGGTATTTGGATCAGATATCCTTGGAGCTGGGTGGTGAGGGCGGCCCCGCTGAATACCCCGGTCAGAATACTGATCAGCGTAATGCCGATCTGAACGGTGGAAAGAAAACGAGTGGGGGCGTGGGCCAGGGCCAGCGCTACCTGGGCGGGGTGGCTGCCCTGCTTGGCCTCCGCTTCCAGCTTCGACTTACGGGAAGATATAAGGGCAATTTCCGACATCGAAAACACCCCATTGAGCACGACCAGCAGCAGAATAATCAGTATCTCCATGAGTCAGAAGGGCATAATCAGGGAATACGCATCCGCCCTAAAAACAGGTTATGGAACAAGGCTAGTAAGCAGTGACTCGGCTTACACAACAGAAACCGAATGAGCCTCAGCACTTAAGCAGAAAGGAAGCTGTAGGAGCGGAGCTACCGGGGCAGATACAGCCGAAAGGTAGTGCCCTGGCCTACTTCACTTTCTACCTCAATGCGCCCGCCGGCCTGGTACACCAGGCGGTTAACCAGATACAGGCCCATGCCCGTGCCGGCTACCTCCGGGTGAAAGCGGCGGAAGAGCTGAAACATCTTTCCCCGGTAGCGTTTTAGGTCGATACCGCGGCCATTGTCCTGCACGCTCAGCACGACCATGCCATTCTGCTGCGTGGTGTTCACGGTGATGTGCGGCGGCCGGCCAGGCTCAGTGTACAGCAGCGCATTATTCAGCAAATTGTACAGCATGCTGTGCAGACTATGGCGCGCTATGCGCAGGGCAGGAACCGCCACAAAGTTCAGGGAGAACCGGGCTTCTGCCTGCTCCCTTCGTGGCAGCAGGCTCCGGATAATTTCCTCGGTGAAGGGTTGCAACTCTACGGCCTCTACCGGGGCCTGCTCCAGCTTTCTTTCCTCCTGCACAATTTCCGTCAGCCCATCAATGGTTGTGAGAATTTGATGCAGGGCCTCGGTAAACATGGCCGCCATATGGGCAGCTGCGGGGTCATGGAAGGTGGTGCTGCGCTTAAACTCCTCAAAGAGCCCGGCCATGTTGTGCACCGGCTGCTTTAAATCGTGGGAGGCCGTGTATACGAAATTGTCCAGGTCGGCATTAATCCGGGTGAGCTGCTCATTCTGGGCGCGGAGCTGCTCGGCCTGCTCCTCCGCCTGGGCCCTGGCGCGCAATAGCTCCTGCTCATACTGGTGCCGGCCGGTAATATCAAACAGCGTAACGCGCACTACCAGTGGCTGGCCCGTGGCATCATGCAGCAGCACAGCATTCAGCAGCACCGGTAAGGTAGCGCCGTCTTTTAGCTGCAGGGTATTGCTGATTTCCTTTAGCTGGCCGTGTTGCAGCAGCAAAGGCAGACAGTGGGTTTCATAATTCTGCCGCCCCTCGGCAGTAAGTAACTCCTGCAGGGTATAGCGGGCTACTACCTCCTGGCGGCTGTAGCCCAACCATTGCAGCAGTGTGTGGTTCAGCTTTACCAGCGTGCCATCGGGCAGGCAGGAGCAATAGCCGCAGGGGGCGTGCTCATAAAGGTCTTCCAGGTTTTCTTCCGTCAGGCGCAGGTCCAGTTCGGGCAACAGCTCATCATCGGCCTTACTCATGACTGGGCTATACGCACCGCCGCCGGAAACGCCGGAAATCAAACCAGCCTCCTGCTTCGCATGCCAGGCGGGAAGCAAAAGGTTGGTTCTAGCGCCCAGGCAGGGCATAAGCCTGAGCGCGGTTAATCAAGCAGACTACTTACCCACGGTTACTTCCGGCGCCTTGCGCGAAATCAGGTCCACATCGGTAAGCTTCTGGGGAAACCACACCGTCATTTCGCCTTTGCCGCGGTTTGCCCAGGCATAATAAGGAATGGCCGTCATGGTCTGGCGGGTGGTGCTGATGGAGTTATTGGCGGCATCTACCAGCACCACGGGCACGGTGGCCGTCAGCTGCATAATGCCATTTAATATCTCTGGCTGATAGGCGCTGGTGAAGGTGGTAGCCGCCGGCACCATGATGTTGCTGGCTTTGCCGCCATTGTCTTTCCACTCGGCGCAGTATACTACCGGACCCCGCTGCAGGGCTACTTTGCCCAGGTTGTCCTGCACGCTGGGGTGCGCCACTACCTGGCGTACTTCCATGGGCAGCTTCACTTCCACCACATCATTTTTGCGCCATTTACGGGCCAGCACGGCATAGCCCTGGCGCGTGGAATACGTTACGGGCTGACCGTTCACGCTGATGCTTACTTTCTGCTCCGAGGGCGTAGCAAAACGGTACAAATCCGAGGGCAGGGCCTCGTTCCGGGCCCAGCCAGGCAGGCGCACCAACAGGTTGAAATCCATAGCGGTAGCGGGAGTCACCGTGAATTTCAGGTTGCCCTGCCAGGGGTAATTGTTTTGCTGCGTGATGCGCACGTTCTTCTTATTCACCTTCAGGTCCGTAGTGCCGCTGATGAACAGATTGGCGTACACGTCGTGGCCTTTCTGGGCATACACATAGCCGGGCAGGGAAGGCATGAGGCGTGCCATGTTGGTGGGGCAGCAGCTGCAATCAAACCAACCCGCGCGGACCGGCTCGGTTTGCGG
The DNA here is from genome assembly GCF_030542105.1 of Hymenobacter sp. BT730. Lineage (GTDB taxonomy): Bacteria > Bacteroidota > Bacteroidia > Cytophagales > Hymenobacteraceae > Hymenobacter. The sequence continues at coordinate 159,215 of NZ_JAUOFB010000002.1, forward strand.
GAAGCTGGCGCTGTTTTTAATCTGCATGGCGTTGCTGTAGAAGAACGATTTGCCATCCAGCCCCACGCCCGAAATCAGCCCGTTGTAGAGCACTTTTTCCAGCACATCCACATACTTGGAGTCGCCGTGCAGCAGGAACATGCGCTGGTTCCAGTACACGTTGGCCACTGCGGCGCAGGTTTCGTTGTAGGCCGTGGCGTTGGGCAGCTCGTAGTTGCCGCCAAACCGCTCACCGCCCGGAATAGCGCCCGTGCCACCCGTGACGTAGATTTTCCTGCTCACCATGTTCTGCCAGATGGTATCCACGGCCGCCAGCAGTTTCTGGTCGCCGGTGAGGGCAGCCACATCGGCCATAGCCGAGTACAGGTACTCGGCGCGCACGGCGTGGCCCTCGGCTTCCTTTTGGTCTACCACGGGCTTGGCGTCCTGCCAGTAGGAGCCATTGCGGAACGGGTCGGGGCTTTTGGGGTCGTAGCCTTTGTACTTGCCGCGCTCCTCAATAAAGAACTTGGCGGTGCTTAGGTACTCCGGCTTACCCGTTACGCGGTACAACTTCACCAGGCCCATTTCTACAATTTCGTGGCCGGGCGCTACGCCGCGCTTGCCGGGCCCGAATACGGAGCAGACGAGGTCAGCATTTTTTAGGGCAATGTTGAGCAGGCTTTTCTTGCCGGTGGCTTCGTAGTGCGCCACGGCTGCTTCATAGAGGTGACCTGAATTGTAGAGCTCATGGCTCATTTCCCGCTCATTCACCCAACGTTCCGGCCCCGACCACGGGTGCGGATGGGCCGGATCGATAGTACGGGCCGTGTATAGGTAGCCATCGGGCTCCTGGGCCGCGGCCACTTTCTTAATCAGCTCGTCCATGTACCCGTCCAGCTTTTCGTCGGGGTAGAGCTTCAGTGAGTACGAAGCGCCCTCAATGGTCTTGTAGATGTCGGTATCATCGAAGGGAAAGATGGTGGCAAACTTACCCGTTCGGGCTGCCGCCATCTCAAAGTTCTTTACCCGGTTAGTGGACTCACAGCGCTGAAACGAAGCCGGAATCGTTACGTCAGTATTGGTCTTCAGCCGGGGCAGCCAGAAGTTATCGGCCAGCTTCACCTGGGTAAACGATACCGCCTGAATGGGATAATCCGAACGTTTAACGGACTGGGCCAGCACCGGCGCACTAAGCAGCCCGGCTATAAGGAGAGAAGATAGGATGCGTTTCATAAGCTAGAAGAGAGAAAACCAGCAGTTCTTATTGATGCAGCGGCTTACTGAGACGCCGCTGTTCCACGCTTGGATATCCGGTACAGCCGGGCCCCATGCCGGCGCACAAAAGGGGCAAACTCATCGGTAACTACTTCCTGGTTCTTCCCCGTCCATAAGTCGCGCACGGTGCAGGGGCCGCTGAGCCCGAGCTGCTTCATTGTCACGGGAATGCGGGCTGAGTCAACAGGCATGGGCCGGTAGGGGTTCTTGGTGAAGACCAGGAATTGCAAGGTGCCGCCGGTATTCTGGGCGGCACCGGCATTGTCCAGCCCGGCGGTAGCCTGAAAGCGGGTAAAGCCGGCGGGCAAATCAAACTCAATCATGGAGTTGGCGTGGGTGCCAATGCCCTGCTCGTAGCGCTTGCCCGCCACCAGCAGATCGGCCCCCGATACGCTTTTGTTGGCCGTAACCTGGCCCCAGCCCGCCGAGGCGGCTTTCCAGGAAATGGAGCTTAGAGAAATAGTTTTGCTGCCGTTGCGGAGCACCGGATTCAGCCAGTCGGCGTGGTCCCAGGCAATATCGTCGCCGCCGTCGCGCACGTTCAGGTATAGCTTAGTCGCGCCGGTTATATCCACATCCACCGGTTGGCTTTGGCCCAGCGTCTGGCGAGTGAGGAGGCTGCCGGCCCAGGCGGCTTCACTGGCGGGGGCCAGCTCCTGGTCCTGCGCGTTGAACAAAGCCAGAAACTTATCACCGGTGGCCGGGTCGTCGGCGGTCCAGGCAATGAGGTTGTCCTGGCGGAAAAGCTGCCGGTTGTTGGTGCTGTGGCGGTTAACGGCCAGCACTTCCTGGTTGGTCAGTAGGGAAAGGGTGAAGGCGTCGTTGCTGGGTAAATCCCCACCAAACATCAGTGGCGAACGGAAAATACTCCATAAGCTCATCAGCGTGTACTGCTCGTCGCGGGTAAAGCGCGTCATCCGGTCGTCGCCCCGCTCGGCCCGGATGCCCAGGCGGCCCAGCGGCAGCATATCCGCATCGGGGTAAGCGCCTGCGCGGATAAAAGGCGCCCAGCGGTTGCACACTTCAAAGTGCTCCTTCAATTGCTCCCAACTGTCCCAAAAGTCGCCCACCGTGCGCCACATATTGGCGTGGTCCTGCACGTGCTGCGCCTCCGCAATGGGTGTTTCGCCTGGAGAGGTGCTCAGCACTATCTGACGGCCGGCAAGGTCTATGGCCTTACGAATCATTTCTACCTCGGCCTTATGGTAGGGGGAAGAAAGATCATCCACCTTCACAAAATCAACGCCCCAGGAGGCATACATTTGAAACAAAGAGTTATAGTACTCCTGTGCGCCGGGCCGTCCGGCTACCACGGTATACATATCATGCAGCCAACCGGCTTGCCCTTCCGGGGAGTAGATATCGGCCGCGGTTACTGTGGTGCCCAGGATGGGCAGCCTGCGCTGTACGGCCACCACGGGCACGCCGCGCATGATGTGAATCCCGAATTTCAGGCCCTTGGCGTGCATGTAGTCGGCCAGGGGCCGGAAGCCTTTTCCGTCGGCGGCGGATGGAAACCGATTCACGGCCGGCACAAAGCGGCCGTACTCGTCAATGGAGAAAGCGGGGTCTTTGTCATTATAGCCGTGGGCGGTGTCGTTACCTACGTACCAGCGGATATCCACTACCACGTACTCCCAGCCAGATGGGCGCAGATGCCGGGCCATGTAGTCGGCATTGGCTTTTACCTCGGCTTCCGTTACGGTGGGTCCGTAGCAGTCCCAACTGTTCCAGCCCATAGGTGGGGTAGAGGCCCACTGGTGGAAATCGGCCTTGGCAGGAGCGGAACTGCTGGGTACTGCTTTAGGGGCGCAGGCACTGCTGGCCAGGCCCAGAGCCAATACCCTTAGAAGCATTCGGGAATATAGGCGGCGCATCTTCAGAGAATTTTGACGGTGAATCAGTAGCGAAAATGAAAGAGCGAGTGCAGAACTGCGCCCAGCATGTAGTCCCAGTCCCTTACCTCTAGTTCTACTGCCCAGCAGTTAGCACCCGCTCTTTTTCCTCACTCACTCTTTCTTGCTCTACTTTTTTAACTCACTCAGAAATCGATTCTTACCCTCTTGTATTTTAACACAACCGATTGTGTAACGGTGCTAAAAGCAGGGCGGAAGTGAACCGCCCTGCTTTTTTCTTTACCAGAACTTAACGTACAGCGCCGTAATAATCAGTAGCGTGATAACAATCATTGCCAAGGTGCTGGGGCTTACCTTGAACATGCTGGAATCCACGGGAATGGCCTTAGGGTTAACTCTTGGCCCCGCCAGGCTCATGACAATCATCAGCAAAAACGTGAAGGCAAAGGAGAGGCCCATGCAGATGAGGAAGGGAATTTCATACTCGCCGCTGGCATTGGGGAAGGCCGTGTAAAACCAGGTTTCATTCCCGAATAGCAAGGGGGCAAACTTGCTGAAGAACACCGAAAGAATGAAGCCCGACAGGATACCAGCAATGCCAGCCTGCGCCGTGGTGCGCTTCCAGAACAAGCCCAGAATAAACACGGCCACAATACCGGGGGAGATATAGCCGGTGTACTTCTGAATGTAGGTGAAGCCACCTTCACCGCCAATACCCAACAGGTCTTTCCAGGTCAGCATGATAGCCAGCGCCATAGCGGCGAAAACCGTCACGCGGCCTATCCATACCAGTTTCTTTTCATCCGACTCCGGGCGCAGGTAGCGCTTGTAGATGTCCAGGGTGAAGATGGTGGAAATAGAGTTGGCTTTGCCGGCCAGAGAGGCCACGATGGCGGCCGTTAGCGCGGCCAGTGACAAGCCTTTCAGGCCATTAGGCAGGAAGGTCAGAATGGCCGAGTAGGCATTGTCGGCGTTGAAAGCGCCCGTAGAGTTCATTTCAGCCTGCAGGCCGCCGTTCTTATGCAGCACGTAAGCCGCAATACCGGGCAGCATTACAATTACCGGCATCAGAAGCTTCAGGAAGCCCGCAAACAGGATACCCGTACGAGCCGTTTTGAGGTCGGCGCCCAGGGCGCGCTGCGTAATGTACTGGTTGCAGCCCCAGTAGTTCAGGTTTACAATCCACTGGCCGGCCGCGTACATGGCTATGCCAGGCACCATGAGGTACTTGTTAATATCGACCTGCGGGGAGGCTGCTGTTGGCTTTTCAAATATCATGTGGAAGTGGTCCCCGGCATCGTGCATCATGGCATTGAAACCCGCCAGTGCATCATGCCCCAGACCGAACCGCTGACTTACCAAGGTCAGCGCCAGATACGTAGTGGCCAGACCACCAATGATAAGTACCGTTACCTGAATAACGTCGGTGTAGCCTACCACTTTCATACCGCCCAGGGTAATTATGAGGGCAAACACGGCCAGGGCCACCATAATCAGGTGGAAGCTTTCCCCGCCGCCAATCAGGTTGCTGATGGCCAGCGCCCCGAGGTAGAGAATGGAAGTCAGGTTAACCAGTACATACAGGAACAGCCAGAAAATACTCATAATCAGGCTCAGAGCAGAGTTGTAGCGCTGCTCCAGAAACTGCGGCATGGTGTAGATCTTCTGCTTCAGGTAAATCGGCATGAAGAACACGGCCACAATAATGAGCACAATAGCCGCCACCCACTCATAGGCCGCTACCGCAATACCCACCTGAAACCCGTTGCCCGACATCCCGATGAATTGCTCGGCGGAAATGTTGGAGGCAATCATGGAAGCACCAATAGCCCACCACGTCAGCGAGCCTTCGGCCAGGAAGTAGTCCTTCGTGTCCATCTGCGCCTTTTGCTTGCGCTTATAGACGTAAAAGCCATAGGCCGATACTCCTATCAGGTAAAATAGAAAAACCGCTAGGTCTAGCGTATTAAAGGCGTTTTTCATGCGAGGGGTGGGAGGTCGAAAAGATTAGCGTGGCAAAAGATAAGGGTAGAATACCTTTTCAAAAGAATAATCATACCCCGAAAATGAGAATTTATGAAGCTTGTTGGATTTCAGCCATTTCCTAGCGCTGGCTGAAGGCTACCTCGTTGTAGCGCAGCTCGTTTTTGAAGGTGCGCAGCCTGGTTTCGTCGTCGATGATGAGGTACTCGATACCGGCCATTTCAGCGAAATCCTCCAAGTACTCCGCCGTCAGGTTCTGGCTGTAACCGGTGTGGTGGGCTCCGCCGGCGTGAATCCAGGCGGCCGCACCCACGCTCAGGCTGGGCTTTACTTTCCACAGCACGCGGGCTACGGGCAGCTTGGGCAAATCCTGCTCGGGGGCCACTGCTTCCACCTCGTTTACTACCAGCCGGAAGCGGTGCCCCAGGTCTACGATGGTAGCATTCAGGGCCGGGCCGGCAGGGCAGTTGAACACCAGACGGGCCGGATCGGCCTTGCCGCCAATGCCCAGCGGATGCACTTCCACTTTGGCTTTGCCCTCGGCAATGGTGGGGCAGATTTCCAGCATGTGGGAGCCGAGCACCTGCTCGTTGCCGGGCTGGAAGTGGTAGGTGTAGTCTTCCATAAAGGAGTTGCCGCCGGGCAGACCGGCACCCATCACCTTCATAGCGCGCACCAGGGCAGAAGTCTTCCAGTCACCTTCGCCGCCAAAGCCGTAGCCCTCCGCCATCAGGCGCTGGGTAGCAATACCGGGCAGCTGCGCCATGCCGTGCAGATCCTCGAAGGTATCGGTAAAGCCAATGGCTTTGGTATCCTGCAGGAAGCGGCGCATGCCCATCTCAATTTTGGCCGCCTCATACAATGACTGACGCTGGCTCCCACCATCTTTCAGCGAATCGCCCAGCTCGTATTCCTGCTCATAGGTAGCCAGCAGCTCCTTCACCTGCTCGTCGCTCACGGCGTTAATCACTGCTACCAGGTCACCGATGCCGTAGGTGTTCACGGAGTAGCCAAACTTCAACTCGGCTTCTACCTTGTCACCCTCGGTTACGGCCACGTAGCGCATGTTGTCACCAAAGCGCACAATGCGGGCACCCTGCCAGTCGGCCCAGGCGCAGGCCGCACGGGACCAGATGCTCAGGCGCTCCTGCACATCAGCGCTCTGCCAATGGCCCACCACCACTTTGCGCTTTAGCTTCAAACGGGCCCCAATAAAGCCAAACTCCCGGTCGCCGTGCGCCGATTGATTGGTGTTCATGAAGTCCATATCGATGTCGCCCCACGGAATGTCGCGGTTGAACTGCGTGTGCAGGTGGGCCAGCGGCTTCTGTAGAATCTTCAGGCCATTGATCCACATTTTGGCCGGCGAGAAAGTGTGCATCCAGGCTACCAGGCCCACGCAGTTAGGCGTAGTGTTGGCTTCCTGCACCAGCTTGGTAATACCATCGGGGCCGGTGAGAACGGGCTTATACACCACCGTAATGGGCAGGGCCTGACCCAAGGCTGTGGCAATCTGCTGGGAGTGCTGCGCTACCTGCTCCAGGGTTTCGGGGCCGTAGAGGTGCTGGCTGCCGGTGATAAACCAGACTTCGTAGTGGGAGATGTCAATCATGGGAGGAAAGGCGAAAAGAACGTCTTGCGGAGCTTGCCAAAGCATCTCGCTCGCGTCGTGGACTGATTGGATTACTGCTGCCTGCGAGATGATTCAGCAAGACAGCCAATGAGTGAATTTTCAGGATTGACCGTAGTAGGAATTCGCCCCGTGCTTGCGCTCGTAGTGCTTCTGAATCAGGGCTTCTTTCAGGCGGGGCACATCGGGGCGCAGGGTGCAGCTGAGGTAGGCCATGCGGGCCACCTCTTCCAGCACGGCGCTGTGATACACCGCTTTTTCTACTGTTTTGCCCCAGGTGAAAGGAGCGTGGTTACTGAGCAGCACCATTTCTACTTCCTCCGGGGAAAGCCCGCGGCGCTGAAACTCGTTGATGATCTGCCAGCCGGTCTGATGCTCGTAGTCGCCGGCAATCATGGCGTCATCCATGGGCGGCGCACAGGGCACGTCGGCCGTGAGGTGGTCGGCGTGGGTAGTACCCAGAATCGGAATGTCCAGCTGCGCCTGGGCCCAGGCGGTGGCATAAGTGGAATGTGTGTGGACAATGCCCCCAATATGCTCCCAGTGGCTGTAAAGCACCGCGTGGGTTTTGGTATCGGAAGAAGGCCGCTTGGTGCCTTCCACGATGTTGTTGGCAAAGTCGACAATGACAATGTCATCGGGCCGCAGGGCCACGTAGGGCACTCCGCTGGGCTTAATGGCAAACACCTGCTTTTCGCGGTCTACCACGCTGGCATTGCCAAACGTGAACAGCACCAGGCCCAATTCAGGCAACTGCATGTTCGCCTCGTAGCAGGCTTGTTTTAACGCTTGGTACTGGCTCATATCCGGGCGGCCATTTCGGTTTCAGCCACTTCACCGGCGCGCAGTTCGGTGGCCTGCTCTATGTATTGACCAAAGGCCTGGTATTGCTCGTAGCGCCGCTGATAGTCGGCTATCCGGGCCGGGTTGGGCTGGTAGGTTTTGGCAAAACCGCTGCCCATCACCCGCTGCGCCGTAAGAACATCGGGGTGGATGCCGGCAGCCACAGCAGCGTACATGGCAGAGCCCAGCGCGGGCGCCTGGTCTGACTCGGCCACCTTAATGGGGCGGTTGAGCACATCAGCCAGGGTTTGCATCATAAACCCAGATTTCTTGGCCACCCCACCCAGGCCAATGACCTGCTTAATGGGAATTCCTTCCTGCTCGAAGCGTTCCACAATCTGTTTGGAACCGTAGCAGATAGACTCAACCAGCGCCCGGAAAATGTGCGGCGCACTGGTGCCCATGGTCAGATTCATGATGGCGCCTTTCAGGGCCTGGTTGGCGTCGGGCGTGCGGCGGCCGTTTACCCAGTCCAGCGCCAGCACCGCCGACTCTTCGGGGTTAACCTCGGCAGCTGCTTTAGTTAGCTCCGTGAACAGATTGTCGCTCATTTCGGCCCGTAGCGCTTCCTGCTGCTCGGCACTGAGCACGGAAGATTGGGGCAGCAGCGTGCGCAGGGGCCATTCAATTACCTGACGAAACCAGGCCAGCAAATCACCCACGGCGGACTGCCCGGCTTCCAGACCCAGCATGCCCGGTATCACGGAGCCATTCACTTGCCCGCAGATGCCGGGAACGAGCTTGTCACCCACTTCCTCCATGGGAGCCACTACAATGTCGCAGGTGGAAGTGCCCATCACCTTCACCATAGAGTAAGGCTCAATTTCTCCAGCAATGGCCCCGGCGTGGGCATCGAAGGTGCCCACGGCTACCACTGTGTTGGTGGTAAGGCCCAGGCGCTGGGCCCACTCCGCCGACAGCGTGCCTGCTACCTCATTAGCCGTGTAGGTTTCCTCAAACAGACGTTGGCGCAGGCCGCCCAGCTTGGGCTCCAGCAAGGTCAAAAACTCTTCGGAGGGTAACCCACCCCAGCTCTCGTGCCACATGGCTTTGTGGCCGGCGGCGCAACGGCTGCGCTTAAAGGTGGCCAGGTCGCCGCCCGTGAGCAGGAGCGTGAGCCAGTCGCAATGCTCCATCCAGGAGTAGGCAGCTTTCGTCACCGCTTCGTCCTCGCGGGTTACGTGCATAATCTTAGCCCAGAACCACTCAGAAGAATAAATTCCGCCTTCGTACTGCGTAAAGTCTTCTCCGCCCCAGGTCTTGGCTTTCTGGTTGATTTCGGCCGCTTCAGCCAGGCCCGTGTGGTCCTTCCAGAGCACGAACATGGCGTTAGGGTTTTCCTCGAAGCCGGGCGTAAGGGCCAGGGCCACGCCTTGCTCATTCACAGGGCCCGGGGTAGAGCCCGTGGTGTCAATAGCCAGCCCGACAATCTGCGCGGCCGGCACGTGCTGCGCTACCTGGCGCACCGTGGCCTCCAGCCCTTCAATATGATCCAGCGGGTGTTGGCGGAACTGATTTTTGGCCGCGTTGCAGTAGCGCTGGGTTTTCCAACGGGCATAGTTATGCACGGCTTGGGCTACTTCGGCGCCGGTACGGGCATTTACCAGCAGGGCCCGGACAGAGTCAGTGCCATAGTCAATACCGATAACGTAGGCTTCTTCGGAGGAAGATGCTGAGGCGGATGTTTGCACAGCGAAAAGGGTAAGAAGTGTAAGCGGTAGTTTTTAGTCAGGCACTACTTGCGCACGCCGAATTGATAAGTCGTAGTGGACTTCAGGGTCTGCCCCGGCTTCAGAATCGTGCTCGGAAACTTGGACTGGTTGGGCGAATCAGGGAAGTGCTGGGTTTCCAGGCAGAAACCGGCGTGCTTGCCATACACCTGACCGTCTTTGCCTTTCAGGGTGCCATCCAGGAAGTTGCCGGTGTAGAACTGTATTCCCGGCTCCGTCGTGCGCACTTCCATGGTACGGCCCGTGCTGGGCTCGAATACCATAGCTGCCGGATGCATGCCCGTCGTCTCGTTCAGTATCCAGTTATGATCGTAGCCGCCGGGGACCTGCCCAATTCGCTCATCAATGGCGTGCGGCGTGGTGAAGTCAAAGGGTGTGCCTTTCACGGGGCGTAGCTCGCCGGTGGGAATCAATCCTGCGTCCACCACATTATAGCGGTCCGCCGGAATCGTCACCTGGTGGCCCAGGATATCCTTTCCTCCACTCAGGTTGAAGTAAGCGTGGTTGGTCAGGTTCACGGGGGTAGCCTTATCCGTGGTGGCCGTGTAGTCAATTTTCAACGCATCGTCCGGGGTCAGGGTGTAGAGCACCGTCACGTTCAGATTGCCGGGGTAGCCTTCCTCCCCGTCTTTGCTGAGGTAGGTCAGTTTGAGCGTCTGGCCTTCGGCCGAGCTGCCGGGCTCCGCTTGCCATACTACTTTATCGAAGCCCTTCTTGCCGCCGTGCAGGGTGTTTTCGCCGTTGTTTTTTGCCAGCGTATACTGCTTGCCATCCAGCGTGAACTTGCCTTGGGCTATGCGGTTGCCGTAGCGGCCAATGAGGGCTCCGAAATACGGACCCGACTTAAGAAACTCGGGGCTCTGGTAGCCACTCACGTTATCAAAGCCTAACACCACGTCACCTAGCTTGCCGGCCTTATCAGGCACAAGCAGGCGGGTGATGGTGCCGCCATAGTTGCTGATGCTCACCTGCACCCCGTGGGCGTTGGTCAACGTGTAGAGCTGCACTTGCTGGCCATCCTGCGTGGTGCCGAAGGACGAAACAGTGGGAGCAGCGCTGGCAGTGCTGTCGGTAGTTTGGGTGGAATCAGCCATGGTCTGGTTGGCGTCGTTGTTATTCGACTGTTCAGCGGGAGAAGATTGGTTACAGCTGGCTACGGAAAGCAAACCGGCTAGTCCAAATAAGCCGATGCGAAGGGAGTGGTTCATGATCTAACGGATGGGAATTAGAAAGTGACTGAGCAGGGCTGATATGGTGAAAATGCAGGGTGAGTTAATGATTTGCCAGATTTAAACAATGGATTGTGTTCGGTGTAAAACCATCGTATGAATCAATTAATCAGTTATTTATAGTTTGTCTTCTCTTGTGCGAAATAGGCGCTTAGATCTTTTTTAGCCCTAACAGGAGTGTAAAGTAGAAAATGATTTTCACTTTACACAATCGTTTGTGTATTGCCATAATAAAAAAGAGTAGACGCAGCCGGATTACGCTACGCCCACTCCTTCAATCCTCCTATTGAATGGTCACTTTTTGTCGCCAGAATCCGCTGTCTTGTCGAACCTGTACCAGGTAGATGCCGGATGGTAATTTGGGGGCAACTTCCAGCCTGCTTTGCTGCCGGGAAAACGACTGAAGGTAGACCATCTGGCCCCGAACGTTATACATCTCCACTATCGTAGCCTGGCGTGCTTTTTGGCTCCCCAACTCAATAGTAAATCCGTTACGGGTAGCTGGAATTGGGAATAAGGTTACTCCCTTAAGCTGCTTATCGGTGGCAGAGGCCGTGGGAATAGTGACGTCAGTAAGCGCCCATTGCTGGCAGTTGCAGCCATTATAATCCCAGAGGGCCAGCTGCTGCCCAGCAGTAGTTGAGGCACCCGGCACCTCTATCACCCGGTTGCCATTGGTGGAGGCCAATACTACGCTGCCGTTGTTTACCCGGTCTATCCGGAAGCGCTGGCAGTCCAATTCACTATAGGGCTTGAGCTGCAGCTTGGCCCCGTTATCGGCGGAGCAGCCGGCTACATCAGCGGCCAAACCGCCCAAGGCATTAGTGATTTTATATTCCCCATCGCCCATGGCCGTGATATCCCAACGCTGACAGTCCAGCCCGGTAGGGGTGGCCTGCGCAATGGCCTGGCCTGTTACGCCGGAGCAGCCTGAGGAACCCCAGATCAGCTGGCTGTTTTGGTTTTTGATTTCGTAGCGCCCGGTGGTTACCCAGTCCCGGCTAACCACCGGCCAGCCGGCAGCACTCCAGGTAAGCTTGGCCAAACTTAGCTTGGCCACCCCATTGTCCTGCCCATCATAGTAATGGTGTGAGAAGTAGCTGACGCCATTCTCCTGGAAAATACCTGTGTGGCCCGGACCGATATAACGCCCGGAGGTATTCAGGACAACGGTACCGCCCCCGCTATTTAAATCAACCCCCTTCTGATCAAGGAAAGGGCCGGTAGGAGAGGTAGAGCGGCCCACCAGGATATGGTAGGTGCTGTTTACTCCGTTGCAGCAGGCACCACGGTTAATAAACAGATAGTAATAGCTGCCATTTTTGGTGAGGTAAGCTGCTTCCGGATTGTTGTTGGCTACAGCGTATTGTGTGGTTCCAGTGAGTTTGCCGGTACTAGCGTTGAGCCTGGTAATGCGAATACCACCAAAAAAAGAGCCGTAAGACAGCCAGACATCCCCATTGGTATCCTTAAAAACGGCCGGGTCAATGGCATTCACTGCGCTGTTTGCATCGGTGGAGATTACCTCACCCTGATCTTCCCACTTATAATTCGGGCTGGCCGGATCCAGGGTAACGTTGGTAGCCAGCCCAATGGCCGATACCTTGGAGCCGAAGGTGGAACAAGAATAGTACAGATAGTACTTGCCGTTCATAAAAATGACCTCAGGTGCCCAAAAATGGCCTTTGAAGTCTTTTACTTTGGTATTAATCCAGCTCGGGTAGGCGTTGTTCACAAACACCGCTTTGGAACCGGCGGTCCAGTTCACCAAGTCGGTGGAGTACATGCTGTAAATGCCTTGCCCCGTTGCAAAAATCCAGTACTTGTTGCCATCCTTCACCATGGTGGAAGGGTCGTGCACGCCCACGGCCCCTTGCAGAGCCAAGGCTTGGTAGCCTGTGCCAGCCAGGAGCAGCATAACCAGCACAGCCAGGCGCAGCAAATGAGAGAAGGGGCCAGCATGATGGTCCGAGGCCCGGCTTCCTGAAAGTATGGGGGTAGACATATGCAGTTGAAGGTAAGTTGAGAGCAAAGAAACCTACAGCCTTACGGCTGGTTATTCCCCGCTGGGTTTCAAAATGGGGGTGCTGATGGCCACCGGCACACCAAAGTCGGGGGTGCCATCGGCTTTCCAGGTAAACTTCTGCATGCGCGGGTTGCGCTTTTCCACGCACCCTTCATTGGCGTTGGAGTTGGCGTGATACAGAATCCAGTCTTCCTGCCCATCCTTCGACCGGAAAAAGGAATTATGCCCGGTCGCATACGCCCGGTTGGCGGGGTTTTGGGTGAAAACGGGCTTGGCTGATTTCGTCCAGGATGATAAAGCCAATGGGTCGGCGGTGCTATTGGCCGTCAGCATGCCCAGAGCATACTGATCGGTACCGCAAAAGCTGGCTGAGTAAACCAGAAACGTTTTGTCGCCGTGCTTCAGGATTTCGGGGCCTTCATTCACATAAGGCGGACCGACAGTTTCCCAATTGTACTCGGGGTGGGAGAGCTCCACCCGCGGACCAATCAGCGTCCAGGGGTTGCTCATTTCGGAAATATAAAGGCGCTGAATAGCATCCACGCCATTGTGCCCCGACCAGATAAAGTAGCGCTTGTCGTTCTGCTCCAGCACGGTACCGTCAATAGCCCAATAGTCGGCCTCGGGGCTGACCACCTGGCCCTTGCTAATCCAGGTGCCGGTGGTAGGGTCGGCGCTGGCGTTTTCCAGTACCCAGGTACGTTGCCGACCCAAATCGGAGCCGGCCGGGCCGGCAGAATAGTAGAGGTACCATTTGCCATCCAGAAAGTAAAGCTCCGGCGCCCACAGGTTGCCCGAGGCCGGCCCGGTTTGCGGTGGTGCCCAGGCCAGCACGCTGGACTTGGTCCCCAGTTCCGACATCTTAGCCGTTTTCCAGATGCGCAGATTAGTATTGGTGGTGTGCATGTAGTAGTAATACCCATCCTTATGATACACCCAGGGGTCGGGGCCGGAAGAAAGCAGCGGATTGGTGAAGGTGGTGCCTGCTACCGGAGGATTAATTACCGGGGGCTTGGGCGCCACCATGGTTTTGTCGCCGTTGGTGCAGCTAAGCAGCAATAGCAACGCCAGCGCGGGAATTTGCCGGAATATTGATTTGAATGGATACGTCATGGATAATCAGAAACTGGCACTAATAAATACCCATTTACGCTGGGCTGTGGGTCGAAACAGAACAGCCGCTCCCAAAAGTGGCCGGGAGCGGCTGTCTGAATTCGTACTTACTGGAACATGGCTTAGTAGCCAGGGTTCTGATGAACGTTCGGATCGATGTCGATGTCGCGCTGCGGAATAGGCAGCAGCTTCGAAACACCTAAGCGGAAATTGCCAAAGTCAGGGTCGCGGGTCTTCAGCTCGTCAATGCCGGCCTGGGTGTCCATCAGGCCCCAACGCAGAATGTCAAACCACCGGGTGCCCTCGCCGGCAAACTCCTTGGCCCGCTCGCTGCGGATGAGCTTGCGCATATCATCCTGTGAGAAGCTGCCAGTTTTAGGAGCCAGATCTACGCGGGCACGCACTTGGTTTACCAGGGGCAGCGCATCATCCATGCGGCCCAGCTCCGTAAGCGCTTCGGCCTGCATCAGCAGAATATCGGCGTAACGAATTACGCGGTGATTAATGCCGGAGGTGAAGTTCTCGTTCTCGCGGGTGCGGTCATTCAGATACTTGCGCCAGTATTGCTGGCTGGAGTTCCAACCCCATTCCTTGAAGGTCTTGCCGTAAAACTTATCAGGGTTGCCCACGTGAATAATGCTGATGTCGCGGCGGGGGTCAATCATATGCTTCTTGGTGCTGCCGGGAGCAAAAGAAACCGTAGAATCCTTGTACTCATCCAGCAGCCAGCGGCGGGGCTGTACGTCGGCAAACGTGGGGCCGGGAGGGCCAAAGAAGTTCGGCCGGTCGTGGCTTTCGGAGGAAGAGGCGTTATCCTGTCCCTGGCCTACTTCCAGCACGGCACCCGTAAACTGCACTTCAAATACCGATTCTTGGTTGTTCTCGTTGGTATCCGTGAAGTTGTCCAGGTAGTTGCTTACCAGAGCATACTGCCCGGAGCCCATAATCTCCGTGAATAGGGCGGATGCCTCGGCGTACTTATGCTGGTGCATGTACATTTTGGCCAACAATGCCTGGGCAGCCCCTTTCGTGGCGCGGCCTTTTTCCGCATCGGAATAGGAGAGAGGCAGAGCGGGAATTGCGTCCTTTAAGTCAGCAATGATCTGGGCCTCAGTTTCGGCAGGGGCTGCCTGTACCACGCGGGTAGTTACCACTGGCTCTTCCACAATCAGCGGCACATTACCGAAGAAGTATACCAGGTCATAGTAAGACAAGGCCCGCACAAACTTAGCTTCCGCTACCAGGCGGCTGCGCAGCTCGGCGTCCATCTCAATGCCGGGCACGTGCGTTACTACCTGGTTGGTCCGGTAAATAGTCCGGTAGTAATCGTTCCAGGCAAAGGAGGAGATGAAGAAGTTGTTATCGGGGGTGATAAAGCGCGTAAACTCGGCCAGCGCAATGAAAGGGCTTTGGCTGAAGGACTCATCAGAGCGATGCGCCATAAAGTGCCAGCTGCGGTAGTAGCAGGCAAACTGCTGCAGGCCGGAGTAGCAGGCATTTACGCCTTTCACGGCATCATCCTGGGTTTTCCAGAACTGAGAAGTGGAAGGGGCGTTGGGGTTGGTTTTATCCAGCAGGTCTTTCTCGCAGCCAGTAGCCAGCAGCAAACTGCCAGCCAGCAACAGCGCAGGTATTTTATGTAGTTTCATGGTAAGTCGGGAATAAAGATGGTCGATGCTACAGGGGACGACGAATAGCACAGAGGCTAGAAGTTGACTTGCAGACCGCCCGTGAAGCTGCGTACGTTGGGATAAGCGCTGTTGTCAACACCACGGCTGTAGAAGCCCGTGCCAGTTACCTCCGGGTCGAAGCCGGTGTATTTGGTGAAGGTTACTACGTTGCGGCCCGTGAGGTACACCCGCACGCTGCCCAGGCTAGGCACCCGGCTTGTCAGCGTTTTTGGGAAGGTGTAGCCCACCTGAATGTTTTTGAGGCGCAGGTAGTCACCATCTTCCAGCCAACGCGTGGTATTACCCAGGGCATTTTTGCTGGCTGCCTCCGCCAGATCCGGGTCGGGGCTCAGGCCCTGCAGCATGCGCGGCACGGTAGAGGAGGGGTTGGCCGCCGTCCAGGGCTGCACGTCTGCATTGTAGTTATTGGGGCCGTTGAAGCTTTCCAGCGCCACCCGCGCCGAGTTGTACACCTTATTACCAGTAACGGCCTGCAGGAACATCGAGAAGTCGAAGCCTTTATAACCAGCATTCAGATTGAGGCCCATCTGCAGCTTCGGAATGGCCTGGCCTACATACACCCGGTCATCAGCTGTAATCACACCATCACCATTAGAGTCACGGTAGCGCACGTCACCGGCTGAGGCATAGGGCTGAATTACTTTGCCATCGGCGGTTTTGTGGTTCTGTACCTCTTCTTCCGATTGGAAAATGCCTTCAAAAGGAATCAGGTAAAACTCACCGAGGGAGGTGCCCAGTTCAGAGCGGGTCAGGAGCTCTCCGCCCTCAAATGCCTGGCCTACAACGGGTACTCTCGTAATCTTGTTTTTGATGGTAGTCAGGGAGAAATCAGCTCCGTAGGAGAAGTCATCCTTGTTATCATGGAAGCCCAGGGCTAGCTCAAATCCGCGGTTTTCAATGTTACCGGCGTTCTGGTACAGAATGTCGCCAAAGTGCCCCAGGTAAGTGGGAACCTGCACGGGGGCCAGTACTTTGCGCGTTTCGGAAATGTAGTAGTCTGCCGACAGGTTGAGGCGGTTGTTCAACACGCTCAGGTCCAGGCCAGCGTCCTTTGTATACCGCTCTTCCCACTGCAGATCAGGGCTGCTCAGGGCCAGTTGCGTAGAGCCATTCACAATTACCTGGCCCGTGCCCAGCACGTAGTTTACGTTCTGGCCAATAATAGGCGTGGTGAGGTAGTTACCGCCATAGTTGCCAGCCAGAGCATCGTTACCATTGCCGCCATAGCTGACGCGCAGCTTCAGGTTATTTACCTGTGGCAGCGCATTTTTGAAGAAGTCCTC
Organism: Hymenobacter sp. BT730; assembly: GCF_030542105.1. Taxonomy (GTDB): domain Bacteria; phylum Bacteroidota; class Bacteroidia; order Cytophagales; family Hymenobacteraceae; genus Hymenobacter. The sequence continues at coordinate 175,856 of NZ_JAUOFB010000002.1, forward strand.
TTCGCTAATGCGCCAGCCCAGCGAGCCGGCCCCAAAGTTCCCCCAGCGGTTCTGGGGCGCAAAGCGGGAAGACCCGTCGCGACGGAACGAGGCCGACACCAGGTAGCGGTTTTTGAAATCGTAGGTGGCCTGGCTGAAGTAGGAGCGCTTGGCATTTTCCGTAGTAGCACCGCCAATGATGCCTTTGTTGGCGCCGGCACTCAGCTCAAAGTAGTACTGTGGCTGGCTGGTAAACCCTTGTGTGCCAGCTTGGATGTTGTGCTGCCGGTAGCTTTGCTCGGAGTAACCTACCAAGGCATTAAAGTGGTGGTCGCCCAGGGTTTTGTTGAAGTTCAGAGTGTTTTCAGCCAGCAGGAACACATCATAGCCCAGGAACTCATTGAGCTGAGAAGTATTGATGGCAGTGTTCTGGCGTAGAATTCCCTCTTTCTGCGCATCCCGGTTGCTGTAGGTATGCCCGTCTAAGGCAACATTCAGGCGGTAAGTCAGGAAGTCAAAAAGAGAAACGTCGGTGCTGATGTTACCGGCCAGGCGGTTATCGGCCTGCGTGCGGCGCAGCAGCTCCTGGTTGCCAATGGGGTTGGTCGCAAATGTATTCAGGATAGGCGAGCCAGTGCCGAATCCGCCTTTATTAGCCGGATCATATACCGGGATGCTGGGCAGCATGGCCAGCACATCAATGAAGGAACCACCATTCAGCAGGGTCACATCAAGGTGCGTGAACTGGGCATTCTCCTGGAATTTCACCCGTCCGCGGGTAAGCCCCGAGTTCAGGCGCAGGCTGTAACGGTTAAAGTCCGGGCCTTTTACTACCCCTTCCTGGTGAAAGTACTCCCCTGAAATCAGGAAGTTGCTGGCGCTTTTGTCACCGGCGGTGCCACCAGCAAACGTCAGATTATAGTCTTCCAGCGTGCCTGTCTGGAAGAATTCATCCTGCCAGTCAGTATCAATATTTGGGTTGAAGGCACCACCTGGGCCTTTTACGGCACCAGCCAGGCTGTTCTGCCCGGCGTTCAGGGGGTCGATGCCGGCATTAGCATAGGCTTGCACGGCACGGTCGGCCCAGTCGCTGGCATTGGTCAGGTTATAGCGCTTGTAAATCTGATCAAAGCCCTTGTAGCCGTTAAAGCTGATAGAAGGTGTACCGGCTTTTCCTTTCTTGGTGGTGATGAGCACTACCCCGTTGGCGCCGCTAGAGCCATAAACAGCGGTAGACGAAGCGTCTTTTAGTACCGTCAGGGTTTCAATGTCATTGGGGTTTAAGTCCCGAATGTTGAAGGTCCACAGCCCATCAATAACGTAGAGGGGGGAGGAGCCGGCCGCGCCCAGGGTACCAATGCCGCGGATGTTTACCACCGGGGCATCACCGGGGCCACCAGAACCCTGCACCTGCACGCCGGGAAGGCGGCCCTGCAGCGCCTGCGTAGCCGTAGCTACCGGGGCTTTCACGGCCTCTTTTACATCCAGGCTGCTTACCGAGCTGGTTACGTTCTGGCGGTCCTGCGTAAGGTAGCCTACCACCACTACTTCCGATAGCGCCCGGGCATCGGGAACCAGGCTAACCGACAGGGAAGAGCGGTTATTCACGGCTATTTCCTGTGCAGTATAACCAACAAAGGAAAATACCAGTGTGCCGTTCTCTGGAGCGGTTAGCGTGAAGCGGCCATCCGTATCCGTCTGCGTACCCACATTGGTGCCTTTCACCACTACGTTTACGCCCGGCATACCGGAGCCCCGCTCGTCTACCACCCGGCCCGTTACCGTTATATCGGCCGGCATGGAAGCTGATATAGGGGGCGTGCTTAAAAACTCAGAATAAGCCGCCGCCAGCGCAGGTTGCAGGGGCAGGCAGCAGAGCAAGGCTGGCAATGACATCCAGCGCATTTTGGGTACAGGCTTCTTCATGGGAAATAAGTGTGGGGAGTAAGTGGTAAGTAGCACAATCGTTTGTGTTTCTAATTTTTCCACAATCGTTTGTGTATTGTATCGAAAAAAAAGCTCAACGAGCAAATGTGGGTTTAGAGAGCGTGGGCGGGGTTTTAATTAAACATAAACAACCACAGCGCCCGCTATATAGATAATGTTGAGTAAGGTTAATGAAATGAAATCAATTAACCAACAAATTATTAAGGAGTTATTTTATTGGCTGGTCAGGGGTAGGAGTATCTTTCACCAGCAGCAGGTAAAAACAGAGCCAGCCCTCCGGCAGAGTTGCGCCTTTTAAGCAGCCTGTCGGATAGCGGTAGGGGTTGGGCTTTTGCGGGCGGCCAGTAGGCTGATGGCTGCTCCCAGTCCTGCCACCATGGCAAAAGATACGCGTAGGTTAAAAACTTCGGCTACCAGGCCAATTAGTGGTGGCCCCAGCAGAAAGCCAAAGAAGCCAACGGTGGTAACAATGGCCAGAGCTACTCCCGGAGAAACAGTGGTAGCTCTGCCAGCGGCGCTATACGCCAGCGGTGTAACGGATGCAATACCAAACCCCACCAGCAGAAACCCGATTACGGCCGGTATAAAAGCGGGCCATATTACTGCTATCAGCAGGCCCATGGTAATCAAAGCACTGCTGAGCTGCAGCATGCGGGTAGCTCCAATGCGGTGGGTTAGGCTATCCGAAATAAACCGGCCGAGCGCCATAGTGCTCATACAGGCCACATATCCCAATGTTACCAGCGTAGCATCAGGTCGCACCACTTTCTGAAAATACACTCCACTCCAGTCAAACATGCAGCCCTCGCAGAGCATGCCGCAAAAGGCAATCAGGCCAATCCGCAGTAGATGAGGCTCCGGCCGCCGCAAGCTGGGTCCGGGCGCATCGGCTCCGGTATCCTGAGGCAGAGTACGCTGATGGGCAAGCATGGTGATGATCAGACCAATGCCCATAACCAGCAGAAAATGCTGAAAAGGGGTTTGATCAGCCCGGATCAGCAAGGTGCCTAGGGCGCCACCTAAGAAACCGGCCAGGCTCCACAGCCCGTGGAAGGAGGCCATGATGGGCTTGCCGTACTCCTGCTGAACGCCGATAGCCTGTGTATTAACGGATACGTTGACCAGGTTGCCGGCAAAACCAAATACGACCAGGCTGGCCGCCAGACTCCAGAATCCATCCGTCCAGCCCAGCAGTGGGAGAGAGGTAGCATAGAGGCTCGCAGCCAGCATAACCACCACCCGGCTGCCGTAGGTGTGTACCGCCCATCCCGCCAGCGGCAGGGCCAGCAGGGCACCAGCGGGCAAGGCCAGCAGCAACTGGCCCAGCTCTCCCTCACTCAGGCCTAGCTTGAGGGCAATATCCGGAATGCGGGAGGCCCAGCTGGCAAAGCACAGGCCGGCCACAAAAAACAGGGCGCTAACAGCCACCCGGCGCTGGTGAGGCGTAATCTCAGACATAGACAATATGTGTGTGGCGCCGTTGGTCGACCCTTTACCCGGTACTTGCTTAAGCGGTAGTAGGCGCCAGGGCTTCCTGACGTTTTTGCTCCAGCACCGCCAGCAGCTTGCCGAAAGGCTCGGTAAACTTCCGGGCACCTTCTTCCTCCAGCTGATTAGTCAGCGCAGTCAAGTCCAGACCTAACTCGGGCAGGCGGCCCAGTACGTTCTTGTCGGCATCATCGGTGAGGCGAGCGGCGGGCTTCCCATTGATGCGGTACAGATCCAGCGTCTCCACCGGAATGGTATTCACCGTATTGGGGCCAATAAGGGCCTCCACATACTTCAGGTCATCGTACTTGGGGTTCTTGTTGCCCGTGCTGGCCCACAGCAGACGCTGGGGCTGCGCTCCGGCGGCCCGCAATGCTTCCCAACGGGGACCGGCAAAAATCTCCTGATAAACCTGGTAAGCCTGCTTGGCGCTGGCAATGGCTACCTCGCCCACCAGGGACTGAGCCAGCTCTGCCTGCCCGCCACCAGCATTGGACAGCGTCTCCAACTGAGGATCAAGCAGCACATCAATGCGGCTAAGAAAGAAGCTGGCTACGGAGTCCAGGCGCGTTACCGGAAGGTCGGCTTTCACCCGGTCTTCCAGGCCGGCCAGGAAAGCTTCGGCCACGTCCCGGTAGCGGTCCACGCTGAAAACCAGCGTAACATTCACATTAACTCCGGCCGCAATCAGCCGACGAATAGCCGGCAGCCCGGGTAGGGTAGCGGGCACTTTAATCATGACGTTGGGCCGCTCTACCGCATGCCAGAAGTGCAGACCCTCCGTGACGGTTCCTTCGGTATCGTTTATCAGTTCCGGCGATACTTCCAGGCTCACGTAGCCGTCGCCACCATTTTCGGGGTGGTTGTAGAGGGGGCGCAGCAAGTCGCAGGCCTGCTGCACATCGGCCACGGCCAGCTGCGCGTAGATCTGCTCCGCCGTTAGGCCCTTCTGGGCCAACTGCCGGATATCATCAGCATAGTCATCAGAGCCCGCAATGGCTTTTTCAAAAATAGCCGGATTGGACGTTACGCCGCGCAGACCATCTTCGGAAATCAGGCGCTGTAGTTCTCCATTGTGCAGAATGTTGCGGCGGATATAATCTAACCAGATACTCTGGCCGAAATCGTGAATAGCAACGAGGGGATTTTTATGTGTGCTCATAATCAATAAAGTATTTGCTCTGCGGAGCTTTAAGTCAAGGCAAAAAAGAACGTTGTGCCGGGTATCTACGAAAGCACTTCTTTCGGTTCCACTTCAGCCGGCTGCCCCTGCAGCACTGCCTGCGCCTGCTTTACCACGTTGTCTACGGAAAACCCAAATAGCTCCATGACTGCCTCACCCGGCCCTGACTCGCCAAAGCGGTTCATGGCAATGATGGTGCCTTCATCGGTGGCATACTTATGCCAGCCCATAGGCGAGCCGGCTTCAATGGCCACCCGTTTGCGTACCGTGGGGGGCAAAACCTGCTGCTGGTAAGCTTTATCCTGCTTTTCAAACAACTCCCAGGAAGGCATGCTTACTACCCGGGTAGGAACCCCCTGCTGCTGGAGTACGTCCTGGGCCTGCAGCGCCAGAGAAACCTCAGAACCTGTGGCTAGCAGCAAAAGCTCGGGCTGGCCGCCTTCGGCTTCCCGCAGGATATAGGCGCCTTTGGCCACACCTTCCCGCGCTGAGCCATACTGCTCCTGGTCCAGGACCGGCAACTTTTGCCGGGAAAGAATGAGTACCACCGGCGACTTGGGCGTGGTCATGGCAATGCGCCAGGATTCCACGGTTTCATTGGCGTCGGCGGGGCGCAGGACCACAATATTGGGGATGGTGCGCAGGGCGGCTACCTGCTCCACGGGTTGGTGAGTAGGGCCGTCCTCACCCAGGCCTATGCTGTCGTGAGTAAACACGAAGGTGGCATTAGACTCCGCCAAAGCCGTGAGGCGGATGGCGCCGCGCATGTAGTCGGAGAAAGTGAGGAAGGTGCCGCCGTAGGTGCGTACGCCGCCGTGGTGGGCCATACCGTTCATGGCCCCACCCATGGCGTGCTCCCGCACCCCAAACCAGATATTGTTGTGCTCATAGCTGCCCGGCTGGAAGCTTACGGCACCACTGGTGGGCATTTCGTTGGAGCTGGCCAGGTCGGCGGAGCCGCCGAACAGGAAAGGTACGCTCTGTTTGAGCGCCGTTAATGCTTTGCCGGAAGCCTGACGGGTAGCTAATGCCCCGTCAGCGGCGGTAAAGACTGGCAGCGAGGCGTCCCAGCCCGCGGGGAGCTCACCCGCAAACGAAGCCCTGAATAGGTCCCACCCCGCCCGGTACTTCTGCTGGTACGCCTCTGTTGTCTGCTGCCACTCTTCCTGCAGGCGTGCGCCCCGCTGTCCGGCTTCCGCCAGATGGGTGCGCACTTCTTCAGGCACTATAAAAGTTGCTTCGGGGTCGAACCCGAAAAATTCCTTGGCTTTCTTCAGGTTTTCCGCCCCCAAGGGGGAGCCGTGCACCTTGCTGGTGCCTTCCTGTGGGCTGCCGTACCCAATGATAGTTTTCACGGAAATAAGCGAAGGCCGCTCCGTTTCCTGCTGAGCTGCCCGAATAGCCGCCTCAATAGCCTCCAGATCATTGCCATCGGCTACCCGTTGAGTGTGCCAACCGTAGGCATCAAAGCGGGCCAGGGCATCCTCGGTGTAGGAAAGATTAGTGGGTCCGTCCAGGCAGATGTCGTTGTCGTCGTAGAGGTAAATGAGCTTGCCCAGCTTGAGGTGGCCGGCCAGAGAAGCGGCTTCCGCGGCAATTCCTTCCATCAGGTCCCCATCACTTACAATGGCGTAGGTGTAGTGGTCCATCAGCGTGTGGCCGAGCTGGTTGTACACGGCGGCCAGATGCGCCTCCGCCATGGCCATACCCACGCCGTTAGCGAAGCCCTGCCCCAGGGGGCCGGTCGTTACTTCCACCCCCGGGGTCATGTGGGACTCCGGATGGCCGGGCGTTTTGGAGTGGAGCTGCCGAAACGCTTTCAGATCATCCAAAGACAAATCATACCCATACAAGTGCAGCAGGCTATACAGCAGCGCAGAGCCGTGCCCGGCCGACAGCACAAACCGGTCCCGGTTCGGCCACTTCGGGTCCTGCGGGTTAAAGCGCAGAAACCGGGAGAACAGCACGTACGCCATAGGAGCCGCGCCCAGCGGCAAGCCCGGATGACCAGAGTTGGCGGCCTGCACCATATCCACCGATAACAGGCGGATGGTGTTTACACTGAGCTCGGCGGTTGAAACGGTCGACTGGTTCACGATGCGGGGAAATAAAGGGTGTAGGGGAAAGCAGCGGGTCTAGGCGTAGTTGGCTTTTCTGACACGGCAAAAGGGGCCTGCCAACGTATTTGATGAACTGCTTGTTCCTGGACTGAAAAGTAGAAACTATTAATGAATTACACAAACGATTGTGTAATAAAACACTAATTATACCCGACCTAAGGCTGTACTACAGGCCAGCCGGTTGAGTCCCAGTTGAGCTTCTCTATGCGGAGCTTGGAATGGCCTTTATCAGCGGCATCGTAGCCATGGAAAACCAGAAAATCCTGCTTGCCGAAGGTGTAAACCGAGTTATGGCCCAGACCAAACCAGTTCTTGTCGCCAGCCAGTACCAGAGTGCCGCCACCTTGCTCCAAGGCTACTCCGGACCGGTCTACGTAGGGGCCAGTGACATTTTTGGAGCGGCCTACCATAATCTTGTAGGTGCTTTGCGGGCCACGGCAGCAATAGTCGAAGGAAGTAAACAGGTAATAGTAACCGTCTTTCCGGAAAATAAACGGCGCTTCAATGGCCCCATCGCCGGGTAGGGAGTCGTTGAGTTGGGGGTTGCGAGGGCGCTTGGCCAGGGTGCGCCACTGCTCGGGCTGAGCCGGGGCAGTTAAATCCGGGCGGAGTTTCACCAGCTTAATACCATCCCAGAACGAGCCGAATGTGAGCCAGGGCGTGTCGGCTTCGTCCCGGATAAGGTTTGGGTCAATGGCATTCCACATGTCGCGCCCGGGCACGGACTGAATTACCCGGCCATGATCCTGCCATTTGAAATCGGGAGAGTTAGGGTTCAGGGTCTTATTGGTAGCCAGACCAATACAGGAGGTGTTTTTGCCGAAGGCGGAAACGGAGTAAAAAAGGTAATACACTCCATTGTGAAAGGAAATATCCGGGGCCCAGATATGGTTGCCTTTAAAGCCAGGCACTGCCTTGGTTGCCCACTCCGGCGCGGCAGCAAAAATTGGTTTTTCCGGCTTCCAGTTCTTTTTATCCTTCGATGACCAAACCGCAATGCCCTGCCCGGTGCAAAACATATAGTAGGTTCCCTCTTGCTGGATCAAGACCGGGTCGTGCGCCGGAATCAAAGAGGCGGTATTCTGCGCTTGGGCACTCAGGCCCGCCAGTAGTAAAACCAGTAACCCGATTCGCTTCAAAATGCTGAAATACATAAACGATTGTGTTTACTTATGTGTGTTTGCCTTACTCTAGAATCAGAGGAAGAACGATTACTCGGCCGTCAGTTCCAGGACGTGGCTGGTGAGAGCCGGAGCGTTGACCGGCGAAACGGTAAGGCCCACCTGCATCAGGTAATCACCGGAATACGTCTGGCCGCTGGCAGGCAGCTCGGATTTGGCGCCGGGCATCATATTAATTTCTGTAACCCGGTAGCGCTTGGCCGGGTCCAGGCCCTGCAGGCGTACGGCTAGCACGGTTTCGTTGGTGCGGGTGTGCAGGTTGTAACCGAAGAGAACGGCCTTACTTTTCGCATCATCCACATACAGCACGGAGGTCTGATTGCCTTCGTAGGGGGAGCGAAGGCGGTACTGGTCGCCCTGCTGGATGGCACCACTCAAGCGCTTAAAGTTCTGCACGGCCTGCTGGCTGAATTTCAGCTCATCCGGTGTCATTTTCTCCACCTCAATATCGTAGCCCAGCTTGCCCATCATGGCTACATCGGTGCGGAACTTGATGGTGTGCTGGCGGTTCCAGTTAGTGACGTGGCTGGCCAGGGTGTTGGATGGGAAGAAGTTAGAGAAGCCCCATTGGATAAATACCCGCTCCACGGCGTCGGTATTGTCACTGGGCCAGACCTCGGTGAAATACTTCAGTCCTCCGTAGTCGGAGCGGGCCCCGCCGCCTGAGCACAGCATCATAGGCACGTGCGGGTACTTCTGGCGCACCCGCTCAAACACTTTGTAGAGGCCACGCACATAGTCAATGTAGAGGTGCGACTGATTTTTCTTCAAATATTGTGAGTACCCGTTGGTTATCATTCGGTTGCAATCCCACTTAATGTAGGCTACGTTCTGCCGGAACTGCTCATCCACTACATTGAACACGAAGTCCTGCACCTTGGGGTTAGTCAGGTCCAGCACCAGCTGGCTGCGGTAATAGTCCTCCGGGCGGTTCGGCAGCTTAAGTACCCAATCGGGGTGCTTCTCATACAGCTCGCTCTTGGGGTTCACCATTTCGGGCTCTACCCAAATGCCGAATTTCACGCCTGCCTTGCTGGCGGTTTGTACCAGATGGCCTACACCGTTGGGAAGCTTGGTTTTGGTGGCCTGCCAGTCGCCGAGGCCGGTCTGGTCGTTGCTCCGGGGGTATTTGTTGCCAAACCAGCCATCATCCAGCAGAAACAGATCCACGCCCAGCGTGGCGGCGTCGCCAATGATGCGGTCCAGCTTGGGTTCGTCGAAATCGAAAAAGGTTGATTCCCAGTTGTTGAGCAGCGTAAGGCGGGGCTGGGTGCCATCGAGCACACCGAAGCGGCGGGCCCAGCGGTGCAGGTTGCGCGAGGCCTGGCCTTTGCCGGTAGTGCTATAAGTGAAGATGAACTCGGGCGTAGTGAAAGTCTGGTTAGCGGGCAGTGTATACTCCGAGGCATGCGGATTAATGCCGGCCGAAACACGCAGGGTATTCATATTATCCAGCTCGAAAGCCATCCGGAAGTTGCCGGTCCAGGCCAGCGTGCCAGCCAGTACTTCACCGCTGGTTTCGGTGGCAGCCTGATTCAGCGCCAGAAAGAAGGCCGGCGTCTGGTACCAGTCGGCGCGGGTGCCCAGCCTGGTGTCAATAACCTTGATGCCGCTGGTCAGCTGGGATTCCTGCGGCCGGGCTTCCTCGGCCCAGTCGCCATGAAACTGCGTGAGCCAGTACTGATGCGCATCAAAGTGCAGCATGGCCGAAGCGTAGTTGGTCAGCACCACCGGCTTCTTTTCCCGGTGCCGGATTTCGGTCCAGGTTTTTATTACGTCTTCCCGATAAAATGCCGCGAAGTGCAGCAGCACTTCCACCGGATACTGCGGGTCACGCAGCCGTATAGTAGTTTCCGTTACCCCCTCGCTGGTTTGGTTGGTTTTTTGATCAGCAAAAGTCAGGACCAGCGACGGATTGCCGTCAGGGTGCAGCACCCGAATGGCGGGCTCAAACAGGTTGTCGGTCCCGGCCGGAACATAGGCCTCGTGGAAGCGGGGTAGTTGGGCGTAATCGGCCGCACTGGCCAGCTTGGCACCCAGATATGTCTGGTAAAGCTTCTGATTTTCGCCCACCGCCAGTACCATACTTACATGCTGGGTTTCAATAACGATGGGAGACTTAGGCTGGGCCATGGCAGATACTACACTGCTAAAAAACAGTAGGCAGCAGCTTATTACGGATTTCAGCATGAGGGGGATAGAGCAATTAATGCTGATGTTCAGGAGTTTTGCCGTAAACCAGAATGAATTGTCAAGCGGAGCCTACGCTAAAATACCTACTACTTTACCTGTCATCCTGAGCTCTGCGAAGGACCTTATCACGTGGGAAAGAGTCGTTGGTACTATGGTCGTTCTCATCCCATAAGGTCCTTCGCAGAGCTCAGGATAACAGTTTCTTCACGACTTCAGGCTACTTATTTCGCCGGCTTCACGCCTTCCGTGGTCATGACCACCCGCTTCATTGTGCCGTCCTTGTTGTAGTACAGGTAATCGATGCAGACGGAGCGGCGAAAGGAGCCCCCATCTGTGGGGATGCTGCCGTTGTGATAGATGAAGTAGGATTGCCCTTTAAAGTCGATAATGGACTGGTGGTTGGTGTTGGAGTTGCCGGCCACCTCGTTGAGAATCCCCTTAAATTCCCAGGGGCCTTCAATGCTGCGGCTCATGGCGTAGGCAATCTTCTCCGGAAACTGATAGGCGTAGCTCAGGTAGTACCAGCCTTTGTTTTTATGAATCCAGGGAGCCTCCGTGAAGTTGGGCAGGTTGGTTACCTTATTGATAGGCCCGTCCAGCTCGGTCATGTTGGGCTTTAGCTTGGCCCAGTAGCAGTTGGAATTGCCCCAATACAGATAGCCCTGGCCCTTGTCGTCCACAAAAACCGTGGGGTCAATATCATCCCACGTTATTTTGCTTTCGGTCATGCTATTGGTAATCAGGGCCGAACCCCGCGCATCCTGGAAGGGGCCCGTCGGGCTGTTCGAAACCGCCACCCCAATAGCCTTGCCCGGAATGGAGCCGTGCTCTACGGCGGCATACCAGTAGAATTTGCCGTTGCGCTCAATCACCTGGGAGGCCCAGGCGTCGCCTTTGGCCCAGGCAAAATTCTTCACGTTCAGGGGGGAGGGATGCTCTTTCCAGTTCACCATGTCCTGGGAGGAAAAGCATAGCCATTCGTGCATTACATAGCCTTCCTGTCGGGGCGGGGCCTCATCGTGGCCGGTATACAGGTACACGGTGCCGTTGTGCACCAGGGCGGCCGGGTCGGCAGTGTATTTATCCTTGATGACGGGGTTGCCGGCCACCGGAACCGACACGGCGGAGGTCTGCGCAACCGCGCAGCTGGTAGAAGCCGTCAGCAGGCCAGTCAGGCACAGCCAGGAAGCGGGTAGAAGCAGGTTTTTCAGGTTCATGATGCCTGCCGCTTAGCGCTTGCCGGGAATACGCAGCACCGTGAAGGAATTAGGCGCCAGCGTGTAGGTTACCTTGGAAGACGATACCTTGAAGGGCTCTTCTTTGGGCGCTACATTCATGGGCTGCTCCAGGCTGTTCACGGCGTTCAGGTCGTTGCTGGCCAGCACAATGGCTTTGCCTGCTTTGCCCATTTTCTTTACCCCCTGCAGATTAATGGTCACGGGGCGGGCTTCGGTGGAGTAGTTCACCAGCTTCACGATGATTTCGCCGGTTTTGTCGTCGGCCACGGCACTGCTGAAGAGGTTGTCCTGGCCATTTTTGGCGTTGTCGCCGCGCTGCACGGGCAGCATGGTGGTGCCGGGGTTGGTGGAGTACATCTTCTGCACGTAGTAGTTGGGCGTACCGTATGCCTTCAGGTTGTCAAACCAAATCAGGTCCGGCGTCCACTGCCAGGCATCTACGTGGGCAAACAGCGGGGCGTAGGAGGCCATTATCACCTTGTCGGCGTTGCGCTCCAGGCCGGTCATAAAGGCCGCTTCGGAAATGGCGCAGTCCCAGCTGTTCTTGTTGTCGGGGCTGCCGATGGCTACGCTCTGCGCGGCATACTCACCGGCAAAGATTTTGGTGCCGGTGGTGGGGTAATTGTCGTAGCGGCCCACGTTCTGACGGAACCACTCCGGCTTGGCGTAGTAGTGCTCGTCAATTACTTCCGCCTTCAGCTCACGCAGGCGCTTGCTGGCTTTCTCAAACAGCTCTCCATCGGGCGCGGGGCCGGCGCTGGAGACGATGTTCATGTTGGGGTATTTGGCTTTCACAGCTTTCATAAACGGCTCGTAGCGCTCCAAATACTGGGGGCCCCACTGCTCATTACCAATGCCGATAAACTTCAGGTTGAAAGGGGCGGGGTGGCCCATGGCCACGCGCTTGGCACCCCATGCGCTGCTGGCGGGGCCGTTAGCAAACTCAATCAGATCCAGCGCGTCCTGAATAAAGGTTTCCAGCGTGGGGTCATCGTCGGCGTGGTTGTGGCCGGCTGGGGCGGTAGAAGCGCTGGGGCCACTGGCCCCACCCGTGCTGCTGATGGGAGCCAGCTCGGCGGAGTTAAACTGGCAGGCCATGCCTACGTTCAGAATCGGCACGGGCTCGGCGCCAATGTCTTCGGAAAGCTGGAAGTACTCATAAAAGCCAAGGCCAAACGACTGATAATAATCCGGGGTAGAACGGTGCTTGAACTCCATGTTCCAGCGGTTGACCAGCGGCACGCGCGAGGCTACGTCGCCAATGGTTTCTTTCCACTGATACCGCTCCGTGAGGTTGCGGCCTTCCACAATGCAGCCGCCGGGAAAGCGCAGAAAGCCGGGGTTCATATCCTTCAGCAGCTGCACCAGGTCGGTGCGCAGGCCATTCTCCCGTTTGTTCCAGGTGTCTTTTGGAAACAGGCTTACCACATCGATATCCAGGGTGCCCGCGCCTTCCATGGTCAGCTTAAGGCGCGCCCGTGGAGCCGTGCCCGCTGATTTCAGCACGGCGGTGTACTTTTTCCACTCGCCCGTGAGGCCGGTGATTTTCGTTTGCGCCAGTACTCTGCCCGAGCCTGCCGCTTCGGGTCCCGCGCCGCGCTGGCCTTCCTCTTCCAGCGTTACGTTCAGGCCGCTTACGCTGCCGGGGCCACGCCGCAGATACACCGAAAACGTGTATTCTGCGCCCTCTATCACGCCCATACCGCGGAAGCCTTCATTAATGAAGCCGGCATCGGGACTGGCCGTAGCGGCCGTCATGCGCAGGAAGTGGCTGTTGCTATTGCTAATGGGCTGCTGGCCGGAAACCGTGTAGGTAGATAAGGCCGCTGCGCCCTTAATGCCGCGCCAGCCCAGCAGGTGCTCATCCAGCTCAAACGACTTGTTCTTTACCAGCTCCGGGTACAGGCCGCCGTCGGCCGCGAAGTTGATATCCTCGAAGAAGAGGCCGTACATGGTTTTGGCGATGGGCGCCCCGGGCTTGTTCACCTGCACGGTGAGAGTATTAGCCGCCGAAGACTTGGTTTGGGCCAGAACTGGTGCCAGGCTAACGGTGCTGCACAAAGCCAGGCTACCGGCCAGTTGGGCAAATCGGGTGGAAGAAGGAGTGGACATGAAGTAGATAAAATGAGGGAAGCGCAGGGCAGGCAGAAAACTTGGGGAAGAAGACGGCTGCCGTTGCGGCAAATGGGGATTTTTAGGAGGAACAGCTGGGCCACCTACCCGAAGTCTATCCGTATCGTGGCACAATCGTTTGTGTAAAGTAATAAGTAAATCTCAACAACTAGATAATTTTCTTGAAAAATTAAGCGAGTCTGTGCTCAACATTCAGTCGAAATTTATCTTGTATAATGCCTGTCCTGCTCAGAAATACGATAAAAAACGATAATATAGTCCCGCAACTATCCGGCGCATCGCAGATAATCCTATCTTTACACAAAGCATTGTGTAGCTTACTCCCTCATGGCACCTCGTAAAAAACAAGTATCGGACTCAAATAATAGTAACCCCGTTTCCATGGCCGACCTGGCCCGGGAGCTGGGCGTGTCCATGACTACTATTTCGCGCGCCCTGAGCGACCACCATAGCATTGGCCCGGCCATGAAGCAGAAAGTGCTCAAACTGGCCAAGAAATATAACTATCAGCCCAACCGCCTGGCTTCGGCGCTGCGCAAAGGAAAAAGTCAGCTGCTGGGTATTGTAGTGCCTTACATTGAAGGGCGCTTTTTCCCTTCCGTAGTGCACGGCATAGAAACCGCCGCCAGCAAGGCGGGTTACAACGTTATAATTTGCCAGTCCAACGAGGACGTGGCGCAGGAGCGGCGCAACCTGGATATCCTGCTCAGCGCCCAGGTAGCCGGTATTCTGGTTTCATTGTCGCGCACTACGCTGGATTACCGCCACTTTGATAAAGTACGCAGCCGCGGTATGCCGCTGGTGTTTTTTGACCGGGTAGTGGAAGGCGACAATGTGAATGCCGTTATCCTGGACGACCAGGAGGGAGGCTACGTTTCCACGCGCCACCTCATCAGCCAGGGCTGCCGCCGTATTGCCCATCTGGCCGGCCCCCAGCACCTGAATATCTACAAAAACCGCCGCCAGGGCTACTTCGATGCCCTGCGCGAGGCTGGACTGCCCGAAGACGAAAGCCTGGTTATGTATTTCGACATGACCCAGCAGGAGGGCGTGGAAGGCATGCGCCAGCTGCTTGCCTCCGACAACCCACCCGATGGCGTGTTTGCAGCCGGCGACTACAGCGCCCTGGGAGCCCTGCAGGAAGCCAAGCGCCAGGGGCTACGGGTGCCCGAGGACCTGGCTATTGCCGGTTTCAGCAACGAGGCCTTCACGGTCATCACCGAGCCCACCCTCACTACCATTGATCAGCGTTGCGAGGAAATGGGGCAGGCGGCCGTGCGGCTGCTGCTGGAAGTAATTGAGGCCGACGGCCGCCCCTTTACCCCCCGGCAGGTAGCCCTGCGCCCCGAGCTGCTGGTGCGTGAGTCCTCAGTGCGGCATCTGGAGGAGCACGCTTCCTCCGCCAGCGTAGCCACCGAAAAAGCCTAACCCGACAGGACGATGGCGCCGGAATATCTGCTTTTCCTGGACACGGAAACCACTGGGCTGCCTGCCCGCTGGGACCGTCCCTACGCGGAAAAGCAGGCCTGGCCGTACGTAGCCCAGCTGGGTTGGGTGATTTACACGGAAGCCGGGGAGCTGGTCAAGTCCAACAAGGCCTACCTGCAGATTCCGCCCGGCAGCATGCCGGCTTCCGCCACGGCCATTCACGGGCTGACCTCCGAGTTCATGCGCATTCATGGTCGGGACCCCAAAGCGGTGCTGCGCCTCCTGCGGCGGGATCTGGCCACCTATTCCCCTCGGGTAATCGGCCATTTCCTGCAGCTGGACTTTCACGTGCTGGGTGCCGCCTTCCTGCGCGCTGAGCTGGACAATCCACTGCTTGAGCTGCCCCAGTTCTGCACCATGCAGCCTGCCTGGCCCTCCCTGAAAGGCAAGCCGGCGCAGCGTCATTGGCGCTTACAGGAGTTGCACGAGCTTTTGTTCAATGAGCCCCTGGAGCGCCTGCACGATGCCTATATCGATGCCCTGGCCACCGCCCGGTGCTTTTTCGAGCTGCGCCGCCGCGGGCTGATTACCCCGGAGCTTATGGCCAGCCAACCTCGCCTCACGGAGCCATTAGACCAGGCTAAACCCAGACCGTTTAGATGGCTGTTTCTGCTGGCCGCGGTTGGCAGCTTTCCGCTTTTAGCCTGGCTGGTATATGGATGAACGTCTTGCTTTTCTCCGCACCGTAGAGCCCTTTACCCTGCTGCCTGATGAGGTGCTGCAGGGCCTGGTAGACCTGCTCCAGGAAGTGCGTCATCCGCGGGAAACCCTGCTCTATCAACAGGAAACCTCCAAGCTGCGCAGTCTGGATATTATTGTGGAGGGCGAGTACGAGACGTTTTTCTACGACAGCGAGCAGCACAAGCGCCTGCCGGAAGTGTATGGCCCGGGCACCTGCTACGGAGGCATGTCCATACTGCTCAACAAAAAACGCTCTTTACGCACAGTAATCGTGCACAAAGGCACCCGGGTGCTGCAGCTGCCGCGCCGCGACTTCCGGGCCCTGTGCCAGGCCTACGAGCCATTCTTCCACTACTTCACGGCCCGCTACGGCGAGCGGATGCAGGATGAAGAGTTTGCGCATTTCGTAAAGCCTGTCACCACACCGGAGCAGAACTTTCTGGTAGCCGATCAGCTCTTTTCCCGACGCATCAACACCCTGGAAGTGCGCGAGCTGGTCACCTGCCCCAGCGACCGACCCATTTATGAGGCAGCACAGCGTATGGCTGCGGCCAAGGTCAGCTGCTTGTTTGTGAAGGACGCCACCACGGGCGAGATTATTGGCTACTGCACCGATATTACCCTGCGCGATATGGTGGTGGCCCGGCAGCTGGATCCTGCCCGCCCCGTGGCGGAAATAGTGGCTACGCCGCTGGTATCCATCCCCAGTGAGGCCTACGTGTATGAGGCCATTCTGCGCCTTTTTCAGACCAAGACGCGCTATTTGCTGGTAGAGGAGAAAGGGGAGTACGTGGGCTTTATTAGTCGGAATAAGCTGCTGAGTGACCTGGCCCAGTCGCCGTTCATGTTTATTCAGGCCGTGAAGCTGGCCCAAAGCACCCGGGAGCTGAAGCGGCGCTGGGAAATGGTGCCCGACATTGTAAACCAGCTGCTGAGCCGCGGGGTAAAGGCGGAAATCGTGAATCAGGTGATTTCCACCGTGGCTGATACCATTTCCCTCAAGGTGATAGAAAACGTGCTGGCCGAGCAAGGACCCGCGCCCGCCAAATTCGTGTTCATGGTGCTGGGCAGCGAGGGGCGCAAGGAGCAAACTCTGCTCACGGATCAGGATAACGCCATTATCTACGAGGACAAGGCCAACGAGCAGCGGGAGCTGGTGCGCGCTTACTTTCTGCGCTTTGCCGCCGCCGTTTCCGACCAGCTCGACCACATTGGCCTACATTACTGCACGGGCGGCTTCATGGCCAAAAACTCCAAGTGGACACACTCCCTCTCGCACTGGAAGCGCAACTACCACGCCTGGATGAGCGAGTCGAACGCGGAGACGGTGATGCAGTTTGCTACGTTCTTCGACTGCCGCTATTTGTATGGCGAAGCCGCGCTGATGGACGAGCTGCAGGCTTTCCTGCACGAGGAACTGGCCCAGCCCCTGGACCGCTTCCTGTTCTTTATGGCCAAAAATGCCCTGCAGTAT
The DNA here is from genome assembly GCF_030542105.1 of Hymenobacter sp. BT730. Taxonomy (GTDB): domain Bacteria; phylum Bacteroidota; class Bacteroidia; order Cytophagales; family Hymenobacteraceae; genus Hymenobacter. The sequence continues at coordinate 192,961 of NZ_JAUOFB010000002.1, forward strand.
GAGCCTCCGCTCACCTTCTTCCGGGGCTTCCGCACCTTTGCTCAGGAGGGCCAGCAGGTCTTCGACCTCAAGAAAACCATGACGCCCATTGTGGATCTGGTGCGGGTATATGCCCTGCAGCAGCAGATTTTCAGCACCAATACCGGCGAGCGGCTGGCGCAGCTGCGGGAAAAGGGCGTGTTTAAGGAAAAGGAATATCAGGAGCTGCTGCAGGCCTATTACTATCTGATGGGCATGCGCCTGAAAAAGCAGGCCCACCAGCTGATCAACGACCGGACCCCGCCTACTAATTACCTGGACCCGTCAAGCCTCACGCAGGTGGAGCAGGTCACGCTCAAGGAAATATTCAAAGTTATTGCAGATTTTCAATTGAAGATAAAAGTCGGTTTTACCAAGTCGCTGTAGCTGGCGGCTACCGGTTTGGTTGGCCCGCACGCGCGGTCTTTGCGCTTTAGTAAGCCCCGAATTTGTGGGGTCAGTTATTCGCTTGCAGTGTCTATTCTTACCCCGTTCCCTGCTCACATGAAACAACTGCTTCTCCTGTGCTGGCTGCTGCTGGCTGCTTCTGGTAGCTACGCTCAGAAAACGAAGATCAAAACCAAGGGCGCGCCAGCAGTGGTGGCAGCTGCTGACCGGCGGTGGACCCCGGAAAGGGCGCAGGCCTGGTACAAAACCCACGCGTGGATAAGTGGGGCCAACTTTGCGCCCAGCTCGGCCATCAATCAACTGGAAATGTGGCAGGCCGCTACGTTCGACCCCAACACCATCGACCGGGAATTGGGCTGGGCTGAGAGCATCGGTTTTAATACCATGCGCGTGTTCCTGCACAGCGTGGCCTGGCAGCAGGATCCGGCCGGCTTCAAGAAGCGGGTAAATGACTATCTGGCGCTGGCCGACAAGCACCACATCCAGACCATTTTCGTGTTTTTTGACGACTGCTGGAACAAGGAGCCAAAGCCCGGCCTGCAGCCCGCGCCCAGAACCGGTATTCACAACTCCGGCTGGATGCAGGACCCCGGCGATGCTGTTTCGCGGGACTCCGCTTCCTTCATTAAGCTGAAGCCCTACGTGCAGGATGTGCTGACTGCTTTTAAAACCGATAAGCGCGTCCTATTCTGGGACCTGTACAACGAGCCCGGCAACTCCGAAAAGCGCACGACCTCCTTGCCGCTGGTGCGCAACGTATTTGCCTGGGCCCGCGAAGTAAACCCCGAGCAGCCGCTAAGTGTGGGCCTCTGGGCCTGGGACTTTACTGCGCTGAATGCACTGCAGCTCCGCCATTCCGACATCATCACTTACCACGACTACGAGGACGAGGCCTGGCACCTGCGGGTTATCCAGCTGCTGAAAGCCAGCGGCCGCCCCGTTATCTGTACGGAGTACATGGCCCGGCCCCGCAACAGCCGCTTTGCCAACATTATGCCCCTGCTGAAGCGGGAAAATGTGGGCGCTATTAACTGGGGCCTGGTGGAAGGCAAAACCAACACCAAGTATGCCTGGGATACGCCCCTGGCCGATGGCAGCGAGCCCATTGAGTGGTTTCATGAGGTATTTCGGCAGGATGGGCAGCCCTACCGGCGGGATGAAACCGACCTGATCAAGAAGCTCAACGGCAAGTAGCATGGCAGCGTATCTGGCTTGCTTTTGCGCGGCGCTGCGAAACCAAATAAAGGGCACAGCACTGTTTCTGTGCCTGCTGGTCACCGCTCCGAGCGTAGCGCAAACGGCTGCTGCCACCTTTACCAACCCACTGCTGCCCTCCGGCGCTGATCCGTGGAGTATTTACCACGCAGGCTATTATTACTACACCCATACCACCGGCCACAACATCACCGTCTGGAAAACCCGCTCCCTGAGTCAGCTTTCCCAGGCTGCGGGCCGCGTAGTGTGGACCCCGCCCGCTGAAGGGCCTAACGCGCACGGCATTTGGGCACCCGAGCTGCACCGCATCCACAACAAGTGGTATCTGTACTACTCCGCCGATGCCGGCAGCAACCAGACTCATCGGCTTTGGGTGCTGGAAAATGCTTCTACCGACCCCCTGCAGGGCACCTGGATCAGTAAAGGGCAGCTCACCGATGGCACCAACAAATGGGCCATTGATGGGTCGGTATTCGAGTATCGGAAAAAGCTCTACCTGGTGTGGTCGGGGTGGGAAGGAGACACCAATGGCCGGCAAAGCATTTATCTGGCCCGGCTGAAGAATCCCTGGCAGGTGAAAGGCCGGCGGCAGCTGATTTCTACCCCGCAGTATGCCTGGGAAAAGGATGGGGACCTGCACGACCCGGAGAATCCGCCCCACGTGGATGTAAACGAAGGTCCACAGATATTACGGCACGGCGATAAGCTGTTCCTGGTGTATTCCGCCAGCGGCTGCTGGACCGATTCCTATGCCCTGGGCATGCTCACGGCCACTCCGGGGAGTAACCTGCGCCGGCAGCGCTCCTGGACGAAATCGGCGGAGCCGGTATTCCGGCAGGATGCCACTGCGGGCGTCTACGCACCGGGACACAACTCCTTTTTTAAGTCTCCGGATGGCACGCAGGACTGGATTCTGTACCACGCCAACAGCCAGCCCGGGCAGGGCTGCGGTAATCAGCGCAGCCCGCGCATGCAGCCCTTTTCCTGGAACGCAGATGGCACACCTAATTTCGGTTCTCCCCAGCCGGCCGGCGTAGCCCTGCCCCGTCCCTCCGGCGAGCAATAAACCCGGCTTAGGATCAGCCGCACCCCATAGAAATTGCACCATTATCCACTCATCCGAATATCCACCGCTATGCGCCGCTTCCTTGCCCATCAATTGTATACCGCCCAGGCTTTGATAGTGAGCCTGGGGCTGCTGACGGCCTGCCAGCGTCCCTTAGTCACTACCAGCCCGGCCACCACGCTTAGAAAAAGTGGAATGGCGTCCGCTGCAGTGGCTTTGCCCAATCCGGTGCTTCCGGGTGACTTCCCAGACCCTTCCGTAACCAAGGTAGGCACCACCTACTGGGCTACGGCCACTTCCTCCAATTGGGGCCCGGCATTTCCGTTGCTCAAATCCAGCAACCTGACCAGCTGGGAGTTGGTGGGCCACGTGTTTCCGGATGGCCCACCCGGCTGGGCCGACTACTATTTCTGGGCTCCGGAAATCAGCCAGGAAAAAAACAAAACCTACGTGTACTACACGGCCCACCGGCGCGGCGGCAACCTGGCCGTAGGCGTGGCCAGCGCCACTAATCCGGCCGGCCCTTATACCGACCACGGCCCGCTGGTAGGACAGCCGCATGGCTCCATCGACGGCTTTCCGATGCGCGACGAAAAAGGAGAGTTATATCTCATCTGGAAGGAAGACGGCAACAGTGTGCAGGAGCCTACCCCTATTTGGGCGCAGCGTATGAATGAGGAGCGCACAGCCTTGGTAGGGGAGAAGGTGGAGTTGTTTCGCAATGATGCCAGCACCTGGGAAGGTAACCTGGTAGAAGGCGTCTCGATGGTGCGCCATGATGGCTACTTCTATGCTTTTTATGCGGCCAATGGCTGCTGCGGCAGCGGCTGCACTTATGCCACCGGCGTAGCTCGCGCCGAGAATCTGCTGGGCCCCTGGGAGAAATACACCCGGAACCCAGTGCTGATGAATAACGATACCTGGAAATGCCCGGGCCACGGCACTGTGGTGGAGGACAAAGGCCGCTGGTACCTGTTGCACCACGCTTACAATAATGATGGCCGGCAATTTGTGGGGCGTCAGGGCGTGCTCAGTGAGTTTGTCTGGACCGAAAGTGGCTGGCCTACTTTCAAAGGGGGTAGCACGCCGGTATCGGCTAATCCTCTGTTTCCAAGACTGTTCACCGACGATTTTAAAGGTGCCGTGCTACAGCCCTCCTGGCAGTGGCCGATAGAGCAGCGTCCTGCCTTTAGCCTGCAAGGCGGGCAGCTGCACCTCACCGCCCGCCCCGATCATTCGGGTGCGGCTCTTGGGCAATCCGTAACCTCCCCCAATTTTATTGCTTCCACTACGCTGACAAACTATGCCGCGCTGCCGGCCGGTGCCCACGCTGGTCTGGCCGTGCACGGCGACGAGGACAACACGCTGGCCCTGCTGGCTGGAAATGGGAAAATACAGCTCGCCCGCACGGAAAAAGGGCAGTTGAAAGTGCTGGAAGAAACTGCGCTACCCGCTACCAAAACGGTTCTAATGATGTTGGATGCTAAGGAAGGAAGCCGGTTTGCCTTCGTCTGGAGCGCTGATGGGGGACAAAACTGGCACAAGATGCCGGCTGATGGCACCAAAGTAGATGGAAGCTATCTGCCGCCCTGGGACCGGGGCATCCGCGCCGGACTACTTGTAAAAGGCCCTAACTCGGCAGAAGCGGTTTTTGAAGACTTTAAGCTTACGTCGTCACTTTCTAAGTAGGCTCGTTCTATGTATATGCCCTGGAACTAGGTCAAGCCGGCTGAGGCGACAAAGGCATTATTACGTGTTTTCCTGTGTGAGAATCAGTGTTTTACTCGGCAACATTCTCTGAGGACATGCCTAGATTTGATATTCTAGGTATAAGAGTCTTCCGCTGCCATGTCGAATTTACATATTTACACCGGCGGCTATCAGGGCAGTGTGGGAATCAGTATTCGGGGAAATTGCACTGAGCCGAAGGAAATTATGCACCTGCAGCAGGCCTTAGGCTTTGTGCTGGAAATACGCAGTCTGGAAATATGGATAGACTGCCGACAGTTAGAGTCGCTCAGCAGCCAGGCCCAGCGTGCCCTGCTGCAACTGGACCGCCAGGCCCGGAAGGAAGGGATTAAGCTTCACTGGTGTGGCTTGCCGTCAGATGTAGCCACCCATTTAACCGCTACGGGGCTGGCAGAGGTATTGTCTCTCTTGCCTGCCCAGGCCTACCGAGGCCCTCAGGATTTGCTATTGGAAGAGGTGCCAACCACTTCCCGAATTATGGCTTTTCAACCTAAATAGTTACCGTTTATTTAATTCCATGCGCATTGATCGGGAAATTCTACACAACAGTTATCTACTTATTTTAAGCAACGAGCCTGACCCCGCCCTTGCCTCCCTGCGGGAGGCTTTGCAGCGTGCCGGCCGGAGCGGGCGCCCCAATATTTGGGTGGATTGCAGTCATATGGATGAGTTAGAGGACCAGGCACTGACTTTGGTAATGCAGGAAGCCTCTCGGCTGCGGCAAATAGGAGTACAGGTAGTGCTTTGTCATCCGCCAGCCTCCTGTCGCCTTCCGGCACATACGGGTCTGCCAGAAGACCAGCTCCTGATAGCCGCCTCCTTGCTGGATGCCGAAGCCTGTACCCGCTGGACAAACTAGACCTTTTTAAGAGCTCTGCAAGCAGCCCCGCTCAGTATTTTAGGGGAAGCGCCTCCGTTTTTATCAGGCAAAATCCGTATTTATTCGAGCCGTTTTTACCGGTTTCCCCTTTTAGAACTTCGTATAGGCAAGCAGCCTGGCCACGTATGGTCAGGCTGCTGATAAGCACTTTTCTCGTTAGGGTTGCGCACTTAGCCATAACCGGTTCCACTGCGGAGGGGCCAGGCAGGCAGCACGCCCTGGCCGTAATGGTTTTTTGCTTTCCATGCCTACACTTTCTTCTAAGCAGTCTACCCTCAAGCGAGAGATTCATTCGCTTCAGCACCTGGATTTGCAGCACTATTCAATAGAGGAGCTTTGCATTCGAGTTCAGGCGCTACTGGAAGGGCATGCTTTGCGCTGTCTGAATTTTCCGGCGGGTGTATCTCTTTACCGGGGTATTGCAGGCGCGCACCGCCCTAGGTGCTTGCAGGAGGTTTCGTATCCGCCGGCCGGGCGCGTGCACCACGACCAACGGGCCAGCCGGGCCGGCGTGCCCATGTTTTACTGCAGCGCTACCTGGCATCCTCCTTTTTTTGAAGCCGGGGTGCAGCCGCAAGACCCTATCATCATCAGTCGCTGGCAAACCCAGCGGCCCCTGCGCATTGTTACGTTCGCGCCCGCAGAACTGGGCGTAGATGACCCCCACACGGACCGGGATACCGCCCTGCGGCGTGCCCTGTCCCAACTGCCGGCCCCCGTCCGCCACCTTTCCAACTTTCTCACACGCGCCTTCACCAAACCAGTAACCGGTCAGGATGAGGCGCATAACTACCGCCTGTCTATTGCCATTGCGGAGGCCTGCCAGCTAGGCACCGCCTTCGATGGGCTGCTCTACCCTTCGGCCGCCATGCCTTCCCCGGCACACAACCTGGCGCTGCACCCTTCCTGTATTGATAAAGGCAAGCTGACGCTGCAGTATGTGGAAGCCTTGCGGGTAAACCGGGTAGAAACGGAAAGCCTGGACGTATGCTCCCTGGATTTTGCCGGCCCTCCTGCCCCGGATGGGCGCCTGACCTGGCAGGGCCGACCCGGTAACTGGATACTCCGGGAAAACGCAGTGGCCACGGAATGCCACTTTCGGAAGGGTAAATGGGAAGTATAATTAAATAATAGAAAATACATATATTAAGGTGAGGTTTAATCAAGCCTTTTAAAAGGCAACGGCCAATAGACCGGTATAGCGCGGGTGACTGGAGCAGGACGAGACAAGAGCGGGAGGCAGAACTATATCAAAGAAAAAACGAGAAATAACCCGTGCCTGACGCTTCCAGAGTAGCGAAGGGCGGCCTGCTCCGTGTTTCTCTCCGAGACTCTGATGAATCTACGGATGAGCTTCCCAAAACATACTTAAAAATACCCTCGGGGGCATCTTTAGGCATCCTCGGCTGTGCAACGGCCGTTTGAATTAAGCGAGTAGCAACCCATAAAAAGGCTGACTTACTTTAATAACAGTACCATGAATACCAAGACCACAACCAAAAACCAAGCGCAAAAACCGGACTGGAAAATCAACGAGCAGGTACGCCGCAACAATGCCCGTTTTCAGGACTTTGACCCCTTGCCGAGCGAAAACGACCATGCCTACTTATCGCCGCTGGACAGCCGCAATAATGATTGGCCCAGTCCCACTACTAATACTAGTCACTTAGGTTGGTAGCCCCTCAGTTCTTGTTCTCATTATCCCTGGCACGAGGATAATTCCTCCCTAATCTTCCATCGTAAAAGAGGCTTCTCCGGCATCCGTCTGGATGCTGCTGGCGAAGCCTCTTTTTATGCTCTTTTATGAAAAAATACGCCATTGTCATTCACGGTGGGGCCGTCACTATGGACCCAAGCGAGCTAAGCCCGGAAACCGAAGCGGCCCAGCGGGAAGGATTGCAGCAGGCCTTGCAGGCCGGCTGGGAGATACTCCACCAGGGGGGCAGCGCGCTGGACGCGGTGGAAGCCGCCGTGCGGGTACTGGAGGACGACGAGCATTTTAACGCCGGGCGCGGCAGCAGCCTGAACCTGCAGGGCGAAGTACAGATGGATGCCTCCATCATGGACGGCAGCAACCTGAAAGCCGGCGCTGTGGATACGGTGCGGTACGTGAAAAACCCCATTAGTCTGGCCCGCACCATTATGGAGAAATGCCCCCATGTGTACCTCTCCGCCGATGGTGCTCTGGAGTTTGCGCTGCAGCATGGACTGGAAATAGAGGCAGTGCACTACTTCGAAACGGAGAAGACCCGGCAAGAGTGGCTGGAAATTGTGCAGGAGCAGGAGAAAGTGCCCCAAAAAGACACCGTAGGGGCCGTAGCCTTGGATCAGGATGGTAACCTGGCCGCCGCCACCAGCACCGGTGGCATCGAAGGCCAATTGAAAGGCCGTGTGGGAGACAGCCCCGTGCTGGGTGGTGGTACATACGCTGCCAACGAATCTTGCGCTGTTTCCTGCACCGGCGACGGGGAAGTAATCATGCGGGGGGCACTGGCGCACGAAATTTATGCGCTGGTGAAGTACAAAGGCCTTTCGGCGCCGGAAGCCTGCCGTGAAGCGCTTGAACTGCGGGCCGAAGATCTGAAAGGAGACAAAGGTTTTATTGCCATTGATAAAGACGGCAACGTGGCCCTGGAAACCAACTGCAACGTGATGCGCCGCGGCTACCGCATCGGGGAGGAGGAGCCCTTCGTAGCTATCTGGACCGACGAAGCCGCGGACTAAACTCCTCCCAAAACGCGGGAATGCTAAAGGAGATTCTCGGCTCTCGGAGGCCTGCCAGCTTCCAAGAGGATGGCGCTGTGCCCGTTAGGCACGTGTCGTCGGTATCTATATATACTTTAAAGTACTAATGACTGCATTTACCACCATTCCCAAGGGCCGCTTACTGGCCATTGGCGGGCACGAGCAACGAGAATCACCGGACAAGAAAGATCAGCAGGATAGCGACGATGCCTCGGCCGAATTTATCCTGAAGCGCTTCGTGGATGAGCTAGCCAGCAAAGGCACGGTCGTCGTCATTCCTACCGCTTCCGAACAGCCAGAAGAAGCGGCTAAAGACTACATCAAAGTATTTACCTCCCTGGGTATTAAGCAGGTGAAGGTGCTGAATATGCAAAGCCGCACGGAGGCTAATAGTCCGGAGGCTTTGGATTTGATCAATCAGGCCGATGGTGTCATGTTCACTGGCGGCGACCAGCTCCGGCTTACGGGTATTTTAGGTGGTACCCAGGTGCTGAAGCGTCTGTACGAGCGGTATATGCAGGAGCCCATAATAATAGCGGGTACCAGTGCCGGGGCAGCGGCTATGTCTACCCCCATGATTTATCAGGGTCGTAACGATGCCGGCTACCTCAAAGATGAGATTCATATTACTACCGGCCTGCAGCTGCTGCGGGATGTAGCTATTGATACACACTTTGTTGCCCGCGGGCGCATCGTGCGCATGGCTCAGATCATTGCTACCAACCCCGGCTGTATTGGCCTGGGCCTGGAAGAGGATACGGCCGTGCTCATCAGCAAAGGCAAAGAAATGGAAGTGCTCGGCAATGGCATTGTGGTATTGGTAGATGGCCACGACTGCACCGGCAACACGCTCTATCGGATTAAGCCCGGGGAGGTATTTTCCATCCGCGACCTGAAGGTGCATTTGTTGGCCAGTGGGGAACAGTACACCCTTCCGGTGTAGTAGAAACCAGACCAGTCTTTGCCATAAAACTTAGTCCTGAAGGTACCCCTGGGGCCAGATGCAAGCCCGCAGGAACTTGCCAATTATCGAACCGGGCTCGTCCTGCTTCACCACAGGTAGCAACATGCTTTCCTGTAGCGGAGCGGAACGAGCCCGGTTACTTTGTGTTTACGCCAGGCTATTTGCTGCCGGCTTCTATCAGGCTGATGGCATAGCCGCCGCCCGGCGCACAATACTGCGAGAGTTTGGATTTGTTGGTTACCGTGACTTTGCGAATGGTATAGGCCTGCGGGTTCTTTTCGTAGTGCGCATCCTTGGCATCGGCGTAGATGGTAGCCACGTACTTCTTCTTCGGGTCAAGGAAGCTCAGGCTGATTTTGGAGGTGCGGCCATTTTCGTCGCAGGTGCTGCCCACAAACCAGCTACTCTTGCCCTTGGCTTTGCGGGCGTAAGTGATGTAGTCACCGGGCTCCGCTTCCAATACCTTGGTATCATCCCAGTCCACCGCTACGTCTTTGATAAACTGGAAAGCGTCGAGGTACTTGTTGTATGTCTCGGGCAGGTCAGCGGCCATTTGTAGGGGCGAGTACATCGTTACGTACAAGGCCAGTTGCCGCACCAGTGTGCTGTGCACAAAGGAGTTATTCTGCGGATTGTAGGCACTGACCTTAGTCTGGAAAATGCCCGGGGTGTAGTCCATCGGCCCGCCGATGAGGCGCGTGAAGGGCAGAATGGTGGTGTGGTCGGCATTATTGCCGCCGAAGGATTCGTACTCCGTGCCGCGGGCTGCCTCGTTGCCGATGAGGTTGGGGTAGGTGCGGGCCAGACCCGTGGGGCGCACGGCCTCGTGCCCATTCACCATAATATGGTGGTCAGCGGCCTTTTTCAGCACGTAGTTATAGTGGTCTATCATCCACTGGTCGTAGTGGTGGTGGCCCAGGGGTACAATGTCGCCTACGTAACCGGTCTTCACCGCATCGTAGCCGTACTTGTTCATAAACTGAAAGGCCGAATCCAGGTGGCGCTCATAGTTGCGCACGGAGCCGGAGGTTTCGTGGTGCATAATGATCTTCACATTCTTGCTGGCCGCGTACTGCTGCAATTCCGGCACGTTGAAGTCGGGATAGGGCGTCACAAAGTCAAACACGTAGTCCTTGTGCTTGCCAAACCAGTCTTCCCAGCCGGTGTTCCAGCCTTCTACCAGCACCGCATCAAAACCGTGCTTGGCCGCAAAATCGATGTACTCCTTCACGTGGGCCGTGTTGGCGCCGTGGGTGCCGTTGGGCTTCACCTTGCGGTAGTCAATAGAATCGAGCTTAATGTTGTCCTGGTTGGTGTAGGACCAGGTGCTCTTGCCCGTAATCATCTCCCACCATACGCCCACGTACTTTACGGGCTTAATCCAGGAAACATCTTTGAATTTAGTGGGCTCATTCAGGTTCAGCACCAGCTTGGATAGCAGAATGTCGCCTGCTTTGTCGCTCACAATAATAGTGCGCCAGGGCGAGAGTGCCGGGGTCTGCAACAGGCCTTTGTCGCCCACCGCGTCGGGCGTCAGATGCGACTCCAGCACGAAGCTTTTGTCGTCCAGATTCAGGTGCATGCAGGAGTAATCAATCAGCGCTGCCTCGTGAATATTAATGTACAGGCCGTCCTGGCTTTTGAGCATGAGGGGCGTCTGCACCCCCGTAGGCGAGAAGGTAGTCTGCGAGGCATTGCCCGTCACGGCCGATTTCATCAGCCCGCGTACTTCCGAGAGCTTGGAGGTAACGGTGCTATACTCCTGGGTGTCGTAGTCGCCGGGCAGCCAGAAGGCTTTATGGTCGCCGGCCAGGGCAAATTGTGTGCGCTCCTCCTTAATGGTAAAGTAATCGAGCTTGGGCTGCCGCGGAAATTCGTAGCGGAAGCCCAGGCCGTCGTTAAACAGGCGAAAGCGCAGGATAATAGTACGGCTGGTTTCTGCCTGGGTCAGAGTAAGGGCCAGCTCGTTGTAATGGTTGCGAATCTCTTTTACCTCGCCCCAAACCGGCTTCCAGGTTTCATCGAAGGAAGAGGTTTTGGTGTCGGTGATAGTAAAACCGCTGGTGAGCGAAGTAGTGTTTTTTAGCTCCAGCCCCAGCTTGCTGGGCTTTATCACGGCGCGGCCTTTGTAAGTCAGGCTATACGTGGGTACGCCGCCGGGCTGCACCGAAAAGTCCAGCGTCAGTTGCTTATCAGGAGACTTGATTTCCGCTGCGCTGGCCGCACGGCATACCAGAAACGCAAAAAGCAGCAGAAACCATTGGCTGTGCCGGGGAGCAGACAACCGGAAACCGGGAAGTTGTTTCATCATAATTGTTATTTAGGACAGTTAGCTTCCTGCAACCGGGTTGCTGCAGGAGGATGGGAAGCAGGGGAGAGAAGAAATTACTGCGCCTGCGCACTCCCAATAGCAGGCAAGCAGGAAGAGGCAGAATTCAGGGGCAAGTTGTAGTTCTTCGCCATAAATCCCTACTCCGGTGTTGCCCGCTTTCCATACCCTATTGACCTGCCCGCTAATTTATGCTGAGAACAGCCCGCCTATGGGCGAAAGTACCGCTGCATAAAAGCAGCAAAGCCCCCATTCCCAAAACGCTGCCCTGGCAAGGGAAACGCGGGAATGACGGCTTTGCCAGAAAAGAAAGACCGAAGAAACAGCCCTTCTTCGGGTTATGCCTGCTTGATCAGCTGAATTTCAGCCAGCAGCTTAATATCGTCGCTAACCACAACCGAACCGGCTTCTGTTACGGCATTCCAGGTCAGGCCAAACTCTTTGCGGCTGATTTTGCCTTCCACCGTGAAACCAGCTTTGGTCTGGCCATAAGGATCTACCACAATACCGCCCAGCTCTACTTTCACCGTCACGGGCTTGCTCACGCCCCGGATAGTCAGGTCGCCGTGCAGGTTGGCCGTGTCTGAGCCCGTCATTTCAAACTGCCGGCCCAGGAAAACAATCTGGCCGTGGGTCTCTGCATCAAAGAAATCAGCTGATTTCAGGTGCGTATCCCGCTGCTCGTTGTTGGTGCTGATAGAGTCCACATCAGCGCTGAAAACGACAGACGTGGCCGTGGAGAAATCATCCCCTTCAGTGGTAACTTCCACATCGAATTTTTTGAAATAGCCCGTTACAGTTGTAATCATCAAGTGCTTCACTTTGAATTGCACTTCGCTGTGGGCAGGGTCTAATTTCCAGTTGGTGGCCATATGATTGAGTTTTAGAAAAAGATGAGACAGAGTAAAGCTATACAGAGCAGCAACTTTGAAAGGCAGGCGCCAGGGGCTACCCTTATTCGCTTATAAATGTATGTACATATAATGTACATACATAATTTCGTTGCTTATATTTTTATATTTACTTGGGTTCTGCCACGGGGGTTCTGCTTTTATTGAGTGATAAAAGTTGGCGTAGCTAAATAAATAGCGGCTAACGGTACAGAAGGTACGTTTTCTGGACCAAGCTGCACCAAAAGCCCACCTGCAGGGTACAGGGAATTAGACGGAATTTTTTTCTTGCCAGGGTCAATAAATGGGCATGGCGCCAAAGGGGTAGCTTTGGGTCCGGCATGTGCCCCTAATTGATAAATACTTTGAAGCATCTCGCTGAGCTGTTTCTTCCCGACATATTCCCATTCCTATGAACCAAGCTACGGCCTCCCTTGCGGCTAAGCCGGATTCCGGCACACCTGGTAAACGCCTCGGCAGCATTCTGAAAAACACCGCTTTTATTGTGGCGGGTATTTTGTCGGCGGGTATGGGTCTGAAGGGTTTTCTACTCTCGAGTCATTTCATTGATGGGGGCGCCACAGGTATTTCCATGCTGCTGGCTACCGGGCTGAACCTACCCTTGTCCTGGGGGCTGCTCCTGATTAACCTGCCTTTCCTGCTGCTGGGCTACCGGCAAATGGGCCTGCGGTTTGCGGTAAAAAGCGCGGTAGCCATTGCCGGCCTGGCGTTGTGCCTGGTAGTGGTGCCTTACCCCGATGTAACCCCGGACCTGCTGATTACGGCCGTTTTTGGCGGGGTCTTTATTGGGGCCGGCATTGGGCTGGCCATGCGCGGCGGAGCTGTTCTGGATGGCACCGAAATCCTGGCCCTGCTCATCAACCGCAACACACCGCTGCTTAAAGTCAGCGACATCATCCTGATCCTGAATATCTTCATTTTCGGGGTAGCGGCCTTTATCCTGGGCGTTACAGAGGCGCTGTATTCCATCCTCACGTACGTATCGGCGTCTAAAACCCTGGACTTTCTGCTCAATGGTATTGAGCAATACACCGGGGTAACCATTATCTCAGAGCACAGTGAGGAAATCCGGGAAGCTATTACCACTCACCTTGGCCGGGGCGTAACCATTTATAAAGGCCAGAGTGGCTATGGCAAGCGCGGCGAGCAGCGGGAGGAGCGGAATATTATTTTCACAGTAGTTACCCGGTTAGAGCTGCCCAAGCTTCGGGAAGAAGTAAAACGCTTGGATCCGCATGCCTTTCTGGTGCAGCATAGCGTGGATGATGCGGTGGGCGGCATGCTCAAAAGACGGCCCCTGCATTAGCTTTCCTGGGTTAGAGCAGGCTTATTTGACCACCAGGCTACCGCGCAGCATGCCCATACCGCAGGTAAACGGATAAGTACCCGGCTTTTCCGGCAGCAGTTCTATCAGGGTGGTTTTGAAGGCGGGTAGGTCTCGGCGAATGCGGAAATCCGGAAACAGTACTTCCTCGGAACAGGTATTTTCCTCATCCCGGTAAAAGCTCAGCTGCACGGGCTTGCCGCGTTCCACCTCAATGACATCGGGTGAGTAGCCACCTTTTACCGTGATGCCGACTTCCTGCACCCCGCCAGAGGACGACACCGCGCTGGCCGTCTGGCGAGCCGAGAAAAAGAAGTACCAGATAACGAGGACAGCCAGTGCAAGTCCCATCCCGGTCACGATGATTTCTGCCGAATCCATAAGGGTTAGCTTTTAGCAGGGGAGAAGCTGCGCAGCCGCAGTGAGTTGGTGAGCACCGAGACAGAACTCAGGGCCATGGCGGCCGCGGCCAGCATGGGGGAGAGCATCAGCCCAAAGAAGGGATACAGCACGCCCGCCGCTACCGGAATACCCAGCGTATTGTAAATAAAGGCGAAGAATAGGTTCTGACGGATAGTGCGAATGGTCTGGCGGGACAGCGCAATGGCCGTTACCACACCGTTCAGATCAGAGCGCATCAGCGTGATGCCGGCGGCCTCCATGGCCACATCCGTGCCCGCTCCCATGGCCAGACCAAGGTCGGCCTGGGCCAGCGCGGGTGCGTCGTTGATACCATCCCCAACCATGGCCACAATGCGGCCTTCGCTCTGCAACTGTTTCACCTTCGCGGCCTTATCCTGGGGAAGCACCTCAGCAAAGTAACGCTTAATACCCACCTGCGCGGCTACCTGGGCCGCCGTCTGCGGATTGTCGCCGGTCATCATCACCACCTCAATACCCAAGGCCTGCAGCTTTTGAACTGCTGCCGCCGAAGTATCGCGCACGGTATCGGCCACGCCAAGCAGTCCGGCTGCCTGCCCCGCTACGGCCAGGTAGAGCACCGTCTGGGCCTGGGTCAGTAACTTTTCCGCCTGCTGGCGCAGTGCGGGGGAAAGGGTTACCCCGGCCTCTTCCAGCAGGCGGGCATTGCCAATCAGTACTTCCTGCCCATTGACACTAGCCGCCGCGCCTTTTCCTTCCACGGCGCGAAAACCAGTGGCGGTGAGGAGGGGGGCCGGCTGCGCCTCCGCATAGCGCACCACAGCTTCGGCCAGCGGGTGCTCTGACTGCCGCTCCACAGCTGCCACCAGCGGCAATAATTGCGCGGCTTGCCATCCTTCGGCAGGCACAACATCAGTTACGGCAGGCTCGCCGCGGGTAATGGTGCCGGTCTTATCCAGCAGCACTGTATTCACCTGATAGGCTTTTTCTAAGGCCTCGGCGTTGCGGATGAGGACTCCGTTTTCGGCGCCTTTGCCCGTGCTCACCATAATGGCCGTGGGTGTAGCTAATCCCAGCGCGCAGGGGCAGGCAATGATAAGAACAGCCACAAAGTTAACCAGGGCCAGCGGCAGGCGAGATTCTACTGGCGCCAGATTAAACCAGAGCACAAAGGTGAGGATGGCAATGACCACCACGGTAGGCACAAAAATGGCGCTGACCCTGTCTGCCAGGCGCTGGATTGGCGCGCGGCTGCCTTGGGCATCTTCTACCATTTTTACAATTTGGGCCAACATGGTTTCCGTACCCACTTTGGTCACGCGGAAACGGAAAGACCCGGTTTTGTTGAGGGTGGCCCCAAATACAGGGTCCCCCGCTTTTTTCTCCACTGGCAGGCTCTCGCCTGTCAGCATGGCCTCATCCACGGCGGAGTGTCCTTCCTCAATCAAGCCATCAGTAGCTACTTTCTCACCAGGGCGCACCACCACCAGGTCGCCCAGCTGCACTTGTTCAATGGGCACATCTACTTCCCGGCCATCCGGGCGCACGAGGCGGGCGGTTTTGGCCTGTAGTCCCAACAAGGATTTCATAGCCGCAGAGGTCTGGGTTTTAGCACGCATTTCCAGCATCTTTCCCAGCAGAATCAGGGCAATTATGGTGGCGGTGGTGTCATAATATACTTCCGGCATGAGCCCATGCTGCCTAAAGAAATTTGGGATTAGCGTGGTGGCCAGGCTGTAGAGAAAGGCTGCCCCGGTACCCACTGCAATGAGCGTATCCATGTTGGCAGAGCGGTGCTTAAACCCATTCCAGGCCGAAAAGTAAAACTCGCGTCCGCTGTACAGCAATACCGGCAGTGTAAGGCCCAGCAGCACGTAATTGAGCACAGGCATGGGAATCCAGGTCATCATCCCGGGCCAGAGCATAAGCATACTCAGGGGCATGATGAGAAGGGCCAGGGCGGCCGCTACCCAGAACCGACGCTTCAGCTTCTGATATGCGGCTGCCTTCTGCCGGTCTATCTCGGCACTGCGCTCGGCCGCGGACGTCTCCGGCGCACGCTCCATAATGCCAAAGCCTGCTTTCACCACAGCATCCTTCAGCATGGCCGAGGTTGCCTGGGAGGGTATATAATCCACAGTGGCTTTCTCGGTGGCGAAGTTGACCACCGCCCGCTGCACGCCAGGGGTACGGCTGAGCGACTTCTGCACGGAGGCCGCGCAGGAGGCACAGGTCATGCCCTCTATATCAAGGGTTTCCGTTTTTGTTTGGGGTTCCATCAGTAGAATCAGAGAAGCATAGCCGCGGGTCAGAAAGCAGTAGTGCTAAAGCCCGGAACGGTGCTACAAAGAAACAACCTGCCTGGCGGAGGGTTCTTACGAAATCCGTCCTCAGAGGTACATAATTTGCACGCTGACCCTGCTAGAAGGATGAAACCGGGCTGCCAGAGTCCATAATCCTGCAAGTAACCGGCACAATTGCGTACCTGTCAGGTGGCACCCCTTTGTACTTTTGCGTGTTACTTTTCCAAAGCCACTTTTCCGGTTTCACCTTACATTTATATACATGAAAACGCTCCAATTCAAGACGAATATTAACTGTGGCGGCTGCATAAAGGCAGTTACGCCAGCGCTTAATGAGCAGGCTGGTGCCGGCAACTGGCAGGTGGATACTACCAACCCCAATAAGATTTTAACGGTTACTACGGACAAGCTCACGGCCGAACAGATTATGGAAGCGGTAGAAAACGCCGGCTTCGAGATTCAGGCGGCTTAAGCCCGGCGGCTTCCGCTAAATCGTTTTTTTCGGCAAAAGCCTGCTTCTCCTGGCAGTTTAAATAGGGCCAAAGCTTGGTAATAGACTTCTGTTGCGTTCATTTGGGGTTGACAGACAATTTCTCTTCCATCAAATGCGCTGATGTATGGCCGCTTCCAAGCAAAAAACTTCCATCCGCGACATAGCGCAACTGCTCGGATTGTCTACTTCCACGGTGTCGCGGGGGCTGGCCAACCACAAGGATATCAGTGAGGCCACCAAGGAAAGAATCCGTCAGGTAGCTCAGGAGCTTCATTATCGGCCCAACCAACTGGCGGCCGCTCTGCGCAAAGGCCACAGCAAAACTCTGGGCGTAATTGTGCCGCACATTAACGGTTACTTTTTTCCGGCCGTGATGAACGGCATTGAAAAAGTTGCCACCCAGGAGGGTTTCACCCTGATGATGTGCCAGTCGAACGAAGACTTTCGGCGGGAACAGCAGAACATTGAGGCCCTGCTGGCGGCCCAGGTAGAAGGTATTCTTATCTCCGTTTCGGCTACTACATTCAGCGAGACGCAGCATTTTGAGCAGGTGCGCCAGCAGGGGACCCCGCTGGTTTTCTTTGACCGTATGCCCGAGCTGCCACAAAGCATGGCCGTTATTCTGGATGATTTTCAGGGGGCCTACCAAGCCGTGCGGCATCTTATTGAGCAGGGCTGCACGCGGATTGCCCACTTGGCCGGTCCGCAGCACCTGAATACCAGCCGCAACCGGTTTTTAGGCTACAAATCGGCTTTAGAAGCGCATGGCCTGCCGTTTAATGAGCAGTTGGTATATGCCCTGCCATCTCTAACACATGATGCCGGCCGCTTAGGCATGCAACACCTGCTGGCCCTGGAGCCACCGCTGGATGGGGTATTTGCTGCTTACGCCATACCCACGGTGGGGGCATTGGAAGTACTGCGGGAGAAGTCTCTGCGCGTGCCCCAGGATATTGCCATTGCCTGCTTCAGCAATGAGCCCTTCACGGCCATGCTGCAGCCCCAACTCACGGTGGTAGACCAGCGGGCAGAGCAGATGGGGGAAACGGCCGTGCGTCTGTTTCTGCAGTTGCTCAAACGGGGCCCCTCGTATGTGCCGCCGCACCTGGTGCTCAAGCCGGAACTGATTATTCGCGAATCCTCTCTGCACCATTCGCGGCAGACGAGCTTGCCCAAATAGCGTAAGTATCCTGGTGGCTAAGGCCACTTAACCTGTTGTGAATCTTCTTTTGATTGGATTATGAGCACTGACTTATCTAAACAACATCTGTTCCAGCAAATAGAACAGCGGCTTCAGCAACAAGGCTTCGGCATTACCCAGCAGGATCAGGCGCGCCCGTGGGGAGGCTTTTTCGTGTTGGATGAAAGCCAGGCCCAGTCGTTTGCTGATACTTATTTCGATGGGTTGCCGGTGGAGCAGCTGCGCATTTCCGGCAAGCTCAGTCCTAAGATTTTACTGGTAGCGCCGCACCAGCGCTTGTCCTGGCAGTATCATCACCGCCGGGCCGAAATCTGGAAAGTAGTGCAGGGAACTGTGGGCGTCATTACCAGCCCCACCGATACCGAGGGCGAGCTGAAAACTTATGGTCCTGGCCAAACAATTACGCTGGCGCAAGGTGAGCGGCACCGGCTGGTGGGCTTGAATGACTGGGGTATTATTGCCGAAATCTGGCAGCACACAGATGCCCAACAGCCCTCCGATGAGCAGGATATTGTGCGGGTGCAGGATGACTTCGGGCGCTAAAGCACAGAGACTATTTTCCAAGTCTGCCTCCCTGAAATCAATTCTGATTCCGGGAGGCAGACTTGGTTTTTAACTGGAGAGAGGCGCTCTTCAAGCCCTTGCCGGTTACTTTCAATTCCATGGTGCCGGCTTGCTCCGTTGCCTGCAGTACGGCTACCAGCTTTCCCTGAAAAGCCTTCATTTGAGGTTCGTGAAACAGCTCCAGGCTAGCCGGGTTGCCATTAGCTGCCGCCCGGAAACTCCCTGCTCCACTTACTGTAAACTGTAGCTGATCGGTAGCTTCCGGGCAAAGGTTGCCCTTGGCATCCTCTACCTGCGCCGTAACAAAGGCCAGATCCTTGCCATCAGCCGTTAAACTGGTTCGGTCGGAAACCAGCCGGATATGGTGTGGCTGACCGGCAGTATGTACCTGCTCTTCCCCTACAGCTTTTCCCTGGGCATCATAGGCTACTACTTTCAGGGTTCCTGGCTCGTATTTCACATTATACCACATCAGGCGGTAGCGCTCCTGGGGGCTGCCCGTGGTGGTTTTGGTTTGCTTGCCCATGCTTTTGCCGTTTACAAACAGCTCGGCGGTAGGGGAGTTGGTATAGCAGAATACGGGGGTAATCTGGCCCTCGCGGCCAGGCCAGGTCCAGTGCGGCAGCAGGTGCAGGGTAGGAGCTGTGGTATTCCACCGGGCCCGGTAGAGGTAGTATCGGTCTTTCGGAATGCCGGCTAAATCCAGGATGCCAAAGTAAGAGCTATGAGAGGGCCACTGCTCATCATAGGGGGTCGGCTCTCCGAGGTAATCAAAACCTGTCCACACAAATTCTCCCAGCACGTAAGGCAGGTCGTCCTGCTTCACAAATTCCTCATCCGGAGTCTGCGACCAGTAGCACACGCCCAGGTCGTAGGAAGAGGCCTGGTTATCCGGGTACTTTTTGTCTTTGGTAGGTTCTACCGGAAACTTATATACCCCCCGGGAACTGACTGTGGAAGCGGTTTCGGAGCCCAACAATAGTTTTTGCGGGAGCTGGTTGTAGGCTTCCTGGTAGCGCGAAGGCTTGTAGTTAAAGCCAGGGATATCCAGCACTGCTGCAAAGTTGTTTTTTAAGGCATGGTCAATCTGGTCCATACCTGCCGTGACCGGCCGGGTTGGGTCTTCGCGGTGGCAGATATCCTGGAGGCGTTTGGCAATGGAAGCGCCTTCGGGCGTTTTTTGGTCCGGCACCTCATTGCCAATGCTCCACATAATAACCGAAGGATGATTTCGGTCCCGGTGAATCATGTTGACCAGATCTTTCTCTGCCCACTGATCAAAATACTGGCTGTAGCCGTTTTTTACCTTTGGAGTCTTCCACTCATCAAAGGATTCTACCATTAGCATAAAGCCCATTTCATCGCACAGGCTGACAAGCTCCGGGGCCGGCATGTTGTGTGACGTACGAATGGCATCACAGCCCAGGTCTTTCAACAGGGTAAGCTGACGACGCAGGGCGGCCGTATTTACGGCAGTGCCCAGTGGCCCCAAGTCGTGGTGGTTGCACACGCCCTTAAACCTGCGCGCTTTCCCGTTTAAGAAAAAGCCTTTATCGGCTTCAAAGCGAAAGGAACGAATGCCAAACGGGGTGCTGTATTCATCCAGAAGCTGTTTGCCGTCGAAAAGCCGGGAATAGGCCGTATATAGAACCGGCGTTTCCGGCGACCAAAGCCGGGGAGATTTTACTTCCAGATTCTGTTCGAACTCCCCTCCGGCATTTGGGGCCAGCAGGGTTTCCGTGTTGGCTACCACTTTGCCGGCCGCATCGCGGATTTCGGTATGCAGCCTCAGTTGCGGAGTGCCAGCAGACTTTTCTACCCGGGTTTGCAGGTGAACTTTAGCCCGCTCTGCCGTGATGTCCGGGGTGGTAAGGTAAGTACCCCAGACCGGAATATGGACCTGATTGGTTATCAGTAGGTGTACGTTCCGGTAAAGCCCGGCTCCTGGGTACCAGCGCGAGGACTGCGGCTGGTTTTGCAAACGTACGGCCAAGGTATTATTCCCATCCGACCGCAAGGAGGAAGTAATATCGAAGAAAAATGAGTTGTACCCGTAGGGCCAGGAGCCAACTTCCTTACCGTTTACATAGACTTTGGCGTTACTCATGGCCCCATCAAAGAGGAGCAAGGCCCGTTTACCCGCTTTAAAATCCGGCACCTGCAGTCTGCGCCGGTACCAGCCTGTTCCAATAAACGGCAGCCCACCCGTGCGCCCGGCTTTCAAAGTAGCCTTCTGCTCGCTGTTTTGCTCAATTCTTACTTCCTGCAAATCATTATTACCATCAAAAGGACCATAAATAGCCCAGTCGTGCGGCACAGAAATACTTTGCCACTTACTGTCATCAAAGTCCGGCGAAGCAGCGTCTGCTACTTCTCCCTTTGTAAACTTCCAGTTCTTATCCAGTAGAATTTCCCGGCGTGCCTGCGCCGATACTGGCAGTGCCACAACTACGCAAAGCAAAACCAGAAGAAAGCCGACGCGAATCATAAGCTGCATTGGATAAGATAATGGTCTGTTGATGTAGATGGCAATGATAGTAGAAGTTAGATGAAGTCAGCTTTGTGCACATACACCTAAAGGATATGACACAATTGCCGTTCATTAAACTGCAATTTTTCTATTCAGATGCAAATTCAGTTTAGGCCGCGACGCCAATAATACAAGCCGCAATACGGTAATCAACCATTGATACCAGACTAACTTTTTGTAGCAGATTTGCCAGTGTTTCGGCTGATAAATCGATGGCCTTCCAGTGCTTCTTTAAATTTCTCAAGCTGATGATTACCCGCGCATTTTCATTGGCTCGACGCAACTTCCTCACTTCTGGAGTCAACAATTCAAGCCAATAAGCAGAGAGTTTTTCATAATCGAATAACCACTAACTATAAGAAGGATAGGAAATAGAGCACCCAAGAAAGTGAATACAAAACACATTTACGCCTTTCAGAAAGCAGGTATACACTGTTTTGCTCTTCTTTCACCCCACGATTTGCTGCCTTTGGTCTTACCAAGCCCGCGGATTATCTTTATTCTGTGCCTTTTAACTAAGGAATAAGCAACTTTATTTGGACCATCGACGACTTCATAATCCAGTCTTATCAGAGCTTGCAGAGTACATTTCATACCTCTCATGAAGCTGGATAAGTCAATGTTCCTAGACCTGACATTAGCTGCCGAGCAGCCACCGGCGTAGCTCCGGGGTGCGGTGCGTGCTGCTGGTCAGGGTAGTAGCCTGGCCTTTGAGGTGCACCACCAGCGTATCGTTGAAGTAAGACTCCAGGCGCTCCACTGTAATTTCGCCGAAGCGGACGGGCTTGTCGGGCTTGCTGAAGGCGAAGAGCAGCGCCGTGGCTGGGAGGAGCGTGGCTACTAAAGCGTAAGCTTTCAGGAATTTTACGTCGCGGGCGAGTTGCTGAGTGGTCATGGTCGGGAAAGGAGTTGAGATGATGAACAGCCCAAAACTGCGACGCTCTGGCCTTACCCGCATACCCTTTCGCGTCAGTGCCGGAAAATTCGCGCCAGTGCCGGAAAAGCCCCCGCGAACAGCGGTACACCACTGTCTTGGTGAGCATAAACCAGGGCGAGGTCATCTCTCCCGATTTGTTTACCAACACCCAAAGACCTCAACTACGAACTTCCCCCTCAAAGCCCCTTCAGCAGTTTATAAAAAGCCTCGGCATAGGTATCACTGATGGGGATGATTTGGTCGGCAATCTGAATCCGGTTTTTCTCGATGTGGTCAATTTTGTCAAGGGCGACCAGAAAGGATCGGTGCACGCGGGCAAAATCCTGGGAGGGCAGCAGCTCTTCCAGTTTGGCAAAGCTGAGCAGCGTCATGATCTTCTCTTCCCTGGTATGAATCCGTAAATAGTCTTTCATGCCCTCCACGAAGAGAATGTCGCGGGTCGCTACTTTCTGGATGCGGTGGCCCACCTTTAGAAAAATATACTCTTGCTCCGGCTTCGTTTCCGCTTTTTCTTCCTTCTTTTCTAGGGCATGCCAAGGGCTTTGTTCCTGGTACAGGCGTAACACGCCTTTGTAAAACCGCTCGAACGTAAAGGGTTTTAACAGGTAATCCTTCACCTCCAGGTCATACGCCTTCAGCGCGTACTGGTCGTAGGCGGTGGTGAGGATAATCATGGGTTTGGGGTTCAGCATCGGGATGAAGCTGAGTCCATCCAGGTCCGGCATGTTGATATCCAGAAACAGCAGGTCGGGTTTGTCTTCTGCCAAATGAGCAGCGGCCTCCAAGGGACTCACGTAGGTCCCTTTCAACTCCAGAAAAGAGACTTTCCGGATGTATTCTTCCAGTATTTCCTGGGCCAGGTACTCGTCTTCAATGATGTAGCAGGTGAGCTTGTCTTTCATGAGCCGGTACGTGAAGACCGTGGATGGTAAGATTGACCGTAAAGGTTTCGCCGGTTTGCTGAATGGTCAGCGTGTGCTGGTCAGGATACAACAAAGACAGCCTTTTCCGGACGTTGGGCAAGCCAATGCCACCGGGTTCTTCCAGCGGATTAGCCGACTTTTTCCCGATGGGGTTCTGCACGCTGAAAATGAGGGTATCTTCTTTTACCTCCATCCGCACCTTTAGGTCGCCGGGTTCCAGGCGGGCGGGGCTGTGTTTGTAGGCGTTTTCCAGTAAGTGAATAAACAGCAAGGGGGCAATGTAGCAGGATTCGGTTTCCCCGGCTATCTGCAGGTCCACTACTGGACTATTCTTATACCGGAGCTGCTGCAAACTCACGTAATCCCGCAAATAGTCCAGCTCCCGGGTCAGCGGAACCGTGGACGCATTGGACTCATAAATCATGTAGCGCATCAACGAGGCCAGGTGCATGACCGCCTCCGGAGCGGCCGGGGCCTGCTTGTACACCAGCGTGTGGATGTTGTTGAGGGTATTGAACAGGAAGTGCGGGTTAATCTGCGACTTCAGGTTGGTGAGTTCGGCCTCCACGGCCTGCTTCTCCAGCTGCTCTTTCCGGATGGTATTCAGTACCAGCGTCTCGGTGACTCGGGCCAGCCAACTCAGGAAGAGAAAGATGGGTACAGTCGTGACCAAGTACATCAAATAAAACCCAAAATCGAACGGCTTCTGGTGGAAAAGCAAAAAGGGAAACGGCCCGCTCAACGCAATTCCCCCCAGTCGGAGCCAATAGCCTCTGTCTTTTCGCTGCCCGGTATACCAGGTCAGCAGGTAGAAATGGCTGTAAAAAACATACAGGCAGGTCGCTATGAATCCCTTGGTTGTGCTTAGCCAGTGGGCATCACCTTCACTGCTCAGCTGCAAGCCGACCAACAAGGTGAACAAGATCCAAACGGATAGGTGAATCAGCCAGAAGATTTTTTTGACGCGGTCCATAGCACAAAGGTGGTTTTTCCGGCTGTTGCCCAGGCCAGTGTTTCGACTAGTTGCTAAGGCGAATCTACGAGAGGTGCAAAGGAGCCGGCCAGTGCTTTGGCAGAAGCAAAATCCAACTTGGTCGAATACTTCTCTGCATCAGCATATCGTTTTTTGCTTTCCTGTCGGGTAACAGTTGCTTCGTCCTGAAATAGAGAAAGCAGGCATTAGTCAAGGTGCTTCACGTCTCTCTTTTTAAACGATTCACCGAAGCAAATCCGATAAAATGGGAAATCACCCGTTGGGCTTGGTCATCCGCAATGTCTCCAAAAGGTATGCGAATGGCGTGCAGGCATTGAACAATGTGTCGCTGGATATTCCGCCGGGTATGTACGGGCTGCTCGGCCCGAATGGCGCGGGTAAGTCCACCCTCATGCGCACGCTCGCCACGCTGCAGGAGCCGGATGAAGGGCAAATCTTTTTGGGCGACATTGATGTAGTGAACCAGAAGGAAGCGGTGCGCCAGACGCTGGGCTATCTGCCCCAGGAGTTTGGTGTGTACCCCAAAGCCAGTGCGGAGGAACTGCTGGACTACTTCGCGGTGCTGAAAGGTATTACCAACCGGGCGCTGCGCAGAGCAACCACCGAGGCCTTGCTCAAGCAAACTAACCTCTGGGACAAGCGCAAGCAGAAGCTGGGCGGCTACTCCGGCGGCATGCGGCAACGCTTTGGCGTGGCGGTGGCCCTTCTAGGTAACCCCAGCCTGCTTATTGTAGACGAGCCCACGGCGGGCCTGGACCCGGCCGAGCGGGTCCGTTTCCTCAACCTGCTGAGCGAATTAGGAGAAAACAGCGTGGTGATTCTTTCCACCCATATCGTGGAAGACGTCTCCGAGTTGTGCACCAACATGGCCATCATCAACCAAGGCCAAATCCTGCTGGAGGCCCAGCCCCTGGAGGCCGTGGCCGCCCTCAAAGGCCACATCTGGCGCAAGCTAACCGATAAACTTACCTTGCCGGCGCTGGAGCAGGAGCACCGGATTATTTCCGCCAAACTCTTGAGTGGCCGCACTCTGGTGCACGTGTACAGCCCTGAAATGCCAGGCAACGGGTTTGAGCTGGCAGAGCCTGATTTGGAGGATGTCTATTTCAGTGCCATGACGGGATGCTTCGGAGTGGCCAGTGAGCAGCCGAAAGCGGAAGGGATATTACTATGAAGCTGCAACGAATCTTTGCGCTGGAATTCGGCTACCAGCTGCGCCGGGTCGCTACCTGGCTTTACTTCGGGGTGTTGCTGGCCATTGCTTTTCTGATTGTCATTGCCAACTTTGCCTCCGATGCGCGGGATGGGTATTTTTTACTCAATGCACCCATCGTCATTGCGGCAGTTGCGGTGATATGCAGCGTAAAGTGGCTGTTGGTCGGCGCCTCCGTGGCGGGCGATGCGGCCGCCCGCGATGTACAGACCCGCATGCATTCGCTCACCTACACGGCCCCCGCCAGCAAAGCCGACTACCTGGGTGGACGGTTTCTGGCCGCCTTCGCCCTAAGTGTCCTTGTTCTGCTTGCTATTCCGGTAGGCATTCTGCTGGCCATGCACGCTGCCGGGGTAGAGGCCGAAATTCTGGGGCCGTTCCGGGCAGCGGCCTACTTGACGACCGTTTTTTACATCCTGGTGCCCAACGCCTTTTTCGCGACGGCCATTCAATTCTCGCTCTCGGCGCTCAGCCGCCGGGCCATGGCTAGTTACCTGGTCGGGGCGCTCCTGTTCGCGGCGGCCTACATTATAGGACAGGGGTTGCAGGATGTGGGGGAATGGGGAAATTTGGTAGACCCCACGGGGTTCACCCTGGTTCTGAGTCATCTTTCCAATGACTGGAGCCCGCTGGAGAAGAATACGCGCTTGTTCCTGCTGGAGGGCTCCTTTCTCACTAACCGCCTGCTTTGGCTTGGCATTTCGCTGGGCCTGCTGACATTCACGTATTTTCGATTTCAATTCGTTTTACCCGAAACTGGTCAAAAACAGAAGCCGGATAAACGGCCCAAACCCGAGGAGGCACTCCCTCAGGAGAGGTTGAGCTGGGGAACAGGGGAGGCATTGCCGCCAGTCCGGGGGACGTATGGAGTCGTCACGCAGTTGCGCCAGTTGCGCCTCATCACCTCGAAATCCTTTCTGCAGCTCGCCAAAAGCAAGGCCGGGCTGCCCCTGCTGGCCGTCATAGCCCTGGTGGTGGGACTGACAATCTCTGGCAACCTGAAGGGCCGCGGCACGCCCTTGCTGCCCCGAACCGACTTTGTTCTGGATTATCTGACTGGGCCTCTTGCGCCGCCGGAACGTTTCTGGATTCTCATCGCCCTGCTCACCATTTTCTACGCCGGCGAGCTGGTGTGGCGGGAACGGGAAACTGGTCTGAGCGAAATTGCCAACGCGGCACCCGTGCCGGAATGGGTGCTTTTCCTGAGCCGTTTTCTGGCGCTAAGTCTTGTGCTTGTGGTGTGGCTAGCCTTCCTTATGATGGCCGGAATAGTGGCGCAAGTGGCCATCGGAGGTGCTACTCCGGAAATCAGTCTGTACCTGCAAACCATCTTCGGACTGCAGTTGGTGGATTGCCTGCTTTTCGGCCTGCTGGCCCTCTTGGTGCACGTGCTGGTCAATCAGAAGTTCGTAGGTCACCTGGTGGCGCTGTTAGCCTATGGCTTTATCGCCTACGCCCCCAACCTGGGCATAGCGCACAAGCTCCTCCTCTATGGCTCTAGTCCGCCGTGGACCTATACTGATATGGCTGGTTTTAGCTCGTCGCTGGGACCCTGGCTGTGGTTCAAGGGATATTGGGTGGCTTGGGCGCTGCTATTAGCGGTGGTGGCGCGGCTGTTCTGGGTACGGGGCCGGGAGGGCAGTTTTGCTTCGCGACTCCAGCTCGCTCGCCGGCGTTTCACGCGTGCCACCGCCGTGGTTTCGGCAGCGGCAGTAGTCGGCATCCTCTTGTGTGGCGGTTTTATCTTCTACAACACCAACGTATTGCATAACTACCTGTCCGCTGCAGAAATAACAGCACAACGCGCCGCCTACGAGCAGCGCTACCGCCGGTACCTGAACGTACCTCAGCCCCTGCTGACCGGTGTAAACCTGCAGGTGGAAATATATCCCAAGCAGCGAGCAGTAGAGATAAAGGGCACTTACCGGCTGGTGAACAATAGCTCGGCACCCATTGACTCCATTCATCTGGCGACGGGGGCGGGCGTAGAAACCGCCGCGATTCACTTCAACCTGCCAGCCAAGGAAGTCCTCACGGACGCGGAGCATGGCTACCAGATTTACGCCCTGGCCAGGCCTCTCCACCCCGGTGATTCGCTGCGCCTGAGCTTTAAGGTAACGCACAAAGCGCAGGGCTTTTCTAACAACGGAGCCGACGCACAGGTGGTGGCCAATGGCACCAGTTTCCGGAATTTGGAGTGGCTTCCAGTCTTAGGGTATCAGCCGTACCGGGAGTTGGATGAGGCCGGCGCCCGCAAAGCGTATGGTCTGTCGCCCCGGCCCGCCACCTACTCGCTCTACGACCTAGCGGCTCGCCGGTATGCCCCGTTTCCGGAGCAAATCAGCTTTGTGGCAGTAGTGGGTACGGATGCGAACCAGACGGTGGTGGCGCCAGGCACGCTGCGCCGCACCTGGACCAAAGCGGGCCGCCGCTACTTCCACTACGCCACGGATGCACCCATCCGGAATGAATACGCCTTCTTCTCGGCCAACTACGCGCTGCAGGAAGGGAAATGGGCAAACCCTGCGGCCGGTCCGGGGCAGGAGGTTGCTATTCAGATTTATTATCCCCCGGGGGTGACGGAGAACCCGGCGCGCATGGTCCGGAGTGCCCAGGCTTCGCTGGACTATTACACCCAGCAGTTTGGTCCCTATCCGCACCGGCAGTTGCGCTTCGTGGCCCATCCCAGCTACGCCTTCGGCCACCACGCCGCGCCCATCGACATCACGGCAGAGGAGGGCTTTTTCCTCCTGAACCCGAAGGATGACAAGCGGGGCTTCGACCTGGTAACGGCCGTGGTGGCACACGAGGTAGCGCACCAATGGTGGGGTAACCAACTCAAACAAGCCTATGTAGAGGGCGCCGGCCTTATTACCGAAAGCTTGGCATGGTACTCGGCCATGGGCGTACTGGAGGACGCATATGGTTCTGAGCACCTCCAGACACTCCTGAGTTTCCTACGGGAAGAGAACGAAACCCCGCGTACCCGGGCTGCCAAGCCGCTGCTGCAGGCCGACGACTTTTACCAAAACTACCGCAAAGGGCCCTTCGCGCTGTACGCGCTGAGCCAATACATTGGTCGGGACCAGGTAAACGGGGCGCTCCGGAATTTGCTGGCCAAGCACCGCCCCGGGACGCTTCCCTTCGCAACTTCGCTGGACCTCTACCGGGAGTTGCAGACGGCCACGCCGGACTCGCTCCAACCATTGCTGCATGATCTGTTTAAGGCCAACACCTTTTGGGAGCTGGCGACGGAAACCGCCACCGCCAAACAGCTCAAAGGAGGCACCTGGCAGGTAATGCTCCACCTGCAGGCAACCAAGCTGGTAGTGGATAGCGCCGGCACCGAGACCAAACTACCGATGAAGGAGTGGGTGGAAATCGGCGTCTTCGCACCCGCCGAGGCAGGAAAGGAGGTGGGTAAGCAACTCTACCTGCAAAAGCACCTTATCAAATCCGGCAAGCAGACGATTGTATTGACGCTACCCGACCGACCCGCCAAAGTTGGTGTTGACCCACGCCAGTTGTTGATTGACTGGAAGGTAGAGGATAATTACAAAGTGGTGAAGTCAAATAAATAGATCTTTAACAAACCTTCTTCAGCGTGGAATTATGATTTTTGACGGTGTTGGGCTTGATATGGCCACGGTTGAAACGCTCCCTAAACTGCGGTTCCATGTAGATCAGGAAGTCTGCTTTGTTATTCGACGACTTATATTACCGCAGAAAGACTTCTTTCGTGAGAGACATTTCGCCACTCGGGCCTGAATTAATACCTGATCCACCTTTCCCGATCAGCAGGTTGTGGTCCTTCGCCCGTTTCTCCCAGCCCGGGCCATATACTGCCTTCATAGCCGCATCATAGCATCCCGGCTGCTGAGATTTCGGCAGCTTCGTCAGACAATAATTCCTTTTCATCGAATGAAACGGCTGGCCAAGTGATACCCAGCCCGATAGTTACCACTTCACGGTTCAGAATGACCTGCATCCGGGCTAGGGCCGTACCGTCTGCCCGGGCCGGTGGCCGCATGACGATTTTGGCAGTAGCCATATTTTAAACGGCTTTTAAACATCTGTAAACAAAAACGCCGAAAACGAGCCTGCAATGCACTTTGCAATCGGCACTTTTCCGGCGTTTAAGCATGAAAATCGTTAAAAAGTACCCAGAGCCGGGGTCGAACCGGCACATCTTTCGATATCGGTGTTTGAGACCGACGCGTCTACCGATTCCGCCATCTGGGCAAGAGGAACAACTCGGTTAGTTGTTCAGGATCGGGCAGCAAACTTAGCCAGACTTTCACGAATGCGCAACAAATACCGCTTTTTAAGATAATACGTGCGGATTTGCTGCAGGGCCTGTGGCTTTTTGTCTCCCGGAAGCATCTCATAGCCAGCTAGTACAGGCTCAATTCCTGCCTCCAGAGTATCGGAAAGTATAGTTACTTCATCTTCAACACGGCGCACATTGGTGGCATCAGGGTCAAATTCCAACTCCATCAGCTGCTCGTTCAGGTCCATTACCTCCATCAGAAACTCAGCGGGAAGCTCCTGTTTGCCTTCCTCCAAAAGACCATGGCGGCTCAGAATGTAGGCCATCCGAAGATCGGGGTCGGAGAGGGTGCGGTAGGCGTTAGTGTTCAGCGTTGCCAGATGCAGGGTTTCCTGCTGATGCTCTACGGACGAGGTAGCATGAAAATCGGGGTGGTATTCGCGGCTGAGCTTATAGTATGCGCGTTTTAGCGCAGCCTCATCCGGACGGAAGGTTTCGGGAAGCTGGTAGAACTCAAAATAGTCTGGTTGCATAAGTAAAGGAACGAGAGGAGAGATGCTACTCAACCACAAAAGCTAGGAGGAAGTTGGGGCGGCAGCGGAATCCCCTCTTACGTGGCGTACGGAAAAAGCCATTGGAGGAGCAGAGAAAAGCCGCTTGGTTGCCGGCCATACCTGCCCAAATAACTCCGATTTACGATAAGCATCCAGAGCCGCTGCGGATTCCCAGTGGCTGTGCGTGCAGAAAATATGGGGCGCATCGGCATCCTGCCATAGCTCCAGATACAGGCAGCCCGGCATGCTGCGAATAGCTTCCTCTGAGTTCTGAAAAATAGTCTGGAATGCTGCTACCGCCTCTGCCTGGAAGCTCATGCGCACAATGCGAATTAACATATGGGAAGAAGGAATAAGAGGTTAAGTAAAGAGTGACAGGCTGTCATATAATACTTAACATAATAAATAAATATCAATGTCGCTTCCAAGAAAAGGGCGTTTCAAAGCAGCAAAGGGCCTTCTTTTTTAATTAAGTAGTTGCCGGAAAGCGGATATCTACCTGCGAATCATAATGCAGCCCGAGGAGCTCAGAGGCGTGGCCCTGATTGATGCCGATGCACAAATACCCCTGGCTATTGTAGATGCAGCCTGCTTCGCCGGGTGCTGTAGCCTGAAAGTGAGGGAGAATCTCGCGCGCTACTTCACGCGCAAAGTGAATGGTGTATGGTCGGCCGTGACCGACGGCTTCCACAGCGGTGCGCGAGATATTCGTAATCAGGTTGCCATAATGGTCCATATGCACCACGTGGCCAGTAATGCGGTGGTCCTGCAGGCGTAGCTGCCGATTGAGGAGCTGATATTGTGGTGGTGCTGGTGGGCCCAGTTCATAT
This sequence comes from Hymenobacter sp. BT730, assembly GCF_030542105.1. Lineage (GTDB taxonomy): Bacteria > Bacteroidota > Bacteroidia > Cytophagales > Hymenobacteraceae > Hymenobacter. Next base: position 223,763 of record NZ_JAUOFB010000002.1, read on the forward strand.
AAGGAGCGGCCCTGTGCCAGCGCTACTGCGGCCGAGGCCAGCACGTCGCGGGTGGGGGAGGCAGTAGGCTCCAGCGCTGAAAGCGCTACCACTTCATCGGCCTGTCCATCCGTGAGTAAAGGGAGCAGCCCATTATCAGCCGTAACAAAATAGTGGCCCTGGTAGCGAGCCGCCCGCCAACTGCCGCCTGCCGTTCCCCAGTCGTTTACGCCAACCAGGTGTACTGTGCCGGCTGGGAAGTCAGAAAATACGGCGCCGAGAACGTACACGGCATGGGCGATGTTAAAGGGTTCAATGGCGTGGGTAATGTCCAGGACCGGTTGCATGGGAGCCAGCTGCAGAATCCGCGCCTTTACGGCGGCCACATAATGGTCGCGGTAGCCGAAATCAGACAGAAACGTAATCAGGCCCATGCCAAAATGCTGAGTTCTTCGTACTATTGTTTACCCACGTGAGGGCGGCAAAAGTAGGCTATTTGCCTCGAACAAGTGCTGTCTTTCCGGGTTCTTCTTTTCTTAACGCCGTTCAAAATCCCCTTAAGTTTGGTCGAGAAAATCATCACGCTCGAAAACGTCTCCCTCGTCGATTTCCTGGGACCTGATAACCAGAACATCCGACAGCTGGCCGCGGCCTTCCCCGGCAGCAAGATTATATCCCGAGGCAACGAAATTAAAATTCAAGGGCAGACGCCCATCATCGCCCGCATCAACGAAATCCTGTCCTCGCTCATCGAGCACTACCATCAGTACGGGCAAATCACAGACAAAACCGTTAACCAGTACCTCAACGCTGCCGATGAGGAGCAGGAGGAGCGCAGCCTGGCTGCTGCCCCCGATGTTATTGTATTTGGCGCCAAAGGTGGGATTATCAAAGCCAAAACGGCCAATCAAAAGCGTTTGGTGGATGCCGTGATGAAGCACGACCTGGTGTTTACGCTGGGCCCGGCTGGTACCGGTAAAACCTACGTGTCGGTGGCGCTGGCGGTGCGGGCGCTCAAAAACAAAGAGGTCAAGAAAATCATCATTTCCCGCCCCGTAGTGGAAGCCGGCGAGAGCCTCGGCTTTCTGCCCGGAGACATGAAGGAAAAAGTAGACCCCTATCTGCGCCCGATTTACGATGCCCTGGAAGACATGATTCCGGCGGAAAAGCTAAAGTTCTACCAGGAAAACAAAATCATTGAAATAGCGCCGCTGGCCTACATGCGCGGCCGCACGCTGAACAATGCCTTTGTGCTGCTGGACGAAGCCCAAAACACCACGCCCTCCCAGCTGAAGATGTTCCTGACGCGCATGGGCCCCTCAGCCAAGGTGATGGTGAACGGCGACCGGACCCAGATTGACCTGCCGACCAAGCAGAAATCGGGACTGATCCAGGCCATGGATATTCTGAAGGATGTGAGCGGTATTGGGTTTGTGGAAATGACGGCCGAGGATGTGGTGCGCCACCGCCTCGTGAAGGAAATTGTAATGGCTTACGACCGTTTCGACGTGAAGCTACAGCACGACCAGGCCCAGCGTCCGCGCCGGGAGTATCGTCGCCCCGAAACGCCTGAAAACCATCCGGATGCCCGGCGGGCTGAAGATGGTACCGCTGAGTTGCCCGTAAACCACGAGCAGCTGTAATTTCCCCGCTTACCTCTGCATGAAAGCTTACCAAATTTCCTCTCCCCAGGACCGTGCCACGGCCTTTGCCATCCGCGAAAAAGTGTTTGTGGAAGAGCAGGGAGTTCCGCGGGCTGACGAGTATGACTCGCACGATGAGCGGGACGCCCGGCATTACCTGGTGGTGTCAGATGAGGGCACTCCTTGCGGCGCTGCACGCTGGCGCACCACTGAATATGGGGTAAAGCTAGAGCGTTTTGCCGTTCTGGAGGCCTTTCGTAACCGCGCTGCCGGCAGTGCCATTCTGCAGCGCGTACTAGCAGACGTGCAGCAGGAGCATCCCAATGCAACGGTGTACTTGAATGCCCAGCTTCCGGCTATTGCCTTTTATGAGCGCCATGGCTTTGTGAAAGTGGGTGAGAAATTCACGGAGTGCGACATAGAACACTACAAAATGGAGTGGCAGCGCCCCGAGGCGTAAGTTTTCATAGACTATTAATAATAGCCAGCGCCCTGCTGTTCTTCGGAATAGCAGGGCGCTTTTATGATCAGGAAGGCAACAAAATATCGATCCTGCTTTTGTTGAACTTCCTGTAATTGCGTAACATGGCTGTTAGTTTTATGCTATTCCATAGTTTCTGTCCTATAATTTATGATAACCTGGGCTCCGTATGCCTTTGTGCGGTTAACGCTGGCATTGGCTGCCGGCATTATTACCTACCTCTACATAGGAACGCAACTGCCGCCGTTGTTGGGCCCGCTTTTAGGCCTGGTAGCGGTGTATGCAGTAGTGCAAGTGTGGGCCAGTCGTCAACCCAGCCGGAGCGCTACTGATGCCACGGGCCTGTTAGCCATAGCAGTGCTGTACCTGGCGGGGGCCACACTCACACAGGAAGCTACCCAGAGCCGCCGGCATAATCATATCTACCGCTTCGGCGGTAAAATAGAGTTCTACCGCGCCGTGGTAGATGACTATACAGTGGTCCGCCCCGCCACGTATGCTACCACCGTGCGGGTGTCGGCGGTGCGGATAGCAGGACAGTGGCAGGCCGCAGTGGGCGGAATCCGGGTGTCTATCCCGCGCGACTCCGGCGTGGTAATGCCGCAGTATGGTGATGTATGGCTGGTACGCGGAGCCCCCGCTCCCAGTAAGCCTCCGCTGAACCCCGGGGAGTTCAACTACCGCCGCTACCTGGAGTATCATCAGGTTTACCATCAGCAGTTTATTCATCCCGACCAATATCGCACCCTGGCGCACACGCCGCCTAACCCGCTAAAAGCTATGAGTATGCGGGCGGCCCGGGTACTGGATGGCGTATTTCGCGAGTATGTGCACGCTAAGCGGGAATATGCGCTTTCCTCGGCGCTGGTGCTGGGGATTAAGGATGATGTAGATCAGGAAACCCGCCAGGCTTATGCTAACACGGGTACCACGCATATTATGGCCGTATCGGGGTTGCAGGTGGGCTTGCTGTTTGCGCTGGTTACCTGGCTGCTGACGCGCTTTTTCGGCGCTATGCCGGGCTTCCGGTTCTGGTCGGCAGGAGTAGGGCTGGCGGTTATCTGGAGCTATGCGTTCCTCACCGGGCTGTCGGCCTCGGTGCTGCGAGCAGCCGTCATGTTCACCTTCATTATTTTGGCCCGTACCTGGGGAAGGCAGAGCAACATGTACAATACCCTAGCCGTGGCTGCTTTTGTGCTGCTGTGCTACGACCCTTTTTTGCTGGTGGATGTAGGGTTTCAGCTCTCCTTTCTGGCTGTGTTGAGCATTGTGTACCTGCAGCCGCGCATTGCTTCGTGGTTTGATTTCCGGGATAAAGCTCTGGAGCAGCTGCGTCCCTGGCAGCCACGCGCCGTGCAGCGGCTGTGGCGCGGCGCCGGCCATACCGCCGACTGGATCTGGCAGGCTACGGCCTTGTCGTTGGCGGCACAGGTAGCCACTTTCCCGCTGGGGTTGTTTTATTTTCATCAGTTCCCCCTCACGTTCCTGTTTTCCAATCTGGTTGCCGTTCCTATTTCCTCGGGGGCGGTGTATGTAGGGGTGGTGCTGTTGCTGCTGAAGGGCTTGGTGACGCTGCTCAGCCTGCTGGTTCCGGCAGCGGCCTCTATCCTTGATTGGCTTCCCCGGCTTGTTGCCTGGATATTTGAGCAGATGATTTGGCTGTTCAACGAATATATCTTCTGGATTGGGCGGGCCATGCCCGGGGCGTTGCTCACGGGCATTCACGTAACCGCCCCGCAGGCCTGGCTCATTTTTGCCTGTATTCTGGCCCTGTTGGCCTTTTTTGCCGTGCGGCGCCTCTCGTGGCTGATGGTGGCCTGCGCCCTGTTAGGCATATTTGCCGGTAGCCGGGTGTGGGCTGCCCACCGCCTGGCGCCCGATGAGCAGTTTGTTGTCTATAGTATCCCGCGCCGCTCCGTTTGCGGGTTCTGGCGCGGCGCTACGGCGGAAATCGTCACCACCGATTCCTTACCCCTGTCGGAAACGGAGCGTACTTACCGTATTGTGCCGGGCATCATTCAGCGGGAGGCACGACGCGTGCGCTACTATCAGGGGTGGGAAGGAGTGCCGCTGGCGGTGCGGCCGGTTGCTCCGGGCGTACAGGTTCTGGTGTGGCAGGGGCTGCGCGTAGCTCTGGTGAGTGGCCGCCTGGAAGGCTACCGGCAGCCCGTTTCCGTAGATGTAGTGGTGCTGCGCCGGAACGCCCGCGTGAAGGCCGAGGAGGTGGCCGCCACCTTTGGGAAGCAGCCTCCGGTTGTGTTCGATTCATCTTGTAAATCATGGTACATTTTACGGCAGGATTCTCTCTTTCAAGCAGCTGGTATTCAAGTATATGATGTAGCTGCCCGTGGCGCTTTCATCGTCCGGCCTCCCCGGTAAGACGTTCATCAGCAGCCGTTCATCGTAACAATACCACGAGAAGTCTTTCTTTGTAGCATCGTTTTTGTTAGGTTTAGATACTGCACTTTCCGGCCTGCAAATACCAAAACGCGCTACGGCCGACCATTTTACCACCGCCAGCAACAATAACCATGGACAATTTTCCTACCCAGGAGTTAGAAGCGCTGCGCTACATTCAATATGAGTGCCGCGACGCTATCGGCTATATTACCCTGAACCGGCCTGAAAAGCGCAATGCGCTCAGTGCCGAGATGGTAAGCGAGCTAAAGCTGGCCTTTTCGGCGGCTGAAGACGATGAAACTTGTAAAGTAATTGTGCTGCGGGCCGCCGGAGAGGTGTTCTGCGCTGGTGCCGATTTGGCATACATTCAGGAGCTGCAGGGCTTTGGCTACACTGATAACCTGGCCGACAGTACCCACCTGATGCAGCTGTTTCATCAGATATATACCCTGAATAAAGTAGTAGTGGGGCAGGTGCAGGGCCATGCGCTGGCCGGCGGTTGCGGCCTGGCTACCATTTGCGACTTTGCTTTTACTGTGCCTGAAGCCAAGTTTGGCTACACGGAGGTGAAAATAGGCTTCCTGCCTGCCATTGTAAGCGTATTTCTGCTGCGCAAAATAGGGGAGGCGCGAACCAAACAATTACTGCTCACCGGCGACATTATTACCGCTGATAAAGCCGCCGAATTTGGCCTCGTAAACTTTATAGTAAGCCGCGAAGAGCTGGCTGATAACGTATTCAAGTTTGCCCGCCGCTTGTGCACGGAGAATTCAGGGCAAAGCATGGAGCTGACCAAGGAAATGCTGGCCCGCATCCCGGAAATGCCGCTGGAAGACAGCCTCTTGTATGCTGCGCAGATGAATGCTGAAGCCAGGGGCTCACAGGATTGCCGTCGCGGTATTGCGGCTTTCCTGAACAAAGAGAAAATCTCCTGGGATTAAGGTAAATCATAGAATAAGGCCTGACTTTGCTGCTTTTTGCAGGAAAGCCGGGCCTTATATTGCTTACCTTGCTCAATCTACCTGCAGGCTAGCGCCCTCATCTAGAGGTTTTCTCTCAACTTTTCGCTTATCCGCTGGTTAGCAGCACATGACAACGCTGGCAGCTGTAGCCGTTACCACCGCTACTTTTCTGGGAATGGAACTGGTGGCCTGGGGTATGCACAAATTTGTGCTGCACGGGCCGTTGTGGTTTTTGCACCGCTCACATCATGTGCGGCACCCTCACCGCTTTGAGCGCAACGACTTCTTTTTCCTGTTTTATGGGCTGTTGTCAATGCTGTTTATCGTGTATGGCTCCCCAACTAAAGATTGGCGCTTTTGGGTGGGCACCGGCATTGCTGCCTACGGTACAGTATACTTTTTTGTGCACGATGTCCTGATTCATGGGCGGCTGCGCTTCTGGCGTAAGTCACGCAATACTTACCTGCGGGCCCTGAATATGGCTCATAAGATGCACCACAAAACTACCGGCCGCCTGGGCTCGGTGGAGTTTGGAATGCTATGGGTATCCCCTAAATACTATGTGAAGGCCTGGCGCCGCCCGGCGCCAACACAAAAGTTTGCTAATCAGAAAGAAATAATACGCTAGTGGGACAGTTTTCAATCAGCGACCTGGAACAGCTTTCCGGTATTAAGGCGCATACCATCCGGATGTGGGAGCAGCGCTATGGCATTCTGCAGCCAGTGCGCACGGCCACTAATATCCGCACGTATTGCGACGAAGACCTGCGCCGGCTGCTGAATGTGGCTACCCTGTGCTCCCGCGGGCACCGCATCTCACGGGTAGCTCAGCTAAAGCCCGAGGAACTGAGCCAGGCAGTTATTTCCTGCTGCGATGATGTGCACGACTACTGCCAACAGGTAAACTCCTTGCTGGCCGCCATGCTGGAAATGGATGAGCGCCGCCTGTGCTGCCTGTTAGACACGGCTATTAAGGAACTGGGGTTTGAAGAAGCCGTTTTGCAGGTTGCCTATCCATTTCTGCAGCGCATAGGTGTACTGTGGCAGGCAGGCTCTGTTAATCCGGCCCAAGAACACCTGGTAGCCAATTTGTTGCGGCAAAAAATGATAGTGGCCATCGATGGCCTGCCGCCGGTGCAGCCGGCTCAGGCCCGGCGGTGGGTACTATTTCTGCCGGAGGGAGAAATGCACGAGCTGGCCCTGCTTTTTATGAATTATTCCCTGCGCCTGCGCGGGCAGCACGTGCTGTATCTGGGACAGAACCTGCCGGTAGGGGAGTTAAAGGCCGTGTGCGAGACGTACCAGCCGCATGCATTATGCACCGTGATGACGGCCCTGCCGGAGCGCGACCGGGTACAGGAATTTGTAGAACAGATTCATAGCCTATGCCCTGAGATAATGCTGTATCTATATGGCCCACTAGCCCAGCAGGAAAGCCTGCGCCTGCCGCCCAATACAGTTCGGGTACGGCTTATTACTGATTTCTTGGCCTTGGCGGGCCGCTTATGCACCTGCCCTGCCGAGCCAGTGGTTGCTTAGAGTTCCGTTAAGCAGCCTAGACGCCTTATTCACCTGCCAGCATCAGAAAAAGCTGCCTTCCCGGGTTCTGGAAGGAGATAGGCGGAATTATGTACCGCTGAAATCGAGCCTGATTACCAAGGGATTCGTAGGTTGACAAGGCCAAACGGAGGGAAAAGAATGGCAAAAGTCGGTTGTGAAAAATTTTCTTTTGCACAATGGTACATCTTTCGATTCTTCCCGTATATTTGTTTAACTTTTTGCCACGAAAAGCTAAACAAGATGACTTCTCTGGAATTTACCGACCAAGTACAAAAGATTTCCTACTCTTTGAAGCCCGTGGCGATGAACCTGACCCGCGATGCTGACGATGCCAAGGATTTGGTACAGGAAACCCTGTTGAAGGCGCTGCTGAACAAGGACAAGTTCAAAGCCGGCACCAACCTGAAGGCATGGTTGTACACCATCATGCGCAACACGTTTATCAACAACTACAATAAGATAACGAAGCGCAACAGTAACATTGATAGTACTGATTACTTCCAGTACTTCAACACCGACGAAAACTACATTACCCACAACGGCGCTACCAGCGACTTTGTGGTGACGGACATCAACGAAGCCATTGCCAGCCTATCGGCCGACTACCGCACGCCGTTTATGATGTATTACATCGGTTATAAGTACCTGGAAATAGCTGATAAACTGCAAATTCCAATCGGGACTGTAAAAAACCGGATTCACATTGCCCGAAAAGAGTTAAAAGACGTATTGAAGGTATACGCCCCCGGCGTGTAGGGAATAGGGAGAGAGTACAACCGCCCCGGGCGTAACGGGCCGCGGGTGACGACAGCGCAAGCTTCGCCGCTCGCGGCCCGGTTTTTTGCCCACCAGCCACTATTCAGGGCTTTATGCCACCTTTGTACTGCTCGCATCTGCGAAATCTGCGCCCAAATCTGAATCATCTGTGAGTAAGGACGTCATTGTCATTGGGGCCGGCTTTGCGGGGTTGGCGGCCGCCACCTCGCTGGCCCAGCGTGGGTACCGGGTTACTATTCTGGAAAAGAATGAAGGTCCGGGTGGGCGGGCGCGTATGTTCCAGGCTGAGGGTTTCACCTTTGACATGGGCCCCAGCTGGTATTGGATGCCCGACGTATTTGAGCAGTATTTTGGCCGCTTCGGCAAAAAAGTGGCCGACTACTATGAGTTGGTGCGGTTGGATCCGTCTTATCAGGTCATTTTCAAAGGCCCGGAAGCGGTAGATATTCCGGCCAGCATGCGTGAGCTGCGCCAGCTGTTTGAGCGCTACGAGCCCGGTAGCGCGGCCCGTCTGGACGAGTTTCTGCGACAGGCCGCTTATAAATATGAGGTCGGTATCAACAAATTCGTACACATGCCCGGCCGCTCCTTGCTGGAGTTTGCCGACCCGCGCCTGCTGGTAGATGCCCTACGCCTGGATCTGCTGCAAAGCATGCACCAGCACGTGCGCAAGTTTTTCCGCGACCCCCGCCTGCTTGAGCTGGTAGAATTCCCGATTCTCTTTCTGGGCGCTACCTCACAGAATACGCCAGCCTTATACTCCCTGATGAACTACGCCGACTTGGCGCTAGGCACCTGGTACCCCATGGGCGGCATGCATAAAATTGTGGAAGGTATGGTGCGCCTTGCCGAGGAGCAGGGCGTCAAGTTGGAATACAACGTACCCGTGCAGCAGATTATGGTAGAAAACGGCCGTGCCACTGGCGTGCAAACTGCCGCTGGCTTTCGTGCGGCCCAGGTAGTAGTGGCCGGTGCCGATTATCACCACGCTGAACAGCACCTGCTAGCCCCGGAATGGCGCCACTACGATGAGGCATACTGGGATAAGCGCACGATGGCCCCATCGTCGTTGCTGTTTTATGTGGGTGTGAACAAGCGCCTGCCCAAGCTACGCCACCATAATCTGTTCTTCGACGAGGATTTTAGCCTTCATGCACAGGAAATCTACGAACAGCCGCAATGGCCCAGCAAACCGCTGTTCTACGTATCGGCTCCTTCGCAGACAGACCCTTCCGTGGCCCCCGAAGGCTCCGAGAACCTCTTTCTGCTGATTCCGGTAGCGCCAAACTTACCCGACCCCGAAGAAACCCGGGAGCATTATTACCACCTGATTATGGAGCGGCTGGAGCGGCACTGCGGCACTAGTATTCGCGACGCGGTGGTGTACAAGCGCAGCTACGCCCACCAGGATTTCGTGCAGGACTACCACAGCTATAAGGGTAACGCTTATGGCCTGGCTAACACCCTGCGCCAGACGGCTATTCTCAAGCCCTCACTGAAAAGCAAAAAGGTGAACAACCTGTATTTTACCGGCCAGCTCACGGTGCCCGGCCCTGGTGTGCCCCCTTCCCTTATTTCGGGGCAGGTGGTGGCCAAAGAGGTAGAAAAGGAGAATTCATAACCCACAGAAATGGACCACGTTGCCCTTTTTACTGAAACCAGCCGGGCCTGTAGCAAGCTTATAACCAAGCGCTACAGCACCTCCTTTACGCTGGGCATCCGCACGCTGGACCAGCGGTTTCATCTGCCGGTATATTCAGTTTATGGCTTCGTGCGCTGGGCCGATGAAATTGTGGACACCTTCCATAGCTATGATAAGGCAGCTCTATTTGCCGACTTCAGGCGACAGACCTATGAGGCGTTGGATTTGGGGCTCAGCTTAAATCCGGTGCTGCACGCGTTTCAGGACGTAGTGCGCCAGTACGGTATTAATCGGGAGTTTATTGATGCCTTTCTGTTCAGCATGGAAATGGACCTTGATGACCGAAGCTATAACCAGTCCCTTTACGAGCAGTACATCTATGGCTCGGCGGAAGTAGTGGGGCTCATGTGCCTGCGCATATTCTGTGAGGGGGACTCAGCTTTGTTTGAGCGGCTGCGCGAGCCGGCCCGGCGACTGGGCTCGGCCTTTCAAAAAATCAACTTCCTGCGGGATATCCGCTCCGACTACGAGGAGCGCGGCCGCGTGTACTTCCCCGGCGTGCAGTATGAGCGGTTTACCGACGAGGTAAAGCGCGAGATTGAGGCAGACATCCGGGCCGACTTTGAAGCTGGCTACGCCGGCATTGTGCAGCTGCCCCGCGCCGCGCGCCTGGGCGTGTATCTGGCTTATGTGTATTATCTGAAGCTTTTCCACCGCATCCGGCAACTGCCGGCCGCCGGCATTCTGGGCCAGCGGGTGCGCGTGCCCGACAACACCAAGCTCCTTTTGCTGGTTGGTTCGTACTTTCGTTACCGCCTCCGGGCCATCTAGTCACGAATGTTCTTCGCGTGAAATCAATCTCTCGCCTGTTTCTTACTCTCCTTCTGACCTTCACCACGCTCGTGTCCACTGAAGCCAACCCGTATTCCGTAGTCTCCCTGCGCCGTCAGTACCAGCAGGCCGCCGCCAGCAAAGAAGCCGGCGAGAAATTTCATCAGCTTATGGCTGCTTATAATCAGCAGGATGCAGTGGTGCTGGCTTATAAAGCTGCCGCTGAAGCCATTCGGGCACGGGACGCGTCTATGTTTAACAAGCTTACCTACGTGCAGAATGCCAGTCAGCAGTTTGAAAAAGCAGTTAAGCTGGATGCTGATAACGCTGAAATCCGTTTCCTGCGCCTCAGTGTGGAAAGTAACCTGCCCGCCTTTCTGGGCCTCAGCCAGCACGTAGACGAAGACCGACAGTTTTTGATTTCTACCCTGCTCAAACACCCCGCTTCCGGTTTGGATGCGGAGTCTTTTGCACTGGTCCGTAGCTTCCTGATTGACCGTGGGCATGTTTCCGAGGACGATGCCGCGAAGCTGGCTCGGCTGTAGTCCCTAGCTGCCCGGCAATTTTTCAGTAGTTAAGTATAGGCAGCTCCACATCAGGGCTGCTTTTGCTTTAGGGCAAAGGAGTATCTGCCTCAGTATAAAACCCCAAAATTCTGTATCTTATGTGCAATCCGGTCATAACCTTCTAACCGTAGAGTTGGTTACGCTGATAGCTATGCCGTACCACCTGAGCGTCCGTATTGACCCTAATTCTGGATTTTGCTTCGGCGTCATCTATGCCATTCAAATGGCCGAAGACCTGCTGGAAGAACAGGGCTATTTGTATTGCCTGGGCGACATTGTGCACAACGATGAAGAGGTAGAGCGCCTGAAGCAGCGCGGCCTGCGCATTATCGACTACGAGCAGCTAGCCAGCCTGCGCAATGAAGCCGTGCTGATTCGGGCTCACGGCGAGCCGCCCAGCACGTATCAGATGGCCCTGCACAACAATCTGACTTTGGTGGATGCCTCCTGCCCGGTGGTGCTGAAGCTGCAAAACCGCATCAAATCCAGCTACGACCGCCAGGAACCTATTTTCATTTATGGCAAGCACGGTCACGCCGAGGTGCGCGGGCTGCTGGGCCAGACAGGTGGCGACGCCGTCGTGTTCGAAAATCTGGACGAGCTGCTCCGCCACGAGCTGCCGGCCAACATTACCCTCTACAGCCAGACCACCAAAAGCACCGATTCCTTTTACCGCATCAAGAATGAGCTGGAGCAGCGTGGCTATCAGGTAAATGCGAACGATACGATTTGCCGGCAGGTAAGCAACCGCGACAAAGACCTGCGTAAGTTTGCGGCTCAGTTCGACCAAATAGTCTTTGTTTCGGGCACCAAAAGCTCAAATGGCAAGGTGCTCTACCAGGTCTGCAAGGAAACCAACCCGGCTACTCACTTCATTTCCAATGTAGCTGAGCTGCGGCCGGAGTGGTTTCAGCTTGGCCAGTCGGTGGGTATTTGCGGGGCTACCAGCACGCCCATGTGGCTGATGGAGCAAGTGCGCGACGCCTTGCTGGTGCTGTAAGTACAAAATGAATGCTGGCCCCACTTATATGCCTCAGCCTGTTGCCACCGTTAATTCCCACCGTCTCAAGCCCACGCCGCTGGGTTATAAGGGAGTAGGGGTGGCCCTGCTGATTCTAACGGCCTGGGTGGCCCTGCTCACCTATTTGCTGGCTTTTTACCAGCCCAACTGGCACACACCGGCGCCGTACCTTCTGCTGCTACTGCAAACGCACCTCTATACCGGCCTGTTTATCACCGCCCACGATGCCATGCATGGCGTGGTAAGCCCTGATAAGCGCCTGAACAATGCCATTGGCCTGCTTACGGCCGGGCTGTTCGCCTTCAACTGGTTTCCCGGTATGCTGCCCAAGCACCATGCCCATCACCGGCACGTAGCCACCCCCGAGGACCCTGATTTCCACGATGGCCACCATGCCGGCTTCCTGTGGTGGTTTGGGCGCTTTGCCTGGAATTATGTTACCCTCTGGCAGGTGCTGCTGATGGCCGCCACCTATAATGTGCTGAAGCTGTTTTTTCCGATGGCCAACGTAATTGCGTTTTGGATGCTGCCGGCAGTACTGGCCACGATGCAACTATTTTACTTTGGCACCTACCTGCCGCACCGGGGTGAGCATGACACGGCCAACCCGCATAAGTCACGCAGCCAGCTACGCCATCACCTATGGGCTTTTATCAGCTGCTACTTTTTTGGATACCATTATGAGCACCATGACCAGCCTTATCTGCCCTGGTGGCGTTTGTGGCAAGCAAAAGAGGCAAATAGCTGACCTGAAAACCGTTAGCGGGAATAAAAAATAATAGCATAGCATAAAATAATTCCTATTTTAGAAAGCAGAAGGAGCGTATCAACTGCCGGAGCGCTGCTTCTAACTGCCCTATGCGCCCTATTGCCCTATTGCAACGTACTGGTTTTGGTTTTCTCTGCCTGTGGGCAGGGCTTATGCTGATGGGCGCCCGGCCGGGTATGGCCACCGAGTGGAATGCTTTAAATGAAGGCAGCCAACTCGGTCAGCTCACGGCAGGTCCCATACCGCTTCATTCCCCAAACCCGGAAGAAGCATTGCGGGTAGCCCAGCGGCAACTGGAAACGCTTACGACGGAACCAGCCCGCACCCGCGCCCATACCCGCATGGCTTCGGCCCTGCTCGACTTGCATCGGTACAACGAAGCTTTGCGGCATGCCCGGCTGGCCTTGCAGCAATACCGCATTAACGCCGATAGCCAGGGCGTAGCCCAGACATATCATTTGCTAGGTATAGTAGATGTGGCCCTCGGCGACAGTGGCCGTGCTCATCTACGGTATCAGCAGGCCCTACATGGCTTCTCGCGCCTGAACGATCTGCGGAGTCAGGCTACGGTGCATGAGCACTTAGGAGACTTATACGCCAGCCAGCTAAACTGGGAACGGGCTTTAACTGGGTATCAAAGCGCTGTCAAAATCTGGCAGAAGTTACGGGAACCAGGGAGAGTAGCCGTAGCAATGCATGCCATTGGGCGCATGTATTTAGCGGAGCAGCAGTATAGCCGGGCTTTGTTCTATCTACGGCAAAGTGCTCAACGCTCTCAGGATCTGCATGATAGTGTGGCTGTAGGCTATGTCATGCACAGTATCGGAAGCGTATATGCCAGCTTTGGCAGTTATGCGCTGGCGCAGGGTATCTATAAGCAAGCCCTGGATAAGCTGCCCCGTCACAAAGCACCTCCGGTGCTGCAGGCTTCGCTTTATGAGAGCATAGCAGCCATGCAAGACTCGGTTGGTAATTTGGCCTCCGCCGAGTATAATCTGCAGCAGGCCTTGCCTCTGGAGATGCGCAGTGGCAGCAGAAGCCGTTTAAGCGACTTGTACTACTCACTTTCGATGATCTATCGGAAGAAAGGGCAAACATCAGCCGCGTTAGAAGCACTAACACATCATGTAGAGCTGGAAGACAGTGTGGCCGCGGAAGCGCGGGCTACTCAGATAGCTGAGCTACGTACTCGCTACGAAACCAAGAAAAAAGAACAGGAAATTGAGCTGCTGCAAAAGGAACGGCTACTGCAGGAAGCCAATCTGCGCCGCCAAACGGGCTGGCGCAACGTTCTGGGAGTTGGGGCACTGCTGCTGCTGCTGCTGGTAGCCGGGCTTTATCGGGCCCGGCGGCGGCAGGCAGGCATTAACCGTTTGCTCACGCGTAAAAATCAGGCTATACAACGACAGAAAGAGGAGCTGGACCGTCTTAACCGCACCAAAGACACCCTGTTCTCCGTCATCTCGCATGACCTTCGTTCCCCTCTCAGCTCGTTGTATTCGCTACTAACCTTATTAAATATCGGTGCTTCTTCGCCGGAGCGGTTGGCTGAGCATTCCGTACGGGTGTCGCGGGCCCTCGACGCTACCCTGCAACTGCTGGATAATCTGCTCAACTGGTCAATGGCCCAGATGCGAAATGAGGGAATGAAGCCCAAAGTGTTTGCCCTTGATGAGCTGGTGGAAGAGTGCCTGACGCTGCTGCTTAATGATGCTGAGCGCAAAGAGCTGTTGTTTCAGAACGAGCTGACGGCACGCTGCTTTGTAAGGGCCGATGTGGATATGACCCGGCTGATTCTGCGCAACCTGATTGGGAATGCCATTAAGTTTACGCCTGCAGGCGGTACTATCTCCATTTCCAACCGGCGGGTGGGCGCTTTCTGGGAAGTAGCCGTAACCGATACGGGGGTGGGTATTCCCAGAGCCGACTGGGACAAGGTGTTAGGCATTGGCGTCCGCTCTACCCTGGGCACAGCGCGGGAGCGGGGTACAGGGCTAGGCCTGCGCCTGTGCAAGGACTTTGTAGAGCTGAATGGTGGCAAGCTCTCCTTTACCAGTGAGGTAAACCGCGGCTCAGTCTTCCGGTTTACGCTTTCTGCCGTGGCTAAGGAAGCGCAGATGACAGTAGCACCAGCCGAGGACGAGCAGGCCTCTAGTGTTGCCGCCGGATAAGGGTACGATTTACAATTCGCTCCGTAACCCTTTCCCGGTACGTCTGGCCCAGGGGCAGAGAATGGCCACCTACCCGCACTTCCAGATTACTTACCGATTCTATCTTGGCCGCGTTAACCAGATAGGAGCGGTGCGTGCGCACAAATAAGCCAGCCGGCAGTTGTTCTTCCAGATTCTTAAGGTTTACCAGTGTAAGGTGCGTGCGGCCATCGGCCGTATTAATCTTGGTGAAATCTTTTAAGGCCTCAATAAATAGCACGTCGCGGTAGTGCAGTCGAACAAATTGAGCATCCGTACGAATGAAGAAGGACCCATTACCGGACTGCATATCATATCCATCGGTATCGGTATAGCTGGTACGCAGTATACTAGCTACCTTATTTACTGCTTTCAGGAAGCGCTCCAGGGAAATAGGCTTAAGTAGAAAGTCGATTACATCCAGATTAAAACCCTCCATGGCATATTGAGGGTAGGCCGTCATGAGGACTACCAGTGGCGGCTGTCGCAGTGAGCGTACCAGGTCCAGCCCACTTAGGTGGGGCATTGTTACATCCGAAAAAAGCACCTGCACTTCATGATTAAGCAGGTAGGTATGGGCATCCAGGGGGTCAGTAAAGGCGGCTTTTACCTCCAATACCTCCGTCATTGCTACGTATGCCTGTAGCAAATCCAACACCAGTGGATCATCATCAAGAAGCAAGCATGATATTTTCATACTTCGGAAGTGGATTAGCAAGTAGTATTGGGGGGAATATAAATGAAATAAATCAATTTATACTGTTTATTATTAAAAAAATACACCTCTCTGAGAAAAAGTATATCACTTGAATTGGTAGCTGATACTGGGCCACTGGTATACTAATTAGGCTATTTGCTCTACTATATACCATGGTAATCAATATTTTATATCAACTTAATACTGTGACCTATTCCCGATACTGCGGCCAGTAGTGCTAACCTAATAGCAGAACTACTCCAGCTGCAAAAGCCACACCACCTATTGTTATGAGACAGCCAGCCTTATCGGCCATGCCGCCTATTCCGCCGGTGGTGTTGGGGGTGGATTTAAGAATTGAGCATCAGGAAGATCTGCGCCGATCCATCCGCTCTGCCTTCGGTATCAATACTCGTGCCATACGGTTGCGCATAGACCCCAGCCTGGATTTAATCTACTTATCGGAAGTACAACTGCCGGGTTCACTAGCTTGCCTGGAGTCGCTGACGCGTCCGGAGGTGGTAGCCGTTATGTTGCGCAAAGCCTCTATGGAATGGCATCCGGAAGAAGGGCAAACCACTAGCCGGGGCACCCCCACACTAGCTGCACTGGAAACCGGGAACTGCTTCCTGACGGCTAACAATCATAAGATACATATTGCCAGCTTCACGAATCACTCTGCCAACCCTAACCGCATTACTATGGAACTGCTGGGCAGGCCCAATTTGCTGGAATACTTAAGGGCGGAGTGGTTTACGCTGGAGATATCCGGCACCAACCGGCGCCGGCTGGTGCGGCCGCTGGGCTTCAGCGTGCGGCTGGAGTTTGATGTGGTAACGCAGCAGGCTATTGCCGCTTAGGTTGTCTTTTGCTAACAAACAAAAAGCCCGCTTCTGGAAGCAGGCTTTTTGTTTGCATATAAACCTTCGTGCTTAATGCACGCTATTGGTTTTTTTGCAGCAGTCAGGCAACCGGTCGTAGGCGCGGGCATCAGCCGTTTTGGTATCAGCATCATATCCGGTTTGCTGTACGGCGGTGCGTAGGGCTTCGGCTGAGGTTTTATCAGGCCGGTACGTAACCGTCAGCATTTGAGAAGGTACGTCTAGCACTGCTGCTTGTACGCCTTTCTCATAGGCTAAGGACTTCTCCAGGCGGGCCTTGCACATATCGCACACGGCGGAGGTTTTGATTTGCAACTGCTCGGTAGCCGGGCCTTTGGTTTTACTTTTGGTTTTATCCTGGGCCTGCGTAAGCTGGGCCGAAACCAGAACTATTAGGGCAAGAAGAAGTGCTTTGATGGATTTCATAAGAAAAGAAGCAAAAAAGACGAGAAAAGATTCAGGGTTACTCCAACCGGAAACGCAGGCCTAGGTACGTCAGGCGCCCGTAGGTGGGGCCCCACACCATGGCAGCATCAAATGTTGGTCCAAATGGCTCGGCTGCGCCGGTAATGGGGTCTTTTTGACGGTAGTCCAACAGGTTTTCCACACCGGCATATACTTCCCAGCGCTTAAAAGCTCGGGTGAGCTGGGTGTTAAATAGCGCAAAGCGGGGAGTATAGGGTAGGGTACGGGCATCAAAACCATGCTGATGGGAGGTATTGCCCGGGGCATGGGCCAGTGGGCGTTTCCCGAAGCCCTGCATAGTAAGGTCGGCGCGCCACTTATCAAAGGCTGTGGCATAGCTCAGGTTCAGGAAGAGGCGGTTTTTGGGAGTCAGTACCTTAGGCAAAAGCTGCCCATCATAAGTGGTACGGACGTCCAGGTATTTGTAGGCCGCTTTAGCCTGCAGCCCTTTCACTGGCTCTACCTGCACCTCCATTTGCAGGCTACGCGAATAAGAGCGGCCTTCCAGGTTGGTTATCACCAGGAAGTCAGGCGACAGGTACATATCGGCTACCACCTGGTTCTGAAACTCTGTGTGATAGTAGTCGGTGATGAAAGTAGCAGCTCGCCCCGCCACCGTGAAATACTGGGTAAAGCTGCCGCCCAGGTTCCAGGCCCGCTCCGGCTGCAGGTTATCGGCAATGATAAACTCCCGGGAACTCACGAGCATACCGCTATTTTCGGCCAGCGGATTAGCTGTACGCAGGCCCCGACCGGCTGCCAGGCGCAGCACGGTGGTTGGCGTGACATCATACTTCACATTCAGGCGAGGCGTTAAGAACCAGCCGTAGAGGTTGTGGCGGTCGAGACGCAGTCCGCTTACTACCGTGAGGTTACGGGCATTCTGGTACGTGTACTCCGCAAATGCGCCAGGTACCTGCTCCAGCCGGTTTCGATGTTCCCGGCGGTACCGCTCGGCCGGCAGTTCGGTAGGATAGATAACCCCGGTGCGGAAAACTTCCTGGTAGTTATCATACAAATAACTCAGGCCTGTACGATAAGTGTGGGCTGTGGTACCCAGTACGCTCTGAAATAGGAGGGTAGCCTGGCCTGTGCGCTGGCTGCCTTCATAGGTACGGCGCCCATATTGTGAATCGAAGCCATGGTTGGTGCCGGAGAGCAGCAGCCCCAGGCTCTGGTAGGGGCGCCCCGCCCAGGTGTAGGAGGCTTTTGCGTAGCCCGTATAGCGGTTAGTGCTAAGGGTGGTACCATAGTAGGCGCTGGCGGCATCTTCCTTGCGGAACTGCATCTGCCCGCCTTCCCGGGTCTCGCGCAGCGCGCCCAGCCCCAGCTCGGTTACTATGCCTTTCCCCGTGTTATACTTCCACTTATTGAACACATTATACTGGGTAGCCAGCGGCAGGTCCATAAACCCATCCTGGTTACGGTCTGCCCGGCGGCCCAGGTGGTCGGAGTGCAGCAGCAGAACCGTGCTCAGCTTATCGGTAAGGCGGGAAGAAGTGTTAAGGTTTAGGTCAAATTTGCCCAGGTCGTTGCCGTACGCATTAAAGGAGAGCCGGTCGGTTTTGTCGGGCTCCTTCAGGCGCACATTCACCTGGCCCGAAATGCCTTCGTAGCCATTCACCACTGAGCCCGTACCCTTAATGATATCGATGCTTTCAATCCAGGTGCCAGACAAATAGCTCAGGCGGTAGGGTGTAGAAAGGCCCCGCAGAGCGGGCTGGTTGTCTACCGTTAGCAGGGAATATGCCCCATCCAGCCCCAGCAGCTGAATCTGCTTGGCTCCGGAAACCGCATCCGTAGTAGAAACCTCTACAGCGGCATTGGTCTCAAAGCTCTCGGCCAGGTTGCAGCAAGCAGATTTGGTCAAATCCCGGCTGTTGATGACCTGCGTATTGGTGGGCGTGAGGGAAGAGTAGGACAGGGCCTTTGCTTCCACGCGTACCTCTTGCAACTCGGCATTGCGGCGCAATGCTATTCGCAGGTAGGGGCTGCCGCTGGTCGGCACCGCAATAGTATCAGCAGTATAGCCCAGAAAGCTTACGATTAGTTTACTGGTTTCGGCCTGGGCCGGGCGTACCAGCGAGAATCCACCTTTCGCATCGGTCGTAGTGGCGTCGGTGGTGCCCAGCCAGCGCACTATGGCACCGGGCACAGCAGCTGTAGAAGCCGCATCGGTTACCTGGCCCCGCACAGGAGCCATAGCCGCCGATTGCGCCAGCGCTGCTGAAGCGCCCAGGGAAAGAGCACTCGCCAGCAATAGACGGGGCCCGAAGTAGAAGATCATGGCAAGGAGTGTTTAGCAGTTATTTCAATACTCGAAGGCCGACGGACATGCGTTGCCCGGCCGGGCTGCCAGGGGCAGCGGAGCGTTGAAAAACGGCTAAACCACTAAGATGCAGACAAAAGTCAGCAGGTCCCGACCCGCCCTAAACAAGGGCGGGGAGGAGTCAGAAGCATGCCAGCCGGTTAGCAGCCGGGCTATGGAAACACTAGGGGCCGTGGGCCATATCGGCTCTAAAAAGGACACTGATATGGGGCCTGGTACTAATAATTTACTCCAGGCCTGCTCTGTGCCAGGCACGCTCAGCTTGTGCAAGTGAGCTTTAAAGTCGCAGCAGGGGGCTTTCAGCTGTGCTTTCCCCGCAGCGGGCTTTTCGGCTTTGGGCATGGTGCTCACACAGCCATGCTGAGGCGTAGTGAAGACCAGTTCCGCCGTGCGCTGCCCGCTCATCCGGCATATGTGCTGTTGCACCGTGAACCCTACCGAAGCGGTAAGGACCAGTAGCGCCAGCCAGGCACTAAACAGCCGATGTACAAGTGGGCGTTTCACAAGAGCAAAGATACACAACCCTTTGCAGGGTTGCGTGCAAACTCTCGGCTGGGCTGTACGGAATACGGGCACGAAATGCTGCCGGTCATCATCCGTATCCCACAAAAAACATGGATATTTGCTGGCCTGAAAGGGGAGGCAAGAAGAGCGGAAAGGTAAAAAGTGCTGTTGGTTATGGAGGCTGTAACCTGGCAGGATGAGAACCCAAAACAGCGCAGATTCTTAAAAACGGGTTTTGGTTTCCCGAGCCTGACATTCTGTCAAACAGGATTCCACTTTCTCCCACAAAGGAGAGTAGTAGCCATTTGTATATTCAAAAAACCCTTTCTATTGGCTGGAAATGCGGTTTTTGGATTGTGGTAGAAAATGGTAAATCGTGGTTGTGTTTTGCCGGGCAATGTGTACTTTTGCTAACATCCCTGAAACGCGCCCCACCTAATTCATGAATCTTCTCTCTGGCGAATACGAGTGCAAGCTGGACCCGAAAGGGCGCCTGGTGCTGCCCGCCAAGGTGAAGGGGAACCTGCCGGAAGCCTCCGGCAACCAGTTGGTGCTGGTGCGCGGTTTTGAGCCCTGCCTGGTACTGTACCCGCGGGAGTCCTGGCGCGTGATTCACGATAAGGTGATGGCACTGGACGAGTTCAATGAGGAGTACCGCCAGTTTCAGCGCAACTTCTTCAGGGGCATGACGGAGGTGGAGCTGGATAACATCGGCCGCTTTATGCTGCCCCGCACTATGCTGCGCTACTCCGGCATCGAGAAAGAAGCCATTATTGTAGGCCTCGGTAACCGTTGCGAAATCTGGGAGCCGGAGCGTTACGAAGAATACCTCATTAAAGACCAGCAGAGCTTCTCTAAGCTGGCGCAGAAATTCCTGACCACCGAAACTGGCCCTGCTGGCCCCCTGGCCGCATGAGCAACGAATACCAGAACGATACCGCCTACCACCGCCCCGTAATGCTGGCCGAATGCCTGGCCGGGCTGGATATGCAGCCCGACGGCCGCTACGTAGACGTGACGTTTGGCGGTGGCGGACACTCGGCCCGCATGCTGGAGCGCCTGACCACCGGCCACCTGTACAGCTTTGATCAGGATGCCGATGCGGAGCGCGAAGCCGCCCAGCTAGCCCGCCCGCAATTCACCTTCATTCGCAGCAATTTCCGCAACCTTTACCAGGAACTGTCACAGCGCAACGCCCTGCCCGTCGATGGTCTGCTGGCGGACCTGGGTGTATCCTCCCATCAGTTTGATACCCCGGAGCGCGGCTTCAGTACCCGCTTTGATGGCCCTCTGGACATGCGCATGAACTCCGAAGACGGCCCCAGCGCCGCCGACGTAGTAAATGAGTACGAGGAGGCTGCCCTGCACCGCATTTTCGGAATGTACGGCGAGGTAACCAATGCCCGCACCTTGGCCCGTACGCTGGTCACCGCCCGCCGCGGCCATTCCATCCAGACGATTGGCGAGCTAAAAAAAGCCATTGCCAGCTGCATGCCCCGCGGCAAGGAGAATAAATACCTGGCGCAGGTATTTCAGGCCTTGCGCATCGAAGTAAACGATGAAATGACGGCCCTGCAGGAAATGCTGCAGCAAACGGCCCAAGTGCTGCGCCCCGGCGGCCGGCTGGTGGTTATGTCGTATCACTCCCTGGAAGACCGGCTGGTGAAGAACTTCATGGCTAAGGGCAAATTTTTCGGCGAAGCCGACAAAGACCTGTTCGGCCACACGCATGTGCCTTTTGATGTGCTGACGCGCAAGCCGGTGGAAGCTTCTGCCGAGGAAGTGGCCGCCAACAGCCGGGCTCGCTCGGCGAAGCTGCGCATCGCCGTTCGCAACACCTTTAATTCTGACTTCTCAATTTCATAATTCAGAAGTACTCTACGCATGGCCATTAATACGCTTCGTCCGCCTTCCTCGCAGCCCCGGGCCAATGTGCCCCGGGAGGTAGTGCCGCCGGCCCCCGCCCCGGAGCCGCAGCGCGAACCAGCGCGTGAGAAGCCGGAGCGCCCGCGCCCCACGCGGCAGCGCAGCACCTGGAGCGTATTCTCCCTGTTGGACCGGCTGGCCAGTATGGATGGGCTGTTCCGCGAGGGGCTGCCCGTGCGCTTCCTGCCGCACGTGTTGTTTATCATGTTCCTGACGCTGCTCTACATCGGCAACACGCACTACGGTTTGCGCATGAACCGCAGCATTCAGAAGCTGAAGCTGGAGACGGAAGACCTGCGCGCCGACTATACTACCCTGAAATCTGACTACATGGAGGCCAGCAAGCAAAGCGAGGTGGCCCGCAAAGTGGCGGCCTATGGGCTGGTGGAAAGCTCCTCGCCGCCGTTCCGCATCACCGTGCCCGCCGGCCGCCTGGATGCCGCCGAGCTGGACACCAAGCCCTTGCTGACGGCTGACTCGGTAGCGGCCCAGGCCGTGGCCGACTCCGCCGCCCGCGCCAACCCACCTGCCGCCGAAGATGAGCCCGTGGACGTAGGCGCGCCGCCCGTGCCGGTGGGCGTGCCCACCACGGAGGCTACCGAAGCCGCCTTACACCAAACCGAAGCAGAAACTACCGCCAAACCTTCTTCCAATCGTTCAGCAACCCGCCGCAATGAAAGGAAACGTTAAAAAGTCCATTGTTACCCGCGTCCGGCTGGCGTTTTTGGGAGTTTGCCTGTTTTCGGCGGCGGTAGTATGGAAGGTGGCGCGCATTCAGTTTAACGAAGGGGAGAAGTGGCGTGCCCTGGAACAGGAGCGCCGCATTGTGTACCAGCCGGTGTTTGCCACCCGCGGCAACATTTACTCCGATAACGAGAGCATCATGGCTACCTCGCTGCCCTTCTACCGGGTGGCCTGGGACCCTTCCGTAGTTAATGAGCAAACCTTCCGGGGTGGGGTAGATTCCCTGGCGCTGCTGCTCTCGCAGTTTTTCAAAGACCGCAGCCCCCAGGAATACCGCCGCAAGCTGGTGAATGCCAAGCGTGCCAAGGACCCAGCCGTGCGCTACCTGCGCCTCAACTCCCGGCAAATCAACTTTCAGGAGAAAAAGCTGCTCACGCAATGGCCCATTTTCCGGGCTGGCAAGAACAAGGGTGGGGCTATTTTCGAGAAAGTAGATAAGCGTTTCCGGCCCTTCGGCGGACTGGCCCAGCGCACCATTGGCTTCATTAACGAAGACAAAAACGGCGCCGGCCTAGAGTACACCTTTAACAAGCACCTAGCCGGCAAAGACGGCGAAGCGCTGTTTGAGCGCCTGCCCGGCGGCAACAAGCCGATTTACGATGGCACCGAGGTGAAGCCCGTGCCCGGCTACGACGTGAAAACGACCCTGGACATCAACCTACAGGACGTAGCCGAAAATGCCCTCTACAAGTCCCTTGTGGATAATAACGCCCAGTATGGCTGCGTGATTCTGATGGAGGTGAAAACCGGTGAAATCAAGGCTGTGGCTAACCTGGGCAAGGTGGCCGAGGGCATTTATAAGGAAGACTACAACTACGCCATTGCCGACCAGGGCCGTACTGAGCCGGGTTCTACCTTCAAGCTGGCCTCTATGATGGCCCTGTTTGAGGAAAACCCTGACATCACCCTGGATGACATGGTGGACACCGGCAACGGCCGCGTGTACGTGGGCGGCGCCGTAAAAACGGACTCGCACGGTTACGGCAAGATTACCGTGAAGCAGGTGTTCGAGAAGTCCTCCAACATCGGCGTGGCCAAGCTCATCGACCACCAGTTCAGCAAAAGCCCCGACAAGTACACCGACTACCTGAAGAAGTTTGGGCTGGACAAGCCGCTAGGCTTCCAGATGGCCGGCGAGGCCCGTCCCTACGTGAAAGACCCCACCGACCGCAGCTGGAGCCGCACCTCACTCACTACCATGAGTATTGGCTACGAGCTGAAGCTGGCGCCGCTACAAACCCTGGCCTTCTACAATGCCGTGGCTAACAACGGCGTGAAAGTGCAGCCCATTATTGTGCGGGAAATAAAGCAGGCCGATAAGGTGCTGGAGCACTTTGAGCCCCGGGTACTGAATCAGAAAATCTGCTCGGAAGAAACGCTGGCCAAAGTGCGCGCCATGATGGAAGGCGTGGTAACCGAAGGCACCGCCCGCGGTATCCGCTCCGCCGACTTTACCATGGCCGGCAAAACCGGCACTGCCTGGAAGTTCAAGAACGGCGCCTACACCAAAGTGTATTCCACCAGCTTCTGCGGCTACTTCCCCGCCGATAATCCCAAGTATAGCTGCATTGTAGTAGTCGATTCGCCTAAGAACGGTCGTATTTACGGCGCTGATGTGGCGGCCCCTGTGTTCCGCGAACTGGCCGACAAAGCCATGGCCCGCGACGCGGCCAGCCAACGGCCGCTGCTGGCCCGGGCCCCCGTCAACAAGAAGCGGATTCCTTCCGTGGGCGGAGGCATGCAGGAAGAGTTGCAACTGGTGTGTGAGCGTATCGGCCTGAAGAGCGAAAGCCAGGCCGATGGCGACGACTGGGTGCGTACTGAGCAGACGGACAGCAATGCCAAAACCCTGGCCTTGCAGTTGAACCCCATCAAGCGCGGTCGGGTGCCTAACGTAGTGGGCATGACCCTGCGCGATGCCTTGTTCCTGTTGGAAAACCGCGGTTTGCGCGTGCGTCTGAACGGCACTGGCCGGGTAAAGGCGCAGTCGATAGCCGCCGGAACACCTTTGCAGCGGGGCGCAATGGTAATTTTGGAACTACAGCCCATTGGCCAGAAAGCGGCGGCCCCGGCCCCGCTACCTGCTCCCGCGGCTACCAAGCTGGCCGAAAACAAGCTGCTGACGCCCGCCGACCCGGACCCTGCTAAAACCCGGGCCGCCCTGCTGGAAAAGCAGCGCAAGCTCAAGCAGCAGCTTACCCAGGAGGACTCAGACGCTCCCGAAATCAAATCTAAATCGAAAGCTAAAGTATAACGCTCCGGCACCGGGCTAGCTGCCTGGCCGGGGTTCTTTTCTGCATGGAATCTTCTCTCTCGCACTCCCTTTCGTTTCTGCTGACCGGCCTAAAGGTGGTAGCCCAGCACGGCCCGGCCGAGGTGGCAGTGCGCGGCCTTACGCTGGACTCGCGGCAGGCGGCGCCCGGGCTGGCGTTCTTCGCCCTGCGCGGTGCCGCCACCGATGGGCACCAATTTATTCCGAAGGCCGTGGAGCAGGGGGTAAGCGTTATTTTCTGCGAAGGCCTGCCCACCGAGCTAAATCCTGCCACAACTTACGTGCAGGTGCCGGACAGCGCGGCCGCCATGGCTTATGTGGCCGCTGCTTTCTACGGGCAGCCCTCGCGCAAGCTTAAGCTGGTAGGCATTACGGGCACCAACGGCAAAACTACCTGCGCCACCGTGCTGCACAAGCTATTCCGGGAGCTGGGCTACCACGTAGGCCTGCTGAGCACGGTGCAGAATCAGATTGATGAAGAAGTCATTCCGGCCACGCACACCACGCCCGATGCTATCCGGCTGAATGAGCTGCTGGCGCGCATGGTGCAGGCCGGTTGCTCCCACGTGTTTATGGAGGTAAGCTCCCACGCCGTAGTGCAGCACCGCGTAACGGGCCTGCACTTCGCGGGCGGCGTGTTTACCAACCTCACCCACGACCACCTCGACTATCACGGTACCTTTGATGCGTATCTGAAAGCCAAAAAAGGCTTTTTCGATGCCCTCCCGAAATCGGGCTTTGCCTTGACTAATGCTGATGACAAGCGCGGCATGGTGATGCTGCAGAACACGGCTGCCCGCCGCGAAACCTACTCCCTGCGCGGCCCGGCCACGTTCCGGGCCCGGCTGATTGAAAATGCCGTGCACGGGCTGCACCTGGAAGTAGATGGCCACGAAGTGCAGTTTCGCCTCATCGGGGTGTTCAACGCTTATAACATCCTGGCCATTTATGGCGCGGCAGTTTTGCTGGGCGAAGATGCGGCTGAGGTACTAACCGTGCTGTCGGGCCTGACCTCCGCGCCCGGCCGCTTTGAGCCGGTAGTTTCGGAGAAAACCCGCGTAACGGGCATCGTAGACTACGCCCACACCCCCGATGCGCTGGAAAACGTGCTTGATACCATTGCTGATATCCGTCAGCCTCAGCAGCAGGTTATTACGGTGGTAGGCTGCGGCGGCAACCGTGACGGGGCCAAACGTCCCATCATGGCCAACCTGGCCTGTAAGGGCTCCGATAGAGTAATTTTGACTTCGGACAACCCTCGCTTCGAGGACCCCAACGATATTCTGGCCCAAATGCAGGCCGGCGTGCTACCCCAGGACCTGGGCAAAGTACTCACCATTGCCGACCGGCGCGAAGCTATTAAAACCGCTTGTGCCCTGGCCGGCCCCGGCGACATTGTGCTGGTAGCCGGTAAAGGCCACGAAAATTATCAGGAAATCAAAGGCGTACGCTCCGCTTTCGATGATAAACAGGTGTTGCAGGAAATGTTCGCCTTATTGGGAAAATGAAAAACAAGCCTGCGAATGGAGTTGCATAAGAAACGGTAGTACTTCAAAATCTGCTAAAACACAACATTTGACCCCAACCCAAAAAGCGGAATATTTGCAGTTAGGAATGTCCCACCCTGTGACCCGCTGAACCCTGCGCCCATGCTCTATTATCTGTTTAATTATCTTGATAAAACCTACCACCTGCCGGGCGCGGGTGTTTTCCAGTTTATTTCGTTCCGGGCGGCCATGGCGGTGGTTACCTCACTCATCATCGCGCAGTTTTTTGGCAAGCCGCTTATTCGCATCCTCCAGCGCAAGCAAATTGGGGAGAGCATCCGTGACCTGGGCCTGACGGGCCAGATGGAGAAAAAAGGCACCCCTACCATGGGCGGCCTCATTATTCTGCTGGCCATTCTGGTGCCGGTGCTGCTGTTCGCCAAGCTCGACAACATCTACATTGTTCTTATGCTGTTGAGCACCGTGTGGCTGGGGCTGATTGGTTTCATTGACGACTATATTAAGGTTGTTAAGAAGGATAAAGAGGGGTTGGCCGGTCGCTTTAAAGTGCTGGGTCAGATTGGCTTGGGTCTGACAGTGGGCTGGGTGCTGTTCTTCAGCAAGGATGTAACGGTGCGCCAGTACCTGCTGCCCAATGGGGACCTTTCAGCGGTGGATGCCAGCACAGTATATCAGGACGTGAAGCTGATGATTACCACCATTCCCTTCGCCAAAAACAACGAGCTGAATTACGGCAACCTGTTCAGCTACGCCGGGCCTTATTTCAATGGGTTGTACAGCATCCTATACATTCCCATCGTCATTCTCATTATCACGGCTGTATCCAACGGGGCTAACATTACCGATGGCCTCGATGGCCTGGCAGCCGGCACTTCGGCCATCATCGGCATTACGCTGGCCATCTTTGCTTTTGTCAGTGGCAACTCCATTCTGGCCGATTACCTCGATATTATGTACATCCCCAACTCCGGGGAGCTGGTAATTTTCTGTACGGCCTTTGTGGGGGCTTGTGTCGGCTTTCTGTGGTACAATAGCTACCCGGCCCAGGTGTTCATGGGCGACACGGGCTCCTTGGCTATCGGCGGCATCATTGCAGTGCTGGCCCTCATAGTGCGCAAAGAACTGCTGATTCCGGTGCTCTGTGGCATTTTTCTGGTGGAAAATCTCTCCGTAATGGTGCAGGTGAGCTACTTTAAGTACACCCGCCGCAAGTACGGCGAAGGGCGCCGCCTGCTGCGCATGTCGCCGCTGCACCACCACTACCAGAAGCTGGGCTACCACGAATCCAAAATCGTGTCTCGCTTCTGGATTGTCGGCATTATGCTGGCTGTGTTCACGCTTGTAACCCTGAAGCTGCGCTAATATGAACATTGTCATCCTGGGTGCAGCAGAGAGTGGAGTAGGGGCGGCCCTGTTGGCGCAGGCCAAAGGACACACCGTGTTTGTTTCTGACCGGGGCCCTATTCAGCTGGCCTACAAGCAAAAGCTGATGGCTGCGGGTATTCCTTACGAGGAAGGTACCCACACATTGGAGCGCGTGCTAGCGGCCGATGAGGTGGTAAAAAGCCCTGGCATTCCGGAGAAAGCGCCTGTCATTCAGGCTCTACGCGCGAAGAAGACGCCCATAATCTCGGAAATTGAGTTTGCCGGCCGCTATACCAACGCCAGGTGCATCTGCATTACGGGTACCAACGGCAAAACCACTACCACGCTGCTCACCTACCACCTGCTGAAAGAAGCTGGGTTGAAGGTGGGGTTGGCGGGCAATGTGGGATTCTCGCTGGCTGAGCAGGTCATTCAGGACCAGCACGAGTACTATGTGGTAGAGCTGAGCTCTTTTCAGCTCGATGACACCCACGACTTCCAGCCCTGGGTGGCGGTGCTGCTCAACATCACCCCCGACCACCTGGACCGGTACGGCTACTCGCTGGAAACCTACGCCCAGGCCAAGCTGCGCATTGCCCGCAACCTGGACAGCGACGGGTATTTCATTTACAATGCCGATGACGAGGTCATTCAGAAAGAGTTTGCCTCGGCTTTCTACGAAACCAACCAGCTGCCCTTCAGCCTACACCACCGCCCCGATTTCCACCTGGCGGCTTACTATACCGCTGAAGACCGGGTGTGTACCAACCTGACGCCCAGCCTAGCCACCGGTGGGCAGGAAATCAGTACGGCCGCCTCCCCGCTCATTGGGCAGCACAACAAGCAGAATACGCTGGCCGCCGTGCTCTGCGCCCGCATTGCGGGGCTGGAGCCGGAGCAGATTGAATCGGCGCTGGGCACCTTCCGCAACGCCGACCACCGCCTGCAACCCGTAGGCGAAATCAACGGCGCCACGTTCATCAACGACTCCAAAGCTACCAACGTGGAAGCGGCCTGGTATGCGCTGGACGGCATTCATCAGCCCATAATCTGGATTGCGGGCGGCACCGATAAGGGCAACGACTACACCTCCCTGGTGCCCCTGGCGCAGTCCCGCGTGAAGGCGCTGATTTGCCTGGGTATGGATAATGAAAAGCTGAAGACGGTTTTTGGCCCCGTGGTGCCGCACCTGGAGGAAACGCAAAGCGTGGAAACCGCCGTGCGGCGAGCTGCCGAGCTAGCGGCCCCCGGCGACGTAGTGCTGCTCTCGCCCGCCTGCGCCTCCTTCGATCTGTTTAAGAATTATGAGGACCGCGGCCGGCAATTTTCGGCAGCGGTAGAAAAAATAAGCGCTGAGATGTAAAGACCACTTGTCCGGCAGAGCCTAGCTCCGCCGGACAGCAGATTTCAAATGGACCCATGGACATCATTAAAAACTGGCTGCGCAATAACCTGAAGGGCGACCCGGTCCTGTGGGGCATTGTTATTCTGTTCTCGCTGATCAGTATTGCGGTGGTGTACTCGGCCACGGGTACGCTGGCCTACAAGAAAATGGGCGGCAACACGGAGTACTTCCTCATGAAGCACACCGGCCTGATATTCGTTGGCTTATTCTTTATGTGGCTGGCGCACCGCATTGATTACCGCCACTATTCGCGCCTGGCACTGTATGCGCTGCTGATTTCCGTGCCGTTGCTGGTGTTTACCTATTTCATGGGTTCCAACATCAACGAGGCTTCCCGCTGGCTAACCATCCCGGGCATCAATCAAACCTTTCAGCCTTCCGACTTGGCCAAGCTGGCGCTGATTTCGCACCTGGCATCTATGCTTAGTCGCCGCCAGCAGCATGTAGAAGACTTCAAAACTACCCTGCTGCCCGTAATGCTATGGGTTGGCCTGATTTGCGGCATCATCATCATGAGTAACGCCTCTACTGCGCTGCTGCTGTTTGCCACCTGCCTGCTGCTGATGTTTATTGGCCGGGTACCCCTCAAGCAAATGGCCGTCATGATTGCCATTGGCGCCGTAGTGGGCGGCATTGGCCTTTCCACGGGTCAGCGTTTTAAAACGGTGCAGTCGCGCATTGAGAACTTCACGGATAAGAGTAAGCCTGTGCCGTTCCAGCTGGAACACAGCTATATAGCCATTGCAACGGGCGGGATTACAGGCAAAGGCCCCGGCAAAAGCACGGAGCGCAATATTCTACCTCACCCATACTCCGACTTCATATATGCCGTTATCATCGAGGAATACGGCCTGGTGGGCGGTGTAGCGGTTCTTTTTTTATACCTGGCCTTCCTATACCGGGGGCTGATTACGGTGATGAACAGCTACGGCGCTTTTGGCGGGTTGCTGTCAGCGGGCCTGAGCTTTAGTCTGGTGCTGCAGGCCATGGTAAACATGGGCGTAGCCGTAGGGCTGGGGCCTATTACGGGTTTGCCGCTGCCCTTGCTTAGCATGGGTGGTACCTCCTTGATTTTCACGGGTATCAGCATCGGTATCATCCTGAGTGTGAGCCGTGGAGAGCGGGAAATTCGTCCCATGACCGGCGAGCCGGAAGACACTGCCCGCATTCATAAGAAAACCGCTTACGCCTAATTTCATCGCCTGACTTATTCCACTCAGGTGTCGCCTTGACTTATTAAATGCCGCATTCCAAGCACCATAGCGCTAACTCAACTTCCGGGCCTCTCCGCCTTATTATCAGCGGGGGCGGTACGGGTGGCCATATTTTCCCGGCCGTGGCCATTGCCAACGAAGTGCGCCGTCGCCAACCCGATGCGGAAATTCTGTTTGTGGGTGCTAATGGCCGTATGGAAATGACGCGCGTGCCCGAGGCTGGCTACAAGATTGTGGGCCTGGATGTAACGGGTTTGCAGCGCCGCCTGACGCCCAAAAACCTGATGTTCCCGGTGCGCGTGTTTCGCTCGGTGCGGAAGGCCGGCAAGCTGCTGGAGGAGTATCGGCCCGATGCCGTGGTAGGAGTGGGGGGATATGCCTCGGCGCCTGTGCTGCTGGCGGCTACTTCCCGCGGTATTCCTACGCTCATTCAGGAACAAAACTCCTACGCCGGCCTGGTAAACAAGCTGCTGGCCCGCCGCGTGAATAAAATCTGCGTGGCGTATGAAGGCATGGACTCTTTCTTTCCGGCTGATAAGCTGGTAATTACCGGTAACCCCGTGCGCACGGAAATTGCCAGCGGTAATCGGGAAGAAGCCCTGAAGTTCTTTGGCCTGGATCCGGCCCGGCCCGTGCTGCTGGTTATTGGCGGTAGCTTGGGAGCCCGCACCCTCAACCACGCCACAGCTGCCTCCCTACCCCGCCTGCGCGAAGCCGGTGTGCAGCTGCTCTGGCAAACCGGCAAAACCTATGCTCACGAGGCAGAGCACCAGACGGCTCCTTTTGCCGACAGTAATCTGAAAGCGCTGGAGTTTATTCAGCGCATGGACCTGGCCTACGCCGCGGCCGATGTAGTGATTAGTCGCGCCGGGGCGCTGTCCGTGTCAGAGCTCTGCCTCACAGGCAAGCCGAGCATTCTGGTGCCCTCGCCCAACGTGGCCGAAGATCATCAAACCAAAAACGCCATGGCCCTGGTGCGGCGCGATGCCGCCGTACTGGTTTCGGATGCCGAAGCACCTAGCCGTTTATATAATGAAGCGCTGGCGTTGTTGCAGGATAAAGCCCGGCAGCAGCAGCTCCGTACCAATGTGCGCCAATTGGCACACCCCGAGGCAACCGGGACCATTGTGGATGAACTTTTAGCCCTTGTGTCTCGCCCATGAATCCGGTAGCTGCATTTCCCTACGTCTATTTTTTGGGTATTGGGGGCATTGGTATGTCGGCGCTGGCGCGCTGGTTTAAAGCCAACGGCCACCAGGTGTCCGGCTATGATAAAACGCCCACGCCCCTCACCGAGGCGCTGACGTCGGAAGGAATTCTCATTCATTATGAGGATGCCGTCAGCAGCATGCCGGCCTTGGTGCGCGAAAACCGCGCCCAGACGCTGGTGGTGCTTACGCCCGCTATTCCCAAAGACCACCAGGAATGGGCCTGGCTCCGGGAGCAGGGCTATGATATCCGGAAGCGCAGCCAGGTGCTGGGTTTGCTTACCGCTGGCCGGCCCACTATTGCGGTGGCCGGCACGCACGGTAAAACTACCACCAGCAGCATGGTGGCGCATCTGTTGCACCACGCGGGCGTAGACTGCGCGGCATTTCTGGGTGGTATCTCCGTAAACCTGGGCTCTAACCTGTTACTGCCGCGCGCTACCGATAGCAGCGCCCCGGTAGTGGTAGAAGCCGATGAGTATGACCGGTCTTTCCTGACGCTGCATCCTACGGTGGCCATTGTAACGAGTACCGATGCCGACCACCTCGATATTTATGGGGACAAGGACGCGCTGGTAGAATCTTTTCGCCAGTTCGTGAGCCAGATTCAGGCCGGGGGCACGCTCATCATTAACCATACCGCTGACCCCAGTGTAGCGGCCGCAGCTCCCGCTGGCGTGAGCGTTATCCGCTACGGCCTCACTCCTGAGCAGGGTCCGGAGCTATGGGCCACCAATATCACCGCGCAAGGCCATCAGTTTCATTTTGATCTGCACGGGCCCGCGGGTGCAGTAACGGATCTGCAGTTGGCGGTTCCCGGCTTCCACAACGTGGAAAATATGCTGGCTGCCACCTGCGTGGCCCAGCTGGAAGGCGTGCAGCCCCAAGCCCTGCGGGAAGCCGTGGCGGCCTACCGTGGCGTAAAGCGCCGCTTTGAATTTGTAGTGACCACGCCCAAGCACGGCTACGTGGACGACTATGCTCACCACCCCCGGGAAATTGAGGCGTTCCTGCGTTCCATGCGCGCCCTGTACCCCGGCAAAACGCTGCGCGTCATCTTCCAGCCCCATCTGTTCACCCGCACCCGCGACTTTGTGGATGGCTTTGCCGAAAGCCTCAGCCTGGCCGATGAAGTGGTGCTGCTGGATATTTATCCGGCTCGTGAACTGCCCATTCCCGGCGTTACGTCGGAAATGATTTTGTCCAAGATTACTGCTCCCCGTAAGTCGTTGCAAACCAAGGAACAGGTGCTGGCCGCCGCCGAAATAGACAATGATTTTGATGTACTGGCCACCGTTGGAGCCGGCGACATCGACCAATTGGTGCCTCGCTTAAAGAATATTTTAAATATTCGATGGAATGGAGTTGAAGCGTAAAGTAAATAACTTATTTTTCGCTACGGGTTGCCTTGTGCTGTTCACAGCGCTGGCCGTGTTTGCCGGTGTGCGGCAAGCACAACGCCCTGTTAGCAATGTCATAGTTACCATTGGTAATGAGTTTAATAACTATTTTATCAGCGAGCAGGAAGTGACAGCACTACTGACGCGCAACGGCAACCAGCGCCTGGAAGGCGCCCGACCCGAGGACCTTAACCTCAAGGGGCTAGAAGCGCGTCTCAAAGCCCATAGCTTCGTGAAAGATGCCCAGGTGTACCGCGACCTGGCTGGAAATTTGCACGCCGATGTGCGCCAGAACCGTCCTATTGCCCGTTTAGTGCACCCCGACACCCGCCAGGATAGCTACATTGATGATACCGGAAGCCGTTTGCCGCTTTCCGGCTTGTTCACGGCGCGCGTTGTTCCCATAGCTCGTCAGGGAGGACAGCCTCTGCAAGCTGCATTTTTTCAGGATTCCACTGGTCGAAGATATTTGGACTTCCTCCGGTTTATTGATGAGCATCCATTCTGGCGCGCTCAGGTAGCGGAGGTATTTATTGGCCCTAATGGCAAACTATCGTTTACCCAACAAGTAGGCGACCAGCGTGTAGAATTTGGCTTACCGGAGAATATTTCAGAAAAATTTGCGAAACTAATGGTATTTTACCGTCAGATACCCCCTGTATTGGGCTGGGATACGTACCACCGCGTCAACGTTGAATTCAAAGATCAAATTATTTGTGAGTAAGCAAAAGCTTGCGCATACGCCCATAAAAGGCGTTTTTTGCAGAATATCCCCACCTTCTCTCCTTCAACATCACTCGCCCCAGTCCCATGCAACACGATAAGATTGTAGTCGGCCTCGACATTGGTACCACCAAAATCTGCGCTCTGGTAGGGCGTAGAAACGAGTTTGGCAAGCTGGAAATCCTAGGCATGGGCAAAGCCGTGTCGGAAGGCGTAGTGCGTGGCATTGTGTCGAACATCGACAAAACCGTGGACGCCATTAAAAAGGCCATCCGCCAGGCAGAGGAGCAATCCGGCATCAACATCGGCGTGGTAAACGTGGGTATTGCCGGGCAGCACATCAAGAGCCTGCAGCACAACGGCAGCATCACGCGGGCAACCGCCGACAGCGAAATTACCGTGGAGGACGTGAACCGTCTGACCAACGATATGTACCGGCTGGTAACCCCGCCCGGCTCTGAGATTATTCACGTAATGCCCCAGGATTACAAGGTGGATTACGAGGAAAATATCATGGATCCGGTGGGGATGTCGGGTGTACGCTTGGAGGGTAATTTCCACATCATCACTGCCCAGAGCACGGCCATCAACAACATTAACAAATGTGTGACGAAGGCCGGCCTTGAAATTGACCACCTCATTCTGGAGCCGCTGGCTTCCAGCATGTCGGTGCTGTCAGAGGAAGAGAAGGAAGCCGGGGTGGCCCTGATTGACATTGGCGGCGGCACTACCGACCTGGCTATTTTCAAGGACGGCATCATCCGCCACGCGGCGGTGCTGCCTTTCGGTGGCAACATCGTGACTTCTGACATCAAGCAGGGCTGCCTGGTGATGCAGAACCAGGCGGAGCAGCTGAAGGTGAAATTCGGCAAAGCCATTGCCGAGGAAGCCTCCGAAAATGAGATTGTAAGCATCCCGGGCCTGCGTGACCGGGCTCCCAAGGAAATTTCCCTCAAGAACCTGGCCTACATCATTGAGGCACGCATGGAGGAAATCATTGAGCTGGTGTATGCTGAAATCCAGCGCACAGGCCACGCCGACAAGCTGGCCGCCGGTATTGTACTGACGGGCGGTGGCTCGCAGCTGCAAAACCTGGTGCAGCTCACGGAGTATGTAACCGGTCTGGATACGCGCATTGGCTACCCCAATGAGCACCTCGGCAAGAGCAAGATTGAGGCGGTTAAGTCGCCGATGTACGCTACTACCGTGGGTCTGGTGCTTTCGGGCTACCGTTCCCTGGACGAGCGGCAGAACCGCAGCACGGCCGATGAAGAGCAGTACCGTCCGGTACAGGAGCAGCGGCCGGCTGTTTCGGCAGCGGCTACGCAAAACCAGCAGCCTGCCGCCCCTAAGAAGCCTTCGGGAGCGGGTCGGTTCTTCCAGGACATCATCAGCCGGACCAAAGGCCTGCTGATTGATGACTTTGACGACAAACAGTACTAGAAGGCTAATTCTGAATTATGGATTATGAATTCTGAATTGGCAGGTCAGCAAAAAGCCGATCCGCCAATCAATTCATAATTCAGCATTCATAATTCATAATTAAAAAGTCATGGATTTTAAATTCGATATTCCTTCTCAATCCAAGTCCATCATTAAGGTGATTGGCGTGGGTGGCGGCGGTTCTAACGCCGTGAACCACATGTTCAGCCAGGGCATTAAGGACGTGGAATTCGTTATCTGCAATACCGATAAGCAGGCGCTGCACAGTTCTTCTGTGCCCAACAAGCTGCAGATCGGGGTGGATTTAACGGAAGGCCTCGGTGCCGGTGCAAACCCCGAGCGGGGCAAGCAAGCGGCCATTGAAAGCCGGGAG
This sequence comes from Hymenobacter sp. BT730, assembly GCF_030542105.1. GTDB lineage: Bacteria > Bacteroidota > Bacteroidia > Cytophagales > Hymenobacteraceae > Hymenobacter. Next base: position 259,040 of record NZ_JAUOFB010000002.1, read on the forward strand.
CAGATCCGCGAGCTGCTGAGCAATGGCACCAAAATGGTGTTCATTACGGCGGGTATGGGCGGCGGTACCGGTACCGGTGCGGCCCCTGTTATTGCCAAAGTAGCTAAAGAACTAGGTATTCTGACCGTAGGCATTGTAACCGCTCCTTTCCTTTTCGAAGGCAAGAAGAAGCGTCAGCAAGCCGAGCATGGTATCCGGGAGCTGAGCGACAACTGCGATACCGTACTGGTGATTCTTAACGATAAGCTGCGCGAGATTTTTGGGAACCTGCCCATCCGCGCCGCCTTCGCCAAAGCCGATAACGTACTGAGCACGGCCGCCAAATCCATTGCTGAAATCATTACTGTAACGAGCGAAGTCAACGTGGACTTTGAAGACGTGAAAACGGTGATGAAGGACAGCGGTGCCGCCGTAATGGGCTCTAGCATCACGGAAGGTGAAAACCGCGCCCGTCGCTCTGCCGAGGAAGCCCTGGCTTCGCCGCTGCTCAACAATACCGACATTCACGGCGCGCAGAAAATCCTGCTCTCCATTATGTCTGGTGACCAGGCTGAGCTGGAAATGGATGAACTCACGGAAATCACGGAGTACATTCAGGATAAAGCTGGTCAGGATGCCGAGGTTATTTTCGGTCACGGCATCGACTCTACGCTGGGTCAGAGCATCCGCGTAACGGTTATTGCTACTGGTTTCGCCCGCGACACGCACAACATTAACACGCAGTTCAGCGCGCACCGTAGCCAGCCCACCGAACTGACGCCCGACCCGCAGATTAACATCTTCGATAAGGACCGTCAGGAAGCTCCGGTTACTTCGCCCGTGGTACCAACGTTTGGAACGCCCGTAGCTGCCGCACCTGTGGTAGAAACGGTACCCGTAACGCCAGAGCCACCTAAGGTGACGTTTGATCTGGAAACCTCGCCGGCTGCTTATGTGCCGCCAGTAGCAGCGCCTTCCACGCCCATGCCTGAGCCCGTAGTGTATCAGCAGCCGGAGCCGGTAGCTGCTTCGCCGGTTCGTGCTCCGCAACAGGATGCCCGCATTGACGAGCGTCGCCGCCGCTTGCAGGAGCTGAGCAATGGCCTGAGCAATGAGGTGATTAAAGACCAGCTGGAGACACCTGCTTATCTGCGCCGTCAGGTAAAGCTGGAAAACGTGGTGCCTTCCAGTGAGCGGAACATCTCGCGCTTCAACCTTTCCGACGATAACGAGCTGCTAGGCGACAACCGCTTCCTGCACGATAACGTGGACTAAGCGTAGTTGCTAGCATTTTTATTCAAGAGAGCCACCTGCTGATGCAGGTGGCTCTCTTTCGTTTGTACTAAGTAAACAGCCGTTGATAAGTCCGAAATGGCGGGGCTACTGGTTATCATCTTATTTTCATGTTAGGGAAGTAAGTTTGAATCATATCATCATCCTAACTCTCCAACCACCATGAAAAAAGTACTGCTCACTGCCGTTGCTGCCTTTTATTCCGTAGCCCTTTTCGCCCAGCAGGCGCCCGCTACTGCAACGCAGGACGATGACGCCCCTAAAACCCGTACCGAGACTCCTAAGCCTAAGAAGGAGAAAAAAGCCAAGAAGGCCCACAAGCCCGAGCACGAAGGCAAAGACTCGGACGAGGGCGACAAAGTGAAAGCCGACAACCATGGCCAGGCGGTGCAGACCGTAGCCCAGGGTACCGAGCTGACCGGCGCCGATAAAGGGGCGGCAGTAAGCGCCGTGGCCAGCGCTAAGCGTCAGAACGAGGAGCAGGCCGCTAAAAATGCGGATCGTCGCGCTACTCGTACGGCCCGTAAAGCCGAGCATAAAGTAGAAGGCGCTAAACACCGTTCCGCCCGTGCTCCAAAACACGAGGGCCGTACCCGCCCGGAAACTGGTCATGCGGCCGGTGCACACAAGCAGAAGTAAGAATTCCCGGGTCTGCCAGCCGGAACTCGCTGGTAGCTACCTTTGTCAGCATAAACCTGCGTTCCACTTTCTGCTATGAAACTCTATCTGTTGTTTGTTCTGCTGCTAGGTAGCGCTACTATTGGGCTTGCTCAAACGGTACCCGCTGCCGGAGCAGCCCGGCAGGAGCAAGGCACTACTTCGGCGGCCCCCAAAACGGCCGACGAACTGCCTATAAAAACGGTAGCTCCGGCAGCCCGGCAGCGGAAGCCGGAGCGTATAGATGGGGCCGTGCGCTCAGCGCGGGGGCGCAGTGCCCGGGCGCCGCGCATCAGCCGGCCGGGCCGGCCGACCGGCGCTGGCCGCCAGGTTGGGCCGCGTGGTAGAAATCATTAATTCATATTGCTGTTCCGTAAACCGGGTCTGATGTGGGTGCTGTTGGGGGCGCTTTTATCGGGCCCGGTTTTCAGTAATCAGCCTTTTTAGGTACCTCTTTGCTTTCTTTCTCTTTATGGCTGCATTATTAAGTAGGCGAATAGCGGGTACGCTGGGAGGCGTATGCCTGCTCCTGCTGGCTTGCCTACAAACCGTAGCCGCCGCTACTGCCCCCGATACGACGGCTGTTGCCAAACAGCGCAGTTTCACGGTGGGCGTGGGGGCATACACCAATTCCACCTTTTTCGGCCGTTCCCAGACTGAAAAATTTCCGTACTGGACCACCGAGCTGACCTACAAAGCACCTTCCGGCGCGTGGGTATCAGCCCTGAATTACGACTTGTTCTCTACCACCACGCTGCGGGATGAAACCGACCTATCCGTCGGTTGGGATAAGGATTTTACCCAGCGCTTGGATGGCTCTTTGAGCTATTCGCACTTCTTCTTTTCGCCAAACAGCCCGTTGCTGAAATCAGCGGTATCCAACTCCCTGGATGGCTATGTGGGGCTGGATTGGGGCTTTCTGTACACCCGGCTGAATGCAGATTATGTATTTGGTGAGGCCCAGGATTTCTTTCTGGTGCTGGATAACTCGCGGTATTTTGAGATTGATAACGTCTTGATGACCAAGGGTATTTTGTCCTTTGAGCCGCGGGTCAGTGTCATGGCCGGCACGCAGTCCTTTGTCACAACCAGCATCGAGCAGCAGCTAAACCGCAAAGGGAAAGGCCGCCCCGGTGGCACTGGTACCACCAGTAACTCTACCAGTACCCGGTTTTCGCTGTTGAATTATGAGCTGCGTGTGCCCGTAACGTACTCTTTGGGCAAAGTTTCCGTAGAAGCAGCCTGGCGCTACCTGCGCCCCGTGCATACGCTGGCCGATGATACCTCCAGGCCCTTGTCCATTTTCTCCGGGGGAGTATACGTGACGTTTTAAGCTGCTTCCTCCTCATGAATGTGTTGATAGTAGAGGATGAGCGGAGCCTGGCCAAAGAGTTAGCCTTTTTCCTGTATCAGCAGAATTTTCAGTGCGAAGTGGCTCGCACTGGCCACGAGGCATCTGAGCTGCTGGCCGTGAACACCTACGACTTTGTGCTATTGGACCTGGGTCTGCCCGATTGTGACGGCCTCGATCTGCTGACCGAAGCCAAAGCCCAGGAAATTACGGCCGCCATCATTGTCCTTACCGCCCGCGGCGAGGTAGCTGACCGGATCCGGGGGCTGGATTTGGGTGCCGATGATTATCTGGCCAAGCCGTTTTCCTTGCCCGAACTGCTGTCCCGTATGCACGCCATTACGCGCCGCCGCTTTGGCGTAGCCAAGCCTTTGATTCAGTTCGGAGAGTTTGCACTGGATTTGCAGAATCGCCAGCTGCTGCACCAGGGCCAGGAAGTAACGCTGTCGGTAAAGGAATTTGATCTGTTGAGCTACCTGGTGCTGCACAAAAACCGCGTACTTACCCGCCTGCAGCTCACGGAGCATATCTGGGGCAATCTGCCCGAGGATGGCTACGAGTCTAACTATATTGATGCACACATCAAAAATCTGCGCAAGAAGCTGACGCGCTACTCCGAGCTGCCCTGGCTGGAAACCGTACGGGGGCTGGGCTACCGCTTCAGTTTGTAGCCTATGAAGCTGCGCTCCAAATTTTCCCTGTTCAATGCCCTGTCCCGGGTGCTGATTATTCTGTTGCTGGTGGGCGTGCTGCCCCCGGTGTTGAGCCGTCTGGCTTTGCTTACCACCGATGAGCGGCTGGCTCAGAAAAAGGAGAAAGTGCTCAAAATCATTCAGCGCAACGGTATTTCCGCGTTTTTGGATGAGAGCAGCCCCGAAACATACGGCAGCTACAACCTGCTGAAAGAAGAGTTTATCTCGCTGGAGCAGATTCAGCCCGGCCCGCGCATCAACACCATCGAGAATTCGCGGCGGGCGGTGGAAGATGAAATTGTGGACTACCGGGTGCTGAGCTATTCCTTTCCACTGAACGGCAAGAATTACCTGCTGGAAATAGGCCGTAGCGTGGGCAGCATAGGTGAAACGGAGGCTAACTTTCGCCGCTATGCGTTATACCTGCTGGTGGTAGTAGGTCTGCTCACCACGCTGGCCGACCTGGCTTTCTTCCGCTATCTGCTGGAGCCGCTGGGTACCATTATTCATCGGCGGCTGAAGAACGTGCACAACCCGGCTTCCTTCAACCTGGAGCCCGTGCCCACCAGCACCGACGACTTCCGTTACCTTGATGAAAGCATTCGGGAGATGATGGTAACCATCCGGGAGTCTTTCGTGAAGGAGCGCCGCTTTATTGCCGATGCTTCCCACGAACTACTTACGCCGCTGGCCGTGCTGCAGTATCGCTTCGATAATATGCTGGCTGATGAAAGCCTGTCGGATGAAAACCTGCTGAAAATTGTGGAGTCGCAGCGCACCGTGCACCGGCTGCGGTCCATTATCAAGTCCTTGCTGCTGATTTCTAAAATTGAAAACGAGCAGTTTGAGCGCGAAGATACCGTATCGGTGGCCGGTTTGGTAGCGGAGGTAAGTGAGGAAATTCAGGACCGTCTGGCCCTGCACGAACTGCGCCTGCATCAGCAGCTATCTGGCAACTTTACCCTAACCGGCGTAAATCGGGGCCTGCTGTTTACTATGCTCTTTAATCTGGTAAACAATGCCGTGAAGTATAACCGGCCGCAGGGTGAGATATTCCTAGTGGGTAGGCCGGCAGGGGGGGGCTATACGCTGGAAATCCGGGATACCGGCCTGGGCATTGTCAAAGACTTCCTGCCCCAACTGTTTGCGCGCTTTCACAAAGCCAACTCGGCCGATGTGGAAAGTTACGGCCTGGGTCTTTCCCTGGTTAAAACCATTGCTGATCTGCACCGAATTCAAATCGAAGTAAATTCCATTGAAGGCTTGGGTAGCTCCTTCACCTTACGATTTCCGCCGCCCGCCGCGCCCTTTCGGTAAAGGACATAAACAGAGAAAAGCCGCCTGGAGATATCCAGGCGGCTTTTTTTATGAATGTGGAACAAATTAACGGAGCGAAGCGGCGGGTCTTGCCGCTGTAGAATCGGAGAGGGCCATCATGTACCGTGGGGCGGCCGATTCCCGATCCATGCTGAGCGGCCTAACAACCGAACGGGTACAAGACCCAAGCAGGGGCGCCAGCAACAGGAGTGAGTAAAATATGCGTTTCATAGTAGGGCCTGATACGGGTACCAGATAGGCAGGTTGTCCACCGATATAAATTCAGCTTTTTGGCTAACTATATATTGGTTAGTTAATTAAATGCCCTGACCTGGAGGTACAGTCACTCTTTGGTTTTTCTGTTTTGCACGATATATCGAGCCTATACATGTCGGGGCCATGCAAAGTATTAGGCCCGGCGCTACCTGTACTCTCAGGAAAGCTTCTGTACTTTCGGGGCGTAAAACTGCCTGGGCTTCCTTGGAGTGGTCTGATATATATGAAAAATCCGATTGCCACTTTTAGCAACCAAAATCGGGCGCAACTCCTGTTTTTAGCTCGATGGCTAGCCATCTGTGGGATAGTGGGCACCCTGGCCGGAACCGCCTCGGCGGGTTTCCTGCTGGCACTGGACTGGGTTACCAATTGGCGGGAAGCGCACCCTTGGGTTATCTGGCTGCTTCCGGTAGCAGGCTTGCTGGTGGGGCTGCTGTACCATTATTGGGGTCGGGACGTAGAGGCAGGCAACAACCTTATTTTGGACGAAATTCACGCTCCGCAAGCTACTATTCCGCTGCGCATGGCCCCGTTGGTTTTGCTGGGTACATTGCTCACGCACCTATTTGGCGGCTCGGCCGGGCGCGAGGGAACGGCCGTACAAATAGGCGCTTCTTTAGCCGACCAAGTTACCCAAGTGTTTCGCCTACGCCCCCGCGACCGTACCCTCTTGCTCATTGCCGGGATTAGCGCAGGCTTTGCTTCGGTTTTTGGTACGCCCCTGGCCGGGGCAGTGTTTGGCCTGGAGGTTTTTCTAATAGGCCGCCTGCGTTATGATGCCATTTTACCCAGCTTCCTGGCCGCCATCTGCGCCGATTATGTGACGCGGGCCTGGGGTGTTGGGCATACCTTATATCCCCAATTGGTAGCGCCTGCTGTTTCTATTCCTGGCTTACTAAGCGCTGCTGGGGCGGGTATTGCTTTTGGACTTGCTGGACGTCTGTTTGTCGGGTCTCTTCACACAGTTACTCGTTTGTACCAGCGACTGATTCACTGGCCGCCTTTGCGGCCGGTTGTTGGTGGTGTAGCAATTGCCTTACTGGTAGGGGCGCTTGGCACTACGCGCTACATCGGCCTGGGTATTCCGGTCATTGTGCAGGCTTTTACCGAGCCTCTTCCTGCTTATGACTTTGCGCTGAAAATCCTATTAACGGCCCTTACGCTGGGGGCAGGCTTTAAAGGAGGGGAGGTAACCCCTTTATTCTTTATAGGTGCTACGCTGGGCAATGCCTTGACGTTACTGCTGCCGTTGCCACTGCCCTTGCTGACCGGAATGGGCTTTGTAGCCGTATTTGCCGGGGCTGCCAATACCCCGCTAGCCTGCATGCTGATGGCCATGGAGCTGTTTGGTAGCAGTTGCGGCCTATATGCCGGGCTGGCCTGCGTGGTCAGTTACCTGTTTTCCGGTCACTACGGTATTTATGGCGCACAAATGGTGGGGCAGAGCAAACATGGGCTCTGGAGGCGCCAGCAAGGCCGCCGCCTACGAGAGTTGTAAGAGGCAAGCCGTTGCTAGTCGATTGCGACAACGGTAATCCGCCGGCCTTTAGCTAACACAAATGCTTTGTTCACCCCAGCCTATTCCCACACAGTCTGGGGTTGCCTTGTGGTCGTGCACATAGTCCATATTGCAAGCACCAGGCTAGGCCAAAAAGCACCTCTAATTTCTTTTCATCCAGTTATAAAGCCCACGCATATATGCTATGTGCGTAGGGGAGGGCAGAGTGAAGCTACCAGGCCACCAACTGCTGGGCCTGTTCCCGCAACAGCTGCATAAACAAAGTATGGTGTAGCTCGCCGGTTTCCGTCAGGTGGGCATCTATGCCCGGCAGGCGTACCCGGGCGGGTAACACGGCGGTACCCAAGTACATCAGAATATCAGTGAGGTGATTCAGCGCCAGAATACCGCCCTGCGTGCCGGCTGAGAGACCTACCAAGGCCGCTTTTTTGCCACGAATACCGCCGGGATAGGGCAGGCCATCAATAAAAGCCTTCAGAACACCTGGAAACGAGCAGTTATACTCTGGCACCACAAACACCAGCTTATCGGCGGCTTCTGCTTGCTGTGCCAGCTGATTGAAATGCAGATGCTGCCCGGCGTTTTCATATAGCGCCGTCAGCACAAAGTCGGCGGGCAAGTCTACCAGGTCCAAAATCTGCCAATCCGCTCCTAGCTCGGTTAGCATGCCGGCATACAGATTAGCCACGCGCCGGGCGCGGGAGTTAGGACGATTGGTGCCGGAAACAATGGTAATCATGCGGAGTAGTAAAACTTAAGAAGGCGCCGAAAGGCAACAAAAAAGCGAACCGGCTACCCGATTCGCTTTTCCGATAACTCAACCGCTAACCCTTAGGCAAGGTTATTCGAGGTAGCCTTAGCCGCCAGGAATTCACGATTCAGGATGGCAATGTTTTCCAGGGAAATGCCTACTGGACACTCCGCGGCGCAGGAGCCGATGTTGGTGCAGGCTCCGAAGCCTTCCTTGTCCATCTGAGCTACCATGTTTTCCACGCGGGTTTTGCGCTCTACCTGGCCCTGGGGCAGGAGGGCCAGCTGGCTCACTTTAGCCGATACGAACAGCATAGCCGAAGCATTTTTGCACGAGGCCACGCAGGCGCCGCAGCCAATGCAGGTAGCGGCTTCAAACGCCCGGTCGGCAATGTCCTTCGGAATCGGAATTTCGTTGCCGTCGGGGGTGCCGCCAGTGTTGATGCTCACGTAGCCGCCCGCCTGAATGATGCGGTCAAAGGCCGAGCGGTCTACGCTCAGGTCTTTGTTTACGGGGAAAGAGTTGGCGCGCCAGGGTTCAATGGTGATGGTGTCGCCATCGGAGAACTTACGCATGTGCAGCTGGCACGTGGTGGTGCCTTTCTCCGGACCGTGGGCACGACCATTGATGTACAAGTCGCAGGAGCCACAGATGCCTTCGCGGCAGTCGTGGTCGAAGGCTACCGGGTCTTCCCCCTTGCGGAGCAGGTCTTCGTTGAGTACATCCAGCATTTCCAGGAACGACATATCCGGGGAAATGTCTTTTACCTGGTAGTCAACGATGCCGCCTTCAGCATTGCGGTTTTTCTGCCGCCACACTTTCAGCGTGAGATTCATCGGTTTGGCGTTAGGGTTACTTCCGGCCATTTTATGTTGAGAGTATGGAGTAGTGGGTATAGGGCAGTGAGAAAGAAAGGCTGTATGGAGGGAAGTTTTGCTTCCTACTCCATACCAGCTACTCACTACTACTTATAGCTGCGCTGGGTGAGCTTCACGTTTTCGAACTTCAGCTCTTCCTTATTCAGGACTTCCGGCTGATTGTCACCCACATACTGCCAGGCAGCTACATAGGCGTAGTTTTCATCGTCACGTTTGGCCTCGCCTTCTTCGGTGGCATATTCCTCACGGAAGTGGCCGCCGCAGCTTTCATTACGGTCCAGGGCGTCGTCTACCATCAGCTCGCCCAGCTCCAGGAAGTCGGCTACGCGGCCGGCTTTCTCCAGGGCCTGGTTCATTTCGGTTTCGGTGCCTACTAGTTTCAGGTCGCTCCAGAACTCGCGGCGCAGCTTCTGAATCTCCGCTTTGGCGTGCTTCAGTCCTTCAGCGTTGCGGGCCATGCCGCAGTACTCCCACATTACGTGGCCCAGGGCCTTGTGGAAATCATCCGGGGTGCGCGTGCCGTTGATGCTGAGTAGCTTGGCGATACGCTCGCGCACGGCTACTTCTGCCTCAGCAAACGCCGGGTGCTCCGTGGTAACGGGCTTGGGCGGCGTCTGAGCCAGGGCATCACCAATGGTGTAGGGAATCACGAAGTAGCCATCGGCCAGACCCTGCATCAGGGCCGAAGCACCGAGGCGGTTGGCACCGTGGTCGGAGAAGTTGCACTCGCCGGTAGCGTACAGGCCGGGAATGGTGGTTTGCAGGTTGTAATCTACCCACAGACCGCCCATGGTATAGTGCACGGCCGGGTAAATGCGCATGGGCTGCTCGTAGGGGTTCTCGCCGGTAATCTTGGCGTACATATCGAACAGGTTGCCATACTTCTGGGCTACTGAATCGGCACCGGTGCGCTTGATGATTTCAGCGAAATCGAGATACACGGCCAGGCCCGAGGAGCCTACACCACGACCTTCGTCGCACATCTGCTTGGCGTTGCGTGAGGCTACGTCGCGCGGTACCAGGTTACCGAAAGCGGGGTATTTGCGCTCCAAGAAGTAGTCACGCTCCTCTTCGGGGATGTCCTGCACCCGAATCTGGCCGGCGCGCAGACGCTGGGCCATTTCTACAGTTTTAGGCACCCATACGCGGCCATCATTCCGCAACGACTCCGACATCAGCGTCAGTTTGGACTGGTAGTCGCCGGATACGGGAATGCAGGTAGGGTGAATCTGGGTGAAGCAGGGATTGGCGAAGAACGCGCCCTTCTTATGCGCCCGCCACGCAGCGGTGGCATTGCAGTACTTGGCGTTGGTGCTCAGGTAGAATACGTTGCCATAGCCACCCGTTGCCAGTACCACGGCGTGGGCTGCGTGCTTTTCAATCTCGCCCGTAATCAGGTTGCGGGTGATGATACCGGCGGCTTTGCCGTCTACCATCACCAGATCCAGCATTTCCGAGCGGGTGTACATCTTCACCTTGCCATAGGCAATCTGGCGGGAGAGGGCCGAGTAGGCACCCAGCAGCAGTTGCTGTCCGGTCTGGCCGCGGGCGTAGAACGTGCGGCTTACCTGCGCACCCCCGAAGGAGCGGTTGGCCAGCAGTCCGCCGTACTCCCGGGCGAAGGGCACGCCCTGGGCCACGCACTGGTCAATGATGTTGACCGATACCTGCGCCAGACGGTACACGTTGGCCTCGCGGGCGCGGTAGTCACCACCTTTCACGGTGTCGTAGAACAGACGGTACACGGAGTCACCGTCGTTCTGGTAGTTTTTGGCAGCATTGATACCACCCTGGGCAGCAATGGAGTGCGCGCGGCGGGGGGAATCGTGGTACGTAAAGGCCTTAACGTTGTAGCCCAGCTCAGCCAGGGAAGCGGCCGCCGAAGCGCCGGCCAGGCCAGTACCTACTACAATGACATCGTACTTCCGCTTGTTAGCGGGGTTCACGAGCTTAACGTTAAACTTATGCTTGTCCCACTTCTCGGCCAAGGGGCCTTCGGGGATTTTGGAATCCAGATTCATCGGGTGGACGAGGTTAGGATTTATTTAAAAAAGTAGAAGTAAATCGGCATGGCGGCAAAGCCGGCACATACAATCACCGAAAAGGCGTAACCGATTACTTTAATGATAGGCGTGTATTTGCGGTGGTTGAGGCCCAGCGTCTGGAAAGCACTCTGGAAACCGTGCATCAGGTGGTAGCACAGGGCTACCAGTGCAGCCACGTACAAAATCACGTAAAACGGGTTGCTGAAGGCTTTTACCACCAGCAGGTAGGCGTCTTCATTGCCGGCGGCATCCACCGGGTTATCCGTGAAGCGCAGGGAGCCCAGGAAGTTGTAAAGGTGTACAATCAGAAAGAACAGCACCAGGGTGCCCAGCAGCGCCATGCTGCGCGAGTACCATTTGCTGTTCTGCTCAATGTGGTCGGAAACGTATTTGCTGCCACGGGCAGCGCGGTTTTTGGCGGCCAGCACCAGACCTTGGTAAATGTGAAAGCCAAAGCCCAGCACCAGCACCAGTTCCATCGTCCGGATGACGGTGTTATGGCTCATGAACTCGGAATAGGCATTGAATGCCGCACCGTTATCGTCTTTAAACAGCTGGAGGTTGCCCACTAGGTGTACTACCAGAAAAGAGCACAAAAACAGGCCCGTAATGGACATGATGATCTTGCGACCAATGCTGCTGGAAAACGTTTTACTAATCCAACTCATAGAAGCTACTGAAGGGTTTGGGTAGGTCGGTTGTGTTGGTCAAAGGTAGGAGCCAACCCGGTACGAAACAATTCACCGCCAACGTTTGCATCTATACCCGTTCGTTCCCGTAACACGCCCGGGGCGAAGTGCAAGGATAACTTGTCTTCCCACAATTTTGTTAGGTTTCGGACGTAATAATCCTGATCTTCTTACTTGGAGTACAACTACCCGCTAGGGCAATTGATATGACGCTACTACTACCCACCGGTTGGAGGACCTCCCGACTCCTGTTTTTTATACTGCTCCTACTAGCGGCACTCCTGAGCTTCAAGGCCCAAGCCACGCACATCCGGGCCGGTGATATTCAAGCCAAGTCCGACACTACCGCCAACCGGGACCCGCGCCGGGTATTCTTTAAGATGGTGCTGTATACGGACCCAACCTCTGGTGCCGACACAGACGATACCGAAACGATTTTTTTTGGTGATGGTACCAATAGTGGGATTAATGCCATTGTAAGGTCCAGCCGCACCTTCCTCGGTAATAATATTTACCGAAATGTCTACTACTTCGAGCATACCTATAATGCTCCCAAAAGCTACGTAGTAAGCTTTGTGGGAGAGCTGCGCCAGGGAGGAATTGCCAACATGAGCAATTCCAAAGACCTGTCTTTTTACATCAGCACCCGCATCACCATTGACCCCGTGCTGGGCGTAAACCGCTCCCCGGTGCTGAACGCACCGCCTATTGACCTGGCCACTACCAACCAGGTATTTCTGCACAACCCGGCCGCTTCTGATGAGGATAATGACAGCCTCGCGTATCGACTGGCGCCCAGTCAGTATGTGGTAGGAGACGTGGCGGGTGGCCAGAGTACCGGCAATTTGCCCCGGCCGGTAGTAGTCCCCAACTATGCCTACCCCAACGAGCAAAGTGTATCGCCGAATGGTAAGCAGGTGGCCTATCCCGCTGGTAACCCACCGCCCACTATTGGCGCTCCAGCTACGTTTACTATTGATGCGCTAACCGGGCAATTGGTGTGGAACTCGCCCAGCGTGGCTGGCTTATATAACGTAGCTATTATTGTGGAAGAGTGGCGGCGTGATGCTGGCGGCCGGCGCCTGATTGGAGAAGTGATTCGCGACATGCAAATCATTGTAAACCCCACCAATAACCAGCGGCCCGTGCTGCAAATTCCGCGTGATATCTGCGTGGTGGCAGGCGACTCCGTGCGGGGCAGCATCCGGGCCACCGACCCCGATGGCAACGATATTGACCTGACGGCTTTTGGCGGGGTGTTTTCTCGCTTACCAGTAAGTACTCCAGCTGAGAAAAGGAATTTCCGGGCTCTATTTGAGCAAACCCGCAGGGCATCGCCGGCTACCGGCCGCTTCCGCTGGCTTACCACCTGTGCCGATGTAGCCCGCCTACCGTATCAGGTGCTGTTCCGGGCGGTAGACGTACCCACTGATGGCGAAACTCCGCTGATTGACGAACAAGTATGGCGCATCACGGTAGTAGGGCCGCCGCCCCAGAACCTGAAGGCTAGTGGTCAGGGAGCTGCTATCAACCTGACGTGGGACAAATACGGGTGCCAGAACGCAACCCAGATTCTGATTTTCCGGCGCGAAGGCCCGGCTAACTTCCAGCCTGATACCTGTAATCCCGGTATCCCGGCTTCTGCTGGCTACGTTCAGGTAGGGTCAGTGTCCGATGATCTTACCACTTTCCTTGATAACAACAATGGCCGGGGGTTAGAGCGAGGCAAAACCTATTGCTACCGCATCTATGCTGAATATCCCTTGCCGGCCGGTGGCAAAAGCCTGGTTTCGAAAGAAGTATGTGTGGAATTGGTCGGGCGGCCCATTCTCCTTACCAACGTTACTGTAGAACGCACCAGCAAGACCAGCGGCTCCATAAAGGTTATCTGGACCAAGCCTAACATTACGAAGGTTGGCTTTGCGCCACCGGTGGGCTACAATCTGTACCGGGCAGAAGGTATTAACCCCGCGTCTACCACGTTCACGCGGGTGCAGAGCTTTACCAACATCAACGACACGGTGTACGTGGATAATGGCCTGAATACAACAGATAAGGCCTTCACCTACCGCATCGAGTTTACCCATAAGAGCGGCACCACGGCCCAGGATAGTATTGTGCACGAGCGCCCGGCACCGGCATCCTCCGTGCGCCTGGAAACGGCCGCCACGCCTGCCCGCGACGGTATTGTACTAAACTGGAACTACAGTGTGCCGTGGGATAATACCGTGCGACCCACGCGCATTTATCGCCGCGAGCCTTGCGCTACCGGCTATACGCTCCTCACCACCGTGCCCGGCGTTAGTGCCACCGGTACTTATACAGACAATAGCACCGGAGCCTTTAAAGCAGGGCAGCTGTACTGTTACTATGTGGAAACCGATGGAGAATATAAGTCGCCGCTAATTGGCCCGCTGCTGAACAAAAGCCAGGAAAGCTGTATTCTGACGCCGCCGGTTCTCACGCTACAACCTATTAACTGCGACAGCCTGGCCGCATTGCCTTTCTTCCCCAACGGCAGCAAGCCCTACGCCAACCGCCTCTCCTGGACGATAGATGCTACCAGTGGCTGCAACGCCGGCATTTCCTATTACCGAATTTACTTTAGCCCTACGCAAAGCTCCAATCCAGCCGACTTCCGGCTAATCGACTCCACAGAAACGACCAGCTACGTCCACGCTAATCTGGAAACATCGGCTGGCTGTTATTATGTGGTGGCTGTAGCCCGCGAGCTGAGTCTGGTGAGTGCGCCCAGCAACATTGCCTGCCACGATGCTTGTCTGTTCTTCCTGCTGCCCAACATCTTCACACCCAACGGCGACGGTAAGAACGACACCTTCCGGCCGAAGCTGGCTAGTCCCATCCGCCGCACCAAGTTCACGGCGTTTAACCGCTGGGGTGTGAAAGTGTACGAGAGCGACCAGAACCCGCTGATTGAGTGGAACGGCACCAACAAAACCGTGACGGAGGGCAATAACAGCCCTAGCTCGCGCGTGGTAGATGGCTTGTATTTCTACCAGGCCGAGGTAGAGTTTGCCGACTTCGCCAATACCAAGAAGACCTATAAAGGCTGGGTACAGATTACCCGGTAAATGTAAAATGTGTATATGAAAAAGGAGCGGAGGCCTATCATCCGCTCCTTTTCTTTTTCTTTGAATCTATGATAAAGCCCTTAATTCTTGCGTGTGGTTTGCTAGGCGGCCTGGCTGGCTGTCAGCAGCAAACAAATTCCTCGGCTACAACTGCCCCAACCTCCTACAGCGAGGCCGACGCGCTGAGCGCCGTTCGGAAATATGTGCAGGAGCAGCCCAATGCGGGCCTTTTCGTTGTGGATTCAGCCAGCGTGATAGACGCCGGTACACAATGGCAAGTACTGGTGCCGCGTACCGATTGGGCGAACCGCATGCCTAACCGCGCAGCTTTTGAAGTAGATAAAGCCAGTGGCCAAGTGAGCACCCGGCCAGTAAAATAAGCCAGCCCAAGCTCAATTTTGCCTGATATGGCCATTTTGTGCAGCTTGCAGCTCCAATATTGGCTGCCGGAGCAGGCTGCTTTTAATATTTCTGTTTACAACCCGCACAAATTCCTTTTCTAGTGAAAGCAGTCATTTTTCCCGGTCAGGGCAGCCAG
The DNA here is from genome assembly GCF_030542105.1 of Hymenobacter sp. BT730. GTDB lineage: Bacteria > Bacteroidota > Bacteroidia > Cytophagales > Hymenobacteraceae > Hymenobacter. The sequence continues at coordinate 274,117 of NZ_JAUOFB010000002.1, forward strand.
TTCAGCGGCATGGGCCGCGAGCTATACGAGCAGCACGCCGAAGCCAAGCGCCTGATGGATCAGGCCAACGAAATCCTGGGCTTCTCGCTCACCGACATCATGTTCTCGGGCACCGAAGAAGATCTGCGCCGCACCGACGTAACGCAGCCCGCCATCTTCCTGCATTCCGTGGCCCTGGCAGCCGTTATACCCGGTTTGAAGCCCGACATGGTAGCTGGCCATTCCTTAGGCGAATTTTCGGCGCTGGTAGCCGCCAAAGTGCTCAAGTTTGAAGATGCTCTGCGTCTGGTAGCCCAGCGTGCCCAGGCCATGCAGGCCGCCTGCCTCGAGCAGCCCGGCACCATGGCCGCCATCCTTGGTCTCGATGATGACACTACTGCCCGCATTTGTCAGGAAATTTCTGAAGGCGGTAACGTAGTAGTAGCCGCCAACTACAACTGCCCCGGCCAGCTGGTGGTATCCGGCTCGCAACGTGGCATTGAGCTGGCCTGTGAGCAGCTGAAAGCGGCCGGCGCCAAGCGTGCCCTGCCGCTGCCCGTAGGGGGCGCATTCCACTCACCGCTGATGCAGTCGGCGGAAGCGGCGCTGGCTCAGGCTATTGCTAAAACCACCTTCTCGGCGGGTATTTGCCCCATTTATCAGAACGTAGACGCCGCCCCTCATACCGACCCCGACGAAATCCGCGAGAACTTAGTGCGCCAGCTGACAGCTCCCGTCCGCTGGACGCAGAGCGTGCAGAGTATGGTGCAGGACGGGGCTACGGAGTTTGTGGAGTGCGGCCCCGGTAAGGTATTACAGGGCTTGGTAAAGAAAATTGCGCCGGAAGTAGCTGTTAGCTCGGCTGCGGTATAGCAGTTTAATATTCAGTTAAAAGATACTGCCCACTGAAATTCAGTGGGCAGTTTTTATTTTTAAGTTGCCAACCAACTATTATCCTTCTTGAATTTATAGCTTTTTTAAGATTGAATATTTTATAGGCGATACACTTCTGTCTTTATATAATTCTTTTTTCGATTCTAAATCGAGTGATACCCAAAATAAATTCCATTCAAGTTTGCCTTCAATTTTAACGTCTCTTTTTCTTAAATCATTTTCTACATCAGATAAGATTTCCTGAAATGGTACCGCTTGCTTATTAGCCAAACAAGTTAATAAGGTGCTTTTCAAAGCGTCATATTTTAGCCTGTTCATTGAAATGGCCTTTTTACCTTCAGGATGCGCAAGTTGAATTTTTTCCATTGTTACTAATTTATTCAAATGACCTTTATCCTGTATCCTGGAATGTATTAGCTAAACCCAGGGAGGTAGCGTCTCTATTAGCTTTGTTCCGTCCAGGGCAAACAGGTAACAGCTAATATATGAGTTGCCGAAGGTAATCAACTTCGACAATTTGCCCTTAGCCCTTAATAGAGCTGTAATAATCGAAGCAACGATGGGCATATTTATGCAAGCCAGGTTGTTTCAGGAGGGCTCAATATACTTCTCTACGTCCAGCTCATCCGCGCAAACCGCTAGCAGCTTTGCTACCGCGCTGCCTAACTCCGGATGTACTACGTCTGCCGCAATTTCTACCAGCGGCACCAGCGCAAAGCGGCGTTCAGGCAGGCGCGGATGGGGAATAGTAAGCTCCGGCGTTTGTAACACTAAATCAGCATATAGCAGAATATCCACGTCCAGGGTACGAGCGTCCCAGCGGATGCGCCGGGTACGGCCGGCTCGTTGTTCCGTTTGCAGGCAAGCCGCTAAGAGCTGTTCTGGGGAAAGTGCGGTATCAAGCTGCACTACTTGGTTGAGGTAAGCAGGTTGGTCGGAGAGGCCCCACGGCGCGGTTTCGTAGAGGCTGGAGGTAGCGGTTACCGGGCCGGCGCTAGTGTGTAACTGCTGCACGGCTGCGCGGAGAATAGCGGCCCGGTTGCCGAGGTTGGAGCCGAGTAGGAGGTAGGCGGTAGGCAAAGAGAATGGGGATGAATGGTAATGCATGCTTACAGCACCCGACGCAGAAACTTCACCGTGGCTTCGGCGGCCTGCTGAGTTTCCGTGGGCAAATCTTCAGACTGCCAAGGGTGGGCGCCGCCCAGGTTGTGCTGTACGTCGGGCAGAATGAGCAGCTCGGCGTCCTGTTTCAGGGATTTTAGCTCGTGGGCGCGTGCTACAGGTACCGTTTCATCCTGGTCGCCGTGCACGATGAGCATGGGGCGGCCCCGCAGCTTGCGGCGCACGTTATGCGGGATATCCAGGCGGAGGCGGTTCTTGTGAAAGTCCTCTACAATCTGGTAGTAGAGCGGCATTTGCTGTCCGGTGCGGCTATTTTCCACATGCAGTACACCCTTTTGCTCCCACATTTGCATTATGGGCTCCGGCCAGCCGGGGTTTACGTTGCTGATGGCAGCCCAGCCTACTACCGCCTTCACACGTGGGTCTTCGGCGGTTTTCAGCAGTACCAGGCCGCCGCCCCGGCTGTGGCCCACCAGCGCCAGGCGGGAAAGGTCGGTTTCGGTGGCCGGAATCGGCGTTTGGGCGGGGTCAAAGAGATAATCCAGCAGGGCGCCAATATCGTCCAGCTCCAGGGAGAAGTTGTTGCGGCCAAAGGCATCCATGTCTTCCAGGTCGCCGGTTCCCCCCACCACAATGCCGTTGTGGGAAAGGTCCAGCTTCACGAATACAAAGCCTTGCTGGGCAAAGTAATCGGCCAGCACATTGAAGTGGCCCCAGTCTTTAAAGCCTTTAAAACCATGGACAAACACCACTACGGGCTTGGGCTTGCCCGTTGGCACGTAGCGGGCATCGGCAGCAAAGGAGCGGGTGTGGTGCGGGGCCGTCAGGATAAAATCCAGACGCACTGGCCGGGTGGAGATGGAGGCAGCAGTCATAGTCTCTAAAATAGCAGACAGCGGGCGAAGAGTACGAAAGTACACTGCGAAAACCAGCTCCGGCCAGCTAAGGTTAGGAAACGCCCGGCTGGGGGCGTATCATTGCTGCGCCAAAATACCCGCATGACTATAACGCTGGACCAGATACAGGCCCCTATTGCGGCCGAAATGGCGGAATTCGAAAAGAAATTCCGGGCGTCCATGCAAACCCGTCAGTTGCTCCTGGATAAAATCATGGGGTACATTGTGAAGCGCAAGGGCAAGCAGATCCGGCCCATGTTTGTGTTCTTCACGGCTAAAATCAGCGGTGGCGACCCTTTGCCTGATGCTGCCTTCCGGGGGGCTGCCCTCATTGAGCTGCTGCATACGGCCACGCTGGTGCACGATGACGTGGTGGATGAGAGCAACTACCGCCGGGGCTTTTTCTCGGTGAATGCCCTCTGGAAAAATAAAATAGCCGTGCTGGTCGGCGACTATCTCCTTTCGCGCGGCCTGCTGCTGGCCCTCCAAAACGACGATTACGAGCTGCTCAAAATTGTGAGCAATGCCGTGCGTGAGCTGAGCGAAGGCGAGCTGCTGCAGATTGAAAAAGCCCGCCGCCTCGATATTACCGAGGACGTGTACTTCGAGATTATCCGTCAGAAAACGGCCTCGCTTATTGCCTCTTGCTGTGCCGTGGGCGCGGCTTCGGCCGGGGCCGATAAGGAAACTATTGAACGCGCCCGGCTTTTCGGTGAAAAAGTAGGTATTGCCTTTCAGATTAAAGACGACCTGTTCGACTACGGCACCGCCGAAATCGGCAAGCCCGTGGGCATCGATATCAAGGAGAAAAAGATGACGTTGCCGCTCATCTACTCCCTGCAGCAGGCCGACTGGCTGACCAAGCGGCGCGTGATTTACAACGTGAAAAACAACGACGGCCGCAAAGACCGGGTGCAGCAGGTGATTGAATTTGTGCGCCAGACCGGCGGGCTGGAATACGCCATTAAAACCATGCAGCGCTACCGCGACGAGGCGCTGACCATCCTGCGCACCTTCCCTGAGTCACCTTCCCGCACCTCGCTGGAGCAGTTGATTAACTACACCATTGAGCGGGAGATTTAAACCACCAGTAGGGGCCTGAATTTCCTGGAAAGGTCAGTTGTTGTGGCCGGTTTCCCTTAAACAAAAAGCCCCGCGGTCTGCGGGGCTTTTTGTTTAACTATAACAGCGTTCCGGGGTGGTGCTTAGCGACAAGCAGTCGTAACCCCGGCTTGCCTGTAGGCTAAATTTCTGGCTCAGCTACCTGGTAGGAAACACTGCCGGCATCCACGTCGGATACATCAAAGCTTACGCCATCAAAGTTGCTTTTCACCGTAATTTGGTGGGTCATATTGCAGCCCGGGCATTTCACTTCTTCTTTCTCGAATTGCCCGTCGTCCTCCAAAGAATTGGCTAGCAGGTCGGGGGCGGGAATGCCAATCAGGTCGGTGAATACTTCGGTGTGGCACTTGTTGCACGCGAATTTCAATCCGACGGTGCGGCCCTGCAGCTCGTCAAGCGGAGCGGGGGTGTTTTGTTTCTGCTGAATCCACATAGGGAACCGGGAGTTTGGTTGTAGAGAAGAATAGGTGAGCCACGGGGGCTTCTAAGCTCTACGCGAAGAGGGTAGGCTGGGGTTGTGCCAGCTGCCGCAAACTAGGCATTAGGCGGCTATGGGCCAGCCCAGGTTTTCAGTAAGATTCTGAATCCGGCCCAGACCTGGAAACTGCCACGACGTATCAATTTGGGCGTCCGGAAATAGTATATGCTGGCCGTTTTTATTCTATTGCAATTCATTTAGCTTCCTCATGCAGATATATACCACCACTCCTGAAAGTGTTGCTGCCGATTTTCGCCAGCGTTTTAGCGGAGAGCCGCTGCTGGTGCGGGCTCCCGGCCGGGTAAACCTTATTGGTGAGCATACGGACTATAACGACGGTTTTGTCCTCCCTGCCGCTGTAGATCATGCCATTTACTTTGCCGTGCGCCTGAACGGCAGCCGCATGCTAAACCTGGTTTCCCATGATCTGCAGGAAACGCTGAGTGTTTCCCTGGATGCGGTGCACCCTACGGACCATGCCTGGGCCAACTACCTGTTGGGCGTGGTAGCGCAGCTGCAAAAGCGCAACCTGCCGCTGGAAGGATTTGACTGCGTGTTTGGCGGTACTATTCCCATTGGTGCCGGTATGTCGTCTTCGGCGGCTGTGGAATGCGGCATAGCCTTCGCCTTAAACCACTTGCTGAACTTAGGCATTGAGCGCATGGAGCTGGCGCACATGGCCCAGAAAGCAGAGCATGAGTACGCCAAAGTAATGTGTGGCCTTATGGACCAGTTTGCCAGCCTTTTCGGTCATGCCAACCACGTGGTGCGCCTCGATTGCCGCTCCTTGGAATACGCCTACTTCCCCTTCGATACTACCACTAACCGCATTGTGCTGTGCAACTCCGGCGTGAAACATTCGCTGGCCAGCTCAGAGTATAACCTGCGCCGCCAGGAGTGCGAGCAGGGTGTGAAGGTTCTGCATAGTCACTACCCCAACATTACCAGCCTGCGCGATGCAACTATGGGGCAGGTAGAAGCGCACCGCGCCGAGCTGGGTGATGTAGTATACCGTCGCTGTGCCTACGTGGTGCAGGAAAACGAGCGGGTAGTACGGGCCTGTCAGCACCTGGAAGCCGGGGATATGCAAGCGTTTGGCCAGGAGATGTACGGTTCCCACGCTGGCCTGCGCGACCAGTACGAAGTGAGCTGCCGCGAGCTGGATGTATTGGTGGAAGCGGCCCAGAAGCACCCCGGCGTGTTTGGCGCCCGCATGATGGGTGGTGGCTTTGGTGGCTGCACCATCAACCTGGTGCAGGCTGAGCAGGTAGCGTCTTTTATTGACCACATGACGGCCGCTTACCAGCAGGAGCTTGGTCTGCAGTTGGAAACCTATCAGGCCACTATTGTAGATGGCGTCAACCTGACGACGCAGCAAGCCTAATTTCTGGTCGTTTTTTATCGTCTTTCTATGTCTGGATTTGATACAACGGAGCACCCGCACCGTCGGTTTAATGCCCTGAAGGGGGAATGGGTACTGGTGTCGCCGCACCGTTCCAAGCGCCCCTGGCAGGGCCAGCAGGAGGCCCCGGAAGGGGAGCAGCGCCCCGCCTATGATCCTAGCTGCTACCTGTGCCCCGGCAACACCCGCGCCAACGGCGAAATCAACCCCGCCTACGATTCCACTTTCGTCTTCACCAATGACTTTGCGGCCCTGCAGGAGCAGGTGCCCGTGGGCGGCGTCAACGAAGGCGGCCTGCTGCGCGCCGAAGCGGAATCAGGTGTCTGCCGGGTTATCTGCTTCTCGCCGCGCCATGATTTAACGTTGCCGGAAATGACGACGCCGGCCATTCGGCAGGTAGTAGATTTGTGGGTAGATGAGTTCCGCACGCTGGGCGCCCGGCCGGATATCAATTACGTCCAGATCTTCGAGAACAAAGGCCAGATGATGGGCTGCTCGAACCCGCACCCGCACGGGCAAATCTGGGCGCAGCGCACCGTACCCATGGAGCCGGCCAAGGAAAGCACGGAGCAGCTGGCCTATTTCCAGCAACACCAGCGCACCCTGCTGGCCGACTATCTGGCCATAGAGCTGGAAAAGCAGGAGCGGATTGTAATTGAGAATGCACACTTTGTGGTGCTGGTGCCCTTCTGGGCCGTTTGGCCTTTCGAAACGCTGCTGATTGCGCGCCGCCCCGTGCAGGACATCACCCAGCTCACGGATGAGGAGCGGGAGGCGCTGGCCGATATTATCCGCCGCCTCACCATTCGCTACGACAACCTCTTCCAGATTTCCTTCCCCTATTCAGCCGGCCTGCACCAGCGGCCCACCGATGGAGAGGATCATCCGGAATGGCATCTGCACATGCATTTCTACCCGCCGCTGCTGCGCTCGGCTACCGTGCGCAAGTTCATGGTGGGGTATGAAATGCTGGGCGACCCTCAGCGGGATATTACGCCCGAGTTCAGCGCCGGCCGCCTGCGCGACATGTCAGAAGTGCATTACAAGCAGGTGCAATAGAGAAGAATGTTTCGGTGATGGAAACCCGGGCATCCGATACTGCTACCCCGTTTCCCTGGGTACCGCGCTGGCGCACGCTGCTGTCCTCGGTAGCCATGGCCCGCGACCCTCTCGGTAACCTCGACCGCGCGCATGCTTATCACGGCGACACGGTGGGTATGCACTTGGGTGGCGTCCGGCCCATTATCGTGACGCGCGACCCGGCACTGGCCCAGCATATCCTGCAGAAAAACCACCGTCGTTACCTTAAGTCTGACCTCACGCACGGCCTCATCCGCTACATTGGCCGCGGCCTGCTCACCAACGAGGGCGCCGACTGGCTCCGGCAGCGCCGTCTGATTCAGCCTGGCTTTCACCGCCAGCGTCTGGCGGGCCTCACGCGGCTGATGCTGGCGGCCGCCGAGGAGTGGACCCAGGAGCTGCGCCAGCGCATCGCTGCCGGGCCGGCATTAGTGGATATTCATGAGGCTATGACGCGCGTGGCCTTCCGCATTATTGCGCAGGCCACCTTCGGGACCAGCATGGGCGAGGCGGAGCGGGAGCGGCTTTCGGAAATTCTTACCCGGATTCAGGCTTTTTACGTGCGCACCATTCGGCAGCCCTACCTGCGGCCCTGGTGGACTATAACCGGCGGCTACCGCTACCACGATGCTCTGAGCCGGGAATTGCGTGAACTGGTGCGCGGCTACATCCGGCAGCGTCGTGCCGCCCCGGACCACCAAACCCACGACGACCTGCTGCAAATGCTGCTGGACGTGCGCTACGAGGATACCGGCGAGCCCATGACGGAGGATCAGCTGCTGGATGAAGCAAATATTTTATTGCTGGCCGGCCACGAAACCTCTGCTAATGCCCTCAGCTGGCTGTTCTACCTACTGGCGGCAAACCCAGAAAAAGCCACGAAGGTGCGCGAGGAATTGCAGGCAGCCGGCCTGGTAAATCGGCCGCCCACTTTCGATGATTTGACCCGTTTGCCATACTCCCTGCAGGTAATTCAGGAAACGATGCGCCTGTATCCGCCCGCCTGGATTCTGGACCGCGTAGCCCTGGAAGAAGACGAGTTTCAGGGGCAGTGCATTCCAAAGGGTACGCTGTTTTCCATCTACCTCTACGGCATGCACCGCCACCCGGCGTTGTGGTCAGCGCCAACCGAATTTCGGCCGGAGCGTTTTGCGCCCGAAGCGCAGCCCCCAGTGCCAGCCTATGGATATCTGCCCTTTGGTGGCGGCCCGCGGTTGTGCATTGGCAACCACTTTGCCCTCACGGAAATTCAGTTGGTGCTGCTTGAAACGCTGCGGCATTTCACTGTGGAACTACCAGAGAATATGGTGCCTGCCTCGGTGCCTTTAATTACGCTACGGCCACAGCCGGGCATGCGGCTGCGGTTTCAGAAAGTAGCCTAGCGCAACCCATATTTTACTGCCACCAATGCTCCTGAGGCAGCGGGCCAACCCCAACCGTTATGGGCTGCCCCAGCCGGGGCGTGGTAATGGGCAGCTGCCGCCGCGCCGCTTCCGCCGTTGCCCGATTTACCGGCTCATCCCACGGGTGATTGGCCTCCGTGAAAGCGCCCCAATGCACGGGCATCAGCACCCGGGTCCGCACATCCACGGCTGCCTGCACGGTTTGTTCGGGCATCATATGAATCTCGGCCCATTGCCGGTCATACTGCCCACATTCCATCAGGGCCAGATCAAACGGACCATGTTTGGCGCCTATAGTCTGGAAGTGGGGGCCATAGCCGCCATCGCCGCTGTAAAACACGCGCTTTGTGGCTGACTTTAAGACCCAGGAGCTCCAGGAAGTAGAGTTGCGGTTGGTGAGGCCACGGCCGGAAAAGTGGCGGGCGGGCATGCTCACAATGGTCAGGCCCGGAAGTTGAATGGAGTCGTTCCAGTCTAGCTCCTGCACCTTTTCAGGGGCCACGCCCCAGGCCAGTAGGTGGGCACCTACGCCCAGCGGCACGTAGAAATGCGCCACCTTATCCTTGAGCCGCAGAATGGTTTTATAGTCGAGATGGTCGTAGTGGTCGTGGGAGATGAGCACCGCATCAATGGGCGGCAGTTGCTCCGCTGAAATGGGCAGGATGGGGTTGTAGCGCCGGGGCGTTACCCAGGACAGGGGCCCCATTTTGATGCTGAGCATGGGGTCCAGCAGAATATTGCGGCCACCTATTTCTACCAGACTAGCCGAGTGCCCAAACCACGTCACGCGCAGCATATCGGTTGTTTTGCGCGTGATGCTCAGCGAATCGAGCCGCTGCATGGGTAGGGGCGCGTTTGGGGTGGTACGCTCGGGTTTGCTGAAGAGAAAGCGCCACAGCACCGAAAACGTGCTGCCATCGGTCATGAGCGTGGTGGGTATTAGGTTTTGAAACTCACCGTCCCGGTAATGGCCGCTTTTGGCATAGGCTAGTTTTTGTTCCTTGGTAGGCTTGCCGCCAAACTCGGGCCCCAGGTTGGCAAAGGCCACGCCTACCACTAGCAGAACCACTACCAGTCCGCCCAAAAGCCGCCCAATAAAGCGTAAGGAATTTCTCATAAGGTATAATCCGCTGAAGCGGATCCGTTGGAAGAGGTAGTCGGGAGGATGCGCGAAATACTTTACGACGCCCGCCGAATTAGGCCGCATGTTACGCATTCCAGGGTTTTGCTAATTTGCCGCATGTCCCTACCATTCTCCCTGCTGTCTGCCCCAGCACCCTTAGTGCCCGTGCTGGATACTCCCGACTTACTTCTGCGCGGCCCCCGGCCCACCGACCTGCACGAGGGTGCCGCTATGCATCAGGACCCGGAATTTTATCGTTTCCTGGGTGGTAAACCCCACTCTGAGGAAGATGTGTGGCGCCGCATGCTTTCCCATATGGGCCACTGGGGCATGCTGGGCTACGGCTCCTGGTCTATTGAGGAAAAAGCCACCGGCCGGTTTGTGGGCACCGTAGGCTTTTTCGATGTGCAGCGCGACCTGACGCCCTCGCTGAAAGGCACGCCCGAAGCTGGCTGGGTGCTGGCGCCCCGCCTGCACGGCCGCGGCTACGCCAGCCAGGCCCTGCAGGCCGCCCTGGCCTGGGCCGATGAGCACTTACCCACACCGCGCACCACCTGCATCATCGACCCCGGCAATACCGCTTCCCTGCACCTGGCTAACAAGTTCGGGTATCAGGAATTTGCCCGCGCTATGTATCACGGCGAGGAAATTGTGCTGCTGGAACGCCCGCGCCCAGTGGAATAGACCTGTTTTGACTAAGGCCATAAAAAAAGCCCGCCTCCCCAGGGAAGCAGGCTTTTTTTATGGACTGATGCGAGGGAATTACTCCGCTAACAGCTTGTCGATGGTAGCGTTGAACTCGTCGATTTCCTGCTGGTAATACTTACCGGTGCCGGGGCCCGAGAAGCCGGTGTGGATCTTGCGCACCTCACCTTTTTTATCGAGGAAAATGGTGGTGGGGAAGGCCAGCACCTTAGCCAGCTGCGGCAACGATTTGCTGGCTTCGGCGGCCGATGCCTGTCCGGCCACAGCAATGTCGTAGCCAATGTTCATCCGCTGGCGCATCTTCAGCAGCTTCTGTGAAGCCACTTTCTGATCGGGCGTGCGCTCGTAGCCCAGGCCAATGATTTCCACGCCACGCTGCTTGTTCTTCTCGTACCAGGGAGCCAGGAAGTTGGTTTCGTCCATGCAGTTGGGGCACCACGAGCCGAGGATTTGCACTACCACTACTTTGCCTTTGTACTTGGGGTCGGTGGGGGAGATGCTGCCGCCTTCGAAGATGTTCGGGAATTTGAAATCGAGGCGTTTCTGGCCGGGCCTCATGTTGGTCATGGCGTTAGCATCGGGCAGTTTGGCGTTGGGGTCCAGCGTGGCGGTCCAGGTTTCGTGGCCTTTTTTGCCGCTGTAGAAGTCGCCTTTCAACGTCCCGTTAGGCTGCTTCTCCGCTGAGAACAGGAAGCCGTGGCTGCCATCGAAAGTGGTTACGTTTAGCTTGTTGCCTTCGGCCTGACCAGCCAGGTAACGGTAGTCACCGGTGGAAGTCAGGAACGTGCCGGTTACGTCGTTTCCATTCTGCTTAAAGAGGCCAACGGCTGGATACGTGTCGCCGTCATCCCCTTTGAACGTAACGTTCCAGGTACCGTCGAAAGACTCTGCTTTCCCGGTAGTTTGAAATAATTTACTCTCACCTTTCTCCGCCGAAAACGCCACGCGGTAAGGCTCTTTGCCATCGTACTTTACCCAGGCGCCTTTCAGCTTATCAGCACCGTCCTGACGCACCACCAAGGCAGCATCAAACACACCCATGCGGATGGTCATCGAGTCGCCGGCGGTGGTGATTTCGTCCAGCTTCAGCTTTTCTTCGCCGTTGCGCAGCGTTACCACGGGCTTGCCACCGCTCTGCGAAACTTCAAACAGGAAAGGAATCTGCTGGCCTTGCGCAGAAAGCACGCCGCGCCACTTACCATTGCTTAAGGTAGGCGGGGTGCCGGTAGTAGTACCCGCCTCGGATTTGGCCGGCGTTTGGTTTTCAGTGGAGGAGGTAGAATTGGACTGACAGGCCACCGCGGCCAGCGCGAGTCCGGCCCCGGCTACGGCCTTACGAAGAGAGAAGGCAACGGGCATAGGAAAAAAGTTAGAATGTTAAGTTCGGGGCTAAACTACGGAGGGGTTCCGTTAGTTTAAATACCAACGCCAAATGTAGGTTGTAGCGCACACTTTGTGCGTTGCGCAGCCTGTATGTGTCAAAGCTGCGAAAGTTTTGTGCTTCGCAACAGCAGGTACCTATATTTGCGTACCCTTTACGGGGGCTTTCCCTATACACTTTTTCCCTTTTTGTTATGGCGTTTGACTTAGAAATGATTCAGGCCGTGTACGCCGGCATGGGCGCGCGCATTGAGGCCGCCCGCGCTGCTGTTGGCCGCCCGCTCACTTTGACTGAGAAAATTCTGTACGCTCACCTCTATGGTGGCCAGGTAACTCAAGCGTTTGAGCGGGGCGTTTCCTACGTCGATTTCGCCCCCGACCGTGTTGCTATGCAGGACGCTACGGCCCAGATGGCGCTGTTGCAGTTCATGCAGGCCGGCAAGCCCAAAGTGGCTGTTCCCAGCACCGTACACTGCGACCACCTCATTCAGGCCCAGAATGGTGCCGATGAAGATCTGGCCGTGGCTAACGCCGAAAACAAGGAAGTATATGACTTCCTGGCTTCGGTTTCCAATAAGTATGGTATTGGTTTCTGGAAGCCCGGTGCCGGTATCATTCACCAGGTAGTTCTGGAAAACTACGCCTTCCCCGGCGGTATGATGATTGGTACCGACTCGCACACGCCCAACGCGGGTGGTCTGGGTATGGTGGCCATTGGCGTAGGCGGTGCCGACGCGGTAGACGTAATGGCCGGTATGGCCTGGGAGCTGAAGTTCCCGAAAGTAATTGGCGTGAAACTGACCGGTAAACTCTCCGGCTGGACGGCTCCCAAAGACGTTATCCTGAAAGTAGCCGGTATCCTGACTGTGAAAGGCGGTACCGGTGCTATTGTTGAATACTTCGGCGAGGGTGCCGAGAACATGTCGTGCACCGGCAAGGCTACTATCTGCAACATGGGTGCTGAAATTGGGGCTACCACTTCGGTGTTTGCCTACGATGAAAGCATGGCCACGTACCTGCGTGGCACCAGCCGTGGCGAAATTGCCGACCTGGCTGCCGGCGTAGCCCAACATCTGCGCGCCGATGATGAGGTATTTGCTGACCCAGCGAAGTACTATGATCAGCTGATTGAAATCAATCTGGATGAGCTGGAGCCCCATGTGAACGGTCCGTTCACGCCGGACGCTGCCTGGCCTATCTCCCAGTTTGCAGCCGCAGTGCGTGAGCACGGCTGGCCCGAGAAGCTGGAAGTTGGTCTGATTGGCTCGTGCACTAACTCTTCCTACGAAGACATTACCCGCGCCGCCAGCATTGCCAAGCAAGCCGTAACCAAAGGCCTGACTGTTAATGCGGAGTTCACCGTAACGCCTGGCTCGGAGCTGGTGCGCTACACCGTGCAGCGCGACGGTCTGCTGGATACTTTTGCTGAAATGGGCGGGGTAGTATTGGCTAACGCCTGCGGTCCGTGCATCGGCCAGTGGGCCCGCCACACCGACGACCCCAAGCGCAAGAACTCCATCATCACCTCGTTCAACCGCAACTTCGCCAAGCGCAACGACGGTAACCCGAACACCCACGCTTTCGTGGCCTCGCCCGAAATCGTAACGGCCTTCGCCATTGCCGGTGATTTGACCTTCAACCCTCTCACTGATACGCTGACCACTCGTGACGGCCAGCAGGTGAAGCTGGACGAGCCCCGCGGTGTGGAAATGCCACCCCAGGGCTACGCCGTAGAAGATGCCGGCTACCAGGCACCCGTAGTAGATGGCTCGGGCGTGCAGGTAGTGGTTGATCCTTCTTCCGACCGTCTGGAGTTGCTGGAGCCCTTCAAGGCCTGGGAAGGCACCGACCTGCATGGTCTGCGCCTACTCATCAAAGCTCAGGGCAAGTGCACCACCGACCATATTTCGATGGCCGGTCCGTGGTTGAAATACCGCGGCCACCTGGACAACATCTCCAACAACATGCTCATCGGCGCCACCAACTGCTTCAACGGTGAGGCTAACAAGGTGCGCGACTATGTTTCGCAGGGTGTTACTTATACTACCGTACCCCAAGCAGCCCGTAACTACAAGTCCATGGGTATTGGAACGGTAGTAGTGGGTGATGAAAACTACGGTGAAGGCTCGTCGCGGGAGCACGCGGCCATGGAACCCCGCCACCTGGGCGTGCGCGCCATCATTGTGAAGTCGTTTGCCCGTATTCACGAGACCAACCTCAAGAAGCAAGGCATGCTGGCCCTTACTTTCGCCAACAAGGCCGACTACGACCTGATTGAGGAAGGCGACACCATCGACATCATCGGCCTGACGAGCTTCCAGCCCGGCCAGCCCCTGCAGGCCCGTCTGCACCACGAAGACGGCGACACAGACCTCATCACCCTGAACCACACGTACAACGAAGGTCAGATTGAGTGGTTTAAAGCCGGCTCCGCGCTGAACCTGATTCGTTTAAAAGAAGCAGGTGCTGCTCAGCTTTCGCAGAAGTAATTTTAAATTGTCATGCTAAAAAGGCCGCTTTCCCGGGAGGGGACGCGGCCTTTTTTTGAGTATAAGGTGCTTATCTCAAGTCGAAAACATTGCACATGAGTACGTCAAGCCGGTTACACAGCCTGGATGCCTTACGGTCAACCATGATGCTATTATGCGTCATATTCCACTCTGCATTAGCATATGCCGTGTATGCGCCCTTTCCGGTAAAGGATATTCAAAGAAGCCCGGGCTATGACTATATGCTGGTTTCGCTGCTGACCTTCGGGATGCCGGTTTTTTTCGTAATGGCAGGGCTGTTCTCGCATTTGGTTTATCAAAAGCGTGGTGCCAAGGCTTTTCTGCAGGACAGGCTCAAAAGAATACTTCTGCCTTTCCTGGCGGGTTGGCTGTTGATATGCCCGCTGGTACAGATTGTTTGTAATTACTACAGCGGGCATATTCCGGTTGCACAGTCCCTAGCGTCCTGGTATAATCTCAGTATATACCAAAACTTGCCCACCCACCATTTGTGGTTCCTGTATTATTTGTTTCAGATATGCCTTCTTATGCTTCTGATACTTTTCTGGAGCCCGGCACTATTACGCAGGCTCTATCAGCAGATTTTGCAATTGATTACGCAGCAAGAGAAGAATACTATCTGGTTGATTTTTGCGCTGGCTATTCTGTCTGCTGGCTTTATTGTGTTAATGCAGCAAGGGACTATTGCTACCGACAATACATTTATACCTAATGTTCCATTGCTACTTCTCTATACCGGGTATTTTGGTTTCGGATTTTTATTATACTCGCTTGGGAATAGTATGTATTATTTATTTAGGCAATGGAAATTGTGGCTGATTCTTTCTTTTCCGATTTCCATTGTCTACTTTCTGCTAGTTATAACCTTTCATCTCACAGGTGGTATCTGGCTGCTACTAGCTACTTCGGGTTTTTGTGCCCTGCTATCATGGTTAATGATTTTTGGTCTTATTGGCTTATTTCATAAATATTTTAGTGCGGATAACAAGATAATGGGTTTCTTGTCTCAAGCTTCTTATTGGGTTTATCTAATACATTTTCCACTTGTAATTTGGGTAGCGGGTTACCAATCTACTCTGGATATATTTCATCTGGTGAAATATATAGTTAGTCTATTTTTTTCTGTGACAGTACTGCTGCTATCTTATAAATACCTAGTGCAGTATACGCCTATTAGGTGGTTGCTGAATGGTAGAAAATAAACAGATTATAGTTAATTGTATCTGCATAATAGAGTTGATAGTGAATGATAGTTAGACATATTTATATCATCATAAGGTTGACGCTGTAATTTTTATTTTAATTAGTTAGACACAGTAATTATTGCTTTTATTCGGTCACAACAACAAAGAAATTTATAGTAATACCTGTATTGTGGCTTTTTCTTACAACAGAGTAAATATCTTGTTTGTCCTGTATTACATCGGATAAAAGAGAGCAACTCACCCGTAAAACTTGTCTGGCTGGCAGAAAAATTTGCAGGAATTACTAACCACAGCTTAGTATGCTGTTTGGTCCCATTACTGGCTAGCTGCCGCACGGTGTCCAACCGCCCGTGGGTTCTGTACCAGATAATAGTAGCCTAAAACCAGTAGCCCCGCCACAAAGGGCCCCAACGCCAGATGCTTGCCCGTAATACCCGGCGCAACAAGTAGAGTGTCAAACTCAAAGAACTCACTGATCATCCAGTAGGAGTTGGCCGTTATCCAGAGCACAATGGCCACGTTGTGGGCCCACTCCGAGACTATGTGGCGGGTGCGCCAGGCAATTACCACAGCAATAGTTAGGGTAGGCACAATCATCAGCAAGCCCAAGGGTTTCCAAACCATGCACCAGCTGACATCTTTCAGGAGCCAAAAGACAATGTGCATGTTCTCCATGCGCCGGTAGGACGCCGGTATGCGGTAGTCGGATTCAGGAAAATCAGTGGGCATTGCTAGCAGGAAATAGGAGTTTCAAATGTAAATCCCCTGTGCCTATTTGCGGGTTGCTATGCCTACAATTTTCACTCATGCGGCCGTGGCTGTTGGCCTGGGCCGCAGCCTGACTACGACTAAGCAGCCGGCCGCCTTTTGGTGGCTCACGGCCCTGTGCGCTATCCTGCCGGATTTTGACGCCATAACGTTTCGCCTCGGCATTGCCTATGAAAGCATGTGGGGGCATCGGGGCTTCACACATTCGGTGGTTTTCGCCGGGTTGGTTGGTCTCTGCCTGGCTTGCCTAATGCCGGAACGCTGGCGTGGTGGGTGGAGCCGGGTAGCCCTGATGAGCTGGTTCGCGGCTGCCACAGTTTCGCACCCGTTGCTGGATATGCTCACCAATGGTGGCCTGGGCGTGGCATTGCTGGCGCCGTTCAGCGGGGAGCGGTTTTTCTGGCCCTGGCGGCCCGTGCGCGTTTCGCCCGTAAGCGGGGGCTTCTTTTCCGAGCGCGGTGTGGCTACTTTACTCAGTGAGCTGCGGTGGCTGTGGATACCCACCGGCCTGGTACTGGCAGCGGCCCTCGGACTTCGCCGCTCTGCCCGTTAACGCAACTTACCGGCCCATTTACGTATGAGGGCTAAATTTTGCCTTTCCCAATTGCTTTCTATGCCACACGCCCTGAAGAATGTTTTGAAAAGCGCCGCCTGGGCGGGTGGGGGATTAATGGGGGCGTTGGCCATATATCTGGTAGGATCTGCCGCTCTTTCCATCATACCGGTAGGCAAGCGGAGCCAGCCCTCCGAGGGCGCCATTGAGGCCTACCTTCTCTCCAATGGCGTGCATACCGATATTGTAGTGCCCGTGCGCACCGCCCAGATAGACTGGAGCGAGCTATTACCGTACGCCGACACGCCCGCCGCCGATACCACCCGGCACTACCTCGGCTTTGGCTGGGGCGACAAGGGCTTTTATCTGGATACGCCCACCTGGTCGCAGCTGAAAGCCAGCACCGCCTTCAAAGCCATGTTCTGGCTGGGCACCTCGGCCATGCACACCACCTATTACCACCAGCCCACCGAAAACGACAAGTGCGTTAAGATCTATTTAACACCAGACGAATATAGCCGCCTGATTGCCTTCATCAAGGACAGCTTCGCCTACGACGCGGCCGGGCGGGTGCAGCACATTGAGGGGCATAATTACGGCCAAAACGATACGTTCTACGATGCCCGCCGCACTTACAACCTCTTCTATACCTGTAATACCTGGGCCAACGACGCCCTGAAAGCCAGCGGGCAGAAAGCCAGCCTCTGGACACCCGCCGACACCGGTATTTTCTATCAGTACGGCCGTTAGAGTTAGTAGCGCCGGGGGTTCGGGTTGAGGCCGGGGGAGTAATAAAAAGCCCGGTTGTGGTCTGCCGGGTAAGCAGACCACAACCGGGAATAAAGGGTTGGCGAAATGGGCCAAATGGCTAATTCAGCCACACATCGGCCACGGGCTCAAAGCGTCGGGCAGCAAAAGCACCGTATGGCGCTTCTACATAAAACCCGAGAATATGCACCTGGGGCTGGCCGGTGTGGGCATTAGGCAGGGTGCGAACCGGATAGACCTGGCCACCCTCAGGCCACTCGCCTACATAGTTGGCAGGGCGGCGGGTGGCATCTACGCAGCGGGCAAACTGCTGGACCGGAAGCGGAACGGGAAGCTTTACTTTCGACATATCCAAAGATACAGATATTTGATATAACTAAAAAGTTTAGTGTAATTTTTTATATGGTTATTCTGGTTAAATACTGCTTTAAAAGCGGTTTTAATAGTACTTATAAAATTATGGCATTGCATAGATAATTGACGAAAATGTACATACGAAACCGGGGAGTATGCGGATTTGCTAAATTAATTAGTAAATAGCGGCCATCAAGTACTAATCCACCCCGGTATGAGCCTGCTGCATCTTTACCGTTTGCCCGATGAGCCCTGGCCGTTACAGTTGCCCGTAATCGGCAGCACGCTTTCGGCGGGTTTTCCTTCTCCCGCCGATGACCACTTCGACCCGCCCCTCGACCTCAACCGCCACCTGTTCCGGCACCCGGCGGCTACCTTTCTGGCCCGCGTGCGCGGCGACTCTATGCTGGAGGCCGGTATCCACGACGGCGACCTGATTGCCATTGACCGCGCCCTCACGCCCCGCGACGGCCACGTGGTAGTGGCCGTGGTAGAAGGCGAGTATACTATTAAGCGCCTGCGGCAGCAGGGCCCGCGCCTGTGGCTGGAGCCTGCCAATGCCCACTACCAAAATGTGGAAATAACCGGCGACATGAGCTTTACCGTGCGCGGGGTAGTCACGCACGTAATCCACGCCCTGCCACCCACCTGCTGAGTTTCTTTGGCCTATGTTTGCTCTGGTTGATTGCAATAACTTCTATGTGTCCTGCGAGCGGGTATTTCAGCCGCAGCTGGAGGGCATACCCGTGGTAGTACTCAGCAACAATGACGGTTGTCTGATAGCCCGCTCCGACGAGGCCAAGAGCCTCGGGTTTGCCATGGGCGAGCCCTACTATCAGGCCCGGCCCCGTTTGCAGGAGCATGCCGTACAGGTATTTTCCTCCAACTACCCCCTCTATGGCGACATGAGCCGACGCGTCATGCAGGTGCTTTCTCAGTTCTCACCGGAGGTAGAGGTATATTCTATTGATGAGTCTTTTCTGGACCTGAGCGGGCAGAACTATTTATTTCCTGATCTGACGGACTGCGCACTGGCAGTGCAGACTGCGGTGCGCCAGCAAACGGGCATTCCGGTATGCGTGGGTGTGGCGCCCACTAAAACGCTGGCCAAGTTGGCCAACCGCCTGGCGCGGCACACCAACGGCGTGCTGGTGCTAGCCACCCCGGAACAGCAGGCGGCCGCTCTGGCGGCTACTCCTGTAGGCAAAATTTGGGGTATTGGTCGCCGTTACGCGCCTAAGCTGCAGGCCCAGGATATCCAGACGGCCGCAGATCTGGTAGCTATGCCAGAGGCCTGGGTACGACGACATCTGGGGGGCGTAGTGGGTGTCCGCCTTTGGCGCGAGCTGCGCGGTGAGCTATGCCTGGCGCTGCATGCCGGCGGGGGAGAAGAGCCAGATGCTGCACCCAGGCGCCACAGCGTTACCCACACCCGCTCTTTCGGTCGCCCCCAGAACGGGCTGGGCCCGCTGACCGAAGCTATAGCCACATTTGTGGAGCGAGGGGCTGAGAAACTCCGTAAGCAGGGTCTATCGGCACACCTGCTGACTGTTATCTTAGGTACTAATCGGTTTACGGCCGGTGGGCCGCATACCCAAACTCTGGTGCTGCCTTTGACTACGGCCACCAACGATACCACCGCTCTTACCAAAGCGGCTCTGCGGGCCCTGCGCCAGTTGCGGCAACCCGGTACTGCCTACCAGCGGGCAGGCGTTTTGCTGAGCGGGCTGGAGCCTGCCGGCTGTGCCCAGCTAGACCTTTTTGGCGCCTCCAGTAAAGAGCAGGAGCAGCGGCAGCACCTCATGACCACTTTGGATGCCTTGAATCATCGATTTGGGCGAAGTATGGTAAAGCTGGCAGCCGCAGGCACCGCCCAAAGCCAACAGGTCTGGCATGGACGGCAGGCAAACCGTTCCCCCGCCTATACCACCAGCTGGAAGGACCTCAGGACGGTTGGCTAGCGCTACTTATGGCCGTTTAATCAGCACTTTGCGCGTTAAAACAGCATCCTTGCCCTGTAGCTGCACCATATAAATGCCCGGTTGTAACCCCTGCAGCTGAAGGGTTGCGGTAGTTTGCTGCGCGGGCCAGCGCTGCTGGAAGACCGTGCGGCCTACACCATCCAAAACAACCACCCGCTGAGCAGAAAAAGTGGCTGTAATACGCAGGTGCAGCAAGCCGGTAGTAGGATTGGGGTACAGCTGCCACGCAGTAGGCAAGGCTGGCCGCACGGGTAGCGCTATGCCGTCATACCAGGTCTGGGCCGTGCTGCTGGTCGTGAGCAGACTATCCAGCGTGCCGGCTGCCAGCACGGCAAACGCTACCATGACGGAGTCGCCGGGGGCGAGGGCCGGTATCTTAGCGCCCAGCATGTAGGATACATCGGCGCCGGCAGGGGTATTGCCGGCTGCGCGGTTGCGGGTGCCAGTGGCCAGCATCAGATACTTTTCCGCCTCACTGAATCCATTGTAAATGCGCACGGCCGAGTCGGCGGGGGCGGCATTATCCACGGCGTAGAACGAGGGAGTGCCGCCCCGAAGCAGCGTTACCCCGGCAAAATGCCTGGGGTTCTTGCGCTCAGTCACATACCCCAGGCGTTGCTGCTCGTGCCAGGCGGCTACGTTGCCACTCGGGTTCGGTAGTAGGTCCCAGTCCATAAACAGGCCGGCGTGCAAGGGCTTCAGGGTATCTGGGGTGATGTTAATAAGGCGATACTCCAGAACAATGAAATTACGCCGCTCAGTGGGCTCAGCCCAGGAATAAGCATGTTGCCGCACCCGCACCCCGGCCCGGGTAACGGGCCGTGCCCCCTGCAGCGTGTCAGCAAATACGCCGGCGGCTTCTTCTGTAGCATAACGTGGGGCCTTCAAAAGCTGCACCGGACTCAGCGCCGTAAAGTCCGTGTTAATTTTGTTCTGGGCATTGGGGAGCCGATCAGACACCCGCTTGGGAGAGTTAGCCACCACCAGCGCACCAATAGAAAGCATGGGTACTTTGGTACGGTAGGTTACCCCTTCCCCCAACCAGGGGTTGGCTGAGTCATACCCAATATTTCCCTGACTGGTAAGGCTCAGGCGCAGGTCGCCGGCTGCCAGGGTTACGTAGCCCGGGTTCAGCACAACCTTCACATACTGGTCGTCCTGATACCCATTATCGGCCACAAAATGATAGCGCAGCACGGCAGTAGTGGCCTGGGGCGTTTCAGGACTTACAACAAGCTCAAACGGACTGTCGGCATTAGAAGCTAAAGCCAGCGTGGATAAGCCCGGCACCGGAAAAGTAGCATTGCGCACCGTGAGGTACGGTGATAAGGAAGTCAGGCTAACCCTAAGGCCGCTGATGGGATTCAGCAGGCTTTGCACCTGCACCGAAAGGCTGACGGTGTCACCGGGTTGAAAATAGGTGCGCACGGGGGTAAAGTCTTCGCGCACTACGCGGGCCTCGTACCGGTCCGTGAGGGCCAGAGCGCGGGCCACGTTCAGCCGGCCGGTGCCCAGCTTGTGCCGGTACACGGCATTGCCGGAGATGGTGTAGAGCGAGTCAGTGGTTTGGCGTAGCTGGGCGGCTACCTGGTCGGCGTTGTACTGGGGAAAGCGCAGGCGCACCAAAGCTGCTGCCCCTGCTACCAAAGGGGCCGAGAAAGACGAGCCGTAAACATTGGAAGTATAGGCGCTGTCGTGGTCGAAGTTCGTAGTCAGGATCTGCTCGCTGGGCGCCGTGATATCGACAAAGTAGCTATAGGTAATGTTGTTGCCTTTCCGGTCGTTTACATCGGAGCCGGAGACGGAAATGACATGGTCGTAGCTGGCCGGATAAAAGTCCAGGTCGGCGTTGGAGTTGCCGGCAGCCGCTACAATGACCATGTTGCGGTTCACGGCCGCGTAGGTAATAATGTCCTGCTCGTACTGAGAGCGGCCGCCTACATCACCCCAGGATAGGTTCAGTACCTGGCAGCCGTGGTCGGCAGCATATACAATAGACTCAAAGCCCGCAAAAAAGCCTGTTGCCGTGCTGGGGTACACTTTCAGGGGCATGTATTTACAGTGAAAGCCCACGCCGGCAATGCCCCGGCCGTTATCGGTGCGGGCGGCGGCCACCCCAGCTACCAGCGTACCGTGGTTAAAGCCGGGTAGCTTATCAGCGGTGGGGTCGTTGTCGTTATCGGCCAGGTCCCAGCCCCGAAAATTGTCCACATACCCATCCTTATCATTGTCGATGCCATCAACCGGGTCGGCGTAGTTGCGCTTTTCCTTGCCCTTCAAATCCTGATGAGTAAAGCGGGTGCCCGTGTCAGAAATGCCGATAACAATCGTGGTATCGCCCCTGGAAATATCCCAGGCCCGGTAAGCCCGGATGTTTTTCAGATAGTATTGCCGCGCGGTATTGGCCGCGCGGGTAGAATCGGCAAAAGGGTCGTTGGGCTGATAGAGGGGCCGGCGCTGGTAGAGTGGCTCCACGTACTCAAAAACGCCGGTTTGCAGCAGCTGCTGGCGTACCTTCTCAAACGGCTGCCCGGCAGGATAACGCACCTGGTAAATCTGGCGCAGATCTACTCCTTTTGCTTGTCCGGGGCGGGGCAGCAGAGCCCGGGGATATTTTTGTTGCGGCTGGGTAGCCCCCAATTGTTGCAGAGCTTTTTGCAGGGAGGAAGACTGGAGCAGATCCGCACTGGCTACCCCACGGGCAGCAGCCGGAGCTTTCAGGCGCACCACGCAAACGCCCGGCATAGCAGCCGGGGCCGCCTGAGCCCGTGAGGGCGCGGGTACCACCAGCGCACCGCCCAGAAGCAAGACCAGCAAGAGGAAGCGTAGCGGTGGAAGCATAAGCTGGGTAGGTTCGGGGGGATTTGTAAATTTAAGCTTTCGGAGCAGTACTTTGCGTCCGCTATACGGGGTTTTCGACCAACCCGATAAACCGCCCGATCAATACTTTACCCGCTTCTTCCCACCTGAATTATGACGGAAACCACCCGCAAACACCAAGCCACCCTCGACACCGCCGTGAAGGCCCTTCACGGCCGCACGTTCTTTGCCGCTTTCCCCGAAAATCCCTCCCCCGAAATCTACGGGGCTGATGCCGACCAGCAGGGTCGGGAGAAATTCCAGGCCCTGCGCGGCCAGCGCTTTACCGAACTGTTGCAGGGCGAGCCTGAGCAGTGGGTGGGCCAGGAGGAGTCGCCCTACGAGCAGCAGCCCCTGGGCATTACTTACCCTTTTTACTCGCCGGAAACCCTGGTGCAGCGCGCCGAAGAAGCCTTTACGGAGTGGCGCAAGCTGAAGCCCGCTCAGCGCGCGGCGCTGCTCACCGAGAGCCTGGACGGCATGCGCCAGCGCTTCTTTGAAATTGCTTATGCCACCATGCACACCACGGGGCAGGCTTACATGATGTCGTTCCAGGCCAGCGGCCCGCACGCCGCCGACCGCGCCCTGGAGGCCATTGCTGCCGGCTACGAGGAGCAGACCCGCTTTCCCGAGGAAACTCGCTGGGAGAAGCCCATGGGTAAATATAGCATCACCCTGCACAAAACCTGGCGCGCCGTTCCCAAAGGCGTAGCGCTGGTGATTGGCTGCTCCACGTTCCCTACCTGGAACACGGTGCCCGGCATGTTCGCCTCCCTGGTTACCGGCAACCCGGTCATCGTGAAGCCGCACCCCAAAGCTGTGCTGCCCATTGCAATAGTTATTGCGGAGGTGCAGAAAGTACTGAAAGACCACGGCTTGAACCCCAACATCTGCCAGCTGGCCGTGGATGCCAACGACCGTCTCATCACGAAAGACCTGGCCGAAAACCCCGCCGTGAAGCTGATAGACTACACTGGCGGTTCGCAGTTCGGCGAGTACATCGAAAGCCTGAAGGGCAAAACGGTTTTCACGGAGAAAACCGGCGTGAACAGCATTATTCTGGATAGCTGCGACGACCTGGACAAAGTCGCGCAGAACCTGGCTTTCTCCGTGAGTTTGTACTCCGGCCAAATGTGCACGGCCCCGCAAAACTTTTTCGTGCCGGCTGCCGGCGTGAAAGTAGGTGGCCAGCAGGTACCCTATGAGGAAGTAGTACAGAAACTGGCCGCGGCTGTAACGGGCCTGGCTACCAACCCCAAGGTGGGGCCCCACGTGTTTGGCGCTATCCAGAATCCGGCTACGCACGAACGGGTGCAGCAACTCAGCCTGGATGGGGGCCGCAAGGTACTGGCCCACGGCAGTGTTGATAATCCTCAGTTTCAGAATGCCCGCACCTGCTCGCCCAGCATCCACGAAACCAGCTCCGACAAAGTAGAGCAGTTCAGCCAGGAGCTGTTCGGCCCTATTATGCTGGTAATTAAGACCAAAGACACGCAGGAAAGCATTCATCTGGCGGCCAAGCTGGCCAAGGAGCACGGGGCTATTTCCTGCGGTGCCTATACCACCGACCCCGAGATTAAGGAGCAGATTATGGATGAGATGAGCCTGGCTGGTACGCCCGTTAGCTTCAACCTCACCGGCGGCATTTACGTGAATCAGAATGCCGGCTTCTCTGACTTCCACGTGACGGGCGGCAACCCGGCCGGTAATGCTTCCTTCACCAACCCCGAGTTCGTGATTAAGCGCTTTACCTGGGTTGGCTTCCGCGAGCCGGTAGTTTAGTTCTGCTGCTCCTCTATAAAACAACAAAAAGGCCCTGACGGTTACGTCGGGGCCTTTTTGTTGAAGCTTTTAGTCGTTTTATAACTAGTTGCCTTTCCCATACTTGTATTTAGGAGGGGCTTTTACCGTTTTAAATTTCTGGGGATTATTCGCATTCAAATCAAGACCCAGACCAATAGTAACCGGGTCTTTTTTGGATTTTGCCTTGTTGTTATCCCGCCGTGCGGGGGCATCGGTGGCGTAACTGCGCGGGTTTTGCAGCACCTTGTCCTGGGTGCAGGAAACACCCATTAGCAGGAAAATTGCCAGTAGAGAGTGAGTTGTATAACGCATAGTAGTGGGAAGTAAAGTGGGAGGCCAGCGGCAGCAGGCAGATAGGCTTTGTACTGATTTTGGAAGGGAAAGGATGTTTGTTGAGTCGATTTTTCTATGTGCTTATTATGGTATACTGGTTGATAGTCAATGTTATAAATACATAAAAAGCCCCCGTTTTTCTTGCTGAAAACGGGGGCTTTTTATGTAAAAACCAGTTGGAGGACTAGATGATATGCCGCAAATCGTCGCGCAGGTTTTCAATACCGCGCCAGATTTCGTCCCAGGTGCTTCGGTCGGTATCGTTAGTGGCCGAGGAGGTAGTGCTAGTTGCCGGGGCGGGCCCCAGGCGCTCGGCCAGCTTGGCTCGTTTCACCTCCAAGGCTGCAATGTGCTCGTGGTAGGTGTGTGGTGAGTTGGCGGTGGTGGCGTGGGCGCGGTTACGCAGGGTTTGGATTTTGCTGTCCAGCTCTTCCAGGGCCTGGCGCAGGTCGGCATCGGAGAGGTTTTCTGGTACACGCATATGGTCGGGGGAGGGCGGATAGGACATGGCAGCAGTATATGAGTCGTTACTGCACGTACTGTATTTTCAGCGGAAAAGATGCTTGATTTCCCGTCAACTTAAGCACAACAGAACCATAATACACCGGTAACTCCCGCCCCTTAGCCGGCCTCTAGCTTTGCCCGGTCTCTAAACCAACCACTTGGGCGTATGCATCGGCATTTTCTACTTCTCTTACTATTGCTGTTCTGTGCTGGTAAGCTGCGCGCCCAGAAATCGAAGTCTATGGTAACCCTAGCTACCAACACCGCAGTGGCGCAACCCGAGCCAGCACTGATAGTGGCTGCGCCTATTGTGTATCTGATGGCCGATCAGATGCCGGTCTTTCCGGGTGGAGAGCGAGGCTTTCAGCAGTTTATGCGCGAGAAGGCCCATTACCCCGAGCAGGCCCTCGCCCGTGGCATTGCCGGCAAAGTGCACGTTCGGTTTGTGGTAGATGACGCGGGCCGCATCCGCGACGCGGAAGTTGTAAAAGGACTGGGTTACGGCCTGGATGAAGAAGCCTTACGCCTGGTGCGCATTATGCCCTGGTGGACGCCCGGCACCATAAAAGGGAAAGCCGTATGGGTAAGCTATACCATGCCTATCACCTTCCGCGCCCTGGAGTAAAGCAGCTAAAGCGCAGCACTAAGCGTGTTGCATGGATAGTGGAATGCCCAGCTCCCGGGCCAGCGGCGCTGCAGCCGACTGATACAGGTGTTGCAGCAATTCATCGAAGGCGGGGGCCAATTCTACCAGGTAGTCTTCGTGCAGTTTAGAACTCTGCTTCAGGGCCTCGTGGGTGCGCCGGGCCAGGTGCGTGAGCAGGGGCTGGGTAGGGCCGTGCAGGCGCGCTACGGCCTCCGGCTGGTGCCGAAATACATTGGTCAGCAGCCGCACGCTTAGCTCCACTTCACCCATCAGGTCGCCGGTAATTTTAGTGTGATAGGTAAGACGGGCCTGCAGCTGCCGCACTACCAGCAGCAGGTCGTTGGGGGTTTGATGGTAGCCGCGCACGGGGTCATCTACCTGGGTACGCAGGCGCAGGCGCCGGTCTTCCAGGGCTTCGTCGCCTTCCAGCAGGCGAAAGGCTAGCTGCTCGGTGAGCACGGTATCCTGCGCCACGAGGCGGGTCAGGAGCTGGTCTTTTTCTTTTTGAGGCAGGTTAAGCAGCGCTTTGCGTAGCTCGGGGGAGAGGGGCGGCATATAGTAAGAGGGTGGGATATAAACTACACGAACCAGCCTTTTACTAGTTCCCGGCAACGCGGCAGGGCCGTATTTACTGATTCACCCGCACATCAGATTCAGCGTGTACCTGCCCGGCTAGAGCCGCCTGGTTCTTGGCTTCATCAAACTCATTTTCGCTTTTGGCAATCACTACTGTGGCCACCGCATTGCCGATGATGTTGGTAATGGCCCGCGCCTCCGACATAAATCGGTCTACACCCAGCAGCAGCGCCATGCCTTCTACCGGAATAACCTTAGTGGCGGCCAGCGTGGAGGCCAGCACTACAAACCCCGAGCCCGTGACGCCCGCCGCCCCTTTGCTGGTCAGCATCAGAATACCAATAATGGTGAACTGCTGCCCCAGTGTGAGCGGAATGTGAAAGGCCTGGGCCAGAAAAATGCTGGCCATGGAAAGGTAAATGGTGGTACCATCCAGGTTGAAGGAATAGCCCGTAGGAATAACCAGGCCCGCCACCGACCGGGAGCAGCCATAAGCCTCCAGCTTGTCAATCAGCCGCGGCAGCGCCGACTCGGAGGAGGAGGTGCCCAGTACAATCAGGAGTTCTTCTTTGATGAAGCTCAGCATCCGCCACAGACTGAACTTATAATAGCGCGCTACCGCACCCAGCACCCCAAAAATGAACAACGCCATGGTCAGGTATACGGCCCCCATGAGCTTGGCCAGCGGCAACAGTGTGTGAACCCCGTACTTGCCAATGGTGTAGGCCATGCCGCCAAAAGCGCCCAAGGGAGCCAGCTTCATAATCATGCCCAGCATGCCAAACAGCACGTGGCTCAGGCGTTCAAAGGTGGAAATAAGCGGCGCGCTTACGGTGGGGCTCACGCGGGAAAGCGCAAACCCAAACAGCACGGCTATCAGCAACACCTGCAGCACGTCGCCACTGGTAAAAGCCCCCACCAGATTCTCCGGCACAATGTGGGTGAAAAAAGCCACCCAATCCATACCGGCCGCTTTTTCACTGAACTGCCGGGTTTCCTCGGCCCGGGCGGCTACCTGGCTGGTATCAATGCCCGCGCCAGGGTGCACCAGGTTAGCGGCCGCCACCCCAATAACCAGGGCCAGCGTGGTAATCAACTCAAAATACAGCAGCGCCTTGCCGCCCACCCGGCCCACTTTCTTCAGGTTGCCGATGCTGCCAATGCCCAACACCACCGTGAGGAAGATGATGGGTGCAATCAGCATTTTTATCAGGCTGATAAAAACGTCGCCGATAGGCTTTAGTGCCGCGCCTACAGCTGGAAATAGCGCGCCAACAAGAATGCCCAGCGCAATGGCGGAAAGTACCTGAAAAGTAAGGTTGCGGGAGAAGTGCTTCATGCCGTAGCAAAGTAGCCAAAAGCCCAATACCGTATGGCATTGTGGCTGGCTAGTGACATACAAAAAAGACCCACCCAAACGGGTAGGTCTTTTTGCATATGCATAACCGGAAAGCCTTATTTTGAGAGGCTGATACGGTTTGTCTTGGTTTTGCCATTGGCAGTCACCTTGTAGTAGTAAGTACCAGAAGGCAGCTTGTCACCCCTAAATATCAATGCTCGATTTTCGCCAGCTTTTACTTCACCATCAAGCAGGGTAGCTACTGGCTCACCGATGGCATTGTACACGCGCACCAGTACATGCCCGCTCTTCGGTACGGAGAAGTTGATAGTAGCATCCCGGCCGGTGGGGTTGGGGTACACTTCCGTTCGGATACTGCGCTGTTTGGTGGGAGCTAGGGTTTGGGCACTGCTGGATGAACGCGCGCTGAAGTCAGCTGAGCAAGTTCCGATGGTAGTATTATCACAATTAGCCTCCTCTCCGGGGCAACGCGTGTTATTTTTGACATCAACCCCATACACCCTAAGGCCGCCGCCAGGGGTTAAGCCAGTGAAGGTTAGGCTGCCGCCGCTTCCAGCTTGCAGAGAATCAATATCTGTGCCCTGTACCACATAGTACCAGTCTCCTTCTACAGCATTAGAAATCGTCAACGAAATGGTGCCATTACCGCAGAGGTCAGCTGGCGTCTGACAGATAATTGGTTTGGGAGGTGCCACGCAGCAAACTTTGCTTCCTACCACTGCCGTTGTAGTATAGGTACAGCCCGCATCATCGGTCACACTTACATTATAAGTACCTGCGGCAAGACTATCCGCGGTTTGAGCACCGGTAGTATTAGGAAGGTTAGCAACCTCTTGATTGCTTGAATTTGTAATCACAATGTCATAAGGAGACTTACCGCCGCTTGGCGTTACAGTTATACTGCCAGTTGAAGAATTATCGCAGGAAGCAGTGGTATCAACAGAGGCAGTCAGCAGGGGAGTAATTGCAATGGTTTGGGGAAATCCACACTTAGGTGAAATATCACAGAACGTCAGAGGGCATTGTCGGGTATCACCACCAGAGGCATCAGTCCAGGCTATATAGGCGTTTACCAGTGTCAACGATGCACCGCAGACAAATTTTATCGGCTCATCGGTGAAAGTTGCAATAGAAGTGTCGCCAGGGGCTACAGGTGCTGTGCAACCATGTACATAATCACTTTTTATCAGCACCCCATTTTCATCTCGCTGATTTAAAACGGCGAAATAAGCAAATGACGTTCGGGTTGATCCGGTCTTATTAAAGAGCCGAAAGTTCAGGGTAGCCCTAGTAGTATCACCCTCGTTACAAGAACACGAAGGAGCAGTTAGATAGGCATCTATAACTCTTAGGTCTTGGGAGGTGCACTTTGGTGTAACTGTTCGGCTGCCTTTTGTACAAGTAGGCAAAGAAGCTTGTGGTACTGCTTGAGCAAAGGCATCTGATGCAAATAGTAAGGCAAAGATTAGGGACAAGAATGGCAGCCCCATAGGTTTTTTGAAAGGAAAATTTTTTCTACAGTAGCTATCTTCTACTGTGGCAGCTGTAGCAAATGGTGTGTGAGAAGTAGAGCTCATGGTTGTGCGTTTTAAATAGAGTATTAATACATAGCAGAGCGTGTTTTGCTGCCGAAAGCAGCACACCAAACGTCTCCCGCAACACGTGGGGGCGACCTGGACTAAGTGGAACAATGGGGCAAAAAACGGTAGCCTAGACCGGCTTCTGCCAGGCAGTAATGGGTTACAAACCTTTTAGATCAGTAGCGTAACTGGCCTATAATTGTCTGAAAGCGAGAAAAAGGAGGGGCAACTGTGCAAGCACAGCCGCTTGGGCAACATGAGGGCAGCGGGTTGCTGTATCCGAAACAGGTGCCGTATAGCCGTCAGCGGAGGAGCAGACACTAGGAGTTTGTAGGTGTCTTATCTATTGGAATAAGATTATGCCGTCATCACAATGTCTAAACGCACGCACGGAGAACCCCAGACCTTGTGGGTCGGTACCCCCTCAGGCAGCAGCTACATGGTAGGTCTGAGGGGCTTGCTTTTAATAATAGTATAATCTAATCATAAATAAATACATTTATGCATAAGGATGAAATAATATTATGACTTAATTATATATTGATTAACCAATTCTTTGAAAATATAACTATTAACGGTAGAGCAGTAAACCAAAAAGGCCCGTCCACTCTGGACGGGCCTTTTTGGTTTATGCATCAGGTCAGACTTTATTTTACCAAGCTAATGCGGTTGGTTTTGGTCTTGCCATCAGCGGTTATTTTGTAGTAGTAGGTGCCAGAGGGCAACTGGGAGCCTTTCAGCAGTACGGCGTTGCTTTCACCGCCTTTGGCTTCCCCATCAAACAGGGTGGTTACATAGCTGCCCATGGCATTATACACCTGCACTTTCACATGCCCACTCTTCGGCACGGAGAAGTTAATGGTTGCATCCCGGCCGGTGGGGTTGGGAAAGGCTTCCGTGCGAATGCTGCGCTGCGAAGAGGCACCCTTCGTTTGCACGCTACCTGAAGTAGGTGCCACCGTCGGGTTATTCAATTCTTCCTCACTGAGGCAGCTATTAGCCAGGGAGATACAGCCGGTGCCCTTAATCCGGTAGATGATATTGTAGCCTTGCCCGGCTCCAAAGGTGGCAATTACCTCATCAGTCCAGCTCTGGCCTTTATCATAGCTGTACTCATAATCATTTCCACCGCCATCCAAGGGGCTGGTTACAGTGATACCGCCCAAGGTGCGAGAGCAGCTGGGCTGATCAATAGTAGCCACAGGAGCACCAGGCGAAGCATTGACCGTCAGGGCGTTTTGGGCCGATCCAATACAGCCGCCCGTGCCGCTCAGCTTGGCATACACAGTGGCATTGCCCGATACGTAAGCCGCGGCGTCGGCCGCACTAATAGGGCCGGAGAATACTCCGCCGGAAAAGCCCGTATACCAGGTAACGCTAATAGTGGAACTGCCCCCCACGGCGGTGTTTTTACTGGTCAGATCAAACACAGCGGTGCTACCGCCTACTGTTGTCGGACATGAGCCCATCGTCACATTGGTTCCGGCAGGCGTGGTATTCACCGTCAGGGCATTTTCGGCCACCCCTACGCAACCACCCTCGCCGCTCAGCTTGGCATACACAGTAGCAGTGCCCGATTCAAAAGCAGAGGGGGTGTTGATAAGGCCGGAGAAAGCCCCGCCGGAATAGGTTGTATACCAGGCCACACTAATATCGGAAGTGCCCCCAACGGCCGAGTTTTTACTGGTCAGGTTGAACACGGCCTTTGTGCCTCCGGGAGTGCTGGAGCAAAGTGTTTGCGAGGTATTGGTGGCAGTGGGGGTAGTATTGACTGTCAGGGCGTTTTGGGCCGATCCAATACAGCCGCCCGTGCCGCTTAGCTTGGCATACACAGTGGCATTGCCCGATACGTAAGCCGCGGCGTCGGCCGCACTAATAGGGCCGGAGAATACTCCGCCGGAAAAGCCCGTATACCAGGTAACGCTAATAGTGGAACTGCCCCCCACGGCGGTGTTCTTACTGGTCAGATCGAACACGGCGGTGCTACCGCCTGGGGAGCTGGAGCAAAGTGTTTGCGACGTGTTGGTGCCGGTGGGGTTTGCATTAACGGTAACGGTGGTAGGGCACGGCGAGCTAGTCCTTCCATCTGCGGTTACCTCCACAGTAAGTGTATAGCTTCCGGCGCCGGTAGTGCGCACGCTAATGGAATTGGAGGGAGAGGTGTAAGGACTGCTTTGATCCACTCCTCCGGATACGAGCACCCCGTTGCCGGATAAGGTCCATTTGTAAGAGACACCTGTTCCTGTTACGGCGGGCGTGCTATGGGCCACTGTTGCGCCAGCACACACCGGGTCAGAGCCGGAGAGGTTACATTCTGGGGGAGGCAGAATAGAGCCGGAGGCAATCTGATTGTCCTGGTTGCCCAGGCTTATCGTTTGGTCCAGCATATCCAGCTTGAAGTGGTAAGGACCGCCGCTAATGGAAGAAGAGCCTTTATTCGCGCCGTATTCCAGCGCTGGGTATTTGGAGAACTTGCCTATTGACAAGTGACCCGCCATCAAAATCATGATATTCTTGGAGGCGGAAGTCCATTTCAGGGTATATAAACCATATCCATCACCCGTGCTGGGGTCTACATTGGTGTATCCATCAAACACCAGTTGGGCACTCGTAATTGCCGCGCTGCCATAGAGCTGCACACCGCGCCGAATAGTAGAGTTTGCGGAGGCCCAGGATGTACCCGGATAGGTTTTAGAGTTTACTGTGGCACCATCATAGAAACTGATGGCACTGGCCACATCCGTGCGGCCTTTGGAATTATAGATAGAGCCGGCTGGAGCAGTGGCCGTGAGCTTGTTGGCTCCGTTAAACAGGTCGCCAATGATGGTGGCGGTGGCAGGTTGTGGAATAGCATCCGTTTTTACCAAAATCAGTTGGTCGGCCGCATTCGCTGGATCAAAAGGATTGCCCGGGGCTACGTTTGCTATAATCTGCTTGCCAGTGATATTGAAATAGTCTTGGAAGGCCTGGTCATAACCCGTCACAAAATCGTACGCATTTATGCCGCCTTTGGTAGAAAGCACCTTGAAGGTAAGTTCGTGGTTGTTACCGGTGGTAGTAGGAATCCCTACAAATACTACCCGCTGCAGCGTTGAAGTGCCTTCATAATATTCTGACTTCCCGCTTTGCAGAATGCCCGGAATCCAAGCCAGGTTTTTATTGGCATACTGCGCAAAGGATACGCCTTGATACTTGTCAGTTGCTTTTTGAGCAAAGGCGGAAATGCTCAACAGCAAAAAGCCGGCAACCAGTGCCAGCATGCTCCGCCAAAAGGCCGTTGTTTCCTTTCGTGGACGGTTTAAAGGTGTCTGGTGTGTAATAGGTGTGTGAGAGGTTGTGGTCATGATTGCGCAGTTCTGGTTCGTTACTGAAAAATCAACAAGCACGCGTCGCTGTAGACAACAGCTCTCCAGAAACCCACAGAATGTGGGTTCAACCTGGACCTTAGGAAGCAGTAGGCAGTAGCCGGTAACCTGGACCGGCTTCTGTTAAAATGAAGGTTGGGGCGAGGTGTCTACTCCCTTCACACCATTGCTTAGATGGGCGAAGGGAGTAGAGAAAGGAAGGGAATAGGGGGTGAAAGTTTGGCCATGGAAGTAGCAGGCACACTATATATTATGCAGTGTGATAACTCCAAAAGGGGTAGTTCTTTCCGGAAAGGAGGAACTCTAAATGGTCAGCGTGAAGCAGCCTGGATTAACAGGGAAGAGTAAAAGGGAAACCGTATTCGCAACCAGGAACTCACGGTGGATACTAAGGTCTGGCAACAGGGCGCCTCTGGGCTCAGGGAAATCAAGTAGTCCCAACGCCTTAAACAATAATTGAATAAGCCAATTTAATCACAATTTAATCCGATACAACAATAGTCTTGAAAATAATATTTATTTGTTATTATATATAATATATCTAATTAATTTACAGGGTTATCTGGTCATCGTACCCATGGCTTATGCTTCCCTTTTAATTATCAGTAAACTCGTCTTTCTCTACATAGCAAGGCACAAAAAAGCCCCGCCAAAAGGGCAGGGCGTTAATGTTAGTTTATATAATAGCCAACCGTTTTCAGTCTTCGCTGGGCAGTACCAGCACCGGCACAATACTATGTCTCACTACCTGGGCCGTAATGCTGTGATGGAACAGTTCTCCCAGTAGGCTGTGCCGCCGGGCAATCAGGACTAGTAAGTCGGCCTGGGTGAGAAGCACGGCTTCCTGAATACCTGCGGCCAGGTCAGAGTGTTGCACTACCTGGGCCTGGGGTTGTTCCAGCTCCATGGTCAGGCCACTGCGCTGAACGGAGTCCAGAGAAAGCTGCGCCGATTCCGTTTCGTCGGGCGTGGCTATATGCACCACGGTAAGGGGAGCACCAATTTCATGCAGCAAGTGCGGTATGTTGGCGGATTCAGCACTCAGGGCAAAAGCATTTCCATCTACGGCCAGGGTTATACGGACCGGGGGGCTGGCTACGGCAGAAGTAACGGGTACCACCAGCAGAGGGCAGGTGGCCGCATGAATCAGCTCCAATGAGGTGGTGGTTACCAGTTCATCGGGGGTAGATTCGGTATCGGGCTTGCCTACTACCAACAGGCTGGGGTGCAGGCGTTCGGTGGCTTCCGTTACGGCCTGGGCTATCTGGTCGGTGGTTACTTCTACCACGGCCGGCACGCTCAAGTGATGGGTGCGCTCGGCCAGGGCAGTAGCTACTTCGCCCTCGCTGAGGTGAGAAATTTTGCCGGTCAGCAGGTCGGGGTCCAGTAGGGAGGTGCGCCGCACATGCAGCAGCACAATAGAGGTGTCCAGTTTTTCGGCCAGCGCATTGGCATACGTTAATGCATGGTCGGCGGCAGGAGAGAAGTCGGTGAGTACTAGCAGGGGGGAGGCCATAGTTCTGCAGTAATAGAGGGAGGATTTCCTGAATCTGCTGCAGTATACGCGGGAATAGCTAATCCTGTATCAACTGCGGGAAATGTTCACATACAAATGCCTGGGCATAGGCCTTCACCTGCTCGCGCACGAGGCGGAACTGCTGCAGAACTTCCTCCTCCGTACCAGTTGCTTTGGCGGGGTCAGGAAAGTTATGGTGCAGCTGGCGGACCGAGGACGGAAACACGGGGCATACTTCCCGGGCATGGTCGCACACGGTCAGCACATAGTCGAAGGGAATGTGGGTGTATTCCTGCACATGGTTACTGGTGTGGTGGCTGATGTCAATGCCGTCTTCGCGCATCACCTGCACGGCGCGCGGATTTAGTCCGTGGGTTTCCACGCCCGCAGAGTACACGTGGGCATGCTCGCCTAAAAGCTGTTGCAGGTAGCCGTGCAGCAGCTGACTACGGCAGGAATTGCCGGTGCAAAGCACCAGAATATTTTTGGGGTTAGCCATGGAAAACAAACAGGAGAGAGGTTTTAGCAGCAGCCACAGCTACCGGCTTGCATCGGTGGGCACTGCACGGTGCCGTAGGAGCAGAACACGCAACAGTCCCCCGCTTTTGGCTTTAGTATGGTGTGGCAATGCCTGCATTCATAGAAATACTGACATGCATCGGTCGGCATTTCTTCTGTTTGCTGCTGGCCGCACACAGGACAGGTAATGACGGAAGAAGTGACCAGCTTATTCATGGGGCGTTGTAGTTAGAGGAGGGGGCACACCAGCAGTGCTACCTGGCGCCGCTGCCGTACTAATGCTGCCATACCAGTGGCGGCGCAACCAGAAAGCCACATTCACCAAAGCAATTAAAGCAGGCACCTCAATGAGCGGTCCAACCACGCCGGCAAATGCCTGCCCGGAGTTCAGCCCAAAGACCCCAATGGCCACCGCAATGGCCAGCTCAAAGTTGTTGCCGGTAGCCGTGAAAGCAATAGAGGTATTCTCGGCGTAGCTCGCGCCCAGCCACTTGCCCGCCGCAAAGCTCAGCAGGAACATGACGCCGAAGTACAGGGCCAGCGGGAGGGCAATGCGCAGTACATCCAGCGGAATCTGCACCAGCAGCTGCCCCTTCAGGCTAAACATCACCACAATGGTAGCCAGCAGCGCAATGAGCGTAATGGGGCTGATGGCCGGAATAAAGACCGTATCGTACCAGGCGTCTCCTTTGGCCGCGCGCAAAATGGACCGGGACAGGAACCCCGCCGCAAACGGAATGCCCAGATACACCAGCACGCTTTGCGCAATGTCCCAGATGCCGATATCAACGGTGTACCCTTTCAGCCCAAAATACGGGGGCAGTACCGTAATGAACAGCCAGGCCAGCACACTGTAAAACAGCACCTGAAAGATGGAGTTCAGAGCCACCAGACCGGCGGCATATTCCCGGCTACCGTCGGCCAGGTCGTTCCACACCAGCACCATGGCAATGCAGCGGGCAATACCGATGAGAATCAGCCCCATCATGTATTCCGGCTTGTCCGGCAGCAGCCAGATAGCCAGAAAAAACATCAGGAGCGGGCCCACTATCCAGTTCAGGAAAAGTGAAAGACCGATAATGCGCGTGTTGGTGAATACGCGGGGAAGCTGCTCATACTTCACCTTGGCCAGCGGCGGGTACATCATCAGAATAAGCCCAATGGCCAGCGGCACATTTACTGTGCCCACCGAGAAGTAGTTGATGGCACGCTCCACACCCGGCACAAAATAGCCCAGGGCTACCCCCAGGGCCATAGCCAGAAAAATCCACAGTGTGAGGCCCCGGTCTAGCCCGGAAAGCTTTTTGCGGGCTACAATGGTCGGGGCAGCAGTAGGGGAAGGAACCATTCTTAGAAGGATGGGGGAGCAGAAGGGTTAATTGAATTACTGCTGCGGCGCTGAGGCGGCGCCTACCACGGCACTGCGCCGCTCCATTAGTACCGTGTTGCGCCATACGCCATGCAGCTGCCCAATCCGCTCCCGGTAGCCTACCGTGCGGAAACCCAGCAATTCATGCAGGCGGATGCTGGCCGTATTCTCGGGGAAGATGCCCGCCTGGAGCGTCCAGATGCCGTTTTGCTCCGATTCTTTGATCAGGGCGCTCAGCAGCTGCCGGCCCACTCCCTGGCCGCGGGCTTCGTCGGCTACATAAATGCTCACTTCCGCCACGCCCCCATACACGCACCGTCCCGATACCGGCGACAGCGCCGCCCAGGCCAGTACCTGACCATCATCATGCAGCGCCACTAGTCGGCTGTGCCGCAGATGGCCCGCATCCCAGTCGGCCCACTCAGGTGCCTGGGTAGTGAAGGTGGCATTGCCGGTATCCATACCAGCCTGATAAATGGCCTGGCCTGCCGGCCAGTGCTTTTCCGTGAGGGGTTGAATCGTCATGAAGCGGTAGCAAAAAAGGGAGGAAGGCAAGCTGGTTTATCCCGACAGCCGTGCATGAATGGCTGTCGGGGTAAAGCTATGAGGGAATTAGCAGCAAGTAGGGACCAGCGTAAGCGTAGCGGGGGTACCGCAGCCGCAACCGGCGGTGGCGGGAGCCGCCGTATCGGTGATGGGGAAGGCCATGGGGGCAGTAGTCAGCACTTCAGCTGCTACGCCCTGCTTAGGGGCGGGCGCAATGCAGCACTGAGTATTGCCGCTGGCTGCCTGGTCGTATTCTGCCTGATAGCGCGGGTCATTGAACTCGGCGTCTTCATGGAAATAGTAGACCTCCCATTCCACCCCGTCGGGGTCGTTTACCCAGAATTTGTCCTGCTTGGCGTAGCAGCAGCTGGTCCCTATTTCTTCGCGGTTTACCAGGCCAACTTCGCGGGCCACCGTCAGGCGCTGGTCCAGCTCCTCCACCGTTTCCACCTGAAAGCCCAGGTGGCCGAAGTGACTCTGAACCCGCTCCGGGTTTTCCACGAAGGAGATAATGAGGGAAGGCTGCTCCAGCACAAACTTGGCGTAGCCGGGCTTTATCTTGGTAGCCGGCTGCCCAAAGAAAGCCGTGTAAAAGTTGAGGGTGGCCGTGAGGTCAGAAACGTACAACGACACGTGCATGCGGGGGAAAGGGGCAGTTTTCATAGTCAGAAAGGGTAGCGTGAAAGTGAAAAGAAACGGAAAAGGCAGGTTAGCTATCAGCAGCCGCAGCCGGTAGGAGCACAGGCGGCAGCAGGGGCGGTGGCCACCTGGAAAAAAGCGGCAAACTGCTGCTGCACTTCCTGAAACAGCTCAGTATTCAGGCAGTAGCAAACCGTCAGGCCGTCAATGTCACCCTTAATCAGGCCGACGGCTTTTAACTCCTGCAAATGCTGGGAAACGGTGGTGCGGCTTAACGGGAGTTCGGCGGCAATGTCGCCGGAGATGCAAGTTTGGCGGGCAGCCAGCAGCTCAATGATGGCTACCCGCGCCGGGTGCGCCAGCGCTTTGGCAATACGCGCCAACTGCTGCTGCTCGTCGGTAAAGGCGGTGAGTTTGGCGAACGTCATAGGTTGTTTATGAAGTATGACGTAAACATACGCCATAAGAAAAGGCATAGTCAAGTATTCGCCTGAAAAAATATTTGATTAAACATAAAAAAGCTGCCCTGTAATGTACAGGGCAGCTTTTTCAACTGGATAAAATGTCCGGTTCTAGCGGTTGTTATCGTCGATGGGGTTGTTGAAGCCCGGGTCGCGTAGCTCGTCTACCTGGCTTTCCTCCGGGTCGGGGCCGGTGGTGGGGGTATCGGGCTGGCCGGAGGTGGCAGCGTCCAGCATATCGGACGTGTCCAGGGTGCCTTCCTCGTCGCGCTTGTAGTTATACAGCTCGTCGTGGTGGCGCTGCTGTTCCGGGGTCATTTTGCCTTTGCCGGCCTCTTCGGCGGGTGTTTTCTTGGATGTGGCCATGGGAATAGGGAAGATGGGAGGGTTAGACGTTCTGGTCCAGGCGGCTGGGTTCGTCTTCGGAGCCGTTGCTGCGGTTGGCGGGCTCCCGGGTTTCCCAGTTGCGGGTACCACTGCCATAGCGCGGGTCGTCCTCTTTGTAGGAAGCCCGGCGCTCATCACTTTCAGCATTATGTGCTGCTTTCACCTCGCCCGTTGCCAGGTTTTGGGGGGCACTGCCACGCTGTTCCGGAGCCGGGGTAGAAGGAGCCGGTACGCCACCGGGTACACCCTCCACCGGGGCAGCATTTTGCGGAGCGCCAAACTCGCCGTAGCTAGGAGTAGTGGCCGATGTATTAGGTACGCTGGCATCCTGGCCGGCTACGCCGCTGGTAGACTGTGCAGGCGTGCTGGTGCCTCTGCGGATATTATCAGGCTGCTGATTATTACGTAATTCGCTGAACTCGTCCGGGTTGTCGTTGCTGCCGTCGTTGGGGTTCTTTTGCATGGGAATACAAGCTTGGAGTAGAGATGGAGATTCGAGGGGGTGATAAGCACCCCTGTGTAGGCCATACGTAAACCAGCCAGCTTGTGGCTACGCTTCGCCAAAATCCCGAACCAGCCGTATAGCCTGGAGGGCCACTTTTAAGCCTCCCAGCCTCCCTTTATCTTTACGCATATGCAGCAGCAAAAGCCCCAGATTCAGCACAACCAGGAAGAGCAGGAATTTACCGTTCTGGTAAATGGCTATACTGCCGAGCTGGCCTACAGCCTGCCCGACGATTGTATTATTGACTTCACGCACACCTTTGTTGAGGAAGAGCTACGGGGCCAGAAAATAGGCGACGCCCTGGCGCATGAAGCCCTGCAGTATGCCCGGGGGCAGAAACTGCGGGTAAAAGCCACCTGCTCCTTTATGAAATCCTACCTGCACAAGCACCACGAGAAGTATGCCGATATGCTGGCGTAAAATCAGTCATTAAAAAGCCCGCTGTACTACCTGTGCAGCGGGCTTTTTATTGACTGCGGGAAGCCTACCTCGTTGGCATCAGCACCGCATCCACCACGTGGGTAATGCCATTGCTGGATACCACGTTCGGGATAGTCACATTGGCCATGCCGCCTTTCGCATCATGAATCGTCACCATGTCGCCGTTGCGGTGCACCGTCAGGTTTTCGCCTTCCACGGTGGTCAGCACCTGCCCATCTTTCAGGTCGGCGGCCAGGAGGCGGCCCGGCACCACGTGGTAGGTCAGAATGGTGCTGAGCTTGGTCTTGTTGGCGGGCATCATCAGGTTATTTACGGTACCGGTGGGCAGCTTATCAAAGGCCGCGT
This sequence comes from Hymenobacter sp. BT730, assembly GCF_030542105.1. Classification (GTDB taxonomy): domain Bacteria; phylum Bacteroidota; class Bacteroidia; order Cytophagales; family Hymenobacteraceae; genus Hymenobacter. The sequence continues at coordinate 313,595 of NZ_JAUOFB010000002.1, forward strand.
TAGTAGGGGCAAATACCGTGTAGGGCCCGGGGCCCTGCAGGGTGGCCACTAAATCGGCCGCCTTCACCGCCGATACCAGCGTGGAGTGCTCATTCGAGGCGGAGGCATTCATTACAATATCTTTATCGGGCATCATCATGGCGCCGCCCACCATTACACCGGCCGAGGTGCCGGAGGTGGCATTATCCATGCCAGCAGGGTTGCTGGTTTCCATACCGCCGGTAGTGCCGCCCATGGAGCCATCCGTCGGTTTGGCTTTCGACTTCATTTTGTCGCCGGTGCCCGACTTACCTTTCATCTTGGTTTTTCCATCATCCTGCACTTTGGTCTTTGTGACGGAATCTCCCTCTTTGGTCTTGGTCTTCTCATTGTCCGACTTCGTTTCCGTCTGGGCCCGCACCACGGGGGCCGTGCAAACGCTCAAAGCAAGCGCCAGAGCACCGGTAGAAAACAGTTGCTTGATCATGGCTTTCAGGAAATGGGTTGAGTGAGAAAATAACTACCACTGTACAGGGCCCTGGGGCCGGTTTCATAGTAGCCGGACTATAGTCTGCGGCCACTTTTGTCCGGCGGAAAAGGCACTTTTTACTGCTGATTTGTTAAAAGTAATAATATTTATACTTATAATCATATAATTAACCAGGCATTAAGCTCTCGGCTTCTATCTCTCATTTTATAGTTGAGCCATGACCTATCCTCTTAAAACCATATTAGCTGGCAGTTTGCTGGTACTCCTCCAAACTCCCGCAGCAGTGGCCCAGCAACCACAAGCACCGCGCGCCTTAGCCGCCCCCGGCGACTCCGTGTGGGTTATCGTCAACTCAGTAAAGCCTGATAAGCGCCAGCAGTTCGAGAAATTTGTGAATGAAGTCTTCTGGCCGGCGGCCAAAAAACTTCCGCAGGAAGAGCAGCGGGTATTCCGTCAAACCAGAGTCCTCTACTCCGGGCGGCCGGAGAAAGACGGTACGTATGAGTATGTGTTTATCATGGATCCTGTGGTCCAGGGACAGGATTATGACATTGAGCACTTACTCCAAAAAATGTACACGGCGGAAAGAGCTGCTGCCTACTTCAAGATGTTTGAAGATACCCTGGTCGGAGAGCAAAAGTGGTACCGGATGGTACAAAGCCGCTTATAAGCGAGGTTAAACCTGCTGCAGCCACGCAGCAGCATCTATGGTGTTATCAAACACCCGGTACGTCAGCGCGGCGGACTCGGCCTCACTCACCAGAGTACTTACCGAGAGCCGGGCAAATACATCTTTTGGCAGCACAATGGCTCCATAAATGCGCCGTTCGCTGCGGGCCTGCCAATACTCCTTCACCCAGGCGCTTTCCTCCTCGGTGAAAGGCGACATAGCCGACTGATCCGCCAGCATTCGGTGCCAGCTGCGGGAGTGCAGAAGCTGGCTGGCATGCGTAAGAAAGGATTGTAAATCAGTTAGCTGGCGCTTGCCGGCATTGTACTGTACTATGGCGTATCCATCAGGGTGCTCCAGCAGTTTTCCTACCAGATTCTCAAAATAAATACGCGTGGAACGACTAACCATCATGGCAACACTTCAACAAAATAGTCAGTGCGCTTTACGGAAGTCTGGAATCTTTATCTATTGACCTATCAAGAAAGTGTAGAACTGGCCTAAGAATAAAACAGCGCGGCGGCTTATTTGCGCTTTAAAGCCGCGGCCACGGCTTGCTGTAGCAGCGGCTCCATTACGCGGTAGCCGGCCAGGTTGGGATGCACACCATCGTCGCCATAAGCTTTTTTCAGCCCCTGGCGCTCATCGGCTAAGGCCGTGTGGTAGTCCAGGTACACCAGGCGGTTTTTATCGGCGTAAGCTTTAATCTGCTGGTTCAGGGCCACAATTTTGGGCGCTGGCTGCAGGTTGGGCCGCCAGGGAAAATCGTAGGCGGGCGGAAGGGAGCACAGTACCACCCGGATGCCCTGGGCCCGGGCCAGCTCCGTCATCGACATAATGTTATCCAGAGTCGCGTGCGGATGGTATGGACCCCGATTTTCGGCCACATCATTGCTGCCCGCCAGAATTACGACTACAGTTGGGCGCAGGGCCACCACATCCTGCCGGAAGCGCAAGAGCATCTGCGCCGACGTCTGTCCGCTGATGCCGCGCCCTATGAACTCATAGGGCTTGCGACTGGCGAAAAAGGCGGAATCGGCTTTGGGCCAGCCTTCCGTAATGGAGTTGCCCATAAGTACTACCCGCGGCACGCCTGGGGCAGGAGCAGGCAGTTGCGCATTAGCTGCCGCATAGCGTTTCAGATATGCCCAGTCGTTGTGCAGGCGTTCTTCCTCCTGGCGGTGCCATTCATCTTCGGTGGGCGCTTTGGTAGGTTGCTGCTGAGCATGAGTAGGCAGGGAACCTAACAGAGCCCCAGCCAGCAGCCCTCCCGCCATTAAAATACGATTTACAAAAATGGACGAAAGGACTGCTTTCATAGCGTAAAGAGTTCGAGATGCTTACTTAATTACAAACGTTTGGATGGAGTGCGGCAGGCTCACGGCTGAGGCGGCCTGGCCTTGCAGCCGGAGCTGGAAATCCTGCTTGTTGTCGGTGCTGTTCATGACTACCACGGCCACGCTGCCATCGGGGTTGCGGTAGGCGGTGGTGCTGAGCATATCACGGCTGGAGGAGCTGATGATGCGCTTGGCGCCGGGCCGGATGAACTTGGAGAAGTGCCCGATGTAGTAGTAAATGTTGGTATAGAGCAGCTTACCACTGCGCGTGTCGCCGTGAATGGGGGCGAAGCAGAAGTTGCCGACGTGGTTAGGGCCACCTTTTTCATCCAGCAGGATGTTCCAGTCGGTCCAGCCCACCGTACCGCTGTTGAAGTCGTTGATCATCGACATGCCGTACTTCTCCCCTAGCTGCCAGTCATTTATCCGGTCCATGCTGAACTTCTCCACGCAGCCCTCCGTGAAAATCAGGTTGGTGTTGGGGAAGGTTTCGTGCACGCGCCGCAGGTTGTCGAAGTTCATGCCGGCACCGGTCCAGGTTTCGTACCAGTGGTAGCCAATGCCCCACACATATTGGGCCGCTTTGGGGTCGTCGAGGATGGTACTGGCGCGCTGGTAGATCAGGTCGCGGTTGTGGTCCCAGGCAATGAGCTTCTTGTCCTTCATACCCGCTTTGTGCAGCGTAGGCCCCAGATATTCCTTAATGAAGTCACGCTCTTCCTCCGCCGTGTAGATGCAGGATTCCCAGATCTGCTTGGCCATGGTTTCGTTCTGCACCGTGAGGCCCCAGATGGGAATGCCCTGCTTTTCGTATTCCTTGATAAACTTGATGTAGTAGTTGGCCCAGGCCTGCCGGTACTGGGGCAGCAGCTTGCCACCGTGCAGCATATCGTTGTTGTCCTTCATCCAGGCGGGCGGGCTCCAGGGGCTCACGTACATGGTAAGCTTGCCACCGGCCGCGGCCATAGCCTGCTTAATAAACGGAATGCGGAACTGCTCATCATGCTTTACGCTGAAGGTTTTTAGCTCGGCATCCTTATCGGCCACGTAGGTGTAGCTGCCGCTGGAAAAGTCGGAGCTGTTGATGGGCGTGCGGGCCAGCGTGTAGCCAATGCCCTTAGTGGGGCTGTAATAGGCCTGCATAAACTCCATCTGGGCCTGCTTGGGCAGCTTGGCAAAGGTCTCGGCCGAGGCATCCGTTAGCGCCGCCCCAATGCCCAGCATGGTCTGGAAGGTGTGCTGGGGGTCTACAAACACGCACAGTTGGGTTTCCAGGGGCTGTGGGGCCGGCTGAAAAGCCAGGTCGCCGGCAGCGGAGAGGCGCAGCTCAGTATTAGCGGCCGTGGTAAAAACCTGCACTTTCTTGCCTGCCACCGAGAAGGTGGGAGTACTGGCCGTTTTGCTGGCCTTAGGAGCAGCAGGCTTGGCAGTTTTCTGGGCCGAAGCACTGCCTATACCGAGGGCTGCCGTGAGCAGCAGAGAAGGGAGAAGTTTAGGAAGCATAGACGAAGAGGGTGGAAGCGGACTGCTCCGCGTTTACTTTTTACCGGCTCCGGGCTATAGGTAGCAGCCAGAGCTGGCAGGGGGGTAATTTGTATTCAAAGCTATAAATCAGGGCAAATAGGTCTGCCTACCAAACGTAGGTTCCAACCGTGCCACCGGCCAGCGTACTGGTCACCACTTTGTCGCGGTAGCCGATATCAAAGGTTTGGGTGGCGCTGCCATTGTTTTGCACAATCAGCACCTTCTGGCCACTGGGCGTTTTAAAGGCCACGTTGGGCAGGTTGTTGGGTACATTGGTATCGATGCGCACGGAGCCCGGCCGCACAAACTTGGCTGCGTGGGCCACCGTGTAGTAGGCCACGTTGCGGGTGATGGTGCTCCCATTAATGGTCAGCGCGCCCAGGCAGGTGGTGCAGCCACCGTCGGTGTGGGGGCCATAGTTCTGGTCGGCGGCCAGGTTCCATTCCAGCACATTCCGGCTCCAGTTGCGGGTAGCCCCAATTATCAGGTTGTTAATGTGCCAGCTGAAGTCTCCGGAAAAGTTGCCGGGCCCGCCCACCCACTGCTCCGTGAAATACACATTTTTGGTAGGGTGGGCATTATGCACGGTACTCAGCGCCTCAATGTTGCCGGCATACAGGTGAAAGGCCGAGCCGTCCACGTAGGGGTAAGCCAGCGCGTTGCCCAGAATAGCCAGCGGATAATCTATCCGGTCGGTGTTGTGGTCGTAGAGGATAATTCGGGTGGTCAGATTTGCCGCCTTCAGGGCCGGGCCTACAAAGCTGCCAATCAGCTCAGCCTGCTGTTCGGCCGTCATCACCATGCTGGGGTTGTTGTAAGGGTTCAGCGGCTCATTCTGCAGTGTTATGGCATCCACCCTAATGCCTTCGGCCTGCATAGCCTGCAGATATTTCACCAGGTACTTCGCATAGGCACCGTAGTATTCCGGCTTCAAAGAGCCGCCCTTCAGACTGCTATTGTCTTTCATCCAGGCCGGGGCGGACCAGGGCGAGCCGAGAATCTTGAGTTCCGGACTAATAGCCAGAATTTCCTTCAGCACCGGAATCAAATCCTTCTTTTCCGGCTCCAGGCTGAATTTGGCCAAGGCCACATCAGTTTCACCGGCCGGCACATCATCGTAAGTAAACACATGGTCACTCAGGTCAGAAGCCCCAATGCTGATGCGCAGGTAGCTGGTGCCAATGTTGGTGGCATCAGTAGCAAACAGTTCTTTCAACAGTGCTGCCCGCCCTGCCGCGCCCAGCTGATTGATGAGCGTGGCGCTGCCGCCTGTCAGGGTGTAGCCAAACCCATCGATGCTCTGGTAGGTTTGGGTGGTATCTACCCGAATAGTGGGGTTCTGCCCGCTGGCGGCCTTAAAGTTAAGCACCAACGTGCTTTTCTGAAATTTCATGGTTTGGTTGGCCGAAGTCAGCCACAAGGCCACCTGTGAAGGGCCGCTGACCGGCGGAACCGGTGGTTGCGGCGTCGGGTCGCTGCCCCCTTTGCTGCCGCAGCCGCTGAGGAAAACCGCGCCTCCCAGCAGGGGGCCGCCCAGTATGTTGAATATTATCCTGTTCATATTTGCGGAAGGACTAAGGCGAGGTGTATTGAAAGGCCTGAAGAAGCCCTTACCACACATACGTGCCTGCCGCCCCGGCATTCAGAGTTGAAGTGAACTGCCGGCCATTGTAACGAACCGTGAAGGATTGTGCCGCCGGGCTATCATTCTGCACAATCAGCACTTTGTCCCCATTCGGCGCTTTAAAGGCCACGTTGGGCAGCTTTTCCGGCAGGGTTGAGGCAATACGTACTGAGCCGGGCCGCACGAACTTGCTGGCGTGGGCAATAATGTAGTAAGCATCTTCGCGGGTCACTTTGTCCCCATCCAGCGTAATGGCCCCGCGGCATTCCGTGCAGCCTCCGGGCGTGTGCGGATTCTGCTGCGGATCGGCGGCCAGGTTCCATTCCAGCACCGTGCGCGCCCAGTTGCGCGGGGCGCCAATAATGAGGGTGCGAACGTGCCAGGGCAGGTTTTCTTCAAACTTGCTATTGGAGCCCACCCATTGCTCGGTGAAATAGAGGCTCTTGTCCGGATGCGCCTCGTGCACCTTGGTCAGGGCTTCAATAGGCCCACCGTAGAGGTGAAAGGCCGAGCCATCCACGTATTGCTTGGCTTCGGGGTCGTTGAGAATGGTAATTGGATAATCGGGACGGTCGGCATTGTGGTCGTACACAATGATTTTTGTATCGATTTTCGCCGCTCTAAACGTTGGGCCGAGGTGCTTCTTGATGAATTCGGCCTGCTGCTCGGCCAGCATCAGCAGGCTGGGGTTGTTGCCCGGGTGCAGCGGCTCGTTCTGAATGGTAATGGCATCGATGCGGATGCCCTCGGCTTTCATACCCTGAATGTACTTCACAAAGTAGCGGGCGTAGGCATCGTAAAATTCCGGCTTCAAAGAGCCGCCCTTGGAGTTGTTGTTGGTCTTCATCCAGGTGGGCGGCGACCAGGGGGAGCCCATCAGCTTGATGCTGGGGTTGATGGCCAGAATTTCTTTCAGCACCGGAATCAGGTGCTGCTGATCCGGAGCCAGGCTGAATTTGCTAAGCGTAGGGTCGGTCTGGCCGGCGGGCAGGTCGTCGTAGCTAAATACCTGGGCATCGAGGTCAGAAGCCCCAATGCTCAGGCGGAGGTAGCTCACGCCGATATTATTGCCTTCGGTGCCGAACATTTCCTGCAGCAAGGCCTTGCGGGCAGCGGGTGTCATAGCGTGCAGGAGCTGCGCGCTGCCACCCGTCAGGCAGTAGCCAAATCCATCAATGGATTGAAAGGTCTGCTTTTCATCAATATCAATAGTAGGCCCGGCTGGGGTGGCTGCCGGGGCATCCTCCAGGGGCAAGGCCGGCGTTTGCCGCTGAAACAGGACCGATTTATCCGGATTAGTGAGCCAGAAAGCAGCAGTAGTACTGGAAGATTGGGCCAGGCGCTGACAGCTGGTGCCCAGCGCCAGGCCTAGCAGCAGCGTCAGAGAGAAAGCAGAGGAGGAACGGAGCATACCGAAACAAAATACAGAGGCGAAAAACGCCGTATGGAAGGAGAGAAGCGCAAGGGCCGGTTTCAATTTTCCCTTACCCGAAACCGGCCCCGGCTTCACACCGCCGAGGAAGCAGATACCCCGACAGCGGAAATCAGGCTGGCGGCATTGCAGCGCCGCCAGCGTTTAGTAACCCGGGTTCTGCGTCATGTTCGGGTTGTTGTTGAGCTCTGCCTGCGGAATGGGAAACAGCAGGTAGTTCGCATCCGTCTTACCGGCCACCTGCTGCATCACGGTTAAGGCCGTAATGGCATGGGCGCCAGCCTCAGCCTGGTTATGATGGGCATAGCGGAGCAAATCAAACCAGCGGTATCCTTCAAACGCCAGCTCCAGGCGGCGCTGCAGGTCTATTTCGGCCCGCAGGCTTTGCTTGGAAGCCGCTTCCGGGGAGCTCATGGTTAAGGCCGAGAGGCCGGCGCGGGTGCGTACCTGGTTTAGTTTGTCCAGCACATCGGCCGAGGGGCCGCCCTGTTCGTTGGCCGCTTCGGCGTAGGTCAGCAGGGTTTCGCCCAGGCGCAGAATGTAGGTATTGTCGGCGCTGTTGAAGCCGCCGGGGTTGCCGGGCCACTTATACACGAAGGGGCCGCTGTCATTGCCGCCGCCGCTGCCTTCAATGTAGCTGGCGTGGTCGGTACCACCCACTACGGGGCCAATGGCAGCCCAGCGCTTGTCATTGGCTTTGGAAGTGCCCAGTGTAATGAGCTCCGCCGTGGGAATGTTGAACTTGGGGAAGGAGTAGGTAGCCGGTGGTGCAGGCAGGAGCAGGTCAGGCAGAATGTTGTTACCATCCAGGCTGCCGGAGTTCTGCACTTCCAGAATCGACTCGGCATTGTTATCCGCCGGGAAAAGCGACTTGAAGGAAGACGCCAGGGTGTAGCCTCCACTCAGAGCTGCGCTGGCGGCCGTTACGGCCTGGCTCCACTGGCGCTGGGTCAAGTATACCTGAGCCAGCAAGGCATTGGCCGCACCTTTGGTAACGCGCCGCGGGTTAGCCGCTCCATCAGCGGAAGCTGCTGCTTTGGTCAGGTCCGCAATGATCTGGGCATACACCGCATCCGCCGAAGCCCGAGGCAAAGCTACCACTGATGGGTCGCCGGTTTCGGTTGGCTCCAGGCGTAGCGGCACGCCGCCATACACCCGCACCAGATTGAAGTAGTGCAGCGCCCGCAGGAAGGAGGCTTCGGCCAGAATCTGGTTTTTGCGCTCCTCCGGCATAGTAATAGCCGGCACATACTTCAGCACCGCATTGGCCCGGTTAATGCCCAGGTAAGAGTCGCGGAAGATGTTGTAGACCTGGCCTGTATTAGGCGTCCAGGTAAACTTGTCCAGCGGCGTTACGTCACCGTTGGCGCTGGTGGCGTTATCAGAAGGCATTTCGCCCACCACAATCAGGTCCTGGCTGTATAAACCAGTGCTTTGCAGGCCATCATAGGCTGCCGTCAGGGCCGATTCAGCATCATCCGCTGTCTTAAAGAAGGTAGAGGGTGCTACGCTGGGCAGCGGTTCTTTGTCCAGTACATTGCAGCTGCCTAGCAGCATCAAGGCACAGATGGGAATGAATATCTTTTTCATCGAAGGAGAAGCTTAGAAAGTGGCGTTGAGGCCAACGGTGTAGGTACGGGCCTGTGGATACACCCCAAAGTCGCGGCCAAAGCCGGTAGAGGAGAAGGGGTCAGCGCTAACTTCCGGGTCATAGCCCAGATAGTCGGTCCAGGTAATCAGGTTCTGGCCCGTTACGTACAGGCGCAGGCCGCTGAAATGGGCTTTCTGAATCAGGCCAACCGGAATATTGTAGGCCAGCGTCAGGTTTTTCAGGCGCACGTAAGTGCCATCTTCCACAAAGCGGGTAGAGAAACGGTTGTTGCCATTCGGGTCCGTGCGCACTGCCCGGGGAATGTCCGTGTCGGTGTTAGTAGGCGTCCAGTGGTTAAGCACCCGGGTGCTCTGGTTCACGGGGTCGGCCATGCCTTCAATCGACTGCCGGTTCTGGTTGTAGATGTCGTTACCGAAGCTACCCTGGAACAGCACGCTCAGCTCCAGTCCTTTGTAGCCAAAGTTGTTGGTGAGGCCGGCAATGGCTTTGGGGTTAGGATTACCAATAACGGTCCGGTCATCGTCCGTAATTTTACCATCGTTGTTGGTATCCACAAAGCGGATGTCGCCGGCTTTGGCATTGTTCTGCGTGGGGGCAGCGGCCACCTCATCATCAGACTGAAAAATGCCCTGCACCGTGTAGCCATAGAACGAGCCCAGGGGCTCACCCGCACGGGTGATGCTGTAGCCGCCGATGATGTCGCGCGGTGCTTGCTCGCCTTCCGCATTGGGTAGAGTGCCCACATCCAGCACCTTGTTGCGGTTCATGGATACGTTAAAGTTCGTGCTCCAGGAGAAGCTGCCTTCTTCGCCCTGCACGTTGGTCGTGTTCAGGCCCACTTCAATGCCTTTATTTTCCACTTCCCCTACGTTCTGGATAATGTCCAGCGCCTGGGCGCCGGTGCTGGGAGCCAGCGGAACGTTGGTCAGCAGGTCGTGGGTGCGCTTCAGATACGCATCCAGGTTCAGGGTGATGCGGTCGGAGAACATGCCCAGGTCCAGGCCAGCGTTGTACTGGTAGGTGGTTTCCCACTTCACATCCTGATTACCAATGCGGTTAGGACCAATGCCACCTACAATGCCGGTGCCGGTTCCCTGGTAGTTATAGCCGGTATTGTAGGTGCTGAACCGGTCATACACTCCAATTTCCTGGTTGCCAATGGCGCCGAAGCTGCCGCGCAGCTTCAGGTCAGAAACCGGTGCGCCCTGTGGGAAGAATGGCTCCTTGGAGATGCGCCAGCCCAGGCCCACGGCCGGGAAATAGCCAAACTTGTCCTGGAAGCGGCTGCTGCCATCGGCCCGGAAGCTGACGGTGGCCAGGTAGCGCTCATCAAAGTTGTAAATAGCCCGGCCAAAGTAGCTCATCAGGCCCCACTCTTCCTCATAGCTGCTGGCTCCGGTGCGTTCAGCGCCGCCTGGCAGATAAGGCGAAGCATTGGAGGCAAAGTAGCGGGTGGAGGCGTTAGACGCAAAGCGGTTAGACTCCTGCACCGACTGACCGGCCAGCAAAGTCAGGTTGTTCTTTTCGCCCAGATCCGGGTTGTAGGTCAGGGTGTTTTCCAGCAGCCAGATAACCTGCTGGGTAGTGCCGGTGCGGGCGCTGCCGCGCTGAGCTGGGTCAGAGCGGGAAGTGCCGGGATACTCGCGGGTGATGAACTCATTCTCCAGCTGGGTGCGGAAATCAAGACCCAGTGAGGAGCGGAACTTCAGGTTCTGCAATACCGCCAGCTCACCATACACATTGCCAATAGCCTGGTAGGTAATACCTTTGTTATGGGTTTCCAGCAGGTTACCAACGGGGTTATCGGAGAAGGAGAAAGGATTGGCCCCATACACGCCGTTAGCGTCCCGTACCGGAATGGTGGGAATCTGAGCCAGCGTACCCAGTACCGTGCCGGAGTTGCCCAGGGCCATTTCGCTGCGCACGCTTCCGTTGTTGAAGGTGCGGCTCAGGTTCAGGTTGGTACCCACCTTCAAACGCTCCCCGGCCTGCTGATCCAGGTTCAACTTGAAGTTGTAGCGGTCGAAGCCGGAGTTCAGGATGATGCCATCCTGCTTGAAATACCCGCCGGAGATATAATAGCGGGTCTTATCCGAGCCTCCGCTCACGTTCAGCTGGTAGTTCTGAATGGCCGCACTGCGGTACACCTCATCCTGCCAGTCCGTATTGAATTCCTGATTATTGGGGTTTGCAAAAGCTGGCTCCTCCCCATTATTTACCAGCATCTCATTATAGAGCGTGGCAAACTGCTGGGAATTAAGCACGTCCAGCTTTTTGCGCAGCTGCTGCTTGCCGTAGTAGGCACTAAAGCCAATCTGGGGCTTACCGGCTTTGCCGCGCTTGGTGGTAATTACGACAACTCCGTTGGAGGCGCGCAGGCCATAAATAGCCGCTGCCGCCCCATCTTTCAGCACGTCAATGCTTTCGATGTCGTTCGGGTTGAGGGTATTCAGCGGGTTGGGCTTCTGGTTGCCAATGCTGAGTTCCCGGTCGTAGGTAGGCAGCACGGGTACCCCATCAATGACGTACAGCGGTGAGTTGGAAAGCGTAATGGAGTTGTTGCCGCGAATCCGCACGTTAATGCCCGAGCCGGGCGCCCCGGTAGGGGAAGTAACCTGCACGCCGGGCGCCTGGCCCTGTAGTGCCTGGTCAAAGCCAGCTACCGGCTGACGCTCAATGGCTTTAGCGCCAACCGAGGTAACCGAAGTGGTGAGCTCCTGGCGGGTTTGCGTGCCATAGCCTACTACCACTACTTCGCTCAGGGCCTGGGTATTCTCAGCCAGCGTAGTGCTTTGCACCTCCGTCGACTGGCCTTCTACCACAGAAACCGGAATCCGCACCGTAGTATAGCCAATTGAGGAAATAACCAGTGTCTGCGCGCCGGCCGGTATGTTTGCAATAGTGAAGAAGCCGTTGGTATCGGTGGAGCTGCCCAGCGAGGTGCCGGCTACTACAACCGTAACGCCGGGCAATGCGGCGCCCTTGGCGTCAACGATGCGGCCCGTAACGGTGCCGCCGGCTATTGCCAGATGGCGCACATCTTCCAGATATGCAGGTGAATAGGCGGTTGCTACAGTAGCGCGGGCCTCAGCCCCAAAGGGCGCCAGCGCCAAGCTGGTGAACAGCAAGCCACCCAGAGCAGGGGTAAGCAACCGTTTGGTAAGGGGCCAGTGGCCGGGGGGGAAGGGTATAGGAAACGGCATGGGAATGGGGTTAAGTAAGGGGAGAAAGAAACTTGGTTGGGAGAGAACCACATGCTGGCGGCTGGGCTGCCAACTAGTGGTTGCAGGTTGCGGGCATACAGGTATCAGGTAAGAGTGGAAGAAGCAAGCACATCGATATCGGCAGGGGTGAGGGGCGGCATAGCCCCTTGGTGCATGGCTACCAGGGCGCCGGCCGCGCAGGCACGGCGCAGGTAGGTGGCAGGTGGCAGGCCAGCCAGCCGGCCGGCCAGCAGGGCTGCCAGCAAAGCGTCGCCGCAGCCAATGGTATCCTGCACGGGTACCGGAAACCCCGGGCAGTTAAACAGCTGATTATCGGTCCAGAGGGCGGCGCCAGCGGCTCCGCGCGTGACGCACACGGCCTGCAGGCCGAAGCGCCCCGCCAGCCAGGGCAGGGCCGTAGCTAGATCTGCAGCTGGCTGGCCCAGCCAGCTCATAATTTCGGTGAGCTCTGGCTCATTCAGCTTCACCAGATCGGCCTGGCGGAGCAGGTATTTTACCACCTCGCGGCTGTAGTGCGGCGGGCGCAGGTTCACATCAAACACCTTAAAAGGCGCTACCTGCAGCAGGCGGTACAGCGTTTCGCGGGTGGTAAGGCTGCGGGCAGCCAATGAGCCATACACCAGCCCGCCGGAGGCAGCCACGGCTGCGCGCAACTCGTCGGTATGCTGGATATAATCCCAGGCCACGGGCTTCAGAATTTTGAAAGTCACCTCGTGGCGCTGGCTCACGTTGGCTTTTACTACGCTGGTAAGGTGCGTGGCGCTGCGCTGGACCAGGTGGTTATCGAGGCCTTTGCTGGCGCTGAAGGCCAGCAGCTCTGCACCCAACTCATCGTCGCCCACCCGGCTAATAAGCTGCACGGGTACACCCAACTGATGCAGATGCACTGCTACATTAAAGGGCGCGCCGCCGGGCTGCTTGCCGGCTGGCAGCATATCCCAGAGCATTTCTCCGAAGCAAACGATGGGGAGCGGCGTAAGCATTGCGGTAGTGGTTTCGGACAAATATCCCCGGTCAACCCTGCTAACAATTGCTCATTTCTTTCAAAATGCGTTCAGTATATTAAAATACTATATGCAGCTGAATATCAGTTAACTATTAATAAAAAAACCAGGCCTGTTACCAGCCTGGTTTCAATTTTATAACACCACTTTCGAGAATCTTTCAGTGATGCGGGGTAATGTGCAGCGTACGGAACTCGGAAGGAGAAATCTGATAACGGGTTTTAAAGCTGGTGGAGAAATAGGAGGGGGAAGAGAAGCCCAGCTCATAAGCTACATCGGTAATAGTGAGCGTGTCATCGAGCAGCAATTCGCGGGCTTTAGTCAGGCGGATGCTCTGGATGAAGTCCGTAACGCCGGTCCCCAACAGGGCCTTCACTTTGCGGTAAAGCTGCATGCGGGAAATACCCAGGCTGCGGGCTACATCTTCCACGCTTAGGTCAGAGCGCATCAGGTTAGCTTCCACAATGGCGGTCAGGTCGGCCAGGAATTTTTGGTCAGGGCTAGCGGCCGCTACCGTGGCCGTGTTAATGGACAGTTCCCGGCGGTAATGCTCCCGCTGGCGGGCACGGTTGGCCAGCAGGGTACGCACACTCTCCAGCAGGAAAGTAGGGTTAAAGGGCTTGGTCAGATACAGATCAGCACCGGCCTGCACGCCCTCCACTTGCTGCTCCGGGGCGGTACGGGCCGTGAGCAATACCACCGGAATGTGTGAGGTGCGCCAATCTTCCTTAAGCTTTGCTACTACTTCCAGCCCGCTCAGGCCTGGCATCATCACATCGCACACTATCAGGTCCGGAATCAGGTCAGTCGCCATCCGGAAGCCGGTGTGCCCATCCGTAGCAGTCTGCACCCGGAAATCGGTTTGCAGCTTCCGGGCCAGAAACTCGTTGACCTCGGCGTTATCCTCAATCACCAGCACCAGCGTTTCCCGGTCAGTGGCAATGGGCGTATCGGCGGGCAGTTCTGCTGGTAAAGCTTCCGGCTCATCCAGGGCCAATGTCATGGGCTCAATGAGCGTTGCGGAACGTAAGGCCTCCGGTAGCTCACGGGGCAGCGTTACCACAAACGTACTGCCCTTGCCCGGCTGACTGCTGAAGGTAAGCTGGCCCTGATGCAGACGGGTGAGCCCGAGCGCCAGCGCCAGGCCCATGCCTGAGCCCTTGGCCACCGCTCCCTGGTCGCCCTGATAAAACCACTCAAAAATGTGCGCCTTATCCTGCTCTGTAATGCCGCGCCCTGTGTCTTCCACACTTACTTGTAGCGCGCGTCCCTCATCGGCCGCCTGCACGCTGATGGTAATGTGGCCGTTGTCGGGTGTGAACTTCAGGGCGTTGCTGAGCAGGTTGAAGAACACCTTATCCAGAATATTCACGTCGAGCCAGGCTTTTAGCACCGGCTCGGCTGCCAGCATACGCAGTTGTACACCACGTAACCGGGCGGGCTTTTCAAAGGCATCTACAATTTCCCGCACAAAAGTGACCAGGTTTCCCTCTGTGGCGCGCACGGCCATCTTGCCAACTTCAATCTTCCGAAAATCCAGTAGCTGATTGACCAGTTGTAGCAACCGCTGGGTGTTGCGGCGTACCAGGCCCAAGTCATGCCGCTGCGCCGAGCTTAGGTTGGGACTGTGGGTCAGGAGTTCCTCAACCGGCCCCAAAATAAGGGTAAGGGGGGTGCGCAGCTCGTGCGAGAAGTTGGTAAAGAAGCGCAGCTTGGCCTCCGTATCAGTACGGGACTTGGCGGCCATGGCTTCCAGCTGATTACGCTGGCTGCTTATCTCCTCGTTCTGGCTGATTAACTGATGGTTGATAGCATCAATTTCTGCATTCTGCGCCGCCAGTTGGCGGTTGATCTGCCGGTTGCGGCGGGCCGAATACCAGGCAAAGGCGCCCAATACAGCTGCTCCCAATAGTGCCGCTGCCAGAATATACAGTACCGTTTGCTGACTGGCATAGGTGGCACGCAGGGTGTGTAGCAGGCCCTGCTGGCGCTCAATATCATGCTGCTGGCTGACCATTTTATCGGTCTGCTGCTGCATGGTGCGCACATTAGTGGAGTCGATGACCAATGTGCCGAGCGTGTTTTCCCGCTTGAAAGCCTGCTTATTAAGGATTTGCAGCGCTGTCCGAATGGCTTCCTCGCCGCCAGGCGAGTATAGAACGGAGGCACTCAATACTCCGCGCTCCACTAGGTCAATACCCTCACCGGGCCCCGCCATACCATCTACTCCAATCACCTTTACTCGCTTGGCTATGCCTAGCTGCTCACAGACCTCATGCGCGCCGCGGCCCATGGCATCATTATGAGCAAAAATCAAGGTTACTTCTGGGTGAGCCCGTAGCAGCTTGATGAGCTCCGGCTTCAGGGTCTTCTCTTTCCAGTTACCGGTTACCTGGCCTGCCAACTGCATTCCGGGATAGGCAGCCAGGGCCTGCACAAAGCCCTGGTGGCGCTCGGTAGTAGCTGAGGAACCGGGGGTGCCCAGCACTTCGGCCACGTGGCCATGCTGGTAAAGCAGCCGGGCGGCATAGCGGGCTGCCGTCTGGCCCACTTCCATATTGTCGCCGCCCACGTAGGCTGTATACCGGGGCGAGGCGGTGCGTCGGTCCAGCAGCACCACCGGAACACCCTGGTTAACGGCTTCCTCCACAGCCGGCGTTACCGGGCCAGATTCATAGGGCGAAACTATCAACAAATCAATGCCACCGCGCAGCAGTTCCCGGATTTGCTGCTGTTGGCGCTGGCTATTGTCCTGGGCATCCAGCATACGCAGCTGGGCTTCAGAATGAAAGCTCAATTCGCGCTTCATACCAGCCAGCATAGCCTCGCGCCAAGGCCCGGACGTGCTACACTGCGAAAACCCAATGCGGTAGGCGGGTTTCTTGACCGAATGAGAGCAACCAGTCAGCAGCCCCAGGCCAACCGTTAGAAAAAACAGCAGGCGAAGTACAACAGGGAAAGTCCTCCTCGAGCAATGCACGATAGGGGCGGGGGGGAATTCAGGGAACAACACGTTACCAAATATACCGGATACTTTGAAGAGGAATCAAATAAGAAGATTCTCTGAACAAAGAGACCTTTTCAAAACGAAAAACCCCATCTGCATTTCTACAAATGGGGTTTTATGGTCGCGCCAGAAGTCGAATCTATAATCTACCCTTTCCTCACTTGTCCCAAAGCCTTGAGACAGCTAGTAAGTGAATGTTATAAACAATTCATAAGCAAGAGTAGCAACGGAGTATAACAGCAATTTTGCCTCATATATTTCACTTTATACATAGAATAGCTCTACACTATCACCTTCCCGCTAAGTAGACGTACCACCTGACTAGTGATCCTCCATCAGCAGAATATTACTAAGTGCTGTCAGCCATTCAGGAGCAGCACTTGACAATCGGTCGTAGCACCCTCACCATTCACTCAACAAGATGCAGGGGAGAAGCCTGATGCAGGTTCCCAGAATGTTCTGATTATCGGATTAGCAGCTTCTTCAGGAAGACTGATGAATAGCTTAGAAACTACTCAAGTCAAACTGATTGTAAAAGCTCGCTTCTACCCAATTATGACTAATGAAGAGCCGAAAAATGGTTTCATCACTGGGGTGCAATTGCTTAATTGCTAGGCTTTTTTAGGTCAGGATCAGTGGAAATAGCAGATCCAACATTGACAATCTTGCTAAAACCATCAAGGATAAAAAGCCTGTGTCAATCGCAACACCTTGCTTCATTCACTTCGAATACTATTTCCCGTTAAAACGAGTAGTTAGGTCTTTAGTAAAAATCATAGCATCAATGGGTTAAATCCGCTGAATGCGTATTTGATCAGCTTGCCGATGAGCGTTCTTTGAGACTTATGGCGCTGAAAACCACAGGATGGACATTGTGTTGCGGTGCTGCTAAATTGCCCATAGCACGCGGGGCAGGTTACTAATGCCATAACTTGATTTGATTAATTGAAGATAAGATTGTACTCAATAATAACTCTTTTTTAGAATATAAACCAACCCTTATATAAAGCTGACAAAATTTTCTTGCCTTGAAGAGGAAGGTCAACGTTTTAATACAAACCAAAAATCAACATAACAAACTGAAATACAGATAATTATTTGGATTTGTAGTTGCGTTAGGAATTTTGCTTTTAACTAAAATATAATTCTATCCATTTAATATCCAACAAGTTGCAAAACGCCTTTACAGTCCAAGAACCCAATGGGGGCTTATTTGGGGCTTTTTCCAGATGCCGCCGTACTTCGCCCTGGTCATATCCCAAGGCCTCGATAACATCCCATAGCCGTTCCGTGGTAATTTTTCACGCCGCCTGACGAAAGGCTCGTGGCGTAGTGCCGGTGTGCTGCTTGAAGAAGCGGTGGAAGTAGGTGGCGTACTCGAAGCCGAGGCGGTCGGCAATGTCGCCCACACTCCAGTCGGTGTGGTGCAGGAGCAGTTTGGCCTCGCTGGTGAGGCGTTCGGCGATGTGGACTGTAGTGGGCTTACCAGTCACTTCCTTCACCGACCGGTTCAGGCTGTTGACGTGGATGGCCAGCCGGTCGGCATAGTCCTGCGCATTTTTCAGGAAGGGTTCATGGTATTCCTTGCTCACAGGAAACTGAATTTCCAGCAGGCTCATGAACAGGTTAGTGACGCGCTCCGCCGCATTGGTGGCAACGCCGGTATAGGGGCTGGCTGGCTGCAGGCGGGTCGCCTCGTGGACGATAAGCGAGAGCTGGTTGCGCAGCAGGTCGTCTTTGTGCTCATAATCGGTATCGAAGTCCCGACGCATGCGGGCAAACACCTCGCTCAGATAGCGCTGTTGCTCATCGTTGAGGTAGTACACCGGGTTGCCATCCACCCGGTAGAGCACCGACTCCTTGAGGCTGACGCCGCGCATAGCCGAATGCAAAAAGGGTTCGGTGAAGGCGCAGATGTAACCCTCCTGCTCACCTGTATCTTCGACTGGCTCCCACGAAAAAGGCACTAGGCGGTTGGTGAACACCAATGCGGGCTTATCGATGTGGTAGCTGCGGGTGGCGTAATGCAGCTCGTTGGCCCCTTTCAGCACCAGCACGCATTTGAATACATCACGCCGGTCGTAGTGCCCCAGCCCGCACTCGGCCTCCTGCATGGTCAGCACGGTGACTTCGCCGCCCCCAGAAGAAGGGAGCGGGAAGATGCCCGGCCGAGAAGAGGTAGGGAGGGGTACTGTCATGGGCTGCGGCAACGTCTTGGCTAGGGAAAGCGGCTGTTGTGGTCCTTTAACAGACGCAGCCCGGGGGCGTTTCGTTACGAACATGAGCGGAGCACGCTATACGGTTTGCACTTGCTGCATCTGCTGGGCATTCATGCGGCCCCGGTGCACCTTGATTTTGGCGAAACCGCTCTCCAACTCCTGCAGGTCGGCAGGCGTCAGCCGCACCTGGAGGGCACCGAGGTTCTCCTGAAGGTGGTCTAGGTTGCGGGTGCCCGGGATGGGCACAATAAAGGGCTTCTGCGCCAGCAGCCAGGCCAGGGAAATCTGGGCGGGCGTAGCGTTCTTCTTTTTTGCCAACTGGGTCAGCAGGTCCACTATGGGTCGGTTAGCGGCCAGGGCTTCCGGCGTAAACCGTTCGAACCCCGCACGCAGGTCGGTTTTCGGGTCGAGCTTCGTGCGGGCGTCGAGTTTGCCCGTCAGGTATCCCATGCCCACTGGGCCCCAGGGGACGAAACCAATGCCCAGTTCCTCGCAAGTCGCCAGCACGCCGTTATGCTCGGGGCTTCGTTCCATAAAGGAATACTCACTCTGCACGGCACTCACCGGCTGCACCGCATGCGCCCGGCGAATGGTGCGGGCGCTCGCCTCCGAGAGGCCGAAGTGCAACACCTTCCCGGCTTGGATGAGGTCTTTGATAGCACCCGCTACTTCTTCGATGGGCACATGGGGGTCCACCCGGTGCTGGTAGTACAGGTCAAGGCGGTCGGTGCGCAGGCGCTTCAGCGACTCCTCCACCACTTTGCGGATGTGTTCAGGGCGGCTATCGAGTCCGGTAGTGCCATCAATCTTGAACCCGAATTTACTGGCAATGACGACCTGGTCGCGGAACGGGGCCAGCGCTTCGCCCACCAGCGTTTCACTGGTATAGGGGCCGTACACTTCGGCCGTGTCGAAGAAGCGGACGCCTTGTTCGTAGGCGGTGCGAATAAGCTGGATACCCTGGTTTTTGTCCGCGGGCGGGCCGTAGTTGGCGCTGATGCTCATGCACCCTGCGCCTACTTCGGAGACGACAAGGGTACCTAATTTTCGGATTTTCATATCCTTGTTAGCGGTAGGGGGTACTTGGTTGCCCCCGTTGTGGCTGGTTGTTGACTGCTCTGAGCAGGCAACTAGTAACGCAGGCGCGACAGCTAAGCTGGCCCCGAGCAGGGCGGACTTGGTCACAAAGTCGCGGCGACTGAGGCTGCGGCTCGCACCGGCATGCCCTTCCGTGGACTGCATGTTCTTTTCCATAAACGGGGAGGTAGTTTGTTTGCGGATTGCGGCCAACCCGAGCTAGTTCTCGTGGCTGGTGTCGTTGGCCTCGTCGAAAGCCAGGGAGGACGACAACTCCCGGTAGGCGTTGGCTTGCTGCAGAAGCTCGCTAGCGACCTGCTCAGCGGTTGCCACAGCATCGGCACCAGCCAGAAAGCGGCGGGGCGGCGTTGGCTCCTGGGCAACGGTGAGCAGCGCCTGGGCGAGCTTGGCCGGGTCGCCGGGCTGTTGGCCGTTCGCACCCTTCCAGAACTGCATTTGTGCTTCCCGGCGCTCGTCGTAGTCGGTGATGGGCTGGTCGGCAAAATGGGTAGATTCCTCCGTGAGCAGCTCGGTGCGGAAGAAGCCCGGGTTGACCACCATGGTCGTAATGCCAAACGGGGCCACCTCAGCCTGCAGCGACTGCATCCAGCCTTCGAGACCGAACTTGGACGCGGCGTAGGCGGTGCCGAACTCAAAGCCCACGAGACCGGCCGTGGAGGAGATAGTCATAACCAGCCCCGCCCGCTGCTGGCGCAGCACGGGCAACGCAGCCCGCGTCACGTTCATCGGGCCGATAAGGCTGGTAGCCAGCTGCTGATTCATCTGCTCCGGCGTCAGCTCCTCAAAGAAGCCCGCGTAAAAATTGGCAGCGTTGTTCACCAGTACATCGAGGCGGCCAAACCGGTCTACGGCCACCTTCACGGCTGCTTCTGCGTCAGCCGCGCTGGTGATGTCCAGCTTCACTACCAAGAGGTCGTCGGCGGGGCCCAGGGCCTGGGCTACCTTATCCGGGTTGCGGCCGGTGGCCACGACAGCGTGACCAGCTGCTAGTGCTGCCTGGGCGATGTAGAGGCCCAACCCCCGGCCAGCGCCGGTAATCAGCCAAACTTGTTTGTTAGCCATAGTAATTGTCTGTGGTGTGGTAGCTTCCTTACTAGAAGCAATACAAAGGTCCGCAGCTCTGAGAGGGCAGCATAATACCAATCAAACCACTTTGTAGACAAATCAAACAACTACTAATAGGAGGGTAGAGGTGCAGGGCCTTCAGGGTATAAGGACTGGCCGCATTTTGAGGCGTAGGGGAAACGCAACGAGCGGGCCATGTGGTCCGCTCGGTTTGGGTTTAACACTTTTTACCCGCATTTTACCCGCTAACGCAGTCGCTGCCCCAGCTGGGCATGGCATTTAGGCTACTGTAAACACTACGACAAGTAAAGGGCAACAGCCAAGCAAACGCGAAATTCAAG
This sequence comes from Hymenobacter sp. BT730, assembly GCF_030542105.1. GTDB lineage: Bacteria > Bacteroidota > Bacteroidia > Cytophagales > Hymenobacteraceae > Hymenobacter. Next base: position 334,221 of record NZ_JAUOFB010000002.1, read on the forward strand.
TCATGCCAACTTAGGAAGTTTTGCGGCGGCGATGAATGTACGAGAGATGCGAAACGATAATACTGTGCCCCAGTCTGTACCCCATGAATGCAAAAACGCCCTTCCGATTGCACAGAGGGCGTTTTAAGTGGTCGCGCCAGGAATCGAACCTGGATCAAGAGCTTCGGAGACTCCTATACTATCCGTTGTACTACGCGACCGGGCGGGTAGGGGCGGCAAAACTAACAGAAAAATACCGTCCAACAAGCAGCCTGGTGGGGGTAAGTTTAGATTCTGTTCCGCATTAGGATGCGCAAAACAAGATAACCTTCCTAACTGGTAGCAGGTTAAGCCTTCATATCTACCCATTCTAATTAACCCTGCTCCTATGAAAAAGAATCTGTATACGGCCGAGTCAACGGCTACCGGCGGCCGTAGTGGCCAAGTGCGCTCAGAGGATGGCGTTATCAATATGGAAATGTCGGTACCCTCGGTATTGGGCGGGAAGAAGGGGGCAACCAACCCCGAGCAGCTGTTCGCGGCCGGCTATTCCTCCTGCTTTCAGCAGGCTTTACTGGTTATAGCCCAGAAGGAAGGAGAGCGGCTGGACCCCGCTAGCACCGTACAGTGCTCCGTAACGCTGTTTCAGGAAGGGGAAGGCTACGGGCTGAGCGCCATACTGGACGTTAGCCTGAAAGGCCTAAGCCATGAGCGGGCCTCGGAACTGGTGACCAAAGCGCATGAGATATGCCCTTACTCGGTAGGCACCCGGGGCAACATGGAAGTACAGTTGAAAGTAGATGGCGAGCCGGCTGCTGTAAAGGAGAAGGCCTAAAAAACCATAAAAAAAGCCCCCACCGAATTCCGGTGGGGGCTTTTTTGCTTTAGAAGCGGGGAGGCTTAAGCCAGGCCCTGCTCTGCCAGTACTTCTTTTACTTTCTGGGCAGCGTCCTTCAGCAATACGGCTGAGTACACTTTCAAACCAGACTCATCAATGATGCGGGCGCCTTCTTCAGCGTTGGTGCCCTGCAGACGTACGATGATCGGTACTTTGATGTCGCCGATGTTCTTGTAGGCTTCTACCACACCATTGGCCACCCGGTCGCAACGCACAATGCCACCGAAGATGTTGATGAGGATGGCTTTCACGTTCGGGTCCTTCAGGATGATGCGGAAGCCGGCTTCTACGGTCTGGGCGTTGGCTCCACCCCCTACGTCGAGGAAGTTGGCCGGCTCACCGCCGCTCAGCTTGATAATGTCCATAGTGGCCATGGCCAGACCCGCGCCGTTTACCATGCAGCCCACGTTGCCGTCCAGCTTCACATAGTTCAGGTTCGAGTTCGACGCTTCTACTTCCAAGGGGTCCTCTTCGTTCAGGTCGCGCAGGGCTACGAAGTCCTTATGACGGTAGAGGGCGTTTTCGTCGAGGGTTACTTTGGCGTCAACGGCCAGAATCTTGTTGTCCGAGGTCTTCAACACGGGGTTGATTTCGAACATAGCAGAATCGGTGTCGTCGTAGGCCTTGTACAGCGCCTGCACAAACTTCACCATCTCCTTATGGGCTTCACCTTCAAGGCCCAGGTTGAAGGCAATTTTGCGGGCCTGGAAAGCCTGCAGACCTACGCGGGGGTCTACATGCTCGCGGTGAATTTTCTCGGGGTGCGCTTCAGCTACCTCCTCAATGTCCATGCCGCCTTCGGTGGTATAGATGATGACGTTTTTGCCGGTAGCGCGGTCCAGCAGCACGCTCATGTAATATTCTTTGGGCTCAGCGGCACCGGGGTAGTACACGTCCTGGGCTACCAGCACTTTGTGCACCTTGCGGCCTTCGGGACCGGTTTGCTTGGTTACCAGCTGCATGCCGATGATCTGGCCGGCAATTTCCTTCACCTGCTCCAGGTTTTTGGCGAGTTTCACTCCGCCTCCTTTACCACGGCCACCGGCGTGAATCTGGGCCTTGATAACGTGCCAGCCGGTACCGGTTTCAGCGGTCAGCTTCTGGGCGGCTGCTACCGCTTCTTCGGGGGTGTCGGCGGTGTAGCCTTCCTGCACGCGCACGCCATAGCGCTTGAGGATTTCTTTACCCTGATACTCGTGAATGTTCATAGAGGGTCGGTTTGAAGGAAGATTCGGGTGGGATTTGCGGGGGCGAAAGTAGGGAATTATCAGCGGAGGGGGAAATAGGATATAATATCCAGGGTTTTTTCAGCCCCACGCTTCGCACAGGATAGTGCTGTGGTGGCATTTCGTTCCTTTAAACTCAATGCAAAAAAGCCCATTGGATATTTTTGGTTTGAGTGTGCAGCACCTGCTGCCATGCGAGAAAAGCTATAGTGGGCAGACAGACGCGGCTGGTTAATTCAACCTATTTTAATCAGTATATAGTATTATCAAACCTTAATATTTATATTTGAATAGTAATACGATTTACTTTTATTGTGAAAAATAATCGGTCTATTGTACTACAAGATAAGCGGGCTGTAAGTCGCCTCATTTAACTATTATGTCATTCCAAAATCCCGCAGGCATGCATTCCAGGCTTAAAGAATATACCTTCCATCCAATGCATACGCCGGAGCAGGCTCCGGCAACGGGCTGGCTGGCCCACGCCAGTGGCACTTTCGGCATGCCTATAGTGCATGATCTGATATTGGGTGACCAGCTTGACTGGCCTTTGCCGGAACTGATAGAGCCCAAAGCACGGGCCATACATGAAACCCTGCGCCAGCGCCTGCCAGCATATGATGAGTTTGTGCGGCGTAAAGGGCGGCGGCCCGTGTATGATGCTTACGTATGCTTTCAACCCTTTAATGAGGCCACCCGGGCGCTGCTGCCGTTCGTGCATATGCTGCGCCGGCAACTCCGCCCCGGCGACGTTATTCTGAATCTCTGGGACCGGTCGGGGTGGAATACCTCCTGGCTGGCGGGCCTGTTCCCGGAGCAGACTATTCTCACGGTGTGGGACGGTGACCGGGACGTGTTAGGCTATAAAGGCTATGCATACTGGCTAACCGGCACGCAGGCCCCGGCCAACGTGCAGCTGCTTTTCCAGGAGCTGAACAAGCCCCTGCCCCTCAACGACCACAGCGTGCGCCTGGTCATCGGTATGGATGTGCTGCACCGCTTCGAGCAGGCCCGGGTGCTGCGGGAGCTGATGCGGGTGGTTGCGCCCGATGGTGGCCTGCTCTTTCCGCATGTGCACCTCGCCAATAACGAGCCGGATCCTTACTTTGAGCGTGGCGGCCGCCTGCTGCATGGCCAGCAGTATATGCAATTCCTGGAGCCCCTGGCCCGGCAAACCAACCGCCAGGCGCTGGTGTATTCTGAGCCTGAGCTGTTTTACTTTAACGAACACAGTGGCTCCGATACCCCGGCACCAAAACCAAATCCTGCCACCGCCGACTATAACGGCCTGGTTGCCTTACTACCGGACACATGGACTGAAAAGCAGCCCATGCTGGAGCCCTATCTGGCTGTGGAAGAATCCACATGGGCCAGCTGCCGGCTCCTGATCAATTTCTTGCTGCACATTAACCCGCTAACCGGCCGGGTGGAATACCGCGCCGAGCGGTTTGGTGGCGCCGTGGGCCACTTACTAGAGCGGCACCCGGTATATCAGCAACATTTGGCAAGTGCCCATGGCTACCAACTGTCGGCAGAGGCACGCAGCGTGCTTTATTGGGCCGCCCGGCAATACACCGCCATCGAAATAGCCCAGCAGCTGGGGCGCTCTGTGGAAGAGCTAAGGCCGTTGCTGCGTGAGCTTAGCGCCCTGGATATTATTCAGTTAGTGCCTGTTAGTGCCCAAAGTCACCGGCTGCAGCATTTTCTGGCTTTTCAGGAATTTCAGGCCCCCAGGCCGGAGCACACCATTCCCCGGCTGTGGGCGCGGGCCCAGCAGCACTATGGAGAAGCCACGCTGCTCACGGCCCTGGAAGATGGAAGTAGCTTCAGCTACGCAGAGGCCGATGCCATTGTAACGGACATTCGGCAGGCCCTGCGCCGTAGCAGGATTTCTGCGGGCGATGCGGTGGCCATACATGCGCCGCTACATGCGGAGGTTTTGTTGCTGAGTTGGGCTTGTTGGCTGGAAGGCGCTGTAGTAGTACCCCTGAGCATGACGCTACCTGCTGCCACCGCTCAAACCATACTGGAGTCAGTTTCGCCAAAGCTTCTGTTAGTGGTAGCTGAAAAGCTAGCGGATTATGAGCCTATAGAAGTACCCAAGCTGGTGGTAGACACGGACGAGAGCAGTGAGCTGCCGCCGAATGCCCGGTGGTTTTCTGACTGGCTGAGCCTGGAGGAAGAGCCCGAAACAGGGGAACCTACTCCACCGACCATTACTCCTACAGATGTTGCGGCCATTTTATTTACCTCTGGCTCTACCGGGCTGCCGAAAGGAGTGCCGCTCACGCACGGGCAGTTATACCGCAGTGCCCGGCTGGTAACGGAAACTTTCGGGTGGGAAACCACCGACCGTTTCCTGGCCGTGGGCGACGCTGATGCTATGAGCGGCCTACGCAACGCGGCCCTGGCCCCACTGGAAGTGGGCGCCAGCGTCATTATCCCAACCGTTGCTCAGAAACAACACGCCTCCATGCTTGCGGAAGCAGTAGTAACCTCCCAGGCCACGTTGCTAGCCGCTAGCCCGGCGCTGCTGCGGCAATGGGTGCAGCTGGGGCGCCGCATTGGGACGGAACTGCGGAGCCTGCGCCTGGTGATGAGCACCGGCAGCCAGCTGACGCCTACGCTGCGCACCGACTTCCAGCAGGCGTTTAACCTCCCTATCGTTAATTATTACGGCCTCACGGAGACTACCGGCATATGCCTGGCCGAGCGCCCCGAGCAGGCGCAACCCACCGCCGATACCATAGGCTGGCCCGTGGGGTGCCTGGCGCAGATTGTGGATGATCAGGGCCAGCAGGTGGATCCAGGGCAGGAAGGGGAGCTGCGTATCTACAGTGATAACCTGATGCAGGGCCCGTACTATGGCCCCGGCAGCGCTACTCCTTCGCCGGTGCGGGAGGGCTGGCTATACACCGGCGACATAGCCGTGGCCAACCCGGATGGCAGCGTAACATTGCGCGGCCGCCGCACGGAGCTTATCAAGAATGCCTTAAGCGAAGTCGTGTATCCCTCCGAAATTGAAACGCATCTGCTGGCCCATGCCGCCGTGCACCAGGCCGCTGTGTGTGCCTTTCAGCGCCATGACACGGAACGCCTGGCTGCCTTTGTGACGCTGGGCCCCGGCCACGATGCTGCCCTGATAGTACCTCAGCTTCTGGCGCATCTCACGGCTCGGGTAGGGGAGCACAAAGTGCCATCTGTGGTGCAGGTACTGGATGCGCTGCCTTATTCCTCCAATGGGAAAGTGCTTAAAACCCAACTACTGGAGTTACTTCGCTGATTAAAAAGCAGCCGCTCAGCCTAACAGCGTGCCGGCTGGGCGGGCTCCATGCCACTTGCTAGTTATTACTGTTTCATCTGCACTGTATTTTGATGTCTACTCTTACTGCAACCCGTTGGGCCGATGTCGTCCAAACCGTAGCTCGCTTCAGTGAGCCCGCCCGCCAGAACGCCGCCTTTCTAGATCTGGGCAATCGTCGTATCACGTATCGTCAGCTCACGGAGCGCATTGCGCAGCTGGCTGGGGTCTTTGCCCGGCTTGGGCTTCAGGAAGGCGACCGGGTAGTGGTTTCGGTGGAGGATGAAGTGGAAACTGCCTTTATTTTCTGGGCGATGCTGCGCTATGGCCTCACCGCTATTCTACTGGACCCGGAAGTGAAGCCCGATCGGGCCCGCGCTATTATCCGCACGGCTGAGCCAGTGGCGTTCATTGCCGATGAGGCTTTTTTGCAGCGGCAGCAAATCGATGCAAAGCAGTATAAAGTACTTCCGGTGCGGCTGGAGGAAGCTCCTAAAGGGCAGCTTTTTCGGAAGCTACTGGGCCGCACCCAGTCATCGGCAGGAGCAAGCCAGACATATCCGGCCCTGCTGGCCCAGGAAAAGCCCGCCCCACTACCCACTGCCATCAGTCCCGATACGGTAGCCTATGTGCTGTTCACCTCCGGTACCACTTCCGATACGAAAGGGGTGCAGATTACGCACCGCAACCTGTTCAGCCACTTGCAGACACTGACAAACGTGTACGGGTTTGATGCCGATACGCGTCTGATGAACATCCTCCTGCTCTACCACGCCGATGGTATTATCCAAGGGCCAATTCTGGCGGGTTATAACGCGGCCGTCTGCATCCGGCCACTGCGCTTCGACCTGAGCAATATTGGCGCTCTGCTGGATGCCATTTACAAGTACCGGGTAACGCACCTGATAGCCGTGCCAGCTATGCTGGCGCTCATTCAGCGCTTTTCAGATGGCTACGAAGACAGCTTCCGCACCCCGGATTTTCGCTTTATCATTTCCGTTTCCTCGCATTTGGAAGAAGCCCTGTGGGGCGCTTTTGCCGTGCGCTTCGGCGTGCGTCTGGTGAACGTATATGGTCTCACGGAAACCGTGGCCGGTGGCCTGTTCTGCGGCCCTGGTGACGAAAGCTACCGCATTGGCACCGTGGGCAAGCCCGTGGACATGGAGGCCCGCATAGTGAATGAGTTTGATGAGGAGCTGGGAGATGAAACCGAGGGGGAGCTGCTGCTGCGCGGCGAAAATGTCATGCTGGCTTACCTCAATAATCCCACCGCTACCGCAGAAGTACTGATGCCGGATGGCTGGCTCCGCTCCGGCGACATAGCCATGCGCAGCACCGATGGTTATTACCGCATTACAGGTCGTAAGAAAAACATTATTGTTTCGGGTGGAGTCAACATTCACCCCGAGGAAATAACGGAGGTTCTGAACACGCACCCCGCTGTGGCCGAAGCGGTCAGCTTTGGCGTGGCCGATGAGGTATTCGGGGAAAAGCTAATTAGCTGCGTGGTTTTCAAAGAAGGAACTACGGCTACTGAGGTAGAGCTGACCAGCTACTGCCGCGAGCGGCTGGAAGAGAAGAAAGTACCTACCGTAATTCATTCATTGGATGAGTTGCCCAAAGGCTTGTCTGGAAAAGTGCAGCTGAAAGTAGTGCAGGAGCGGCTGGCAACGCACGTTGCGCAAGCCACCGCTAATGGCCCCGATTTTCGCACACTGGTGCGAGAGGCAGCTACGCATGCCTTCAAAGTACCAATGGAGCAGCTTCGTCCCGAGTCTAACTCGCGCAGCATGGCCGGCTGGGATTCCATGGCCCATCTGGACTTCATCGTACGGCTGGAAAAAGCCTTGGGAACGGAGTTTTCCACGGCAGAAATTATGGTCATGAACAGCTTACAAACCGCTGAAGACGTTGCGCGCAAGAAACTCGCCACCCGCTGAGCCAACACCCATCTGGGTATGGGTGTTGGCGTTAGGAATGCTCATGGGCATAGGAATTCTATATAAATGGGGATTTGTGCGTTCCGTAGCCTCCTATCACCAAGAGGTAGTGGTTGCTGCACGGCAGTTGTTGCAACGGGAGTGGCAGGCCCGGAAGGATAGTGTTACGCGGGTAGTTATTCTGGGTAGTTCACTTACCGGCACTGGCGTTATGCCCTCGGCGTACTTCACCCAAAAGACTAACGGCCGCTTCCGGGTAGTACGCCTTTTCCGCATCAGTGCCAATCTGGAGTCGTTTACCGACCGGGCGCCCATTTTGAAGTATTTGCAGGAGTATCCGCCGGACATCCTCTGTATTGAGGAAAACCTGCTCCTTACCAACATGAAAGATTGGTCCGAGCTTTCGCCGGATTCTTTCCTGCTAAATAATATAGCTCGCTACTCCTATCAACTGGTTAACCGCAGTAAGCAGAGACTAGGGTTCACGGAAAAGAATATTGATATAAATCGGCCCAGTTTTGCTATGCAGGATGTGGATTTTCCGGTACCCACTACTCCTCGCGATACGACGCACCTGGCCGATTGGGTGGCCGAAATTCAACAGCGGACAGTCCGCCCTTTTGCCCCGCTTCATCCTGTGCATCAGGTATTCCGGGCGCTCCAAAGGCAAGGGGTGCGCATTGTTTTGCTGCATTTTCCCCGGCCCGCCCCACTGGAAAAAGCTATTTATAGTGGTCGTAACGGTGATTCCCTGCGCTACCGGATTGCGCAATACCAGCGGGCCTACCAGGCCAGCTACTGGCATGAGCCCGGCTTCTATCACTTCCGGTATTTCTACGATAGAGCTCACATGAATTTCCAGGGCCGCGCCATCTACTCTGCCTGGCTGGCTAAAAAGCTGCGGCAGGAAACAAATCCTAAATTATTGACTGCCCGCTAACCAGCACGACATGCTTGTCCTTCATACCATCGTGTTCTTTAGTCTCTTGTTACTGGTGCCGGCGGCGTGGCTGCTGCCGGAGCGCTGGCAGATAAGTGCTATCAGCCTGCTGACCGCAGCATTCCTTCTGTATGTAGCTCCCATATCGGCCCTGATGCTGCTGCTGACGGCGGCGGCCAGCTATTGGGTATTTAAAAGCGCCTGGCTGCGCCCCGCCGGAGCTGTTTTACTGGCCATCGGGCAGGCGGTGGCTGTCTGGATGGTATTCAAATCGGAGTGGCCGACACATGCTGGTTGGTGGACCCAGGTGGGGGTGCCGCTGGGCTTGTCCTATTATACCTTCCGGCAGATTCACTACGCCATTGAGCGCTACAAGCAAACCCTGCCCCACCATACCTGGGCTGATTATCTAAGGTATCTGTTCTTTCTGCCTACCATGCTGGTAGGGCCTATCAACCGCTTCCCCGATTTTCTACGGGATGTGCGCCGCCGTCGCTGGGATGCCGCGCTGGTATCGGTAGGGCTGGAGCGGGTGTTGTATGGCTATGTAAAGGTGGTAGTACTGGGCAATGCGCTCTTCACAAACCATCTGGGGCACCTGCTCACGGCTCTGGAGCCGCAGCATCCGGCGCTGGCCACGTATCTGGGCATCCTGCGGTTTGCCGGCAACGCCTACGTGCAGTTTGCGGGGTATTCGGATATAGCTATTGGATTAAGCTTGCTGCTGGGCTTCCGGACCGGGGAAAATTTTGCCGCGCCCTTTCTGGCTCCCAATCTAAATGACTTTTGGAAGCGCTACCATATTTCCCTTTCTCAGTGGTGTCGCGACTACGTATTTTCTCCATTGCTGAGCCTGACCCGCCGGCCCATGCTGGCCATTGCGGCCTCCATGCTGGTGCTGGGGCTCTGGCATGAGTGGTCGGGGCGGTATCTGGTTTGGGGCGCTTTGCAGGGACTGGGTATTCTGTTCTGGCACCAGTATCAGAAGTTTGCGGAAAAGCGGCCGAATGTTGTCCCGGTGCTGCCCGTATGGCTGGGCGTTTTTCTCACCCTGCATTTCTACTGCTTTAGTTGCGTGATTATCCGCGAGCCATCCTGGCAGGCTGTGGCCCATACCTTTTACCGTTTGCTGAGCTAAACCCATGTATTCCATCTTATCCCGTTACCTGCCTGGGCGCGTTGCCGGTACTCTCACCGCTTTTTGGTATGTGTTTTTGGCACTTCTGGTGCTGTATTATGCCTTTTTGCCGAGTGGGCAATTTCGTTACGCGCACTGGTAAAGCATGGTATCAATATTCGTGGCAGACGCAGGAAAAGGGCATGCCGCAACCTTTCGCAGCTCAGAATCGAATGCTACGCCTGACATTGCGTAGATTTGCTTCTTAACCTCGCTCATTTCTCATTACCCCGCTTTGCTGCAAGCCATTAACATCCGCAAGAGTTACAACACGCTGGAAGTGCTCAAGGGCATCGACCTGACCATCAAGAAGTCAGAAATCGTGTCGATAGTGGGGTCATCGGGAGCGGGCAAAAGCACGCTGCTGCACATTCTGGGCACTCTGGATACGCCGGATTCCGGCGAGGTGCTGTTTGATGGCGAAAACGTAAGTGCGCTGGGCCGCTCCAGCCTGGCCCGGTTCCGCAACCGCCACATTGGCTTTATCTTCCAGTTTCATAACCTGCTGCCCGAGTTCACCGCCCTCGAAAACGTGTGCCTGCCGGCTTACCTGGCCGGCCGCTCCGAAAAGGAAACCCGCGTGCGGGCCCGCGAATTGCTAGGCATGCTCAACCTGGAGCGCCGCGCCGACCACAAGCCCTCTGAAATGAGCGGCGGCGAGCAGCAGCGTACGGCCGTAGCCCGCGCCCTTATCAACTCCCCGGAAATCATCTTTGCCGATGAGCCCTCGGGCAACCTGGACTCCCAGAATGCCCAGGAACTGCACCAAATCTTCTTCCTGCTGCGCAAAGAGTTGGGCCAGACGTTTGTCATCGTGACGCACAACGACCAGCTGGCCGCCATGGCCGACCGTACCATCACGATGAAAGACGGGTATATTTCTGAATAACCTCCGCCGGCCGCCCCAGCAGGTGCGCCAGCAACAGCCACGGGTCTTATTGCGTAGAAACCAACTGGTTATCGGCGCAGTAAGACCCGTTTTTTAGTGTCGTTGAGGTTAAGCCCGACAGAAATCAATTGTTGACTAACCTCGTTGGCTAAAGTGTCTGAAAAATATTTTGTAACTTATTGATAATCAACAGGAAAATTTACTAAAAAATGGTCTGTGTTTTGCACTTATCAGGTGCCCGAGGGGTTATACACTAGAACAACAAAACGTATTAAAGGGAAGACATCATGAACGAAGTAACCAAGAACACCAAAGAGCCAGCTCGGAAGATGAAAGTCGAGAGCTACGATATTGCACGCTCCGACGAAACGCTGCACTTGGCCACGGACTTGGCCAAGTTCATCAAGGACAACAAGCTCACCACTTCGGTGCAGGGCAAGGAGTTCGTGAACGTGGAAGGCTGGCAGTATGCCGGCTCGCGCCTGGGCATTGTGCCCATCGTCGACCACGTCATCAATGTCTCGACTGAGTCAGAAATTAAATATCAGGCTAAAGTGACGCTGTTTGACATGCGCTCCGGCCATACGGTAGGGGCTGGCTTTGCCATCTGCTCCAATAAAGAGCAGGGAAAGAAGTTCTACCAGGAGTTTGCCATCATGAGCATGGCGCAAACGCGCGCTATCGGTAAAGCCTACCGGAACATTCTGGCCTGGATTATCCGCGCTGCCGGCTATGAGCCTACCCCAGCGGAGGAAATGGAGTACGGCGGTAACACGCCCGAGGTGAAAGCCGCTCCGGCTCCTGCTGCTGCCTCAGCTCAGGCCGCACCCACGGCCATGAAAGCCGTGCCCGCTGAGCCCGTAGCCCCCGTTGCGGAACCTGCTCCGGCTGTAGCTTATGCTACGGCTGCGCAGAAGGAGGAAATCATCCGTCTGCTGAACCACCCGGTGATTACGCGTCAGGAGAAAACCAAAATGCTCCTGAACATCAACCGTCTGGATGAAGAGCGTGCCGTACAGGCCATTGCCAAGCTGAAAAAGGCCATTGAAGACCGTGAAAACGGCGAAACGGCCGCTGCGTAACCTTCAGCCTGAAGTCTATATTTAAAGCCCGGTTCTGCTTAGAGCCGGGTTTTTTTATGCGCTTCAGTTTGAAGAGTGGTGATATATGTCATCGTTTTTTGACGATGTTCTCAGGATATTAACCTGATTATCATCCCTATAATATGTCTGTCACTACTTCTCGGGCTGCCATCCTTGAAAGTACTGCTAAGCAGATGCCGCCCGGCCTCACGCCCGCTGAAGTACAACAGCAGCGTCAGCGCTTCGGCCCCAATAAGCTCACCGACAACGCTGGCAACCGCACCTGGCAGATTCTGCGCGGGGTAGTTACCGAGCCCATGTTTGTGCTGCTAGTGGTTACGGCGGGCGTGTATATGATGATTGGCAGCTACCAGGAGGGCTTCACCATGCTGGGCGCCATTGTTCTGGTGGCGGGTATCTCGCTCTATCAGGAAGCGCGCAGCGACAAGGCCCTGCGTGCCCTGCAGCAGCTCTCGCAGCCCCTGGCTCACGTGCGCCGCGCTGGCGAACTGATAGATGTGCGGGCCGAAGACGTGGTAGTGGGGGATGTGCTCCTGATATCAGAAGGGGAGCAGGTAGTGGCTGATGGCCTGGTGCTGGAAGCCCACGACGCGCAGGCGGATGAATCCTTTCTAACCGGGGAGTCTTTGCCCGTAGACAAGGCAGCCGATGGCACGCAGGCCGTGTACCTGGGCTCTACGCTCACCAGCGGGGCCATGTGGGCCCGCATAACGGCCGTGGGCAGCCAAACCCGGCTGGGGAAAATTGGGGGCCTGATGCAGGCAGTGAAACCGGAGCAAACACCTTTGCAGCGGCAAATTGCCGTGTTTGTACGCCGCATGGCGCTGATCGGTAGTGGGGCTTTTGTGCTGGTGTTCGGGTATAACTGGTGGGAGTCGGGTAGTCTGGTGCACGGCCTGCTTCATGGGCTGGCGCTGGCCATGGCGGTGCTGCCGGAGGAAATACCGGTGGCCCTCTCCACCTTCATGGCCCTGGGCGCGTGGCGGCTGATGAAGCAGGGGATTCTCACCAAACAGCCGCAAACGGTAGAGGCGCTGGGCTCGGCCACCGTTATCGGGGTCGATAAAACCGGCACGCTCACCCAAAACCGCATGACGCTCACCCGCGCCTACTGCCCCGGCGACAACGCCCCCTGGGATATACAGCCGGAAAAGGGACTAAACCCCGCCCAGGCCCGCCTGCTGGCCACCGCCATGTGGGCCAGCGAACCGCAGCCCTTCGACCCCATGGAAAAAGCCCTGCACGAAGCGTATGCCCGGTTTTGTTCGGTGGATGAGCGGCCCCACTTTCAGCTGGTGCACGAGTACCCGCTGGGTGGTCACCCACCCATGATGACCCACGTTTTCGCCGCGGCCGATGGCCGTAAGATCATAGCCTGCAAAGGGGCGCCCGAAGGCATTATGGTGCTTAGCCATCTTTCCACGGCAGAACAGCAGGCAACCCAACAAGCATTGGAAACCCTCACGACTGTGGGTCTGCGGGTGTTAGGTGCGGCCTGGAGTGAGTATGCCGGCCACGAATACCCGGAACAGCAGCAGGATTTCTCTTGGCAATTCGCGGGCCTGGTAGGCTTCAGCGACCCACCCAAGGAAAACATTGCCCAGGTACTGGAACAGTTCTACCAGGCCGGCATCGAAGTAAAAATTATTACCGGCGACAATGCCGTAACGGCCGCAGCCATTGCCCGGCAGATTGGTTTCCGTCACCCCGAGCCCGTACTCACCGGCGCCGAAGTCATGGCCTTGGAAGATACTGCCCTGACCCAGCGCGTAAAGCAGGTAGGCCTGTACGCCCGCATGTTCCCGGAAGCCAAGCTGCGCGTTATTAACGCCCTGAAAGCTAACGGCGAAGTAACCGCCATGACCGGCGACGGAGTAAACGACGGGCCCGCTCTGAAAGCCGCGCACATCGGCATTGCCATGGGCCATCGCGGCACGGAACTGGCCCGGCAGGCGGCTTCCCTGGTGTTGTTGGATGATGACCTGAGCCGCATGGTCACGGCCATAGGGTTTGGCCGCCGCATTTACGATAACCTCAAAAAAGCCGTTCAGTACATTATTTCCATCCACATCCCGCTCATTCTCACGGTGCTGGTGCCGTCGTTGCTGGCTTGGAAGTACCCGGCGCTATTCGGGCCGGTGCACGTTATTTTCTTGGAGCTTCTGATGGGGCCTACCTGTTCCATCGTGTTCGAAAACGAGCCAATGGAAGCGGGTACCATGCTGGAAAAACCCCGCCCGGTTTCGGATACGTTTCTCTCGTTTCGGGAGCTGGGCTTAAGCATCGTGCAGGGGAGTGTGGTGGCGGCCGGCGTGCTAGGCGTGTACTTCTATTCCCTGCAAGTAGCGCACCCCGAAACCCTGACCCGCACGCTGGTCTTCACCACGCTGGTGCTGGCCAATATTGTGCTGACGCTGGTCTGCCGCTCCCGCCACCTCACTGTGCTTACCACGCTACGCTACCGGAACCCGCTGGTGCCCCTGGCGCTGGGTATCACGCTGGTGCTGCTGGTAGTTTGTCTCACATTTAGCCCCATGCAGCATCTGTTCCAGCTGCAGCCGCTCACGCTCCGGCAATTGACAATATGCACAGCAGTAGCGTTGGTAAGTGTGGGCTGGTTTGAGGTATATAAAGCCGTTCGGTACCGCGGCGCAGATGCCATTGAAAGAAAATCCTGACGGTCTAAATGCAGCAAAAGGCCCAGCTAGAAAATACCTTGCCTTTGAGGCGCGGGGCAATCGGTGTTACCTTCGTGGTCTATGCCGCACCCCACCGACGACATTCTGCACGTATTGCGCCAGACGTGGGGGCACACCCAGTTCCGGCCGCTGCAGGAGGACATTATCCGGTCGGTGCTGGCGGGGCAGGACACGCTGGCCCTGCTGCCCACAGGCGGTGGCAAAAGCATCTGCTTTCAGGTGCCGGCACTAGCCCGGCCGGGCCTGTGCCTGGTGGTCTCCCCGCTTATTGCCCTGATGAAGGACCAGGTGGAAAACCTTCGCAAGCGGGGCATCAAGGCCGAGGCCGTTTTCTCTGGCATGACCCACACCGAAATTGACCAGACGCTGGACAACTGCGTGTACGGCCCGGTGAAGTTCCTCTACGTGAGCCCGGAGCGGCTGCTGACGGATATGTTCCGGGCACGCGTGGGCAAGATGAAGGTAAGCCTGCTGGCCGTAGATGAGGCCCACTGCCTTTCCCAATGGGGCTACGATTTTCGCCCGCCGTACCTGAAAATTGCAGAGCTGCGTGAACTGCTGCCCGGCGTACCCTGCATTGCCCTCACGGCTACCGCCACCGAGCAGGTGCGCCAGGATATTGTGGAAAAGCTGCATTTCGGGGCCACGCACCGGGTATTTCAGCAAAGCTTTGCCCGACCTAATCTCTCTTATTCGGTCTTGAGCACGGAAGACAAGCTTAAGCGGTTGCTGGAAGTAGTGCGCGGGGTAGGGGCCGAGAAAACGAGCATTGTATACGCCCGTACCCGTCGGCAGACGGAAGATACCGCCGCTTTCCTGCAGCAGTACAACGTAGCCGCCGCCGCCTACCACGCCGGTCTGCCCGCCGAGCAGCGCACCCGCACCCAGCAGGATTGGATGGCCAACAAAACGCGCTGCATCGTGGCTACCAACGCCTTCGGTATGGGCATCGATAAGCCTGATGTGCGCCTGGTAGTGCACCTG
Organism: Hymenobacter sp. BT730; assembly: GCF_030542105.1. Lineage (GTDB taxonomy): Bacteria > Bacteroidota > Bacteroidia > Cytophagales > Hymenobacteraceae > Hymenobacter. The sequence continues at coordinate 349,357 of NZ_JAUOFB010000002.1, forward strand.
GATGCGCCCGACAACCTGGAGGCCTACTACCAGGAAGCCGGCCGCGCAGGCCGAGACGAGAAGTATGCCTTTGCCGTGCTGCTCTCCGGCCCCAATGATGCCGACGAGCTGCGCCGCCGCACCCGGCAGGCCTACCCGCCGTTGGACGTGGTGCGCCGCGTGTACCAGGCCCTGGCCAACTTCTCCCGCACAGCCGTGGGCGGCGGTGAGCTGGTTGCCTTCGATTTTGACCTGCAGCAGTTCGCCGAAACCTACCGCCTCAAGGCCCTGGATGCGCACAACAGCCTGCGCACGCTGGCTCGGGAAGGCTTCGTGCAGCTGAACGAAGCCGTGAACAACCCGGCTCGGGTGCACATCCCCATCAACCACACCGACCTGTACCGCTTCCAGGTAGCCAACCAGCAGCACGACCAGCTCATCAAGAGCCTGCTGCGCTTTAATGGCGGCGAGCTGTTCGCGGGCTTCCAGCGGATATCTGAAAACAGCCTGGCCCAGCACCTGAAGCTAAGCGTGGTGGATGTGCGCAAGATGCTTTTGTTCCTGCACCGCTCGGGCATCATCCAGTACCAGCCCAAGCACGAGTCGCCGCAAGCGCTGTTTACCACGCCGCGCTTTGATGCCGACAAGCTTCCGCTGGACGAGAAGCGCTTGCTGCAGGCACAGGAACTCGCGGTGCATAAAACAGAGTCCGTCATTCGGTACACTGCCGGCGGGCGTTGCCGTCAGCAGCTGTTGCTGGAGTATTTTGGCGAGCTGGATGCGCCGGCTTGCGGCGTGTGCAACATCTGCTTGGCTAAAAAGAAAGCCAAGCAGGACGCCGCGCCTACGCCTGCGCTGCGGGAACAACTGCTTAAGCTCCTTCGCACCACCCCGCAAACCCCGCGGGAAGTGCTGGTGCATTTCGTACCGGGACAGGCTTCAGTAGTGACGGAGTTGTTGCGGGAGTTGGTAGAGCTAGGCGAGCTAAAATACGCGCCTGATGGAAGGTTGGGGTAGAGATGGTACTCGTTTTCTAAACCGTCATGCTGAGCGCAGTGGAAGCATCTCGCGTGCTGAGGTTGTGGAGGTATACCACACTAGCGAGATGCTTCCACTGCGCTCAGCATGACGTTCATTTTCATTAGAAAAAGGCCGCTCCGGCTGTTCCTTTTACAAGAGCAACCAGAGCGGCCTTTTATGCATTTGAAAAAGCTAAACCTACTTAGCCAGTTGCTTCAGCAACTCTTTGGCGGCGGGCTCGGAGGAGGCCGGGTTCTGGCCGGTAATCAGGTTGCCGGCGGTTACGATGTAGGGCTGCCAGTCGGCGCCTTTGGAGTAGTTGCCGCCGTTCTGCTTCAGCATGTCTTCCACCAGGAAGGGCACTACGTTGGTCAACTGCACCGCTTCTTCCTCGGTGTTGGTGAAGCCAGTCACTGATTTACCTTTCACGATGGAGCTGCCATCGGCGGCTTTCACGTGGCGCAGCACGCCGGGGGCGTGGCATACGGCCGCTACGGGCTTGTCGGCAGCATACATCGTTTCAATCAGCTCAATCGACTTTTTGTCTTCGGCCAGATCCCACAGCGGGCCGTGGCCGCCAGGGTAGAACACGGCGTCAAAATCAGCTGCCGAAACGCTGACCAGCTTCACCGTATTGGCCAGGGCCTTTTGGGCTTCGGGGTCTTTTTTGAACCGCTCGGTTGCTTCGGTCTGGGCGCTGGGGTCGTCGCTCTTGGGGTCCAGCGGGGGCTGGCCGCCGGCGGGAGAGGCCAGCGTGAGAGTAGCACCGGCATCTTTGAACACGTAATACGGCGCCGCAAATTCTTCCAGCCAGAAGCCGGTTTTATGGCCCGTATTTCCCAGTTGATCGTGGGAGGTCAATACCATCAGTATGTTCATGGTTGCTTGTGGTAAGGTGAAAGAAAGGTGTAGGATGAATTAGTGCAGGTAAAGGGCATAAGCCTATACGCAGCCGGAGTTGCACGCTACTGAATTACTAGGCAACTTTCACAATTGCCTTGCCGGTGTTTTCGCCCTGAAACAAGCCCATGAAAGCAGCCGGCAGCTGGTCGAAGCCTTCGGTAATGGTTTCCTCTGCCTGCAGCTTGCCCTGCTGATACCACTCGGCAAGGTGCTGAATGCCCTCGGGCCAGCGGTCCAGGTAGTCGCTCACAATAAAGCCTTTCAACAGCGCGCTGGTCTTGAGTAACTTGGGCTCCGGGCGCGGGCCGATGGGCACCGAGGTAGCGTTATACATCGAAATCTGACCGCAAAGGGCAATGCGGGCGTGCTTGTTCAACAGGTCGTAAACGGCATCCGTAATAGCACCGCCCACATTATCGAAGTAGCAATCCACACCGTTGGGGGCCGCGGCCGCCAGGGCTTGCGCTATGTCCGGGGTGGTTTTGTAATTGATGGCCTCATCGAAGCCCAGTTGTTTGAGGTAGGCTAACTTATCATCGGAGCCGGCGGTGCCTATGACGCGGGCGCCTTTGATTTTGGCCAGCTGGCCCACCACCATGCCCACGGCACCGGCTGCCCCAGACACCACGACCGTTTCGCCGGGCTTGGGCTGACAGATATCCAGCAGGCCGAAATAAGCGGTGAGGCCCGTCATGCCCAGCAGGCCCAGGTAGTAGCTGAGGGGTGCCTGGTTGGTGGGCACGCGGGTGAGCCCCTGCCCCCCGGACACGCTGTATTCCTGCCAGGGCAGGTTGCCTACTACCACGCTGCCTACCGGCAACTGCTCGTTGTGGCTTTCGACCACTTCGGCTACTACGCCCCCACTGATAGGCTGCCCCACTTCAAACGGCGCCACGTAGGATTTGCCGGCGCTCATGCGGCCCCGCATATAAGGGTCTACGGAAGCATAGCGCATTTTCAGCAGCACCTGTCCGGCCTGGGGCTGCGGGATGTCGTGTTCTTCAAAACGAAAAGTATCGAGGGTAGGCTCGCCCTGTGGGCGACTGGCCAGCAGTATGGTTTTCATAGGATTGGTGTTGCAGGAATGAGGTAATACGAAAGCGGGAGCCCGCAGAAACCAGAAAATTCTGGCCTCTGCGGGCTCCTTTTATTTCGCCAGACTAGTTGTTGGTGGTAGTGTGCAGATTCACCTCAATGTTGCCGCGGGTAGCGCGAGAGTAGGGGCAAATCTGGTGAGCTGCTTCTACTAGGTCTTCTGCCTGGCTCTGCGCCACGCCGGGAATATTCACGTGCAGGTCGGCGGAAATGCCAAACCCACCGTCTTCTGCTTTGCCAAAACCGATGAGACCCTCTACCGTTACACCCTCCAGCCGCACACCGGCCTGGCGGGCGGCTACGCCCAGTGCGCCTTCAAAGCAGGCAGCGTAGCCAGCAGCAAAGAGCTGCTCGGGATTGGTAGCGCCGGCTTTGCCGGGGCCGCCCATAGCTTTGGGCGTGCTCAGAGCAATGTTCAGCACTTCATCGTTGGAAGAAACGTGGCCGTCGCGGCCGCCTTTTGCTTTGGCTTGCGCCGTGAAGATTTTCTCGATTTTCATCAGAAACTGAAAGGAAGAGTGGTTGGAAAAATTAGGTCAGGCGGGTAAGGAGCGTGTTTAACTGCCGGCGCAGGTCTGCTACTTCCTCAGGGGAGAGGTGCAGCTTGGCCAGCATTTGCTCAGGTATGCGGCAGGCGCTGGCCTGCAGGGCACGGCCGGCCGGCAAAAGGCTGATAATCACGGAGCGCTCATCCTGCGGGTCGCGGTGGCGGCTTACCCATTGCTTCTGCTCCATGCGCTTAAGCAATGGCGTCAGCGTACCCGAGTCCAGCAGTAAATTATCGCCCAGCGCTTTTACCGTCAGTTGCTCATACTCCCAGAGCAGCAGTAAAACCAGGTATTGCGGGTAGGTGAGGTCCAGCTCTTGCAGCAAAGGCTGGTAGGCTTTGGTTAGCATGCGGGAAACCGCATACAGCGGAAAACACAGTTGGTTTTCCAGCTTCAGCAAGGAAAGATCTGGGGGTGTTGAATGGTCGGGGTTGCTCATCGGGGGTATAAAGCAGCTTAGGTTGTCTAATGTTTGATTGTGTGCAATTGAAATAATTGTTGAACGAGTTAAAAGACTGATTATCAGGAGAAATATTTGCCATAAAAAAGCACAGCACTCTTTCCGGAGTGCTGTGCTACTATAAACGATGTCAAAAGGAAAAAGCGCAGGAGAGGCAGCACTTTGCCAATACAGCTTTATTCAGCTTGCTGGTATCCCTGAAAACCGCCGAGCAGGTTGCGCACGTTAGTGAAGCCCTGCTGGGTTAGGTAAGCCTTGGCCGAAGCCGAGCGGCCACCGCCTTTGCAGTGTACCACCACTTCCTGGTTTTTCAGGTCTTCCAGATCTTCCAGCTTGCCGGGCAGCTCACCCATCGGAATGTTGCGGCTACCTTCGATGCGGCCTTCCTCGTTTTCCCAGGTCTCGCGCACATCAATGATGATAGGAGCGGTGCCTTCGGCCTGGCGTTGTTTCAGTTCAGCGGGGGTGATGTCGGGCATGAGTAAAAGGGAAAGGTGGAAAAGGGAGTAGTAGTTGCGCGGGCAACTAACCACAAAGCTACAAGAAGTTGAAAACTGCTAGCGGGTAAGCACCAGCCGCTTGGTGGCCACACTACCATCGGCCAGGGCTAGCCGCATCAGATACACCCCGGCCGGCAGCCCGGATAAGTCCAGCGTAGGTTGGCTGTTTGCCTTGCCGGATTGCTGCCATACGGTGCGCCCCAGCGCATCCAGCACGGTAGCGTGCGTATAGCGGCCCTTCACCTGCACTATTCCGGTAGTGGGATTAGGATAAAGCGTAAGCAGGGCTGCCGCCCGGGAAGGCGTGGCCGCGGTTACGTTGCCCGTCATAACCGGCCGCAGCATGAGGGCACCAGAAAAGTCTGTTACCGCTGCCCACTCATTTCGGACCTGATAGAAAAAATAGTTGGTGGGGGGGGAGCTGTTCAAATCCAGCCCAAACTGCACAAACTGCCCGGCCGAGGCCTGCCCGTATCCCACATAGAAAGTGCCGCTAACGCCTACCGGCTGCGGAAAAGGAATTTCCAGGAAGCCACCCGCCGGTGCCGTAGCCGGCACGGTAAAGGGAACTGAGGCTAACGGTTTTTCGGCGGGCTTCCCGTTTTCATCGGCCCAAACAGCTAGGGTAATAGCCCGGCCGGCAGCATTCGGCAGCACGGGATATAAACGTACGCTGCGCACCTGGTCGGGCTGGTTTAGGTCGATGCGGTAGGAGAAGAAAGTGGCAGGGCCGCCGGTGAGGGCCGGCAGACTTACAGCGGCTTCGGCTGTGCCATCATCATAGGCATAATAGTCAGCCAGCTCGGTCACGCGCGAAATAGAGTCGTTGGGTTGGGTGCGTGGGTCGGTTTCGTTAGTGCTTAGTAGGATACGGTGGCGGACACGCTGAGGCCCTCCCGTGAGCAGAGCAGCGGCTACGGTACGAACGTTGCCGGTGATGGGTACCTGCCGGGCACTGGCATCCAGCGAGCGGCCACCCGTCAGGAATTGCAGCTCTGCGCCATTGGGCAGGCGCTGGGCCGTGCCACGCCATAAAATGGGAGTGGGCGCCGGGCCGATATCAAAATTATTGATGGTAGTGCCCGTCTGGTCGTTTAACTCATCGGTAGGATTTGGAGAAGCTGCCAACTGCACGGCGGGCATGCTAGCGTACCGCTTTAGCAGGGAAGAAAGCGGCGCGCTGGTGGCAATGTCGCGGTAGGTGGTGTCGGCTACCGAGCGGTTCCGGTCTAGCTTTACATAGTCCAGGCTCCAGGAGTCGCGGGTAGTGGCTTGGTTACCGATGCTGTGGAAACGGAATTGAAAGTTGGCATGCAGGTATTGCGCTTCGGCCACAGCCACAATTTCCTGGGCAAAATCGGTGCGCTTACCCGGGCTGCGCTGCGACCAGATAGACTGCCACTGACCAGCGTTATTCAGAAACTCCAGCGTGAAAGCTACCTGCCGGGTAGAGCTGGCTGCTGAAGGTGCCCCCACAATGCTGCCCGCCTGCCAGAAGAAGCTCAGGTACAGGTTAGAGCCGGCTGTCAGTCCGCTTAAATCAATGGGCAGTGACGTGAGCGTATCCGTGTCGCTGTAAAAGGACGAGCTGCCATAAGGCTGGCCGTTGGCCTTTAGCCCGTCAAACGTCACGACGTTACGCGAGGGCGGCGCTACCGGAAACCGGTTGTTCACCAGCGTGCCACCGCGCGGTTCCCAATGCTCAGCATTAGGCGGACCTTCCGGCTGTTGGGCAAAATCATCGAAAAAAGGCAGTGTGGCGCTGCTGCCGCGGGCCACGGGATGCGCCTTAGAAGCCGAAGCCATGCGGGTGGGATCAGCGGAAAGAGGCTGTACGTTTTGCGCCCGCAATAGCGTGGCCCAAGTCAGAAGCAAGCAGAGTAGAAAGCTGGAACGCATCATCAGAGGCAAGGTACGTAAGGCGGTTGGGTCGGGGTGCGGCACGGTGTGCTACAACGTATGCCTGGGGTAAATATGGATAGAAAAGCAGGAGGAAATGCCACAGAATTATCAGCCAGTCAACTCCCAAGGGCAGCAGACGAAGCTCAATAACCTAGTAATTATATGGCATTACCGTATGAGCACGCTAGACTCATCGACTGCCATCTGAATAATGTAATTACCGATGATGTATTAGCAAAAAAGGCTCGTTGCGCAAGCAACGAGCCTTTTGTAACGGTATTAACCAACTATTCTACGGCCTTAATAGGAGCCTGCCCAGCCACCCACAAATCTACCAGCTGGCCGGTGCGTATGGTGGCACCAGGCGAGGATACCGGGCGCTGCTTTACCACCGTACCGTCTTCCTGGCCTTCTTCGGGTGCCTGATAAAATATTTCACCTACCTGCAGGCCTTGGCCGGCCAATAGTGTAGCCGCTTCATCGGCGGGCATATTGACTACGTTGGGTACCGGGAATTCCTGGTTGCCCTGGCCGTCGCCTACCACCAGGTCTACTTTAGTGCCTTTGGCAATGGGGGCGCCGGGCGCAATTTCTTTGCCGTTCACCAGCTGCTTTAGCACGGCATTCTGGGCCAAGTCGGGCACCAGCTGAATCTGGCCCACTACCAGGTCGTAGCTTTTCAGAATCATCTGGGCGTTTTTCACCGAGCCATCCGTGAGACGGGGCATCTTAATCACCGGCGGATTTTTCATCGACACGGAGATGTAGATTTTGCGGTCTTCCTTCACCTTTTCGCCCGGGGCGGGGTCCTGGGTGAGTACCGTGCCGGGGCGCGTGCCAGGGTTGTAGCTGCTGTCGTCCACGAAGAAGAGCAAGTTGCGCTCATCCAGATAATCCTCCAGATCAGCCTGTTGCATACCCGTGATTTTGGGTACCACAATGGTTTCGCCGTGGTTGGTGGTCATGGGCAGATACACGTAGAAAAACCCGAGCACCAGCACGGCCACCAGCACCGCCATAGCCAGCAAATGCTTCAGTACATCAAGCGGCGTATCTGATTTGAAAAAAGACATGGAAGGAAATAATGGGGTAGTATTTGCTGGAAAGTTAGTGATAAGAAGCTCCCCACCTTTTTTTCCAGGCAGGGAGGCATTCTACTAGCTCTGCACGGCCAGCTTCTCTTTACGAGTACGCTCTTTGCCGAACTCCAGAATCTGGTCGATGAAATCGTAGGGCGTGTAGCCGGCCAGCGCAGTTTGATGGAAGATGCAGGTGGCGGGCGTCATGCCGGGCAGGGAGTTCACTTCGATGATGATGACCTCCACCGCGCCGTTGTCACGCACCCGCACAAAGGCGTCGATGCGGGCGTAGCCCTGAATGTTCAGGATTTCAGCCACGCGGCGCAGCTCCTCTTTCACCTCGTTGGAAATGCGCTGTCGCTCATTGGCATCGGCGGCGTAGCGGGCCGGGGTGATGTTCTGGCCTTCGCCGGCCAGGAATTTCTCCTCCAGGCTCAGCACTTCGCCGGTGGCCAGGGCTTCGGATGCCTCAAATACCTCAATATCTAGCTTGCCATCGGCGCGCCAGTGGGTGAGCAGACCGCCCGTAATTTCGAGGAAGTGCGCCGCGCCGTCGCGCTCAATCAGGGTTTCCACCAGGAAGGCATCCTTGCGGGGGAATTCTTCCTTAAAGCCCAGGTGCAGGGTTTCGGCATCCGGTATCATCAGGTCTTCCTGCTCCCGGAAGATGAGGCGCGTGAAGGCCTCCAGCTCGGCGCGGTTTTTTACTTTTTTCACGGCCGAAGAGCAGCCGTCGTCGGCGGGCTTGGCAATGAAGGGGTAGGGGAACTGCGTTTCCAGGGAGCGGTAGAAGCCTTCGGCATCGGCCTGCCATTCCAGACGGTTGGCCATGCGGTGCTCGGCTACGCGCAGGCCGGCTTCACGCAGGCGGCGGTTAGTTTCAAACTTGTTGATGGTGATGCTGCTGCTGCCCACGCCCGAGCCGTTGTAAGGAAGGCCAAACTTCTCCAGCTGCTGCTGCAGGGCGCCATCCTCGCCAGGGCGGCCGTGCAGGGCAATAAACACCTCGTCCACCATCTCGGCCAACTCCTCAAACGACACCCGGCGCGGCTGCGCGGTGGGCTGCCCGGCATAGGTGCTGGTAATGCTCTGGGCCTCGCGGCGGATGCGCTCCAGCACCGGGTGCAGACCGTGGCCCGCTTCCGCGTGCTCAATCTTCTCCCGAATGTCGTCGGCGTTGTCCTTCAGCATGACGTTGATAGGCAGCACATACAAACGGAAATCCTGGCTGTTGCCGGTCAGGAACACGGGTACCGGCTCATACTTAATAGAGGAGCTAAGCTTCTCGTAGATGTTCCGGCCGCTTTCCACCGAAATGTGGCGCTCCGAAGAGTAGCCGCCCATAATCACGGCTACTTTAATGCGCTGGCGCTCCTCGTGCCCGCGGGCAGCTACGGCCGCATCCAGCCCGCGCAGCAGGCGCTGCAGCTGCACGGGACGCATGCCCGCCCGGCGGCGTGCTGCCAGTGAGGTACGAATCAGATAGGTCAGGAACTGGGAAGGATTGAGCCCGATTTCCGCCGCCTGGTGGAAGAAGAACGAGGCCGGCAACATGCCCGACGTGGTGTTAGGGTCGTTGAGGAACAGTTGATTATCCGTGGACAGGAAGCCATCCAGCCGCGCGTATACCTGGAAGCCGAACGTGCGGAACATCTCCTCACAGGCTTCGCGGATGCGCTGAATTTCGGCTTCCGGCAAATCAATGGGCGTAATTTTGCGGGCCAGGCCGGGCAGGTATTTCGAGCGGTAGTCGAACATCTCCTCACCTTTCACAATCTCTGTGGGCGGCAGGGCGAGCGGCTGACCGTTGGGGTCTTCCACCACAATGCAGGAGAACTCGCGGCCCTGCACAAAGCTTTCCACCAGCACCTGGGTTTCGCCATCCACATTGGTCAGGCGCACCTGCTCGGCGGTTTGCAGGCGCTCTTCCAGCGTGTTCAGCAGGGCTTCGGGGTGGTAGATGATGTGCTCATCATCAGCATCCAGCATCACGGGCAGGCCGATGCCTTCGCGGATGTCGGTGAGCTGCTGCACCCACATGATTTTGTCGCGCTCCGAGAGGCGCTGCCAGTCGTCGCGGGTAACGGTTTTGCGGAACAGGCTGCGCTCCATGGCGCGCTGGAACGCCTCTACTTTGGCTTCGCGCAGAATGCTGATGCCGATGCTGCTGCCCTGGCGCGGGGCTTTGAACACCAGCGGCAAACCCAGCTCGCGCTCCAAATAAGCAAGCGAAGCGGCCGGGTCGGCGGCATCCCACTCTTCCGCTGTTACTACGCGGAATTCCGGCGTGGGCCGGTTCAGGGCGTGGAGCAGCTTTTTCTGGGCAATTTTATCAATGCCAAAGGCCGAAGGCAGCACACCGGAGCCAGAGTACGGAATACCGTACCACTCCAGCAAGCCCTGAATGGCACCATCTTCGCCGCCGGGACCGTGCAGGGCCAGAAAGGCAAAATCCATGAGGCTGCTCAGCTCCTGCGGCTGAATACGGCGGCCTACCTGGTTGATGATTTCGTCCTGTTGGGCAATGCTCAGCTCGCCCAGACTTTCCAGGTATACCTGCAGCTTGTGCTCGGAGGCAGGCAGGGCCGAAACGGGTGGGTAGAAGTCCCGGATGGTGCCTTTATAAATGTAGTGCCAGTCCAGCAGGATAAAGTTGCCGCGGCTGTCCACGAACACGGGAACGGCCTGAAACAGCGACTTGTCCAGGTTGTCATATACAGTGCGGCCGCCCGCAAAGGAAATTTCCCGCTCACGCGACGGTCCGCCGAAGAAGATGCCTATTTTCATACGTAGTGCAAAGGTACGAATGTCGGACAGCATGGCGCTACCTGCGGGCAACTTGCTGCGTTACTGTTTCGCACTAAACATATAGCCTAGCTGGGCCTGAAATACTGAGTTGCGCGTGGGGCTATACTGGAGAGGATGAGTTATATCACCACAATAACGTAGCGTGATATTCGGGCCGGAAGGCAGCTCGTAACCGATACCGGCTACATATCCCAACTGCAGGCTGTTGAAGTCGCGGCGCTGGGGCTGTTCATACAGGTCGTTGTTCACATCATTCTTAAAACTGAGCAAATAGCTGAGCTGCGGACCTGCTTCAAATGTGAGTCCTTTGGCATTGATTTTTGCCAGGACCGGCAAATCCAGGTAATTACGGTGGTAATAATTGGTGGTGCGGGCGCCGGTAGTGGTGCTGCCGTATTTGTCTTTTGCCCCTTTTGCTGAATACAACAGCTCGGATTGAATGCTCCAGAAGCCGTCATCGGTCAGAGAGTAGCGGGATACCAGCCCGCCATTAATGCCGAGTAGTCGGTCGGGCCCAACGGTGTTTTTTATTCGGTCCTTGGAATAATTGACGCCGGCCTTCACGCCAAAACGAAGGTGCTGAGCAGCGGCAATCTGACTCAGGAGCAAGGCGGGAATAGTCAGATAAAAGGTACTTTTCATACAGAGTAGAGGGAGGGTTGACAAATACTGATACCAGTAGAAGTGCGGCAAATAAAGTGAAGAATCCGCTCGATAAATGCAGGCGGGAGTCAGCGCCGTTGAAATACGTGAACTCCAATAGAATATTGCATTCGGCACAAAAACTCCCGAACTACGCGCCGCAACCTCGTATAAGACGACACCCAACTTTCTATTCCTGCTTATGAAAACCCTCGACCAGTACAACTTCGCCGGCAAAAAGGCGGTGGTACGCGTGGACTTCAACGTGCCGCTCGACAGCGACCTGCGCATCACCGACGATACCCGCATTCGGGCGGCTACGCCCACGGTTAAAAAAATTCTGGCCGATGGCGGCTCCGTTATTCTGCTCTCGCACATGGGCCGGCCCAAAGGCGGCCCCGACAAGAAAAACTCCCTGCGCAACCTGGTGCTGCGCCTGCAGCAAGAGTACGGGCAGGAAGTAAAGTTTGCCGATGATGTATTGGGCCAGGAAGCCGCTGATCTGGCGGCCTCGCTGCAGCCCGGCGAAATCCTGCTGCTCGATAACCTACGCTTCTATGCTGAGGAGGAAAAAGGCGACGATGCCTTCGCCGAAAAGCTGGCCCGCCTCGGCGACGTATATGTGAATGATGCCTTCGGGGCCGCGCACCGCCGGCACGCTTCTACAGCCGTAATGGCCCAGCACTTCACCCCCGAAAACCGCGTAGCTGGCTACGTGATGCAGGGAGAGCTGGAAAATGCCAAGCGCGTGCTGGATCATGCTGACCGGCCTTTCACCGCCATTATGGGCGGCGCCAAGATTTCTGACAAGATTCAGATTATTGAGCAGCTGCTGGATAAGGTCGATAACCTGCTCATCGGTGGGGGTATGTCCTACACCTTTGCCAAGGCCGAAGGCGGCGAAATTGGTAACTCCCTGCTGGAAGGCGACAAAATGGATATGGCGCTGGACCTCATGCGCAAAGCCAAGGCGAAAGGCGTGAATCTGGTCCTGCCCGTCGACAGTGTTATTGCCAACCAGTTTGCTAACGATGCCGATATTGATGTAGCGGCCAGCCACCACATTCCCGCTACCTGGATGGGCTTAGACATCGGCCCCGAAACCCGCGAGTTGTTCGCCGACATCATTCGCAACTCCAAAACCATTCTGTGGAATGGTCCTATGGGGGTGTTTGAGATGTCGAACTTCTCGGTAGGCACTGAGTTTGTGGCTCAGGCTATTGCCGAAGCAACCGAAAACGGCGCTTTCAGTCTCATCGGCGGCGGGGACTCGGCTGCGGCAGTCAATCAGTTGGGCTTCGCCAACAAAGTATCTTACATCAGCACCGGTGGCGGCGCCTTGCTGGAGTATATGGAAGGCAAAGAGCTACCCGGCGTAGCGGCGCTGGAAGGCCGGTAGTTTCAAACCTTAATTAAAAACCCACTTGCTGCGAAGCAAGTGGGTTTTTTGTTGTCTTTAGTTCGCTGAAGGCGAAATACTATCTGATTGGCCAGGAAGCAATTCTTCATTGTAAAACCGGCCAAGAAGGCGGGTTTTCAATTGGTGAAACTGCGTCGTATTAAGTACGCCTCTTTCGCGTAGCCATTCTAAACGTGCTAATTGAGGCTCGGCAGGCAGTAGTGGATTGATATCCGTGTAATGGTGGCGTAGATATAGAATGGTGCGGTCACGAAGCTCATTGGCAAATTCGTAATGCGTAGCCTTCTTACGACGGCTGTCGAATAAGACAATGTTTCCGCGACCAGTTGTAAGCACAAAATCATGGTGCCAGTCGCGCAGAATTTGATATATCAGTGCTAATAATATTCCGGTTAGAATAAGCAAAAGCCATATGGCTGACTCGCGTTGATTGGGTTGAGCATAAATGGAATACAGTGATTTAAGGCAGCCGAATGAAATAAATAAAGCAACGAGCGGAAGTCGAAAAGGAATAGAGTGGTGATGCGCCACCCCGATAGGCATCAATTCTTCGAAAGGAAGCTCAACTTTAGTCAAGTTGAACAAGCGCCGTTGCTCAACCTGAAGGCTCTTGTCAGTCAGGGTTAAGTAGGTATACCCTACCAGTGGATAGTTCTGCCGGATACTGGAAATAGAGGCCATAGTGGGAAGTTAATTCTCGTACAGGCCTTCCAACTCGTGTCCCATGCCCTGCAGGGTTTCCTGCTGACGGCCGGTGAGGCGCACCATCAGGGCGCGGGCTTCGGGCTCACTCAGGACCTGCATTTCCTGTAGCCATTGCAGACGGCGCACCTGTAGCTCAATGGGCCCCAGGGGGTTGATGCTGGCATAGTGGCCTCGCAGATACTCCTTCACACGCTTTTCCAAGGTTTGAGCAAAGGTGTAGAACTGGGCCCGGTCGCGGCGACGGTCGGCGAAGGTGAGGCTGAGGTGGGCCGTGCGGAAGTGCAGCAGGAACCAGCGTCGGTCCCATTCCAAGGCAATAAAAGCGCCTAATACAGCCAGGAAAACCAGTACACCCACCAGACTGGCCGTAACGGTGCCGGTAGCCCAGGACTCCTGCACAGGCTCAAGGCCCACCCACACAATGAGGGCTAGCATGTAGAGCAGCCAGCGGGTGGGCACCTGACGGGTGCGCTCCAACTGTACCGGCAGAATTTTCTCGTAGGGGACTTCTACTTCCAGTAAAGGAATATTCTGGGTGGTGCGCTGGCAGGCGTAGAGGCCATGCTCGCGCATAACCAGTTGGGTTGTGCCTAGTAAAATTCGGTTTTGTTCGAGGAGCATCAGCTATAGAACCGCGCTATAAAGCACTGTTCAACTAGGTTACTTGAAAGGGGAAGGGGTAAAGCAAAGCACAAAAATAACCAGCATCAGCCAGCCCAGCACTTTGCGTCCCGGTGAAAGTGGGCGCTCATCCGGAGCGGGAGGATGATAAATGCCCATTACCCGGCCTAGGAGCAACCCAAAAACCAGCCAGCCCGGGTTGCCCTCTAGTCCAGGAAATGCCAAAGTAGCCGCCAACTGAGCAACCAGCACTCCCAAAGCTAGCTTCACACTCTGCAGGGGCTGCGGTAGTACCCGCCGAAAGACCAGCAACAGGTAAAGGAAATAGGGTATACCCCAGAAAAGCCAGGTATTCAGTGGGCTATGCAGCGAAAAAAGCCCTAGCCCGGCGTAAAAAATAAACCCGATAAACAGCGCCGCCGATAACCGGTTGAAACGCCGAAAGCCCAACAGGCCGTACAGGATGTGCCCGCCATCCAACTGACCGATTGGCAACAGATTCAAGGCCGTGAAAAACAGCGACAAGGCCCCAGCCAGCAGCATTGGATAGTGCATCAGCTCATTCGGGTGCGGTAGGCGCGTGGGATCAGCAAACAGATATTCAAGACCCTGGTACAATAGGGGTTTGGCCAGGGTAAGGCCATTGCCCTGTTGGTACACATGGCGAACATACTCCGGGCCGTAGACGCGGTATTCCGGGTGAATCTGGAAGACGTACTCCAGCGGGGGTAAATGAGTGAAGCCGTAAATGAGTACCGGCACCGCCACCAGAAAACCGGCCAATGGCCCGGCCAGACCGATATCAAAAAACTCCCGCCGCGAGAAAATTCGGTCTTTGATGCGAATTACTGCCCCAAATGTGCCAATGGTATTAAACAAACCCGTAAAAAACGGAATGTAGTATGGCAGCGTAGTGCGTACCTGGTTATGACGGGCCGTGAAATAATGTCCAAACTCGTGCACCGTAAGTACGCCCAGAAACGGTAGCGAGAACCATAGCCCGCCCAAAATCTCAGGTTTCGTCAACCAGCCGGTTAGCTTCAGTGCGTCTCCTTGTAAAAAGAAGGCTTTACCCGTAATCCATTCTGCCCCAGCCAGGGTAGTGGTGGTAAGGGTGATGACGAACAGCAGCAGGTGCAGGGCATACCGCCGCCAACGAGGCGGCGCAGGCCGCTCGTAACGGGTAAATAACTGCCGAAGATCTTCCTCGTCGTTTAGGCCAGGAGAATGGGCATCAGGAGGAAAGGGAAGTGGCGGAGGAGTGGAAGGCACGGAGGGCGTCGGGAAGGGCGTCGGTGAGGGTGAGGGGCGGAGTCAGGAACAAAGTATGTAAACCCAGGCGCCGCGCCGTTTCAATGTGCTGAAAACTGTCCTCGATGAAAAGTGTTTCCTCCGCTTTCCAGTTCATCTCGGCCAGGGCATGCCGGAAAATTTCTTCGCCGGGCTTCCGTAAGCCTACGTGCTGGGAGTAGAAAACCCGGTCCAGCGCGTCGGCAATGCCGTTTTGCAGCCCGTACTGCTGATGCAGCCGCTGATTTATTTCCTCAATATGCACCTGGTTGGTATTGGAGAGAAGTGCTGTTTCATAACCCTGAGCCCGTAAGTCGGCTATGAGCGAAAGCCGCTCTGCGGGTACATCCAGCAGCATAGCATTCCAGGCCGCATTTAGTTCCTCATCTGTGGCTTCCAACTCGTAGTGCGTGCGTAGCCCTTCCCAAAAATCGGCGGGGGTGAGGCGGCCGGTTTCCATCAAATCAAATAGCTCAGCTTGGGCTGCCTGCGTAAAAGCAATAGTGCTACCGCTCCGGTGCAGTTTGCTCATGGCATCAAGCGTACGTTGGTAATCAATATTGATGATAATGCCACCAAAATCGAACAATAGGTTGGGCTTTTTGGCCATACAAATAGGTAATTGGAGAAGCGCTGATAAAGCTAGAACGCCTAAAAAGTTACGAAGCGGCCCACATTCCACCCACTCCCACGTTGCAAATCCGCCTACAAAAGTCGAAGTTTGCGCTGCCGAAACCAACCGCCTTGGCTGGTTTTGCGCCGGGCCTATAGCTCAATCGGTTAGAGCAGCTGACTCATAATCAGCAGGTCACTGGTTCGATTCCAGTTGGGCCCACAAAAAACACTCAGAGCAACAAGCTTATAATGAGATTGTTGCTCTGAGTTTTTTTATTTTTGTGTCATTATGCTGGATGACATTTCCGTGCCTATCTTCTGGGAAGCTTCTCAAATGGCCTTGTGGCAAGCTTATAAAAAAGCTTTCAAAAAGTATAGAAGCAAGCAGCATGCTTAACATCTAAGCCACACCCCCTGAGTGGCCTGCCTGTAGTTGGTAGTGATAAATAAGCTGAATAGCCTCATTGCTAAGTTGATTTCCTTAGTCAATTGGTGAGTATATGGCTGGTTACAGCTACTGCAGTATATATAATAATAGAAGTAACAACAGAGCGCAACTTTACAGTGGCTTTGTTGTTTATTACACTCATGGCCCTACTCAACGGTTCGACTAAGTATGCGACAGGGCATGCTACATTAGATTTCTGCATCAGCCCCGAACTTAACCTGCTGTGAGGCGTAGCCAGCATTAGTCTGCAATCTGTAAACCCGTAAAGGCGCAGGCTAAGGCAATAAAACCCGGGTATTTACTTTCTCTTACAAGAAGAAGTTATCTACGCTCGGTGGATTTGCTCTTTTTTCGCGCAATTTGCGTTACCAATTTATGACACAACCGACCAAACGCATTCGAAAGCGGAAACCACAAGAATCTGCCCCAGTAACTGTACTCTCTCATGCCGAGCACCTGCAGGTGTTGCATGCGCGCGAACAAGGCAAAACCGTTATGTATAAGCAGGATGCCTGGGGGCATATTGAAACGCGCTTCGTGCGCACCCACAACGTAGCCGCCTGGGAAGCCAAAGGATTTGTTGTACGCTAACTGCGTGCTTCCTGGAGCTTGCTTATCATAAATTCGGTTGCTTTTCCCGGCAACCGCATTTTAGCTATTTCCTTTCTGCGCAGCTACATAGTGCATAAGGCTATTATAGCCGGTCCAGCCGACCTCCGTCTACGCGTACCTCGGCACCTTGCACAAAATGAGCATCGTCCGAGGCCAGATAGGCTATAACGGCGGCCACGTCCTCTGGTCGGCCTACATCGGTTTTGTTGATGACTTCAACCCCGCTTTTTATGTTGGGATTTTCCCAGAGCATGGGTGTGTCGATGGCACCCGGCAGAATTGCGTTGGTACGGATGCCTTTGGGCTTGCCCTCCAGCGAGGAGGAGCGGGTGAGCGACAACAAAGCAGCTTTAGCGGCAGCGTAGGGCGCAACCAGGGGGCTAGTCTCCACGGCATGAATGCTGGCCACATTCAGAATGCTGCTTCCGGGCTTCATATGCAGAAATGCCTGCTTCGTAAAATAGAAGGCCCCCAGCAGGTCCACATTCAAAATACGCATCCAGTCTTCTCCCGTAAGCTGTTCCAAGGGTTTGAACTGCATGAGGCCGGCATTGTTTACCACCACATCCAGCCGCCCAAAACGCTTTAGGGTACCGGCCACGGTAGCTTCTACCTGGGCTTCTACGGCCACATTGCATAGGCTGGTCCATACCTCTGGAGCCCCGGCTGCCCTCACGGCAGGCTCAGCTGTGTCGAGGTTTTCCTGTTTGTAATCAGCTAATACAATGCGGGCACCCTCGCTGGCCAGGCGCTTTGCCACGGCCAGGCCAATCCCGCTGGCCCCGCCGGTGATAAGGGCAACTTTATCCTGAAATCTGGCTTCCATGGCGGATAGGAGTAAGGTTAGGCGACAGTGGTAGGAGCGTTGGCCTGAGAGGTAGAGCTGTCAGCGCTGGTTTTTTGGGCGGCAGCTTCCTGCTCCCGGGCCCAGATGCGGTTACTTTCCTGCGGCATTACAATGGGTACCTGTAGGCAAACGCTGTGCGTAGGCAGCACCTGCTGCCAGTCCTTAATCAGCTGCTTATAGGCTTTGCCTACCGGGCGAATATTGCGGTCCAGGTCGTAGAGGCCGAGTGGGTTTACGTGGCCATTGTTCCGACGCAGGGCGGTGTCCCAGTCTACCTGGTCAGTGAGGGAATACCAGGTAAACCCCACAATGGGTACCCCGTCATTGCGCACGCGCAGCACGTTGGCCCATTCTTTCCAGAGCCAGTTTACGGCTTCCTCGCCAGTGCTGCCCTGGGCCAGGTTGGTTTCTGTGTGCATCACCGGCAGGCGGTAACGGTCGTGATATTGCCGGGTAATGACGTGGTAGCCAAAAATCTCGCCTGAGGCCCGCGTACTGCCATCTTTTAAAACGCGGTGCTCATTGGTTTTATAGTAATCATTGCCCATGATGCAATGATGCTTCATCTTGTTGTGCATGAAGTAATGGTACTCCTCCCGACTCATGCCATTGTCCATCAGGTATTCGTACATCTCCGATTCCACCCGACGCCCATAATTCAGATCCAGCGACAAAAAGCGGCGGGCGTTCATCAGCTCTGCAGACCGGATAGCAGCAGGGTTTTCGGCATGAAAATACTCCGTCGATTCGCTCTGAATAAAGATGGCATCGGCCCTCACCTCCAGAATGGCGCGCATGGCCTCCAGGTTAGCTTTTACAATATGCTTGAGCGCCGTCACAAAGTGCTGATGGCCCGTTAGCTGCTCATTCCACCACCCAAAAAGCGCGGAAAACTCGGCGCAAATGAACATCTCATTTACCGGCGTGTAGAGCTGGACCCAGGGAAAGCGCTGGGCAAAATCCCGGGCATACCGGGCAAAAAGGTGCGGGAAATCGGGGTTCTGAAAATTGCCGAGCCAGTCTGGCAAGCCAAAGTGGCACAGGTCTACAATGGGGGCAATGTTGCGGCGCAGCAAGTCCTGGAAGGTAACATCAGCAAAAGACCAGTCATACTTACCGGGGCCCAGCCATGTGGTATGAATAGGAGGGCCGTAGCGTAGAAAGAAAATACCCTGCTCCTGCACCAGGTCGAAGTCCTTCTGCCAATGCTGATAATGGCCGCATTTCTCCATCTCATCTACCCGCAGCCTGCCGTTCTGGATGGTGGGGTTACTATTTTCAATCCCGGTGGCAAAAAGAAACTGAGGACCCATAGAAGTAAGAATTAAGCAGAACCAGGGCAGATGCTTTCACGCTTACTTAGTTCAGGGGCAGGATGTTGCTTGCGCCTATGCTACTCTGTCGACATGAGTTAGGCTTTCTGCCCGCCACAACCCATCTCTGCCTTAACCAGGCTCGCAGGTTCTACGTTGTCAGGAAAGCCCATGCGGGCAAAGACTTATTCCGGACTGCCATGACGCCCCTTGCGCATATACTGGAGAATAAGCTGGTGGCCATTATCCGCGGTGCCGAGCCGAAGGAACTCTTGTCCATTGCCCGGGCGCTGCATGCCGGTGGCATCCGGACCATGGAAATTACGCTCAACTCGCCCGGCGCCCTGGGCGCAATAGCAGAACTCGCGCGCGAAATGGAAGGGCAGATGCTGGTAGGAGCAGGCACCGTGCTCGATGCCGAATCAGCGCGGGCGGCCCTGCTGGCCGGCGCCCGCTTTATTATCTCACCCACCCTAAATAAGAAAACCATTCGGATAACCCGTCGCTACGGCGCTGTGAGTATCCCTGGCGCCTACACGGCCACCGAAATCCTGACGGCTTACGAATTTGGCGGCGACATAATCAAGGTATTTCCGGCTTCTATGGGCGCTACCTATTTCAAAGACATAGCCGGTCCGCTGCCGCATATTCCGCTGATGCCGACCGGGGGCGTGCGACTGGATAATATCCGAAGCTTTCAGCAGGCCGGCGCCGTAGCTTTTGGGCTGGCCAGCGCCCTGGTTAATCCCACGCAGCAGGTCACGGACGCATACCTGCGGCAGCTCACTGACACGGCCCGGCACTTTGTAGAAGCGGTAGCCGCCCCCTCAAGCTCTACAGCATGAAAATTACTCGCTTTACCCTGTATCAGGTACCGCCCCGGTGGCTGTTCCTGAAGCTCGAAACCGATGCCGGTATCGTAGGCTGGGGTGAGCCGGTGATTGAAGGCCGGGCCGCCACCGTGGCCGCGGCCGTCACCGAGCTGATGGAAAACCTGCTGGGTAAGAATCCGCTCAACATCGAAGACCATTGGCAGGTGATGTACCGGGGTGGCTTTTACCGGGGCGGCCCCATTCTGATGAGTGCTCTGGCAGGTATTGATCAGGCCCTGTGGGATATTAAGGGGAAGTACCACAGCGCCCCCATCCATCAGCTGCTGGGCGGGCGGGTGCGCGAGCTGATGCGGGTGTATTCCTGGATTGGCGGCGACCGGCCTACGGAGGTGGGACTGGCGGCGGCGGGCATGGTGGCCAAAGGCTTCACAGCCATCAAAATGAATGCCTCCGATGAGATGAGCTACGTGGACTCGCACGTGAAAGTAGACCAGGTGCTGGCCCGCGTGGCGGCCGTGCGCGAAGCCGGCGGCCCCGGTCTGGGCATCGGTATCGATTTTCATGGCCGGGTGCATAAGCCTATGGCCAAGGTGCTGGCCAATGAGCTGGAGCCTTTTCATCCCATGTTTATTGAGGAGCCCGTGCTGCCGCAGAACAACGAGGCGCTGCGTGATATAGCCCGCCACTGCGCCATTCCTGTAGCTACGGGCGAGCGAATGTTTTCGCGCTGGGATTTCAAACAACTGCTTATTGATGGCTACGCTGACATAATCCAGCCCGATCTTTCACACGCCGGCGGCATTACGGAGTGCAAGAAAATTATTTCAATGGCGGAGGCTTTTGACGTGGCCGCGGCGCCGCACTGCCCCCTGGGGCCTATTGCCCTGGCCGCCTGTCTGCAGGTGGATGCCACCTGCCACAACGCTTTTATTCAGGAGCAAAGCCTGGGGATTCATTACAACCTGGAAAACGACCTGCTGGACTATCTGGTGGATAAAACTGTGTTCGATTATGAAAAGGGTTTTTGCAAAATACCCGAAGGTCCCGGGCTGGGCATTGAAATCAATGAGGAGTACCTACTGAGCCGTGCTGCTATTGGCCACAACTGGCACAACCCCATCTGGCGCAACCCCGACGGCAGTCTGGCAGAGTGGTAAGCCCCAACTTATTGGCGTATGGACCCCAAAAACACTTTCCTCAGCTGCGACTGGGGCACTTCTTCCTTCCGCCTGCTGCTGGTGGAGCGCCATACGCTGGCCGTGCTGGCGCAGGTAAGCTCCAAAGAAGGCAACGCGGCCATTGCCAAAAGCTGGCAGCAGGCAAACCAGCCTCCCGGGCAGCGCCTGAGCTTTTATCTGGCCATTGTGCAGCCGCATTTACAGCAGTTGGAACAAAGTGTACAAATGTCGCTGAAGGGGGTGCCCCTGGTTATTTCCGGTATGGCTTCGTCCACCATCGGCATGGAGGAGCTGCCGTATAAGCCGCTGCCTTTCGCTACCGATGGCGCAGATCTGCAAACCAAATACACCCCGTCTGCCGCCAGTTTTGAGCACCCGATACTGCTGATTTCGGGGGTGAAAAGCGAGGATGATGTGATGCGGGGCGAGGAGACCCAGTTGGTGGGTTGCGAGTTGGGAAATACCCCGCAGCGGCAGCTTTTTCTGCATCCGGGCACGCATACCAAGCATGTGCTGGTGCAGCAGGGGCAGGCAGTAGCCTTGAAAACCTACATGACCGGCGAATTCTTTTCTCTGTTATCCAAAGAAAGTATTCTGGCGTCCTCGGTAGAAGAAGGCGGCCAATTGGAGGAAGGCAATAACCAGCATTGGTTTGCCAAAGGCCTACAGGACAGCCAGCAGGCCAATCTATTGCACCATGCTTTTCTGGTACGCACCCAGGACTTATTCCGGAAAGCCAGCCGGCAGGAAAACTATTTTTACCTAAGCGGCCTGGTCATTGGCTGTGAATGCCAGGACCTGGTCAGGAGCCTGCCGGCAGGAATTGTCCTGGCCGGAAAACCGGTGCTGGTGGCGCAATATAGTGCCGCGTTACGTGTGTTGGGTATTGCTGATAAGGTGCCTGTTGACGTGAAAAATGGTGAGGAAGTGACCATAAAAGGGCAGTGGACCGTTCTCCGTAAGAGTCAAATCAAGGAAGAAGCCTGAAACTACCGCGTTGCCATGAAAGCCTGTTCTATCCTGCCTGCGCAAGCTACCTTAGGCGAAGGCCCGCTCTGGAACCCGGAAACGCAACAGCTGTATTGGGTAGACATTGACGGGTGTGCTTTCCATCTTTTTAACCCGGCTACCGGTCAGGATCAGGCCTTTTCTATGCCCGCCCGGGTTGGCAGCGCCGCTCCTATGCACCACGGCAGAGTGCTGCTGGCTCTGCAAAGTGGAATCCATCAGCTTCACCTAGACACCGGCCAGCTTACGCTACTGGTCAACCCGCTGACTGACCCCAGCCTGCGCTTCAACGACGGGAAGTGCGACCCGGCAGGCCGGTTCTGGGTAGGCACCTGCGATATGCAATTGCGTACGGGTACCGGCACGCTGTACCGCCTGGACCCCGATGGTAGCCTGCACGTGATGCTGCGCGGCATTACCACCTCCAATGGCATTGCGTGGTCTTTAGACCATTCTACCATGTATTTCATCGATTCGCCTACGCTCAGGGTGCAGGCATTCGACTACGATAAAGCTTCCGGCAGCATTTCCAACGCAAGAACCATCGTGCGCATTGCCCCGGAAACCGGGGTGCCCGATGGCATGACCATCGATAGGGAGGGCATGCTTTGGGTAGCCGTGTGGGGTGGCGGGGCTGTACACCGTTACCACCCCGGCACGGGGGCACTATTGCAGGTTATCACCGTGCCAGCGCCCTTTACTACTTCCTGCACTTTTGGCGGGCCGGACTTACAGACCTTATATATTACCTCGGCCCGCAAAGAGCTAAGTCCCGAGCAGCTAGCGCAATTCCCTTTAAGTGGAAACGTTTTTGCCGTAATACCGGGAGTAAGTGGCTTGCCGACTTGTTTTTATGAGCCCCAAAGTGGCCTGCCGGAAGCTGGTGCTACACCTACTGAGACGTAGCCACAGAGACTTGCCGGGAAAACGGAAGTGCTAGCGGCTTTTCAGCTGTTGCACCACCGTGTCGCTGAGTGGTGAAACGGCCGGGCCAAAGTAGTGGGTCAGGCGCCCATCCTCACTAATCAGGTACTTGGAGAAGTTCCAGTCCGGGGCCTGCTCATTCCAGCCATTCTGCCGGGCTTCTGAAAGCCACCGGTATACGGGGTGCTGCTCCGCCTGCTTTACCACTACGGTTTTCTTCATCAAGGGAAACGATACCCCAAAGTTTACCTGGCAGAACTGCTCAATGGTCTTATCGTCGTCTTTTTCCTGCTCCGCAAAGTCATTGGCAGGAAAGCCCAGCACTACCAGCTGGTCAGCAAACTGCTCAGAAAGCTGCTGTAGCTCGGCATACTGATTGGTAAAGCCACAGTTGGAGGCGGTGTTTACCAGCAATACCTTTTTGCCTTTCAGACTTTCAAAGGAGAAATCTTTGCCCGAATTAAGCTGGCTGTCGAGCTGGTAGAAAGGTACCGGGGCGGGTAGTTTCTGGGTACTGGCCAGCACTTTGCCCCGGCTGCTCGACTTAGACAGCCGCATAATCAGGGGGTAGAACGTTTTCAGCAGCTTCTGGCGGAAAGTAGGCACAGGTTCGGGGATGAAAGTAGCGGAATGCCCGGCGCAGCAAGCCGCCGGAATACTACAGTATAGCTTTTACGGCCAAAAGGTTTGCGCCGGGCTAAAAATGTCCGCCCAGCCACCAGATACCCTTAGACATTTCTTACAAGAAAGCCCCGGCAGAAAACCAGCCTGTCACGCTGATTTTCTGCCGGGGCTTTCTGTTGGAGGCGGGTTACTTCCGAACCGTAATCCGGGTAGTCTGTACCTCGGAACCCGTTACCAGCCGCACGATATAGATACCTTCTTCCAGCAGGCGGGCATCTATATCAAACGTATTCAGGTGGCCGGCCTGGGCCGTGCCCTTGCCAAGGCTCCGCACCTTGCTGCCCCGCATATCATAGACATCCAGCATGAAGCTTTCGTCTTTGGCCAGCGAGAAGCTGAGCTGCGACTTACCCTGGATGGGATTGGGGTAAGCCTGCAGGGCCTGCAGAGCGGTTGGCAGCGCACCGGCTGGCTCGGTAATCAGGCCGCTGGAAAGGCTGACCGTGGCTATGCCCTTAGTTACCCGGAACCGGTCTTTACTGGTGGCCGAGCCTTTTCCCGTCGTTACCATAATCTGGCCGCTCTTCGCCCCGGCCGGCACCACCGCTTTAATCTGACTGGCCGAAATCCACTGCAGCTTCAGCCGGTCGCAGGGGGTTCCATTGAAGGTCACCTGGGAGATGTCGGCTACGCTACTGCCCAAGTTGCTGCCGTAGATGGTCACTAGCGTGCCGATGGGGCCCGAATCCGGGGTAAAGGACGTAATAACCGGGGCCTCGGATGGGGTACCCGTGGTTACCTTAAACCGGTCTTTGCTGGTGGCCACGCCCAGTGGCGTTTTCACGGAGATAGTTCCGCTTTGCGCCCCGCTGGGCACCTGAACCACTACTTCGGTAGCGGATTTGGACAGGATTTCCAGGCAAGGCGTTCCATTAAAGGTTACTTCGGTTGCCCCCTCCAGGTTGCTGCCCAGAATGGTTACCGTGGTGCCGACCGGCCCGGAAACGGGGGTGAAGAGACTGATGGCCGGTACCAGAACGGGCGTGCTGGGCTTCGTTACCGTGAAGGTCTGCGTACTCTTTGCTTGCCCATTGGGCGTGATGACCGTCAGCTTGCCGGTCCGTGCTCCCACCGGTACCACGGCCATAATGGTAGTGCTATTCCGCACTTCAAACCGGCCTGCTTCTACTCCATTAAAGAACTGCACCGAGGTAGCGCCTAGCAGACTGGTACCGGTGATGAGCACCTCCGTACCGACCGGGCCAGTAGTAGGCGTGAAGGAGAGAATGACCGGTGTGACCGTAAAGGCGGCCTGGCTGGTAGCCTTTCCTTCTGGGGTAGTAAGCGAAATCAACCCGGTCGTCGCCTCCGCCGGTACCGTTGCCACGAGCTGGGCATCACTGCGGATGCTGAACTGGGCACTCAGCCCATTGAAGCGCACCGATTCCGTCTGGCCAAGGTTGGTACCCGATATGGTCACCACGGTGCCTTCGGGCCCCGCCGTGGGCGAGAAGGAAGCAATGGTGGGCACCAGTACTACTTCTTCCACATGCAGGATAACCTGCTGCTCATTCTGCATGCTACCAACGGCTACGTTCACCGTGAAGGTATAATCACCCGGGCCTTGCGCCTCGGTCGGCATCCAGCTGAACACCCCGGTGCTGGGATTGATGCTCGCTCCAACGGGGGCATCTTTCAGCGAATACACCGGGGCAACGGTTGGAGAAGCACCAGCGCTGCCATCAACATTGCTGACCGAGGCCGTGAAGCTGTAGGTAGTCAGCTCCGGGATAGTTTCCTCCGTTGGTACCCCCGTAAGCTCCGGCGCCACCGATACTTCCGTTACCGTTAAAGTAATGGCCTGATCATCCTCCAGCGAGCCATCTGAAACCCGCACGGTGAAGGTGTACTCATTCGGTCCTTGTTCCTCCGAGGGAATCCAACTAAAGACGCCCGTCGTTTCATTGATGGAAGCATTTTGAGGGGCATTTACCAAGGAGAACGTCAGGTTTTCACTATCCACGTCCGTGGCACTGGCCGTGAAGGTATATTCCGAGAGTTCCGGTATAGTAGCTGATGCGGGCACTGCGGAAAGCACCGGCGCCGAACCAACTTCCGTTACGGTCAGGCTGAATTCCTGCTCATCTGTTAATGAGCCATCCGAAACCCGCACGGAGAAAGTATACTTGTTTGGTCCCTGTGCTTCGGTAGGCGTCCACTTAAAGTCACCCGTTGCTCCATCTATTAAAGCCCCTTCCGGAGCATTGAGCAGCGAGTAAAGAAGCGTGCTGTTCTCTGCATCCGAAGCTGCCGCCTTGAACGTGTATTCTGCCAGCTCCGGGATGGAAGCATCGGCAATACTGCTTAATACCGGAGCCGCATTTACTTCCTCCACCGTGAGGTGTACCAGGGCTTCATCATTGGAGCTGCCATCCGAAACGCGCACCGTAATGTCATATTCACCGGGGCCCTGTGCTTCGGAGGGTGTCCAGGTAAACAGGCCACTGCTGTTAATGCCAGCGCCTACCGGAGCATTTACCAGGGAGTAGGTAAGTTCGTTGCCGTCACCATCAGTTCCGGTTGCCTGGAAGCTGTAAGCCGCCAGCTCCGGAATAGTGGCCGATTCGGGCACGCCGGCAAGCACCGGCGCCGAGCTTACCTCGCTTACTATCAGGCGCAATGCCAGCTCAGAGGTCAGCTTACCATCAGATACGCGCACACTGAAGTCGTAGGTACCCGGGCCCTGGGCCTCCGTGGGTGTCCAGGAGAATATGCCCGATGACTCCCCGATGCCTGCGCCGGCCGGTGCATTCACCAGCGAGAAGCTGAGGTTGTCGTTTTCGGGGTCGGAGCCGGTGGCCGTAAAGGTGTAGGCTGCCAGTTCCGGAATGGTAACGGCCGAGGCAGGAACATTGGCCAGCACGGGTGCTTCGTTTACCGGGTTCAGGGTTATGGTTATGGTAGCCGAGCTGGACAGCACCGGGTCTCCGTTATCCGTAACAGCCACGGTCAGGCTAAACTCTGCCGTCTGCTCAAAATCCAGGGCCGCCGCATTGGCAACCTTCAGCACATTGCCTTCCAGTTTAAAGGCTCCGGCATCATTACCGGCTGTAATGCTGAAGGTCAGCGTTTGCCCGTCATCAGAGTCAGAGGCCGCCACTGTGCCCACCGTGCTTTCATTGGGCTTATTCTCGTCCAGTGAGAAACTCTGCGCAGCAATAACCGGCGCCCCATTTACATCGGTCACGTTTACGGTAATGGTGGCCGACGTGCTCAAGGATGGATTTGCAGAATCCTGCGCCTTCACTGTTAAGGAGAAGCTGGGCGTGGTAGCGTAGTTCAGTGCGCTGCCATTGTTTACCTGCAGCTGGTTGCCCACCATTTTGAAGGCATCGTTGGTGTTGCCGGCTGTGATGCTGTAGGTCAGGGTTTGATTGGCATCGGGGTCCGAGGCTACCACTGTGCCCACGGCAGAGCTGGTGGCACTGCCTTCCCCAACGGAGAATGTCTGCGCTGCCAAAACCGGGGCCTCGTTTACATCCGTTACCGTAATAACAAAGGCCTTTTCAAACGTGGCGCCGCTGGCCGCATTGCTGGTTGCGCGCACCCGGACGGAGTAGGAGAGCTTGCCTTCAAAATTAAACGCTGCTCCCGTCTGCAGGTCACTGCCCACCACCTGGAACGACGCGTTATCGGTGCCGCCTTCACCCTCTATCAGAGCATACGAATAATTTTGAGCGGCGCTGGCAGAAGTGGTGCTCAAAGTGCCCACCACCGTACCAATGGGCTTGTTTTCTTCTACGCTTTGCTTGCTCAGGCTGATATCCGTGGGGGCCGGGGTGCTGACAGTCACCGTAATCTGCTCCTGGCCGGTCGCCTGACCATCCGAAACCATCACCTTAAAGTTATGCTCACCTATCTGGGCTTCGGTGGGCGTCCAGCTGAATGCACCGGTAACAGGTTCAATTACCGCACCTTCTGGTACCGTGCCGGCCAGGCTGAAGCGCAGCAGGCTTTCATCCGTATCAGCATCAGTAGCAGCGGCTGTAAAGGTCAGCGTGCTGAGCGCGGGTACTGACTTCGAACCAATTGACTGAAGAACAGGCGGCTGGTTGGTGGAAATGATGGAGAGAGTATAGGCTGCACTTACTGTGCAGGACTCTTTGGTGGCTGTTACGATAATGGCAGCATCGGCCACGGTTCCGGTGGGAGTACCACTAATTACACCGGAAGCGGCATTTATCGTCAGGCCGGCCGGCAACCCGGTAGCCGAGAAGCTGTACCCGGAGACGTCCGTGCTGATGGTCTGACTATACACAGCCCCCACCGAAGCAGTAGGCAATACCGAACCGTCTGCAGGCGTAAAGACCACGGCAGGACAGGTTGGTGTTCCGCAATTGATACCCACTGTATAGAGCGTAGGCGTTAGCTTGGTATCCGATGTAGCCAGATCGGCGCGGTACTGAATGTAGCGGGAAGTGCCGCCCACTTTCGTGCCGCTGCCGCCAATGGGATTGAAGCTTGTCCAGTTGGCATCCGGCGTGGCCGTGTTGCCTTGCCGCTGGAACAGCTGTACGCTGGTGCCATTTGGGGTATCGGCCGTCCAGGTAGCTTCCTGCCAGGTTTTCGCACTGCCACCGTCGTACACCCGGGAAGTGAAGTTGCCCGAGGAAGCATACGGAGTAAGCAGTACCCGATCCAGGCTCACAGCAGGGCCACCCACGGTAAAGTCACTAACTCCGACGCGCATGGGTGCCGAAAGGGCGACGCTTGCTGTATGTACCAGGGCTCCATCTACGTAGAACTCAATGCTGGCCGCTTTCCAGTCGATGCGGTAGCGGTGAGCTGTGCCATACAGGCTACCAGGTAAAATAACATCTGGTTGCTGAGTGCCATTATTACTCACCCGCGCTTTCAGGCCCGTAGCTGCATTAGTTCCGGTACTGAACATGGCCCAGGTAGATACCGTGTTGTACATGGCCGCATCATCACCCGCCCCAAAGCCGATGTGCTGGAAATTGGCCCCTCCAAACGTGGCTTCAAACTCCAGGGAAGCCCCCGGGCCCGCGGCAGCCGTCACCGGCTCCGTGTTGTAGCGGGCACCATTCACCACGGCTTGCCCGGCCGAGAAGGTGGTGCCGCCGCCAGTGCCCCAGGGGAAGCTCAGCCATTCAGAGGAAGAAGGCGTAGTTGTAAAGTCCTGTGACACCTGCGCCTTCAGCGTCAGGCCGCCGTTGGCTGTTTGGGCCACAGAAATTCCGGTTCCCGCCGTGCCAGCGTTATAGTCGCTGACCGACTGGTCCTGGAAGCACGCCGTGGCCGTAGATTCTGCCGTTACCGTAAAGGTGCGTTCCACGTTCTGGGCCGCCGCATAAGTAGCATTACCAGCTTGTGAAGCCGTAATGACTACAACCCCGGCGGCTTTGGTCAGCGTAAGTACGTTGCCCTCTACAGTGGCCGGTCCGGTAGCCGAATACGATACTGACAGCCCCGAAGAAGCCGTAGCCGTGAGCGTAATAGGCGCAGCACTGGTGGTTACATTAGGCAGCGCTTGGGTAAACGAAATGGTTTGCGCCTGGGCAACGCTGGCTGCTTTTACCTTGAGCGTATAGGCAGCATTAGCCGAGCAGGACTCCTTGGTGGCCGTTATCGTTACGCTGGCCGAAGCAACCGCCGCAGTAGGAGTACCACTGATAACGCCGGAAGCCGCATTTATCGTCAGGCCGGCGGGCAACCCGGTAGCCGAGACGCTGTACCCGGGTAAATCTGTGCTGATGGTCTGAGAATAAGCTTCGCCTACAGAGGCGTCTGGCAGAGCTGAGCTGGCAACGGGCGTAAAGGCCACGGTGGGGCATTCAGCCGGTGCCGCGCAGTTAATACCCATGCTTTGCAGGGTAGGCGTCAGGCCGGTATTAGATGTGGCCAGATCGGCGCGGTACTGAATGTAGCGGGAGGTGCCGCCCACTTTCGTGCCGCTGCCGGCAATGGGATTGAAGCTTGTCCAGCTGCCATCCGGGGTAGCCGTGTTGCCTTGCCGCTGCAGCAGCTGCACGCTCGTGCCGGTGGGCACATCCGCCGTCCAGGTAGCTTCCTGCCAGGCTTTGGTACTGCCACCGTCATACACCCGGGAAGTGAAGCTGCCCGAGGAAGCGTACGGTGTCAGCAGGACCTGATCCAGAGAAAGCACAGGCCCACCAACATTAAAGTCGCTGGCACCTGCCCGCATAGGTGTTGAGAGAGTCACATTGGCGGTTTGTACCAACGCTCCATCTACATAGAAGTCGATGCTGGCGGCTTTCCAGTCGATGCGGAAGTGGTGAGCCTTGCCAATGAGTTCAGTACCGGTGAGTACTACATCGGTTGCAGTTCCATTGTTATTAACCCGGGCCTGCAGGGAAGTTGTACCATTGCCCGTACTGAACATGGCCCAGATAGGCGTATTGTTATACATGTCCACATCATTGCCGGCGCCAAACCCGATGTGCTGGAATCCGGCTGCCCCAAACGTAGCATCAAATTCCAGGGAAGCACCTGGGCCCACTACGGCAGAAGCTGCCATCGTATTGAAACGCGCACCGTCTACCACGGCCTGCCCGCCTGAGAAGTTAGTAGCACCGCCGCTGTTCCAAGGGAAGCTCTGCCATTCTGCTGCAGTGGGTGCTACCGCAAAGTCATTTGCGGCCTTAGCCATTAGCGTAACCCCACCGTTGGCCGACTGAGATACCGAAGCCGTGGCACCGGCCGTACCGGCATTGAAGTCAGCCACACTCTGGTCCTGGAAGCAGGCAACAGCGTCAGAAGTAACATTGAAGAAACGCTCTACACTCTGGGCAGCAGCATACGTAGCATTACCGGCTTGCGAGGCCGTAATTTTTACCTGCCCCGTTGCCCCTGTTAAGGTGAGGACGTTGCCGTTGATAGTGGCCGGCCCCGTGACTGAGTAGGAAACAGCTAAGCCGGAGGAAGCAGTAGCGCTGAGCGTAATGGGGCCAGCGCTGGTCTTCACATCAGGCAGGGCTTGTGTGAACGAAATAGTCTGGGCCGTGGGGCTGCTGACGGCATTCACCACGAGCGTATAAGCCGCGTCCACCGAGCAGCCATCCTTGGAAGCCGTTACCGTTACGCTGGCCGAAGCTACTGCCTGCGTAGGCATTCCGCTAATAACACCCGTAGTGGCATCCAACGAAAGACCGGCAGGCAAACCCGTCGCAACCAGACTGTAGCCCGTAGGATCGGTACTGATGGTCTGATTATAGGCAGCGCCCACTGTAGCAGCTGGTAAGGCCGAGCCGGTAGCCGGCGTGAAGGCTATTACACAGGAAGGTGTGGCGCAGTTAATGCCAACACTGCGCAGGGTAGGCGTTTGGCCGGTATTCGATGTGGCCAGATCAGCGCGGTACTGAATGTAGCGGGAAGTGCCGCCTACGTTAGCACCGCTATTGGCAATATCCGTAAAGGCCGTCCAGTTGGCATCCGGCGTGGGCGTGTTACCCTGCCGCTGGAACAGCTTTACGCTGGTGCCATTTGGGGTATCAGCATCCCAGGTGGCCTGGCTCCAGGTTTTGGCAGTGCTGCCGTCATATATCCGGGAGGTAAAGCTGCCGGATTGGGCAAAGGGAGTAACGCGCACCCAGTCAAGGAAAAGGGTTAGTCCGCCCGCCGTCAGGTCACTGGCTCCTACCCGCATGGGCGTGCTGATGGCTACATTGGTGGTTTGTACCAGGGCGCCATCTATGTAGAACTCAATGCTGGACGCTTTCCAGTCGATGCGGTAGCGGTGGGCCGTGCCATACAGGTTGCCCGGAAGCACGACATCCGTGGGGGTGCCATTGTTATTGACCCGGGCCTTAAGGCCGGTGGAAAAATTGTCATTTGTACCCGTACTGAACATGGCCCAGGTAGGCGTATTGTTGTACATGTCCACATCATTACCAGCCCCAAAGCCGATGTGCTGGAATCCGACGGCCCCGAAGGTGGCTACAAATTCGAGCGAGGTACCTGGTGACGACGTGCTGGTTAGTGGTTCAGTATTGAAGCGCGCGCCATCTACCACAGCCTGGGTGCCCGAGAAGGTAGTAGTGCCGCCACCCGGAGCCCAGGGGAAGCTCTGCCATTCGGTAGTGGGTGGTGCGGCCGCAAAGTCATGGGCTACCTGTGGCTTGAGTATTACCCCGCCGGAAGCCGGCCTGTACGTGCCAGTGCCCGCTGTGCCATTGCTGAAATCAGACGCATTCTGATCCTGGAAGCAGGCTGTGGCCGTAGGCGTCCCGCCGGTCACGGTGACGGTAATTTCCTCCTCAGCCGAGGCCACGCCATCAGAAACCACCACCTTAAATTTGTGTGAGCCAACCTGTTCTGGTGTAGGCGTCCAGGTGAAGACACCGGCACTGCTGATTAATGCGCCGGCAGGCACTGTACCAGACAGGCTGTAGGTCAGGACACTACCTTCTTTATCGGTTGCGGATGCAGTAAAGGTCAGCAGGGAAGAAGCCGCCACTGATTTTGGTCCGATTGGGGCCAGCACCGGCGCTTGGTTGGGCGTGGCAGTAGGCTGTACTGTCAGCACCTGCAGGTCTCCTTGCTGCACGCATCCTTTAGAGTCGGTAATGCTGGTGAGGGAGAAGGTGATGGAGCCGTCACCGCTGTTAGGAGCCGTAAAGAGCACATCTACCCAGTAGTTGCCAGCACTAAAGGTTTCCGTCGGGAATGAACTGCTGCTGCCATATTTGTACACGCCGTTGGGCCCATCCGTACCACTCTGCAGGGCTGTTAATGGGCCGTTTGTGAAGGCAGAAGTAAAGAAGCTACCGGAATGCGCGTAGCTACCCTGCGGCGCGAAATAAGACGCCACATAGGTGGTATTGGCCTGAATGGAAACAGGAGTGGCAAACTGCACTTCCTGCCAGCCCGTGGCAGTTTCGTTGGTAAAGGTGGCTGTTGCCAGCAAAGTACCTGTGCTGCTCCACAAAGAACCCGTGTGCGTTCCGGAATTGCCGGACCCTTTGTAGAAGCGGATGCCCGTAATCTGGCCGGCCACATTAGCTTGAAACTTCACGCCTAACTCAACCGCGGCTGCATCATTTACAGAGGCAGTGGCTGGGGTGGCCGTATTATTCCATAGGCTGCTGGAAGTGGAAGACGTGGCTTTCACGCCCGTATCGAAGGCCGTGCCGCTAACTACACCCGGATAGTCTTTGCCATTGATAACCAGGGTAAACGGACCGGTTCCGGCAGTAGAAGTATAGGTAAGGTTGACATTCTGCCCTTCCTGCACCGGGGCAGCCGCCAGGGTGCCGGTTGGGGTTACGCAGGCAGTACCATCATAGGAGGCTACATAGCTGCCGGGCGTAGCAGGGAAGAAGGCGTAATCAATACCCTTAATCTTCTCGGTGCGGTAATTCACCGGGCTGCCGTTCACGTTCAGGCTGATCAATCGGCCGGTAGCACCGGCCAGAGGAAGCATGCCCTGCAGGTTTGCTACGCTGTTGTATACGCTCACGGAGAAGCTCAGCTGGTTACCATTCCAGGTCATATTCCCGAAGGCAGAGCTGTTGCGGCCATCCAGCCAGGTCAGCATTTGCTTGGCCGAAATGACGGGTACATTCCGTTGCTGGGCCGAAGCAATAATTGCGTCGGAGCCCTGTACACTTTCGGTCAGGAAATCAGTGTGCATGTTGGCCGTAAATACACCGTAGTAGCCTTTGGCGCCCAGGGCGTTATCCAGCAGGGTGTTAATGTGCGTGGAAACTGTAATGTTCGACTCGTCGGTGAGCTGCGTGGTGGCCTGATAACAATCGATAAGGGTACCATCCAGATCAGCAAAACGCATGGGCATACCGGAGCCGGTAAACATACCAGGGCGGTTCTGTATCCAGGCGCCGGGCCAGTAGTAGTAGTTGGCATCCAGCCGGATACCTTTCTGGGCCTGTATTTTAGCCTCACTGGCCCAGTCGCTCCAGGATATGCAGTGCGTGCGGTTGGTGGAAGGGGGAGTGAGGCCGGGGAAGTTTGCCGCCAAATTGCCCAGCTGGGTGTTAAACATCCCCAGCAGGGTAGTCGGCGTCCAGGTAGCGCAGTCTGTGTTCAGGTGCAGGCTGAGTTCAAAGCCCTGGGCTTCGTAGGCGGCAGCCTCTGCGTTGCTGATAGGCGTGTTGGGGTAGATGTAGGATGTACCCCGCACGGCCGTCCAGTCGGCTACGGCCTGGGCCGTGTTGGAGGCGCTTTTTTGAAGGTAGCTGTCGAAGCGAGGCTTGGTGCCGCCGCTGCCATGGTCGTCGCCGGTCATAATCACGGCGGCTTTCAGGCCTTTGGGCAGGTACCAGAACCGGGGCAGGGGCTTCTTGCTGCCCAGCACCATAATATTGGCCAGCAGGCGCTGCTGCTCATCGGCCTGCGGAATGGATACCTTGTTCAGGTCTACCCAGTCGGGGAAAAACAGGTCATCGGAGCGGATAGGGCCACTCTGGCCGTCGCGCTTCTGCCCGGCAAAGGCGGGGTTGCCCTGGCGGGTGTATACTACAGAGCGGGCCAGATCGTAGGTGAAAGCAATGGCTTTGCCCCCGTTGGTGCCCACCAGGCGCTGGGTAACAGCCGGGTTGCTGGTAGCCGAAGAAGCCGCGGAGTACAAAGTAGCCAGGCTGATAGTACCCGTTTGCACGGTGTACAAATCGGCGGCCCCATGAAACTGAATGGTCTCATTTACAATGCCTACGCCAGGGCCACTGGCTGTATTCACCAATAAGTACTTATCCGAAAGCGTACCGCCGGCGGGCGTCAGGCCCAGCAGGGAGGCCAGCTGCGCATCGGGCCGGAAGGCAATGAGCGTACCGCCCGCCGTTACCCAGTTCGTGAGCAGGGTTACATCTGCGGCCTGCAGCGGGATATTGCCCAGCACAATCACGTCGTAGCTGTTCAGCAGTGCCGTATTGCTGCGCACTTCGGAAATGTCTTTGGCCGCAAATTCATTGAAGCCTTCTGCCCGCAGAATCTCTACCGGGAAACGGCTGAATGCATTGCTGGAGGAGCTGATAACCAGGATAGGGCCGCCGGGGCCATCATTAGGCGAGGGTAAAGGTGGGGGTGGGGGTGGCGGAACGCCCTGGGTGGTGAAGGACGCACTATAGTTGGCTGCCAGTGCATTATTTGCCAAATCCTTAATGCGGGGGTCGGTAGTGCCCCCTTTCACTGCCAGCGTATAGGAAGTAGAATAGCTTAAGTCGCTGGTAGGGTTGAGGGTGGCGGTGCGGCTGCTGGCATCGTAGGTTACGCTGGCCGCTACCGGGGTGCTACCCTGCAACAGTTGAATGGTAGAACCTGACACTGTAGCGGGGGCCAGAGCTTCATCAAACGTAACATTGATGTTGGCAGAAACCAGTACGCCCGCCGCGTTATTGGCAGGGGAGGTAGAAACGACGGTAGGTGGATTGGTATCTGGCCCTACCGTCGTATTGAAAACAACATCTACATAGTAGTTGCTGGACTCGAAGTTATTGGTAGGGAAAGCGGGAGTGGGCGAGTAGGCATACACCCCATTTTTCCCGTCATCATTATTCGCCAAACCACGCAGGGGCTCATTCACGATGGCCGAGGTAAACCCAAAATCATTGGCGGAATAATAGCCGGCGGCGCTGTGGTAGGAAATAATGTAGGTAGTATTGGCCGTAACGGCTACCGGGTTGGCAAAGCCTATTTCCTGCCAGCCGCTGGCGGTTTCATTGGTGAAGGTAGACTGGGCTAGCAGCGTGCCCGTGTTGCTATACAGCTGCCCAATGTGTGTGCCGGTGTTGCCGCTTTGCTTATAGAACCGCACCCCAGTGATATAGCCGCTGGTGCTGGCCCGAAACTTCATACCCACCTGAATAGCCTGGTTGTTGTCGTTCTGCAGGGTGCCGGTTGGAACTGCTGTCGGCTGAAACACTGTGCAGGGGCATACCTGTGTACCTCCCTGGCCAATGGTTACATTCACTGCCACAGGGGCGCTCATGTTTCCGGAATCATCAAATGCCCGGCTCTGAATAGTAGCCTGACCCTGGGCTGCCGGGGTCCAGGAATACGTCCAGGAAGTGGTACCGGTGGCCAGGCGCCAGGTAGCGCCGCCGTCCGTGGAAACTTCAACGCCGGCTACCACATTGGCATCAGAGGCAGTGCCGGAAACCGCTACAGCCTGCCCCGCGGGCAGCGAGGCACCCTGGGTAGGCGCTGTAATAGCCACTGTGGGGGCCTGGGCATCAGAAGATGCCGTGGTAGCTACCAGGCCAGCTTGCAGGGCGCCGGGCTGCACGCCCATATCGGCAAAGAGGTTTACAGTAGCCTGCCGCATATCCTGGCTGGCGGCGGCGCTGCCCCGGTCGTGGTTGCTGTCCAGGCCCCACGACCATTGTACGGTGCCGGCTCCAAATACCAGAGCCCCGCTACTGTGCTTGTAGAGGGAAATATGGTGGGTTTTACCGCCCAAATCGGTCTGAGAAAGAAGAATACGACCGGCGGGGTAGGAGCTGCGGAATTCTTCCTGCTCCGGGTCCCACTCATAGCCAATGGTGCCATCGGTGAAGGTGGCCGTGGCACCAGTGCCCAGCGTGGCTACGCTGGTGTTGCGCCAGAAACGCAGGTTCTTATAGCTGGCCGGCACTTTAATGGGTCCACTGGCTTCCGTCCAGCTGATTTGGCCGCTGAGCTCATTTTCCGGGCGGCATGCGCCACCGGTACTGGTAAAATCACACCCATCTCTCCACAGCCCCGTCCATTCCTGCGTAGGGTCGCACTTGCCCCCGCAGGTATTTTCGCCGCTGTTTCCTTCTTTATAGCAAACCAGGGTGCGGTGCGTTTGGCCATTGCTGGCTTCCCAGCGGGTCTTCCAGTATATTTCGTTGCCGCTGAAAAAGGCCAGGTGCTTGCCCGCGTTGCGAGCCGCTGTTACGTTGGCCCGCGCCGTGGCCGACCAATACTCGTCGTGCCCCACCGACATAAACACCTTGTGGCGGGTAAGCAGGTTGCCGCGCCGGTCGGTGTCCACGTCGGTGCTATAGCTCACGTCGTAGCCATTGGCCTCCAGCCAGCGAATCATGGGGTACTCGGCGTTGAAAAGCCAGTCTTCTGAGGCGCCGCCACCGCCCCCGCCATTGCGCGTTACAAAGGGACGGTTGTAGCTGACTTTGGAGGCTTTGCTTCCGGAAACGGCGGTATATAAGCTTTTACCGTTATTGTTGTCGCCGTAAATGTTGTAAGCCTGCCAGGTGGCATCAGATGTCTGAAACAGCAGATCAGAGGTGCCGGCATCATCCCGCACAATAAACACAATATGGCTGGCTCCGCCGTTATCGGCCCGGGTGAGCTTGGCAATATACACCCCGGAAACTGCGTCAGTTGGAATCTGCCAGCTCGCCGACTCCGACCAGTTGCCGCAATCCAGCAAGCCCGTGGTCGGGTCAGTAACACAGTTGGGCTGTGCCTGGGGGAGACTGGCACTCACGGCGGCGGAGCCTTGCAGCCTTGCGCCGTTGCCATTATAATAGCCTAACCGATAGACGTTAATGGTATAATTACTGGCGTTGGTTTTAATCTTAAAACGTGCAACGTCGCCTTTGTTATAGCTGATATCCGTAGTAAACCCCTGAATAGATAAATCTCCGGCCCCATTAATCTGCCATTGCGAGGCAGGAGTGCCTGCCTTTGCATTTTCGGTAACAATGGCATTGCTGGTTTGGGCCCAGGAAGTAGTAATGGAGAGGCAAAATATTCCAATCAGCAGGGTTTTAAGTGGAATAGGATAATTTGTCTGAAAAGCGGATTTAATACTTAAAAGTCTGGCGATACAGGTAAAACAGCGAATGAAAACGGAGAATCGGAATGCCTGAAAATGCCGACAACATGTGGTTGTGGTGACAGATGTTTCCATGAGTATAACAGGTTTAGTGAAGTCAATAGATTTCCCCTCCCCATAGTGCAATGGGCACAATAAAGTCCTGAACCCTGTTTTACAGGATGATAAGTCAGGGTAGAAAAAGGGAGGGGGTAGTAGGTAGCCGATTAGAAAAAGGGGCTACATAGTGCAGTAGGCACAAAAATTTCCTATGCCCACCGATAACAATGGGTAGTTGGTAAGCTCGAGAAAAAGGGTGTAGGTGTGTAGTGGATAAGTAGGTCAAGCCATACGCACTATCGTATGGGCAGTTAGAGGTTGTCTTCCTCCGTTAGGGTAGTGGTTAAATGTGGAATTAAAAGTAATAGGGTAGTAAACGGTAGGAGGGTAGCTTAGCGAACAGCAATAAGCCCTAAGTGGGCGTGTTTTAGTAATAGTAAGATATGTATAAAAAATTTTGCTTTGCCTGTAAAGGCAGAATTATACACCTGATTTTTGTATTGGAGTGATGTTATGATTTTCCCAATATAACCTAACAGACACCTCCTAACCTCAACTGTAGAAATGCAATTAATTGATATCAACTAGTTGATAATTATGTATATACATGCTATGCGGTGCCGGTTGCATTTCCCTGCGTCATATTAGCATAGACAGGCAGGCCTGTACAGATGGTCAATACCTGGCCATTCCGGCTGTAAGGCTGTTTCACCCTCTATGGGAATGGGAAGGAGGAGTTTAAGCCCGGGCTTTAGCCTTTATCCAGAGGGCAGTGTAGACCATAGCATGTGGCTATTCAGTAAGTAATACTCGCCCCGGAATTCCATGGTAAAGGCAGCCGTGTCCGGCAACCCCCATTTCCTGAAAGTCCGTACAGATAAGCATGGAAACCTATGTAATCGGGGACATTCATGGAGCCTTCCGGGCCTTGGAGCAAGTTCTGGACCGCAGCCCGTTCCGGCCGGGCATTGACCGCCTCATTCAGCTGGGCGACGTAGCGGACGGCTGGCCGGAAACGCCGGAGTGTGTCGAGCGGCTATTAAATATTTCCAACAGCATCTGGCTGCAAGGCAACCACGACTGGTGGGCGGCGGAGTGGCTGGCTACCCAGTCTTCGGAAGCAGATATAAACTTCTCCTGGTACATGCAGGGCGGCCAGGCTACTTTAGAGGCCTATAAACGAGTGCTAAAAGCGGACCTGGGACGGCACTTTAAGGATTTTTTCGGGGAGCAGCGGCCTTACTTTGAAGACGAGCAAAACAACCTCTACGTGCACGCTGGCTACGACCCCACCGAGCCCATTGCCGAGCAAGACCCCTATGAATTAATATGGTCGCGGGAGCTGTGGAACAGGAAAGAGGAGGCCCTGGGGTACCAGGAATGCTTTATCGGCCATACGCCTACCTGGAACTGGAGCCAGGTGCCCTGCCAGCGGGCCAACGTATGGAACCTGGATCAGGGAGCCGGCTTTTCCGGCCGATTAAGCATGATGAACGTCCGCACCAAAGAGTTTGTGCAGAGTGATATAGTGCCCGAACTCTACCCGGGCATACAAGGGCGCTAGCCAACTGCTACCTGATATAAGGTAAGAAGGCAACTAGTCAGAAAAAGTGGCGCAGCTTGGCTTTTTAACCCGTTAATCAGAAGCAGTACCTTTTTTAGACCAATTGAATTATAGTAATTTTTTAAAATAAAATTGTTTAAAACTTAAAAATTGTTATAAATAATATTGATTAAAGCATAAATATTCCCGTACTTAGGGTGTCACATAAAGTGTAATTGGTAGCTGTGAAGAAGTTTTATGGAACGTTATAGACACTATTCAGACGGTTCACGCCTTATCTTCCCAATCGTGGACGTGCTGGTCATTTTTATGGCATTCCGTCTTACCAGCCGCGTGCTATATACCAGCTGGGGCTTTGAGGGCTACACTCCGTTGCTGTTCGTTATTTTCGGCATGCTCTGGTGGATTCTCTCCGGGCAGTACGCCAATATTTACCGGGTAGATAAGCTGATAACCTACCCGGAGAAGCTCATGTACCTGCTGCGCACGTTCCTGTTGCATGCCGCAGTGGTGTTGCTGGGGGCTTTGCTGCTACAGATATACTGGGTGCCTTTGCGCTATCTGTTTACGGTATATGCCTTCTCGGTGGTAGGCGTCGTGAGCATGCGCTTCCTCCTTACTTTTCTGTATCGCACCTATCACAAAGTAATATCCCGGCCGCATAGCCGCTACGTAATTGTAGGAGCCGGCGACTCCGGTCAGGAACTGTACCGGTTCCTGGTATCGCACGACCCTATTGGCGACGAGTTTATGGGCTTTTTTGCCGATGAGCCCGTGGCGCCCGGCTTGCGCCCCTTAGTGCGCGGCCCCCTGCAGGACTTAAAAGACTATTGCCTGCGCGCCCAGATTGATACGCTGTACTTCACGCTGCCCATGGACCGGCGGCACCTCATTGAGGAGCTTTCCCAGTTTGCCGACGAGCATTTTCTAACCTTCCGCATCATCCCCGATTTCTGCGGTACAGTGCACAAAGAGGTGAACGTATATTTCTACGACCATCTGCCTATTCTCACTATTCGCAGTCAGCCGCTGGGCATCCGCTACAACCAAACCCTGAAACGCCTGTTCGATGTGTGCTTTTCGCTGTTTGTGATTGTGGGTATTTTTCCGGTGCTGCTTCCCGTACTGGCGCTGCTCATCAAGCTGGATTCTCCCGGACCTGTGTTCTTTAAGCAGATGCGGCCCGGCAAGCGCAACCAGCTGTTTCCCTGTTACAAGCTGCGCACCATGCGCGCCGACCACCCGAACCCCGAGCTGCAGGCCACCCAGCAGGATCCGCGCATTACCCGCGTGGGCCGCTACCTGCGCAAATACAATCTGGATGAGCTGCCCCAGTTCTTTAATGTATTGCTGGGCCACATGTCGGTGGTAGGGCCGCGGCCCAATATGATCAGTCAGCTGGAAGAATACTCCAAGTATATCACCACTTATCATATGCGCCATGCCGTAACGCCGGGCATTACCGGATATGCCCAGGTAAATGGCTACCGTGGTGAAACCCGCGCCCCCCAGGCCATGGAAAAAAGGGTGGAGTATGACCTGCAGTACATGGAGAACTGGTCGTTTAGCCTGGATATGAAGATTATCGGCCGCACCGTCTGGAACATGGTAAAGGGCGAAAAAAATGCTTACTAAGGAGCCGCAAACTGCTTTTGCAGGCATATGATCCGGCAAAAGCTGCTGCCGGTTTTCCAGCCCCACCTATTCCTTTCAGGAGCTGGGTGCACCGGCAACTTGTTAAATCTACTATTAACCAATAAGGGAAAAGAGATGCTGCCCAAACAGCTGGTGCTGGACACCTGGATTTCAACCGGAACAACGGAGCAGTTTGTGGACAGTATTCTGGCGCTGGCTACCCGGCGGGCCTCGGAGTACGTGTGCTTTGCCAATGTTCATATGGTGGTGGAAGCGCACCGCCACCCGCAGTTCCGGCTTATTGTAAACCAGGCGGCCCTGGTAGCCCCCGATGGCAGCCCCGTAGCGGCCAGTGTGCGGTGGTTTGGTGGTGGTCCACAGCCCCGTGTAGCCGGCATGGATTTGCTGCCGCAGTTGCTGGAAGCCGCTGCCCGCCAGGGAAAATCAGTATTTTTCTACGGCACTACCCCCGCAGTACTGGCCGCTATTGCCACCCGGGCGGAGCGGGAGCTACCCACGCTTCGAATTGCCGGGATGCTGGCGCCACCTTTCCGCCCGCTAACCCCCGCCGAAGATGAGGCCGACGTGGCTACCATCAACGCCAGCGACGCCGATCTGGTATTTGTGGCCCTGGGATGTCCGCGCCAGGAGCGTTGGATGGCCGCCCATAAGGGACGAGTGCCGGCCTGTATGCTGGGTGTAGGCCAGGCCTTTATGGTGTATGCCGGTCTGGAGCGCCGCCTGCCACCCTGGGCCCGGCGCCTGTGGCTGGAGTGGGCCTATCGGCTGTGGCTGGAACCCCGGCGCCTGTGGCGCCGCTACCTGACTACCAATACCCGCTTTGTGTACCTGGTAGCGGCCCGCATGCTGGCCCAACTGGCAAACCGCCATTCTGTAGCGGCGCAATAGCGCTTCCAGCTACCCTTAAAGCCTGGATTACCTGCTAACCTACCCCGGTGAAGGATATTGTTATGCGTGTACTTTGCTGATTGTAGATATAATTATTGTAAAATTTATTTATAATTTTTATTGACATTATTATAATAATTACTACATTCATACAACTTGTACTACTCTCAATCTGAAGTGGTGCAGAGCAACTTCACTTGTCTTCTATTCTATTCTTTATCACTCTTAAACAGTCTCTCTCCCATGAAAGCAGTGATACTAGCCGGGGGCTACGGTACCCGCATCAGTGAGGAAAGCGGGATTCGGCCCAAGCCCATGGTAGAGGTAGGAGGACGGCCCATACTGTGGCACATTATGAAAATATATGCCCACCATGGTATCCGCGACTTTGTTATCTGTTGCGGCTACAAAGGGCATATGATCAAGCAATATTTCGCCGATTATTTCCTGCGGAACTCTGATGTCACCTTCCGCATGGACCGCAACGAAATGCAGGTACACCGCAACCACGCGGAGCCCTGGACGGTGACGCTGGTGGATACCGGCGAAAAAACCATGACGGGTGGCCGCCTGCGCCGTGTGCGGGAACACCTCAGTCCCAATGAGCCTTTCTGCATGACCTACGGCGACGGTGTAGGCGACGTGGACATTCGGGCTGCCGTGCGCTTCCACCGGGAGCAAGGCAGCCTGGCTACCCTCACGGCGGTGCGCCAGCCAGGGCGCTTTGGCGTGTTTAATTTAAGTGAGGGCGAGGGCACTATTGGTAGCTTCACAGAAAAGCCCGAAGGGGAAGCTACGCCTTGGATAAACGGCGGCTTCTTTGTGCTGGAGCCCGGCGTGCTCGACTACATTGACAGCGACGACACCGTGTGGGAAAAAGATCCGCTGGAGCGGCTGGCTGCCAGCGGCCAACTGTCCGCCTATCGCCACCAGGGCTTCTGGCAGCCCATGGATACTCTCCGCGACCGGAACCTGCTGGATGAGCTTTGGACCAAAGGCGAGGCCAGCTGGAAAGTATGGACAGATGCACCCGAACCCGAAAGCCCGGATCCTGTTCTGGCTGAAATCCTGGCCACTCCGGTGCAGGCGCCCCATGGTGAGCGGGTAGCCAACCCCACCATTATCCCAGTCGATTAATCGAATTCTAAGTAGTTGCTAGCCTGCCTTCTACAAGAGGCAGCCGGCCTTTATACCTCAACTATGTCTTTGTTGTATTAACGTAATTGCATGATTATTAATAGTATATAATATAAAAGTGTTAACTGTTTCTCCATCAAATCTTTCA
Organism: Hymenobacter sp. BT730; assembly: GCF_030542105.1. Taxonomy (GTDB): domain Bacteria; phylum Bacteroidota; class Bacteroidia; order Cytophagales; family Hymenobacteraceae; genus Hymenobacter. The sequence continues at coordinate 391,982 of NZ_JAUOFB010000002.1, forward strand.
CTATGAATCGTATTCTCATCACTGGCAATATGGGCTATGTGGGTCCGGGCGTAGTGCGCCAGCTGCGGCAGCGCTTTCCGCAGGCCGAGCTACTGGGCTACGACACCGGCTTCTTCGCGCACTGTCTGACCGGGGCCACCCGCCTGCCTGAAACCCGCCTGAACCGGCAAGTCTTTGGCGACGTGCGCCGCTTTCCGGCCGAGCTCCTGCAGGGAGTAGATGCCGTAGTCCACCTGTCGGCCATTTCCAACGACCCCATGGGCAAAGCCTTTGAGGACGTAACACTGGAAGTAAACCACCGCGCCGGCATTGAAATAGCGCGTCAGGCCAAAGCCGCGGGCGTGCGCTCCTTCATATTTGCCAGCAGTTGCAGCATGTATGGTGCAGGGGGCGAGGGGGCCAAAACGGAAACCTCCTCCCTGAATCCTCTCACGGCCTATGCTCGCTCTAAAGTGCTGAGTGAACAGGACCTGGCGCCACTGGCCGATGAGAATTTCCGGGTAACCTGCCTGCGCTTTGCCACTGCCTGCGGCTGGAGCGACCGGCTCCGCCTGGATCTGGTGCTCAACGATTTCGTGGCCGGGGCCGTGGCCGGCGGCCGCATCAGTATCCTGAGCGACGGCACCCCGTGGCGCCCCCTCATACATGTGCTGGATATGGCCCGCGCCATTGAGTGGGCCGTGCAGCGCCCGGCCATGCTGGGTGGCGCCTTCCTGGCCATTAATGCTGGCTGCGACGAGTGGAACTATCAGGTGCGCGACCTGGCCCAGGCGGTAGCTCACGCCCTGCCCGGCACCACCGTGGAGCTCAACGCCGATGCCCCGCCGGACAAACGCTCTTACCGCGTCGACTTCAGCCTTTTCCGAGCCCTGGCCCCCGAGCATCAGCCCCGGCATCAGCTAACCGATACCATTGCCGAACTGCGTGACGGGCTGCTTTCTATGGGCTTTCGCGACCCGGAATTCCGCTCTTCCCGCCTCATGCGCCTGCGGGTGCTCACCGACCTGCGTGAAAGCCAGCAATTGACCGATGCGCTGTATTGGGCACCGGTCCGTGTGGTGGCGCCAGCAGCGGTGCCCGTGGCGGTAGCTTAATTATCTGTTTTGCTTTCCCTGCTTATTCCCTGTGTCTCTCTTCCATTTTTCCCTAAACCATATGCAATTATGATTTTTACTGAGACTGAACTACCTGGGGCTTACATCATTGATGTGGAGCGAATGAGCGACGAGCGGGGATTTTTTGCACGGTCATGGTGTGAGGATGAATTTCGGGAGCACGGCATTTTATATCCGCCGCTGCAGGCTAATGTTAGCTCCAACCCCCAGCGGGGTACCCTACGAGGCATGCACTATCAGCTGCCGCCACATCAGGAAACCAAGCTGGTGCGCTGCACCCGCGGAGCCGTGTACGATGTGATTGTGGATTTGCGCGAGGAGTCGCCCACCTACGGGCAGTGGCTGGGCGTAGAGCTTACTGCCGACAGCTTCCGTATGCTGCTGGTGCCCGAGCGGTTTGCGCACGGCTTCCTCACGCTGGTAGATAATTCGGATGTGTTCTACCAGGTGTCGGCTAAGTACGCGCCGGGCGCCGAGCGTGGCCTGCGCTGGAATGATCCGGCTATTGCCATCAAGTGGCCATTTCCCCCCAAGCTCGTCTCAGCAAAAGACAGCAACCATCCTGATTTTCAGCTCCTGATACCACAGTAGAGCAGGGCTGGAACGCCGGCCCTCCCCGTTCACTTTTTACGCTTTTAGGATATGATTTTAGTTGATACGGCTTTGCAGAAACGGGCCCAGGCCCAGAATCCTATCCGCGTGGCCATGGTGGGGGCGGGGTTTATGGGCCGGGGCGTGGCGCTGCAGATCTGTCGCTACGTGCCCGGCATGGAACTGGTCGTTATTGCGAATCGCTCCGTAGACAAAGCGCGCCAGGCCTATCTGGCAGCTGGCAGCGGTCCGGTACGGGAGGTAGCCTCAGTGGCGCAACTGGAGGAATGCATTCGGCAGGGCGTGCCGGCCGTAACGGATGATGCCCTGCTGGTATGCCGCGCCGAAGGCATTGATGCCATAATTGAAGTGACTGGTGCGGTAGAGCATGGTGCCCATGTGGCGCTGGAGGCTATCCGGCACCACAAGCACCTCATATTGCTGAATGCCGAGCTGGATGGTACCGTGGGAGCTATTCTGAAAGCATACGCCGATGAAGCCGGCGTTATCTACTCTGTTTCAGACGGCGACCAGCCCGGCGTTACGCTCAACCTGGTGCGGTTTGTAAAAGGGCTGGGGGTGAAACCCGTGCTGTGCGGCAACATCAAAGGCCTGCACGACCCGTACCGTAACCCCACCACGCAGGAAGGGTTTGCCCGGCAGTGGGGCCAGAACCCGAGTATGGTGACCAGCTTTGCCGATGGCAGCAAAATCAGCTTTGAGCAGGCCTGTATAGCCAATGCTCTGGGGATGCGCGTAGCCCAGCGGGGTATGTATGGCCCCACAGTACCCACGGGCACGCCCATCAGCAAAGCCGCCGAATGGTACCCGCATGAGCACCTGCTGGATGGCGGCCCCGGCATTGTAGACTACGTGGTAGGGGCCGAGCCCGGCCCCGGCGTATTTGTGCTGGGCACCCACGACGACCCAGTGCAGCAGCATTATCTTAAGCTTTATAAGCTGGGACCCGGCCCGCTGTACTGCTTCTATACGCCCTATCACCTTTGTCATTTCGAAACACCCACCACCGTGGCCCGGGCGGTACTGTTTCAGGATGCCGCGCTGGCTCCCCAAGGCCGCCCCACTGTAGAAGTGATTACCGCCGCGAAAGTGCCACTCTTTGCCGGGCAAGTCCTGGATGGCATTGGCCATTACCATACCTATGGCCTGGCAGAAAACTACGAAGTAGCCCGCCAGCAAAACCTGCTGCCCCTGGGCGTAGCCGAAGGCTGCCGCCTGCGCCATGATATTCCACAGGATCAGGTGCTTACTTACCATGACGTAGAGCTTCCCGATGGCCGCCTGATTGACAGGCTCCGGCAGGAGCAGGAAGCGCGCTTTCCACTGCCCGCTCCCTCAGTAGTGGGGCAAGTAGTTCAGAATATGGCACCCGCCGCTCCCTGATATAGAAAGCCTGTTAACATAGCATAAAGCCGACTGGCCCGGATGTGCTTCCTATGCAGGAACACATCCGGGCCAGTCGGCTTTATGCTAACAGGCTTAATGTAAGCGGCTATTGGGCCAGGCGTGCCGGTGCCCAGGCAGCCCGGGCACGACTCTGAATAATGTGGCGGGAAGCGAGGATAGCCTTCCGATGCTGCCATACATAGCGCACGGCACTTAAGGAACTCCGCTCAGCCACCAGCAAATAGCCCAGAATAGCCAGCTGCCGGGGGAGGGCCCGGGTCAGCAGCTGCCAAACTTTGGTTTTAGGCGTATTCTTGATCAGCATGATCCACTGATTACGGACGGCATTTGCCCGTACCTTTCGGCTCATACGCAGGCGCACGCGCAGGTTGTCTGGCTGGAACTGTCGCGGATGAATGGCACGGCAGGCTGGCTCAAACAACGTACGCCAACCAAGCAGCTGCCCTCGCCAGGCTATATCCCAGTCTTCTTTGTGTGCAAAAAAACGTGGGTCAAAAAACTCGCCTTCTACCCGCAAATCATCAATAAACTGCCGCCGGTAAAGGGGCAGGGCGCCATCCGCCCCATCTACGTATTGTGAGGTTAGTTTCCCGGCCTGGCTCTGGCGCACTCCATGCAAACGCAGCGCAAAGCGCCCATCGGGCAGCGCCAGCATGCCGGCGCTGTCAATGCGGGCATCATCTTCCCGGCTTTGTAGCAAAAGCCCGCATACCACGCCCAGGTCCTCTTCTTTGCGTAGGGCAGCTAGTGCCCGTTCCAGGTAATCTGGGGCTAGCTCCGTATCGGGGTTTACCAGCAGCACAGCTTCGGTACTGGTGCGGTTTAGAGTATAGTTATGCCCCCCGCAAAAGCCGGTGTTTTGGTCCAGCTGATGCAGCCGGATGCGGTTATCGGTTTCTGCCAGAGCCGCCACAATTGCGCAGGTATCATCCGCAGAAGCATTGTCTACGACCCACAACTCAAACTGTGCGTACGACTGGTTGAGTACGGAGCGCAGACAGGCCTCAATGCATTCAGCACTATTCCAGGTTACAATGGAGAGCGTAACCAGTGCCTGGGGGGAAGTGCTGTCGGTGCCAGGTGATTGGGTTGTGGCAATGACATCGGGGGCGGAGGCGGTAACCATGGCAGTAGAAGAGCTAAAGAAACAGGTGGGGCCCACAGCCAGTACTTAAAACCCAGCTTGAGCGAAAGAAGCTGGAGAAAAATGCTCAAGCATAGCGTGCTCTACCTGCCGGCGCAGGGTGGGCAGGTCTACCAGTAAGTGGTCGGCATTAGCGGCTAAGCGGGAATGGCTGGCTTGGGGCGAGGCACATACCTGATGCTGGTAGCCCATGCCTAACCGGGCACTGAGCTCCAGAAAATCAGCTACCACAAAATTCTTCGGAAACAGCTCAATAAGCTGGGTGCCAGGCGAGCTAAAGACAATATTGGCTAAGCCGGCCCCCACGGGCGCCACAATAACCCGGGCCCGGGCAAATAGCGCAATTTTCTCGGCCTGGGAATACGGGGTAAGTATATGCGTTTCAAACCCGTAGGGCCGTAGCATGGCCTCCAGCTCGGGCTCATTCACTACATGGCGGAACGCCGCGTCGCGGCGGCTGATATAGATGTAGGCTCCAAAATGCCGGTCTATTTGGGGTGGGGGCAGGAGCACATCCCGCAGAAAGTCGCAGGCCCAGGTGGGCGTATGCGTGCGGGTTCCGCGCACGGCAGTTGTTACTACCAGTTGCTTTGCCCGCACATGGGGGTGCGATTTTACATCAAGCAGCTGCTCTGGGCGGATTCCCATTTGCTGGGTGGTTTGCGCTACAAACGGCAGGGTCTTATCATACACTAAAAAAAAGTCGGTGCTGTGGAGCAGCCCGGCTTCGCGCACCAGGTGTAGGCGCGGCAGCGAATCGATAATCCAGTGGTAGTAGTTGCCATTGGCCGCGCCTCCGCCCGAAAGCAGGCTGCAGACTGTGCCCGCTACCTCCAGTGGCTCCTGAAAAAAGCGCTGCTGAAAGATATTATTGCTGGCCGGATCCAGCAGGTCCCAGGCCTTTTTGGTAAACTGAAAGGATATGTCGCCTACCAAACCACCATCGGCTGCCACTACAGCCACGCTGTTAGGGTTATCGGCGTAGATTCGGCCGTTCTTCAGGACCACCACTGCCGCAGGGGGGACTTCTTCAGTGCGGTTGGGCTTGCTGTAGAGCCCCCCGAAATTGGACGCCTGCTCATAAAAGTCATCGGGCACATGCACGTGAGAAACACCGGCCGGCACCACCTCATAGTATGCCACCTGGCTGCCGGGACGGGCAGACAACTCCCGGCTGCTGGGGTGTACGCCAATGGGCCGGTAATGCAACTGATAGGGGACTATTTCGCGAAAAAAGCGGCTAGCCTTACGCCCTGCCCGGGCTACTATATTATGCATATGCCCACCGGAATGAAGGATAAAGAAGATAGGGGAGGTGCCATTAGAAGAAGGTGAGTCAGACCATCATAGTAGCGGAATGATGTACATGGAGTCGCCAGTCGGCGGCGGCTATTACCTGGGCCAGTCCCTCCCGCAGCTCAATCTGGTGGTGCCAGCCCAAAGCATGCAGCCGGCTTACATCCAATAGTTTGCGTGGGGTGCCATCGGGGCGAGAAAAATTGAAGATAATGTCGCCGTTATAACCGCATAGCTCCGCAATAAGCTCGGCCAGCTCCCGGATGCTCAGGTCTTCGCCGGTGCCAATATTCACGGGCTCGGCGCCATCGTAATGCTGCATCAGGTGCAGGCAGGCGCTGGCCAGGTCATCGACGTGCAGAAACTCTCGGCGGGGCGTGCCGGTACCCCACACTTCTACGCTGGGCAGTCCGGCCTCGGCGGCCTCGCTAAACTTGCGCAAGAGGGCGGCGGCCACGTGCGAGTTTTCGGGGTCGTAATTATCGTGGGGGCCATAAAGATTAGTGGGCATCACCGTAATAAACTGACAGCCATACTGAGCGCGGTAGGCTTCGCAGAGCTTGAGGCCGGCAATTTTGGCAATGGCATAAGGCTCGTTAGTAGCCTCCAGCGGGCCCGTGAGTAAATACTCTTCTTTGATAGGCTGCGGAGCCAGCTTGGGGTAAATACAGGAAGACCCCAGATACAGCAGCTTACGCACACCCTGCCGAAAACTGGCATGAATGACGTTGGCTTCAATCAACAGATTATCATAGATGAAATCGGCGCGATAGGTATTGTTGGCGTGAATGCCGCCCACTTTGGCCGCGGCCAGCCACACATAGTCGGGCCGTTCCTGGGCGAAGAATTCGTCAACGGCTGCCTGGTTGCGCAGGTCCAGTTCCTGGGAGGTACGCACTATCAGGTTAGTATAGCCTTCGCGTCTGAGCAGGCGCATCACCGCGGCGCCCACCATTCCGCGGTGCCCGGCTACATATATTTTGGCGTTCTTTTCCATGCTTGGGGAGAGAGGTAAGGCACCGAGAACTATTCGTAATAATTCAGGATGCGGTGGCCGGCTTCCAGCAGCACGGCATCGCGCCGGAATAGCAGCACATCGGCCTGTACCATGTCACTTACCAAGGCAGGCAGGTCATATTGCGGCACCCAGCCCAGGCGGGTGCGGGCACGGGTGGCATCGCCAATAAGCAGCTCTACCTCCGTGGGCCGGAAATAGGCGGGGTCAATGGCAACCACTTCCTGGCCAGGTAGCAGCTGGTAGTCGAGGTTATGGCACTTCACCACAAAGCCGGTTTCCTGCACGCCTTCGCCGTGGAAGTCTACCTCAATGCCCAATTCGGCAAACGCCAGCCGTACAAACTCGCGCACGGTAGTGGTTACGCCCGTGGCAATGACGAAGTCCTCGGGTGTGTCCTGCTGCAGAATGCGCCACATGGCTTCTACGTAGTCTTTGGCATGGCCCCAGTCGCGCTTGGCGTCCAGGTTGCCCAGGTAGATTTTGGGCTGCAACCCCAGCGCAATGCGGGCTACGCCACGGGTAATTTTGCGCGTTACAAAGGTCTCACCCCGTAGCGGCGACTCGTGGTTGAACAGGATGCCGTTGCAGGCAAACATGCCGTAGGCCTCGCGGTAGTTCACCGTAATCCAGTAGCCGTAGAGCTTGGCCACAGCATAGGGCGAGCGGGGATAGAAAGGCGTCGTTTCGCTCTGCGGTACCTGCTGCACCAGCCCATAAAGCTCTGACGTAGAAGCCTGATAAATGCGGGTTTTCTGCGTCAGGCCCAGAATGCGTACCGCTTCCAGGATGCGCAGCGTGCCCAGGCCGTCTACATCGGCAGTATACTCCGGGGTATCAAACGACACCTTCACGTGCGACATAGCTCCGAGGTTGTAAATCTCATCGGGCTGCACTTCCTGGATAATGCGGATCAGGTTGGTGGAGTCCGTCAGGTCGCCATAATGCAGGCGGAAGCGGATATCAGCTTCGTGCGGATCCTGATAGAGATGGTCGATTCGGTCGGTATTGAATAAAGAGGTGCGCCGCTTAATGCCGTGTACCTCGTATCCTTTTTCCAGCAGCAACTCTGCGAGGTAAGCGCCGTCCTGTCCGGTAATGCCAGTGATAAGAGCTCGTTTCATAAGTAGAACTAATCAAAAGTGAAAGCCAAGCTGAATAATCCATTGTTAGAACTATCCTTACAAATAATTGCATTTATAATGACAATGTCAATTAATTTTATTAAATAATTTATTTTTAATTGTGTTTAAATACAAAGCGCTGTTAGCTATAGTTTTCCTCACTTGGGGTCAGCAATAGACGGAAAGCAGAAAAGCCCGATTCATCTGAATCGGGCTTTTCGAGTAGGGCAAGCGGTGCAGGCACCGCCAGTATTTAGGAAGGATTAGCCAATTTTAGGAGCCAGCACCCACTGACGGGCATTCAGTGCTGGTACCACTACTGCCGAGGCAGTGAGAGAGGGCAACTGCACCAGGCCACCGGCCATGGGCGTAGGGAATACGCTTGCCGGAACTGAGGCTACGTTCAGGGAACCTGCAGAAGGCGTGAAGATGCTGGCCGTAGAAGTGGTTTGCTTGTATACTTCCACACCGGAGAGGTTTACCGTACCGCCGGTGGTCGTCACGTTCAGCACGCCATCGGTTACGTTAGCCGCATATGGCCCCAGCTTCTTCCAGGTGCCGGCGCTGCCTGAGGCAATGCTGGACTGTACTTGCTGACCTTCTACTAATACGTTATAGGTCTCTGAGTTATTATCCTCCCACACGTACAGGTACACCTGGTAGCTGCCGTTAGCTACGCTGCTCATCTTGAAGTCTACCGCATTGGTATACTTCGAAGAACGGATCATGTTCGTGCGGGCAGCATCCGTGCTAGGAATCAGGGCTACTGTGGTCTTGTTGTGCAGCGTACCGTTCATGGTGTAGTTAGGGGCGGCATTGCCTTCCCAGTTCTTGCCATCAATGGTCGAGGCCACTCCGTTCAGGTCAATAGCCCGGTAGAAGGTCGTGCTGGTCGTTGTTGCCGGAGGCGTAGTGGTGGCCGGAGGAGTAGTCGAAGTGGTTTGCTTGTATACTTCCACACCGGAGAGGTTTACCGTACCGCCGGTGGTCGTCACGTTCAGCACGCCATCGGTTACGTTAGCCGCATATGGCCCCAGCTTCTTCCAGGTGCCGGCGCTGCCTGAGGCAATGCTGGACTGTACTTGCTGACCTTCTACTAATACGTTATAGGTCTCTGAGTTATTATCCTCCCACACGTACAGGTACACCTGGTAGCTGCCGTTAGCTACGCTGCTCATCTTGAAGTCTACCGCATTGGTGTACTTCGAAGAACGAATCATGTTCGTGCGAGTGGCATCTGTGCTTGGGTTCAGGGCCACCGTGGTGCTGTTGTGCAGCGTACCGTTCATGGTGTAGTTAGGGGCGGCATTGCCTTCCCAGTTCTTGCCATCAATGGTCGAGGCTACTCCGTTCAGGTCAATAGCCCGGTAGAAAGAACCGGCCACTGGTGTAGTTGTAGCAGGAGGAGTTGTATTAGTAGGAGGCGTGGTGCTGGTAGCAGCCTGCACACTTACACTCACTGCCGAAGAGGTTGCAGTGCCACCGGCGTTGTCGGTAGCCTTAGCCGTGAGGCTTACCGAACCAGCCGCTGTTGGCGTCCAGCTCAGCTCATAAGGAGAAGAGGTGTCTTCGCCCAGCTTGGTAGCACCCGAGAAGAACTCTACTTTGCTTACGCTGCCATCCGCATCCGAAGCTGAAGCCGTCAGTTTAATGGCCGTGTTTACTGCAGGGGAGGTAGACGAAGCCGTCAGGCTTACGGTTGGCACCTTGTTCGCCGTGGGCGTAGTGGTAGCAGGAGGAGTAGTGGATGTACCGCCACCGCTGCCGCCATTGCCAATCTTGACGTTATTGCTGCTCAGCTTGTTCTGCCAGATCGTCCACTCATTCTTCTCCGTATCCAGCGTAATGGGGTTGGGCAGGTGTTGGGTGTTGGTCGCAATCTGCAGGCCGTAGTCGGCTTCATCATTCCGGTTAGCGTAAGGGCGGTTATAGCCCCACTTCACGTAGCCGATGGTGTTGTTATCTACCTTATGGTTGTAGAAAACGCTGCTCGACAGGTTGTTGTAGTTGAAGATAGCTACACCAGAATAAGCCGAGGGCAATTTGGTGGTGCCATCCGGCAGCAGCGCCGCCGTTACAATCCGGTTGTGGTGGTAGTTGATATCGTGGCCAGCAGCCAGGTTCATACCACCGTTACAGATGCTGACAAACTGGTTGTTGAAAGACTCGATGTAGGCCGGCAAAGCACCGTCCTTCAGGCCGTCCGTAATCATGCCCGTGCCGTAGAAAGACGTAGCAGTAGCCGGGTACGGATAGGCACCTTGGATGTAGTTGTCGTGTACTTTGGCCCAGGCACCCGATACCCCGCCCGAGCTATAGAAGTTGATGTTATCTTCTACCAGCGAGTTGTTTGGGGCGTTTACTACTTCGTTCCAGGCAATTTCAATGTTACCAATGTTGGTAACCTTATCCAGACCTATGAAGTTGGCTTTGGTGCCACCACCATTGCGGTAGCGGGAATCAATGTTCCGCACCTGGTTGCGCAGAACCGTTAGGGTTTGGGAGGGTGAACCATCACCACTCCATTGGTGAATGGTAATGCCCGTCGTTTGCTCCAGGTAGTTGTTTTCCACCCGAATCGACTTGGCAGCGTGCGTAGCCAGGAAACGGCCGCGGCGGATATTATCTTGGCTAGGCGCGAGGCCATAGCTTTTGCAGTTGCGTACGGTAAGAACAGCACCACCATTAATGGCCGAAATATGGTCGCCGGCACTGGCAATGATGCAGCCCTCCAGAATAACCGGCTCGGAAGTGGCAATTTTAATGGCCGGCGTATTGGAATCAGTACTACGGTAGTTGCCCGTGTAAGTACCGCCTTTAGAAATTGTAATAGGACCTTGATAGGTCACGTTGGGTGCTTGCGCAGAAGCCCGGAATGTAGCCGGACCAAACCCTAATACCAACAGCACGAACGCCAACAGCGGCAGAAAGCGTGCACCAGAGGATGATGTGTTGTGGGCGTACCCAAACCAGTTTCCAGAGGTTTTTTGCATTCTGTGTTTTGTAAAAAATGAAAAACAGGGAAATGAATGACTAGCTAAACCCGCTTATGTTTTAATTAGGTTCAGATGTCTAGCTCATTTTTGTGCAATTACTGCCTTCGTGGAAGGCAGCGGCCAAAACAGCCTGATTTTGTTTGTTTCCTTGCCTGGTGGTGCGCAAGCCCCCGGGCTCCTGATGGCCGGCCTTCTGCGCAGAAGGTCGGAGTAGCAAACTAAAAAGTTGTTAATTACCTGTTACTACAGGTTTTCGGCAGCACTACTCTACTCTTTCCAACAGCACGCTTCATAAAGCGTCTGTCTCCTCGCTTCTCACTCCGGTGCAATTCAAATCCCCTTTTCAGCGAACTATGCCCCGATTTTGAAAAAGCAGATCAGAAATAAACTTGTAAAAGTCATAAATCTGATACCGTGATTCATTACAAATGTACAAAAGATAAAATGACTCAGACATCAACGACAAAATTATGTATATAGGACTAAAATAAGATTCAATAGAAAATCCATATCGTAACCGGGTTATATAAGCCGGAATGAGATTTTTTGATGTAACTGATTTGCTCACAAGGGCATAAAAAAATCTTCCTGAGGGAAGATTTTTTGTGTTTTCTGATAATCAGCGCTGGGCCAATGGGTTGGCTTGTATGGGTGGCTTGGTTATGGTAGCCCCCACTTTTACCCGATGACGGCGGAGCTTGCGCTTCCACAGGCGCCACTCCAGTTGCTCTGTACGCAAGGTTATGGGGTTGGGTAGGTGCTGCTGGGCCGAGCAGGTGGCACAGGCATGGGGGTTCTCATCATGCCGGCCGGGCACAGGTATGCTGTAATTCTGGTTATTGTAGCCCACCACATTATGGTCGATGCTGTGGCGGTTGAACATAGAGGAGTCTGAATTGTAATGATTAAAGACAGCCAGCCCAGCAAACGTAGAAGGCAGGTAACGGCCATCGGGCAGTTGGGCGCTGTTTACCACCCGGTTCTGAAAGTAGCGGATATCGTGGCCGGCAGCAATGCTCATGCCCGCGTTGCAGGTGTTTACCACCTGGTTGGCATAGGCCTGGACGTAAGCGGTACTGGTTTCAGCAGAAGTGCCCTGGCCATCCATCATAATCCCAGAGCCGGAATATTCCCTGCTGGTGGCCGGGTAGGGATAAGCCCCCTGAATGTAGTTGTTGTGCAACCGAATAGGCTTTTCCGGGGTGCCCGAGGAGTTAAAGAAATTGATGTTGTCTTCTACCAGGGAACTGTCAGGCTCATTAATCACCTGGTTCCAGGCTATTTCCATGCCGGGCACATGCAACACCTTATCCAGGCTGAGCCAGCTGGCGCGGGTACGGCCACCATTCCAGTAGCGGCCATCAATGTTACGGGAGCGGTTGTAGCGTATGGTCAGAGTTTCTTCCGGGGTGCCTTCGCCGCTCCAGCGAAGCACGTAAATACCCGTTGTCTGCTCCATGGTGCAATGCTCGACGCGCAGCATGCGGGCGCCTTCGGCCACCAAAAACCGGCCCCGCGCAGTTTCCGGAATCTGAGGCAGCACGCCCCGCCCGTAGCAATTCTCCACTGTAAGCCAGGCGCCGGGCGCAGCTTCAATCAAATGGCCGCTGCCTTTCAGGTAGCTGTCGCGCAGCAACACCGGCTCACGGGTAAGAATCCGTACGCAGGGCTGGCTGGCATCCGTACTGATAAAGGTGCCGCTGTACGTGCCGCCCTGGCGTATTACCAGCGGGCCGTTCGGCCCCCCGGATAAAAAGGCCTGGGAGGACTGAATGGTGAGGCAGGCACCCATAAGAATTGTAGCCAGGAGGCGGATCATAAGCATCAGAAGAAGTTTTAGGTATCCAGAAAAACCTCAAATTCAGGCAATGCTACCGGCTGTTGGGCATTCTGCAGATGCAGGAGGGGAACCTGTCCATAAAAGGATGCCCAGAGCGAGTAAGAGCTGGGCGGACCCAGTATATAGTCGCAGCCGGCCAGGGCGTAGAGGTCTTCCACGAAGTGCCCGGTGGGGCGGTGCACTGCTAATCCGGCAAAATCAGCGGGTTCTACTTCTTCATTGGAGCAAAGCAGAAAGGCCACCCGCTGCTGCGCCGGCAGCTGGTCGCGCAGCTGGCGCATGGCGCGGGCGTAGGTAGCATTGGTATAGTAGAAGGCCCCCCCGGCGAAGTGGGCATAATCGCCGCGACGCAGATGCACGCCCACCACCACATCGGCCGTACGGCGCACCTGCTCCAGCAGGGTGGCCACGGCATGGCGGTGGGGCGCTATGGGGGCAAACAGCTGCCGTAGGCGTGGGGCATGCCGTACAAAGTGGCGCTTATCCCGGAATAGCCAGCCGTGGGCCAGCACAATGTTACTGCTGCGCGCCTGCGCCAGGTATTCCGGCTGGTTCAGGTCGAAGCAGGTGTCATCGTCATCGGCGGAATGAACCAGCGTGAGCCGGCTGGCTGGCAACAGCTGCGTGGCGCCGCGTAGCAGCCTGAATGCCCGCGGATGCTGCAGAAGGCCAAACACCTTATCGAACCCGGCCCGTTGTTTGCCAAAAGGATGCAGCGACACCGGCAATCCGCCAAACTCCCCGGTGGCCGTGGCCTCAAAAAATGGCGCGTACGCGCCAAAGCTGGGGTTGCACAACTCGTAGCCGTACTCCGCCGCATTGCTGATGAAATGGGCGAACAGAAACAGGCGGTTGCCTAACTGTCCGGTACGCTTCACGAGGATAACCATAGCATAGAAAATCAACGGGAGAGAGAAGGTGGGGCGCCCTAAGCCAGCTTATGGGGCAGGAAATACCCGCCCAGTCGACGGACATAGCCAATCAGCAGAAACAGCGGCAGCAACAGGAGCGGGCAGTTTTTGCAGGCGAAATAGGTGAAGTTGCGCAGGTTGCCGCCCCCCCGGATGCCGAACAGATGCTGATAGTAGCCGCGCACGGTGCGCTTGCGGCGGGTTTGCTGCTGGCCGCTTTCCTCGGGGTAGGTCAGCAGGCGCGCATCGTAGTTGACGTATACCGGAAAGCCGCGCCTACGCGCCACGCTGGTGTAGTCGTAGTCGGCGAGGTAGTGGGGCAGGCGGCGCTCATCAAACAAGCCAATGGTGCGCAGCACTTCGGCAGGAATCAGCAGGCCCCGGCCCGGGAGGTAGGTAACCGGGTGCAGGCCCTGGTGCTCCTCGGCTGGCAGCTGCTGCAGCAGAAAGGCGCTGCGGTGCGTGAGCCAGCTAAACCGCTCACCCCCATAAATTGGCTGCTGGGTGTTGGCATCCAACTCTAAAGCTCCCAGCACAGCGCGGGGCTGTCGGCGGGCCCAGAGCATCATCTTCTCCAGGAAGTCGGGCATCACCACCACGTCGTTGTTGAGGGTAAGCACGTGGGTAGCGCCGTGCGCCAAGGCCTGCCGGATGCCCATGTTGACGCCCGCGGTCCAGAACAGCTCCCCGTTGCCGCGCAGCACTTCCACCTCCGGAAATTCCCGGGCCAGCGCGTTGGCGGTGCCGTCAGTAGAGCCATCATCTACCACAATCACGCGGAAGTGCTGCTCGGTTTGCTGCCGCAAAGAAATTAAACAAGCCTGCGTAAACGCCCAGCGGTTGAATACCGGAATAATAACGTAGAGCATAGGAGAGAGGAACTACGGTGGGCAGCAATAATGAGCAGTGGGAAAGGCGGGCAAATGAGGCGGAGCGGTTAAGTGGCCGGCACTGAGTAACCGGAGGCCGGCGCCGTTTCGGAAGGTGACAACTGGCGTGGCCGCCACTTTTCAGGCACCATCAGCAGCCGCTTTAGACGGGCCAGAAACCGGCCGGCCAGAAACCGACGGAACTGGCGCTGGTCGCGGGCGTAGTCACCGAGCACAGGGGTGGGGTGCTGCAGCGGAAACGAGAGCCGGTAGCGCGTGTGCCCGGCCAGGTGGTGCGAACCACTGACGGTGTGCGTGGCATCGGGACCCAGGCCAATGTTCTGAACCAGGTTCACCGCCGGAATTATGGCCAGCCCGGAGTTGGCCGCTACGGTGAAGTGCCACTGATAATCCCAGGTATGGGGGGGGTACGCTTCGCGGCGCATCCCTTCAAATTTCTGCAGCCAGTAATACCGCTGCAGCACCGATGGATACATGGTACGAAATAGCCCGCGGCGGCGCAGCTCGGGTAGTAGGGCATACTCAAAGTCATACAGCTGCCAGGCGCGCCGCCACGTAGCCCAGCCCCAGGAATGCACCTGGCTGGAGAAGTAGTAAGAATCAGAAGAGGCTGAATGCCGATGGGCTTCCTGGAATAAGTTATTGCCGCCTATGTGCATCACGCGTGTGTCGTGGCGGTAGCGGGACAGCAGTTCCTGGCAAAAAGGAAAAAAGTCAGGCCCGGCTACACAGTCATCTTCCAGAATAATGCCTTCGGGCTCCTGCTCAAAAAACCAGTTGATGCCAGTAGATACACCCCGGCTGCACCCCAGATTGGTGGGCTGAAACAAGGTCTGGAGTTGGCAAGGCCAGTCGATGCCATCGGTTACCACGGCGCGGGTTTGCGCGCACAGCCCGGCCTCGTGAGGGCGGCTGGCGCGGGGGCCGTCGGCGGCCACGTACAGGCGGGCGGGCCGTGCTGCCCGAATAGCCTCGAAGGACTGCCGGGTAAGCTCGGGGCGGTTAAAGATGACGAACAGAACGGCCGTCTCCCGATCAGCTGTGGAGCAGGACACTGGGGATGGAGGCATGGTCAGCTTTGGGTTGGCGGGTAACAGGACGAGAAAGAGCCGGCACCGGGGCCGGAGCGGTATCAGCTACCGTAGCCGCCGACAGGGCTAGGCCCAGCAGCCCCAGGTAGTAATCGGGCCAGTTGTAGGAAACCCCGTACACCAGCCCTCCGCACACATAGGCCACCAGCGTAACAGCCTCCAGAGTCATAGGGGCTGGTTGGCGCAGTCGTTTTAGTACCAGGTAAATAGGGGGAGCAACAGCCAGCAGCAGGCCCAGCAAGCCAAAGTAGAAAAGCCGGTCCACGTAAAAGCTGTGAAAGTGGTGACCGGTGCCGTTTGCCCATACCGCCTCTCCGGTATTGCGGTGATAAAACTGAATCGGCAGTTCAAAGCCCTTCAGCCGCATACCGGCTATGGGGTACTCCTGCAGAAAAGGGACGTACGCTTCAAACTGATTTAGCCGAAAGTTGCCCGTGCCTTGCTTCTCGGGGTTGCGAATGTCCGCTATGTTTTGTTCGAATTTCTTCTGTACCGCTTCGTTATTGAGCACAATAGCCAGGCCGCCCAAAGACACGGCCAGCACCGGCAGTACCAGCATGGGCACCACCCGTTTTAACGTCGGGCGCACAGAGACCGTGCGCATCAGCAGTAGCAGGTCAATGGCTAGCACAATGCCGGTAGTAACCCAAACCGTGCGGTGCTGCAGAAAAACGATGAGCGCCAGCGTGCTGAAAAAGGCTATTAAATAGAGCATGGAGCCCTTCTTGAAATAGACATTCAGGTAATACAGCAAGGGCAGAATGAGTAGAAACGCCGAAGCTGACGAAACACCCCGCTCCTGTTTCAGGAAGCCTTCCATAGTGAAGGTCTCCGGGTGGAAAATGACCAGGTTCAGGAAAAGTATTGGCGGAATGCTGCCAATCAGCAGCTTTAAGTCGGGCAGGCCCCAGCGCTGATAATAAGCATACACGCCAAAGACCAGCAGGAAATCGGTGAGCTTACTGAACACGTGCAGGTACACAAACCAGCGTCCCCAGCCTCCATATGACTCAAAGGCCAGCAATACCAGGCTAAGCACTGTGAGGCCAAACCACCAGCCCATGGCCCCGGTGAGGTAGCGCAGATTGCGCATCGTTACCCATACCGTAATGCCCAGCAGGGCAAAAGCATAGTACCGCAGCAGCGGGTCGCCTTCCCACGCGACGAAGAATTCTGTATAGATTCTGCTCATGAACAGAACGCCAAACAGGTACAGACCGCGGGGAATACCAAATTTGATTTTCATAGCAGCAGAGGTCAGCAAAGCGTGTGATAAATAGCCATGGTGCGCTGCACAATGGTTTCCCTGTCGTGCCGGATGGCGGCCACCTGCCGGCTTTCCCGCCGCAGCGTAGCGGCCAGTTCAGGGCTATGGTATAGTCGGAGCACCTGAACCGCCAGACTGGCGGGGTTCAGGTCACTTAGTAAACCCGTTGACTCGGTTTCAATTAAATCGGGTACGCCGCCTACCTGGCTGGCTACCACGGGCAGGCCCACTAGCTGGGCTTCGCAAACCGTGTTGGGACTGTTGTCGATGTAGGAGGGATGTAGCAGGCAAAAAGACTCCCGCATGAGGGCAGCTAACTGCCGGGCATTGCAGAACCCCACGCACTCCACTTCATCGGCCGAAAAAGGCGTCAGTCCCAGCTTGCGGGCTTCCTGATTTACTTCCGCCAACGTTACTCGACCCGCCATAACCAGTTTAAGCGGACTTTGCTGCCGGATAATCGAAAAGGCAGCCACCACTTCCTTAAAGCCTTTCATCAACTGATTGCCTCCGGTAAATAACACCTGTGGTCGGGGCTCAGCGGCAGGCTGCGCTTCCGGCTCATAAAACTCCGGGCGCATCATTTCCCAGTTGTGATGGATGCGGGCACCGGGGCTTAGCCTGGCCATCAGGGCTTTATCCCAGGATGTGCGGCAGATAAACTCGTGCACTGCGGGCAGGTAGCGGCGCTCATAAAACTCGCCTATTTTCCAGGAAAGACGGAGCCTCGACCAGTTTTCGGGCAGGTAGCGCAGATATTCTGTTATCACCCCTTGTACCGAGAGCACTACGGGCCGCTCCAGCCCGGGAACCACCGCCGGTAGCTGCCATTCGGAGCCATGCAGGTGCAGCACATCATAAGCATGATGATGCTGACGCAGGTATTTGCGGGCCGAATGCACGCGCTGCGCATAAAGCGTAAGAAGATCTTGCCGGAAAGATGGGGCTCTCAGGTAAATAAAGTGAATCCCGTCTTTATCAAATTCATCAATAGGCTTGCTAAGGCCGGGATGCCAGTCCAGAATGGTCAGCTCTATTTCCGGTTGCCGGCGCAGGCTGGCCGCCAGAGCTGCCACCCACGGGGC
This sequence comes from Hymenobacter sp. BT730, assembly GCF_030542105.1. GTDB lineage: Bacteria > Bacteroidota > Bacteroidia > Cytophagales > Hymenobacteraceae > Hymenobacter. The sequence continues at coordinate 409,775 of NZ_JAUOFB010000002.1, forward strand.
CGGGTGGCCCATGCCCGCGCTGGGGTAAGGATATTGCGCCAGCCAGAGCACCTTCAGCCTGGGGCGATGCACAGGCTTCCCCGGCTCGGCCACCCGGGCCGGCTGAGAAGTTGCTGTGAGCGGAGGAAAGGCAGTAGATAATACAGACATTGGAATAGAAAAAGCTGCCGACAAGCTATAGCAGAAGCCAGCAGGTTTATGCGGATAAAGTAGAAGGTTGCAGCTGCCTTTGCAGCCACAGCAAGGCCGGGCCCACCACCGGCAGCGCCCGGGTATTCAGGTGGCTAAGCAGATGAACCACCTCGGCCTGCAAAGCCGGCAGCGGCAATAGCAGAATGAGGCAGGGGAGACTGATGATGCCGGTCAGCATTTCTGCTACAAATACCAGCGGGAGTGGCACGAAGGCAGCCCGCAGTGTGGTGGCTACCAGGGCAATAGTGGCGGCTACGCCGCCACTGAGTATTAGGGCTGGTACATAGCACCGGGCTAATGCGCTAAGCTCCACCTGCAGTATCCGCCGCATCAGAACCAAATAAAAGGCCGTGCGCAGCACCTCGCCTAGCAGCACCGCCAGGGCTATGCCCACCAGCCCAAACCCACGCAGCAGCACAAACAGCGCCAGCATGGCCGCCGCATGCGTAAGCGTAAGAACCAGCTTGCGAGGCAGGTTGGCGGTAGCATCGCACACGGTTACAGCAAACATGTTCATGGTACTCAGGCTGTAAAGCAGGCATATGACGCGGAAAATAGGCACGGCATCCATCCATTGCGGGCCCAGCATGACGCGCACCAACTCGGGGGCGGCCACGGCGGCTCCCAGGCAGATGGGCATAATGAGTACCCCCGTCAGAACCAGGCTGCGCAAGTAGGCCCCGCGCAGGCGGGGCCGGTCGTGCTGCACCTGGCTGAAGGAGGGAAGCGCTACCCGGGTCACGCTGGCCGTGAGCGTATAGGCCGGCAGGGCAATGAGCATAGCGGCGCGGCTGTAGAGGCCCAGCGCCGCGCCGCCCCACAGGCGGCTGATGGCCATTTTATCCAGCTCGCCGGTCATGTACTCGCAGAAGCTGGCTACCGAAGACCAGCCCCCATACTGCACCAGCGGTCGGTACACCTGCCAGCTAAACAAAGGCTTAATAGGATGACGCGTTACGGCATAGCCCAGCAGCAGCAGTAGCATACTCTGGCTTAGCTGTGTGCCTACCAGGCTCCACGCGCCGTAGCCCCGCCAGGCCATGGTAATACCCACCCCGCCATAACAGATCAGAAAAGTGCTGACCTCCATAAGGGCCAGCGTCCGGAAGCGCATCTGGCGGCGCAGCAGGCTCACTGAGGTAGCATAAATGCCCATCAGGACCAGTCCCACAGCCATAGCATGAATAATAGGAACCACAGCCGGCTGCGAGAAGGCCCGAGCACCCAACGGGGCCAGAAGCCAGAGCAAACCAGCAAAGAACAAGCCCAGCCCCACGGCCGATGTAAAGGCCGCCCGTATATCGGCAGGGGTCAGGGTTGCTTTCTGAATAAGGGCCTGCTCCATCCCCATTTGGGCAAAGTAGCCGCCAAACCGCATAAAAATAGCTGCCAGAGCCACCAGCCCGAAATCAGCCGGAGTAAGCAGGCGGGCCATAATGGCCGTGTAGCCCACCTGCAGAACCGAGGTAGCCAGCGTAGCCATAGTAGTCCACTTCATACCCTGAATAGCTGCTCCCGTAAGGCTGCCGGGGGCTGCCGTGGCCGTTGGTGGCGTGGTAGTGAGCGGGGCTGGCATGGGAAAGAGGATAGACGCGTAAGGATGCCCGAGACCCGGGTTTAATTAGTGAGAATACCCGTAGCTATAGGATTTGGTGCGGTGCCGGTACTCGTAGGTTTTGGCAAAGTGCACGTCGTTGATAACCAGGAACACGTTTTTAATTTTCTTCTCCAGGTGCAGATCATTAATCTGGCTGAGCAGTGCGAGGTCGGTGTAGTTCTGGCGCACCACGTAAATGTTGGCGTCCAGGAAGCGCATCAGCACAAAGTATTCCGCCACGTAGCCCACCGGCGGGGTATCCAGCACAATGTAGTCGTACTCGGCGCGCAGGCGTTCCAGCAGCTCGGCCATGCGTGGGGTTTCCAGTAGCTCGGTGGCATTGGGTGGTACCAGACCGCAAGTCATGACGTCCAGCCGCTCTACGCCGGAAGGCCGTACGCTGTCTTCGAAGGTGGTCAGGCCGCCGAGGTAAGTGGCCAGGCCCTTGTCGGAGGCGGGCAACTTAAAGTAGGAGGCCATAGTCGGCTGGCGCAGGTCAGTTTCCACCAGAATCACGCGCCGCCCGGAATGGGCCAGTTCGGCCGCCAGGTTCACGGCGCAGAAGCTCTTGCCCTCACCGGGTACGGAGGAAGTTACCCCAATCACCTTTTTCTCAAGCCCACCCGACAGGTACTGCAGGTTCACGCGGATTGAGCGGAACGACTCAGCCACCAGTCCTTTCGGCTCGTGCACCATCTGATGCTTTTCGGCATTGGTGGCGTGCGCCACCACGCCCAGCAGGGGAATATCCGTTACGCGGGCCAGGTCTTCCTTGCCCTGAATGCGCCGGTTCACCTTCTGGGTTACCAGCAGCAGGCCAATGGGAATAATCAGGCCGGAAAGCAGCGCAATCAGCCCTACAAACAGGGGCTTGGGAGACGAAGGTCCGGAACCCTGCATGACGGCATGGTCCACAATTTTCTTGTCCGTAGAGTTGGTCGCCAGGGCAATGGCAGCTTCCGTGCGCTTCTCCAGCAGGAAGTTGTAGTTCTTGTCGTTGAAGTCAGACTTGCTTTGCAGTATGGCCAGGCGCCGCTCATCCTCAGGCAGGCGGTTCAGGTCGCCGCGCACCTGGTTTACCTGTGTATCCAGATCTTTCAGGCCAATGTCGCTGGTATGAAGCAGGTTAGTCAGGATCTGGTTCAGTGCTTCGCGGGTAGTTTTCATCCGCTCATCCAGCACCGTTACCATCGGGTTGTCGTTGCTGGCATTCACGCCCAGGGCCGCTTTCTGAGAGCTGAGGTCCGCCAACTGCAGCACCATGTTATTGAGCACCGGATCAGAAATACCCATGCTGGCCGGCGACACTACCTGCGTGAGGCTTCGGTTGTTGCGCAGATAACTAAGCATGTTCTGGTAGTACTTGCGCTGCGTGGCCACGCGGGCGCGCTCCAACTGCAGGTTAGTCAACTGCGAGACGCGGTTAGACGATTGCGCATCCACGTTCACCACGCCGCGGTTGGTGCGGAAGGTGCTAAGGTCCTGCGCCGACTGCTGCCGGGAGGCGGCCATTTTGGCAATTTCCCCGTCCAGGAAATCAAGGGTACGCTGGCCTACCCGGTTTTTGTCCTGCACCTCGTTGGCCAGCATCACGCTCATCAGGGTATCCAGAAACTGCTCCTGCTGCTTCGGGACGGGGCCACTAGCCATCAATTCAATAATGTGCGACTCCTGATCAGTGGCGCGTACTTTCAGCCGCCCCAGATGCTGTCCTACCAGGGTCATTTTATCTACTAGCTTCACAAAGTACTGCGCATTGCCTTCGGTGGCAATGCCCTCATTCCGGTCAATGCGCAGCGTGAGCAGTGGATGTTTCAGCTCCGTGCCCGGGTGTATGGTTTCATTAATATGAACATTCGTGACGGGGCGGATAAGCGCGCCGGTCTGCAGATTCTTCAACTCGCCCTTGTCGGCATCTGCCTGCACATGGTAGCGTCCATCGGGGAGGATGTCGATACGAATGGGAACCCCCGTTAGCTGGGGAACATTGGGGGTAGGAGTTACCCGAAAGGGCGACATCTCCATGGCCTGTTCGCGCTTCTTGAGGGGGAAGGCGGCATTCACCCACGTGTCCGGCACCACGTAATAGGCGGTGGTGAAATGGGGCAAGCGCTCCATGGCCTGCTTCACCATGGTTACCGAAGTAACCATGCCTATTTCATCCTCCATCTTCACGCTTTTGTCCTTGATTTCCAGAAGCTTCAAGAGCTCCTGGGCCTGCTTGGAGCCGCTGGACTGCGAGCCGAGCATCATGGTGGCCTTAAAATCATATACTGGTGCCTTCACCTGTAGATAGAGAAAGGCACATGCAAAAGCCACGAGTAGGCACCCCACTACCAGAGGCCACCGGGTGCGTATCCGAAATAATAGCTGATGGAGGTCAATTCCGTCGGAAGCTGCTTGTGGGTCCATGGGCAATAAAAAATAAAGAAGTGGGGAGGTAGAGAGCTTGCCTTTTATTAAAGGTTTACATTCAGATAGTTAAGTAATAGGGCTAAGGTGGTAATGCCGGAGAACACCAAACCCAGATTGGCCAGGTTGGCGCGCTCATTCTGCACCTTCAGCGGCTCCACGTAAAGCGCATCGTTCGGGAGCATGTAGTAGTACCGCGACTTAAGCAGGTTGGGGTCCGTGAGATTCAGCAGTACCACTTCCGAGCCCGCAGGCGTCTGCCGGATCAGCTTCACGTTCTTGCGGTTTGCCAGGCGGTTCAGGTCGCCGGCCAGACCCAGGGCTTCCAGCACTGTGGCCTGCCCATTATAAATGTAGTATCGCCCGGGGTTGCGCACATCTCCCAGAATAGTCACCTTGAAGCTGGATATTTTCACCAGCACGTTGGCATCCTTCACGTAGCGGCTTACTTCCTTCTGCACCAGGCTTTGTACTTCCAGCACAGTGAGTCCCTCCACCTTTAGGGGCCCAATGGTGGGCAGGTTGATGAAGCCCTGCTCACTCACGGAATAACCCGTCAGGTACATATTACCAGGGTCAGCACTCAGAAAGGCGTTGACGTTGGTAGGGTTGAAAATGGAGCTAAGTACAGACTGCGTGCTCTGCACTTGAATAGACATGATATCATTGGGCTGCACCCGATAGGTAGGCCTGGTATTTTCCGCCGATACCGGCGTGGAGGTGGAGTACTGAGTATCCTGTAGGTAAGGAAGCTCTTTCTGACTCACACAACTCGAGAAAACCACACTCATCAACAACACAAAATACCGGATAGAAGGTGAAAAAAAGCGCATGACGACGGTGGCGGACAAGTGAAAAATCAGGACAGGTACTCAGAGGAAAAGAAGAATAGAAGACTAATTTTTTAGAAGTTGATCAAAAATCGAACGATTGAATAATTCTTTAAACCTATAGGATTGCATTCATAAAGTCAAGAATTATTTAAATTATTCTTACAATAATTTGTATTGAATAATGACAATATAGTTCGGCTATTTCCTGGCCTGCTTCCCGGGCGTGGGCCTGGTGGAAGTGCTGCGCCCAAACCGCGTATTTTGGCCCCCTAACATTGAAGTATGAAGATCCTGCTGGTAGAAGATGAGCCCAAAGTGGCGGCCTTTCTTTATAAAGGCCTCAGTGAGCAAACCCATACCGTAGAGGTAGCTATGGACGGGCTGCAGGGCCTGCACCAGGCCTTTGATGGGCAATACGACCTGATTATTCTGGATCAGATGCTGCCCGGCCTGAACGGGCTGGACGTGTGCCGGCGCATTCGGGCCGAGAATACCCGCGTGCCCATTCTAATGCTCACGGCCTTAGGCGAAACCGATGATAAAATCCGCGGCCTGGATGCCGGAGCCGATGATTATCTGGTGAAGCCCTTTGCTTTTCAGGAGCTGCTGGCGCGCATCCGGGCACTCACGCGCCGGGGGCACGAAGGCCCCGCCTCAGAGGCCGTGCTGCGGCTGGCCGACTTAACCCTGGACCCCACCCGCAAAATGGTAACCCGTGCGGGCCAGCTTATTCAGCTAACGGCCCGCGAATTTGCCCTGCTGCATTTTCTGCTGCGCAACCAGGGCCGCGTGGTTTCCCGCGTCGATATTCTGGAGCAGGTCTGGGAAACCTCCTTCGATACTGGCTCCAACGTCATTGATGTGTATATCAACTTCCTGCGCAAGAAACTTGATAAGGACTTCTCACCCAAACTCATACATACCCTGGTAGGCATGGGCTACGTCATGAAGGAAGAATAAGTGCTACTAGCGGGCATGAGAATTCCCTGTAATTAGATCAGGCATAGCGCTACGACCTGGAAAATAAACCAGTAAAGCTGACAACCCCTAACTGGCGCCGGCAACTCCCATATGACCATTCGCACTCGGCTGGCGCTGCAGTTTGGCGCTATTCTGGCCATTACGCTGCTGCTGTTTTCAGTGGTAATATACTTTTTCACGTTTCGGGCGAGGCGCGAGGCTTTTACTGATAACCTCTTTGACCGGGCCCTGGTAGTAGGCCACGTGTATGCCGATGGCGCCAACCGGGCCGATGAAGCCAGCCGGGCCTCTTACCGGCGCTACCTGCGGCAGTTTTACCGCACCCTGCCCGAAGAGCAGGTGCGCGTTTATGATGGCCCGCGCGTGGTGTTCCGGGAAGGTGCCGGAGTATATCAGCCAGTATCGGCAGCGTTGCTGCAGCAGGTACTGGCGCAGGGCAGAGTGGTGCGCCGCGAGAAGGCATACCGCCAAACCGTAGGGCTGCGCTACCACGATGCGCGCCAGCAGCGCACGTTTGTGGTAGTGGCCTCCTCCGTGGATGCCGATAGCCGCCAGGAGCTGGAAACCCTGCGGGTTATTCTGCTCAGCGGGCTGCTGGTATCGTTGGTAGTGGTGGGGATTGGGGGGTTGTTTTTTGCCGGACAGGCTCTGCGCCCTATGCAGCGTATTGTGCGGGAGGTGGATAGTATTACGGCCTCCGACCTGCACCAGCGCCTTTCGATGTCCGATGGGCAGGATGAAGTATCTCACTTGGCGCAACGCTTCAACCGTTTGCTCGACCGGCTGGAAACGGCCTTCGCCGGCCAGCGCACTTTCGTGCGCGATGCTTCCCATGAGCTGCGCACTCCGCTTACGGCCATCATTGGCGAACTGGAAGTGGCGCTGCTGCAGCAGGAGCGTACACCCGATGAGTACCGCCGGGTATTGCGCAGCACGCTGGATGCGGCCCGTTTGCTGAAAGACCTCACCAATGGGCTGCTGCAGATAGCCCGCGCCTCCGACGACCCCTCCCAGATTTCCCGTACCCACGTGCGCTTCGACGAGTTGTTACTCCTGGCGCACGAGGAAATGCAGCGCCGCCACCCCACCTGCCGCATCGATCTGGAATTTGGGGAATCCCTGCCCGATGGCCGTACCGGGCCATTTTCCGTGCATGGCAATGAGGCACTACTGCTGGTAGCGGTACTAAATGTGCTGGAAAATGCCTGCAAATTCTCGGCGGGCCAGAATCAGCCTATTGTGGCCTCGTTGACAGCACCGCCCGGCCACGTAAGTCTGGAAGTGCGCGACCAGGGAATGGGCATGAGCGAAACTGACCGGCAGCAGGTATTTGTGCCTTTCTTCCGGGCCGAGGCTGTGCGCAATGTGCCGGGCCATGGTATTGGCCTGCCGCTCACTTCCAAAATTATGGAGCTGCATGGTGGGCGGGTTCAGGTAGAAAGCCAGCTGGGCCACGGCACCCAGGTATGGCTAATATTGCCTTTTGCTTAAGCCAGGGGTATTTTAATCACAATTTAATTCCCTTTTAACGCTCCCTTAACTGCGCTGCTCTACTCTTGCATTGTATTTGGGCCACCCGTTCCGGTTCCTTTGTTATCAAGCGTAGAAAGCCATGAGTAAGACAGCAGAAAGAGTGAAGTTAGACCCAACTCCGGTTAGTACCGAGCCCGGGAGTTACCTAAGCACCCTGGGCAACGATGCCCCCGCCGGCCTGGTGGTATTTCTGGTAGCGCTGCCCCTGTGCCTGGGTATTTCCCTGGCCTCTGGCGCGCCCCTTCTGGCGGGCATAATTACCGGCGTAGTAGGGGGGATGTTAGTATCCTGGCTCAGCGGCTCCCACCTGAGCGTGAGTGGCCCGGCAGCCGGCCTCACGGTTATTGTGCTCACGGCTATTCAGACCCTGGGCACTTTCGAAGCGTTTCTGGCAGCTGTCGTCGTAGCCGGGGTTCTGCAGTTAATTATGGGCTATGTTAAAGCCGGCATAATTGGCATGTACTTCCCCTCGTCCGTCATCCGGGGTATGCTGGCGGCTATTGGTCTTATTCTGATTCTGAAGCAGATACCGCACTTCTTAGGCGCCGACACCGATTACTTCGAAGACACCAACTTCTTTCAGCTAAACGGCCAGAACACGTTTTCCTCGATTAGAGCCGCTATGGGTGCGCTGAGCCCTGGTGCCATTCTAATAGGCAGCATTTCGATGCTGGTGCTGCTGTTATGGGAAAGCAAGCCCATGCAGCGCATCAAGGCAGTAAAAATGGTGCCGGCTGCGCTGCTGGTAGTAGCGGGTTCTATTGGCCTGAATCTGTTGCTGGGCAGCATTGCCCCCACCTTGCAGGTACAGCCCGAGCATATGGTGAAACTGCCCGTGGTATCGTCGATAAGCGACCTGGGCGGCTTGCTTACCTTTCCCGATTGGAGCGCCCTGATGCGGCCTGCTACTTATGGCGTAGCCTTCACCATTGCCATAGTGGCCTCGTTGGAAACCCTGCTGAGTGTAGAAGCCGTTGATAAGCTGGACCCACATAAGCGTCATACTCCCCAGAACCGGGAGCTCAAGGCCCAGGGCGTAGGTAATATAGTAGCTGCTCTGCTGGGTGGCCTGCCCATGACGGCCGTTATCGTGCGTAGCTCGGCTAACATTAATGCCGGCGGTCAAAGCAAAATGTCGGCCTTCATCCACGGCACCCTACTGCTCCTGAGCGTGCTGTTTCTGGCCCCCGTGCTGAACCTGATTCCCTTGTCGGCGCTGGCGGCTGTGCTGCTGCTGGTGGGTTTTAAGCTCACCAAGCCTGCCCTGTACCGCATGCAGTACAAACTGGGCTGGGAACAGTTCCTCCCCTTCATTATTACCGTAATAGCCATTATGTTCAGTGATTTGCTGAAAGGCGTGAGCATTGGTTTGGTGGTAGCCGTATTCTTCATTCTGAAGGCCAACTACCAGTCGGCGTACTTTTTCCACCACGAGCCTTCCCGCGAGCCAGGTACGTTCCATCTAAAACTGAGTGAGCACGTATCCTTTTTAAATAAAGCCAGCATCGTGCAGCTGCTGGACCGCTTCAAGCCCGGGGCCCGCGTCATTATTGATGGCTCTGACTCTGAGGTAATTGACTACGATGTGCTGGAAGCTATTGAGAACTTCCGCGTAAATGCTCTGGAACGACACATTGACCTGGAGCTGCGGGATATTCCGCAGGTAAGCCCAGTAGGCCACTAAAACAGCCCTTTGTCTGGTATTTCATCAACCCTTTTCGAGTACTATTGCATATGAAAGGTATCGAGCCAATTCTGGAAAATAACCGCAAGTGGGTGGAGCAGAAGCGCACCTCCGACCCCCAATACTTTGAAAAGCTAGCCCTCGGCCAGCAGCCCCGCTATCTGTTCATCGGCTGCTCCGACTCGCGGGTGCCAGCCTCGGCCATCACCGGCACTGGCCCCGGCGAAATGTTTGTGCACCGCAACATTGCCAACATGGTAGTGCACACCGATTTCAACCTGCTATCCGTGCTGCAGTACGCCGTGGAAGTGTTGGGCGTGCAGGATATTATGGTAGTGGGCCACTACGGTTGCGGCGGTGTAGCCGCAGCTGCTTCCGACAAGCAGTACGGCCTGATTGACAACTGGCTCACCAACATCCGCGACGTAATCCGGGTACACGAAACCGAGTTCCTGCGCATTAAAGACGATGAGGAGCGTCTACGCCGCCTGGTAGAGCTCAACGTTATTGAGCAGGTGCGTAACCTGGCCAAAACCAACATCATCCAGAACGCCCTGAAAAGCGGCAACGCCCTCCGTCTGCACGGCTTGGTATATGACATCCGCGAAGGCCTGCTGAAAGACCTGCAAGTGGATGAGGACATGATCAAGGACCTGGACCATATCTACGGGACCAAAGCTGCAAAATACGCGGAAGAGGTACCGGAAGAGCATATTAGCAAAGAGCTGCCGGAGCAAACCCCACAAACGCAAGGAGCCGGAAAAGGCACGGAGCAGAGCAAAAACGGCAAGGCCAAAGCTGATAATGAAGCCACCCTGCCCAAATCAGTTTAATCCCTGAGTTTATTACAAGAAAAAGCCCGCTTCCGGATTCTGGAAGCGGGCTTTTTTATACGCGCTGTACTTACTTCAACAGCTTAAGTGAGTCTATCAAAGCCTCTGGGGTTATTTCCAGAATGTTAGGGGTTAGGTACTTTTTGCCATCCACAATCGTATTGGTCCGTCCAAAGTACATCTTGCTGTTCAGCGTACGGATTACTACCACACTAACCGCGGTGCCTAGGGGAATGCCCGGCGTTTGCAAAGTCCCTGGCTCCGAGGAGTCGCATAAACGAATTACGCTGTTCATGTCCCGGATCAGGGCAAAGGCCATGGTGTTTTTAACTACGTCCACAGTGTCGCCGGGAATGTTGGCTACAATCGTATCCTTGGGGGCGTCGGGCAGAAACCGGTCCAGGTTGATCCAGCTAGCACCCGTGTTGAGCAGGGTACTGCTGATGGTTACTTTTGCTTTTTGCCCCGTAACGGTCAGGGCTGAACCCGGATCCAGCACCACATCCCAGTTAAAACATCCTACTCCGGGGTTAGATGCGCCCGAAAACAGCTGCATACCGGCCATACTGGCAATTGACGGTGGAACGGTAGTCGTCATTTCAATGGTCTTGCCCTCCGCCCATTTTACTTTTTCCTGGGGAGATAAGTACAGTTCTCCCGCCGACTCCAGAATGCGCCCGTTGCTGATGGTAGGCATTGCAGCCAGCACCATATCGGCCTTGTTAAACACCTCCCGCATTTCCAGATGCACCGGGGTGGTAACGGGTTGGCCATTTTCCTGCACGAAAGCATTAGCCGGAATGAGAATTGCTGTGCCCTGGGTACTGGTGAAGGTGTTTTCCCGGGTAGGATCATAAGTAAACAGCTGCATGGGCGGACCCAGCTTCGCCGGTATTTCCTGAATGGTAGCCGGCGTGCCTACCACAGGAGGGGTACCATCCTTGCAGATAACCACATCAGGGCTAAGCTCACAGCCCGTAAGGGAGAAAACGAGTATATGGAGGGCAGAAAGCCACTTAAGGGTGCGCTGCATGGGAAAGGATAATAAGGAGGAGATGAACATCAATTATTTCTTGCGGGGAGCCAGGTCCCACATCACGCCTACTTCTACCCCCAGATTCCAGGGGTGGCGGGCAGCCTGATTTTGAGCTGGGTCAGTAATAGAGTTCAGGAAATACTGCGCCTGCGGCCGAAGGGTGAACCATTGGCCTACGGCCATCTGGTAATTGGCGAAGGCCCCTGCCGTTAGCAGGAGGTTGGTGGCGCGGTAAGGGGAGGCTACCCCCGGTTCCCAGTCGCGCTGGGTGCAGGCGCAGGCGTTGCCTTCCGTAGTGCGGGAACTGCTCCGCAGGCTTACTGTAGCGCCACCCATGGTGCCAATGTTCCAGCGGTGGTTACCCAAAATCTGATATTGCATCTGCACGGGCACCGAGAAATACCGGTGCACATCACGGAAGGAGACTTTCGTAGCTGCATCCTGAGCAGTTTTCTTTAGCTGATAATTCAGGGAGGTAGCAAATTCCGCATACCCGGCCCCGGCCATCACCGACAGGCGCTTGTTGAGTGCGTAGGTCACTCCTAAATGGCCAGAATAGCTCACTCCGGGCTTTTCCAGACTCTGCAGCTGCGTGGTGATGCCGCCCATCTTACGGTATGAAACTCCCGTGCCAGCTACCAATTCTACGCCCATTTTTTGAAGCGTGCGGTTGATGCGGGTACGCTTAGTGCGCGGACGACGCTTTTTATTCACTTCCGGCTCTTCAACCTCCAACTCGGATACAATAACCGGGCGGAGCGCAAGGGGCTCATAAGTTAACTTGGCTTGCTTGGCCGCCCGACCCCGGCGTTTCTCTGTCGAAGTAGTAGAGGAGTTTGAGGAAGACGCATAATCCCGCGCGGTTTCATTGCCAGTACGTGTCGTGGAAGTAGCGCCAACACGCTCAGAGCCAGCTGGGCCGCGCCGCCGGAAAGCTTTTGATCCGGAGCGGGACGAAATCCTGGTTTGACTTCCCTCAGCCAGTTGGCCGCTTTGGACCTTTTTATTACGCTTGCCAGCTCCGGCTGCCAGGGAACCGAATAAAACCTTGGCGCGGCGGGTTTCAACTTCCCTTTGCTTAGCTGCTTCTGCTTCAGCCGGGTTTTCAGGAGTATCCTTGCTGCGCGGATTTACCAGCGGCAAAATCGAGGTCCGCGAAGCTTCCGTCCCAACAGTAGGAACGTTGCCCGAACCTGTTACCATAGTGCCCGAAGAGGAAGCATCCGGTCCCCCCGTGCCAGAGTTTGAAGTAAGAGCATCTTGCTCCGTGGCTTTCAGGTTACCACTGTTACCACCACCTGCTACAGTAGCTAGGGGCTGATTACCAGCCGTGGCGTTGCGCGCGGTGGAGGAACCAGCAACCTCTGACTGCTGCGTCTTCTGACCAAGCAATTTCTGGCGCAGAGGGGAAGAGGGGCCTAAGCCTAAATAAATGAAGTAATTACTACAGAGCAGCAACAGCAGTAACAAAGGCCAAATCCGCCGTTTGCGATTCGCAACAGGCATTTTTTCCTGAATCCCGGACCATACGGACTCAGGAACGGGGCCGCCAAAATTTTCCAATTTTTGGCGTAGGTCGTTGTAGAATTGTTCCGATTCGTGGTCAGTCATGTTAGTGAGAAGAGTTGGTTGGAACAAGCATCCGTTCTTCAAGCAAGCGGCGGGCTCGTGACAATTGCGACTTGCTGGTTCCTTCCGAGATACCTAGCAGGTCGCTGATTTCGGCGTGGCTATAGCCTTCAATAGCGTATAGATTCAGCACCGTGCGGTAACCCAGCGGCAACTGATGCATTAGTCGGATGATATCTTCAGCCGAGAGCTGGTCGAAGGGGGTGCCATCCGGATGAGCCAGTATGGTCACTTCTTCCGCTTCCAGCGCTACATGCTGCCGCTGTTGCTGATAAGCATTTAGGGAGGTGGTAACGGCAATGCGCCGCGCCCAAGCCTCAAAAGGCCCCTGGCCCCGGAATTGCTCCAGCCGAGTAAATATTTTTACAAACGTTACCTGCAGGGCATCCTCGGCCTCAGCCCTAGAAGAGCAGTAGCGCATGCAAACACCCATTAACTGATAGCCCAGACGCTCATAAAGCGCCCGTTGCGCAGCTGGTTGATTTCGTCGACAACCTTCAACCAGTGCATTTATTGATTCAGCCATAGGCAGGTAAAATAGAATCTATAGAAATGTCGTACGCTAGCGTTCTACACCCATGACCGGCAGGTGCCAGCCCCGGTTGCGTGAGCTGAAAATATATTTTTAGGCTGCCGCTCCTTCAACCCAATTGGCTAAATACAATTTGTTTTCTGCCGAACTATCGGCTACTTCGCCAGCACATTCATCCCGCAAGCTATGCTTCTCCCGCTGTATCAAATCGACGCTTTTGCTGATAAAATTTTCACGGGCAATCCAGCCGGTGTTTGCCCACTCACCGAGTGGCTGCCCGATGCGCTGATGCAGGCCATTGCCGCCGAGAATAACGTAGCCGAAACCGCCTTTTTCGTGCCCCGGGCAGGAGAGGAGAATGAGTTTGATATTCGCTGGTTTACGCCCGCCGTGGAGGTAGCGCTTTGTGGTCACGCTACCCTGGCCTCCGCCCACGTGCTGCTACACCACCTCAATTTTAAGGGCGAGGAAATCATCTTCCACAGTAAAAGCGGCGCCCTGCACGTGACACGCGGCGAGCATAATCGCCTCACGCTGAATTTCCCCAGCAACCCACCACATCCGCTGCCCGTGCACCCTGATGGTCTGATTGACGGCCTGCGTGCCACGCCGCTCAACATATTAGCCAGCCCTAACGCCGACCTGATTGCTGTTTTCTCTACCGAAGCCGAAGTGCGTGCCCTCAAGCCTCATTTTCAGCATTTGGCTAAAGTGGAATACCGTGGTGTGGTGGCTACCGCGCCCGGCACCGGCAGCGTCGATTTTGTATCCCGCTTTTTCGGGCCGCGCGTGGGCATTGATGAAGACCCAGTTACCGGCTCAGCCCACACCCAACTCATTCCCTACTGGGCCGAAAAGCTCGGTAAAACCACCCTGCACGCCCGCCAGGTGTCCGCCCGCGGTGGCGACCTGTGGTGCGAATTGCACGGCGACCGGGTGCGGATTAGTGGCCAGGCCCTGACGTATCTGAAGGGGGAGATTGAGGTAGGGTAGTAGCGATTAGACTTTACTTCAAATGCATGAATAGCATTTTTAAATTGTAGAGACTAAAGTATTCGTCTCACCCTTCTAATTACATGAATACTTCAAAAGAGACGCATACTTGCGTCTCCACACACCCGATACATATAGTTGCCGCTAATCGACTTTACTTATCTGATTTTAATGTCAAGGAAAACAATAATAGATGCCGCTTTTGGAGAGGTAAGAATTAGTCAGTCAGAGGTCGGTTTTTACCTTGAAAAGGATATATCAATTGGGGATGATAGGTCAATATTATTGACACTGATAGCTAAAAATGAACATTCAGATCCTAAGCATAAAAAAGTATTTAGACTGATTACCGCGAATTTTGATACCCTAAAGAAAAGGGCAAGTGAGCTTTATGAGTGTGAGTATGCTAGTGGCTTGCTTTTAGACTATAAAGTCGAATCGATTGTGATAAATTCTATGGTAGAGGATGAGATATGGGAACTGTGGCTTGTAAGAAAAAATGGATTCGAGAATTGTGTGGTAGAGTTTGTTGAACTACAGCCTGTTCATATATCCTTCACTGCCTAGTCTTTTAAATTTAGGTAATTACGCCGCCGGCTTTTTCCTGCTAGCCACTGCCTTCTTCCCTGCCACCGGCGCGGCCAGCTTACCGGGGTTATCCGCCAGAAACTTGCCCCAGCTTTTACCACCGGCTTTCACGTTGTTGCCTTTCTGATAGTGGTGGCAAAGCGCCACGGCCAGGGCATCGGTAGCATCCAGAAACTTGGGAGCTTCTTCGATAGGCGGCAGCTTCAGCGTTTGGCGGAGCATATGGGCTACCTGTTCCTTGGTAGCGTTGCCGGAGCCGGTTACGGACTGCTTTACCTTGGTGGGGGCGTACTCCACATAGGGAATCTGGCGGGAGAGGCAGGCGGCAATGGCTACGCCTTGCGCCCGGCCCAGCTTGAGCATACTCTGCACGTTTACGCCAAAAAACGGGGCTTCAATGGCCAGCTCATCGGGCAAAAACTCCTCAATCAGCTCTGTCATCCGCTCATAAATGCGCTTGAGCTTGAGGGCGTGGTTGGTGCCCAGCTTCTTCATATCGATGACATCGTAGCGCAGCACCGTCACGTGCTGGCCGCGCACCTCAATCACGGCGTAGCCCATAATCTGGGTGCCGGGGTCGACGCCCATGATAATTTTAGGCAGTAATTCAGTTGAGGAGAGAGGCAAAATCATAGCGGACCGGGGAAGAAGCACGACGGACGGGCGCTTTATTGCGTAGGGCTGGATAACTTGCCAGCTGAGTACGCCAAATCCGCCACCATTTTGCCCCCCGAACCACTACAAAACTACGCACGAAAGCCCGAAGAATTGGTGCGTCGTCGGCGCATATGGGTGGTAGGTGGCAAATTGCTCGTCACGCTGCTCACGCTGGGGCTGCTGTACCACTCGGTGTTTGCCGATGAAGCCACGGCCGCGGCCTGGCGGCAACTGCTCAGTTCTACGCTAACCGGGGCAGGTCGCGGGCCGGTGCTGGCCGCGCTGGCGCTGGTACCCGTCAACTGGGGGCTGGAAGCCTGGAAATGGTGGCGGCTGGCCCGGCATCTGGAGCCGGTTTCTTTCCGGCGCAGCTTCCGGGCTGTGTTAGTGGGCCTCACCCTAGGCTTTGTCACCCCCAACCGCGTGGGCGACTATGCCGGCAGAATCATCGAGCTAAAAAGCCGCCGGCTGGATGCCCTAGGCGCGGTTTTTCTAGGCCGCTACTGCCAGATGGTGGCTACTATGCTGGCGGGCACGGCCGGGTTGCTCTACTTTTTGCTTACGTTCTATTTAACCGGCTATCCTGCTTCCAAGTTGGGGGTGATAGGCGCGGCTGTAGCTATTAATATAGCCTTACTAGTGCCGTTGTACCGCAGCCGGTTGCTGCTGGCGGCCCTTACGCTGGTGCGGCCCCTGCGGCGCTTCCGGCGGTATCTGGCGGTTATGCCTACCTATCCGGCTAGTTTGTTGCACTCGGTTTTGGCCGTATCGGGGTTGCGGTATCTGGTGTTTTGCGGACAGTTTATGCTGCTGCTGTGGGCATATGGCGCCCGGCCGGAAGTAGGGCCGGGGCTGTCAGCCATTGCCGGTACTTTGCTGCTGAAATCCTTGGTGCCTTCGCTCAATGCCTTAGCGGATGTAGGCGTGCGGGAACTGTCGGCTACCCACTTGTTTGGTTTGCTGGGACAGCCGGTGTTGCCGGTGCTGAGTGCCAGCCTTAGTCTATGGGTTATCAATATTGCCTTGCCTAGTGCGGCCGGGCTGCTGTTTGTGTTGCGGGTGAAAGTGTTTCGGAAAAAGAGGAATTAAAGACACTGCCTCGTGAGCGGACTAACAGTTATTTGGGGCTTGATGCTACTCTTACCACCATTGCTGTATGCGGTGGCCATGCTACGCTTCCGGCAGGCCTGGCAACAGCTTCCGATGTTGCCTGCATTACCTCACTTGACCAATCCCAACCCTTCCGCCTTTTCTGTTTTAGATATTGACCTGCCCAAGCTTTCTGTGCTAATTGCTGCCCGCAACGAAGCGGAAAACCTGCCGGGTTTACTGCAGGACCTAGAAGCGCAAACCCTACCGGCAGCACAGTTCGAAGTAATTGTGGTTGATGATCATTCCTCCGATGCCACCGCCTCCTTGGTGCGGCAGTCCGCAGAGCAGGTGCCCTTTAAACTGCGCCTTCTTCCTTTGGCTGATGATCCGAAGCAAGGCACCGGAAAAAAGGCTGCGCTGGAAGCCGCCCTGACCGTGGCTCAGGCCCCGTGGATAGTCTGCACCGATGCCGACTGCCGCGTGCC
This sequence comes from Hymenobacter sp. BT730, assembly GCF_030542105.1. Lineage (GTDB taxonomy): Bacteria > Bacteroidota > Bacteroidia > Cytophagales > Hymenobacteraceae > Hymenobacter. The sequence continues at coordinate 426,852 of NZ_JAUOFB010000002.1, forward strand.
TGCCGACTGGCTGTGGTTGCACGCTCTGGCGGCTGCCGACCCCGCCACTCAATTTGTAAGCGGCCCGGTGCGACTGATGGGCTCCGGCTGGCTAGCGCAATTGCAGGCGCTGGAAATGGCCGGGCTGGTAGGGGTGGGGGCCGCCTGCATCGGACAAAAAGCTCCTACCATGTGCAACGGCGCTAATCTGGGGTACCGGCGCAGCACCTTCGCGGCCGTGGGAGGTTTCACCGGCAACACCCACCTGGCTAGCGGCGACGATGAGTTTCTGCTGCATAAAATGCAACAGCGCTACCCCAGCGGCATTCAGTTTTTAAAAGAAGCAAAAGCCACGGTCAGTACTGCCGCGCAGGGCACCATTAGCAGTTTGCTGCGGCAGCGGGTGCGCTGGGCCAGCAAGTGGCCGCATTACCAGACGGCCGCACCTAAACGTCTGGCTGTATTGGTGTTGCTGGCCAATATGGCTCTTTTTCTGGGTCTATTTTCGCTGCTACTATGGTCCGCAATATGGCCTTGGGTAGCAGGCGGGTGGCTCTTGAAACTGGGGGCTGATATATTATTCCTGCGGCCCGTATTGCAGCTACTTGGCCGTGGGGAGTTATTGTGGTGGCTGCTGCCTTTGCAGCTGCTTTATGCGCCGTATGCGCTGGCCGTAGCCCTGGCCGCCCGGCGCGGGCAATACCAGTGGAAAGGCCGGCAGGTGCAGTAGCGCGGCAAATACTCAGGTCCGGCCGCGCACTTCTTCCCCGGCTGCGTTACATTTGCTTACTTCACTTCAGCCCCTGCTGCCTTGACCGACGCCGAATTCGATATCCTCGACGAGCTGTACTTCGTCACTTCCTTCCGAGACCTGCTCCAGAAAACCGGCCTCTCTACCGCCGAGCTGGAGCAGCACCTGCGCAGCCTGCTGGAAAAAGGCCTGGTGCGCAGCTACTGGCCCGACCCAGATACCGAGCTGGCCTATGAGCCTACCTCATTCGGGGCCATTGGCCGGGATGCTTTCTTTCTGGCCTCCAAAGAAGGCCTGCTGCAGCACAATACCCGCTAACGGTGGCTGTCATTACCGCTCCTGCACCTACTACTGCGCGGCCGCCAAGCTACTATGTGCGCCAGCGCCTGCTCGGCAACAAGCCGGCCATGTTCGGGCTGGGCTTTATTGCGCTGTGCACACTCATTGCAGTGCTGGGTTACTGGGTGCTGCCTGATAATTCGCCTTCGGCCAACAACAGCATTGTGCAGCTGCAAAAAGAGCCGCCCGGCTTCCAAGCTACCATTCTGCGCTTGCCCGCCCCTAAGGATTCTGTCACTGCCGATAACGTATTTCTTACCTGGTGGCAGGGTCGGGCCCCGCGTTATGCTGAGCAGCCCATCGGCAGCTACCGTATTGTCGGTGATTCACTTATTACCGAACCCTACCGTAACCATTCCGCCCTGGCGGATAAATCACGCCGCTACTCGCTGGCCCAAATAACGGGGCATTCCGGCCCGGCTGCCGAGCTGCGCCGGGAGGTGGAGTCAACCCACATAGTACACCGCACCTATTGGCTGGGCACCGACAAAGCCGGCCGCGACGAGCTAAGCCGTCTGCTACTGGGCACGCGCATCTCCCTGGGTATCGGGCTGGTGGCGGTGCTTATCTCCCTGGCCCTGGGCATGCTCATTGGGGCTGTGGCCGGCTACGTGGGCGGCTGGGTAGATAGTTTGCTGCTGGGCTTGATGACGGTGGTATGGAGTATTCCGGGCATTATGCTGGTCATTGCCATTTCCCTGGCCCTGGATAGCAAAGGCGTCTGGACATCGTTTGTGGCCGTGGGACTTACCATGTGGGTGGATGTGGCCCGCGTAGTGCGGGGCCAGATGCTGAGCCTGCGCACCACAACCTTTGTAGAGGCGGGCCGCGTACTAGGCTTGCCGCAAAGCCGCCTGATTGCGCGCCACCTGCTCCCCAATATGACCGGCCCGCTGATTGTAATTGCAACAAGTAACTTTGCGGCAGCCATTCTGCTGGAAGCCGGCCTCAGCTTTCTGGGGCTGGGCGTGCAGCCACCGGCTCCTTCCTGGGGCCTGATGGTGAACGAAGGCTTTCAACTGCTGGGCACGCAGGCCGGCCTCTGGCTGACTTTGCTGCCCGGGCTGGCCATCAGCCTGCTGGTGCTTAGCTTTAACCTGCTCGGCAACGGCCTGCGCGACGCCTACGATCCGAAAACCCCGCTTTCTCATGCCTGAATCAGCCCGCCTTATTTCGCTCGAAAAACGCTTCTTTCTGAAGGAGCGGGAACTGAACGCCTTACTGGAAATCACGCAGTCCATCAACCAGGACTCGCCGGAGGGTGCGCTGTATAAAATCTTCCAGTTCACGCTGCTGGGTCAATTAAACGTGCGCCGTCTGGTGCTGTATGTGCAGGAGGAAGGGGAGTGGCAGTGCATGCTTTCCTTTGGCGCCGGCCTGCCCGATTTCAAAAAGCTGCCCGTGCCTGCCCTGGTGCAGGAGCAAACCCAGTTGCAGCCCTGTACTGTCGCCGCTGCCCAGCTTGGGCCGGAGTGGCAGCTGCTGGAAACCCTGATTCCGGTATTGCAGAATGGCGAGGTGCTGGCTTACATCCTCATCGGCAACGTGCACGAGGACTACGCCGATGGCGAAGCCACCAAGTTTCTGGAAACCCTGAGCAACATCCTGCTGGGAGCTATTGAGAACCGCCGCCTGGCCCGGCAGCGGGTAGCAGCTGCCGCCATGCGCAAGGAAATTGAAATTGCCCAGGAGGTGCAAACTATGCTCTTCCCGCGCAAGCTCCCCAACGATGCCCAAGTAGCTGTGCATGCCAGCTACGTGCCCCACACCGCCATTGGCGGCGACTATTACGATGTCGTCACCATTGACGAGGAGCGGTTTCTGTTTTGCGTGGCCGATGTATCCGGGAAAGGCGTGCCGGCTTCGTTGCTGATGTCGAACTTCCAGGCCGGGCTGCGCACGCTGCTGCGCCAGGGCGTGGAACTGGCCACGGTGGTAGCTGAGTTGAACAATCTGATTTACTGCAATGCCGTGTCAGAGAAGTTTATCACGGCGTTTTTCGGCATCTATAACCGCACCACGCGGGAGCTGCAGTACGTAAATGCCGGCCACAACTCGCCCATTCTGCTGCAGGACGACGACACGGTGGAGTACTTGGCCGATGGAGCCACGATGCTGGGCATTATGGATGAGCTGCCCTTCCTGAAAGTGTCGCGCATCACCATTCGCCCTAAAGCCCTGCTGCTTACCTACACCGATGGCCTGACGGAAGTATTCAACAAAGCCGGCGACGAATACGGCGAGGAAGGTGTGCTGGATTTCCTGCGCCGTTCCCGCTACCTGCCTCTGCGCACGCTGCACACCGAAGTGCTGGAAGAGATTCGCAATTTCAACGTGAAAGGAAACCAGTTTGCCGATGATATTACCATCCTCAGCTGCCGGTTTAAGTAAGCTTTTCCTGCCCTGCTAAAAGAGCGGCTTTAGATAAAATCCCCATTCAACAGAATATGCTTCTGGTGAATGGGGATTTTACAGTTTAAGCGAGTATAACTGTTGTATTATCAGAAACTTAAGTACGCAGGGTTAGCACGGGGGCGTTGGTGTGGGTGGCCACGTTTTCAGCGGTGTTGGCATGCCAAAGGTGGCTGAGGCCGGTGTGCCCGTGCGTGAGCATCACCACCAAATCGGCGTGGGCCTGCTCGGCAAAGCGGGGGATGCCTTCGCGCACGCGGGGCGCATCAATCACATCGGGCTCATAATTATCCAGCTCGTGGCGGCTGGCAAAGGAGTGGATGCGCTGCAGGGGCGCTTCGTGGCTGCGCCCGGGCGCCACCACATCCAGCAGGTGCAGCTTGGCTTCCGGGAATAGCTCCTGCAGCTCCCGCAGCTGGGGCACTATACGGTCTGCCTCGTCCGAGAAATCAGAGGCCACTACTAAGTGCTGCACGTCGAAGTTGGGCTGAGCGTGTTTTACAGTGAGCACCGGGCAGGGAGCCATTTGCACTACTTTTTCGGTATTAGAGCCTAACCACCAGGGACGGGACTGGCTGGCCGGTTGGGTACCCATGACTACCAGGTCGATGCTGTGGGAGCGGATGGTATCCAGAATGGCCGTTGTCAGGCTTTCGGTACTGATGACTTCATCCAGCTCAATATTATTGAAACGGCGCAGGGCTTCGCGCATCAGCTCATGCATCTTGTACTTTATATTCTGCAGCAGGCGGATGGCAAATACATCGTCCATGCCGTCGCCCTTGCTGCCACTGCCGCTGGATACAAACCCTGAGCCGCCGGGCAAGTCTGGCTTATGAAGCAGCACCACGCGGCCGCCTACCCGCTGAGCCAGTTGAAGAGCTACCTCAAAGGCATGGTGCGCTTCGGCGGTAAAGTTGGTGGGGACAAGAAAATTCTTCATGACTCTGATAGGAAGAGAAGAGCTGAGAATATGTTTCTAAACATGTTATTATATACATATAAAATTGCATTGTCAAGATATTATCTTGATTCATAGTTAATTTATTTTTGCCTAGCTCCTGTTTATTGGGGTGCTTGCTATTAGTGGCTGTAGGCGGGAGAGAACCAATCTTTTGCATGCCGCTTCCTATTCAGTACCTTTTCCCTTCTAGTTCAACCCGCCCGATATTTATAGATATGAAACTCCCTGGCCTCAATCGTCCGCCCCGCAAAACTCCCTCTGATAATTACGCTAAATGGGGGTGGTACGCCATGGCCGTAATTGCCGCGCTGTGGATTCTCTACAATATTTTTTACCGCTAACAAGCACCTTCAAGGAAGGCCCGCAGAAAGCCCAGAGAATTATAGCCGCGTCAGGCGCGTGGAGAAGGACTATCTATTGGGAGAGCTGCCTCAGGGTAAGAAACCCACTCCTGCACTCGAATCAGAATAACGAGGGCTATAAAGAAGAAAGAGCCGATTTTATCTACTTCCACCAGCTCATTCAGGAGTAGGTGAAACACAATGATATAAAACGACAACCCTGCGGCCAATACTACATAGCGCAAGCTGGGGAGGCGAGTCTGATGATATAGTCGCTCAATAAGCAGCAGCGCTGTGCTCAATAGCAGCACAAAAAGCAGTAGGCCAGGTAACCCCTGTTCTGCCAGCAGCAGCAGAAAATAATTGTGAGTGGTGGAGTGCTCCGGGTTGTCGCTCACGTACGTGCGGAAGCTCTTGACGGTGTAGTGCTTATACTCAGGGTAGAAAGTGCTGGGCCCGGTGCCCGTAATGGGTTTATCATGAAACATACGGGCTGCCGCTACCCATCGGTACAGTCGCTCCATGCCCGAGACGTCTTCCAGCTTGTAAGTAGCTTCCAGATGCTTTTCGAAGTTGTCGCCGTAGAAAACGGTTTTCTCATAATCCGGCGCATACAATAGGTACTTGTTCTGCTGCACAAAGTAGCCCACGGCAATAAGTGTGGCCATGGCCGAGCCGATAAGTACAAGGCGGGTGAGCCGCCAGCGGATAACGCAATAAAAGCCTCCGGAGAGTACCACGGCCAGAATAGAAGCCCGGGTAAAAGAGGTAAACACGCCAAAGAGAAACAGCCCGAATGCGGCCAGCCACAGGCGGCGGGCCCAGCGTGTTTCGGCTGCCCGGGCCGCATACCAGACGTAGGGAATCAGCAGGGCCAGGGTGGCCGCGTAAATCACGTGGTTGCGAAAAAACGGCTGAACAGCTTGATGAATGGTATCGAAGGAGAAGCCGTGGCTGGCGTGGCGTACCACGGTATACAGCGTGGAGATAAAAACCCCGAAGGCATAACAACCCGCTACGCGCCATACGTGGGCGGGGCGCCGCACAACCAGCCACGTGACTAGCCCAAACGGTAGAAGGTACCAGGTTTTGGCCAGCAGGTATTTCACTGACTTCAGTACATCTACCGAAACCAGGGTGCAGGCGGCTGCCCACAGCCAGGCCAGAAATACCAGCAGTACCAGGGGGTGGCGGAGCAGGCGTGCTGGCAGGCGGACGGAGCCGGTTATGAGGGCCGCCAGGCAACACCCCGTCACCACCAGCATCAGGGGCTCCGAGGGAATATCGGTGCTTAGCCCGCTGGGGAGGTTGATTTCATGCGAAAACGCTAGGGAAAACAGGAGCAGATAGTAAGCCCAGCGCCAGTCTTGCAGCAGCGCTACCACGGCCGGCACCGCCAGAGGCACCAGCCACCACCACAGCACATCGGCCAGCAGCGCTATGCTGCCGCATACCAGCAACAGTAGCACAAAAGCCGAGTAAAGCCACGTTAGGGCATCAGCCGGGAGGCGCCGCCGCCACGCCACAGGCAGCGTCAGGCGGTTCATTCAGCGTATTCCCGCTCACGGCGGGCGCTAAATACCGGCAGTTGCGTCCGGCTCAGTTCCAGCAGACTCACTACAATGACGGATAGCACAAACATAACCGTGACGGAGCCCACCACAATCAGCCACCGGATGGGCTGAGACTTGCGCAGTGCGGGGTAAGCCTTTTGCACGGTATAAATGGAGGAAATCTTATTCCGCAGGCTGACTTCGGTGTCTTCGTAGGCACCCCGGGCTTTCACCAGGCGCTCCTGCAGGTTCAGAAAACGCGCGTAAAGCGTGCTAACATCGTCGGCGGCTGTCAGGTAGTTTTCCAGGTTGATGCGGTTGCCGCCTTCAGCCGTGGTGAGGTTGCGCAGGGCGCGGCGCAGGCCGGCCACGCGGGCAGCAGAGCCGCCGCCAGCCGCTACTTCGCCTTCGGCCCGTTGCAGCTCCGTTTCGGTTTCCACCACTTCCTTAGCCAAATAGCGCGACTCCCGATCCATGCCAAATACCCCGTAGCGCTGGCGGGTGTTCACCAGACTGTCACGGGTGAGTTGGTATTGCGTTTTGAGAAAAGCGTACCGGGAATGGTAAAGTGCCAGCACTTTGCGGCGGTTCTCAGTGGTCAGCTGCTGGTTGATGCTGTCAATAATCTGCACCAGCGTGTTAGCCACGTTAGCGGCCAGAAATTTATCCTCATCAATAAAAGTCAGCTCAATGGCGTCGCGCTCCGACGGAATAATGCGCAGGTTGCTGCTGAACTCATCCAGTACGGCCTGGTGCACCTTGTCGGTGTTGGTATCGCCCAGATCATAATGATGCTGCAGATCAAACTTACGCACTACCTGCTCGGCCACAGGCAGGGAGGTGCCAATGGTGATGATGCGGTCCAGGTCGGCGGCCGTTCCCCCGGGTTCCAGCTTGGCGCCTTCAGCTACAATCTGGTCGGGGTCAGTGCTTTGTGGGGCAGTGGGGTAAAATACAGCCGTCGACTTATATTGATTGGGTAGTAGAAAAGCCACTATGGTGCTCACTATCAGCGTAAGGAGCAGAGCCCGCAAAACGGGCTTTTTCCAACGGCTGAGCAGCGGCCATAAATGCAGAAGCGAATAGGAAGAATCGGGCATAGAGACAAAAATACAATTATCGGGTAGCAAAGGCCGCATTTATCCGGCCAGGACAGGGAATAGCATTTCGTGGGCAGAAAAGCGCTGGGCCGGCTGCTGCGGAAAAATAGCAGAAGAATCGTATAGGGCCGAAAAATACACATTGTTCGGTGCCAATCGTATTTTTGCCATCCACTCAGCCGACAGTCGCATCAAAAAATTTTTAGGAAATATCAGCTTCGTCGTGCTGCTCAACCTGTTGGTAAAACCCGGCTGGGTTGTGGTGGAAAACCTGGTGCAGGACCGCCTGGGGCACGCGGCCTTTGGTACATTTACCGCCCTGTATGCGCTTACACTCATCTTTGCCTCGGTTTCTGATCTGGGTATGACGCAGCACGCCACCAAGCGGGTGGCCGCCGATTCTACATTTCTGCCGGAGTATTTCCCCACCATTCTGCCCCTGAAAGGCTGGCTTTCCCTAGGTTTCCTGGGGCTTATTGTCGCCACCGGTTTTGTGCTGGGCTACCGCGGGCATACGCTCACCCTCCTGGCGCTAACCGGTGCCGGGTTGCTGCTGATGCAATACACGCAGTTTTTGCGCGGTACGTTGCAGGCCAGCCAACGCTTTAATACCGACGCCCTGCTCTCGGTGCTGGAGAAAGTGCTGCTGCTGGCACTAGTGCTACTGCTGCTGCCAGTCGGCCTTACCCTGGATAGCTATATCAGTGCCCGGGCGGTGGCCACGCTGCTCACCTTTATAGTACTCTATATATTGGTATCGAGGCTGTTTGGGTGGCAGCGCTACCGGCTGCGCTGGCAGCAGGCCCGCTCGGTACTGAAGCAAAGCCTGCCGTTCGCCCTTATTACGCTGCTGTATGGCCTGAACGAGCGGATTGATATGGTGATGCTGGAGCGGCTGGCTTCGCCGCAGGAAGCTGGCTACTACGCCGGCGCCTACCGCTGGGTAGATGCCGTGATGATGTACCTCTGGACGGTGCTGCCGCTGTTTTTTGCCAAGTTTGCCTATGCCAGCGCGCGCCCCTTGGAGCAGCGTCAGCTACTATGGTTTGGGCAGCGCATTGTTACGGTGCCCATGCTTTTTGTATGTGCCTTTGTTTTGTTCCGGGGAGAAGTGCTGTTTTGGCAGTTCACGCACAGCTCTGCCGCCGAAATAGCACACATGGCTTTCTGCCTGAAAGTGCTGTTTGTGAACGTACTGGTGCACGCTTTTTTTGCCATCTACAGTACACTGCTCACCAGCAGCAACCAGGAGCGTGCCGTAAGTGCCCTGGTAGCCGGCAGTATTGTGCTGAATGTGGGTCTGAATGTGTTGCTGCTACCTCGTTTTGGGGCAACCGCGGCCGCGCTTAATACGCTTTGGTGCGCATTGTTTGTGTCGATTGGCTACCTGTTTTTAGTGCGGGGGCGGGCCCGGGTTGCTATTCCATGGGCGTTGCTGGGCCGTTTGGCGCTGGCTTTTGGCTTACTGTGCGCAACCTGGTATGGGCTGCAGATGTGGCTGCAACAGTGGTTATTAGAATCCATTGGTGCGGGGTTGGCCTTCGGCCTTATTCTGCTGCTGCTCCAAATAGTGAAAGTAGGGGAGATACGCGCCCTTTTGCGCCGCTGAGCTTCCCGGTAGGGTACCGCTAACGGCCGGCATACCTGCGTGAGCGGCTGATTGTCTATTTTGCCGCTCTTTCACTCCCCAATCCTTCCCGCTCGTGCACATTGCCGTCAACACCCGTTTCCTGCTGCCCGGCGACAAGCTGGAAGGCATCGGGCGTTTTACTTTTGAAACGCTGCAGCGGCTGGTACGGCAACATCCCGAACACACGTTTCATTTTCTGTTTGATCGGGACTATGATAAGCGTTACCTGTTTGGCCCCAACGTGGTGCCGCATGTGCTCTACCCACCGGCCCGGCATCCGTTTCTATATGTGCTGTGGTTTGAAGTAGCCGTAGCAGCGTGGCTGTTGCGCTTCCGCCCGGCTGTATTGCTCAGCCCCGATGGCTATACCACACTGAATACCAGCGTGCCCCGCATTACGGTTATTCACGACCTCGCTTTCGAGCACTTTCCGCAAGATGTAGCCCCCCTGCAAAGGTGGTATTACCACTACTTTGCGCCGCGCTTTGCCCGGGCCTCCGCTCGGGTGGTAGCCGTATCCGAAGCTACCCGTCAGGACCTCATCCATACCTACCAGGTACCCACTGACCGCATCCGGGTAGTATATAATGCTGCCGACGACCATTTTCAGCCCCAATTACCCCAGGATCAACAGGATACGCGGGACCGGTTTAGCGCGGGTAAACCCTACTTCCTGTTTGTAGGTGCCCTGCAGCCGCGCAAGAATTTGGTGAATCTGCTGCAGGCTTTTGATGAGTTTAAGGCGCGCACCGGCTCCTCCGCCAAGCTCCTTATTGTAGGCCGTACCGCTTGGCAGGCCGGGCCTATTTTCGAGGTATACCGCGAGTTACAGTACCGCCGCGACGTGCACCTTACCGGCCGCGTCACTGATGCCGAATTGGTGCAGCTCTATGCTGCTGCTCTGGCCACCACTTACGTGCCTTATTTCGAAGGCTTCGGCATTCCTATCATCGAAGCCCAGGCCTGTGGCTGCCCGGTTATTACGTCCAACTGCAGCTCATTGCCCGAGGTAGCCGGCGGCGCTGCCCAACTGGTAGATCCATTTTCGGTAGAATCCATTGCCGATGGCCTGGAGTTGGTACATAACTCCGCCACCCGCCGTCAGGAGCTAATATGTTTGGGGCATCAAAATACCAAGCGGTTTTCCTGGGACCAAAGTGCCAATACGCTCTGGCAGATATTGCTGGAGGTGACCAATAAGTAAATAATGAGAAGAATCTCGCATTGATCGGGCAACGGTAGAGCGAAAGCAAAACGGTTCCATAGCCCAGCCTGCAGTATCTTCGTCCTGTCAAACGTTGTTTGATATCGTAATTCAGCTTTCAGAACTCGAAAATCATGCGTTTACACCGAATGCCAGCCCCTATGCGCCGCCTGTTGCCGGAAGCGCTCTGGGAGATGCCGGTAGGCGGAGAAAAGGTGCTGTATCTGACCTTTGACGACGGCCCCATTCCCGAAGAAACGCCCTTTGTACTGGAGCAGCTGACCCTTTTTAACGCGCAGGGTACCTTTTTTTGCGTAGGCGAAAACCTGGTGCGCCACCCCGATATTGCCCGCCAGGTGCTGGCCGCCGGCCACCGTCTGGCCAATCATACCTTCCACCACCTCAGCGGCTGGACCGCCTCCCGCCTCGAGTATTTGGCTGATGTAACGCGCTGCCAGCAGGCCCTGGATGCTGTGCTGCCTGCCCCCGAGGCCCGGCCTTTGCTGCGCCCGCCCTATGGCCGCATTACCATCCCGCTGGCCCGCCACTTGCACGCCACCCACCAGCTGGTTATGTGGGACGTCCTCACCTGCGACTACGACGCCACATACGATTCCGAGGAGTGCTTAAACACGTCCATCAGCCTAACCAAGCCCGGCTCTATTGTGGTGTTTCACGACAGCCTGAAAGCCAGCCGCAACCTGCGCTATGTACTGCCGCGCTACCTGGCCCACTTTGCGGCGTTGGGGTATCAGTTTGCCGCTTTATAATTTCGGGCTGATGGTCACGGCTCTCACGCTGTATCTGGCGGTTTGGTTTCTGATCCTGAGCGTGTCCACGCTGTTGTTTGCGCTACGCCGCAGTCCGGCTCCGGAGCCGTTGCCCAACCCGTTGCCACGCGTGAGCATCCTCATTGCCGCCCGTAATGAAGAAGCCGCCATTGGCCGCTGCCTTCACCATATTCGCCAGCTTCACTACCCACCCGAACTGGTGGAAGTGCTGGTAGGTGATGATGCTTCTTCAGACCGCACCCGCACCCTGGCCGAGCGGGCTATGCAGGACTACGCGGGCACCTTTCGCTGCGTGCCTATCACCGATACCATGGGCACGGCATTGGGCAAGGCCAACGTACTGGCCCACCTGGCCCGCCTCGCCACCACAGAATATTTCTTTATTACCGATGCTGACATAGCTGTGCCCACCTCCTGGCTAACAGGGTTGTTGGTACACGCGCAGCCCAGGGTAGGCACCGTCACCGGCCTCACATTGGTGGAAGGTCCGCGCCTGTTCGATCAGCTGCAGGGGCTGGACTGGCTGCTGTCTTTGGGATTAGTACAGGTGGTGTCTGATTTAGGTCGGCCGGTTACGGCTATGGGTAACAACATGCTGATAACCCGCACCGCCTACGAAGCCACCGGCGGCTACGAGCGGCTGCCATTTTCAGTAACAGAAGATTATGAGCTTTTCCAGGCCGTGCTGCAGCAGGGTTTCAGCTTCCGCAATGTATTTAGGCCCGAAGTGCTGGCCGAATCCCTACCCATGCCATCCGTCAGCCTACTGCTGCACCAGCGCCGCCGCTGGCTGCGTGGGGTAGAAGGCCTACCATGGTGGTTGCAGGCTGGCTTGTTGGTGTATGCCGGTTTCTATCCGGCACTGCTGGTGCTGGCCTTGGTGGTTGGGCCCCTAGCCGCGCTGGTAGTTTTAGGCGCGAAAATGCTTTTACAAGGTGTGTTGGCGGCGCTCTGTTTTCATCGGGTTGGTCGGCGTGCTCCCTTACGGCTGCTTCCGTTGTTCGAATTCTACACGCTGGGGCTTACCGTTAGCTTGGGGCTGTTTCGGCTACTGCCCATCCGGTTTGAGTGGAAAGGCCGCCAATATAAGTAGGGGAGATATCGACTCTATAAAGTGTGGCGACACGGAAGTATTAATCGGTTTGTCATGCTGAGCGCAGTTGACTCTTCACTTTATAGCTTCGTGTCCATGATTCGTCTGCTCGTCGTCTACCTTCGCAAAATCAAATTCGCTTACTACTGCTTTTGATACCATAAACTATGCACCTCACTGATTCGCACGCCCACGTCTATTCCGAGCAGTTTAAAACCGACCGTGACGATATGCTGCACCGCGCCCTGGAGGCCAGCGTGAGCACCATCGTCATGCCCAACATTGATCACACCAGCATTGATGTGATGCTGGAAACCGAAGCCCGCTTTCCGCAGCTGTGCTTTGCCATGATGGGCCTGCATCCGTGCTCTGTGAATAAAGACTTTGAGCGGGAACTGTATCTGGTGGAAGAATGGCTGGGCAAGCGGCCGTTTGCGGCGGTAGGGGAGTGCGGCATTGATCTGTATTGGGACAAAACCACCTTAGGCTGGCAGCAGGAAGCCCTGCGGGTGCAGATTCAGTTGGCCAAGCAGCACAAGCTTCCGCTCGTACTCCACACCCGCGACGCCTTTCAGGAAACTGCCGAGCTGGTAGAAGCCGCCCAGGACGGCACCCTGCAGGGGGTGTTCCACTGCTTTTCCGGCTCCCGAACCGAGGCGGAGCGGGTAATCAAAATGGGCTTCAAGCTGGGAATAGGGGGAGTGGCTACGTTCAAAAACGGTGGCTTGGATCAGGTGCTGCCAGGCCTGGAATTAGAGCATCTACTGCTGGAAACCGACTGCCCGTATCTGGCGCCGGTGCCGCACCGCGGTAAGCGCAACGAACCCGCTTACCTGCCGCTAATAGCCCGCCGCGTAGCCGAAATGCTGGGCCGGGAAGTGGAAGAAGTAGCCGAGGCCACCACCCGCAACGCACAGGCCTTGTTTAGCCTCTAGCAAAAGTTGCACGACGGCGTGGGAAAAGCGTGGGCAAAGCCCTAGCTTGCCAATTCGCCGGGCCTACCCACCCGGCGCAAATTGCCACCTGCTTTCCCACTTCCACCACCCACGCGCTGCCGGGCTTTGTCCGGCCCTGTTTTCCTGTTCCTTTGAACCAATTACTGGATATTAACATTGCCGCCCCGGCCGCGCCTGAGGCTTCTTTGCTGCTGATTTACACGGGCGGCACCATTGGCATGGCTTACAACCGCCGCGGCGAGATGGTGCCCATGGAGTTCAGTAGTATGCTGCGTCTGATGCCCGAGCTGCACCAGTTTAATGTGCGCCTCACGGTCCACAGCCTGGCGCATCCCATCGACTCCTCCAACATTGCCCCCTCCGACTGGCTCACGTTGGTAGCGCTTATTGAGCGGAGCTACGAGGCCTATGATGGGTTTGTGATTTTGCACGGCACCGATACCATGGCGTATTCGGCCTCCGCCATGAGCTTTTTGCTTGAAAATCTCACTAAGCCCGTCATCTTCACCGGCGCCCAGCTGCCCGTAGGTAAGGTGCGCACCGATGCCCGCAAAAACCTACTAACTGCCCTGGAATTCGCCGCGGCCCTCGACCCGCAAACCGGCAGGGCGCGGGTGCCGGAAGTGTGCATCTTCTTCCACAATGTTCTGCTGCGTGGCAACCGTGCCAAGAAGGTAGAAAGTGGCCACTTCAATGCCTTTAAAAGCGAGAACTACCCGCCATTGGCCCGCGCCGGTATTGATCTGGAATACAATGAGCCCGCCATCCGGACAGCCATACCGCCCGGCCCTACACTCTTTCACCGTCAGTTTGATGACCGGGTAAGCATTCTGAAGATGTTTCCTGGGATTAACGAGCGGGTAGTGCGCGCTTCATTGGAAGTACCCGACTTGCGCGGCTGTGTGCTGGAGACCTATGGCTCCGGCAATGCCCCCACTGCCCCCTGGTTCACCCAGGCTCTGCGCGATGCCATCGACCGGGGCCTGCACATCCTCAACGTTAGCCAGTGCGACGAAGGCCGCGTGCAGCAGGGCCGCTACGAAACCAGCGCCCACCTCCGCGACCTGGGCGTCATCGGCGGCGACGACATTACCACCGAAGCAGCCATTACCAAGATGATGTACGTGCTGGGCCACCCCCTGACGCCCGCCGAAACCGCCGCCGGCCTCACCCGCGACTTACGCGGCGAAATCTCGCTCGGCTAGGGAATACTCGGCAGGAATCGGCCCCGGGGCTTGCGTATCCCGAAAAAGGGGCGTTACTTTGCCACCGCTTTCCGCATCCAGAGAGGTGTCCGAGTGGTTGAAGGAGCACGCCTGGAAAGTGTGTATGGGTCTAAAGCTCATCGTGGGTTCGAATCCCATCCTCTCTGCAATAAACCCCGTTTCTGCTTCAGGAACGGGGTTTGTGTTTTCAGAACACGCTAAAGCTTAGCACTTGGTAATGTGTAAGCAGAAATCAAGCAGCGGAGACAATTTGGGTCGTAGCGGCCGGCTGCCTCTTAGTGATGCAACGTATGGCCGGTAACTTGGTCGTTGACGGACGCTTCTCTTACTCTATGCTGTTTTTTACCCCCTCTGTGCCCGCTTGGGCAACGCTTCGTTGCATTGTTTTCCTCTTCGTATGGCTGCTGGTAATGCCCGCCATTGCCCAGATCCGGGCACCGCTCACGGGTAAGGTGGGCACGGCGGCCGGGGCTCCGGTAGAATTTGCCACCATTACCCTGCACCAGGCCGCCGATTCGGCGGTGGTTAAAACTGAGTTCAGTGATGCCCAGGGGCATTTCCAGATTGATGCCCTGAGTGGTGCGCGCTACCGTGTCTCAGTGGCGCAGGTGGGGTTTGAACGGTATTGGAGTGCCCCGTTTGAGTTGCCGGCTGCCGGCCTGGCGCTGCCGGCCATGGTGTTGCGGGCCAACGCCGCTACAGCGCTGAAGGAAGTGACTGTAACGGCCCGCAAGCCGTTGTTTGAGCGGCAGGCTGACCGGACCATTGTGCACGTGGAAGACAACCCGCTTTCGGCGGGTGCCACCACGCTGGAGGTCCTGACCCGCTCCCCGGGCGTAACAGTGGGTTCTGGCGATGCTCTAAACCTGAAGGGCCGCCCAGGCTTGCTGGTGCTCATTGATGGCAAGCGCCAGCCCATGAGCGGCACGGAACTGGCCGACTACCTGCGGGCGCTGCCGGCAGATCAGCTCAAGAGCATTGAGCTCATTACCAACCCACCGGCGAAGTACGATGCCCAGGGGGGAGCCGGTATCATTGCCATCAATCTGAAAAAAGACCAGCGCCAGGGCACCAACGGCAACCTGAGCGCCAGCTACGGCCGCGGCCGATATAACAAGTACAACACCAGCCTGACCCTAAACCACCGCCACGGCAAAACCAACGTGTTTGGCACTTATGGCTACGCCGACCGGGAGGCCTTCAACGCTCTATCCATTCACCGCGACTTTCTCAGCAGTGGGGAAGTGGTAGGCAACAGCGACCAGGAAAACTATATCAGGGTGCGGCAATTGGTACATACCTGGAAAGCAGGGGTGGACTACAACCTCTCGCCGCGCACCACGGTGGGCCTGGCCGTGAATGGACAGGCAGCCAACTCACCGCAGGACGGCACTAATTTCGCCGTGCAGGCCGATGCCGCTGGTCGTCCCACGGCCCAGTATGAGGCCATTAATCTGCGCACTGTGCGCACGCCTAACGCAGCAGCCAACTTCAACTTCAAGCACGAGTTTGTGGATTCGCTCGGTCGCCGGGAGCTGTCCCTGGATGTCGACTATGCCCAGTTCCGCAACACCCGCCTGCAAACTCTGGCTACGACCTACGACCTACCGGTTCAGTCCCCAGTCACGCGCAACGGCGACCAGCGCGGCACCCTGATTATCGAGTCCGTGAAAGCTGACTATACCCATCCGCTTAGCAAGCAAGCCAAGCTGGAAGCGGGTTTCAAAACCAGCCTGGTCAGCTCCGATAACAACGTGCTGTTTACCCTTACCCAAGACAACACGACCACCATCGACCGGAATCAAACCAACCATTTCCGCTACCGCGAGAACGTCAATGCAGGGTACCTGACTCTCACCCATACTACGCCAGCCACTACGCTTACAGCCGGAGTGCGGGCTGAGCAAACCACCTCCTCCGGCCAACAGGAGGTAGGCGACAACCCCTTTCCGCCGCGGCATTGCGCGCAGCTCTTCCCCAGCGCCGCACTGCGCCGGCGTCTCAGTGCCCGGCATGAGGTGTCGCTGTCCCTGAGCCGGCGCATTGACCGGCCTACTTACGGCCAGCTCAATCCCTTCCGCATCTTCATTGATGCTACCACCTACGGCAGCGGCAACCCCGGCCTGCGCCCACAAACCAGCTATAACCTGGAGCTGAGCCACACCTTCCGCGAAAAATTTACCACCGAGCTGGGCTGGTCCCGTACCAGTCTTCCCCTGGCCGGATCGGTGCAGCCGGTGGCGGGACCCGGCAATTTTGTGGTCGTGCAGGACGTGAATCTGGATCGGCTGGATACTTACACGCTGACCATTAGCGCCCCCTTTGAGCCTTTTAAATGGTGGAGCAGCAACAATACGCTGGTGGGGTACTATGCCAGCTATCAGGGTACGCTGGGCGGCACCGCCCTCCACAAAGGCCGACCCACCATCAACTTCACCACAAATAACAGCTTTACGCTGGGCCACGGCTGGGGCGCTGACCTGACCGGTACTCTGCAGTCACGACAGCAGCAGGGTTTTTTTGATATCCGGGCCCGTGGGCAGCTGGTAGCGGGTATCTCCAAAAGCTTGTTGGATAATAAAGGCAGCCTGAAGCTGAGCGCCGCTGACCTGTTTTACACCCAGAAAACGCGGGCCACTTCCCTCTATAATAATTACCAGGAGCGCATTTACCAGCGGTTTGATACCCGCGTGGTCACGGCCACCTTTAGCTACCGATTTGGCAACCAGAAAGTAGCGCCCACACGCCGCCGTACCAGCGGGGCCGAAGAAGAAAAGCGCCGGGCAGGATAGCATAAGTACAGCAGGGAGATAATTTCTAAACTGCTGAAGCGGTTTAGTGGGCTCAGTTGTGTTCCGGCCAAAGGTATATGTGCCGCGAACCGCACCACGAAACGGACAAACCTGCTAGATGTGCTTGGTACCCGGGGTTGCAGAAGAGAGGCGTCCGTATAGAATAGTAAACCTCCCAACTCCCTCTAATGCTGAAAACTACAGCTATAAGGGAGTTGGGAGGTTATTGAAAAATTGAAGGCGCCGGAGTCTTTTAACGGACGCTCATGCCGGAATGGCGAGTCGTACAACCTTGCCGGCCAGTTCCTGCACCACCTGCTTGGCATGTTCTGTAGCAATAATATGGTGCCGGGCATCCGGCTGGTTTGCCCGATGAAAATGAGCCATGATGATAGGGAGGAGGGCCTCTTCCATTTGGCCAGCCAGGGCGCGTTTGTATTCGTGCTGCATATAACGGGGGTAGTGGTTTTATCTCAGGCTTTTATACTGAGAATCATATCCATAAGGTTATAGCCACGGGACAGAATAAGTTGGAGAATTTTTAGAAGTAGCCTTGCAGAAAAAGCATGTTGATGGCTCTTGCATAGGGTGCAGGTAAGGCTGCCCAAAAACCTAAGACAGAGACGGGGTAGCGGAGAAAAGACAGGGAGGAGTTTTCCGCTTAGTAGGCAGCATAAGGCGTCGGCTTTAGGCAAGCCATTCTGGAGCTACCTGCACCTACATCACCCTAATAAGCCACACCTGTTCTAAAGCCAGGTATAGCCTATGCTATACCGCCAGTAATTTGGCTTAAGCATGAAATTGTTTAAAATTTTCAAATAATAATTATTGACAATGATATAATGTAAATAATAAATTATTGTAGTATAATGGCATTGAACTAGGCTAACACCATAATTACTTTGATAAAGTGGCTTTACAGTTTGCTTAACATCTCTTAGATAGAATTTGAAGTCTGACGCCGCTGCTTGAGGAAAGTGCTTACTGGTAAGTGAATAGGTACCTATTGTTTGATTTTGTCTAAGCTGCCATGCCTTTACATAGCTATACAGCCTATTTCCAGTCGCTATTGATAGCACAACTGCCATCTGCGGGCCTGGCTTGGCTGACCAGTCAGCTGGATGCTATGCACACGGAAAAGGATTTTTTCCTGGCTTTCAGCAGGGCGCCCCGCTTTGTGGGCAAGCACCTTTTACAGGTAGCTCCTCCGCAACTAGCGCAGGCAAATCAGTTGCGCTCGGGGTTCAACCCAGAATCCTGGACTGCTGACCAAGCGGTGCGCACGTTGCTCCTGCTACATGCTCCTCACCAAAGCCCCACGGACTATACTGCTATTTTAAACCGGCTTTTCACGACGGCTGATCTTACGGAATTAACCACGCTCTACGCGGCATTGCCTCTTTTGCCCCACCCGGAAAGCCACGTGAAGCGTGCCGCCGAAGGGGTGCGCACCACCATGACGCAGGTATTTGATGCTATTGCGTTAAACAACCCTTACCCGCACGATTTTTTGCCCACGGAAGCATGGAATCAGATGATTCTGAAGGCGGTGTTTAATGTGCGGCCCCTACACCGGATTTATGGCCTGGACCAACGGCACAATGCCGCACTGGCCCAAATGCTGATAGACTATGCACATGAGCGGTGGGCGGCCGGCCGCACGCTTACCCCGGAAGTATGGCGCTTAGTCAGTCCTTATCTCACAGTAAACTATATGCCGGATATTCAACGGCTCCTGCAAAGTGCAAATACCCTAGAAAAGGAGGCGGCAGCATTAGCATTAACAGAAAGTGACCTGCCGATAGCCCGGGAGCTGCTGAACCAGCACCCGGAAATAAAGAAAACAATAACGGAAGGTGCCTTTACCTGGCAAAGTATCGGTGAAAGGGCTTACGCGGCCTGACCCGCTGCTATAAACGCTTACACCCATTCCGCAGCCTCCACCAACTAAACCACCGCTTTATGTTCTTTATCGACCCCCACGTGCACATGACCTCCCGCACCACCGATGACTATGAAGCCATGCGGAACGCTGGTGTGGTGGCTGTAATTGAACCTGCTTTCTGGATGGGCCAGCCCCGTACGCAGGTAGGTACTTTTCAGGACTATTACAGTCACCTGATTGGCTTCGAGCGGTTTCGGGCTAGTCAGTTCGGGATAAAGCATTACTGCACCATTGGCCTGAACTCTAAAGAAGCCAATAACGAAGCCCTGGCCGAAGAGGTGATGGAGCTACTGCCGTTGTTCGTTTGCAAAGAAGGCGTAGTGGGCGTGGGCGAAATAGGCTACGACGACCAGACGGCGGCCGAGGACAAATACTACCGGCTGCAGCTGCAACTGGCCAAGGAAGTAAACCTACCGGTACAGATACATACGCCGCATCGGGATAAAAAGAAAGGCACCCTGCGCAGCATGGAAGTAGCCCTGGAGCACGGCCTGGATCCTTCCATGGTTATTGTTGACCACAACAATGAAGAAACCGTGCAGGATGTGTTAGACCGGGGATTCTGGGCAGCCTTCACCATCTATCCGCATACAAAGATGGGGAACGAGCGGATGACGGAAATTGTGAAGCACTATGGCCCGGAGCGCATTTTTATCAACAGCGCGGCCGACTGGGGCATCAGCGACCCGCTGGCAGTGCCCAAAACTGCCCAACTGATGCTGGAACGCGGCATTCCTGCCGAAACGGTGCAGCTGGTTACCTATCAGAATGCGCTGGCGGCCTTTAGCCAAAGCGGGCAGATGCAGGAAAGTGACTGGCTTACGGACCACGTGATTGACCAGAGCCTCAAATTCTCCGGCAACTCGATTCTGCGGGGCGGACAAACTCCCAAAATTGAAGCAGACCCCACTATCATCCGCTAGCAGCACTGGCCATGAACCGGTTTTTTGCCCACCTCATTCTGATGCGGCCCGCCAATATTGTCACGGCCATTGCGGATATCCTGTTTGGCTTTGCCGCGTCGGGCTCCGTGCAGCTGCTGCTGCTCCCAGGTGCGGTGGCTGGCCCGCATCCGCAACTGCGCGTGCTGTTCTGGCTGATAGTGGCTACCATTGGCTTATATGGCGGCGGGGTGGTATTTAATGATGTATTTGATGCCGACCTGGACCGGGTGGAGCGACCGGAGCGGCCTATTCCCAGCGGCGCCGCCAGTCGCCTGAGCGCCACAATGCTGGGTATCCTATTATTGGTAGGCGGGGTAGCTGCTGCTTTTCAGGTTTCCAATACCAGTGGTCTGATTGCCACTCTGGTTGCCCTGTTGGCCCTGGGGTATGATGCCTACGGTAAAAAACAACCCATACTGGGGCCGCTGAATATGGGTGCCTGCCGGGGCGGCAATTTATTGCTCGGCCTTAGTGCCGTTCCCGCTGCGGTACAGTCATACTGGTACCTGGCGTTATTGCCGGTGGTATACATAGCGGCCATCACGGCTATTAGTAGAGGCGAGGTGCATGGCGGCGACAAAAAAATACTGCTTGGGTCACTGGGATTATACAGTCTCGTGATAGGCAGCGTGCTGATGCTGATGCGCTTACCGCAGATTCATGCCCTGTATGTTGTGCCCTTTCTCGCCTTGTTTAGCTACCTGATTTTTCCGCCGCTGGTTAAAGCCATTACTTCCTTAAAGCCTCTGGATATTCGGTTGGCGGTGAAAGCAGGCATCATGGCCCTGATCCTGCTGGATGCTACCCTGGCCGCCGGATTTGCCGGCTGGTGGTATGGGCTTATTGTGCTGGCCTTGTTCCCGGTATCGGTTCTGCTGGCCCGGGTGTTTGCTGTTACCTAGCGCCCCTGCTACTGGCTGTTCTGCCATAGTACTTGCGCGCTTATTGCTCCACGCTTCTCTGCCTACCACCATGTCTATTTGTTCTTTGCAGCAGCAGTTTCAGGTTGCTTTCTCCTATACGGTTCATTTCACGGAGGGCCTGTTTCAGCTGGATAACCCATTGCTGGCCGAGGTGCTGGGCCAGGATGGGGGAGATGAGCCCCGCAAAGTTTTTTTTGTGCTGGATAGTGGCGTGATGGAGCACCACCCGTACCTGGAAGCCGCCATTACAGACTATGTGGCAACGCATGGGGCCGTCATGCGGCTTAGCGGGCCAATAACGGTTATTCCCGGAGGCGAGCAGTGTAAAAATCAGCCTGCCCTTATCCAGCAATTACTGGAAGCCGTGGATACTAACCATATCGACCGGCATTCTTACGTGGTGGGGCTGGGCGGCGGCGCGTTGTTGGACCTGGTAGGCTACGTGGCTTCAGTCGCGCACCGTGGCATCCGGCACATCCGCATTCC
Organism: Hymenobacter sp. BT730; assembly: GCF_030542105.1. GTDB lineage: Bacteria > Bacteroidota > Bacteroidia > Cytophagales > Hymenobacteraceae > Hymenobacter. Next base: position 448,281 of record NZ_JAUOFB010000002.1, read on the forward strand.
TACTACGGTTTTGTCGCAGAACGATTCCGGTATTGGGGTGAAAAACAGCGTCAACGCCTTCGGCAAAAAGAACTTCTTGGGCAATTTCGCTCCCCCGTATGCCGTCCTTAACGATGCGCAGTTTCTCCTGACCCTGGAAGACCGGGACTGGCGCGGCGGAATGGCCGAAGCCCTGAAAGTGGCGCTGATTAAGGATGCGGCGTTCTTTCATTTCATTCAGGAAAATGCCTCCCGGCTCGCGGCCCGCGACATGCCCACAATGCAGTACCTGATTCACCGCTGTGCGGAGTTGCACCTGCAGCACATTGCCGGCGGCGACCCTTTCGAGCAGGGCTCTTCCCGCCCCTTGGATTTTGGCCATTGGGCAGCGCATAAACTGGAACAGCTGAGCCATTACCGCCTTCGCCACGGCGAAGCTGTAGCCATGGGTATTGCACTGGATTCTACGTATTCCCACTTGCAGGGGCGCATTAGTAGTACCGAATTGGAGCAAATCCTGGATGTGATGCGCACACTGGGCTTTGCGCTTTATGCCCCCGAAATGGCAATGCACCTAGAGGATGCCACGCATCCGCAAAGTCTATTGCGGGGGCTGCAGGAGTTCCGGGAGCATCTGGGGGGTAAGCTAACCGTGACGCTGCTAGAGGCAATTGGCCGGGGGGTGGAGGTGCACGAAATGGAAAATGAGTTGCTGATGGAAGCCGTGCGTCAGCTTCGAGAGTATCAGCCCGCCGTTATATGCTGAACATGCGCGGCAACCCACGTCCTCCTTTCTCACCGGCCGGTTCTCAAAAGCTATGAATATTCAGCAGGGTAGGCACCTTACCTATTGCACCAACATCCATCCGGGGGAAACCTGGGCGGAGGTGTTTGAGAGTCTGCGGACATATGTGCTGCCGATAAAGGAGCAGATTTCGCCTGATGCGCCTTTCGCCCTGGGCTTGCGCCTATCCAATGAAGCCAGCAGGGTGCTGGAACAGCCCGAGCAACTGGCGGAATTCAAAGCCTGGCTGGACCGCCACGAGCTTTATGTGCCAATTATCAACGGCTTTCCTTTTGGCAGCTTTCACGGAGAAGTGGTGAAGGATGAGGTGCACCAGCCTGACTGGACAACTCCGGCGCGGCTGGCGTACACTCAGTGCCTGGCGCGGGTACTGGCCGCGTTACTGCCTGAAGGCCTGGAGGGAGGAATTTCTACTTCTCCCTTGTCTTACAAACCCTGGCTGGCGGGCAACGAAGAGCAAACCCAGGCAGTGCTGCAGGCCAGCACGCAGCACTTGGCCGAGCTGGTAGAAGAGCTCGTCGGGTTGCGGGAGCAAACCGGGCGGCTTATTCACCTGGATATTGAGCCGGAACCGGATGGACTGCTTGAAAACACAGCTGAATTCATTGCCTACTACGAGCAATATCTGTTGCCACAGATTTCGCGGCACCTACAACAGCGCCTGGGTTTAAGCACGCAGGTGGCGCTAAAGGCAGTTTACGAACACGTGCAATTGTGCTACGACGTGTGCCATTTTGCTCTGGTTTATGAGGAACCCGCCACGGTTTTTGCGCAACTGGCCGCTAAAAACATTAAAATAGGCAGGGTGCAGATTAGCGCAGCCCTAAAGGCAGACTTGCCCCTGGAGATGGAGGAGCGGCAGGAATTAACCCACCAGTTCGGGGCCTTTGCCGAGTCCACTTACCTGCACCAGGTGCTGGTGCGCAACCAGGACGAGAGCATTACGCACTACGCCGATTTACCGGCAGCCTTGCCCCATATAATGGAAAAGCAGGCCCGGGAGTGGCGCTCCCATTTTCACGTGCCGGTGTTTCTGGCGTGCTATAACCATTTACAATCCACCCAGTCCGAAATCGTGAAAGTATTGCGGGAACTAGCCGACCAGCCTATTACCAGCTACTTAGAAGTAGAAACCTATACCTGGGAAGTATTGCCCCCGGAAATTAAACAGGATTTGATTTCCTCCATTGGCAGAGAGCTAACGTGGGTAAAGGAGCAGCTTCATCCCTTGTAAGGTAGGTTTAGAAAAGTCAGTCATTGCCAAAGCATGGCTGCGCCTGCCAGGCGAGGCCCCCTACATTGCTCCTGCCATTTTCGGAAAGTAAGCTGCTATGCGTAAAACAGTTGTGATTGATGTAGTAGGGCTGACCCCGGCCTCGATTGGAGAGAATACCCCCTTTCTGAAGCGGTGGGCAGAAAGTGCGAAAACAGTATCAATAGGGCCGGTGCTGCCTGCAGTAACCTGCTCGGTACAAGCTACTTATCTCACGGGGCAGTGGCCTGCCAAACATGGGGTAGTGGGCAATGGCTGGTATTTTCGGGATGAGTGCGAGCCGAAGTTCTGGCGGCAGTCCAATAAGCTGGTAGAAGCGCCTAAGATCTGGGAGGTGGCCAAAGCCCAAGATCCCACCTTTACCTGCGCCAACATCTGCTGGTGGTATGCCATGTACAGCACCGCCGACTATGTGGTTACCCCGCGGCCGCAGTACCTGGCCGATGGCCGCAAAATGCCTGACTGCTACACCTTCCCCATGGAACTGCGCCCCCAGCTGGAAGCCAGGTTAGGAGCGTTTCCGCTTTTCGAGTACTGGGGGCCGCGCACAACCATTAACTCCAGCAAATGGATTGCCGAAGCGGCCATAGAAACCGATAAGCTTTACAACCCCACCCTAACGCTGGTCTATCTTCCGCACCTGGATTACAACGCCCAGCGCTATGGCCCCCAGGATGCCCGTGTGGCTACCGATTTGCTGGAAATTGATGGCGTGTGCCAACACCTGGCCACCTATTTTGAACGCACCGGAGCTCAGGTGATTTTTCTGTCGGAATATGGTATTGCCGATGTCTCCCGACCGGTGCACCTAAACCGGGTATTGCGGGAAAACGGGTACCTCTCCATTCGGGAGGAGCGGGGGCTGGAGCTGCTGGATGCGGGCACCTGCCAGGCGTTTGCTCTGGCAGACCACCAGCTGGCTCATATCTACGTCCAGGATCCATCCAAAATCAGTGCTGTGCGCCAGCTTCTGGAAAAGGTGCCCGGGGTAGAAAAGGTAATTGGTCCCGAAGAGAAGGCGGCTTACCACCTGGACCATTCCCGCGCCGGCGAGCTGATTGCTGTAGCCGAAAAGGGCGCCTGGTTTACCTATTATTATTGGCTGGATGATGCCAGGGCCCCGGATTTTGCCCGCATCGTTGATATTCACCGCAAGCCCGGCTACGACCCGGTGGAGATGTTCACCAATCCTGCCATCCGGTTCCTGAAGCCCAAAGTAGGCCTTAAGCTGTTGCGTAAAAAGCTAGGCTTCAGAATGCTGATGGATATTATTCCTCTGGATGCGAATCTGATAAAAGGCTCGCATGGCCGCCCGCCTGAAACTCCTGCCGAAGGGCCGCTGCTAATGAGCCGTAACACTCAGCTATTGCCTGGGGAAGCAGTGGAAGCCCCAGCGGTGTTCGATATCATCTTAGCTCATTTGCAGGCCTAGCATAGCTGGTTAAGTGCAGGCAAACTTAGCTCCGGGATAGAGTGCCGCCGGTTGCATGGGTTGCCGCTTCCTTTTTAAACCGCGTCAGGTATACCCAGTATAGCAGCAGTGCCCCGGCGCAGATAATCAATCCCAAGGCTTCCCGCCCTTCCTCGATATTAATATCCTTCATTCCGTTTTTCAGGGCTACGCCCTCCCAATGCGCCGGCCACTGGAAGTAGGAAAACAACAAGAAGGCAAGCGCCCCAAAAATCAGTATGAAAGGAGAGACTTTGCGGCCGGAAAAAATGAACCCTGAAATAATGGCCGGGAAAAGGTAAATCGGTATCCACAGGTACGGGTCCGGATCATTGTATTGCACGGCTGCAAATCCCACGAAGAGTATCATCAATATTAAAGCGAAGATCCTCATTAGATTAAGCTTAAAAGGTGAGGTTCTGAGAAGGGTATGTAATCAGCTGCTATTATATAAATAAGTGTAATTTCTTCAATAAATAATAATATTTATTTCCCTGTATAATTAGGCTTTTTGGCTGCAATAGCGGTTGCGTTTGCCCGCTTCAGACTAGTAGACCTGTGCTTGTTGCTTTGACGGATGAAAGCCTAATTCCTGAAGCTGTTATTTCGGACATGGCTTGATGTAAAAGTCTTAGTGCGAATGCGGCATGCCTGAACTTAATTCTCAAAGGCTACCTTTAGGGCTATGCTCGGCAGTACCATCTCAGTGTTTGGGCCTAACATCTTCTACTACTTATAAATCAGTCCCTATGGCCTTGTTGCAAATGGCAGTTAGAAAATGCCTTATTCTTCTTCTGGCTGCTGGGTTTCTATCCGGCTGCAAGTCTGATAATCCGGCTACACCAGGGCCAGTTATTCCACCCGTATCGACTACACCTACACAGTACGGTACACCCTTTGCCGGCGTGCCGGAGCGTCAGGATGCCGTGATTTACCAGGTGAACATGCGGGCTTTTAGCCAGGGTGGCAAATTCTCGGGCGTTACGGCGCGGCTGGATTCTATTAAGGCGCTGGGTGCTAATGTGATATATCTGATGCCCATTTACCCCATCGGGCAGGTGAAGGGCGTTAACTCTCCCTACGCTGTGAAGGACTACCGGGGAGTAAATGCTGAATTTGGCACCCTGGACGATTTGCGCACCCTGGTAGATGCGGCCCACGCCCGGGGCCTGAGCGTAATGCTGGACTGGGTGGCTAACCACACCAGTTGGGACAACGCCTGGATTTCGGATCATTCAGACTGGTATCTGCAAAACTCCTCGGGCATTATTCAAAGCCCGCCTAACACCAACTATACCGATGTAGCTCAGCTGAACTTCAATAATGCGGCTATGCGGCTGGAGATGATATCGGCCATGAAATCCTGGGTATACACGGCCAACGTGGATGGCTTCCGTTGTGACTATGCCGATGCGCCGCCTACCGATTTCTGGAAGCAAGCCGTTGATACCCTGCGTAATATTAAAACCCACAAGCTGCTGCTGCTGGCAGAAGGTACCCGCAGCTCCCACTTTACCAGCGGTTTCGATTATATCTTCGGTTTTAACTTCTACGGGGGGCTGTGGGACGTTTACCGTCGGGGTGCTGCTGCCACTACTTTTGATGGCCTGAACACCAAAGAATACGCAGGTGCAACGGGCACACAGCAGGTAGTGCGCTATACCACTAACCACGATGTAAACGGCTCAGATGGCACGCCCGTCGCCTTATTCGGGGGAGATGCTGGTGCCATGTCAGCCTTCGTTATTGCCTCCTGCTATAAGGGCGTGCCCATGATTTACAACGGCCAGGAATCGGGCATGACTACGGCCATTCCGTTTCCTTTCACCTCGGTAAAAGTAAATTGGGATACCCGCCCGGACATCACGCGCGCCTACAAGCAACTGCTGAAAGCCCGCAACGGTAGTGCTGCGCTGCGGCATGGTACTCCCACCGCCTACAGCAGCGCTGATGTATGTGCTTTTACAAAAACTGAAGGCAACGAACAGGTCTTGGTCCTGGTCAATGTGCGCAATGCTACCAAGACATACACGGTGCCGGCGGCTTTGGCTAACACTACCTGGACTAATGCTTTGCAGGGCGGCGCCGTTACGCTGGGTGAGCAGGTTTCGCTACTGCCTTACGGGTATATGATATTAAAAAAATAAGGCTGGCAAACAGGGAGTCATATCCGGCTGAGTTGCCTCGCTCTTTTGTTTATGAAACCAGGAAAGCACTAACCAGAAAATCCTTCTGCTGCCTCGTTTACCAAAATCAGATTTGATAAGACGTACAAAGGCCCGGCTCATAGAGTCGGGCCTTTGTCATATACCTTTAACCAGTAAATGAAAGCTAGTGCGTCAGGACTAAGCGCCCGCTCTGTGTTTTCCGGTTTGCCTGTAGCTTGAAGAGGTAAGTGCCAGCCGGGAGAGAGGCACCTTCAATTAGCTGCTGATGAGGGCCTGCCGTCTGCACTGCCTGCACTACCGTTTTCACCTTACGGCCCATCATATCAAAAATTTCCAGTCGAACAGGGCCATCCTGGGTTAGGTAGTAGCTCAGCAGCGCCTGATCGACAAATGGATTAGGAGCTACAAAAGCGGCCGTTTCTCCTGCCCGGTCTGCTCCACTGGTTCGCAGGGCCGAGGAGCTTGGCTGGGCAGTTACATCAGCCAGCGAGGAATTCCACTGCTCGTGGGTGCGGGTCACAATCACGGCAAAATCGGCCCGCTTCACCGCCTGCATGGGCTTAAAGGTAGCGTGCAGCGTAGGCAGCAAATCGTATGGGCCCTGGCTGAGGGTGTAGTAGGCATTGATGATGTTCATGTCCAATGCTACCTGCACATAGCCGGCCAGCCCGGCTGGTATCTGGGCGGCATCATCAATGGGAATCCGACGGCCATCCACCTCAACCGTTACAGAGCCGGTGCTCTGCTGGGCTTTGTTCTGCAAGCCCAGGCTCTGCACCAGAGAATAAGCCAGGCTGGCGCGGGTTACGGCCTGGTTGGGTCCAAAAGAGCCGGGCGCTACTGCCTGCATCACACCGTTTTGCGCATAGTACCGGTCACGCAAGGCTGCGCCCTGAGCTGTTACAGAAGTAGCCAGTAATTGCTGCGCCGCACTTACATCGCCAAAAGTAGTGGCGCCATTCAGGGGCAGGAACTGGCGGATGGCCTGGCCCATCAGCAAGTAATCGGCCAGCTGAATGCGAGTCAGATTTTGGTCCGGTTTGAATCCATTGGAAAGGCCATCCATCAGGCGTTTGCCCACGGCCATTTCAATGGAGGCTCTGGCGGGGTGCGAAGCAACATCACCCAGGCCTGTGGTACCAAGCAGCTGATTCAGGGAAATAGTGCCGTTTACCGTTTCAGGTAGCGCTACCCCCTGCAAGCCTTCCAGCCGAATGGTCCAGGTGCCGGCTTCAGGTCCTGCTACCGCTACCGCGCGGCCAGGGCTGGTAGCAAACAGAACGGAAATACCCGAGGCATACCGTTTACCAGTGGGGGAGAGCAGCACCAGATTCACGGGGTTGCCGGTTTCGCCCAACAGGCCCGATACTTTGCAGCTTACTTCCAGCGACGAGGTGCCGGCCGCCACACTGAAGGTGCGCGTGTTGGTAGCGGTAGTAGCGGGGTTAAAATCAATGGTGAAGGGCGAGCTGGAAATACTGGTATTTACCGTGCTAAAGAACGTGCGTGTGGCATTTACGCTGGAGCCGTAGCCAGCCGCACGATAAGCGCGGTCCACGGCGGCATAGGCATTGGCCATGCCACGGCCTACTTCCCAGGATTCCCGGTTGGGCAGATTGGTGGTAGTTTCTTCCAGAATGGCTTTTACCTGATAGGGCGTCAGGGCCGGGTTTGCATCCAGCATCAGCGCCACAATACCGGCAACGTGCGGCGCCGCCATAGAAGTCCCCGTGAGGGTGGTATAGTAGGGTAGTTGGGCCGGTGGAATGGTTTCAGCGTCCTGTTGCGTACTGAGTACCCCTACTGGAGAAACTGTGCGGGTAGATACAATGTCGGTGCCGGGGGCGGTTACGGTAGGCTCATCGCGCCACGAAAAGCTCTGACCGTCTACCGTGAAGGTGCCGCCCATACCCTTGCGTCCCCGCGAAGAGGAGGGAGCCAGAACGCCGGCTTTATCCGCATTGGCTACGCAAATAACCCAAGGGGCTTTCTTATAGTTGCCAGTAATGGTGCCCGAGCCGGCACCCGAATTGCCAGCCGAGAATACGACCACCATGTTGCGGTCAACGCACCGTTTGGTGGCCAGTGTAATCGGGTCAGCTAGGTTTACATCCGTCGCTATATCCGAGGTGTTGCCAAAAGAGTTGGTGATAACCCGGATGTTGTACTGAAACTGATGCACCAGTGCATAATCAAAAGCGCCAACTACATCCAGAATAAATAGGCCGGCGCCGGTGCCATAGCCAATCAGGTCGGCACCGGGCGCTACACCGGCGTATTTGCCATTAGAAGCCGCGCCCGTCGCACCCACAATACCGGCTACGTGCGTACCGTGGCCGCCGGTCTGGTCGGTGTTGGGCACATTCTCCACGTAGGTGATGGGCAGCATGGGGTCCTGCGCATTCAGGTTAGTGGTGCCCAGCACGTTCTGCTTTAGGTTCTGTCCCAACTTCAAATCCGGGTGCGTGCCATCAATGCCGCTGTCATTCACCAACACGCCAATACCCGTGCCCGATACCGGTAAACCGGCATTGCGCTGCGTAAACACCGGCTCCTGGCGCACGCGCTGAGCGCCTGTAAGGGCGGTAGCCCCGTCGTTATCCTGCTGCAACGAGCGGTTTAAGTATACGGATACCACACTGGGGTCAGCGGCTAGCTGATTAATCTGGGCCGTAGTAGCCAGCACCCCGGCTATGGGCAGCGCATGCATGGTGCGGCCGTGCAGTATACCCAGGCGTTGTAGTAAGGCCAGATGGGTGACGGATGGCGCGCCTTCGCCCTTAAAAGTAACCACTACCTGATGCAGGGTAGTGGCATCCGACAGCACCGACTTGAGATGCGAATCGACATAGGCTTGTGAGAAGGCGGCTACTGAGCTGCCCATCCAGAGCAGTAAGCCAAGTAAGGTTTTTTTCATAAAAAGGGGTGGTGGCTTTATGAAGAGATTCGAAAAAACCTACGTGCGGCCTCTTTTTATGGTTTTTACAGAAAGTGCCATTATTTGAATGATACAATCTAAAATGGCGGCTTTTGTTGTTGATTTATCAATGAATACGAAGTTTATTTGATGATATAGTAAAAAATCTTTATTTGAAGATTTATAGCCGAGCTTGCCTGGGGTGGGTGCTGATAGAATACATAAATGGGATAATACCCTGACAAAGTTTTGTAGCAAAACACAAAAAAGCCTGCCTCAATAGAGACAGGCTTTTTAGCTGAGCAGACGACGGTGGGGCGCCTGCGCAGAACTTAGGGCATCAATACTTTATCAATCACATGAATCACGCCGTTGCTCTGCAGTACGTCGTAGGTCGAGATGGTAGAAGTGCCACCTTTTTCATCCACTAATATCACATTTTTAGGGCCGTTCATCATGGCTTTCAGCGTGCCGCCGCTCACGGTTTTGAGCGTAGCCGTGCCTTTGCCAGCTTTAATGGCCGCCATAATTTTTTCGGCCGTCATGTTGCCGGCTACCACGTGGTAGGTTAGGATTTTGGTGAGCGTGGCTTTGTTCTCAGGCTTCACCAGAGTTTCTACGGTGCCAGCAGGCAGCGCATTGAAGGCGGCGTTGGTAGGGGCGAAAACGGTGAATGGGCCTTTGCCCTGCAGCGTTTCTACCAGGCCGGCCGCTTTCACGGCGGCCACCAGGGTGGTGTGGTCGGCGGAGTTTACCGCATTGGCCACAATATTCTTGTTGGGATACATAGCCTGGCCACCTACCGAAACGGTGCCGGTAGCCGACTTGGGGCTCATCATGGCCTGAGCCGAAGCGGTAGTGGAAGCTGCGCCAATCAGGGCAGCGAAGGCCAGGGAGAATAAGGTCTTTTTCATGTGGGAAGTGAGATGGAAGTAGGTTTTGAAATGATAGCAGCACCTACGCCCAGACCCCGTCTGCCGGATTTAGGGAGGGATAAAATTTTTCCAGGAGCCTATCTGATTTCTTTCCCACAACATCAGTAAGCCACTTTTTGGGCTGCCCCGTACAATGCCCATTCCAATGTTCTGCCTACGGGCGCATTTCCGCTTTACCGCCGAATCCACCGACACTTTTATGCCTGTGTCTGTACCTACCTGCCGCTTGTTCTTCTGCTTTGCTTTTAGGCAAATAAGGCCGTCCATCGGCCTGTTTTTTGTGTTGCTGCTAAGTATGAAAAGTGTGGCCTGGGCCCAGGCCCCAGCGTCACCGCGTAACCTGGACGGTTTTCTGCGCGTGGCCAGCGCCAGCAGCCCACTGCTGGCTGATTATGCCGGTCAGGTGCGCCAAACCCGCCTGGACAGCTTGCGCCGTGTAGCCCAGCAGCGCCCCCAGCTCACAGGCACAGCGGCCATCATGGCTGCCCCCACCGTGCGCGGTGTAGGCTATGATGAGGCCGTTTCCAATGGCGGCAACTATGCCGCCGTGGTTACCGCCACGCAACCCTTGTTCAACCGGCCGGTTCTGCAAAACGACTTCCGCATTCTGGAAAGCCAGGGGCAGGTGCTGCGCAACAGCGGTCGGCTGGCGGCGCTGGACCTGCGCCGCTCCATTACCGACCAGTTCCTGACCGCCTATACCGCCCAGCAGCAATGGACGTTCAGCCGTTCCCTGCTGCGCCAGCTTCGCCAGCAGGATGAAGTGTTACGCCAACTTGTAAACGGTGGTATCTTCAAGCAAACCCAGTACCTCACCTACTACCTCTCCCTGCGCAGCCAGGAGGTGGGTGTGCAGCAGGACCAGCTTGTTTACCGCCGCGAGCTGGGTATCCTGCGCTACCTCAGCGGAGTGGCCGATACAGCCTTTATTCTGCTGGAAACCCCCACGCCACCCACGCACCGTCCCTTGGCCGGCCTTAGTGCCGTGGCGCAGCGTCAGTACACCCTGGATAGCCTGCGCCTGCAGCTGGACCGCCGTGCCATTGACTTCGGTTACCGCCCACAAGTGAGTTGGGTGGTTGATGCCGGGATGCAGTCGGCCTCGCCCACGCCGCTCAGGCTGGCGCGAAGCGTAGGTATGAGTGCAGGGCTGATGCTAACGGTGCCGGTGTTTGATGGGCACCAGCGCCAGATTGCCTACGACCGGTTGAAGGTAGCCGAGGAAATCCGGCAGGGCTACCGCCGTTTTCTCACCGTCCAGCGCCGCCAGCAGTACGACCAGCTGGAAGGCCTGGTGCGGGCCAGCAACCAGCTCAACGCCACCCTGCGCCAGCAGCTGGCAGTGGCCGAAACGCTGGTGAAAGCCGGCCGCCAGCAGCTGGCTTCCGGTGATATTTCCATCATCGATTACCTCCAGCTGGTCAACAGCTACCGCGCCTTTCAGTTCAACCTGACGCAGGCTGAAACCGAGCGTTTGCGCAACTTATATGCCCTTGATTATCTGGGTGAATAGTGGTTTGGTTTCCAGTACAGCTTTTGTGTTTTTCATTTCTGTTTATGCGAATTTTGAAACGGTCTTGGCTTTGGTTTTCTGGCAGCTTATGGGGGCAGCAGTGGACGCTTATGCTGGGCCTGTTGTGCTTTGCGCAGTGCCACGGAAAGGGCCCCGATGAATCGGAGGAAGAAACCGAAGTACGGGCCCGCCCCGCGGTAACTGTAGTACAGGTGCATACGGATACCGTCTCGGATATTCTGCACCTGAGCGCGGTATCAGCGTATCCGGCCAAGGATGTGCTGCGGGCTACCACTACCGGCTACCTGCTGGCACCCGTACCTGTGCCGGGGCAGCGGGTACGCGCTGGCCAAACGGTGTTTACGCTGCAAACCAAGGAAGCCCGCACCTTGCACCTGGATAAGCTCACCGGCGACCCGCGCCTGCGCTTCAGTGGCATTGTGCGCATTGCGGCAGGTCGTGCTGGGGTGCTCGCCAGCGTAGATAAGCTGGCCGGCGACTACGTGCAGGATGGGGAACAACTGGGAGTGGTGTACGACCAAAGCCGTTTTGGTTTTGTGCTGGATGTGCCCGCTACCCAGTTGCGCTACGTGCGTACCGGGCAGCCCTGCCGCATCACCTTGCCCGATGGGCGCGTGCTGCCCGGCCGGGTAGCCGAGTTGCTGCCTACTACGGATATGTCAGCGCAAACCCAGCGCTATACCGTGCGGGTAGTAGGCTCCGCACCACCGCTCCCCGAAAACCTGGCCGTAACCATTGAAGTGGATAAAACCACTCCCTACCAGGCCCAGACGCTTCCGCAGGAGGCCGTGCTCACTGACGAAACCCAAACCAACTTCTGGGTAATGCGCCTGCTCAATGACAGTACCGCCGTGCGCGTGCCGGTGCAGCCCGGCCAGGAACAGGAGGGGCACCTGGAAATCAAAAGCCCGAAGTTCTCCGCGCAGGACCGCATTTTGGTTACCGGCAACTATGGGCTGGAAGACACGGCGGCGGTGCGGCTGCTCAAGAAATAGCGTAGGCTAACCTCTGGCTTCTCGTTGCATATCAATTTATACCGTCACTGCTCGTTGCTCATGCGCACTTCCTTTTTTCAGGCATACAAAGCACCCATTGCCGTGCTGCTGGCCTTGGCGCTGGCGCTGGGAGGGCTGGCCTATAAGCGCATTTCGGTGGCGCTATTTCCGGAGGTGACGTTTCCAAAGGTGAAGGTTATTGCCGAAAACGGTCTGGAGCCGGTGGACCGCATGATGGTGACGGTGACCAAGCCCCTGGAAGATGCCATGAAGCAGGTACCCGACCTGAAGCTGCTGCGCAGCACTACCAGCCGGGGCTCCTGCGAGATATCAGCCTACCTGGACTGGAATGTAGATGTAGTGCGCAGCCAGCAAACCATTGAATCGCGCCTGAATCAGATTCGGGCGGATTTGCCGCCTACCACGCAGATTACCGTGGAGCGTATGAACCCGGCTATTCTGCCGGTGATGGGCTACACGCTGGAAGCGCCGGGGCGTAGCGCCCTGGAATTACGCAAGCTGGCGCTGTACACCATTAAGCCCTTTCTCTCGCAGGTAGAAGGCGTATCGGCGGTGCACGTGCAGGGCGGACGCACTAAGGAGTACCAGGTGGAATTGCAGCCCGATCAGCTGGCGGCGCTCGGCCTGACGCCTACCGATATCAGCACCAGTCTGAGTCAGACCAACTTTGTGCAAAGCAATGGCTACCTCACCGACTACCGCCGCCTCTACCTGACGGTGACGGATGCCTCCCTGGTGTCGAAGGAAGACATCGAAAATGTGGTTTTGCGCAATGATAACCGCCGCATTGTGCGCCTCTCCGATGTAGCTACCGTGCGCGTGGGCGAGCAACCGGAATATACGCGCATCAACGCCAACGGCCACGATGCTGTGCTTATCTCCGTGTCGCGGCAGCCTGATGCCAACGTGGTGCAGGTATCAGAAGGCGTGAAAGCCAAAGTAAAGGCGCTGCAGGGCGGGCTGCCCCGCGGTATTCAGCTGAGCCCCTACTATGATCAGGCCGATTTCGTGTCGGAGGTGGTGCGCTCAGTGCAGGACTCTTTGTGGATCGGGCTGGCCCTGGCCCTGGTGGTCACGGCCTTGTTTTTGCGCTCCTGGCGGGCCACGCTCACCATTCTGCTGGCCATTCCCATTGCTTTGGCTCTAACGGTAACCGTGCTATACTTCGGGCTTGGTTATTCTTTCAATATCATGACGCTGGGGGCGCTGGCCGCTGCCATCGGGCTGATGATTGACGACGCGGTGGTGATGGTGGAGCAGTTGCACCGGATAGGCGAGGAGCACCCGCAGGCATCGGTCCATGAAATTGTGAGCCGCTCGGTACAGCATCTGTTGCCGGCGCTCATTGGCTCCTCTCTGAGCACCATCGTTATTTTCCTGCCTTTCGTGCTGCTGAGTGGGGTGGCCGGCGCCTATTTCAGAGTGCTGGCTACCACTATGGTCGTAGCCTTGCTGTGTTCTTTTGTGGTGGCATGGCTGGGCCTACCGGTACTCTATCTGCTTCTTTCCCGCAATAGGACGCAAGCAACGCAACCAGCCCCTGGTGTAGAGGAGACCCCGGCCGAAGAAACGGAACCGGAAATAAATGAGCCCGGCCTGGTGGAGGCCCAGCACCACGAAATTCCGTGGGTTCGCTCCGTTATCCGCCATCCGCTGTGGAGTGTGTTTGGTATAGCGGGGCTGATGGGAGTAATGGTCCTGATTATTCCGCGCCTGGCCACCGGCTTTCTGCCGGAAATGGACGAGGGCGCCATTGTGCTAGACTATAACTCGCCGCCCGGCACTTCCCTGGAAGAAACAGACCGAATGCTGCGGCAGGCCGAAAAGCTGATTCTACAGGTACCGGAAGTGGCTAGCTACTCGCGCCGCACAGGTACCCAAATGGGCTTCTTCATTACGGAGCCAAACAGCGGCGACTTCCTGATTCGGCTGAATACCGCCCGAAAGCGCACCACCGATGAGGTGATTGATGACATACGCCAGCGCATCGAAAGCACTCAGCCCGCCCTTACCATTGATTTCGGACAAGTGGTAGGGGATATGCTGGGGGATTTGATGAGTACCGTACAGCCTATTGAAATTAAGGTGTTCGGCCCTAATGCCGAAACTCGGTATGGGCTGGCGGAAGAGGTGGCGGGCATTGTGGAAAAAACGGAAGGCACTGCCGATGTCTTCGATGGGATTGTGCGAATGGGGCCGGCCGTGGACGTGCGCCCGGAACCGCGCCGCCTGGCCCAGTTCGGCCTCACAGCCACCGACTTTCAGAGCCAGCTGCAAACCCAGCTGGCGGGCGTAGAGGCCGGTAGTGTGCTGGAAGGAGAGCAACTGCTCACCATTCGGCTGCGCTACCCGCGGGCCGCGCTGGCCTCCCTGCAGCAGGTGAAAGAGCAGCCCATTTTTCTGCCCACCGGCCAGCGCCTGCGTCTGGATGAGTTGGCTCAGGTGCAGGTAACAGCGGGAGAAGCCGAGCTGGAGCGCGAAAACCTGCAGGCCATGACAGCCGTGACGGCCCGCTTAAATGGCCGCGACCTAGGCTCGGCTATGCAGGACATACGCCAGACCCTGGACCGAAACCTGAACCTGCCGCCCGGCTACTTTATTCAGTACGGCGGCAGCTATGCCGAGCAGCAGCAGTCATTTCAGGAGCTGCTCACCATTCTGGCTACGGCCTGTCTGCTGGTGTTTGCCGTAGGCCTGTTTCTGTTCAAAGACCTGAAAGCCGCCGGGCTTATCCTGCTGGTTGCTATTCTGGGTCCGGCCGGCGGCAGCCTTGCGCTTTACCTTACCAATACACCCCTCAATGTGGGCTCCTACACCGGTCTGATTATGGTGGTGGGCATCATTGGCGAAAACGCCATTTTCACGATGCAACAGTTCAATGATGCCCGCCGTAGCTCGCCGGTGGAAGCGGCTATTGGCTATGCCATTGCCGCCCGCCTGCGCCCCAAGCTAATGACGGCGCTGGCCGCCATTGCTGCCTTGTTGCCGTTGGCCCTGGGCATTGGGGCCGGTGCCCAGCTCCATCAGCCCCTGGCCATTGCCGTAATCGGGGGGCTGGTGCTGGCCTTGCCTTTACTTCTGGTGGTGCTACCCAGCCTGTTGCGGCTGGCCTATAGCCGGAAGGGCAACCCTCCCGCATTAGCATAGGCCCGAATTTGGGTAAGGCAGTAGGGTCTATTGCCAGATTAACACCAACGTACCCAGAATAATCAGCCCTGCCCCCAAGCCCCCTTGCCAGGTTAGTTTCTCTCCCAGAAATAACACTGACAGCAAAATAGCCAGCGCCACACTAAGCTTGTCTACCGGGGCTACCTTCGATACCTCCCCTACCTGCAACGCCCGAAAATAAAATACCCAGGACAGCCCGGTTGCTATTCCCGACAGGATCAGGAACGTCCAGTTGGTGCGTGTGAGGCTGCCCATCTGCTCCACTCCACCCCGAAAGTAGACAATACCCCAGGCCAGTACCAGGATAACCGCCGTGCGAATAGCGGTGGCCAGATTAGAGTCAACCCCCCTGATACCGATTTTAGCCAGCACTGCCGTGAGAGCGGCAAAAAGGGCGGAGAGCAAGGCGTAGAGCCACCACATAGAAAGCCGAATAAAGAACTGAACTGATGGTGCCATAACGGCAACTGGCAACTGACCGTTGCCTACTAAATGCCACAGAGGCTACCCGGATGGGGTAGCCTCTGTGGTTGGCGGAGTCAGGAAATTGTAGCCTGCTTATTCGACCACAATACGCTGAGTCATGGTGCCATCGGCTACGGTGAGGCGCAGCATGTACACGCCCCGCGCCAGCCCTTGCAGCGACAACTGCTGCTCGCCGGTGGCGCCGGCTGGCAGGCTACGTTGCGCTACCTGCTGGCCCAAGGCATTGTAGAGCTGGAGCTGCACGCCTTTGCGGCCCAGCTCGCGGCCAATCTGCATTTTTAGCAGGTGATGCGCCGGGTTTGGATATAGGGCTACCTGGGCCCGCAGCTTTTCGGGGAGAGTAGTGGTTATGGCGCTGCGGGTAAACAGAAGGGTGAAACGGCTCTGGTTCAAGCCGGCCGCGGACACGGAGAAACTGTAGGTGGGTAACTGCTTTAGATTGATGTTTTTACCCGTTTGCGCATCCCGCAGATATACAAAGGTGGTAGCAGGAACATTGAGCAGATAGGCGGCCCGGAATAAGTAGCTGCCCGCTGCCGGGGCGTTAATGGCCAGCGGTATTTCTACATCAGCGGTGCCTAGGGCCGGACGCCCGTCAATGGCAAGCAGGGAGGTGCCTACGGCCGAGGCTAGCTGCGGCGCATTCTTAACGGGTACTTTGTACGCGTCAAAAGTAGGGTCGAAGGCGGCACTGGCACCTTGCTGGAAATACACAAACAGGGTATCACCAATGCCATTGCGGCTTAGCCCCAATTGGAGCAGCGGCCGGGTCTCATTGGTAGGCGGCGTATAGGTGTGGGGAGTAAAGGTAGTAACGCGGGCGGAATTGGTAAAGGAGAATTTGCCCTGCGTGCCTGCCGTACTCACGTGGGTCAGAAATCCTTCGCCGGAACCAATAATCGGGCTGCCCCCAATGCCATTCACCGAGGCGCTATAAGCGCCGTTATGCTTCAGCTGATACACTGCCGCATCCAACCCAGTGGCAGTAGAATACACTTTTGTCCAGTCTACCGGCGAGGCGTACGGGTTGCCTACCAGGTGCCAGCCAGCCTGAGGCGGCGTACCCCGGTCGAGCAGGAATACATTCACGGTGCCATTGAGCAGGGAACCAACAAAGTCAACGTTGCTGGCAGCAGTGCCGGCCGTGGCCAGGTAGCCTTTGCCGGTTACCATATTCTCACTGGTAGCCGCCGGCGACTTCCAGCCTTTCTGGAAATCAGCCGCCCAATCGTTCGTGCTGCCCACCCGGGATTGGTCGTAGCTGAAGATATTGGGGTAGGGCGTCACCTTACTGGGGTCGGAGGCAGTATTGTAGGCCGGGTTCACCACGGGCGTAAACCCGGGTGTGGTCAGATCCACCAGCGTAGTGCTTTGCACAGGAGTAGACAGCAGATAATCAGTGAAAAGACCATTGGGGGTGGGCGGCAGGAAATGCTGCACTACTGCATTTCCGACCACCGTGCCGCCATTGTTGTGTACCAGGGCCGAGCCACCGGCGGTAGAGCGAAGCAGCAGCGTTTTGCCGTTAGTCACCAGGTTCTGTTTCAGACTCAGCACTTGTAGCACCGTTAGCTCACGGGTGAGGGTAAGGGGGGCCGCACCGGTTACCTGGAGGCTGCGCACCTGCTGCGGCAGTCCTGCTCCGGTTACCTGGGCCGCACTGCCATTATACACGTAGTTGGCAAATGGGCTGAAGGTGAGCGTAGTACCCCGCACGCTGCCCGTGGCGCCATTGGCAGAAATGCCTTCGGCAGCGCCAATTTCCAGTGTGGCCCCATCGGCTAGGGTAAATTTGTTGGCGGTGGCCAGGAAAGCACCCGTGCGTAGAATGCCGCCTTGCTGCACCGTCATGTTTTGCGCCGCGGTAAGCGGCCCGGTCAGGATGGCAACACCCGTACCCGTTACGGTTACGTTGTTGTAGTTGCCCTGCACATTCATCTGCTTGTCTACAATCAAGTCGCCCAGCTCCAGCGTTTTAAAAGTTACGGGGCCGGCCACGGGGCTATCCACCCCAGTACCGCAGTTCTGGCGCACATAAAACTGATAGGAAGTATTGGGTGTGAGCCCGGTAAGCTGTTTAGTGGTGGCACCAATAACCGTCAGCACGGTACCGGTACCCTGCGTAAAGCCCTGTTTCCCATACTCTACCCGGTAAGAGGCTACCGTACCAGCACCCGCCGACCAGTTCAGGGTAGCATCAAAGGCAGTAATGCCACTCGTATTCAGGTTGGTAGGTACTTCGCAGACAGGTGCCGAAGTAGTAAAGCTTTTAGGGCCTACCCGCACACTGGTCAGCCCATTGGAGCACGTCTGCGTGACGTAGAAATCGTACTGCGTGCTGGCCGTTAGTCCCGTGATAGTGGTAGGGGAGCTACTGATGTTCTTGACAGTGCCTGCCCCGGGCGTAAAGCCTTTGGGGCCGTATTCTATTTTGTAGGAGGCGCCACCCGCGCTGGCCGTAAAGCCCAGGGTGGCCGCGGTAGAATTGATGTTGGTAGCCGTCAGGGCAGTGGGCGCATCACACACTTTAGGAGTGGTGACGCAAATCGTAAATGCCCCCGTGGTGGCCGTGGTAGGGCTAGCCGCGTAGGAGTATACCCGCACATAATAGGTGGCGCCAGGGGTTAGGTGCTGGGCACTGATGGAGTCAGTGCTGCCAGCGCCGCCCTGGTCCTTACAGCGCAGCTTAGTGCCGGGGCAGGCTCCGGAGCGCAGCTCCAGCGCTATATCCACCGCGCTATTGGGCGTTACGGAGATGCCCTGCGCCGAGGCGGCAGCCACAAACTTATACCACACATCATCATCCGGATTGCCGCAGGCACCATCATTGGGGAGCGTAGTTTGCGTAGCGCTGAACAGCGTACCGCTGATAGGCTGGCAGGTCAGGCCCGGCGTCAGGCTAATGGCGTTGGCGCAGTTATCGTTTACAGGTGGCGAATCGGGGCGGTCAATACATACCGTAAACTTGGCAGCATTGCCGCTATACTGGGCGTTGAAGTAAGAATACACCCGCAGGTAATAGGTTTCCCCGGGCGTCAGATTCGTGGCGGTTAGCACTTCATTATCTGAGGAGAACAGCGACGTCAGGGTGCCGCAGTTGCCCCGGAAAAGCTGGTGTACCATGTCGGTGCCACCCGTAGGGTCAACGGTGATTATGTGCTGCACGGAGGTGGCCACAAACGAGTACCACACATCATCATTAGCCTCGCCGGTGAAAGAGTCGGGGTCTGAGGGCGTGGCGCCGGCAACGGTGCCTACCGTACCCGTGCACGTCTTGCTGGGCGTAAGGGAAATGGCGCTGGTGCACTCGTCGTTGGCGGGAGCCGGGCCGGGGTTATTCAGGCAGATGGTAAAGGCACCACTAGCTACAGTTTGCGGGTTGCCGAAGTAGGAATACACCCGCAAATAATAGGTAGCCCCAATGGTGAGCCCCGACACCACCATAATTTCGGGGTCGGAGGATTTGATGGAGACCAGACCGCCGCAAGTGCCGGAAAACAGCTGCTGCACTAAGTCCGTACCGCCCGTGGCATCCAGAGTAATAGTGTGCTGTTTGGAGGTAGCCACAAACTTGTACCACACATCGTCATCGGCCTGGCCCACACTAGGAGCTGGTCCCGAGCCGCTGGCCTCGAACAAGGTGCCGGCCAGCGGCGTGCAGGTAGCGCTGGCGGTTATCGTTGTTGCATTAGTGCATAAGTCGTTGCCTGGGGCCGCATAAGCACCTAAGCTTAGCAGACAGGCCAGAAGGAGTAGCCAGCTTCGGGTAATCAGAAAGAAGGGTGGGAGGGTTGGCCGCCCACTTCCAGGCTGGGCACAGCCCGCTTTGTAAGGGTGTTTCATAGCAGGTAGTAGAAAAAGATTAGAAGAAAAGCCGCGGCTCAGGCTAAGTGCCGAAACCAGGATCAAAAGCACCGTAGCATATGGCCCCAGGCCCCTTTCAGGCCGCTAACCGGCCTGCCGAATTGAGTATCTCTGGGGGATTGAAAGGCAAACATCGGAATGATTCTGAGACATTTCCAGTGAATCACATCATTATGTGATGCTATAAAATCTTGTTTTATTCTGGTATTCAGGAGCTGCTAACAAGCCCAGAGTTCTTGTTGGGCTACCATATTTCCCGTGCTGCGTCCTCCTTTTTTGCCAAATGCCGTATCTTCTGTACCTGTAACCAGCCGCCTTTTTTATGCATCCTGATACTTTCGACCCCACCGCCGGGGGACCTCCGCCCGAGCAGCGCCCGGACGACGGCTCCCGCCGAACCTTCATCAAGCAGGCTTCGGGCATCTTAGGATTGGCCGTTGCCCCGCCCTTTATCAGCCAGGCCGAGAAGCTGGCTGCCTACACCGGCAAAGTGGAAGGGGCCACGGAAATGAAGCTGAAAGTGAATGGTAGCATACGCACCCTGCGTCTGGAGCCGCGCGTCACGCTACTGGATGCATTGCGCGAAAACCTGAATCTGACGGGCTCCAAAAAAGGCTGCGACCAGGGCCAGTGCGGGGCCTGCACCGTGCTGGTAGATGGCCGCCGCGTGAACAGCTGCCTCACCTTAGCCATTACTACCCAAGGCAAAGAAATTACCACCATCGAAGGTCTGGCGAAAGGAGAGGAGCTGCACCCTATGCAAGCCGCTTTCCTGAAGCACGACGGCTTCCAGTGCGGCTACTGCACCCCGGGCCAGATATGCTCGGCCGTGGCCTGCGTGCAGGAGGGCCATACTAAGAATGATGCTGAAATTCGGGAGTGGATGAGCGGTAACCTGTGCCGCTGCGGTGCCTACCCCAACATTGTGGCCGCTATTAAGGAAGTAGCCGGGAAAGGAGACGGTAAGTCATGAACAACTTTGCCTTTCAAACCGCCGCTTCGGCCAAACAGGCTACCGGTGCCTTCCGCGACGACAAGCAGGCGGCTTACCTGGCCGGCGGCACCACCCTACTGGACCTGATGAAGCTGAACGTGCTTCAGCCCAGCCAGCTCGTCGATATTAACTCCCTGCCGTATAGAGGCATTACAGAAACCCCGGATGGTCTGCGCATTGGGGCCATGGAGCGCATGAGCGACGTAGGCGAAAATGCCCTGGTCATGCAGCAGTATCCGGCCATTTCGGAGTCGTTGCTGTTGGCGGCTTCACCCCAGCTGCGCAACATGGCCAGCATCGGCGGCAACCTGCTGCAGCGTACCCGCTGCGGTTATTTTCGCGACACGGCTTTTCCCTGCAATAAGCGCCAGCCGGGCTCCGGCTGTCCCGCCATCAACGGCGAAAACCGCAACCACGCTATCCTGGGTACCAGTGACCAGTGCATTGCCACGTACCCCGGCGACCTGGCCGTGGCCCTCATTGCCCTGGATGCCGTGTTGCACCTGGAAAGCGCCAAAGGCAAAGCCCGCCGCGTACCCCTGCTGGACTTCTACCTCACGCCCGGCAATACCCCCCAGCGCGAAACCACGCTGGAGCCCGGTGAGCTGATAACGGCCGTCACCGTGCCTGCTGCCGAGCACGCCCGCAAATCCAAATACCTGAAAGTGCGCGACCGGGCCAGCTATGCTTTTGCCCTGGTCTCGGCCGCGGTGGGGCTTGATGTGCAGGGGGGAACCATCCGCTCGGCCAGAGTAGCCCTGGGCAGTGTAGGTACCAAGCCCTGGCGCGCTCAGGCCGCCGAGCAGTTGTTGGTTGGCAAAGCCGCGACGGAGGCAAATTTCCGGGCCGCGGCAGCTCTTGCTCTCCAGGGTGCCCGGCCCCATAAGCACAATGCTTTTAAGGTGGAGCTGGCTCAAAATACGCTGGTTCGGGCCTTGCAGGATGTAGCGGGTTGAGATTATTAATGAAATGATAATCAGTAAAATGGGTGTACTTGCTTCGCGGCACACTTCATGCGCTAAAGGTTGATTACATGAGCAGTGAACCAAAGTTTTTTGAACAGCCAGCTGGTGGGGTAGTGGGCAAACCTATGGACCGGGTAGACGGTCGGGCGAAGGTAACGGGGGCGGCCCGCTACTCGGCCGAGTTTGCCCTGCCGGGGCTCACGTACGCCGTGCTGGTTACCAGCGCCATGGCCAATGCCAAGGTGAGTTTAGATACCACGCAGGCAGAGAAGGCGCCGGGCGTCCTGGCCGTGTACACGCACCTGAATATTCCCCCGCTGGCCGTACTTCCCAATAGCCCCGACAAGCCCAAAGGCTGGTCGCCGCCCATGAAGTACATGCCGCTTTCCAACAACGAAGTGCAGTACGCCAACCAGCCCATAGCCGTGGTTATTGCTGATGCCCTGGAGCGGGCCCAGCATGCGGCTACGCTGGTAAAAGTAAGCTACCAAGCCGCTGAGCCCATTGCCAGCTTCGAGGACCCCAAAGCGAAGCTCTTTGACCCGCAGGCAATTCAGGATGGGAAAACGGCTGGCCACACGGTGCGCGGCAACCCGAAAGAAGCGCTGGCGCAATCGGCAGTGCAGCACAAGGCTACGTATACGCACGCCATCAACCACCACAACCCACTGGAGCCGGCGGCTACTACGGCTTTCTGGGAAGGAAACCGGCTTACGGTGTATGATGCTACGCAGGGCATCACGCGCACCCAAACCTCTTTGGCGGCTACGTTTGGGCTGGCCCGGGAGCAGGTGCGCGTGATAACGCAGTATCTGGGCGGAGGCTTTGGCTGCAAAGGCTCTTGCTGGCCGCATACCGTGCTGGCCGCCCAGGTAGCCCGGGGCGTAGGGCGCCCGGTAAAGCTGGTGCTCACTCGCCCACAAATGTTTACCTCCGTGGGGCACCGCGAAGACCAGACTCAGACATTGCAGGTAGGTGCCACCAAGGAGGGGAAGCTCACGGCCCTCATCCACGAGAAAACGTCCACCACTTCGCCCTGGGACAACTATGCTGAGTCGAACAGCAAGATTATTGGCATGCTCTACGCCTGCCCTAACTTCGAAGCGAGCTATCAGCTGGCACGCGCCAATGTGATGCCCTCTACTTTTATGCGGGCCCCGGGTGAGGCGCCGGGCTCTTTCGCCATTGAGTCCTCGCTGGATGATATTGCCTACCAGCTGGGTATCGACCCCATTGAAATCCGGCTCAGAAACTACGCTGAAAAGGACTCCAACGATGGTAAAGCATGGTCAAGCAAAAGCCTGAAGGAATGTTATGCCCGCGGAGCCGAGCTGTTTGGCTGGAGCAAGCGCAACCCCAAGCCCGGCCAGACCCGTGACGGCCGCTACCTGGTGGGCATGGGCATGGCCACGGCCAGCTACCCCGTGCACAGCTCCCAGGGTACTGCCCGGGTACGCTTATTTGCTGATGGCCGCGCTGTGGTGCAAAGCGGCGCCACCGACCTGGGCACCGGCACTTATACCGTAATGACGCAAACGTCTGCTGATGTGCTGGGCCTGCCGCCGGACCGCATCCGCTTTGAGCTAGGGGATACCACACTGCCTACCGCGCCTAACTCCGGTGGCTCGGTAGCGGCCGGCACCGTGTCGTCGTCCATTTTTGTAGCGGCGCAGGATGTGTGGCGCAAAGTGAAAGAGCTGGCCCGCGCCGACAGCAAGTCGCCGTTGTATCGCGCCAAAATGGACGATATTATCGTGGAAGGTGGCACGCTGATGCTGAAAAAGGACCGCAGCAAAGCAGAGCCTTTTGCCGCCATTCTGGAACGGGCGCGTCTCACCGATATTGAAAGCACGGGTATGGGACGCTACGGAGCAGGTTTTGAGGGCGACGACAAAACCACTGACCAAAACAGCCAGCCCAAGACTTATTCCATGCATTCCTTCGGGGCGCATTTCTGCGAAGTGCGCGTAGATCCCGAACTGGGCACGGTGCGGGTTACGCGCTGGGTAGGGGTGCACGGTGCCGGGCGCATTCTGAATGCTAAAACTGCCCGTAGCCAAATGATTGGCGGCGCTATTTTCGGGATTGGGGCTGCCCTGATGGAAGCCACCGAGCGCGACCAGAATTTTGCGCGCTACGTGAATGCTGACCTGGCTGGGTACCACGTGCCAGTACAAGCCGACATTCCGGATATGACCATTGAGTTTGTGGATGAAAAAGACCCTTATATCAATGCTATGGGGGTGAAAGGCATTGGCGAGCTGGGCATGGTGGGTGTAGCAGCGGCCGTGGCCAATGCAGTGTATCATGCTACCGGCAAGCGCATCCGCAGTCTGCCGATTACGCCGGACAAGCTACTGGGCACCGCTGCCACCGTGTAAATCACCTAGGATATTTATTTCTCATCCGCATCAAGCATGACTGAACTGCAACGCCTGCTTCAAGCCTACGATGCCTACCGGGCAGCGGGAAGGATGTGCGCCCTAGCTTCCGTTGTAGCTGTTGCGGGTTCGGCCTACCGGCGCCCCGGTGCACGGATGCTGGTGACGGAGGATGGGCAACTGACGGGCGCCATTAGTGGCGGCTGTCTGGAAGGGGATGCCCGGCAGCGCGCCCGCCGTACCATACTGCAGGGACGCCCCACCATCATCACCTACGATTCTACCGACCCCGACGATGACTTGCAGTTCGGCTCCGCGCTGGGATGCCAGGGTGTGGTCCAGATTCTTTTGGAGCCTCTGGATTATCAGAACCCGGCAAACCCCATGGAACTGCTGCGCTGCTGGGCAAATGAGGCAGAAGCGCCGGGGGTATTCGCCACCGTATACAGTTGGGAAGGCGCAGGCACCGAAGTGCAGGTAGGCCAGCGGTTATTGCTGATGGCGGAGGGAAAGGTAGCAGGCACTCTGTCAGCGGAAAGTGAAGGCTATGAAGCTGTACTGGCAGATGCCTGGATTACTTTGGCCGCTGGCCAGCCAGCCAGCCGTAGCTATGCCGTGGGTGGCGGCATAATGCGTGTCAGCCTGGAGTTGCTGCGGCCACCGGTACGAATTACGGTATATGGTGCCGGCAACGATGTGCAGCCCCTGGTGCGGCTGGCGGCGGGTTTGGGCTGGCGTGTTAGGGTGGTAGATGGCCGCCCGGCCCAGGCTCAGCCGGCGCGCTTTCCCGACGCGGAACAGGTGCAGGTGCTGCCGCTGGAGCAAGTGAAAGAGGCGCTTTACGATGGCAGCATCGCGCTGCTGATGACGCATAATTTCTATTATGATCTGGAGGTGCTGCGCCACTTGTTGCCCACGCCTGTTCCCTACATTGGGCTGCTGGGGCCGCGCAAGAAATACGAGCGGCTACTGGCCGACCTGGAGCAGGATTTTCCGGATGCCGCAGCGAGGTTGGCCGGGCGCTTATATAGTCCCATTGGCCTGAACCTGGGGGCCGAAACCCCCGAAGAAATTGCGCTGTCCATTGTAGCCGAAATTCAGGCGGTTTTGGCCAGTCGGCCGGCCGGTTTCCTGCGAGATTCTCCGGATCCTATTCATCTTCCCTATCAGGCAGATAGACCTTTGGCACTCCAGGGGCAGGTAAATGCTGTATGCGGTATCTAAGCTGCCCTTCATCAGCTTAGAATGAGTGTTTACTATTTCATATGCCTGCCATAATTCTCCTTGCTGCCGGGGCCTCTTCCCGGCTGGGGCAACCCAAGCAGCTCTTGCCATTTGAGGGAAAATCCTTGTTGCGGCGGGCCGCAGAAACAGCCATTCACGCAGATCTGGGTCCTGTGGTAGTAGTAACCGGCGCTTTACACGAAGAGCTGCTGCCGGAGCTTGCCGGCTTACAGGTGGCCATTACGCGCAATGAAAGCTGGGAACGGGGTATGGGCGCTTCAATAAAGGCCGGGCTGCGGGCCGCCGAAGCCCTGGCACCGCTTACTGGCGTGCTCATCATGCTCTGTGACCAGCCCCTGATTACATCGGATTTGCTCCGGGCATTGCAGCAAAAGCAGCTGACGGCCAACTGCCCCATCGTAGCAACGGAATATGCCGAAATTCAGGGCGTGCCGGCGCTTTTTGGAAAGGAAGTGATACCGCTGTTACGCAGTATGTCAGACGAGGCCGGTGCTCGTCAGCTTCTGCGCCAGCACCCAAATAAGGTGGCTACAGTACCGTTTTCCGCCGCTTCTCTTGATGTGGATACGCCTGCACAGTACGAGCAGCTGCTCCAACAAGCCAAAGGCACATTTCCCGGTTGCTGATGGCGGACATAGAAGCTGAAAATGCATCAGTAAAATCCCGCTATCTTTCCCGGTGTCATCCTCTCATTCTGCCCTCATGACTACTATTTCTGTGGCAGCTGCTCCGGTAGCAGCGCCCAAAAACAACAAGCGCATCACCAACGGCTGGACGATGTATGACTGGGCTAACTCGGTGTACCCGCTCGTCATTACGTCCTCTATTTTTCCCATTTACTGGAGTGGGGTAGTGAAATCCATCACCCACACTGACAGCGGTAAAAGCCCGGTGGATTTTCTGGGGTTGCAGGTGCCGGGCTCTTCGCTGCTGACATACGCCATTTCTGCGGCCTTCCTTCTGATTGCGGTGCTTAGCCCGTTTCTAACGTCGCTGGCTGATTATTCCGGCCGCAAGAAGTTGTTTCTGCAGTTTTTCTGCTACCTGGGTGCGGCCTCCTGTGCCGGACTGTACTTCTTTACGGACAGTACGCTCACGGCCTCCACGTTTGTCTTTATTGCGGCTACGGTGGGCTTCTCGGGCTCCATCGTATTCTACAATTCCTACCTGCCGGATATTTCTACCGAAGACCAGTATGACCGGCTTTCCGCCCGCGGATTCTCCATGGGCTACATAGGCTCCGTTATTCTGCTGGTGATTTGCCTGGTCATCAATCAGTTTCATGATGTTGTGGGCGTTTCGCAGGG
This sequence comes from Hymenobacter sp. BT730, assembly GCF_030542105.1. Taxonomy (GTDB): domain Bacteria; phylum Bacteroidota; class Bacteroidia; order Cytophagales; family Hymenobacteraceae; genus Hymenobacter. The sequence goes on from NZ_JAUOFB010000002.1 coordinate 474,768, forward strand.
GCAGGCCGCGCGCCTGTCGTTTCTGCTCACAGGTTTGTGGTGGGCCGGTTTCGCTCAGATTCCTTTCTTCACCCTGCCCAAAGACCCTGGCCGAGCTGTCGGTGCCAGCACCGGCGACAGTGGCTGGGTGCTGAACGGCTTCCGGGAGTTGGCTAAAGTATGGAATCAGCTCCAGCATCTGCCTAACCTGAAGAAGTTTCTGCTGGCCTATTTCACTTACAACATGGGCGTGCAGACAGTAATGTATGTAGCCACCCTGTTTGGTACCGACGAGCTGCACCTGGACGATTCAGCCCTGATTATCACCATCCTGCTGTTGCAGGTAGTGGCTATTCTGGGCGCATACCTGTTTGCGCGGTTGTCGGAGGCCATTGGTAATACCCGGGCCCTGAGTTGGTCGGTGGTGATTTGGGCCCTGATCTGCATTGCGGGCTACTTTGTGCAGGCCGGGTGGAGCTTCTATGCTCTGGCCTCCGTTATTGGCCTGACGATGGGCGGCATTCAGAGCCTGTCGCGCTCTACGTATTCCAAAATCATTCCGGAAGACACACCCAACACGGCCTCCTTTTTCAGCTTTTTTGATGTGACAGAGAAGCTCAGCATTGTAATTGGAACGGCTGTATTTGGGGTTATTGCCCAACTTACGGGGTCTATGCGCTACAGCATTCTGGCGCTTATTGTGTTCTTTATTCTGGGTTTGTTTTTCCTGCTTCGGTTACGGGGTAAAAAGCTGCGGGAAGTACATGCCACTGATGCGCAGGCGCTGGGCACCCCACCTGCTACGCCCAATGTAGCGGTACCCGCTTCCTGAAAAATTCCGATAGGATGAGTTTATTGCACGAGCATCACGGAGTTGATGCTCGTGTTTTTTTACCCCTTTCTCTTTCCCATTTCCACCCACATGCATACTTCCTCCCTTCAGGAAAACATTCTGGCCGAGCTGGACCACGAATTAGCCATCACCCGCAAGCTGCTGGAGCGCGTGCCCTATGAAAAGGCCGACTATCAGCCCCACCCCAAGAGCATGAAGCTGTGGCAGCTGGCCAGTCACATTGTAAATCTGCTGGCCTTCAAGCAGCTTTTCGTGCAGCACGATTCGCGCGACTTCCTGGACCCCAACGGGCCTAAGCCCGGACCAACCCCCACCAGCAGTGAGGAGTTGCTGGCCCGCTTTGACCAGTACAGCGCCACTTTACGCCAGGCCCTGCAAGACTCCTCCGACGAAAAACTCACCCACAGCTTCCGCCTGCACCGTGGCGAACAAACTCTGATGGAGCGCTCAAAAGGGGCTGCCTTGCGCATCATGGGCCTAAATCATAGTATCCACCATCGGGGGCAGCTTTCCGTTTATCTGCGTCTACTCGATATTCCTCTGCCCGGGATGTATGGCCCCAGCGCAGATGACCCAAGCTGGGGATAAGGAAATTCTGCTCCCCAAAAAAGCCGCTCAACGATTCCACACGGAAGGTTGAGCGGCCTTTTTATTGGATAGCAGAATTATTTCTTCTCGAACACCTGCTCGCCGGCAATAAATGTGCGGAGCACTTTCGCACCACGCAGGTTCTCCTTCGGGGCTTCCAGCAAATCCGTATCCAGCACCACAAAGTCGGCGGCTAGGCCGGGCGCAATGCTGCCTTTTTGCTTTTCCTCGAAGGCGGCGTGGGCGGCCCAGGTGGTCATACCGCGGAGAGCATCGGGGCGGCTGAGGGCATTTTCCATCTGAAAGCCGCCTGCCGGGTAGTTCTTGGCATCCTGGCGGGCTACGGCGGAGTGGAAGCCGAAGAGCGGGTTGATGTCTTCCACGGGGAAGTCGGAGCCCAGTGCCACCTGTCCGTATTGTTTGCGCAGGTCATTGTAAGCGTAGGCAGTTTTCAGGCGCTCTGCCCCCAGCCGCTCGCCAGCCCAGTACATATCCGATGTTGCGTGCGTAGGCTGTACAGAAGGCACAATACCGTACTGGCCAAACTTAGGTACATCGGCTTTGCTTACTACCTGCGCATGCTCAATGCGCCACCGCCGGTCTTTCTGCCCTTTCAGGGCTTCACCATAAATATCCAGCAGCAAGCGGTTGCTGGAGTCGCCAATGGCATGGGTGTTCATTTGAAATTTGCTGGCTGCCAGTTTCTTGGCTAGCGTACGGTACTCGCCAATAGAAGAAAGCAAGAACCCGGTTTCCTTTGGGCGGTCGGCGTAGGGGTGGAGCAGGCAGGCACCACGTGAGCCCAAGGCACCATCGGCATATACTTTAAAGCTGCATACTGTGAGGCGGTCCTGGAAAACGGGCCCGTTCTTCAGGTAGAAGTCAAGGTTTTGCTTGGTGGGAGCCAGCATGGCGTAGAGGCGTACTTTTAGCTTGCCCTGCTGCTGCAAAGCAGCCATTTGGTCAATGTTGGCTTTCTCGAGGCCGGCATCGGCGAGGCTGGTAAGGCCCACCGCTACGCATTGCTGCTGTGCCAGGAGCAGGGCCTTGTCGGCTTCAGCCTTGGTCGGCTCCGGAATTTTAGCTGAAATCAGATCAACCGCATTATCGACAAGCAAACCGGTGAGCTGGCCGCTAGCATCTTTGGTGATAGTGCCACCACTAATGGGGGTACGGGCCGTAATACCGGCCAAATCCAGGGCCTTTTGGTTCACCAGCGCCGCATGCCCATCTACGCGGGTAATAAAAACGGGCGTATCGGGAAATAGCGCATCCAAGGTGTCTTTAGTAGGAAACTGCTTGTCGGCCCAGTCGTTCTGGTCCCAGCCGCGGCCAGTCAGCCAGGCGGCTTGCGGCTGGTTCTGGCGGTGCTGTTGCAACTTGCTTACTACTTCAGCCCAGGAGGTGGTACCTACCAGATTAGCATCGCGCAGGCCCAGGGCGTAGCGGTAGAAGTGGCAGTGTGCATCGTAAAAGCCCGGGTACACAAACTGCCCCTTGGCGTCTAATTCCTGGGCCCCCTGGTACTTGTTCCGTATCTCATCGGCGGAGCCAACGGCCAGAAAACGGCCATCCTTCACGGCAAAAGCCTGAGCTTTGCTGAAAGCTGAGTCGACGGTGTATACTGTCGCATTAAACACCACCAAATCGGCGGGCTGGCGGGAATTGGTGGACTGGCAGGCGGCGCTGCTAAGCAGGGCCAGCAAAGGGAGGTAGCGTAGCAAGAAGGTCATGCAGCGAAAGTACATAACTCCACCGCATCGTCCAGCTTTAGCTGGTCACCGTGTCGTGCTCATAGCACTGCTGCAGCCATTCCAGCGCGGCGGCTTCATCGGTAAACCGCTGGAGCTGGTATGGCCGGCCTTCTAACACGGACAGGTCCGGAATGCTGGAATCGGTGAGAACTCCCGCCAACTGGTGCGGCGCCATCAGGTAGGCCAGGTAAGTGGTGCGGCCCAGGCGAGGTTGCACCTGCGGGTAAAACGTTTCCATCATCCAGGCCACATCATTGCCGTCTACAAAAGAACGGCGGCGGATATCTACCAGCCAATAGCGGCACTTGTAGGTCACGGCTTCGTCCAGGAGTTTGCCATAGCCCTGGTGTAGTTCAAAGGGCATAACAGAACGCATCCAGCGGCCAATCAAAATCTGCAGGTCGGCGCGGTACTCAATGGCAAGAAAGGCGGGGGCAGACGAAGGCATACGCACTGGGGTTGGCTGCAACGGCCGTGAAAATAAGAAGGCCACGGTGATTTGCGCCGTGGCCTTTCAAATTAATATGTCAGTAATTGAATGTTTTCTTACTCGAAGCGCATGTGCTTTACCGATTCGCCGGAGTTTTTCAGCTCCAGCAGCGAGTCGATACCGATTTGCAGGTGGGCAGTTACGTAGTCGGTGGTAACTTTCTTGTCGCTCTCGGCCGTTTTCACGCCTTCAGGCGTCATGGGGTTGTCGCTCACCAGCAGCAGCGCGCCGTGGGGAATTTCGTTTACAAAACCCACCGTGAAAATGGTAGCGGTTTCCATATCCACGGCCATGGCCCGAATCTGGCGCAGGTACTCTTTAAAGTTCTCGTCGTGCTCCCACACGCGGCGGTTGGTGGTATATACTGTGCCTGTCCAGTAGTCCTTCTCATGCTTCTTAATCATGGAGGAAACTGCGCGCTGCAGCCGGAAGGAGGGCAGGGCCGGAATTTCGGCGGGCAGATAGTCATCGGAAGTACCCTCACCGCGAATAGCTGCAATGGGCAGGATCAGGTCGCCGAGCTTGGTTTTGTTTTTCAGGCCGCCGCACTTGCCCAGGAACAGGGCCGCTTTGGGCTTCACGGCCGAAATCAGGTCCATGACCGTGGCCGCCATGGGCGAGCCCATGCCGAAGTTAATAATGGTAATGCCATTGGCAGTAGCGGTCTGCATAGGCTTATCCAGACCATGCACCTCCACGCCAAACTGCTCGGCAAACATATTTACGTAATTGATAAAGTTGGTCAGCAGAATATACTGGCCAAACTCCTTCAGAGGCACCCCGGTATAGCGGGGCAGCCAGTTTTCTACAATGTCAGATTTTGATTTCATAGGCTATGGATTAGGTGGGAATAGGTTGCAAAAAAGCCGTCGACCTTACGAACGACGGCAGCCAGAAAAAAAGCGAAACGCAGGGGCCGTACCTTTGGAGGTGATGCAAGAACTGAACCTGCCGCCTTTCGACTACAAAGTTACACAATCTGGCGTAAATTCGCTGATATGGGACATTCTGCGCCGCAAAAACGTGGTGCTGACGCCCGAGGAATGGGTGCGCCAGCATGTAGTACATTACCTCATCAACCACCGGGGTTACCCCAAAGGCCTGCTGAGCCTGGAGCGGGGCCACCGCTACAACCAGCGCCAGAAGCGCACCGATTTATGTGCCATGGGGCCAGAAGGAGCCCCATTACTGCTGGTAGAGTGCAAAGCCCCATCGGTGCCGATTACAGCGGCCGTAGCTCAGCAGGCTGCTGTGTATAACCAAACCATTGGTGCACCGCTGTTGCTGCTGACCAACGGCCTGGACCATTTCTGCTGGCGCGTAAACTTTGAAGCGCGTACCAACGAGCGGCTCCATGAAGTACCTGCCTATCCGGGCAGTGTTTCTCGCTGATTTAATCCGGTAGAAATAGAAGGTTAGTGCAGGTTCGGGGCAATTTTACTTTATTTAGCCGAGGGCGGTGGGAGCCTGCAACCTCTAATCTTGAAGGCCATGCAGAAGTGGGATGAATTGCCAGTGAATAGGCGGTTTGAGCAAAGTGCAGCGGCCGTTTTTATGCTGAACGAAGACGGGAATTTCCGGCAGTGCAATGCTCGCTTTACTGCGTTGCTGGGTCTGCCCACCGCGCAGCTGGCAGGCACCAGCTTTTTTCAACTGCTGCCGCCGGAATCGGCCGCGTATGGCCGGCAATGCTTTGAGCGGGCGGCGGCGGGCGAAATGGTGCACTTGGAAACTGTGCTGTTAGGCGCCTCGCCTCAGAAGCAGAGCTTACACCTGTTTCCGCTGCTGGCCGATGGACAAATCAGAGGGGTATATGGTATGGCCAGCGTAGGCTTGGAGCCACCTTCTGCTCCCCTCGCCCTACAGGAGCGGGAACATCAGCTCTCCGTTATCTTCGATTCCATTGCGGATGTCACTTTTGTCCTGAATGTGGAGCCGGATGGCCGGTATCGGTTCACTTTCGCCAATAAAGCCTTCCAGAGAACTACGGGGCTGCCGCCGGAAAAAGTAATTGGCAGCTATGTGGACGCCATCATTCCGGAACCATCTCTAAGCCTGGTTTTAGCAAAATATCAGGAAGCCGTTACCACCCAAAAGCGTGTTGCCTGGCTGGAAACTTCTGACTATCCCACGGGGCAGGTGACGGGCGAAGTCAGCGTGACGCCCGTGCTGGATGAGGCCGGGGTTTGCACCCAGCTGGTGGGCGTAGTGCATGACCTGACCGATCAAAAAAGAACGGAAGAGGCCTTGCGGCTCAGCAACGAGCGGTTTCAGTATGTGTTGCGGGCAACCACCGATGCTATTTATGACTGGAACATTGCCACCGACACCATTTATTGGGGCGAGGGACTGGAAACCTCCTTTGGGCATCAGCTGGAGCAAAACCCTTCTCCCTTCAACATCTGGCTGGCATTGGTGCACCCTCAGGACAAAGACAGGGTATTAAATGGCAAGCTCTGGGAAGTGAACCACTCAACCACCACGCTCTGGCAGGATGAGTACCGCTTTAAACAGAAAAACGGGTCCTGGGCAGTGGTCTTTGATAGGGGCTACATCGTGCGGGATGCTACGGGCAAGCCCGAACGTATGATTGGCTCCATGCAGGACATCACCGAGCGCAAAGAAACAGAGGAGCGGCAGCGCCTCATGGCCGATAAGCTCTTTAAGCAAAATGCGGATTTGCAGCAGTTCGCCTACATCGTATCCCATAACCTGCGGGCACCCCTGGCTAATGCCATCGGCTATGCGGATTTGATTTCACGCGTGGAAAAAGACTCCCCGGTGTTCGATGAGTCGGTGAAAAACCTACAGACCAGCATGGAGCTGCTGGATGAAATATTGACGGATGTAACCAGCATTCTGTCCATTCGGGATAAGCAGGGGGGCTACCGCCCCGAGCCGGTTGCCCTGGCTGCGGTGTGCCAACAGGCTCTTTTGGGTTTAGAAGAACCACTGCAGGAGAGTGGTGGACAGATCATCTGTGACATTCCCGAAACGTTGCGCGTGCGCGGAAACCGGGCTTATTTTCACAGCATTTTTCATAATCTGATTTCCAACGCCATTAAGTACCGCTCAGACGAGCGGCCTTTGCGTATCGAAATAAAAGCAGTAGACAAGCCCCACGAGGGTACCACCATTACCATTGCAGACAATGGCTCGGGGTTCAATCAGAAAAAGGCGGGCGAGGATGTTTTTCAGCTCTACCGGCGCTTTCACACCGATAAAAGAGGCCGGGGGATTGGCCTGTTTCTGGTAAAATCCCACGTAGAATCCATGGGTGGGCAGATTACGGTTGAAAGCCGGATGAATGAGGGTACCCGATTTATTCTTTATTTTAGCCACCATGCAGATGAAAACCTACCTGATTGATGACGATGACCTCGGTATTTATCTTACCGAGCAGTTGTTGCGGGCAGAAGGCTTTTCAAATTGCATTTCCACCTTTCAGTCCGCTACCGAAGCCTTAACTACCCTGGTCGGCGAGAAGAAAGCTGCCCCGCCCGACGTCGTATTCCTGGATCTGAATATGCCGGTTATGAATGGCTGGGAGTTTCTGGATGCCCTAAAGCCGTATCAGGACGAGTTGGCGGGCCGCTGTCACATCTATATTCTGACTTCTTCTTTGGCCTTGTCAGATATGGAAAAGGCCAAACGATATACGCTTGTAGCCGGCCTCATTCACAAACCCATTGATAGTGAGGAGATTCGTGCTATTCATTCCCGTCTGGCGGGAGAGCCTAATAATGGGGAATAACGCTTAGATAAACAGCTCAGAAAGCGTATAGGGCAGCTTTATGACGATTTTGGGTGCTGATACAGCCGGTTGTCAATCAGCCCATTAATATAAAGCTGCACGCAGGCTTTCAGCTCGTTGCCATACTGCCGTAACTTTTGCGGGTCCGGATTTGCCAGGGGCATAGCGGGTAGGCGGTGCGTTTGATAAGGGAAGAGGCGCACCTGGTCGTCGGCTGTTAGCTCGGTCACAAAATCGGAGTGAACCAGAAACCAGGACCCGCCGCTCAGAAAAACCGCCCGGCCGGTGTTGGTGGTATCAAAAACAGAGTAGCCGAAAGGCAGCAACTTGCCCTGGGCAGGCACCCGAAGATAATCGAGGACAGTGGCCGGTACATCTGCCTGTTGCGTGATGCGGTGCACATTTGCCGCGGGCAATGGCTGACCGGGATGGAAAACCAGCAGCGGTGTTTTGTAACTGCCCAAGGTATTCTGATAGCCACGCCGGTCGGTTTGGGACGTGTGGTCGGCTAGGAGAATAAACAGCGTATTCCGGTACCAGGGCTGCTGGCTGGCCGCGGCGAAGAACTGGCGCAGGGCAAAATCAGTGTAGCCAATAGCCGCATGAATGGGCAGCGTACCCTTTGGAAACCGCCCGCTGTATTGCCGTGGTACTGTGAAGGGCTCGTGCGAAGACAGCGTGAATAGCGTTGAAAAAAAAGGCTGCTTTTGCTGGCTCAGCTGCTGGCTGAAATACTGCAGGTAGGGCTCGTCAAAAATACCCCAGTGTCCATCGTAATCAGGGCTTTGGCGGCTGCCGGGGTATTCGCTCAGGCCATAGTAACGTTGAATGCCGGCTACCCCGGCAAAGGTATTAAAACCCATAGAGCCATTCTCGGCGCCATGAAACACAGACGTAGTGTAGCCCTGCTTGCCCAGGATTTCGCCCAGTCCGTGCAGCTCGTTGGTTTGGAAGTTGGAGGTAATGAACGGGCTTTCCAGCAAAGGCGGCAGCCCCGCCAGCACAGCCGGCAGCGCCTCAATAGAACGACGGCCATTGGCATAGTGCTCCTGAAAAAGCACCCCGCCATGCGTTGCCAGCGAATCAAAGAAAGGAGTGTAGCCGCCGCGGCCGCCATTTTCTACGCCCGTGTATTCCGAAGCAAAGCTCTCCAATAGCAGCACTACTACATTGTCGCGGCGCGGCTCCGGAGCTGGCAACATTGGCGCCGGGTCGACTGCCAGAGCCTGCCGCAAATCAGCCTCCGAGGCGAAATAGCGGCGGTGTTCCAGGTTTTCATAACCCAGGCTTTTCAGGAACGTGAAGGTGCTGTTGAGGGCCAGGTGACCCAGCGTGGCTGGCTGCTGGGCAAAAGCAGCGCCCGTACGCAAGGGCTTTAGCTGCAGCCCGCCTCGGATACCCAGCACGGTAAATCCACCTACTAGTAGTGCCTCTATCAGCAGCAACCAATGTCTGTTTCCGGGTGGGCGCCTTTTTAAAGTTGGTTGTTCATCAGCATCACTAACCAGCTGCCACCTTTCCGGCATGGGATAGAAGTACCACAGCGCCGCCAGCAGCAGCACAAACGGGAGCACAAGAAACCAGTAGTTACCCACCAACTGCCCGGCCTGCCGCTGCACATCAGCCCCAATGGTGGTTAGCTCGTTGCTGGTGCGGCGGCCAATGAATTTGAAGTACTCCCAATCCACAATGTTCAGGGCAATACCCAGCGCATTCAGCAGCAGGTAGATACCCCACAACAGCCGCTGCCACCTGCGCCCCAGCGCCGGAATTATGGATAGCACCACGAAAGGCAGGTTCAGGAGCAGCAGGGCCGAAATATCGAACCGGAAACCGTGCCAGAAGGCCAGCGCTACCTGACCCGCCGAGGCCTCCTGAAACGTATCGTAATTAAAAGCATAAAACCCCGCGCGCAGCAGCACATACACCCCCAGCAAGAGGGCAAACCGACGAAGCAGTAAACGCAGCGGGAGGGAGGGCATCAGGCAGAAAAAGCTATTCGGCCGGGCGGAAGCGGATGCGCTGCCCGCTGGGCAAATCCTTTATCTGCCGGTAGAAATCGGCCAGCCATTGCAGCCGCTCGGCCACTGTTTTGGGCTTGATGGTAGGCGTTTGCTTTTCAGTGGCCACGCACACTGGCGGATATAGGCTCAAAAGCTGCCCAGGCTGTAGCACCCCGCCGCGCTGCTGAAAGGTGCGCAATGGCTCCATGCCCAGGGCATCCAGCGGAAACTTCTCGGCCCCGAACAGGAAATGCTTGAAGTCCACTTCCAGATCAGCCAGCTCACCGGTTTCGGTGTCCAGAAACAGCACCGCGTCGCCGCGCAGCAGGAACTGGTTGCCTACGCAGTCCTGGGCAAAGGGAATGTCGGCTTCCTGCACCGTGTCGTAAACACGCCAGAAAGCGTGCAGGCCCTGCCACGCCTCCGCCAAAGAGTGCCACGTGGGCTCCGTTACGCAGCCCCGAATATGCAGCCCCCCAAAGTAAGCCACCACTCCGTTCTGCTCACGCAAAAAAGTCTGCAGATAGGAGGGAAGCCGGGCAAACGTGACGAGGTCGGTTAGCTCGCCACCAGTGTAAATGATGCCTTTCATAAGTGGGACAAAGGTAAAAAGCCTTTCCGACCCAGGGCCGGAAAGGCTTTAATACGCTAAATCAGCTGTTTAATTAAGCAACGGCTACTTCCATTACCGACTCAACCGACTCCAGCGGCAGGTTCCAGGCATCAGCTACGCCTTTGTACACAACTTTGCCATTCACCACGTTCAGGCCGAGGCGCAGGGCCTCGTCGCGGCGGCAGGCTTCCTGCCAGCCCAGGTTCGCCAGCTTCACGGCGTACGGCAGCGTAGCGTTGGTCAGGGCCAGGGTAGAAGTATAAGGCACCGCGCCGGGCATGTTGGCCACGCAGTAGTGCACAATGTCGTCGATGATGAAGGTAGGGTCTTCGTGGGTGGTTGGCTTGCAGGTTTCGATGCAGCCACCCTGGTCCACGGCCACGTCCACCAGCACAGTGCCGGGCTTCATGGTCTTCAGCATGTCGCGCGTGATGAGGTGGGGAGCTTTTGCACCCGGAATCAGCACGGCGCCAATGATGAGGTCAGCGGTTTTCACTGCTGCCCGGATGTTGTACTCGTTGGAATACTGCGTTACCACGTTTTTGGGCATGAAGTCGTCCAGCTCGCGCAGACGGTTCAGGTTGATGTCCATTACGGTAACCTGAGCACCCAGACCAGCGGCAATTTTAGCGGCCTGCGTGCCTACAATACCGGCACCCAGTACCAGAACTTCAGCCGGCTTCACACCGGGTACGCCGCCCAGCAGAATGCCGCGGCCTTTCAGCGGCTTCTCCAGGTACTTAGCGCCTTCCTGCGGAGCCATACGGCCAGCCACTTCGCTCATCGGAATGAGCAGGGGCAGCGCGCGGCTGGGCAGCTCTACGGTTTCGTAAGCCAGGCACACGGCTTTGCGCTCAATCATGGCGTGGGTCAGCTCCTCGCCGGAGGCAAAGTGGAAGTAAGTGAACAGCAGCTGGTTCTCCTTGATTAGGGGATACTCCGAAGCAATCGGCTCCTTCACCTTCACAATCATTTCAGCCTTGCCATATACATCGGCAATAGTAGGCAGAATGGTAGCGCCAGCCTGCTCGTATTCGGCGTCCTGGAAACCGCTGCCCAAACCGGCAGTAGATTGCACGTACACCTCGTGGCCGTGCTTGCGGAATTCAGCTACGCCAGCAGGCGTCAGGCCCACGCGGTTTTCGTTATTCTTTATTTCTTTCGGTACGCCGATGATCATGGCAGAAAGCTAATGTGAGGGTGGGTGGAAAAATTGCCGTTGAAAGCGGGTGCAAAGATAAGGCGGAATTACATGTGGCGGCACGGTAAAAAAGAAACTGTCATCCGAAGCCCGCTCCGGATGACAGTTATCATATGGTTTGATGGTTTACTTAAACGGCACCGTAGAGTCACTCTCCTTTACCATGCTTCCTACGTTCAGGTCTTTTACTACGTTGGCCTTCAGCGTCAGCTTGGTGTCGCCGTGCAGGTCATTAGAATTAAGAGTTACTTCATCAGTCATAGTGCCCAGTTTGCGCTGGCTGTAAATCAGTTCCAGCACGGCACTTTGGCCGGGTTTAATGGGAGCAGGAGTGCTTTTAAAGCCTACACAATAGCAGTTGCTGGATAAAGCCCCCAAAACCAGGTCAGTTTTGCCGGTGTTGCGCACAGTAAAGCGCGCAATAGGCTGTTGGCCAGCTTCCATTTTGCCAAAATCATGCACAGTGCGGTCCGGCACCAGGCGCGGCGACTGCGCTAGCTGGGCCGGCGTCAGCGCCTTTTTCATTTCATCTTTAGCCAATACGGTGCCCTGAATTGTCAGCGTTTTGCTGGGAGTGGCGGCATTGCTGGTAATAGTCACGGTTTTATTGAACACGCCCAAGTGACCAGCGCTGTTATACACGGCCTTCACCATACCGCTTTTGCCGGGCAATACGGGTGTTTTGGTCCAGTCCGGGGTGGTGCAGCCGCAGCTAGCCCGCACATCATTAATCACGATGGGTTGATTGCCAGTGTTTTTGAAGCGGAATTCGTGGGTGGCCTGTGTTCCTTCGGCAATCTTACCAAAATCATGCAGCTCTTTTTCAAAAGTAATAACACCCTGGGCACGGGCGCCTAAGGTTATTGACAAGGCAAATACAAGTGCGAAAAGATGTTTCATAATAGTACCCGCCACAGATGCGGGTTTTAAGTGTAATGAAGAAACAGGGCCGCAGGCCGTACGCAAATAAGGTGCCCAGACTGCCGGCAGGCAGCCGGAGCAGAATGCTACTTCAAAGATAGCCAAAAACGCTGTGCACCCGTACAGGGCTGGAAATGACCGACGGTTGATGGTCGCGCCCAAATCCGTACTTTTGACCCGCCGACCGGAATAACCGCGGCCGCCGCGGCGCGTTTTTGCCGCACTCATTCTTCCCTCCCCCTGCCCACCCGACCCGTATGCCCACCCCTGCATCCGCCGAAATTACCGCTGCCGCTGCGCTCAGCAAAGAAGACCTGCTCCGCGACTATCGTCTGGGCTGGGAAAGCCGCCACGCCTCCTTGGCGGGCCGCAAGGAAGTTTTCATGGGCAAAGCCAAGTTTGGCATCTTCGGTGATGGCAAAGAGCTGCCTCAGCTGGCCATGGCCCGCGCCTTCCAGAACGGCGACTTCCGCTCCGGCTACTACCGCGACCAGACCTTCATGTTCGCCATTGGTGAGCTGACCCTGCAGCAATACTTCGCCCAGCTCTACGCTCACCCCGACGTGGACGCTGAGCCCGCTACCGGTGGCCGCGCCATGAACGGCCACTTTGCCACCCGCCTGCTGGACGAGGACGGCAACTTCAAAAGCCAGACCACTACCAAGAATTCCTCCGCCGATATTTCGCCCACCGCCGGCCAAATGCCGCGCCTGGTGGGTCTGGCCTATGCCTCCAAGCTCTACCGCCAGAACCCGGAACTGCACGACCGCACCGACTTTTCCATCAATGGGAATGAGGTAGCCTTCGGCACCATTGGCAACGCCAGCACCTCCGAGGGCATGTTCTTCGAGGCGCTGAATGCCGCCGGCGTGCTTCAGATTCCCATGCTGATGAGCGTGTGGGACGACCACTACGGCATTTCCGTGCCCGCCGAGTACCAGACCACCAAGCAGAACATCAGCGAAATCCTGATGGGTCTGCAGCGCGAAGGCGAAGGCCAGCAGGGCTTTGAGATTTTCGTGGTGAAGGGTTGGGACTACCCGGCTCTGGTAGATACCTACCAGCGGGCCGCCGAGCTGTGCCGCACTCAGCACGTGCCCGTGCTGATTCACGTAACCGAAGTAACCCAGCCCCAGGGCCACAGCACCAGCGGCTCGCACGAGCGCTACAAGAGCAAGGAGCGCCTTGGCTGGGAAGAAGCCCACGACTGCCTGACCAAAATGCGCGAGTGGATGCTCACCGAAGGCCACGCCACGGAAGAGGAGCTTACGCAGATTGAGAATGAAAGCCGGGACGTAGTAAAACTGGCCCGCGTAGCGGCCTGGGATGCCTTCTTCACGCCCATTAAGCAGGAGCGCGACGAAACCGTAGCCCTACTGAATAAGCTGGTAGCCGAAACCGGGACCGAAAACAGCCTGCACGAGCTGGTAGAGCACCTGGAGCACAACACCACGCCCATCCGCGCCGATTTGGTGCGTACTGTGCGCCGTGCTTTGCGGCAGGTACGCAGCCAGCGCAGCGGCGCCCGCCGCGAGCTGCAGAACTGGCTGGAACAGGCTCTGGCCGAAAATGCCGACCGCTACAACTCCTACCTCTACAGCCAGAGCGAGCAGGCCGTAGGCAACATTGAAGTAGTACCCGCTGAGTTTGCCGCCGATGCCCACCTGGTAGACGGCCGCGAGGTGCTGCAGGCTTGCTTCGAAGCCAACTTCCGCCGCGACCCTACCATTTTCGCCATCGGGGAAGATGTGGGTAAGATTGGCGACGTAAACCAGGCGTTTGCGGGTTTGCAGGATAAGTTTGGTGAGCTGCGCGTAACCGATACCGGTATCCGGGAGTGCACTATTGTGGGGCAGGGCATAGGTGCCGCGTTGCGCGGCCTGCGTCCCATTACGGAAATTCAGTACCTGGATTACCTTCTCTACGCCATCCAGATTCTGAGTGATGATGTGGCCTGCCTGCAGTACCGTACCAAAGGCGGCCAAAAAGCTCCGCTGATAGTGCGCACCCGCGGCCACCGTCTGGAAGGTATCTGGCACTCCGGCTCACCCATTCAAATGATTCTGGGGTCCATCCGCGGCATGCACCTGTGCGTCCCGCGCGACATGACGCAGGCGGCCGGCTTCTACAACACGCTGCTGCGCTCCGATGAGCCGGCCATTGTAATTGAGTGCCTGAACGGTTACCGACTGAAAGAGCGAATCCCACAGAACGTAGGCGAGTTTACGCTGCCCTTGGGCATGCCCGAAACCCTGCGCGAAGGCTCCGATGTAACGGTGGTAACCTACGGCTCCATGTGCCGCATTGTCCTGGATGCCGCTAAGCAGTTGGCCGACGTAGGTATTTCCATCGAAGTTATCGACGTGCAAACGCTGTTGCCCTTCGACTTGGAGCATGTCATCACGGACAGCATTCGTAAAACCAACCGCGTGCTTTTTGCTGATGAAGACTTGCCAGGCGGCGCTACGGCCTATATGCTGCAGCAGGTGCTGGACGAGCAGGGCGCATACCAGTTCCTGGACGCACAGCCACGCTGCCTGGCCGCGCAGCCGCACCGCCCGCCCTACGGCTCCGATGGTGACTACTTCAGCAAGCCCAACGCCGAAGATGTGTTTGATGCCGTGTATGAGCTGATGCAGGAAGCCGACCCCAAACAGTTCCCGGCTATCTACTAAGCTGCAAGAAAAACGCCCATCCGTTCGGTTATCGAAGGGGTGGGCGTTTGCTTTGGTGGCGACAGACTACTTCAGGGAATGATGATGGAGGAGGTCATTACTTTGTTGCTTTCATGCAGGGCACGGTCTACAATGGTGACCTCAAAGCGTACTTCAGCACCGGCAGGGAAGGAGCCGCGAAAGAACAGCTGTGAAAACGTCAGGTCACCTTTGATGGGCTCATTGCGTTCCGTAGTCGTCAGGCGTGGATAGCGGCTGTTATAGGGAAAGGCAAAATCAAGGGGGCGGAACACGCCGTCTTCCCCTTTTAGCAGCGGCTGAAAAAAGTAATTGTTGTAGAAGCGGTTTTCCGTCCCGTCAGCATTGTACTGGTTGTAGGGAGGAATGGTGTCCGTGGGGTCCAGCCCCAGGTCACCGTCGCCATCCTTAAATGAAACCGTTACCGCTACGGAATCATAAGTGCCGGTAACCGGGCTTTTGCGCACCGCTTTGATATCCTTAAACTCAATACTAGGCGTATCCGGGTAATCCGGGGGCGTGATGCAGGCATTCAACAGCAGGCCGCAGCCGATAATTAATGCTGAAGACCTTACCAAGCGAAATGTAGACGTGGGAGCCATACGAATAGAAATACCCCTAAGTGGGCGGGAAAAGGTACGGATTCTCAACGAAGCACTCCGCACTTTGTTGCTTTCCCAAAACCCAGTTGTACGCTAATGAGTTTCCGCCAGCAGCATCTCCAGGCATTGGATAGTTTGACACCGGCTTCTTTTGAAGATGCCGCGCTACAGCTTTTTCGGCATCAAGCCGTGAATTGTCCTCCCTATCGGGAATATCTGGCGCTGCTAGGCCGTAAAGCTGACCAGGTTCAGCAAATGACGGACATTCCGTTTCTGCCCATCGAGTTCTTTAAAACCCATGAGGTGCGTACCCTTCCGCAGGAGTGGAAGCCAGAAGAATTGTTTCTGAGCAGCGGCACAACCCTACAGCAGCGCAGCCGCCATTTTGTGCGTGAGCCGCAGTTGTACCGCCGCAACGCCGCCCGCATTTTTGAACAGTATTACGGCCCACTTTCCGGTTGGATTTTTCTGGCTCTGTTGCCCTCGTATCTGGAACAGGGAAACTCCTCGTTAGTGGCCATGGTGGAGCATTTTGCCGCCGCCTCGGGCCAGCACCAACCCGCCTTCTTCCTGCGCAACCACGCTGCCCTTCTCCAAGCTCTAAGTGAGGCGAAGCAAGTGCCCGGCCGCCGCATTATGCTGATCGGGGTATCGTATGCGCTGCTGGATCTGGTGGCCGAATTTGGAGCTGCTCCGGCCCTGCAAAACCTCACAGTCCTCGAAACCGGTGGCATGAAAGGCCGCCGCCGGGAAATGATTCGCGAAGAGCTGCACGCGGAGTTGCAGCAAGCCTTTGGCCCGGCCGGTATTCATTCCGAATATGGCATGACGGAGCTGCTCTCCCAAGCCTACAGCCTCGGCGACGGCCGCTTCCACGCGCCCCCGCAGCTACGCATCCTCCTCCGAGACCCTTCCGACCCTTTCTCCCTGAGTGAAAACCGCCCCGATGGTGCCATTAACGTCATTGACCTGGCCAACGTGGACAGCTGTGCCTTCATCGAAACCAAAGACCTGGCCAGAATGCACCCCGATAACTCGTTTGAGGTGCTGGGCCGCATGGACAACTCCGACGTGCGCGGCTGTAATCAGATGGTGGGGTAAGAGCAAAGCAAAGCCTCAATTCCGCCATGCAGAGCCGCAGACGAAGCATCATAAAAGAGAAAACCCTGACCGGATTTGGTCAGGGTTTTCTCTTTTATGATGCATACAAAGTCAGACGCTTACAAATGCGCAATGGGGTCGGGCTTGCCGTCAGGATCCGATTTCACGTAGCCGCTGCGGGTGAAGCTTTTGCCGCGCATCAGCAATACACCAGCCATGTGGGGGGTAGCCATAGAAGTGCCGCTCATAGTAGCATACTGACCACCTTTATAAGTGGAGGTGATGCTCACGCCGGGCATGCAGTAATCTACCGGCGGGTTGCCGAAGCAGGAGAACGAAGCCCAGGTATCGAGGTTGTTCATGGCCGAAATGGTGAAAACGTTGGCATTGTTCACGCGGGCCGGGGAGTGCAGGGTGGCGCTTTGGGCATCGTTACCGGCGGCCACGGCGAATAGAATGCCCTTGTTGGCTGCACGGGTTACGGCATCATCCAAGGCCTGGGAAGTGCTGCCGCCTAAGCTCATATTAGCTACGTCGCCTGCTTTGCCATTTGCCGAGACGTAGTCGATGCCGGAAATAACGCCGGAGGAGGTGCCGCTGCCATCGGCTGCCAGCACTTTCACTGCCACAACGGTTGCGCCAGCTGCTATACCTACAACACCTACCAGGTTGTTTTTGGCAGCAATAGTACCCGCTACGTGGGTGCCGTGGCCGTTGCCATCGTTGGCTGTAGGGGCATCGGTGCCGGTGGTGATAAACGTGCGGCTACGCGCTTTATCCACCGTCAGGTCAGGGTGGGTCAGGTCAATGCCGGTGTCGATTATCCAGGCTACTTTACCTACGCCGCTGCCATAGCCAACCCGCTTAATACCGTAGGGAATGGATTGCGTGGAAGTGGTAGTGGTGCCGCCAGTAGTTTGTTCAACCTTAATAACCTGGTCGGGCTCCACGTAGGCTACGCTGGCATCCTGAGCCAGCTGAGCCGCTTCTTCGGATGTCAGCTCAGCAGAAAAGCCCTGCAGCGCGTGACCATAGGCCCGGTCTACTTTCTCGGGGCGCAGCCCGCGCTTTTTCAGCAGGCCCTGCGCAACGCCTTTCACTTTCTTGATTTTTTCCTCGTAGGCTTCCGTAGTCAAGCCAACGCTGCCTTCCTTCAGCACCACAATGTAGCGACCGGGAATAACCTGCCCAACAGCTTTGACATCTGCCGTAGCGCTTATGCCAGACAATGCGGAAGGCTCGGCTGGAGCTACCGTGTCTTTGGCGCAGCCGGCCAGTAAAGCCATGCTCAGTGTAGCGGCACTCACTACGATTCCTACCCGGAAATTCAACAAGGATTTCGACATGAAATGGGATTGGGTTGATGGAAAAACACCAAATCGGTGCTGAATTCATCTGTTTCCGGCTTCCAGCGCTGGAAAAGATGCAATTCGCCATTTTGTTTTCTTCAGACAGCAACCAAATTTTAATGGTTCCGTAGTTGGCTTCCGGAAAAGCAAAGCGCCCCTGCCGGGAGAGGGCAGGGGCGCTGAATAAAAGGGGCGTAAGCCGCCGAAATTATTTGCCGGCGTAAGCTTTTGCGTCGTCTTCCGTAATGGTGTCGTCACTCATAATGACGAGGCGCTCTACCACGTTGCGCAGCTCCCGGATGTTGCCGCGCCAGTCCAGGCCCTGCAGGTAATTCAGAGCCGCCTCGTCGATTTTCTTGGGCTTGTTGCCATAGTCGTTGGCAATGTCCTGCAGGAACTTCTGCACCAGCTCCGGAATATCCTCGCGCCGGTCGTTGAGCGAGGGCACTTTGATGAGGATGACGGAAAGACGGTGGTAGAGGTCTTCGCGGAAGTTGCGCTCGGCAATTTCGTGCTGCAGGTCTTTGTTGGTAGCGGCTAGTACCCGCACGTTCACGGAAATTTCCTTCTCGCCGCCCACGCGGGTAATCTTGTTTTCCTGCAGCGCGCGCAGCACTTTGGCCTGAGCCGAAAGGCTCATATCCCCAATTTCATCCAGGAAAAGCGTGCCGCCATCGGCCTGCTCAAACTTGCCGATGCGCTGCTTCACGGCGGAGGTGAACGAGCCTTTTTCATGGCCGAACAGCTCTGACTCAATCAGTTCCGAGGGAATAGCGGCGCAGTTTACTTCCACCAAGGGGCCATTGTTGCGGTTGCTGAGCTCGTGCAACTGGCGGGCTACCATTTCCTTGCCCGCACCATTGGGGCCGGTAATCAGCACGCGGGCATCCGTAGGGGCCACTTTTTCAATGGCTTTGCGCACGGCTTCCAGTGCCCTGGAGGAGCCCACCATTTCGGAGCTTTTAGCTACTTTCTTCTTCAGAGTCTTAGTTTCGGCTACCAGCTTGGTGCGGTCCAAGGCATTGCGCACCGTTACCAGCAGGCGGTTTAGGTCTGGTGGCTTTTGCAGGAAGTCGTAGGCACCTTTTTTGGTGGCGTCTACGGCCATTTCCACGTTGCCGTGTGCCGATACCATGATAAAGGCGGCATCGGGCGCTACGATGCGGGCCCGCTCCAGCACCTCAATGCCATCCATCTTGGGCATTTTGATGTCGCAAAGCACTACATCATACTTGTCCTTGATGAGCATATCGAGGCCCGTGGGGCCGTCCTCGGCTTGGTCTACCTGGTAGTTTTCGTATTCCAGAATCTCCTTTAGAGTGTTCCGAATAGCTTTTTCGTCGTCAATTATCAGGATGCGGGGCATATGCGAGGAAAGGGCGAATAAGGGAAATAAAAGTAACGAAAAGCCAGCTGCAAAACGGGTGGCTATGGTCAACTGAAGCGGAAGGCGCTACTTCTGTACTGGTATTTACTAGCGGGGTTCTACGCTTGTCAGCGAAAGAGTTGCGTCGGGTAGGCCATCGGCCGAAGCCGTGAGGCCTAGCGAGCCAGGCTTTTTGCCGGCGCGCAGCAGCACCGTGGCAATGCCTGCCTCAGCGGAAACCGGGTTGTCGCCTACTAACCCGGCATCACCCGTGACTATAAATCGAACTGAAGTAGTAGCAGTTGGTACGGGAGTACCCTTCTCATCAACCACCGTAGCATACACAAAGACAGCATCCTGGCGACCAGCGGTAAGCTCACGCCCGCTCCGGTCATAGCTGAGCTGCAGATGATGCGCCGGACCGGGTGTACGGCGGGTTTGTTCAGCAGCAGGCTTGCCATTTTGATAGGCCACGGCCCGTAGGGTGCCGGTTGTAAAGTTGGGCATTGTGAAGGTGAAGGAAGGATGAGCCAGGTTATTGGAGTATCGGTCCTTATCAGGACGTTGGCGGGCTATGGTACGGCCATCCAGCTGTAGTTCTACTTCCGCACAGTTGCTGTATACCCGCACCTGCCGGGAGGAAGCAGGCTGAGCATAATTAGCTATGAACACCATGGGCTTACCAAAGCCCATAGCATCCGGCTCTGGACCGTACTGGCTCTGGTAGAAGTAGAACGCAAATTTGGGCAGGCGGAAGATATCCATGATGCCCGAGGACTCAATATCCGGGGCGTAGCCGCGCTTGTAGTCAAACTGCAGCCAGTTGGCGTCGCCGATGGCGGGGCCAATGAAGTTGTCGTTGTGGGCTTCCTGGAAATTAAGCGCCTGCTGAACCAGCGCCCGCTCGCCCTGGCCGCGCAACTGCCGTGAGGTGCGCTCCGACTCTTTCAGGTCCTGGTATTCCTTCTGGTTAAAGCCGGCGTTCTGGGCATAGTACTCCCAGTCGCCGTACTCGCAAAGCAGGATGGGCTTTTTCTTGGCGTATTTATGCCAGTAATCCGGGGCTTTAGCGTGTTGACGAGCCGGAATAAATACGTCGTAGGCATAGTCCAGCCAGCCGCATGTGTATATATCCGTGGAGAAGGGTAACTCCTCGTGCACTGCCTGGTGGGCCTGGTCCATAAAGGCTTCGCTCATGCCCGTTTCATTGAGAGCCGCTTCCCAGAGCACAATGCTGGGATGGTTCCGGTCGCGGCGCACCATGTCGCGCACATTCTGTAGGCTGTTGCGCTGGAACGTTTTATCCCCAAAAAACTGCCAGCCGGGAATGGCATCCATTACCAGAATACCCAGCTCATCACACGCCTGCAGAAAAGTCGGGGAAGGCGGATAATGCGAGCAGCGCACAAAGTTGAAGCCGGCCTCTTTAATTTTCCAGGCGTCGCGGTATTGCATCTCATCGGAAAGCGCGTAGCCGAGGTAGGGGTATTCCTGGTGGCGGTTAGTGCCGCGCAGGCGCAGCTTCTGGCCGTTCAGAAAGAAACCATCGGCAGCAAAGCGAATGGTGCGCACGCCGGTCTGCACTTCCTGGTGGTCAAGGGAATTACCTTTTGCATCCAGCACATCCACCACCACCCGGTAGAGGTAAGGCCGGGCCGGTGACCATAGCTTAGGAGTACTTAACGAAAGACTTTTCTTTACCGCGGTGGCTCCACCGGGAGTAAGCAGCGGCGCATTGGTCAGGGTGCGGGCTACTTCCTTACCATCGGCATCCAGCACCACAGTACGCACTTGGGTGGTGCGCGCCTCACGGTGGTCGTTGCGGATTTCAGTTTGCACGTGGAGCGTGGCCTGCTGCTCACTCACATTTTCGTAATGGAGCAAGATGCCTCCACTCGCTACCCGGCCAGATTCTACGGCATCGGTAATGCGCAGCCGGTCCTGTACCAGCAACTGCACCGGGCGGTACAAGCCGCCATAAAAGTTGAAGTCAAGATCCTTCAGCGGCTTACCGGGGGGAATGGTAGGGTTGTCCTCATTGTTGAGCTTCACCAGTAGGCAGTTGTCTTCGTTGGGGCGCAAATTGGGCGTCAGATCAACGGTAAAAGGCAAGTAACCGCCTTCGTGGTGCCCTACATGGTGGCCATTCAGATACACATCGGCCACCTGCATGGCGCCCTCAAAGCGGATGGCCACGCGGCGGCTGGTATCCGCTGCCGACACCCGGAAAAAGCGCCGGTAGAAGCAGGTGCCCTGCCACTGTTTGGCGGTAGTGACGACGGGCTCCAGGCGGGGCGTGTGTGGCAACGACACCGCTGCCCAGGGCCGGGCCGCATCTTCCCGGGTAAAGAAAGCAGGCCCTACCAGCGTATCCACATCCCGCACAAATTCCCAGTCAGCATTAAATGAACCGATGGAGGCCTGGCTCTGGGTGGTAGTGCTTTGGCGGGTGCATGCCGCCAGCATTAGAAATACAACCAGCGCCAGAGGCAGGCCGCGGGAGCATAAGCAACGATATAGCATTAGCGCAGAACTATCGATTCGAGGTCAAGAAAAGGGCGAGTGGCAGTAGTGGTTGTGGTGCCCGGGTGAAGTAGTACTTGCAGTACTTCCGTTTCTGCCAAGGGCAGTTTGGTGGGGCCGGGTGCCTGGAAGCTAAAGGGTAAAAAGCCAGGGTAGGGGCGTGGAAGCAGCACCTGGCTGCCCAATTGAAAAGCGCTGAGCGGCACCCGTACGTCCTGCATATCTGCGCCCAGTTCCACATTAGCGACATACGCAGCGGCATCCCGGGTAATGAGAACTAACTGCACACGGCCGGCGCCGGCGCCTTTCCGGCCCCGAATAACCAGTTCCTTCATGGTAGCTACGTCTGCCGCGCGTGTGGATAGCCGGTCCTGGAAGTAGGTGCGGAGGAAAGCTATGGGAGCGGTTTCCGAAGCCGCCGCAGCGTTGGGAGTGGGCGGGCTCTGCAGCAGACGCAGGACTACGCTGGCAGTGCTGGTGGTCACATAGTCGGCCCAGCCGCCACCGGTTATTCCGCCGGCTTCGATGCGCTGCTGGTCTTGCGAGGCCAGGAAAATGGGCAGGGCTGCATCAGCCGATACAATAGGCGCTTCCCAATAGTCTTTTGCAACAAAGTCCCAGTTACGCGGGCTTCCTGCCACAGTGCCGGGAAAAGTAGTCTGCTTGTTCTGATGCTTTACCACCATCCAATAGCGCAACAGGCCCGGGTATAACAGCTCCGCGGGTACAGTGGCTTCGACTGTGGTGAGTGTGAGCCGACGCATGGGCAGGGTACGGGTAGCGCCATAGAAATGCTGAGCTACTAACAGTACGGAGTCGGTAGGTTCTATTCCGGCTACAGTAGCCCGGATAGTGGCTGCCTGCCCGGCTGGTAATTGACTGGGGGCAGTGTGTACTATCTGCACTTGCTTGGTGGTAGGAGCCGGCGCCACAAACTCGCCCAGGCGGATAGCGCCCAACAAGGTTTGGGCTGTAAAAGCCGTTGTTTTGCGGCCTTTGCCGGCTACCAGATACACGCCTGGCTGCAGCCGTACCAGCCCGTTCTGGGCCTGGGTCTGCGTGGTATTGCCCTCATTCAACCCACGCACCGAAAAATCATTTCCCAAACCGGTCAGTGACAGGCGCATAGGCTGCGTGTTCCAGAAGATGTGCGTAACCGTTTGGCTCAGGGACGTTTTCGTGAATGGGTCGCGCACGGCAATGGCATCAGGCATTACTTCCAGCCGCCACACGCCGTTGGCCAGGCGGTCCAGGAAGTAGGCGCCGGTGCCTTCGTAGTTTACCACAGCCGATGAACCGGTACCGGCCACGCGGCGCAGCGCTGCTGGTTTGCGCGGCTTGGTGGTGGTGGTGCCGGTGTACAGAAACTCCTCCTCCGAATTCAGCTCGCTCAGGCCAGCGCGGTAGCTCACCCGAAAGTTGTCAAACACCGAATCATTAGGGAAAGCTGCAAACTGCTGCCCACGCTTCACCTGACGGAAAACACGGCCGGCAATGAGCAGGCTGATGGCTTTGGCGGGCGTGTAGGCCAGGTTCAGGTAGTGCGTCTGGTACTCGGTGTTGGCGTAGGCAATGGCTAGCGGGTCGTAGGCAAACTGCGTGGCCCACTGGAAGCCGGCGCCCCGGAAGCTGCGCGCCATCATGGGGTACATCTGCGGCTGCAGAATGTCGCCGGATTCAAACTCATACACCAACCGGGGCTTGCCAGTAAAGCGAGGGTCTTTCTGGTATGGAATGGGGTATTGATTAACGTAAGGCAGCGGGTTGCCGCGCAGCGAATGGCCGTTTACCAGCCCCGATGGGTACCACTGGAACGTGAAGCCATCTACCGGGCTGCTGAGAATAGCATTAGATACCGCGGGGCTTTCGGCAATGTTGTAAAAAATGGGCTTGCGGTAGCCGGTAGCCCGCATAGCTGCCACCATGCGCTGCACAAAGCTGCTCACTTCCGCCTCCGGTTGGCTGTAGTGTGGCTCGTTGCACACCTCGTAGGCAATGATGTCGGGGTCCTCGCGGTTGAGCTGCTTGGTGTAGGGGTTGCGGTGGTTGAGGAACTGCGTGAGGTAGTTTTCCTGGGCCTTAATGGCGCGCGGAATCCGGTAGGCTTTGTTCTTGGGATAAATGCTGGAGAAACCTGTCATGGCCGTGTCGGGCTCGGGGTAGCCGTTGCCCCAGTAGGCAATGGGCGTAAGCAGTATTTTAATGTTGCGCTGCTTGAGCTTCTGAATCAGATAATCGAAGAGGCGTAGGTGCTCGTTGTCCAGCAGGTTGCCAGCCGTGTCGGTTATTTCTACGTCCCAGACGTGCACCCGAAACGCATCAATTCCCAACCGGGAAAGGTGGTACACATCCTGATCAATGGCCTGCTCCAGATTCACACCCAGCTTCTTATGCGCCCGGTAGGAGTAGGCAAAGGGCGTGGTATAATTCACCCCAAAAAGAGCTACTTCCTGGCGGCTGCCCTGCCAGCGAATGACCCCGGCGGGGTCAATGTAAATATCGGCGGTAGTGGGGGGAGCTTTTTGGGCGTGGGCCGTGGGCAAACCCAGGGTCAGAAACCAGCCAGCCAGTAAGTAGAATAGATAACTTTTGCGGGGAAGGCCAGCCAACCTGGAGGGGAATAGATAATTCATGAGCGAAAGCTACGCGAAGAAATACTGGGCTACAACGCAGAACGGCCGCCGCAGGGTTATGCGACGGCCGTTTGCTGTGGGTGATGAGTCTATAAGCCGGGTTTTGTCCGCGTTGCCGCGGCCCCACCATTTATCTAGGCCAGTCCTCGCGGAAAGGCTCCATCAACCTACCCGCTGGCGCCGGACGAGCCGCCCGGTGCAGGCCCGAAGACCCACGTACCAGCTTATTTGGTCTTTCAACCCCTGAGGTTTACCCAGCCGACGCGGTTGCCCGGCCGCTGGTGCGCTCTTACCGCACCTTTTCACCCTTACCGGCGGCCCCGAAGGACCACGTAGGCGGTAGTTTTCTGTGGCACTGGCTGTCCTGGCTTGCTTTACGCTCACCAGTCCTTCCCGTTAGGAAGCAGGGTGCTCTGCGTTGCCCGGACTTTCCTCGTCGCCCTACTTGCGTAAGGCGCCGCGGTGGGGCGACCCATCACTGAGGCAAAGGTAGGACTTAAGGCCTTCTATTTTCATGCCCTGTCCTGATAATTCGTTCCAGCATGTTGGCCTTATTCCGATTTACCCCAAAATGAAAATCAGGCGCGCAATTGAAATTAAATGTCTGCCCATTCTTGAAGCATATTCTGTATGTAAAACCGCTGACGGATTCTACTTTAAATTCTTCGTCTATGGATTTAATGAATTTGCCTCTGCCATTCTCAATAAAAATATAGTTTTCATCAACCGAAACATAGTAAGTAAACCAATATTGATATGCGGAAATCAAAAGCAAGCCGAGTGAAAATAAGATTTCATGGATTTGATCGGTCCAAATGCTGAAAGCTGTGACAGTGATAAGCAGGATTACAAAAAGTAGCAGGCATGTTAAAAAGACATAGAATCCTTGCTTTCTTGTCATCCAACTGATTTGGACTGGCTCATACATACTATTTTCTCTCCCACACATTATCCTTTGGAAAACTATCCGGCACCAGCGTAGCGCCCAGCTTCACCTTTGTCACCACTTTAGCCGAGGGCACCGGAATAGTCACGGATTTGGCGCCGGTTTCCCATACGGCTATAGTGCGGTGTAGTTGCTGGGTGGAGTTATCAGCAAACGTGACGGTCAAATCCACCGGCACGGGCTTGGTGCCTTTTGCTTCTACCACGATTTGCGACTCATTACCCTGCTTTGTTACGCTGGCAATGGCCAGGTCGGGGTAGCCCCCATCAAAGAACCAGCGCTGCCAGAACCAGTTGAGGTTTTTACCAGCGCCTTCGTTCATGGAGTTAAAGAAGTCGTAGGGCATGGGGTGCTTGCCGTTCCAGTTGCGGATGTAGGTGTGCAGCGCCTGCGTGAACAGCTCATCGCCCAGCAAATCCTTCACATACAGATAGCCAAGGCCGGGTTTGGGGTAGGAGTTAAGAAAGAACGGCGTGCCGCTCTGCTGCGTGCTCAGCGTCACGATGGGCATGTCGGCCTCGGTGTCGGCGGCGCGGGCGTAGGGCGCAATGCCGTAGTCATCGTCCAGGGTAGGGTCAATTATTTTCGAAATCAGCCACTCGCCAATGGTGGCCCAGCCTTCGTCCATCCAGCCGTACTTGGTTTCGTTGATGCCCATATAGAACGGGAACATCGTGTGGAATATCTCGTGGTCGGTGAGGGTAATGGCGTCGGCGCGGGTTTCGGTGGGGTTGTCGTTCACCATCATGGGGTACTCCATCTGGTCGAGGCCATCAAAAATGGTTTCGTGGGAGTAGGGAAAGGGCCACTTGGGGAAGTCGTAGCTCATGGCCTGCACCGTTTTGCGGGCAAAGTGAATTACCTCTTCGTAGTCCTTGTGCTTGGTGTTGTACACGGCATCTACGCGGGTGCGGCGCTTGGTGGCGGGGTCTACTACCAGGCTGGTAGATTGCCACACGTAATGGTCGGCGGTGGCAAACACGAAGTCGGTTACATTCTTCGCCTCAAACTGCCAGGTGTTGGTGGCATTCTGGGCCGTGATGTCGCGGCGTTTCGCGTCTGCTTCGGTGATGATGCTGATAATGCCATCCTTCTTCTCAGCGTCGCGCAGGCGCTTGGCGTACTTTTTCGTGAGAACCTGGTCGGTGTTTTTCAGGTCGCCGGTGGCCCACACCACAAAGTTTTTGGGCACCGTAATGGCAGCTTTGAAGTTGCTGAAATCGTTGTAGAACTCCTGAGAGCCAATGTAGGGCAGGCGGTTCCAGCCATCAATGTCGTCGTACACCGTGATGCGCGGGAAGAAGTAGGCCACGAAATGTGCGCCTTCCTCCACCTCGCCGGTGCGCATGTGCGAGCCTTTGTTGAGCGTGTAGGAGTAGCTGATGGCCACGCGGGCCGTTTGCCCCGGCGCCAGCGGCTTAATGCTCACGGGCATATTGGTAGCATCAATCTTCAGCTTGGCTACATCCTCGGCCTCCCCGTTCACGCTCAATTGGGCAATCTTCACCCCATCGTGCAGGTCTTCCGGCTTCACCGACGATACCCGCGGGGCCCCTTTCTGGTAGTAGTTAGGGTAGAGCTTAAACCAGATTTGCCGCAGCGAATCGGGGCTGTTGTTGATGTAGGCAATATCCACCGTGCCCTGCACCAAGCGGGTAGCAGGGTCGAAATTGATGTTGAGGGTATAGTCAGCGGTGTTCTGCCAGTATTTGGGGCCGGGTTTACCGTCTTCGGAGCGGGTACCTTTCTGGTAGGTGGCCTGCAGATTGCGCGGGATAGGGAGGGCTTGCTGAGCCAGAACGGGGGCGCTAACGAAAAGCAGCGCGGCGAGGAACTTCAGATTCATAAAGGGCAGAAGATTTCTGCAAAGTAACACCGCGCGCCATTAGGCCGGGTATGGCTATGGCTTTCCTTGAAACGGCACTTTACAAGGCACTGTCATCCTGAGCCCCGCGAAGGACCTTATCACGTTGCCACGAGTCGTTGTAACGATTATCGTTCAGCAGTGATAAGGTCCTTCGCGGGGCTCAGGATGACATATGTATTAAGGCGAGAGAAGGTATAAAATAGATGCTGTAAAAGGCTACTTCATTTCCGCCCGCACCCTCTGCAAAATTGCTTCCCAATGATTCAAATACAGCATGTGGCCTTCACCGGGTAGTAGTTGGAGGCGGGCTTCGGGAATGTTCTCCGCGAGGAAATCCAAATTGTCTGGTGGCCAGACTGAGTCCTCGGTGCCGTGCCAGATGGTAGTGCTGGCCTGTATGGCTTCCAGCTGAAAAGCGGGCGGCTGACAGAGGGCGCGGCCATCAAAATACACGCCCTGGCCCTGATTGGCAAACCCATGTACGGCCGCATCACGCAGCAGTGCCCGGTGCGCGGGTTGGTCCTTCACGGCCTGCTCGGTGGGGCCCAGCAAGCCCAGGAGCGAGTCAATCATTTTATCGGGCTTCTGCTGCCATTGGGCACTGAGTTCTACCAGCGCTACCTTGCCCAAAATGGGGAGATAGTCGTTTACAAAACGCGCAGCCTTCCAGCGAAGGTGCAGCTCAGCATAGGCCTCTTCGTCGCCGAAGGGCAGGGCCGTACTTAGCAGCTGCACCGTGGCCACCCGCTCGGGGTATAGCGCCGCCAGTGCCAGCGCGTGCACACCACCTCCAGACCATCCGGCCACCGCCAGCGGCCCGGGAATTTGCAGGGCATCCACCGCATACAGCACATCAGCTGCAAACGACTCCAGCGTCAAGTTCTCATCTACATCCGACAGGCCGGAACCTGGGCGGTCGGGGGCCATTATCTGCAGGCCGAGACGGGCCAGCTCAGCAGTGCACTCCGGTACCGCAATGCCAGATGAGGCATATCCATGATGAAAAATAACGGCCGGATGCGCCGGGTTGCCATAGCGCGTGAGCCCTAGTTGGCGGCCATCAGGTAGAGGAACGGTAAGTGGCTGAGCGGTAGTAGGGGCGGGCATAAATTTGAGCAGCTATCAGAGGAATTATTAAAATAAAACTGTCATCCTGAGCGGGCGAAGGCCCTTATTACGCAAGAACGATAATCGTACAAACGACTCGCTCTAGCATAACAAGGGCCTTCGCCCGCTCAGGATGACAGGTGTCTGGCGTTACTTGACTTACTTCAAGCGTACCAGCGTGGCACCGTACCCGAACTTCTCTTTGCGGGCATCTTCAAAAAACTTGATGTCGCGGTTGCGGCTCAGGAGCTTATGAATCTCTTTACGCAGCGTGCCATTGCCGGCTCCGTGTATAAAGACAATTTCGTGCATGTTGGTGGCCAGGGCCCGGCTCAGGGCATCTTCAAACACATCCAGCTGTAGCTTCAGCATAGCAGTGTTCGATAGCCCTTCGGCTCCTTCCGGGCGCAGGGCTTCGATGTGCAGATCCAACTCATGCGGAGGCGCTACCAGGGACTTGGCGGGCTCCGGGGCAGGAGCCACAGCAGCGGGTTTGGCGGGTGCATCACCGGAAAGCTGTTGCTTCAGGGCTTCGGCCAGCTTTTCGGGTGGCAGCGCTAAGGCCGCGGCGGGCTTTTCATCCAGCTGAAACAAGTAGGCTTCGCGCTGGAGAAGCGGGGCCTGCTGCCGGCTCTTGTAGAAGGTGGCCGCTTTAAAGGCCACACGTTTGGTGAGCAGCTCAAACGCGGAGGCGCCGTTTACCTGATGCGGCAAAACCTGCAGCACGTAAGCAGGCCACTCCTCAAAATCCTTCAGGTGCAGGTGCGCCAGCGGGCGGCTGGCCAGCTTGGGACCTAGCTTCTCCGAAATAAGGCCGCGGTAGGGGCGGTCGGGGCGTTCCTCGCCGCAGGTAAACAGCACATCGGCCTCCGTATTATTGAGAAGCTGTACTGAAAGCAATTCCGGGGCCTGGTGGGTGAGGGCCAGATACAAACCTTTCTGTGCCGCAGGCAATGGAGCCGGGGCCTTGGGTGGAGCGGCCTGCGCGGCACCGTTGCCGGCCGGGGCCGTAATGGGTGCGCTGGCTGGCCGGGCAGCAGCTGCCTTGTTGCCTTTGCCCATCTGGCCGGGTTTGGGAATAGGAGCGGTGCGGTCAAAGGCTTTACCTTCTTCAGCGGCAACTACTACCACCTCGCGGCGCAGTACGGGAATCGTGAAATCGTTATCAATAGCTACTTCTACCAGGTCGTTGTCGAGGATGCGGGTAATAATGCCCTCTTCGCGGCCGGTAAGTAGGCGGACTCTGTCTCCTACGTTCATATCAAAAAAGAAAAAAGTCAGATGGAATAGGTGCAACAAAGGTAACGCGCAAAAAACGCCCGCGGCTGAGCAGAACGTTAGAAATGCCCCTTTACATGGGCACGGCTACCAGTAAAGCCCATGCAGCACCATGCCGCGCCGCTTGTTATACTCCAAAGCGGGGGCGGGCAGATGAAAGATGCTGGCCACGTAGAATACCCGGCGCAGGAGCTTGCTGCGCGTAGGAATCCGGCGCAAATCCACATCCAGGGAGAGATAGTACTGGCGGTAGGGATGCAGGCCCAGGGCGGCATTGGTATCCGCATCATTGTACACCATTTGCTGGGCTCCATAGCCCAAGGCAGGTTGCAGCCAGCGCGGCCAACGGCTGGTGGCAGGCAGCCAGGCACCAATATCGGCGCACAGCCAGTAGGTTTGGCCGTTGTAATCTTTCAGGTGCTTTTCGGCCAGGCTTCGGCCCAGCACATTGGGCCGCAGGCCGGAGTAGCGGGTGGTATGAAAGGAGTATTTGGGCATGAGGCGCACCTCCTGCCAGGCCAGCTGCTGGGCCAGTACGCCTGCCGAGCCCAAAAAATTGGCGGCCAGATCAGTAGCCGAAGCACCATATTGCGGGTCGCGGCCATCCAGCAGCTCAATGGGGCTTTGCAGCAGAAAGCCCACCATGCTACCGTACCAAATGGCTTTTTTGGGAGCCACCCCGGCCCATTGCAGCATGTCTACGGCCCCGCGGCTTTCGTGGAAGGCACCCCAGAAGTGGCCCGCTTTATCCATTTGCTTCCACTCCGGCAAGTCATTAAACCAATGCAGGCGGCTTCTTTCGCCAGTATACCAGCCTTCACTGAGCAGGTAGAGTGTGCCAGCATAGGCTGCGGTGCCGGTACCGGCCAGAAGCGGCAAACGGTGGGGCGCAACCGCGTGGCTGGTATCAACAGGAGCCAAAGGCACCTGCGCCGAACAGCGCAGTGCCAGTAGTAAGAGCAGGCATAATCCGAACGTACGCGCGTACCACGCCATAACTCCTTTCTGGGCCGGCACTAAGGGGCACGGTCATCCCGCAAAACTACAAGAAAACCGCCCGCGTCCTTTGGTAGCCGAGCTCGGCCGTGGTATCTTTAAGATTCAGAACTCAGCATTTGCGACGAATTTTCGCTGTTTTTGTCTGCTTCGCAGGTTCTCCATCTGTTTTTCCCACTCAACCTCTGTTTAATGAAATTACTTCGACTTGTTTTGCTGTGGCTGGTTAGTCTGGCGGCGCTTCCCATGGCGCAGGCACAGGTGGTTACCGCCCAGTCTGCCTTCTTCACAGGTGATGATCAGGTGACGCTGACATTTGATGCCACCAAAGGCGACGCCGGCCTGAAAAACTACACCGGCGACGTGTATATCTGGACGGGTGTAATTACCGATAAAAGCACCAGCAACTCTGACTGGAAATATGTGATAGGCAAGGCCTGGACGCCACCTATTGAGAAGGAGAAGCTGACCCGCAGCACCACCAATGCCAACCTCTATACCCTCACCTTCACCCCGCGTACCTTCTATGGGGTGCCTGCAGGCGAGAAAATCCTGAAGCTGGCCATGCTGTTCCGCAGCACCGACGGTACCAAATCGGGTCGTGACACGGGCGGAAAGGACATTTTTGTGGATGTAGCGCAAACCTCGGCCCTTTCCGTACGGCTCACCAGCCCCACCACGGGCTCGTTCGTCAATAAAAACGCTAGTGTAAGCGTATCGGGCACGGCCTCGGCAGCATCCACTCTCACCCTTACCCTGAATGGGACCCAGGTAGAGCAGACAACCAACGCTACCATCCTGACCAAGGATGTTACTTTGACTCAGGAGGGGAGCAATGTGCTGAAGCTAACGGCTACCAGCGGCAGCACTACGGCCACAGATGAAGTAACCGTATTTGTAAGCCCGGCAACTACCATAACCGCACTGCCGGCCGGAGCCAAAAAAGACGGAGTAACTTATCTGAGCGGAGGTACTTCTGTTATTCTGAGCCTGACGGCCCCCAACAAGACTAATGCCTACGTCCTCGGAGACTTCAACAACTGGCAGCCCGATGTGAAATACCAGATGAGCAAAACCAGCGCTACTGATGATGTGAACACGCGCTGGTGGGTGAAGATTGACGGCCTCACCGCCGGCCAGGAGTATGCCTATCAGTACCTGGTAGATGGCCTGCGCGTAGCGGACCCTTACACGGAGAAAGTACTGGACCCCAACAATGACCAGTACATTCCGGCCATTACGTATCCTAACCTGAAGGCATATCCTACAGGCAAAACCACGGGTATTGTATCCGTACTGCAAACCAACCAGACTGCCTATGCCTGGCAGGTAACCAACTTCCAGCGCCCAAACAAGCTGGATATGGTGGTGTATGAGTTGCTGGTGCGCGACTTTGTAGCCCGCCACGACTACAAGACCGTCACGGACTCGCTGGACTACCTCAAGCGCTTAGGTATTAATGTATTGGAGCTGCTGCCCGTAAACGAGTTTGAAGGCAACGAAAGCTGGGGCTATAATCCATCGTTCTACTTTGCGCCTGACAAATACTACGGCACTAAGAACGACCTGAAAAAGCTCGTCGACGAAGCCCACAAGCGTGGTATTGCCGTGGTATTCGACATGGTGCTGAACCACTCGTTCGGCCAGAGCCCCATGGTGCAGCTGTACAGCAGCAATAACCCCTGGTTTAACGCTACGCCTACGCACCCCTATAACGTGGGTACTGACTTCAACCACGAAAGTGAGTATACCCGCTATTTCTCCAAAGAAGTTATCAAGTTTTGGCTGCAAGAGTACCACATTGATGGCTACCGCTACGACCTGGCCGGCGGTTTCAGCCAGGTGCAGAAAACGGAAGCTACCTACGAGTCGGTGTTTGACCAGTCACGGGTGAACATCTGGAAAGACTACTACGCCGCGCAGCAAGCAGTCAGCGCCGGTTCCTACGCCATTCTGGAAACCTTTGTGGGCAACGAAGAAGCCAAGGCACTTTCGGCCGCAGGTTTGATGCTGTGGGGCAAGATGACCTCCAACTACAATGAGGCTACGATGGGCTACAACGATGGCAGCAAATCAGACCTGAGCTGGGGCTATTATAAGCAGCGCGGCTGGACGGACCCCAACCTGGTGACTTATATGGAAAGCCACGATGAGGACCGCTTGATGTATAAGAATCTGCGTTTTGGCAACAGCTCCGGCAGCTACTCGGTGAAAACCCTGAATACGGCTTTAGCCCGTCAGGAAGCGGCAGCCGCCTTCTTTTTCACCGTGCCTGGTGCCCGCATGATCTGGCAGTTTGGCGAAGTAGGCTACGACAAAGGCATCTTTATGTGCCCTAATGGTACCTACCCTGGTGATGATGGCACCGATCCTACAAAGTATGCCCAGGACCAAAGCTGCAAACTCGGCAACAAGCCGGCCCTGTGGGACTACTACACCAACGCCAACCGCCGCCGCCTCTACGATGTGTACCGCAGCCTGATTCAGTTGAAGAAGGACGAGCCGGTATTTGAGAACTACACCACGTTCACACAGGACGTAAGCGGAGCGGTGAAATCCATTCACCTCAACAATGCCGACCAGAACATTACGGTGCTGGGCAACTTCGATGTGAAGTCTGCTACCATTAACCCGAAGTTCCAGAAGACCGGTACCTGGTACAACTACCTGGATGGCACCAGCCTCAAAATCAACAAAACGGATAGCACATTCACGCTGGCTCCCGGCCAGTACTTCGTGTTCCTGACCAAGAAAGTTGCTAAGCCAGCCGGTACGGTGCTGGCTACCCGTAACGAGCGGGCTGTGCTGGCCCTGGGCTATACGGTGGTGCCTAACCCCACCAGTTCGGTGGCTATGTTGCGCTACACGCTGCCCCAGGCTACAACGGTGCATATAACGGTACAGAACCTGTTGGGTGCTACTGTACGCACGCTGCCCGCTACGGGCAAGCAGGCGGCCGGCGCGCACGAATTGCAGCTACCAGTAGAAAGCCTGGCCAATGGTATCTATCTGGTACGGTTACAAGCCGGCGAGACGCAGGTAACTACCCGTCTACAGGTGCAGCACTAAGCTGAATCATAAGCTGTCAAATAAAAAGGCCGCTCCCCTTGGGGAGCGGCCTTTTTATTTTCTGGTATCTGAAGTTACTTATTCCGTTACTTAACCAAAGTGGTGTGGTAGTTCACCAGATCATCGATAGGGGAGCGGATGATTTTGCCGACTTCCATACCGTGGCTTTTGGCTACCTGCTCCAGCACGTCGCGGAAATTGTAGCCCACCGAGCCTACACAGTTAAAGGAGTAGTTCTGGAAGTTGGGGTAGTGCGTTACCAGGTTATTGAAGAAGGTCTCAAACCCATCCAGTACAATCTCGCGGCAGTAGCTGATGTTGTTGTGGTCGTAGGCAAACTTACTGAACGAGGCCAGGAAGCGGTTCGGCAAGGGCTGATTGTAAAGCCGGTCGAAGATTTCCTCGTTGGTCAGGCCGTATTGATCCTTAAAGGCATCCTGCAGACCATCGGGAAGGTAACCGCGCATAAAGTCACGCAGGAGGCGCTTGCCAATGAATGAGCCGCTGCCTTCATCACCCAGGAAATAACCCAAAGAGTCGATGTTCAGCTCTACATCTTTGCCATTATAGAGGCAGGTGTTAGTACCGGTACCCAGAATGGCAGCAAAGCCGATGTTCCGGCCCAGCAAAGCACGGGCTGCTGCCAACAGATCATGGCCCACATACACGCGCGAGCTGGTGAACACCTGCCGCATGGCATTTTCCACTACTGCCACTTTCTCAGGCACCGAGCAACCAGCACCGTAGTAGTATACCTCCGTTACTTCGGCGCGGGGCAGGGTATCGGGCAGGCTCTTCTCCAGGGAAGCTACAATACCAGGCGTATCAATGAAATACGGGTTGTAGCCTTCGGTATTGAAGTAGATTTTGGTGCCTTCATTGTCAATCAGACACCAGTTGGTTTTGGTAGAGCCGCCGTCGGCAATAATGATCATATAGGAAGGATTGGTTGTTTGCGAATGCAGAGGAAGGGTAAAGATAACAGGACCGGAAAATTTATAACCTCACGCCCCACATAAGATTACATAAATATGCTGGCATAACGCCTGGTTGGGTACATAGTAGGGCGTGTGCAAAATATGGGGTGTATGTAACCTTTTGTCTGCATCTCAGATAATATAAAGAAGGTGAAAGTAACACACCATAATACTATCTTAAGCCCTTTGTATTCTGTGCATAAGGCTTACTTTTAACTAGCCGGGGAAAGTCTGGCTACAGTTACTTCAATTTTGCTTCACAATCTTTTCATTTTTCATGTATTAAACCTTTACCTACTCTCAATGAAAAAATTACTTACTCTCGCGGCGGTTGGTGTCCTTGGGGCTTCTGCCCTTACTGCGCAAGCTCAGATTACCGTAGATGGCAAAGTCTCTGCTTCCGAAATTGGTACTGGGCTTAACCATTACCAATTAGTTAGTACTTATGCTGGCACCCATTCGGCTGGTACTTTGGGCCTACAGTCTTTGTATATCGGAGAGTCGGCTACCAAGCTTTATATCATGGTGGTAGGTGCAGCAGAAACTGCTGACAATTACCCAGGCATTGTAGTATACCTGAACGTACCTGGTAAAACTGGTGTCCCTGCAGGGACTCAACTAAAGGGTGGGGCAGATGGACAAAGCCCACTGAAACACACCCCAACCATGGATTTCGAAACGGACTATGGTTTCAGGGTAACAACCTCACCGGCCAACATGACGCCCGCGTACTTCAGCTTCGTAGACTACACGAACGGAAATACAGCGCAGGTTCCCGACTCTTATCAAGGAGAAGGTGTTAAAACGGGTACTGCCCATAATGGTACAGCCACCAGTGGTCCATTTATGGGGGCACGCTATTCTTATTTGAGTTCAGCAAACGTTACAGCTGCAACTGCTGCCGGCTCAGGATTTGAGGTAGAGCTAGATAAAACAGCTTTAGGTATAGTAGATGGCAATGCAGTAAACGTAATGGCTGCATATGTTAAAGATGGTGGGGCTTTTACCTCTGATGTATTGCCGCAAGTGGTAGGCCAACTCACAGATTTAGGGTCTTCTGCCGATTTCAATACGCTAGCCGGGAAGCAGTATGCTACTTACATCGTAGGGACTGGTGTCCAAGCCAGCCGCGCCGAAGTAGCCCGTACATTAGGGTTTGGTGTGTACCCTAATCCGGCTCGCGAAGCTAAAATTGTATATACTGTAAATGGTCGT
This sequence comes from Hymenobacter sp. BT730, assembly GCF_030542105.1. GTDB lineage: Bacteria > Bacteroidota > Bacteroidia > Cytophagales > Hymenobacteraceae > Hymenobacter. The sequence continues at coordinate 510,646 of NZ_JAUOFB010000002.1, forward strand.
CAGGATGTAGCGTTGGAAGTAGTGAACCTGCTGGGCCAGCGCGTACGCTCACTGTCATCTGCAAAGCAGGCTGGGCGCCAGGAGTACCAACTTTCCGATCTACAAGCTGGCACCTACCTGGTGAAGCTGCGCGTAGGCGACCAACTGACCAGCCAGAAGGTGATAATTAACTAAGCTTTTTCTTTAGTAGACCCTGCAAACAAAAAAGCCCCGCTGCTGAGCAGCGGGGCTTTTTATTATTAAAGCGGAGGGAGGAACTAGTTCTTGCTAATGGAGTAGCTGTAGTTACCAGCACCTTTGCTCAGGTCCAGCGTGATTGTATACGATCCAGCACCTGGAGACACAATGTTTGAACCGTCATAATCAGGAGAACCGTTTGCACCATTGTCGCCCATGTTAATGGCCCAGGCATTGTTAGCGCGGAACTTTAACTCACCAGCACCCAGGGTAGTGGTAACCTTCCAAACACCGTTGGCAGCGTCATAGGTCATAGGGGTTTCAGCATCCCAGCCACCAGCAGTAGCCGAGCCGATTACGGCCCAAGTAGTGGACGTAACGGAGTATTTTTTCGTACCCAGGTCTACATTCATTTTGTAATAACCGGGGGCACTAGTCTTTATGTTGCCACCATTAGGAGCAAGGCCTGAACCAGTGCCATCATCACCATAGTTTACATCCCAGCTACGGCCAACGGTGTATTTGAACTCACTAGCTGCATCCATATAGATGTAACCTTCATACACGTCATTGCTGTTAGGCGAAGCGAGGAACGGCGCAGTGGCAGGGCTCCAGCCCTGGTATCCACCAGGAACTTGGATGGAAGGATAAGCAATGAACGAGAGGTAAGGAGTGCCCGTCAGAGTAGTAGTGCCCGACACCTGGGTTTTTACCGGGATAGAAGGAGCATTAGTGGCCAGATTAGAAGTCACACGTACCTCAACGGAAGCCTCAGAGCCCGTAGGCAGACCAAGCGCCAACATGATGTTGTTGATTTCGGAAACCGTGAAGGTTTTAGAAGTGCTGGTGCCGGCCTTATATTCATAAGGCTTCGCAAACTTGTTATCCTTCTTGTCGAATTGAATAACATACGTTTGCGCCGCGTCAAAGCCATAGTTGCCGGGCTTCCAGGAAAGCGTCACAGCATTTTTGCTGGCATCTTCCTGCACCAGTGTAACGGAGTTGGCAGAAGCCGTAAGCGTAGGAGCATTTCCTGGCTGTGCCATGACTCTCACTTCATCCTTCTCGCAGGAAGAAAAAAGAAAGACGGCTGCGCAGACCCCTACTAGTTGGGTAAGCCAATTTTTCATGTGGAACTGATGTTTAAGACTGAAAATGAGATAAGAAGAGGGCTCTTCATCGGGTGCTGAACAGCAACGTACCGGTGCTTTGTTCAACACCCGATAAAAAACTCTTATCGATTAATAACCTGGGTTTTGCTTCAGGTTAGGATTGGCTACTAAGTCAGTAGAAGGGATGGGGAACAGCACACGGAAGTTCTCCACGGAAGTACCCTCTTTTGCACCGCCTTTGAAAGGCCACAAGTAGTCGCCTCCGGTATATTTGCCGAAGCGGATAAGGTCCGTACGACGGTGACCTTCCCAGTACAGCTCACGGCCGCGCTCATCGAGAATATCGTCCAGATCAACGGAGCTCAGTGCGGTAGCACCGGCACGGGCACGTACCGTATTTACAGCATCCAGGGCAGTACGGCCACCAACGGGGGCACCACCGCGCAGAACAGCTTCCGCATACATCAGGTAATCATCTGCCAGACGGAACATGGGGAAGTCGGTGTCGGGGAAGTTTCCTTCCGTATCCGAGCCTGCTTCGCCGGTAGACGTTACGTTCTTATACTTCGAAACGGCATAACCATCCGTAAAGGTGAAGATGTCGTTGATTTCCTTCGTCTGACCAGGCGTGTAGAACAAGGCCCGCTCATCGGTGCTTTCTGCCTCGCCGGGGAACAGCTCTACCAGGTTCTTTTTGGCGCGGTTACCACCCCAGCCACCATTCACACCAAAGTCAGCAGGCTTCATACTACCACCTACCTGAGCATGCACCAGGAAGGTCATGCCACCATAGGTCTTCGTGTGCAGGCCGTCAAACGTTACGGGGAAGATAACTTCGTTACGGGCAGCCGACTTGTCGTTATCAGCCAAGAAAAGATCCTGATAGTTAGGAGCCAGGCTGTACGCGTTGGCGTCCAATACCTTAGCGGCATAGATGGCTGCATCATTGTTGCGCTCCTTGCCGGTATATACCTGAGCGTTCAGGTAAAGCTTGGAGAGCAGCATCCAGGCCGACGCCTTGTCGGCGCGGGCATAAACAGCTTTGGGAGCCAACAGGTCGGCATCAATAGCTTTCAGTTCTTTCTCGATGTAATCGAATACAAACTGGCGAGACTGCTGCGGCGGAGGCGTATTGCCTACGGTCGAGGTTTCATCAGCGAAAGGAACGTTACCAAACATATCAATGGCATGCCAGTAGCTGAGGGCACGCAGGAAGCGGGCCTCGGCACGGAACGTGTTGATTTTGCCCTTATCAGCTTCTGAGATACCCCGCTCGCTTAGTTTCTCCGGTGTTGTCTGACGGATGAACTCATTGCAGAGGGCAATCTGATAGAAGATACGGTCATAAATAGCCCGTACAAACTCGTTGTTGGCGTTCCAAGTGAGCTTGTTGTAGTCGGGGAGGCTGCCGTCGTTCCAGGCAATGATAGCCTCATCCGTCGTCAGCTCCTGAGCACCCCAGTACTGACGGAGGTAGTTGGAGAAGCCTTCATCAATGCCGGAAATGTCGGGCAGACCAGCTGGGCCTTCCTGACCGCTTACCGCCAGCGTAGCGTACAGACGGGCCAGTACTCCCTGAATCTGGGCTGGGTCGCGGTAAACGATTTCTGTGTTAGATAGAAAATCAGGCGACTGATCCAGCTCATTCACACACGAGGAAAGCGGTGAAAGAGAAGCAGCAAGTAGGAGCGCTACTCCTAAACTGCGTACAAATTTATTTTTCATGGGAAGAATTTTAGAAGCCGATGTTCAGACCGAGCGTGAACGTGCGGGGGCGTGGATAAATGGAGTTATCGATGCCATTGAAAACCTCTGGGTCTAGTCCTGAATAGTCGCTGATAACGAATGCATTCTGAACAGACAGGGAGAGGTTTACGTTCGCCTTGTCCTGGGCGATTTTGCCCACGTTATAGCCAAGCGTAATGTTCTCCATGCGCAGGAAAGAGGCATTCTCGATGTAGTAGTCAGAGAAATATTGCGCGGTGCTGAATTTGGACTCTAGCACTTCGTGATTAGCATTGCTCAGGAAGCCGGTTGAGTTCTGCGAGAAGGTAGAACCTGAGCGAATGTTGTTGTAAACGTAGTTGTCCAGGCTGGAGCGCATGGTGAAGGCCAGGCTGGCTTTGCCATAGCTTACGTTAGAGCCAAAGCCCAACAGCCACTTGGGACGCGAAGACTTATAGCGGTAACGGTCGGAGGTATTGATTACGCCATCAGCATTACGGTCAACATATACGCCTTCCAATGGCTTGCCATCAGCGCCATATACCTGCTGGTAAACGAAGAAGGAGTTAGCTGGGAAACCCACGGAGTTGATCTGAATGGTGTTACCTACGCCACCACCTATGCCACCGGTTTGCACACCAATGTAATTTGGATTCTCTACGTTGGTCAGCTTGGTAATTTCGTTCTCATTGTAGTTGCCATTAGCGTTCAACGACCAGTTAAACTTGTCGCCACGAACTACATCTACGTTCAGAACGGCTTCCACCCCACGGTTGGTCAGGTTACCTACGTTAAAGTTACCGGCGTTCGAGAGGTTAGACAAGGCAGCAACTTCAATGAAGTTGAGCAGGTCTTTGGTGTCGCGCTTGTACACATCTACCGAACCCGAGAGGCGGTTGTCCAGGAAACCGTAGTCCAGACCTACGTTGTAGGTAGTGGTGGTTTCCCACTTCAGGTTAGCATTGTAGAAGCCCGGACGGTAGGTGTTGTAGAACTGGTCGCCCAACTGATACTGAGCGCCTGTGTTACGGCTAGGCGTATACAGGGACAGGTAACCATACAGGCCCGAGTAGTTGGTGCCCTGGCCCAGATCCTGCTGGCCGGTCTGGCCATAGCCAAAGCGCAGCTTCAGATCAGAAACGGCAGAAGAGCTGGCGAGGAAGTCCTCACCCTTGATGCGCCAAGCAAAAGCACCGGATGGGAAGTAGCCCCAACGGTTGCTTTCCGGAAAGCGGGATGAGCCGTCAGCCCGGAACGTGCCAGTGAACAGGTACTTGTCTTTAATGTTGTAGTTGGCACGACCGTAGAACGACAGCAGGCGATAAGCCGGGTCATAGAAGTCATTGCCCGTAATTGGCAGGGAAGCTTTCGTGAAGACTTCACCCGTAGCGGTGCGGTCATCAAAAATGAAGGTCTTGTAATCGAAGGCCTGGTAGGAGTGACCTGCCAGCAGTTCCAAACGACCTACGCCGATTTCCTTGTCGTACTTCAAATAAGCTTCCAACAGCTTGTTGTCGTTGTCAGCAGCATAGGGGTTGTTACTGCCTTTGCCTAGGCGGGCGCCCACAAACGTAGCCGAGTTAGGCGCTACGAAAACGGAACCGCGGCCACGCTGCACGTCATAGCCCACGTTCAGGTTGGCGCTCAGACCATCAATATACGGCAGGCGGTAGTCCAGCTGAATGTTGCCGATGCTACGCTTTACTGTGCTACGGTCGCGACGCTGGTTAATCAAACCAACTGGGTTGCGTCCTGACAGGGTGTTGACATTGCCATCATTGTCCAGGTTTTGATAGTACCCACCGTATTTAGCCAGGCGTGGATCATTGGAATAGACCGGCTGTGTAGGATCATAAAACACGGCAGCGGCAACGGCGTCGCCGGCCGAGAAGTTGTTGTCGATCCAGGAACCTTTCAGATTCAGGGTTACGCGCAGTTTATTATCCAGCAGGCTGGGGGTTAAGCTGATAGCGCCGGTGTAGCGCTTCAGGTCGTTCTTCAGCAACAGACCTTCCTGGTCGAGGTAGCCACCTGAAACCCGGAAAGGAATAGCGCCAGCAGCACCCGACAGGCTGATGTTGTTATCGGTAGTGTTAGCAGTGCGGAAGATTTCTTTCTGCCAATCGGTGTTGGAGTTGCCAACAATCGATTTCTGCTGTGCGTTACCACGGCTGTTTACCAGTGCCCGATATTCCGGACCGTTCAGTACATCAACGAACTTGATAGCCTCAGAAATAGAGTTCTGTGAGCTAACATTTACGGCGAGTTTTTCACCCTGCACACCACGCTTGGTGGTAACCAGAATAACACCGTTAGATGCACGCGAACCGTAGATGGCCGTGGAAGAAGCGTCTTTCAGCACCGTGATGCTCTCAATGTCGTTGGGGTTAATCATCGACAAAGCGTTGGGCGCACCGGAAATGCTTTGGTTGTCTACAGGCACACCGTCAATTACGATCAACGGGTCGTTGGAGGCAGAAAGCGAGGAGCCACCGCGGATACGGATGGAAGAGCCTGTGCCGGGAGCACCACCACCGGTGGTTACCTGCAAACCAGCTACTTTACCCTGCACCAGCTGCTCGGGGTTGGTTACCTGGCCTTTCACAAACTGCTTTTCCGAAATCTGCTCTACAGCACCGGTCAGGTCCTGCTTGCGCTGGGTGCCGTAACCAATTACTACGGCTTCATTCAGCAGCGTGGTGTTTTCAGAGAGATTAACGTCGACGGGGATATTTTGCCCAGCCTGAACCGTTACGTTACGGCGTGTAGTGGTAAAGCCTACGAAAGAAGCAATAACCACATGTGGGCCGGCCGGAATGTTCTGGATGGAGAACTGACCATCGGAGTTAGTAGAGGTGCCCAGCGAGGTGCCTTCAATAAGCACTGTCACACCTGGCAGCCCTTGGGCCTTTTCGTCCACTACCCGCCCACTAATGGAGCCGGTTTGGGCGAATGCGCTGGTAAAACCAGTGCACAAGAACAACAGCAGAAACAGTAGTTTCAGCAGATAATGGTGTTTCATTAAGGAAGGGGTTGAATGTAAGGGAAAAAAATATGGAAATTCCTTCAGTTGGGCATTGGTCTTGGCATCGTAGATAAGTACTATTTGTAGGAAAAAGTACCGCTATTTAGTCAACTCAATGTAGTGCCTCCAAGTCAAGATTTGTTAAGAATCTTCGCAAGATAAAGTTTTGCCCGCGACAAAAACAATGTCGGTCCGCCTTCGGCCTCGTATTGTAATAAGTCTATTTTACGGGCGAAATTTCGCTGTTCCTCAATCGTTTGCTGTTCAAACACTCACGCTCCTCTTTATGTGGAAGTAAAAACCGGCCACAGCGGTCTGAATTTTTGCTGCTTGGATGAATAAAATACTGAAAATTCAGCAGATTCTAATGCATAGAGGCCTTTTTATGTATTCGGGGTGCATCATATAAGGTAAGGTGAATGTTGATGAGAGTCTCTCTGGGCTGATAGCTAAACCAGGAGCGAAAAACCGGGGAGAGAGAGAATCTGATGGTGATTTTAGGCCCCTGCCTCTGCCAATTATTTTATGAGAGCTTTCTAACGAAGCCACAAATTTGGTGCGCTTTTCCAGGCAACGGGTAGAAACAGACCTGGCAACATGGTAATCCTATTTGTAAAGTATAAGCGGCAACCAGGCTGAGGCTATTTATCGGATGAGGGAGCCAGAGAGAATTATAGTATAAGAATATACAGGGTGCGGTTGGTTTGTGTAGCTTCGCATAGTATGAAACGTATTTTGTTCGCTCTGCTCGCCGGAGTGTTGCTTGCTAGCTTGAGCACTATGGCTCAGGGCCGGGGTGGAAAAGCGCCCCGCGCGCCTCGTATCAAAACGGTGCGACTGGACGACCCGGTTCTGGTATTTTACCGCGAAAAGCAGCCGGGCAACGCCGCTCAGCAGCTGGTAATGGATGCCAAGGTGTTACCCCAGGTGGCCATACTGCCGTTTGAGGAGCTCATCAACCGCCCCGATATTTACTTTGACGGCATAGATAACCGGGAACTTCCGGGCTCGGCTAAGAATAAGGACCGCATGCGTCTTGTGGGCACGTTTGGTCTCGCCACTTCCAAGCGCCAGCCTGTAGGCGACGGCCGCAGCCAGTATGTGCGCCTGCGCAAGCCTAAGCAAGGTGTTTTTTATGTTTTTCAGGATGATGCCAGCCAGTACCGCTCCCTGGTAAACGATGGCCATGGGGGTGCCCGCTTAGACTTTCAGGCCAATGTGCTGCCCGGGCTGGACTCCGTACGGGCCGTGTATGTGCTCCGAATGCTGGAGCCCGCGCAACGCGGTGCCAGCATTCGGTGACCTTTGCTCCAGTTCTTACTTTTCCCTTACCCGCTTCAGCACTGCGCATGAAACACCTTTTTGCCTCTGCGGCACTTTTCCTGACGGTATCCATGGCACAAGCCCAGGTTACCTTTAAGTTGACTGCCGTGCCCACGACAACTCCCGCCGCCGATGCCATTTACATTGCTGGCTCTTTTAATGGTTGGAACCCTGGCACCACGGCCCTTACCAAGAACCCCGATGGCACCTACCAGGTAACCCTGCCCAAAAGTACTGGCGCTATTCAGTTTAAGTTTACCCGAGGCTCTTGGGAGAAAACGGAGACCGATTCCAAAAACAATGATGTAGCCAACCGCACCTATACCTTTGGAGCGTCGCCGGCCACTGTAGAACTGCAGGTGCAGAATTGGAAAGACCTGGGCGGCGGAACAACAAGCTGCGCCAGCACCGCGCTGCAGCCCAATGTGCAGGTGATCAGTACCAGCTTTGCTATGCCCGAGCTGAATGGCCGGACCCGCCGCGTTTTGATTTATCTGCCGAACGACTATGCTACCTCAGCCCGTCGTTACCCGGTGTTGTACATGCACGATGGCCAGAATGTGTTTGATAAATGCACCAGCTTCTCCGGCGAGTGGGGCGTTGACGAAGCCTTGAGCCAATTGCAACAGTCTGGTCAGGATCCTACGGGCGCAATCGTTGTAGCCGTAGATAATGGCGGGAATTCGCGCCTGGATGAATATTCTCCCTGGCGGAATGAAAAATATAAAGCCGGCGGAGAAGGGGATAAGTACGTCGACTTTCTGGCCCAGACCCTGAAGCCCTACATCGATGCCCATTTTCGCACCCTCACGGGCCGCGAGTATACCGGCATTGCGGGCAGCAGCATGGGCGGGTTAATCTCGGTGTATGCTGCCGTAAAGTACCCCGGGGTATACAGTAAAGTAGGCGTTTTCTCACCGGCTTTCTGGTTTGCCAAGCAGCCCTTGTTTGAGTACGTGCGCAAAACCGGCTATAAACAGCCTACAAAGTTCTATTTCATTTCGGGTACAACCGAGGATGAAACCATGGTTCCGCTAATGGCTGATATGCGCGACTCGCTACAGAAAGTAGGCTTCGACGCCGCTGATATGAGCTTCAAGCCCATGGAAGATGGCAAGCACTCGGAGTGGTTCTGGAACCGTGAGTTTCCGGCAGCATACCAATGGCTGTTTCCGGCCGCTACACCCACGGGTACTAAGAATAGCCGAGTGGCCCTGGCTTTCAGTGCGTATCCTAACCCTACGCAAGGGCAGCTTTCAGTACAGTTGCCCGCGGGGGTGAAAGATGCTAAGGTGGAAATTCTGGATGGAACCGGCCGGCAGGTCGCCAAGGCTAAAGTGCGAAATGGCGGCACGGTGGATGTGAGCCGGCTGGCCAAAGGTTGGTACGTTCTGCGCGTAGCATCTGGCAAGGAGGTTGGGTCCCAGGCTTTTATGAAGCAGTAGCCGTAATATTAAAATTTTGGCCTGTGCAGCGCTTTCTGCTTGCTTCATAAAAAGGCCGGCTTACCTTTGCATTCGCAGCCCCTCAGGCTGTCTTTCCTCTGATGACAACTCAATTGACTTTGCAGGCATGGTGGTGGCCCCTCGGAAATTCCGGACGGGACAACCTGTGCGTGCGTTAGAGTTGTATCAATCAACTTCGCATCGACTTAACAGAAAGCCCGGCCGCCCGCCGGGCTTTTTTATTGCTGCCCGGCGCTGGAACCCTCTCTCAACCACCAGCCCCGCATATGCAAACCTTCCAGCTCACCACCCGCTTCCAGCGCGTATTAGCCGATACCGTAACGCCCGTAGGCCTATACCTGCGCCTCCGCGACCGGTACCCCAACTGCCTGCTGCTGGAAAGCTCCGACTACCACGGCCAGCAAAACGCCTTCAGCTACCTGGCTTTTGATCCGCTGGCCCGGTTTGAACTGCGCGGTGGCGAGCTGGCCCTGACTTTCCCGGACGATACCACCCACACCGAAACGCTGGCGGAACCCCGGCAGGCGCTGGCACGGCTGCAGCAGTTCTCCAACAGCTTTCAGACCGAAGAAACCGGCCACGACTTCATCACCGGGGGGCTGTTCGGGTACATTGGCTACGAGGCCGTGCAGTACTTCGAGGATCTGGAGTTGAACACCGAAAAGCTGCCGGCCGGTGAAATTCCGGATATCCTGTACAGCACCTACCGCTACGTTATTGCCGTCAACCACTTCCGCAACGAGCTGTTTGTGTTTGAGCACAACCTGGCCGGCGAGCCGACGGACGAAAGTAGCCTCACGCGCCTGGTAAACCTCATTCGCAATCCTTCGCTGCCGGATTTCAAGTTTCAGGCAGTGGGTGAGGAGCAGACCAACCAGACCGACGAGGAGTTTCTGCAGGTGCTGGCGCAGGGGCAGCAGCACTGCCGCCGCGGCAACGTGTTCCAGATAGTATTGTCACGCCGCTTCCAGCAGGGCTTTTCCGGTGATGAGTTCAACGTATATCGGGCGTTGCGCTCCATCAACCCCTCGCCGTATCTATTTTACTTCGATTACGGCTCCTTCAAGATTTTTGGCTCTTCGCCCGAAACCCAATTGTTGGTGAAAGGCCGTCAGGCTAGCCTTTACCCCATTGCCGGCACCTTCCGCCGTACCGGCCACGATGCCGAAGACGCCGCCCTGGCCCAGAAGCTGGCCGACGACCCCAAGGAAAATGCCGAGCACGTAATGCTGGTAGACCTGGCCCGCAACGACCTGGCCCGCCACGGCGACAAAGTGGAGGTAAAGGTGTTCCGCGAAATTCAGTTCTACTCCCACGTCATTCACCTCGTAAGTGAAGTAACGGCCCAACTGGCTCCCAAGGCTAGCTCCCTGCAGGTAGTGGCCGATACCTTCCCGGCCGGCACCCTTTCCGGAGCCCCCAAGCACCGCGCCATGCAGCTCATTGATGGCCTGGAGCCCACCGCCCGCGGCTACTACGGCGGCGCCATCGGCCACCTGGGCTTCAACGGCGACTTCAATCACGCCATCATGATTCGCTCCTTCCTGAGCACTGCCAACCAACTCTATTTCCAGGCCGGCGCCGGGGTAGTAGCCGCCTCCGATATCAACTCCGAGCTGCAGGAAGTGCACCACAAGTTGGCTGCCCTACGCAAAGCCTTAAAAGAAGCCGAACTGGTTTAGGTAATCATAACCCCCTCCTAACTACCAACTTATAAGCCCACCCAACTATGGAACTCCTCGTTCTCGATAACTACGACTCCTTCACCTACAACCTTGTGCAAGTGCTGCGGGAGTTGGGCCACACCGATAATGTCACCATCATCCGCAACGATAAGCTGACGGTGGAAGATGTGGCCGAATACGATGCCATCCTCCTTTCCCCCGGCCCCGGTCTGCCTTCTGAAGCCGGCCTGATGCCGGAAATTATTCGCCAGTACGCGCCCACCAAACGCATTTTGGGCGTGTGCCTGGGGCACCAGGGACTGGCCGAGAGCTTTGGCGGCAAGCTGTACAACCTGCCACAGGTACTGCATGGACTGGCCACCGAAGCGGAAGTAGTAGCCAAGGATAGAATGTTTGCCGGCCTGCCCGCCCGCTTTAAAGTCGGCCGCTACCATTCCTGGAGCGTGCGGCCTGAGTCGATACCCGACACACTGGAAGTCACCGCGCTGGACGAAAACGGCCAAGTACTGGCCTTCCGCCACCGCGAGTATGATGTGCGCGGCGTGCAGTTTCATCCGGAATCTATTCTCACAGAGCACGGCCACCAGATGCTGCGCAACTGGCTTTCCCCGGAACTGGCTTAACTAACATCCTGAGCTTGCGAAGGACCTTCTGACTGAAGAGCTACTCTGGTAACAAGGACTCGTGCTTGCCTGAGAAGGTCCTTCGCAAGCTCAGGATGACAGTTTTAATAATGATGAAATCACGCCCTATTCAACAATTTTGAAACAGATACTTAATCAATTATTTGACCAACAGCTGCTCTCGCACGCCGAAGCGCGGGAAGCCATGCTTCGCATCGGTCAGGGTGAAGCCAATGCTTCGGAAATGGCAGCCTTCATGACGGTGTACCGCATGCGCCCCATTTCGGTACCGGAGCTGGCTGGTTTTCGCGACGCGCTGCTCAGCCTTAGCCGTGACCCGGAACTGGGCACCCGCGACACGGTAGATATTGTGGGCACCGGCGGCGACGGCAAAGACACCCTGAATATCAGCACGCTGGCTTGCTTTGTGGTGGCCGGCGCAGGCTATAAAGTAACCAAGCATGGCAACATCGGGGTTTCCTCCGTATGTGGTTCCTCGGATGTACTGGCGCAGTTGGGCGTAGGGTTTGGGGCCAGTAACGAGGTTCTGCAGCGCCAACTGGAGCGAGCTAATATCTGCTTCCTGCACGCGCCATCCTTCCATCCGGCTATGCGCCACGCGGGTCCGGTGCGGCGGGAATTGGGCGTGCGTACTTTCTTCAATATTCTGGGGCCGCTCGTAAATCCGGCCCGCCCTAAGTTTCAGGTGGCAGGCACTTTCAGCCTGGAATTGCTGCGGTTGTATAACTACTTATTGCAGCAAACCGATACCAGCTACGCCGTAGTGCACGCCCTGGATGGCTACGATGAACTCTCCTTAACGGCCACCGCCAAACTGGCCACGCCGGTAGGGGAGCGGCTGGTAACGGCGGCTGATTTCGGACTGGCAACCACGCTTCCCGCTGAACTGGCTGGTGGCCGCACCGCCGCTGAATCGGCCCAGTTGTTTTTGGATGTGCTGGAGGGCCGTGCTACCCGCGCCCAGCGAGACGTAGTAACGGCCAACGCTGCCCTCGCCATTAGTTGTCTGGAACCTAACTTCAGTATGGCCGCTTCCTTAGCTGCGGCACAGGAGTCACTGGACTCCGGCCGCGCCCGGCAGGCACTGCGCGAGCTGGTCTCCGCGCAGTAAGCCAGTTCAAAAAATGTTTAGTCATCCTTTGCCAACCTCAGGCTGACAGAAGAAATAAATAAGTACTCAAACAGAGCCTGCAGCTCTTTCAATCATGACCATTCTCGATAAAATCATTGTCCACAAACGACAGGAAGTAGCTTCCCGCCAGGGCTTAGTGCCTGCCAAATTGCTTGAGCAAAGCCTGTACATGAATGCCCAGCCGCTGAGCCTGCGCCGCTACCTGCTGCGCGACGATTTGAGCGGCATTATTGCCGAATTCAAGCGGAAGTCGCCAAGCAAAGGCGTGATTAATGCGCATGCCCCGGTAGAGCGCACCACGCTGGGCTATATGCAGGCCGGCGCTTCCGCCTTATCCATCCTGACGGATACGGAGTTTTTCGGCGGCAAGAATGAGGACCTAACTACGGCGCGGCGCTACAATTTCTGCCCCATTCTGCGCAAGGATTTCGTGGTAGATGAATACCAGATTCTGGAAGCCAAAAGCATTGGGGCCGATGCGGTGCTACTTATTGCGGCGGTACTCACGCCCGAAGAAGTGCTGCGCATGGGTCGTTTTGCCAAAAGCCTGGGCCTGGAAGTGCTGCTCGAAATACACAACGCCGAAGAGCTAGACCGCACCCTGCATCCTGATGCCGTGAGCCTGGTGGGCGTCAACAACCGCAACCTCCATGACTTTTCCGTGAGCCTGGATACTTCCGGCGAACTAGCCCAGCGCATTCCCAGTGAGTTTGTGAAAGTGACGGAAAGCGGGCTGACTTCGGCCGCCGAGATTGAAGCCCTGCGCGCCGTGGGCTACCGCGGGTTCCTCATTGGCGAAACGTTCATGCGCAACAGTCGGCCGGAAAAAGCCTGCGCCGCGCTGGTGCAGCAATTGCGCCACACTGAAGCGGTAACGTTACTCTAATGAGCCTTCGCCTGAAAGTTTGCGGCATGGCGCGGCCCGATAACCTGCGCGCCGTGGCTGCGCTGTGGCCTGATTTCCTGGGCTTTATCTTCTACCCAAAGTCCCAGCGTTTTGCAGGCGCAACCCTGCAACCGGCCGACACGGCGGCTTTGCCCGCGGAGATTCTGAAAGTCGGGGTGTTCGTAGATGAAGAGCTGGAAGTAATTAGGGTACGGGTGCAGGAATTTAGCTTGGACTTGGTGCAGCTGCACGGCTCCGAAACACCTGAAACTTGCGCCGCGCTGCAAGCTGCAGGTATCCCCGTCAGCAAAGCTTTTGCGGTAGGAGAGACGTTCGACTTTTCAGTGCTGGCACCTTATGTGGGCAGCGTTACCTACTTCCTTTTTGATACCGTGGGCGCCCAGCCCGGGGGTAATGGCACCACCTTCAATTGGCAGCTGCTGGAACAATACACTTTACCGGTGCCATACTTCCTGGCGGGTGGGTTGGCACTGGAGCACGCTGCCGAATTACGCAACCTCTGCCTGCCCGGCCTGTTTGCACTGGACCTGAACAGTCGGTTTGAAACCGCGCCCGGCGTGAAAGATGCCGTACAGCTGCAGCAATTATTCCACGAAATCCGGACGCCCGACGTCTCAACTTCTATACCGTCATGAAACCAACCTACCAGCAACCCACGGAGCGTGGCTACTACGGCCAGTTTGGCGGAGCTTTCATTCCCGAAATGCTCTACCCCAACGTAGAGGAGCTGCGCCAGCAATACCTCGATATTCTGGCCGAGCCCGAGTTTCAGGAGGAATACCAGATGCTGCTCCGGGACTATGTGGGCCGTCCTACGCCGCTGTTTGAGGCTAAGCGCCTGTCAGCGAAATACAACACCCGCGTTTTCCTGAAGCGCGAGGACCTCTGCCACACCGGCGCCCATAAAGTCAATAACACGGTAGGGCAGATTCTGCTGGCTAAGCGCCTGGGCAAAACCCGCATCATTGCCGAAACCGGCGCGGGCCAGCATGGTGTGGCTACTGCCACGGTTTGCGCCCTCATGGGGATGCAGTGCATTGTGTATATGGGCGAGGTGGACATGGAGCGGCAAAAGCCCAACGTTTACCGCATGCGCCTGCTGGGAGCCGAAGTACGCGCCGCCATGAGTGGCAGCCGCACGCTGAAAGATGCCACCAACGAGGCCATCCGGGACTGGATTTCCAACCCCGTGGATACGCACTACATCATCGGCTCCGTAGTAGGTCCCCACCCGTACCCCGATCTGGTGGCGCGGCTGCAGTCGGTTATCAGCGAAGAGATGCGCAAACAGCTGCTGGAAAAAACCGGTTCCGAGCTGCCGCAATATGTGGTGGCTTGTGTGGGTGGGGGCTCTAATGCGGCGGGTGCTTTCTACCATTTCCTGGAAGAGCCTTCGGTGCAGCTGGTAGCGGTGGAAGCGGCCGGCCATGGGATTCATTCCGGCCACTCAGCGGCTACCTCGGTGCTAGGTACGCCGGGCATTATACACGGCTCCCGCACATTGCTGATGCAGGATGAGGAAGGCCAGATTACCGAGCCGTATTCTATTTCGGCGGGGCTCGATTACCCAGGTATTGGGCCACTGCACGCTTTCCTGGCCGACGCCGGCCGGGCGCGGTTTATCAGCATTGAAGACGAGGATGCTTTGCGCGCTGTCTCGGAGCTGAGCCGACTGGAAGGCATTATTCCCGCCCTGGAAACGGCCCACGCCCTAGCTGCGCTGGGTCAGCTGGGCGCCGGGCCCGATGATGTAGTAGTAGTAAACTTATCCGGACGCGGCGACAAAGACCTGGAAACCTACCTGAAGTACGCCGACACGATTCTGTAACCCATGACCAACCGCATAGCTCAGGCCTTCGCCCGCAAAAAGAAAGGCCTGCTCAATATCTACTTCACGGCCGGCTACCCCACGCTGGATTCTACGGTACCGCTGCTCACTGCTTTAACTAATGCCGGAGCAGACCTGATTGAAATCGGGATGCCATTTTCTGACCCACTAGCCGATGGCCCCGTTATTCAGCAAAGCAGCACCGTGGCGCTGAAAAATGGCATGAACCTGCGGGTGCTGTTTCGCCAGCTGGCCGATATCCGGAGTCAGGTGCCGGACACGCCCATTCTGCTCATGGGCTACCTGAACCCGGTAATGCAGTTTGGGGTAGAGAACTTCTGCCGGGAAGCGGCAGCGGTAGGAGTGGATGGCATCATTCTGCCCGACCTGCCCCTGGACGACTACGTGGCCGAATATCAGGAAATCTTCCAGCGCTATAACCTGCGCCCGGTCTTCTTGATTACCCCGCAAACCGCCACAGAGCGCATCCGCCGCATCGACGACCTAACAGATTCTTTCCTCTACCTCGTATCCGGTCCCGGCACCACCGGCGGTGCCAATACCCAGGCCGAAGGGGTGCAGGACGCTTACTTCCAACGCATCGAAGACATGAAGCTCCGGAACCCGCGCCTGATTGGCTTCGGCATAGGCGACAAAGCTTCCTTCCAACACGCCTGCCAGTTTGCTGAAGGCGCCATCATCGGCTCTGCCCTGATCCGCGCCCTCGATGATACCGAGGATGCCCCGGCGGCGGCCAGCCGCTTTGTGCAGTCGGTGCTTCAGTAATTCTTTTCTCTGCCCTCCTGATTTTCTCTACTCAATGATTATCCAACTCGAACCCAATATCTCAGCTACTGCCCAGGCTGATATTGAAGCACGCATCAAGGCGCTCAAATACAAAGTAACCGACGTAAAAACACAGCGCGCCCACTACCTGGTGGCTATTGGCAAAGCTGAAATTGACCTGCGTGCCATTGGCCAGTTGCCAGGCATCCTCGATATCCATCGGGTATCTGACGACTACAAGCTGGTGAGCCGCAAATGGCGCGTGCGCCCCACT
Organism: Hymenobacter sp. BT730; assembly: GCF_030542105.1. Lineage (GTDB taxonomy): Bacteria > Bacteroidota > Bacteroidia > Cytophagales > Hymenobacteraceae > Hymenobacter. Next base: position 526,730 of record NZ_JAUOFB010000002.1, read on the forward strand.
GTACTCGACCTCGGCGACGGTGTGCGGATAGGAGAGGGGAGCCTCACGCTGGCCGCCGGCCCTTGTAGTATTGAGAGCGAAGCGCAGATGGAACTGATCATGCAGCACCTGGTGGATAATGACGTGCGCATCATGCGCGGCGGCGTGTTCAAGCCCCGTTCCTCCCCATATTCCTTCCGCGGTTTGGGCATGGATGGCCTCAAGCTATTTCACCAAATGGCCCGGGCCCGCGGCATCAAGATTGTGACGGAGGTAATGCAGGTGTCACAGGTAGAGGAGATGCACGATTACGTGGATGTGTTCCAGGTAGGCGCGCGCAATACCCAGAACTTTAATCTGCTGGATGCTCTGGGCGGCGTAGACAAGCCCGTGATGATTAAGCGCGGTATTTCCGGCACCATTGAAGAGCTACTCTCTTCGGCGGAATACGTGTTTTCCGGGGGTAATGAAAAGCTGATTCTATGCGAGCGGGGCATCCGCACCTTCGAGACGGCCTCGCGCAATACGTTGGACCTGAATGCCGTGCCCATCCTGAAAGAGAAAACGCACCTGCCCGTTATCGTCGACCCCTCACACGGCATCGGCATTCGGGAGCATGTGGCGCCTATGGCGCTGGCCGGCGTTATGGCCGGCGCCGATGGCATCATCTACGAAGCGCACGAAAAGCCGGAAGAAGCCGCTTCCGACGGGCAGCAGACCCTAAACTTTGCGGAGTCGGAGCGCCTGATTCGGAATTTGCGCCGCGTTTATTACCTGCGGCAAGAGTTGGAATAACGGTCCTATTTTGTGCTGGAATAGCCATTTTAGCCTTCCCGAAAAAATAATTCCCTTTTTCAGATACAACTAATTAGCTGTTGCCTATATATTTGCAATCAGTATGCAGAACCAATCCGTGAAATGCTTTTATCTAACCCCGATTCGCAATATGCGAAACGGAGTTGGGCTGCATTGCCGGTACGGAAGCTAAGAGCGCTACATGCTACTTACACGCTGAAAACCACAAAAGCCCGACTCCTTCCAGGAGCCGGGCTTTTTTTATGTCCATTACCATGTTCGCGCAACACTACGACCAGTACACTGCTCAGGACCAATTAGTCTGGAAAGTTCTGTTCGACCGCCAGACTGCGCTGCTGCACAAGCGGGCTTGCTCCGCTTTTGCGCAGGGCCTCAAGCGCATTGGCTTCCACCGCAACGCCATTCCGAAGTTTGAGGAAGTGAACGAGCGGCTGGGTAGCTATACCGGTTGGGAACTGGTGGCGGTGCCCGGTATGGTAGATGATGCTACTTTCTTTGCCTTGCTGGCGGAGAAGAAGTTTCCGGCGGTTACCTGGATCCGGCCCATGAAGCAGTTTGACTTCATTGAGGAAGCCGACTTGTTTCATGATGTCTTCGGGCACGTGCCCTTGCTGACGGACGCGGCGTTTGCCAACTTCCTCCACTTCTTGGGCCACGTAGCCCGCCTGCACCTGAACGATGCTCAGGGTTTGCAGCGCCTTCGCGCGCTCTACTGGTTCACGGTAGAATTTGGGTTGGTAATGGAAGATGGTAAGCCGCGCATCTACGGTGCAGGTCTGCTTTCGTCTGCCGGCGAAACGCACCACTGCGTAGATGATGAAACAATCCGCCGCGACTTTGACCTCGCTTCCGTATTGCATACGCCCTTCACGGAAGTACGCTTTCAGGAGCAATACTTTGTACTCCCAAATTGGGAGCAGCTCACGGAAAGCGTAGCCGAGCTGGCGGCCTTGCTGTCTACCGACTGGCAGCTTAAAACCGTCTAGCCGCTTGTTTCTTCCGGTTTGCCCAATATCTTTACTCGCATGATTCGGCTTGTCTCCCGCTATTACGCTTATGCTTATTACGCTCCCGCCAGGAGCGGAGCGGCTACGGCGTGTCAGCGAGGATAAGCACTAACCTCCGACATACTTCTCAAGCCTGCTTCCGCTCTGCGGAGGCAGGCTTTCTCTTTTTCTGCCCTTATCGTTTTTCGCTTTTTTATGATGACTTTTTCCTCCGCTTCTCTGCTGCCCGATACCGCCACCGCGCTGGCCACCCTGCCATTAATGGAGCAGCAATACGCCCAGTACACCGCCGCCGACCAGCACGTATGGCAATTGTTGTTCGACCGGCAGTCGGCGTTGCTGCCGGGCCGGGCGGCTGAGCCTTTCCTGGAAGGTCTGCGCGAAATTGGCTTTCACCGCCATGCCATTCCGGATTTCTCCGAGGTCAACCCACGTTTGCAGGCACTCACCGGCTGGGAACTGGTAGTAGTGCCGGGTATTGTGGATGATGCTTTATTCTTTGGTCTGCTGGCCGATAAGAAATTTCCCGCTACCACGTGGCTGCGCAAACTGGAACAGCTGGATTACCTGGAAGAGCCCGACATGTTTCACGACGTATTCGGCCATGTGCCGCTACTGATGAACCCAGGGTTTGCCTCTTTTCTGCAGGAGCTAGGCGAAGCCGCCGTGCAGCATTTCGAGCGTTGGCCCGGCACACTGGAGCTGTTCACGCGCCTGTACTGGTTTACCGCCGAGTTTGGCCTGCTGCGCCAGCCCGATGGCCTGCGCATCTATGGGGCCGGTCTGCTTTCCTCGCACGGAGAAGTGAAGTTCAGCCTCAGCGAAAAACCCACCCGGTTGGAGTTCTCGCTAGATGGTGTACTAACCACTCCCTTTGAGAAAGACCATTTTCAGGAGTTGTACTTTGTGCTGGTAAGCATGGATCAATTGGCGGAGAGCCTGAGTCAGTTAAAGGCGCGGCTGGTAGAGTAGAATGGCATTGTTATGCACGCAAAAGCCCGGCTCCGTTGCAGCGGAGCCGGGCTTTTCTGATACACTACTTCACACCAATTACTTTGCTTTACCAGTTACATTAAACTTGAGGGAGCCATTCACAAACATTTGTTGCTGAATGGCCCGGCGGGTTGTGCCTTTCAGCTCCACCGTAAACTCCGTGGCTTGCAGATACTGCTTCAGGTCCACGCTGCTATCCACAGTGAGGTTGATGCTTTGCGTGTTGGTTTCTGCGTTGGTGAACGTGCCCAGCTTAGCCGACTGACCGTTGGCCTTGATATACACTTCACCACCGGAAATTAGCCCGAAGTTGTCATTGGCATTGGAGGTGCCCGTCAGGTTAAATACTGCCGATTCTAGCGTTACTTTCTCTACTGCTGCTTTGTTTTTGTCCAGTTCGGTCTGCAAGCCGGAAGTCTGGGAAACAGTGGTGGAGAAGTTGGTTTGAGTAGTAGGATTGAGGGTAAAATTCAGATTCGCCACGTTATAATTGAAGTTCACCTTAACAGCATCCTTAATTTTGTCGCAGGAGGTTAGTGAGGCACTAACACATAGGAAAACAAGAGCAACGAGCACGCGGGCTGAACGGGAAGTAAGAGTTTGCATGAGTGAATGTTTGGAATTAGGGAAGAGGAATAAGAATTTGCCGACAGGGCTTTCCTTTAAATCGGAAAGCCAGTCTGAAACTATATGCCTGGCTCCAAGGCCACACAGGCAAGTCTACCAGACCGGGGAGAAAGTCGATGGGCTGGTTGGCCGGTCTACCAGATCTGCGGTTGCTACCTTACTCGCTTATGATGCCTGCTACAGAGCCGCCCATTACATGCCTGGTGCTGGAAGATGACCTCCTGATGCGGGACCTGGTGGGCAGTTTTGTGGAGCAGGTACCCTCTTTGCAACTGGTGGGGCTGCATGAACAGCCCTTGGCGGCATTTGAGCAGCTGGCCCGGCAGCCCGCTGATTTGCTTATCTCTGATATTGAAATGCCGGGCCTGAACGGGCTGGAGCTGGTGCGCGCGCTACGCCAGCCACCCCTGGTCATTTTTATGACCTCGCACCAGAAATATGCGGCCCAAAGCTATGAGGTAGATGCCGTAGACTATCTGCTCAAGCCACTTGCCTTCGACCGGTTTCTGCGGGCCATTGATAAAGCCCGCCAGATTCTGCAGTACCGGCGGAAAGCCCTGTCTATACCCGAGCAAGTCCCGGCACCCGATGAATCAGTACCCCCCGGCAGCACACCCGCGGAGGAATACTTTTTCATTCGAACAGAAATGCAGTTTGTGAAGCTGCGTTATAATGAAGTCGTCTACATTGAGGCTATGCGCGACTTTACCAAGGTTTACCTGGAAGATGGCACCGTGCACATCACCCTGGTCAATTTAAAAAACATTGAAAGCCAGTTACCCGCGCTGCTTTTCGTGCGCACACACCGGTCCTTTCTGGTTAATGCCAGCAAAATTGAAGTCATTACCAATCAGGATGTGAAGCTGCTGAAAGTGGCTGTTCCGCTGAGCCTGACCTTTCGAGACGCGGTTACAGAGCGGGTGGTGCAAAACCGTTTAATTACGCGCCGCTCCAGTTAGGTCTTACCCTACGCTACAATACTGAGTGCCGCGGCCTGCGGGAAAGTGCAATAGAAAGTAGTGCCGGAGCCCGGCCCGGCACTTTCGGCCCATAATCGGCCGCCGTTGCGTGCCACAAAATCCCGACACAGCACCAGGCCCAGACCGGTGCCGGTTTCCTTAGCAGTTCCAGCCGTACTACGGGCCGGCTCGGCAGGACTCAGCAATGCCTGCAATGTTTCCGCTACTAAGCCTACGCCGGTATCTGAAACAGCCAGCTGCCAGAACCCATCTTCCTGGGTGCTGCTTACTTGCACTTGGCCGCCAGTGGGGGTAAACTTAATAGCGTTACTAAGCAGATTGCGCAACACTAGCCGTACCATATCGGGGTCTGCCCACGCCCACTCCGTAGCATCCAGTGTGTGCAGCAGGGTAATGTTTTTTTGCTCAGCAGCAGTGCGCAATAGGCGGAAGTTTTCCTCCACTGCTTCCTGCAGGCGCATAGCTTCCGGGTTCACCCGCTCGGAGGCTTGCATCTGCACGGCTGCCCAGCTTAGTAGGTTGTCAATCAGCGCCAGGGTCTGGTCCAGCGTTTGGTTGAGGCGTTGGGCATATTGGATAAGCTTCTCCTGCGGTAGCTGCCGGATATTGAGCAGGGACACAAAGGCGTGCAGCGAGTTGAGGGGCCCGCGCAAGTCATGGCCGATAATGGAAAAGAGCCGGTCCTTGGTAGCGTTCAGCTGGGCCAGGGCGGTGCGCTGCTCTTCAATCTCCCGGTTCTTGCGGGAGAGAAGCTTATTTATGCGCCAGAGCATGAGCCCGGCGCCTAATACCACCACAAAGCCCAAGGCCAATGCGCCCAACAGTAACCTCTGCTGGTGCAAGCGTTGCTGTTGCAACTGCTGGTTCTTGCGTAGCAATTGCACATGCTGGCGTTCCTGACTTAACTCGAAGTTCCCCTGCAAACGGCCGATGGCCTCCGATTTTTCGTGGCTGAATACCGAGTCGCGCAGGCTGGCGGCCTGTTCCGCAAAGTGTAGCGCTTGACGGAAGTTGCCGCGCTCCTTAGCCAGGCGAGCCAGTAGATCAGCGGCTACCAACTGGTCGGCGCGGATGCCGAACTGCTGGGCCAGTTGCAGGCTCTCGCCGGCCAATAGTTCCGCCTGGGTATTGTTGTGCAGGGCTGCATAAGTTTGAGCCGCCCGGTTTAGCCCAGTTACCAGCATGTTCTGCTCTCCCAATTCACGAAGCCCAGCTAATGCCTTCTGATGATAAGCCAGGGCCTCCTGATGACGTCCCAACTGATAACTGATTTGCCCTAGAGCACTGACCGATACTGCCTCGAAAGGGCTTTTCTGTTCCTGAAATATCTGCCGGGCCTGCTGGTAGGCCTGCTGCGCCGCCTGTAGATTTTTCTGGCCGGAGTAAGCGTCGCCCAGGTTATTATAGCAATGGGCCACGAAAGCCAGGTTGCCGGCCTGGCGGAAGAGCTCAGCCGATTTACGGGTGTACTCAATGGCCCGGGGGTAATCCTTTTCAAACAAGTAGATATTGCCGATACTGGCCGCCGTATAGGGCTTCAAATCATCTAAATGGTGTTGCTCTTCCAGGCCGCTGGCCTGCAGATAATATACCAGCGCCTGCGGGTATTTCCCTTGGCGCATAAAGGCATCAGCCAGGTCACCGGCAAAGTCTATCTGCCAGCGGGGTAGCGCAAGGTGCCGGCTGAGTTGCAGACCCTGGCGGCCATACTGCCGCACCTGGTCAAAATTGCCCAGCATATTGCCCGTAAGAGTAAGACTACGGTAGGCGCGCAGCAGGAGCGGGTTCTGGTTGGTTTTCTGGGCTTCAGTTAGCTGTAGGCGGGCGAAGCGGCTGGCTTCCTGCAACTCGCCTTTCCGCATCAGAAACTCACAGGCTGTACGATAAGCCAGCGACAAACCAGCCGGGTAGCGGCTTTGCTGCGCCAAACGGGTAGCCCGCTGCGACAGTGCCCAGGCTGTGTCTGGCTGTCCGGTATTGAGCAGTTCCCAGCTTAAGTCATTCAGCGTATTGATACGACTAGTATCAGCTAGTTGCGGCAGTTGCAGGCGTTTAGTGAGCTGCTGCGCCCGCGCTGAAGGCTGAGCAAATGCTACCGCCGACGAGAGAATAGAACTAAGGTGCAGGCAGACAATAAGGCAGCTTACCCGGAAGCTGGTTGCAGAGAGTATCATGTAGCAATAGGCAGAAATCAAAAATCGGTATAGAAAAAGGGTGCTAATACTGCCAGCCCAGGCGGCGGTATACAAAGTGCAGCAGCCACAGCGGACCAATCAGCAGAAACTGTAGGTCTTTCAGAAAGCTGGGCTTTTTACCTTCCACTTTATGGCCCCAGAACTGCCCTATCCAAGCCACCACGAAAATGATGAGGCAGATGGCCCACAGCGGCAGCACGGCGTTAGCCTCTAGCTGCTTCAACCCTAATGCCATAGCGGCGCTAATCAGCACCATACCAATGGCTAGTGGCACCGAGAGCCGGAAGTAATACACCACGGCCAGTACCATGACCACCGTAGCCAGGTTCAGCCACGGACTAAGTGCGCGCACCCCCGCCGGCATAGGCACCGACCACAGCAGGCCCAAAAGAGAAAACATGATCAGCGGCACGCATATCCAGTGCACCAGCTTGTTGGTAGGATTTTGGTGGCTGTCACCGTATTCGGTCAATAAAGCATTTAGCGTAGTGGACATGGTGAGGTAGGAATAGAGTGGGGCGATTAAAAATAGGCGATTCACAATTCTTATAAAAGCAACACGCCTTCCCGGAATCCGGAAAGGCGTGTGTAAGGGGAATTCGAAAAGCTGCCGTAGAGCAGTTAGCCTTTCAGCTTGAAGTTTTTGCGCAGGTAAGCTACCGTCAGCGCATGGGCATCTTCGGCGTACTCCTTGCTGTATTTGGGGTTAGAGGGGTTGGCGAAGGCGTGGTCAGCGTTATAGTTTTTAATGGTCACCTTCTTTTTGGCCGTTTCCATGTTGCGCACAAACTCGCCAACTACCGTGGGGGAAATCCACTGATCCTGGGCAGCAAAAATGCCCAGAACATCGGTGTTCAGCGTTTTGAGGCGGTCTACGCTTTTCTCTGGCATGCCGTAGTATACCACGCAGCCTACCGCTTTTGGTCCGGCCAGCAGAGCTGTTTGCAATGACCAGCCACCACCAAAGCACCAGCCTACGCTGGCAATCTGGGCTTTCGGGCCGGCATAGAGAATAGCTCCTTTAATGATGGCCTCGGCGCGGGGCGTTTGCACGGCCTGCATCAGCTTGCCGGCTTCATCTGCCGTTTCTGCTACTTTGCCATCATAGAGGTCGAGAGCAACAACGTTGACACCTTTCAGCTCGGTGGCAAAGCGGGCGGCTTCTTTCTTGATGTAGTCGTTCAGACCCCACCACTCGTGAATCACGAATAGATACTTGTCGGATCGTACGTTGCTTTTGATTTCGAAGCCGCGAGCGGTCTGGCCGTCGGTAGTTTTGAATTCAATCATCTCACCGGGGCCCTGGTACTCGTAGGGCAGGGGCGCATCGTGGCCGCCGGAGAATTCCTCGTTGGAGGCCAGCATGGCAAAGGCTTCGGTGGCTTGCTGGTTGGCTGCTGGCTTGGCGCAGCAACTCATAGCTGGTTTTGCGGCCGAAGTCGTGGTTTGCGCCGAGGCTAGGGTGGCTGTGCCCAGCAGCGCCAGGCAAAGCGTCCAGATTTTTTTCATGGAAATAGGAGAGTGGATAGTGAGTGAGAAGGAAAGCAAAGTAAAAAGTTAGGAAGAGCTTCCGGATAATAAGCAGGCTGCTTAGCGGGTGCGAACCTGCGCCTTTAGCTCAGTTAGGAAAGCATACAGGCCCACGTAGGTGCGGTTCAAATAAATGAAATGCTCGGATCCCCGCGGTTCCCGTTGCTGGCGCAGCTCGGGCTGCTGCATCAGGTCGTCACCTAAAGCATACAGGGCCTGCATATAGGTAGGGTCGCCGAAATCAAACGTGTCCTGCCGGAAAGGGCGGCCTACCAGCTCCAACGAGGCCTGCATGGTGCTGACGTAAAATTCTCGTTTGGCAGCGGCATCTTCCGGGCGCACCACGCCGGCTTCCTGTAGTAGCGCTGTGAGCAAGGCCTGATCAGTCAGGGTCTCCGGGGCTAGCAGAGCGGTGAATAGCCGGTGCACCTCCGCGGGAATTTCCTTTACGCAGCCAAAGTCCAGCACGCCCAGGGTGCCGCCTTCATCGGTTCGGAGCAGGAAGTTGCCCGGGTGCGGGTCGGCATGTACCTGGCGCAGCTCGTTTAGCTGATACATGTAGAAATCCCAGAGCACCTGGCCCAGCTGGTTGCGAACTTCCTGTGAGGGAGCCGTAGCCAGAAATTCTTTCAGGTGCTGGCCCGGCAGCCAGTCCATGGTCAGGATGCGGGCCGAAGACTGCTCCGGGTAATATTGGGCAAACTGCAGGTGCGGCAGGTGGGCGCAGGCGGCCGCAATTTCCTGGCCCCGCCGCAGTTCCAGTGCATAATCGGTTTCTTCCAGCAGGCGCGTTTCCACTTCCTGCAGGTAGGGCCGCACGGTGGCTTCATCCAGTCCCAGAATACGCAGGGCAATGGGCTTCACCAGCCGGATATCTGAGCGGATGCTGTCGGCCACGCCGGGGTACTGCACTTTCACGGCAAGGGCCCGGCTTTCTTTGCGGGCAAAGTGCACTTGCCCGATGCTAGCTGCCTGCCGGGCGTTTATGTCAAACTCCTCAAACACATCAAAGGGTGACTTACCAAAAGCATCCCGAAACGCCTTTACTACCAGCGGGCCAGACAGGGGCGGGGTTTGGTACTGGGCCTGGGCAAACTGGTTGGCGTAGGCTGTGGGCAGAATGTTCTTCTCCATGGCCAGCATCTGAGCCACTTTCAGCACCGAGCCTTTCATCTCGCTCAGCGTGCCGTAGAGCTCCGCCGCATTTGCTTCGTGCAAATCCTGGGTGGTGCTTTCGGCGCCTACTGCCCGCTTGGCGTAGTGCTTCACGTAGTTGGCTCCCACGTTAAAGCCGGTTTTAGCAAAGCGCGCCGCCCGCGCCACTTTGGTAGTAGGCAGGGAGTCGAGGGATTTGGAGGTTTCTTCCATGAATTTGGAAAGGGGAAAAGCAGGTTGGATGTCTACCGCCGCACTAGAAAGCGCACCAAATCCAGGGCGGAATCCAAGGTGTTGCGGCCTACCAGGTCGAAGCTCAGAGTCACGGCTTTTTCTACGGCGGCATCGGTGCGCTCAAAGTCCACGGTATCGTCTTTGGCGAAGAAGCCCAGCACAAACAGCATCTGCTGCCAAAAGGCGCGCGGGTACTGATCCTGAATGATGGGGCGAGAGGCTACTTCCTCTGTGCGGCGGCCTTCGCGCAGGAGTTCGGCCACAAAAACCTCAAATTCCTGCCGGAAATCATCAAGCACGCGGGGCGTAAGGCCGGGCATACGGTGCAGAGAGCGGCGCAGCGCCTGCAAGGCGTAGCTACGGTTGCGCTTTAGAATTTCGAGCAGGGTGTAGTAGAAGCTGAGCAGCTTTTCGCGGCTGCTATACTGCGCCCATACCGGCTCTTTCTCGGCCGTAGCGCGGGCCTGACGGCCAAAATCGGCCCACAGCTCCCGGTCAATGGCATCGAAGTTGGCATAGAAACGGTAGAATTCCTGCTCGGGCAGACCCAGCTTTTGCGTGAGCTTGTAGACCGAGGCGGGCGGGCTGCCTTTGCGCAGCACATAATCGAGGTAGGCTTGTTTGATGCGCTCCTTTTCCATAGTACGTCTATAACCGTGCGGAACCTGCTTGGTTCCGGCGCCGAAGTTTACTCCATTGCTTTATAAGCAGTGCGCAGGGTGGTAATGGCCCGTTCGCGGGCAAATTTGTGGTCTACAATGGGCTTGGGGTATTCGCAGGTGCCGAACTCGGGTATCCATTGCCACACGTAGGCAAAGGTGGGGTCGTACTGTTCCTGCTGGCTTTGCGGGCTGTACACCCGGAACCAGGGCGCGGCCACGGCGCCGGTGCCGGCCATCCATTGCCAGTTGCCCACGTTCTGGGCCAGGTCATAATCCAGCAGTTTATCGGCGAAGTACCGCTCGCCCCAGCGCCAATCAATAAGCAGATGCTTCACCAGAAAGCCCGCGGCGGCAATACGGGCCCGGTTGGGCATATAGCCCGTTTGGTTTAACTCCCGCATGCCCGCATCAACCAGCGGGTAGCCCGTGCGGCCTTCGCACCAGGCAGCAAACTCCGCTTCGTTGTTGCGGTAGGGCACGCGGCGCAGGCGCGGGTCGTAGCTTTCGGTAGCGGTGAAAGGAAAGTGCCAGAGCAGCATCATGAAATAGTCGCGCCAGATCAGCTCGCCCAGCAGTTTAGGATTCAGCTCCCGCGCCTGCTGCATCAGCTCCCGCACGCTCAGGGTGCCAAACCGCAGGTGCACCGAGCGGCGTGTGCTGCTATTTACCAGGCCGGGCTTGTCGCGGGTGTTATGGTAGTTGCGGACTAGCGTCTCATCGGGCAACTCGGCGGAGGGCACAAACTGCTCAAAGGGAATAAAGCCCATTTCCGGCAGCGTGGGGCGGGCTGGCGCAGCGGGCAAGGCTTGCAGATTGTCGGTCCGGAAGAGTTCGGCCGTGGGGTAAGCGGCTAAGTGCTCGTCGCGCAGCGAAGCTTGCCAGGCTTTGCTGTAGGCCCCAAACACTTTGGAGGGTGTGCCGGACTTACTGAGAATCTCATTCTTGGCGAAGATGACCTGGTCTTTGAGCGAGCGAAACTCCACCCCGCGCGCCTTCAGCAGTTCCGCCACGGCCGTGTCCCGGGCAGTGGCGTAGGGCTCATAATCTTCATTAGTGTACACGGCGGCTACCTCCAGCTGCTGCAGTACTTGCTCGAACACCTCTACTGGCTGGCCGTGGTAGGCCAGGAAAGTGCCGCCGGCTTGTTCCGTTTGCTGGGCCAGGCGCTCCACTTCCTGGTAGATAAACGTGACACGCGCATCCCGGCGGCTGGGCAGCGCTTCCAGAATATCCCGGTCATAGATAAACATCGGCACCACCGGGTAGCCGCTTTGCAGCGCTGCCGTGAGGCCCGCGTTATCATGCTGGCGCAGGTCGCGCCGGTGCCAGAACAATACGATTTTAGCCATGTGCTGCTAGCGTAGATGTCTGCGGAAAGTACAGCATTACTTCAAGCGGCCCATCCCGCCATCTACGGGCAACACCTGCCCGGTAATAAAGGAGCCGTGGTCGGAGAGGAGGAAGGCGGCCATATAGGCCAGGTCCTGGGGCTGACCCACGCGTTGTAGTGGGTGGCGCTTGGCGCTGGCCTCGGCCTTTTCCGGGGTGTTCAGCAGCGCCGCTGCCAGTGGTGTATCTGTTAGGGAAGGGGCAATGGCATTTACCCGCACGCCGCTGCCGGCATATTCCGATGCCAGGGAGCGGGCCAGACCTTCCACGGCCGCTTTGGAGGTAGCAATGCTGGCGTGAAAGGCCATACCGGTTTCAGCGGCCACCGTGCTAAACAGCACCACAGAGGCTCCGGAAGCCTTCTTAAGTCGCTTCATGGTGGCCTGCAATACCTGCACCGCGCCCAATACGTTCAACTCGAAATCTGCCCGGAAATCGTCCATCGGAATGCGCTCAAACGGGCGGAGCTTAATGCTGCCGGGGCAGTACACCACGCCGTGCAGCACCTCGGGCAAGCCATCCAGCATCCCCCCGATGGGCTTTGTTACATCCAGCTCAATGAAGGTGGTATTCAGCTCGGCCAGCTCCGGAGACAGGTGGCGGGAGGCAGTAAATAAATTGGCGTTTAACTGGTGCAGCAGGCGGGCCGTAGCCAGCCCGATACCTGAAGAAGCGCCCACAAGCAGGATGTTTTTATCCGCGAATTCCATGCGTGGAAGGTGAATTGAGAAAGGTCCTCTGCAAACTGCAGTGGGCAGAGAAGGTTTGCGCGTTTTTTACTTTATTCAAGAATTAACAGGAGCGTGTAGTTTGCGAAAAATATGATTTTAGCAAAAATTCGCTAACACTTCGCACACCATTCCGTAGCTTGCAGCACCTTCCCTGTTCCATCCAAACTCCACGTTCCAAGATGAATATCCGCAAACTGCTGGTCGCCAATCGGGGCGAAATTGCCATTCGTGTACTGCGCGCGGCAACTGAGCTGGGCATTACCACGGTAGCTATTTACACCTACGAGGACCGCTACTCCCTGCACCGCTACAAGGCCGATGAAGCCTACCAGGTAGGCCGCGACGATGAGCCCTTGAAGCCGTATCTGGACATTGAAGGCATTATCCGGACGGCCAAGGAGAACGGGGTTGATGCTATCCATCCGGGCTATGGCTTTCTGAGTGAAAATGCTACCCTGGCCCGCCGCTGCGGTGAGGAAGGCCTCATCTTTGTCGGCCCGCGCCCCGAGGTGATGGAGGCATTAGGAGATAAGGTAGCCGCGAAAAAAGTGGCGGTGCAGTGTCAGGTGCCCATCATCGAGAGCAGCATTCAGGACCTGACCACGTTTGAAATTGCGCAGGAAGAGGCGCACCGCATCGGCTACCCTGTCATGCTGAAAGCGGCTTCCGGCGGGGGTGGGCGCGGTATGCGCATCATCCGCGACGATGAGCAGATGGAGCGGGGCTTTTACGAGGCCCGCAATGAGGCCCTTAAAGCCTTCGGCGACGATACCGTGTTCCTGGAAAAGTTTGTGGAGCAGCCCAAGCACATTGAGGTGCAGCTGGTAGCCGATAACCACGGTAGCCTTACCCATCTCTACGAGCGGGACTGCTCCGTGCAGCGCCGCTACCAGAAAGTGGTAGAAGTGGCGCCCTCGCTCAACCTGCCCGAGCACATGCGGGAACTCCTGTATGAGTATGCGCTGCGCCTGGGCCGGGCTGTAAATTACAACAACGTGGGCACCGTGGAATTCCTGGTGAATCCCGAGCACGACCGAATCTACTTTATTGAAGTAAACCCCCGTATTCAGGTAGAGCACACTGTAACCGAAATGATTACGGGCATTGACCTGATTAAAACCCAGCTGCACATTGCCGACGGCCGCCGCCTCAGCGACCCGGAAGTCGGGCTGGGCCCGGAAGTAACGCCGCTGAAAATTGGGTATGCCATTCAGTGCCGCATCACCACCGAAGACCCTGAGCAGGATTTCAAGCCCGACTATGGCACCATTACGGCCTACCGCTCGGCGGGCGGCTTTGGCATCCGGCTGGATCAGGGTTCGGTGTACACCGGCGTGAAAGTGTCGCCGTTTTTTGACTCCCTGCTGGTCAAGGTTTCCACCCACGCGCCCACGCTGCAGGGTGCTGCTACTAAAATGGCCCGTACCCTGGATGAGTTCCGGATACGCGGCGTGAGCACCAACATTCAGTTCCTGCAGAATATCATTGCGCACCCGGTTTTCATGGCCGGCGAAGCCAATGTAGACTTCATCAAAGACCACCCGGAGCTGTTCAAATTTAAGCCGCGCCTGGACCGGGCCACCAAGGTGCTCAGCTTCCTGGGCGACGTAATTGTGAACGGCCACCCCGATGTGAGAGGGCTGATTGACGCTAAGCGCGAGCTGCGCAAGCCGCGCCTGCCGGAGGTAAACCCGGCCACTGGCTGGCGCATGGCGCTGGATGCCACAACCGACGCGGCACCTGCCGGCAATGGGCAAGTAGCGCACACGGCGGCCTTCCCGCCCGGCACCAAGCAGAAGCTGACCGAGCTGGGGCCGCAGGAGTTTGCCAAATGGCTGCGCGCCGAAAAGCATATCCACTACACCGATACCACCCTGCGCGATGCGCACCAGAGCCTGCTGGCCACACGCATGCGCACTTTCGATATGCTGAAAGTGGCCGAAAGCTACGCCCGCATGCACCCCCAAACGTTTTCGCTGGAATGCTGGGGAGGGGCTACGTTTGATGTGGCGCTTCGCTTCCTGCACGAAGACCCCTGGGAGCGGCTGGCGAAGCTGCGCCAGGCAGTGCCTAATATTCTGCTGCAGATGCTCATTCGCGGGGCCAATGGCGTGGGCTACAAAGCCTACCCCGATAACCTCACGGAGCGCTTCGTAGAGCAGGCCGCGGAAACCGGCATCGACGTGTTCCGCATCTTCGATTCCCTGAACTGGATGCCGGGTATGGAAGCCTGCATTGGTTTTGTGCGCAATAAAACCCAGAGCCTAGCCGAAGCCAGCATCTGCTACACCGGCGACATTCTGGACCCCAAGCGCAACCGGAAATACTCCCTGGAATATTACCTGCGTCTGGCTAAACAGATTGAAGAAGCCGGTGCCCATATTCTGTGCATCAAGGATATGGCCGGGCTACTAAAGCCATACGCGGCCAAAGAGCTGGTTACCGCCCTGCGCGACACCATCAGCCTGCCCATCCACCTGCACACCCACGATACTTCTTCCCTGCAGGCCGCTACCTACCTGAAAGCAGTGGAGGCCGGAGTTGATGTAATTGACGTAGCCTTGGGTAGCCTGTCGGGCCTTACCTCGCAGCCCAACTTTAACTCAGTAGTAGAGATGTTGCGTGGGCAGCCGCGCCACCGGGAGTTTGAGCAACGCTCCCTCAACGAATTCTCGAACTACTGGGAAGCTGTGCGCGAGCATTACTATCCGTTTGAGTCGGGGCTGAAGGCCGGTACTTCCGAGGTTTTCCAGCACGAAATTCCGGGTGGACAGTACTCCAACCTTCGGCCGCAGGCCGCTTCTCTGGGCTTGCTGGATAAGTTTGAAACCGTGAAAACCACCTTTGCCGATGTCAACCAACTGTTCGGCGACATCATCAAAGTAACGCCTTCTTCCAAAGTGGTAGGGGACATGGCTTTGTTTCTGGTTTCCAATAACCTGACCACAGCCGATGTGCTGGAAAAAGGCCCCAGCCTGAGCTTCCCGGAATCGGTGCGGGAGTTGTTCCGTGGGGATATTGGCCAGCCCGAAGGCGGCTGGCCTAAAGACGTGCAGAAGGCTATTCTGAAAGACGAGCAGCCCTTCACCGACCGCCCCAACGAGCACCTTGCGCCCATTGATTTTGACGCTGAGTGGCAGAAGTTTGAGGAGAAATTTGGCCAGCGGAGCAAGTTTACGGATCTGCTTTCCTGGCTCCTCTACCCCAAAGTATTTGAGCAATATTGGGCGCACCTGCAGCAGTACGGCGAGGTATCAGTAGTGCCCACCCAGGTGTTTTTCTACGGCCTGCAGCCGGGCGAGGAAACCATTATTGAAATTGCCCGAGGCAAAAGCATCATCGTGGGGCTGCAAAGCATTGGGCCGGTAAACGAGGACGGTTGCCGGACCATTTTCTTTTCCCTCAACGGCCAGACCCGTAATCTGGAAATCAGGGACACCAGTGTGGAGGTGAAGCGCGTGCAAAACCCCAAGGCGGACAAAGCCAACGCCCGCCAGATAGGCGCGCCCTTGCAGGGGCTGCTGTCCAAAGTGTTGGTGAAGGATGGCCAGCAGGTGAAGCGCAACGCGCCGCTGTTCATTATTGAGGCTATGAAAATGGAAACCACCATCACCGCTTCAGAGGATACCATAGTGCAGGCCGTAAATCTGCCCGAAGGTACCCTGGTGCATGCCGATGACTTGGTAGTAACGCTGGGATAAATCATAAAAGGAATTATCTTACTACCAATTCTATCCACCTTCTATCAGGCCATTATATGTTGTCCCGGTTCTGTTTTCTGGCCCGAATTCCGCTTCTGGGCTTTACTGGCTTTCTGCTGCTGCCCGCTGCAAATGCTCAGAGCGTGGTGCCTAAATCCGATGACCCGGAAAGTGTATTTATGCTGGGTGGCACTAATGCCACCAATACACGCATGCTCTTTCAGCAGCGCAATACGCCGCTTAAGGGTACTCAGTATGTCTGGCCTAAATGGGGAGTAGGTGAGGTGGTGCTCACCTCTGAGCAGATAATTACGGAAATGCCGCTCAAGTTTGATGCTTACAGTCATAACTTGGTAGTAAAGCGGCCGCAGGGAGATTCTATTTTTGTAGATCCCGCTAGAATAACGGAGTTCACCATTATTGATGCCTGGACGGGGAAAGCACCTGTTAAGCGGCATTTTCGACGAGTTGCAGATCTACCAGGGCATCAGGAGCCTTTTCAGTTTCTAGAAGTCCTGAATGATGAAGGACCCTATTTCCTATTGAAGCGCTACGGCAAGAACCTGATTCCGGCTAAGGCAGAAACTCCCTACGTGCCGGCCGTGCCTTACAATGAGCTAACCAACACTACGGAATATTACCTGCTTTCACCTATTGGTCAGCTGCTGCCGGTAAAACCTACGCAGCGGGCATTTCTGGCCGCTGTTCCTGCAGACTGGGCTGCTGCTCTACGGCAGCAATTGCAGAAAGGGGCCAAAATTCGGGGAGAAGATGACTTGTTTAACGCCGTTTCCCGGCTCAATGTACTGGCTGCACAAAAGAAATAGCTCCGGGAAAACCTGTATACTAGCGGTATTATGAAGAATTATGTCGCTTTTGTTTTTCCGAAAGCAGTAGGCAGTCTGCTTATGTTGGTAATGTTTGCTGCCCCCGCAGCGCTTGGCCAGCAGGTACCGGGAAGCCCCCTCAATGAACAGGAAAATCTGCGGTTGTTGGCTGGAAATGATGTCAACACCGTGGTGATGGTGAAGAACAAAATGTACGAGGGGCTCAGAGGAACTCCCTATTTTCTGCCTAACTGGAGTACTGGTGATATACTGCTCTCCACCAATCAACGGGTAGTAAATGTGCCCCTTAAGTACGATGTATATGCCCGTCAGATTATGGCGCGTCGACCCAAGGGAGACTCCATTTGGGTAGACCAAGGACGGATTGTAGAGTTTACTCTGAACGATGCTCACGCCCTGCCAGGACAGGCCGTCACGCATAGGTTCCGGCTTTTCTCCAACCTCCCCAATCAGCCCAATCGGCCGGAATTTCTGGAGGTTTTGCATCCCTCCGGCCCCTATAGCTTGCTCAAACGGCCCGTAAAAACGCTGTACAAGGCCAGTACCCAGCAAGCCTATAGTGCCGACCGCCCATACGATGAGTTGGTAGATGCTCCCGAGTACTATCTGCTGAATCCGCAGGGAACCATGACGTTGATAAAACCTTCTCAGAAGGCACTATTAGCTGCCGTTCCCGCTGAATGGGCCGAGCCATTGCGTGCGCAGCTTAAAAAAGCCAGTCTTAAAACGGAAGACGACCTGTTTAATGCCGTGTCGCACTTGAATCAGTTGGCCTCCCAAAAATAAGGAAGCTTATCAACTTCTTAACAGAACCCGCTGGTCTTGGCCAGCGGGTTTTCTTTTTCCAGCCCGTTTAAAGTCGCCGTTTCTTGCATTATTATAAGGATAGGTGTGTTTCGATGCCTCCCATGCATATAGAGCAAGTTAAAGGATTAGCTTGGATTAGTTTAAATTATGCAGTTTAAAGCACCTTGAGCATATTAGTGAACCAGAAAGATAGGATGGTAGAAAAAAGGATAATGCCGGTATCGGTTTCGGCTACCTGAGGCAATTTGCCTACCTTGTGGTATGAAATCCATTACTTTCATAGTTGTATTTGTTTGGGCTGCTTTTACTTGTCTGGCCCAGAAAAAAACTAGTGCCACTACAGCTGTCGTAATTTCGGCGGCCACGGTGGAGCGTGTAGAGAAAACGCTGGCTGCTGATGCCATGCAAGGCCGCGCTGGCCAGGTGGGCGGCTTGCTGGCCGCTAAGTTTCTAGCGGCCGAATTCAACCGTATCGGCTTGCAAAAATTTCCCGGGCTCACCAGCTATGAGCAAATATTTACTGCCTATGAGACCCGCACCACCGCCCTGTATGTGATGCTCAATAATGTGCCCATTGCCAAAGAAAAGACATTGTTGGTTTCCGGCCAGCCCCACTTAAACTGGGCTGAAGATGATGACCCTGCAGCCCGCGTCATTGTACTGGGGGCCGAAGCCAATTTCAGTAAGGTTATCAGGCCCTTGCTGGAGCCTAGCGAAAACATTGTGGTTTTTGTAGATCCAGCTCACGAAGAGGCATTTAAAAAGCTAAGCCGCCGTTTGCAGAGTGGCCAGTTGCGTCCCGAAAAACCCGGCCCTTTTTCAACGGTGCTGGCTTTGGTAGCCGTGAATAACAACCCTATACACTATCGGGTAGCGGCCAACACCACGGTGCATGCCGTGGAAATGCGCAATGTGGTAGGCGTGCTCCCGGGCCAGGATCAAAACCGCGCCAATGAGCAGGTAGTTTTCTCTGCCCATTATGACCATCTGGGAATTTTGCCGGCCGTTGCCGGCGACTCCATTGCAAATGGAGCCGACGATGATGCGAGCGGCACCAGTGCGGTAGTAGCATTGGCTGAATACTTCAAGAAGCAGAAGAACAATGCCCGCACCCTGGTTTTCGTAGCTTTTGCAGCAGAAGAAATAGGTGGGTTTGGCTCCCAATATTTCTCCCGGCAAATATCGGCTCAGCAGGTAGTGGCCATGTTCAATATTGAAATGATTGGGAAGCCCGCCAAGTTTGGCCCTAATACTGCCTTTATTACGGGGTATGATAAATCAGACTTCGGTAAAATCCTGCAGCGCAATCTGGCAGGCAGCGCCTTCCGCTTTGAGCCGGACCCGTACCCCGAGCAGCAACTGTTTTACCGCTCCGATAATGCTACCCTGGCCCGCTTGGGCGTACCGGCGCACACCATTAGCACCGACCAGATTCCAACCGATAACCTCTACCACTCAGTTGATGATGAGGTCGAAAGCCTGAATCTCAAGAACATGACGGCAGTAATTACTGCCATTGCACAGAGTGCTGCCAGTATTATTTCTGGTAAGGATACACCCACCCGGATTGTGAATGCCGGAACCGACGCTCGGTAGTCGTTCTGTGGCTGCAGTACTAACGCGGCTTGCCCGACTGGTTCTCCTCGGAGGTATGCCCCGGCGATTCTTGTTTTTTGGTGGCTGGTATCCGGTCCTGCGGCAGGCTGTCCGGCGTTTCAGACTGGTTGCCTTCAAAAAGTGACTCCAGGCTAATCCCGGCAATAGGGCTGGATAGGATACGAGGCATAGCAGGTTCTGGGTCACCGAGGCCCGTAACGGTACGGGAGGGAGCACGCTGCTCAGACTGCGCCCGGGTACTGGCGTGCGCAATCAATAGGAGAAGGAATAGTAATAAGAAACGGTAAATAGTTTTCATCTGTATTTTGTAAGTATTATAGATAGGATGAAACAAAACTATGGGAGTGGATTGCTATTTCCTAGTGTTTTGGGTTTTTATCAGAATTATTTTTATAAAATATATAAACACAAAAAGGTCCTGCATCTTCTTTCTAATAGAAGATACAGGACCAGATTTATAAGATTGAAGCTTAGACTTTCTGTTTATTAGTAGGGAAGACGTACGCTTACCCCAGCGCCCAGCTGCAGGCCCCCATTCGGTGCATTAAACTGATGCCCGGCATTGGCATCAACCCGGAAACCCGGGACTGGCCGCCAGTAAACGCCAGTAGTAACGCCCGGCTGCCAGGTTTGTCGGCCCAGCACATATGCCTCGGAAAAGAAACCAAAATGAGAACTAAGCGGCCCATTAAGGGCCACCGAACCTAGGTATTGCCCGCGCTTCGTGTCGGCAGCCCGGAAGCCTTTTTGAGTGAAGCCAAAGTTGCCTTCCAGACCATATCGGTCGCCTATCATCTGCGAAATCAACAGGCGGGCCGAGGGCTCATAAGTTTTGTAGGGAAAAGAGGCGTCGCCGTTACGTAGCGTCATTTCGGCCAGCACTACCACCTGTGAGCGGGCGTTTTGTACAGTAGAGGCTAGAAACTTAGCCCCAACTGTAAGTGGCGCAAAACCTGCTGCCGATGGAATAGCAGGCCCTTCTAACGTGGCTCGCTGGGGCTGCGCGTGCAGATAGTTCTGGGTAGCCCGTAACTCAATATGGTTAAAGAATCCTACCCGCAATGTGGCCGAAGACATGGTACGGCTGGCGCCAAACCGCTCCGTAGCCGGCAGCTGACTGATGCCGGCATCGACCTGCACCTGGCCCGGATAGAGCATGTTGGTGGTGATGGTGACACCCGGCCGGTCTGGGCGGATGTTTCGCACAAACGGCGAGTCAGTTAATTCGTCGCCCGATGTTTGGGCCAAGGTGCGGGTAGCGGTGCCTATAAGCACGGCCAGCCCCAGCAGAATGGTCTTACGCATAGAAGCCGGACAACAATGCCGGCTCTAAAGTTCAGTTGGGAAAAGGAAGACCTCTCTTTTACGGGGCTTTGCCCGGCAAGGTTTTGAAATAAGGCTGTTTATTTTCAGTTGATATGTATTCTTAGTCAGCTAGATATAAGGAGCCCTTGGGTAGAAACGGACTAAGAGCTACATGGAAGAGGTTTCAGCCTTATTAGCAAACCGCTCTAATATATACGGGGCATCGTCGGGAATACCGCTCAGTAAGCGGCGCTCGGCAGCATCGCACCAGTTGCGCAATAGGTCGGGGTCATTGCGCTGGTAGCGCAGGCGGTCCGGGTGTGCTTCCAGCCAGTTATGAACATATGTATGGGCCTGCTGATATGTGAAGGGCTGCATTACCAAGTGTTCAGGCAGGAAAGTAAGCTGCCTGCGACATCCATAAAATACATTATAATGCTTTTTAAATCAACTTTTTATGCTGTTGAAAGAGTGGGAATCCGACAAAGGGCCCGACGGATCACCATTTGCTGGGTTATACCTGATTTTACAATAGATGTACTAGCACTACATATCAATTAGATCAAACACTATGACCCGTTTCTGCTACTAAAGCTGTTTAGGAAGTCGACTGGCGTGCCCTTTTAAGCCGTCAGCAGGGGCAAACGGGAACAATAGGAGGACCGCAGGGAACCAGGGGCATTGGGTGGGCAACCGATGTCGCGCCTTTCCTGGACAGCTTCAGCATAAGGAATATAAAGGCAAGTAGGGATGGCTAAACCACATAAAAGGCCGTAATACGGTTTGAAGGAATAAAAAGAGGATAGAAGCGGTCAGCAGAATATAGTAGATGGGATTATATAGCTGTTTATATAGTTTAAGCAGGCTCGAGGATAACTAATGATTTTGTAATTTTCGCCGCATGAGTGCCAAGCTTGCCCAGAAAACTGCCCGTACCCTCATTGAGAGTACCGATGAAGTCGCCTATACTGCCCTTCGAGCCTATCAGTCTGCCACCAACGGAGCAGCGGCAGATGAGACTAAAAAGCTGACCGAGATTCAGACCCAGATTTATCCATTGGCTCTGGCAATTCAGATGGATAGTGCCCCCTTGTTTGATACGCACATTGAGCAATTACGCAGGCAGGACACCAGCCAGGCGCGCGACCAAGAGCTAACGGCGCAACTCGTCGCCCTAAAACAAGTGCTTTCTCAGCGGCTGCCCATCACCGCCTATATTCTGGCTGCCAAATACCTGAACGATGCCATTGGCTATCTAAGTGAGTCGTTGCCCTCGGTAGACATTCCGAAGGTGACGTTTCCTATGGCCGATAATCCACTAGGCGAACTGGCCTCCCGCTATTTAGAGGCACTTATGGCTGCCGACCGGCAGGCCGCTATCCAGCTAATTGTGGCAGAAGCCCGCCGCAGCACCGATGTGCGTGCCATATATGAGCATGTATTTGTACCAGTACAGTGGGAAGTAGGAGAGCGGTGGCATCGCCGGGTAATTAACATAGCCCAGGAGCATTTCTGTACTGCCACCACGGAACTGGCTGCCGCCCAATTGTACCAATTTCGGCACGCTTTGCCTCGCAACGGCCGTATGGCCGTGGTAACTACTGTAGCCGGCGACCTGCACGGTATGGGTGCCCGCATCATTGCCGACTATCTGGAGATGGAAGGCTGGAAAATCTACTATCTGGGTGTAAATACGCCTACCGAAAGCCTGCTCCATCTGCTGGAAGAGTTGCAGCCCGATTTGCTGGCCATGGCGGCCTCCATGCCGCAACACGTGACCGTGGTACGTGAACTGGTGGTGGCCAAGGAGCAAAACCCGCAACTCAGCAAAATAAAAGTGTTGGTAGGTGGTGCCGCCTTCAGCACCGACGCGGAGCTTTGGAAAACCACCGGCGCCGATGCTTTTGCCGCTTCCCCCGCCAAAGCCGTGGCCTGGACGAAAACGGTTTTTTAAGCCCGCTTAGTCGTCTTCATAATCTAGCCCTAGCACATGATTTAGCGCGCCTTGTAGCTCGCTGGCAGCGTGCATCTGCCCGGCACGGCGGCTTACCTGCAGGCCCAGGCGGTAAATCTTTTCAGCTTCTTCGGGCTTTTCCAGCTGCTCCAGTAGCTTACCAGCGTGATAATACGTACCCACATAATCCGGGTGCTCGTCCAGTAATTTCTGGTAGAAGCCCAAAGCTTTCTGTGGATCGGTGGGACGATACTCGGTGGCCAGCGCGTATATCGTGAAGGGGTCGTTGGGGTCGTCTTGGTAGAAGGCGAGGAGTTGCTGCAAGCGGCTTGACGCGGTTTCCATAGGGAGTGAGTTTTCAGTATCTTCGCCCCAAATTTGGGGTTTTCCCGTAGTTATCCGTCCATCCAAGCAGCCGTAGATGAAGTTTCTCGTTTGCATCAGCAACGTTCCCGACACGACCACCAAAATCACCTTCACCCCCGATAACAAGGAATTCAACAAAGCAGGGGTGCAATTCGTGATAAACCCTTGGGATGAATATGCCCTCACCCGTGCCATTGAGCTGAAAGAAGCCCAAGGCAGCGGCACCGTAACGGTGCTGAACGTAGGTGAGGCCGATACCGAGCCCAATATCCGCAAGGCGCTGGCCATTGGGGCCGACGACGCCATCCGCGTGAATGCTCATCCTAAGGATGCTTATTTCGTGGCGCAACAGATTGCCAGCGTAGCCAAAGAAGGCGGCTACGATGTTATTCTGATGGGTAAGGAGAGCATCGATTACAACGGCTTCCAGGTACATGGCATGGTAGGCGAGATGCTGGGCATCCCCACCGTAGCTCCGGCCATGAAGCTGGATATGAACGGCAACACTGCCACGCTGGAACGCGAAATTGAAGGCGGAAAAGAAATTGTGGAGGTAAACACACCCTTCGTAGCCTCGTGCCAGCAGCCCATGTGTGAGCCCCGCATCCCTAACATGCGCGGCATCATGACGGCCCGCACCAAGCCGCTGAAGGTCATTGAGCCCGTAGGCGAAGGTGCCCGCACCGAGGTAGCTGAATACGCACTGCCCCCTAAGAAGCAAGGCGTAAAGCTTATCCCCGCTGAAAGCGCCGGCGACCTGATCAAGCTCCTCCGCAACGAAGCCAAAGTTATCTAAACTTCGAATTATATACTTTGAGGTTTGGGTTCTTGGGTCTGTTAAAACGTCTGTGAATCAGTGGTTTTGATGGATTTAAATGAACAAAGGCTTTAGAAGGATGAATTCATAATTCCAGGAAATATGTCCGTACTCGTAGTAGTAGAATGTGATAACGGCGAAGTGAAAAAGTCTTCGCTGGAAGTGGCTTCTTACGGAAGCCAGGTAGCCCAGATGCTCGGTACTTCCGCCACGGCTATTGCCGTAGGGGAGGCCACTGAAGCCAATCTGGCCAAGCTGGGTGAGCAAGGCATCAGCAAAGTGCTGTATGACGCTGAGCCTCGCTTGAAAGATTTCGTGAATGGTGCTTATACCAAGCTCATTGCCACTGCTGCCCAGCAGGAAGATTCTAAGGTAATTGTGCTGGCTAACTCTAACATTGGTGCGGCTGTTGGCTCGCGCCTGTCGGTGCGGTTGCAGGCAAGCCTGGCTACCAACGTAGTAGAGCTGCCTAAAGTAAACAATGGTCAGTTTTTGGTGAAGCGCGGTGCCTTCTCGGGCAAAGCCTTTGCTGACGTTACCCTGCAGGGCGACCGGAAAATCATTGCCGTTAAGAAAAACTCCATCGAGGCTCTGCACGAAGCCGGCAAAACTGCTCAGGTAGTTGCTTTCTCTGCCCAGCTTACGGATGCTGACTTTGCCGATGCCCCCAAGCAAGTAGTAATGCAGGACCAGGCCGGCGGTATTCTGTTGCCTGAAGCTGATAAAGTGGTATCTGGTGGCCGTGGCATGAAAGGCCCTGAGAACTGGTATCTCATTGAGGATCTGGCCAAGGCATTGGGTGCGGCCACGGCCTGCTCCAAGCCGGTTTCAGATGTAGACTGGCGCCCTCACCACGAGCACGTAGGTCAGACGGGCATCACCGTTTCGCCCAACCTGTACATTGCCTGCGGCATTTCGGGTGCTATTCAGCACCTGGCCGGGGTAAACTCCAGCAAGGTAATTGTGGTTATCAACAAAGACCCCGAAGCTCCGTTCTTCAAGGCCGCTGATTATGGCATTGTAGGCGACGTATTCGATGTACTGCCCAAACTAACCCAGGCCGTAAAAGAACTGGGCTAGGTTTTAGGAGTATAGGGTCTTGAGAAAATCGGGTTTCATTGTAAATCGGTTTTCTCAAGACCCTAAGTCTTTTTCTGGTTTTCCTAGTACGGGCGCGGAGCCTTTCTTTTCTTTGCACGTATCACCTATTTAGGCCTGCCACTCCGTTCTTAAGACCCTACGTCCTCAAGACCCCAAGAACCTTGAAAAAAATACAGCTCGAAATTCTGGGCCTTTCCTCCAGCCAGTCCCAATCCGGCTCCTTCGCCCTTATTCTGGGGGAAAAAACCGGTAACCGGCGGCTACCGATTATCATCGGCATGTTTGAAGCTCAGAGTATTGCTATCCAGATAGAAAAGATAAGCCCCAACCGTCCGCTCACGCATGACCTGTTTAAGTCGTTTGCCGAGCATGTGCACGTGGTTATTCTGGAAGTGCTGATTTCTGACCTGAAGGAAGGCGTCTTCTACTCCAAGATTGTGTGTTCTGATGGGGCCAGCACCTTTGAGCTGGATGCCCGCCCTTCCGATGCCATTGCCATTGGCCTGCGTTTCGGCGTGCCGATTTACACCGTGGAAAGTGTGTTGAGCGAAGCCGGCATTATTCTCTCTGACCTCGACGAAACCGGCGAGGACTCGGATGAGGACGACGAGGATGAGGATGATGACAGCGGTTCCACCGGACCTACGCCCACTGAGCCGCGTGAGCCTACCGGGCAGGTTTCTTTGGATGAGCTGACTAAAATGCTGGCTCAGGCCCTGGAGAAAGAGGACTACGAAAAAGCCGCCAAAATTCGCGACGAACTCAACAAGCGGAAAGACTAAAATCTTACTGCATACCCGGCAATGGCTTCCCCACAGGAAGCCATTGCTGTTTTAGGTTGATTCCGTCTTAGTGCAACCTTGTACCTTACCGTCCGCATCTGTTCTTTTGCTTATGATTGAAACCGACCTTCGCTATCCTATTGGCCAGGCAGAGCTACCAACCGGCCCACTTTCATCAGGTGCCCGCATGGGGCTGCTGGCCCAACTGGCCATGCTACCCGACCAGGTACGGGCCGCTGCCGCTGGGCTTAGCCCGGAGCAACTAAACACCTCGTACCGCCCCGGTGGCTGGACAGTGCGCCAGGTTCTGCACCACCTGCCCGATTCGCACATGAATGCTTATATGCGTTTCCGGCTGGCCCTTACGGAAGAGTTGCCCACTATCAAGCCTTATGATGAAGGTGCCTGGGCAGAGTTGCCAGATGTGGCGGCCACATCTGTGGGAGTATCCTTGTCACTGCTAAATGCCCTGCACTCGCGCTGGACTACGCTCCTGCGCCAGCTTACCGAGGAGCAGTGGGCGCGCCGGTTCTACCATCCCGGCTCACAGCAGGAATTCACCCTGGATCAGGCCCTGGCTATGTATGCCTGGCATGGGCGGCACCACCTGGCCCATATTTCCAGCTTGCGCGATAGGGAAGGGTGGTGGTGAAGGGATAACCCAACTCTCTCAGAAATACCGGAATTCAACAATAAAGGCTGCAATCAGCTTCAACCAAAATTAAAAAGCCCTTGACGTGCACAATGACGTCAAGGGCTTTTTTATGGCTAATATGAAAGCCTAAATGCAGCCTCCCTTTATTGCTGAGCTATACTTCTATACTTCCGAAAGTGGCTCATTGGCCAACGCTTCCAAACCTCCTCCGGATGTTTCTTCTACGCGTTTAGCAGCGCGTACCAGACTGCTACTGAAAATGAATTCGCGCAACTCCGGTACCTGGGCGTTCAGGATTTCGTCCTTGTTGCCGTCCCAAAGCTTCAAGCCTTTGTGTAAGAAGATGATATGGTCGCCGATTTCTACCACGGAGTTCATGTCGTGGGTGATGACGACGGTGGTGATTTGATACTCGTGGGTGATTTCGTGAATCAGCTCGTCAATCTTGATGCTGGTAGCGGGGTCGAGGCCGGAGTTGGGCTCGTCGCAGAACAGGTAGGTACAGTTGGGAGCAATGGCGCGGGCAATGCCCACGCGCTTTTTCATGCCACCCGAAATTTCAGAAGGCATTTTATTGCCGGCATTTTCCAGGCCCACGCGCTTCAGGCAAAACTCCACCCGGTCGCGGCGCTCTTCCTTGCTCATTTCCGGCGTGAGCATCTTCAGCGGAAACTCCGTGTTTTCATACACGGTCATGGAGTCGAAGAGGGCACCCCCCTGGAACAGCATGCCAATTTTGCGGCGGATTTCCTGCCGGATCTGCACCTTGTTGTTGGTGAAGATGGTGCCATCAAAGGTGATGCTGCCGATATCAGGCTGCATGAGGCCCACAATACATTGCAACAGTACGCTTTTGCCGGTGCCGGAACCACCCAGCACCAGGTTGCATTTGCCCGTTGCAAACGTGCAGGTAATACCCTTCAGCACTTGGTTGCCATTGAAGGATTTCTGGACGTTATGAACTTCAATCATGTTGGAAGTAACAGAAAGCGGTGGGCTATGAGCAGCAGGCTTCTATCAAGGTCGGAATACCGTCGAACAAAACCAATGGCTGCAAACAACTTATAAAAGCACAGCGGCCAATACGTAATCGGCAATCAGAATGGCAATGATGGAGTTGGTTACGGCGCCTGTACTTGCTGCGCCTACTTCCAGGGCTCCACCTTTGGTGAAGTAGCCTTTATACGCGGAAATAGCCGAAACCAGGAAGGCAAAAACCACCGACTTAATCAACGCAAAGGCAATATTGTAAGGAATGAAATCAGTGCGAATACCCTCAATGTATTCCTGCGCCGACATAGCTCCCGACAACGTGCCCGCCAGATACCCGCCAAAGATGGACAGGCCCATGGCCATAATAACCAACAGCGGAAACATCAGGATGGCTGCTACTACTTTGGGCAATACCAGATAAGAGGCAGAGTTAATACCCATTACCTCCAGTGCATCCACCTGCTCGGTAATGCGCATGGTGCCCAGCCCGCCAGCAATGCTGGAGCCTACTTTTCCCGCCAGCACAATGCTGGTGATAGTGGGGGCCAGCTCCAGGATAGTCATTTCGCGTACCATAAACCCAATGGTGGATTTAGGAATAAGCGGGTTCGTGAGGTTGTAGGCAATCTGCACACAGGTTACTGCTCCAATAAAAGCCGAAACAATGGCCACAATGAAAATGGAGTCAACCCCAATCAGAATAGCTTCGTCTAGGGTACGCTGCCAGAGCACCCGCACCCGCTCTTTGCGGGTGAGCATACTCTGCATGAAAAGAATGAAAGAGCCGAAGGTTTTGACCATATAATGCGAAACTAAAGCAGAAAAGCGGAAACTTGCGGAGGAGCAGTCCGGCATAAGAAAACTGCCAGTGCGGATTCGCTCCCCTTACGTAAAAACCGATTCAACAAGTAAAGGAATGCAAAAATTAATCGTAGTGACGGGTGGTACGAAAGGAATTGGGCGCGCCATTGTGGAACGCTTTGCCCAAGAGGGCCATGCCGTCGTCACTTGCGCCCGCTCGGCTGCCGATTTACTGGTTTTAAGTGATACGATGGCGCAGGCTTATCCGAACGTAAGCGTATACACCCTCGCTGCCGATTTAAGCCAGCCTCGTGATGCCGCCCGTTTCGTGGATTTTGTACGTAGCCTGAACGGAGAAGTAGAAGTGCTGGTAAACAATACCGGCGGCTTTGAGCCTGGCCGCCTGCAGGATGAGCCTACCGACGGCTCGCAACTGCGCCACATGATTGACGTGAACCTTTACAGTGCCTATGACGTGACCCAGGGCCTGTTGCCGGATATGATTGCGCGCCGCGCCGGGCATATCTTCAATATGTGTTCCACGGCCAGTATTACAGCCTATACCAACGGCGGCTCCTACTGCATTGCCAAATTTGCCTTGTATGGAATGACCAAAGTGTTGCGCGCCGAGTTGCGGGAGCACAACATCCGCGTAACGGCCGTGCTGCCCGGTGCCACGCTTACCAACAGCTGGGAGGGTACCGACTTGCCGCCGGAGCGTTTTATGTGCCCGGAAGACGTAGCCGATGCCATATTTAGTGCCTATTCCTTGTCCCGCCGCGCCGTAGTGGAAGAGCTTCTCATTCGTCCGCAACTAGGGGATATCTAGCCATTGCTGTCTATTCCACCGGCATTAACTTTCCTTTACCGGTAACGGACACCGCCACGCTTGCCGGGTGACCACTATAAAACAGGGTGCCAGCGCCGGCATGGGTGCCATATAATTCCTGCGTGACCTGCAAGTGCGCATTGCCGGCGGTGGCGCGGTTTATCTGCACAACACTGCGACGCGCGTTTAAATCCCGGCCATACACAGACCCCAGTCCTCCGAGGGTTAAGTGCAATGTATCGGTGCGACCAGTCACACGAATATCACCCAGCTCATATAAATCCAGCCAGAGGTAGCGGGTATCCACGTTCAGGTCGAAGTCGCCGGCGCCTACCAGGTGGCAGAAAAGCTTCTCCGTGCGGAAAGTACCCTGGGTGCGTACCGTATTCTGGCCTTTCTGAAAAAGGTTGAGCAGGGAGGGGAGATGGACGGTTACCTCGCGCGGTACATCATAGCGGCGCACCCAATTGCAGCGGCTGGTATTTCGAATAGTGAGGGAGCCGTCCTGCTCGGTTAGCTCCAGGTCCTGCTGCAGATTTTTGCCGGTGCGCACTTCCGCAAACGTGGCCGTATCCTGCACCAAGTTCACATCCACGTTATCGAAAACCGTGAGGGTGTGGATAGGGGGCAGTTCCCGGCGGGTGGTGATTACCTTACCCGTACTTTTAAAGCAGTCCAGCTCATGGTCCGGCTTGCAGCCGGACAGCAACACCAACGTGAATGTCAGCGTTAGCCAACTACTGAAAAGCGCCGCAGAGGCTCTATCTTGCGGCCGAAACGCAACTTGAAACATCTTCACGCAATGGACCTGATTGGCAAGGTAGCTATTCTGACAGGCGTCAGCAAAGGAATTGGCCTGGCTACGGCCGAGGCCCTGCTGGCGCATGGTGCCATCGTGGCGGGCTGGGGCCGCACCGCACCCAAACACCTGAAGCACGAGCGTTTTCACTTCTTCAAGTGCGATGTGCGTAAGGAAGCGGCCGTGATAAAAGCCTACGCCGAAACCCGCGAACAACTGGGCGACGAAGTGCACGTGCTGGTCAACAACGCCGGCCTGGGCATTTCCGGCCCGGTAGACGGCTTCGATTCGGAGGACTGGCACCTCATGTTTGACACCAACGTGCATGGCCTGTTCTACTGCACCAAAGCTGTGCTGCCGCAAATGCGGGAGCAGCAGCTGGGCCACATTATCAATATTTCCTCCATTGCCGGTCAGCAGGGCATCGAGAAAATGGCCGGCTACTGCGCCACTAAGTTTGCGGTAAAAGGCTTCTCGCAGTCCTTGTTTAAGGAAGTGCGGAATGATGGAATAAAAGTAACGTGCCTGTATCCCGGCTCGGTGCAGACCAATTTCTTCGATGAAATTCCCGGCACCGAAGCCAACGCTTCTATGATGCAGCCCGAGGACATTGCCGCCACCATTGTGCATGCCATTGAAACGCCCTTCAACTTCCACATCGTGGATATTGAGATGCGCCCCTTACAACCCAAGAAATAGCACTAGCACGAAGCTCCAGCTTCGTGTATCGTTGAGCGGCTTGCTACACTTCGTTCAACATCAGCCATACTGCCCGAAGCTGGAGCTTCGCGCTATACCTTATGGTAGAAGTTCAACACCTGACCAAGCTTTTCGGTACCCAGGCCGCCGTAAACGATATTTCGTTTAGCGTGGGCAAGGGCGAGATTCTGGGCTTTCTGGGGCCGAACGGGGCCGGAAAAAGCACCACCATGAAAATTGCCACTGGCTACCTGCCGCCCACGAGCGGCAGCGTACGCGTGGCTGAATTCGACGTAGTGGAGCACCCGCTGGAAGTGCGCCGCCGGGTAGGCTACCTGCCTGAGCACAACCCGCTGTACCTGGATATGTACGTGCACGAGTACCTCGATTTCATCGGCTCCGTGCACGGCCTGAAAGGCCAGGAGCGTCGGAGCCGCGTGCAGCAAATGGTGGACCGGGTAGGGCTGGGCCGGGAGCAGAATAAATTAATTGGCGCCCTGAGCAAAGGGTACCGCCAGCGCGTAGGCCTGGCGCAGGCCCTGGTGCACGACCCGCAGGTACTCATCCTGGACGAACCCACCACCGGCCTCGACCCCAACCAGATTGGCGAAATCCGCCAGCTTATCCGTGAACTGGGCCAGGACAAAACCGTCATCTTCAGCACCCACATTCTGCCCGAGGTACAGGCCCTCTGCGACCGGGTGGTCATCATTAGCCGCGGCCAGCTCGTGGCCGATTCGCCGGTGCGGGAACTAGGTGCTTTGGCTCAGGGCGAAACCATCATTCGTGCCGAGTTCGAAGGCCCGATTGACGCGGAAGTGCTGCGCCGGCTGCCCGAAGTGAAAGCAGTGGAGCCCGGCCCTAACAACACCTGGCGCATTCGAACGACCGGCACCACCGACCAGCGCGGCGCTATTTCCCGTCTCGCCGCTCAGCAAGGCTGGATTCTACTGGGTTTGCGCCAGGAAGAACAGTCTCTGGAGCAGGTGTTCGGCGAATTGACCAAATAGAATTAGTGTCAACCACTATCCTAGAACAAGTGTCATCCTGAGCTTGCGAAGGACCTTTTGACTAAAGAACGATTGTCGAAGCAACGACTGGTTCTAGCGTGATAAGGTCCTCGGCTACCGCCTCAGGATGACAAAAAGATTTTTTACAGCCTACAAAAGCCTTAGATGCTCGCCATCCTTCGCAAAGAATTTAACGCCTTCCTCAACTCGCCGGTGGCCTACGTGGTTATTGGGGTGTTTCTGGTGGCTACCGGCCTGTTCGTGTGGGTATTCCCCGACAGCTCCGTGCTCGACTACGGCTTTGCCGACCTGCAGACGCTCTTCAACCTGGCCCCCTGGATTTTCCTGTTCCTGATTCCGGCCATTACCATGCGCACGTTTGCGGAGGAGAAGAAGGCCGGCACCATTGAGCTGCTGCTCACGCGGCCCCTCACTGATGGGCAGCTGGTAGGAGGGAAGTACCTGGCCTGCCTGCTGCTGGCCCTTCTGGCGCTGGTGCCCACGCTGCTTTACTACTTCTCGGTAAATCAGCTCGGCAACCCCGTTGGCAATATTGATTCTGCCGCGTTTGCCGGTTCTTTCCTCGGGCTGGCGCTGCTGGCGGCCGTATTTGCGGCCATTGGCGTGCTGGCTTCGGCCCTCACGCGCGACCAGATCATTGCCTTTCTGGTGGCCGTGGTGGGCTGCTTTCTAGTGTATTCCGGGTTCGATTCGTTGGCCTCTTTGTTTGATGGCGCTCCAGCTTACTACATCGGGCAGTTCGGCATTGCCGCGCACTACCGCGACATGAGCAAAGGCCTTGTGGACTCCCGCGACCTGCTCTATTTCTTCTCCATCGTGGCACTGATGCTGGTTTCTACCCGCCTTGTGCTGCGCAGCCGCAATTGGTAACCGGACTTTCTGACGCATGGAAACTACTCCCAACGCCCTGCCCGCGCCCGTTGCTCCGGTTAAATCCCGCAAACAGCAGGACCTGCTCCGGTTCGGTTTGTTTATGCTGGCGCTTTTTGTCCTCAATTTCATTGCCCAGCTGTATTTCTTCCGCTTAGACCTCACCGAGGACAAGCGCTACAGCATGGCCCCGGCCACCAAGCAGCTGCTGGAGCAGATGGCCGAGCCCGTGACCGTAACGGTGTACCTGGCCGGTGACTTCCCGCCCGCTTTCCGCCGCCTGCAGCAGGCCACCCGCGAAACCCTGGACGAAATGCAGGTACATGCCGGTTCCAAGCTGCGCTATGTGTTCGTAGACCCCGCGGCGGCTTCTTCTGAGGAAGCCCGCAACAAGGAATACCAGCGCCTTATTCAAAAAGGACTGACCCCCACTAATCTGGGCGCTAACGAAAACGGAAAGCGGGTCGAGAAAATCATCTTTCCCTGGGCTACCATTACCGTAGGCAGCAAGGAGCAAAATGTGCTGCTGCTACGCGGCAACCAGGCCGCCGCGCCCGATGTGCGCCTCAACCAGAGCATCGAGGGGCTGGAATATGAAATGGCCAGCACCATCCGCCGCCTGCAGCCCAGCACCCGCAAAGTTATTGGCATAGTAGAAGGCCACGGCGAGCTGGATAACCTGCAAATGGCCGATATGATTGGCTCCCTGCAGCGCGACTACAACGTGTACCGCGTGGACCTTAGCAAGGTGCCTAGCCTCAAGCCGCTGGCTGCCGTTATCATAGCCAAGCCACAGCGCCCCTATACCGAGGCCGAGAAGTTTAAGCTGGATGAGTACATCACCCAGGGCGGCCGCGCCATGTTTTTCGTGGATATGATGCGAGTGAACCTGGACAGTGCCAACCGCGGCGGCATGCTCTCATTCCCCATCGAGTTGAACCTCACCGACCTGCTTTTCAAGTACGGCGCCCGCTTCAACGGCGACCTGATCCTGGATATCAACTCCGGCCTTATTCCGCTCGTGACGGGCGTTACCGGCAATAAGCCGCAGGTAGAGCCCATGCCCTGGCAGTTTTATCCCATTGTTAACTCGTTCAGCCCGCACCCTATTACCCGCAACCTGGATGCCGTGTACTTCAAGTTTGTGGGCACTATTGACACGGTGAAGGCCGCAGGCATCCGCAAAACGCCGCTCATGTTCACCTCGCGCTACACCCGCGTGCTGCCCGCGCCGGTGCCCGTAAACCTGAACGATGCCCGCCTGCCGCCCGACCCCAAACTTTACACTAATGGCCCCAAGTCCGTGGGCTATTTGCTGGAAGGTCAGTTCCGCTCCTTGTTCGCCAACCGCACCAAGCCCGGCACCACCGAGTTTCAGCCCGCGCAAACGCCCAATGCCCGCCCCGGAAAAATCCTGGTGGTTTCCGATGGTGACTTTGTTCGCAATGATGTGGACACCAAAACCGGCCGCCCCCTGCGCCTGGGCTACGACCGAATGGCAACCACTGAGTTTGCCAACCGGGAACTGGTGCAAAATGCCGCTGACTACCTCCTCGATGAAACCGGGCTAATTGCCGTGCGCAGCAAAGAAATTACCCTTCGGCCACTGGATAAAGTGAAGGTGAATGAAGAAAAGCGCCGCTGGCAGCTGCTGAATATTGGCGCGCCACTAATGCTGTTAGGATTATTTGGGGGTGTGCGGGCGTGGTTACGTAAGCGCAAGTATGCCTCCTTCTAGGAGGGAAGCTCTAAGACGCGTAGCGCCTTAAATGGGGTATTTTCGGGGTGAAATTGAGGATATTGCTTCTGCTGAATTTCACCCCGAAAATACCCCGCTGTTTCCTATCTTTGTCCTCTTCCAAAAACGCCCGACAACCGCCCTTTATATGAAGTTTATCGTCTCGTCTTCCGCCTTGCTCAAGCAGTTGCAGAGCATCAATGGCGTGGTCACGAATAATCCTGTAGTGCCCATTCTGGAGAACTTTCTCTTCGAGATTGAGGACGGCAAGCTGACGATTACGGCCTCCGACCTGGAAACCAGCATGATGACAGAGCTGCCCGTGGAAGCCCGCGAAAGTGGTCGAATTGCGGCACCTGCCCGCATTCTGCTGGATACGCTCAAGAACCTGCCCGACCAGCCTGTAACCTTCACGTTGGACGAAGAGACCTATACCATCGAAATCAGCTCGGCCAACGGTCGCTACAAGCTGGCCGGCGAAAACGCTACCGATTTCCCCCGTGTGCCGGTGGTAAAAGGCTCGGCGCCTATCGAAATTCCGTCTTCGTCGCTGGCGCGCGCCATCAACAAGACCATTTTCGCGGTAAGCACCGACGAGCTACGGCCGGCTATGACGGGCATTTTGGTGCAGCTGGCCGATAACCAGGTCACCTTTGTGGCTACCGATGGTCACCGCCTGCTGCGCTACCGCCGTCAGGATGTAGGCGCCGGCCAAACGGCTAACCTCATCATTCCACGCAAAGCCTTCAACCTGCTCAAAAACGCACTGCCTTCTGAGGCTACGCCGGTGCGCGTGGAGTTCAACCACTCCAACGCATTCTTCTCCTTTAATCAGATGCGCCTAGTGTGCCGCCTGATTGATGAGCGGTACCCCGACTACGAGAACGTCATTCCGGTTTCGAACCCGAACAAGCTCATTATTGACCGGGCTGCGCTGCTGAACTCGGTGAAGCGCATTGCCATCTACTCCAACAAAACCACTCACCAGGTGCGCCTGCGTCTGGCGGGTTCGGAGCTGACGATTTCGGCCGAAGACCTCGACTTCAGCAACGAAGCCAACGAGAAGCTGGCCTGCCAGTACGATGGCGAGGATATGGAAATTGGCTTCAACGCCAAGTTCCTCATTGAAATGCTGTCAAACATCGACTCCGAAGAAATTACCCTGGAACTGAGCACGCCTAACCGCGCCGGCTTGCTCATGCCCACCATTGCCGACGACAACGAAAGCATTCTGATGCTGGTAATGCCGGTAATGCTGAACAACTACGTGTAGTAGCTGTTCATCCGAACAAAAAATACACCTGTCATCCTGAGCAAAGCGAAGGACCTTCTCCCACTGGAATAAGTCGTCTTAACGATGGCCGCACCAATGGAAGAAGGTCCTTCGCAAGCTCAGGATGACAAACTTTTTACAAGAACATCCTTCCGATGAAAAAATCTGAAATCCGCTTCAGCATTGCCCTCGACGACCAGAAAGTGCCTGAGGCCATCAGCTGGACTGCTACCGATGCCGGCCCTGATATTCACTTTGCCAAAGCCATTAACGTTTCTATCTGGGACCGGAACCAGGAGGGCACTATGAAAATTGACCTCTGGACCAAAGACATGCCGGTGGATGCTATGAAGTATTTCATTGTGGATACCATCGGGTCCATGGCGGAAACCATCATGACGGCTACTAATGATACAGTGATGGCCACCAAGATGCGTGAACTGTGCGCTGAACTCTCTAAGCACATCGACGCAGAGCAGAAAACGCAGAAGTAACACTACAGTAACCATAAAAAAGCCCCTCCTGGAAAACCAGGTGGGGCTTTTTTATGAATTAGGATGCTTTAACGGCCCCGTACGCTGCTGGCCGGTGTACTACGGCCCTCCGGGCGGCTAGGCGCAATAACAGCGCCTTTGCTGCTGGCGGGCAGCGGCTCCTGTACCGATTTTACGAGCATGATATTGGTGGAACGAGCCGCATAGTCTTTATCATACTTATAGAACATGGACCGAGAATCGTAGTAGTTCGTGTACTGGTCGGTAGACAAGACAGAGGCTAGCTCCTTATCCCGCTCCTTGCAGACGCCTTTGCACTGCTCATCAATAAGCTGCTGATTGCCGGCATGTTTCTGCTCAATAGCAGCCATTTTAGCCACCTTATCCTCGTTAATGGAGCGTAGGCGCGAGGCCTGATAACCATTCAAACGCAGCTGGCGCACCATCTGGTCCGACAGGCGGTCGGCCCGGTACTCCACAGCAGCCGCATTCAGGCGTGGCGAGGAGCGGGTTTTATCCTGTGTAGTGGTGATAAACGATTTCTGCTGAGCCTGAGCACCAATGGTAGTGGCCAGTAGCAAAGCGGCAATGGCAAGTGTATTACGCATGGTCATGGTTCGTTAGCTGTGGTCGGTTTCCTAACAAAAGCAGCACCTGGGCTGGTGCAGTTTCCGATAAATTACTTTCCCTTAACGAAAAACTGTGCCAAGGAGTTCGGACCGACCAGCTTTGACAAAGACGTAGCTTCACCAAGCTACTTCCAGATTACCAGGTATTCTTCCACATCATCGATTCCACCGGCTTATCGGTGCGGTCGTTATACTTGGCGTTGGCCTTGCGGTTGTAGAACGTCTCCACATTGCCCTGCACTGCAAAGTAGATCAGCTGGCCGATAGGCATACCGGCATACACGCGCACGGGCATAGAAACACTGATTTCCAGCGTCCACGTGTTGCAGAACCCAATGTCGCCTTTGCCAGCCGTAGCATGAATGTCGATGCCGAGTCTGCCTACGCTGCTTTTGCCTTCCAGAAAGGGTACGTGGGCGTGGCTTTCAGTATATTCTTCCGTTACCCCCAGATACAGTTTACCAGGCTCCAGTACATAGCCTTCCTCCGGAATTTCGAAGGTTTCAATCTGATTGTGCTGGCGGGCATCCAGCACGGCGTCGCGGTAGGTGGCCAGGTAGCGGCCCAGGTGCACGTCGTAGGAATTGGTGCCGAGGCAGGTCCGATCATACGGCTGGATGACAATATTGCCCCGCTCAATCTCGGCGAGAATCTGCTGATCGGTGAGAATCATGGCTGACTTTTGATGTAATACTTACGCTTGTTCTTCTTCCTCTTCGTAGCGGTCTTCACGCAGGCCGGAGCTGCGGCGCGGTGCCATGGTTTCTTCTACCTCCGGCTCCTCTTCTCCAAAAGACGTTAAGGCATCCAGGCGGCCGCGCAGCTCCGGAATGGTTACCAGGGTAAGCCGACCCACCAGGAAAAGGGAGGTGCCGGCCAGCAGCAGTGTCAGGTAGTCTAGCCAGCCGTACTGGGAGGGTGCTGCCTGTGGGCTGGCGGCCTGGGAGGTTATGGTAGTAGTGGTCGTGGTTTCCTCCGGCTGTGGCGTGGCATCTTCCAGCGGAGCCGCTACGGTGGCTTCGGCGTCTACATCAGCGGGTGGCACGGCGGCACCGTCCACGGTCGTTTCGTCGGGGGCAGGGTCTTCGGAGGCGTTAAACTGTGCGGTGGCTTGCTTAATCTCCCGTTGTAGCGCCCGGATCAGGGCTACCCGCTCGTCGCGGGGCAGGTTGTGAATGAAGAACTCGAAGTTGCGGTCCAGCACAATGCTGTTGAGCTGCTTCTCAAATTCGGCCAGATCCGTGCGCCCTTTGCCGAAGCGGGCCTTGTAGCGCTCGGCTACGCCGTTGTAATTCTGGAAGAGAGTGTGCAGGTCGTCGCGACCGGGAAAATCATCGAAAGCACGCCGGTCTTTAGCCGTGCGCAGGTTTACCGGAAATTTGCGCCGCGTAAACGACTTATCGTACACGGTTTCCATAGTTCGGAAATTCAGCTCGTCTACGGTGCGGTCGAACAGGCGCTTGTTATCAGCAGCCGGGCCATTCAGCTGCGCCCAAAGCAGGTTAGGCAGCAGAATGAGCAGTAATACCGGGAAAAGAAAGCGGAAACGAGGCATAAGACAAGGCAGATTTGCCCGCAAAGGTAACCGGTTGCTGTCGTGGTTGGGAGCTGTAGAAAAAAAACTGTCATCCCCAGCTTGACTAAGGATGACAGTTTCAGAATTGCCTCAGGGAAATTACAGCCCGTGGGCTTCAATCAGCGACTCGCGGCAGGCCGTCAAGTAATGGTCTGCCAATTCATCTGTAATGGCAGTAGAAACAAACAGAGCCTCAAACTGCGCCGGTGCCAGGTAGATACCGCGGTGGAGCATAGCCCGGAAATACCGGCCAAATGCCTCGGTATCGGAAGTTTTGGCACTGGCCAGGTCTGTTACGGGCTCGGTGGTGAAAAACAGGCTGAACATGGAGCCCACCTGATTGACCGTGTAGTTCAGGCCCAGCTCGGCGGCAATCTGCCGGGTGCCATTGGCAATGCGGGTGCTGATGCGGTTGAGCTCGGTATATAGCTCCGGGTGCTGCTGTAGGTAGGTAAGCTGAGCAATGCCGGCAGCGGTAGCAATGGGGTTGCCGGAGAGTGTACCCGCCTGATACACTTTACCCGCGGGGGCTACATTGTCCATAATATCCTGACGGCCGCCGTACGCGCCCACTGGCATACCTCCGCCAATGATTTTGCCCAGCGTGGTCATGTCCGGCTTAATGCCATAGAGCTCCTGCGCACCGCCCGGCGCCAGCCGGAAGCCCGTCATCACCTCATCAAAAATGAATACGATGCCGTGCTCGGTGCACAGTTCGCGCAGGCCCGGCAGGAAACCTTCGGCGGGCTCTACCAGGCCCATGTTGCCAACCACCGGCTCAATAATAATGGCGGCAATCTGGCTGGAATTGGCAGCAATAGCCCGGCGCACGGCGTCCAGGTCGTTGTAAGGTACTGTGAGTGTGTCTTTGGCAACGCCTTCAGTAACGCCGGGCGAATCGGGCGAGCCCAAAGTGAGGGCTCCGGAGCCGGCGGCAATCAGGAAAGAGTCGCCGTGGCCGTGGTAGCAACCTTCAAACTTGAGGATCTTGTCGCGGCCGGTATAGCCCCGCGCCACCCGAATGGCCGACATAGTAGCCTCGGTGCCTGAATTCACCAGCCGAACCTTCTCAATGCTGGGTACCATCTGCTTGATCAGCTCGGCCATTTCTACCTCGCGCTGCGTGGGGGCCCCAAAGGAAAGCGAGTCGGGAATAGCCTGCTGTACAGCCTCCAGCACAATTTGCGGGGCGTGGCCCAGAATCATGGGCCCCCAGGAGTTTATGAAATCAAGGTATTGGTTACCGTCAACATCCGTGAGCCAGGCCCCTTTTGCCGACTTCATGAAAACCGGATGGCCGCCCACGGCGCGGAAGGCGCGCACCGGCGAGTTTACGCCACCGGGAATATGTTGCTTGGCCCGCTCAAACAGGGCATTGCTGGTACCAAGCGTAAGCTCAGGAGCCGGAGAAATAGAAGACTTCATATCAAAAGAACATTCAGGTTGCAAAAGGAGCAGGGCTAAGGGCGCTGAAGTTTACCGGCCATCCACCGGGTTCAGGACTTCCACCTCCATGCGTTCCAGCTTGGTGATGGGCACATACTGATTATCGTGACGGCCGCCGGGGTACCCGATGCCCTGAAACAGCATGCCCGAAACCGGTCCGGAATTGGCCAGCTGCGTCTGAAAAACAGAGCCGTACTCATGCAGCCGGGAGCCGAAATAATAAAGCAGCTCAAAGCCAATGCTGGAAAACACCGAAGGGGGCAAATGTTGCTGCTGCAAGTAAAGCTGGCGGAAGCGCCGCACCCCGGGGGCATTTTTGTCCAGATAATGCGGATACAAAAAGTAAACCTCGCGGGCGTCCAACTGGCCTAATGAAACCTTAGGGTTCTCCAGCCAGGAAGCATAGGTAATGAGGGGGAGGCGTGCCCCTTGGCTTTGCATCAGACCAAAAGTATATGGCCCAGCCTTGCGGCCCTCGGTAGCCATTACCAGATGGCTGACCGTTTTCAGATCAATTCCCGCAAAGCCCTGCGCCAGGGATTCATCCACATCGGAATTAATACGGCGTAGCACCTGCACTTTTCCGCCCAGCGCCTCATAGGTGGTTTTATACGTCTCACCGAAGGCCTTTTCGTCCTTACTGTCTTCGTATAAAACAACTGCTGTACGGCCAGGGAAGTTATTGAAGGCAAACTGAGCAGCCTGCTGGGCCTGCGTCACGGAGCTGGGCTCATAGAGATAATGCCAGGGGTTATCCAGCACCAGGTCGCCGTCCTGCGACAAAGGATTGATGGTGATAATCTGATGCTCGCGGGCGTAGCGCGCCAGCAGCTTGCTACCTGATTTGTATACCGGGCCCACAATCATATCCATGGCCGCCAGCTCCGGCAGAGCCAGGATACGTTTGAGCTGCAGCGTATCGGAGCCGGTATCGTAGGCGAAGAGCTGCAGGGAGCGGCCTTCCCGCTGCAGGGAGTCCTGCGCCAGGCGCATGCCCGCATAGAGGTCCGTCACAAACTGAAGCTTACGCTGCTTTTCCCAGCTGGTATCGTGCAGCTCGAAGGGGAGAAGCACAGCCACATTATAGCTGCTTTTCTTCTGAGGCCGAACGCGCGGTGAGTAGCGGGACCTATCGAGGGAGAACTGGCTTATGAGCTGTTCCAGCTGCGCTTTGTCGGCATCAGTATACCAGCCACCCAGCACCAGCTTGTCGGCATAAGCCGTGGCCACAATAGCATCCTGCTGGTAGCGCCGTACCATATTCTGGAACAAGGCTTTGTCCTTGATGCGCGGCAGGTAAGTGGCCTTTAGTGCAGTGCGCTCGGTCTCCAGCTTTCCTGCCGGAATCTGGCTCAGGACCTGCAGGGCATTACCTACTTCACCCTGTTCAAAGGAAATCTGTCCCTGCAGGAAATAGGCTTCAGCCAGAGCCGGCCAGGTAGGATATTCACTGCGCAGCAGGTTGAGCATCTGCTCTGCCTCCGCCCATTTCTTTGCCCGGGTAGCAGCCACTGCATATAGATAAGCGGCTTCCGCCGCGTGCTTAAACCGGGCAGTGGGCACCGTAAGTGGCTGCAGCTCCTGCATGGCCAGCTCGTATCGGCCCTGCTCAATCAGGAGCTTGCCATTTTGGTAGCGCGTATTCTGATCCGAAGAACGGAGGTTGCCGGGGAGTGCGGGCTGGGCCTTGGCACCGGCGGGTTTGGCGGGGGTAACATTGGGCCTGACGGGTGCCGCTGGTTTTGCTGCAGGCGGAGCTTTGCTGGTAGCAGTAGTGCCTGTTTTTGCAGGAGGCGTAACTTTTTGGGCGGTAGATGGCTGAGCTTGGCCCGTAAGAGCGAGACAAAATCCCAGACCAAAGCTCGCAAAGCGCAGCGTCATAAAATGCCTCATTGGAGGACCGGAGTGAAAGGATGAATCAGCAGCAAACAACCCGCTGATTAAAAGTGCCGGACAAAGGTACGTAGTATGGTGCAGGAAGATTATGCTTTCAGCGCCAGCTAAAAAGGAAGCAACGAAACAGCACATTCTTGCTCTTTCCCGAATACCTGTATTTTGCGGGATAACCTCCCCGCTACATGCATCTTACCTCTTCCGCTTCGCCCGCTATGTCCTGGCAGCGCCTGCTGGCCCGTCGTCGTTACCCCGATCAGCCGCAACTGCACCTGGTAGCCGATACGCCCGTGGTGCGCGGGGCCTTCGTAGCCGATTATGACCGGGTAGTATTCAGCTCGGCCTTTCGTAGACTACAGCGCAAAACTCAGGTCATGCCGTTGCCGGAAACCGATTTTGTGCATACCCGGCTCACGCACTCTTTAGAAACCGCCTGCGTGGGCCGCTCCCTAGGCCGCCTGAGTGGGCGTAGATTAATGGAGGCGGATTCCGACCTGGCTGCCGCGCTACCTACCCTCGATCAGGATTTTGGCGACATTGTTGCCGCCGCCTGCCTGAGTCACGACATTGGCAACCCTCCCTTTGGCCACTCTGGTGAAGATGCCATTTCCGCCTATTTTACCAGCCGGGAAGCCGAGCGGTTTATCACGGGCCTGTCCATTGCACAGCAGGCCGATTTGCAGCATTTCGAAGGTAATGCCGCCGGTTTTCGGATTCTGACTCATACCTACCCGGCGCACAGCACTGGCACGGCGGGGCTGGGCCTTACATATGCCGTGCTGGGCGCATTTACGAAGTATCCCCGGCCTTCCGTAATAGAGCCCGGCGCCCGTACGGGTGGAACCAGTGAGAAAAAGTACGGCTACTTTCAGTGTGAAAAAGGTCGATTCAGGCATGTGGCCGACGAATTGGGGCTACTGCCAAAAGGGGAGGAAGGTGCCGGGTTTTACCACCGCCATCCGCTGGCCTTTCTGGTAGAAGCCGCCGACGACCTTTGTTACCGCATCATCGATTTTGAAGATGGCCTTAAGCTCGGCCTTATTGACCATCATCATGGTCTGAAGCTGCTGCGCTGCATGCTTAACGACCCGCCCACTCGCCGGGCCAGTGTACAGTGGCACGACTGGCGCGAGGAGTTAGGCTATATCCGCGCCCGCCTCATTGGTAAACTGGTAGATGAGGTATCCCAACGCTTTGCCGAACACGTGCCCGCTATGCTTGCCGGGCAGTATGACCAGCCTTTGGTGAAAGAGCTGGAGTGCTGGCACGAGTTGCAGGAAGTACAGATGCTGTCGGTGGAGAAGCTGTACCGCAGCCGGCCGGTACTGGAAATTGAAGCCGCTGGTTTTGAGGTGCTCGGCGGCCTGCTGGATGCTTTCCTGCACGCCACCTTCGATGCCCAGCGAAGTCACCGCAGCCGCAAATTGTTGGATTTGCTGCCGATGCAGTTTCGAGCCCTTGGTCCGCAGGTGGAGCTACCAGCCTATGAGCAAATTGTGCTGCTCACCGATTTTATTGGGGGATTGTCGGATCAGAATGCCCTGGCCTTATACCGGACCATAAAAGGCATCGATCTGCCAAAGGGGTTCTAGTCCCTGGTTTTTACCATTGTTAATTTAGCCAGGCATCAAGTAGGCGCGAGAAAAATAGCTGGCTTTCCGGTAACAATGCAGCCGCGCGCGTCTGTATGTGTGCCAGGCTTTGTACATATGGCCCAGGTATTAAGTCTTCACTTTCATTCGCGAGCATTTGGTTCAGTAAATCATCAGAAATTTCTGCATGAAACTGGAGTCCAATTACATGGGAGCCCCAGGCAAATGCCTGATTGGCACATGCGGCTGAGGTTGCCAGGGGCAAGGCGCCCTTGGGCAGGGTAAAGGTTTCGCCGTGCCAGTGAAAGGCGAAGAAGGTAGCGGGAAGGTGTTGAAATACAGGATGACGCTTTGCCACGTCCGTTGTCGTAACAGGGTAAAACCCAATTTCAGCTACCTCATTTGGGTAGACCTCACCTCCCAGGGCTTCGGCAACTAACTGGGCTCCCAGGCAAATGCCCAACACCGGTTTCTGAACCTGAATAGCGGCCCGAATAAATTCCTTTTCAGTGCTTAGCCAAGGCCATTCCGCTTCCTCATGCACGCTCATCACTCCACCTAATATGATTACCGCATCAACCTGATCCAGCGGCGGCAAGTAGGGGTTTGGAGCATGAAAATGCGTAAAACTCAGCACGTGCCCGTGTTCCGAGGCCCATTGAACAAGAGTGCCGGGCCCCTCGAATGCCATGTGTTGTACAATATGCAGGCGCATAGCTGTTAGCGTAAATCGTCAAATTCTAAATACAGAACGGACCCTGGCAGCACCGAAAAAGACTGCCGGGATTTGAGTGCTGTACTCCGAA
The DNA here is from genome assembly GCF_030542105.1 of Hymenobacter sp. BT730. Taxonomy (GTDB): domain Bacteria; phylum Bacteroidota; class Bacteroidia; order Cytophagales; family Hymenobacteraceae; genus Hymenobacter. Next base: position 570,450 of record NZ_JAUOFB010000002.1, read on the forward strand.
CTGCAGTATGAGCAGTCAGCGGCTGCCCGAGGTTTGGGCCCTCCAGGATGCATTCCACCACCCCATTCCGACGTAGCGCGTGTCGCATGCGGGCAGCCACAGGTGCGGTTACCCGGACTACCTGATCAAAATCCGGGCGGCGTTCTATCCGGTGAATCAGGTACTGCTCCTGCTTATTTCCCAGCAGCAGAAAATGGGCCTGCGCGGCAGATTGCCCATCGGGGTGCAGGGGCTGAAAATAAAGCACCCGCTTAATACGCACGGTTACGTTACGGGCAATGCAGGTGCCCCCACGCTCAAAATGTCCTCGATAAAGTGCCGCGCGAAAGGAGCGCGGATGCGCCACCATTTCCGGCAAGACAAATTTTTCGGGCTCTAAGGTGTAAACCAGCTCCGCCGGAAATGTCTGTTGACTTTGCTGATAAGCGGTTCGGGCTGAATCAGATAATTCCAGCTCAAGCAGCACTTGGTAATTATGCGGGCTGTGGAACATGGGCAAATGCGAGGCATACACCTGATGGATACCAAACACCAGCATGCCGTGCACACTGGCCTTATCGGGTGAGGGAGAATGGTGGGAAGGTAGCTGCTGGGCTGTGAGAAAGTGGGGGAGTAGCAGCAACAGCGCCAGACTTACGTGGCGCAAAACCCGAAAAGGGTTATCAAGCATTTGTCAGATTGACAAAAAAGGGGGATTGCCAATAAGCGGCACCAGCGTAAAGATACACTGACCGGGAGATTCTAAAAGAAAAAAGACTGCTGGCGTTTTACCAGCAGTCTTTTTTAGATGTAAATACACAGCGGCTAAATCTGCTATTCCCATTCAATAGTTGCGGGCGGCTTGGAGCTGATATCATACACTACGCGGTTGATGCCGCGTACCTGATTGATGATTTTGTTGCTCACATCGGCCAGGAACTCGTAGGGGAGGTGGGCCCAGTCGGCCGTCATGCCATCTACGCTGGTCACGGCGCGCAGGGCTACTACCTGCTCATAGGTACGCTCGTCGCCCATAACGCCTACGCTCTGGATGGGCAGCAGCATCACGCCGGCCTGCCATACCTGGTCATACAGGCCATACTCTTTCAGGCCATTGATGAAAATGGCGTCGGCGCGCTGCAGCAGGTCTACTTTGGCGGGGGTAATATCACCGAGGATACGAATGCCCAAGCCGGGACCGGGGAAGGGGTGACGGTGTAGAATGTTCACCGGCAGCTCTAGTGTATGCCCTACTTCGCGCACTTCGTCCTTAAACAAGGCTCGCAGCGGCTCCACAATGCGCAGATTCATCTTCTCAGGCAGCCCACCTACATTGTGGTGGCTCTTGATGGTCACGGCCGGGCCCTTTACCGATACCGACTCGATGACATCGGGATAAATGGTGCCCTGGGCCAGCCAACGGGCGCCCTCTACTTTTTGGGCTTCCCGGTCGAATACCTCAATAAAGGTGCGCCCAATGGCTTTACGCTTCAGCTCTGGGTCGGAGAGGCCTTTTAGGGCTTCATAGAATTCTGGAGAGGCATCTACACCGCGCACATTCAGGCCCAGGTCTTTATAGGAGTGTAGTACCTGTTCGTATTCGTCTTTGCGAAGGAGGCCATTGTTGACGAAGATGCCGTGCAGCCGTTTTCCAATGGCTTTGTGCAACAGCAGCGCCGCTACGGAGGAATCTACTCCGCCGGATAAACCCAGAATAACCTGGTCTTTCTCTCCAATGGTGCGTTGCAGCGTTTCCACCATGCTATCCACAAAGTGCTCCGGCGTCCAGCTCTGATCCAATTCACAGATGTTGACCACAAAGTTCTGCAGCAGCGTTTTGCCGTCGGTAGAATGGGTTACCTCGGGGTGGAACTGAATGCCGTAGGTATCCTGCCCTTGAATATGGAAGGCAGCAACGGCTACTTCCGGGGTGCTGGCTATAATTTCGTAGCCTGCGGGCAGAGTTTTGATGGTATCCCCGTGCGACATCCATACCTGCGACTCCGTGGGCACGCCATGCAGCAGGGGAGAGTCATGGTGCACCCGGGCCAGGCGGGCGCGGCCATATTCCCGGATGGTGGCGGGCATCACTTCGCCACCCTGCTGGTGGGCCAGAAGCTGGGCTCCATAGCATACACCCAGCACCGGCACGTGGCCCAGGTAGCGGGAGAGGTCGGGATTTGGCGCTTCCGCATCGCGCACGGAGCAAGGGGAACCCGAAAGCACAACGCCCCGGATATCCTCAGTGAGGTCCGGGGCGTGATTATACGGGTGAATTTCGCAGTAGACGTTCAATTCCCGGATACGCCGGGCGATGAGTTGCGTGTACTGCGACCCAAAATCGAGAATCAGAATCTGTTGAGGCATGGGCAAAGGTAAGGCCACCCAGCCTGCCGACAAAACTCATTTCAACAAAGCTTCCTTTGCAGCCAGGGCATTAGTTATGTATTATCAAATGTCACAAATAAGAAGAATTGGATGGCTTTAAAAATTAAAATAGTCTCACTAATAAGGATATTATATGCGGTATTGGCCTGTAAAGTACAATGTATTGCTATAGGCCTTTAAGTCACAATTACGTCACAATATACCTTTCGTGGGTAGCCATAATCCTGCACCTTTGTTTCAGTACTCCTCCTCAAATCTCTAACTGTCATGCGTTACTTCTCTTCTTCGCTGGCATTACTGGCCTGGTTAGCGCCAACCGTCCTGCTGGCTCAAACCGCTCCGGAGCCAACCGATGCACCAGCCTCTTCGCTGGTAGCAGTTCAGGTGATGCATATGCCTGCTCCAACCACTGAAGTGGGCGCTGAAGAACTGGCAGGGCTAACTACACCGGCCACTTCAACCGCCGAAGTAGCAGCTGCGCCTGCTAAACCAGAGATGGTAGAGTTGAAAGGGAAAGTTTTCAATGAAGAAAGCCAGCCATTGGTAGGAGCTACCGTGTATGTGAAAGGCGCCGCGGTAGCCGCCAGCACCAATGCCGACGGCGAGTATACCTTAAAGTTACCAGTCGGCATAAATTCCCTGCTGTTTAGCTATATGGGCTATGTAGATAAAGAGTTGAACGTCAGTAACCCTCTGCCTCTGAACGTGTATCTGGAGGCCGCAGCTGCCACCCGTAATAAATCCCGAGTAAAATAACCACCCCACCCTTCGCTCCACCCCGTACTCTCTCTGCGCTATGAAAACAACAAAAAAAGGAACGCATCGGCGTTCCTTTTTTTGTTTGTAAGAGTGCGAGCGGAAAGCTGAGTAGTAAATTTTTTGTAGAGCGTTGCCTGCTGACTGCTAGTAAGTTTACTAAGTCTAAAAGCTCCTTTACCGGCAGATAATGCTGAATTATTGCGCGGCCCACGAAAACCTGTGTATATTTGCAACGGCGAATCAGTACGACCAGCTCCCGCTGAACTCCCCCAGGACCGGAAGGTAGCAAGGGTAGGTGGTTGAGCGGTGCGATATTGGTTCGCTTTTTTTTGTCCATGCCCCAACGAAACCGCGCGGTGCGTTTGCCCGCAATCGGTTAGCTTTGGGGCATTGTTGTTTCCAATCTACCCGCATGAAATTCTTCATTGATACCGCCAACCTGAAGGAAATTCAGGAAGCCGTAGAGCTAGGTGTGCTCGACGGTGTAACCACCAACCCCTCGCTGATGGCCAAAGAGGGCATTAAAGGCACCGATGCCGTAATGTCGCACTACCGCCAGATCTGCGAAATGGTAGACGGCGACGTGTCGGCCGAGGTAATTGCCACTGACTACGAGGGTATTATTCGGGAAGGAGAGGCCCTGGCTGAACTGCACCCCAATATCGTAGTAAAGGTGCCCATGATTCGGGACGGGGTGAAAGCCATTCGTTATTTTTCGGAGAAAGGCATCAAGACCAACTGCACGCTCATTTTCTCGGCTGGGCAGGCACTACTGGCGGCTAAAGCTGGTGCTACCTACGTTTCGCCGTTTGTAGGCCGTCTGGACGATATCGGAGCCGATGGAATGCTGCTGATTCAGCAGATTGTGGACATCTTCTCCAACTATGGTTACCCAACGCAGGTGCTGGCGGCTTCTGTGCGCCACGTACCCCACCTCATCCAATGCGCTGAGCTGGGTGCCGATGTAGCCACCTGCCCACTGAGCGTAATTACCGGGTTGCTGCACCACCCGCTTACCGATAAAGGATTGGCCACGTTCCTGGCGGATCATAAGCGCGTAAACGAATAATCTTTTCTGCCTGCTGATGGTATGTATTCTGAATGATGGAAGGGCTCATCTGCCAGACCGTCATTCAGGATACAGAAGTCAGACTTAGCTAAGCAAAGCGGTGTACATCATCAAAGTAAAAGGCAAGGCCAAAATTCCGGATTACATCCAGCTGCGGGATGAGAACTTTGTGCTGATAGCCTATTTCCGGGCCGACCGCCCCTTGAAAGATTTGCACCGTTACGGGCTGGAAGGCAAAGAAATTGCGCTGGCAGGCGTAATTGAGGGCCTGGAGTTTGGTAAATTGCAAAAGCTGGACGTATAGCTGCAGGCTCGGTGCCAGTTGCCAAAGGCTTCTGAGGAGCTTATTTTGATTTCTTGAACAAGCGAAGTCATGCTTCGCGCAATTTTGCTTTTATGCCCACCGCTGCCAACCCGGTTATCGAGCTTCACGATGCCTACATTATGCAGGATGTGAATACCGTGCTGCAGAAAGTGTCGTTTGTACTGGACAAAGGGGAGTTTGCGTACCTGGTGGGACGTACCGGCTCGGGCAAAAGCTCCCTGCTGAAAACTATATATGCCGATTTGCCCCTGGGCGCCGGGGCAGGTACGGTGGCTGGTTTTGCCCTGCCGCGCCTTAGCAGCGGGAAAGTGCCGATGCTGCGCCGCAAGCTGGGCATCATCTTTCAGGATTTTCAGCTGCTTTTCGACCGGTCAGTAGCTGAAAACCTGATGTTTGTGCTGAATGCCACCGGCTGGAAAGGCAAGTCGCAGAAAAAGCAGCGCATTTCGGAAGTGCTCATGCGCGTCGGCTTGTCGAATGCAGGCAGTAAAATGCCGCATCAGCTTTCAGGTGGCGAGCAGCAGCGTGTAGTTATTGCCCGGGCTCTGCTGAATGAACCTTTGCTGCTCCTGGCTGATGAGCCCACCGGCAATCTGGATCCTGATGTGACCGACAGCATCATGCGGCTGTTTATGGAAATTAACAACGCCGGCACTGCCGTGCTGATGGCTACGCACAATTATCAGCTCATCAAGAACTACCCCAAGCGAGTACTACAATGCAAGGATGGCCAACTGCTGGACTCCACCGCCTTGCCCATGGAGCTGAGCGGCAGCTAGCCGACAGCCGCATTCTTTTTCCCGATATTTCGCATTGCCATGCCCGGCTTGTCGGTTTTGCTGCCCATTTATAACCGGGACGTAACCCAACTGGTGCAGGCACTGGTGCAACAAGCGGCCAGTTGGCCTGGCCCGGTAGAAATTCTGTGTCTGGATGATGGTTCAGAAGAATCTACGCGTCGGCTAAACCGGGTAGTGGCTACCTGGCCAAAGGTCCACTACCTGGAACTGCCGCATAATATTGGCCGGTCAGCTATTCGCAACCGGCTGGCGGCGGCAGCCCGATATCCGTGGCTGTTGCTGCTGGATAACAATATTTCTCCCCCTGATAAGCAGTTTCTGGCTCGCTATGCCACCGCTATATCGGAAGCAGCAGTAATAGTGGGTGGCACTGTTTATACTGAGCGTGCCCCCGCTAATCCGGAGTTGCGACTGCGCTGGCTCTATGGCCAGCGACGGGAAGCTAGCCCGGCAGCCCAGCGGCAGCAACAGCCCCGGGCACCCTTTATCCTCAAGAATGTGCTAATGCAGGCCGAGGTTTTCCGCCAGTTCAGGCTGGATGAGACCCTGACGCATTACGGCCATGAGGATAGCAAACTCGGTTGGCAACTGCGGGAAGCCGGTATCACCATACATCATATTGATAATCCCGCCCTGCATGATGGTCTGGAGCCGGCCTCCGCTTTTCTGTACAAAACGCAGCAGGCCGTATGCAATCTGGTGTATCTGTATTATTCCAACGGGTGGGGACGTGATACGGGGCTTTTGCGCGCGGCCCTTATGCTACGGCGCATGGGTTTGGGGCAGGTGTACCGGGCAGGGTTTCTGCTGATGAGCAAACGGATTCAACGGGCGTTGCTTTCTGCTGCTCCCAAGTTATGGCACTTAGATGCCCTGAAGCTTTATTGGGCGCTGCAGGAACTGCGCCGCCAGCAACGGAAAAAATAAAGCGCCAGCCTGTAGAAAGGCTGGCGCTCAGTATTCCAGTAACCTAGGGGTGGGTTAGTCGTTGTCGGTGTTTTTAACCTCGCTCTTGACTTCCTTGTAGGCGCCTTTCACGGCATTGCCCACTTTGCTGCCTACTTTTTTGGCCCCATGGCCTACGTCTTTGCCTACTTCCTTAGCGCCCTGCCCTACATCTTTGGCAGCACCACCTACGGCATCGGCGCCCTGCGCTATGCGGGATTCCGTTTTATCAAAGGATTTAAAAGCGGCATACTTCGCTTTCTCCTTGGTAATCTCCTCCCGGTCGGCGGTAGATACCTGGTCTTTGATTTGGTCATATCGTGCATCCAGCGCCTGCCAGTCGGCATTTACGTTGCGCCAATCGTCGATATCGTAACGGTTTTCGTTTTCTTTCACCATGGCCGTGAAGGCTTCATATTTGGCCCGCACGTTCTGGGGCGTTACGGCCGCATACTCACTGGTCATGGGCTTGTAGTACTTGCCCATTTTCACAGCTGTAGTAGTGCCAGTAGCAGTGGTGGTGGCTGATGCCCGGTTTTTCCAGGTCATATCCCGCTTGTCGTAAGCCGTAGTGTAACGGGTGCGCAGCTGCTCAATTTCCTGCCGGCGGGCATCATCATACTGATCAGCATATTTATCTACCGCCGCTACTTTTGTATCAAAGTCAGACTTCAGCTGCGTGGTTTCCTGATTGTAATCTGCTTCAGTTTCATTGGCTACATTTTCCGACTTCGTTTCCGCGTCGGTTACGAAAGTTTTGAAGTCGTTATAAGCCTGTTCGCCTTCCTGCGAAACTTCCTTTTTATCAGAGCGGGTGCAGCTGCTGTGCGTAAACGATACGCCGCCAGCTAACAGAATAACTGCCAGGGCGTTTATGGTGAAGGTTTTCTTTATCATGGTAGTAGGGAAGAAGTGAGGGGGAATAAAGAGTACTATGGGAGGAGTATCCTTTCTCTGCTTAACGCAGGCTTTCAGCCGGGGGTTACGCCGGGCTAACTCCCGGGGTATCGTGCCGATTTCTATCTTTGAGGAAGCTCCCTTATCCTTCCTGTTTGGCCAATTCTGCCTTAAACCCGCCTATCCTGATGCTGGACCTGCACGCCCAGCATGCTCCCATCCACGCTGAGCTGGAGGCGGCCCTGCATCATTGCCTGAAGGAAAGCTCTTTTATCCAGGGCCCGGCGGTAGGGGCTTTTGCCCAGGCCCTTAGTCAGCATTTGGGTATATCTCACGTGGTTCCCTGCGCCAATGGTACCGATGCGCTTCAGCTAGCATTGATGAGCCTGCGCCTGCCGCCCGGGAGTGAGGTGCTGGTGCCCGCTTTTACCTATGTAGCCACGCTGGAAGCGGCGGCCATCCTGGGCCTGGTTCCTGTGGTGGTAGATGTACTGCCCAATACATTTATGCTGGATCCGAAGGCCGTAGAAGCCGCCCTCACCCCCCGTACCGGCGCCATCATAGCCGTGCACTTATTTGGGCAGTGCGCCGATTTGGAAAGCCTGCGCCGTATTGCTGACAAGAACAATATTGCTCTTATTGAAGACAATGCCCAGTCCATTGGTGCCACCTTTACCACCCGTTCCGGTGAAACCTGGGTAGCCGGAGCAGTAGGAGAGGTGGGCACTACCTCTTTCTTTCCGAGTAAAAATCTGGGTGCCATGGGCGACGGGGGCGCCCTTTTCACACAGGACGCCAGCCGGGCCGAGCTGCTACGCCAGTTGGCCAACCACGGCCAAATACGCAAGTACCAGCATGAGTACATTGGCCTTAACTCCCGTTTAGACACTATGCAGGCGGCCTTGCTGCAGGTTAAGCTGCGGTATCTAAACCAGTGGACTTCTGCCCGCCAACACGTAGCGGCTCAGTATGATGCTGCATTTACGGGCATGGCAGGCGTGCACACCCCAGCGCGCGACCCACGCAGCACGCACGTATTTCATCAGTATACCCTTCGGGTTACGGAGGCAGGATGTCGTGCCGCTTTGCAACAGCACTTGCTAGCCAAAGGGGTACCCAGCGTGGTGTATTACCCTTTGCCAGTGCATCTGCAGCCTGCTTACCATTATTTAGGCTACCGGACCGGGCAGTTTCCGGTAGCGGAACACCTTTGCCAAACCGTTTTGTCCCTGCCAATCCACCCAACGCTGGTGCCTGAGCAGGTAGCCTATATTACCGATGCAGTGAAATGCTTTTTCTAAAGGGTGAAGCTTTTTATCCGCTTTCCCTCCCACATAGAAAAGATATACGCTGTTCCCGCTACATTCGCCCTTCGTGAGCTATTCTGCCCTTCCTGCTGTCCGCTTCGTTATTTGTGGTGTGGGCCATATTGGCCGGCGGCATGCAACGCTGGTATCGCGGCAGCCTGGCGCCCAACTCCTTGCCTTAGTAGATGTGCAGGAAACGTTGCGTCCGGGTTTGGCCGCTGAGTTTCCGGGAGTGCCTTTCTTTACTTCACTCGAGGAATACCTGCTTTCCGGTACTGTGGCCGATGTACTGACGGTAGCTACACCTAACTATCTGCACGCGCCTCAGGCCATTCAGGGCCTGCGAGCTGGGCTACACGTACTGGTTGAAAAGCCCATTGCCCTACGCACTATCGATGCCGAGGATATTATTCTGACCGCCCAAGCTACCGGCCAGTTAGTCTTTGGAGTGATGCAGAACCGCTACTCGCCGCCTGCTGCCTGGCTGAAGCGCATTTATGAAGAAGGTCGGCTAGGGCAGGTGTACTTGGTGCAACTCAACTGCTTCTGGAACCGCGACGTCCGCTATTACCTCCCTGGAGGCTGGCGTGGTACGCAGGCCCAGGATGGCGGCACGCTCTTCACGCAGTTCAGCCATTTCGTGGATTTGCTGTATTGGGTGTTCGGTGACATCACCAATATCTCGGCGCGCTTCCTTGACTTCAACCATCAAAACCTGACGGAGTTTGAGGACAGCGGCCTGATTACCTTTGATTTGGTGCGCGGAGGGAGCGGCACGCTACAGTATAGCACCGCCGTGTGGGACCAAAACCTGGAAAGCTCCCTCACTGTAGTGGCTGAAAACGGCAGCCTCCGTCTAGGTGGCCAGTATATGGATAAGGTGGAATACTGCCACCTACAGCATTATCAGCAGCCAGTGCTACCTCCCACCAACCCCGCCAATAACTATGGTTCTTACCAGGGTAGCGCTGCCAATCATGTGCAGGTAATTGAAAATGTTGTGGATACTATCCAGAACCGGTGCGCTGCCACCACAAATGCGCAGGAGGGCTTGAAAGTAGTGGAGATTATTGAGCGAATATATAAGCTAAAGTAAGTACGCTTCTATGCTGCGTTTTAGAAGCCGAATAAAGCCTGCTTATCTGGTGCTTCAAACGGAATGTTGCTTGTTCTGCGTGAACTTGCTCATACTATTTAGAGATGCCATAATTGATTTTTGGAGTAACGGGACTTTTCCTGTTAAGATATTCGGTACACTGTTTTTTGGCTTGTGGTTTTTTGCGGCCCTTTGGGCAGCCTCAGAAATACTTTTTTTTCGCCACGTACTTCTAATGGATGGCTTCCTGGTATTCAAAAGGGGCCTGTTTATAAGCCGGAAACTCCCTTATGACGCTATTATCAGGCTGGATGTGAAGAAGGAGAAGATAGAATATTCCAACCGAACTGCTTGGCAGAACAGCCTGCTGTATCATGGCGAAACATTAAGAATAATTACAGAAAACAATGAGGTTGTAGTTCGCTCTATATGGCTGAAGGATTATATAGCTTTCCGGAATAAATTAAGGCAGCTGGCAGTTAACGCTCGGCCATTTAGTCCCGGAAAATTTACTGAACAAATAAACTATACAGTTTTATTGCTGGGTGGCCTCTTTGTCTGGATTATGAGCTACGTAAATGTATTTAAGTAACTCAGAAACAAATTTCTTAAAACTATGACAGGCTATCCTGCACAAGCTTATTCCGAGTTGAACACCTGGCAAAAACGCATGCAGCAAAAACCTTCGCTGCTCAACCGTTTTGCGCGGCGTGTGCAAACCCGCTTAAATGCGCTGCTGCCGGAGAAGGTGCATCAGGCGCTAACCACTGCTATAAAGCAAATGGTACGCGGGGTGTTGTTTGGGTCCATGCAAATCACTCGAAAGGCACTTTCAGAAGGTGCATTACAGGAGCGCGAAACATTGGTGCGTAAGCGCATTCGATATTACCGCAACACGGCAGCCGCAGAAGGTGCCGTAACGGGAGCGGGTGGTTTTCTGCTGGGCCTGGCCGATTTTCCCCTACTGCTAAGCTTAAAGCTTAAACTTCTGTTTGATATAGCGGCCCTGTATGGATATGATGTGCGTGATTATACGGAGCGACTATATCTGCTGCATATCTTTCAGCTAGCCTTCAGTAGCCAGCACACGCGCAATGAAGTATATCAACGGATTGCCGATTGGGAAACCTACCGCCAAACCCTCCCTACCGATGTGAATGAGTTTGATTGGCGCACTTTCCAACAAGAGTACCGTGATTATATTGATCTGGCTAAAATGGCCCAATTAATACCGGTTATTGGCGCAGCAGTAGGGGCCATTGCTAATTATCGGCTTTTGGAGCAGTTAGGAGAAACCGCCATAAACTGCTACCGGATGCGGTGGTTTTCGGCAGAAAATATCAATTAGCAGCGGCTTTCGGTTGAGGAGCTGGGTATTAAAAAAGCATATATTACAAGAGGTTGGCTGAAAATCATAATAAGGCTCCCAGTTTCCATTTTATAGAAAGTTGAAGCTTGTAGAATATACATTCTGGTTTTTATTCTATTCAGAGTAAGTAAATGACATGCTGTATGCTCTTATTCGTATTTAAGGCACTAATCAAGAATTAGTCATTTATATTATGAAATATCTGAAAAGAAGCAATTGTTAATTATTTTATCTTAGGTTTGTACTCAAATTACAAAGGGGAGTTATTTCCCTGCGTTTCCTTATCACTCATTTTACTTCCATTTACCATGGCATTTGATTTCGGTCAACTCGAAGAAGCTCTCAAAACCGCGAAGAATAGCGAAATCGTAAAAAAAGATTTGCGTAAGGCTGTACGTAGCGTGTCAACGGCTATTACTGCTCTACAGCAGGCTGTTTCCCAAATGGAAGAGGTGCTGGCTGATGACTATCAGCCAGTGGCTAAAGAGCGTAAGCCCCGTGCAGCCAGTACCGGTGGGGCCAAGCGCGGCCGCAAGCCTAAAAATGCTCAGCCAGCCAGTTAGTCCTTGTTCAAAATGAGTTAAAGAAGCAGCACTAACCTATGGGTTGGTGCTGCTTCTTTTTTATATGTATATGGAACAATTATAAAAAAGTGCTATTAGATGGAATGTTTATATAATAATAGGAAGTATAGATAACCAAAAAACAGTCGCAATTGCTGTTATTTGTGTATGAAAAGTACATGCAAATGAGAAGCAGTTTATGTATCGTCTGGTTAAATCTATAATCAATAACCTGCTTCGTTTCTATTCGTCTCGCCAATCTGATTGGAATGACAAGTTGGTTTCTGAGATAAATTTGCCTCAAGCAATACTCTCTTACCAGCTACCTGTCAACTTTTCTCGGCTTCCTGCTTCGTTGCAGCGGAGCTTTGTGAAAGTAGTAAATCCGCCGCCCGGACATGTATATACTTTGCAAGATGTGTTCCTCTCAGGGCACGGAACAGTATTTAAAAACTTACGGCTGTTTACACCAAGTTTACATCCCGGGACTGAGAAAAATTTTCAAAATTCATTTCTACTTCGGCAAGTCAGGGCACAGAAATTAAAACTGCCTGAAGCCGGGAAGGTTGTGGCGGTGGCCCATGACCAGTGGTCAACGCAGAATTACTTTCACTGGGTAATAGAATCACTTCCAAGGCTATTACTCTTGCGTGAGCTAGCGCCTAACTGTATTCTAATTGTTCCTTCGCCTACGCCGGAGTTTATTTTGAGTACAGCTCAGGCGCTTGGCTTTACACAGCTATTGCCGCTTTCTACTGGAGAGGTGGTAAAAGTGCCACAACTGCTAGTTCCTAGAGCGCTTCCTTCCAATCTGAGTGATTTTCCTACTTATCAGGAAGAGCAATATGTGCAACAGATGCGGGTAGCAATGCTAAATGCTTTTTGCCCGCCTTTACAAATTAAGCAGAGGAAACGCCGAGTTTATGCCTCGCGTGCAAATGCTTCCCTTCGTGTTGTAGCGAATGAAGCTGAGTTGCTGAAAGTGCTATCTGAATATGGATTCGAAACCGTCCTCTTCGAGGAAATGACCTTTCAGGAGCAGGTTTCTATGATGCACGATACAGATATTTTACTGGGAGTACATGGCGCAAATTTAACCAATCTGGTTTTCATGCTGCCCGGGACAACAATAATAGAAATAGCTGCGCCAGAGCTATTGAATAACGTATATTATAGGTTGGCGCTCTACTCTTCTCTTGAATACTATTACCTAGTATGTGACCCAGAGACATTGGATATGGTGCGCATGACAGGGCGGGTTGATTTGGAGCGCCTGCGTGCATTGCTGGATGATATAATAACTGAACCTATTTCAACCGCGTGTGTGCTGTAAGCATTAAGGTGCTTAGGGTATAGAATATCCGGTTTGCAAAGCCGTTTATCCGGTTCTACCTTTGCAGCATCAATTCTTTCTAGCCCGAAGGATTGTTTTTATACAGAGGTGCTGAGAGACAGGCTCGACGAAGCGTCGGCAACCATCCGCTACTGCCGGAACGGTGCCAATTCCTGACCATATAAAAACAAGTTGCCGTGGACTTCCTGTCTCGCTTTTCTGCCCCTCTTTCCGTTAATGACGTTAGCCGGCGCATGCCTGTTACGGCCTGCTGTACTATGGGCTGTTGTTGCTGTTGAAACGTGCTGAAGCGGCGTAGGCGTTGAGCCACTTGTGCCGCTCCCTTTACCTTTTCTTATTTCTGATTGCCTCGTCGCCCGCGTGAGCCCGGCGCCGCCTGTATGCCTGCCGCAATAGAGCTGTAGGGCGGGTATGGCTTTTTAAAGCTGCGTAATACCGGGTTTTCCGGTGTGCGCCTACTACTTTGTATGCTGAAAAAATCACTGGAACTGCTGCGGCAGGAAGCGGCCGAAACCGGCGCGCACACACTTAAAAGAAGTCTGAACGGCTTCAATCTGATTGCCATTGGCATCGGGGTAATTATTGGGGCTGGCTTGTTCTCGCTCACGGGAATTGCGGCCGCCAACAATGCCGGCCCGGCTGTTACTCTGTCGTTTATAGTAGCTGCCGTGGGTTGCGCTTTTTCGGCGTTGTGCTATGCTGAGTTTGCGTCTATGGTGCCTGTTTCCGGCTCGGCTTATACGTATGCCTACGCCACCATGGGGGAGCTGTTTGCCTGGATTATTGGCTGGGATTTGGTCCTGGAGTATTCCGTGGGCGCGGCTACGGTGGCCATCAGCTGGTCGCAGTACCTGTTGAAGTTTCTAAGCAAGTATGGCATTCATTTGCCACCCCAGCTGGTGATGTCGCCGTTTGAAACAGCGGCTTTGGCTGATGGCAGCACCGTGCATGGTTTTGTGAATATTCCGGCCATGCTCATCGTGCTGGCTATTACCATGATTATTATTCGTGGTACTTCCGGCTCGGCGTGGTTTAACGCCCTAGTTGTTACGCTGAAGGTGGCCGTAGTGCTTGTGTTCATTGCCCTAGGCTGGCAGTACATTGATCCGGCCAACTATCAACCCTACATTCCGCAGAATACGGGTGTGTTTGGAGAGTTTGGCTGGAGCGGCATTCTGCGGGGTGCGGGTGTAGTGTTCTTTGTGTTTATCGGTTTTGATATTGTGGCTACCATGGCGCAGGAAACCAAGAATCCACAGAAGAATATGCCCATTGGTATCATCGGCTCCCTGCTGATTTGCACGGTGCTGTTTGTACTTTTTGGCCACGTCATGACGGGCTTGGCCAACTACACGGAGTTTAAAAACAGCGCCGCGCCGGTAGCCATTGCCATTGAAAAAACGCCTTATGCCTGGCTTTCCTCCGCCGTTATTCTGGCTATCATTATCGGCTATACTTCCGTCATTCTGGTGGATTTGCTAGGACAGAGCCGCGTGTTTTTCTCTATGGCAAAAGACGGGCTGTTGCCTCCGGTGTTCTCGCGTATTCACGAGCGGTTCCGTACGCCGTTGCAGTCCAATCTGCTGCTGGGGTTGTTCATATCCCTCTTTGCGGGCTTTGTGCCTATTTCAGTAGTGGGGGAAATGACCTCCATTGGTACCCTGCTGGCTTTCGTAATGGTGTGTATCGGCATTCTCATCATGCGCAAGAAAGAGCCCGATGCGCCACGTGGTTTTCGCACGCCGTGGGTGCCGCTGGTGCCCATTCTAGGCATTGTGACCTGCCTGATTATGATGCTTTCCCTGCCGCTGGATACCTGGATTCGCCTCTTTGTATGGTTGGCTATTGGGTTGGCTATTTACTTCGGCTATGGCAAGAAACATAGTAAGCTAAGGCAGAAAGCTCTGCAGAAACAGGCCGCCTAGAAAGCACTTTCTTCTTGATAAAAAAGCCCCGCCGTGTAGTACGGCGGGGCTTTTTGGTTGCAGCGTTTTCTGAATTACATCATTAGCTTACGCAACGACCACATACTCCACACAATGACCATCAGCCCCACGCCTACAAACATCCAGCGTACGGGAATGCGGCCGGCGAGGCGGGCAGCCAGCGGGGCCGCGGCTACGCCGCCCACAATCAGCCCCAGAATAATCTGCCAGTGAGAAATGCCAATGGTGGCGAAAAAGGTGACGGCGCTGGCAAACGTGACGAAGAACTCAGTCACGCTCACGGAGCCAATAACGTATTGCGGCGTGCGGCCACCCGCAATGAGCGTGCTGGTAACCAAAGGGCCCCAGCCGCCACCGCCAAACGAGTCCAGAAACCCGCCGGCCGCGGCCAGAACGCCTAGCTTCTTATGCTTTTTGCGAGGGCCGGGTTTGGAAAAAGCTTTGGAAATAATGCGCAGACCCAGCAGCAACAGGTAAAGGGAGAGGAAAGGCTTCACATACGCCCCGTACTGCTCCCCAAACTCTGATAATAGATAAGCGCCCGTAATAGCACCTAATACCCCCGGAATCAGAAGCACTTTAAACAGCTTGCGGTTCACGTTGCCGAAGCGGTAATGATGGTAGCCCGAGGCCCCGCTGGCAAACATTTCAGCAGTATGGATACTGGAGCTTACGGCTGCCGGCGAAATATTCAGGCTCATCAGACTGATGGCCGTCACTACGCCGTAGCCCATGCCTAGTAGTCCATCAATGAGCTGCGCGCCAAACCCGATGGCTACGAAAATAAAGAACGTATCGGAAGAGGTAGCCACCTCCCATACCTGCTGCCACGTGAAGTAATAGGAGAGGATGTTGAACACCAGCATGGCCGCAAAGGCCAGCAAGGAACCAGTGGCAATATGACGCCACCGTGCCGCGGCCGGCGACTCATAGGCCGGACCACCCGCCAGTTCCGCCGTTACCTCATTCAACGACTTTACTTTTTTAGCGAAGTCGCCGCCTACTTTTTCCCGAATCACGGTCATGTGCTGAAGCACGTCGTGCAGCTCGTGGGGCAGGGCGTGGGTCAGCATTTCGCGCAGGCGCTTGGCAATCGTAGGCGACTTACCATTGGTGCTGATGGCAATTTTCAGGTCGCCCTTTTGCACAATGGAGCCCAGGTAAAAGTCGCAGGCTTCGGGCGTGTCAGCTACGTTGCAGAGCAGACGCTGGAGCGTGGCATCGGCTTTGATGCGCAGGTTGAGTTCCTTGTCATTGGTGGCCACTATCACCAGGTCATGGCCCACCAGGTCAGTGGTCTGGTAGGGCTGTTCGCGCAACTGCACGGAGGGGTGGCGCCCAGCTAGGAGCAGCAGCTCCGGCGAAAACCAGGTAGCCACTACCGTTATGGGCGCATCAGGACTGTTCAGCAGCATCGCCGACAGCTTTTCGTGGCCTACCGCGCCGCCGCCCACCAGCAATACGTGCAGTTGTTCCAGCTTCAGAAACACAGGAAACAGCCGGTTGGTACCGGGCTGCGGCGGAGGCTCCGGCTGGGGCATGGGGGTATTAGAAGGGAGAGGCATTTTGGTTGTGGTCACAGAGAGTAGAGAGCAGGAATCAGTCACCTAGTAGAGTGGCTGATTTGGTGGGCTACTGATGAAAGTTGAGCCCGTGGGTGGTGGGCTGAACATAGCCCTGGCGTATTAAAAAATCCCCAAACGACTCCTGGGGTTGGCGGTTTTGAGCGTAATCGGCTAGCAGGGGGGTAAGCTCCTGCACAATGCCGTCTTCATCCAACATTTCCCTGTAGAGCTTGTTCAGCCGCTCCCCATTGAAAGCGGCGCCGAGGTACAGATTGTAGCGCCCCACGGCGCGGCCCACCAACCCGATTTCGCCCAGGTAGGGGCGGGCGCAGCCGTTGGGGCAGCCCGTCATCCGCAGTATAATTTCGTCCTGGCTAAGGCCTTGCTGGCGAATGACTTGCTCTAATCTATCCAAAAGTTTTGGAAGATACCGTTCGGCCTCGGCAAAAGCCAGGCTGCAGGTATTGAGCGCCACGCAAGCCAACGCACCCCGCCGCAGGCCCGTGTGTACCTCGTTGGCCTCCACCGGCACGCCGTTTTCCGAGAGTATGGCCTGAATGCTGAGCAGATGCTCGGGCGCTACGTTGGCCAGAATCAGGTTCTGATTCCCGGTTAGGCGGAAGTCGCCGGTATGGAAATGGGCAATGTTGCGCAGCGCCGTTTTCAGCTGGTTGCCGGGCAGGTCCTGAATGCGGCCGCCTTCCACAAAGAGAGTCAGATGGCGGGCGCCATCAGGGCCGGTGCTCCAACCAAAGGCGTCGCCGGAGCTGCGGAAAGTGTAGGGGCGGGCGGCCTCCAGCGCAAAGCCCAGGCGGTGGTTCAGCTCCTGCTTGAATACGTCCAGACCCACGCGGTCCAGGGTGTATTTGAGGCGGGAGAACTTGCGGTTTTCCCGGTTGCCCCAGTCGCGCTGAATGGTCACGATTTTCTCGCACACGTCCACCACCTGATCAGCCGGAATATACCCGATGATGTCCGCCAAGCGCGGGTAGGTGTCAGGCATGCCGAAGGTCATGCCCATGCCGCCGCCCACCGCCACGTTGAAGCCCAGCAGCTCGCCGTGCTCTTCAATGGCAATCAGGCCCAGATCATTGGCGAAGATGTCGGTGTCGTTGTAGGGCGGCACGGCCAGCGCAATTTTGAATTTGCGCGGCAGGTAGGTCTTGCCGTAAATCGGTTCGAAATCCCCTTCGCCCTCATTCGGTACGCAGCTGTAGGCAGATTCTCCGTTGAGCCATAATTCCCAATACGCCGCGGTGCGGGGCGTGAGGTGCGCGCTAATGGCCTGCGTTACCGCATACACCTGCTCATGCACCCGCGACTGGTGCGGGTTGGGGTTGAACATGACGTTGCGGTTTACGTCGCCGCAGCCCGCAATGCTGTCCAGCAGGGCGTCATTGAAGCCCTGAATAGTTTCTTTTAAGTCGCGCTTTAGCACGCCGTGCAGCTGGAAGGCTTGCCGGGTAGTAAGCTTGAGCGTGTGGTTGCCGTAGGCATCGGCCAGCTCATCCATGCGCAGCCATTGGGCGGAAGAAGCCACGCCGCCGGGCACGCGCACCCGTATCATGAAGGAGTAGAGCGGTTCCAGCTTCTGGTGTTTCCGCTCACTGTCCAGGTCGCGGTCCGTCTGCTGGTAGGAGCCGTGGAATTTAATCAGGTGCGTATCATCGGGGAAGAGGGCGCCGGTAATGGGGTTTTTCACGCTCTCGGCCAGGGTGCCGCGCAAATAATTGCTGGCATCCTTCACGTGTTCCACTTCGGAAAGCTTTATGGTATCAGCCATTAGGGTAGCGTGGGGGTAGGTGTGGGGACCGGCGGAGGCGTGGGCCGCAGGTCGAAATTGTGGAAATAGAACAGCCGGATCGTGTGCTGATTCCGGTAAGTGCTGCCCGCCGGCAACTGCTGAAACAGGTGCATATAGCCGCCCTGCAGCTGGGCGTGCTTGTTTACCTGGTACACCAGCCCGGCAAACAGCCGGTTCTGGTCGAAGTAATTGTAGCGGATTTCCCGGCCGAAATTCATCATCACCTCATTGTTGAGGAGAAACTGCAGGCCGCCGGGCTCAAAGCCGCGCTTGGTCAGCGGCACGAACAAGGCCGCATTGTAGCGGGTGCGGTAGTTGAAATCGAAGTCGTCGGTGCGCTCATTGTTCTGAATGGTGCGCCGAAACCGCTCTTCCAGCCGCACCCATTGCATCAGGCGGGCCTTGGGAAACTTAGTGAACCACTGCACCTGCTGCCAGGGGCGGTGCTCGGGCTGGCCCACGGTGCGGGCGCCATCGGGGTAGTGGTGTACGTAGGCATAGCCCCCGGTCAGGCGCACGTCATCGGTCAGGTAATATGTGAGCCCCACCCGGGCCAGGGCCTGAAATTTCTCCTGTACGAAGTGGTCGTGCAGGCGTAGGTGCAGGTCGGTCCAGGAGCCCCAGCGCTGCGAAAAGCGCGTTTGGTTGAAAACGCCCAGCCAGGTTTGTTGCTCCCGCACATACTGCTTCTGGGCCCGCAGCGGTAACGCTGGGAGCACCAGAAGAAGCGAAATGAGAAAGGCGCGTTGCATACGGCGTGGCATTAGCGAATGATGTTGTTGTCGAACGTCAGGGCCACGTAGTACAGGCCACCGATGGTGGGGCCCGCCGCGTACTGGATGTAGCGGTCATTGAGCAGGTTGGTGCCACCCAGCTTGATGGTCGATTTCAGTGACGGAATGCGCACGTTTACTTGGGCATCTACACTGGAGTAGGCCGGAATCTGGCCGTTAGCCAGCTGGCTCTCCCACAGGAAAGCATTCTGGTGGCGCCACACCACGTTGAAGCCCACATTACGCACAATTTCCCGGTTACCGAAGCTTAGGTTGGTCGTCCATTTGGGCGTGTTGAAGCCGGTGATGAACACGTCCTTTTCCTCGTTGGCGGCAATGTTGTTGTAGTTCACGTTGCCGGCCACGGTGAACTTCTGGAAGAAGTTGTAGGTGATGCCCAAAGCCGAGCCGTAGCTGCGGTAGGTGTTGCGGGCGTTGGTATACACCCGGTAACGGTCCTGCTTAGAACGGGTGAGCATGTCCAGCACCGCCGCATCCGTCTGCACCGGTCCGGTTTTCGGTACGGCTACTTCCACCTGCCCCAGGAAACCCGTGTATTCGTTGTAGTAGGCGTCCAGATCCAGGGCAAGGCGGTTATCAAGCAACACGCTCTTATAGCCCACTTCAAAGGCATTAATGTGCTCGGGTTCCTCGGTTGGCAGGTTGGCTACCTGCAGCACCTCCCGGTTTTTGAGGGCGGCATCATTACGGCTCAGGCCGGCCGCTACATCTTTGTTCACGGCGGCCGTGAAGTTATCCAGCGAGGCCAGCGTGTACGAGTTTTCCAGGAAGCCGAGGCCTTCATTCACGCGGGCCAGACCACCCACGCGGCGCACGTTGCCGTTGTTCACGAACGATAGTGCCTCAAACAAAGCCGGGAAGCGCCAGCCATTCTGGAAGGAAGCGCGCAGGTTGTGGCGCTGGGCAATGGTGTACACCCCTGCCACCCGAGGGTTCAGCTTAGGGTTGAACTCGGGGTTGTAATCTATGCGTAACGAAGCGTTCAGCTTGAGGCGGTCCTGGAACAGCAGCTTGGTAGCTTGGGCAAAAGCGCCATACTTCTTGTAGTAGATGTTCTCGCCACCGGGAGTAGCTCGGTCAACCAGCGGTTTGGAGAAGTCCACAAAGTTGTTGCCGTCGGGAATCACCTCGTACACCCGGGCATCAACGCCCAGCACCACATCAGCAAACTGGATGCGCGGGCCTAGGTTCCACTGAGCTTCGTTGTGGTAAGTGCGGCTGCGCTGCCAGAGGGCGGCCCCGCCGGTAGCCGGGGCGCCGGGCACGTTTACGCCGCTGTCCCAGTTATTAATGCCGGTAATGGTGTTTTTGAGTTCCTCGAAACCAGCCGTACCGGGCTCCGCGCGGCCGGCATCGGCAGTGGCGCGGGCCAGCCGCATGGCCGTGGCCAGATCGATGCCGGCGTTTACCTGCTCTTGCAGCTTATCCTGAAACCGTTTGCCCCAGTCTGTATTGGTGCCGTTTTGCAGGTCCAGGTTCAGGGCCAGCGGGTTCAGGTTGTAGGACTTACCGGTGTTTTCTACCAGCACGTAGCTGCGCACGTAGTAGTCGGCGCCGCGCAGTTCCAGCTTGTGGTTTTGCACCGTTACATCCTTCAGCTGAATCTTGTTGCCGCGCTGGAAAATGCCGTCCATCAGGCCGTAGCGGTAGCCGTAGGAAAGCTCCAGCTTGTCGGTGAGCTTGTAGAACAGGCCGCCATCAAACTTGAGGTTGCGCACGGTGGGCGAAATCAAATCCTTCTCGTAGTAGCCCGTGCGGCGCACGTTGAAGGTTTCGGTCTTGCCCTGGTACTGAATGGTCACCGGCGCGTTGCCGCTCCGGTCGTCGCCGTAGCGGTTCCAGAGGTCGGCGGCGGGGTTGTTGGCGCCTCTTAGCTCCGGGAAGCGCGGGTTAGCCGAGTTTAGGTTTTGCGGGTTCTGGTCGATTTGCGTATCCGAAAGCCAGTCGGTGCCCTGCAGGTAGCTGAAGTTCAGCTTGAAAGCGAATTTATTGTTGAAAGCCTGCGCGTAGCGAATGGCCGATTCGGTGAGGGAGCTGGGGTCCCGGTCTTTGCCATCCACGTGGTTCACGCCTACCTTCTGGTACACGCTCAGCCCCTGGTAGGTGAAAGGGCTTTTGGTAGAAAGGTTGGCCATGCCATTAATAGCATTCATACCGTACAGGGCCGAGGCCGCGCCAGGCGTAATTTCCACACTGGCAATATCCAGCTCGGTGGGCCCAATGGCATTGCCTAAGGGCACACCCAGGGTAGCGGCCTGCATATCCACCCCATCTACCAGCTGCATAAAGCGGAAGTTGTTGGGAATATTGAAGCCGCGGGTGTTGGGGACTTTAAAGGTGAGCGAGCTGGTAGTCATTTGCACGCCCTTCACGTTTTCCAACGCATCGTAGAAGCTGGGCGCGGGCGTTTCCTTAATGGCCCGGATATCCAGCTTCTCAATAGCCACCGGCGACTTCAGCCGGTTTTCCTCCACCCGCGAGGCCGAAACCACCACCTCATTCACCAGCACCGGCTTCGATTCCAGCTGCACGGCAATAGGCTGGCTGCCGCTGGCAATTTCCAGTTCGCGCGGCTCGTAGCCAATGGTATTAAAGACCAGGGTAAAGGGGAAACGCAGGCAGGCCTGCAGCACAAACTTGCCGCTGGCGTCACTCTGGGCGCTCATGATGCCGCCCTTCACATTCACGCTCACGCCGGGCAAGGGCTGCTGGGTGTCCTTTTCGCGGACGGTCCCGCTGATGGAAATTAATTGGTCTTGGGCCTGGGCGGCTACGATACTCACCAGCAGAAGGAGCAGGAAAATCCAGAAAGAAGCGTAGTACTTCTTCATAACAGAAATAGGGTTTGGAGAAACAAGAGTAGAATGGTCAGATAAGACCGGCGGAAAGGGAGGGAAGCACTGCTTCCCGGGGTGCCATAGGCTGTCGGGGTTAGCTGCTCAGTCAGGCACTGATCAGCCTTTACCGGCTACAACATCGTTTCTGCATCACGCGCATTCTGCTGGGTTTTAAAGGTGAAATAGGGGGACTAGTACACGTCTTCGAGGTAGCGGCGCTGCTTGCGCAGTTGCTTTACATACTCAGCGGCATACTCGGCATCACGGCCGCTTTCCTGCGCTACAATGGTTAAAAGTGCCTGGCGCACATCAGCAGCCATGCGGTTTTTATCGCCGCACACGTAGAAGTAGCCGCCATTTTCGAGTTGGTCGTACACCCGCCGGCTTTGCTGCAGCAAGCGGTGCTGGATGTAAAGCTTCTCCTGCTGGTCGCGGGAAAAAGCTACGTCGAGGCGGTCGAGGGTGCCGTGCTTGAGGTGCTGCTGCCACTCGGTTTGGTAGAGGAAATCGGTGGTGAAGTGCGGGTTGCCGAAAACCAGCCAGTTCCGGCCCGAGGCATTCGTTTCGGCCCTCTCTTCCACAAAAGCCCGGAAGGGCGCTACCCCGGTGCCGGCCCCCACCATAATGATATCCGCCGCGGAATTCTGGGGGAGCTTGAAGTACTCGTTGCGGTCTACCCACACGCGGGCAGCATCGCCAACAGTCAGCAAATCGGCCTGATAAGCGGAGCACACGCCGTGCTTGCGGCGGCCGTGGGCATCGTAGCGCACCGCCCCTACAGTGAGGTGTACTTCTTCGGAGTGCGCCAGTAAAGAGCTGGCAATGGAATAGGCACGCGCCGGCAAGGGACGCAGCACCGCCGCCAAATGCTGCGCCGAAAGCTCCACGGGAAACTCGCGCAGCAAATCGGCCACATCACGACCGTAGAGGTAAGCGGGCAGTTGAGCTTTGTCAGCGAGGATTTCGCGCAGCCTGGGGTGTTGCGGGGATACGACAGCGTAGCGTTCCAGCACGTCGCGCGTCAGTACTGATATTTCCAGCCGCTCCGTCAGGGCGGACTGCAAGTCCAGCTCGATGCCGTTCAGCTGCACCGGGGCGCCGGCATCCAGGCGGCCGGCCTGCACTACTTCCCGCACCAGTTCGGTTTGGTTTACGGGCTGCACCATCAGGGCGTCGCCGGCTTCGTATTGAATCCCGGAGCCTGCCAGAGAGAACTCCAGATGATAGGTTTCCTTGGTGGAGCCGCGGCCATTCAGTTGAATTTTCTCCAGCAGCTCTGCTGCAAATGGGTTATGGCTGGTGTATTCCACCCGTTCTTCCAACTCCACTGCGCCGGCCGCTACCTGGGGCTGCGGCGTCAGCGTTACTTTCGCGGAAACCTGGTTTGTCACCGGCGCGGCAGCGGGCACAGCTTGGGCAATTACCTCCAGCACCTGGCCGGCCCAACGTTTGGTTTCGGCTTCAAACTCCACGTCGCAGTCTACCCGCTCCGTCAGCCGTTTGGCCCCCAGCTCAGCCAGGCGCTGGTCGAACTCAAAACCGGTCTGGCAGAACTGCAGGTAGCTTTTATCCCCGAGGGCCAACACAGCATAGCGTAGCTCCGGCAGCTTAGGGGCGCGGTTGCTAAGCAGGAATTGATGCAGCTCTTCGGCCGCAATGGGTGGGTCGCCTTCGCCCTGGGTGCTGACTACCACCAGCAGTTGCCGCTCGTTCTTCAGCTCCTTGGTGGGGTAGTCGTTCATGTCGCGCACGGCCACCTGCAGGCCGTGCTGCCGGGCAGCATCAGCCACCAGACCTGCCGCTTTCTTGCTGTTGCCGGTTTGCGAGCCGAAAAGGATAGTAAGGGTATTATTCGCCGCGGGAGCTGTAACCGCTGCCGTTTGGGGGGCCGGCAAGCTGCCCGCATCACCCGCGGCCCGACCGTAGAAATATCCGCTCAGCCAGAGTAGCTGCTGGTCGCTGAGGCCGGTAGCGAGTTGCTGCAACGTAGCCTCATCAAAGCCGATGGGGAGCGTGATGGAAGAAGAGGAAGACATAGCAAGAAGAGTTCGGGCAGTAGAGGCAGTGCTATCAGAGCCGGCAGCCGCGCTGCCGACACAGTCAAATCAGGCTACTTCCGCGTAGGCGGTAGCAGTAGCAAACTCCGCGTTGGGTAGCGCAGTACGAAGGGTTTCAGGGGTAGCCAGTCGGGTAACCTCGCCAATGATGATGATGGCCGGAGCACCTATGCCGGCAGCCAGAGCGCGGGCTGGCAACTCGGCCACCGGGCCAGTTACCACTTGGGCAGTAGGTAGGGTGCCGTTCTGGATAATGGCGGCCGGAGTATCGGCCTGCCCATTTTCACTGAACAAACGCACAATGTTTTCCAGCTCTCCCAGGCCCATCAGGATGACTGTGGTGGTGCGGGAGCGGGCGGCATCAGCCACACTGGCTGCCAGCTCGCCGCTGGCCGTGGTAGCCGTTATCACCCGAAACCCTTCACTGACCCCGCGGTGCGTAACCGGAATCCCCACGCTGCCCGCGGCAGCTACTGCGCTGCTGATGCCGGGCACGTAGGCCGTGGCCAGGCCATGTGCTTCGGCAAACAGCATTTCCTCCCGGCCCCGGCCAAACACGAATGGGTCGCCGCCTTTCAACCTTACCACGTGGCCGTACCGGTGGGCGTACTCCACAATCAGGGCGTTGATTTCGTCCTGCGAGTGGCTGCGCATGCCCCGGCGCTTGCCCACGGGTATCAGCAGGGCTTCCGGCCGGGTATGCTGCAGCAGCTCCCGGTTAGCCAGGGCATCGTAGAGCACTACATCAGCCTCACTCAGCACCCGCACGCCCTTGAGCGTGAGAAGTTCCGGGTCGCCGGGGCCGGCACCGAGGACCGTCAGACGGGGTTGGATTTGGAGTGACATGGCAGAGAATGAGTGGGGGGCGTCAGGCCGTAGCAGGCCGTAAGCCACTAAATAGAAAAGGCAACCGGCGGCGAAGTAGGCGCCGTGAAGTAGTTGGCATTGGCTTCGCCGATGAGGCCAGCGGCTACGGTGTCACCACTCAGTTCATCCACCAGAATGAAGGAGCCGGTGGCCCGGTTCTGGTGGTAGTTGTCCACGGCCAGCGGTACGGCGGTTTTCAGGCGTACCCGCACGATGTCGTTTAGCTGGGCCGAGTCAGCGGCGGCACGGGCGAAGGTGTGCACGTTTACTTTGTGCAGAATGGCCGGAATGGCGGCTTTCACCAGCGCCGAATGGTGCTGCAGCAACAGCTTGCGGCCGGGCCACAAGGGCTGCTCGCTCATCCAGCACAGCGTAGCTTCCAGTTCCCGCGTCAGCGTAGGCTCGTCATTCAGCGGTACTATGGTGTCGCCGCGGCTCACGTCCACATCATCGCGCAGGCGAATTACTACCGCCTGTGGCGCCGTGGCCGTTTCTACTTCCTGCTGGCTTACTTCAATAGCTTCAATAGCGGATTCCTGCCCTGATGGCAGGATGCGCACTTTGTCGCCGCGGCGGTATTGGCCGCTGAGCACCTGGCCGGCATAGCCGCGGTAGTCGGGCAGCTCCGGCGTTTGCGGGCGAATGACATACTGCACCTGGAAGCGAGGAGCGGCGGCAACTTCTACCGAGCCGGGCACACTTTCCAGGTGTTCCAGCAGGCTGGGGGCCGCATACCATGGCAGCTCCTGAGAACGGGTTACCACGTTGTCGCCGTTCAGGGCGCTTAGCGGAATGGCTGTGGCTTTGGGCAGCTGGAAGTGGTCGGTGAGAGCCGCGTAGTCGGCGGAAATCTGGTTGAAAATCGTCTCATCATACTGCACCAGATCCATCTTGTTCACGGCCAACACAAAGTGGCGAATGCCCAAGAGCGCGGCAATAAGTGTGTGGCGACGGGTTTGTTCAATCACGCCCTGGCGCGCATCCACCAGCACAATGGCCAGGTCGGCGTTGCTGGCGCCCGTCACCATGTTGCGGGTATACTGTACGTGGCCGGGCGCATCGGTAATGATGAACTTGCGGCGGGGCGTGGTGAAGTATTTGTAGGCGACATCAATGGTGATACCCTGTTCCCGCTCAGCGCGCAGGCCATCGGTGAGCAGGGCTAAGTCCACGATGCCATTGGAGGCTTGGCGCTTTTCCAGCGCGGCCAGCACATCCAGGGATACTGATTCAGAATCGTAAAGCAGGCGGCCAATCAGGGTGCTTTTGCCGTCGTCGACGCTGCCGCAGGTGATAAATCGGAGAAGGTCCATATTGGGGAGGCGTACCAGTAGGCAGCCGGTAAGTAGTGGGTTGAGAAGAACTGCCTGGGGCTAGAAGTACCCGTTGCGCTTCCGGTCTTCCATGCCGGCTTCCGAGATGTTGTCGTCGAGGCGAGTAGCGCCCCGCTCACTTACTTTGGCCAGCAGCAGGTCTTCAATAATGTCTTCCACGGTGGCTGCGTCACTCTCCACGGCGGCGGTGCAAGTGGAGTCGCCTACGGTGCGGAAGCGTACTTGGCGGGTGACAATTTCATCGTCCTGGTCCAGTCGAATATGTTCCGTGAGGCCCAGCAGCTGGCCGGAGGGCAACACCACGCAGGTGCGCTCGTGGCCGAAATAGATATCGGGGAGGGCAATGTTTTCGCGCTGGATATAGCGCCAGACGTCCAGCTCCGTCCAGTTAGAAATGGGGAATACGCGCACGTTTTCGCCCTTTTGAATTCGCCCGTTGTAGATGTTCCACAGCTCGGGGCGCTGGCGCTTGGGGTCCCACTGGCCGAACTCGTCGCGCACGGAGAAGATGCGCTCCTTGGCGCGGGCCTTCTCTTCGTCGCGGCGGGCGCCGCCAATGCAGGCATCAAACTCAAACTCCTCAATAGTCTCCAGCAGGGTATAAGTCTGCAGCGGATTGCGGCTGGGGTATTTGCCGCCGGGCTCACGCAGGCGCTGCCGCTTAATGGTTTCCTCCACGCTGCGCACAATCAGCTTCTCGCCCAACTGCTCGGCCAGCGCATCGCGGTAAGCCAGCACCTCGGGAAAGTTGTGACCGGTATCCACGTGCACCAGCGGAAAGGGAAACCGACCGGGCCGAAAGGCTTTTTCCGCCAGACGCGTAAGAACAATAGAATCTTTGCCACCGGAAAACAGCAGCGCGGGCCGCTCAAACTGGCCGGCCACTTCCCGCAGAATATGAATGGCTTCGGCTTCCAGCCGGTCGAGATAATCGAAAGTAGGGGTAATCATGTTGGATGAAGCTAACTGGATACTTAGTTGGCGGCCGGCACCGGTTCTACCACCGGGTCGGGGCCGTTGTGCGCGGCCGTGGCGTGCAGGCCACATTCTTTGGCTGATAGATCTTCCCACCACCAGCGGCCGGCACGAAAGTCTTCGCCGGGCCGGATGGCGCGGGTGCAGGGGGCGCAGCCAATGCTGACGAAGCCCTGCTGATGCAGCGTGTTCACCGGAATGCTGTGCTTCTGGGTGAAGGCTACTGCCTCCTCCCAGGTCCAGTCGAACAGCGGATGGATTTTGACGAGGTTGTGCGCGGCGTCCCACTCCACCGGGTCCATGGTCTGGCGGTTCTGGGACTGTTCGGCTCGTATGCCCGTTACCCACGCCTGCTTGCCCGCTAAAGCCCTATTCAGGGGCTCTACTTTACGGATAAAGCAGCATTCCTTACGGTTCTCCACACTCTCGTAGAAGGAGTTCGGGCCCTTTTCCAGGAGCAGATTTTGCACCCCTGCCTGCTGCGGGAAGAATACCTCAATGGGCTTCTGATACTTGAGCAGCGTCTTGTTCCAAGTGGCGTAGGTTTCCTGGAAGTTGCGGCCGGTATCCAGCGTGAACACCTGAATGGGCAGGTCGAACTCGAAAATCAGGTGGCTGATAATCTGGTCTTCCAGCCCGAAAGAGGTGGAAAACACGGCCTGCTCGGGAAAGTATTCGGCCACGAGGCGCAGCCGCTCTAGAGCCGAAGCCTGAATCAGCCGGGGGCGCAGGTCGTCCAGCAACGCGTGGACGGCCGGCGCAGCATCTGCTGCGGACATATCAAGAAAATGGGAGGGGAGGACCAGGCAGGTAGCCCGGATTCCGGCCAAACAATGGCCCCGGCAGCGGGCAGCGGCGTTATAGCGCAACGACGCGTAGTGCCCGGCGAGGCAGAAGGCGGGGTGTACTGCTGCGTAACGGCTATGCGCAAATGCGCATCAGCGGGCCATCAGGAGCACACAACCAGAAAAGCGGAGGGGCGTGGTGCTAGCAACAACAGGGCATACCCATCATAGCACAACACCCATGCTGTACAGCAGAGGAGGTGGCGGATGTAGTAGCGGAGTTGAGGAAGCGTTTCACGGTCTGTTGTTTTTATATGTTCAGGACTTGGCACCGTTTCGGATGGTCCGCTGGTTGCCGGCGCTTCGTAGAGCCTGTCTCTCCACGCCTCTGTATAAAAACAATCCTTTGGTGGTAAAGAATTGGTACCCCAAAGGTAGGGGCCGGAATTTTACACTTCCAAATTTTATTTTTTCAGGAGATGCTGAATAGCTGCACAATTAGAACTGATATACTGACGTCAAGTGTAAATTAAGTTGCTCTGAAAAATATGCTAATAGAGAAATTGTATTCAGCTGGCTATTTGCTGGAAAATGCTGTTTAAACAGTGTATAAGCAATAATTGGTCAGGCAGTAACCTTAAAAAATTAGCAAGTATTCTTCTAAAAACCTGCCTTTTAAGAAGGCTAGTTCGTGAAATGCTTCAATTGCTTCTCACTTAAACCTACGACTCATTTTTTGCAAAAAGGGTAGCGCTTCCGGAGCCGAATTGGTAATTAAAAGCAGTCCGACATACACTACAGTCAGCACTCCGGAGCGGAGCAGCATAGTCAAGAACGGAGTGCCAAGAGCCGGCATCAGCCAGCCACAAACCCCGGCAATAGCGGCTAAAAAAACAATGAGGGGAATGCGCCAGGTGAAGGGCTGCATGCGGTAGCTATACCACACAAACCACGTGCGGGCCACATTAATACTGGTGAGGGAGAGCAGCGCGGCCAGGGCTGCTCCGGTCAGGCCCAGCGCTGGAATCAGCAGCAAATTAAGCCCCACTGTAACCAGCGCCAGGGAAATGTTAAAGATCAAATCGTAACGATAGCGCGGGGAGGTTACCACGATAATGCCATTCACGCCGGTGATGCTGTCAAATAACCTGCCGGCCAGCAGCAGTAACACGGCCGTGGTGCCAATGGCGTACTCCGGGCGGTGAATAAGGTGGTAGATGAAATCCAGATTGAGACCGATGCCCAATGCCAGCCAGCAGCCCAAAGTGGTCAGCAGGCGCGTGGTATTGCGGTAGAAATCGGCCATGCGGGGCTGGTCGTTTTCCTTCCAGTACTCGGCCAGCAGGGGGAATGCAATTTTGCTGAGGGCCCGCCACGGAATAGTCAGGGCAGTACTGATGTTGATGGCAATGGCGTAGACCCCGGCGGCGGCCAGGTTTATTTTGGAACCCAGCATCAGGGAATCAACCGTCATTATCACGGTGCCCGAGATGTTGGCGAGTAAAGCAAAAGCCCCAAAGTTGACCAACTCACGCACGGGCCGCACTTTCAATACTGCTCGGGTGGGCCGCAAATGCAACTCGCCGATATAAGCCAGATAACCCGTGAGCAAGAGTGTAATCAGGCTATTGACCCCGATGTAGGCCAGGACAAACTGATGGAAAGTCAGATAACCCGTCCCAAATAGAAATGCTGCGCCTGCTATCAGTACACGCAGCAGAATTTCCTGCAGGAAAGAGGAAAAGGCCGTGTGGTAAAGCCCTTTCAAATAGGCATCCTGCAGGGAATAAAGCAGCGTGAACAGGGCCAAGACTATGGCCCATAGATAATAGGGGCCCAGTAAGCCGGCATCATGCGAATACAAACTCAGAATGACTGGCTGCCCCACTACATATAGGACCGTAACCACCGCAAAGCCAATGAGCGGTAAGCCCAGTAGCAACGGCAGAAAGCCATGGTGGCGGTTTTCGGCATCCCGGAAATAAGGAAAGAACCGAATGCCCATGCTCGCAAATCCTACCGCGGATAGCTGCGCAAATATGGTGGCAATAGATACCAGCACCTGCGTGAGTCCCAACTGGCTAGGCGCTAGAAACCGCGGCAGCAGCAGCGTAGTATTTACGAACCCAAGGGCTAGCCCAATGTAGGATATCAGGGTATTGCGCAGTCCCTGCCGCTGAACGATGCCCAAGTTGGTAGTTGCTTAGTAGTCTTCTATAAGTCCTGTCGAGCGTGCATAGCAGTCAGAATTTCTGAACCGTTTACATATGCCGCATTATGGCTGCGAAGGTACTCCATCAATTCGTGGAACTGACGTGGGCCGTTGTGCTTGTTTGCCGGGTCGAAATTCTCATTATGCCACAGCACCGTGCACACGCCGCCAAACCGCTCAATTTCCTGGAGCATGGGCGTTAAGGCAGGTAAGATTTCCTCCGGTGCCAGCTGTAAATAATTGGGATGGTACAGCGTAGCATCCATGATATTCAGCGGAATTTCCAGAAAGTCGCACGCCCTTCCCGTGTTAAAATTGAAGGGGTGGAATGGGAGACAGTAGGAATTGCGGAAGCCAAAATGCTCAGCAAAGCCGAGCGTGCTGTCAAACACAAAAAGCAAATCATCTACCAACGCGGGCGTGGTCCGGGGCTCCCAGCTCAGGTAGTGAAAACGAAGTCCCTGACCTGTGGGGCCAAAGTGACAAATCTGTTCCGCATTATAATGCAGATTATTGGCATTGATAGAGGTACCGATGCTGCCATGCAACTCTATACTTGCCCCGGCTTTCAGTAAATTGTCTACCGCTGGACGGATTTGATGATACCGATAATCGGCGTTGGGCGTCCCATTCGCTGCCTTCCGGTGCTCTGGTAAAAAGAAGAAGGTGCTTTTGGCGCCGTGAGCAGATACGGTTTGCTGTACGTGGCCCAGATTATCCCAGGCATCCTGCTGCATGGCATGCTGCCAGAGTTGCTTACAGAAGCTCAGTAGGTTTCCCTGGCGCAGGGCCGCTTTTGTAGGAGCTTTCCACGCGCTGTATAGGTTATCGATATCGTGCGTAATAAAAGCAGTCCAGTCAGCACCATCAGCCCAGCGGCGCGGATATAGCACTTGGCCCGTTACGTGCTCAATTGCCGTTTTGAGAATATCAAAGTAATAGTTAATCACTGGCACTGTCCCGAACCCGTAACGATACTGCACGCTAGCCGAAAATGGAAAGCGCCCGTGTTGGTCCCGTTCGTCGGAGAAATATTCCTGCCAGCCGCTCAGCAAGTAAAATATAGCAGAGATAAGGTCTACGCCGATATGAGCTTTGCCTGGAATTAGCCTAAGCAGGAGCTCGGCCGGTAAATGGTCAAAGAAAAATGGCAGCATCTGATTCCGCCATTCCCGCCGCGTGGGCGTGGGTGGGTAAGGACTTTGCCCATCGAAGAAGTTCAGGTCACCCCGCGTCAGCTGAATGGCGTCTGTCGCTTCGTAGCCAATGGAAACCTTAGGCATGGGTTCGTAGGCCTGCTGAAAATGCCGTAGTGCATACGCCAGACGGGTTTCGACAGAAATAGTCGCTGGGCTTAGTGGAGGCAGGGCGGCAGACATAAAGGTCAAGCTACATTTTCCAACCAACCCGCCAAAAGCCGCAGGGCCCGCTCCTGGCTATGTCCTTCGTCGGAAGTACCTAAGGTCGCATTGTAGTAAGCCGCCCGACGATAAAGGTCTGCCGGTTTGTGCTGACTTAAGTGTTGTAACTGCGCTTCCAAATCTTGCAAAGTAGCAGCCCGCGCAACGAGTCCATGGGCTACATATCCATAATAGTCGTCAGCAATGGTCTGATTACCAAATCGGAAATAGATGCTGGCCACATTTAATAAGGTAGCTTCCAGATGCGTGCTGGTATCTGCCGCAATCAAGGCATCTTGCTGAAGGAGAAATTCAAATACGTTTTGCTGCTGCGCATTTGAAAACAGCAACGCTGGAAGGTCGTTCGTTAGAAAACGGAAGTCTCGCAGGTCGCTGGGATGAGGACGAAAAGTCAGAATAAGTTTGGGGAAAACCCGGCTCACATGCTGTACAACAGCGTGCAACATCTCCAAAGAATCATGCGCGTTACAGGCAATTCCTACGCGTTGCACGGTCGGGTTAACGTTGCGTTGGGATAAAAAAGCATCGGCTTTGGGCATCCCCACCAATTCTACCTGGCCATGAACAGGGCCGCACTGTTGGTATTTATCCAGCGCATCCTGTCCTTCCAGTAAGCTCAAATCGAAACTAAGCGGTGGAAAATTTATGCTGACGCTGGCATGCTGAATGTAAGCTGTTGGCACGCCGCAAGCACGGGCTGCTAGGAGTAGAGCCCGGGTGTCGTCATTATGGTCATTAGCGAAAATCACGGCCCTAGGTCGATAATGACGCAATGACCGCATGTATACTTCGTAATATCCAATAGCATTATAAATCAAATCAAAATACCGCCAGGCACGCTTCCCTTCCGCTTTATACAACCCAAATAGTACTAATGGAAACTGCCAGTAGTAAAATAGCTTTCTACGCAGGGAAAGACGATTCACTGCTTTGTTATAACGTCCAATAGTTTTGCTTTGGCCCGCTACGAACACACTATCGGGCCGGGCCTCCCGTACAAATTGTAACGATTCATAATTGTTCTGGCTCACCACATACAACCAGACTGCTCCCTGCAATTTCTCCCGATTAATGATAGGCTGAAACAGGTTGCCAACCAATCGTACGCCCGTATATCCCAGAACTTTAATTAAGCGCCAGAACGGGTTAGGAGGGGATATTTTTGCTAATAGATGCTGGGGAAACGAGGCAAAGTGGTCGGTTAACCGGGCATAAAGAATATTCCGAAAACGCTCGGTCAACTGTTGAATCATGGCTTGAGCTAGATGGCCCCCAACGGTTATCCAATATGCCGAATTAGCATAAAGGCCTCGGCAAATGGTTGCCCAATAACAACCCCCCAGCGCTGAGCCTGAATCCGCAACGCTTCGGGGGAGCGAGGGTGTGGGTACGCCCTTTTTTCAAATTCATAAGCTTCCATGCCCACAATTTTAGCGGCCACATCTTCCTCTGAAACCGCCAGAAAAAAATTGGGTAGAAATGGATTGGGGAAATTAGCCGCCTGCCACTCTGTAGAGGATGGCGTTTCGCAGGCAATAATTGTGCGCATAGGCTCACCCGGCAAAGGGCGGGTGCCGGTAACTACCGCTTCAAAGGTGCGTCGGTGGTCTATATTAGTGTCGCCGCCGTGGTGGGTAAAGATGATGTCGGGCTGAAATTCTTCCTTTTCCTGTTCCACTACTTTCACAAGATCCAACAAATCAACGGAGTCGAAACGGTTATCAGCAAAGTCGTAGATGCCGGTGGAGGTGTAGCCAATGGCTTCGGCGGCCCGTTGAATGTTACCACGGTGAACGGCCAACTCAACTGCCCACTTCTCCGGGTCACGCACTGTGGATCGAGAAGTAATGCCCTCGCCCAAAATAACCGCTCGGGCTACGCAGCCTTGCTGCTTAACCAGACGATGAATTGTAGCACCTAGGCCTAACAGTTCATCATCCGGGTGGGCAACCACCACCAAAATCTTTTTATTACTCCACTCCATCAGAATCAGGGGAAACGGCTAGCAGTCGGCGGTATTCTTCCGGTAGAATGGAAGAAAAAGGCTGACCGGTGTAGAACTTAATGCCCCGGCGGCGCAGGAAATCCCGAAAGTCTTCCTCAACGGCGGTAAACACACCCTGCGTTAACATGGTGTCGAGGTGGAAAACCACCTCATTACACCGCAACTCATGCGTAGCTGGTTGATACGAAATTTGTACGTTCAACTGCTTATATACCGCCAGTTGCTCATAATCATGGATGATGCGCTGAACTAATTGCTCGTCGCGGGCCGAGTCGTGGCAGGGATAGAAATTCTCCCGGAGAATTTTGACCGGAATGCCCCCCGCCAGGCAGCCATCAGGTAAATCTTTGTTGATCAGGGAGTTGGTGCCTATAACCACATTGTTGCCGATGCGACGGTTAGGCAGTACTGTAGATTTAGCCGGCAGCCAAACTTTGTTGCCAATGTTTACGGGGCCAAAATCTGCCGGGAATCCTTCCAGAATGGGCAAATAAGAGCCATGTGTCCACACCGCTACATCTTCCCCAATACCTACGTATTCCCCAATGCTAATGGCATGATTAACATTGAGCGTAATACGAGCACAAATCATGGAATAGGAACCAACCCGCAAGTGAGCATCTTCACTGAATTTGCCGCCGTGCCCTACCACTACATTCGAATCCCAGTACACATACTCGCCAATGTGAATGGTACGCGCCGTGAGGTTATTCGCATTGCCGAAAATGGTCAGATTGCCAATAGTTAGCTTTTGGCCAACCAGGAAAGCATTGTTAGCACCCAACGTTACATCGTCGCCAATGATGCAGGAAGTAGCCCGAATAGTGGTATTAGGTCCAATTCGAAAGTTGCGGCCAATGGTTAGATGATCGGCAATAATGTAACTCCCGTTCTCGAATTTCCGGATTTCCATAGCCGTGAAGGTAGTAAATCAGTGTCGTTGCTGGATGCTAGAGCGCATCCCAAGTTAAGGCAGTACCACGGCGAATGGCACTGCGTACGGGGCGCCCTAGTACTTCGGGTAGATGATGCGGCGCTAGGCCGTGTCCGGGGCGGATAACACGGATATTCTCTTTGCTCAGTAAATCACCGGCTTCTAAGTCCTGTACCACGTAAATGGAGCGGCGGAAACCTAACGACTTTTTCTCCGCTGCCGTGGGGCCATAGAACACCGTACCCAGCGCTTGTTGGGCCTGCCGACATTCCAGTACCAGTCGTTGCATTTCGTCTGGCTCCATGGAGAAGGAGGAGTCAGGTCCGCCATCAGCACGCCGGATGGTAAGGTGCTTTTCAATAACCGTAGCACCGAGTACTGTGGCGGCTACACTCACACCGGTGCCCATAGTATGGTCAGAAAGCCCTATGTGGCAGCCGAACATAGCCCGGAGGTGTGGTATAGTCTGCAAGTTGGTGTTGTGCGGTAGCGCGGGGTATGTGCTGGTGCATTTCAGCAGCACTAATTGCTCATTGCCTTCTTCCTCGCGCACAATGCGGACCATACGTTCCAGGTCGGCCAGATTAGCCATGCCGGTAGAAATGATAACGGGCTTACCTGTACGCGCCGCCCGCCGAATCAGGTCGGGCCAGTTGTTTTCAAACGAGGCAATCTTGTAAGCCGGGCAGCTTAATGTTTCCAGAAAATCAACAGCCTCTACTGAAAAAGGGGAACTGAAGCCTACCATACCCCGCTCGGCGGCACGGGCGAAGATCGGGGCGTGCCACTCAAAAGGCGTATGATTGGTTGTATAAAGCTCATACAGTGACTGGCCTTCCCAATCATCGTTGGCACCACGCACAATGAAGTCCGGCTCCCGGCTGTCAAGCGTCAGCATATCCGGGGTGCTGGTCTGGATTTTCAGGCCCTGACAGCCGGCATCGGCCGCGGCATCTACAATTGCCAGGGCTTTTTCCAGAGACTGGCCATGGTTGCCTGACATTTCAGCAATAATGAACGGGGGGTGGGCGGCACCAATCTGGTGGTTACCTAAAATGATATTCTGCATAGTAACTCAGGGAATATTGACGGAAGCTACCTCCAGCCGAAAGACTTCATAATTTTCGTCGTGCTGCCGAATCGTGGGCTGCTGGATAAAACCTAACCGCTGAAAAACGCGGCAGGAAGCAAGGTTATCGGACTTTACCTGCCCCAATAATGTCCAGGCGCCTTGCTTCTCTCGCCGCAGTAGGCCCAGTGCCCGGCGGAGGATAGCTAGGCCCATACCTTGTCCTCGATAAGCCGCTGCCACGGAGTAATCAATGGTGCCTACACTCTCTTCGAAGTCGATGCGCACTTGACCTACCGCTTGATCAACCTGTTCAAAAATATACAGAAATGAATCGGTAGCTGCTACACGCCGCGAAAACCAACGCACGTGCACATCCCACTCAATAGGAGCCGTGTGGATGGCATTGCGGCGAACTGCCGGGTCGTTGGCCCAAGTAAAATATTGGGCGGCGTCCGAGGATTGAGCGTGCCGAATGGTGAGTTGGTATGAGCCATACAAAGCCTCAAATACTTTCCGAAAGCGAGAGCCAGCAGCCCCATCAAATACCTGACGTTGGCGCTGAGTCATACTCTGTGCCAGCGGCAAGAGTTCTGCTTCTGGCACATGGGCCAGTTCGGAATAGGGAAGAGCGAGTTTTGCCTCCGTTAGATAAGCCAGCAGATACCGCTGGTTATCGGCAATGGGGTGTAGAAAAAGCAGGCCACCTACTGCACAACACTCATATGCCATACCACTCGGTGGGCAAACATGAATTCCACACCGGTGCAGGAGCGCAGCTAGTTTTTCGGCCGGAATATTATGATGCAGGGTGACGTGCTTTAGGTCCTGAATCTGCTGCTCCAGATCTGCTTGATGGGGATAAGCCGCGCCGGTTACAACTTCAATGGCTTTACCAGGAAAACGCTGCCGGAGCTGATGCAGCAAGGTCAGCGTATGGTTATGCGGGTCAGCGCCGCCCATATTCAGGAATACCTGTTGCACATCAGGTATTGAAGCGGCTTTTTGCGCGGCGAACTGAAACGGACGGCGTAATAACGCGTAGGCAGGACCCAGGCAGAGTTCTGCTCCCGGTACGGTCTGATAAGTGCCGGGTTTGATGCCGCCGGCCTGATTGATAACTACATCCGACCACTGATCCTGAGCAAGAAGATCATCAATGTTGACCACGGGTTGCGGGCGAGACCAAAGTGAATAGGCATACGCTGGGGTGAAATGGTAGCCATCCAGCACTACAATATCAGTGGGTCGTAGCTGCTGAAGGAGCCACTCCGCTTCCTCCTGTAGATTGCTAAAGGAGGGAACCAGCCAGACTTCAGCGCAACCCTTGCTGATTTGCTTCTCTACCTGCTCATCTGGCTCCTGAATTGCAAAAACACAAGTGAAATCGGACTGGAGCATATCTGCCAGCGCCAGGCAACGCACGACATGACCCAGGCCAATTTGGGAATTGCCATTGGCCCGAAAAACGACGCGTGGAAGTAGAGAGTTCGTCACACTTTCTTTTGCTCGATGTGGGCATTGATGGCCACCAATTCCGGGTGAGCATCTAAGAGGTCTATCAATTCATCCGCCGTAAGCCGATGGGCATCGTATTGCTCAATCAGCGTTTTGACCAGTAGAAAATCCTCTGCTGTATCAACCGTTAAGCGGTACGAACTGCGGTCAGGCGTGCGGGTAATGTGGCGGAAATGGACGCGCCCAGATCGGTTTTGGTGTATATAGGGAGTGACATGCTCCCGGTCGCTGGCTAAAGTAGCCGCGTGAAATGCCTCGGTGAGCAACTCCCGCGAAAAGACCTCAAAATCAAAGCCCCGGGGAAATGTGCGCGAAAGGGCATTAGAAAGGTATAGCCGGGGATCAGCAAGACGTTGATACTCGTTTACTGCTTCCGAAATAAGCTTGCCATCCAGCAACGGACAATCCGAAGTGACACGCACAATGATGTCCAACTTATGCTCAGTAGCGCATTGGTAATAACGCCCCAGCACATCTTGTTCGTCGCCGCGGGTGCAGGGTAGAGCATAGGCTTCGGCAAATGCCGCCAATGGGTCATCCGTGGCGTTGATGGTCGTTGCTAAATAGAGCGGCAGCTTACTCTCGCGCAGGCGCACGATGTGATAATGCAGCAACGGAAGCCCGCCTACTGGCATCAATACCTTGCCTGGCAGGCGTGTACTGGTCATGCGCGCCTGCGAAATCACGCCTACCCGGAGCATTAGCGACTTACTTTTTCTAGGAGGTACATGCTGTCCACGTTTCCTTTCTCCGCGGCAGTCTGGTACGGATAAAACTCTTGTTTTACCAGACGCAGCTCCGGAAACTGAGCCAGGAAAAGCTTGGCGTAATCAGCCTTCCACAAAAAACCTTCATTGCCGCGATAGGGTACAGTGGTAATCTCCGGGCTGAAGTACTCAAATCCCCAGATATACCGCCGCGAACAACGCACCATCTCGCTCATTATCCGGGGCAAATCGGCGGGAGCAATGTGAATCAGCACGCCATTGGTGCACACTACGTCAAAGAAGTTGTCTTTGAAGGGGAGGTCAAAGCCACTGCCTTGCACGATGTTCACATGCTGGGTAAATTCCTTGGCTCGCTCTACTGCATACGGCTGCAGCTCCACGCCGTAGAGGTTTTGAAAACCAGCCTGTTGTAGGCCCGTCAACTGCATACCTGTATTGCAGCCTACTTCCAGAATGCGGCTTTCCGGAGAAAGATGCCCCAGGAAAGCGGCGTTCATTTCTGTTTTAGTTAGTCCCCAAGTGGTACGATAAAACTCGTTCCATTCTGCCACTGGGCGCGAATTACGGTCAGTATAAGCGCGGCCGAAGTCGCCGGCCCAGAACTCTTCTTGTCGTGTCGATACGGACATTAAATTGGTCTTTACTAGTTAGAAGTGGTCACAAACTCCCGCACGCATTCAACCACGTACTGCTGCTCCTCATCGGTTAGACTGGGGAACATGGGAATGCTCAGGCAGTGCGCATAATACTGTTCTGCTTGCGGGAAGTCGCCGGATTTCCAGCCCAGCCCCTGGTAAAAGGGCATAGTGTGCACCGGTATGTAATGCACCTGCGCAAAAATCTGTTTGGTGCGTAGGAAGTCGTACAGGCCTTTACGGTCGGCTACCTGAATGATATAGAGGTGGTAAGCATGGCCTTTTGCTTCAGGAGTGAGTACCTGCAAGCCTGGCAAGGCAGTAAAAGCAGCGTCGTAGACGGCAGCAAGTTCGCGGCGGCGTGCCAGACCCGAGTCGGCGCGTTCCAACTGACTAATGCCCAGTGCGGTGAGCATATCGGGCATTCGGTAATTATAGCCTAGCTCCTGCATCTCATAGTACCAGCCGCCTTCGTTACGTTGCAG
Organism: Hymenobacter sp. BT730; assembly: GCF_030542105.1. Taxonomy (GTDB): domain Bacteria; phylum Bacteroidota; class Bacteroidia; order Cytophagales; family Hymenobacteraceae; genus Hymenobacter. Next base: position 609,272 of record NZ_JAUOFB010000002.1, read on the forward strand.
TTGGGCAGGATCTTTCGTGATACCATGGGTGCGCAGTTTGAGCAGTTCCTGATACAGATCTTCCCGGTTGGTGGTGATCATCCCACCTTCGCCGGTAGCAATATGCTTGACAGGATGGAAGCTGAAGATGGCTAGATCTGCAAACTGGCTATTGCCACAATGCTGCTGCTGCCCTTTAGAATCAATAAAGAAACCACCAGGTGCATGGCAGGCATCCTCAATAATCCATAGGCCAAATTCATCAGCCAGTTTCCGGGCGGCTTCTAAATCAACTGCTAAACCGGCAAAATCGACCGGAATTATACCATGAAAGTGGCCCTTTGGAAAACTTTCCAACAGCCGACGGACGGCACCTAAATCGATGAGTCCGGTTGCAGGATCTATGTCAGCAAAATGAACTTCACCACCACAGTAAAGAACACAGTTGGCTGATGCCGCAAACGTAATGGGGGTAGTAATTACTCGTTGGCCGTGTTGTACGCCAAGAGCCAAAGCGCATAGGTGTAAGGCCGCCGTTCCATTAGATACTGCCACTGCATATCGGGCGCCAGTATAGGTGGCAAACTTCTGCTCAAACTCTGCCACTTTAGGGCCTTGCGTGAGAAAATCTGAGCGCAAAGTTTTTGCTACGGCCTCAATATCAGCATCTGTAATATGCTGACGGCCATACGGAATTGGAGTATTCATAAACAAAGTGGCACTATACCCAACAGCGAAGATGTAAAGTTCTTAAATCAGGCGTAACAAGCAATTTAGATACTATTTTTGCAGAACCTGAATATGCTTACATCTTGCTTGTAACTCCATTTTAATAAGCTGATTGTCAATCCTGATTGAATGAAAAAAAGATACTCTTATTACTCGTTTTTTATTTCCCTGCTGCTATTTTCAGTTTTCCCTAGAGCATTATTCGCACAGCTTGTTACCCAAGGAGAAAAGACAAATTGGTACTTCGGCAACCAGGCTGGCGTAAAATTTATTTCTGGGGTGCCAATTGCGCAGACGAATGGGGTGCTCACTTCTTACGAAGGCTGCGCTTCTGTTTCGACTCCTGCCGGCCAGTTGCTGATGTATAGCAACGGCGAGCAGGTATGGGATGCAAAGCATCAACTCATGCCGAATGGCAGCGGTTTGGGCGGGCACACTTCGGCCTCTCAGGTTGCTATGATGCTGAAGAAGCCAGGCAGCACCACCCTGTACTACATTTTTGTGGTAGACGCCATTGATAATAATCTAGTAGGAGGTCTCCGCTATTCTATTGTAGACATGAGTCTGCGTGGGGGGCTGGGAGATGTCACGGCCACGAAAGCTGTCCGGTTGCCAACCCCAACCCAAACGGGTAAAGTGACTGAAAAGCTGACGGCAGCCTTGCATAGCAATGGTCGGGACTATTGGATTGTGGTGCATGGTTGGCAGAACAATAGTTTTTACAGTTTTCTATTGTCTCCCAGTGGTGTGAGTACCACACCTGTTACCAGTAACATTGGGCCTACACACCAGGGCGGCGGAAGCTTTTTCGGAGCAGCAAATGCTGTTGGCTATATGCGCATATCTCCAGACGGCAGTCGTCTGGCCTTGGCTCAACGGGATACAGGCTTTGAATTATATAGCTTCAATAAATCTACTGGTACAGTTTTTAACTATCAGCCGCTTACTGCCTATTCTGGTTCAAGCTATGGTGTGGAGTTCTCCCCTGATAACTCTCGGTTGTATTGTGGTGCAGGTACCAATAGGGCAATCATGCAGTTTAACCTGTTGGCTGGATCAACAGAGGCTATTAATAGCTCGTTGCGGACTATCGCATATACTAATGCTTTTACAGGTGCCCTGCTAAGAGGACCTGATGATAAGATTTATGTCTCTGTACTTAATGACCAGGCACTTCATGTTATTAACTCTCCTAATGCCTTAGGATCTAATTGTGACTACCGTCAGAACGCAGTGCCTCTGCTTGGGCGGCTGGCTCAGAATGGCTTGCCAAACTTTCCGAATGCTTTCATCCATCCTCTGCCAACGGTTAACTTCTTGGCGCCAGCCGTCTGTGTAGGAGCAACTACCAACTTTACCGCATCCGTAACACCCAACGTGCCTGATGCAGTAATCACTTGGAATTTTGGTGATACTGGGGCAGGTTCAACTAATACAGGGAGTGGGCAAACGGCAACACATGCCTATAGCAAAGCTGGGACTTATTCTGTTACGCTCAGCGTAACCTTACCCGATATTCAGGAGCCTATCACCGTAACCCAACAGGTAACAGTGAATTCCTTACCAACTGTTACCATAGGGCCTGCTACTCAGAAACTCTGCCAAGGAAGCCAATTAACGCTGACTACTAATGCTCAGCCAGCAGGCTCAACTTACCGCTGGCAGGATGGTTCAGCTGCTGCATCGTTTGTGGTGAAGCAGGCAGGGACCTATTCTGTAGCAGTTACTTCTCTTGAAGGCTGCTCTGCCACTACCTCGGTAGTTGTTGAAGTGGTACCAGTGCCTGTAGTAAAACTTGGAGCTGATACGGTTGCTTGCCTGGCAAAACCGGTGTTACTACGTACTAGTGCTCAACCCACGGGCACTACATTTCGCTGGCAGGATGGTACAACAGGAAGTACTTTATTAGTATCTGTAGCGGGTACTTATACTGTAACAGCAACTTCTCCCAGTGGCTGCTCTGGGCAGGATGAAATTGTAGTGCGGGAGGCAAACTGCCCATTTATCATTCCAAACATCATTACACCAAATGGGGATAATCAGAATGACACCTTCGTGTTAAAAGGGCTAACTTCTGAACAATGGCAGGTTGAAATCTATAACCGCTGGGGGCGCCGGATATATCAAGCCAAAAATTATGATAACCAGTGGGGGGCTACAGGCGAAGCTAATGGTGTGTACTACTACTTACTCACGCATATCTCCGGCAAACAGTACCGGGGTTGGGTAGAAGTTGTCCGGTAAACTAGCTAGGCATAAAATAGATGAGCGGCTTCTCAAGAGCCGCTCATCTATTTTATGCCTAGCAGTCATGCGTGAATTCTTCATCCACGTGCAGCCGGATTTCCTCCCGGATTTCCTCCACCGACAGCCAATGGTCGTTGTTGGCGGAATTGTAGTGGAAGCCAAGCGGTACGGGCTTGCCGCCGAAATGGGAGATAAACTTCTCGGTATCCCACTGCGGAGTAGCAGGCAGGATGACGTAATAACGGTCCAGCTCCACCGTGCTTAAGGCATCGGTTTCCGTAATCATTTCCTCGTGCAGCTTCTCGCCGGGGCGGATGCCTACAATTTCCTGCTTGCACTTCGGCCCAATGGCTTCCGCTACGTCCGTGATTTTATAGGAAGGAATCTTGGGTACGAAAATCTCGCCGCCCCAGGAGTGCTCCAGCGCATACAGCACCAAATCCACACCTTCCTCCAGAGAGATGTTGAAGCGCGTCATGTCCGGGTGCGTAATAGGCAAAACTCCGTCCTTGCGGCGCTGCAGGAAAAACGGTACTACCGAGCCACGGGAGCCTATTACGTTGCCGTAACGCACTACCGAAAAGCGCAAGTCACGTGCGCCTTTCATGTTGTTGGCGGCCACAAAGAGCTTGTCCGAGCAGAGCTTTGTGGCACCGTAGAGGTTGATAGGCGCGGCGGCTTTATCGGTACTGAGTGCTACCACTTCCTGCACACCGCAGTCCAGCGCGGCATTGATGACGTTTTCGGCGCCGAAGATATTGGTCTTGATGCACTCCATCGGGTTGTACTCGGCGGCCGGTACCTGCTTCAGGGCTGCTGCGTGCACAATAATGTCGATGCCTTCGCAGGCACGCTTCATGCGCTCCGCGTCGCGCACATCACCAATGAAATAGCGAATAGCGGGGTATTGGGCGTGCGAGAATGTCTGGGACATTTCGAACTGCTTCAGCTCGTCGCGCGAGTAAATCACTAGGCGTTTCACCTGCGGGTACTTTTCCAGTACCGTGCGAACAAACTGCTTGCCAAAAGAACCGGTGCCACCGGTTACCAGAATGGATTTATGATTGAGGTCGAGGGCCATGCGAGGAAAACAAGGCCGGCAAACGGGCCGGCCGGGTAAGGAGGGCAAAAGTAGGCATTCCGGGACGAGCTTGCGTACTTTTGTGCGCCGGACTTATCGTCCGGCGTTTGTAAAGGGACTGACGCTGTTTGAAGTTCTCCTTTTGGGAGGTTTTCCGATCAGGATAGAACTTTCGCCAGCGCAGAATGCCCGTCGGTTATCTGTTTCTACTGCAATCTGCTTTTTGTATGCCCGAACCCGTCAAAGTCGTTATCTGGGATCTGGACGATACGTTCTGGCGCGGCACCCTTTCTGAAGGGGCCATTGAAGCCTTAGAAGAAAACCTGGACCTAGTGCGGGATACGGTGGCCCGGGGCATCGTGCATACTATCGTTTCCAAAAATGACTTCGCAGCAGCGGAAGCGAAACTCATCGAGCTGGGTATTCGCGACATGTTCGTGTTTCCGCAAATCAGCTGGCAACCCAAAGGCCCTATTATCAAGCGGCTACTGGAGCAGATGCAACTTCGGGCCCCCAACGCGCTGTTTCTCGATGATAACCCCATTAATCGGGCCGAAGCGCAGTTTTATAATCCCGAACTGCAGGTAGCCGACCCCGCCGACCTGGCCACGCTGGCCCCGCTGCTACGCGCCAGCGGCAAACCCGACCCCGGCCTCTCACGCCTGGAGCAATACAAATTGCTGGAGCGCCAGCAGCAAGCCCGCTCTACTTATCAGGATAATCTGGCTTTTCTGCGCGATTCGCAGGTGCGCATCCATTTCCGGAAAGGCGAGGCCGTTCTGCCGGACCTCGACCGGATTGAGGAGTTAATTAACCGCTCCAACCAGCTCAATTTTACCAAGCGTCGCGTCAAAAAAGAGGAGTTGCAAGCCAGTTTTCAGGATGCCAACCGCCGCTGGGGCACCGTGTGCGTGCAGGACCGTTTCGGCGACTACGGCCTTGTAGGCGTGTACTGTCTGAATCTGTCTGACTATACACTGGAGCAACTGGTATTTTCCTGCCGCATCCTGCATTTGGGTGTAGAGCAGTTCACATACGCATCTTTGGGCTTCCCCCAACTGGAAGTGCAGGGCGAAGTAGCCACCGAACTCAACCAAACCGACCGGCCCGACTGGATAACCCTGGAAGCCGACGAATCTGCCGCCACCCCACTTAGTTCAGAAAATGCGGTAACCAAGAAGCTGCGCGTCTTACTGAAAGGCGGCTGCGACCTGGGGCAGCTCACCCCGTTTTTGCAGGCTTTTGATCTGGCAGTAGAAGAGGAGTTCAACTACGTGAATGAGAATCAGATTCCGGTTCACGTAGAACATACCGCCCTGCTAAAAGGTGGCCGCGAATGGCCCGAAACGGAGCATAAGCGCCTGGCCGCTAGTCTCCCGTTTCTAGGCGAAGAAGCTTTCCAGACCAAACTCTGGAACGAAGCCTATGACGTGCTGGTGTATAGCCCCCTGATGGACTACACCCAGGATTTATACCGCGAAAAGTCAACCGGTCACCTAATTCCTTTCGGCGGCTACAACAACTTAATTGCAGCTGACCGGGCCACCCAGGCGGCAAAGTTTGCCAAACGTCGTTTCCGGGGAATGGACGAAGCGTTCTTACAGCGTTTCCAGCAGGAATTCACCTTCGAAGGTCAGCTCAGCCCCGAGGGTTTTACGGCCAACCTGCGCTGGCTGCGGGCCCAAGTGCCAGCGCACGTACCCATTTTCTTTCTCAACGGCGCCGAAATAGAAGTGCCTGGCTCGGGTGAAACAGGCGCCAAAGCGCGCCACGTACTAATGAATCAGGCCTTGGCTGATTTTGCAGCTCAGGCCTATAATTGTTTTGTGCTCGACGTCCGGGATTTTGTGCACACACCTGCCGATGTCACCAACAACCTACGCCACTACCAGCGCCAGCACTACCGCACACTGGCCCAACGCGTGGCAGAGGCCATTGGCCAATGGCACGGCCGCCAGTTGGAGCACTCTAGCTGGGTAGATCTAAAAGCGCGGGCCGTAAGTTTGGTGCCCGCCAAATTGCGTGGCTTGTGGCAGAAGCTTTAGCACAAGTCTGTCTGCTCAACAGAATGCTCAAAAAAACTATTCTACCACCCAATCAAAATTATTTGTCATCCTGAGCTTGTAAAGGACCTTATCATGTTGTGACAAGAGCCGTGTTAGCGTGACAAGGTCCTTCGCTTTGCTCAGGATGACACAAGTAGGAGAAGTCCGGAGTAAGGGAAAGGCTGGCGCAGGCTTAAGCTGACAGTGGCGCTTTAATCAGTTTGGCCAGTTGCTTGGTAAGGGCCCGGCGGGAGTAGCCGGCATGGGTAAGCTTGGGCAAATCGAGGCTGGAATTGGCGCGCCACAGCTCGCAGAGGTTGGTCAGGTAATCCAGCATAGCACCGTAGGCATCATAGGGCAACACGCGGCCAGCCCCGCATTCATCCAGCAGGTGGGCCGCATCAGAGTCGCAGGGGCCGATGCAGATAATGGGCTTGTTGGCAGCCAGGTACTCGAATACTTTGCCAGGTAAAATTCCCAGATTATGCGGCACATCAGGAATAGCCATCAGTAGCACCGTACTGCGCAGCAAATAGCTAACGGACTCATCATGCGGCACAAATGGAATTAACTCGGTGAGCTCAGTGAGGTCGTTTTCCTCCAGCTGCCGGCGCACCCCATCCGATACTTTTCCTACAAAACGCAGGCGCAGCGGCACATCCGGGTTCTGGCGGGCGCACTCGGCCACCGCACTCAGGAACAGCTCTATGTGGTACGTCTCGGAAATGGTGCCGGTGTGGGTGATGAGCAGCGTATCGGCGGGTGGGGTGGAGGGCTCCCGGAAGTCACTTTCATCGTAGCCGTTGGGCAGCACATGAAATTTCTCGCTGGAAAGGCTAGATGACTTGCCCAGAAACAGGCGCTTGGTGTCAGGGCTGGTTACTAGTACAGCATCGGCCTGCTCCAGCACCTGGCGCTCGTAGCGGGCATCCAGCCAGCGGGCCAGAGGCGTTTGGTTGAGCTCATGATGGTAGTAGATGTCCGTCCATGGGTCGCGCAAATCGGCCAGCCAGCGTAGGTTGTAACGCTTTTTAAGCTCCAGGCCGATGAGCTGGGTAGAGTGAGGCGGGCTGCTTGTGAGTACGGCATCAAACTTCTCGCCCTTGGCATACAATTCTTCCACGGCGCGCAGCACGTGGCGGTTCCAGCCCCGGCGCGGGTCCGGGATGAAGATGTTGCCGCGCACAAACTTGAAAAACCGCTGCGTGAGGCTGGTTTTGCTTTCATTGGCGAAGCCACCGTATGGAATCTGCTGGCGGCCGGTGAGTTTTTTGTAGCTGCCAAACGGCTCCGAGGTATCGGTGCGCAGCACGCGGACGGAAGGAGGGATATCCGCCGCCAACGACAAATCCAGCACCGGATAGGCACCTTTTTCGGGGTCTACGGTTATCACGGTAGGCTCCACGCCGAAGGACGGCAGGTGCTTCACAAACTTCAGGCTGCGCTGCACGCCAGCGCCGCCGGAGGGCGGCCAGTAATAGGTAATCACAAGCAGGCGCAGCGTAGACACGGGCAATGGAAAGCAAAGGTGAAGCCGCGAAGGTAAGCAGTAGTCGGCTTTCGGGGTTTTCTGGTTATTTTTGGGAAAAATTGGCCGATGCGGAGTATTTCTTCGAAATCAGCAGCAGTAGAAATCAGCGCAAATCCGCTATTCAATGTTCGATAACCTCAGTACCAAATTAGATAAGGCCTTCAAAACGCTGAAAGGCCAGGGCAGCATCACCGAAATCAACGTAGCCGCCACGGTGAAGGAAATCCGCCGGGCGCTGGTGGATGCCGACGTGAACTACAAGGTGGCCAAAGACGTCACCGATAAGATTAAGGAAGAGGCCATGGGCCGCGACGTGCTCATCAGCGTGTCGCCGGGTCAGCTGCTGACCAAAATCGTGTACGATGAGCTGACCCAGCTCATGGGCGGCGAAAAGCAGGATATCGTTATCAAAGGCGACCCGGCCGTGGTGCTGTTGTCGGGTCTGCAGGGCTCGGGTAAAACCACCTTCGCCGGCAAGCTGGCTAGCTTCATCAAAAAGCAGAACCGCACGGTGCTGCTGGTGGCCGCTGACGTGTACCGCCCCGCCGCTATTGACCAGCTGAAAGTGCTGGGCGAGCAGATTGGCGTGGAAGTATATTCCGAAGTAGAAAACAAAAACCCCGTTCAGATTGCGCAAAACGCCATTGAGTTTGCCAAGAAGAACAACAAGAAAGTAGTCATCATTGATACCGCCGGCCGCCTGGCCGTGGACGAGCAGATGATGCGTGAGATTGAGGCCGTAAAGCGCGCCATCAACCCCTCGGAAACCCTGTTCGTGGTAGATTCCATGACGGGTCAGGACGCCGTAAACACGGCCAAGACCTTCAACGACCGGCTCAACTTCGACGGCGTGGTCCTCACCAAGCTCGACGGTGACTCCCGCGGTGGTGCGGCCCTGTCTATCCGTGCGGTAGTGGAGAAGCCCATCAAGTTCATCTCTACGGGTGAAAAGATGGAGGCGCTGGACATGTTCTACCCCGACCGGATGGCCCAGCGTATTCTGGGCATGGGCGACGTTATTTCGCTGGTAGAGCGCGCCCAGCAGCAGTTCGATGAGGAAGAAGCCAAGCGCATCAACCAGAAGATCCGCAAAAACCAGTTCAACTTCGATGACTTCCTCTCCCAGCTGGAGCAGATCAAGAAGATGGGCAACCTGAAGGATCTGGTGGGCATGATTCCCGGCATGAGCAAGGCCATCAAAGAAGTGGATATCGATGATGATGCCTTCAAGCCGATTGAGGCCATTATTAAGAGCATGACCCCACAGGAGCGCGCCCAGCCCGAATTGCTGAACGGCTCGCGCCGCCGCCGCCTGGCCAAAGGCTCCGGCACCGATATTCAGCAGGTAAATAACCTGATGAAGCAGTTTGAGGACATGCGCAAAGTGATGCGCACCATGAACAAAATGAGCCAGAGCAAAGGCGGCATGCTGCAAATGGCCCGCATGATGGGCATGCGCGGTGGCGGAGGCATGCGCTAAGCGCCTTTCCTATCGTACAAAAAAAGCCCGAACGAGGAATCGTTCGGGCTTTTTTATGGCTTAAGGAGCTTAGTACTCCGTTTTGCCAGTGTTTTGCTCCCAGGCCCGGAAGCCCGCCAGTGCTTCTTCGCGAAGTAGCTGCTGCATCGGAATCTGGCGGTCGGGGAGGGGCTTCTCGATTTCGTCGTAGATAAACTGGTCATCGAAGCCAATGGCGGCGGCATCCTGCTTGGTATTGCCGTAGAACACGCGGCGCGGGCGGGCCCAGTAAATAGCGCCCAGGCACATGGGGCACGGCTCGCAGGAAGTGTACAGGTCGCAGTCGTCGAGTTGGAAGGTGCCCAGCGTGGTGCAGGCTTTCCGGATGGCGTCAACCTCGGCGTGGCAGGTAGGGTCGTTGGTACTGGTAACCTGGTTGAAGCCCCGGGCGATAATCTGGCCGTCTTTCACAATGACTGCCCCAAATGGGCCACCAAAGCCGGCTTGCATCTTCTCTACTGAGAGGCGAATGGCCTCCCGCATAAACTCAGGATTGGGGTCTTGCATGATCTTACTTATTAAGGGTGCAAGGTAGCCAAGGTTGGGGTAAGGAGGAATTGAAAGTGCTTTACCAGCGAAGTGCCTGAAATTTATTTTAATAATTTTTTAGCCACAGTCAGAGTGGCATCGAAATTGCTATTTGTGTTTTGAAAGAATAGTTTTTTAGGTGTTTTGGTTGTGGAAAAGGGAGCGGCTATTAGCTGCTCCTTTTTTATTTTCCAAAAATAACCCTATTGCACCACCCGCAGAATATATTCGTCCTCACCCTCTGGCAGCGGGTTTTTCTCGTTACGGAAGGCTCCCACGCGGCTAGGGCCATAGCCCAAGTTTACTTTTACCCATTCGTTGCGCACGGGTAGCATTTCAATAATCTCCCGGCGCAGTATGGCCAGATCAGCCTGTAAGTTCTCTACAGCATTTTCTACTTCATCAGCCTGCTGGTCGAAGGAACCAGTGGCAGAGCGCTGTTCAAACTCCTCCGGCACAGGCTGGCCTTCCCGGGTATGGGCGGCTACAATAGCCTTCTGTAAGTCTTCTTTGGCGCTTAGGTAAGCTTCCACTTTTTCTTCCAAAGGAAGCAGGGCGGGGTCAAGGTAATCCAGGTTAACGGACATGGCTAAAAACGGCGAAAGGGAGGTATGGTGGTGTCAACGAAGAGCCGATAGGAAAGGATACGGTACCCACTTTGGCCGTCATCCTTTCTATCTTCGCCCCATGTCTGCTTCTGTCTCTCCCGATCCACTGGGCCACGCCCTGCTAGCTTACCTCCACAGCACCGACCCAAAGGCGGTACTGGTGGTGCATTCCAACGTAGCCGATGATGAAGAGCTGCCGGCTCAATACTTCTTCCGCTCCCTCTGGGAAATGCCGGAACTGGAGCGCACCGCCCTGGAAGAGTGTCGTGGCCGCATATTAGATGTTGGGGCCGGGGCCGGTTGCCATGCGCTGGAGCTGCAAAACCGAGGCTTCCAGGTGAAAGCCGTGGATGTTTCGCCTGGTGCCGTGCAGGTAATGGAGGAGCGGGGCGTGCGGGAAGTGGCCTGCCACGACCTGTTTTCCTTGCCGCCCGGCCATTACGATACCATTCTTATGCTCATGAATGGCCTGGGCCTGGTAGGCACGCTGGAAGGGCTGGAGCAATTTCTGGAATACGCCCGCCCGCTTCTGCTGCCGGGTGGTCAGATACTGGCTACCTCGTCCGATATTTCTTATCTGTTCGAAGATGAGGACGGCGCCCTGGTATTCAACCTGAACGGTCCGTACCACGGCGAGGTAGAGTACCGCATGACGTATAAAGATGAAACCGGCGCGCCATTCCACTGGCTTTTTGCTGGCGCGGGTATTGTGCAGGACTATGCTGAAGCGGCAGGCTATGAAGTAGAGTTTGTCAGTGAAGACGAACAAGAACAGTATCTGGTGCGTCTTACCGTGCGCTAGCTTAACAAAAACTTTCTTTCGGATGATTGAATTCGCCAAAACCTACACTGCCCGCTGGGCCGACCTCGACCCCAACATGCACATGCGCCACTCTGCCTACACCGACTATGCGGCGCAGGTACGGCTGGAGTTTTTGTCCGAGCAGGGTTTTTCCTTAGCGCACTTCGCTAAGCTGGCCATCGGGCCCATCCTTTTTCGTGAGGACACGCGGTTTTTCAAGGAAGTAGGCTTAAGCGAGCAGATCCGGGTTACAGGCGAGCTGGCTGGGATTAATGAAGATGGGTCCCGCTGGCGTATTGTGCACAGCATTTATAAGGCCGATAACCGCCTGGCGGCCACCGTTACCGTTGACGGGGCCTGGCTGGATTTACGCGCCCGCAAGCTGGTGGTGCCCCCAGCAGAAATTACCGCCGTTATGCGGCAACTAACCCACCATGATACCTATGCTGATATTGTGCGCAAAAAGGAGGAATAAGATCTAACGCCTTATTTCACGGCTTTAACCGCCACTTGCTTGCTGATGCGCTCCAACTGCTTTTGGTGATGCAGAATATGGTCCAGCATAAAGTCCATCGTTTGGGTGATGGTAAGCATACCGGAGCGTGGGTGCTTGAAAATGGCCCGGTCCAGGAATTTGCCCGGATACTCATTTAAGGTGCGCTCCAGGCGGCGGCGGGTTGCTTCCCACTGGGCACGAAGCTCAGGCAGGGTCGGAACTGTTTCTGGGGTTAGGTTAGTCAGATAAGCAGGGGCTTTAAAGCGGGTAAAGGGCAGGCGTAACAGCACCCGTAATAGTCTGGACTTGAGAAAGGACCCTACCCCGCCTTTTTGTAAGCCCTCCGCTTGCAGGAGCTTCTTTTCTATGTACTGGCCTATTCCACTCTCCGCCACCACCAGATGCTGCACCACCTGCGCCGCCGACCATTGGCCGGGGCCTGGTGCTTGATTAGCTTGCTCACCTAAATCGGAAGCTGAAGTCAGCAGGCGGTTAGTGGCTCGTTCCAACTGCTCAAAGCGTATGTGTAAGCGGTGGTTCATATGAATGAGTGGGAAAAGGGAAGGAAGGCAGTAAAGTACGAATTCGGCTCAGTATGGAGGAATATGCCTGCTACGCAGCCAGCGGCCCAACGGCTAAGGGTAGCAGGCCAAAGCAAACAAAAAGCCCCACCGGTATATACCAGTGGGGCTTTTTGGTATCAGAAAGCTAAAAGCTACGCTTTCTGATAGGTTATTTCCTTCACAGCAGCCACGGTGCGGGCCACATTAGGCAGCGAAGCCTCAATGAGGGTAGGCGCGTAGGGCAGGGGCACGTCCTGGCAGGTAATACGCACTACGGGGGCATCGAGGTAGTCGAAGGCGCGGCGCTGTACCATGTAGGCTAGTTCCGAGCTGATGCTGGCCAGGGGCCAGGCTTCTTCTACCACCACCATGCGGTTGGTTTTCTTCACCGATTCAATGAGGGTATCGTAGTCGATAGGACGAACGGAGCGCAGGTCGATAACTTCGGCGTTGATGCCTTCTTTCGCCAGCTCATCGGCCGCGGCCAAAGCCACTTTCATCATTTTGCCGAAGCTTACCAGCGTCACACTGTCGCCCTGACGCACTACGTTGGCTTTGCCAATCGGAATCAGGTATTCTTCCTCCGGCACCTCGCCTTTGTCGCCGTACATCAGTTCCGACTCCATGAAAATAACCGGGTCGGCGTCGCGGATGGCGGATTTCAGCAGGCCTTTGGCATCGTAAGGAGTGGAGGGAACCACTACTTTCAGACCGGGGCAGTTGGCGTACCAGTTCTCGAAGTTCTGCGAGTGCTGCGAGGAAAGCATACCGGCGTTGCCGGTAGGGCCGCGGAATACGATAGGGCAGGAGTACTGACCACCCGACATCGAATAAATCTTGGCCGCCGAGTTAATCACCTGGTCAATAGCAACCAAGGAGAAGTTGAAGGTCATGAACTCGATGATGGGCAGCAGGCCGTTGATGGCCGCGCCAACGCCGATGCCGGCAAAGCCCAGCTCAGCAATAGGCGTATCAATTACGCGCTCCGGGCCGAATTCGTCGAGCATGCCCTGGCTTACTTTGTAAGCACCGTTATACTCAGCTACTTCTTCGCCCATGAGAAATACGCGCGGGTCGCGGCGCATTTCTTCAGACATGGCTTCACGCAGGGCTTCCCGGAATTGGATGGTCCGCATAGTCGTCAGTTGACAGAAAGTCGAAAAATCAGAAAGAAAAAGCCGGAGGATTTCCGGCCCGTAAAGCTACGACGCTCAGACGGGACGGGCAAATGCCAGAGACAACACTACTTTAAGGCCTCCACAAACGTTTTGGTGGCGGTAAACTCTCGGAATTCCAGGTCTTCCACGGCCCGCTGGGCAAACTGGCGGTCCAGCTGCACGGCCCTGCGCAGGTACTGGCCCATTTGGGCTTCGTCTTTCTGACGAGCAGCTACTAAGGCCAGGCAGTAGTACGCCATGGCATCGTTGGGCTTGAGGGTGAGGGCCTCTTGGTAAATCTGCGCCGCGCCTTCGTAGTTTTCCTTCAGCAGGTAAATCAGGGCGCGGTTCATAGTATTCTGGTAGGATTTGTCGCTGAAGCTGAGGCTACGCAGGGCATCATCGGGCTGGCCTACTTCGATTTCCAGCGCGGCTTTATCGGCAAATACTTTATTCAGAATGGGACGAGGGCCGCCCAGCTTAATGGCGTAGTCGTAGTTCTGCAGGGCCTCCAGCTTGTCGCCGGCGCGGTGGTAGGCGGTGGCGGTGCGGTAGAAGGTAAGGGCGGTAGGGTTACGGTGCGCGGCCAGCGTGAAGTTGGTGGCGGCCCGGCGCTGGTAAGCCCGTTTCACGCGTAGGTTCACTTCCTTATCTGCCCGGGCAGCCAGTACCACACCCAGGTTGTGGTAGGCCTCCCAGCGGCCGGTAGTAGCAATGGAAGTTTCATAGATGCGCTGCTTTTCGGCCAACAGTGGCGTGAGAGTAGCCGAATACCGCAGCTCTTCGGGCGTCAGCGCATCGGCCTCCATTTGCTTCTCCACAATTTTTTTGGAGAGCAGGTAGATTTCTGATTCGTACCGTTTGGGGGCGCTGTACTTCACGGCCACCGTGCCAAAGCGCATCACCGGATAAATGTATTGCTCCAGATAATCAAAGAAGGAAAGCTTATGCAGCTGTAGCTCCCGTTCGGCAAACGTGCCTTCCGACTCATTCAGAATGGTGAGCACGGAGTCAATCTGCGCCGGCTGCAGCGCCGACTCTTGCACCTTGTTCACGAACAAGTCCCAGCGGTTGCGGTAGGCGCGGGTGTCAAATTGAATAGCTTTCACCGAGTTCAGGTAAGAGCTGACGTCTACGCGGTTTTTATAATACTTCACCAGGGCCTGCACGCGCTGGTCGGCCAGGTGCGGGTTTTTGGTTTCGGCGGGCTCCGGCGAGTTGCCGGCCACCACCATCACCAGTTCGGTTTTCTGGTTGGCTTCGATGAATTCTTCCAGCGCGGCCACATTTGTGCCCAGGTAGTTGCGGATTTTGCTTTCGCCGGTGTCAAAGAAGAAAGGCAACACGCGGGTGCCGCCCCCTTCCAGACTGGCCGTTTCCGGCAGGTAAGGAATGAGCGTATCCTGGCGCACCACCAGCCGGCTGGTAGTGACAATGCCGCGGGCTATTTGAAATTGTTTACCCGTGCGCACTTTGCCGCCCGTCCGCCGCTGACGGGCTTCAGGGGTGGCCAGCAACTGGCCCGGGTTTTTGCGCGGCGTGAAGGGAAACGAAAACTGCTTGCTGACTACCAACTGGTCCTTGCGGTCCTCATCATACACGTACTCGCCAGACACAAAGCTGAGGCGGCCCACGGTATCTTCCCGCAGCCCATTATCGTAGCGGTAGCTGAGGTTCAGGTTATATGCTTTTCCCTTGCGCAGATGCGCTGCGGGTACTTTCGCCTTCACTTCAAACAGAACATTTTCGCCATTGGTGTCCAGCACTGAAGGCTGAACAGTAATTTGTTGACCCTCACCCGCAACCTTCATCATCCGGGTAAGCGTACAACCCGACAAGGTGACGCCGAGAGTGGCCGCTAGAAATAGTGGTAAAACGCGCACGGATAGGCTGATCATGTATTGAAAACGTGGTAGGCTAATTTCAGACAACAAACGAAAAACTCCTGACAAGGGGCGTATCTTGGGGCAAAATGCCAGGTAGAAGTTGTGCCTTTCGGCGTATCGTGTTACCTTAGACCAGGTTAGCCACTAAAGGCAGCTGTTGATAGTAAGGGCTATGAGACGACTAACCGACTTTATTGAAAAGCAAAGCTTCGGCGTTTGCAATGCGCTGGGCGAGCGGCTAGGGTTTTCTACCAGCAGTGTGCGCCTCTCGTTTGTGTACGCTTCATTCTTCACGTTTGGCTCCCCTGTGGTGCTCTACTTCGCGCTGGCGTTCTGGATGAACGTGCGCCGGGCTTTGCGCCGGCAGCGCAGCACCGTTTGGGATTTGTAGCTCCGTAAACGTCCGCTTTCCCTGTACAAAATATGCCCACACCAGGCTGCCCTGGTAGGTGCCGGCCCGTTGGGCTACGGAAAGGTGTGACCGGGCCTCCTGGCGTTGCGCCTTCCAATAAGAAAGCTTCCTTAGTACATCCCGGTGGGCCCGCAACACCGCCCGGAAATCCCCGGTTGCCCCTTGGGTTAGGAACCGGGCGGCAGCTACCCAGTCCAGCAACAGGCGCTGCACCAATGTGCTGGTTAGCTCAGCTGGCGCCGAGTTTTTATAGACCAATGCCAGCCCGTTACGGAAGTTAAGGTAGGTTTTGCGCGGGTTGCTCTTGTGCAGCGTGCCCCCGCCCACGTGGTAAACAGTGCTGCCGCCCTGGTACCAGATTTCATGACCCGCGTTCTGCAGGCGCCAGCACAGGTCAATTTCCTCCATGTGGGCAAAGAACTCGGGCTCCAGGCCGCCCAGCGCGTGCCAGGCACTGGCGCGCACCATCATGCAGGCGCCGGTAGCCCAGGCCACCGGCCGCGCATCGTTATACTGGCCGTGGTCTTCCTCCAGGGTGTCAAACAGGCGGCCGCGGCAGAACGGGTAGCCCAGCCGGTCGAGGTAGCCCCCGCCGGCGCCAGCATATTCAAAATGAGTAGGCTGCTGTTGAGCTAAAATTTTGGGCTGACAGGCGGCCGCGGCCGGCCGCTCTTCCAGCAGCCGGCGTAGAGGGAGCAGCCAGCCCGGGGTTACGGCCACATCTGAATTCAGTAGCACGAAGTACCGGAAATCCAACTGGCGCAACGCCTGGTTATAGCCTTCACAGAAACCTAGGTTGGTAGCGTGTACCAGCACCCGAACGGATGGAAACTGCACCCGCAACCAGGCCACCGACTCATCGGTAGAAGCATTATCCGCTACTACAATGGTGGCTCCATCGGCCTGGGCCACTACCTCCGGCAAAAACTGCTGCAGCCAGCGCAGGCCATTCCAGTTCAGAATAACGACGGCTACATCAGCGCAGGAACCCACAAGGTTTGTAGGCTGACTAGAGGCCAAGGTTGCCGAAATCGAGACCGGGAATGTTGGGCAGCAGGCCGGAGGTTTTGTTCTTGAGCTCTTCCTTGGCTTTTTCGCCTACTTCTTCCAGCGCTTTATTCACAGCGGCCACTACCAGGTCGGCCATCATGTCACGGTCGGGGCCGGAGAGCAGGCTTTCATCGATGTCCAGCTTGAGCACGCGGCGCTGGCCGTTCACGGTAGCCTTCACCAGGCCCCCGCCCGATTCTGCCGTAACCGTGAGGTGCTGCAGTTCATCCTGCGCCTGCTTCATTTTATCCTGGAGCTCTTTTACCTTCCCCATCATCCCCATCATATCAAACATATGCTCAAAATCTTTACGTAGTGGCTAAAAAAGAGGGTTTTTGAATTTCAATTGATACAGGATTGATACAGAAAAGTAATGCCCATATCGCTTCTGTGTCAAAATTTCACAACGGTAACATTCCTATAGAATGTCCAAAATCAGCTATCTCCTGCGAGTAACCGGTAAGTCTTCGACTGAGGCTGCAATTTACGTAAAGCATACGCATAGGGGCAGTCACTTTGTGAAGTCAACTGGCGCAGTCGTGCATCGTGACTACTTCAACGCTGAAACCGGTCGAGTTATTAGCAAGCTTCCCCAAGCGCCCGAGTTGAATGCCGCTATAGAGTCCGTTCGGGCCATGATGGAAGTAACAGCCCGGAACTTACTGGGTAAAGGGTTGGAGCCCTGTAAGGCGAATATGGCCAATGAATACGGCAAGTTGTTAGCTAACCAAGCAGCTATTCAGCCTTTGCAGGAAAGTAAGTGTGTCGCCAGTGAATCCGAACTTGAAAAAATTCTCCGAGAGCTTCGTGAACTGGAGCTTTTGGTAGAAGCCAAGAAGAAGGAGGTGGAGAGTTATGAGCTCCGGATGGGTATATACGAGGGGAGGTTACTTTCGAAATTTGTTTTCGATTACCGTAAAGCCCGAGAGTCAACGCTCAAACCGAACTCCTTGCGCTTATTCACCAATGTAGCGGAATGGGTGACGAAATTTCGCCCCCAGTGGCGTATTGACGAGGTAAACGTGACAACCTTGCGTGAATTTCAGAACTTCCTCTTAGCGCAGGGGAAGCAGTCACAAACCGTAGCGGACCTTATCACGAAGACGAAAAGTGTCGTCTACTACTATGCCCGGACATTAAGGCTGGACATCTCCGAACTCAAAGACTTTAGACTCGACTTCAAGAAGAAGAAAACGAGCAATGTTATCTACTTGACCAAGGAAGAACTGGCGGATTTAATAGCGCTGCCTATTGAGAAGCCTACGGAACGGGTAGTTCGGGACCAGTTCATACTGATGTCTTTAACCGGAGTCCGATTCTCTGACAGCCGGTTGACCAGAGACAACATCGTAAACGGTCAGATACGGCTCAGTACGGAGAAGACCGACACCGATATTTTCATTCCTATGGCTCCCAAGGTCAAGGAAATTTTGGAGGCGCATGATTACAACTTCAAATATGTCCCCGCGTCAAATTTTAACAAGTATATCAAATCCATATGTAGCCGTATCCCATCAATAGCCGAAAGGAAGGAGCTGGTGAAGACTTATAGAGGGGGCAAGATTACGAAGCAGTATCTCACTAAGGACAAGCTAATTTCCTGCCATACAGGACGGAAAAATTTCATCAATCTGGCATTAGAGAGAGGAGTAAACCCCGTAGCTATTGCCGATATCGTTGGCCACGAAGGAACACATCTTATTATGAATACTTATGGGAGTAGCCAAGCTGGTCGAGAAGCTATAGCTAATCTCTGGATTTAGGCATGGGTGCTTTAAAGTTATATTCTTTATTTTCTTATAAGTTGAATTAAGTGTCAAAATAGCATTGTTTTGAGGGATCGACGACTCTTTATATAATTTCTATATTAAAAAAAGTAAATTATATGGTTGGATAAATTAGTCATAAATATATTCATATAATAACAAAAAATATGACTATATTAGCAAAAGAAAAACATTGATAGTTAGTCAACAGGCATTTGCCTTTAAACTCATGGGCAATGAAAAAAAAATTATACTTCCGATTAGCCTATGTGCTATTAAACGCCTTTTTACTATTTCTGATACCAGCTTGTGAAGACGACGATACAGATAGTCTTAAAACTGGATCAAAAACTGGATCAATAACTGGTAGTGTATTTCCATCAGTGTCTATTTCATCTGTTGAAGCATTACATAGTGGTGGAGCTAAACATACTGCCATTCCAGATCCATCTGGTGGTGGTTACAATTTCTCAAACATTGCCGTTGGGAATTATACTTTGACATTTACCCCAGCCGACGGTTACGTAGCCCCTGCTCCAGTTCCGGCTAATGTTAGTGAAGGTTCTACTACCTATGTTGGTCCTACAACCGTTAAGTCAAATTTAGGTGCAATTAGAGGACAAATAAGTCCATTTACAGCTATTAAAAATGTTGTGGCAACTAATAGTAATGGAAAAACATACAATGTTATTCCGGAGTCATCTAATGGTCAATTTACACTTTTTGTTGAGGCTGGAACGTATACATTGTCTTTTATTCCCGTAAATGGGTATGATGCTCCAGCTGAACGATCGGTAACTGTTATTGCAGAAGGAAATACAAATGTAGATCTAGTAAATGTTTCTAAAACTGTGAATACAGTAACTGGAACAATGACATGGGTATTTAATGGGGTAACATATTCTGCTACTAAATTGCAATGTACAATTATTGGAGGTGAACTATTTATTGCGGGTGATGCAATTAATGGTAATAATACTGAGCATGTTGACATCGAAACAAATCCGCAATTACCAGTTTTTTCTGGTGTCGGAGGGTATAAAATTGGTAACCCACTTATGGCTCATTATGACCGGAGTGGCGCTATGATCCCCTTATATTATGGATTCCCAACGACTGGGTATATGACAGTTACGAGCTTTAGTTCGTCTGCACGTACAATTAAAGGAATTTTTGAATTCTCTGCCACTGGAATCCACGGAACTAGCGGCACTGTTTCTATCACAAATGGATCCTTCGATTTGTCGTATTAAATTTGTTATTTCTCTAATTTTAAACTTTGTAACGCCATTCAATTATGGAAACCATTGCAAGACTTTATACGCCCGGTCCAGCAGAATGTGTTATAGACAGGCATGATTTAGGTTGGTCAGGTAACATGCAGTGCGGTGGTTATAATAGAGCTCCCGTGTTTGATGAAGGGAACAGTTTTCAAGTATATGCTGCGTTTGAAATTGATAAAATAACCGATAATATAAATATGAAACTTGATAATTATAATAATAAAATTGAATTGCAATCAAGAAGAATAGATTCTTTACTAATGAATATAAATGGGCTTAAAGGTAATAACCATGACTTATCTGGATCAAGTACTACAGCTTTTGAGAGCCGAGATTCAAAGAACGAAGATTTGAATATTATGGATTGCAAAAGAGAGATTATGAATATTAAAAATGATATTTCGGAATTAAAAAACTTATTTAATCAAATGTCTATAACGCTAAATAAACAGATTTCATGACTTTTGTGCTTGTTATATACACTGCCATTGAAATTTTTATTCTATTAGTTGGTTATTATAAGTAATGGCCTCATAATAGCTTATTATAAACGTATTCTATCTCCGGCAACATAACATTGGTTTGAAATATAGTTACCCATGTCTTTCTACTTGTAAAAATTTCACAAGTGCAAACAGTAAATTAGTTAAACTGCTCTCTCCTTATATATGCTTTATAACTAAATATTTAGGATAAGGCTTAGTTACTTGTCTAAGAAATTTCCATGACAGAGAGACTCGTTTTAACTCCTAAGTAGTTTAAATAGCGATAGATAGTAGCTCGACCTACACCAAGCAGCTTGCCGATTTCACCTACTGACTTATCTCGCTTCAAGTATAAGGTCTTCGCTGCTTCGGCCTTGGATTGAGCTTCTTTCGACAAGCCTTTTGGTCTGCCCCCTTGACGACCACGAGCCCGCGCAGCCGACAGACCCGCGTTTGTTCTTTCGCGTATTAGGTCCCTTTCAAACTCGGCCAGTGAAGCAAAAAGGTTAAACATGAGTCGACCCTGAGCAGTGGTAGTGTCCAGATTATCCTGTAGGCTGATAAACTGGATTCCTTGCTCCTGAAAGCCAATAACCAACGTCACCAAATCTTTCAGTGAGCGACCCAGACGGTCAAGCTTCCAAACGACGAGAGTGTCACCAGCACGTAATTCCGTCAGCAGTTTCCTCAAGGTAGGGCGCTCTTTTACGGACGAAGCTTTTTCCTGTGCAATACTTGTACAGCCATATGCTTTGAGAGCATCCACTTGCATATGGAGATTTTGGTCCGCTGTGCTGACGCGGGCATATCCGTAAATCATTGGTAAGTCTCATTAAGTCTACTACTTCAAAGATAATGAAGCATAGATTAATGAGACGTGTTTATGAGACAATTATTTGCCTCTTTTAATACGGATTTACACCAGCGTCGAGTGTCCGGGAAAACGGTCGTTTTTCGAGACGGTTTTTTTGTTAAATTTTTACGGAAGAAAATACGCCAGTATAGATATGGTAAATTTTCTTATAACTGTTTGATATCCGTGATAAAGAACTTGGGCTCTCTGTCCTCATTTCGATGAAACTTAACTAGTTCCAGTTGAATTTCTCTAGTCTGGTTTCGATTGTATTTGTTGCTGTAAATATGGGTCACTCGGTAGGTACTGCGAATATCTCCAATGGTTTCTATTGTATCATAGTTGAAACGCAGGGATATATAAGCCGTGCTGTCGTTTATCACTGTCCGCATAGCTTTCTGCATAGCAATTTCGCCTAACTCTATGTCACTTTGAGCCTTTTTATTGGTGCAGCCGATAATGGCTACAAATAGAAGAAGTTGAAGCTTTTTCATGGTCTATTTTTATAGGGTAATTACTATTGGGTAGGAGATGGGAAGGGGGTATGTATAGGCAAGATAGTTAACCGTTCAACATGCTGCATAAGTTCTTTCCTATTTATGTACCGGTATGCAATTATCTGTTGTTCTTGGGTAAGCTAGAATTTTTCATGCAACAGGTATCAGTTCATTGGTAAGGAATTTCGACAGTATATAAACCAATTGAAAGTGTTGTAAGTATGATTTAGACACTATCTGGAAACATGAAACCCTGACTTGTGAGTATCAGGGCTTATGTTAAATTTTATCATGCAGATACCAAATTGCTATCGTTCCAGTCCGACTACCCACTTCCCGTTTTCTGCTTTGTAAGCAGTTCCGGATTGGCTGTCCACAAGGATGGAATTCTCACCAGCGGTTCGAACGACCTGATATCTTCCAGTCTGGGAATGTAGGTACAAAACCACTATCAATCCGGCCAACAATAGCAAGAGTAACGGTTTAAATGCTTTATCCATGGTTAATGATTATTTCTTGCTACCAGTGGCTTTGGCTTTCCGTCCATTGCCTACTCTTTCGCCTTCGGTAGGAGACAACTCCGGATAGGTATTACTGAAAGCCTTGGCTTCATCTGTCAGCGCTTGCTTTCCCGAAGCCATTTTGGGGGTGCCATCCGCTTTGCGTCCGTAGGGTGCCGATGGATATATGGCTACGTTCTCCTGATACTTCGGGGACTTATTTGCAGCATCATCACTACCTTCCAACAGAGAAATTGCTTGCGTCAAAAAGCCTTGAGATTTCTTAAACATGGCAAGTGCCTTGCTGATATCCCGCGCTTTAACTCGGGTTGGTGATGGTGCTGCGCTCGAAGCTTTCGCTTTGTTCAGGAGAGCCAACATTTGTTCTTCGAGGGTTTGACGTGCCATTATGTTTGTAAGTTGGATGGATGATTGGGTTCGGGGTAATGATAATCATTTCATTTAATATTCAAACAGGAGTGAAAATTAGAATTTCGTTTTCAATTGGATGTTTAGGTGAAGCTTGTCCAGTTCTCTCCGGATGACTTTACGGGCTTTTTCTTCATCTTTCTCCCGAACCATGATGCTATCGTGAATCGTGACAATTTTTTCCTTGGGGATACCTGCGTCAATCAATGCCTTCACCAATCGGGTGAATATGATACCCGACTCTATGCGCTGGGCCAATAGGCAGTTGTTGGAATGATGCTCCCCGGGGTTGAAGCCGGACCAATCCAGTCCTTTAATCTGGGTGAACAGACGGTGTGCCGCTGGGAAGAGCTTCTTGAAAAGATGGTAGCTACGCACCTTGAAGAGCTTCTTCCGGGCCTTCTCTATTTTATCTGGGTTGCCTTTCAACACTGCCTTGTTCAGCTTCCGCTCGAACTTCCGTACGGTAGTAGTTTCGTAGTACTGGTAATTGCTGAACCCCGCTACGTAATACGTTTCCTTGGCATCATCCCGAATAATGGGTTCCCATAGGGTATCGGCATATTCCCGGTTGAATTCGTCCCGTAGGAATTCGTAGATAACCCCTTCATTGCACTTCGCTTTGTAGTATTGGAAGTCCGGTTCCTTAAGCGCTTCTTCGAGGAAGGGGATAGCCGCTTCACATTCCAGCGCAAACAGCCGAATCAGCTTGGGGGTAATGTTGGCAAGGATGGCCGGTTGGGAATTTATCAGGTCAATTTCAACCAGTGGCGCATCGGGTTCATCCCGGAAGCGCATCCAAGGCCGTAACACCTTTGGGGAATACACGACCTGCGAGTGAACCCGGTGACCGAAATTACAGACCGGGGTTTTCGGAACGGCATTCAGGTTGAAAACATCAAAGAAGGTTTCTGCTCTAGCCCGGACCTTGTTTAAAGCAAACAGTTTGTCAACGGTCTTCAGCGCTTCCGGAGTCCGTAGGAGTTCGATGTTCTTCATGTTTTCAATCACCGTTAAGCGAAATTCTTCCCTGTATTGTATCTGTCGGTTTTGTATGGTTTCAAATTTCTTAATTTCGCGCTGTGTGAGCTTCTGTTTGATAACCTGATACTTCTTGCCATCTGCGAATAGATGTGCCGGTACACGAAAGCTTTTGCACCTTCCTTGGCTCGTACAACCGAAATGGTAATATCCGTTCTCAAAGTATTCGCCGCGTTCATTGTATTGGAGTGGTTCCAAATACCCTTTCTGTATCAGGAGGTCAATCACCTTAGCGTAATTATTGCTGAAGTAGGAGCGAAGGGTTTCGGAATGAACCTGTGAGTACCCTTTCAGGAATTCGGGTTCTGGTTCTTCTTTCTGCGGTTTCACGCAGTAGGTATCGACAAGGATATTGTCGTATAGAAACATCACTCCCCGTAGGATACTGCTACTACCGGGGATACCAGTCAGCACCGTATTCAATTCGTTCGGGCTGAGATTCGATGGGAAAAAGAAATGCTTCTCCTGATTAACGGATTTCTTCTTGGGGGTTTTGGGGGTTGCGCTTACTGTTTTCAATGCGTGTAATTTTTGTCTTCATCAGTTGTTGAAGTTTGAGGTTATGTATTACCGGTATTCCAATTCCGGGCGTGTAATTGAGCGGGTTGGAATGTGGAAGGGAGAATTACACGAAACTTCCTTTCACCCCGGATGGATAACCACCATCTATAAATAATCCCGATGTTCGAGAAATTCCGTCGGGGATGAAACTTGGTTTCGCTTTGTTCCCGATGTAGCAAAACTGCGTGGGGAATTTTTTGGTCCGTAGAGTGCGGATGTCGAATATTTTCTTAAAGGGGCAACCAAACATGGAAGCATAGTAGCGAGAGAGGAAAATGCATCGCTCACTCATGTAGCGGAAACTACTTCTGAATTCATTTCGCTGCGCTGCGCTGCATTCATTCGTTAGTTTGACGGTTTCTATCGAATGAGAAATGAATGATCTTATTCCTTTGTTTTCAATGAGTTAAGCTATGGTTGTTTATTGTTTGGGCAATAATGGTAATAGAACGACTTCGCCTGCTTTCTCTCGCTTTACCTACTGTCGTTGTTACGTTCTCTTATTGCCCAAACAATCAATATTAATCAGAAATCAATCTCTGTTATCGGTAGAATCCGTGCCCTAGGCACAACTGAAGAACGAAGCGTAGCGAGAGTGATGAAGGCAGTAGGATTCGTTGTGTATCTGTAGCGCATTACACTGCCGATGGACATAAAAAAACCTGACCAGAATACCGGTCAGGTTTGTTTGAAATTTCAATGAAAGGATAGTCTATTGTAATAGCGCTCCTCGCTATCTGTCTATAGCAAACTGTTATTGACTGGCATTAATGTTTTCGACCTAGCCTTGGGAAAGGCCAGAGATTAATTTCAGATTCTTCTACTCGCGAATGTTGTTATGCAGCGCGATAGGGTTCATGGTTATACGGACTGTGAAAATTTCACAACATCTTAATCCTTCATTAGCCTAAGATGAGAGACTGTACAAATTGCCTACTCCCTGACCGGTGTGAAATTTTCACGCCCCGTATCAGGGTTAAATGGTACCGTTAAGAGCCGTGAATTTCATTTATTAGTGGTTAAAGAGTCATTTGTAAATGCCCAAACGCCCATTAAGCGCAATTGAACGAGGAAATGTATCCACGCAATAGTATACTTACTGATTTAGTAGAGTTTGGAAGATAAATATTCAATATCCCCCTGCGCCCCTCCTATGGGGGAGGGGTAAATCAATGTAGGGACCCTGTTTAAAAAAATTGTCAATCTGAGGGTTTGCCAACTGAAATTTTATAAATTTTTATAAAAATCAGTTCCGTATAGCTGCGTAATCCCTCGCAAAATATGGTTGTGAAAATTTCACGGTTTTGATACGCGTAAATTTTTTTGTGAAAATTTTACAGAGGTTTATAGCGATATGAACAGCGCCGGTGTAACGCGATTAATGAGTATCAAAGACTTTATATGACTACAGGGTGGTGTTAAGCGCTTTGCTAGCAATCCTGTATAATGAGGATTATCTTCAATTAGTCAGAGAATTCATAAATGGCTGCCGTAGCCAAGCCAATTCTTAAACTCGGATTCGAGTGTACAGCGCAGATACCCAAGGGAGTCGCAATCCCCAACGGCGCCTAATGAATTTCCGTTACCAATTTGCACGAAGACTGTGCTACACAAAATGAGGTCCTCGGGATTGCATGCTGGAAGATGCTCAGGTTGTTGAAATTTGCCAGAAACAGCGGATTCATCGTCTGTGTGTGGGTATAGCAAGACAGCATGTGCAGCATCGTAGTATTGCGCATATGTGTACAATTGCCTTAAGTCTGCTTCGGATGGACGCCCTTTAGGTCGCTTCCACTTAGCATCGAGGACGATATTTCCCTTACCCGGAACTGTAATGAGAATATCGGGCTGCATTTTACTGGTGGTTTCGTTTTCTGCTACCCATAGTATGCGATAAGAGGGCTTTACTACAGTACAATCGTAGGGAGAAGACAGGCGGTATAGAGTGCGGAGTAAATATTTTTCCCAGAGCTGGTTCATGTTAAACAGCAATGCTACCATATCATTGTTACCGCCGCGTAAGTCCGGGCGATGATGCAGTAGCAGCAAGCGAGCTATAATGAGCGCAGGTCGGTAGTCTTCGGTTTTGCGGTCATAGGTCAATCTAGCGAACGTAGCAGCCGTAACCTTGATAGTCGGTGCATCTGCCCACTGAAGGAGTGCGCGAGCTGTACGTCCGCGCAGTGTGGAAGAATTTGTCAACCGGGGCAGCAGGAGCAGAGCTTGACGAATGAGCTGGTTATGCAGATGCTGATGGTCGTATGTCTGATGGCGGGTATAGAACCGCTCTTGGTGTATCAGATTTAGAGATATCTGCTTGCCAAACTGTAGTGCCCCGCGTAAGGCAGCTTGTTGTCCCTCCGTATACCGGTAGCGCTTTACCAGCCCACGATGTAATAATTTCTCAACCTCATTGAGGAAGAGTTCGAGGTAAATATCTAATAGGCTGTTCTCCTTCTCGTGTAGAAAGGCATTACTGAGGGAGTCTAGCTTCAGCGTGCCCGACTCGTGGAGCATGCGTAGCAGAATGTCCCGCCACTTCATCATGGTGCTGTCGGACGCTTCTTCAACGTCATCTACCTTGGGTAGAATCTCGATGGTGATGTCACCAGCTTGAATGACGCCTACGTAGCTTCGGAAGCGCACACCATCATGCCGCATGTCGTAATAACGATGCGCAGCGTGTTCGTCGTGGTACTGGAAGAGCTGTTTCCAATGCCGCTTTTCGAAAGTTAAGCCCTGTTGTTCCGCACCGATGCGAAGAGTGCTATGCTCCAGCACCCGCATAATTTTGGGCATAAGACAGCGACTATGCGTAGATGTCTTGAAATGCCTTGGCTTCCAGCTTCAGTACGTTGGCCAGCTTATACACTGGTTTTTCGTTTAGCTCTCCTACGTTGTACTTGTCAAACGATAGTAGCTTGTAGCCGCCGGGGTTCGTTTTCTTGTTCACCGGTTGAATGAAGGCACTGCCGAGTACCAAGCCAATTTTACCCCAGTCGCCAAAGAAGTACTCTTGAAGTAATGGTAGAATATTGCGTTTAAACGCTTCCCGTAAACTGTCAAGTGTGGTCACACGCATGAGCAGAGCATGGCCTATACAATGGTCGTGGTCGAGTAATTGCTCTAACCGGGCATTGATAGCGGTAAGCATTTCACGCAGGTTTACTCCCTCAACATCCTCAGGTAGTATTTCCGGATTCGGCAGCATTTCCGTGAAGCTGAAGCGGCGGCGCAGAGCAGTATCTAATGACTCTACGCTGCGGTCAGCCGTGTTCATCGTGCCCAGTAGGTAAAGATTCGCAGGAACAGAAAATTCTTCTTGCGAGTAGGGGAGGGTTATTGACAGGGCTTCTGGGCAACCCGCACGCTTATCATCCTCTAACAGCGTAATCAATTCACCAAAGATGTTGGCCACATTTCCGCGATTAATTTCATCGATGATGAGTACAAAGCGTGGGCTCGGCTTTGTTTGCTGTTCGTCGCGCTGCTGGGTTAGGAGAGCCACTTCAAACTTTTTCAATTCGTTAAAAACGACCCATTGCAGTGACTTAGCTGAACCGCCAACTTTGTCAATAATGTCCCTTTTAAGGTGTTTTATCTGGTCAATGGAAGAGTACAAGTGGTAAAGTTTCTCCGTTTTGCTCTTATCGACGTGACTGTAAGTTCCATCATTATTTAGCTGCGAGGCGAAATCTATTTCCTTGCCTTTTCCATACTGAAACGTCAATCGCCCAGTCTTCGTGTTGACCGCAGTGAGTTGTACACCGTAGCGCTCCTTAGTGTGAAATATTACCGGTCCTTTGGTACTCCTTATGCGTTCTTGAAGCAGGTTAAGGAAACCTGTATATAATTCCTGAAATGAGGGTCGAGTAAGAGATACTGCTTCATCACTGGGGACAGCACTGGCAGCAGTTTCACACATTTGTCGGAAAATCCCTTTGCGCACAGCATATTGCACAGCACCGACTTGGTTTATATTGCCATCATTATCGGTATCAGATTCCTCTATATCTGCTTCCTCAGCTCCTTTCGTAGGAGGAAGAGGCTTGATGCCTTCCACAAAATCTTCATAAGTGAAGGCTTGGTGAAACGTTACAAATCCAATACGGGAGGCACGCTGGTATTCTTCAAATTTCTGCCGTAGAGCAGCGCGTTTTTCAATAGGGTATTGTTCAGCTAATTCTTCGTCACTGACTCCTTCTAAAATGGCAATAGCACGCGCAACAGTGTGATAGGTCTTGCCAGTGCCCGGTGGGCCATAGAGTATCTGATTCAGGGGAGTTTTAGGGCCCACCAGTGGTTTCATGCTGTTTAAAGTTTCAGCATCATCTGGAGAGCCTGCTGAAGAGCTAATTCTTGGTTTTATGGAGCTTGCTTCTGTAGATGGGGGGTATCCAGCAAAGATAAATTTTACGGGTGTTGAAAGCCCGTCAATATCCTTGTCAACCCCATGTTTTTTGCAAAAAATTGCGAAGCGCTGTGACTCATTTTCATCATAGTAGATTCTGCCAAAAAGCCGCTCTAATTTTCCATTGGAGGTTCTGCCGTCTTTATCTACGTCGGCTTCGTGTTCCTTTATAGAGTTGTTTCTGTAGCCAATAAACCGGCTAGGAGCATATTCACGTTGTCCATTCACCTTTTCTACCACTAATACTTTGGCGCTTTTCAAATAGGCTTGATACTGCTTTACTTCATTAGGTTTTCTGCTGTCCCGAAGCCGAATAAAAGACTCAAAATTCTTAAGAACGTCAGCTTTTGACTGTACTAGTGGACGTGCCATAAAAGAAATAATAATGTCTGCGCTCACAAGTTGATTACCCCTTATGTAAGTACATATGAAGGCTAACAGTGAAGCGCAAGCGAGCTATTTATGAAAAGAGTTGCCACCTAGACTTTCCTTATGGAGTTGTCTGGGTGGCAAGACGTTTGGGATTCCCGCTGTTCGCCATTAAGATGGCTTATCGTCCGAAATCAGATTTGAAACTTTAAAGCTTACTTTCTGCAGGACATTGTGTCCATCAAACCATATGCACAACGCATTTGCGGAAGGGCCTGCGCCAACACTTGAAATGGTCATTTTCGGACCACCGGACTTCAGGCGTACAACATCACCTTCTAAAAATTGACGTTCTTCAATCATTGGTAGAGAATAATTTGTGAGATTTTCTTGCCTCTAATTTACTCAAACAGAGGTGCCCCAGAAGCCACTTTTGGGTTCCTGCGCTTGCCATTTGGAGAGGTAGTAGTCTCAGCTTCTAACCTTTCCAATAGAGCGCTGGCAGGCTCATCGTTGGGGTCTTGCAGTACGAGCTGTCCGCTGAATGCCTTTGCGAGCAATGCCTGCGGCAACTGCTCCACGAGCGCAGCCGCCTGTTCGAAGCGGGCTTCCAGTTGGTCTGCTAGCTCAAAATAGTGGTTAACTTGGCGTGCTATTTCCTGTTGCTCAGCCAGTGGTGGGACCGGTACTTGGAGTGCTTCAACATCACCTACTCTGAGGTGCAGTACGCCTGTTCCAACTGCATTCTCCCCTAATTGACTCAAGAAAGAAGGGGACTGTATGACGTAGCCAAAGAACTGGACTTCGCTTAACCCTTTAAAAAACCGCAGTAGCATCATTCTCTGCCCCATACAGAGAGTCGTGTCTGGCGGTATTATAGCCGACTCACCCATTGGCGCTTCCCGTGTAAAAAGGATATCGCCGGGTTGTGGAGGACAACGCCGAGACCAGAACTTGTAGGTCTCCGGTGAAACATACTTCACCGAATCAAGGAGCAGACGACCATTCTTGATATTAGTTGTTCGCACCAATGGTATTCCTTCAGAGATGTATGGCGCAGTCTTATTATGGCAGTCAACAACCAGCTGACATACTTTCAGCAATGATGCTTTAGCCCATCCTTCAGGCAACCCATCCTCAGTAGTAGTAGCTGATTGGGCTTCTGCCTTTTTATAAAATCGGCTGGCTTCTAAGTTGCCCTTTCGAGCTTCTTGAATCGCCCACTCGCGCCTCTCTTTTTGTATACGGTTGAGCAATTTAGCTCCAGTTTCAACCTGCGGCTGCTCAGCCCGCCATGCTTCGGTGAGCTTCCCCGATACTGCCGCCGCCAGCACCGCTTGTCGAAATTTCTTAAGGAGCACCGGTAGCTTCTCTAGCCGCTCTTGGCTGGCTTCGAGCTTCTGCATCGTGGCTTCGAGTTGCGCGACGATGCGGTGTTGTTCGGCGAGGGGAGGAAGTAAAACCTTTAGGTCAGAGATTTTGCCAACAGATACGTTGGAGATATTGACCGTAGTGGATGCGAGCTTACGAATTGCAGACTGAACCTCATTTGAGTTGAGGTAGTAGTAGAGGTAGCTTTTATCTATTTCGCCTTTCGCCCGAATCAGCGAAATAAATGCGCCGAGAGTAGATGGCGTCGGTATGTCTTGAACCTGACTTACTTTTCCAACCAGCTCGTAGCTGTTGGCAAGCGAAATAAGGATGTCGCCAGTACATACTACCTGTTTTTCATCGCGCACGTAACTTTTGGGAATGAACCATAGGTCATCCCACCTTACCTTCTTCTGTACATTAGCTGTACGGAGACAAGCTATATGGTCAGGGGATGGGTTATATGCTTTATCCTTGGCTGGAAAAGCTATGCCTCTAACTATTGAGGCAACGGTAGCCAATGTGGAGGATTCCCACCCAGCAGGCAAATTACTTTTCATTGATTTCGAGCAGGCGCAACAGTTCTTTCAATTCATCTACCACTACTTCCAGCTCATCAATAGCTTCAGTAGCTAGTTCCTTTGGGTCGAGCAAGCCAACAGTGTTAGATATGTTAGCATCCGCAATCAGACCCAAATCCAACGTATCACCTTTTTGCTGAATTTCGGCGCGGGTGAAGCACATCCACCGGTCATCGGTGTGAGCAGCACGGTCATCCGCATGATATGCCCGCACGAAGTCATTGAAATGGGCGCGGGTGAAGGGTGTCCGCTTCCCGAAATTCTCCATGTTGGTGCGTAGGTCGTAGTACCACACCTGCTTCGTGTTCCCCTTATCGGTCGAGCCGCGCTCAAAGAACAGCACGTTGGTTTTTACCCCGGCAGCGTAGAAAATACCGGTGGGTAGGCGTAGGATGGTGTGCAGGTTGCACTTATCCATCAGGTCAGCTCGCACCTTTTGCCCATCATTGTCTTGGAAAAGAATATTATCCGGTAGTACTACTGCTGCTCTACCGCCCGGTTTGAGCGAACGGTAGATATGTTGTAAAAAATTGAGCTGCTTGTTGCTGGTAGGGTAGGTGAAGTCAGACCGGGTTGGGCGCTCACCACCTTTCTTGGTACCAAACGGAGGGTTAGCTAAAACTACGTCGTATCCCTTCAGCTTTTCCCCAAGCTGCGTGAGCGTATCACCTAGTAGAATTTCGCTGTCCATGCCGTGCAGCAGGGCGTTCATCATAGCTAGCCGGTGCGTATCGGCTACCAGCTCACAGCCGGAGAAAGCCTGCTTGCGCTGGAATTCCGCCTGCTTTTCCGTCAGGGTATAGTAGTTATCGGTCTGCGCTTTTACGTGGGCATCCGCCGCAATCATAAAACCGAAGGTGCCACACGCCGGGTCATTACACCGCTCACCGGGCTGCGGATTCATCAGCTCCACCATGGCATCAATCAGCGGACGCGGGGTGAAATACTGCCCGGCACCAGACTTCTTCTCATTGGCGTTCTTCTCCAACAAGCCCTCATAGAGGTTACCCAAGCCTTCTTCCCGCGCCGAATACCAGTCCAACTCATCAATGCTCTTGATGATTTTGCGCAGGTTCTTTGGCTCGTCAATATGCGTCTGCGCGTTGTGGTAAATCTGCGCTACGTTACCCTGCACTTCCGTGCCCAAATGCAGCAGCAACGAACGGTAGAAGTTCTTCAGCGCCAATCCTTCTTTGCTGGTCAGCTCGTCCCACCGGTACTCTGCTGGAATCGATTCCTCGTTACCCGTTTCCTTCAGCATTTTGAGGAAAAGCAGGTAGGTTAGCTCGGTTACGT
The DNA here is from genome assembly GCF_030542105.1 of Hymenobacter sp. BT730. Classification (GTDB taxonomy): domain Bacteria; phylum Bacteroidota; class Bacteroidia; order Cytophagales; family Hymenobacteraceae; genus Hymenobacter. Next base: position 641,348 of record NZ_JAUOFB010000002.1, read on the forward strand.
ACTGGTGATAGGTAATGCCATCGTCGCGAAGCACATTACACAGGCTCCACAGTTTCGAGACAATTTCTTGGTTGTTCATACTATTGATAAAAGACGAAGCAAGGCAGGAACCTTGCTCCGGTAAGCAAATCGGAAAAGGAAAGGGTTAGGCGACGTACAAGCGTTCCTGTATTGTTTGCAGCACGTTGTCCAGTTGGTTGTCGAAGAGTTTATTGAAGCGGTTATAGCCACCGTCGCCTTTGAAGGGCTCTTGGTTGAGGTCGTCGCGGGTTAGCACTGTTTCCTTGATAAGCTGGGTTTGTACCCGGTCGAGAAATTTCCGTTGGTGGGCATTCCAGCTATTAGAATTCCGGACAAAATCCACCGCTTCCTGCACCCGCACGGTCAGTGGGCGCGTTGCTTCACCAAGGGCTAGGCTACGAATATAGGCAATGATGTCGGCTCCCAATTCCTGTTTTTTCACGGCTTTCCATGCTACCCGGAGTTGTGTATCAGTAAAGCCTTGCTGGTCAAGATGCAGCTTCAGCTCCCGGAGCATGGGGCGGGTGAGGTCTTTGGGATTGGTGCAGACAATGTTCAGCGCCGCAATAGTGTTTTGATTGTTCTGCACGAACTCTGCAAAGGACTGTAGGTAATCTTCCGGGCGCTGAATAGGGTTGGCTGAATCTCCACCGTAGCCGCGTTCCGGCTCTAAGGCCACATCTTGGTGTGTACTGTAGAGAAGGGGCTTCAGCGCGGCTTTTGCCTCTGAAAGCCAGCCCAGCGAAGGCTGATAGTGCTTTAATAAGGCCGCTGCTTCTACAGAAGGCAACGTACGCAGATGGTTGATAAACTGCGTTAGTGTCTGCCCATTCGTGCCGTGTGAAAATTTCTCAATCTGAGTTGGGGTCAGCTTATTTCGCTTCCGTTGCAGCTTGGCAAGGATTTGTTCTACCTGCTGCTGCCGGGCTTCTTCCTGCTCAATCTTATCCAGCTCCTCTATCAGCTCTGTAATAGTCTGACTTGGGTCAACTACGACCGGTTTCATCGTGGTAACCGGCTCTAACGCCTCATATAGACGCACTGCGTCATAAATGCGGAAGGTTTCTTTGCCAATATCATCCGCCAAGCGTGTTGCCCGCCCCAACATCTGTTCGTAGAGGATTCGGGAACGAACCCGGCGCATGAAGACCAGATTACAGATACGGGGAATATCTACACCCGTGGTCAACAGGTCCACCGTTACGACGATGGTAGGGTATTGCTCGTTCTTGAATTTTTTAACTAGTTGCTGCGGCTGGTCGGCAGTGCCCGTAATTTTGATAATCGCATCATCATCAACGTCAATGTCGGCGTTCTTGAATTCTTCTTTCAAGATGAGCACCAGTAAATCGGCATGCTGGTCGCTGGCCGCAAAAATCAACGTCTTTTCTGGTCCCTCAGGCAGCAACTCCTTCACCAGCATTTTGGCTATGGTGCGATTGAAGCTCTCAGTAAGCACCAGTTTATTGAAGCCATCTACCTCAATCTTAAGCTCATCCTCCAGCCGGTCTAATTCTTCAATGTTCTGCGTTTCCGGGTTGTATGCCTGCGGAGTGCTACCGGCTTCCCAGACAATACCTTCCTGATTGAGCTTCGTCTTCAGCAGTATAGGGGGCTCGTGGTCGATGAGGTAACCATCGATAACCGCTTGACGATAGGTATAGCGAAACACCGGGGAGCCAAATATCTTCACCGTATGTAGGGCCGGAGTGGCTGTTAATCCAATCCGGAAGGCATCGAAATAGTCCAGTACCAGCTTATAGGTACTTAAGAAGTCTAATTGGTCCTTGTACGTAATTTGTGGTTCGGACATTTCCCGGTCAAGGGTGTAGCCCCGGTGAGCTTCATCGATGATGATACAGTCGTAGGCATCTATCGGAAGTGCTGGGGTATCCGCTTCTGGTGAATAAATCCGCTTTACTAAGGATTGCACTGTAGCTACATGAAGGCGGGTTTCAGCTTCAGGTAGCTTATCCTTCAACTCTTTCAAGTCGTAAATTTCGCCCAGCGTGAGGTTCCCTTCCATCTTCACTTCGTTGAAGGAATCGGTGGCTTGTATACCGAGCAATTTGCGGTCAACCAGAAAGAGGATACGGCGGTAGCGCTTACTCTTCAACAGGCGGTAAACCAGTCCGAGAATCGTGCGCGTCTTTCCGGTGCCCGTTGCCATGGCTAACAGGGCTCGGCGCTCGGGCTCATTCGCTTCAATTACTGCTTCTACCCGCTGAATAGCAGTAACCTGATAGTCTCTTAGGCCCAATCCGTGGGCAGAGCGCAAATAATCAAAGCTGTCGTTTTTTAACGCTTCCTCCGCAGCCGCAATGTCCTGTTTATGTAGCTCAACCAGTGCTTGTGGAGAATACCAACCCTTCAGTGCTCGGGAGTGGTTGATAGACTGCCTTCCATCCAAAAACCAAATTCCTGACTTTTCAGGTAGTTGATAATGGTAGGGCCTACCGTTGGTAGCAAAGAGAAATGGTGCTTGGTAAACTCCCCATGGAGCTGACTTTAAGAGCTCAACGCCGGTGGTTAGGTTAATATCTTTCGCATACCGCTTAGCCTGTTGCAGAGCTGCTGATACATCCTTGTTGATACGTTTGGCTTCCACAACGCCCACCAAGGTCATTCCAACAAACAAAGCGTAGTCTGCCGGTCCTGAAGTAGTCTGCCATTCGGCAATGGCCAAATTGCGGCCTTTTTCAGGGCGAGTACCTTTGTTATAACGAAGTGTAAGAGTATCTGCTTCCCAGCCAACGCTACGAAGTTGCTCATCGATAATGGCCCGCGTTTCCGCCTCACTTAAGTTTAGGTTGTCTGCGGCCTTTTGTGCTTTCTCCTGTAATTGAGCCAGCTCAGGAGCGGATAATACGGGCCGAGCATCAAGACTCGCCTGTAATTCCAGTACCCGGGCTTGCAATGCCTGTTTTTCGGCTTCTAATTGAGCCAATTCCTGCTGCGTATCCCGTAGCTGAGGTAATGTAAACGGCAAAATGCCCTCAGGCAGCAAGTTCTCTCCGTAGGCATCCTGTAACCATTTACCAAGATGGTAGGCAGATTCCAGCAGCAAAGCAGCATCTTCAGCGGTACCCGTATTTTGGTGTGCAGCTACGTTTCCCTTACGCTTTATTAAGTGCAGAATATCCTCCACCTGTCGGGGAAGAATGCCCTGTCGTTTCAGTTCCTCTAGCCTACGGTGTTGGGTGTTCTCCACCAGCGGAGCCAACTGGTGCTCCGAGAACAGACGGTCAACTAACTTTTCCCCATATAAGCGCAGCTTAAATAAAGCGGCAGCAGGGTCTTGGTAAAGGAGAAATTCTGCTTCCTTGCCGAGGGTATAGAGAGCTGGGAAGTCGTCCCGAAGGAAGTAGAAGTTACTGGTAGAATTGGTCACAAAGGATGGATAAGCAGGAATTAGCTTTCCAAGGTAGCAATCGAGTAACTGACTTCAAATAGCGTAAATCGGAATAGTGCAATATGGGTTCTCCCTTGAGATATCCGCAGTAGTGGTGGCACAAGACTTCATGTATCAAATTGTCTTGCTAAAATTGATACAGAGCTTTTGAATGCCCGTAAAATATGTGTCTATTAGCTGGAAATGAAGGCCTCTTTTACCTTCCCCATCATCCCCATCATATCAAACATATGCGTCTTGTTTAGTTGTGTGGTTGTGTTTATGGCAGATGCCATGCGGGCGGACCCGGTTGCCTGTGCTAACGTGCAAAAGTAGCTATTGGTACCTGGCTGGCAGAAGGAAGCGCGAGAACCGGAGTTGATTGTCGGAAGCCAAGTCTTAGCGCAGAATAGTAACGGAACCTGTCTGCACAAAAGGCTGGCCCAATTCATCTGCAGCCTCAAACCGATATACGTACACCCCCGGTACCGGGGTAGCCCCGTTAATGCGCCCATCCCAGCGCTGTGTGGGGCTGGTGCTTTGAAATACTTCCTGTCCGTTTCGGTCCCGGATAACCAGGCGGTAGGTTGTCAGAAACCGGCCTTTTACCTCCAATACATCATTTAAACCATCACCATTTGGGGTAAAAGCGGTAGGCAGTGTTACGCGCAAAGGCCGCGCCACGGTGGCTATATTAGAATAGATACGGGCGCCGGAGGGGGCAGTGGCTTCCAGGCGGTAGCGTAATACCTGGCGGTCGGCAGGGGGAGTTAGATCCGTAAAGGTTTGCCCGCTGACAGGTTGGCTACGTAATACCTGCCCGGCTGGCCCCAGTAGTTGCAGTTGGTGAACCCCAGTAATGCCATTCGGGGCAGACCAGCGTAACTGCACGGCATCGGTATTGTCTTTGGCAGGTGTTGCCTCCAGAATCAAGGGACATGCCGGTTCGCTGGCAACGGATTTGTTGCCACAAGGATCCAGGTATTGCGCCGTGTAGCAGGGGGGAGAATCTACCAATAAAAGGGCTAAAGAATCCCGTAGTAGCGGCCCGGAGGCGGCCCCAATAAAGGTGCTGGTACCAGCTTGCTGGCGTGTATAGGCCACGGAGCTACCGGGAGAGGCAGGTACATTGGCCGTAAGCTCTACCCGATTGCGCAAATCAAAGGACGTCAGAATGGTGGGTGCGGACGGTATTTGTGTAGAAGCTGTTTTAAGAATTTGAGCATTGGAGTTAGAGGTCGTGGTATTATTGATAGCGGCCACCCGGTAAGTGTATTCTACGCCACACACTACTTTGTCATCGATATAGGAGCCGCTGGTCCCGGCGCCGGTCCGGGCCAGTAGGGTGCCATTGCGAGTAAGCTCAAAGCCAGTGGCAGTAGTGCCAGTAGTCCAACGCAGCTCATTGCGGCCATCGGCCGAAGTAGCGGAAAGCTGCACGGTACAGCCTGTGGCAGAAACATACCTGGTGCCGGTAGACTGGCAGGCATCGGTGAGGCGCAGGCGGTAGCAGCCGGGCAGCGAGGCGGCGGGAAGGGTAAAACGGTTGCTTGTAGGGGCTACACTGGCTACCTGCCGGTAGCCACCAGGGCTGGCCGCATCAGCTACTTCCAGCACATACTGATAGTCACTCAGCAGCTTACCCCATTGAAACTCTATGGCATTTCCCTGCACAGTCAGCTGCTGAAGCTCCGGGGCCTGCGGCGTCGCCCGCGGCGTAAACTTCAGGGTGCTGGTGGCACTACACAAAGTCGCCGCCGTGTAGCTGCCCTGTACCGTAACAGCCGTAGTGCCAGCCGACACAGCATAGGTAGTGGTTCCTGCCGTAGTGGGCTGTGGGTTACTATTGCCCAACTGCACGGTAAACCGGTCGTAGGTACGGTCGGTAATAGAAACCTGAACGAAGCCAGGAGCACAGGCGGCCACCGAAAAAACCGGCACAGGGGTAGCGTAAACCTGCAGTGTGCGAGAGTAGATGACGCCCGTTCCGGGAACCAGCAGATTAGGCGTATTCTGGGTAATAACGATGCTGCCGGGAGTAGCCGGCACCGTGAGTGTAGTCACGGTATCACCTTCCGCAAAGCTGCAGACAGTGGCGGTGGAGAGACGGTAGTACGTTTTTTTGGGGTCAAGGGGGCGGCCGCTGCAGTCACGCAGCCGGATGCGCTGGCCCGCACACAGGCCTGTAACCACCTGTCGGGTATCAGCATCAAATACTCGAAAGCAGGCGCCGGAATTGGGCGTGTCCGTGCAGGGGGCTTGTGCATACGCTGGCAGCCCTACCCGCATCAGCAAGGTGACCAGCAGAAACAAAAACCAGGTAAGAGGCTTCACTTTGGGCATAACGCGGCCAGTGCGTAGCCAGTATGGCCCCGCTCTTAAAAGCTGAAGGTAAGCGACGAAGCCCAAATGACTATGGCCACTCGTAGGTGCGCACGAAGGCCGCGGCCGCATGCAGGTCGGGATATAGCACCCGGTCGTGGCCATTGAAGGGCACACGCTGGCGAAATGCCTCTACCAGTTGCTCCAGCTGCAGCGAGGTGCGGGCCGGGCGACGGAAAGCCAGTGCCTGGGCCGCATTCAGCAGCTCAATGCCTAATACCTGCTCGGTATTCTGAATCACGCGCAGGCCTTTAGTAGCCGCATTGGCGCCCATGCTTACGTGGTCTTCCTGCCCGTTACTGCTTACAATGCTGTCGATGGAGGCGGGGGTACACAGCTGCTTGCTCTGGCTTACAATGCTGGCGGCCGTGTACTGCGGAATCATGAAGCCGGAGTTCAGGCCAGGCTCGGCCACCAGGAATGGTGGCAGGCCACGCTGCCCGGAAATCAGCTGGTAGGTGCGTCGCTCTGAGATACTGCCCAGCTCGGCTACGGCAATAGCCATAAAATCGAGAGCCAGGGCCAGTGGCTGCCCGTGGAAATTGCCGCCGGAAAGAATGGCGTCGGTTTCAGGGAAAATGTTGGGGTTGTCGGTTACGGCATTGCACTCTGTTTCCATCACCTGCGACACGTAGGCCAGCGCATCGCGGGTGGCGCCGTGTACCTGAGGCTGACAGCGGAAGGAATATGGGTCCTGCACGGCCTTTTTTGGCTGCTGCTGCAGTTCGCTACCGGCCAGCAGCCCACGAATACGCTCTGCTACTTTCAACTGCCCGGCGTGCGGCCGAATCTGGTGCAACCGCGCATCAAAAGGCTCTGGCCGACCGTCAAAGGCTTCTAAAGATAATGCCCCAATCACATCGGCCGCTTGCGCCAGGCGTTGGGCGCGCATGAAGCTGTGCACCCCATAAGCCAGCATAAACTGGGTGCCGTTCAGCAGGGCCAGCCCTTCTTTAGCGCCCAGCCGCACCGGTTCCCAACTAAACAGATGCAGCGCATCGGCGGCTTTCAGGCGGTAGCCCTGGTAATTCACTTCCCCCAAACCCAGCAACGGCAGGCACAAATGCGCCAGCGGTGCCAGGTCGCCGCTGGCGCCCAACGAGCCCTGCTGGTACACCACCGGTAGAATGTCGCGGTTATAAAAATCGAGTAGCCGCTGCACGGTGGCTACTTGCACGCCGCTGTGGCCGTAGCTTAGGCTTTGCGCCTTTAAAAGCAGCATAAGCTTTACCAGCTCGGCGGGCACTTCCTCACCCGTGCCGCAGGCGTGCGACATCATCAAATTCACCTGCAGTTGCTCCCGGTCGGCGGGCGGAATGCTTTTGTCGCAGAGGGCGCCAAAGCCGGTGTTTATACCATAAACCGGAGCATCGGAATGTGCCAGGCGCTCCTGCAGGTACGTATGGCAGGCTTCTATGCGCTGACGGGCTTCGTCGCTGAGCACCACGCGGCGGCCGCTGGCTACCAGCTGAGCCAGTTCCTGCAGGGTGAAATGATGGGAGGGAGTAAGCGAAAAATCGGCAGACATGGGCGGGAAAGGAAGGCGCAGAATAACCGGTTGGCCAGGGTGGGAAGTCAGCCGGATGAAATTAGGTGAAAGAAGTAGGGTATTACTGATTTTGGGACGTCAGCAATGGAATAAGCTCTGCCAGAGACAACTGCTGCTCCTGGCCGGTGCGCAGGTCTTTCAGCTTGAACTGATTGGCTGCCCGCTCCTCTGAGCCCTGCAGTAGCACGTAGGGAATGCCTTTGGCATCAGCATACTTAAACTGCTTGGCTAGCTTGGTGCTTTCTGGGTACAGCTCGCTGGGGACGTTGGCCTCCCGCAACTGGCGCAGTACCGGCAGCATCTGAGTCATAGAGTCTGCATCAAAATTGGCTACCAGACAGCGGGTGATGGCCGCCGCGCCTTCGGGAAACAAATTCAGCTCGTCCAGGCAGTCATAAAGTCGGTCCACGCCAAAGGAGAAGCCCACGCCCGATACTCCCGGCAGGCCGAAAGAGCCCGTTAGGTTATCGTAGCGGCCGCCGCCACTCACGCTGCCCATGTTCACGTTGTTGATCTTGATTTCGAAGATGCAGCCCGTATAATAGCTGAGGCCACGGGCCAGCGTGGGGTCGAATTCCAGATGCTGGAACTGCGTAAAGCCAAACCCTTGCAGCAGTTCCTGTACCTGACGCAGCTCCTGCAACCCCTTGTACTGGTCATCGGCCTCAGTGGGCACGCCAGCCTGGGTAAAGGCGACCTGCAGGCGTTCCAGCTTCTCTGCAAAACCGCCTTCCACCGTCAGTAGCTGAAACAGCGTGTTAATAGCGCCGGCAGAAAAACCACGCTCCAGCAACTCAGTGGTTACCCCTTCCTGCCCAATCTTGTCCAGCTTGTCGATGGCTACAAAAAGGTCAGTTTCGGTGCCTTCGCTGCCCAGAGCCTGGTAAAAGGCGCCCAGTACCCGGCGGTGGTTTATTTTAATAGTGTGCTCGGTGAGGCCTAAGGTGTTCAGCACCTCGCTCATCATCAGCACAATTTCCGCCTCGCAGAGCAAGGAATCGGTACCTACCACATCAGCATCACACTGGTAAAACTCGCGGTAGCGGCCCCGCTGGGGGCGGTCGGCGCGCCACACGGGCTGAATCTGGTAGCGCTTGAAGGGGAATGTCAGCGTGCCGCGGTTCATCACCACGTAGCGGGCGAAGGGAACCGTGAGGTCGTAGCGGAGTCCTTTTTCGGCCACTTTGGGCAGAATTTTCTTCGAGCCGCTCGCCAGATCCTCCGGCGTTACATCTTTAGCAAAGTCGCCGGAGTTTAGAATTTTGAATAGCAGCTGGTCGCCTTCGTCGCCGTACTTTCCCGTCAGCACCGACAGGTTTTCCATGGTAGGTGTTTCCAGCGGGGCGTAGCCGAATTTCTCGAACACGCGCCGGATAACGCCGAAAATATAGTTGCGGCGGGCTACTACAGCCGGGCCAAAATCACGGGTGCCTTTGGGAATGCTGGGTTTCTGAACGCTCATTGTCTCAACTCAGGGTGCGGAAATTTGCCCGCGAAGGTACTCGCTAAATGCCGCAATTAGTAGGTTATGACCCGGTATTGCTCGTAGGCCGCAGAATGCACTACCCCTGCAGATAGACACGCTTTGGTAGAAGGGCATAAAAAAGCCCGGGCGAATAACCGCCTGGGCAAAGCTTCGACCTGCTGCTGAATGGCCGGCTTAGCTGAGAACTGAACCAGTAAAATATATTCCGTGGGCATCTAGCAGGTTGGCGGCTAATGCAGGCCGCTCATTTGCTGCCATACCGCTAAAGTAGGAGAGGGCTGATTCCGGCAGGTGGCAAAGTACCAGCTCACGTCCTTGGTGGCGCAAGTGGTAGTCATAGGCCAGCAGGAGGTCAATAGCTTCGGTCGGAATTTCTTTCAGTAAGCTGCAATCTACCCAAATGAGGCGGCGGCCACTACGGCTGGCCCGGTGCAAGCCCCGCGCCAGCTTATGCTCGGGCGCTTCTGTGGTTTCCGGAGCCACAATCAGTAAATAACTATCAGGAAGTAATTCGCGCTGTACATCTAGCATACCCCTCTAACGCAGAAGGCATAAGAAAAGTGACAGTTAATTTTGAAATATATAGATGACATATAGACATATGATTTAAAATATATTTATTTAAAAACAATTGAAAATCAAATGTTTACATTGATTTATGGCAAGTTATTATTTATTGCCTGGAATACTGGGTAAATAGAATTTCTGTTGGCATAGTTATATTTTATGAATGTTAAAACCAACTAATATATTTAGTCACTTGGTGCTTTTTGGCCGTTCTTCAGGAACGGATTACCGGGCCCGCCGGACCTGAAACAATACTGAAAAGGCAAAGGGTGCTTTCCAGGCAGTCCGTACTCCCGCCGTGGCAAGGGAACGGTTAGTCCAGTCGTTACAGGTGCGAAAAGCATGGTACCGGCCCGTGCCCTGAAAGAAAATATCGTGGGTAGTATAGCCGGGAGCAGTGCTGCGTATGGGCTGTGTGGGACCTGCTAACTGAAATGCTGTCAACAGTTGGGAACACAGCCGGCGGTATTGCTCTTCTGACAAATGAAGCCCTACAACGCGCCGGGCAGCCGGTGGTGCACTAGGGTAAAAAGATACATGCACCAATGCCGGAGCTGGCAGGAGCGCCCGCAGTATAATATTAGGGCCAGGAAACCGGCCACCATACGAAGCGCGGTAAAAGCCCTCATTACCCCACCCAAAGCTGATATACTGGTAGTGGCTGAAACGCCTGCTTAGTGCCGTGTCCTGCAAAGTCAGGAGCCAGTCGCGCTGGGTGCGGGGTTCCCGCAGGGGTACCATTACTTCTGTATGAAAGCCGTTGGATACCACATACAGGGGTATTCCATCGGGTGTCTGGCTGAAATGCCGGTTACGTGGAACCACAGTACCCGTAAGCAGGAAAAGCAGAAAAGCCAGGGCTGCGGTCATGCGTTAAACCTAGTATTCTTTTAACCGCTAACCACTATTCCGGCGCGGATAAGGCCTGAGTGGGAACCAGCAAACGCCGGCCGCCCGCCGTGGGGCTTCGCGAAGGAAACACCAGGGCGGGCGGCAGAGTTGCCTATAAAGAGGCAGGGGCCGGAAAGAGAAGCTTACGAACCCTGACGGGTGGTGGCGGGAGCCTTTACGGCTACTGCCTCGGCTTTCACATTAGCATCTTTCCGGAACTGGCTGGCATAAACGGGTTGCAGGGCTACGTTGCCCATGGCAATGCGGGTAGTGAGGCCATTCACCACGAAGGCAGGCTTGTGCTGGCGGAAACCCAGTACCGTAGTAGTTACCCGATACTTGCCAAAAGGCACTTTGTCTACGGCAAAAGAGCCATCGGCATTAGTGCTAACCGTGCGGATGAGGGCATTGTCTTCAGCACGCAGAATTGCTACTGTGGCACTTGGAATAGGCTCGTTGGTTTCAGCGTCTCGGATAACGCCCGTTACCTTGCCATTGTAAAAAGTGAGGGCTGATACCTGAAGGCCAGTAAGCGCGAGGATGACACCCAAAGAAATGCGGTTCAAAAAGGAAGTTTTCATAGCTCAGAAAGGAAAAGATTGGAAGTGCGGAGTAGGGCTGAAGAGTGCCGAAGCAGCCGCGGTTCCGCTGGGGCGGGCTCCGCAGCCCTGTGATTGTAAAACTTGCTGGCCAGTATGGGGTGAGAGCACCTGGTTACGGACCGAACTTAAACCAGCCCGAAGGCCGGTGCCCAGATGATGCCCTAACCGAGGTCAGAAGCAGGGGTGGGCTTGAAGTACAGATCAAAGATACTATTTAGTACTATGTGTTGCAAGGTACCTTTGATATTTTTTTTCTGATTGTGTTTTGTAACCGTTCCTGTGGGAATAAAGGGGTGGAACGAAAAAGAAAAAGCTGCGAAAGGAAAGAGGGAACAGGGTTTTAGTCTGCTAAAGCTGTTTGGCTTTCTTTACTACTAGATGAACGACCCAGGGGGAGGGTTGCCTGAAAACAGAAAAATATTTCTTCAAATTCTTCTGTCCGTTTCCGGGGTTTGCACCCAGCGGTACCCGGGGAAGTAGGAATAGTTGAAACGTTTATTCCCGGCCCTTTATTGAGAAGGAGTTGTACAAAAAGCGAGTCTTGTCCTACGCCCTTCAACCGCATCTTAATTATGATGAAGCAGGTTAACTCCATAATATGGGGCTCAAAGACTTGAAAAACCACCTACAAGCAAAATGCCCTGGCTGCTATAAAGTCAGCCGGGGCATTAGGAGCAATTTAAAGCTGGAATGGTTAGCCGCCGAAGCCACCACCACCTTGAGGCTGGCTCTCAATCTTTTTAGGCGGCTTGGTAGCGCCTATGTACCAGGTAAAGCCCAGCCAGCCCACGCGGGTTTCGTTTTTGTAGCGTGTAGTGGTTTGTAGGGTTTCCGTAGTTATTTCAGACCGACTAACCTGCGTGTTAAATAAATCGGATACGCGCAAGGTTAGAGCAGCGCGGTCCTGAAACAGGCGCTGGCGCACAGCAAGGTCCAGGCCTCCGGAAGCCAGCTGCCGGCCCTGGGCCGTGAGAGTGGCAGACCGTAAGGAGCCCGTGAGCTGCACATCCAGGGTAGGGCGGGGAGTAAAGCTGTTGTTTAAGCGCAGGGTGCCCGCTATGGCGCTGCGCTGCTTGTCAGCGGCTGCATTGCTGGCAATCTGGCAGCGGTAGAGGGAGCCGGTAAGGCCCACACGCCACCATTTAGCCAGCGGCTGGTTCCAGGTCATTTCAGCCCCCAGGTTAGTGGTGTGGCCTACGTTGCGGTAGGTTTCAGCAGTAACAACTCCGGCCTGATTCAGGCGGGTAGCAGCGGTATCTATAGTGCGTATCCGTTGCACCACGTCCTGGGTGAAGCGCCCAAATAACGTAGCGGTAATGGAGGTGCCCCCATTCAGGTTCAGCTGATGGCCGAGCTCTATATTATGGCTGAACTCGGCGCGCAGTGCAGGGTTGCCCAGGCGGTAGTTGCGGGCATCCTGGTAAAGCTGGAAAGGCAATTGCTGCATGAAGTTAGGCCGATCAATGCGGCGCGCATAGCTCAGTTGCAGGCGGTTCTGGCCGGGCTCCTTGCCTAATTCCCGGCTCAGTGTGGCCGACGGGAACAAGCTGAGATAATCCAGCTTCACCTGTCCCTGGCCGCCCTGTACGCTGCCTGAAAGATTAGTGTACTCTGCCCGCAGGCCGCCCTGCACGCTATATCCTGTGCCCAGTGGGCGCTGAAAGGTAAGATAAGCCGCCGGCAGCACTTCCCGAAAATCGTACTGAATGGCCCGTTCCGGGTTTAACTGGAAGTCGTTGGGCCGGTCGGTGGGGGCTGTCAGCTGGTCTGCTGTACCATTGTTCCAGGTAGTCTGCACTTTGAGGCCGGTTTCCAGCTTGCTTTTGCCATCTGCCAGGGGCAGCACATAGTCCAGGGTACCGTATGCTATGGTAGCATCTACGGCAAATTCCTGACGCTGCGAAGGGGCATTGCTCAACCGCTGCGTGAAGGGTACATCGGCCGTTATCTTCACCCACCCGGCGTTGGATGTCAGCTCCCGACCTTTGAGTGCTTTCCAGGTACGGCGGTAGGAAGCATCCGCGTTCCACACAAACACATCTACATCTACTTCCTGCTGGCCAAGCTGGTCAGGTTTCTGCTGCTCATCAATGGTAGTAGTCAGCGTCTGAGTGTTCAGGTTTTTCTCACCTTCCAGAGAGGGCGACAGGCTAAAGCTTAGGTTGTTCTCTTCATTCAAGTCATACTCCAGACCCAGGTTTAGCGAGTGGTTAATGCGCCGCTCAATGCCTTTGCCTTGTTGGGTAGTATACACAGTTTCGCCCGTGGGTAGCAAAGCCTTCTGGGTTCCGCGCGACTGGTCAGTATAGCGCTGGTCGCGGCCATTGTAGCTCAGGTTCCAGTTGGCGGCGCCCTGGCGCCGGTTCAGGCTGAAAGTAGGCGAGTACTTGTCACCGTTACCCACTACCAGTCCTATTTGCCCATTAAGGCCATTTTTACGCTCTTTCTTTGTGATAATGTTAATCACGCCTGCCCCGGAGGCATCATATTTGGCTGAGGGATTGGTGATGATTTCCACCTGCGAAATGCGTGAAGCCGGTATCTGATCCAGCTTGGAGCCAGTGCCGCCATTGCTGGTACCGGCAGGTTTACCGTCAATCAGGATGGTGAGGTTAGAAGAGCCACGCAAGCTCACGGTACCATTAGCATCTACGGCCACTGAGGGCACATTTTGCAAAACATTTACGGCGGTGCCGCCCACGCTGCTCAGGTCTTTTTCTACATTAATAACCCGCTTGCCCAGGTCGTTCTGCACGGTCTCTTTCTGGCCGGTCACGGTTACGCCCTTTAGCTGGGTAACAGTAGGGTGTAGCGCCAGCGTACCTAGTTGCACCACAGGTGCCTCGGCGGCCAGCACCAGGGTACGTTTAATAGGCTGATACCCGATAACTGTAGCCCGCAGCATATAGCGGCCCAGGGCTACCTTATCCAGCATAAAAGCTCCGTCTTCTGAGGTTTGAGCCCCGGTTACCAGGGTAGAGTCCTGGGCTCGAAGCAGTACCACATTCACAAATGGTAGTGCCTGTTTGGTAGCCTGATCTAACAACTTGCCCGAAACGGAACCAGTCGTATTCTGAGCACGCAGCCCCATAGGAAGGAGCATAAGCAGCAGCCCCAGGCACCGCAGTGCCCGGCTAGGGAGAAGTTGTGTTTTCATACAAATGAGGAGTGAGAAGTAGAAAGAAACAGGCAATAAGGAGCCGTCCCAGTCGGCCGCGGTACCGCTGGAGCCCCGTAAAGGGTTCTAAAACTCAGAAGGATAAAAAGAGGGCCGCAGCAGGGAATTACGGCCACAGCCAGTGGCTGCTGAGCTAGCCCGCGGCTGGTTTCCCGTTTGGAAACTCATCGGCCTCGGCTAGTAATCGAAGTAATGAAACAAATGTAATATACAGTACTTTGTAACGCAAGGTACTGTATTGAATATTTTCCAATTTTACTCTTTGCTTGAGTTAATCAATTGAAAAGCAGTAATTTGAATTTGTGTAAAGGCTGCTAAGCTTCTTATTGGCAACTGGCAAGGCTCACCTTTGTTTCTTGTAAGAGTTAAGCTTGGAGCTTAATGCTTGGTTTTGCCGTAAGGTGCTTGCCCCAAGGTTCACTCTTAGATGAGCCAACCATCTAAGGGGTTGCCTGCCCCATAAAAAAAGCGGGCCCTCATCGGAAGGCCCGCTTTTTACCTACAGAATGGGAGTGAAGACTTACTTCGAGCCCGGCGCAACGGGCTGTCCGTTCCGAAAGGTTTTCTTTTCCTTCACGGCTTTTCCATCTGGCCCGTAGTACGTCCAGGTTCCGGTTTCCCGATCATTGCGGAAAGAGCCGGTTACTTCCAGCGTGCCATCCTCGCGTAATTGCTTGTAAGCTCCCAAGCGCAATCCTTTAACATAAGTAGCTTCAGCCTTGAGCTTTCCGGAGGCATAATATTCCTGCTTCAGGCCCGTGGCATGGCCGTTTTCGTTAGTGACACGGCTCTGTAAAGCACCATTAGGGTGATATGAAAGCTGCTCCCCACTCAGGCGGCCATTGGCATAGCTGCTTTGCGTCTTTACCTGCTTGGTGCCAGGGTAGAAAGTGCGCCAAATACCTGAGGGCTGCCCGTTTTTGAATTGTTGCTCTTCCCGTACAGTGCCATCTCCCTGGTACATAGTCAGCTTACGGTCCCGGGCCTGATTGGCGTAGTCAATTTCCTGTTCCAGCTTGCCGGAAGGGTAAAAGTTTTGAGTAATGCCCGTGAGTACTCCGTTGCGGTAGTTCATTTTGCTTTTCACCGCGCCACTTTCATAATAGGCTTTGGCTGGGCCATCCAGGTTAGAAGTAGGCGTGGAAAGAGCGGCGGTATTCTTAGTCATGTCGTCGCCCAGCGGGTTTTTCACTGCCCTGTTGGCCTGGGCGGCCGCCACATAAGTGCCCTCCGTGCGCAGCTTGCCCGAGGGATAGAAACTTTTGTAGGAGCCCCGGCCCGTTTTATCGGTCAGCACCTCGGTTTCCACCTGGCCGTTGTCATAATAGGTTTTGTAAGAGCCCGTGAGCAGGCCACCGCGGTAAGTAGCTTCGCTTTGTAGCTGCCCGTTAGGGTGGTAGGTTTTCACCGGCCCGCTGGCTTGCCCATTTACATAGCTGATTTCAGACCGAGGCTTCCCCGAAGGGTACAGCTCCTGCACCACACCGCTGGGCTGACCTTTGGAAAGCGTGGTTTTGAGCTTGATTTCTCCATTGGGATGATAATAGGTGAGCGTGCCGGAGGGTTGGTCGTTTTCATAGCTGCCTGCCTGAGCCAGCTGCCCGGTCTTATAATAGGTTTTGAAAGGACCCTGCCGCTGACCCTGCTGGTACGTGACTTCCAACCGGGGTTTACCAGTTTCAAAAAACTCCACGTAGGCACTGTCGCGCTTACCGGCCGTAAAGCGGGTTTGTGCTTCCAGCCTGCCAGAGCGGTAAAAGCGCTTGTATGGCCCTTCCATCACCGTATCGGCTCCTACAGTAGCGGAGTATACTTCCCGAATGCGCTGTCGGGAAGAATCCTGATAGGTAATAATGCGTCGGAGCTTCTGAGCTTGGGCTGCAGTGGAGAGCAGTAGCAGGAATGCAAAGGCAAGTAGTTTCATAGCCGCAAGAACGGAGGAAATAGAAAAGTATTTTCAGGCAAAGTGAGCCCTAAGCAGGCCGCAGTTCCTGTCAGATTACAGAAGAAAACAAAAGCCCTGCCGCATTTGCGGCAGGGCTTTCCACATTGGAAGCTAAAACACGAAACATCGTGTTATCAGTTCAGGCAATTAAATTGAGGACTTAAATCTTCTCTATAACAATGCTGCTGGCACCACCACCACCGTTGCAGATACCGGTTACGCCTATTTTGCCGCCTTCATTCTGCAGCACGTTCAGCAGGGTAGTCACAATACGGGCCCCGGAAGCTCCCAGCGGGTGTCCCAGTGATACTGCGCCGCCGTACACGTTCACCTTAGAGCCTTCTAGGTTCAGCAGCTTGTTGTTAGCCAGGGAAACCACCGAAAAAGCCTCATTGATTTCGTAGAAATCCACGTCCTTGGCTTCCAGGCCGGCATTTTTCAGCGCCTTAGGAATAGCCAGAGAAGGCGTGGTGGTAAACCACTCTGGCGCCTGCTCTGCATCGGCAAAGCCCCGGACGATGGCCAGTGGCTTCACACCAAGTTGCTCTGCTTTTTCGCGGCTCATTAGCAGCACGGCGGCAGCGCCATCATTCAGGGTAGAGGCGTTGGCGGCCGTTACGGAGCCTTCTTTGGTAAAGGCGGGCTTCAGCGTGGCAAACTTGCTGAAGTCGGCTTTGGTATATTCCTCGTCGTCTTCCACTACTGTAGACTTGCCGCGCACAGTCACCGTTACCGGGATAATCTCATCCTTCTTTTTGCCGGCTTTGGCGGCGTTGGCGCTGCGGGTGTAGGATTCCTGCGCAAAAGCATCCTGCTCTTCACGGGTGATGTTCATTTCCTTGGCCGTGTTATCCGCCGCATTACCCATGGCGTAGTCGTGGTAAGGGTCCCACAGACCGTCGCGCACCAGGCCATCAATCATCTGGCCGTGGCCATACTTAGCGCCAAAACGGGCTTTATCCAGGTAGTAAGGCACATTCGACATACTTTCCATGCCACCGGCCAGAATCACATCCGCCTGACCCAGCATAATGGCCTGAGAAGCGAACATGATGGCCTTTGTACCGGAAGCACATACCTTGTTCACC
This sequence comes from Hymenobacter sp. BT730, assembly GCF_030542105.1. Lineage (GTDB taxonomy): Bacteria > Bacteroidota > Bacteroidia > Cytophagales > Hymenobacteraceae > Hymenobacter. The sequence goes on from NZ_JAUOFB010000002.1 coordinate 658,448, forward strand.
GTAGTGCACTCCACCGTATCGGGCAGACCGGCTTTTTTAGCTGCCTGGCGGGCCGGAGCCTGACCCAGGTTGGCCGAAATAACGTTGCCCATAATGACCTGTTGCACTTCCTTCGGATCGACACCAGCTTTTTCAAGCGCACCTTTTAGGGCAATGGCGCCCAGATCAGTAGCTGAAAGGGAAGCCAGGCTGCCGCCAAAAGAGCCAATAGGCGTGCGCACTGCCGCAACGATTACCACTTCTTTGATTTGCATATTGAGGATTGGGTGGGGGTGAGGGAATGCCAGAGCAACCAGCTTAGGGCCGTTCCGGCGGATAAAAGTACGCTTCTGCGCCGGCTTAGCCAACGCACCTATGTTTTGGCTATGCCGGCGCAGGGGTTAATCCTCTACTGACAGGCCACAGACACTACCAGGCCGGCTTACTCGACGATTCTGTGGGAGGCGCTTTGCGGGGTAACTGCTGAATATACTGCTGCTCTGAAGCGCGCAAAGCATCCAGAATCTGTCGCGCCTGGGCAGGGCTCAGCTGCATCTGCTGCAGCCGGGCCCGCTGGGTCTGTAGTTGAGTAGCGTCTGCGGCAGCGTTTTCTGTGCCAGCGCCGGCATTAGTACCCGGTTCGGTAGCATTACTTAGCCCGCGTGTATTGCCGGGTTGTTGCCCCTGAGCCATTTCCTTTTCCGGGCCAGCACCCGGTTTCATGCCGCCCTTAGCACTGTTTCCGGCTGGGTTACCTGGCTGCTGGGCATTTGGCTGGCCTTGTGCATTGAGTCGGGGCTGCGGCGGCTGATTGGGGTTTTCGGGTTGATCCGCATCATTGGCCTCTCCTGGCCGGTCCTGGCCAGGTTTAGGCTTTGGTTGCTGGCTAGGCTGTTGCTCATCTGATTTTTTTTCGGATGAAGGCTTGGGTTTAGGCGCTTCCGATTTGTCCGGGGCCGGAGGAGGAATTGTGGGGTCCGGTTGGCGCTTCAGGAATCGGCTGACCATCTCATAATTGTAGCGGGCCGCCGCGTTAGCGGGGTTTGCCACCAGAGCAAGCCGCAATAGGCGCACTGCCTGGGCATACTCCCCACGTTGCGCATGTATTATAGCCAACTGCTGATGGGCTACACTGCGCACGGTAGGGGTGGGGCTGTTCAAAAGCCTGCTATAGTAAGCCCTGGCTGCAGGGAGTTGCCCGGCCAGAGTGCTGGTGTGAGCCAGGTTTAGCAGGATGCCCTCAGGGGGGCGTGATGTTTTTTCTACTGCCAGTGCCTGCCGAAATGCCTGAGCTGCTCGACCAAACTCCCGACGTGCGTAGGCCTGCATACCAGTGTGTACCGCTTCGTTGCGGTCGTGTACCCAGGTAAGGCTGCGCCAGCCACCCAGGAGCACCAGTAGAAAAATCAGTGAGACTCTCATGGGCGAATTACTCTCACAGTTACCAGTACATCCAACATCATCAAAGCCAGAGCCAGCAGCAATGGGTACCGATACCGGTTATCAGCCACGGAAACCGTACGTACCTGCAGGGCCTTCCCTTCCACGCGGTTGAGGGCATTTACCAATTGAGGAAACTCATTGCGTTGGTCGCTCAGCTCAAAATATTGGCCATCGGCCAGAGTAGCCAGCCGGCGGAGAACGGCCGGTTGCAGTTGGGTCACGGCATCCCGGCCTTTGGCATCCCGTACAAAGCCACCACCAGCCTTGGGTATACGGCTGCCTTCCACAGTTCCCACGCCCACGGTAAAAAGGCGCACCCCAGTACGGGACAGTTCCCGTAAGATCGGCTCAAGGTTTTCGCCAAAATCCTCGCCGTCGCTCACTAAAACTAGCGTGAGGGCACGTGGCGGCATACCTTGCACCTGTGGGTTGGCTGTGAAGCGTCGCAGAGCGAGCTGCAGGGCCGGAGCTAAATCGGTACTGCCGCCCGGTACCAGATTGGTCTGAAGTGTAGAGAGGAAGAGCTGTAGCGCCTCTTGGTCGTAGGTGAGGGGGCATTGCACATAAGCCGTATTGGCAAACACAATCAACCCGATGCGGTCGGCCTGAAAGCGGCTAACCAGGCGAGCAAGCTCTGCACGGGCCTTTTGCAAACGAGAGGGGGCCACATCGGGCGCATCCATGGAGCGGGACAAGTCCACCAGCAGCCACACATCCTTGCCTGCCGTGCGCACCGTCTGCTTGGTAAGCCCGTATGCTGGCCCCAGTAGTGCTACCAGCAGCAAACCAAAGTAAGCAAAGCGTAGCGGCAGTTTCCAGGCCAGGCGCCAACCGCGCTGCCCAAAAGGTGTGGCTAACCGGCGGGTACGCAGCACAAATCCAGTGTAGAGTACTACTGCTAAACCAATGACCACCACCTCTGGCCACCCCAACGGATAAGCCCAATTCATATATATAAGGAGGTAAGCTGCACCATTGCGGCAAATATAACAGCCTGATTGTGGCCGCAGAAGGAATATCTGAGGTAGATATTTTTAACCAAAGTATTGGTTTCTGTAACCTAGTCGTATATTTGTGCACTCTTTAACCGAAAGAGACTCATATCTGGAGAGATGGGTGAGTGGCTGAAACCAGTAGTTTGCTAAACTGCCGTAGCTCTAAAGGCTACCGGGGGTTCGAATCCCCCTCTCTCCGCATTATGTCTAATTCAGGATTCTGAATCCAGGGTTCTGAATTTTTTTCGGGGTGTAGCGTAGCCCGGTATCGCGCCTGCTTTGGGAGCAGGAGGCCGCAGGTTCGAATCCTGCCACCCCGACCCTTCGAATAGCCGTCAGCCCACCTTTGGGGCGGGCGGCTATTTGTTTTTGACCCCGTAGCTCAGCTGGATAGAGCAGCTGCCTTCTAAGCAGCCGGTCTTTGGTTCGAATCCAAACGGGGCCACATTGATAATTAGTCACTTAGCTTCATTGCTGGGTGGCTTTTTTGTGTTCGGTTCATACAACTAATATCTTACTTGAGTTAACAGAAAGAGGTTAAAGATTTATTTAAGTGACAATGCTGCGGTATCGTTGATTGTGTATTTCTATATGCTATGTCGCTTCCCAATCTGAGGGTCGGGACATAGCATATAGAAATACGCAATGAATTACACAAGCCCGCTGCAAGTGTGAAGTAGGGCTTGCTGGTTTAGCGTAATATATTAAAAAAGCCCCGCGACCCTCAATTGAGGAACGCGGGGCTTTTTCATGTTTTGATAGCAACTTGCGTAGGGTGCCGATAATTTAAATCGCCGTTTCGTTAAACGAACAGAAGCTTTTTGAGCAGCACGAACGCACATGGGAACTCTCAGTAGCTTTTGCCATGTGTCAGCAGGAGCACCCAATCTGTGAAGAAGCTCTGGCCGCTACTGCTTTTCAATTGTTCGGGTTTCAACCACCCGCCCTTGCTGGATGACTTTAAGTAGGTACGAACCGGCGGCCAGGCCTGCGCCTATTTTTAGGCTGCCGCTGCCGCGGCCGGTCCACACCAGCTTGCCATTCACCGAGTAAACGGCTGCCTCAAACGGGCCGGGCAGCGCTACGGTCATTTCCGCGCTGTAGGGGTTTGGCCAGATGCTGGCCTGCGCTGTCCCCGTTCCGGCGAGGGTGCCCGTGACGGTCGCTGCGTTCATTACCTGCACGGCTCCTTGGTCAGGGACGGCCTCAAACACCACGTACCGCACCCCGGCGCTGGTCACTAGGCTGGACGGTACCGGCGTGGTGCCCCGCATTACCGTGGCGCCGGTCCAAGTAGTCGGCAGCTGTCGCCGCACCGTGACGGGTACGTTGTACACTAGGTCGGGCAAGTTGTCGGTCAGCGTCATGCTGAATTGCGTGGCCGACACGGTGGATTCAGTCACTACGGCCGCGTTGCGCTCCTTAATGTACTTCACCACGTCGGCAAACGTGCCTACCCAAAAGTCGGCATTGTTGGCGTTCATGTACGCTAGGTGCCCAGCCAACTCCGTCGATTGGGTGGGCGAGTACCCGCCATCGTTGTTGATGCCGTGGGTCAAGAACACACACCAACCCCGGGCGGTGCGGGCGGCATCGACCTTGGCATTGAAGTTGGCGGTGGTTTGCACCCTGCTCGCGTTGCCCGTGCTGATTGCGGTCAAGTTGTAGAAATCGCTGGGCGTGGCGGGCATTATTTGGTCATTGCAAATCCGGCCGGCAATGTAGTAGCTCTGAATGGTCGGCACATTCCCCGTCACGCAGAATGGATACGCTACCGTCTCGCATTTGGCCGTGGGCACGTTGGCCCTGATGGTGGCCTGCGACTGCTGTAACTCTGCCAACTGCTGGGCCACAGTGAGTCCGCCCAGGCTGGGGTGGGTAACAGTGTGGCTGGTGACCTCGTGTCCGTTGGCAGAGGCCGCGCGCAGTCCCCCCCAGTTCGGTCCCCAGTTGGTGACTGTGAACAGGGTTGTTTTGAAATTGTACTGGTCGAACAGCGGGATGGCAACTGGCAGTTGATTGGCGGTGTTGTCATCCAGGGTGTAGGTGACGGCCGCTGCCTTGAAGCCGCGCCAAGTGGCCACCTCATAGGCGGGACTGACCTGGGCCAGCAACGTGACGGGGCAACCAAGCGACGCGCTAGTAATGAGCAGTAAAAAATTCTTGGTTTTCATAAGCAATTAAACAGTGACGTTGGATTGAATAGTTTATTCTATTTGACTGTATTTGCTGTCATGAAAGCATGGGCCTGACCGAGTGCTGGCGGGCCGAGCTGCGGCCCCACAACGTGCGCGTGATGAAAATCAACCAGAGCGAAGTTTTACCAACTTTTCGGCCCGCGCTTGGGTACCCCCACCCAACGCCAACCCGGCGCGCAAGCTCCAAGCCGGCGGGATTGCATTGCCCACGTTGTGCACGCCATACTGCATTAGGCAGCCACTGGCAGTCTAGAAAGGATTTGCAGCAGGGAATCGACTTTCTCTTTGTCCTGGTCGCCTAGGGTAAAACGCCGTGGCAGCGTGGCACGTTATACCCCGAAACGCCCGTTTAGCTCCTTCCCATGCCTGACCTCCTTGGCACCCTGCGCACTGGCACCAGCGGCATCGTCGTGCCCGGCCCGAAGGCCACCTTTCCAGCGGCCTACCATGCGACGAGCCGCCTCACCTACTATGCCACCCTTTTTAACTCGGTGGAGATTAACAGCACCTTCTACCGCATCCCCCAGCCCAAAACGTTTGCGGCCTGGGCCGCGGAAACCGGCCCGGCGTTTGACTTTACCCTCAAGCTTTGGCGCGATATTACGCACACCAAGACGCTGGCCGAGGACCTCTCTGGCCTTGTCCGCTTTATCGATGCCGCCCGGGCGTTGGGTACCAAAAAGGGATGCCTGCTCATGCAGTTCCCGCCCAGCAACACCATTCGTCAGCTACACGCGGTCAGTGCCCTATTGACTGCGCTTGCCGCAGCAGACCCCGCCCACGAGTGGCGCCAAGCGGTGGAGTTTCGTCACCCAAGCTGGTATGCCGACGATACGTTTGATATGCTGGACCACCACGGCGCCAGCCTGGTGCTGCACGACAAAGGTCCCGCCCGAAACGCCCGGCTCAACGAGGGGGCGGACTTTGTCTATATGCGCTTCCACGGCCCGCAGGGAAACTACCGAGCGTCCTACGAGCGCGACTTTCTGCACGACCAAGCCGAGCAGATACACGACTACCTCCAGGAGGGGAAAGACGTGTATGCCTACTTCAACAATACCATGGGCGCCGCTTTTGAAAATGCCCAAGACCTGTACCGGCTGGTAGCGGAGCGGGCATGAGCCGTACGACGCGCGTCCGGGGGCAAGGGGACGCTGGTTTCCAGGGCCAGGTCGTGTTTAACCACGGCGCGGGCCTGTCTGGGTCAACCCTCGTTTTGCTTTACGATGCTCGTTGAATGAGTTCCCGAAACGCATATCCCCCATAGGTTTTCTGTACTTCGTTAATGGAACCCGTTGATGGAACCCAAGCTAGCCCGTCAGGTGGGATAGCAGGGCTTACCAGTGCCTGGGTGATGCGGTTCAGGAAAATGAGCGGGTAGGGTCACCCCGACACAGGAGCTTGCAACCTTTGTGGTCCGATAAGTCGCCTTATGTTCGGGCGTTGATGAACCTAAGGCAACTTATCGAACTTCCCTGGCTTTGGTAGTAGGCAACGTTTCCAACAGTTTCGCCAACTTCCACTACGTACGCCGCCAAGGAAAATCTAAGACCAATGGATTACCTGCCGTATCATACTGGCAGAACGGCACTAGGATTTCCTGGTGTTCCCCAGCTATGTCCATTGCCATGTAGCTTTCCTGGCCGTGAATGGGTGCTGGTGGCAGAAAGTGGGTTTTCCCCGGGTGGGGCGCATTGTCTTGCTGCAGCTGGCTGTAGGCTTCATGAAAGAGAAGAATGGGGCACTGTGACAGGTGCTGCAAGTGCTTGCCGACACCTAGTAGCGGGCCGCGGCTAGCAGTTCAGAGAAAGGAGGGTAATGGGAACACCACTTGCGCACCTCTTACTCGTCATAAGTATAAAATACATCGAATTCTACCCCTCCGAATTCGTCCACTTGTCGAGCCAGAGCCGACAGCCGCTCAAATTCTTCGGGGGTCGGTGCTTCAAAGGAAAATTCTTCGAGGTCCTCGAGTTCCACCACGTCTAGGCCGTACTCGTTCACGGCTTGCTCCACTTGATGCCGATAGGCGGCCGCAGAGGGGGTGCGGGCCAGCACGTTGACCACAAGGCCCTTGGCCCCAGCAAAATCGGAGTTCCCTTCCCGAGGAACGGCGTGAACACGGGCAATCCAAATCCCCATTTGAAAGCAATGATTTGTGGGTTTAGGCAACAGCTTGCCAAGGGTCAAAGATGGAAATAAAAGGACAAGAACGTTTAGGGAAACGGGGGCAAAGGCCGCCGGAAAAAGTCAGGGTATAGCGGGTAGGAGCTGTTCAACCTTCGCAACCGGGCCGGCGGCCTCGTTTTGCCCCTACCGCTTCAACAGCCGGGTCTGCCAGCGCGCCTGCTCCTGACCGGGCCAGTACTTGCTCAGCGAAGAAAAATCGACAAGAGGGCAGAACTTGCCAGCGAGGAAAAAGCTGCTTTTCACTACCGAGGGGGATTAAGGCCGGGGGATAGATTCTTTAGTTGGATTTGTGCTGCAAACACTTTACTTGCAGGAGATTAAACCCCTGCCCTTATGGAAGTCGAAGTGCTGAAGTACCCTGCGGTACGCAATTACATCGCCGGACAATTTGTAGTGGACGCCAGCTCGCGCACCCTGGACGTAATGAGCCCCGTCAATGGGGCGGTGATTTCGACCGTGCCCCTGAGCGGGCGGGTAGCTTTGGACCAAGCCGTAGAGGCCGCGCAGGCGGCATTTCCGGCTTGGTCGGCTATACCGATCAAGGAGCGGGTGCAAATCTTTTACCGCTACAAAACCCTGCTGGAGAAGAACCTGGCGGAGCTGACGGCCCTGGTCCGCGAAGAGAACGGAAAAACGTCGGACGAGGCGCGGGCCGAGGTGGAAAAAGCCATTGAGCTGACGGAGTTTGCCTGCTCCCTGCCTCAGCTGGTGGCCGGGGAGCTGCTGGAGGTCAGCGCGGGCGTGGAGTGCCGCGTGGACCGCAAGCCCTTGGGCGTGGTGGCCTCCATTGCTCCCTTCAACTTCCCCAACATGGTCCCGCACTGGACCATCCCCAACGCCATTGCCCTGGGCAACTGTATGATCCTAAAGCCTTCGGAGCAGGTGCCGATCAGCGCGGGCCGCATAGCCGAGCTACTGAAGGAAGCCGGCTTGCCCGACGGGGTACTCAACATTGTGCACGGCGACAAGGAAATTGTAGAAGCCATTTGCGACCACCCCGGCATTAAGGCGGTGTCGTTTGTGGGCTCTACCAAGATTGCTAAAGTGGTTTACCAGCGCGCCACGGCCAACCTGAAGCGCTGCGTGGCGCTGGGCGGAGCCAAAAACCACCTACTCGTGCTGCCGGATGCCCACGTGGACATGACGGCCTCCAACGTGGCCGCGTCTATGTCGGGGTGCGCGGGGCAGCGCTGCATGGCGGGCTCGGCCATGGTGGCCGTGGGAGCCGTGGAGCCCATCATCGCCCGGCTGGTAGAAGAGGCCCGCAGGATTGTGCCGGGCAAGAACCTGGGGTCTGTTATTAGCAGCCAGGCCAAGGAGCGCATTGAGCGCTACATCACGGAGGCGGAAGCAGCCGGTGCCAAAGTGCTGCTCGATGGCCGGAATGCCGTGGTGCCCGGGCAGGAGGAGGGCTACTACGTCGGCCCCACCGTCATCGACCACGTCACGCCTGATATGGCCATTGCCCGCGAAGAAGTGTTCGGACCCGTGCTGGCCATCATTCGGGCCAACACCCTCGACGAAGCCCTGGATATTGAAAACGCCTCCAACTATGGCAATGCGGCCTCAGTGTTCACCCAGAGTGGGGGGTTGGCCCGCTACGTCATGGACAATGCTTCGGCCGGTATGATTGGCGTCAACATCGGGGTGCCCGTGCCGCGCGAGCCCTTCTCCTTCGGGGGCTGGAATGAGTCGAAGTTTGGGGCCTGCGACATCACCGGCAAAAGCTCCATCGAGTTCTGGACCCAGCTCAAGAAGGTCACCACCAAGTGGAACCCCGAGTCGCGGACCAACTGGATGAGCTAAGCCCGAGTTTCTGCCTTTGTAATTCGTCTCTTTCAACTCCCTTCTCGACCATGGAAACGCTCACCTCCGATAAGCAGAAAATCCTTCAGGACAACCTCGATTACACGCTTTTCTCCTGGTCGAAGCAGGCGGGCCTGAACCCCATCAATGCCGAGCGGGCCGAGGGGGTGTATGTGTACGACCGGGACGGGAAACGCTACTTAGACTTCTCTTCCCAGCTGATGAACGTGAATATCGGCCACGGCAATCAGAAGGTGACGGAGGCGGTGGCTGCCCAGATGCAGGAGCTGAGCTACGTGTACCCCGGCATGATAACGAAGGCCCGCGGCGACCTGGGAAAAAAGCTGGCCGAAATCACCCCGCCCAACCTGACCAAAGCCTTTTTCACGCTGGGCGGCGCCGAGTCCATTGAGAATGCCATTAAGCTGGCCCGCGTGTACACCGGCCGCCACAAAATCGTCTCCCTCTATCTGTCCTTCCACGGGGCTTCCTACGGGGCCATCAGTGCCGGCGGCGACCCACGCAAACTGGCCGTTGACAGCCAGGCCATGCCCGGCGTGGTGCACGTAGAAAACCCTTATTTCTACCGCTGCCCGTGGTACAGCACCACCCCGGAAGAGTGTGCGGAGCGGGCCGCCGCCCACATGGAGCGGGTCATTCAGTATGAAGGCCCGGGTAATGTAGCCGCCATTCTGATGGAAGGCGAATCAGGCACCTCGGGCTGCATTAAATACCCGCCCACCTACTGGCAGCGGGTGCGCGCCATCTGCGACAAATACGGCATTCTGCTTATTGCCGATGAAGTGATGAGCGGTTTCGGGCGTACCGGCAAATGGTTTGGGTCTGACCACCACGGCGTAAAGGTGGACATGATGGCCATGGCCAAGGGCATCACGGCGGGCTACCTGCCCCTGGGCGCCGTGATGGTGGATGAGCAGATTGCGCACTCCTTTGATGACAAGCCCCTGCCGCTAGGCCTCACCTACTCGGCCCACCCGGTTTCCTGCGCCGCCGCGTTAGCCGTGCTCGATATCTACGAAGACGACAACCTACTAGAAAATGCCGCCGAGATGGGTCGTTACATCGATGCTCGCGTGGCCGAAATGGCGACCCGCCACCCCTCCATCGGCGACTTCCGCAACACGGGCCTGCTGGGCTGCATTGAGCTGGTGAAAAACCGCACCACCAAGGAGCCCATGGCGCCCTGGAATGCCGCGCCCCACCAAATGGACGTGATGAACCAGGTAGCGGCCAAAATCCGGGAGCTGGGCATGTACACCTTCGTGCGCTGGAATTATATCTTCATCGCGCCACCTCTTAACATCACCAAAGAAGAGGTGGACGAAGGACTGGACATCATCTCGCAAGCCATCCGCATCGCCGACGAGCACGTGCACTAAGGTTAGCTCCGCTAGGCCAGTCTCTTTCCTGCTGTTTCCCCTGATTAGCTCCCGCGGTAGCGGGAGGCGAGGCTTTGTTTGTGGCAGGCAAAAAGCCAGCAACCCCTTGGTTTTGAATTTGTAAAGAAAAACTCCTATATTTTTCTTCTCCAATCCCACCTCCCTTTCTCTTTCCCCGGATGTCGTCTTTGCTGATTAAAAATGGCCGCGTCGTCACGGCTGATTCCGACGCGGTGTGCGATGTGCTGATCGACGGCGAAACCATCGTCTCTATCGGCCGGAATCTGCCCGTGCAAGCCGATCAGGTACTAGATGCCACCGGCAAGCTGGTATTGCCCGGCGGCATCGATCCGCACGTGCACCTAGATATGCCTTTCATGGGCACCTTCAGCAGCGACACCCACGAAACGGGCACCCGCGCCGCCCTGCACGGTGGCACTACCACCGTGATTGACTTCGTGCTCCAGAAGCAGGGCCACTCCCTGCGCGAAGCCCTCACGGAGTGGCAGGGCCGCGCCACCGGTACTGCCGTCGGCGACTACTCTTTCCACATGGCCGTCACGGACTTCAATGAGCACACGCGGGCGGAAATTGCGGACATAGTGGCCGAAGGCATCACCTCCTTCAAGGCGTTTATGGCCTATAAGGGCGCGCTTATGATTGACGATGCCCAAATGGTAGGCCTCATGCAGGAAGTGAAAAAGCATGGGGCATTGGTCACCGTGCACGCCACCAACGGCGACATGATTGATACGCTGGTAGCCCAGCACCGCACCCAAGGCAAACTTTCCCCCCTGTATCATTACCTCTCCCAGCCCGAAGTAACGGAAGCCGAAGCCTCAGGCCGCTTCACGGATATTGCCAACTACACGGGCGTCAATGCCTACATCGTGCACCTGACCTGCGAAGGGGCTCTGAACCAGGTGCGCGAAGCTACCCGACGCAACCAGCGGGTGTTTGTGGAAACCTGCATTCAATACCTGGTGCTGGATGCTTCGCTGTATCAGGAGGAGTTTGAGGGGGCCAAGTGGGTGATGTCGCCGCCGCTACGGGAGAAAAAGGACCAGGAAACGCTCTGGGCAGGCATCAACCAGGGCCTGGTGCAGGTGGTTGGCACGGATCATTGCCCATTTATGTGGGAACAGAAGCAGCTGGGCCGCCACGACTTCTCCAAGATTCCGAACGGACACCCGGCCATTGAGCACCGCATGGAACTGCTGTTTTCCGAAGGCGTGAGCAAGGGCCGCATCAGCCTCCAGAAGTTTGTGGAAGTGACAGCTACCAACGCCGCCAAAATCTTCGGCATGTTTCCCCGCAAAGGCACCATCAGCATTGGCGCCGATGCTGACCTGGTCATCCTCGACCCGAAGCGTAAGCACTCCATTTCCGCGGAAACCCACCACATGAACGTCGACTACTCGGCCTACGAAGGCTGGGAACTCACTGGCAAGATTGAAACCGTGCTGCTGCGGGGCCAGGTGGCCGTGCACGACGGGCAGGCCCTGGTGGGCAAAGGCTACGGCCAGTTTATCAAGCGCGGCGTCACCGTTTTCTAACGGCTCTAGGCCACCTCCCCGCTACAGTACTGGCCTAGGCCACTTTCCTATACCTCAACCTCTGAACCCTATGCTCATGCCCCGAATCGTAAAATCCGGTCTTATCCAGATGAGTTTGCCCATGACCGAAGGCCAGGGCTCCATTGAGGAAATCAAGGAAGCCATGGTGCAAAAGCACATTCCGCTGATTGAGGAAGCGGGGCGCCAGGGCGTGCAGATTCTGTGTCTGCAGGAGATTTTCAACACACCCTACTTCTGCCCGGGCCAGGACAAAGCGTGGTATGCGTCGGCCGAATCGGTGCCGGGGCCTACGACGGAGCGTATGGCCGAGTACGCTAAAAAGTACAATATGGTGATGATTGTGCCGGTGTACGAGCGAGAGTCGGCGGGCTTCCTCTACAACACCGCGGCCGTGATTGACGCCGACGGTACCTACCTAGGCAAGTACCGCAAAAACCATATTCCACACACTTCGGGTTTTTGGGAGAAGTTCTTCTTCAAGCCCGGCAACCTGGGCTACCCGGTGTTCCAGACCAAGTACGCCAAAGTAGGCGTGTACATCTGCTACGACCGGCATTTCCCGGATGGTGCCCGCGTGCTAGGCCTCAACGGGGCCGAAATCGTGTATAACCCTTCCGCAACGGTGGCGGGCCTCTCGCAATATCTCTGGAAGCTGGAGCAGCCGGCCCATGCTGCCGCCAATGGCTACTTCATGGGCTGCATCAATCGGGTAGGGGAGGAGAAGCCCTGGAACCTGGGCAAGTTCTACGGAACGTCCTATTTCGTGGACCCAAGGGGGCAAATATTCGCGCAGGCCTCCGAGGATAAAGACGAGCTGCTCGTGGCCGAGTTTGATCTGGACCTGATTGAGGAGGTGCGCGCCACCTGGCAGTTCTACCGCGACCGGCGCCCCGAAACCTACGAGAAGCTGGTAGAGCTGTAGACGCCAAGCGCTAGGCCACTCCTAATCAGGTAGAGCATCCTAACCATTCGATTGTATGGCTGAGTTTCCCATTCCTGCCTCTGAGCAGGACTTTCACGCCAATTTCGCCCAGCTCAAGCCCCGGATGAACAACACGGAGGCGCTGTACGAAAGCTCGCGGTGCCTGTTCTGCTTTGATGCGCCCTGCATCAAGGCGTGTCCTACGGGCATTGATATTCCGCAGTTTATCCGGCAGATCAATACCGGCAACGTGACGGGCGCCGCCAAAACCATCTACGAGGCCAACTATTTTGGGAATGCCTGCGGGAAAGTGTGCCCTACGGAGGTGCTCTGCGAAGGTGCGTGCGTGTACAACCTGCAGGATGTGAAGCCGATAGAAATCGGTCGTTTGCAAAGCTTTGCTACCCGCCAGGTTATTGAAAGCGACCAGCATCTGTTTAAGCCGGGCCAGCCCAACGGTCGGAAGGTGGCCATCATCGGGGCGGGGCCGGCAGGAATTTCCTGCGCCTGTGAGCTGCGGGCCCTGGGCTATGAGGTGGATGTGTTCGAAGCCAAAGCCCAGCCATCGGGCCTGACGGTGTACGGGGTGGCTCCTTACAAAATCACGAACGAGGAGGTACTGGCCGAAATAGACTATCTACAGGCCCAGTTTGGCTTCCACGTGCATTACCATTCACCCATTGCTACCCGCCAGGAACTGGAGGCCCTGGAAGAAACCTACGACGCCATTTTCCTGGGCATCGGCCTGGGCGGCACCAACGCCCTGCGGCTGCCCGGCGAGGACCGCCAGAATTGCGTGGGCGCGGTGGAATTCATTGAGCAGCTCCGCCAGCACCACCACCGCGTAGCTGTGGGCCGCAAGGTGATTGTGCTGGGTGGCGGCAACACGGCCATGGATGCCGCTTCGGAGTCAGCGCGCTTGGGTGCCGAAGACGTAATCCTGGCCTACCGGCGCGGCAAAGATGAGATGGGGGCCTACGAGTTTGAATACGACCTGGCCAAGAGCGTGGGCGTGAAAGGCCTGTTCAACGTGGCCCCAATTGAGATTGTGGGCAACGGCAAGGTGGAAGGCATCAGGTTCGTGCGCACCCAAACCCTCAATGGGCAGGTGCAGGTGGTGCCGGGTACGGAGTTCGTGGAGCCTTGTGATATGGTCATCAAAGCCACGGGCCAGGCCAAGCAGGTTTCCTTTTTGCGCCACATACCGAGCCTGGAGCTCGATAAAAATGGCCGCATTGTGGCCAACGCGGCATCCGGGCAAACCACCAACCCCCAATATTTTACCTCCGGCGATGCGCGCAACGGCGGAGCCGAAGTGGTGAATGCTGCCGCCGAAGCCAAAGCAGCTGCCCGCGGCATTCATGCCTACTTGCTAGGTCAGTAGTAACTGTCACTTAGCCGGTCAAATACACTCAGTATATCACCTGCAAGCCGGCCTAGGCCTGTTTCCTCAATTGACTTTCTGATGCCAGACCTCTCGATAAACTTTGCTGGAATAAAGTCGCCGAACCCGTTCTGGCTGGCCTCTGCGCCGCCTACCAACTCCGGCTATCAGGTGATGAAAGCCTTTGATGCCGGCTGGGGCGGCGCGGTCTGGAAAACGCTGGGCGTGCCCGTCGTGAACGTATCGAGCCGCTACGGGGGAGTCAATTACCGCGACAAGCGGCTGATTGGCTTCAACAACATCGAGCTGATTTCGGACCGCCCCCTGGTCGACAACCTGCGCGAGATGGAGGAAGTGAAAAAGCACTTCCCCCAGCACGCTGTCATTGCCTCCCTCATGGTGCAAAGCCGGGAGGAGTGGCACCAGATTGTGCGCGACGTCACGAATGCCGGCGCCGATGGCATCGAGCTGAACTTCGGCTGCCCCCACGGCATGTGCGAGCGGGGCATGGGCTCGGCGGTCGGGCAGGAGCCCGACGTGCTGCGCCTGATCGTGGAATGGGTGATGGAAGTAGCCCAGATTCCGGTGATTGTGAAGCTCACGCCCAACATCTCTGACATCACGGAGCCCGCCCGGGCCGCCCGCCTCGGCGGGGCCGACGCCATTTCACTGATCAACACCATCCAGAGCATTGTAGGCGTCGATCTGGACTTGTTTGCGCCTTACCCCATTGTGGACGGCCAGGGCACCAATGGTGGCTACTGCGGCCCGGCCGTGAAGCCCATTGCCCTGAACATGGTGAAAAACTGCGCCCAGGACCCGCACGTGGCGCTGCCCATCTCCGGCATCGGGGGGATTGAAAACTGGCGCGATGCCGTAGAGCACATCCTGCTCGGGGCCTCCTCGGTGCAGGTGTGCACGGCGGCCATGCACTTTGGATTTGGCATCATCCGCGAAATGACGGCGGGGCTGGAGCAGTACATGACAGAAAAGGGCTTTGCCACGATTCATGATATGGTGGGCAAGGCCCTGCCGAACGTGAAGCACTGGGAAGACCTGAACCTGAAGTACAAGGTGACGGCCACCATTCACGAAGACAAGTGTATCGGCTGTCAGCTTTGCTATACGGCCTGCGAAGACGGAGCCCACCAGGCCATTGCCCTGCGTGAGGGAACCCGGGTGCCGGAAATAATTGAGGAGAACTGCGTGGGCTGCAACCTCTGCTCCCTGGTGTGCCCCGTGGAGCAATGCATCACAATGGAGCGCACCGACGATGGCACGGAGCACCTCACCTGGAAGGAGCGCACCCTGGCCAACTCCATCCCGACGAGCTTCAACGACGAGCGGGCGGGTGGCCTACACCACTGGGTGCCCGAGCCCACAGCGGCGCTTGGCAAGGAAAAGCACAAAACCCTGCCCGGCAAAGCGCGGCAGCTCGGACAGCCATCCCCGGTTAGTACAGAGCTAAAGAGCTAGCTTTATGCGTCACTGCAAGAGCAGAAGCATATCTATCAGATCAGCAGCTGTTTATGCACTCGTTTCATTAAAAATCTCTTGCCCATGGATGCGCCCCAGTTGCCCGCTGCCCAGCCGCCAGCGGCGGGGTTGACCAGTGAAGACCTGGCCCCCGTTGCCTTAGCGGACCGTACCTGGAACACCTGGAATTACGCCGCGCTCTGGATCAGCATGAGTCTGTGCATACCTACCTACATGCTGGCCAGCTCCCTGATTGAGGGGGGCATGAACTGGTGGCAGGCCATTCTGACCATCTTTCTGGGCAACAGCATTGTGCTGGTGCCGATGGTGCTGAACGGGCGAGCCGGGGCCACTTACGGCATTCCGTTTCCGGTATTTGCACGGGTGAGCTTTGGGGTCCGGGGGGCCAATATTCCGGCCCTGATGCGCGCCATTATTGCCTGCGGCTGGTTCGGCATCCAAACCTGGATTGGCGGATTTGCGCTTTACCAGATGGTGAAGCTCTGGGTGCCCGGCATCGCCACGCTGCCCGCCGTATTTCCGGCTTCGTGGTCGCTGGAAACCGGGCCGGCCCTCCTGTTTCTGCTGTTCTGGCTGCTCAATATCTACGTGGTCTATCTAGGCGTAGACAGCATCCGGAAGCTGCTGGTGTTTAAAGCGTTCTTCCTGCCATTTGCGGCCCTGGCGCTGTTGTTCTGGGCCATCCGCGCGGGCCATGGCTTAGGCCCCATTCTGGCACGGCCTGCCAAGTTTGCCTCTTCTGCCGAATTCTGGGCGTTCTTCTTTCCCTCCCTGACGGGCATGGTCGGCTTTTGGGCCACCTTGTCGCTAAACATTCCGGACTTTACGCGCTACGCCAAAAGCCAGCGCGCCCAAGTAATTGGGCAGGCCCTGGGGCTGCCGGTGCCCATGACCCTGTTTGCATTTATCGGCGTCGTAGTGACCTCGGCCACCTTTCTGGTATACGGGCAAACCATCTGGGACCCCGTCGTGCTGGCGGGCCGCTTTGACAGCAAGCTGCTGGTGAGTGTTGCCATGGTGGCCGTGGCCCTGTCGACGCTGGCCACCAACATCGCGGCCAACATTGTCAGCCCGGCCAACGACTTCGCCAACCTTTCGCCGGCCCACATCAGCTTCAAAACCGGCGGCTACATTACGGGCATCATCGGCATCCTGATCTTTCCCTGGAAGCTTATTGCGGATCCTTCGGGCTATATCTTCACGTGGTTGGTGGGCTACTCGGCCCTGCTAGGCCCTATCGGCGGCATCATGATTGCCGATTACTACTTTATTCGCAAGCAACAGCTCCACCTGCCCGACCTGTATCAGTACACTGGCCGCTATGCCTATCAGAATGGCTTTAACAGGTGGGCACTCCTGGCGCTGGTGTCGGGCATTGCCCCCAATATTCCTGGCTTTTTGGTGGCCGTTGGTTTCACCTCCCGGGGCCTAACCTGGCCCTGGCTGGTGGGCCTGTATAACTATGCCTGGTTTGTCGGCTTCTTTATTTCCGCCGGTTCCTACCTGGTGCTGATGAGCAGGGCGAAAAAAGCTGCCGCGCAGTCGTTGCACCGCCCAACCACGGACTATCAGGTATCTCCCACGTAGACTACCGCAGCAATTGGCACCGATGGTGCCTCCCCGGCAAGGGTAGGCCAAGCGATTCTGCGGCTTATAACATTTATGAAACGGACGTTTAATAGAGGGGAAGGTTGAGCGGATAGATTTCGATAAGATTGCGACGCAGACCCATACCATATTAGCCAGTTGTAAATAGGGTATGAGAAGTTGCCTTATGTTTATCTGAAGACTATCGTATAGGCTTTGGCTGAGAAGCCCCTGCCGTTCAAACCAACATCTTTTCGCGAATCGAAAGCCCAGCCCCGTCCTTCATCAATGCGAACCGACTGAGTTGAACGCCCCGCCACTTGAAGGGCCATAGCATCTACCCCGAAATTTGTCGGACCGATAACCGCAGGGCAATGCCTGACGTTAAATAGCCGGCCTGCTTCCAGCTGCTGGGCGCGCCTGGACCGGACTCCATATGCTGAAAACCGGGCGCCCATTTTCTTTTTACCGCCCCATGGCGCATGGAATATCGGTCATCCGGGTGGGGAAGCTGGAAACAGGCTTATCCGGGTTGTTTCTCGTCCGCCGATAACCCGGGTGCCGGCTTGGGTATCCGGTTCAGATCCCCGGTTTCGCGGATGAAGCCGGCCTTCAGGTGCTCATAGAGCGAGTGCGGGTCCACAAGCGAAGCGACACCCTGAGCCAGCAGGCCGCTAATCAGCAGCTGAAAAATGGCCGAGTGCCGGTCCGTCATTTCCAGCACCAGAATGGCGGCCGTGAAGGGAGAGCGGACGACGCCGGTCAGGAAGCTGACCATGGCCACCAGAATCAGCAGGTTGCGGTCGGCCACGGCCACATGGAACACCTGACAGATGCCATCGCCCAAGATGGCCCCGGCGCTGAGTGAGGTAGCAAACACCCCACCTGCGCCGCCGCTGCTGTAGCTGAGCACCATCCCCGCGAAACGCACCGGAAACAGATACCAGGGCGTATTACCCTCATTCTGAAACAGCAGCCGGTTGATAATGGGCTTGCCTGTACCCACGCCCTCACTGCCCACCCAGTAAGCCAGCCCGCCTAGCAGCAGCCCGCAGCCGAGCACCCAGCCTGCCTGCGCGGCCAGGGAAGTAAAACGCTGCCGATAGCGCCCCAGCCAGAGGAGGGTTTTGGCAAACACGGCCCCGGCCAGCCCGCACCCCAGTGCCACTAAGAGCACCAATAGCTGCCCCCAGCCGGATACCGGGATGATTTTGGGGAAGCCCAGGTACAGATAAGGCCCCAGAAACGTCTGCGCCGTGAGCCCGGCAATGATCACGGCCGTAAACACGGCCATGCGGAAGCGGGCCATGTGCATCTGCGTGAGCTCCTCTACCACGAACACAATGCCCCCCAAGGGGGTGTTGAAGGCCGCCGCCAGCCCCGCGGCGCCGCCCGTGACCAGGGCAATCTGGCGCGAGAGCTGTGGCCACCCGGCGGGTTGCAGTTTATTGATGGCCCGGAAAATGGCCGCTGAAATCTGAATGGTGGGCCCCTCGCGGCCAATCACGCCGCCGCCCAGCAGCAGCACCACGCTGCTCAGCACTTTCACGATGGCCACGCGCAAGCTCAGCAGATACGCCGTGCGGTGGTGCTGCCCGGGGTTTGACAGTTCGATGCCCGCCATCACTTGGGGAATGCCGCTGCCGCGCGCCGCCGGCGCCCACTGCTGCACCAGCAGCCACGAGGCGCCAAAGGCCAGCGGCGTGAGCCCAAAGGCCAGCCCCGGCGTGCGCGCCAGCCACGAAAAGCTGACCTGCTCGGCCCAGACAAACACTTTCTCGTAGCCCACGGCCACCATCCCCGTCAGGATGGAGGCAATCCAGAAAGGGAAGCTCTGCAGGATGAGCCGCCGCACCCGGTCGGTGTAGAAAGGACGGATGATGCGCTGGTCAAGCCAAGCCAGGACGCGGGCGTAGCGGGTAGGAGAATTTGACATGCAATGAGGGGGATGGGAGCACAAAGCTAATGGTCGGCGCTAGCTTCGGTCGCCGCGGTGCTCAGGCCCAGCCTTTTGACCAGGGGCCCGATGCTGAGACCCTGCACGATGATGCTGAAGACCACCACCACGTAGGTAATGCCCACCAGCAGGTCGCGGGGCATGGAATCGGGCAGCGACAGGGCCAGGGCCACAGATATGCCGCCCCGCAGCCCACCCCAGGTCAATACCCGCAGGGTCTGCCGGTCAAAGGGATAGTAGCGCCGCAGTAGCACCAGGGGCAGGCCTACTGAGGCCCACCGGGCCAGGAGCACCACCAGAATAGTGACGCCACCCACTAGCAGGGTGGTGCGGCTGATGTCCAGGATGAGCATCTCCAGACCAATGAGCAGGAACAGCACCGCATTGAGGATCTCATCCAGGATTTCCCAGAACTTGTCCAGGTATTCCCGGGTCAGGTCCGACATGCCCAGCGCCCGGCCCTTGTCCCCCACGATCAGGCCGGCCACCACGATGGCCAGCGGCCCCGAGGTGTGCAGGGCTGCCGCTAGGGCCGTGCCGCCCATCACCAGGGCCAGGGTAATGAGCACTTCCACCTGGTAGTTGTCGATGCTGCGCAGGGCCCAGAAGGTGACGTAGCCCAGCACGGCTCCCAGGATTATGCCCCCTACAGCTTCCTGCAGGAACAGGTGCCCGATGACGGCGGGCGTGGCCTGCGCGGCGCCAAAGCGGGCAATCTGGAACAAGCTCACGAACACCACTACGGCAATACCGTCATTGAACAGGGACTCGCCCACGATGCGCATTTCCAGGCGCTTGTCGATGCGGGCGGCCTTGAGAATGCCCAGCACGGCAATCGGGTCGGTGGGTGAGATAAGGGCCCCGAACAGCAGGCAATAGATCAAGTCGGTGGGCAGCCCGAACAGGGGCAGCAGATAATACACTGCCGTGCCGACCAGGGCGGTGGAGAGCAGGGTGCCGGCCGTGGCCATGACCCCCACGGCCAGCCCTTCCCGGCCCAGGGCGCGCACATCCACGTGCAGGGAGCCGGCAAACAGCAGGAAGCTCAGCATCACCTGCATGAGCACGGAGTGGAAGTCCAGGCTGCGCACCAGGTTCGTGGCCGTCAGCACCCAGCCGACGCCCAGCTTGCCCAGCCCAATGGCCAGCAGTGAGGAGGCCAGGCCTAGAATCATCAACCCGATGGTGCCCGGCAGCTTCAGCAGACGGTGGTTGAGATAGCCAAAAACGGCGGCGACCACGAGCAGCAGGGCCAGGGTATTGTATAATTCCATCCAAGAGTACGGTTGAGTTACGTTTCGCTAGACGCGGATTCCGGGCGGATAGTTGGTACGTCGCCATGCGGCCGGCGCAGAAGCGGGGTATGGCTGAGCGGAAAACTACCTAGTCCACTTCGAAGGCTAGCCATCAGTCCTGGGGCTGATTAGTTTAGTTGGTTTCTGTCAGGAGCAGGCGCACGGGCTGGCGATTGCCGGCCCGTACCGTTAACCACCGGGTCAGGCGCTGCACTTCGGCGGCAGGCAGGGCCGGAGTGGCTCGCACCGAAACGACCAAGGTGGTATCCGCCCGCAGGGAGTCCGCTGCGGCATGCACCAGCTGACTGAGGGCTAACTGCCGCACGGCGGGGTGCTCGGCCTGCACCTCGCGCAGCAGCACTTCGGGCGCCGGCAGGCGGGCGATGCTGGCGGACTGCTGACTAAGTACCTGTTGCAGCTGCGCTAGGCGGGCATCATAGCCGGCCAGGGTCTGCTCATTATGACTGCGCATGTCCTCCAGCAGGCTGGTGCGCAGGGCGCGGGCATCGGCCGAGTCCAGCTGGGCCAGCCCCTGGCGCACGGTGAGCCGGGCGCGGCGCAGCTGGTACTCCGCCAGCCGGGCCCGCACGGCCCGCAGCTGGGCAGCCGTGAGAATCCGGCCCGTGAGCAGCACGTTGATGCTGCGCTTTTCGGCCTCAATGCGCCGCGTGATGACATAAGTGCCCGGCAGGTTCAGCTCCTCGTCCACAAAGCGCTGGGCGTTGTGCTCGAAGGTGGTGCGCTGCACGATGCCGGCGGCCAGATACACGCTGGGCACGGCCGTGAGCAGGGCCACCGCCCAGAACAGCAGCTTGGTGCGCCGGGCCTGCCGGCGGTTTACAAACGCGTGGTGCGGAAGCGGCAGGATGCGCGCCACCAGGAACATGGCCAGGCTGATGAAGGCCGCATTAATACAAAACAGGTACAGGGCCCCCGCCAGAAACGACCAGTGGGCCGTGGCCAGCCCGTAGCCGGCCGTGCACAGGGGCGGCATTAGGGCCGTGGCGATGGACACGCCCGGCACCACGTTGCTCACCTCACGCCGGGTGAAGCCGATGGCCCCAGCTGCTCCGCCAAACAAGGCGATGGCCACGTCCCAGGTGGTGGGCGTAGTGCGGGCCAGCAGCTCGGACCCGGCCCCGGTCAGGGGCGTGAGGTAGAAATATAGGGCCGACACCAGTACGCTGAGCCCGGCGGCGATGCCCAGGTTCTTCAGCCCCCGGCGGACCAGGTCCACGTTGATCGTCGCCGCCCCGAAGCCCACGCCCACAATCGGCCCCATCAGCGGGGAGATGAGCATGGCGCCGATAATCACCGCCGAAGAGTTGACGTTCAGCCCCACGGAAGCCACCAGAATGGCGAAAAACAGCACCCATAGATTCGTGCCTTTAAATGCAATGCCCGCCTCCACGTCGGCCACCATCTCGGCTGGATCGGCCATGTCGTGGGCTAGGTCGAAGCGGGAGTGCAGCCAGCGGAGGAAAGGGAAATCCATGCAAACAAGTTAAGGAGGCAAGCGGTGGCCCGGGGAAAGAACGCGGTGCGCCGCCTACTCGGCTTCCAGCCAGGCAGTCGCCTGGGTGATGTCGTCAAACAGAGCCACGTCCGCGTAGCGACGCAGGACCAGCACTACCTCGTCGGTATGCAGGCGGCGCTGTGGGTCCGGGCTGGGCAGGGCGGCGTAGCGCACCCGTGGTACTCCCTCCGTCGAGTGGGGAAACCAGTGGGACAGCAGCCAGTCGCGGTCCACGGGGTCGAACGCGCCGGGCATCGCCCTGTTATCAGCCAGGATCCGGCGCAGCTTATAGCGCAGCATCAGGTTACGGGCGTGCACGTAAAGCGCACGCAACTCCTCACTACGCAAGGGCGCCCCCGACCAGTGCAGGTAGACAAAAGAACCGGGGACGTACAGCACCGACCCGATGGCGTTGGAAAAGTAATGTTTTGAGTCTCCGAGCATCAATACCAATTATCCTAGGCCGTCCAACAACGGAATCAGCCGCTACCCAGCTAACAGCAGCCCCCAGCAAGGAGGGTTCAACCGGAGCTATAACGGGAAGCCAAGCGCAAAGGACGAGAATAAACCGCGAACCCAGCCCGGCCACTACTTTTAGGTGGGGCGGGCGCAAGAGGAAGCTCTTTGGGTACAGGGGTAGCGGGGCTGGGTGGTCCGCCCCCTGATGCGAAATGATAGGCAGGCCGCTCGACACCGGCGCGGCCCGATGCCCCTGCTTGCCATAGGTGCTTCACATCAGAATCAGCTCCCTGTCACATTTCTTAAACGCTTCTTAAAGAGTGGTGACAACCGAGTAGTGAGATTCCGCGAATCTTTCCATGTCAGCCCGTACGGGAGTAGCAAGTCGGTCGGTAAGCCGTACCGCTACTGAGGACTCGGTAATGGGTTGAGCCGTTGCCGTGACGACAGCCCCATCGTTGGTCAGCAGGGTAACGAAGGGCTGGTAGGTGCCCCGCGTGGTGTGCAGGTTGTTGTGGCCCTCATCAAACAAGAGCCTAGGCCTGTTGCTCGAATACGTGGGCTGCAGCACTGTGGCATCAAACTCCTGATCTACCACCGCTAAAGGCCTTTCCCGGCATCCCCAAAAGGAGCCTGTCAACAGCACGAGTAACAGCATTTTCTTCATCATGGGAGTAAGTTACAGGTTCCGTAGGCAAGGCGTGGCACTCCCCCTTCGTTCACCTGGTTGCTACAGACCCAACCATGCTTTAAAGGCAGCGGCCCGGCTGCTGCTCACCAGCTGCTCCTGGGCGCTGGGCGGGGTGAGCACCAACGACAAGCGGCCCTTGAAGTAGGGGCGCACTTCCTGCACGGCGGCGATGTGCACCATGAAGTGGCGGCTGGTGCGAAAGAACTGGCGGCCATCAAGCTGTTCTTCCAGCTGATCGAGGGTGAAGTTGACAATGAACCGGGCGCCGGATTTGGTGACTAGAAACACCACGCCTTCTTCGGCGAAAAAGTAGGCCACTTCGTCGGCCGACACCGATTTCAATCCCTGGCCCTGCTTCACCATAAACCGGGTGCGCACCGTGGCCGTGGCCTGTACCAGGTGCTGCAGATTGCCCAAAAGGCCTTGGGGCAGGTGGTGGCGCTGCAGCTCTTCGTGCTTTTTGAGGGCTTTGGCCACGTCTTCGGGCCGGATGGGCTTGAGCAGGTAATCAACGCTGTTGACCTTGAATGCCTCGATAGCATACTCGTTGTAGGCGGTGGTGAAGATAACCGGGCACTTAACCTCCACCTGCTGGAAAATGCCGAAGCTGTTGCCGTCGGACAGGTGGATGTCGCAGAAAATCAGGTCCGGGATTTGATGCAGCGTCAGCCACTGCACGGCTTCTTCCACTGAGCCAATGGCCGCCACGATGGTAGCCTGCGGGCGCAGGCGGGTGATCAGGCTGGCCAGCGCCTCGGCCGCCAGCTGCTCGTCTTCGATAATCAGAACGTTCATACGGCAGGGGCGACGGGCAGCAAGGGGAGCCGCACGGTAAAGGTATCGGGCGTGGGCACAACCTCAACGGGCGTAGAAGTCAGGTGCTGGTAGCGGTTGACGATGTTTTGCAGGCCCAGTCGGGTGCTGGGCTCCTGCTCCAGGCGGGGCTGGCGGTTGTTTTCCACCACCAGGTAGTCGCCGGTCACGAAGATGCGCACGCGCAGGGGGCGGCGGTTGGTGGCGCCATTATGTTTGATGGCGTTTTCGAGCAGCAGCTGCAGCACGGCCGAGGGCACCTGGCAGGCCTGCTGCGCGGCGGGCACATCCACGGTATACTCCAGGGTGTCGCCGAAGCGGGTTTTCATCAGATAGAGGTAGGTGTCGGCCAGTTCCAGCTCGTCGTGCAAGGCCACGGTAGGCCGGACGCTGTGGGCTAGCACGGCCCGGTACACGCCCGACAGCCTGTGCAGAAACTCGACCGCCTGGTCCTGGTTTTTGTAAATCAGCGAGCCGAGCACGTTCAGGCTGTTGAATAGAAAGTGAGGGTTGACCTGGCTTTTCAGGGCTTCGAGCTGGGCGCGAAAGCTTTCTTTCTGCAGCTGCTCGGCACGCAAAAACTCCTGCTGCAGCCGCTGGCGCACCCGTTCGCGCTCCACAAAGTAGTAAATGAAAAGCGCCGCAACTGCGCTGAACACCATGGCCAGCCGCATGTCGGGCCCCCGAAACAGGACGGTAGGAATGAGCAGGTACTGGGGAATGAAGATGAAGAGCACGCACAGCACCACACCCGTCAGGGCCACCGCGGCACCTTCCAGCAGCGCCTTGGCCCAGTTGGGTAGGGGCATTAGGCGCGGGGCCGCTGTCCAGGCCGCAATTTCCTCGTTTACCCAGAAAAGCGTGAGCAGCTGCAGGAAGAGGAAGGGTAGCTCCACCATACCCCTGATGTTAAAAAACCAGATGGTGCCCAGCTTGATGAACACGACGGTGTAAAACCACGCTACCGCCGCTAGGGCTGCATTTATCACTCGTCGTAGCATAAGCCAGGTTCTAATAAGGTGGAAGGAGAAGTGTTTAGTCGCTGGCCCGGTTGAATTCGTCTAGCGTAGTCGTACGGTTTTTAGCCTTGAAAGCCGAGCCCCGCCGGAAGGAATAGCGCAGCTGCAGGGCCACGCTCTGGTTGCCCCGGTACAAGTCAAACGCCGTGCGGCTGCCCTCGGCCTGAAAAGCCCCGCGCAACTGGCGGGATCGGAATAGGTCCGTCACGTTTAAACTCACGTCCAGCTGCTCGAGGAGAAAGGAGCGTTTCACCCCGGCATCAACCCACCACAGCGGCCGCACCTGGTAGATGCCGTAGGCCTGCGGACCCAGGTAAATGCCGCTGACCTCAAGCTTGAGCTGGCCCGGCAGCTGCACCTGCTGGCTGGACTGCAGGAAGTAGTGCAGCCGGCGGTTGCTCACGGCCTGGCCCAGCAACTCGGTTTGGAAGTGCTGGTAGGCCATGCTGAGCGTATTGTTCATCTGCCACTTGCTGCCCAGGCGTACGGGCGCCGAGAGCGTAGCATTCAGCTGGTCGAACCGCTGCACGTTGCGCTGCTGCATAATGGTCAGCATGTCCTGCGGGCGCTGGGTAGGGATTTCGGCGATGTAGTCGCGCGTGCGGGCCACGCCCAGGGCGAGGGTATAAGTGGATTTGTAGGTCTGCGAGACCTGCCAGGTGTTGGTGTACTGGGGGCGCAGCTGGGAGTTGCCCACGGCCAGGGTGTAGGGGTCCAGGAAAAACACGAAGGGGTTCAGGTCCTCGTAGCGTGGGCGGCTGATGCGCCGGCTGTGCTGGTAGCTGACCTGATAATCCTGGCTCACGTTCTGCTGCACAAACACGCTGGGGAAAAAGTCGAGGTAGCGCCGGGCTGTGGTGGAGTCCAGCGTCAGCGAGCTGCCGGTACTGCGGGTGTACTCGGCCCGCAGGCCGGCCTGCACCTGCCACTTGGGCCCGAAGCCCGTGCTCAGGGTGGCGTAGCCGGCCCGAATGGCTTCGCGGTACACGAAATGGTTGCTGCGCGTGGCATCGGGCAGGCGCTGCTCGCCGACGCTGTTCACCACCGCCAGCTCGTTGTCGGAGCGCACCTGGCTGAGCTTGGCGCCCAGCTCCAGTTTGGTCTTTGCAGTCAGGGGCTTGGTGTAGTCGGCCTGGGCCGCGTAGATGTCGTAGCGCACGGGGTTGTTGGTGCGCAGGCTCGAGCGCGTGGCTTGCCCGGCGCCATTGCCCGGCAGGTAGCGGTTCTCAAAGTCGCTGCGGGTGCTCTCGCGCAGGGTAACGTAGTCGGCGTCGGCCGTGAGCGTGGTGCCCAGCGTGTCCAGCTTGCCCAGGTAGTGCAGGTTGAAATTGCCGCTGGCCAGGCGGTTGGCGATAACATTGTAGCCTTCCACCCGCTGGGCACTGCTGCCCGCGCCGTTCCCCAGCTGTGTAACCGAGGTGAAGGTATTGTCCTCGGTAGCCGACACCAGGTTGGCCGTCACCCCCATGCTATGCTGGGAATTGAATTCGTAGTCGGTGCCCAGCCGCAGGGCGGGGGTGGTGCGCGTGCCGGTCTGCTCGCCCTCCTGCTCGAAGCGCACGCCGGGGCCGGCCCCGGCGAAAGTGCGGCTCAGGGTGCTGGTGCGCAGGTTGGGCCGCCGGGCCAGGTCCAGGCTGCCCACCGAGCTCCAGGCACCGCGCTTCCCGTTGAGCGTGGCCCCGGTAGTGTAGCCGGCCTGGCCGTTGTACTGCGTACCGGCGTACACGCTGCCGTTCAGGCCCGCCTGCAGTTTTTTCTTGAAGGTCAGGTTGATGACGCCGGCCGTGCCTTCGGCGTCGAAGCGGGCCGAGGGGTTGGCCATAAGCTCGAGGGTGCGCAGGTTATCGGCCGGCATGCTCTGCAGCAGGCTTTGCAGCTCCTTGCCCGTGAGGTACACCCGCTTGCCGTCGAGCAGCACCTGCACCCCGGCCTTGCCGTTGAGCTGCACGTTGCCGTCCTGGTCCACGAACACGCCCGGCGCCCGGGAGAGCACGTCGAAGACGGTGTTGCCGGCTGCCAGGGCGGTGCCCTCCACGTTCACCACCGTGCGGTCGGCCAGTTGGGTCACCAGCGGCTTCTGCGCCTGTACCGTCACTTCGCTCAGTAACTGAGCTCTGGCAGCCAGCACGACGGAACCAAAATCCCGGGAAGGAGCCGCAGTGCTTAGCTCGAAAACGGGCGACACCCACTTGTTGTAGCCCAAGCCGCTGATGTGCAGTTGATACTGACCCGCCGGCGGAGCATCCAGCCGGAAGGCCCCCTGCAGGTCGCTGACGGTGCCGCCGACAAAAGCAGAATCCTTGGGCTGCACGACCACCACATTGACAAACGGCACGGCCGCCCGCTGGGCGTCGAACACCGTGCCCGTGAGCGTGGCGACGCCTTGCGCCAAACCCCAGTGGGTTGAGCCGGAGAACACCAGGAAAAGTAAGCAGGCAAAGATGATTTTCATAGTCGGGGCGAGCGAAGTGAGCCAAAAGCCAGCTCCAGTGGCTGGGTGGCACAAAGGTCTCGGACGCCTATCCGACCTGAAATCGGAATGTGATGAAAGGGGCTATGAGTTCAATGAAATGGGATAACCTGCCTCTAAATGAACCTGCCAGGCACTTGGGATATGGGTAGTACCGACATGAAACAACACTGGGCCAGGCAGAGGCGCGGTCATTACTTGGTTACGCCATTATTTCACTCACTTTTCCACTCAATAGATATAGATAATAATTAGAAAGATTTATTACCATCTATCTACTAGCAACGGAGGTGTGATCCGCTTGCTATCGTACCTCCGTTGCTACTCAATAGCACGCTTGCGTTTCTAGCCGATAGGGTCTTATAAGGTTTATGAAACGCACGTTCAACAGGTGTTAGGAGCGCCCGCGCGCAGGGTGTTGAGCCGCCCGGTGCCCGTTCCGGACGCGGCAGGCGTTTCCTCTTAGGGAGCTCGATTTATCCTGTATCTTGTTGTAAAGCCATCAGCATGACTCCCGTGGAACTCTTTGCGCCCCTGCCTGCCCGCTTAGCCTCGCGCTACCAGCGGGCCCAGCACGTGCATACGACTTATGATTGCTTTGGGGCCGTGGCGGCGGAATACACCTTTTTTACTGGCCCCCAGGTGCTGTATGTGCGCTGGCAGGGCCATGTGACGAGCGATGAGCTGGTGCGCGCTGCCCAGGTGGGCCTACAGCTAAATTTACAGTGGCAACCCCGAGGCCTGTTTCATGACACACGGGGGACCAGCGGGGAGTGGGGAGAAGCCTGCTCCTGGGTGGTGCATGAATGGATTCCCAGCATCCAAGCCCAATGCCCGCACCTACGCGGCATCGCCTTCTTGCTCGAGCAGGGGATGCCCATGCCGTATGCCAACCAGCAACTGATGGGGCATCTGCGCGAGCAATTTGAGCTTCACGTCTTTTACTCGCCCACCTTAGCCTGGCAGTGGCTAGATGAGCGCACCAAGGGCGCCGCTTAACGCTGAAAGGCAGTCAAATGACTGCCCCGACGGGCAGGTAAACCGCTCGTATGGCGTCCTGCAAATTCTAAGTAGGCATGTATTCTAATGATCTGAATGTTTTTGAAATGGCCTACTTCCTAACCGTGTACTCGACCACCTCCTACTACAGAGCAGCATCGCTTACCCTAACGTTTCGTGTATGCTACCTGGCCGTTGGGGTAAGCATTGGCGATGCTGTCCAGCTCGCCAAAAGAGGTCTTCTTATCCGGGGTGGTTGTTCCGTTATACTGCGCATGCAAATCAAACACCGTCTTCCCTGCGGTAATGGTATAATCCCCGGTCAAGGCCAACTGGCTATTGGCCCCGGCTACGGCCGTCGCTTTGATCACTAAAACCGGATGGCCGAGACTCACTAAAGTTTTCGGCGAGCAGACCAGGGTCAGAACCTCTCTATCTAGCTTCTCAACCGTGTACCCTTCCTGCGCTAATACCTGCCCTAGTTTGTGCAGGGCCGTGGCCGCACTATCGGGCGTTTGTACCAAAACGGTATTTGCCCCTTTAAAAGGCGTGGCCAGCACCAGACCAGACTTCGTTTGTCCAACGCTAGAAAAGCTCAGGAAGAGGAGGATAGCGAGCGCGCAGCAAGTTTTCATGGCCCAACAATACAAAATTTAGTGGTGGATCCAATCCCGATAAATCAGACGCGTTCCGGCCGGCATATAACGTTTATCAATCGCTCCTTAAAGAGCGGTGACAACCGAGTGAATACGTTCCGATAAAGTTTACGGAGCAGACCCTAACTAAAGGCAGCGATAAAGACGGATAAAGCTCACTTGTCAGTCCTTCCAGAAGAGGTGGGAAAATGCCGTTTTTTCGCGCCTTTATTCCTGATATACCCTATCGGACTTCAGATGCTTGCATTACACTGCTACCTCTACCCATGCACCCAGATGTGCCTTGCAAATGCTTTTCGGCGACCCGCTTTTTGTAGCTTGCGTACCTTCTGGTGATTTCCTGTTTTCTGTTGCCTCGTTATCTGTTTCAGCCTTGAGTTTATTCCATCATCTTTTGGCTAACAGCCCATACAGCCCATACAGCCCATACAGGCTGCTGGCGCTGGTCGTGCTCGTATTAGGCGGGCAGATCTCGGCCGTTCATGCGCAAAGTTTTGGTGCGCCGATGCTCTATGCTGTCGGCGCTAATCCGCAGGGGGTTGCCCTAGCTGATGTGAACGGGGACGCTCGCCCGGATTTGGTGGTGACCTGCTCCTACGCTAACGCAATAAATGTGCTGCTATCACAGCCGGGCGGCACCTTTGCTCCGGCGCAATCATATGCCATAGGTTCGTTCCCAATCCGCGTCACCGTGGCCGACGTGAACGAAGACGGGCTTCCCGACATTTTAGCGGCCCTGCAATGGAATGCGGGTATTGGCGTAATGCTAAACTCCCGAACTGCCCCGGGTACCTTCCTGCCACCGACCCTTCTTTATACCCAGGGATATCCCCGCAGCCTGGCGGTGGGTGACGTTAATAGGGACGGGCACCTGGACATTGTTGGGCTTAACCTCAGTGGGGGTACCGTGGGGGTGCTCCTGAATTCTGCTGTCGCTCCGGGTACATTCCCAGCGACAGCCACGACCTATGCCACTGGAGGCAACAATGCAGTAGGCGTTGCTCTGGGTGACGTCAATGGCGACGGGTGGTTGGACCTGGTCGTCTGTGGGGGCGGTATCGGTCAAGTGGGTGTACTACTCAACCGGGCTGCTTCTGCTGGAGCATTTGCCCCAGTAGTGCACTATGGTAGCGGAGGAACTTACCCCCAGGACCTAGCCGTCGGTGATTTAAACGCAGATGGAAGGCCTGACATTGTAGTAGCTGGGGGCAACAACGCACAAGTTGGGATATTGCTGAACTCGGCTACGGCTCCTGGTGTGTTTCCCGCCATGGCAACGACCTACAGCACCGGTTCACAAACAGCCTATAGCGTCGAGCTGGGTGATATGAATGGGGACCGGCAAGTTGATATTGTTACCGGCAGCTATGTAGCTGATTCGATTAGTTCTACTGTTGGGGTCTTACTGAACTCAGCCGCTACCCCGGGTTCCTTCTCAGCCGGATTCACGCATTTTGCCAGTGGGGGTCTTAGTGCCCACGATGTATCCCTAAATGACGTGGACGGGGACGGAGGGCTGGATATTGCCACCGTCAATTACGTCAGCTCCACCGTGGCTGTGTTGCGCAACACCGGCACCATCCTTCCTACCCTATCAAGTCGCCGCCCGGTTGAGTTGGTACTTTTCCCTAACCCAGCCCGCTTCACTGTGACGGTGCGACTGGATGAGACGGCCCCACACCAAGGCCTGCAACTGGTGCTGATCGACGCGACTGGTCGTAGGACGAAACCCCTACCCGTCATCAGCACCCATGGGAAGCGAATGGTAGAGCTGGGTCAGCAGCCGGCCGGCTTGTATCTAGTGCGTGTAGAGGGACCAAAGGGGTACGTGGCGACGAAGCGCCTGGCGATAGAGTAAGAAGCCGACTTCCAGGCTTGCGTAAAAGAAGATAGGTACAGGAGCAATAAGGTCCGTTACCCTTCGCTTATGATAAGTTAGCCAGATACTTCCGTCCTAGGTTGGTCACATAGGCCGCTCCCAAGAGAAGGCATCACGTGGCGCCCCCGCCCGGCAGGCTGTCCACCGGTACCGAGGCTTTTCGGGTTAACCGAGACCACCGTTACAAAGGGCCATCCAGGTTCCCGTCGTTCACCCAGACTCTTTACGGGTTAGCGGGAGAATCCGAAGGTATTCCGCCACGTCTCGTCGCTATGGCGGGGTCTGATCTGTCCAGAAACCAGCGGAAGGTGATGGGCATCCCGTGGACGGATGATGGAATACTCCTCGGCTGTGATGGGATGACCATCGTACCGCACCCGGTCCTGGCGCGAGGACTCGATTCGGCTGGTCCATTCCGGGTTGGTAGAAGACAGCCCCACTTTTTCCGGGGACTCCCTGCGAACGACGGGCGCCTCCTGGTCGGTGGATGGGCCAAAGAGGACTTTTGGAGTAGCCTTTTAACCAAGGCCCCTTCTATCCCCTCGGATGGGACCTTCTTCAAGGGGTGCGTCGGCAGAGAGGGCATGGGCCAGAGGAGGTACTAGAAAAGCCCCTTCTAAGCGAGTAGAAGGGGCTTTTTTGGCGGCGAAAGCGGGCCGGAACTAGGGGTTCACGTGCTTGCGCTTATTGCGGCGACGCTCTTGGGCCTTCTTGACGCGGCGGTGGAGGGTCTCCCGGGTGATGTCCGTCTGCTGAGCAGCAGCCGGGGTGGTTTCGGACTTAGTGGTCTTGGTTGTCATACAAAAAGAAGTTACGTTCTGCCCAAAGATATCGTTCTTCGGCATAGGGGGGCGCCACCTTCTCCCATCCTCGCTCTACCACCGCCGGAAGGATTCGGCCAGAGCCTGGTCGTAGCCGTTACCCCGCTCGCTCCTGCTCGTTAGGGCCTCGTGGGCTTGGTACTGCCAGGGGTCGTCTGCACGCGGGGCCACGCCCAGCCCCGGAGGACTTAGTGGGCAGTGAAAAGGCGGGCAGGTATCCGATGCGTTCGGGGTGCCTAGTCCTGGCTTTTGACGATAGGTCATCCGAATCCAGCCAGAAATAGTCCGGCTGGCTGACTCCACTAAGGGTGGCGTACTGGTAAAGTTAAGGCCGAACGTCTCACCAGTACCACCCCTCAGTTCATCGCTTTATAACGTTTAATAAATGGACGTTCAACGGGTGTTATTTGCTCTTTGGTAAGAAAGGCAGGTTCCGCCCACCAAGGTTCCAAAGCAGGTGGTTAGTGGCCTGCGGGGAAAGCAACGAAATGATTCGGGAGCGGAATGAAACGGGTCCCACTAATACTCGGCAGACAAGGTCGCATAGCCGCCAGCACTGGGGACCAGGCAGGTTCAACTCTCTGCGAGGGTGGTTGCTGGCCAGCTCCCTTGTGCGGCTACCACGGGCCGGCTATGCCTTCTCCTAGAAGCAAAAAGTCCAACCGGAAAGGTTTGGCTTGGCTGGCTTAAGGGGCAATCAGGACGGAAAAATTTTATCACAAAGGAGAAGTCATCTAGTTAACGTCAGAACGGTGCAGTGGCAACAGTACTAAAAAGTATAAGCAGCTCCATCAGCTACCAATTACGGTAAGCGGGATATTGTGCGTCTCCTTCAAATACATTTCGGTTACGGCTAATATATCCAGCTGTTGAGGCGTAGCCCCCGGCGTCCATACTCCGGGGTGAACGATGAAAACTGAATAGCTCACGGCTTCACTTCGCATTCGATTTTCAAGCTGTTTAAGAATGGCTAAGTCCCCCCGCTCGAACCTTGTCTCTGAGGCGCCATGGGATTTGCGGCCCTGCTCGCGTAGTCGCAGGTGTTCAAAAATTTTGCCTTTACCAGCCGCCCAGCGAGCACTTTTTTGGGCTTGCCCGCAAACCTCATAGAGGTCTTTGATCCGGCTACCGGGTCGGGCACCCCCTGAAAATTTGCAGTGATACAGCTCAATGTTGATTTGACCATGATCGCTTTTGATAGTCACAATGTCCGCTGCTTCCCCCTTGTCATCGTCGTCAAAGATGATGTCATAGTTTGCTTGCTTCAGGCGCTGAATGGTATGATGTTGAACCGTATGGGGAGTACGCTGCCTGCCTTGGGACTCTTTTGTAAGGTCGACCCCCGGCCAAGGCCACGACACGATCCGCGAAGCGCTGAACGCATCCTGCACATCCGAAAGCTGGGCAAACATCCCATCCCGAATGAGAGAGCGGTCATGAAAGAGAATAGTCGGCGGTTCGTCTTCAAACCACTCCGTAAGGGTTTTTTCCTCGGTCTTGATTCGGACCCTTGCTGCGCCTTGAACGGGCACATACTCAACGCCGGAACCCGTAAACCGCATCTCATAGGTAGCATGTCGACTGCCGCTGGCAAGGTTAAACTGAATCGGACTGGTGCTATCCAGCGTTACGATCTCCAGCTCTACCTGATACAAATTTTCCCAATCCTGCCCATTGATG
This sequence comes from Hymenobacter sp. BT730, assembly GCF_030542105.1. Classification (GTDB taxonomy): domain Bacteria; phylum Bacteroidota; class Bacteroidia; order Cytophagales; family Hymenobacteraceae; genus Hymenobacter. Next base: position 691,681 of record NZ_JAUOFB010000002.1, read on the forward strand.
GAAAACTCAATAATGTGTTCCGGCCGGGCAATAACATTGGCAGACCAGTCCACGGCAATGGGAACAGCTGGTGGGCGCTGGGTGAGTTCTTGGTACCGTACCACTTTGCGCAGGATATCGGTCAGCGTAATGCTGGAATCCTGAATTTTGCTGCCGATGTGCTTGCACCAATCCACCCATTCAGGAATATCCTGTGCATTGCGAGAAAGCCAGAAGCGGCCTTTGGCCGAGCACCCAATGCTGGTTGCCTTCCCCGCCCGAAATCCTAAACCGAAAATATTGGACTTGGTCTTATTCTGCTCCTGGGCCTCGGAAAGGGCTAACAAAATGTTGTAGCCCGCCATCATGGTGAAGCTGACGGCCTTTCTAAGCGTATGGTTCAGCCCCAGATTCGTTAGGGTAAGCTGGTTCATGTCATGTAAGACCCGAAAGACATCCTCGCCCTGCTTTCGTTGAACCGTAGGGCCCGCCACGGCTTTGGCTAAGTCCAAATGAAAAGTCATGGGGATGGTGCTGTTGATGAAAAGCAGCTTCCGGGCCTCATCCCAGTACAGCACAAACAAATTCCAGTTTACATCCAGTAAGTCCCGCACCTTGCCCCATTCCACCAGGGAACGTGCTTGCGTTACGCACACCGCCACTTTTTCCTGGTGATTAATGAGCGGGGCCTCCAGTAACTTCTTCTCCCCAAAGAAGGCTGCCAGATTATCCGACGTCCAGTTGACACAGGATGTCTCATAGACCACGGTATTCATTTTGGGGGTGATGTTTTGCAAGGAAAGCAGCTTAGGGGCCGGAGAGAAGCCGCCCACGAACTGTGATAAGCGGAGCCGGTTGCCCGTGGCTTGGGCACTTACTTCTCGCAGCAGTTCATTCCAGTCAGCGCACTCCGCGTACAATTCCCGGAGGTCCTCACCCACTTGAATATCGCCCAGGTTAGCCACAATGGTCGCATTGCCTAAAGCAACTTGATGGCGGGTAAAACGCCCGACAAATTGTAGGGTGACTGCCAGGCTTTTGTGGACATTGTGTAGCGCGGCGATCTTCAGCTCAGGAAGGTCAAAACCTTCGCCAAACATATTCACACATACCAGAATGCGGGCTTCCCGGCTCATCAAGGCCGCTAGCCCGGCTGCACATTCGGTTTTGCTTATTTCCGAATGAATCACGACCGCTTTTACATCCTCGAAACCAGCATAGGCAGCATAAATCTGGTCGGCCCTGTGGGTGGTGTGTGCCCGCGCCATGAGCAGATGGTCAAACCCGGCCGCCAGGTCTCTTCTGAGGATGTCCACTGCTTTCGCAGCAATCACTGCATCCGCTTTGTCTTCGTCCCATTCGGTCACGGGGTCAAACGTTACCGGGAGAAAGTACTTCTCTTGTTGGGCCTTCTTTAGCGGGTAATTGAAGATAATAGTACCCTCCATATGCTTACCGTCATTTCGGAAAGGGGTCGCGGTGAATTGCAGGATGGGTTTTCGGCTGAACTTATCACTTACGTAGGTCCAGGTGCTTGCCGGCAGATGGTGCGCTTCATCCACAAACAGATGAGAGCACATCTCCTCCAGCTGGCTGAGTGCAGGGTCTTCGCAACCTTGTAGCACTTGGATGTTGGTAATAATTACATTGGAGGCCGCAATGGTAGCTTCCATTTGCGCGGCAGTAGTCAGCTGCTTTGTTAGGCAGGTAACTATCGGAAATAAGGCTCCGTCGCCTACCACCCCCAGCTTTTTGAGTAAGCCTAGGGTAAGGAATTTACGCTCAATCTGTCCTCGCAAGGCCAGATTGGGCACCACGACCAGCAAGCGCGGTAGTCGTTGCTGCACCAGCAGGGCCAGCATCGTTTCCGTTTTGCCCGTGCCCGTTGGCATAACAATAGTGGCCGGTTGCTGGCTCACTTTCCAATGTGCCAGTGCCGCGTAGAGGGCTCCGGTTTGCGGAGGACGCAAGCCGTATTGAATGATGTTGTCGCCTTCCACCTCCTCTTCTTGAAAGAAGAATTGCTTGCGCCACGACTCCCGAACTTCCGCGGGATTGGCTGCCTCGGTTGTCGTCATGGCCCGTGGCGCCAGCCATTTGGCCTTGATCGCTTTACTTTCCTCCTTTGAGGTGGGAAAGCTACCTGTCGTGGTGTACAGTAGCTTCTCCCCGTTTGCTGGTACAGAGCGGCTGTTCTTCACGACCTGGATGATTTGTCCAGCCATGACACCTTGCGTCAGCCCGGCATCGACTTCCGCTTCGATCACCATCTCTTGAACGCCGGTAGCCAATTGCCGCACGGTGCTGTGGTGAACCTTGGCATCCAGTCGGTAATGCTCCGGCAAATGGTATATAAATTCTCCCATTATCAAGATAATGTCACAAAGGATATGAAATACTATGCCGGACGGGCGGACAAGAACAGCCATCAACCTCTGACTTCCACGCCATGGGGCTTATCGTAAACTGGTGCTGCTCAGGAAGCCGTTTTATCTTACTGCGGCTCATAAATTGATTTGAAGGCCGCAATAACCTGTTCGAAAGCTTCGTCTGTCAGCAAGAAAGCACTAGCAGGGTCAGGCTTGTCAAGCATTGCCGCCTGGCCGTTAACTTCGATAATGGGGAATTCCAGAATGAAATCCTGCTGAGAAACCTCGGCTTTGAATTCAGGGGTTAAGCTATGGTATACTTGGGCCAGCTTTGCCTCAAAGGCGGCTTGCTTTTGAAAATTGAACATAAGAATGAGAATAGGAGGGATGATCTAATTCGCTAAAATAGAGGCTTCCCGCTGTCCTGCCCTTTTTGAATTGCTTTAAATCGGGTTAGCGTGGAAATTCGCTTGTAAGGATTTCAAAGTCATGGTCAAATGGAGGCCAGCAGCTAGAAGCTAGCCCGTGCCAAGTTTGTAACTCAGTTTAGGCACATAAGTAGTGTAATGATACTGGGATGGCCATTGTGAATAGTGACCATTTCTTAACACAATAGGTAGCGAATAGCTCGGGGTTATCACTACCCATGTTTCACCGATAAGTCTCACTTATCGGCCTCCAATCCTTGGTTGAATTTTATGGATTTCCCAGCTCCCAATGATCGTTCGACGGGGCTGTGGTATTAGGCATTAAGCGACTGCTTCCGTAAGAGCAGTGTCATCTAGATGGCGTTTATAACAATCACTGGAAAATCTGGCGCTTTCTTAGCGTCGAGCCAGTGCACCTTGCCGTCTTGATCAAAAGCCTTTAGCAGTTTCGTTGCTCGCTCATTAAAGCCAGCAGAAATAAACGTGACTAGTGGTGAGAAGGTGGCTGTATTCCACTTGTCAATATTCTTAGGTATTGAAACGTTCAGCGTTGGGGTTGCTTGTAGAATCTCTTCTATGCCCGCAGCTGAGCCAGCCCCATTCGAAGCTAGGAGGTGTTCCATTTTCTGCTTGAAACCTGTATGTTTCTGAGCAAACCCTGCATAAAGGACATCAAAGTCCCCGTCAAATTTCTTCAACCCTTCTGCTTTAAGTTGCTCTCTAAGGGCGACATCCTCCCCCAATGCTTTAGCTAATGCTCTAGCCACCTTTTCGTAGTGACCAGCTCGTTCGGTAGCAGTTACTGCACTATGGACAACTGTAGCCATAGGCTGTGGATTCTCATCCGCTGTCTTCTCAGTGTCACATCCTACCATTGTCATTATCGCCGCACATACCATTCCCACACTTAATAAGCGAGTAATCTGATTTTTGAACATTATTGGGAGTTGAAAATATGATTATTAAAACACAGGTGTTAATTTAATAGTCGCGACACGTACACCTAATGGCTCAAAAGTATGGTGCAATTTCCCTACTGAAAGGAATATAGCTAGGGGGTTGTGGCCATAAATAAACTTTCATTTTTTAGTACTATATAATATTGTATGTTTATGTTAGTAAGGGCTTTATCTAAGCCGCATACAATTAATCGGGGTTTACAGGTCGATTTCCAAGGATTAGGCGAACGGTAGTCGAGAGTGGAGTAGCGGCGTTTAGCGTTTTAATAGGCGATATAGTGACCGAACTCTGAGTCGAGGGGCGAAATACCTAACTTTTTGCGCTAGAGAAGACGCCTACCGCACCGAGCCGCCGTGCAAGCTGCAGGGCTCCTACCGCAACATGAACAAGCGGTCCGAGAAAGTGCGCCCCGTGATGAACGACCAAGAAATAGAGCAGCTCCTGGCCGCCCACTACGAAAGCGAAGCTCAAACCCTGACCAGCGCTACCGAAGCCAACCTGCTCAAGCTGCGCGAGCTACTCGGCTGGCTCACGTCCGAGTAAGCCGCCCGCTGGCAGCAAATCAAGCAAACCTACCTCGATAATCTGCGCAACTCCGGCACCGGCCAGCTCCTCCAGATGCTGGATAAGCTGGATAAGCTGGAGAATATTGCCGGAGGTTTGAGCGGGATTCGGGAGGTGTTAAAGCGGGAGTAGAGGCCTTTCCTGTCTCCCGCTTAACGTAATTTGACTTATCAGACAGCAAGAGGATACTTGGAACGATAGACAGCAGCCGGCAGTAATAGCACAAATCCGCTCACACAGGAACACGCAATGCCACTTTGCTCTGGTTATGGTTTCTGCATTTTCCTCCTTGCTGACAAACAGAACTACTTCATCTACTTTCCAGGTAAGTAGGTATAGAATACCATAGAGCACACCCAACATCAGTAATGCTCCCAAAAGACCTTCCGGAAGATGGTTAAGACCATAAGTAAGTTTACCCGCTCAATAAAGCGGAGCTTCAATGGATGAAACTGGGAGGGCATACATATAGGAAGAAGGAAAAAATAAAAATTTTTAGTAGTAGGGTTTCAAAAGCGGAATATACCACGTCGGACGCGAATGAATCCAGATAGACAGCGGTAACGGCCTCACAGATTTAAAAGCCTTCACTAAGATTATCGGATAAGTAGCCTTATACACTTTATTTCAGGAACAATATAAATCAAAGAGCCCCAACCTACATGGTCGGGGCTCTTTGCTTACTCAGTAAAAATATTAGTAGAATGCCAAATCCATTCGTAGGCTATTCCCATTAGGGCCGCTGCCCCTGCCCGGACAGGAAATAAGTACGGTTGGGCAGATAGGTGTTGGTGTAGACGCTGGCGGGCAGCAACGATTTTAAAATCGCCTCAAACTGCTTCTGGG
>NZ_JAUOFB010000003.1 GCF_030542105.1 Hymenobacter sp. BT730
GGCCTTGGTCCGGTCGCGGGCAAAGGACTCGGCTGCTTGCCGAATCCGGTCGCGCTGAGTTGTGGTCAGCCCACCGGGGATACCTACCTCAAAACGCTCCAGGATAGCAGCCCCTGCCTGCGAGTTTGTTTTCTCCTGATAGAAGGTAGTAGAAGAGTATGTCAGGATATTATGGGAAGCAGCTGATGCCATATTTTGCAAAGCAAAAACGACAAGTAGCTGAGGAAGTATGAGCGTGACTTTCATCGATATGTCTTTAGGAGGAAAAATTTTAACTATGGAAGACTTGTCAATACTTGTACCAAAAACAAAGTAGAGAGCGAAGCGCACTCTATACGTTGATCCTAGAATATGGACGAGTTCACATATTTTTTTCCTTTTAAATCGGTAAAACATTCAATAATCATAAAATCTAGGGTTGAGAACAGGCAAGCCCCCTGTGCCTTTAGGCTTTGCTTTATTTAAGCGAGAGAGTATAACTGTCCAGGTTCATGCTTTCTTTCCAATGTTTATGAAGGAAGTGTCGTATGGCTACAATAGAGCCTTGAAAGCGGCATCTACTACGTCTGATGCAAAAGAATCTAGGTATACAGCGGTAACTGCCTCGGACTTGTGGCCCCTGCTTTCCGATATAACGCCCGTAGCTACCCCGGAACGTTTCAGGCTGGTAGCGAAGGAATGGCGGGCGGTGTACGTGGTGATGGGCACAATAATACCGGCTTCAGCGGCTAGTACTTTCAAGTCGGTATTCACCTGCCGCAGCAGCTTGTGCAGGCGGTTGTTGATTTGGGCCGGGGTCTGGTGGCGCTGGGCGTTGATGATGCGGAACACGTAGCCGTCGGGACCGGTAGCCGTAGTAGGCCGGTAGTACTCTACCATAGCGGCTGCAGGGGAAAGTAGACGCACGGAGAACTTGCCGCCCGTCTTACGGCGCACGTAGTTCACGCGGGGCAGGCCGTCGGCGTCGCGGGAAAGGTTCTGCCAGCGCAGATTGGCCAAATCCATGAAATTCATACCGCCCACGTAGAAGGAAAACATGAAGACGTTCTTGGCTAGCCGCAACCTCTCGCTAGTGGGGTGCAGTGCTTCCAGTTGGCGCACCTCATCGCGGGTGATGGCCCGCTTGGTGGTGGAGATGTCAAACTTGCCGACGCTGAACTTGTGGCGCTCGGCCACGTTGCGGGCAAAGGGGTAATGCTCGGCTTTGGCTACCCCGTTGGCAATGGCTTTGTTCAGCACAGCCAGCAGGGTGCGAAAGCGCTGCGCTGGGAAAGGGTGTTGCCCTCGTTGCCCACCGCCCGAAGGGTGTTTTCCCATTCGGTGCAGAAGGCGACAGTCACACGTTCAAAGGGAATATCCAGGGTGTAGTACTCGTCTTTAATGAACTTAGACAGCTGCCGACGCATATCCCGGTAGATGCGGGCAATGCCTAACTTAGGGGAAGCGTTCATGGTGGCAATTAGCTCGTCAATGTAGGCCAGCAGTAGGACGCGGCGGGCAGCCTTTCAGCCTTCAATGGTCCGCTGGGCGACGTCGGTCACAGTATGTTGCTCGTCATTGGTAGCCAGGGTTCCGGCGGCGGTACCATACCGCTGCTCCCAATCGGCCAGCTTGTTTATCAGTTCGTCGCGGTACGGGTCGGGGTAGCTTTTCTTGATGGGCTGCCGATAATCCGATTTTTTAGCGTTCCAGAAGCTGGGGGCAGGCTCGCCCCAATGGCGAGGTACATCCGATGCCGGTTATTGGTAATGCAGAGCATGAACGGGTGAGAACCATCGGCTAGGGTCTTACTGGTGTAGTATTTGGCCCGTACGGTGGCTTTGCCTTTTTTGTGGTCAGTTGTCTTGCTCATAGCGTGTAAACCAACGTCGGTTTACACAAACCTGATAGAAACGGTATGGCCACAATAAGCCCTAATAAATAAAAGCCTGTTTATGGGCTGATTAGACCAGTTTCTGGGAATGAACAATAGGGGATAAGCAGGGTAGGGTTACCGCATTCTAAGCAGCCGGTCTTTGTTTTGAATCCAAATGGGGCCACTTTTATAATCAGCCACTTAGCTTAACTGCTAGGTGGCTTTTTGTTAATAGATTATATAGCGGGTTATACAAGTGGTATTCCTGTTGGATAGAAGTACAGAGGGATTTACGAACGAAGACCAGTCAGGTAAACTTACTATAATATTCAGATTTAACTATATTATTGACATATAAATTATTAGGTAAAGGCACTCTCTAAAGTGGAGAGAATTACTTCTTGACAGAAATCGAACGATAACTGGCATGCAGTATTTTTTCTACAAAACCTATCGGGTGGACCTTGGTGCCATTTCGGATAGTATGATTTGGGGTTTCACGAATGGGGGATGTACTTAATTATCCCGCGGGGCTTGATCGAAGGTAAGTGTTGAATCACAGTACCTAAGTATATAGCGACTAAGCATATAGCGACCTATACTACAGCGCCTCCGGCGCGGCAGGAGAGTGCCCCTGCTTATCGCTTCTTGCTAAACTCGTCAACTTTAAGTCTGTAAAGGAGTATCCATCCTTGGCAGAAGTCCCTCGCTGCCGCCTTCACATTTGCGCCTTTTTCCATGGATAAAATTGCTTTAATTGTAGGTGCCAGTGGTATCATCGGTAGCAACCTGGCCCGCGAACTACTGGCCCAAGGTTGGACGACCTATGGCCTCTCCCGCACGCCTAAAGACGAGGTGCCCGGCCTGCGCCCGGTAGCCGCCGACCTGCTCGACCCGGCCAGCCTCGAAACAGCTTTGGCCGATGTTGCCCCTACCCACGTGTTCATTACCAGCTGGATGCGCCAGGACACCGAGGCGGAGAACATCCGCGTCAACAGCGCGCTGGTGCGTAACATCTTAGCCGCGCTTGCCTCTAAGCAGTCCGTACAGCACGTGGCCCTGGTCACGGGCCTGAAGCACTATCTGGGCCCCTTTGAGTCTTATGCCCGGGCCGGGGCGCTGCCGCCCACACCACTGCGGGAGGAGCAGCCACGCCTGCCGCTGGAAAACTTTTACTACGCCCAGGAAGACGAGGTGTACGCTGCGGCCGAGCGTGACGGTTTCACCTGGAGCATTCACCGCCCGCACACCATCATCGGGCAGGCCGTGGGCAATCTGATGAACATGGGCACCACGCTGGCCGTGTATGCCAGCATCTGCAAAGAAACCGGACGGCCCTTCCGCTGGCCCGGCTCCGAAGCTCAGTGGAACGGGCTGTCTGACGTGACCGACGCCCGTATCATAGCTAAGCAGCTGGTGTGGGCAGCCACCACCGACGCTGCCCGCAACGAGGCCTTTAACATCGTCAATGGGGACTACTTCCGCTGGCGCTGGCTCTGGCCCCGGCTGGCCGCTTGGTTTGGCGTGGAGGCCGCCGGCTTCGATGGGACGGTGCACCCGTTGGAAGAAGAAATGGCAGGGGATGCACCTGTATGGCGAGAAATGGCCGATCGGTATCAGCTGCGCGAGCCCGACCTGAGCCGGCTGGCCTCGCCCTGGCACACGGACCTGGACCTGGGCCGGCCCATCGAAGTGATGACCGATATGGCCAAAAGCCGGAAGTTGGGCTTCACGGAATTTCAGTCTACCGAGGACTCCTTTTTCGACCTGTTTGCCCAGCTGCGCTCCGACCGGCTCATTCCGTAAACCGGAATCCATTCCGGCAAGCGCAGTCTACGGCTGGTGGCGTAACCATTCCGCGGCAGTGGGCAGGCTTTGGAAGGTCAGGAAGACGATACCGGCGGCGGTATGTTGGATAGCCAACTGCGCCGAGAGCTGGCTATAGCGCTCAGGAGAATGTACCCAGGCAAAGTAGCGGCAGCCAGCCTCCTGGAGTTGGGGGAAGAATACCTCCCCGCCCCAGCGGGCGGCATCTGCCCACAGGCCCGTCAGGTGGGTATTATCGTTCAGAACTTTCGTGCAGCGCTCCTGCCGAAGGAGCTCCAACAGCTTGAGGGCACCCTTCATGACTTCCTCATCGGTGAGGTTGCCCTGCCAATCCAGATAGAGCCACTCATCGGTATAATCGTAGGCAATGGTCAGGGAAGGAACGTCGTAAAGGATGCGCTGCGCCATGAAGTAGGATATTGGAGAGCTATTGCTAGCGGATGAATAGCAGGGTGGGGGAGCAAAGGCACAAGGGGTGCTGGCTCAGGAAACGGACTGCAGCCATTGCCGGGCGGCCTCGCGGTTATCAAACACCCGCACCTAGAAGGCAGTGAGCTGCTGGTAAAAAGTGGAGGCGGACTCCTCATCGAAGGTTTCCGGGCTGGTGACCATAGCAAAGTAGCGCAGCCCCGCTCCGGCAGCATTGGGCGCCCACTCCTGGATGATCCACTCCATGGAATGGTCCCAGGGGCCACGTCCTTCTCGGGTATCGTTGAGCACGCGGGAATAGCCAGCCCGGGCCAGAGCGGCGGTGTATGCCGCGGCGCCGGTTTGGATGCTGTCGGCCGTAAGGTAACCCTTGCAATTCACCACCATCAACTGGTTTTGTCTATCGGTTTCGACCGTGAGGTAGAAGCGGCCGGTAGGGGTTTTAAGTTCCTGCATAAAGAAGGCCTCCTGCCAAGATTGGATGAAGTGAAGCTGTACTCTTATTTGAATAGGAAGTTGTGGTGGAACGGGCCTAAAGCTAGGCCATAATAGATGCGGAACGTTCAGAAGTTCTTGTAGCCAGGGTAAGATTGGCACGGCTATTCCATCTATCCGGCCCCGCTTTGAATGCAGCTGTTTTTTTCAGTAGATTGGCCTGACCGTCTGTCTCAAGGCTGTCACTGCCTAGATGAAAGCCCTCTTTTCCGAACGCCGTGCGCTCCACGGTCTGCTGGTCTTTTTCCTCCTTACCCTAGTATTTCATGCGCTGGTTGTGGTCGGCATGATTCCCTACGCCCTCGTGTGGGGCGGGAGACTGCGCGACACGTCGCAGATGTTGCGGTGGGAAGCCGGGGCCCTGACGATGACGCTCCTGCTACTGGCCGTCGTGGCCGTGCAGGCCGGCTATGTGAAGATCAGGGTTCACCCATGGGTCATGACCGTCGCTTTTTCGCTCCTGTTCCTGTTTTTTCTGGTCAATACCGCTGGGAACTTGTTGGCAGCCGACAAACTCGAGAACTGGCTGTTCGCGCCCTTGACGCTGCTGTTAGCTCTATTGAGTCTGCGGGTAGCCGTCAGCCGCGCGCTTCCCCTTTAGCCCTAAAGCCCAGCCCCCGGCGAGACTACGTCGGAGCCAATAGAAATTTTCCGCACGCTCCACTAAGCAAAACTCCTCTTAAAGGCATGCTCCCACGCACCGCCCAGCTACCCGGAGATAGTCGTTCCTAAGCCCGGTAAGAGGTGTTTTTTCAGATTTACTTTGTTGCTCATTGCTTTATCTAGGATACGACTCTTTCGGTAAGGCATATTATCCTACAAGATGATTAATCATTATGCCTCAAAGATTATTTAACCGGGGTGGGCAGGTGCATATGACTACGGAATATGATGCCGCGCAGGGCTGGGTGTATAATGACTGGATAGGCCCGCAGGACTTAGCCAGCGTCATCGCCGGCAGTGAGGCCGGCTTAGCGCTGCTGCATCATCATGCCTGTCCCTATCTGCTCAATGATAACCGCCATACGTTTGAACCATGGGACTATGCCATGGAGTGGGTGACGACGCAGTGGCTGCCGCGCGCGTTGAACGCCGGGCTGACGCATTATGCCCAGGTCATCCGGGCCGAATCCCCAACCTCCCTCTCCGCCGAAGTCTTATATAGCGCCATTCAGGAGCAGGTAGAGATGCGTGTGTTTATCAGCCTGCAGCAGGCGCAGGCCTGGCTACACCAGGCGCAGAAAATGAAGTAAGCTCTTCCCGCTATGAAAATCACCTTCAGTAATAGCTCTGGGCAGGTATATATGACGGCCGAGTATGATGCCCAAAATCACTGGGTCCATAATCACTGGGTAGGCCACCAAACCTACGAGGGCATCATAGCCGGGGCCGAGGCCTGTCTGGACCTACTCCAGCAATTTGCCTGTGCCTACCTGCTTAATGATAACCGCCAGGTGCTGGAGACCTGGGATCAGGCTGTGATGTGGGTGGTGCAGGATTGGGCACCTCGAGCCAAGGCCGCCGGGCTCACCCATATTGCCCAGATTGTGAGCGTCGATACATTAGGGGCCCATTCGGCCGAGCTGCTGCGTGCCGGCCTGAAACCGACTTTTGCTATCCGTACCTTCACCGTCCTAGCCGATGCGGAGGCCTGGTTACGGGAAGCCCAACAGCAAGCGACACCGAATACTCCAGCCTAATTATCCTACTGCCGGAGCGATTAGCTCCTCCGCCTTTGCCTTGTGATGAAAACAATATTAGCCAATAGCTCTGGCGAGGTCTACATGACGGCCGAGTATGATTCCGAAAACCTATGGGTGCGGAATTACTGGCAGGGCCAGCAGACGTATGTGGGCATGGTGGCTGGCGGGAATGCCTGCCTGGCCTTATTGCAGCAGCACCAATGCCACTACCTGCTTAGTGATAAGCGCCAAGCCGTTGGGCTATGGGATGAAACCATGGAGTGGATAACCACGAGCTGGACACCGCGGGCAGTCGCGGCGGGTATGACCCATTTGGCGCAGGTGGTCAGTGTGGAGTCGTTGCCGGCGCATTCTTCGGAAATCATGCGCCACCGCCTCGAAGAGAAGTGCTACATCCGCACCTTCAGCGGGATGGCGGAAGCGCAAGCGTGGCTGCGGGCGGCCCAGCAGGCAAACGCAAATAGTCCGGCATCCATTACGCACTAGCGGGGAACATCAGGCAGCGCGCTTGTCGGCTCCTCTACCCAGGAAGCAGGGAAGGAGTAGGGCATGGAACGTTCCTTTTAAAGGGATATCAGGATGGCCGCAAAAGTACAGGCCTCCGCGTCAGCCTTTTTCCGAAATCTGCGTACCTACCCGGATGGAGACCTATGTGCTCGGGGATATTCATGGCGCATTTCGTGCCTTGGAGCAGGTGCTGGACCGAAGCCCCTTCCGCCCCGGTATCGACCGGCTCATTCACCTCGGCGACGTGGCCGACGGCAGGCCGGAAACCCCGGCCTGCGTGGAGCGACTATTAAATATTCCCAACAGCATTTGGGTGCAGGGCAACCACGACTGGTGGACCCAAGAGTGGATGGCTGCCCGCCCACCCCTGGACCAGGTGAACTGGTTCTGGTACCGGGTCGGAGGGCAGGCCACGTACGAGGCCTACCTGCGCGGTGAGCTGGCCGATATCGACCGGCATCACACTGCCTTCTTCCGCCGGCAGCGTCCCTACTTTGAAGACGAGCACCAAAACCTCTACGTGCATGCCGGCTACGACCCGACTAGGCCTATTGCCGAGCAAGACTCCTATCAATTAATGTGGTCCCGGGAGCTGTGGGCGCAAGGGGCAGAAGCACAAGGATACCAGGAATGCTTCGTGGGCCACACGCCCACATGGCCGAACAGCCCGGTGCCCTGCGCACGAGCCAATGTGTGGAATCTTGACCAAGGCGCGTGTACGGAGGGCCGCCTGACCCTGCTGAATGGACGCACCAAGGCCTTTGTGCAAAGTGACGTGGTAACAGCGCTGTATCCGGAGATCAACGGATACTAATAGTGCCGAGTGAAGGCGTCCGTCGTGGCGCTCCGAAGCACGGAGCATATATGGACTGCGCCTTTCCTGCATGGGTTCTAATGTAGCCCTGTTTCCAGCACTAGTAAAAAGGCTAAACCTCCAAGGTTGCCTTGCAGCACCAGTAGGCAGCTATCTTTGCGCTCCTTAGCGCAAGCTGCTATCTTATGAAGATTTTATTGGTTGAAGACGAAGCCAAACTGAGCTCTTTCGTGCGCAAGGGCCTGGAAGGTGAAGGATATTGGGTTGATACTGCCTTTGATGGGCAGCTGGGCCTGAGTATGGCCCTGCGCGGGGAGTATGACCTGGTTATTCTGGATGTCAGTCTGCCCCAGCTGAATGGCTTTGAAGTGTGCCGCCGCTTGCGGGCCGAGCGGCCGCAGGCAGCCATTTTGCTGCTGACGGCCTTGGGCGGCATTGCCCATAAAACCGAGGGCTATGACGCGGGTGCGGATGATTACCTGGTGAAGCCCTTCGAGTTTCAGGAGCTGCTGCTGCGGGTGCGCGCCCTTTACCGGCGCTACCATGAGGCCGGCCCCGGGCGCACCTTGTCGGTAGCCGACCTGACGCTGCACCTCACCACCAAGCGCGTGGAGCGGGCCGGTCAGCCCATTGCGCTAACGGCCCGGGAGTATGCGCTGCTGGAATACCTGCTTCTGAACCAGGGCCATGTGGTGTCGCGGGTGGATATTGCGGAAAAAGTCTGGGAGCTGAAATTCGACACCAACACCAACATTATCGATGTGTACATCACTTACCTGCGGCGGAAGATTGACAAGGACTTTTCTCCCAAGCTTATCCATACAGTAGTGGGTATGGGCTATGTGTTGCGGGCTTAAGCCCGGGCACCACTATTCCTATCACAAGCCTCTTCGCAGACGTTTATTTGCATGACCATTCGCACCCGCCTTACGCTTTTCTTCGCCGGCCTGATGCTGGCTTTGGTCGCGGCGGTGTCGTGCGGGGTGTACTTTTTTGAGCGCAACAGCCAGCGCGGCCAGTTTGAGCGACTGCTGCTGCGCAAGGCGGAGGCCACGGCCAAGGTGTACGTACGCAAGCACGAGCGCCTGGAGCCGACGGATGCCATTCTGCTGCTGACCCAGCAGAACCAGTACGAGGCTATCTACAACGAAAACAACCGGCTGCTCTACGCCAGCCGGCCCAATTCCGCCTTGGTTATCACGCCCCGCTTTCTGCAGCGGGCCCGCACGGCGGGGCGGCTTTTTTTCAGCCAGGGACCCGCCGTGGGCGTGGCCCTCGCCACCAAAAATGGCGACGAAGGCTTCGTAGTCGTGGTTACGGCAGAGGATAAGTTCGGCCGGGAGGGGCTGGAGCGCCTGCGGAATAACCTGCTTATTACCAACATCCTGGGACTCACCTTTGTAGTCGGGCTGGCTAACCTGTTTGCGGGCCGCGCCTTGAAACCCGTGCAGCGGCTAAGTTTGGAAATTCAGGCCTTATCCTCCCGCACCCTCGACCAGCGCCTTTCCACCGGTAATGGGCGCGACGAGCTGGCCCGCCTTGCGGCGCAGTTCAATGCCCTGCTCGCCCGGCTTGCCGATACCGTGGTGCAAAACCGCAATTTTGTGTGGCATGCCTCCCATGAGCTGCGCACACCCCTGGCCAACCTGCTGGGGACCCTGGATATCTCCCGGGCCTATGATGAGCGCCCCCAGGAGCTGCGCGCCACCCTCACCTCAGCCACCGAAGAGGTGCGCCGCCTTATCTCGCTCACCAACGACCTGCTGTTGCTGGCCGAGCTAAGTCAGGAGAAACCCGCCCACGACCTGCCCCTGACGCCCATGCTGCTCACGGAACCTCTGCTCGATGCCGTGCAGGCCGTGCAGCAGCGCTACCCGGCCACCACCATAGAGCTGCACCTGCCCGATGCAGTGGAGGACTGCCAGTCCCGGGCCCACGCCGAGCTGCTTACCCTCGCCCTCGTCAACCTGCTCGACAACGCCTGCAAGTACTCTCCCACCGGCTCGGCCGTACGCGTCAGCCTGGAGCGCAGCGTGGGCGGCTGCACTTTTACGGTGCGCGACGCCGGCATCGGCATTTCCCCGGAAGCGCTGCCCCACATCTTTGAACCTATGTATCGGGCCGATGCGGTGCGCACCCAATTTCGCGGCAACGGCGTGGGGTTGAGCCTGGTGCAGCGCGTAGCCGAGCTACATGGGGGCGGCGTAGCCGTCCAATCAGTGGTTGGAAAAGGCACGGAGTTTCGGCTGTGGCTATAGTCGGCCCTGGTTAATACTTTATCGAAAGCGGTAAAACCCGGCCCTCAGAATGAGGATTTGGGAAACTGTATGCCTCAGCTAGAGCCCTAAGCCTTGCTTACTTCTCATCCCATGGAATAGACTTTTTCCAACAAGGGTGTTAGGTTGAATTGGGTGCGTTTGATAAACAGGCATTAAAAGGCTGATTGAGCAAAGGCGCCGCTCGACAATGGAAAGTTATATATAAGTCGTGCCCAGCGCTCTGCATTGCCCACATTAGAAAGTTCTAATGTCATTCCAATCCCACGTTAATACGGCCCCCGCACCTTTGCGCATTCAGTAGCGGAGAACGTAACGGTATGGCCTTGTTTCTGCATTTTTTTGGGCCGCAGCCCCAACCGCCGGTAGTACTATTTAACCCGGCTATTATCCATTCCAGATTGGAATCCAATTACCTCCTTTATTTGGGCACCCCCAGGACCTTCGCCGATTCATGTGACGCTGGGTTCCGCCGGCCAACTGGTGGATCTATCTGCTAAGCCCTTTCCGTGCGCTTTTTCAGCACGGGCAGCCCTACGCCAATTGCTCCAACTTCTCATCTCCCAGTGTCCTCCGACGCTGGTCAAATTACCTAAGGTCTTTATGAAAAGAATGTTCCTGCTCCTGAGCTGGTGTGCCTTGTACTGCGCGGCCGGCTGCACCAAAGAAAAAGAGGAAGTGGAAGAGAAGGTGAAGCTGGTAGCCACCAGCCCCTGGCTGAAAGACACCACCGTGACCAAGGAGTACGTGGCCCAGATTCATTCCATTCAGCACATTGAGCTGCGGGCCCTGGAAAAGGGCTATCTGCAAAAAATCTATGTGGATGAGGGCCAGGCCGTGCACCAGGGCCAGCTCATGTTCCAGATTATGCCCCTGATGTACCAGGCCGAGCTACAGAAGTCGCAGGCGGAAGCCAATTACGTGAGCCTGGAATACCAGAATACCAAACGGCTGGCCGATAAGAATATCGTCTCCAAAAATGAGCTGGCACTGGCCTCCGCTAAAGTAGACAAGGCCAAAGCGGAAGTGTCGGTGGCCCAGACCCACCTGCTGTTCACCACCGTGAAAGCGCCCTTCAGCGGCATCATGGACCACCTGCAGGTCCGGCAGGGCAGCATGGTGGATGAAGGCGACCTGCTCACCACCCTGGCCGACAACAGCAAGATGTGGGTGTACTTCAACGTGCCGGAAGCGGAATACCTGACCTATAAAACCCAGGCCAAAAACGACAACCTGCTGAAAGTAAGGCTCAAGATGGCCAACGATGAGGTATTTCCGCAGCCAGGCATGGTGCAGACCATTGAGGCTGACTTCAACAACGAAACCGGAAATATTGCCTTCCGGGCCACCTTCCCAAACCCCGCCGCCCTGCTGCGCAATGGCGAAACCGGCAGCGTGTTGATGACCGTGCCCATGAAACAGGCCCTGCTGATTCCGCAGAAAGCCACCTTCGAGATTCTGGAGAAGAAGTTCGTCTACGTAGTGGATAATGCCAACGTGGTGCACCAGCGGGAAGTAACCGTAGGCGCCGAAATGCAGGATTTGTACGCCATCCGGAAAGGCCTAACTGCCGACGACAAGATCCTGCTGGAAGGCATCCGGAAAGTGAAAGATGGGGACAAGATCAGCTTCACTTACGAAGCGCCGCAGGCGGTTATTCCCCACCTGAAAGTGTACAGCGAGTAAGGTCAGCCCCCTCTAAATAGCCAGACTATGTTTAGTAAATTCATTCGCAGGCCAGTGTTTGCCATCGTTATTTCGGTGGTTATCCTCTTGATGGGGCTGCTGGCCATGAATATCCTGCCCACCTCCCAGTTCCCGGAAATCTCGCCTCCCATGGTCATGGTGAGTGCAGCCTACCCCGGGGCCAGTGCCAAGGTGCTCACCGAGTCGGTGCTGATACCCTTGGAGCAGGCCGTGAACGGCGTACCGGGCATGAAGTACATGACTTCCGATGCGGTAAGCGCCGGGGAAGCCAACATTCAGATTGTCTTTAATCTGGGGACCGACCCCGACCAGGCCGTGGTAAACGTGAATACCCGCATTGCGCAGGTGCTCAACCGTTTGCCGGAGTTGGTGCAGCGGGAAGGCGTGGTGGTAAACCGGGTGGTGCCGAACATGCTGATGTATGTGAACTTGTACAGCAAAGACAAGAACACCGACATGAAGTACCTGTTCAACTTCGCCGGGGTAAACCTGCTGCCGGAGTTGCAGCGCATCAGCGGCATTGGACGGGCCAACATTCTGGGTAGCCGGCAGTACGCCATGCGGATCTGGCTAAAACCTGACCGCATGCGGGCCTACAACCTCTCCGCCGACGATGTGATGGAAGCGCTGAATGAGCAGAGCGTTATCGGCTCGCCGGGCCGTATTGGCCGCAGCGACGGTATGCGGGCCCAGGCGCTGGAGTACGTGCTGACCTACCAGGGCCGCTTCAGCGACGTGGAGCAGTACAAAAACGTCATCCTGAAGGCCAGCCCCAACGGCGAGATTCTGCGCCTGAAAGACGTGGCCAACGTGGAGCTGGGCAGTGAGTTTTACGACATCTACTCCAACCTCAACCAGTACCCCTCGGCGGCCATTGTGCTCAAGCAAACCTACGGCAGCAATGCCAAGGATGTCATTAAGGAAGTGAAAGCCAAGCTGGAGGAGATGAAGAAAACCTCCTTCCCGCCCGGCATGGATTACAAAATCAGCTACGACGTTTCCAACTTCCTGGATGCGTCCATCGAGAACGTAATTGATACCCTGCGCGACGCCTTTATTCTAGTGGCACTGGTGGTGTTCCTGTTCCTGGGCGACTGGCGCTCCACGCTTATTCCCGTGCTGGCCGTGCCGGTGTCGCTCATCGGTTCCTTTATGGCCATGCAGGCCTTCGGGCTCACCATCAACATGATTACGCTGTTTGCGCTGGTGCTTTCCATTGGTATTGTGGTAGATAACGCCATTGTGGTGATTGAGGCTGTGCACACCACTATGGAGGAAGAGCATCTGTCGCCGTACAATGCGGTGCGGAAAGTGGTAGGCGAAATCAGTGGGGCTATTATTGCCATTACCATTCTGATGACGGCCGTGTTTGTGCCGGTAGCCTTTATGAGCGGCCCGGTGGGCATTTTCTACCGGCAGTTCTCCATCACTATGGCCACGGGCATCGTCATTTCCGGCCTAGTGGCCCTGACGCTGACCCCGGTGCTGTGCGCTATGCTGTTGAAAAACACGCACGGCCAGCCCCGCAAGAAAACCCCCATCAACCGATTCCTGGACTGGTTTAACCGCGGGTTTGAAAAGCTGACCAACCGCTACACGGGCTTGCTGGAGCTGATTGTGAGCCGGCGGGCCGTTACGCTGGCCATGCTGCTGGCCTCCGGGCTGGGTATCTGGGCCATCACGGCCAAGCTGCCTTCGGGCTTTATTCCCAGCGAAGACCAGGGCCTGATCTACGCCATTATTCAGACTCCGCCCGGCTCCACGCTGGAGCGTACTAATGCGGTATCGCAGCGCCTGGCGCAGCTGGCCAAGGACGTGCCTGGCGTGGCCAACATCTCCACGCTGGCCGGCTACGAGGTACTGACCGAAGGCCGGGGCTCCAACGCCGGCACCTGTCTGATTGACCTCAAGCCTTGGGACGAGCGCAAAGAATCCGTGCATGAAATCATTGTGGCCCTGGAGAAAAAGGCCCACGAAATTCCCGGCGCCACCGTCGAGTTCTTCGAGCCACCAGCAGTACCGGGCTACGGCGCGGCAGGCGGTTTCCAGCTGCAGCTGCTGGATAAAACCAACACCGGCGACTACAAAGCCCTGGAAAAGGTGAACGAGGAGTTCATGGCCAAGCTGAAAAAGCGCAAGGAGCTGGCGGGCCTGTTCACCTTCTTCTCCGCCGACTATCCGCAGTATGAGCTGCAGATTGATAACCAGCTGGCCATGCAGAAAGGCGTAAGCATCGGCAACGCCATGAACACCCTGTCCATCATGGTGGGCAGTACCTACGAGCTGGGCTTTATTAAATACCAGCGCTTTTTCAAGGTGTACGTGCAGGCTTCGCCCGAATACCGCCGCCTGCCCGAAGACATCCTGAACATGTGGGCGAAAAACGACAAGGGCGAAATGGTACCCTTCTCGGCTTTCATGAAGATTGTGAAAAGCCAGGGCGCCAATGAGATTAACCGCTACAACATGTACACCACGGCTTCCATCCGGGGTGGCGCGGCCGAGGGCTATAGCTCCGGCGAAGCCCTGCAGGCAGTGCAGGAAGTGGCTAAGTCGCTGCCCCGGGGCTACGATATTGACTGGGGTGGCCTCTCGAAAGACGAGGTTTCCCGCGGCAATGAGGCCGTAATCATCTTCCTGGTGGTGCTGGTGTTCGTGTACCTGGTGCTGGCTGCCCAGTACGAGAGCTTCCTGCTGCCGCTGGTAGTGGTGCTTTCCCTGCCGGTGGGCGTGTTTGGCTCCTTCCTGCTGCTCAAGCTCATGGGCCTGGCCAACGACATCTACGCCCAGGTGGGCCTGGTGATGCTGGTGGGTCTGCTGGGTAAAAACGCCGTGCTGATTGTGGAATTTGCCGTGCAGAAGCACGAGGAAGGCCTGTCGGTGCGCGACGCCGCTATTGAAGGCGCGCGGGTACGATTCCGCCCCATCCTGATGACGTCCTTCGCCTTTATTGCCGGCTTGATTCCCCTGGTGCTGGCCACCGGGGCCGGCGCTATCGGCAACCGCACCATTGGTACGTCGGCCTTGGGCGGCATGCTGTTCGGTACGGTGTTCGGGGTCATCATCGTGCCCGGCCTGTACTTCATCTTTGGCTCCCTGGCCGCGGGCCGCAAGCTGATTCGGGATGAATACGAAATGCCCTTAACCGAGAGCATTGAGCCTCATGTATTAATTGAAGAAATGGAGCCTTATGCTTAAGAGACGCCTAAATCAGATACTGGGGGCCGCCTTCTTGGCCATGGCCGTAGGAGCCTGCAAAACGCCGGAGCTGGTGGTAAAAAACGAGAGCCGCCGGGTGCCCGCCAGCTTCAATACCGCCCCGGACAGCACCAACATGGCCCGGGCGCGGTGGCAGGATTTCTTTACCGACCCCAACCTGAAAGCCCTGATTGATACGGCCCTGCAGAACAATCAGGAGCTGAATATTACGCTGCAGGAAATCGAAATTGCCCGCAACGAAATCCGCGCCCGCAAAGGCGAGTACCTGCCCTTTGTGGGCCTGGGAGCCAAAGCCGGCGTGGATAAGGTAGGCCGTTACACGCTGCAGGGTGCTACGGAGGAAAATGTCAACATTGAGGAAGACCGCCGAACCCCCGACCCGTTAACGGATTTCCAGCTGGGGGCTTTTGCCACTTGGGAGGTGGATATCTGGCACAAGCTGCGCACAGCCCGCAAAGCCGCGGCCACCCGGTATCTGGCCAGTGTGGAAGGCCGGAACTTCATGGTAACCAATCTGATTGGCGAGCTGGCTACTTCTTACTACGAGCTTCTGGCTCTTGATAATCAGCTGGCCATCATCAAGCAGAACATTGGCATTCAAAGCAACGCCCTGGAGCTGGTGCGGCTGCAGAAGGAGTCGGCCAGGGCCACGGAGCTGGCGGTAAAGCGGTTTGAGGCCCAGGTGCAGAATTCCCGCAGCCTGCAGTTCAAGCTGCAGCAGCGCATTGTGGAAACGGAGAACCGGATAAACTATCTGGCCGGCCGCTACCCACAGCCCATTACCCGGAACGATGATGCGTTCAACGACCTGCTGCCGCAGGCCATTCAGGCCGGACTGCCCACCCAGCTGCTAAGCAACCGGCCCGATGTACGGCAGGCGGAGCAGAACCTGGCGGCCGCTAAGCTGGATGTGCAGGTGGCCCGGGCCACCTTTTATCCGTCCCTTTCCCTTTCTGCCGGCGTAGGGCTGGCGGCTTTGAAACCGGGCTTATTAGTGACGACGCCGGAGTCCATGCTGTTTTCCCTGGCGGGTGATATGATGGCCCCGCTTATTAACCGGAATGGCATAAAGGCCATGTATTACAACGCCAATGCCGTGCAGACCCAGGCGGTGTATAAGTATGAGCAGACCGTGCTGAACGCCTACGTGGAAGTAGCCAATCAGCTTTCTAACATCAGCAACCTGGAAAAAAGCTACGATGCGAAAGCCAAAGAAGTGGACGCCCTGAACCAGTCCGTTGCTATTTCCAACAGCCTCTTCCGCTCAGCCCGCGCCGACTATACGGAGGTGCTGTTCACGCAGCGGGATGCCCTGGAATCGAAGTTTGACTTAATCGAAACCAAAATGCAGCAGCTCAATGCCTCGGTCAATGTATACCGGGCCTTGGGTGGTGGATGGAAGTAGTTAATGGAACCAGTTAGAAACAACAGGTAAATCAACTGCAATTTGGATCTGACTTTCAGGAAGCTGTTGAGATGATTAGATGACAGTCGGCAGGATTTAGTGAATTTTTAGCCAAGAGAGGCCCCGCAACCAAGCTAGGTTTGCGGGCCTTTTTTATGCACTACCAAGGCTAGCCTGGGAGATTCGGACTGCTGCCTCTTCAAAATTTAGTTACCGTGACGGAATAATTAGCCGTTTTCATCTATCCGCCTCTGAGCCATGCTATTTTTTTGATCTTGGGATTAAGCAGCTAAACGACGCCGACGGATACCGCTAAGGTGGTGTTCAGCGAAATAAGCAGGTGTTCTAACCTCTTGGTTCGCGTAGCCATACTTCCTGCTTTCGAATTATTAAAATATTATATGTTATATTAATTATGGGTATCGTGATGTTGGAATGTGAGTATGAAATGGCAACAACTCTATACAGGAATAGCCGCGCTCTTAGCTTGCTTGCAGACCGCGCCGGGATGGGGGCAGCGTTTTGTCGCTATCGGAGATTTTGGCCGCGCCGGCCAGCCTGCCCAGGATGTAGCTGAGTTGGTAAAGGGTTGGAACCCGGACTTTATCCTGTCGATGGGTGACAACAACTACGAGTATGGCGCTGCCAGTACCATCGACCAGAATATCGGCCAATACTACCATAGCTATATCTACCCCTATACGGGCGCTTACGGCGCAGCGGCTCCTGAGGCGGAAAACCGCTTTTTCCCCTGCCTGGGCAACCACGATGTGATGACCCTAAAGGGACAGCCTTATCTGGACTTTTTCACCTTGCCCGGCAATGAGCGGTACTACGACTTTGTGCGTGGAAACGTGCATTTCTTCGTGCTCAACAGCAACCCTAGCGAACCGGACGGTATTGGGAGCACCTCGGGGCAAGCGCAATGGCTGCAACAACAACTGGCAGCTTCCACCTCGCCATGGAAGGTAGTATACCTGCATCACGCCCCTTACTCTTCAGGCGACCGGGGCAATAACCCAGAGCTGCGCTGGCCTTTCCGGGAATGGGGTGCTTCCGTGGTTATGTCCGGCCACGATCATCATTATGAACGGCTGCTTATCAATGATCTGCCCTATATCGTCAATGGAGTAGGTGGCGACGAGGTTATTGGCGTGCATAGGTTAAGGCCCTACACGCAGGCCCTGTATGCCGGAGATTATGGCGCCCTGTTGTGCAACGCTTCTGCCCAAAGCCTGTCGTTGCAGTTCTACACGCGCTCCGGCCAGCTGGTGGATTCCTATATGCTACAGAAGGAATTTCCTTTGCCCGTGACGGTGACATCGTTTACAGCGGAGCGCCAGGACTCCGAAGTTGTGCTGCGTTGGACTACTACTGCGGAACAGAACAGCCGGGGCTTCGCCGTTGAGTCCTCTTCCGACAGCCTGTCCTACACTACCATTGGCTTTTTGGTAAGTCAGCCCGGGAGCAGTACCCACCCCCGGGACTATACCCTGACCGATAACACCCCGGGTAAAACGGGCCGGCACTATTACCGCCTGCGTCAGGAAGCTATTGGGGGGCAGTTCGCTTATTATGGCCCTGTGGCCGTCTCCTTCCCGGAGGCAGCTGCTACGTTAAGCACCTACCCTAATCCCTTCAAACAGGCCTTGACGCTGGACATTGCCAGTGCCAGGGCTGGGGTAGCTACGGTTACCCTGTCTGATATGCAGGGGCGGGTAGTTTGGCATGGGGCACAACTCGTGGTGGCGGGCGAGAACCGACTTGTAGTCCTTCCTTTGCTGGGAAAAGGGCAGTATCAAGCCACAATTCACCTCGATGGACAGGTGCTTCGGCAGCGCTTATTAAAGGAATAAGTTTTCTGATGGAGGTATCACTAACCCCTCCAAGGCAGAGGGTCTACAGCTCCAGTCGAAAGACGGTGCCTTGGCCCTCCGAGGATTGCACCTTTATGCTGCCGCGGTGCAGGTGCATAATCTGCTTCGCCAGGCTCAGGCCGATGCCAGTACCATTTTTGCGAGTAGTGAAGAAGGGAATAAAGATGCTGTCTAGAATCTCGGCAGGAATTCCTGTGCCGTTATCAGCTACTTCCAGAAGTACGTGGCCAGACTCTGCTTGCCGCGCCTGCAGCTTGATGCGCGGCTGCTTGGCCTCACGGACAGCATAGGCCGCATTCAGCACCAGATTAATAAGCACCTGCTCCATTAGATGCCCATCGGCCTGTAGCTGCAGATCAGGTGGTTCTACTGAAGTCTGCAGCTCAATATTGTCTTCCTGTAACTGTGGCGTCATCAGCCCCTGAATGGTGCCAAACAGCTCCTGCACCCCCACGGTACCAAGCTGAGGGGCGCTAATGGTACTTAAGTCGCGGTACACCTGGGCAAACCGCAGTAGCCCTTCGCTGCGGTTCTGGATGATGCCGATTCCTTCGGCCACATCGGTAAGCAGAGTCTGCTCCTGGGGAAGTACAGGTACCTGTTCCAGTTCCCGGCGCAGGTGTCGGCGCAGCGAATCCGCCAGCGAGGCAATGGGCGCCACCGAATTCATGATTTCGTGGGTCATTACCCGCAGGAGCTTCTGCCAGGCAGCCGTTTCCGTTTCATCCAGCGTGTGGCTGATATTTTTGAAAGCAACCAAGGTAAACGCCCGGTCCTGTAGCCGAAAAGCCGTAGCAGAAAGTAACAGCTGCATGGTTTTCTCGCCAACAATCAACTTTACCACCATAGGGCTGCCGGGCTGCAACTGGTGAATGGCTTCATAAAGTGTGGGCAAGCGTTTTTGCAGGGCCTGCATATTCTTTAGATAAGGCAGCTCCAATGTTTGCTTAAACGCCTCATTTACCCATTCTACCTGCCCAGTGGTATCATAGGAGAGAATGCCGGTATCAATGAGCTGCAACACCGTCTGCAGGTAGGAGAACTGCGTTTCGCGCTCGGCACTCAGTTGGCGGAAGGTGGTGTTGAGCTGATTAAAGGCGGCATACAGTGGCCGTAGGGAGCGGTCTGTATGCGCTTCGTTGTAGTGCTGGGCGAAGTCACGGTATTTCACTGCCAGGAGAAAATCGGCCAGCAACCGGTTCTGGCGCGTAATGTAGCGGGCCAACTCCCATACCGCCAGAATTAGAAGGCCACCGGCCACAAGCAGCAGGGCGTAGCTGCGGTGTTGCTGTGCATATAGGCCAGCGCATAATAGCCCTAGCAGCCCCGCTAGCCGCCATGCAATGCCTAGTTCCAGCCGCTTAGAGGTCATGTTTTTCGAGGCGACGGTAGAGCGCAGTGCGGGTGAGGCCCAACTCTTTGGCCGCCTTGGTAATGTTGCCGTGGTGGCGCTCAATCACGCGCAGAATAGTTGTTTTCTCTACTTCGCTGAGCTGCAAGGGAGCCTCCGGCGGCACCGTGGCTGGTCCCGCACCGGTAGTCTCCATGGCCGAAAAGTGGAAATCCTGGGCACGCAGCACGTTGCCTTCCGCCAAAATAATGGCCCGCTCCACGGCGTGCTGCAGTTCCCGTACATTGCCGGGCCAGCTGTGTTCCCGCAGCTTCTGCAGGGCCGCCGGCTCAAAGGTAGGGGTGGGCTTGCGGTTGCGGGCAGCATAGAGGCTGGCAAAGTGACGCGCCAGCAGCACCACATCCTCGCCCCGGGCCCGCAGCGGCGGCAGGGTAATTTCTACCGTGTTCAGGCGATAAATCAGATCCTTGCGAAACTCATTCCGGGCAGCCAGCTCGTAGAGCGGAGCGTTGGTTGCCGATATGAGCCGAATATCTACGGGAATGGGCACGTTGCTGCCCAGAGGAATTACCTGGCGGTTTTGCAGGGCTGTAAGCAGCTTGGCCTGTTGAGGCAACCCAATGTTGCCGATTTCATCCAGAAACAAGGTGCCGCTATTGGCCGCTTCAAAACGGCCTACCCGGTCTTCGCGGGCATCAGTAAACGAGCCTTTTTTGTGGCCGAAAAGCTCGCTTTCAAAAATGCCTTCGCTCATGGCCGCCAGATCAGCCGTAATAAAAGGCTTGGCCGCACGGAAGGAGCGCTGGTGCAGGGCTTTGGCCACCAGCTCTTTGCCGGTGCCGTTTTCGCCCAGCAACAGCACGTTGGCTTCCGTGGGCGCTACTTTCTCAATCTTGTGAAACACCTCCTGCATGGCATCCGATTCGCCCAGCAGATCAAACTCGGCGAAGGAAGCGGCACGCCGGGGAGTAGGGGCGCCACCAGGGCTTTTGCCGGGCATGGCCCGTTGCTCCAGCGCCGCCGCCAGGGTTTCCAGCAACTGCTCGTTGTGCCAGGGCTTGACCATGAAATCGGTGGCGCCGGCTTTCAGGGAGCGTACAGCGGTGCTGACTTCCCCGTGGGCCGTAATCATGATGACGCTGGCTGTGGGGTCTTTTTCCCGGATGCGCCCCAGCCAGTACAAACCTTCGTTGCCGCTGCCCAGGGTACTCTTATAGTTCATGTCCAGGAAAATGACATCGAAATGCTGCTTGCTGAGCAGGGAGAGGAGCAGCTCCGGGTTTTTCTCGGTTACTACTTCCTGCACCTCCGTTTTGAGCAGCATACGCATGGCGAACAGCACATCTGTGTCGTCATCCACTACCAAAACGCGTGCTTTCTTCAGAACCATAGGAATCGAGGAAGTAATTAGGAATAGGAGAGAGTGGCCGCTCCGGCGCAAAGCTCTGTATCACCTACCATAAACCGTACTAAGGTAGCAAAACCCACCCAGGAGTAAGGGAAAGGCGTTTTTCTCTGCCTGGTCCTGCCCACTTGTATCGGAACCGGACGGTGCATTGTATCAAAACCGAACAGTTTTGAAGGAAAACATCTTGGGTTCAACTATAACTAACTGAAAATCAAATAATTAAATAGATGGCATCTTTCTTATGAAAGGTTTGGCATCCGCTTTACTCAGGCTAATAAACCTGCCCTCAGAACATGGACGTTGCCATTCAAAAGAAAACCTGGACCCGTACCCGCTTACTACTTCTAGGTGCAGTAGTGCTGGTGGTGGTTGGGCTGGCTGCCAGTCTGCTGACCACGGCGGGCGCACCCAAACTGAACGTGGACCCCGAGCGGCTAACCATCAGCGCCGTAACCCGCGGGCCGTTTCAGGAATTGGTGCCGGTGGATGGGGTAGTGATGCCCATCAAAAGCATTTACCTGGATGCCCCCGAAGGCGGGACCGTGCAGCGTATTCTGGTGGAAGATGGCGCCACGCTCACGCCGGGGCAGCCCATCATTGAGCTGGCCAACACCGATCTGCAGCTGGAAATGGTGAACCGCGAAACAGCGGTGTTCGATTTGATGAACAACCTGCACAACACGCGCAACCTGCTCCAGCAAAACCGCATTCAGGAGCTCAATCAACTGGCCGAAATTGAGCACCAGCTGCGGGAGGCGAAACGGATATACGATTTAAACAGCACGCTCTACGAGCAAAAGGTGATTTCCCGGCAGGAGTTTAATCAGGCCCAGAATAACTACCGCTTCCAGCAACGTCGGCAGCAGCTCACGCGCCAGTCGCTGCGGCAGGATTCCCTCTCAATGGGGCAGCAGATCAGCCAGATGCAGCAGTCGGTGGAGCGTATGCAAAGCAACCTGGCCTTAATGCGCCAAAAACTGGGCGACCTGACCATCAAAGCCCCGGCCGCCGGCCGGCTGACTTCGCTGAACGCAGAAATAGGAGAATTAAAAACCCGGGGGCAGCGCCTTGGCCAGCTGGATATGCTTACAGGCCTGAAAGTGCGCGCCACTGTGGACCAGTACTATATTTCCCGGATTTTCCCGGGTCAGAAAGCCGAGGTATCTCTAAACGGAAAGAGTTATGAGCTGAGCGTGACCAAAATCTTTCCCCAGGTTACCCGTGGCCTGCAGGTGGATCTGGAATTTACGGGTCCGGCGCCCGATATCCGCCGGGGGCAGTCGGTGCCGGTGCGGCTGGCTTTAAGCGACCAGACTCAGGCCATACGAGTACCCCGTGGCGGCTTCAACCAGAAAACCGGCGGCAACTGGATTTTCAAAGTCAATGAGGATGGCACCAAGGCTTACCGCACCGATATCCGCCTGGGCCGCCAGAACCCCGACTACTATGAAGTGCTGGACGGCCTGAAGCCCGGCGACAAAGTCATAACCTCCAGCTACGAAGGTTTTGAGAACATGGGCGAGCTTTTGCTGCAGTCCAAACAAGATTAATTTCTATCCCGGCCGTGGCCGGTAATCCTTGAAAAAGCCGTCATGCCGAGTCGGGCGGGCCTGGTAAGGTGAAAGGTGCCTTACATATAGGACGTCCGGTGCATGTGGTGAGTGAACGGCGACCAACCAGGCAGTAGTGCTGCTTCCCTACTGCTTCTGGCCCAAGCCCTGGCTCCGCATGACGGTCTTTTTCTGCCATCAGTCACTCGTCTATTTCCCGCAACTCTCAACCCCAGCCTACCTCAGCCATGATGCTTCAGATTGAACACCTCGAGAAAATTTACCGCACCGAAGAAGTGCAGACCAAGGCCCTGAACGATGTGTCGCTGGCCGTGGAAGAAGGCGAGTTTGTGGCCATCATGGGCCCCTCGGGTTGCGGCAAGTCCACGCTGCTCAATATCATCGGGCTGCTGGATGAGCCGGACGCTGGCCGCTTTTTCTTTGCCGGCGCCGATGTCAGCCACGTTTCGGAGCGGCGCCGGGCCGAGCTGCGCAAAAAGCACATCGGCTTCGTGTTTCAGAGCTTCAACCTCATTGAGGAGCTGACCGTGGCCGAGAACGTAGAGCTCCCACTGATTTACCTGGGTGTGGGCGCTGCCGAGCGTAAGGAAAAAGTAGAGCGAGTGCTGGAAAAGATGCAGATCATGCACCGGCGCAACCACTTCCCCCAGCAGCTTTCCGGGGGCCAGCAGCAGCGCGTGGCCGTGGCCCGCGCCGTAGTGAACAGCCCCCGCCTGATTCTGGCCGACGAACCCACCGGCAACCTGGACTCCAGCAACGGCAACGAGGTGATGGAGCTGCTCACCGAGCTGAACGAGGCCGGGACTACCATTGTGATGGTGACGCACTCCGAGCACGATGCCCGCTACGCCCACCGCGTGGTGCGCCTGCTGGATGGGCAGGTAGTGCTGGAAAATGTACAGCAGCCCTTCACGGTCTAAGCCTCATCTGCTTCACACTGCTCAGCTTCCTGCGCCATGTTTAAGAACTATTTGCTTGTTGCCTACCGGAACCTGATCCGGCATAAAGGTTTTTCCTTTCTCAACATTGCCGGCCTGGCTCTGGGCCTGACGGCCTGCCTGCTGATTGGGTTATTTATTGCCGATGAGCTGCAGTACGACCGTTTCCTGCCTAATGGCGAGCGGGTATACCGCGTGAACACGCACAGGATAAATGGCACGGAGCCTGAGCGTACCTCCTTCGGGGCTCCTATGTTTGCGCCTACCATGGAACAGCAGCTGCCCGAGGTAGAAAAGGCTGCCCGACTGATGAACCTGCAGTCCAAAATCCTGTTTCGTTCCGCCGATAAAAGCCTTTACCAGGAAGACGGCTTCGTGGCTGATCCGGACGTGTTCAGCGTACTGCCGGTACCTTTCCTCTACGGGACACCCGAGAATTCCCTCGCCGACCCAAGCTCTATTGTTCTCTCAGAGCAAATGGCCGAGCAGTTCTTCGGCAAAGTGAACCCGATTGGTAAGGAGCTAAAGCTGGATACCCTGACCCTGCGGGTAACCGGCGTGCTTCAGAACCGGGATTTGAAGTTTCATCTCAATATGAACTTCATCATGAAGCTTACACCGGCTATTATTGGGGTGCCCGAGGAGCGCCTGCATGGCTGGGGCTGGCGGCAGTTTCAGACCTACGTGAAGCTGCGGCCCGGTGCCGATGGCAAGGCTGTGGAAGCGAAATTCCAGCAGTACATCCAGGATAAGGTGCAGCCCCAGCTGGGCAAGGATAGGATAGAATACACCGTTTTTCTACAGCCGCTGCGCCAGGTATACCTTCACTCGGCTGATTTCAAGCTAAACTTTATCCGGCACGGCAATATTACCTACGTGCGGGCGCTGGGCATCATTGCCTTTGCCATCCTGCTTATTGCCTGCTTTAACTTCGTGAATCTGGCCACGGCCAAGTCGATGCAGCGGGCCAAGGAGGTGGGCATCCGCAAAACCATCGGGGCCAGCCAGGGCCAGTTAATGATGCAGTTTCTGGCCGAAACCGTGCTGCTTACTCTGCTTAGCGTAATCCTATCGACTGTGCTGACCAGTGCTTTGTTGCCTTACCTGAACGAGTTTACGGGCAAGCACATGAGCTTCAACCTGCTGCAGAATCCTGGCCTGGTAGCCATACTGCTGGGTCTCACGGTGCTGGTGGGGCTGTTGGCGGGCATTTACCCGGCCCTGGTGCTGGCCAGCTTCAAGCCAGTGAAAGTGCTCAAAAGTGCCGTGGTTTCTGATGGGCCGTTGGGTAGAATACAGTGGCTGCGGCAGGGGCTAATTGTGGTGCAGTTTGCCTTATCGGTGTTCCTCATCGTCTGTGCCATTGTGGTGTACCGGCAGGTGTCGTATCTGCACAATAAGGATTTAGGCTTTAATAAGGACCAGATTATGTTCTTCCCCATGCGCGGCGAGAACATGAACCGCAACTACCAGGCTTTCCACCAGGAGCTGGAACAGGCACCCGGTGTTGCCTCGGCCAGTATCGGCTACGGCTTCCCGGGCGACCTAGTGGCCGGCGACGATATTGAAGTGCCCGTGAACGGAGAGCTGAAGCACTTTTCGGTTACCCAACTGCTGGTCGATTACGATTATATGCGTACGCTGGGCCTGAAGTTGATAGCCGGTCGCAACTTTTCTCCCTCCTATAAAGACGATGCCGACCACGCCTTCGTCATTAACGAAACCGCCGTGCGCGAGCTAGGCTTTGGCACGCCTGACAAAGCCCTGGGCCAAGCCATGCAATGGCGGGTCTGGAGCGACCGGAATACCGATTCTATGAAAGTAGGAAAGGTCATTGGAGTAGTAAAGGACTTCAACTACAAAAGCCTGTATGACAAGGTCGACCCCACTGTACTGCAGATCTTTCCTGGCGCCAACTGGAAGGTGGCCGTCAAGCTCCGGAGCAACGATGTGGCCACGGGCGTGGAGAGCGTAAAGAAGGTATGGGCCAAGTTCAGCCCAGACTACCCGATTGAATTCCGCTTTATGGACGAGAGCTTCGATGAAATGTACCGCGCCGAGGACAAGCTGCAAACTCTGCTGTTCACGTTTACCGGCGTAGCCATTTTCGTGGGCTGCCTGGGTCTTTTTGGTCTGGCTACCTACGCGGCTGAGCGCCGCAAAAAGGAAATCGGAATCCGCAAGGTGCTGGGCGCCGATGTTTCCACCATTGTAGGGCTGCTTTCCAAGGAGTTTATGGTGCTGGTTGGGGTAGCCGCTATCATTGCCTTTCCCTTGGCCTGGCTGGCCATGAGCCGCTGGCTGCAGGACTTTGCCTACCGCATTGATATTCCCCTGTGGGCCTTCCTGGTAAGTGGCCTGCTGGCCGCCGCCGTGGCCTTTCTAACTGTAAGCTTCCAGGCAGTGAAAGCCGCTACTTCCAACCCCATTAAAAACCTCCGCTCGGAGTAAGGCGGCCAGGTGCGAGATTTTAAGAGCTGGTAATCAGACCTCAGTAAGATTCAGATATAGGCAGGCAGCCGTCGTTCTCGGTCTGCCTGCCTATATGCCTTCAACACTACCCGCACTCACCAGCTATTGCTTCCACTTCTGGGCAATACTGACTGCTGTTTCCAACATATAAGGCTCCCAGCTTTCAATTGTCCAATCCGATTGGGCCAGAGAAGAACCGAGCAGCTTAGTGCGAGCCTCTTCAAAGGAGAGGCTGGTTTCCAGGATATGCGAAAGTTGCCCTTGCTCTTGAGCAAGTACTTCATCTTCAACTACAAGATCGGGCGAAGTGAAATTCAGGGGCAGAAACGACGAAGCTTGATGACTGGTCAGGTTACGGCGGCATTGTTTGACTAAGCGCTGCATGCGCCGATAATCCTGCCTGAAACGGGCTTTGCTTGCCTCGGTCTTTAAGCCGCTGCCCAGCTGCTCCAAAACCACGTATTTCAGATGAGGGCACTGGGGGATGGTCTGCTCAAGTAGGGTAAACACCTCCTCGGGCACGGCCCCATCATGGGTATCCCGTCTTATCTTTTTGCCGGGGAGTAAAGTCGAATCTTCCCAGCTTCCCCCGGAAATATGTATTTCTCTGACTTTATCCAGGGGATAGAGGTGGATTAGATCCTGATAGGTAACGGCAAAATTATGAAGCTGGCAGTAGAGGTTGTGCAGGTCCAGAATCAGAAATCCATTGACTGGCTCGACCAGTTTTTCCAGAAACTCCCCATGCTGTTTCACTTGGTCCAGGGAGTAGGCAAATGCCAGATTTTCCAGTCCAACGGGACAGCGGGCGGCTTCGTAGATCCGGCTTAACCGATCCTGCCCGATGCGCAGCGTTGCAGCATTATACGGAATAGGCAATGGCGCACCAGCATGGAAATGATGACCGGTAAAAAAGCCAAAATGCTCGGTAATATGATCAAAGGTGAACTGGGTGGCTAGCTGGCGGAGACGCTCCAGCCAAGCTTGCTGCTCACTTGTCCACCGACCCGAGAGAAGGGAAAAATATACGCCATGGCCAATTAGCCGTTGCTGGCGGCTATAGGTGTGCAGTAGCTCTTCAAACCAGCATGGCAGTGCCTCCTGCTGAAAAAGCGTATCGAATGACCATTCCCAGGCTTCAATCTTCCCGGCTTCTAGCAATGGAAAAGCCGCCGTCAGAATATCCGCATCCAGGTTGCCGGCAATAGCGGATAAGATGAGGGGCTGCTCTTCCATTTTCAAACTTGTGTTGGGTCTGAAAATCAGCCCCGGCCACAGGCCGGACAATTATCCGGAATGGTAGTAACCGTTTTACCATCCTTGCTCACCTGCTCTCCTTTGGGTGTGGGAGTATCCTTGCTGGAACAACCCGTGGTTTGCACAGTAAGGCCAACCACAATAGCGCCGAGTAATGCTTTAGGGAGTTTCATACTTGTTGCGGTTAATGGGCGAGATACAATACCACTTGTTACCTACAAGAGTCAAAAACAAACGCAGGGGTTGCAACGAAGTACGTTGTACCAGCCATGAAATAGCATTGCCAACGAATGTATTCTATTTATTCACAACAATATAACTAGCATAAACGGGCTATTGCGGCTTACTGAATGAAGAAGTATAGTATAAACGACTCCAAGAACTATAAAATCATATTCTTTTTCTCAGCTAAGATGGGTTGTGGGAAAAGGAGGGAGCCAGAGGCCTGAGTTTCTCTAGTAGAGAGGTGGGTTCCCTTTGCGCAGGCGAAGGAGAGAGTTTTACTTTTCGTGACGCAACGCAGTATTCATCGATGGTTTAGGGGAGTTGGTCGGTTCGATTCTGCTCCCATTCTGTTTTGTGCTGACCTTCGCCGGCCGTCGGCTGCCTTACTCCGCTTGCTGGTATTCGTTGGCCCGTTTCTCTGACGCTACAATTCTTTCCGCCATGTCTCAGCCTATAACCATACGCCTTACTAACAAAATAGCGCGCTGGTAAAATCGGGTTCAGGAGCCCTCCCTGAGTGTGTTGTTGTTAGGGCAGGTCCTGGTGCTTTTTGTAGCCGGCCCCTTGTTAAGCGCCCACGTGCTGAACTTTGCGGTGATGGATGGCATGCAAATCCTGCTTTTGGTTATTGCCGCCCTTGCCTTGCCGCCGCATAGCAAAGTTCGTATCCTGATTCTGCTCTGCGTAGCCGGGATGGTATGGATGTTATGTGCAGGCCCCAATCCCCATCTGGGCCTCATGCTGCACACAGTAGCAACTTTAAGCATTACCGTGGCGGTGGGCCAATCAGTGTTTCGGGCCCAGTGGGTAACCCGTCACCAGTTGTTGGGCGCTGTAGTCGTTTACCTGAACCTCGCCCTGTTGTTTGTAGGCGCCTATGACAGCATTAGCCTGGCTTTTCCGGGGGCTTTCACCACTCTGAACAAAGCGTCCTCACAGTCCGGCGAGCTAGTGTATTTCAGCTTGACCACGCTCACATCAACTGGCTACGGCGACATTCTACCCGTGCATCCACTGGCCCGTAGCTTTGCTAATTTGGAAGCCGTATGCGGCCAGCTCTTCCTGGCCATATTGCTGGCGCGCTTAGTAAGCCTGCACAGTGGTAGCCCGGGGAGTAGCACCGACAACAATTACCAAAGAGGGTAGGGCCACCATCTTCTAAGCCGCCGTTCGATGGCTCGAGCCAAAGGGCTACACATACAGAAAAGCCACTTAGCGTATATGCTGAGGGGCTTTTTTAGTGCTGCCTAAAGCTTTCCTTCAGTAGTCGTAAAAAGGTATTCACAACAGTCCCGACGATCAGACTAAGGATGAGATTACCTCCAGAAAGTAGACAATTGATTTAAGTTGTTTTTACTGGCAACTCAGCGCGTAAACTTCTCCCGGCGGACTGTGGCGGCCAGGGCCTGGGTATCAGCTTCGGCTGGGTTATAGAGGGCCATGAGGTCCTCCAGACTACGCTCTCCATCTATGTATCCCTGCAGAGCTTCAAGCACTTCTGGGCTGGGAGCCGCGCCTGCCAAGGTAGCAATGGCCACACCCCATGTGACGTGACTCTGCCGCTTTAGGCGCGCCTGGCGCTCAGCCGGGGTCAGGTCTGAGGGAA
Source organism: Hymenobacter sp. BT730 (assembly GCF_030542105.1). Taxonomy (GTDB): domain Bacteria; phylum Bacteroidota; class Bacteroidia; order Cytophagales; family Hymenobacteraceae; genus Hymenobacter. The sequence goes on from NZ_JAUOFB010000003.1 coordinate 28,943, forward strand.
ATGGAGTGAATTCTGGAGAAGCCATTTACTAGGGCAAAAGACAAGTCGGGCTTCTACGTAGGGTTTTCGCAACAGGTTTTGTCTGGTTACCCTGTTTCTACAAGTATGCCTGTTTTTACTTCTGGCTTACAAATTTGGAAGCATGCTTCTCTTGCTTTTCATCGGTAATCCAGCTACATGAAACTTCCACTAACCGCTGGTAGTAAAGCCATAGGAAAAGCCCGGGTGATAAGCAGTGCTATCAGCTGCAAATCTCCCGGGCTTTTCTTCTATAGATAAAATAGACTAGGATAATAAGCACCTAAATAATCTATAGTATAGTTAAGGAATAGGGTAAAAGGTAGAGTGGATAACTGCTGCTAAATGATTTATATATAGTGTCTTATATGAAAACTAGCCTAGTGTTTATATAGCGTTAAATAGCAATTCACATAAGTCATAACTCTTGCTCGAAAAGCATAGTCATATAACCGTAGTAGCTAACAAATAATAGGATTCACGATATCAATAATGTTACTGCTAAAGTGATTTCAGGCACTGCCATCAAGGCTAAAAACTTAAGCAAATCGTATTGCGGATAACCCTGGTTGAAACAGCAAAAGGCGGCAGGATGAGACCGAAGCCACAGCTTGGCTAAACAATCGTACCAACCGGTATGGAAGAGGTTGGAACAGCCGATACATGAGGTAGGTAAAATACCTCGCCAAACAGCCAGGCAGAGCCTTCAGGGCGTACCCGAATCAGGGAGTAAGTGTTCATAACACCGGACGTAGGATCAATCAACTGTAACAGTAGCCGGCCGTTGGATACAGCCTGCCGCAGCTGCTGGGAATTGGTGCCTGTATAGAGGCTGCCGGGGAGTTTACAGTGGCCGGTTTCAGTGAGATTAAGGAGAGCAGGTACTTCTGCTACTTGCTGCCATATACCTCTGCGTAGCTTTTTTTCCGGAGTGCCTGGCATAGGGCGGGTTATGCGCCAGCAGGCCAGACAACGCTTACGAGTTAAAATGCTCAGATACAGATTGCTGCCGGATGAGGGACAAGCATACCAGGCATAGCGAAGAAAATCCATGAAGTGCGTAAATGAATTAGGAAATCCCTGGGACGAAACCCCAGGGATTTCCCCCTTGGGCATTAACGCGGCTACCTCTTTCATTAAGAGTGTGGCGACGTTATCGTTATCGGAATGGAGTACTATCTGAGGTAACTGGGATACTGCGCTTTAGCGGCCACTGCCTCCTTTACCACCCTGGCCGCCACCGCCACCCTGGTTACCGCCGCCGCCATGGCCGCCTCCGCCTTGGTTGCCACCACCGCCGCCTTGGTTGCCGCCACCTTGTCCACCACCATGACTGGCCATGCCACCTTTGCGGCCGGCTTCACGGGCTTCTGCTGAGGTCCATTCATGGCCCCGGCCACTCTGATGTGAGGCCCGGCCTCCTTCACTGGCAATACGCCGCTGTTCCTCTGGGTCCATGGCGGCAAAGCCGCGGTTGCTGCTGGATTGGTGGCCACTGCTGTTCTGGGCATTACCACCACTGCTGGCCATTCCGCCTTTGCGGCCAGCTGCGGCATGCTGCTCTGAGCTTCCGCCGCGCTTATTTCCTTTTGAGTTTGGCATGATGAAAAGGTATTAAAGGTGGAAAAACTTGTCTTTCCTTAACGCCTTCCTTTCCTCACTTAGTTGCTGTTTGGTACAGCAAAATGCCTCAGGATTAACAAAATACCGACTTTTACTGATGGCCTTTGCGGGTTTTAGCTCAGCTTGCGAGTAAAATACGGACCTCGTCGCTAGCCGACAAATTATACGGATACCGCCAAAAAATCCCCGGAAAAGCTGTTGGGCCCTTGCAGAATGGGGCCTTGCTAAGCTCTGTGATATGAGCCCAATTTGGTTAATCGTGCCGGAGAATGCCCTGCTCCATAGCGTAGCGGATAAGAGCAGCAGTATTCTTGACTTTGGTTTTTTCAATCAGGTTTTGCCGATGCGTTTCAATGGTGCGCCGGCTGGTAAAAAGCTTCTCGGCAATTTCGTTTGTGGTCATGCCTTCAGCAATAAGCTGCAGCACTTCCCGTTCCCGGAAAGAAAGGCCACCGGGCTTTTTCTCCTCATCGGTGCTGACGGTTTCCAGCGTGAGCACCTTGCGCAGCATTGCCAGGCCTACTTCACTGCACAGAAATTGCTTGCCTGATGCCACCGTATGAATTCCGACAATGATTTCGCCTTTATCCGCATTCTTCAGCACATAGCCATGGGCGCCGGCATCCAATAGTTGCCCAATGCTGCGCTCATGGCTGATCATAGAAAGCACCAGAATCCGCACATCAGGAAATGCCTCCCGCAGCTGAATGGTAGTGGCCAGGCCATCCAGCACGGGCATATTCATATCCAGCATCACTACATCGGCTGGGGTAGTAGGCAGCATTTCCAGAAGTTCCTGACCATTATTTGCCTCGCCTACTACAGTTATAGTTGGTTCTGAACTGAGTACGGACCGCAATCCTTCCCGCACAATGGTGTGGTCATCAACCAGAAAAATCCTAATCATAGTAGTAGTTGGAAAATGTTGCTATTACGGATGGCCTTTAGTGTAACGAGGATACCTTCTTCTAGAACGCACATGCCGGCAAAAAAGATTGCCAAGGTAGCTTGTGTTCAGCCTGTTATTGAGGAGGAGAATTTACCGGGCTGGTCAGTGGAACCTCAATATGGATGGTGGTTCCATGCTCTGGAGTAGAATCTATGTGCAGGGTGCCACTCAGCAGGTCCACGCGGTCCTGTAGGGTACGCAGCCCAATGCCCTTGGATTTGATTTGTTCCTGAGCAAATCCCCGGCCATTGTCGGTTACTTCCAGAATAAGGCTACTCTTGAAAGCCCGCACGTGCATCCAGGCTTCGGTGGCATCGGCGTGCTTAACAATGTTATTGGCCAATTCCTGAGCCATGCGGTAGAGCGCCAGTTGCAAGTTAAGATGCAGACCAATGGGCAGAGCGGTTACCCGGCAGTGCATGCGCAGTTGCCGGTTGCTATAGTCGTGGCAAATGTCGCGCAAAACGGCTTCCAGCCCCAGTTCTTTCAGGGCAGTGGGGGTAAGCTGATGGGAGAGGGTACGGGTTTGCGAAATGGCCGAGGTCAGGAGCTGCACCGTCTTGTGCTTTAGTTCAGAAAACTGCGCAAAGGGCAGGGGCTGCTCCAACTGGTTGAGGTGCAGCTTGCTGGCATATAACAGTTGGCCCAGGCCATTATGCAGATCTTCAGCAATACGGCGCCTTTCGGTTTCCTGCGCTTCCAGCACCGCATTTACCAGTTGTTGCTGCTGAACCAGCTTGCTGGCCTCGGCCAGTTTGCGGGCCGAAATATCCTCGGCGCTGGTTACCAGCAGTTCACCAATTTTACGCGCTGTTATCCGAAACCAGTTCTGAAGCCCGTCTCCGCTGTAATACTGCTCAATATCCAGCGGCTCGCCGGTTTCCATTACCCGCTTAAAGCTGTCAAAAACCCCGATTTGCTTTACCGTGGGGTAAACCTTGGTGTACCGCATCCCTACAAGGTTTTTGTCTGGCTGCAGGTCCCGGGAGGCCTTGTTTACGAGAATGTACCGGAAGTCAGTTAGCTCGGGCCCCTCATACACGGCTTGCAGCAAAGCAAAAGCCATGGTAGAAACATCAAAGGCATTCTGCAGCAGCTCCTGGCTTTCCCGTAGCTGCAGCTCCGTAAGCTTGCGCTCTGTAATATCGGTGGTGGTAATAACAATGCCGTCCTCCAGCTTTACCAACGACAGATTGTACCAGCCATCAAACTGCTCATGGCGGTATTCAATATCAAACTGGGCAGGTACTCCGGTTTCCGTGACGGCTACAAAACGCTGAAAAAGGCCCGTGGAAATAACCGAGGGATTGTGCTGAAGAATACTCTCGCCGATAACCTGCCCGAAGGCTTGTATGCTGCGCGTATTCAGCAGGCGCCAACGGAAGTCGATGATATGGCCCTGCTCATCCCGTACCGCCTGCATCATCTGAATCATATTGTTGGAGCTATCCAGAATAGCCTGCAGAAACTGCTGGCTTTGCTGAATGTCGGCCTCTGCCTGTTTAAGCTCCGTAATCTCGCGGGCAATGGCTAGTACTGTGTCTGGCTTACCATCCACAAATTCAGGAACCAGGCGGGAGAAAAAGTGCTTCGCCCCGCTGGGGGAGTCTACTTTATTGTAGTGCTCCTGCGCCTTTTCAGTATCGAAAGTGCGCCGCAGGCTTTCCATCCAGGGCCGGGCAATGCTTTCCGGGTGCCCAATTTCCAGGTTAGTCCGGCCCAGTAGGGCCTGTAGCGGCTGCCCGGATCTTTCTACTAATGCCTGGTTAGCATATACCAGACGCAGTTCCATGTCCCAGCGCGTAATCACGTCCGGGGTATTATCTGTGAGAGTGCGGTATTGGATTTCCTGCTGCTTGAAGCTGGTAATATCGTGGGCATATACCAACAGGCCACCCGCATAGGGCGCAGTGGACACCTGAAGCCATTGCTTGCGGTTGGGGAGCTGAAACTGGCCTTCTACACTGCCTGCTTGAGAAATTGCTTGCTGCAGGGCCAGGCTTAACTCAGAAGGCAAAGCTGCCGGTGTCGGGCTCTGCCAGAGTTGCCGACCAAGGAACTCGGCCGAGGACATGCCCCAAAGCGCTTCTGCCTTGGTGTTGATGTATGTTAGCCTGCCGTCAGCATCCAAGGCAAAAACGCCCCAAGGCATGGTGTTACACAGCTGTACTATGCTGTCTGCTGGAAATCCAGGAGCAGATGCATTGTCAGAACTGTTTGAACCAAGGGTGTTGCCATCCTGCTGCATTGTATCAGGAATAGAAAAGTAGGGGTAATGAGGCGGGAAGTTCCTACTTTCTAATTACGAATGGCTACGGGCAATGGGCATAAGTTGGCCAGCTAAAACAATAGTGTGGAAACTGAATATTTATTCCGATTGGGCGCCCTGATATTTCTGGGAGGGTAAAATATTGATAGTTAAAATTTTGTAATCATGTATTTAGAATAGCCCTGGTTTTTTATTCAAATATGCGTCAGATACAGGGGTAAGCCCTGACGGAAAAAAATAGTTGTTTTAAAACGCGTAATCTGGATTTTATGCTTTGCGTGCTGGTTGATGCGTGACTTTCTGCCTATAACTTATCCATCTGGCTGCCTTGGGCAGTTCTCTTTCTATCCTGATAGTACTTTGGAAGATGCAGGAGAAGCTTGGAATGAGCGTAAATCATAGCCTGAAGCCAGTTGCCAACAGACTGCACGCAGTGGTGAAGCAGCAGTATACAGCTACGCCGGCCCTGATATATGAGGATCTTTAATAAAGCTGCCGCGGTCCGTAGACTGCGCTTAGAAAATAGAGCCCATTGCCTCACAGGCACTTACCCATGCTGTAGGAAAGTTTGGGTCTTCGGGGTCAGAAAAGGGTTGGGCCGTAGGCTGAGTGGGGTGGGATACAGGCGCCTGTGGGCGTAAGGTAGGCACCAACTGCTGGCTACCGGCAGTTGGGGTAGCCCAGGCGCCGGGCAATGGTGAAGCTGACAGATCCTGTGATTTCATGGCTGCCCAAATAAAGTTGTCCTTTAAAATACAGAATTATCAGGACTTATCAATATCAGTAGGCATCGATAATTGCCTAATCAAGAAGCTGTAACCCATCCGTAAAAGAGGAAAAGTAGCACTTCTGCCAGATAGCGAATTTCATTATTTACTGCAAAATTTACACGGAAAAGCGCAATGTTGTTAGTGAGAAGCCACATCAGGGAAAACAGGATTAGCAGGGGTTTTTTCTGGCAAAAACCGGATAAAATCGGTATCTTTGTTTACTAATAAATAGTGCTGAACTAAGTGCCCCACATGAGCGAAACGAAAGAGAAAAAAGGCCCCGCCGAGTACTCCGCGGATAGCATTCAAGTACTCGAAGGGCTCGAGGCCGTACGGAAACGGCCGTCCATGTACATTGGCGATACTGGCGTCAAAGGCCTGCACCATTTGGTGTGGGAAGTAGTCGATAACTCCATTGACGAAGCCCTGGCCGGCCACTGTGACCGGATTGAAGTAACCATCAACGAAAACAACTCCATTACCGTCCGGGATAACGGCCGCGGTATCCCCGTTGACTTCCACCAGAAAGAAGGCCGCTCGGCCCTGGAGGTAGTTATGACGGTGCTGCACGCTGGCGGTAAGTTCGATAAGGACTCCTACAAGGTGTCCGGCGGCTTGCACGGCGTAGGCGTGAGCTGCGTAAATGCGCTTAGCAAAGACCTGAAAGTAATAGTGCGCCGCAACGGCCACATCTACGAGCAGGAGTACAAGATTGGCGTGCCCCAGTATCCGGTAAAGGAAATTGGCGACACCGATGAGCATGGTACCCAGGTAGAATTCATGCCGGATGATACCATCTTCAGCGAGAGTGTTTATAAGTACGAAACCATTGCCAACCGCCTGCGGGAGCTGTCGTACCTGAACAAGGGTATCCGTATCCTGCTCACGGACCGCCGCGAAACCAACGACGACGGCTCGTTCCTTTTTGAGGAGTTCTACTCCCAGGGCGGCCTGAGCGAGTTTGTGCAGTACCTGGACAACAGCCGCAACGTGCTGATGCCCGCGCCCATTCACGTAATCAGCGAGAAAGGCGGCACGCCGGTAGAAGTGGCCCTGGAGTACAACGACTCTTACCAGGAGCACATCTTCAGCTACGTCAACAACATCAACACCATTGAAGGTGGTACGCACGTAGCCGGCTTCCGCTCGGCCCTTACCCGCACCCTGAAAGCCTACGCCGATAAATCCGGCTTGCTGGAAAAGGCCAAGGTAGAGGTGCAGGGGGATGACTTCCGCGAAGGCCTTACCGCCGTTATTTCGGTGAAGGTGCAGGAGCCGCAGTTTGAAGGCCAGACCAAAACCAAGCTGGGCAACTCCGATGTGAGCGGCGCAGTAAACCAGGCCGTGGGCGAAATCCTGAACCAGTATCTGGAGGAAAATCCCAAGGAAGCCCGCATCATTGTGGAGAAGGTAATTCTGGCCGCCAAAGCCCGGGTTGCTGCCCGCAAAGCCCGCGAGATGGTGCAGCGTAAATCGGTGCTGGGTTCTGCCAGTCTGCCCGGTAAGCTGGCCGACTGCTCGGAGTCTGATCCGGCTATCTGCGAGCTGTACCTGGTAGAAGGTGACTCGGCCGGTGGTACTGCCAAGCAGGGCCGGAACCGTGCCTTCCAGGCTATTATGCCACTGCGGGGTAAAATCCTGAACGTAGAAAAAGCGCAGGAGCACCGCATCTACGAAAACGAAGAAATCCGGAACATGATTACGGCCCTTGGCGTGAGCTTCGAAAAGAAGACCGACGAGGATGATGGTAGCACTTCCCGTTCATTGAACATGGACAAGCTGCGCTACCACAAAATCATCATCATGACCGACGCCGACATCGACGGCTCGCACATCCGGACGTTGATTTTGACGTTCTTCTTCCGCTACATGCGGGAGCTGATCGACAATGGCTACATCTACATTGCCCTGCCGCCGCTGTACTTGGTGAAGCGTGGGAAAGAGGAGCGCTACTGCTGGACCGAAGAGGAGCGTATGGCTGCTCAGGAAGAGCTGGGCCGCGGTAAGCCCGAAACGGTGAACGTGCAGCGCTACAAAGGTCTGGGTGAGATGAATGCTGAACAGCTCTGGACAACGACCATGCAGCCGGAAACCCGCTCGTTGAAGCGCGTAGACATAGAGTCGGGCGTAGAAGCCGACCACCTGTTCTCCATGCTGATGGGCGACGAAGTGCCGCCCCGCCGCGAGTTCATCGAGAAAAACGCCAAGTACGCCAAACTCGATGTTTAATCTGCCTTCCGTTCCGTATTGGATCTGACAAAAAAAGCTCGCCCCGGCGAGCTTTTTTTGTCGGTATGCCGAGGACTTTTTTGCTGTTATGACTCCAGCCAGACAACTCATTTCTTCCGGTGCTCCGTGGGAGGCCGTGGTAGGTTATTCCCGGGCCGTGCGCGTGGGCAACGTGGTAGAAGTATCGGGCACTACTGCGCAGGATGGCGACTCCGTGGCAGGTGGTGATGCCTACCGGCAAACCGTACGCATTCTGGAAAAAATTGAGGCGGCACTAACCCAGGCCGGTGCTACGTTGCAGGATGTAGTGCGCACCCGCATCTACGTCACGGATATTTCGGAGTGGGAAGCTGTAGGCCGGGCCCACGCTGAAGTGTTCGGCCAGATTCGTCCGGCTACCAGCATGGTGGAGGTGCGTGCCCTCATCGATTCACGTTTGTTGGTCGAAATTGAGGCCACTGCTATTATTTCCTGACCTGAATATGCGCCGGGGAGGCGGCCGCATACGTATCTTACCCCGGTTTTTTACTCCGCTATGAAAATCTTCAAATCCGCCGACCTCATTCGGAAAAGTAAATACATCAGCCGCGACCTGAGTTGGCTGCGGTTTAACTACCGCGTGCTGGATCAGGCCAAGGATACCAGCAAATCGGTGTTCGACCGGCTGCGGTTCCTGAGCATTACCAGCAGCAACCTCGATGAGTTCTTCATGATTCGGGTCGGCTCGCTGTATAACTATATCGACTACGGCAAGGAGCGGGTGGACTACTCCGGCCTGCGGGAGCTGCCGTTCCGGCGCAAGCTGCTGGACTTTGCGCACCGTTTCGTCAACGACCAGTCGCTGACCTATCTGCATGAGTTAAAGCCAAACTTCGAGAAAAATGGCTTCAATATTCTGCGCATGGATGAGCTCACGGAGCTGGAGCTGAAGAAAGCCGAGGGCTACTTCAAGCACACGCTCTACCCGCTGCTCACGCCCATGGTATACGACTCCTACCATGGCTTTCCATTGATGATGAACCAGATGCTCATCTTTGGGGTAGTCACGCGCACGGGCCCGGATACGGAAGCGGAGAAAGGACAGGAGCGGCTCACGTTTGTGCAGATTCCGCAGAACCTGTCGCGCTTCTTTGAGCTCACGCGCAAGGACAAAGTCATCTTTGTGCCCATTGAAGAAATAGTGCGGGAAAATCTGCCCAAGCTGTTCCGCAACATTGACATTGTATCCGCCAACCTGTTCCGCATCACGCGCAACGGCGACTTCACCCTGGAAGAATCGGAAGACATTGACGTCGACTTCATCAAGGAGATTCAGGTAGGCCTGAAAACCCGCAAGAAAGGCCGCGTGGTTCGCCTGGAAGTAGAGCGCGACGCCTCGCCGATACTGATGAATGTGCTCAAGGAGCGCTGGAAAATTGATAACGGCAACGTATTCGTCATCAGCGCCCTGATGGATATGCGGGGCTTCCTGCAGATTCTGAAGCATCCTAATCTTCGCGGCAAGAGCAGCAAGCAGCCCTCACCGGTAACACCGCTCAGCCTGCCCGATGGCGCCGAGGACAACCTGTTTGAATACCTGAAGCACCACGATGTACTGCTGAACCATCCGTACAACAGCATTGAGCCCGTGGTACGTCTGCTGGAGCAGGCCGCCGAGGACCCGCACGTACTAGGCATCAAGCAAACCATCTACCGCCTCGCCGATGACTCCCGCGTGACGGCGGCGCTCCTGAAAGCGGCGGAGAATGGCAAGCACGTTTCGGTGCTGTTTGAGGTGAAAGCGCGCTTTGATGAGGAGCGTAACATCCGGGAAGGTGGCCGGCTGGAAAAGGCGGGCTGCTTCGTCATCTATGGCGTGTCGAAGTACAAGACGCACACCAAGATGCTGATGATCATCCGGAAGGAGGGCGACAAGGTGACGCGCTACGTGCACATCGGTTCCGGCAATTATAACGAGCAAACCAGTAAGATTTACACCGATGTGAGCCTGCTGACTACCAATGAGGTGTATGGCCACGATGTATCGGAGTTCTTCAACGTAATAACCGGCCACTCGCAGCCCGATAACTACGAGTACCTGATTACGGCGCCCAAAGACATGCGCCAGCAACTCATACACCTGATCCGGGAAGAAGGCAAGAATGCTAAAAAAGGCATTCCCAGCGGTATTGTAATGAAGATGAACTCCCTGGAAGACAAGGAGGTAATTGACGAGCTGTACAAAGCTTCCAAAGCAGGGGTGCCTATCCGGTTGGTGGTGCGCGGCATCTGCTGTCTGCGTCCGGGCCGCCCCGGTCTGAGCGACAATATTGAGGTGCGCAGCATTGTGGGCGAGTACCTGGAGCATGCCCGCCTGTTCTACTTCCACCACGCCGGTCACCCGCTGGTGTATGCCGGCTCAGCCGATGTGATGGTACGCTCCTTCGACCGCCGCATTGAGGCCCTATTTAGTATCGTAAATCCCCAGCTGAAGCGCGAAGCTATCAATATCCTGTATTTCAACCTGCGCGACAACCAAAATACTTACCTCATGCGCGAGGATGGCGCATACGTGCGCCGGCAGCCGGGGCTGGATGAGCCCGTGTTTAACGTGCACAAAGAGTTTTACCACAAAAACTATAGTCTGGTAGGAGATGGAGACCTGTATCAGGATTATCTCACGCCCAAAGCCGTAGTTAGTTCGCTGGTGGAGGAGGCCACACCGCCTGTAACGGCTGCTGATGAAGACGGCGAAGAAGTAGTAGCCGAGTGCCTGATAACGCCCATTGATACGGGGGAAGGCGAAGATGCGGAACCGGTAGAAACCACCGGTACCCCCAGTTGCGCCTAGCTACCAGTACAAATAGTTACAAATGCCACGCCCGGCCGGATAGACTATCCGGCCGGGCGTGGCATTTAGTGGCATTTATAAATAGGGAGTGAGCCTACATTAGCTGGCTTCGTCGTTGTCTCGGCTCTGCACAGTAAGCTTGGGCTTAGGACCTTTGCGAAGCAGGGCAGAGGGCTCAATTTCATCGAAGTGGTCTTCGAATAACGACTGCAGCATGCCATCCTTTAGGCCAATATCAGGCACCAGCATGGTATGTATATTAGCCCATTCCATAGCGGCCAGATAAATGTGGCCGGCAGGTACAATCACATCGGCACGGTCGGGGTTTAGCATGGCTACGTTTACCCGCTCATCCATGCTCATGCTGGTCAGGTGGTCCAGGACTGTGGCAATGCGGGCGCGCGTAACGGGCTTGTCCAGCTGGGGCTGCGCCATGCTGTAAAGCTTGTTAATGTTGCCACCTGTGCCAATGGCGCGCGTTACGTGGAAGCGGCGGGCGTTTTCCGTTACCCAGTCTTCCATGCGCTTCCAGGTGCCGTTCAGGGCATCGGTATCCAGGCCGGACTCTTCCTGCTGCATACGCCGGATAGAGCCTACCTCGAAGGACTGGGAGGCCACTTTACGCCGGTCGTGGTAAATGTTGAACTCCGTGCTGCCGCCGCCTACATCTATGTGCAGATAGTGTTTTTTGTCTTCCAGCAGTTGCTCAATGACGCGGTTGATAAATGCGGCTTCGGCCTGGCCGTCAATGACCTGTACCGTCATGCCCAACTCCCGCTGAATCCGCTCGGCTACTTCCTGGCCGTTTTTGGCGGTACGCATGGCGGAGGTGGCACACACCAGGTAGTGGTTAGGGGCCACATCGTGTACTTCCATCAAAAGCTTGAGGGCGTGTAGCAGCTTCACAAACTTGTCCTGCCGGGGTTGGGAAATGTTACCCGAGGCAAAAACATCCTCGCCCAGACGCAAGGGGTAGCGCACATACTCCACCCGCTTTAGCCGGTATCGGTCGCCGTAGTGGAGCACTGCTGAAATCTGACACCGTACGGCATTGGATCCAATATCAATAGCGGCCAGTTTCAGAAGTGGATATTGCATGAAGGCAGAGTAGAATGAATAGGGAAAATCAAAGATAGTTGATTGTGTTTTCTGACCTAACAGCTCGACAAGTTCAACTGGCTGGCTGGGAATAAAAAGCCCCAGATGCAGGTAGCAGCCGGGGCTTTTTATTCCATTTCTCTGAACAAAGGCTTATTGATCTATGCGGAAGCCAAGGCCAAATTGCAGCAGGGCGCTTTCTTCGTCGGAAACCTGATAGGAAATAGACAAGGCCAGCTGCTCGGCTACAGGCGCTACATAAAAGCCGGCACCGTAGCCCGTATGCCAACCACCCGGCGAATCGCCTTTGTAATACACCCGGCCCCGGTCATACAACCCAAATACCCCATAGTAGAATGGCAGGATAGAGTTGCGGCTGCGGCCCAGCGCCAGGCGTAGCTCCGTATTCAGATAAAGGCTGGCGTCGCCGGTGAAGCGGTTGCGTACGTAGCCGCGCAGGTTTTCGCGCTGCCCTAGTGCAGCATATTTGTAGAAGGGGATTTCCTCCTGCTTGCCATAGTTCTTGGCGCCGCCACCTTTCAATACCAGCGTGATGGGAATAGCAATACGAGCCGTGGTATAAAACTCGCCGAAGGCCTGCGTAAGCCCAAAATAAGATTTGCCCCTATTTAGCTGGCGGTAGCTGTCGTGCTGCACCAAGAGGCGCACGCCGCGCCGGGCATAACTTTGCCGGTCACGCAGGTCAAGGTCAAATAAGCTGTTTAGCCCTACCAGGCGCTGGAAGGCGGTATTGGGTAAAGGTGTATCGGGAGTGGGGGTTTGCAGCAACTGGCCCAGGTAGCTGTTGCCGGCAAAATTGGTGGTGAACTGCTCATAGGCAGGGCCCAGGCGGAACAGGCTGCGCTGCAGGAAGGTACGCTCCAGAAAGGCATTGGCGGTATAGCCTTTGTAGCGGGCTTTGTAAAAGTTATTATCGTACAGCCCGTCGTTTTTCACCGTGTTGTTGCCCAGCCCGAAGAAGTTGTAGAACTGGAAATAGTTGCCATACTCGGTGCGCAGACCTATGTCCCATTTCTTGATGGCATAGCGGTAGCGGGAGTTCAGTGCTACCTGAAAGTTGCCATTGGTGGAGCCCTGAATATCTATGCCATAGAGGTTCTTGAAGTCGGGCTTACGGAAGCCTTGGTGCACTATGTCAAACCCAGCCCCAATGCCTAATCCGTCGCTCTGGTTGAAGATAAGCGTGGCGCGAGGATTGTAACCGTCATATTCAAAAGCTTCCCTGTCATAGTGGTTGATGCCTTGTTTATGGGAAGTGCGGTTATCCGTTTCCGAGCTGGCCTGCAGCTGGGTTTCGGGCACATCATACACCTTGGTGAGGGTGCGCAGCCCACTTACCTTTGAGTTGTCGGTTATCTGGTCTTTTCCGTCGCCGCCAATAATGCGCACCAGAATGCTGCGCGGAACAGAGCCGGTAATGTTAAAAATGTCCTTCTCATCAAGGCCGTATAAGTCAATTTCTTCGGTTTCCCCACGCTTAAAGGTGCGGTCGAAAAGGGGGGCACCTTCGGGCTCGTCAGTGCCTTTTGCTTTATCAAACATGCGCACCCGCACGTTGCCATCGGGCAGGCGCTCTACCTGAAATACCTCGCTCTTGTTGGAGCCTACCACGTCTACTCGCTTGGCCAACATCAGATAATATTCATCCAATGCCTTGGGCAACTCCTGAATGCGGGATTTTAATTTACGGTTGATTTCCTGGCCGGATAGTGCCTGCGTTTCGGCCGGAAACTGAGCAGTGGCCTGATCAATAGCGGCGGGAGTAATTTTCTCCTGCAGATAGTGGCCTATATCCTGCCATTGCTCCCGGGTAAGGGATTGGAGCAGGAACCTGTCGAGGTGGCGCGCCGGCCAGTTCAGGCTTTCCATATCGTGGAATTTGTCCTGAAAGTCCTCAATGCTGGGCACGGCCCATTCACGGTTGGCCGTCCAGGTAAGAAGGCCATTCCACAGCGTAAAGCTTTGGTCCCGGTCGCGCGGAATAGGCTTGTACAGTGTGTAGCCATCCTGCTTATAGCCGGCCCATTTCCAGTTGTCTTCGTGCTTGCCAAAGTCGGCTATCAGCATGTCAAAGGCGCGGGCACGCCCCAGGGCCTGAGCATCAATGCGGCTGTCATGATCTTTGTAAAGCTGGCGGATAAAGCTGAAGGAACGGCGTATGTCATTAGCTCCACCAAAGCCAGGGGTATTTGGTTTTGGGTCCCAGGGGTCATCTTCCAGCGTACCCAGCAGCCCGGCATATTCCTCGCGGTAGGGCCCCAGTTGTTGGTTATCGGGCAGTACAAACAGGCGTGGGCGGGCGTGCAGAATATCCGTCTGGTCGAGCAGGGAGCTGATTGCCAAGGCTGAGTAGGGGTGGGCAGTGGGCGTAATATCGCGCAGCACATCACCGGCAATAGAGTTGCGCAGCTCAGGGGGCAGAATCTTGGTTACGTCCTTGTCTACGGAGCGGAACACGTATTCCGTACTATCAGCGGCAATCAGCTTTAGGGAGGTTGTTTGCCGGCCACCACCCCGACCATAAGGGAACAAGCCACCTTTTTCCGTGGCCAGATTAAGCATTGGCACCTGCACCGGCTGGGCCCAGGTAGTGCGATATAGCGGTCCGAGAAAAAAGCGCCGCCCGGCCCCATCTTTGTATTTCGACCCGGCTGCTACCGTTACAGTGGGCTGAAAAGGTGCATCGGGCTTGGAGGCAGCTTCACTCTGCGAAGAGCCGCCGGGGCAATCCGGAATAAAGGAATTGACCGGCACATTAGGCAAGCGAGGCTGCGTGCAGGCCGATTGAAACACAGTGGTCGAAAAAGCCTCTCGGGCAGTTTCCGGAGTAGGACCGAAAGTGTAGAAAAGCGTTTTTACCGTCCCGTCAGGAAAGTATTGAATTTTAGAGAAGCCTTCTTCCGCTTTGTTGAACAGGGCGCGAGCATTAGAGCCCACATGCTGAGCCTCAGTAAAGCTGCCGGCTATCAGCTGGTAGTTGTCCTGCTGCTGAATCTGGTTGAGTTGCAGGCTATAGTCGTGAGACGAAGCGTAGATAACCCCGGGATTTTCGCGCAGGGTACTCAACATATCCTTCCGGAACCCTTGGTAGGCCGGGTTGGCCATGTCGCGGGGCGAGCCTACATTCTGGCGGTATGCCGCGTATAGCGTACCTAAAACCGGCGGGAGCAGGTGGCGGGAGAGGGGCATGCGGCCGCCGTAAATGCCATTACTGATAATGGGATGGTGACCTATAAGCAGCACATTGGTGCCCTTGGTGTCAGTTAGAATATCCTGTAGCTGCTCCCGAAACTCTTCCTTAGTCAACGTTTTGCACTCTGTGTCGGGTGCTTCGGGCCGGTCGTAGGGGTGTGTCCACCAGGGAGAGTTAATCGCCACCAGGCGCACCAGCGGGGCTATATCAATCACCTCCGGGCCGGGACAGCCGCCGGTGGGGGCAAAGGCATTTTGTCCGGGCAGCTTGCTTTCAATGTATTTCTCCAGCCGTCGCACCCGTTTAAGGCCATCGGGGCCGGAATTTGCCCAGTCTTTGTCACCCGGCACAAAATATAGCTTACCGTTGGGAAGGCCGTTTACCAGCGCAATCAGGGCATCGGCACGGGCCGCTTGGGCTGTAGCGCTGGTGTCCTGCTTGCTGCCCATGCCTTCGGGGCCCACAATGTCGCCTAGGTGTACTACGCTGAAAGTGCCAGTTTCCTGCTCCAGCGTGTGGCGGAGTGCTTGCAGATGTGCTGCAGAAGGGCCGGTGGTGGCAGTATTACCCAGCAGATAAACCGTATGCGCCGGAGCCACCGTCTGGGCATACAATGGGGTACTTATAAACAGACCGGCCAGCAGCCAAATAGAGGAGATTTTTCGCATAGAGCGTAGAGTGAATTCTCCCATACGTAGCTTCGGTGCAAAAGTATTCACCCAAAAATCCTGTTATTCGATTCCTCAGGACTTTCGGCCTGAAGTGGTCAGTGCCAATTGATTATTTTTCAATATTAAGTCTGCCCTTTTGGCAAAGTCTCCATGAACTCTCCCGTACCCGAGACGCCTGTATTGGTTGTTGGTGCTGGCCCAACCGGTCTGATGCTGGCCCTGGAGCTGGTGCGCCATGGCATTACTCCCAGAATAATCGATGCCCGCTCTGGTCCTTCGCCCCTGAGCCGGGCCCTGGTAGTGCACGCCCGCACGCTGGAGCTGCTGGATCGACATGGTCTGGCCGAGACTTTTGTGCAGCAGGGTCTGATGGTAGAGGGCATGAACCTGCGGGTATGGGGTCGGGTAGTAGCTCATGTGCCGCTTGGGCAGATAGGTGCCTCCTTGAGTCCGTTTCCTTATTTGCTTGTTATATCACAGGATCAAACCGAGCGGCTGCTGCGGGAAGCCCTGGAAGCTCAGGGCATCAGGGTGGAATGGAATACAGAACTGACTACGCTGACAGTTGATACCGAACCCAAATCCGTTTCGGCCCAACTGAACAGGGGAAATGAAGTCCAGACCGCCCGATTTCGCTTTCTGGTGGGCTGTGATGGGGCGCACTCTGCTACCCGTAAGGCATTACAGATCAGATTTCCTGGCGGCACATACCAGCAGGTTTTCTTCGTGGCCGATACGTGGGTTTCGGGCCTGGCAGGCAACCAGGGAAAGAAACGGTACTTACAGGTAGCCGTGCAGCCTCAGAAGTTTTATGCGTTTTTTCCAATGCCTGACCAACGCACCCGCATCATTGGTATTCTGCCTGAAGGGGTAGAGCCAGAAACGGCTACTTTCGAGGATGTGCGCCCAATGCTGGAAGCCGCCGAGAAGCTAAAAGTAGAGCAGGTGTTCTGGTTTTCGACCTATAAAGTGCACCACCGGGTAGCTGACCACTTTCAGCAGGGGCCCGTGTTCCTAGCGGGGGATGCAGCACACGTGCATAGTCCGGCTGGCGGGCAGGGCATGAACACGGGTATGGGTGATGCCGCAAATCTGGGCTGGAAGCTGGCTGCCGTGCTCCACCGCTTAGCCCCCAGTGCCCTGCTGAATACCTATTCCACGGAGCGGATACCCTTTGCCCAAAAACTGGTAGCCACTACCGACCGGGCATTTTCCATTGTAACCCGGCCCGCCCGGCTGGCAGATATTGTCCGTTTAAGGTTTTTGCCCCTAGTTTTGCCGGCTTTGGCACGCTTGCCCTTCATTCGGAAGTGGGCTTTCCGTACCGTCTCTCAAATCAGTATTGCCTATCCGGATTCACCCCTGAGTGTAGGTGGTGCTTCTAATGCAGATGCCGGTGAGCGGCTGCCCTGGCAGGCCGACGGCCGATTTGAAGCCCTACGCGTAACCGGTTGGCAGCTTATGGCGGTTGGAGAGCCAACCCAAGAAGTGCAGGAGTGGGCAAGCCAGCGCGAGTTACCCTTCACGGTACTTCGCCCTATGCCTGGGGAAACTCCTGGCACCTTGTACTTACTACGCCCCGATGGCTATTTAGGCTTAGTAGCCCCGCAGTTTGAGGAAGTTCAGTTCTCCGCTTATGCTGACCACTGGGGCATTGGCAAAGCACCATTCCGGGTACTTTCAGCAGGGCGCATGAACTAGTGCTCCGCCAGCAACTCAGCTGCCAGTTTAGGTACGCCGGTGCTGGCCGGCTCCGTGATAAAATGCAGATTTCGGCGAGCAGTTAGTGGGGGCTGATGTGGGTCAATGATATAAAGCGGGCAGTTTACGGGCGCGTAGTGTATCAGGTTGGCGGCCGGGTACACCTGCAGTGAAGTGCCTATTACCACAAAAATATCGGCGGTAGCGGCTTCTTCCATTGCGCGTTCCATCAAGGGTACGGCCTCACCAAACCACACAATGTTGGGTCGCAGCTGGGAGCCTTTTTCGCATAGCTCGCCCAGCTCAATCCGGTCAGAGGACATGGGGTAGACCAACTCCTCGTGCCGGGAACTGCGCGCTTCAAAGAGTTTGCCATGCAGGTGTATCACGTGGGAGGAGCCGGCTCGCTCATGCAGGTCGTCCACGTTCTGGGTAATGATTACTACCTCGTAGGCTTGCTCCAGGTCCACTAGGGCTTTGTGGCCCGCGTTGGGCTGAGCCGCCCGGGCTGCCGCCCGCCGCTGATTATAAAAATCCAGCACCAACTCCGGGTTACGCGCCCAGCCTTCCGGCGAAGCCACATCCTCTACGCGGTGTCCTTCCCACAGCCCATCTGAACCCCGAAAAGTAGCCAACCCACTTTCCGCCGAAATACCGGCCCCGGTCAGGGCAACGAGTTTCTTTTTATTATTCATCTATAGCTCGATCAATAGTCTTATTGCCAATTCATTTTACTCAAAACGGCCCAACTCGTCTCGCCGGAACGTCCACTCGGGGGTACTCACCTGGGCCACCCGTGGGTCTAGCAGAAACCACGCGCTGCGCCCGGTTTCATCCCATATATTTTCCAATACGTGCATTTGCTGCGCGGGCATATAGCTTTGCGCCAGCAGAGCCACCCGCCGCCCGCTGCCGGGCTGCACAGCCACATCCAGCACCAAAACGGCATGGCCCGGCGAGCCACCCCGAATTAATACGTCGCCAGGCTGTACCTGGGCCAGTGGCATGGGACGCAACTCACGACTAAGGGAGAGGGTGCCGGCATAGGTGTAAATCTGGTCCAGGTAGCGGCGCAGCACAGTGTGCGTGGGTGGCTCTACTGGCTTAGTAGCCGGTTGAACGGCATTGCCTGCAACCTTAAAGCCCGTGCCCGCATACCAGTCCTGAAAGCGGATATCGTCGCCGCTGGTCAGGTGAAAGTGTACCTGGTTCGGGTCTTGACTGAATTGATATTCAGCCCGCAAACGAATTACAGCATCGGCGCATTGCTGCAGGTCACGGGTGCCAACATCTAAGTCCAAAACCGCAGCGTGCACATCCTGCCGGTCTTTAAGCTGGCCATTATACAGCTTTACCGGAGTTCCGGCCGGGAGCAAAGGCAAATACCGCAGCCAATGCCCAAATGAGCCCGGCATTAGCTCCACCCGTTGATAACCTTTGGGCGGCAGAAACCGCGCCGCTACTGTCTGGCGTGGGTTGTAACGGCCCGCTGCCAGCCATGGATAACTATTTTGGCTGCCTTCGGCTGCAGACAGCGGGTGCTGCGCCCGAAGGGCACTTGTGCCTGATTCAGCCTCCGGACCAGAGCAACAAAACAGCAAAGCCAGAAGGGGAAAAGCAGCTTTCATGAGGATAGTTTGCTAAGCAGAAATAGGATAGAGGAATCAATAACGGTATTTCGGGTGGAGTATTTTGCCAGACGAAGTCATAAAAAAGCCCCGGCTATAATAGCCGGGGCTTTTTTATATTTCATCTTGAGCTAAGCAAAGGAGGACAAGCTTTAAGTAGATATTACTTGGCCTTACCCGTAGCTTTCTTTGCAGCCGGCTTTTTTGCGGCTGGCTTTTTGGCTGCTGGTTTCTTGGCAGCTGGCTTTTTAACGGGGGTATCTGTCTTCTCACTGGCGGCAGGTGCGGCCTTCTTGGCGAAGCGGCCTCCTTTTGCTGGTTTATCCGGGGTGGCTTCCGCCAATTCCAGACAGCGTTCCAGCGTCAGATCAGTCGGCTCTTCACCTTTCGGAATCTTGACGTTCTTCTTGCCCACTACAATATAGGGACCGAAGCGGCCATTCAGAACCTGCACGTCTTCACGGCCCGGAAACTCCTTAATCAGTCGCTCCGCGTCGGTTTTGCGCTTGTTCTCAATCAGCGTCACGGCTTCGTCGGCCGTGATAGTATGTGGGTCCTGCTCCTTGGTGAGCGAATAGAATTTGCTGTCGTGGCGGATATAAGGGCCAAAACGGCCCAGAGCGGCTGTCATGTCCTTCTCCTCATACTGCCCCACATTGCGCGGCAGCTTGAAGAGTTCCAGCGCTTCTTCCAGGGTGATGTTCTCAATGAACTGGCCTTTGCGCAGGCTGGCGTACACGGCCTTTTCGCCTTCCGGTGCACCTTCCTTGGGCTCAATCTGCACATAAGGACCAAAGCGGCCCAGGCGAGCCGTTAACTTCTGGCCGGTTTCCGGATGCAAACCGATAACGCGGGTTGAGCCCAGCGTGCTCCGCTCAATATCCTGGCCACGTTCCACGGTTTCGTGAAACGTGCCATAGAAGCCAGCAATCATCTTTTGCCACTGCTCGTGGCCATTGGCAATCTGGTCGAATTCATCTTCCACCTTAGCCGTAAACTTATAGTCTACAATTACGGGGAAGTGCTCAACCAAAAAGTCGTTTACCACCATAGCCGTATCCGTGGGAAACAGCTTGGCTTTATCGGCACCGTAGGTTTCAGTTTTGACTTCGGTTTTCACCTTGTCGCCATCCAGCGTCAGCACATGAAACTTGCGCTCCTTGCCCTCACGGGTGTCTTTTTCCACATAGCCCCGTTTCTGAATGGTGCTAATGGTTGGAGCGTAGGTTGAAGGCCG
Source organism: Hymenobacter sp. BT730 (assembly GCF_030542105.1). Taxonomy (GTDB): domain Bacteria; phylum Bacteroidota; class Bacteroidia; order Cytophagales; family Hymenobacteraceae; genus Hymenobacter. The sequence continues at coordinate 49,180 of NZ_JAUOFB010000003.1, forward strand.
ACCAATGCCCATTTCCTCCAGCTTTTTCACCAGCGAGGCTTCCGTGTAGCGAGCAGCCGGCGAGGCATAGCGCTCCGTAGCCCGTAATTGCTGCAGAGGCAACTCCTGACCCACATTCAATGGCGGCAACCCGCGGGAGAAAGATGATTCTCCGTCTTGCTCATCCTCGTCTTTCGACTCGCTGTAGGCTTTCAGAAAGCCCTCAAACGTAATAACTTCCCCAGTTGCCGTGAGCGTAACGCCTGGCTGGGTGCTGATGCCAATGGTAGCTACCGTACGCTCCACCGTAGCATCAGCCATCTGCGAAGCCATAGCCCGCTTCCGGATCAAATCATACAGGCGCTGCTCCGCCGAATCAGCCCCGGCTTTTACCAGCGCGAAATCCGTAGGGCGAATGGCTTCGTGGGCTTCCTGCGCGGAGGCGGATTTGGTCTTGAACTGGCGGGTGTGCGCATATTCAGCCCCGTAGGCCCGCGTAATTTCTTCCTTGGCAGCGGCTATGGCGTCCTGCGAGAGGTTCAGGGAGTCAGTACGCATGTAGCTGATTTTACCCGCCTCATACAGCTTCTGGGCTACGCTCATGGTCTGCGCTACCGAGAAGCCCAGCTTGCGCGAGGCTTCCTGCTGCAGGGTAGAAGTGGTAAACGGCGGCGCAGGGGTGCGTTTGCCCGGCTTCTTCTCCAGGTTCTCAATGCGGTAGGCCGCACCTACACAGCGCGCCAGGAAAGCTTCCGCTTCTTCGCGGGTTTTGTAGCGGGTGGGCAGTTCCGCCTCCAGCACCGCGCCTTTGCCGGCATCAAACTTAGCTACTACCCGATACGCCGAAGAGGTTTTGAACTGATTAATTTCCCGCTCCCGCTCCACCACCAGCCGCACGGCCACACTCTGCACGCGGCCCGCAGATAAGCCGGCTTTTACCTTTTTCCAGAGCACCGGGCTCAACTCAAAGCCTACCAGCCGGTCCAGCACGCGGCGGGCCTGCTGGGCATTCACCAGGTTCAGGTCTATTTCCCGAGGATTGGCAATGGCGTTAAGGATGGCATTCTTGGTGATTTCGCGGAATACAATACGCTTTGTCTTCTGCTCACTCAGGTTCAGGGTTTCCGACAGATGCCAGGATATGGCCTCGCCCTCGCGGTCATCGTCACTTGCTAACCACACCATTTCGGCTTCCTTAGCTAGTTTTTTCAGCTGGGAAATGATTTCCCGCTTATCCGCCGATACTACATAGGTGGGCTTAAAGCCGTTGGCAATGTCAATGGCATTATTATCCTTGGGCAGGTCGCGGACGTGCCCAAAGCTGGATTTGACGATATAGTCCTTGCCTAGGTACCCTTCAATGGTCTTGGCTTTGGCAGGAGACTCTACTATGACTAGGTTCTTAACCATATGATATAAAGCAGGGCGGGATGCTAGGCGTGTTTTCTGGGAGAAACGAGAAGCAGCGCAAAGGAGTTGAATTTTGCCGCAAAGATGCTGGAATATTCCGGTCTTATTTTTTATCGTCTATATATTTAGATATAAACTAAATACGCCGTGCAGGGCCTGTATGGTTCTTAACCGTTGATAAATAGGCCGGAAGCTGTTGAAATCAGCCACCTGATAACGAAAAAGAAAAGCCCCACGCGAATTCAGGAGTACAGTATTCCTTCTGAGTTGTTAACTTTGTCAGTACTGCGCTCAGCTTTCCGCCGCACGGTATACATTGCATCGCCTTTTTAATCTGGCTCGCTACCACCCGCTCCTTTATGGCATCCGGCAAGAATTCACGTTCCTCTTCTACTACGGCAAGCTCAGCGCAGCCTGCCGCCGCTGACCAGGCAACGGCAGCTACCACCACCCGTCGGGGTGGTTCCCCAGCTTCCTCCGAACCTATTGTTCAGCTCAGTACCCCTGGGAGCAACAGTACCCGCAAGCGCGGGGTTGCCCGTGGCATTACCGATGAGCAGGACCCCGAGTACGTAAACGAGCAGCTGAACCGCGTGCTCTACGCCCTCGATGCCTTTAAGAAAGGGGACGTTTCGGTACGCCTGACCAAGCAAAACGACGACATCTTCGCCGAAATTGCCGAAGCCTACAACTCCATGGTAGAGATGATTGGCGGGGTAGGCGGCGAAGTATCGCGCATTTCCAAGGTGGCCGGGGTGGAAGGCAACCTGAAGGCGCGGGCCTCGGCGGAGAATGCCGCCGGTTTCTGGCGCGACATGATCAACAATATCAACGGCCTGGTGGATAGCATCGCCGTTCCGGTATTGGAGGTAGGCAAAGTACTGAAGAACATCAGCAAGGGTAATCTGGACGAGTCCTTCCAGATTCCAGTGTCGGGTGACTTCAAGGTGATGGCCGAAACCATCAACAAAACCATCGACAACCTGAACGTATTCGCCGGCGAGGTAACCCGTGTGGCGCAGGAAGTAGGTACCGAAGGAAAGCTGGGTGGCCAGGCCTCGGTACCAAACGTGGGTGGTATCTGGAAAGAACTGACGGACAACGTAAACAACATGGCCTCCAACCTGACCAGTCAGGTACGGGACATTGCCAACGTAGCCACGGCCGTAGCAAAGGGTGACCTTACCCAGAAGATTACGGTAGATGTTAAAGGAGAGTTGCTGCAATTGAAGCAGAACCTCAACCAGATGGTGGACTCCCTGAACCTGTTTGCAGGGGAAGTAACCCGCGTAGCGCAGGAAGTAGGTACCGAGGGTAAACTGGGTGGTCAGGCCAGCGTGCCAAACGTAGGCGGGGTTTGGAAAGACCTCACCGACAACGTAAATAACATGGCCTCCAACCTGACGAGTCAGGTGCGAGACATTGCTAACGTAGCTACCGCAGTAGCAAAAGGCGACTTGTCGCAGAAAATCACCGTTGACGTTAAAGGCGAGCTGCTGCAATTGAAGCAGAACCTCAACCAGATGGTGGACTCCCTGAACCTGTTTGCCGGCGAGGTAACCCGCGTAGCGCAGGAAGTAGGTACGGAAGGCCGCCTTGGTGGCCAGGCCGTGGTACCGAATGTAGGCGGCGTATGGAAAGAGCTGACGGACAACGTAAATAACATGGCAAGCAACCTGACCAGTCAGGTGCGAGATATTGCTAACGTAGCTACTGCGGTAGCCCGCGGCGACCTAAGCCAGAAGATTACGGTAGATGTAAAAGGGGAGCTGCTGCAGTTGAAGCAGAACCTGAACCAGATGGTGGACTCACTCAACCTCTTTGCTGGCGAGGTAACGCGTGTGGCACTGGAAGTAGGCGCCGAAGGAAAACTGGGTGGTCAGGCATCGGTGCCCAACGTGGCCGGGGTTTGGAAGGAGCTGACGGACAATGTAAACTACATGGCCTCGAACTTAACGAGCCAGGTACGAGACATTGCTAACGTAGCAACCGCCGTAGCCCGCGGTGACTTGTCGCAGAAGATGACGGTAAACGTGAAGGGCGAAATTCTGGAGCTCAAGAATATCTTGAACCAGATGGTGGACTCCCTGAACATTTTCGCTGGCGAGGTAACCCGCGTAGCCCGCGAAGTAGGTACGGAAGGAAAACTGGGCGGTCAGGCCAACGTGCCCCGCGTAGGTGGTACCTGGAAAGAGCTGACCGACAACGTAAACACAATGGCCTCGAACTTGACCTCTCAAGTACGAGACATTGCCAACGTGGCAACCGCGGTAGCAAAAGGTGACCTGACTCAGAAAATCACGGTAGATGTAAAAGGCGAGCTGCTGGATCTGAAGAACATTCTGAACCAGATGGTGGACTCCCTGAACATCTTCGCTGGCGAGGTAACCCGTGTGGCAAGGGAAGTGGGTACCGAAGGTATTCTGGGCGGTCAGGCTAATGTGCCAAACGTTTCGGGTACCTGGAAGGACCTTACTGACAACGTAAACACGATGGCAAGCAACCTGACCAGTCAGGTGCGAGATATTGCCAACGTGGCAACCGCGGTAGCCCGCGGCGACTTGTCGCAGAAAATCAAAGTAGACGTAAAAGGCGAGCTGCTCCAGTTGAAGGAAAACCTCAACCAGATGGTGGACTCCCTGAACACGTTCGGTGACGAAGTAACCCGCGTGGCCCGCGAAGTAGGCACCGAGGGTAAACTGGGTGGCCAGGCCGTAGTACCTAACGTACGCGGTACCTGGAAGGACCTCACCGACAACGTAAACACCATGGCCGCCTCGCTTACCTCGCAGGTACGAGACATTGCCAACGTAACCACCGCGGTAGCCCGCGGCGACCTAAGCCAGAAAGTTTCGGTAGATGTTAAAGGCGAGCTGCTCGACCTGAAAGATAACATCAACCGAATGGTGGACTCCCTGAACATTTTCGCTGGCGAGGTAACCCGTGTGGCGCAGGAAGTAGGTACGGAAGGCCGCCTCGGTGGCCAGGCCAACGTGCCAAGCGTAAGCGGCGTTTGGAAAGACCTCACCGACAACGTAAACACGATGGCCTCCAACCTGACTACTCAGGTACGGGGCATTGTGAAAGTAGTTACGGCGGTATCCAAAGGTGACTTGACCCAGAAGCTGACGCTGGAAGCCAAAGGTGAAGTGGCCGAGCTGGCTGACACCATTAACCGAATGGTGGATGACCTGAACCGTCTGGCAGTAGAAGTTAGCCGCGTGGCCAAAGTGGCCGGTGTGGAAGGCAAGCTGACAGAACGTGCTACGGTAGGCGGCGTATCGGGCTCCTGGAAAGAACTGGTAGACACGCTCAACGCCCTGCTGGAATCCATTGCCTCGCCGGTACTGGAAGTGTCGCGCGTGGTACGAGCCATTTCGGAAGGTGACCTGACCCAGCGCGTGGAAGTACCCACCGCCGGCGACATTCTGGCCATGTCCGACGCTCTTAACCTTGCTGTTGAAAACCTGAACGAACTGCTGGGCGAAATCAACGACTCCTCGCTGGTAGTAGGAACTTCCTCGGAAGAAATGGCCGGTAAAGGTCAGGAAATGAGCCGTGTTACGGTTGATGTGGCCTTGGCCATGCAACAGATGGCAGAAGGTGCTCAGAACCAGGCATTGAAAACCGACCAGGCCTTTAAGCTGATTGAAGAAATCATGCAGGCTACCAAGGAAACGGCCGGCAAAGCAGACGTAGTAAACAAATCAGCTATCCTGGGTGAGCAAACCTCGCAGCTGGGTCTGAAAACGGTGGCCGAGGTGGTAAAGAACATGGAGGAAATCTCCAACGCGGCTGCGCAAACGGCCCGTACCATTGAAGTACTGAGTACCCGTTCGGGAGAAATCAGCAAGTCGCTGGGCGTAATCACGGACATTGCCTCGCAAACCAACCTGCTGGCCCTGAACGCAGCCATCGAAGCAGCCCGCGCCGGGGAAGCCGGCCGTGGTTTTGCCGTAGTAGCCGAAGAAATCCGGAAGCTGGCCGAAGGCTCCCGCAAATCGGCCAACGAAATTGCCACGCTGGTAGAAGATGTTAAGAAAGACACCATCTCTGCCGCAACCGCAATTTCAACCATGGAAGGCCGAGTACTGAAAGGCAAAAACGCTACGTTTGAAGCGTCCAGCGCCTTTAAGAACATTGCCACCTCCAGCGGAGAAACGCTCCGCACCTCCCGCGACATTCTCACGGCTACCGAGATTCAGAAGACCTCGATTGGCGACGTAGTAAAATACGTAGAGGAAGTAGTAGCCATTGCCGAGCAAACGGCATCCGGCACGCAGCAAGTAGCTGGTACCGCCAAGCAGCTTTCGTCTTCGATGCAGGAACTCACCGCTTCCAGCCAGAAACTGACGGACATTGCCGATGACCTGCAGGTAGGTTTGTCCGCCTTCCAGCTGATTGAGTACGTAGAGCCTGAGCCCGCTCCTGTACTGCGCCGCACCATGCGCCGGGTAGAACCAGTAGCTCCTAAAGTGGAAGCACCAGTGCGTACGCGCCCTGTAGCCCGTGCCATTGCGGCGCAAACGCCTGCTCCCTCTACCGTTCAGCGGGAGCGTACGGCAGCACGGCCCCGCCCCGAGGCTCCTAAGGCATCAGCCATTGCGCGGCCTACGGTGGTAAAAGCAGAGCCTTCTAATAATGGCTCCGCTACTGCCAATGGTAAGGCCAAAACGGCCTCGGCTAAAGAGGCAAAGGCACCTGCAGCGCAAGGGGGTAAAGGCAAAAAATCAACGTCTAAATAAATCCGGATTCCTACGCTGTACTCTAAAAGGGCTAGCAGCGTAGGTTTTCCTGTTTTCAGCTATGGTTCAAACAGAAAGCGGTGGCGAACGGAAGCCCATTGTGCAGGAAGCGCTGGTGCAGCTGATTGTTTTCCGCCTGGGTACTGAGGAGTACGGCGTACGCATTGAGCAAGTGAAGGAGGTAACCATTACCCCGGATATTGCGCGCATGCCCAAAACGCCGGCCTTTGTGAAGGGCATTGCCAACCTGCGCGGCGACATCATTGCTATTATTGATCTGGAAGAACGGTTTAGTCTGCGGCGCGGTAAAGCCGATGTGAGCACCAGTCTTACTTACACCCTGGCCATTGAAGCACACGACTATACCATCGGTATTGTAGTGCGGGAAGTGCCACAGCCGCTTTCCTTGCCGGTATCTGCCATTGAGCGGGCCCCGGAATTTTTGCAGGACAGTAACATCCAGGAGAAGTATATCGAGGGTATTGCCCGGTTCGACAGCCGTATCATCATTGTTTTGGATATGATGAAACTGCTGACTCCATCGGAAATCATGCAATTAAACCCTCGGGCGGAATCTTCTACCGCACGCAGCCGTACCTAGGCCTACACGTTTTCCGCCCATTTTATTTTCTGACCGACAGACCCCTACTATATGAAAAACCGCATCCTCATCGTGGACGACTCGTTCTACATGCGCACGATGCTTAAGAATATGCTTACCGACGCCGGTTACGACGTGGTAGGCGAGGCAGCTAACGGGCAACAGGCCCTGGAAATGGCTGCCGCCACCCGCCCTGACCTCATCACGCTGGACGTTATTCTTCCCGATAATACGGGCCTGGATGTGCTGAAAGGTATTCGGCAGGAGCAGCCCGATGTCCGCATTGTAATGTGCAGCGCCGTGGGTCAGGAGGTAATTGTAAACGAAGCCCTGGAAAGCGGGGCAGTAGCTTATATCGTGAAGCCCTTCTCCGAAGAAAAAGTACTGGAGATTGTAGGCAGCATGCTGCAGCAGGGCAACGACAAGTCGGATACTTCTGCTGAGCCTTCGGCTACCCCGGAAGCCGGCACCGCCGATACGGACGCTGATACTTCATCAGAGTCCACGCCCCAGGCTTAGTACTTTTCCAACTGCCCACATTTGGCCTTAGCCGTGGGGTAGCTTTTGCCTATTCTTCTCTTTTTTGTGTCTCGTATCACCGAACCTTTAGCTATTCTGCTCGGCGAACTTCCTGGCCTTACCCGGCTGGCGTTGGCAAAGCTGCTGGCCGCTACTCCCCACGTGCGGGTAGTGGGCACAGCATTGAGTGGCGAAGATCTGGTGCTGAAGGCCCGCACTCTGCGGCCTGACCTGGTTATTGCTGGGGAAGCCGTATTACCGGGGCTAGGCCTTCTGGCACGGCATAGTCCCGTTCCGGTACTGCTGTATGCTAACTCGATACCCTTGCCCGGTATGATGCAGGAAGCGGCCCGCTGGGGAGTGTATGATTATCTGTCCCCGTTGCTGCCTGAGGGCCATCCTATGGCTGCAGCGCAGCACACGGAACTGCGGCGCAAGGTGCAGATGGTGCGACCAAAACAGTTGATTTCCCGGCTTGGGAAAACGGCCACTTCTATCTTTGCGCCCCCGCGTGGCATCATCGTGCTGGGTGGCTCAACGGGTGGAGCCAGTGCTGTAGAGCGGGTAGTGCAGGGGCTTACACCCAGCTTGCGACAGGCCATTCTGGTTGCGGTTCATTTACCAGCACAGTTTACCAACTCATTTGTGGAGCGCTTGCGCCGCATTTCCCCGTTCCCGGTAGAAGCCGCCTGCGCCGGGTCCCGCCTGGAGGCGGGCCGCATTCTGGTGGCACCTGGTGGTCATAATATGGTGGTTCGGCCGGTAACTAATGGCCCCTGGCTTGCCTGGCAGACGGAGTTTGCCGCCGATTCTCCTGGTACGTCTGATGTTCCTTCCGTGGATATGCTGATGTCTTCGGCTGCCCGCGCTATGGGGCGTAAGGTAATGGGGGTAGTTCTGAGCGGGCTGGGCCGTGATGGCGCCTTGGGTGCTCAGGCGGTGCGCCAGCAAGGAGGCGTAGTCATTGCGCAGGATGAAGCCTCTGCTGCCGTCTTTGGTATGCCCAAAGCCGTAATCCAAGGTGGCTTTGCCTCGCAGGTACTGCCCTTAAATGAAATTTCTGATTTCATCAACCGCTCTATGGCCCCGGTAGTTGCACCGCGGCCTAGTCGGTATTCCTTATCTCAGGCCACCAACGTATGAGGTCACGCGAGCAGGAGTACCGCGAAATATTTATGGCTGAGGCGCTCGAATACTACGACGCCATGAGCCGCCATATCAGCGAGTTGGAGAAAAACCCGCAGAGCGAGCAGCCCCTGAACGAGCTGTTTCGCCTGATGCACAACCTCAAGGCCAATGCCCGTGCTATGGGCTATATGGATCTGGGTGAAGTTGCGCACCGAATGGAAACCATCTTTGGATTGATCCGGAGCAAGGAAAAAGCTTTTTCCGGCTCAATTACGGGGGTGCTATTCGGGGGGATTGATACCATTGGAGCCATGATCCGGGCTATTGGCGAAAATCAGGAGCTTCCCAATGCTGAGTCCCTGCTGGAAAACCTGGAACGCCTCGTGCGCGGTGAGGAGCCCATTCTCACTGACGAAGAAGTTGCCGTTGATGATTCGCGTAAGCTGGAGCTTTCCGACCTGGTTTATATCCAGATTAAAAAGCTCGACCACCTGCTGAACCTGGTAGGGGAGCTGATTATTGACAGGGACCGAATCTTTACACTGGGACAGGAAATTGGCAATCCGGCGCTGCAATCTGCGGCCGCCCACCTGTTCCGGATTGCCGACGAGCTGCAGTACAGCGTGATGGATGCTCGTTTGGTAAACGTAGGCTCCCTGTTCAACAAATTTCCGCGCGTGGTGCGCGACGTAGCCACGACTGAGCATAAGGAAGTAAACCTGAGCATTAGTGGTCAGGATATTCAGATTGACCGCAACATCCTGCAAATCATTACAGACTCCTTACTACACCTGGTGCGTAACGCCATTGGGCACGGTATTGAAACGCCGGAGGAGCGCATCAAGGCTGGTAAACCCCCTGTGGGGGAGGTTGCCTTGGAAGCGGCCATTGAGCGCGACGATGTGCTGATTCAGGTGCGCGACGATGGCCGGGGGATTGATGTAGAGAAAGTAAGAAGTAAAGCCGTTTCCCGGGGTTTAGTCAACGCCCAAACGGCAGCTTCGCTAAGTGCCCCTGCAGTGCGGGCACTACTCTTCGAGCCTGGCTTTTCCATGGCTGAGGAAGTAACGGAAATATCTGGCCGGGGTGTGGGCTTGGATGTAGTGAAGCTGGCTATTGACTCCATGGGCGGGCAATTGCGCGTCGATTCGGAGTTGGGCAAAGGCACTACGTTTACACTGGTGCTGCCTACTTCCATTGCTGTGAAAGGCGCATTGCTCTTTGAACTGGAAGAACGCAGCTATGCCCTCCTGCTCATGCACATTGATTCCGTCGTCTCACTCTGGCCCGAGGAACTCCACGTAGTGGGAGGGATGCTGCTGGCCGAGGTGCAGGGAGAAAATGTGCCGGTAGTAGGCCTGCGCCAACTGCTGCACAGCGGCGACGAACCCTTGGCTTCCGCTGATACCGAAGAACTCATCGGACGCCAGGATATCATCATCGTCAACTACAACAACCGCCGGCTTGGCCTCATCGTCGACCGGTTTTTGCGCCAGCAAAACATTGTGATTAAACCCATGACGCAACCCCTCGATAAAATTGATTTGTTCGGGGGCGTCACGCTATTGGGTAACGGGCAGGTATGCCTCGTGTTAGATGTTCCGGCACTAACTCGGGTATTTCTGGCTAAACGACCTTAACCTACGTATTGCAGATGCCGCTACCCTCATAATAGGGCAGCGGTTAACCGAATGATAGTATGGAGTTGCACATGACGGAACTGGAGCGGGATATCATCCGTGAGATACTCAACATCGGCCTGGCTCGGGCGGCAGATTCGTTTGCCGTTATCGCCCAGGAAAAGGTGCTCCTGGAGGTGCCCAACCTGGATTTAATGCCGTTGGAGAGTATGGTGGATCTGGTACGCAAGTATGAGAACTCGCATAAAATTATTCAGTCCGACATTCGAGGTGATTTTCACGGTACCACACTGATGCTCTTCTCCGGGCAGCACGTGCAGCGCCTGTCCAAAGTTTGCCTACGGCTGGATGTTCCAGAGTCCATTGAGGTGAATGCCATGCAGGAGTCGCTGCTGCTGGAAATGAGTAATATCATTACCGGCGCTTTAGTTACCCAGCTGGCAAACATCCTGAAGGCCAATGTATATGGAGCGCCGCCAATTTCGCCGAATGGTGATATTGCGAATTCCCTGCAAGGGCTCATTATCCATAACCCAGGCTGGAAGCCGCTTATTTTCTCGGTTATCACGCAGTTCTCCGATCAGAACAACTCCGTAGAGCTACCACTGATGCTGTTTTTCGACCGCGACACTTTCGTCAAGATTCTCGAAATCATTCGTACCTATAATTTCCTGGGCGGCCCCAACCCGACGGAGTAAACGTCTGACGGGTCGTCGTACACACGTTTTTCCTATGTCTACATCCGCTCTCGATAAAAAACTGGCCAACTTCGACCCTAATGGAGTGGGTGATGCTTCCGGCGGCATTTTTGGCCTGCCCTTCACTCTGGAGGAGGCTCAATTAGTAATAGTGCCCGTGCCGTGGGAAGTAACGGTATCCTATCAGGCAGGCACAGCTCAGGGGCCGGCCGCTATTCTTGACGCTTCCATGCAGGTGGATCTGTATGATCCGGACGTAACCGATGCCTGGCGTTTAGGAATTGCCATGGAGGAGGAAGATGCCTCCTGGGCTCAGCAAAGCCATGAGTTGCGCGCTAAAGCTGCTGACTATATCAACTGGCTGGAAGAAGGCCAATCTGCCGCCGACGCTAAGAATTACGCTACAGTTCCGGCAGCCGTGACGGCCAAAGGCAAGGAACTGCTGGAATGGCTGAAGCAAAAAACCGGCGCATACCTAGACGCTGGCAAAGCTGTAGTGGTATTGGGCGGCGACCATAGCACGCCGCTGGGTTATATGCACGCCTTGGCTGAACGCCACGAGGAGTTTGGCATCCTGCAGATTGATGCACATTGCGACCTTCGTCCTGCCTACGAAGGTTTCGAGTACTCGCACGCCTCCATTATGTACAATGCCTTACACCTGCCACAGGTGAAAAAGCTGGTGCAGGTGGGCATCCGCGACTTGTGCCAGCAAGAAGCCGACCTTATTGCGCAGTCCGGTGGCCGTGTGGTGATGTTCCACCACCGCTTTCTGCGCGACGAGATGTACGCCAAGAAATCCTGGAAAAAGATGTGCGGCAAAATCATTGCACAGCTGCCCCAGAAGGTATATCTGAGCTTCGATATTGATGGCCTCGATCCTAAGCTGTGCCCTGGCACCGGCACGCCCGTACCTGGCGGCCTGGAGTTTGAGGAAGCTTTGTACCTAATTCGGACGATTGTGCGCTCGGGTCGTCAGATCATCGGCTGCGACCTGAACGAGGTAGCTCCCGGCGAAACCGATTGGAACGGCAACGTAGGTGCCCGGCTACTCTATCAGATGTGTAACTGGATGGCTGTTTCGCAGGGCCTGCTTAAGGCAACCGGCGTATCGGCCTAACCTACCTGAACTCAAACTAAAACGACCTGCTCCGATATTAGGAGCAGGTCGTTTTAGTTTGAAGAAACTCTCTGATAAAAACCCTAATCGGGTGGAAAGAGTACATTAGCCCGGCGCTATATCCCTCGCCTGTGTTTTACATTCTCTCCACTCTCTCACCTTTACACATATGGGCTTTATACTCAAGTTTTTGCTGACTGCCATTATTACCTATGTACTGGCCAGGTTCCTGCCCGGCACGCACCTGGCTGGCTTCTCCGACGCCATATTGCTGGTATTGGTGCTGGCAGTGTTGAATGCAGTTCTAAAACCTATTCTCAAAATTCTGGGCTTCCCCATTACCATTCTGACTCTGGGATTGTTCCTGCTGGTTATCAACGCCGTTATTGTACTGCTGGCCGACTGGATTCTGCCCGGCTTCAAGGTGGATGGCTTCCTATCAGCGTTACTGTTCAGTGTAGTGCTTTCCTTGGTAACGGCCGTCATTGACATGGTGATTGACTAAGGAATAATCATTGTAAAAGCAGAAGGGGCGCCTGACTCAACCGGAGTCAGGCGCCCCTTCTGCTTTACTATCCATTTAGCCAACCCTTGCGGCGGTGCCAAAGCCAGAAGCCAATAGAGCCGAATACCCATATCGGCCAAATCGTAATCAAGCCAACCAGGAGGGAAGCCAGCAACTGCCACCCGCTATAAAAAGCTTCCACCACCCGGCTGCTCCAGGAAACCACCGGCGCATCCGGCATCGTCTCCGCTATGGGCTGATATAGACTTACCGTGATGGTGGAATAAGCTACAGCATCATTAAGGGCTTTCAGGCGACTTTCTGTTGCTTCTATTTCCTCCCGCACCTCGCTGATCTTTTCTTCTACTTGTAGTACCTCTTTAATGCTTTTCGCTGTGGCTAACAACCCTACGTATCGGGCTTCAACGGCCCGTTTGGTTCGTAAGCGCGCGGCTATGTCTGCATGTTCGGCCGTTACATCATCAGTATTAAGCTTTTTCACTTCCACGGTACCTAGCCCACTGATAGCAGCCAGTAGGGCCTGAAAGCGGGCGGGCTCCACCCGAATTGTCATGTCAGTGCGCCATTGCCCGTTCTCGCGGTTTTCAGTGGCGGCACTTACAAATCCGCCGGTCTGCACCAGGCTATCCAGCCGGGCACTAGCATGGGGCAGATTGTCCGTTTTTACCCGCACTTCTGCGTGGTAAATAAGTAGCCGGGCTTTTGGCGTAACGGCTGAAATGGGTTTTGCTGTGGGTGCTTCTGCGCTTTCGCTCTTGCTGTTTTCTCCTGCGCTAAACCCGTCGGCAGAAGAACTGGCTATTGTAGTGTCTTCTGCTACACCCGACTCATTACTGTCTTGCTTGCTGCAACTGGCGCAAAGCAAGACCAATCCTAGAAAAACATTCAGGTGAAGTTTCATGATCGTAAGGATTAAGTGAAAGTCTGGCTGCGCAGCCGCTTCTCTTTATGCCGATGCAAGGCTACGGTAACCCATAGGCACAAAAAAACACCCGGCGCGAACCGGGTGCTTTCCTTGCATGGTGCTTAAAACACCAGTTAAAACTTCTCGATGGAGCTTACAGACGGCGAATCTGCGCGCCAAGGGCGTTCAAACGCTCATCAATATATTGGTAGCCGCGGTCAATCTGCTCCACGTTGTCAATTATGCTGCGGCCGTCGGCGGAGAGGGCGGCAATGAGTAGGGCCACACCGGCACGGATATCGGGCGAGGTCATAGCAATACCACGTAGCTTGGTGCGCTGGTCCAGCCCGATAACGGTGGCGCGGTGCGGGTCGCAGAGAATAATCTGAGCCCCCATGTCGATGAGCTTGTCTACGAAGAACAGGCGGGACTCAAACATTTTCTGGTGAATGAGCACGGTGCCCTGGGCCTGCGTAGCCACTACCAGCACAATGCTGAGCAGGTCAGGGGTGAAGCCCGGCCAGGTGTGGTCAGAAACTGTTAGAATGCTACCATCCAGGTAAGTGGCAATTTCATAGTGGGCTTGTGCCGGAATATGAATATCGTCGCCGCGGAATTCCATTTGGATGCCCAACTTGCGGAAGGTGTCGGGAATAAGGCCCAACTCGGCAATCTGGCAGTCCTTAATGGTGATTTCGGAGCCCGTCATAGCAGCCAGGCCAATGAAAGAGCCGATTTCAATCATATCGGGCAGCATGCGGTGCTCGGTGCCACCCAGGCTTTCCACGCCTTCCACGGTCAGCAGGTTTGAGCCGATGCCGTTGATTTTAGCCCCCATGCGCACCAGCATTTTGCAGAGCTGCTGCAGGTAAGGCTCACAAGCCGCGTTGTAGATGGTGGTAACGCCCTGAGCCAGTACGGCCGCCATAACAATGTTGGCAGTGCCCGTTACTGAGGCTTCATCCAGCAGCATGTGGGTACCGCGCAGGCCGTTTTCGGCCGTAATGCGGTAGAAGTCGTGGCCATCCATGGTGAGCTTGCCACCCAGCTTCTCCAGACCCAGGAAGTGCGTATCCATGGGCCGGCGGCCGATTTTGTCGCCGCCTGGCTTTGGCAGTTGGCACTTACCAAAGCGCGCCAGCATAGGGCCCAGAATCATTACCGAACCACGCAGAGCCCGGCCCTGGGCCACAAACTCGGCGGAATCCAGGTAATCGACATTCACAGCATCCGACTGGAAGCGGTAGGTGTCGGGCGCCAGCTGTTCCACTTTCACACCCATGTCGCGCAACAGCTCAATGAGCTTGTTGACGTCGCGGATGTTGGGAATGTTGGAGATGGTAACGGGCTCTGCCGTGAGGAGCACGGCACAAAGAATCTGCAATGCTTCGTTTTTTGCGCCCTGCGGTACAATTTCACCCTTCAGCGGTTTCCCGCCGATTACTTCAAAAGAGGCCATAGGAAAAGACGGCTACTAGCTGTCAGCTGGAAGCCGCAAGCTGTTGGTAGAGGAATTAGGGAAGGATAAGCCAGCGCTTACCATTGGATTACTGCGGTGGCTGTTGGGGCTCCTGGCGGTTTTTCTTGCCACCCCGGCGCTGCTTATCGCGGCGGTTGTTGTTCCCGCCACCGCTGGGGCTACGGCGCATTTCGCGCTCCTGCCGTTCCTGGCGGGGCTGAGGGACAATGAACGGAGCCGGGCGGCCACTGGTGGCCATTTCAAATAGATTCTGGGTTTCAACCTGGGCCGCATCCAACTCCAGTTTACCGCCGGAGAGGTCTTTCAGGTGCTTCAGGATGGTGATGTCCTTGGCATTTTCCTTGTTGTGCGTGCGGTACAGGAACTTCATGGTGCGGCCAATAGTAATGGTCGCCTGTTCCCGTTCGGTGGCATCTTCCAGGGCCACGGCCTTCTCAATCATTTGCTCTACGGCGCGGCCGTAGGCTTTCAGCTTGGGAGCCTGCCGCGGATAGGGCAGGGGCTTGGGCTCCTGCATCAATTTACTGAGACCGTGCAGCGGGAAGGGCGCATCAATGTCCAGATCCTCATCGGCCATTTCGTAGAGGTGATTCCACACCTTCTGCTGGGCATCGGGCTGGTCACGAAGGGAAGGCTGCAAGCGGAAAATAAGCTGCACAATCTGATGGGCGCGTTTTGTGCGTTCGTCACGGTCGGCAATGTCGCGCAGGCCCTGCACCAGTTGAAAGGTGCTTTGGCCGTATTCGCGCTGCAGCAGCTCGTGTTTATGAAGAGAAGGTAATGCCATAGGGAGTAATGCGAGGCCAAAAATACAATGGCTGATTCGATTAATTAGGTATGCAGGGTAAATGCCGCCGCGAAAAACAGCCTAGCCGTAACGTAGCAGTAGCTCAGCTACTGCTAACCCGGCAGGGACAGGCGCATTATAAGCAGCTGCAACTTACGCTTTCCGGCGACGAAGGGCTACATCGGCTAGCCCAGTACCCGCAATTTCGCAAAACTCAGCAATAACGTTTTCTCGCCTACTTCCTCAAAGTGGATAATGGCCTTGGTAGAGCCGGCCTGGGTTTCCAGCTGGGTTACCTTGCCAAAGCCAAACTTAGGATGCTCCACGCGCTGCCCAGTTTGCAGGTTGCTGGTATCCGAAGGCTGAAAATCAGAAGGCGCTACGTATTTGGTGGCTACGGTTTTGCGCGGCGCAGGCGGAATCAGGTTGCTGCGGCGCTCAAATACGTGCCCAAAGGGCGAGTCGCCCGCGCCCGGCCCGGAACCCGGACCCGCCGAGAACTTAAAGTCCACGTACTGCGGGTCGATTTCGTCGAGGAAGCGGCTTTTCTCGCAGCTGCGCAGGTTGCCCCACTGGTAGCGGGAGGTAGCGTAGCTCAGGGTTAGCTTTTTCTCGGCCCGCGTAATGGCCACGTAGAACAAGCGGCGCTCTTCTTCCAAATCAGCCCGCGAGGTAATCATCATCTGGCTGGGGAAGAGGTTTTCCTCCATGCCCACGATGTAGACGTTGCGAAACTCCAGGCCCTTTGCCGAGTGAATCGTCATCAGCGTCACGGACTCGCCTTCATCCTTGGCGTCTTTCAAGTCGGAGTCTGTAACTAGGGCAATGTCCTGCAGGAAAGCGCCCAGGGATTTGTCCTCACGCTCGGCATCGTCTACGTACTCCTTAATACCGTTCAGCAGCTCCTGAATGTTCTCGTAGCGGGAGAGGCCCTCAATGCTCTTATCCGAGTACAGTTCCTCAATCATGCCCGAGTTCTTGGCTATGAACTTGGCCGCCTCAAACGCATCTTCCTTGCCCGCTACTGCTGTGTAGCTTTTTATTTTCTCGGCAAAGTCTACCACCGGGTTTGATACGCGGGTGGGCAGGAACTGGTCGGCGTTGGCTACCACTTCCCAGATGGTGTGGTTAGACTCCTCAGCCGCGTTTATCAGCTTGCTGATGGTGGTGTCACCGATGCCGCGCTTGGGGTAGTTAATCACGCGGCGTAGGGCCTGCTCATCATTCGGGTTTACCGTGAGGCGCAGGTAGGCCACCAGGTCCTTGATTTCCTTGCGCTGGTAAAAGCTCAGGCCCCCAATAATTTTGTACTTGATGTTGAGCTTGCGCAGGGCCTCTTCCATGGCCCGGCTCTGGGCGTTGGTGCGGTAAAGGATGGCGAAGTCATCATAGGACAGATGTTGGTTCATCTTGTCCTCGTAGATGCTGTTGGCCACCAGCTTGCCTTCCTCGTTGTCGGAGGCGGCTTTCAGAACCTCAATCAGCGGGCCTTCCTCGTTGTCGGAGAAAACGTCTTTGCGCAGCTGGGCCTGGTTGTTTTTGATGACGGAGTTGGCCGCCTTCACAATGTTCTTGGTAGAGCGGTAGTTCTGCTCCAGCTTGAACACCTGCAGCTCCGGGTAGTCTTTCTCGAAGTTGAGGATGTTCTGAATATCGGCGCCCCGGAAGGCGTAAATGCTCTGCGCATCATCACCCACCACGCAAATGTTCCGGTCTTTGGCGGCCAGCTTGCGCGTAATGAGGTACTGGGAGTAGTTGGTGTCCTGGTACTCGTCTACCATCACATACTTAAAGATGTGCTGGTACTTGTTGAGCACATCCGGATGGTCTTTGAACAGTATGTTGGTGTTGAACAGCAGATCATCAAAGTCCATGGCGCCGGCCTTGAAGCAGCGCTGCTGGTATTGCTGGTAGATAGCACCAATTTTCGGCCGCAGGGCCGCTTCGTCGTCCTGCCGGATAACGGGGTCATTCACGTACTGATTGACGGAAATGAGCTTGTTTTTAGCCGCGGAAATGCGCCCTAGCACCATAGCAGGCTTGTAGAGCTTATCGTCCAGCTCCAGCTCTTTTACAATCTGGCCCAGCAGGGTTTTAGAATCCTGGGTGTCATAGATAGTGAAGGAGCGGGGAAAGCCAATCTTGTCGGCCTCGGAGCGCAGAATACGGGCAAAGATGCTGTGGAAGGTGCCCATCCACACATTTTTTGCCTCCGGGCCTACCACCTTCTCAATACGGGCACGCATTTCCTTGGCGGCCTTATTAGTGAAAGTGAGGGCCAGGATATTGAACGGATCCACGCCTTTTTCCAGCAGGTGCGCTATGCGGTAAGTTAGCACCCGCGTTTTGCCGGAGCCCGCGCCGGCTATAATCATGCAAGGGCCTTCGGTGTGGAGCACCGCCGCCGCCTGCGACTGATTCAGTAGTTTATGATAATCTAGTGCCATTCGGTAAACTAAGCGTGTTGGCTTATTAGCAAAGGTACGGCTTTCGGTTGGGGCTAGGAAACCCGTTATCTTTGCAATTCGTTTTTCTCGCAGTGTTTTGCAGTGGGGGGCGCGGTGATGCGCAGGGGCGTTCAGGCGAACGAAACGGCGGGAAACTTTGTCAGGCAACAACCATGATTATCATTCAAAATACCGTCATCTCCGATGACGTTCGGGACAATTTCTTCGTCTGCAACCTGGAGGCCTGCAAAGGGGCTTGCTGCGTGGAGGGTGACCTGGGCGCGCCCCTGGAAGAAAAAGAACTGAAAATCCTCGAAACCGAATACGAAGCCATTAAGCCCTTCCTCACCGAGGCCGGCCGCGCCGCCATTGAGCAGCAGGGCCTATATATCAAAGACTGGGAAGGCGACTACAGCACCACTACCATCAACGACCGGGAGTGCGCCTACGCGCTGTACGATGAGCGTGGTATTCTGAAGTGCGGTATTGAGCAGGCCTACCTGGCCGGCGCTACTTCGTTCAAAAAACCAATCAGCTGCCACCTGTACCCCATTCGCATCAGCAAGTATGATGGATTTGAGGCGCTGAACTATGACCGGTGGGGCATCTGTAATCCGGCGTGCAGCTTCGGCGCCAATTTAGGAGTGCGCGTGTATCAGTTTCTCAAAGACCCGCTCATCCGCAAATACGGTGCAGACTGGTACGAAGAGTTGGTGCAGGAAATAGAAAACCCGACGCCAGCAGCGTCTTAAATATTGAAAAAGGCCGGCAATGTAGCCGGCCTTTTTCAATCGAGGTAGTAATATTCTACATACGGAGGCGGAGATGAAGCTTCTCACGTGCTGACGTACTACAGTAAAAGGAACAGTCCTGCTGAGCGTAGTTGGACTGAATGATACCGCTAGTGATGATGATGGCCGGAATCCGGTTTGCCGAATAGATTGAAAAGGGAGCCTGCTACATACAGGACCAGCCAGCAGATATACAGCCAGTTGAAACCCTGTAGGGTACGCTGCGCAAAGAAATGCAGAATCAGGTGCGCTGCTAGGGTCATGATCAGACCGGTTACAGCAATAAATTGGTAGCTATTGAGGGCGCTGGGGCGGTAGAGCTTAGAAAAATCCACGGAGCTGGAAATAGATTGACAAGTGAGTAACGTAGCAACTGGCCATTGAAGTTCGGTAAGCAGCGCATAGGGCGGCTGCTCCAGAGCGGCATCTGGCGGTGGCCAAAGGTAGCAGAGCGCACTTTCCGAGCCTCAACTCCCGGCCGTAAGAATGCGTAGGAAATAAAAAGCATTCATTCTCAACCGCGCAGCATTATGGCTACTGAAGATAAAAATCCGGAAAACAACACCCGTAAAAATGAGAAACTGGAACAAGAGCGGGATTTTAAAGCCGACCAAAGCAATGGCAAAGTAGTGGGTGACCCCTCGGCGCGGCGCCATGTAGGTGCCCGGGGCTATACCCAGCGTTCTGACCAGAAAGACCAACTGGAAAACCTCCACATTGGCGGCGACGATACCCATCCATATGGTGCTAACGAGCATCATGAAGCCGGCGAAACAGCATCTGGTCCAGGTTTTCAAGTCGAGGGTAGCGTAGATATGGGTAGTCCCATCCGCACACAGGATCAGGAATTTGGAGAAAGTGCCCCCAGCGGCCCTGCCCGCCCGGCTCACGATTAACCGATAAAGTGACCTAAAAAACGTCCTGCCCGATTACGGGCAGGACGTTTTTGTTTAATCACCTGGCCCACTCCCAGACTCGTGGCCTGAATTGGATAACTTGAGGATATACAGTAGGCTGCCGAAAAATTTGCGGCCGTAACCTGCCTCTAGAGGGGGGTAGAGGCATTGATAAAGTCTGGCAAAGCCAAAAATGGCATTGTATCGGCTCAAAAGAAGGGATGTCAGGGTTTTGCGAGGATAACGCTTGGATTTTACCTGTATAAGCGAATATATTTAGGGAGCCGTTCCCCTCGCTATGATTTATAGCTGCTGCGGCTCGCTTTTCACTTCGCTTTACATACTCACCACCTAACCTCTTGCTACTTTTCTTATGAGCACAGATCCAAACGCATACGACTCTGACAACGCAGAATCCTCCTGGGAAGCAGAAGAAAAATCATTGTCGACGGGAAATACCCGCCTGGCCATTATTGTAGGTGCTATTGTGCTGTTGGGCGGATTTGGGTATGCCATGATGCCAAATGGGAAGGCTGGTAACGGGGCTTCTACATCGATGATGGGTTCTGTGATGCTGGATGGTGAAGCTACCGTAACTGGTGCTGCCGCCAAACCAGAAGTAGCGCCTGCTACGGAAGAAGAGGAGAAGAAAGCGGAAGAAGTAGCGTCTACGAAGACCGTGACTACTACCCCAGCCCCAGCAGTAGCTACCAAACGCCCCGCTGCCCCCGCCACAAATGCTTCTATTGCTCCTATTGCAGCAACGTCGGTATCGGCTCCGGCTGAAGCAGCACCGGCACCCGCCCCAGCGGTGGCCGAAGCACCTGCTACCACCAACCTGACCGGCCGCGTACTGGATGAGGAAGGACAGCCATTAGCAGGTGCCACCATCTTCCTAAAAGGCTCCCGCAAAATTGCCAGCGCTGATGCCAACGGCAATTATACCATTGAAGTGCCCGTGGGCGAAAACACCCTGACATATGGTTATGGTGGCTACCAGGACCAGGTAATGCGTGTACGTACCGGGCAGTCGGGTAACGTGACGCTGCTCCCCAAGGAAGGCACCCGTCGCCGCAAGCACTAGGCTATGGGAGAACGATACGCCTAAACATAAAAAGGGCTGCAGAGAAATCTGCAGCCCTTTTTATGTTTTCATACTACCTGACCGAGCCCATTAAGCCGACCGGGAGAAGCGCCGGCCAAACAGGAAATACACTGGTACCCCCAAAGCTACCAGCAGCAGACCATAACGAGAGTACTCGGCCGTATCAGGAGCCAGGAGCAGGATAATGCAGAATGCAGAAGCCAGCAGCACATAAATGCCAGGTACCAAAGGATAGCCCCAGGCACGGTAGGGGCGCGGGGCCTCCGGACGGGTGCGGCGTAGCACGAAAATGCCTACAATGGTAATAACGTAGAACAGGATAACCGAGAACATCACATAGTTCAGCAGTTGGCCGTAGGAGCCGCTAAGGCAAAGCAGGCAGGCCCACAAGCACTGCACCCACAGAGCGCGGGCCGGCACACCGGCTGCATTCAGACGGGACAGACCAGAGAAGAACAAGCCGTCCTTCGCCATGGCGTAATAGGCACGGGCGCCGCTTAGAATGATGCCGTTGTTGGCGCCAAAGGTGCTCAGCATGATGAGCACCGCCATAACTACGGCGCCCGCTGGGCCCAGTACGTGCTCAGCTACGGCTGTGGCTACCCGGTCATCGGTAGCGTACTGAATGCCGCGGCCAGCCAGAGTGGTAGCATCCGGCGAGCCTACCAGCGGCAGGGAGAGCAGGTACACCACGTTCACCAGAATGTAGAGAGCCGTAACAATGGCGGTACCAATGGCCATGCTGCGTACCAGCGTGCGCTCGGGGTTTACAATTTCCTCACCCGCAAAACCAATGTTATTCCAGGAATCAGAGGAGAAAAGGGAGCCGGTCATGGCCATGCCAATGGCGATAACCAAGCCGGTCATATCGAGTGGGAGGGGTGCTGCCGATACGCCGGGAGCAGGGTAGCGCATGGCCGTCCACATATCGGCAAAGTTGGCCTGCACCGCTTCAGCATTCAAACCCAGGGTAATGCCGCCAATTATCAGCAGCGCCAGTGCAATGAGCTTGGTGGAGCCCAGTACATTCTGAATGAGCTTGCCGGTACGCACGCCTTGGGCGTTGAGGGCCGTGATGGCCACAATCAGGATAATAGCCAGCAGCTGTACGCTGCTGAAAGCAAACGGCCCGATGTTGAACAGTACGTTCTTGACACTGAACCAGGGCACCAGCACGCCGGTAAACTTGGCAAAAGCCACGGCCACGGCGGCAATTACACCGGTCTGAATTACGAGAAACAATGTCCAACCATACAAAAAGGCCGTGAGGCGACCGAAGGCTTCGCGCAGGTACACATACTGGCCGCCCACCTTCGGGAACATGGAGGCTAGCTCGCCGTAGCTTACGGCCCCGGCCAGGGTAATGACGCCGGTAATGAGCCATACGACCAGTAGCCACCCTGCCGAACCCACCTGCCGGGCAATGTCAGCGGAAACAATAAAAATACCGGAGCCAATCATGCTGCCGGTCACAATCATGATGGCATCAAAAAGCGTGATGGCGCGCTGAAACTGTCCTTGTTGTTCTTCGGGCATACAGGAAAGAGTAGAAGTTTTGCCGGAAGATAGGAGGGAAATGGGATAGAAAGTGAGGAAGCTGAATAATGAAGAAAAAGCCAGCATTTAACACCCCAGATGGGAATGACTCCCTGCCTGATTTTTCTAGGATAATTGGGGACACCTGACCGCTCTGCTAAAGAGTGGCTGTCCGCTTATTGAGCTTAGGTGAAATGTCCTATGTGCCGCCATCACCATATAGTAAATGATTCAGAACGGGCTGAGGGAATGGCAAAGGAAACCACACGCTACGGATAGGTAGCAGCGGCAGGGATAACTACACCGGTAGCCAGCCAGTGAGTGTTAAGCTTAATAAACAGAGGATGGAAGCAGGAATGCCTTTTCTAGCCTGGGGTCTTGTTTACACAATGGCGTTGGTAGGAGTAGCATCCGTTTTTCGGTAGCGTAGCCCATCTAGGCTCCAGATGCCTGCGCCATGAGCGGCTATAAACAGGAAGATAAAGCAGAATAAAACGGCTGGCTCACCTTGGTTCTGTATGGGCAGAGGGCTTTTAGGAAAGTGCGCCATAAAGAATGCCACAGCCATTTCACCACTGGCCAGAAAGGCTGCCAGGCGGGTAAACAGACCAAACATTATTAAAAAACCACATCCCAGCTCAATAAAACCGGCTACCCCCATTAAGGAGCTTAAGGGTACAGAAGACCCATCCCCGGGGAAGCCCATTAGCTTTTGGGTGCCGTGCAGCATAAACAACAGGCCGGCTGCAATTCGCAGCAAAGCAAACGTAACCGATGTGTAGCTCATACCAGTTAGAAGTAGAGGTTATACAAAAGGTATTCAGTAATGGTAATTTAATTGTAGGCTGAACTGTCCTTCTTAGGTAGGACTTGCGTAAAGAATTGTGCAATAAGATAGAAAAATAACCCGATTTAGATTGTCTAAAATAATACTCACTCCAAAGAAAAAGCCCCGGCATATTTGCCGGGGCTTTACTAACTATTAGCGTGAATTCAATGGAGCCGGGAAAAGCTTGGCAAGCCATCAGAATTCAGTTCACATTAGCGGTTTTGGTTGGGGTTGTTATGAACGTTGGAAGTATGAACTACTTCTGGCTTACGACGGCCGAGCAAGCCAGCCAGGCCGAGCAAGCCTAGCAGGCCCCAGTTGCCGTGGTCGTCATCATCGTCATCATCACTGTCAACATCGGTAGTCGTGGTAGTTGTATTGGCATCAGTGGTTTGCGCCATGGCAGGAGGAGTAACCCCCATTACGACACCAAATGCGAGCAAACCGAGGAGCTTTTTAGTCTTTTTCATGATATGTGTTTTAGTTGGGAATAGGAGTTGTAACGTGGCATTTATGCCATTTGGCCTCCTTACGCACCATATAATTAAATTGTTTTCATATTAATTTATTCTATAAGAGGAAGTGCATTTGTATTTACCCATGTAAGTGACTGAAAACGAATAAGGATACCACTTTTCCTGCCTGCGAAAATGGGTATAGGATTATCTTTATAAAAATGCGTGGAGAAGTCTCTTCAATGACCTGTTTTCAGTGACTTTAAAGAGGCTTTTCTATCCGCGATAAGCAGGGCATAGGCTTAACAGGCAAAGCTGTTTTCTTTTTTAGCAGGCGGGGGATAGGGAAGCCAGGGCTGGAAGATGGAAAGCTAAAGCAAGTTGTTGCTACTGGTATTAATGCGGGGATGTGCCTGCAAATTCTAGCAACCCTTTACCTTCGTCGCATAAAGCAGACTTGCCAGATGAAAAAAATACTATGCCTCGTGATAGTCCTTGGGGGCCTATTAATTAATCGGCCGGCCATGGCGCAGACGCCTGGCACCTGGGGAACATGGTTTATCGGCACCGTGCAGTTGCCCGGCACTCCCGAAAAGAAATGGGGTGGCTTTGCCGAGGTACAGGCCCGCACTAATGGCCTGTTCAGCCAGTACTTCTATAATGAGCTGAAAGGCGGCCTGAGCTACGATCTGGACAAGAACTTTACCGTGATGGTGGCCGGTGGGCGCTATGCCACTTATACTCCCAAAGACCTGGATGCCGGCCCCAACAACAAGGAAGCCCGCTTGTGGCTGCAGCTCACGCTTAACCAGTACATGAGCCGGGTGAAAGTAGAGCACCGCTACCGCCTGGAGCAGCGCTGGTTTAACTACCGCGGCGACAGTACCTCTACCCGCAACCGCCTGCGCTACCGTCTGAACGCCTTTGTCCCGCTCAATCACACTACCATCAGCCCGAACACAGTATTCGTCTCGTTTTATGATGAGATATTCCTGAACCCCAAAGGGCCGGTACTGGAGCGTAACCGGGTGTATGCCGGTGCAGGCTATCAGTTTAATACCCACCTCACCGTGCAGGCCGGCTGGGTAAATCAGGCAAACTACAACCTGCCCGCCTTTAAGCAGGGCCAGTTTCTGCCCCAGAATACCTCGGCCAAAAACAATATTGTCTTGGCCGTAAGCTACCGTCTGGCCCATAAAGCCAGCACTCCCGCACCAGAACACCTGCCTACCCAGCAGGACTAGCGCAGACCATACCAGCAGGATATGCAGCCCCTAATTAGCGCCGAGGAATTGCTAAAGCAGCCAAATGGCGCATTTGTGCTGCTGGATGCCCGCTCCGGTCCCAAAGCTCAGCAACAATACCAGGAACAGCACCTGGCCGGTGCGCTTTGGGTTGATCTGGAAAAAGATCTGGCCGCGCCTGGCAACCCCGCGCAGGGTGGCCGGCATCCTTTGCCCCAAGTAGCCGCATTTGCCGGGCTGCTGGGGCGGTTGGGGATTGGCCCGGCCACCTCTGTAGTGGTGTATGATGATAAAGCCGGAGCCAATGCGGCTGCCCGCTGCTGGTGGATGCTGCGTGCCCTGGGCCACCAGGCCGTATAGGTGCTGAATGGTGGCATGAAAGCGGCCGTACAGGCCGGTTTTCCTACCAGCTCGGCCTTTGAAAACCCCCTTCCCCTGGGCCCATATCCAGCTACTTCCTGGCAACTGCCACTGGCTTCGCTGGCGGAGGTGCAGCAGGCTTCCCAAACGGGAGAGGGCCTTATTATGGATGTGCGCGACGCCAACCGTTTCCGCGGCGAAACGGAACCAATTGATACTGTGGCCGGCCATATTCCGGGGGCGATGAATGTGCCACTCACCAACAACCTGGATGCAGAAGGAAAATTTCTGCCAGCGGAAAAGCTTCGGGAAAAGTATGCTGGCGTTATCGGCCAACAGCCAGCCGGGGAAGTAATAGTGCATTGCGGTTCCGGCGTTACTGCCTGCCACACCCTGCTGGCCTTTGCGCAGGCCGGCCTACCCATGCCCCGTTTATACGTTGGTTCCTGGAGCGAATGGTCGCGGAATAATCTGCCTATAGCCACTGGCGCTTAATACTCAAGTGCCCGTCCCAAAAAACATGACATTATTCTCGGGCCTGATAATACCTTGCAGGCTTACCGTGCCCGTCACAACCTTGAGGCGGGTGCCTGCGAATAGGTATGCTACCTTTACAGCTTCTGCTCCCCACCCTGGCCGTGTTGCATGTCCAATAAATTACTGGTGTTTCTGGCCGGGCTGCTGCTTGTCACAGCCCTGGGCTCCTATGTGTATTATCGGCGCACGGTAGCCCGCGTGCCCGTAGATGCCTGGGCGCTGGTGCCCGACGATGCCGTTTTTGTCGTGGCCACCCGTGACCATCCAACCCTGGTGCGCCACCTCAAGGAAACTCAGCTTTGGGATAATCTTACGGCGCTGCCCTACTTCCAGCAGTTTGAGGAAAATGCGGTGCTGTTGGATAGCCTGACCAACAGCCGCAACAACCTGCTGCGGTTTCTGGGGCGCAAAACGGTGCTGGCCTCCGTGCATGTTACCGGCCCTGGTACCTTTGATATTCTATACCAAGTGCCGCTAAACACCGTGCGCGAGTTCCGGCAGGTGCGGGCTGCTGCCGAGGCCTTGGGGCGCATTCCCCGTTTTCAGGTACAAACCCGCGAGTTTCATGATATGATGCTGACCGATATCCGGGCGAGGGGCACCGGGGCAGGGGTTACGTACTTCAACTACCGCAACCACCTCATCATCAGTGCCAGCCCGCTATTGATTGAGAAAGTAATAGCCCGCATTGAGCACGAAGGCCAGCCCTCCGTAGCTGCCGATTTTCATAACATTGATTACCAAAAGCTGAAGGGTGTAGATGCTACGCTGCTGGTAAACTACCGGCAGCTGCCGCCATTTCTAAATCTGTTTTTCCGGCCGGAGCTGCGCCCCAGCCTGGAAATGCTGACCGGCCTGGGGAAAAATGGCCTGCTGGAAATGCAGCTAGCCGGCAACAAGGTTGTATTCAACGGCTTTACCAACCCCGAAATTGCCCGCGATGCTTTGCACCAGCGCCTGCGCGGCCAGGTGCCCCAGCGCCTGCGCATGGCTGATATTCTTTCTCTGCGCACCGCTATGCTGCTGCACCTGGGCATACAAAAGCCGGCCTCCCTACGCCAGCCCATGCCCGCCCTATCCAATGCTGCCACTACTACCGCCCTGGATTCTGTGGCTTCTTTGCTGGATGGAGAAGTAGCGCTTTGCTATTTGTCTACCATTTCGGCGCGGCAGGCTCCGGCCCGCGTTGCTTTGGCTCATTGCGCCGATGCGGGCCGTATGGCGCTGGCGCTGGGCCACCTGCGCCGTGCCGCCGGTGGAAGCCCTTCTTTTGAGCGAGTGGGGCCCTACCAATTGTATCAGGTAGGAGTGGAGGAAGTGCCGGCCCGGCTGCTGGGGCCTCTTTTTCGGGGCTTTGGCGCAGGGGTAGTAGTGCAGGTGGGCAGCTTTGTGGCTTTTGCCCAGAATGCTGCCGAACTGCGCCCCTGGCTCCAGGATGTAGCAGCCGGAAAAGTGTGGGCCAAATCGCCAACGCAGGTTGCGTTGCTGGAAGAAATGCAGCCATTGGCCCGCCTGAGCGTAATTATGGATGCGCAGAACAGCTGGAACGTACTGTTGCGTGCCCTAAAGGAAGACCGACGGGCTGGGCTTCTGCGCAACGAAACATTGTTTAAACGATTCCCACAGATGGCCCTGCAGCTGGTGCCCCCAGCGGATAGTGAGCAGGAGCAAGGTGCCCAGTATTTTACCCAGCTGCTGCTGCGCCACCCGGCCGTGAGCAGCGTAGCCCAGGGTGCGGTAGCCGCAGAAGATGGAGGCTCCCTAACCTTCAGAAACCGCCTGATTACGCCTCCCATGCTGGTGAGCATTGCCAATGCCCGCACTCCCGGTATGCTGGTGCAGGACAGCCTGCGGGTGCTGCACTACATTACTCCAGAAAATGTTGCTACCTGGTCCGATACCCTCAGCGGCTCGGTAGTAGGCCCGGTACACCGCCTGCCTGTAGGGGATGCTTCAGGTTTTCTGCTGGCCACCACCAACCAGCTGGTTCTGTTAGACCCTCAGGGGCGCCCGGCGCCGCATTTTCCCCTCAACCTGCCCGATTCGGTGCAGGTAAGCTCACTCACTCCATCACCAAATCAGGGTGGCGCCACCCGGCTGCTGGTAGGTGGTGGGGGCGGCAATTTCTTTCTCTACGATACGAATGGTAACCTTTTGCCCAACTGGCAGCCCAAGCGCCTAGAGTTTTCTCCGGCGGCTCCGCCTCATTACCTCAGTGTAGCGGGCAGCGACGTTATTGTGGTACTGCTGGAAAATGGCTACATCTTCGCCTTCGACCGACAAGGTGGCACCTATCCGGGTTTTCCTATTAGTGTGGGGGCGCGTCTGCATACCTCGGCTTTTGTAGAGACGGGCTCCACCCTGCAACGTACTCGTCTCACAGTGGTTACGCAGCAGGGTGAGCGGGTACAGTTTAACCTGAGCGGGTACGTGCTCAACCGCAGCCGCATCAGCACCTGGAGCCGCGGCTGCACGTTCCGCATCATTCCGGATCAACAACAGCGCACCTACGTGGTGGTAAGGCAGGAGCCTAACGGCCTACTAACGATTTTTGATGCGGCCGGAAGGCGGGTAGTGGAGCGTCGCTTCACTACCTCCGACGTGAAGCCCGTACAGTTTTTTGATTTCGGTACTGGACGCCGACTATTATCCATCACAGAGCCCGGTCCCAACCAAGTGTATCTCTACAACTCTAAAGGCAAGCAGCTTGGTGGCCGTACCTTCCCCAGCAGTGCCCCCACTATAGAAGCCCGGTTTGATGCCAGCACTAACAGTTGGATAATCTACCGCTCAGAAGGTCGCGCGCTACGCCGCACCAGCGTAACCGCAGAGTAGCAGAAGCTGTTATTCTCAGAAAAACTTATTGATTGATATTGCTACCTGCTGATAAGTGCAGCTATGCCGTTCTGCGGAACAATAAATTAATCACCTCGTCCTGTTGGAAAAATAAGCTGGTATTCCGGTTTCCTGCTTAGGACATCCAGCCTTTTCGGTAGAAATACACCAGTTGCACAATTACCACCAGCAGGAGAGTGCCCAGTAGAATAGGGTAGCCCAAAGGATGGTAGAGCTCAGGCATGTTCAAGTAGTTGATGCCCCCGTGCGGGTTTTCACGCTGGAAGTTCATGCCATAGAGGCCTACCACAAAGCTGAGCGGAATGAAGATGCTGCTGATGATGGTCAGCACTTTCATAACCTCGTTCATGCGGTTGCTTTGGTCGGAGAGGTAGAGCTCCACCAGGCTATTCACCGATTCTTTGTAGCTCTCGGCCAGATCCAGGGCCTGCACGGAGTGGTCGTAACAGTCGCGGTAGAATACCTTCATTTCCTCTGGCATCACATCGTCCGGCAGGCGTAGGATTTCCATGATTTTGTCGCGCTCGGGGTACACCAGCCGGCGAAAGCGCACAATATCTTTCTTGATTTGCAGGATGCGGCCCAGCAAGCGCCGGTCGGCGCGGCGGGAGCGAAAAATCAGCTCCTCCAGGTGTTCAATATAGTCGCCAATGGCGGCCATAGTAGGGAAGTAGTGGTCGAGCACCACATCCGTTAAGCTATAGGCCAGGTAGAGTGGGGGGCGGCGCATAATCTGGCTGCGCCCTGAGCGGATGCGTTGGCGCACGGAGTCGAGGCAGTCATCGTAATCATCCTGAAAAGACAGCACATAGTTGGGCCCGGTGAACAGGCTAAGCTGGTCATCGTCAATCTCCAGGTCGGGGGTGAACTCCGTCATGCGGGAAACCAGGAACAGGCGGCCATCATCAAACTCTTCCACTTTAGCCCGCTGGTAGTCACCCAGCACGTCTTCCATCTGTAGGGCGTGCAGCTCGAAGTCATCCATAATGCGCTCCATCAGCGGCAGGTCGTCGTAGCCACGTACGTCAATCCAGTGCCGCAGGTGAGGATTGCGTGTGAAGGAGTCAATCAGTTCGTCATAGCTATCAAATTCCTTTTCCTCGAAAACCTCAGCATCATATGAAATCATGAACAGCCGGGGCTTGAGAGAATTCTCATGAATTATCAGGCTGCCCGGCCGTTGGCCTACTACCTGACGGCGGGCCTGGCGGGTTGCCTGCCGGTCGGAAATGCTGCTGGGATTGGCATCGGCTGCCGACTCCGGAGCAGGAAGGGGGGTAGCAGTTTCGCCAAGGGGCGGAATGGAAGACATGGCGCGAAGAGGCAATCAGGGAAAGAAGGAAAGCGGCTTGAAACCGCATATGCTACGGAAGCTACTACAAAAAGTAGAAGCTAGCTCCTTACCGCTGCCAACACTTCCTGATAGGAGAGCAGCAAAAGAGCCAGCAAAGCGGTGAGTAAACCCAACTGTCCGGTGCGCCCCAACCGCTCGCGGAAAAGGACGTAGCCGCCCAGTGCCCCCAGCAGAATAGTGCCAATGTTGGCCAGGGGATACACAAAAGCTCCATCGTTGCTGAACGCCCCCAAGGCTCTAATCAGAAAATGAACAGAGAAGTAATTCAAAATACCCAGAATAATGCCTGCCGGCAGGCTGCGCCATTGCAAGGTTTCTTCCTGAGCCCAAAGACGTGCTGCCAACACTCCAATGCCCACAACTGCAGCAGTGCCGAAGAGCAGAATAGGAAACAGCGCCTGTTGCTCCGGGGTGGATAGTAGCCGGGAACTGGCATAGTTCAGGAGCGTATCGCCGGAGCCGCTGGCCAGAAACGCCAGCACAGGCAGCCACCAGGCAGCCGTAGGCACTGCTTCTCTGCCAGGGCTCGGGGCGTTAGCCGGTGCTGGTTTCCACACGGTAAGAATAATGGCTACCACCGCCAGGGCAATGCCCATATAATTGAGCAGCGTGTATGGGCGTTGGGCCTGTTGCAGCACCAGTAGATTGAACGCCACGGGCAGTACCAACGACATCTTGGTAGCTACCGCCGCCGCGCTAACGCTCACGCGCTGGGTGGTGAGGGCAACCAGATAGAATGTAGTGATAAAGAGAGCCCCCAACACGACCGCAGCCACCAGCCACGGACCTCCGGCCTGCAACGGGGCCAGGGAAGGGGCGCCGCTCATGCCAAAACCCACTGCCGTGCAGGTAAGATAATTCACCACCAGCGCCTGAAACGTAGGGATGCGGAAACGGCTGAAATATTTGAAAGTGAAAACAATGGCCCCCGAAAAGAGCACGTAAATCAGAAGGGCAAGCATAAAGAAGGCTATGGAAAGATATGGATCAGGGCTAACGGGCCCTGCCTAACCATCTGCCGGAAAAGTGGCAGAAAGGGAAAAGTTGGGGCGCAAAGCTACGGGGTGGCCCCGGGCCGCCGCGTTTTTTTTACTTTCGCCCTCCATCCATGCCCACCCTGTTGAGTAATTCGGCTGCTTCTGATAATTCTCTGGTGTTGCCGGTAGCTGGCGGGCGCTATTCTGTGCGTTGGCAAACGGGAGTGGGTGCCGCACTGGCCCTGCCTCTGGCGTTTGAACTGTTTCTGTTTCTGCGGCCGGCTCATTTAGCCCTGCAGCCTGCCTCCGCTGAGCGGTTGCTTTTCTGGCTGGAGGACCACCGCATTCAGCAAACGGTGGCCCTATTTCCGGTATTTGCGTCCAACGCCCCCCAGCAAAGCATCACTCCCTACCAGGCGCCATTTGGGGGCATTCAAATAGCTGATTCGGTTTCAGGGGAAGTGCTGCACAGCTTTCTAATAGCAGTATTGGCCGAACTGCAAAGTCAACGGCTGCCGCTTGTCCGCCTAAGGCTTTATCCTGCAGCCTATGCGCCGGCTGCCGTTTCTAAGCTGGCACAGGCGCTTACCAGCCTGGGGTTTCAGATTTCCCAGGCAGAGGAAAACCACCACCTGCCTTTGCGCGAGGAATATGAGGCCGGGCTGCATCCCTCGGAGCGGCGGCGGCTACGGAAGTGCCAGCAGGCAGGTATGCAGTTTGAACAGGAGCCTCCTTTACTACTTCCGCTGGCCTACGAGTTTCTGGCGCAATGCCGGCAGGAGAAAGGCCAGGCCCTTTCTTTGCCGTTGGAACGCCTGCAGGAGTTGTTTCAGCAGTTTCCGCGCGACTTTTTTCTGTTTTCAGTGCGCGATGCAAAGGGGAACTGGGCAGCCTTAACAGTAGCTATTCGCATTAATGAACAGGTGCTTTATAATTTCTACCCGGCCAGTCCACTGGCATACAATGCCTATAGCCCCGTTGTGCTGTTGAACGCCGGGCTGCATGCCTTTGGCCGTGCCAAATGACATGCATCTGCTGGACTTAGGTACCTCCATGCTGCCGGAGGGGCCCAATTTTCCGCTGCTCCGGTTTAAAAAGCATCTGGGAGGTGTCAGCAGTCTGAAATTTACGTTTGAGGCCACAACTCTGCAGCCCTAGCCGGCACCTTACCCCTTGAATCCCGCCTCCACTTTTCCGCCCGCTTCTCAGCCTGAAACCCGCAGCGCG
Organism: Hymenobacter sp. BT730; assembly: GCF_030542105.1. GTDB lineage: Bacteria > Bacteroidota > Bacteroidia > Cytophagales > Hymenobacteraceae > Hymenobacter. The sequence continues at coordinate 81,331 of NZ_JAUOFB010000003.1, forward strand.
GTGCTCGGCCGTTTCCTGCGTGGCTCCCTAGGATCTGGAGTAGCAGTGCTGGCGCGGGCAGGTGGGGCTTTGCTGCTCAATAAGTTGTTGGCATTATACGGGGGAGCGGGTGGTCTTACGTTGCTGGCACATTTTCAAAACCTCATGGCAATGTTCACCACGTTGCCGAATGATGGGGTGCATGTGGGTATGGTGAAATATCTAGCACCACTGCCTGCCGGTTCTGCTCGTTTTCGGCTCTGGCTGGTAGCCGGCATGGCCATGAATGCGGCCGTGCTGCTGGTAGGTGCGGTGCTGTTGCTGCTGGCACGTACGCCCCTGGCCGGCGTGTTTCAGCCCACTGTGAGCTGGGTACTGCTGTTTGCGCTGGGCATCAGTCTGCTTACGGGCCATGCCTTTCTGGTTTCAGTGCTGTTGGCGGCCGGGCGCTTGCGGGCCTATGTGTGGCTCACGGTTGTGTTAAGTGCGCTGGGCGTATTGGCCGTAGGCGTCGCCCTGGCAGCGGGCTGGGAGGTGCGTTGGGCTTTGCTGGCTTATTTGTTAGCGCAAGGAGGCACACTGCTGGTCACAATGGTGGTAGCAGCCCGCGCTGGTCTGCTGCCTGATATGCGGGGCCGAATCAGCCCGGCGGCGTTGCGTGCTCTCAGTCATTTCCTGCTGATGGCCCTTAGCCTGCTGCTCTTCAGCAAAGCCGTAGACTTTGCCATGCGCGCCGTAATGATTCGATACTTTTCCCTGGCTCAAACCGATTTGTGGCAGGCGGTGGCTAAGCTTTCGGATAATTATACCATGGTTTTTTCAGCGGTGATGGGCAGCGTGTTTTACCCGCGCCTAGCAGCGCTTATTCATCAACCTGCTGCCCTAAGCACTTATATGCGCACGGTGTTGTTGCTACTGGCGCCGGTGCTGGCCCTGGGGCTGGGAGCATTGTTTCTGATGCGCCACTGGCTGCTGCCGCTACTCTTTGACCAACACTTTGCCGCCGCCGCTCCGCTATTGGGCCCACAGCTACTCGGCGACTGGGCTAAATTCCTGACCTGGACCTTACTTTTCCTGCTTTCGGCCCGGGCACAGGTGGGGCGCTACGTAGCGGTGCAGGCAGGCTCGGCGGTGTTGTATGCGGTGCTGCTGGCTGTGCTGCTGCCCCGGTTTGGATTGCTGGGGGCACCCCTGGCCCATGCAGCGCGTTTTGGGGTGTTGTTGGTGGGTACCGGTGTCGGATTCCGGAAATACTGGCTCCCAGCTTCCACCGTATGATGCCTCCTGATCCTGCCGCGCTGCCTCTGGTAACTATTGTGGCCCTCTGCCACAACCACGCGCCCTTTTTGCGCGAAGCCCTGAACTCTATCCTGGCCCAGACATATCCCAACTTGGAAGTTATGCTGGTTGATAACGCCAGCACCGATGGCAGTGCAGCCATACTGCAGGAGTATGCAGCCCAACATCCTGCCTGGAAGCTACAGCTACATCCCTATAACCTGGGCCTATGCCGGGCTTTCAACCAGGCGTATCGTAGCGCAAAGGGTGAGTATCTGATTGATTTTGCTACCGATGATGTGCTCCTGCCGGAGCGGATTGCCCAACAGATAGCCGCATTTCAGCAGTTGCCGCCCACCGTAGGGATGGTATATTCCAATGCGGAGTTGATAGATGACCAAGGGCAGCACATCCGCCTGCATGTGCATCAGCGCCTTGGAAAACCGTTTCCCGCGCCTGCCTCCGGGTGGGTATTTGCGGAGGTACTTCGCCGCTACTTCATCAGTACGCCCACTATGATGATGCGCCGCGCAACCCTTGACGAGCTGCGCGGCTACGATGAAACGCTGTACTATGAAGACTTTGATTTCTGGGTGCGTGCTTCCCGTAACTGGCAGTTCTACTATTTAGATGCGGTAACCACGCGCAAGCGGCAGCACGGTACTGCCATGTCGCGCGGCGCCTATCGTCCCGGCGACCCGCATTTACGCTCTACATTAGCTATCTGCCATAAAGCCTGGAAGCTGTGCCGGACGGAGGAAGAACGGCAAGCCCTGGCGGTGCGCGTGCGTTGGGAAATGCGGCAGGCGGCCCGCTGGGGTAGCTATGGAGCGGCCGCAGCGTATTTTACGCTGCTCCGCGAAAGTGGCCATGCCAGCATAATCGATAAAGTGGTAGGGATGTCAGCGCTGATTCTAAGTCATTATCAGAGAAATACCTGGTAAAGGCTCACCTTACCTTTTTGCGCTACTAGCTTGCGATGCGGAAACCTGGCCAACACCTCAGGCTCCGTATATTTTATCAGCTGCCGCGTCAGCTCCGGGTTGGTAAGGGTGCTGCGGTTAACCAGCATCCAGGCTGGTTTCTCCGTTGCCAAGGGCAGGGAATCGGCACTTTCATAACGCCGGTACACTAATGTAGGTACTGGGGAGAAGCCGTAATAAAAGTCAACCTTTTCCAGCAAGTGCTCATCCACATAAACGGTTCCTTGTGCCGTGTCCGGCAGGTACTGCCGAATTAGTGCCTGCTGCTCAAAAAAGGAAAATGCGCTGGGTTTAGCCATGAAATACAACGGCCGGATAGCCAGTACAGCGGCAAGCAACAGCAAAGTCATCAGCGGAAGGCGGGAGAAAAGAAGTGGTGAAACTCGCTCCGGGTGATGCAAAAAAAACATCCCCGCAAAACATACGCTAGCACCGGCATATACTACCGCGCCACTGTTATGCAGCAACAGCGCACAGGCCAGCAGCCCCATGGCCAGCCAACCGGCATACAGCCGATGTTGCAACGCTTCACGTAGGCCAAAACCTGCTGCCAGACACAGTGGCGGCAGCAGCGGTGTCATCATGCGCGGGGTGAGAGTAATAGGGTTGTACTGCTCCAGGGAAGTGCTGCCCCACCAGTAACAGGCTATGGCGCTTACTGCCAGCCATAACCAAAAGCGGGCTTCCGGCAGCCTCCGCGCCGGGCTTACGGCAGCCACCAGCGCCAGTAGCAGCGCTACCCCCAGGCCAGCCCCAAGGAAGCTGGCTAATGGCTGCCATGTAAGCCGAGCTAGCAGCTGACCATGCTGGGCTCCCAGGTAGTTTTTGGGCTGAAAATAGACGTTGGCTACCTCAATTCGGTGCAAGCGGTACAGCGCATCACCGGTGTACAGATAGTAGAAGCTGAGGTAGCCAAGTAGCAGGAGCAGCCCTGCACCTAAAGATGCCAGCCAGAACGGCTTGTGCTGACGGCGGAATAAATCCACCATTAGCACACCCCCATAAAAAGGCAGATAGAAAACCAAAGTCTCCTTGGCCAGAAAAGCGGCTAGTGTCAGTAGGGCAAAACTGATTCCCCAGCGGCGGGGGTGCTGCTGGCTTTCCCGGCGGCCGTAGAGCAGTGCGGATGCGCTGGCCAAGGCCCAAAACATCAGTATGTTATCGGGGTAGAGGTAGTTGGAAAGAGTAAGCATAAAGTAGTGCAGCCCCAGCAGCACCATAGCCCCGGCAGCCACCAAGGGCGCACGGCGCCGGTACAGTGCCCAACACAGCACTAAGGTACCCACGGTACATAGCAGGGGCCACAGCGTGGTAGTATAAATACCCACTCCAAATAGGCGGTAGAAAAGAGCCACCGGCGCAAACACCAGCAGTCTTTCCCGAAACGGCTCTATCAGCAGGTGTTCCGCATCGGGATTTACCTGGAAAGTACCCGCGGCTAATTCGTGAGCCAGTCGGGCATAGTGGTAGTCATCGTAGTCGTATAGGCCTTCGTGGGTGAAGAAGAAATACGCAACAATGAAAACCACCAGACCAAGCAGCGTCCAGGTAGCCACACGCGGGGAGGAGTCCTTCATAGTACAAAACAAGGGGATTATCGGCAGGCACCGCCCTACTTTAGGACACTATCACTGAAAAAGCCAAAAAATCCCGCAACTTCGCCCCTCTAATTAAGGCAGCGCCTTGCTGCGATTATCCAAAATGCCCTGCCAAGTTACATGGTAAAGAGGTGGCCCCGCATCTGGCACTGTCTGATATTGCCCGCACTTTTGCTGGGGCTTACCGGTGTGGTGCTGGGTTTTTACTATGAAACCAATGATGACCTAGCTATTATTCAGCTGTTGCGCGGTAATACCGCCGCGGCACCGGTCACTAATCTTCATCTGTATTTTCATGGATTAGCCTGGGTGCTGGCCGGACTGTTTCGGCTATTGCCTATGGTGCCGTGGTTTGGCGTGCTGCTGTATGGGCTGCTGTATGGGGCTTTAGTACTCACATTTGCCGTTCTCGACCGGCTGGTGCGACACCGGGTAGCGCCCGGCTTTGTAACAGCATTGCTGGTGTTATTTTATGGCATGGCCTGGATAGAACATGCCATGTGGTTTAATTACATGCGCGTGCCTTTATTGCTGGCCGGGGCAGGCTTGTTGTATGCTGCCCAGCGACCTGAGCAGTTCCGTGCCCGCCTGATTGGCGTGCTGGCATTCGGCATCAGTTGGCTGATTCGGCCCAGTGCGGCCGACCTTGCTTTACTGCTGGTGGTGCCCGGGGTGCTGTGGCTGGCCGGGCGCCGCGGACTGCCGGTGCTGGGGGTAGCGGTGGCCTGGGCACTGGTAGGAGGAGTGGCCGCCAGCCTGCTGCGCGGTAACGAGGCCACCACTTTCCGCACGCTGGATGTGCTCAAGTCCAACGTGAATGATTATCAGCTGTACCGCCCCATTCCGCGCACGCCCGCAGATAGCCTTGGGGTACAGGCCGTTGAGCAGTGGATGCTGGGCGACTCAACCCTGGTAAACGAAGCTTTTTTCTCCCGGGCATATGTACCCGATGTCCGTTTTTTCACGCAACAAGCGCTGCCAGAAAAGCTGCGGGAAACGGCCATGCAGCTGGTGCGTAATTATTTTCCTGTGCTGATGCTGCTCCTGGCGCTCCAGGTTTGGGTAGCTGCCAGCCCCCGTATGGGTGGGCGAAGTAAGTTCTGGCTGTTGCAGGGCGCTTTCCTGCTGTCTTTGTTTGGGTTGGGCGCTTTGCTGAAGCTTCCTTCAAGGTTGGCACTGCCCATCCTTGACCTTTGGGTACTAACCAATCTGGTGTTTCTCCTGCGCGATTCGCGCCGGCCGGTTAGCCAGGAAATCCTCAGCCTGCTGCTGGTGCTGCTACTGGCAGCAGCTCCCTATAGTTACAAGCTCTGGCACCGCTACATCACGCTGCAGGCCGAACAGCAAAGCGGGCGTCGGGCGCTGGCCCGGTTCCGGCGTCTTACCTACCCTGCCAGAATAGTGGTGACCGATGCCGTGGATGCCGCCTATAAATCCCAGAACCCGTTGCAGGTACATACCATTGGCAGTGCATATCTCAAAACCTGCCTAACCCTCACCGGCTGGCCTACCCTGGACCCCTCGCAACCCCGTTTGCGGCAGCGCCTGACCGGTACGCGGGACTTTGCCGAAAGCCTGCGGGGATTAGCCCGGCGCCGGGCTGCCGTGAAGTGGTACCTCACACCCGCCACTGCCCAGCTACTGAACCGGCATCTGGCCTGGCGGCAGCAAACGGGCCAGCCTCGTCTCACTTTGCGCACCCGGCAGCCCGTGTCGGCAAGAAATGATCTACCTCGAGTGTATATTCCCGTGTTTGAATAGCTTTATTAGTGAATTCCGAGGAAAAGGCCAAAATTTTATAGTCGCTCCTGCTCATGCCTCACGTAAGTGATGAAAAGCGAATCTTTACATTTGACGCTTGATTCCGAACCTCTTTTTCCACCACGCCCCATGATTGCGACCCTCACTTCCCGCGGGGAAGTACTTCAGCACCTCGAACCTTTTTTGCGGGAGAACATGGGTTCTTTCCTCAAAAAAGTTGACGAGAGCTGGCAGCCTTCCGACTTTCTTCCCGACCCCCGTCTCGATACTTTCTATGATGAAGTAAGAGAGCTACGTGAGAGTGCCAAAGAGTTAAGCTACGATTTGCTGGCAGTGCTTGTGGGTGATACCATTACTGAGGAAGCCCTGCCCAACTATGAGGCCTGGTTTCATCAGCTGGATGACCTGGGCCGCGACCCCAACAACGGATGGGCACAGTGGATACGCGGCTGGACGGCCGAGGAGAACCGCCACGGCGACCTGCTCAACCGCTACCTCTACCTCTCCGGTCGTGTGAACATGCGCGAGTTTGAAGTCAGCACCCAGTATCTGATTGCGGATGGTTTTGATCTGGGCACCGCCCACGACCCTTACCGCGCGTTCATTTACACCAGCTACCAGGAAGCCGCCACCAACCTCTCGCACCGGCGTGTAGGGACGCTGGCCCGTAAAGCCGGAGATGCCGCCCTGTCTAAGATGTGCGGCATGATTGCCGGCGACGAATCCCGCCATGCCCGCGTGTATCAGACGTTTGTGGAGAAAATCTTTGAAGTAGACCCATCTGAAATGATGCTAGCCTTTGAAGATATGATGCGCAAGAAAATTGTGATGCCTGCGCACTACATGCGCGAGATGGGCGTGGAAATGGGTAAAACCTTCGGCCACTTTACCGATGCTGCCCAGCGCCTAGGGGTATATACCAGTCAGGATTACACGGATATTCTGGAAAGCCTCCTTACTACCTGGAACGTAAGCCAGATTACCGGGCTGAACGGTCAGGCAGAAAAGGCCCGTGATTATATCATGGCTCTGCCCGCGCGCTTGCGCCGGGTATCGGAGCGCATGCCGGTGCCTAAGCTGGAATACCGCTTTAAGTGGATTGACTAGCGTTACCTACCATACAAAACAACACCGCCTTCCTCAGTATGAGGGGGGCGGTGCTGTTTGTAGAAAAGCCCTTCGTTAAGGCTAAGCCATGCTATGTGTATCGCTAGGGGTTAATGCTGTTTTCATAGGCCACCTGTTGGAATACCAAGCCCATTCGGGGGAGTTGGTAGCGAATGGTGCGGGTACCGCCACTGGGGCAGCAATTGGCATCTTCATCCTGATAAACCGGGAAATGGCGGAGCACCTGCTGGCCAACCACCTCAAAGGTATCGTGGCCCTGGTAGCCTTTGGCTGCGGCGCCCGTCAAACCCGGCAAGGTTACGGCCCGGCGGCCCTGGTTCTGGTATTCATAGCCCAGGAGCTGGCCGTAGGAGCCGCTGCCAGCGTCGCTGACGAAAATGAGTAGCTCAGGGAAATCGTTTTGGTTGAGGTTAGTCGCTACCACATCGGCTACTTTGCCTTCCAGTTGTTGCGTGGTGGTAGCCAACGTACGGCCATTTTTCTCCGTGTGCAGGCTCAGCTGTTGCTGGGTGCCTTCGCCAGTGGTTTGCACCAAAAATCGGAAGTTGCTATGACGAAGCTCTTTGCGGAAAGTAACTGCTGCGGCCGGAGCAGTGGGAGAGGTGGTAGCACGTAACATGGCTGGATCAGCCGATTCTGTTGCCGAGCGGGGCGAGTCGCAGGCTGCCAGCGCTACCAGCAGGGGTAAGACGAGCTTTTTCATAGCAAACAGGCTAACAGGTCGGCAATACGGCCGACCCCCTATCTTATAGTACCCCACATAGGCCGCGTAAGTTGCCTGATTTAAGGTACTATCTGTACGCCTTTCCAGAAGGCTACCCGCCCTTTAATGTGCTGTGCCGCTTCCTTAGGCGTTGGATAGTACCAGGCGGCATCCTTGTTCAATTCGCCCTCAATGCGGAGAGAATAATAGCTGGCGCGCCCTTTCCAGGGGCAGGTAGTGCCGGCAATGCTATCCTCAAAATATTCCCATTTCAGCGCTTCTGCCGGGAAATAATGGTTATTTTCTACCACCACGGTGTCGTCGCTTTCGGCCACAACCGTGTTGTTCCAGATGGCTTTCATTCTTGTATGGGTAATTTTAGGTGGTTTGGAGGCTGCTGCGGGTGTGCCTTTGCCTGAATACGCATTTACGGAGGATCAATCCCGCCAACTAAAAACTAACTTCTCGCCTGAGTTGTTCTCAGGGCTCATTGACTTTGTTATGGCTGCAGGTTTTCGTTTCCGGGATTTTGTGCCCGAGGATTTACCCGACAAAGGGTTTGAGTCGCTCCTCAAGATATTTATGCAACTCATCACCATTACCAGTGGTGATGTTGGCGAAGCCTTGTCCTGGCTTTCAGAGTTGGATAAACAGTATGGCCTGACTGATGACGACTACGGCATTGGCGCCTTCATCGAAGACCTGAAAAAGAAGGGCTACATTGATGATGACCCGCAGAAAGCCGGGGCGTTCAACATCACGGCCAAAAGCGAGCAGCAGATTCGCAAATCGGCTCTGGAAGAAATCTTCGGCAAGCTCAAGAAATCGGGGCAGGGCAACCACCGTACGCCCCATACCGGCCAGGGGGACGAGCAAAGCACCGATATGCGCGAGTTCCGCTTCGGCGACTCGCTGGATCAGATTTCGATGACGGAAAGCATCCGCAACGCGCAGTTAAACCACGGCCTAGGCGGGGAGGACTTTATGCTGACCGAAGGCGACCTGGAAGTGCGCGAGAATGAGCATAAGTCGCAGACAAGCACCGTGCTCATGATTGACATTTCGCACTCCATGATTCTGTATGGCGAGGACCGGATTACGCCCGCTAAAAAAGTAGCCATGGCCCTGGCCGAGCTGGTAAAGCAAAAGTATCCAAAGGATTTTCTGGATGTACTGGTATTTGGCAACGATGCCTGGCAGATTGAAGTGAAGGATTTGCCTTACCTGCAGGTGGGTCCTTACCACACTAATACTGTGGCCGGGCTGGAACTGGCCCTGGATCTGCTGCGCAAGCGCAAAACGCCTAACAAGCAGATTTTCATGATTACCGATGGCAAGCCTACCTGCCTGAAAGAAGGCACCAGCTATTATAAAAACTCATTTGGCCTCGACCGTAAAGTGGTTAACAAAACTCTTAACCTGGCCGCCGCTGCCCGCCGTCTGAAAGTCCCGATTACCACCTTTATGATTGCCACGGACCCCTATCTTCAGCAGTTTGTGGAAGAGTTTACCCAGGTAAACCAGGGTAAAGCCTACTATAGCTCTCTGAAAGGATTAGGGCACTTGATCTTTGAAGACTACAAACGCAATCGCCGCAAGTCAGTGTAGTATGGCTTTTGGCTTGGAGCAGCACATACTACCCAAGTAACTAGTAAGGCTATTTCCTGCTTAAAAATGAAAAGCTGCTGAAGTTTTGTTACTTCAGCAGCTTTTCATTTTTACCTATAACACATTATCTGCATCCTATGAATTTAGTTTTGTACGGATTCGTGTTGTTGATATGTCGTTGTATAGTCGCCGTATCACTGCCGCCTCATGCCAACGTTCCGGCGCCCAACTTCAGGTTACAGGATAATACTGGTAAAGCCGTGGCATTGCACGACTTCCGGGGGAAGGTAGTCTACCTGGATTTCTGGTATAGTGGGTGTGAGCCCTGCCTGGCCGAAGCTCCCGCTGCGGATAAGCTGAAAAAACGGTTTTTAGGTCGGGATGTGGTGTTCCTATATATCTCAGTGGATCAAAGCACCGAAACCTGGAAGCAGACGCTGAAAAAATATCCCCTTACCGGCTCCAACAGTGTGCATTTGATTGATGCCAAGAACGGCTCAACTGCCGGTGCCTTTAAAGTAGGAAGCTTCCCGAGCTACTGGATTATTGGGCGTAATGGGCAAATTCGCAACAGCGGAGTACCCCGGCCATCGTCAGGACAAGAAGTAGTAACAGCGCTGGAACAGGCCTTGGCGGAAAAGCCTTAGGGCTTACTACACGCAAGAATTCAACATAAAAATGGCGGATCAGTATCTGGTCCGCCATTTTTATGCAATAGGGGTTGGTTTCTTAACGGGTAGCAACTGTACCTCCACCATCTTCTGCGGTGGCATTCTTCAGCTTGGGCACTGTGTGCAGGTAGGCATATATGGCCCGTGCTTCCTGTGGCGACATTAGGGTGAATTTAGGCATGGGCAACTTCAGTGGGCCGTTTGGGCCTTGCCCGAAGCGCACCGCTTGCACAAACTGCGCTTCCGTCCAGTCGCCTATGCCGGTTTCCTCGTCGCAAGTGATGTTGCGGCTCAGTATTTCCTGGCCAGTGGGGGTAAGCAGCCTGGTGCCCCCAGCAAGGTAGCCTTCTGATTTTTCGGGCACCAGGGCATTGTTCGTTTTAAAATCCTTGGAATGGCACTCATAGCATTTGTAGCGGCCCACTACCAGATAATGACCATAGGCTACGCCATCCGTGGTATCAGGATCTAAAACGGGCTTGGCGGGCACGGGGGTGGGTTTCATGACGGTATTCACCAGCATCTTACCCAGGAAGGAGGGCTCCTGTTCGTGCGAGGGGATAGGCTGGGCTTTCACCAGCGCATTATTAGAGCGCAGAAAGGCAATAACGCTGTTCACATCCTCATCCGACATATGCACGAAATTAGGCATCACCATGCGAAAGCGGCCGTCGCGGCCTATGCCAGTGCGGAATAGGCCTACCAGCTCAGCATCAGTCCACGAGCCAATACCGTGCGTTTTGTCTTGGGTAATATTTGCGGCGTAAATCTTGCCGAATTCCGGGGGTAAATCATTCATGAACTTGCCGGTCAGGGCATTGGTGCTGCGGTCCAGGTGGCAGTCGGCACACATAGCCGTAACAATCTTTTCTCCCTGTAACACCCGTGCCGGGGTAATAGCGACCGGCTGTACCGCCATTTTGGGCGGGTCATAGGTAGGAATACCCCGGGCCTGTACCCATACCACAAAACCCAGAATTGCCACCGCCACCAGCGCCAGTAATCCGCCCAGAATTTTGAATATTTTTTTCATAAAATAAAAGAATATAGATACACCTGCAAGTATAGAAATTTATAGATACTTAGCTAAATAGCTAATAGCCTTGTAGTATCACATAATGATGTGATAGAGGACTGATTTTTTGACTGACCAAACCATTCCTGCAGAACCAACCACTAGGTTCAATAGTTGTATTAGCGCAGTTGCCCGTATATATCCATCTCCCGGGCATCTCTTTACTCTCCGTATGACCCCATCTACCATTAGCACGCTGGGCCAGTTGAAAAAGTCTGGCTACCAGCCCCGCACTGTCAAGCAAGAACTGCGCGACAACCTGATTCAGAAGCTGCGCAATAAAGAAGAAGTGTTTCCCGGCATTTTTGGCTACGATGAAACCGTAATACCAGACCTGCAGCGCGCTATTCTGGCCGGCCACCATATTAACCTGCTGGGTTTGCGTGGCCAGGCTAAAACCCGTATTGCCCGCTTGTTGGTGGGCCTATTAGACGAGTATGTGCCCGTAGTGGCTGGCTCCGAGCTGAACGACGACCCCCTGCAGCCTTTATCGGTTTTTGCCAAAAACCTCATTGATGTGAAAGGGGATGATACGCCCATTTCATGGCTACATCGGGAAGAGCGGTACACAGAGAAGCTGGCTACGCCCGATGTGTCCGTGGCTGACCTCATCGGTGATGCCGACCCCATTAAAGCCGCTACCCTGAAGCTACCGTACTCCGATGAGCGGGTAATTCACTTTGGCCTGATTCCCAGGGCGCACCGCGGTATTTTCGTGATTAACGAGTTGCCCGACCTGCAGGCCCGCATTCAGGTGTCTTTATTCAATATTCTGCAGGAAGGCGACATTCAGATTCGGGGCTTTAAAGTACGCCTGCCGCTGGATATCCAGTTTGTGTTCACGGCTAACCCCGAGGACTACACTAATCGGGGCTCCATTGTTACGCCCCTCAAGGACCGTATCGACGCCCAGATAATCACGCACTACCCCAAGTCCATCGAAATCGGGAAGCGCATCACCAAGCAGGAAGCCCGCATCAAGGAGGAGCAGAAAGGCATGGTGACGAGCAACGAAATCATGCACGATTTGGTGGAGCAGGTTGCAGTGGAAGCCCGTGGTTCTGAGTTTGTGGACGCGAAGTCGGGCGTGTCGGCGCGTCTTACCATCTCGGCCTACGAGCAGGTAGTAGCCGGGGCAGAGCGCCGGGCGCTCATCAATGGCGAGAAGAATACCTATGTGCGGGTAGCCGACTTTATTTCCGCTGTTCCCGCCATTACCGGTAAAGTTGAGCTGGTCTATGAAGGGGAGCAGGAGGGAGCCGGCATTGTGGCTGAGAAGCTGATGGGCAAGGCCATCCGCACCCTGTTCCTGACTTACTTCCCTGACCCCGACAAGTCCAAGAAGCTCAAGAGCCGTCCTAATCCATATAAAACGGTGCAGGACTGGTTTGGCAGTGGCCATACTGTGGATATCCTGCACGACGCCTCCACCAAAGATTATCGTGCCGCCCTGGACCAGGTGCCCGGCCTCCGCGACATCGTCACGGAGCTACACCCGAAAGAGGACAAGGAAACTACCTATTTCCTGATGGAATTCCTGCTGCACGGTCTGGCTGAGTATAGCCTGATTTCCCGCAACCGCCTCACAGCAGGTGCCCAGTTTAAAGACCTCCTTTCCTCTATGTTCACCATGCCCAGCTTTGGCGAGGATGATGACGATGAGGACGAAGATGAGCGGCCGCAGCGCGGACGCCGGCGGTAAAGAATTGCTGATTTCCAGAACAGCAAAAAGCCCCCTACAGATTTGTAGGGGGCTTTTTGCTGTTCTGGAAAAATGCTGGGAAGCCTAAGCTTCTTCGCTCACGACAATTTTCTCAATGGTGTCGTTGGCTTTAATCTGGTCAATAATATCAATCCCTTCTACCACCTTGCCGAACACCGTATGGTTGCGGTCGAGGTGGGCCGTATTCTGCCGGTCGTGAACGATGAAGAACTGCGAGCCACCGGTGTTGCGGCCGGCATGGGCCATGCTGAGGGCGCCGCGCTCATGGTACTGATGGTCGCCGGTCAGCTCACAATCAATTTTATAGCCAGGGCCACCAGTGCCGGGCGTGCCTTTGGCGCCGTCGCGGGAGTTGGGGCAGCCGCCCTGAATCACGAAGTTGGGAATCACGCGGTGGAATTTCAGTCCGTCGTAGAAGCCTTTCTTGGCCAGGTCGGTGAAGTTCTTTACCGTGTTAGGAGCGTCCTTTTCGTAGAACTCCACTTTCATAACACCCTTATTGGTGTGGATTTCGGCGGTTTTCATGCGGATAGAGTAAAAATGAACAAAGAATGGGGCCAAATAGCCCGCCAGGGGCAAAGGTAGCCAATTTGCTTAGGTGAACATCCGGAGCCACCTTTGGTTTCGTAAGGACGGCACCACCGCATAAAACGGTGCTCTGTTTTCCACCAAACTCCCTTCCCGCGCTTTATGAAAAACACCCTGCGTACCACTTCTATGGCCTTGTTTGCGGCCGCTTTATCTCTTGGCCTTGCTAGTTGCGGCGACCAGAAATCCGCAGAAACCACCGAAACAAACATCAACGCAACTCCAACCGTGGACTCGGCGGCGCTGATGACTGACTCGGCTCGTATGGGTAAGCCCAATGGGGTGGTAGTGGGCGGCGCCAAGATGACGCCTGACAAAGACATCGTCGACAACGCAGTGAATTCCAAAGAGCACACCACGCTGGTAGCCGCCGTGAAGGCCGCCGGACTGGTAGAGACCCTAAAAGGCAGTGGTCCTTTCACTGTTTTTGCCCCAACCAATGCCGCCTTCAATGAGCTGCCGAACGGTGCTATGGCCGGATTAATGAAGCCGGAAAGCAAAGCGAAACTGGCCGGTGTGCTCACCTACCACGTTATTGCCGGTCGTATTATGGCTGCCGACCTGAAAGACGGGCAGCAGCTTACTACGGTGAATGGTGAAAAAATAAAAATATCCGTGAAAGACGGTCAGGTGATGATTAATAACGCCGCCATTACTATTCCGGATGTAGTATCCAGCAATGGTATTACCCACGTCATAAACCAAGTGCTTTTGCCCCCAGCTGCTAATTAAGCAAGCGGTTTTAGATTTATAAAAATGGCCGCCCTGATCAGGGCGGCCATTTTTACTTAGGCTATGACCGGACGCCGCAGGCCTGCTTCCTCCGAAACCCGCCGGGCAAAGGAAGTCCAGTCTTCGTCGCCGGCGGTGCGGGCTACGGTGGTAGTAAGGTGATTGAGCACAATACTGGCAATGGGCATAGGTACACCGTGGTCCTGGGCCTCATGCATCACCAAGTCCAGGTCCTTGCGCAGAATATGTGGTGCTGCGCCCAGGGGCTTATAGTCTTCAGTAGCTACCATATGGCCGTAGCTTTTATAAATGGGACTATTGAAGATGGTGCCTGTCATTACCTCATAAATCTGCTGCCGGCTGACGCCGCTTTTCTCAGCCAGCGTGAAGGCCTCAGCCATAGCCTCAATGGCAGCACCCAGCATAAAGTTGCCGCAGAGCTTTACTGTACTGGCTGCCCCCGGGTCTTCCCCGACATCATACTGCCCCTGGCTGATGGCTGGCCAGAAGGGTGCCACCCGTTTCTTAGCCTCGGCCGGGCCCGATACGCATACCCAGAGTTGAGCAGAGTCCACGGCATCGGGCTTACCAAATACCGGGGCAGTAACCAGCAGCGTACCATGCTCCTCATGCAGGCGGGCCAGCATTTGGTTGGTGGCGGGTGCCACTGTACTGCAGGAAGCGTGCACAGCCCCAGGCTTCATGGCCGGCAAAAAGCCATTCACGCCTAAAGCCAGGCTTTGCAGGGCGCTGTCGCCGGTTACCATTGTAAATACTACTTCGGCCTCCTTCACGGCATCGGCTGCAGTGGCTGCGGACAAAGCGCCAAGGTCCTGCATCGGCTTGGCTTTTTCTGCCGTGCGGTTATAAACAGTTAGTTGGTGCCCCGCCCGTATTAAATTGGCGGCCATAGCCTGACCCATGTGGCCCAGGCCCAGAAGTGCAAGTTGTGCCATAAGATTTACGTTTCAGTTGGAAACGTAAATCAGGCCAGACAAGGGCATATTTCTCCCCTATAGAATTTGGCGGCTCGCTTTTTACTTCTTTATAAGTGATATTCTGACAGGCGTTTATAGGTTGGTTAGTTCCTATTTTCGGTTGTCCTCCCCAGCCAGCATACTCAGGTAGCTGTCGTAGCGGGGCAAGGCAATGCGGCCTTTCTCCACGGCTTCGCGCACGGCGCAGCCAGGCTCATGCACATGGCGGCAGTTGTGGTAGCGGCACTGGCCGAGCAAGGCACGCATCTCCGGGAAAAAGTGCGCCAGCTCGCCCGGCTTCATATCTACCAGCCCCAACTCTTTTATGCCTGGTGTATCAATGAGGTAAGTGCCGGGGCGTACTTCCAGCATTTCGGCAAACGTGGTGGTGTGTACACCTTTATCAGAAAATTGGCTGATTTCAGCGGTTTTCAGCGCCAGATCCGGGACCAGAGCATTAATGAGCGTGCTCTTGCCCACGCCGGAGTGACCCGAGAGCAACGTGACCTTACCCTCCAACAATTCCTCAATTTGGGCGACGCCTTCACCCGTGTGCGCTGAGCAGCGTAAGCCCGGATACCCGGTGCGTTGATACATATTCAGGATTTGCTCCTGATAGTGGGCAAGCTCTTCGTCGTATAAATCGGTCTTATTGAAGATGAGCGTAACCGGAATGTGGTAGGCCTCGGCCGTCACCAGAAACCGGTCAATAAACCCGAAAGAGGTAGCTGGCGACACCAGCGTTACAACGAGTAGGGCCTGGTCCAGATTAGCGGCCACAATGTGGGAGTGCTCACTTTTGTGCACCGAGCGCCGGATGATATAGTTTCGCCGGGGCTCAATATGATGAATAACCCCGGCCCCCTCTGTTTGCTCCTCTACCGTAAAATCTACCTGGTCGCCCACGGCTAGCGGGTTGCTCACTTTCAGTCCCTTATTCTTGAACTTACCCCGCAGACGGCAGCGGTGCAGCTTACGGGTACCCGCCTCCCGCACTATATACCATGAGCCCGTTGATTTGACGATGGTTCCGGTCATAGGAGAGTGGATTAGGAATTGGGGAAGGGACAAGTAAATTGACCGCCAAGGTGGCTGCCGGCTTAGGAAGACATTTCTTTTACCCGACTGCTCAGCCAGTTCATGATTTTGCGGGTAGCCCCGCTGTGGTCGTGCACGTAATCTAGGCTCACGTCCTGCACCTTCAGGCGGCGGTCTTCGCTGTGGAACAGCGGGCCAAATACCTTCAGCAGTTCTTCGGCCGAAGTCACCGGAAAAGCACACCCCATAGCTACAAGGTCCTGCGCCTCCTGAAATTTCTGGTACGTGGGCCCAAAGAAGAGTGGCAGGCCAAAAGCGGCTGCTTCCAGCGTATTATGCAGGCCCTTACCAAAAGCCCCGCCCACATACGCAAAGTGTCCGAACCGGTAAAGCTGGCTTAGCAGCCCCACATTATCCATCAACAGCACCCGCGCCTGACCTACGGTTTCCGGCAGGGCCTGGGAATAACGCACTACCCCTCCTGGCAGGGCCTCTTCTACCAGTCGCAGATTGGTTTCACTGATTTCGTGCGGGGCAACAATAAAGCGTAGGTCCTGTGCATACTGGCGAAACAGGGGCGTGAGCACGGGCATATCTTCCGGCCAGCTGCTGCCAATGATAAACACAGGCGCCCAATCGTCTACAAAGGCATCTACCAACGGCAGCTGCCGGGGCTGTGCCGAGGCCGTTTGCACCACGGTATCAAAACGGGTGTCGCCGGCTACGCTGTTTTGGGTGAGACCAATATGGCGCAGCAACTCGACGGAGGCCTCGTTCTGAGTGAATATGTGGGTAAAACGGCTTAGCACCTTGCGGAAGAAACTACCCCAGGGTTTAAAGAAAATCTGCTCCGGCCGGAAAATAGCTGATACACATATGGTCGGAATCTGGCGCCGCTGCAACTCCGTGAGGAAGTGATACCAGAACTCATACTTCACAAATACGGCCAACTTGGGATTTACGGCATCCAGAAAAGCGCGGGCATTGTGGGCGGTATCCAGCGGTAGATAGAACACATAAGCCGCGCCGGGCCAATTTTGGCGCACGGTATAACCGGAGGGTGAAAAGAAAGTCAGAACAATTTTATGGTCCGGATGGCGCGCCGTGTAGGCCTCCATCAGGGGGCGGCCCTGCTCAAACTCGCCCAAGGAAGCACAATGAAACCACACCAGCGGTGCTGTCTCCTGCCGTAAGGCTTCCTGAATGCGGGACAACAACCCACGCCGACCCTCCACCCACTGCGCTGCCTTAGGCACAAACGGAGCTACCAGCTTCAGCAGCAGCGCGTAGAGGTACAGAGCAATAGAATACAGAAAGCGCAAAATGCGGGACTTGGGGGATACTGCGTAAGTAAGGAGCAGGGTTTTCGGTTTACAAAAACCTTCAGGCCTGCAAAAGTAGGCGTTTCCAACCCCGGAAACGAAAAAGCCCCCACCAATTGGTGGGGGCTTTTGCTAAAGCTTTAGCTTAGGAGCGTTTGCTCCAGGCCGCTGCTGCTACTAATGAGCAGCCTGCTTGCCGAGGTAGCTGGCAACACCCTCGCGGGTAGCTTCCATAGCCTCTTTGCCTTCTTCCCAGTTAGCGGGGCACACTTCGCCTTTTTTCTCGAAGTACTGCAGAGCGTCAACCATACGCATGGCTTCATCAATGCTGCGGCCCAGCGGGCCGTCGTTCACCACTTGGTGGCGCACAATGCCATCCTTATCAATCAGGAACAGGCCACGGTAGGCCAGGGGCGAGCCTACGAAGGTCATTTCGCCAGCTTCCGTGTAGTCGTAATGACCACCCAGCACGTCGTAGTTAGCCGCAATAGTCTTAGAGGCATCCGCTACCAGCGGGTACGTTACACCAGAAATACCGCCATTGTCGCGGGGAGTCTGCAGCCAGGCAAAGTGCGAGAAGTGCGTATCGGTAGAGCAGCCGATAATAGCTACGCCTTTTGCTTCGAAATCGGCCAGACGATCCTGGAAAGCAATGATTTCAGTGGGGCAAACGAAAGTAAAGTCAGCGGGGTAGAAGTAGAAAATAACGTGCTTCTTGCCCAGGTAACGGTCCAGGGAGAAATCTTCTTCAAATTCGCCGTCAATAACGGCGGTAGCTTTAAACGAAGGAGCGCGCTTGCCAACAAGAACTGCCATAGGTATGCTTCAATTATTTGGAATGAAAAAAGAAAGTCAAAACAGGAAAGTAGGAGCGGGAATTACTCATTCCGCTGAGCATCCCGGCGGGAGCCGGTAATGTGCAGGGAGAAGGAGGTAGGCTGAAAATTCCGGAGCCCGCGGGTAGCGAAGAAGTCCCGAATAAGAGCATCCAGCTGCGGGTCACAGTAATCAATGATTTCCTGCGTATCGGTGCAAAACAGGTGATGATGCTCGGAGCAGTCGGCATCGTAGCGGCGGGACGCGCCTTCCGCCACGGCCACACGCTTGGTCAGGCCGGCAGCCACAAAGCTGTCCAGCGCCTTATATACCGTACCCAGGGAAATGGAGGAGGAAGCCCCAAGAACAGCGCGGTGCACCTGCTCGGCGGTAGGGTGGCCGCTGAGCTGCGTCAGGCTTTCGAGAATGAGAATACGCTGCTGCGTGGCACGCAGGCCAGCCTGAACCAACAACTCACGCAGGCGCGACCGGGTGGGTGGGGTAAAGGGCAGGTGCGTATTGTCAGTTGAGTGGCTCACCAGATAAGAATGATTCTCCGCAAAGGTAAGTCTATAAGCAACTCACCAGCAAAATTGTTTCCTTCCAAAAAGGAATAGGCAGAAGAAATCATCGGAAGTAGCTGCCTTCCAGAAGATTTTCTCTGCCTATTGGGAGGCCAATGACTAAGCTTAGCGACCTTTAAAGT
This sequence comes from Hymenobacter sp. BT730, assembly GCF_030542105.1. Classification (GTDB taxonomy): domain Bacteria; phylum Bacteroidota; class Bacteroidia; order Cytophagales; family Hymenobacteraceae; genus Hymenobacter. The sequence continues at coordinate 100,017 of NZ_JAUOFB010000003.1, forward strand.
CGGGTTTTCGCTTCTCTACGAAAGCGGCCATACCTTCTTTTTGATCCTCGGAGGCAAACGTCATGTAGAAGTTTTTGCGCTCGAAGTGCAGGCCTTCATCCAGGTGCGTTTCAAAGGCCCGGTTTACCGATTCCTTAGCCAGGCGCGCCGCAACGGGCGACATTTCCGCAATGCTGGCTGCCAGCCGGAAGGCTTCTTCCAGGTACTGGCCCACGGGCACTACACGGTTTACCAGCCCATGCTTCTCCGCTTCCTGCGCCGATATAGGTTTGCCGGTAAGAACCATTTCCATAGCCCGCGCTTTGCCCAGGGCGCGGGTCAGCCGCTGGGTGCCGCCGGCGCCTGGCATGGTACCAATGCGGATTTCCGGCTGACCAAATTGTGCCGTTTCTGAAGCCACAATCATGTCACAGGTCATGGCCAGCTCGCAGCCCCCACCCAGTGCAAACCCGGATACAGCGGCAATCAAGGGTTTGTGCGTTTTCCGAATCTGGTCCCAGGTGCTGAACTGGTCAATGGTCAGCATATCAATAGCCGTACGGCCAGCCATCTGCTTAATATCAGCGCCAGCGGCAAAGGCCCGCTCATTGCCCGTGAGCACAATGACGCGCACGGCATCATTGGCGCACAGATCTTTCAGGGCAGCCGCCACTTCCTGCATTAGCTGGAGATTTAAGGCATTCAGCTCCTTGGGGCGGTTTAGCTGAATAAGGGCTACCTGTGGCCGCGCATCAGGCGTTACAGTTATAAATTCCATAGGAGAGTGGGACTTGAAAATCGGGGAGAGAAAAAAGTAGGGTTATGCAGAATATTCAGACCTCAACAAGCGCCATTGCCACACTAAACCATCCTCAGGGTCTTCCAGTGCTTGTTGAAAAGTGAAGCCTGTTTTAGCCAGCACCTGTGTGGAGTAATTTCCGGCGGGGAGGGTGTGGGCAAGCACCTGCGAAACTTCCGGGTGAGCAAAGGCAAACCGGAGCATGCCCCAAGTGGCTTCGGTGGCATAACCCTGATGGCGAAAATGCGGCGCTATGCTGTAGCCTAGCTCTACTGTGCCTTGGTTGGGGGCACCTTTAAAGCCACCCACGCCCAACAGGTGTTGGGATTCGGGGTGGATAAAAAAATACAGCCACCACTCTGCTGCTTCCGGGTGCTCTTCCAAAAACTGCGCAGCCATGGGCACTACCTCCCAAACCAAATCTTGCTGCAGCCATTCCAAGCTGGGTGCTACGTGCAGCATCCTGGCTAAGGCGGGCAGGTCCGGCCGTAACATGGCCGCAAAATGCTCGGGTTGGCAGGGAAGCAGTTGCAGGCGAGAGGTGGTAATCATAGCCGTGGCCGCTTATTTCACTGCTTCATGGAGGGTGCCCCGGCACACAAACTGGAAGGTTTGGCGGGTACGTTGCTCCAGCAGCAGCTCACGGCCTTCCGTAAGCTGTTGAATGCTGGAGGCGTCATAGTTCTTAATAGTATACAGCTCAAGCCCCGTGTTATAATGAATAGTGAACTGCTCATAGAGCATATCCAGCAACTGCTCCAGGCGGTAGGCCGAGAAATCAGTGCACACGGAGAAGCTGATGGCAGAATTCTGCATCAGATGGATTTTCAGCCGCACCTGAGCCAGAGCGCCAAAAATGACTTCCAGGTTTTCCTCGGAAATAAATGTGAGGTCCTTTGACTCAAAAGAAACCAGGCACTGCCCGGTTTTGCGGATGAATGCGGGCAGCAGGGACTCATGTCGGCAGTCGTGGATTTTGGTGCCCTCCGCCGATGGATCCAGAAATGACTTTACATACAGCGGAATGCGCCGCACGGCCAGTGGCTTAATGGTTTTAGGGTGAATCACCGACGCCCCGTAGTAGGCCATTTCAATGGTTTCCTGATAGCTGATTTCCGGAAAACGAATGGTGTTGGTGAAAATCTTGGGGTCGGCATTCAGTAGCCCCGCTACGTCTTTCCAGATGGTAACGGACTCCGCATGCAGGCAATGCGCGAATATGGCGGCGGAAAAGTCGGAGCCTTCGCGGCCCAGCGTAGTGGTCTGGCCACTGGCCGTGCCCCCCAGAAAGCCCTGGGTAACTACGGGCCCGTGCAGCAGCAAATCAGGTACCACCGCACGAATGTTACGCTCGGTGGTGGGCCAGTCCAGGCGTCCTTCGCGCCACATATAGTCTGTGCGCACCAGGGGGCGGCAATCCAGCCACTCCGCTTCCAGGGCTCGCGCTACAATAAGGGTTGCCAGCAACTCACCGTAGCTTACTATCTGGTCATACTGTCGGTCATAGTCCCCGCGCACCAGGGTGGCTAAATGGCCACTAAGCTGTTCCATCAGCCCAGGTAGGGTAACGGTGCCAGGCACTGTAGCGGCTTCGGCTTCCTGCTTCTGCCAAGTAACGCCAAACAGGTCATTGGCCACGGCAAAGTGAAAGTCGCGCATGGCCTGTAACTGCGGCTGATATTCCAGCGCAGAGTGGGCCCGATGAAAGATATCCTCCAGTGCATTGGTGGTTTTGTCCATGGCTGATACTACAATCAGCAAATGACCTTCTGAACCAAACCGGCGCACAATTTCCACCAGATTGCGAATGGCGGCGGCGTTGCGCACGGAGGCACCCCCAAACTTATAAACCTTAAGCGCGTGCTGTTCCTGCATATACAATGATATAAAAGATGACGGCTCTGCTGCCATGGCAAAATGGAGGGAAGCGCCAACTGAGGAGCTCAAAAGTAGGCAGTGCCCGCCAGATGTGGCGAAAAACGATAAATTTGTCGACCCAAATACCCCACCCACTTCCCACCCAATGGACCATAACAAACTCGCGCTACCCGTCGGTACTACCCTGGACCGTTTTATCATGCGCAAACAGGAAGACTTTCCCTACGCCACGGGGGAGCTTTCGCAGCTGTTGCGCGATATTGCTCTGGCGGCCAAAATCGTGAACCGAGAAATTAACCGCTCTGGCCTAATCGATATTGCCGGCGCTTATGGCAACCGCAATGTGCAGGGAGAGGATCAACAGAAGCTGGATGTCATTGCCAATATTCGCTTCATCCGGGCCTTGCGCAATGGGGGCGAGGTATGCACTATCATCTCCGAGGAAGACGACGAGAAGATCCAGACTGGCAACGTGCAAGGCAAATATGTAGTTGCCATTGACCCCTTGGACGGCTCTTCCAACATTGACGTGAACGTCAGCATTGGTACTATTTTCAGCATCTACCGGCGCGTATCGCCTACCGGCACTGAAGGCACCGACCAGGACTGCCTGCAGGCCGGTACCCACCAGGTAGCGGCGGGCTATGTAATTTATGGCTCCAGCACCATGCTGGTGTATACTACCGGCAATGGAGTGAATGGCTTCACCTATGAGCCTTCTCTGGGTGAGTTCTTCCTCTCGCACCCGCACATTATCTCGCCCAAAACCGGCTCGGTGTACTCTATTAATGAGGGTAGCTCCGAGGATTTTCCGGAAGGCGTAAAAGCCTTTGTGGCCCACTGCAAAGAGCAGCACTTCTCAGCTCGCTACATTGGCTCTTTGGTAGCCGATTTCCACCGGAACTTGCTAAAAGGTGGTATTTATATGTATCCTGCTACTCGCAAAGTGAAGAACGGTAAGCTGCGTCTGGCTTATGAGTGTAACCCGCTGGCATTTATTGTAGAGCAGGCCGGTGGCAAAGCCAGCAATGGCACTATGCGCACCATGGAAATTCAGCCAGTAGGCATGCATGACCGTTGCCCGCTGTTCATTGGCTCTACCGAACTGGTAGAAAAGGCCGAAGAGTTCATGGCCCAATATGCCAACGCCGATACCGAGGCAGTTAATTAGAAAACCCGGAATGTTAGAAATAAGAAGGCCGCCCAGCATACTGGGCGGCCTTCTTATTGGTGGGTATCTAAGAAAGTCTATTCTGCCTTCTTTTTGCCGCGTCCTTTGGCAGGTGCTTCTGTAGCTGCTTCTGGATTGGCGGGCTCGTCAGTTTCGGTGGCCGAAGAAATGGCACCGGCAGTGCTCAGGGTTTCCTGCTCGGTGGCGTTTTCAGCTTTGGCGCTGGTTTTTTTCTCAGCTTTCTCGGCCACTTCTCCAGCAGGAACTTCTTCCGCTGATTCTTCTGCCGCATATGGCAGCGCCGTGCTTACCAAGCGGTACCAGCTAACCAGCTTTTTAATGTCTGACATGTATACACGCTCCCGGTCATAATCGGGAATGATGGTTTCCATGAATTGTGTCAGTTCGCGGTCATCCGACTTGTTAGTAAGGGAAAATCCGCTTCCGTAGTGTTGCTGAATCCGGTCGAATACCTCCGTTAGGGGCACCGTCTGGTCCAGATCTTCTGTGTAGATGGAAATTTCATGGAGCAGGGATACTTTGTTGCGGGCTGAAGCCACGGAACGGGTAGCACGCTCATCCAGGGTTTCCACAATAACACCGGCACGGGTGGGCCGCACCAGGCGGTAGAGGCCTGGCATGCCGCTAATAGCAGCAATTTCCTTCAGGTCGTAGGGCATAAAAAAGCAGTTAGTATGGGGCAAAGTTACTCAGCAGCGGCTTGTCCGGGGGCTGGCAGCTTAAAAGAGATAGGCAGGCTGGTCAGAATGGCGTAATCGGGCTTCCTGAATTTGAGCAGATGCACCAGGCGCAGGGCTTCTTCGCCGCAGCCGCCACCAATCTGTTTTACCAACTTCACACCTGATAGGGTTCCATCGGTGTTAAGCGTAAAGCTAACAATGCAGGTGCCCTGAATCCGGTTCCGCCGGGCCATTACCGGGTATTTCAGCTCTTTTTCAATGAAGGCATACATAGCCTCCTGTCCACCTTCATAATACTCGGCTACCGGAATGAGTTTGCCGCCCCGCACAGGGTTTTGCGCAGTAGCTACAGCCTCCGTCACTGCTGCCTGGGTAGCAGGCCCCGGACCTTTGGATTTCACCTTTACCGTTTGGGAAAATGCCGGCGTCAGGGTACAAATGCCCAGAGCCAGAACTAGCAAGTGTTTTTTCATGTCGCAAAAAAGAAAGAAAGCAATAACGAAGAAAAGCAGAAAAGGCATTTCAGCGTCAATTTACGCATTATCCTTAGCAGGTTCTGCATTCTTATTCACCTCCTCAATAAAGGCCAGAATCTCCTCCCGGCCCATTTTTTCGGTGGCTGATGTAACGAAGTATTGGGGCAGTTCATCCCAGGTTTCGCGTAGCTTCTCAATATAAGCTACCACATTTTGATGGGTGCGTGAACCCGATTGCTTGTCGGCTTTCGTAAATGCCAGCACAAAGGGCACCCCCATATTTCCTAACCGGTCAATAAACTCCAGATCAGAGGCAATGGGGGCATGACGCGAATCAATCAGCACAAATACACAGGCCAGATTCTCCCGTTCCCGCAAATAAAAGTTAATCATCTTCTCCCACTTAGCGCGGGAGTCTTTGCTGACTTTGGCATACCCGTAACCCGGTAAGTCGACCAGATACCAAGCATCATTAATGACAAAATGATTAATCAGCTGAGTTTTTCCCGGCAGCGAGGATGTTTTGGCAAGTCCGCGGTGGTCTGTGAGCATGTTGATCAAAGACGACTTGCCCACATTGGAGCGCCCAATAAAGGCGTATTCCGGCAAAGTAGGGGCCGGGCACTGATCTACGCGGGTATTGCTGGTAAGAAATTTTGCCGTTCGTATAATCATATTCAAAAAGACGCTGAAAACACAAAGATACGGCAAAGCAACCCGGCCGATAGAAGTAAATTTTTTCTTGGATTTTATTGGAGTTTACAAAGGTCCCTTATATTTGCGCAGTTTAGCATGAATTGAAATATAGTACAGAAGCTGAAAAAAGATGGCTTCTTGATTGTTTTCACCACATCAGGCTATATCTGTACTTTTGAAATAGTATAGAAGTATGTACGTATAATAAAGTTTATATCTTTGCCCGTAACGGTCTTTTTTTTCGGCAAAAAATTCTCGGAAAATACCCTCTGATTAAGCTTTTTACTGCTTGCAATTTTAGCCAGTGTCTTGCTAGTTGCTAACCTTAAATAGCCTTTTCAGTATAACAGGGCAATTTAAAAATGCCCTCTGCGTTCGGCAGAGGATTTTTCCCCAGAGAACTTCCGTCTTATTCCCAAACTCTCCTCCCAAATGGACAACGTAGTCAGAAGGTTATTATCAGTTTCTTGCGCCTTCGCCCTTGCCACTGCGGTGGCCCAGCCCACGCTGGCCCAAAGCACCCGCAAGCAGCTAAAGACTGCAAACAAGCTCTTCGACTTAGAGAACTATCGGGCTGCTATACCTTACTATGAGCAGGTATTGGCAAAGGATCCAAACAATGCCTTGGCACTGTTTCGGGCCGGTATTTCCTATATGTCTTTTGATAAGGAGAAGGCCAGCGACTATATCTACAAGGCCCAACGGTTGAAGCCGAAGGTGTCGAAAGACGTAGAATATTGGCTGGGCCGCGTCGACCACCTCAACTACAATTTTGATGAGGCAGTAGCGCACTATCAGGCATACAATGCTACCCTGAAGAAAAAGGACACCCGCAAAGCGGAGCTGGCCCAATTGATTCAGCACAGCAAAAACGCAAAAGTGCTCTTCAACAGCCCCAAGGATATCTTCGTGAAGAACCTGGGGCCTACGATTAACACGCCTTTCTCCGAGCACAGCCCGGTTATCTCTTCTGATGACAAACTTCTGTTATTCACCTCCCGTGGTGAAAATGTAACGGGTGCTAATACCTCAGCAGAAGGCGCCAAAAAAGGCGAGGGTAACCTGGCTTCGGACGGCGAGTACTACGAGGATATCTTCGAGGCAGAGCGTATTGACGACGAGAACTGGTCTAAACCCCGCTCTTTGAGTGGTGTACTCAACGGCAAGGGCCACGATGCCTCTATTCAGGTTTTCGACAACGACACCAAGATGCTGATGTACCGCCAGGATAAGGCGGGCGACATCTTCTACTCTGAAAAAGCTGGTGGTGACTGGACCGAGCCTAAGAAACTGAATGATAACATCAACTCAAATCAGTTTGAGTCCGATGCTTACATTACGCCAGACGGGCTGACCATCTACTTCTCTACTGGTAAATATTCCGAGGACGGTACGCTGGATATCTACTACGCCACCCGCCAGCCCGGCGGCGACTGGGGTGAGGCGAAATCAGTAGGTAGCAACATCAACACCAAGTACGACGACGACAGCCCCTTCCTGAGCAAGGATGGTAAAACCCTGTACTTCTCCTCGCGGGGCCGTAACACCATGGGTGGCTATGATATCTTCAAGTCGGAGTACGACTCTATTGGTCGCCGTTGGGGCCAGGCCGAGAACATGGGCTACCCCATCAACACGCCTGATGATGATAGCTACTATCGTTTAAGCCCGGATGGCAGCTATGCCTATCTGTCGTCGTACCGCATTGGCGGCTACGGTGAAAAAGATATCTACACCATCAACTACATTAAGAATGCCATCATCCGCGGTAAGGTAATTTCCTCCCGCGACAGTGTGACGGTGATTCCTGGTGTGGAGCTCGTATTCAGTGGCACGCAGGCCGATAAAACGGCCCTGAGCTACCGCGACGTAACCAAGCCCGATTCCGGCAACTATGAGGTAAACGTGCTGTCTGGTCGTACTTACCAGGTAGCAGTTTCTAAAGATGGTAAAAATATTACCACCGAGGAGTTTGCCGTTCCCGTTGCTACTAAGGACTCGACGGTTATCGAGAAGAACTTCTATGTGCCATACATGGACACCACGAGTGCCGGTATGTTTGCCTTTAAGAAGATTTACTTCGATACGGACAAGTATAACCTGCGTCCGGAATCAGTATCGGAGCTAAACAACATCTCCCGGATCCTGAAAGCCAATCCCGGCCTGAATATCTCCATCGAAGGTAACTGCGACTCGCGTAACACGGATGAGTACAACATGGTACTGGGTCAGAACCGCGCCGATGCTGCTTACAACTACCTGAAGCGTAACGGTATTGGTGAAACCCGCATGGTGACCACCAGCTACGGTGAGCGTCGTCCGGCTGCTCCCAACGATTCTCCTGAGAACATGCAGCTTAACCGTCGGGTTGAGTTCCGCGTGATTCTGAAAGAAGGCGAGTCGATGGACAAGCTGAAGGTATCGCAGCCAGCGGCTCCCGCAGCAGCCGGTGCTAAGCGTACTACTACTACTGGTACATCCGGTACAGGTGCTACTGGTACCAGCACTTCCAATCAGCTGGTTCCCGGGAAAAGCAAAGTGAAAATGGCCGATGGCACCAAGGTGAAAACCAAGGTGGATGAGGACAGCGACAAAGTGAAGGTGAAAACCGAAGGTCCAAACGGCGAAGAATCGAAAACCGTCATTAAAGAAGGTGAAATCGATTCCAAAGTGAAGGATGCAGAAGGTAAGACCAAGCTGCAGGTAGAAGGCGCAACGCCTGCAAATCTGACGCCCACCACTGCTCCGGCTACTGACTCTACCCAAGCCGCTCCCATGACTACTCCTGCCTCGGACTCGACGCGCACGGCTCCGGCTAACATGAATGTAACGCCAACAGATACGACCACGGTAAAGCCGTAAGTAACTAAGGCACTTGCTTTAAAAAGGGTCGGGCACAAAGCCCGGCCCTTTTTTTTCAACATAATTCCCGGGGCGGCGTTATGTTTGGGCAATTCGGCCCTCTTTTTTTCGTTCAGCTCCCGAAGTATGTCCGTAGTTCCTTATAAAGATGATGCCGCCGACAAGAAGTCGCAGGTGGCTAATATGTTCAACAGCATTGCTGGCAAGTATGACTTCCTCAACCACTTTCTGAGTGCCGGCACGGATATTTACTGGCGGCGTAAGGCAGTGGATGAGCTGAAGCAGCTTCGGCCGGCACGCATACTGGATATTGCTACCGGAACAGCTGATTTCGCCATAGAAACCCTGCGGGCTGCTACCAAAGACGCGCAGATTACGGGGGTGGATATATCCGAGGGCATGTTGGAAGTGGGCCGCCGGAAGCTGGCTGCCAAAGGTCTGGCTAACCGTATTCAATTGGAGCTGGGCGATTCAGAAAACCTGCCCTTCCCGGATAATTCCTTCGATGCTGTCACGGCTTCGTTTGGGGTACGTAACTTCGAAAACCTTCCCAAAGGCCTGGCTGAAATGTACCGAGTGCTCCGCCCGGGTGGTAAAATGGTGATTCTGGAGTTTTCCAAGCCTACTGCTTTTCCCATGAAGCAGGCTTACAATTTTTACTTCCGGCACATATTGCCCGTGTTCGGCAAGCTGATTTCCAAAGACCGCGCCGCCTATACCTACCTGCCCGAATCGGTGCAGGCATTTCCGGATGGGCGTGATTTCCTGAATATCCTCACACAAGTAGGATTTACTCATACTGCATGGCAACCCCTCACGTTCGGCATCAGCTCTATCTATACCGCCACCAAATAGTCTGCTGGGCTCTGGCAGCTGGCAGCCTGCTGGCTGTAACCGGGGCCGCCCAGGCGCAAAGCAAAAGCCCTACCAGTGCCAAGCGCGGCCGGGGAGGCGTAGTAAAATCTATTACGGTCAATAACCTACCGGCTTACGATGAGAAGTGGTTTCATGGCGGGTTTCAACTAAATGCCAGTGCTACGCGCTACCGTATAGAGCAATCTTCCCTGATTAATTCGCGGGAGGTTTCTTCCAACGCTCTGGTTTCTCCCAGCTTCGGCATCAACTTTATTGGTGACGCACGGCTGGCTGATTTCTTTACGTTGCGGTTTACACCAGGCGTATCGTTTGCCACCCGTCGCATTGAGTATAAGGACATCAACTACTCGCCTAAAAATGAGGAAGACCCGGAGGAAATTAAAACCCAGGAAATAGGGGGTACTATTCTGGAGTTTCCTCTGCTGGTGAAGTTTCACTCGGAGCGGCGGCGCAACACACGCATGTACGTGGTGGCAGGGGCTAAGGGCAGCTACAACGTAACCAACCGCCGTCAAGACCCTGAAACCAGCTACCTCCGCACCGATAATGTAGATTACTCACTGGAGTATGGTGTGGGCCTGGATATGTTTTATCCATTTTTTAAGTTCGCGCCCGAACTGCGCTTTTCGCATGGCTTTCCTAATGTGCTGAAGCCAGGCCAGGATGTGTATAGCCGAAACCTACAACGCCTGCGCTCTAATGCAGTGACGCTGTATCTAAACTTTGAATAGCTCCTCTATGGCAGGAATTGCACTGATTACAGGTGCCTCATCGGGCATTGGGCGGGCTACCGCCGTAGCTCTTGCCCGAGCAGGGTTTTCATTAGTAATTACCGGGCGGCGGCAGGAGCGACTGGCGGCTTTGGCTGCCGAGCTAGCTCCTGTGCCGGTTCATACGCTTACTTTTGATGTGCGGGACCAGGCTGCAGTAGAAGCTGCCATTGGAAGCCTGCCAGAAGAGTTTCAGGCTATTGATGTGCTTATCAATAATGCCGGCAATGCGCATGGGCAGGCACCCATCGAAAAAGGTGACCCCAAAGACTGGGACCGAATGATGGATGGCAATGTGAAAGGGTTATTGTACGTAACCCATGCTGTGTTACCAGGCATGACGGCTAGACAACGGGGACACATCATCAACATTGGCTCCATTGCCGGCCATGAAGTGTATGCCAATGGAAATGTGTACTGCGCTTCCAAAGCTGCTGTAGCTGCCCTGAGCAAAGCTATGCGGCTCGATTTACTGCCCTACAACATTCGGGTAGCGGAAGTAAACCCAGGACTGGTAGCAACAGAGTTTTCGGAAGTACGCTTTAAAGGGGATACAAGCCGGGCAGCCACGGTGTACCAGGGTTATGAGCCCCTGCGGGCCGAAGACATTGCCGACCTCATTCAATTTATGGTCACGCGTCCGGCTCATGTAAACATTGCCGAAGTACTTATTCTGCCAGCGGCGCAGGCATCGGCTACCCTGGTGAAGAAAGAGCCAGTGAGCTAGTCATTACTTGCCATAAAAAAAGCCCCGCTATGTACTAGCGGGGCTTTTTTATGGCTCTGAAGAATTTTAACCCGAAGTATGCAACTGCCTTAGCACAGCGGCATTCAGCTCGTGTTTGCCCTCAAACGGAATGATTTCTGGATTGGCACCCAGCTTTTGCAGGAAGACTTGTTGGGTTTGTAGATCAGTAGCAGAGATAAACTCGTCCTGTGTGCCGCAAACCAGGGTAATAGGTACTCGTTGTGCCAGATGGGAGGCCACCGTAAAATCTACATCTGGCGGAAAGGCGCCGGCCCATAATACCAGCCGGTAGGGTCGGAAAGAAGCATGGGCCAGCCAACGGCTTACGGTTGCTGCTCCTTGTGAAAAGCCTAGTATCGTAATCCGAACATCAGTAGCACATTCGACCAGTACCGTTTCTGCCAGCTGATTCAGGTAGCTAACATAATCCGCTATTTCAGCGGTACGGTCTTCCCGGGTCATCCAGGAAGCGCCAATGCGCCCGCTGGTACCTTCCAAATAAAAACGGGAAAGCCCCTCCGGCGCAATTACTACCAGCGTAGGGTCAGCGTCAGTAAGTGCTGTAAAATGCCGGATGAAATACGCGCCCAACTGCCCGTAGCCATGGCAAACTACCCATAAATGTCGGGTGTTTTCTGACAGCGCTCCAGCCTGAAAGTACCGGGCTGAGCGGGTAACCGTAAGCCGGCGTTCCTGGGCGGTGGGCATAGCAGCAGTTAGGCGCGGGGTGGCAGGTCGTTGGCGGAAAACTGGAAGGGTAGCAGGTCGCTCAGGCTTTGGAAGCGGTAAATGCTGCCATTAGGACCAGGAAGAAGCAATGGGATAATATGGCCCTGGCGGTGCTCATACTCTGCCATTACTTGGCGGCAGGCACCGCAGGAAGTAACCGCTACAAAGTCGCCGTTGAGGGGACGAGCCGCCACCGCCATAGCCTTTATGCGGCGCTTTGGCTGACTAGCAGCCAAGCCAAACAAAGCTGTGCGCTCGGCACACAAGCCCGAGGGGAAGGCCGCATTTTCCTGGTTGGTTCCCTGAAAAAGGGAGCCATCATCCAGCAGCAAGGCCGCGCCCACGTGAAAGTGGGAGTACGGCGCGTAAGCATCGTTGGTGGCAGCGCGGGCAGCCTGCCAGGTGGCAGCTTCGGCGGTAGAAAGTTCGGCTTCGGAGGCAAGTACCTCTACTGAGATGGTCAGGTGAAGCGGGTGGGCCATGGGCAGGCGAAAAAAAAGCGTCCCGAAGCCAGATAGTGGCCCCGGTTGAGTAAGGGGCGGTGAATGTACTACAATTCCCGCTCACTTATATATTCCTCTCCAATTATAGCTGGTTGAGCTGCTACCCCAGCAGAAAGGAACATTGCCTTTACCTAAACAACTGTGGTACACAAACCAGAAAATACCGGATGATTGGGCAGATTTTAGTAGCATTGGCCATTATTTCCCACCCGCTTACTTGGTATGACGCGCATTTTGCTTCTGGGGGCTGGACGCTCCGCTTCCTCTCTCATTCAATACCTGTTACGCTACGCACCACTCGAACACTGGCAGGTGAGTATAGCGGATGTAAATCCGGCGCATCTGGCCCCCGTGCTGGCCACCCACAGCGCATACGCCCAGGCTATTTCCTTTGATGTAGCCCAGGTAGAGCAATTGGATGTGCTGGTACCTGCCGCCGATATTGTTATTTCGATGCTGCCGGCCCTTTTTCATCCCCTGGTAGCCCAAGCGTGCGTGCGGTATGGCCGGCATTTGGTAACGGCCAGCTATGTAAGCCCGGAAATTCAACTGATGGAAGCGGATGCCCGGGCGGCGGGCGTGGCCCTGATCATGGAGTGCGGCCTCGACCCCGGCCTTGACCATATGTCGGCTATGCGGGCTCTTTCGGAAATCAGACAGCGGGGTGGGGTACTTACTTCCTTTAAATCGTACTGCGGAGGTCTGATGGCGCCAAACTCCGAAGGAGAGAATCCGTGGAAATATAAGTTCACCTGGAACCCGCGCAATGTGGTACTGGCTGGTCAGAGCACGGCTAAGTATCTGGAAAACGGCCATCCGCGCTTTATTCCTTATCAGCAGCTTTTTGCCCGCACCCAGGTACTGACTGTGCCGGGCTACGGCGAGTTTGAGGGCTATGCCAACCGCGACTCTCTCAGCTACCGCCAGCCTTATGGTCTGGAGAGTATTCCCACCATTCTGCGCGGTACGCTACGCCGCCCCGGCTACTGCGCCGCCTGGCACGCCCTGGTGCGCTTGGGACTGACCGATGACACTGTGCACTTGGGTAATTCAGCGGCCATGACCTGGCAGGAGCTGATTGAAGCTTACCTGCCAGTGGCTACGTCCGGCAGCCTGCCGGAGCGAGTGGCAACCTACCTGGGACTACAGCCGCAAGGCCTGGAAATGGCAATGCTCACGTGGCTGGGACTATTTACTAACCGCCCCTTGGTGTTGCCGGATGCAACACCCGCTCAGCTGCTGGAGCTACTGCTTACGGAGAAATGGCAGTTGGCGGAAGGTGACCATGACATGATTGTCATGCAACATCTCTTCGATTTCACCTTGAATGGTCAGCCGCACCGGCGTACTTCGTCGTTGGTAGTGCTCGGCGATGATGCCACGCATACGGCTATGGCTAAAACGGTGGGTCTGCCCGTGGGAATGGTGGTCCGTCGCCTGGCACAGGGTAAAATTGCTCCTCGGGGAGTGGTTATTCCCACGCTCCCGGATATCTACGAGCCAATTCTAGATGAGCTGGCCGCCGATTATAATATCCATTTTGAAGAGCACGAATTTGCCTTAGACTAGAGCCCTGGTTTAGAAAGCCAAATAAAAATCCTGCAGCAGCTCGCGGAATTCCACCGAATATTCCTCATCCCTGGCCTGATGAATAGCCAGCGACTGTGCCACCACCGATCCTGGATTTTGGCTGAATGTGGTGATGTGACGAAGTGCTTTGCTACCGGGGCGGTGGTGTAATGTGAGTCGGTGGCTGGAATATAGGCCTACCGCGGCAGCTTCGCGCTCCAGATGCTGCATTTCTGGTGGCGGCAACAGAACAGAAAGCTGCCCGTTGGGTGCTAAAAGGGCGGCGGCACTGGCACACAACGCAGAAAAAGGAAGCGTATCAGGAGTGGTATGTCGGGCGGTAGTACGGGCCGCATTTGGGGAGTGAAGTGAATGCCGGAAAAAAGGTGGGTTGCAGAGGATCTGATCGAAATAGCCAGGGGAAGTGGCCATGTACTGCTGCAGGCTCAGGGGGTGAATTTGCAAGCGGCTCGCCCAGGGAGAGGCTGCTGCGTTGGCCGCTGCTTGGGCAGCGGCTTCGCTATCCAGCTCAACGGCATCCACAGTAGCTTCAGGTGCCCGTTGGGCCGCCATAAGCGCAAGTAGCCCAGTGCCGGTACCAATATCCAGTATGCGCTTTGCTTTGCTTAATGGAGCAGAGGCGCCAAGCACGCAGGCATCAGTACACACTTTCATGGCACAGGCCGCCTGCTCCACGCGAAAGTGCTTAAACTGAAACCAGGAATTAGCCACGGAAAAAGTGATGGTTAAGCATAGGAAAGAGGCAACGCTGAGGCTGCTTTATGATGCGCGGCGAGCTTCAATCAACTCATAGCCATCGTCAATCAGGAGCGGGCCTTGGGTAGCGCTACGAACGGCCAATTGGTCACACCGCTCGTTTTCGGCGTGGCCGTTGTGGCCGCGTACCCATTTGAACTGCACTTTGCGCTGGCGGTAGACCTTGAGAAAACGGCGCCATAAGTCCTCGTTGGCTTTTTTGCCGAAATCCGGCTTTTTTTCCCAGCCAAACACCCAGCGTTTCTCTACAGCGTCTACCACATATTTAGAGTCGGTAACAACCGTAATGGGCAGCTCTGGACGGTTTATGGCTTCCAGGCCCACAATCACGGCCAGCAGTTCCATGCGGTTGTTGGTGGTAAGACGAAAACCCTTGGTTAACTCTTTTTCGTGGTGGCCGAAGCGCAGAATAGCGCCGTAGCCGCCCGGGCCGGGGTTGCCACGCGAAGAGCCATCAGTGAATAAGTGAATCAAAAGGAAAATGAAGTTATTAGGAAGCGCCAGGCTAGGTGCAGCCTGGTGCTTCCCAAGAGAAGTTAGAAGTTCTGTTTAAACAGCTTAATGGCAATGGCCAGGAGAATCACACCGAACACGCGGCGCAGGATGTCCTCCCCGGCCTTACCCAGCTTGCGTTCAATCCAGTGGCTGCTCTTTAGCACCAGGTACACAAATACCAGGTTGACTACGATACCCACCAACACGTTTGGCAGCGAGTATACTGCGCGCAAAGAAATCAACGTCGTCATGGTGCCGGCTCCCACAATAAGCGGGAAGGCCAGTGGCACAATGGAGCCCGTACCACTGGCCATGGGGCTGTGCTTGAAAATTTCCACGCCCAGAATCATTTCCATACCAATGAGGAAAATGATGACGGAGCCTGCCAAGGCAAACGACTGCAGATCTACACTGAATAAGGCCAGAATGCTCTGTCCCAGAAACAGGAATGCTACCATCAAAACGCCTGCCACCAGGGTAGCCAGCTCCGAGTTGATCCGACCTTCCCGCTGCCGAATCTGAATGATAATCGGGATGGAGCCCAGAATATCAATAATGGCAAACAGGGTAAGCGTGACGGAAGTGATTTCCTTGAGGCTGAACATGTAGAATGGTAAAGGAAGAAATCAGAAAGCTAAGCCATCCGATTTCTTCAGTGACGAGCAGAATCAAGCAAAATCCCGGGCGAAAAACTGGACCAACTGCTCAAAGGCAGCGTCTGGAATAGCCGGGAAGTTGGCGATGCGTAGGGAATTGGGCTTCCAGCCACCGTAGCCGCTGCCGAGCTGCAGACCTTGCGTGAGGGCCCGGCGCTTTACCTCATCTATCAGAGCCGGGGGGGCTTGTAGGGCTACCACGGTGGTAGAGCGGGTTTCTGGGTTCTGCACCAGGGGGCGCAGCTGGGTGGCCTGGTCGAAATAATCGTAGAGCTTGGTGGCGCGGTCGGTGAGGTGCTGGTGTACTGCCTTGATGGGCGGGCGGTCCTGCAGCATTCGGCTCAGCAGATAAATGCCCAGCACGTTAGGCGTGTGTGTGGTCTGGAAGTTGAGCATCTTCTCATACTGCGAGGCCAGGCTGTTGTAGTGCGCCCGCTCATTAATCTGGCGCAGCCGGTCTACGGCCCGCGGCGAGAGCAGCATGACCGATAACCCTGCTGGCAGCCCAAAGCATTTCTGCACCGAGGCGTACCAGATATCAGCCTTAATGTATTTCATTTGAATACCTGCCAACGAGGACGTAGCATCTACTGCCAGCAGGGCATTGCCAACCCGGTTGTATAGGTTCAGAATAAATCCATCGCGCAACTGGGTGGCATTGCTGGTTTCGTTCTGTGTGATGCACACCAAATCAGTCTGACTATCGAGAGGCAGGTTGGTGATATTAGGCAGATCATCAAGCCCAAATTGAATGCCTGTAGAGGCCGGACGGAGGGCCTTAGCATAGTCATACCACTTCTCGCCGAAGGCCCCATTGTACAGGTGCAGGCTTTTAGTGGGCGTGAGGCTCTGCGTGAGTACTTCCCAGCATTCGGTGGCCGAGCTCATGAAGAACACAGTATAGTCCTGCGGAACGTTGAGGCGGGTTTTCAGGTCCGTAACCGTCTGGCGCATGAGGCCGGTAAACCGCTCACCCCGGTGCGGGGCCGACAGCCAGCCTTCATCGTAGGCGTCCTGCAGGTACTGACGCACCTGCGGGTACACCTGCGCGGGACCAGGATTGAATGTATACATAGAATAGGTGAGGTCAGAAGGGAAGGAGAGAGGCCGCAAAGGTAAGTGGCCCACGCCTGCTTTGCGAGTAAAACGAACTGGCGGGCGTAATAGCACCTAAGCGCGAAACTATACTTTAAACCCCATGCGCTTGGGACGCAGGCCATCAAAATATTGCAGGGCCAGGCGGTAGCTATCCAGCTTAAAGCCACTGATGCTGCCTACGCAATGGCGACCAATGAGGCTTTTCTGACGAAACTCCTCCCGCGCGTGCAGATTGCTCAGGTGCACTTCCACCACCGGGGTATGAATGGCGGCTACGGCATCGGCCAGGGCCACGCTGGTGTGCGTGTAACCGCCAGCATTCAGCACTACACCCTGGTAGGTGAAGCCTACTTCGTGCAACTTGTCAATTAATTGACCTTCGTGGTTGCTTTGATAATGTTCCAGCGTAAGGCTGGGAAAGGCTTCCACTAATTCCGGCAGATAGTCTTCGAAAGAGCGGGTGCCATATATGCCCGGCTCGCGCCGACCCAGCAGGTTGAGGTTGGGTCCGTTGAGAATAAGAATTTGCATAGAATATAGGTAGGGACTTGGCGTGGCAGAACTGTAGCTTTGCAAACCAAGGCCGTTATGAAGTGGCCCAAGTTACGGGGTGGGCGCAGCTTTTGTACCAGCCCGGGCCTGAAGTGGCCAAAATAGCCTTCTAAAAATCCTAAGCTTTACCTGTCACCTGTGAACTGGTCTATCTACCTCAAACAATTCGAAGGGTATCTGCGGCTGGAAAAGTCTCTTTCCGGCAACAGCATTGAGGCCTACGCCCGGGATGCAGCCAAGCTGCGCCAGTTTTTGGAAAGCCGACAACTCACTACCGCGCCGCAACAGGTAACTACTGCTCAACTACGGCAATTTCTGGCCTGGTTGGGCGAACTAGGGATGAGCGCCACCTCGCAGGCCCGCACCCTGTCAGGGCTGAAGGCATTCTACAGCTTCCTCATCATGGAAGACCAGCTCAGCATCGACCCCACTGACACGCTGGAAGCGCCCAAAACCGGCCGCAAGCTGCCCGATACGCTCAGCTACGAGGAAATAGTGCAGCTGCTGGAAGCCATTGATATGAGCACCAATGAAGGCACCCGCACCCGGGCGCTGCTGGAAGTACTGTACTCTTCCGGCCTGCGTGTGAGCGAGCTAACAGAACTGCGCCTCTCCAATGTATATGCTGATCAGGGCTTTTTGCGCGTAACCGGCAAAGGCAACAAGGAGCGCCTGGTGCCCATTGGGCGCGATGCCCTGAAGCACCTGGGCTTTTACCTTAGCGGCGTGCGCTGCCACCAGGATATTCAGTCTGGTAGCGAGGATATGGTGTTTCTGAACAAGCGTGGCAGCAAGCTCTCCCGCATCACGGTATTCACCACTATTAAAACGCTGGCAGAAAAAGCAGGCATCCGCAAAACCATCAGCCCGCACACCTTCCGCCACTCCTTTGCTACGCACCTGATAGAAGGGGGCGCCGATTTGCGCGCCGTGCAGGAAATGCTGGGCCACGAGAGCATCACCACCACGGAAATCTATACCCACCTGGACCGCGACTATCTAAAGCAGGTTATCACGGAGTTTCACCCGCGCAGCTAGCGGCTGGGCAGGATAGAGGCATCCAGCTCCCGGCAGTGCCGCAGCCAGTCCTGGGCCTGCGCTACCTCGTCAAAGAGCTGCAGGTCAAAGTACGGGCTGAAGTCATGCTGCAGAGCTATTTCCATGATAATATCATAGGTATCCGGATGCGTGACGTGGGCCATATGCCGAAGACCGTAGGTGGTGGCAATGGGGGCCCAGTGCTGCTCTATCCAGTGCAGAGTTTCAAACCACATAACCATCACCCGGCTGTTGTCATTGAGCACGCACGAAGGCCGCAGCTCTTGCAACACTTCCAGGGTTTTCTGAGCACCTTGCTTGGCTTCATCAGCCCCTAAAGAACCCTCCCAGGTCACTACCAGGCAGTCGGTAGCGGGCTCATAGCTGATTGTGCAAAACCGGGGGTGGGTGGGTGAGCTGAGTTCCTGAATTATCATTCGCTTCGGATAAAGGGGCTAGGGAGGCACCTGGATAAATCTTCTCGTTCTACGGGCGCAATCATAGAATAGCGCATTGCCACGCCCTACTTTTGCGGCAGTTTATGCTGAAAATAATAATGCTGGTCCGCCGTCAAACATCTTCGCCGCTTCTACTGGCACTCCTGGGCCTGCTGCTGCTGCTGATTCCGTTTCTGCTGGCCGGCTCGCACAGCTACCTTCTGATAGATGATAATCTGGATGCCGAACTTTCAGTTCCCTATCTGCTGACTCGCACCGGTACAGCACTGCGGTATGGGGCGTCAACCGTAATTCCACAAGTCATGAACGGGCTGCCGCGGAATGCCCTGCGGCCGGGGCTTAGCGTTACGGTACTGCTGTTTGAGCTGCTGCCACCGTTACCAGCTTACCTGATAAATATGGCCCTGGTGCGACTGGCCGGCTTGCTGAGCATGTATGCCCTGTTGCGGTGCTGGCTCCTGCCCGGGCAGGATCAACGGAAGTTGGCTGCTGGTGTGGCGCTGGCGTGGGCACTGCTGCCCATTTACTCCATCTACGGGGTTTCGGTGCTGGGGCAGCCGGCTGTGGTACTGGCCGTGCGGGAATTGCGGCGTCAACACAAGTCACTATGGCCCTGGCTGGTATTGCTGGCTTTCCCCTTTTGGTCGACGATGGTGCTGGCCGGCTTGTTTATTCTGGTAGGGGTGGGGGCGTGGCTGCTGTGGGCTGACTGGCGTAGCCGCCAGGTAAGCTGGCTTGCCTGGATAGGCCTGGGGTTGCTGGTTATCAGCTATGCAGTAGTGGAATATCCGTTGCTATCCGCATTGTGGCAGCATCAGTTCGTACCACACCGATTGGAGTTTGATTTCGCGAAACTAGCACCTTCTACTTTTCTGGGGCAAGTGCGCAGCACACTCCAGCAATTCTTGATGGGGCAGTACCATAGCAGCCTGTTTTTTAGGGGGGTAATACTGATGACGGTTTTGCTGGTCGGTTGGCGGTCGTACCGGCGCACTGCTTTATTTCCCTGGCGTACGGTTATAGTTATTCTCCTGCTACTAGCCATGCTGGCTGCTTTCTGCGGATTTTACCCAGCATTTTTAGCCTTGGTCCAGCCCTTGCTGCCTCCACTGCGCACCTTCAATCTTACTCGCTTTAGCTTCCTGACGCCGCTGCTATGGTTTGTAATGTGGGTAATAGCCCTGCGCGCGCTGCCAGCCGGGCGTAGCCGCGCCGCCTTGGTAGCCCTGCAACTGTTGCTAGGATTAGCTATGAACCGCGAATGGACGCTAACTGCACGGGAGCTGTTGGGCCGCCCCGCCCCGCATGAGCCCAGCTATCAGCGCTTTGTGGCTCCGGCGCTTTTTGCCCAGGTTCAGCAGGATATCCGGGTGCATACCGGGCAGGTCCCGGCGCAGTATCGGGTGGCGTGCCTGGGACTGCCGCCATCCGTGGTGCAGCTCAATGGATTCTATACCCTGGATAGCTACCAGAACAACTACCCGCTACCCTACAAGCACGCCTTCCGCCCCATCATAGCCGGCGAGCTGGCTAAAAGTCCGATGCTGCGCGCCTATTTTGATGCCTGGGGTAACCGCTGCTATCTGTTTGCAGCCGAGCTGGGAAAAAACTTTCGCATAGGAGCCGGACAGCATGCGCCCATCCAGCATTTTGCGTTCAATGCAAAGGCCTTTCAACGCCTGGGTGGGCGCTACGTACTCTCCGCAGTAGCATTGGCACATCCCGGGCAAACCGGCCTTCGCCTCCAGGGCGAGTACTCCAATCAGGAAGCCTACTGGCACCTGTACGTGTATGAAGTAGCACCTTAAGCAATTGTAAAACTGCCGTGCAGAAGGGCTTAAAAAGTATGTCCTACCGGAGGAAAAAACACCGAATTCCCGCCGGAAAACCTGTAGATTTGACTTTTCGGTGTGTGAATAATGGCTAAAAATACATACAAGCAACCCACTGCGCCGGTTTCGCGGGCTTCTAATGAACCCCGGCCGGCCCGCAACCAGCCCCGGCCGGTAGCCGAGGTGCCGCGTGAAGAACGACGTGCTGCCCCGAAGGCTGCCAAAGCGCCCAAGCCGCCGCGCCAGCCCCTGAAGCTGCCTTCTTTTCAGGGTGTGTTCAGCTTCCTGCGTGACCGGCGCTTTCAGCTGTTTCTGGGCTTTTTCTTTCTGCTGAGCTCCATCTACCTCACCATTGCTTTTCTCTCGTTCCTGCTGACCGGGCACGCCGACCAAAGCGTGGTGCAGAGTGTAGATAGCACCTCGGTGAAGGAAGCCGGGCAGGAGTCGGGCAACTGGCTGGGCCTGCTGGGTGCCGTGGTAGCGCAGGTGCTGATTTACAAGGGTTTTGGCGTGGCTGCCTTTGCTGTTATTCCCATTGTATTCTTCCTGGGCTACAAAATTGTCTTCCGCCGGCAGGATGTATCCATCAGCTACGTGCTGGCACTCTGCCTGTTTGTCATGGGGTGGCTGAGCGTGCTGATGGGCTACGTAGTCCTCACCCTGGAAACGCCCGATGCCGACCCCGCCCTGGCACATAGCCTCGACTTTCTGAGCGGCGGTATTGGCTATGAAGTGGCCCTGTGGTTGGACAGCCTCATTGGCTGGGGCACTGTGTTACTGCTGGCCTTTCTACTGATTTCGTTTGTGGTTTTCTTCTTCAACGTTACCTCCCTCAACCTGCGCCGGAGCACGGAAGGGAAGGAGGCAGATGATGCCAGCAAACCAGCGGATGCCCCCTTGTATGAGCGCGCCGTAACGGCCTTTAGCCCGGCCGCCAACGGCCATACTTCCTCCTTCGAAGAGAATGAAGAGGAAGAAGCAGAGGCGCTCGGGATGACGCTGAAGCGCATTGGTACACCCGTAACCCCCGCTGCCCGCCCCACCGAACCCGAGCCCGAAGAGGAAATAGATGAGCCGGTAGTAACCACCGGCTCCGTAGCTGGCCCGGCATTTAATATAGCCCCCGCGGCCGCAATGCCCTTAAGCGTAGCGCCAGCAGCGGCAGCCACCAGCGCGGTAGCCAGTGCTGCCTTGAAAGCCGGTGGCATGGCGGCCGGCCCCAGCTTCTCTATTGAAGCCCCCGCCGACCCCGAGCCCGTAGCTGCCCGCGTACCCACCCCATTGTCTATGGCTGACCTGGCCGATGACAACGCCCCATTACCCGCCCGCCGCGAAGTAGTGGCCAAACCGGCCCTGCAAATTGAAGACTCTACGGAGCTGGACCCCGCTGCCGGCGCCGATATGGCGACCATTGCCGATGAGGACGAGGACATGGAGACCATGCCCGCCGTGAATTACGACCCCACGCTGGACCTCTCACGCTACCAGTATCCCACGCTTGAATTGCTCAACGACTACGGCGTGGCTAAGGCCCAAGTGAGCAAGGAAGAGCTGGAAGCCAACAAGGACCGCATTGTAGAGACGCTGGGCCACTACGGTATCAACATTGCCAGTATCAAGGCCACCATTGGCCCCACGGTGACGCTCTATGAAATTGTGCCGGATGCCGGCGTGCGCATCTCCAAAATCAAGAGCCTGGAAGATGATATTGCCCTGAGCCTCGCCGCACTGGGTATCCGGATTATTGCTCCTATTCCCGGCAAAGGCACCATTGGTATTGAGGTGCCGAACACCAAGAAGGAAATGGTGAGCATCCGCTCGGTATTTAGCACCGAGAAGTTTGCGCATACGGAAATGGATTTACCCATTGCCTTTGGCCGCACCATTACCAACGAAGTATTTGTGGTGGATCTGGCCAAAATGCCTCACTTGCTGATGGCCGGTGCAACAGGTCAGGGTAAGTCGGTGGGTCTGAACGTTATTCTGGCTTCGCTGCTGTACAAGCGCCACCCGGCCCAACTGAAGTTCGTGCTCGTCGACCCGAAAAAGGTGGAACTGAGCATCTTCAACAAGATAGAGCGCCACTTCCTGGCCAAGCTGCCTGACACCGACGAGGCCATCATCACCGATACCAAGAAGGTGGTGAACACGCTGAACTCGTTGTGCATGGAGATGGACCGGCGCTATGATCTGCTGAAAGATGCCGGTTGCCGCAACCTGAAGGAGTACAACCGCAAGTTCATCGAGCGTCGCCTGAACCCCAAGAAAGGCCACCGATTCATGCCTTTCATTGTACTAGTGATTGACGAGCTGGCCGATTTGATGATGACAGCGGGCAAGGAAGTGGAAACGCCCATTGCACGTTTGGCCCAGTTGGCGCGTGCCATCGGTATTCACCTGATTGTAGCCACGCAGCGCCCCTCGGTAAACGTTATTACGGGTATCATCAAGGCCAACTTCCCCTGCCGGATTTCCTTTAAGGTGACGAGTAAAATCGACTCTCGCACTATTCTGGATGCCGGCGGCGCCGACCAGCTGGTAGGGCAGGGTGACATGCTAATTTCCCAGGGCTCCGACATTATTCGGGTACAGTGCGCCTTCATCGACACGCCAGAGGTAGACCGCCTCTGTGACTTTATTGGCGAACAGCAGGGCTACCCCGATGCTTACCTGCTGCCAGAAGTGGTAGGCGAGAGTGGCAGCGGCAGCGGCGACGCGGAAGATTTCGACCCGTCCACCCGTGATAGTATGTTTGAGGAAGCGGCTCGCGTGATTGTCACGCACCAGCAGGGCAGTACTTCCCTGTTGCAACGCCGCCTCAAGTTGGGCTACAACCGGGCCGGTCGATTAATTGACCAACTAGAGCACGCGGGAATCGTAGGACCATTTGAAGGCAGCAAAGCCCGCGAGGTTTTAATTCCCGATGAATACAGTTTGGAACAGTTGTTGAATAGCCTGCCCAAGTAAGAAGTCAGAAACAGCAAAAAACGTAGAACTTCGTAGCTGTTTTTTGATGTTGAGCGATTCGCAAGGAAACTCTCGGCCCGGTTCTTGGTTCTTATTGCTTAGCTCTGAATTCACATCTTCTCTCTTCTAAATGAAAAAATTCTTGTCTCTGCTGCTCCTGTCCGCTACCGCCGTACAGATTGGTTACGCGCAGCAGGATCCGAAAGCCGGCAAAATTCTGGACCAGATGAGCGCCAAATACCAGGCCCTCAATGGTTTTAAAGCGGCTTTCACGCAAACCCTCGAAAATCCGGCTGCGAAGGTGAAAGAAAACCTCAGCGGCGACATTACCGTGAGTGGCACCAAATTCCGGTTGAAAATGAATGGCCAGGAGGTCATCAACAACGGACAGACGATGTGGACTTACATGAAGTCGGAGAATGAAGTAAACATCTCCGACTACGACCCCGAGGATCAGGATATTTCTCCTTCCCAAATCTATACACTCTACAAAAAAGGGTACAAGTACTCTTACGTACAGGAGGCCAAGGATAATGGTGAGTTGGTGGATGTCATTGAATTGTCGCCCGAAGACCGTAACAACTCGGTTTACAAAGTGCGTCTGAATGTCAGTAAAAAGGACCGCTCGGTGAAGAGCTGGAAGATGTTCAAGAAGAATGGCAACCGCTATACCTTCACCATCAAGAAATTCCAGCCCAACCCGCCTATGGATGCTACTACTTTCACCTTCGATAAAGCCAAGTACAAAGGCGTGAAGGTGATTGATCTGCGCTAGGCACACGCTAATAATCTATCATTAACCGGCCCGCTTCCAGTTCTATGGAGGCGGGCCGGTTTGGTTTTTACTTAGAACATGAGGTAGTTAGAAGTTTATATTTCCATTCTTTGTGTATTGGTAGCGTGGCAATTTCTATGCGGGAAGATTTTCTCCATTACGTCTGGCAGCAGCAGTATTTCGATAAGCAAGCGCTGCTTACTGAAACCGGCGAAGAGGTAACTGTCCTACGTCCCGGTTTTCATAACAAGGAGGCTGGCCCGGATTTTTTGAACGCTCGTCTGCAGTTGGGGGAAGTAGAGTGGAATGGCGCAGTCGAAATTCATATCCGAGCCTCCGACTGGCACCGCCACCAGCATCAGACTGATGCGCGCTACGACCAGGTAATTCTACACGTAGTGCTTATTGCTGATAAGCCCGTGCTCCGCACTGATGGTACGCCCATTCCAACCCTTGCCCTTGCGTCCCGAATTCCGCAGGAACTGCTCCATACTTACCAGCAGCTTCAGGCAACTCCACCCATAGCGCTGCCCTGCGCGCCCTTTTTATCCCAGATTCCGGACATCACGCGCATATCCATGGTCGAGCGAACCTTGCTGGAACGCATGGAGCGCAAAGCCGATACAGTACAGCAGTTGCATCAGCAATTGGATAACGACTGGGAAGCTACTGCCTGGCACGTATTGGCTGCCGGATTCGGATTCCGAAAAAACTCAGAACAGTTAGCACGGTTGGCTAAAGTTTTGCCGCTGCGCATTCTACGCCGCCACCGGGGAAATCTACTGCAAACCGAAGCTTTGTTGTTTGGGCAAGCGGGATTCCTCTCAACTTCCGGAGAGCAATCTGGAATATTAGAAGACGACTACGTGCAGACTTTACGCAGGGAATATGAATTTCTGCGGCACAAATACACCTTAGCGGAAACGGCACTACAAGAGCATGAGTGGAACTTTCTACGCATGCGTCCGGCCAATTTTCCCACGGTGCGCCTGGCGCAATTAGCGGCTTTGTTGCATGCTCGTCCTTTATTATTTGATGCACTGCTTTCGGCGCAGAATGTGGCCGCACTGGAGCAGTTTTTCAGTACGCGTAGTTCCGAGTACTGGCGCACACATTATCGACCAGGGCGTGCCGGGAAAGTGCCAATACTGGGATATAGCAGCATCCATTTGCTGATCACAAATGTAGTAGTCCCCCTGCGTGTAGCGTATGCTCGCTCCATCGGGCAGACAGAGCAGGTCGAAGCCGCGCTGCACTTGCTGACCGAACTCCCCGCCGAGCAGAATCACATTCTGGCTATCTATGATGGTTTGCCCTTTACCCACCGCACTGCCGCCGACTCCCAAGGCCTTCTGATGCTGTCTTCTGCTTACTGCCAACCCCGGCGATGCGTAGAGTGTGCCATTGGCAGCCGCATTCTGCGTCATAACTCCGTTTTGAAGTGAAAGTAGTGTTGGCTATTCTGCTCAATGCAGGGGTATTAACTATCTTAATTAGGTGGCTTCGCATCCAGCAGCAAGAAAGCCGTCTAGGTCGGTTGCTGTGGCCAATGCTGATCCTGAAGCTGGTAGCGGGCATGTTCTCCGTCTACCATCTTTCTGCCGATGCTGCCTATTTCCAGGAATGGGCTGCGCAAATGACGCTGCAGGCATGGGCCGACCCCCGGGCTTGGTTGGAAACGCTGGGTTCCGATAGTTTTCGCTTTCAGGAAAATGAGCTGGTTTTTCACGGCTTTTCCAATACGTTTTTCTTTATCAAACTGCTTTCAGTTCTCAATTTGATGACCGACGGCAGCGTGTGGATGAATGCAGGGTATCTATCCATATTCAGCTTTATTGGCTGTTGGCAGTTGGCCAAAGTTGTAGGGCAGCTATTTCCGGCCACTACCCCGCTAGCTGCTCCGCTTGCTATGCTGGCCTGTCCTAGTGTTGTGTTCTGGTCGGCGGGAATTACCAAGGAGAGTGTCCTATTAGGAGGCCTTGCCTGGCTGGCAGCCCTTGTGCTTCAGGTGTGCTATGGCAAAGGGCCGGTACGGTGGTACACAGTTATTGTAGGAGTGCTACTAGTCTGGCTATCCTTCAAAATGCGGTTCTTCTTTGCCGTATTTATGCTAATAGCCCTAGCCTTTCTGGGTTTGATCCGGGCATTACAGCAAATGAAAATGGTGCTGCCTCGCTGGGTACAAGTAAGCCTGCTGCTGGCCCTGTTTTTTGGGGCGGCCTGGAGCGCTGGAGAAGTGAGCCCGGTTTTTCGGGCTAATAAATTTACCAGCCAGCTGATCAACAACTACAATAAGTTAGCAGAACGCTCAGAAGGCAAGCCCCATTTGCGTTATACCCATTTAAAGCCCACTATCAGTAGCATTGGGCGCTACGCACCATTAGCAGCTCTAAATACCGTAGTGCGTCCATTGCCCGGGGAAGAAAAAGAATTGAAATATGTAGTAAGTAGTATTGAGAATGTGGGGATTATAGTTCTTCTGCTACTAGTCGTATGGGGCATTTTACACGGCAAAGCAGGTAAGCTGCCCTTCACAGTGGTGCTTGCCTTCAGCTTCTACTGTTTCATGATTGCTGCCTTAATAGGCCTGTCTACTCCCAACTTGGGTACCCTTAGTCGCTATAGGGTTGCATTTTTACCATTCCTACTGCTGTTGCTGCTGCAAAATGACTACGTAGCCCGCTGGCTGCATTTTCCGCGTTGGTTGCGCTAGCTTGGCAGGTGGCTAAAAGGAAAGTATCTTTGTGGTTTAGATCTATCGGCGGCCAGCTCCCGGCCGTTTGCTCCACATGGAAAATCCCGTAATTATTCTTGGTGCCCAACTCATAGGTACTGCTGCACTCGACGCATTCCTCAGCAATGACGTTGTAGTTTATTGCCTGCTCGATGACGATGCCAAATTGCAAAACACCGAGTTGAACGACGTACCCGTCATGGGCAATACGCAGGACCCGGAGTTACTAAAGCTGCTGGGTAAAAAGTGTGAGGTGTTTGTGGCTACCGAGGACACTGCCAGTCGGCGTAGTCTTACCAGCATGCTTCAAACTGAGTATAGTGTAGCCAGTGTGAATGCCATTCATGCCCGGGCCAGCGTATCAGAATTTGCCTGGTTAGGCCATGGGATTCTGGTAGGCCCCAATGCTGTCATTACGAGCCGGACAAAGGTGGGAGATGGCTGCATTATTGGGGCGAATGCTGTTGTAGAGGTAAAAGCTCAGCTTGGAGATTATGTACAGCTAGGAGCTGGAGCCATTTTGAATGCGGAAGTAGAAGTAGGTGATAATGCTTTTATTGGCGCCGGGGCTGTAGTGGTAGCAGGGGTTAAAATTGGTGCCAAAGCCCGCGTTGGCGCTGGCTCAGTTGTGGTTGCCGATGTGGCGGCTGGTCAAACCGTCTTCGGCAATCCGGCCCAAAAAGTGTAATGCCTAATGCGGAATTATGAGGGCTGGAGCAAAAAATGATATGAGCGTCAGTTCAACATCCAGTATTCATCATTCATAAATTACAAATAGAATGGACTACCGCGTGCTGCTGTACTACTGCTATACGCCTATTGAAAATCCGGAGCAGTTTCGGGAGGAGCACCACCGCCTGTGCCTGAGCCTGAACCTGCGCGGCCGTATTATTGTGGCTGCTGAAGGGCTAAATGGCACTGTATCCGGTACCATAGCTGACTGTGAGGAATATATGCGGGTGGTGAAAGCCGATGCGCGGTTTGCTGCGCTAGAGTTCAAAGTAGAACCTGCCCCGTCCCATACGTTTCAGAAGCTGCACGTACGCGTGAAGCCGGAAATTGTGAATGTCGGCCTGCCGCATATCAAACCCTACGAGCGCACCGGTGTCCATTTATCCCCCACCGAGTTCCGCGACTTGAAGGATCAGGATGATGTGGTGGTACTGGACGTGCGCTCCGATTACGAGCACCAACTGGGCCGCTTTAGAAATGCCGTAACCCTCGATATCGAAAACTTTCGGGAGTTTCCGGAAAAAGTCCAGGAACTGGAGCAATACCGAGGTAAAAAGATTTTAACGTATTGCACCGGCGGAATCAAATGCGAAAAAGCCAGCGCGTTTCTTCTCGATCAGGGGTTTGAAAATGTGTACCAGCTGCACGGCGGCATCATTAAATATGGTTTGGAAGCTGGCGGCGAGGATTTCGACGGCAAATGCTACGTCTTCGATGGCCGGGTAGCAGTGGACGTGAACCACGTAAATCCCACTTTAATTTCGGAGTGCCACCATTGTCATACCCCCTCTGGGCGCATGATTAACTGCGCCAACCCGCACTGCAACCTGCACGTAGCCATGTGTGAGGCCTGCGGTCAGCAACTGGATGGTGCCTGCTCCCAAATCTGCCAGCAGCATCCTGAAAAACGTCCCTATGATGGTACCGGGGCTTACCCCAAAAACAGTAATCATTATAGTCCCGAACAGGGCCTGCTTTCGTATCGCCCGCCCGCACTGAGTTAGTATTTTTCCGGATATTCCGGCATCCTGAGCCTGCCTTGAACGTATTTTCCTGTGCTGGCTCAGGATTTATTTTTCAGTTCCTGTACCTTATCCCCGCTTGAAAGTCCATCCCGGTTTGCTATAACTCTGGATTGAAGAGCTGCTTTCCCTTTCCTTACACTTTCCCAATTCACCCATGCCCATTCCCGCTTCCGAGCTGATCCTAAACCGTGATGGCAGTATCTACCACCTGAATCTGCTGCCCGATCATTTATCGGATACTATTATCACCGTCGGCGACCCGGAGCGAGTAGCACTGGTTAGTCAGCATTTTGATTCCATCGAGACGATGATTCAAAAGCGGGAGTTCGTGACGCACGTGGGCAATTACAGGGGCAAGCGCATTACGGTTATTTCTACCGGCATGGGCACCGATAACATTGATATTCTGCTCAACGAGCTGGATGCATTGGTAAACATTGATTTCGTTACGCGGGAAGCCCGGCCGTTGGAGGAGCGCATAGCACTGCGTATCGTCCGGGTAGGTACCAGCGGTGCGTTGCAGGAGGATGTGCCTCTGGGCTCACACCTGGTAACCGAGCATGGGGTTGGCCTGGATTCCCTAATGCAGTTTTATCCCTTAGTAGAAACTGGGCTGGAGGTAGAAGTGGCCACAGGCATTCAGCAAGCGCTGGGACTGGACTACCGCCCGTATTGTGTGCGCGGCTCTGATCTTTTGCGTGAGCAGTTGGGTGCCGGTATGCTCGTGGGCAATACCCTTACCTGCCCAGGTTTTTATGGCCCGCAGGGCCGGGTTTTGCGGCTGGATCTGCGCCTGCCGAATCTGATTGAGCAGTTTCAGAGCTTCCGCCACTACAGCGCCGAGGGTGAGTTCCGTCTGACCAATTTTGAGATGGAAACCGCTGGCTATTATGCCTTGGGGCGGATGCTGGGGCACGAAATTGTATCCCTGAATGCTATGGTGGCTAACCGTGCTACCGGCGAATTCTCACCGAACCCGGAAGAAAGCATCAACGACCTGATTGCTAAAACCCTCGACCGTCTGTAAGCAAAGGAGGGGAGTAATTTGGTAAATCCAGCTCCAGAATGATCATTCAGATAAAACAAAGCCTCGCCGCGAAAACGGCGAGGCTTTGTTTTGTACAATAGCTACCAAAGGGCTAGGATAGACTTGGCCAGGCGGTGAAAAGTTGTTTAATAAAAATCAAAACCTAGCACAGAGCGCAGCGGAATAGAGGCACCCGATTTAAGAATAAGATATTCCGCATCGTTTGCCCAAACAGTGGTATATACCCGTTTTACGCTGCCATCGGCCGTTTGAAAGTAGATATCTACTTTGCCGTGGTAGCCGTTGCCCAAGGTAGTAGCTCGCTCGGCTTCGTGCATCCGCCATTGGCGGTCAGCAGAAAGTGAGAGCACATCGTCATGCGAAAAACGGAGCCCATCAACTGATTCTTTGTCAATGGTTTCAGAAGATTGTTCAAGAGTCAGCATCGGTGTGGTAAGGTTAGGACTTGACTCTGTTAATATGCGATTTAAATTTGAAAAGTGCAATAAGTAGTAGGATGGTTTTGCACTGTCTCTTCAGTTTCTCAGCAAACTTCTGCTGGCTAGCCCTTTTAGATAATCTCTGCCAGGAAAGCCATTGTGTCTACTCCATCGGCATAGTCTGAAACAGCCGGCTCCTGGGCGCGGCCGAAAGGGAAACTGCCGGCATACAAGCCCCCAGCTGAGACAATGCACTGCGTTTGGGTAGCCACATCCGTCAGTTTGTCGGCCAGATCTACCTCATGCTGATAAGCCTGGTAATGCACCACGGAAATAGGGGAGACCAGTTGCGGGTTTTCTGTCACCAGCAGAAAGCCTGAGTCAAAATGCGCCACGCGGTTGACCAGCATAATGCTCTTGTTGTAGTCGTAGTTATTCTGGTATTTGTGGTGGTTGAGCACGTGGTTCCAGGGCTCCAGCGAATCAAGCAGATCCGTGAACTGATACCCCACGGGCACATACAGCTTGCTCACGTTGCGGCAGCCCAGGCCATAATACCGGAACAGATCAGCGCCCAGCATACCCAGGTCGTGCACTGACTCCCGGCCCGTGAGCACGGCCAGACTGGTGCGGTTGCGGCGGATAATGTGAGGCTTCTTGCCGAAGTAATAATCAAAGTAGCGGGCCGTGTTGTCGGAGCCGGTGGCAATAAAGGCATCGGCCGTGTTTAAGCGCTCCATAAACTGCAGACTGTCGGCAAAGCGCGGCTCCAGTTTGAGTAGCTCATCGGCTATCCATTGCATGAGCACGGTATCTTCCTTACTGGGCTTGGCCAGGAGCTTGTGGCCGCTGAGCAGAACGCACAGCAAATCATGAAAGCCTACCAGCGGTATATTGCCGGCCATGACCACGCCAATATTGCGCGGCGTTTCGGGCTCCTGGGGGTAGCGGGCAGCCCAGTGGCGCAGGGGCTCTTCATCCAAAAGGCGGGCAATGCCGTTTATAGCCGCAGTTACGTTGGGTTTATCAAACCAGGCGTTCTGGTTGCGTGCCCGCGCAGCCAGGCCGGTAATTTCATCGTCGGAAAGCTGTTGCAGGCGCTGGCCCAGGGCTACAAAGGCAGCGAGGCGTTCGGAATGAGTCATCGGGACGAAAAGGGAAGAAAAGCGGAATCAGCAAAAAACTCGCAAGAGTAACGGTTAGTTTCTACTTTTGCCTGCCAAACTGTTGCCGGCGGGCGCATGTTTATCAAATACACGCTCCACCTAACGCTAAATACTACGGCTATGGCCATCATGATAACCGACGAGTGCATCAACTGTGGTGCCTGCGAACCGGAATGTCCTAATAACGCTATTTACGAAGGCGGTGCTCAGTGGCGCTGGGCCGATGGCACTGCTTTGAAAGAAGTAACCGTGGACGGCGGCGAAACGGTGTCGGGCACAAGCCCGCAAACGCCCGTGTCCGACGAGTACTACTACATCGTCTCGGACAAGTGCACGGAGTGCGTGGGCTTCCACGAGGAGCCCCAGTGCGCCGCCGTCTGCCCCGTAGACTGCTGCGTCGATGACCCCGACTACCGCGAAACGCAGGAAGCTTTGCTGAAAAAGAAAGAGTGGCTGCACGCTGAGGCGAGCTAAGCCTTTTTGATCAGCCGAAGTGAAAAGCCTGCTCCGCCCGAGCAGGCTTTTTTATACCATACCCTTCCGCATACTCCGGTATTTCCGGCCCCGCCCCGAAATGCCTACTTTTGCCCCTCAAACCTGATTTCCCGCCGCTGATGTCAATCGCCAAGACCTACACCCCCGCCGACGTTGAAGCCAAATGGTACCAGCGCTGGCAGGAGCAGGGCTTCTTCAAAGCCAAGCCCAACCCGCGCAAGCCCGCTTACTCGGTCGTAATTCCGCCGCCTAACGTAACGGGTGTGCTGCATATGGGCCACATGCTGAACAATACCATTCAGGATGTGCTGGTGCGCCGGGCGCGCATGCAGGGCAAGGAAGCGTGCTGGGTGCCTGGCACCGACCACGCCTCTATTGCTACGGAAGCCAAGGTAGTAGCGCTGCTAAAGGAGAAAGGCATTGATAAGAAAGACCTCAGCCGCGAAGAATTTCTCACGCACGCCTGGGACTGGAAAGAAAAGTACGGCGGTATTATTCTGGAGCAGCTGAAAAAGCTGGGCGCCAGCTGCGACTGGGACCGAACGCGCTTCACCATGGAGCCCGAACTGACCGAGGCCGTACTGCGCGTATTCGTGGACTTGTACCGCAAGGGCCAGATTTACCGCGGCATCCGCATGGTGAACTGGGACCCCATGGGCGGCACGGCTTTGAGCGACGAGGAAGTAATTCCGAAGGACACCATGGCCAAGATGTACCACCTCAAATATGAGGTAGTAGGGCATCCGGGCCAGTTCCTGACGGTAGCTACTTCGCGCCCGGAAACCATTATGGCCGACGTAGCCGTGGCCGTAAACCCCCACGACCCTCGCTATACCCACCTGCACGGCGCCAAAGTGCGCATTCCGCTGCTGGGCCGCGAAATTCCGGTGATTCTGGATGAGTACGTAACCATAGAGTTTGGTACTGGCGCGTTGAAAGTAACGCCCGCGCACGATTTGAACGACTACGAGCTAGGCCTCAAGCACAACCTGCCCGTTATCGATATCCTGAACAACGATGGCTCGCTGAATGAAAAGGCACAGCTGTACGTAGGGCAGGACCGTTTTGCTGCCCGCCGCAACATCGTAAAAGACCTGGAAGATGCCGGCCAGCTGGACAAGGTAGAGGAGTATGCCAGCGTGCTGCAAACCTCTGAGCGCACCGGGGCGGTTATTGAGCCGCGCCTGAGCTTGCAGTGGTTCTGCAAGATGGACCAGATGGCAAAAAAGGCCCTGGAAGTCGTAGAGAACGACGAAATCAAGCTGCACCCGCCCAAGTTCAAGAACATGTACCGGGTGTGGATGGAGAACGTGCGCGACTGGTGCATCTCCCGTCAGCTGTGGTGGGGCCAGCGCATTCCGGCTTACTATCTGCCTGATGGCACCTTCGTGGTAGCCCTAAACGAGGAGGAAGCCGTGCAGCTGGCCCGCGTACAAAGCGGCAACCAGGACCTCACGGCCGCCGACCTGCGCCAGGATGAAGACGTGCTGGATACCTGGTTCTCCTCCTGGCTCTGGCCCATTTCGGTGTTCGATGGCTTTAAGGACCCCGACAACGCCGACATCAACTATTTCTACCCTACTGATGACCTGGTAACCGCCCCCGAAATCCTGTTTTTCTGGGTGGCGCGCATGATCATGGCCGGGCTGGAATACCGCAAGGAAGTGCCGTTCCGCAACGTGTACCTCACCGGCATTGTGCGCGACGCGCAGGGCCGCAAGATGAGCAAGAGCCTCGGTAACTCACCTGATCCGCTGGACCTCATTGCCCAGTACGGCGCCGATGGCGTGCGCACGGGCATGCTGTTTTCCTCGCCGGCTGGCAACGATCTGCTGTTCGATATCAAGCTGGTAGAGCAGGGCCGTAACTTCACCAATAAGCTCTGGAACGCCTTCCGCCTCACCAAGGGCTGGGAGGTAGATGCCGCGCTGCCCTTCGTCAATGCCAAAGCCGTAGAGTGGTTCTCGGCCAAGCTGCAGACCTCTCTGGCCGAGATGGACGAGCACTTCGAGAAGTTCCGGATGAGCGACTCGCTGATGACGGTGTACAAGCTGGTATGGGACGACTTCTGCTCCGTGTACCTGGAGATGATTAAGCCCGCGTACCTGGCGCCCATTGATGCCGAAACGCTACGCCACACCAACAGCTTCCTGGAAACCCTGCTGAAGCTGCTGCACCCGTTCATGCCCTTCATCACGGAGGAAATTTGGCACGAGCTGGCCGAGCGCGGCCCTAAGGACTACCTCTGCGTAGCGCCCTGGCCCAAGCAGCAGCCCGTAGCCGGCAGCCCCGAGGTAATTGCCCGCATGGAGAAGGCCCTGGACATCGTAGCCGGAATCCGCAACATTCGGAATCAGAAAGGCCTCGGCCCCAATAAGCCCCTCACGCTGGCCGCCAAAACCGACGACGTAGCGCTTCTGCAGAGCTACGACGCCATCATCCGCAAGCTGGGTGCCCTCAGTGACATCAGCTTTGTAGAGGCTGCTCCGGCGGCCGCAGTGGGCTTCGTGTCCGGTGGGGTGGAGTTCTTTGTGCCCCTGGAAGGTCAGATTGATCTGGGGGCAGAAAAGGAGCGTTTAGCTAAAGAGCTAGAATACGCGCAGGGCTTCCGGGACTCGGTGCAGAAAAAGCTCGGTAACGAGAAATTTGTGCAGAACGCCAAGGCCGACTTGGTAGAGCGGGAGCGGCAGAAGCTGGCAGATGCTGAAGCGAAAATTACCGCGCTGGAGCAAAGCCTGGCAGCGCTGTAAAGATCCGATACTTCACCGCCAAGAAAAAGCCCCGACTGCGTTTGCAGTCGGGGCTTTTTTGGTTTTCCAAAGAGGCTATTCCAGCACGTAGTCTACGCGCTGCCAGGAAATCTGTTGGGGGCCTTTGGCCTCGTAGCGCAACAGCATCTGGCCGGCGCTGTGGCCATCGTCGAAAGATGCCAGGGCATAATGGTCGCTTAGCACGCTTATATCCCGAATTTTCATGGTGCCACCCACCTTGCCTTCGGCAGGCAACAGGCGCTGCTGCTGGCGCTGCAGGCTGGTACGTAACATAGTGCCCGGGTTACCCAGGCCACGGCTCACCAAGCGGCTCAGTTGGGCCGTAGTCAATAAGTCGTGGGGTTCTGTGGCTGTAGTTTCCTTTGCTTCTTTCGCCGGGGTGGCGTCGGGCTTGGGGTTGCCGTTGGCTTTCATTTGCAGCTGGAAATTCACCTGCTGGCAGTCGGCAAACCGCTTGTCCGCCAGCTGTAGTGCTTGCTCAAGTTGAGTGGTCTGGTAATACAAAAATCCGATGAGCCCGAGGGATATTACCAAGGCGAAAACCGACAAGATACTTTTCATAAGCTGTTGAAAGTTAAAAAGAAAAGCCCATCAAGTTGACGGGCTTCTTTATTAATGACACGTCCGGAAACGCAAGGAAATTAGATAGCCGTATTCGGGTCAAACTGCTCCAGGTAATCGGCTACTTTGCGCACGAACATACCGCCCAGGGAACCGTCTACTACGCGGTGGTCGTAGCTGTGCGAGAGGAACATGAAGTGGCGCACGCCAATCAGGTCGCCCTGCGGTGTCTCAATTACAGCGGGCTTTTTCTTAATGGCCCCTACGGCCATAATAGCCACCTGCGGCTGCATGATGATAGGTGTGCCCATCACATTGCCGAAGGAGCCCACGTTGCTCAGCGTGTAGGTGCCACCTTCCAGATCTTCAGGCTTCAGCTTGTTGGCGCGGGCCCGGTTAGCCAAGTCGTTTACCTTTTTGCTAAGGCCGTTCAGGTTCAACTGGTCAGCGTTATGAATCACGGGCACAATGAGGTTACCGGAAGGCAATGCTACGGCAACGCCAATGTTGATGTCGCGCTTCTTGATGATGTAGTCGCCATCAATAGAAACGTTAATCATGGGGAAGTCCTGAATAGCACGAGCCACGGCCTGGATGAAGATGGGCGTGAAGGTGAGATTCTCGCCTTCGCGCTTCTTGTACGCATCCTTGTGCTTGTTTCGCCAGTTCACCAGCTCCGTCACGTCAGCTTCCACAAACGAAGTAACGTGGGGCGAAATACGCTTGGAGTCCACCATGCGCTGCGCAATCATCTTGCGCATGCGGTCCATTTCAATCAACTCCTGACCGCCGCTCACGGAGGGTACAGGCTTGGATGCAGCAACAGCCGGAGCTGCTGCTTTGGCAGGTTCCGCAGCGGGTTGGGGAGCTGTCGGTGTCTGAGCTGCTGGCTGTGCGGCCGGTGCGGGGGCTTCTTGCGGCGGCGCGGGCTTCTTGCCCGAGGCTACATAATCCAGAATATCCTTTTTTGTCACGCGGTTTTCCTTGCCGGTACCCGGAATATATTCCAAGTCAGCCATGGAAATGCCTTCTTCGCGGGCAATGCTGAGCACCAGTGGCGAGTAGAAGCGGCCGGGGTGCGCTACGCTCAGGCGCTGGTCGGCCTGAGGGTCAAAAGGCTCTGGTAAATAGGGAACGGCAGCGGGTACAGCAGCCCCATTGATGGCATGTGCGGGCGTGGCGGCGGCAGCAACCGGAGCCAAAGCCCCTGCGCTGGCTGCATCCGTTTCCAGAATGGCAATGGGGGCGCCTACGGCAACTACCTGGCCTTCCTGAACCAAAATTTCCTGCAACACGCCGGCGTAAATGGCTGGTACTTCGGTATCTACTTTATCCGTAGCTACTTCCAGCACCGATTCGTCCTGCTCAATGGTGTCGCCTACCTGTTTGAGCCATTTCAGGACGGTGCCTTCCATAATGCTTTCGCCCATCTTGGGCATCACCATTTCCACTCGTGCCATGCGTATTTTGGGAATTTGGGTTGTTGGGGGTTGGGGTCAGGAAACTATTTGATTGCCTGGGCAGGTATCGGGTGGGTGCCCAAAAATCGTGGCAAAGGTAGGCTTTTTGCCGGGTCAGGAAGAAGGACTGCGTGCGAAGATTCGCCGGTGGTTAAATACCTTCTCTGAAAAGTGCTGGCTTAGCGCCGGATTAACTCGAAGATACCGCCGATGTAACAGGGGCCAGGTTGGTGCGCAGCATATCCAGCAGGGCAGTAGTAGTGTATTCAATATTGAGCTGGCGGCCGCGGTTAAAACTTAGCTGTCGGCTTACGGTACGGTGCGCATCCGCATAAGCAATCCAGATAGTGCCCACCGGCTTTTCGGGCGTGCCGCCGTTGGGGCCGGCTATACCGCTGGTAGCTATGGCTACATCCACATTCAGATGCTGGCGCAGCCCTTCGGCCATTTCCCGTACTACGGTTTCACTCACAGCTCCATATGCAGTTAAGCTTTCATTGCTTACGTGTAATTCTTTGATCTTTATGGTATTATCATAAGCAATGATGCTTCCTTTGAAATAGGCGGAACTGCCGGGTACGCTGGTCAGGCGGTGGGCTACATAGCCACCAGTGCAGCTTTCGGCTGTGCCCACGGTGAGGCCTCTTTCGCGTAGCAGCTCGCCAATAGCCTCTTCCAATGTTACCTCGCCCTCGGCAAAAATGTGTTGACCCAGCTTCTCCCGCAGAGCTGGTAGGAGGGCCCGCATCCGTTCCCGCAGGTTAGGCTGGCCGTCGTCGGTGCCGGTAAGGCGCAGGCGTACGCCTCCTATATTGGGCAGGTATGCCAGGCGAATGTTAGCTGGAAGTGCCTCTTCCCAATCCTCAATTCGCTGCGCCAGAAATGACTCGCCCAAGCCCACCGTCTGAATGACCACGTGCTCAATGGCGGGTGTATGGAAATGCTCCTTTAATCTGGGTAGCACAATGTCGGTCATCATGCGCTTCATCTCAAACGGCACCCCGGGCATGGAAACGAATACCACGCCGCGGTCCTCAAACCACATGCCTGGGGCTGTGCCCATAGTATTGCGAATAGGCGTGCAGCTGGCGGGCAGGAAGGCCTGCTGGCGGTTCACCTCTAACATAGGGCGGTTGTAACGGGCAAAAATGGCTTCCACGTCTCGTAGGGAAGGCTCGTGCAGAACCAGCTCGGTGCCAAAATAGTCGGTGAGAATGTGTTTGGTCAGGTCGTCTTTAGTAGGACCTAAGCCGCCGGTTATCAGCACCAAAGTGGCCCGTTGCCGGGCAGCATCCAGGGCTTGCACAATTTCTTCGGCCCGGTCTGATACACTGGAAATCTGCCGCACGCGTATGCCTAGCTTTCCTAATTCCTGCCCCATAAAGGCCGAGTTCGTATCGATAACCTGACCATATAACAGCTCGTCGCCAATTGTAATGATTTCGGCATTAGGTACTTGGTGCATCATGGGGGAGTGGGAGTATTTTTTCTGAAATTTGGTCCGGTTTGTGCCAAAAGGCAAAAGCGTCCTTCCGGGCACCTAACCAACCGTTGCTGCTTCGAGTTATGAAAAAGATTCACTATTCACTGCTGCTGGCCCTTTTCTTTGGGGTGAATGTAGCCGCTTCCGCCCAGATTAAAATTTCGGACCTGGGCCGTATACTGGGTTCTGCTTCGAAAGTTAAAACCAAGTCTAAAACTACTTCCCAGACCAGCAGCGGCAGCGTTACGCAAGCCGAGGCTGCCAAAGGCCTGCAGGAGGCGCTGGTGCAGGGCATCAGCAAGGGGGCCGATCAAGCCTCCCAGACCGACGGGTTTTATCTGAACCGCCTTATTCGCATTCCTTTTCCGCCTGATGCCCAGCGCGTAGCCACTACGCTGCGGCGCATTGGGCTAGGCTCAGAGGTAGATAAGTTTGAGCTTTCTCTGAACCGAGGAGCCGAAGATGCTGCCAAGAGCGCTAAACCCATCTTTATTTCGGCCATCAAAAGCCTCACATTTAAAGATGTTTGGGGCATCCTGACGGGCCAGAAAGACGCGGCTACCCAGTACCTGAAGCGCACTACCTCTGAGCAGCTTACCACGGCTTTCCAGCCCATTATCCAGCAGTCGTTGGACAAAGTAAGCGCCACCCGATACTACACCGATCTGACCACGCGCTACAATCAGATTCCGTTTGTGAAGCCCGTGAACACGGACCTGAACCAATACGCCACGGGCAAAGCCATTGATGGTCTGTTCACGCTCATTGCGCAGGAAGAAGCCAACATACGGGAAAACCCGGTAGCTCGTACCACCGAGCTGCTGAAGCGCGTATTTGGCCGCAAGTAGCCTTCAAGAAAAGATGGTAGGTCAGTAAGTAGCAACAATCAAAAGGCCCGCCTTCCGTACTGGAAGGCGGGCCTTTTGATTGTTTTATAGGAGTTAATGGAAAGCAGGTAATGAGCACCAACGGCTAGTAGTCATCATCATCGTAGCGGCCTTTGCTTTTGCGGCTGCTGCTGTAACTGTCCGTATCATCTAAGTCGTCGCTGAAATCATCGTCTTCATCATCGTCGCCGAAGCGGGAGAAGCCACTGCTGCCATCCGGGTCCTCGGCGGCTTCGGCGGTGGTGTATTCTTCTTCTGTCATGCTGGCCAAATCCAGCGCCTCGTCGTGTGAGGAGCCGGTGTCACGCCACATCAGGTAGTCGGCATACTTCGCCGACAGGCGGTCTTCCGTATTGCCGCGGGTTTTGCTGCCGCCAGTTTTGGCAAAAGTATCCAGCTCGTCGTCATCGTCGAGGAAGTCGCCGTCGAGGTCGTCGTATTGTCTCATGGCCGGTAAGGGCGATAAAGGGTGAAAGGATGCCTGTGTAATAAGACGCTTGCCGCTGCGAAGATACGGACTAAGCGGATTTCAGTTCGAAGGAAAACATAAAAACAGGGCTACAACTTTTGGGCATGCAGCTTGGTTCCCACGCTGGAAAAGAAGTGTCAATAATTCCTGGATAGCTAGTGTTATCGGGCGCCCTGGGTACCGAAGTCTGTAATCTGGAGGTGCTCGGTACAGAATGCATACTCTTCCGGCACATTAGAGCTCACCAGCACTAAGCGGCCGTCCAAAGTAGCCTGCACGTGCTCCTGATACCAGGCTATGCCTGTACGGTCCAGGTTAGTGGTGGGCTCATCCAGTAGCAGAAGTGGCGCGTGGCTATACAGTGCCAGGCCCAGCTTAAGCCGCTGTTTCATTCCCGAAGAAAAGTCGCGCACCAGCTTGTGCCTGGATTTCTCCAGGTACATCAGCTCAATCAGGCGGGTAGCAGTGGTGCCCGGCCGGAGGGGCTTGAATCGGGTATGAAAATGTAAGAGTTCGGTCAGGGTCAACTCCTCAATCAGCTCCAGATACGGCGCACAATACGCCAGCAAGGGTGGGAGTTCCTCTACGGGTATTACTCGGCCCTGAAATGTATAGGTGAGGGTGCCTTCTGAGGAAAGCAACTGCCCGGAAAGTGTATTGAGCAGGGTGCTCTTGCCGGCACCATTGGGCCCCAGAATAGCCGTTGCTGAACCGGGCGCAAAGCGGTGCGTCAGGCCGCGAAAAATCCACTCCCGGTGAAAGCGCTTACCCAGCCCAGTGGCCTCAATCTGCACTGGAATTGCCGCGCGTATACCCTTTGATTACCCCACGGCCCGAGTTACGGATGAAGTTAACCACCTCATCCCGCTCTGGCGAGGGGGCCAGCTCCAGCTCAATCTTCTCCAGCGCATCGTTATTGTTCAGGCCGCTTAGAAACAGCAGACGGTAGAACTGTTGTATTTCGCTGATTTGCTGGTCTGAGAAGCCCCGGCGGCGCAGGCCAATGGAGTTGATGCCGCTGTAAGTCAGCGGCTCACGGCCCACTTTAACAAATGGTGGTACATCTTTTCGCACCAAGGAGCCGCCCGATACCATAGCATGCTGGCCCACGCGTACAAACTGATGTACAGCAGAGGAGCCACCAACAATGGCATAGTCGCCAATTTCAACGTGGCCGGCAACCTGTACCGTATTGGCCAGAATGCAATGATTGCCAATGATACAGTCATGGGCAATGTGCACGTAGGCCATCAACAGGCAATTGGCCCCTACCACGGTTTTGAGGCGGTCGGTGGTGCCGCGGTTTACCGTGACGCACTCCCGAATGACGGTATTGTCGCCGATGTGGGCCGTAGTACGTTCACCTGCAAACTTCAAATCCTGAGGAATGGCGGAAATTACCGCGCCCGGGAAAATCTTGCAGTTTTTGCCAATGCGGGCCCCGGCCATAATGGTTACGTTGGGCCCAATCCAGGTGCCTTCCCCAATCTCAACGTCCTTGTCGATGGTGGTGAAGGGCTCCACTACCACGTTCTGGGCAATTTTCGCTTCGGGGTGAATATAGGCGAGCGGCTGGTTCATTCTGGGAGGGAATTCTGAATTATGAATTCTGGGCTATGAATTACAGAAACGACAGAAGCCTTCAGTCAGATTGCCGGGCTTACGGTTTCGGTGATAATTCATTAGGCAGAATGCAGAATTGAAAAGTTAAGCGTCTTTGCGGACGATGGCAGCACTCATTTCGGCCTCCATCACCACTTTGCCATTTACAAAAGCCTGGCCTTTCATTTTGGCAATGCCCCGCTTAATAGGAGCTAACAGCTCGCACTTGAAAAGGATGGTATCACCGGGCAATACTTTCTTGCGGAAACGGCAGTTTTCAATGCCCAGAAAATAGGTCCAGTAGTTCTCGGGGTCTGGCACTGTGTTCAGCACCAGGATGCCGCCGGTCTGGGCCATAGCCTCAATCTGCAGCACGCCCGGCATAACCGGGTTGCCGGGGAAGTGGCCCTGGAAGAAGGGCTCATTCATGGTAACATTTTTCACGCTAGTTACCGTGGAGGCATCCAGATGAATAATCTTATCAATAAGCAGAAAAGGGTAGCGGTGGGGCAGGGTAGCGGCAATCTTGTTGATGTCCATGACCGGCGGGCGCGAGGGGTCGTAGCTGGGCACTGGCGAGGAGTCGGCCTCCTGCATTCTCTTTTTGATCTTCTTGGCAAAGGCCACATTAGCGGCGTGCCCGGGGCGGGCCGCCAGAATCTGTCCTTTTAACGGGCGGCCAACCAAGGCCAAGTCACCAATGAGGTCGAGGAGTTTATGACGGGCCGGCTCGTTTTTGTGGCGCAGGTCCACATTGTTCAGAATACCTTCCTTCTTCACCGCCACTTTGGGCTTCCCCAGCATAGTAGCCAAGTCGCTCAGCTCATCCTCACTCACTACCCGGTCTACCACCACAATGGCATTGCTCAGGTCGCCGCCTTTGATAAGGTTCTGCTTGTAAAGGGCTTCTAACTCGTGTAGAAAGCAGAAAGTGCGGGAGGAAGCAATTTCACTCTCAAACTGAGAAATATCCGTCAGCGACGCGTGCTGCGAGCCTAGTACCGGCGAATTATAATCCACCATGACGGTGAGGCGGTAGTTATTCAGCGGAAGGCCGGCAATTTCCACAGCCCGGGCATTATCCACAAAGCGGATTTCGTCGGGAATCTCAAAGTAGTTGCGCAAGGCATTCTGCTCCTCCAGCCCTACTTCCTGCAGAGGCTTGATGAATTCGTAGCTCGACCCATCCATGATGGGGGGCTCAGGCCCATCCAACTGAATCAGCACGTTATCAATCTGCAAGCCCACCAAAGCAGCCAGCGTATGCTCCACCGTATTTACGCGGGCACCATTCTGCTCAATAGTGGTACCCCGGGAGAGGTCAACCACGTTATCAACGTCGGCATCCACAATGGGCTGGCCGGGCAGGTCGATACGCTGAAACTTGTACCCGTGATTAATCGGAGCCGGGCAAAAAGTCATGGTAGCCACTACGCCAGTATGCAGGCCAATGCCGCTCACTGTAACAGGGGCTTTGATGGTATGTTGCTTATCGTTCATTGGAAGGGTTGTCAGTTGCCCGTTTCCAGTGGCCAGCCAAAAGGAAGCTGAAGCAATTTCAACAACCAGGAAGCAGACAATTGGAAGCGGGCAACTCTATTGCTGCAAAGCTAGGACTTTTCCGGTGCTGTTAGATTACGTTCTAACACATCCAGCCGTCGTTCCAGATCAGGCAGGCGACGGAAAATGGCGTTTGCACGCAGACTATCGCGCAGATTGAAAGCCGGCGAGCCCTGCAGAAAAACGCCTTCTTCCTTAATGGATTTACCTACGCCAGATTGCGCCGTCACGGTGGTGCGGTTAGCCAGGGTAAGATGCCCGGCCAAACCAGTCTGGCCTGCCAGCACGCAGAAATCCCCAATCTTGGTGGAGCCGGAAATGCCCGTTTGCGAGGCTACTACCGTGTGTCGACCAATTTCGACGTTGTGTGCAATCTGCACCAGGTTATCTACTTTGCTACCCTCCCGAATGATGGTAGAACCCATTGTGGCGCAGTCTATGGTGGCATTGGCTCCAATACTCACATTGTCTTCCAGCACTACGTTGCCTATTTGTGGAATAGTGCGGTAAGAACCATCCGGCTGCGGGGCAAAACCAAAACCATCGGAGCCAATAACGGCACCGGCATGAACGGTGCAGCGCGCTCCAATAACAGTTTCAGCGTAAATCTTGACTCCGGCATAGAGAATAGTGCCTGCTCCAATTTTCACCCGGTCGCCGATGTAGACGTGGGGGAAGATGACCACATCGGGCCCAATCTCGCAGTCATGTCCTATGTAAGAAAAGGCCCCG
Source organism: Hymenobacter sp. BT730 (assembly GCF_030542105.1). Taxonomy (GTDB): domain Bacteria; phylum Bacteroidota; class Bacteroidia; order Cytophagales; family Hymenobacteraceae; genus Hymenobacter. The sequence goes on from NZ_JAUOFB010000003.1 coordinate 143,566, forward strand.
CGGTAATGATTTTCGCCAATGGTAGAGTTAGGACCTATAAAGGCGGGCTCTTCTACGCCCCGGCGGCCGGTGCGTGACGCCTGCTGGTAAAACTCCAGCAGGGTGGTAAAGCAGGTATACGGGTCGTCTACACGGATGAGCGTGGCGGCCACGGGGTGCCGCAACTCCTGCGTACGACTCACAATCACGGCCGAAGCTCCGGTGGTGTAGAGCTGGGGTTCGTATTTAGGGTTTGCCAGGAAGGTAAGGGAGCCATCCCGGGCTTCTTCAATTTTTGCCAGCCGATCAATGCGGAGTGCGGCGTCACCTTCGACGTCGCCCCGCAGCACCTCTGCTACTTGGCCTACCGTGAATTCCATAGGAAAGCAAAAGTAGGCAAATATTCAGTTGCCCGTTGTGGAAGGTAGTTGGCTACCCGTTGAGTTTCTCCAGTAAATCCAAATGGGTCAAGGCCATCTTACAAAATCTCCTTGGGGTAGCAGATATAATGCTTTTCCACGCGCTGGCCCAAGGCTTTGATGTTTGGAAGGTCAGAAGCTTCGGCCACATTTACTACGCTGCCGCGCTTGGTGAGTACATCAATGGTGTCCTGACCATCGGCATCATAAGCGTTGTTGCTAATGCGGCCAGTGAGCATCAGCTGGGCGGCGGAGGTAGGCGGCAGCTGGAAGTGCTCAGCAATGAGCTCTACAATGCCCAGCTGGAAATCTTCATCGAAAGGCTCGGTTTGCAGCTGAATTTTAAACAGGTGCCGATCCAGCATGCTTTGCGCCAAGTAGTTCAGGACTTTATCGGGGTGGTCGGCCCAGAGCTTAATGGCGCTCCACACGTCGGTATCGTCCAGGCGGGTAAAGCGGCGCAGAATGGTGTCATCGGCCTCAAACTCCTTCTGGCTGACGTTGCGGGAAAGAAAGAAATGCAGATTGGGGGAAGCCGGTACTTCAACACCCGAGCGCACCAAATCCCGGGCATGCTGCATGATGCGGATAATCATCTGCTCGGCCGAGGTAACGGTTTTGTGCAGATATACCTGCCAGTACATCAGGCGGCGGCTTACCAGAAAGTTCTCGATGCTGTACACGGCTTTTTCTTCCAGCACCAGCCGCTCGTCTACCACCGTCAGCATCTTGATGAGGCGGTCGGCGCCGGGGCGGCCTTCCTGCACGCCGGTATAAAAGGAGTCACGGTTGAGATAATCGAGGCGGTCCATGTCCAGCTGGCTGCTCACCAGCTGGTGGAAGAATGGCCGGGAATAAGTACCCCGGAAAATCTCAATGGCCAGATCCAGTGCTCCATTGAACTCGGCGTTGAGCTTGCGCATCAGGTGCAGGCTAAGCTCCTCATGGTGTACCTCGTGGAAAATACTGCGCTCCAGGGCGTGAGATAGGGGGCCGTGGCCGATATCGTGCAGGAGAATGGCGGCCATAGCAGCCTCGCCTTCCTGCGCCGAAATCTTAATGCCTTTGTCTTTGAGCGTGCGCAGGGCCAGCGACATCAGGTGCATGGCGCCCAGTGCGTGGTGAAAGCGGGTATGCAGCGCGCCCGGATACACAAACATGGTAAGCCCCAGCTGCTGAATCCGGCGCAGCCGCTGAAAGTAGGAATGCTCAATGAGGTCGAACAACAACTCAGTGGGGATGGTGACAAAGCCGTACACCGGGTCGTTGAAGATTTTCTTTTTGTTCATGCAGGAGCGCCAGCTTTCCGGTGGCAAATCGTTTGACGGTGGGGGTTACGGGCCGCTTTTTGTGGGAACAAGGCCCGTGGGAAGTGGCCTGTTACAGGTTGGCGGCAAAAACCAACTCAACTATTTTCGACTTCTTTACGACCGAGTTGCAGCGAAGCCAGGGGCTTTTTGCACTATTTCGAAAACCTAAAGTCGAGGATTGGGAGTAAAGCTACTTACGAAACTTCAGTTGCAACCTACCGCTGTGCTTTTGCCTCTTTCCGGAGCAAGGCACCCGCGGTAAGCAGCCTTTTATAGAAGCTCGTGTAACCGCTACGCCAACTACCCGTTGGCGGTATAGCATCTAACCCAAGAACCCCATCCATGCAACGTTACAGCATCCTCTGGGCCGACGACGAAATCGACCTGCTGAAACCCCACATTCTCTTTCTACAGGACAAAGGCTACGATGTTACCGGCGTGAACAGCGGCGCCGATGCCATTGAGCAGATTCAGGAACAGAACTACGATATTGTGTTTCTGGACGAGAATATGCCCGGCCTCACCGGCCTGGAAACCCTCTCCGAAATCAAGACCATTAAGCCCACCGTGCCCGTGGTGATGATTACCAAGAGCGAGGAAGAGCATATCATGGAGGAGGCCATCGGCTCCAAAATTGCCGATTACCTGATTAAGCCTGTAAATCCCAACCAGATTCTGCTGGCCGTAAAAAAGGTGCTGGACAACAAGCGCCTGGTGTCGGAAAAGACCAACACCGGCTACCAGCGTGACTTCCGCCAGCTGGGCATGCAGCTCTCCGACCGACTTTCGGCGCAGGAGTGGGCCGATGTGTACAAAAAGCTGGTGTATTGGGAGCTGGAAATCAATGAGACCGAAGGCAAGAGCATGGCTGAGGTCTTCAACATGCAGAAAGACGAGGCCAACACCTACTTCGGCCGCTTCATCACGGAGAACTACGAAGACTGGGTGAATGGCGACAAGGATGCGCCCCTCATGTCGCATCAGCTCTTTAAGGAGCGCGTGTTTCCGCTGCTGAAGGAAACCGGCGACACGCCCGTGTACTTCCTGCTGATTGATAACCTGCGCTACGACCAGTGGAAGGTGCTGGAACCCATAATTGCCGAAATGTTCACGGTGGACTCCGAGGAGACCTACTACAGCATTCTGCCCACCACCACCGCCTATGCCCGTAACGCCATTTTCTCGGGCATGATGCCCGGCGAAATCCAGAAGAAGTATCCCAACCTGTGGGTGTGGGACGATGACGACGAAGGCAAAAACATGAACGAGGCCGAGTTCATGGAAATTATGTTCCAGACGGCCAATCAGAAGCACAAGTTCAGCTACCATAAGGTGACTAACCTGCAGGCCGGCAAGGATCTGCTGGGCAAAATGGCCAACCTGCACAACAACTATAAGCTGAACGCCATTGTCTACAATTTTGTAGACATGCTCTCCCACGCCCGCACCGACATGGCCATGATTCGGGAGCTGGCCGCCGATGAGTCCGCGTACCGCAGCATTACCCGGTCTTGGTTCCTGCACTCGCCGCTGTATGAAATGCTGCAGGTTATTGCCGAGAAAAAGGGTAAGCTCATTATCACCACCGACCACGGCACCATCCGCGTAAAACGCCCCTACAAGATTGTGGGCGACCGGAACACCAACACCAACCTGCGCTACAAGCACGGCAAAAACCTGGGCTTTGATGAATCGCGCGACGTATTTGTGGTGCGCAAGCCGGAGCGCGTGTTCCTGCCCCGCGAAAACGTGAGCACGGCCTATGTTTTCACCGTCGGCGACTTTTTCTTCGCCTACCCCAACAACTACAACTACTACGTGAACTACTACAAGGACACGTTCCAGCACGGCGGCATCTCCCTAGAGGAATGCATTATTCCTTACGTGACGCTGAGCCCAAAGGGATAACTAGAAATTAATAAGGGGCTTATTAATTCTTGAAATAGCAGTTAAGATGAAATAAAAAATGGCTGACCAATAGATATTGGTCAGCCATTTTTTATTTCATCTTAACTGCTATTTCTTATAATGTAAAATTAATTTAATGTTACCACTAGGTGTTATTGTGCACTTAGTTTCATAGGTTTTGCCACCCTCGAACCAGGTAGAATTAAATTGTGTTTCTTTATTAGGGTGCAAAGAAGCAGGTAATGTTCCTGACCATACTGATGTCTCATTACCTGAAGCGGCAACTGTATAGGTCGTATGCACCATAGTAACACACTGATTTAACCCGGTAAGCGCTGCAGTCATGCATACTACCCTGCCTTTATCATGAGGAGAAACCAGTTTGCCTAATTGGGAAGAAGTTTGCTGAGCAGATGCATTATTTTGATTCGTGTTATTTCCTGAAGTAGAACTTGTTGCGGTTACAGTACTTTCAGAAGCAGGTGTAATGGAGTCTGACTCTTTGTTGCAAGAGAATAAACCGAGAGTGCTGAATGCAGCTAAAAAAAGGAAGTTGTGTGAAGTTTTCATGTTATGTAATTTATATATGTGAAACCGAATTAGATTTGCTTTGAAATCTATCAGCATTTGGTTCTTATATTTATTATTAGAAATTAAGTTGCGTTTTTATTTAAGTATTTTTATTTTATATAAACATTTTAATATTTAATTTCTTGTTATGATTGAAAGAATAATGTAATAAGTGTCCTGAATTAAAATGCATTTCACCTGTTCTTGCTAAGAATAAGACAATCAGGCTTGCGAGTCAGCAAAAGCTTCAATTCCAGCAATAGCAGCAAAATAGTTACCTGTTCCGGTCATATTAGTAAAAAATAAAGCGGCCGATAAGACTATATCTTATCGGCCGCTTAGAAGCAGTTGAGAGGGAGAGTCTATAGCCCGCCAGCCCGGCGCTTTTCCTCCTCAGCCCCGCCAGAACGCCGGCGGGAGGGAGCCAGCTTATCATTGCCAAACCGGTAGTTGAATGAAAGCGTCACCACCCGCGAGTCATTACGCTGGTAGAAGCGCTCCACGTAATTATCGTAAGAGGAAGTAGCGCGTACTTTGCTGGTAAACAGTACATCCGTAGCGTTCAGCTTAAGAGTGCCTTTCCGGTCCAGAATGCTTTTCTGAACCCCTAAGGCCAACTGGCCATTGGGCCGAACATCCAGGAAACCGTATTGCTCCCGCGACTGGTAGCTGGCATTGACATCTGCGCTCCAGCCTTTGCCTAAAGTCACACTGCTGTTTGTGCTGAGCGTGAAGGCAGGCCGGCCTTTATCCAGCGAGGTGCCGGCCAGGTTGCCTACAAAACGGCTGTAGTAAAACACGGCATTGGTGTACAGCTGCCAGCCTTTTACAGGCTCAAACGGTGCCGTTAGCGTCAGCGCATAATAGTATTGCTTGCCCAGGTTCACGCTGGTGGATACCACAGTGCTATCAGTTTCCGGCTGCACAACCCCAATAATGGGGTCTTGGGTAATGCTATAGCTTAGGCCAGTGCTGTATTTCTGAAGGAAGGTGTGCGTCAACTCCACGTTATAGCTGGTCTGCGGACGCAGATTAGGATTGCCGGAGCCGGATGTGGTGGGGTCAATAATCACGCGGAAGGGATTCAACTGGCCGTAGCTGGGTCGGTCGATGCGGCGGCTCAGAGACAGGGAAACCTCATTTTTCTCGTTCAGAGTTTGCTTCAGAGCCGCGCTGGGGAACAGCTGGAAGTAACTGCGGTGAAAACTGCTGTCATTCACAACCTGGCGGCCATTTGCCGTGGTTTGCTCGCCACGTAAGCCTGCCTGCAACGTAGTTTTAGCAAATGTATGGTTCAGGTTTATATAGCCTGCGGTGATGTTCTCATCGTATTTGAACCGGTTAGATTGGTTAAAGTCCTTCAGGCGTACGCCATCCTCACCACTGCTTTCAAAGAGCACATCATTATCAGCTAACACCCGGCTGGCTTTAGCCCCGGCTTCCAGGCGCGTTTGCTTAGAGATAGGATGCACGTAGTCCAGTTTTGCCGATTGAATGGATAATTCGCCGTGCTGGTTGCTGAACACCAGAGTATCTGGGCGGATGGGAAAGGCAAAAATAGTAGTCAGGTCCTGCAGGCGGCGCGAGTTGTAGCGGGCATAGTCCACGTCGGCCGTCAGCTCGCGGCTGCCGCTGGAGTCGTTAGCAAAGGTGTGCTTGAAGTTGGCATTAGCGGCCACGTTGGGCGAGTTAAAATTCCGGTTACTTAGCGCCTGGTAATTGCTCGCCAGCTGGCCATCGGCATTAAACAGGGAAGTAGTATTAGTGCCTTGTTGCCGTGGCAGGCGGCTGGCTACTCCGCTCACTACGGCGCCTACCACCGTGCGCTCTGTCAGGTTATAATCGAGGCCCGCTTTCCAGCTATGCGACAGGTTACTGATGCGGATGCGGTTAGCCTGGTCGCTGCTGCCCGTGAGCTGTCGGCTACCGTCCGAAACCGAATAAAAGTCCCGGTGAATGTCCAGCTTGGCCATGTTCTGCCGGTTGGCGTAGTTATAAGACCCAAACAGATTCAGCTTCTGCCGCCGGCTGTTCAACGACAAACCCGTACTGAACTTACCATACTGGCCACGCCCGTAGCTAATATTGGCGCTGCCGTTGGTACCCTGGCGCTGGTCTTTTTTCAGATTGATGGCAATGATACCGGCTCCCCCTTGGGCATCGTACTTCGCCGGTGGGTTGGTAATGAGCTCAATGCTCTTGAGCTGATCCGCCGGCAGCGCCCGCAGGTAATCGGCCAGTTCCGTGCCGCTCATGGGCTGGCGCTTGCCATCAATAAGGACCAGCAAGCCCTGTTTGCCGCGTAGCGCCAGATTGTCGTTGCCATCCACCGTGACGCCTGGCGAACGGGCCAGCACATCCAGGGAGGTGTTGCCGGCCGCCAGCGTGCTGCCCTCCACGTTCACAATAGTACGGTCGGCCTGCCGCTCATACAGCGGCTTTTGTCCTACCACAACCACCTCTTTCAGTGTGGTGGCGCCGCTTACCTGCAGCGTAATAGTGGGGAGCGTAACGGGGCTGCCTGCTACCTCAAATGATGTAGTCCAGGCTCGCTGAAACCCTAGCTGTGCTACTGAAACCAGGTAGCGTCCAGCCGCAGGCTCTTCCAATCGGAAGGCGCCTTTGTCATCACTGAACTCTGATTTCACCACCACGGAGTCGGCGGCGCGATGCAGCGTTACGGTTGCAAACTCCACAACGGCACCTTTGGTATCCCGGAGCGAGCCGCTTACGCCGCTGGGTGTTTGAGCCGCGGCACTTTGCCAGGACCAGCCCAACAGGAGGCCGGCCAGCACAAGACCCCGACCGGAAGAGAGAGAAAAGTTTGTTTTCATGTTAGTGAGAGGAGGAGGTAGAACAGTTGGCAGCGATGCGGTCAAGTAGGTTGCGTAGTAGAGTTAAGTCGTTTTCGGAAAGGCCCCTCAGGGCTATCTGGCGGTTATTTAGCACAATAGGTTCCACGGCGGCCAGGGTTTGCTCGCCGGCAGCTGTTACACGCAGGCGGGTGCGTCGTCCGTCACCGGGCTGAGCTTCCGCCGTGAGCAAACCATGATTAACAAGCAGGCGAATAATGCGGGCTACGGAAGCCTGGTCCTTAAAAATCCGCTCGGCTATTTCCGTCTGCGTCAAATCATCCTTTTCCCGGATAACCTGCAATACCAGCCATTGGTCAACGGTAATGGCAATGCGTGCGCGGTCGATGTTCGCTTGCGCCAGCTTGCGGTACTGCCGGATGGCCTTATCGATGGAGTAAAAAATGACACTGTTGAGCATGGAAGTGAGTATTTGCTTCAGAAGACCTATGATATGTTATAGAAGTTGCCTCTGGCGTGAATTATTTTTTATAGGAGCTGTAGAGCGTGTTTGGGAGTTTAAAGTATTCGGCGGAGGTAATGTGTCACATTGGCTCAGAGAATCCAGGGAGCAGAAAGGTTGAGCCAGGTAAGGTGCGTTCCACAACATAGCGGCCGCACACCAACTCAAACCCACGGGTGGAGGGTGTAGGGGCATATAGAGCAGCGCGACAGACCACCTATCGCAAACACAAGCGCCATTCGCATTGCAGCGGCAATAAGGGAATGATACCTTGCCACGGCGAGTCAATAAGTGGTTGATAGCACACCGCCATGATATGGGATGTAGCCTGGAAATCAGGCCCTCCATATACCTACTCGGGCCTTTTTATTCCTGCTGTCATTCTCAAAACAGGCATTTAAGGATGACACGATAATAAAAACCAGTAAGACAAAATAAGTAAGCGAATAGAATAATATTTAATTGTCACATTTCTGAAAATTTGCAACTCGGCTAATAAAAAAACAGAAAGAATGGAAGTACAGAAAAATGAAATGACAAATGCCCCTTCCTCTAATGACACAACTCCCAAGGTGACTGGAATTGGTGGAATTTTCTTTTTTTCAGACAACCCGCAGGCAACAAAAGCATGGTATGCCAATAATTTAGGGCTGGATGTTAATGAATGGGGCGCAAGTTTTGAATCCAGAAACGCTGACAGACCCGACGAGATAAATTATCTTCAATGGAGCCCTTTTCAAAAAGGAAGTGAGTATTTCGCCCCTTCAAAAAAAGAATTTATGATTAATTATCGAGTTCAGAATATTGAAGGGCTCGTGACCAAGCTTAAAGAAAACGGAGTCACCATACTGGACAGCATTGAGAATTCCGACTATGGTAAATTTGTCCATATTATGGACACAGAAGGCAATAAGATTGAACTATGGGAGCCTGGTTGATTGGGCAGAACAAACAGGCTCTAAAACGGCAGTTCCCTAGCTTATAAAGGTTTCTGTCTCTTCTGTCTTAAATAAACAAAAGCCCCACGGCCGTTTCATAAATGAAAGTGGCCGTGGGGCTAAGACAGGGGAGGTATTGCTTAGCTTTTGCTGGATTTCAGGAACGATTTAGCTTGCTTATAGGCATCAGAATCCGGGTCGGCATGGGCAAGCACCACTTGGTAATACCGCCGGGCCGCCGGTACATCTTTGTCCAGCAGTGCCATGGATGCCAGATTAGCGTTAGCCGACACATAGAACCCACCTTTGGTATCGTCAGCCATTTCCGCATACACAATGCAACGCTGGAAGTATTCCTTTGCTTTGTCGGCATCCCGATATTTGCCCTGCATGATGGCGCCCATCATATAGGCTGCGTATTTGCCACTAATGCCCTCGTAGCCGGGCATGCCGCGGTTAATTTTATCCAGAATGTTCTGGCTTACCCGCTCACATTCGGCCATTTTCTGGGTCCGAAAACACACCAGGTTATAAAACCGCTCGAAATAGGCATTATCGGGGAATTCCGTGGTGAGCTGGTGTGCCAGTGTCCAGGCAGCAGGTAGGTCTTCCTCATCATTATACAGCACTTTCAGCAGGAAGAACTTTGCCTCGCCGCTGGTATAAAAGCCATTTGTGGCTACGTGGCGTAGCTGCTGCAGCCCCAGCTTGCGGTTGCCTTTCGGGAAAAACAAGAGTACCGGCCGTAGCAAAGGGTATTTCTCGTGAATCCAAACAGCATAATAGTTCATCAGGGCCTGCCCAAACAAGAACTCCGGGCTTAAACTATTGCCCTCCTGACTTATTCGTAAGTAATCTAGGGCACGCTTGCTGCTAAGGATGGCCCGCCGCCAATTATGGCGCTCCGCATTCAGACGGGCATCAAACCCATAAGCTGCTGAGAGAAAAAAGGCGGCCTCATAGTTTGTGTCATCCGCATCAAACTGCCGCTCTCCGTACACTATGGCAGTGTCCATGTAGGCCAGGAACACTTTGTCGAAGCGGGTTTCGTGGGTGTTGCTGGGTACCATTTTCCACCAGGTGCTTAGGCCCAGCAGAAAATAGGGCATGGGGTGCTGGGGGTAGCGGCGGCGCAGGGAGCGAAACTGCTTTTCAGCCTTATCAAACTTGAAGTTATAGAGGTTGTGTACCGCCCCGTCCAGCTCCGTCTGAATATCCTTGTTCAGCAACAGCCAGCCGCGCCCATCTACTGCTTCCGGCACAATCTCCACATCCGCCATTTCAACGTGGCGCATAGGGGGTATGCGGACAGAATCTGCTTTTTGCTGGGTGTAGCCCAGCAACGGCAGCAACAGTAAAAAAAGAATCGGTAACGGTTTCAGCATAAAGGAATCTGCACCTGAAGTTACGCGGATAAAATAAGGTGTAGACAAATGATGGCGACGGTAGCGACCAGCAGGCAGCCTCTACAAGAAGATGGAGCCAGCCAGTGTAGTTTTTAGCGCAGGGCTTCCAGGGCGGCGCGCAGACGCGGCAGGGCGGCCTCTATGGACGCTAGTGAAGCCCCGCCTACGGACATCCGGAACCAGGGCGCTACGTGAGAAGTACCAAATGCGCTAAATGGCACCAGTGCCAGCCCGGCGTGAGCAATCAGATAGGAAGTAAGCTCCTTGGTGGAAGCCAGCACCTGCCCATCGGGGGTAGTTTTGCCCAGCACGTCCAGCTTGGCCGTCAGGTAAATGGCACCCATTGGCACAATGGCATCTACGGGGTAACCTTCCGCTTTCAGGCTCTGCAGGCCTTGATATAAGGCTTCCAGACTGTGCTGAATTTTGTCTTTGAAGGGCTCTACAAAGGCCGCTACAGCCGGGCCGTCCTGGAGATAATGTGCAGTGGCTACCTGCTCCGCTTTGGGGGCCCAGGCACCTACGTGGCCCAGAATGGCTTTCATCTTATCAATAACTGCTGTGGGACCAAAGGCATAGCCCACGCGCACACCGGTGGCCGCAAAGCACTTAGAAATGCCATCAATGTATACTACATAATCACGCAGTTCGGGGCGCAGATTTACGGGGTCATAATGCTTGGTTTTCCCGAAGGTCAGCATCCAGTAGATCTGGTCGTAGAGGATGTAGAGCGGCTTTTCGCCGGGGGCGCGGCGCTGGTTCTCCGCAATAACCAGGTCGCAGATGGCCTCCAAGTTTTCGCGGGAGAAAACCGTGCCCGTGGGGTTCAACGGGGAGCATAGGGCCAGCAGCGTAGCACCTGCCAGATGCAGGGCTACTTCTTCGGCCGTGGGCATGAAATTGTTTTCCGGGCTGGTTTCCAGCATTACGGGCTGCGCGCCGGAAAGGTGGCAGTAGTGGTTGTTGTTCCAGGAAGGAATTGGGAATACTACTTTGTCGCCGGGGTCAATGAGGGCCAGGTAGGTAGCGTAGATAAGCGGGCGGGAGCCGCCGGCTACCAGCACATCATTGGGAGAATAGCTGAGGCCTAAATGTTGCTCGGTGAAGGCTGTGGCGGCCTGACGCAGCTCGGCCATGCCGTTGGCCGGTGGGTAATTAGTATGACCAGCCTGATACGCCTGGGTAATTTCTTCCTGAAGCTCCTGCGGGATGGGGAAAATGCTGGGGTCGAAGTCGCCGATGGTGAGGTTGCAGATCTGCGCCCCCTTTTTAATCATTTCATTGACTTCATTACCAATCTTGATGATTTCGGAGCCAATGAGGCTACCTGCCATCCGGGAAACTTGCATAGGGCGAGAGGGTTGCTAAGAATTCGGGCGCAAATATAGAAGGCTCTGCGCCGGGATACCCGACGAAACCGAAATTCAGTGCCGAAAGCCTTACAAACCCGCGTACCAGTCGTAGCCCCGTACGGCCCAGTAGTCCCGCGGGCGCTGGCTGGTAAACCGGATGGTGCCGATGCGCTTAATGTTCTTGATGCCGTATTTCACCGGTGAAACCAGGCGCAACGGCGCGCCGTGCTCCGGGGTAAGGGGCGCCCCGTTCATTTCATAGCACAGCAGGGTTTGCGGGTGCAGGGCGCTGGCCATATCAAACCCCACATAATATTGTTCATCGGGCGTGACGAGGCTCACATAGGGCAACTGCTGGCCCGCGGGGCCGGCCAATGGGTAGCGGGCCACAAAATCGGCGAAGCGGGCACCGGCCCAATGCACCACGGTGCTCCAGCCTTCAATGCACTTCAAATCAGTTGTCATTTCCACTTGGGGCAGGGCCTGAATATCGGCCAGGGTGAATTCCTTCGTTTGCGGCACGCCATTAGGGCCGATTCCTTCTACGCGCAGCCGCCAGGTAGCCGTATCCAGCGGAGTGCGCAAACCGGCTTTGCCGTTCACGCGCGGCATGCGGGCGCGGTGGCGGGGAAAGACCGGTGCCAGGTGGGCATTGCTAAAGTAAGCTTCGGAAAGCTGCTGATTGGCCTCCAGCACCCGGCGTAGCGGCCAAGGCACACCATCCTCATCGGGGCGTGTAGCCAGCCAGCGCCAGCCTCCCAGTGCCGCTAGTGCCGAAATGCCAGCCACCAGAAACGAGCGGCGTGAGCGGCGCTGCAGCGCTTCATCTTCTACGGGCTGGGGGGTATTTTCAAGAGTGCTCATATAGTAGCGGACGGAGAAGAGGTCTTTTCAGGAGTGGGGGGCGTTGGAGCTTCTACTACTTCAAATCCGGCCACCATAGCCCTAAAGTTATTCCAGCCTGCCCGCACTACCTGGGTCACGTGCATCAGAAAAAATAGCACGTAGCCTATGGTAAGGGCGAAATGCTCGATGCGGGCCCATTCGTAGCCGCCCAGGGCCGTAGTCAGCCAAGGAAACTGGGTGGGCCGAAAGATGGCAAGACCAGTGAGCAGAGAGCCAGCACCCATGAGCACCACGCCCGTGTAGGCCAGTTGCTGCGCTCCATTGAACTTTCGCGGGGGTAAAGGTTCTTTTCTGAGGCGCAGATCATGCAGTACCACCTGCCAGGCCTCGCGGAAGGAGTGGCGGTTAGGCAGCAGGTAGCGCCACTCGCCGGAAAGCAAGGTATAGGCCACGTACAGCAGCCCATTCAGGGCAAATACCCACATCAGCACAAAATGCCAACTCATGCCCTGAGCCAGCTTGTGGTCCATGTGAAAGGCATCGTAGAAGGACTGCGGGAAGAATTTTAGCAGAGTGGTGCGTCCCCACCCCAGGCGGTACACATCGTTGGCCCAGTAAATCCAGAGGCCACTCCAGATCATCAGGGCCAGCACCGGAAAGTTGATCCAGTGGAACCAGCGAATTGCCAGCGGGTGCTTTTCCTGAATGTATTTCATAGCAAAAGGATGTGATGCAAGGTAAAGCGGAACAGGCAAGAATAAGATAAGAAAAAATGACCTGAGCCGGCAGGCTGCCATATGAACGGGACCAGAGGAGGTGTTGGATTGTTTTTACTGTGCCTGCCGATGGAGCCGGGAAAAAGCTTCCGTAAACTTGTGCCTGTAATTAGCTCGTGTACCATGCCGCTTTCCATTGATATTTCTTCCCTGGCTGCGCTGCCTGCGGCCGCTGCCCAACTGCGCGCTGCCTTGGGCAGCCATACCCTTATTCTATTTGAAGGGGAAATGGGGGCCGGTAAAACCACCCTCATTAAGGCCCTGTGCGAGAATCTGGGAGTACAGGACGATGTGAGCAGCCCCACTTTTTCCTTGGTAAACGAGTATCGCAACGGCCAGAATCAACCCATTTATCACTTCGATTTCTACCGGATTGACGACCCCGCTGATGCCTTGCGCATGGGCGCATTGGAGTACTTCGATTCTGGCTATCTTTGCCTGATAGAGTGGCCTAGCCGGGTGGAAGCCCTGCTGCCGCTTCATCGGCTGCTCGTAACGATAATGGTTACGGGGCCGGATTCACGGCAATTAATTATTACTGAGGTAGAATGACGAATTGATTGTCGGGTGCAGGGTAGGTGTTGTGATGGGTGAACCGATGGTTGGAAGCTCCTTCTTTCTTGGTAATTCTTAATTTTTAATCTGAAAAGAATGCCCGACGCAGTGCCCCCCGGATTTGAGTCGCTGGCGACCAGCCGCGCTTACTTCACCCAGGAATCTATGCTGGCCGTGGAAACGCGGCGGCGCAAGCTGTTCATCGGGCTGCCGCGCGAAACCTCCCTGCAGGAAAACCGCATCTGCCTCACGCCGGAAGCTGTGAAACACCTGGTGGAAGCTGGCCACGACATTATTATAGAAAGCGGCGCCGGGGAGCCCAGTAAATACTCCGACCACGACTATTCCGAAGCAGGCGCCACCATTGCCTACACCGCCAAGGAAGTGTTTGAGGCAGATCTGGTGCTGAAAGTGGCCCCGCCCACGGCTGTGGAAATTGATTACCTGAAGGCAGGCCAAACGCTGATGTCAGCCCTGCAGTTCGGCTCTCTTTCCGCCGATTACATCACCTCTATCCTCCGCAAAAAAATAAACGCCATCAGCTTTGAGCTGATTAAAGACCCCTCCGGCGCCAAACCGGTGGTGCGGGCCATGAGCGAAATTGCGGGCTCTACCGTTATGCTGGTGGCCGCTGAGTACCTGGCGCGCTCCAACGAGGGCAAAGGGGTTATTCTGGGGGGAATTACCGGCGTACCGCCCTCGCAGGTAGTGATTCTGGGGGCGGGTACAGTAGCGGAGTATGCCGCCCGCGCTGCCACTGGGCTGGGGGCCGAGGTGAAGGTGTTCGATAATCACCTTTATAAGCTACGTCGGCTAAAACATAACCTGGGTACGCAGCTCTACACCAGTACCCTGGATACTTTCGTACTCAGCCAGCAGATCCGCCGAGCCGATGTAGTAATTGGCGCTCTGAATGCCGAGGAAGGCCGCGTGCCTTTCATGGTATCAGAAGAAGTGGTGGCATCAATGTCGCCGGGCTCCGTCATTATTGATGTAAGCATCGACCAGGGTGGCTGCTTTGAAACCAGCGAGATAACCACCCATAGCAAGCCGGTCTTCCGCAAATACGACGTGGTTCATTACTGCGTGCCCAACATTGCCTCCCGCGTACCCCGTACCGCGACCAATGCCCTGAGCAACATCTTTACGCCCATTCTGCAGGAAATCAGTGAGCATGGTGGCATTAATGAGGTGCTGTTTACGAATGAGCATTTTCGCTCCGGCGTGTATGCTTATAAAGGCTCCCTCACTAACTCTACGATAGCCAAGAAATTCAATATGCGCTACAAGGAGCTAGGCCTGATGATTGCCGTACGGAATTAACATTACTGTTTCATTGGTGCTTTAGGCCCATCGGTTTTATAATCAGGGCTTTTCCTGGCCTCCTGAGCTTGCGAAGGACTTCCGCCCTTGCTAGCTGCTGGAGCCAGAACTGCTTTGCTGGAAAGCTGCGGGTGGCAGCGTATGCCGCTGGCGCTACATGAAATGCTTTGTCCGCTGCGCTAAACGGGAGCTGCCAGCAGCAGTACCTTCCAGGCATCCAGCAAACGGCCTTCCTCCAGCAGCTTTTTGCCTAAAACCATCAGCTGGTGTTGCTGCTCGTGGAGGTTGCCACGGTATTTGTTGAGCGTGTAGCTAACCAAAGGCTCCTGACTGAATTCCTGTACTGCCTCGGGGGTAGGCAGAGCATCAATCTCTATGTTGGCCAGGCGGCCCAGGTTGTTGCCTGTCAGAATATCAGACTGACGAATGTGCTCCGGCAGATGGTCGATGCCGATGCCTTTGTTGCGGTTGGGCTTGGGTACTTCAAACAGGCTTTCCGGTGTCACGCGGGAGTACCAGTCGCCGCCCAGACGGGCTACGGCCTCAAACTTATGGGGGTCTACGCCGGGGCCATTTTTCAGGAGAATATCTTCCCGATAATGTGCCTGCACTACGCGGCAGATAACCAGGTTGCCGCCGCCGTTGGAGTCGCCTACGGGGATAACCTGCTCTACCACGCACTCGAAGGAAACCGGACATTCGGCCACGCGCGGAGGGCGCACCTTGTCCGATTTTAGCTCCGTAAGCCCGGCCTTATGAAACTCATTCACGCCCCGCTCATATTCTGTGGAGGCCAGGGACATCTGTTCTACCAGGGCATAGTCACAGATGTTGACCACGCACTCCGGCACCTCGTCGCGCACGTTATAGAGCGTGTGCTTTTGGGTGTTGTCGCGCACCCGGTTGGCCGGGGAGAAAATGAGTGTGGGCGGGTTAGAACTGAATACGTTGAAGAAGCTGAAGGGGCTCAGGTTTACTTCCCCATCCCGGGAAATAGTACTCACAAACGCAATGGGGCGCGGCGCAATGGCGCTGAGCATGTACTGGTGCCAGTCGGTATTGGAAAGGGTGCCCGGCGTGATGGTGCGAAACAGGGTGGGAGAAGACATAGCGGGTGGAGTAGGTGCAGCCAGAACCTGCGTAAAGCGCAACGTAGTACATTCAGGCCCACAAATATGATACAATACCCATTGCTATGCAGAATCAGGCATTAAGTAAGACGCTGAGCTACGTATTGCGCCACAAGCCCGAGGAGCTTGGCTTGCACCTGGATGCGCAGGGCTGGGTTAGCGTAACTGCGCTCCTGCAGGCGTTGCAGGCCCGTCATCCGGAAGTTACCCTGGAGCAACTCCATGAAGTGGTGGCAACAAACGATAAAAAGCGTTTTGCTTTTTCAGAAGATGAGCAGTTGATTCGGGCCAATCAGGGCCATTCGCTAGCAGTTGATTTAGCCCTCGAGGCTGTACCGCCGCCGGAAGTACTATACCACGGCACTGCTACCCGTTTTCTGTCCTCCATTCGGGCGAGCGGGCTGCAGCGGGGTACCCGGCAGTATGTGCATCTCTCGCCGGATCCGGAAACCGCTACTGCGGTAGGGCAACGCCATGGCTGCCCTGTTGTGTTAACGGTACACGCGGGAGAGCTACACCGCGCGGGCGCAGCGTTTTATATAGCAGAAAATGGCGTGTGGCTTACGCTGACGGTACCACCTGAATTTATTGGTGCCGAAGGGCTATCAGCTTCATAGATAGTATCCCGAACAACTGCCTCTAATGAAGGGATATGTCGGGCTGTTTTCATACTCTCAACCTTTGTTATCGTAGAATGAATTGCTAATTATCTATAGCTTAATCAGCCATTTCATTCTCTTGTCCTGATGTCCCAGCTTCGATGTCCCAAATGTGAATCTGCAGAGGCTACGAAAAGCGGGGTGGTGGGTGGCCGGCAGCGGTATAAGTGTAAAAATTGTGGCTACCATTATTCTGTGGCCAAAACCGGCAAGCAGACAAATCCTTACTATGTTGTTAAGGCCCTGCAGCTCTATATGGAAGGGGTAAGCTACCGCGAAATCGAACGTTTGCTGGGTGTAAGCCACGTCTCGGTCATGAACTGGGTGAAAAAATACGGAGTGACGGTTCCCCGGCAGACTGAGTATCATCCCACCTACAAAATTCTGAATCAGAAGGAGCTGGGAGAGTTTTTTCAACAGCCTGATAATTTGAAAGATAAGGGCCTAATGGTAACCGAGGTCGACAATAATTACATGCTGATTCAGTGGCAGAAGCCCGGTAAAGAGTAGAGCTATAGGCTGATTAGCAGTGGAAAATAAGATAGTTGCTTACTTCTACTTGGCAGAACAACTTCTTTGCTGCCATTCATATGCTTGGTTAGGCCACAACGACCTGCTTTTATCCACCACTTCTAGCTAAGCATGCCGACAGGCATCAAATCAATAACAAACACTATATTTTCATGGCGCCTAGTAACCGGCGACACTTGAAAAAGTAAAAGTGCTTAATAAGGCGCCTGGCTGAGAACTGGGTGGCAACTCTCATTTCTGGACCATCTCCCAAACTACCCTTCCAATGCCTGAAAACACCTCCAAACACGCTCGTATTCGTACGCTGGAAGACTACCACGAAGCCTACCGTCGTAGCGTCGAAAATCCGGAGGCCTTCTGGGCCGGAGTGGCAGAGCCGTTTTCCTGGCGGCGCAAGTGGAATAAAGTGTTTACCTCGGATATGGTGGCCGGGCACAATGAGTGGTTCCAGGGTGCCCGCTTGAACATAACGGAGAACTGCCTGGACCGCCACCTGGCTACCCGGGGCAACAAGCTGGCTATTATTTACGAGCCCAACGACCCCAAAACCCGACACCTGCGTCTTACCTACCGCGAGCTGCACCAGGAAGTCTGCAAATTTGCCAATGTGCTGCACAATAATGGGGTAGAGAAAGGGGACAGGGTGTGCCTCTATATGCCCATGATTCCGCAGCTGGCCATTGCGGTGCTGGCCTGCGCCCGCATTGGGGCTATTCACTCGGTCATCTTCGCCGGCTTCTCGGCCACGGCCATTGCCGACCGGGTGAACGATGCCCAGGCCAGCGTGGTACTCACCGCCGATGGTCTCAACCGCGGAGCTAAGCAGATTCCCGTAAAGCGCGTGGTAGATGAGGCCCTAGAAAGCTGCCCCAGCGTACGCCGCGTTATTGTTGTAGAGCATCTGGGTTGGCCCGTGCAGATGCAGGAAGGCCGCGACGTATGGTACCACGAGGAGGCAGAAGGCGTAGCCAAAACCTGTCCCGCCGAGGAAATGGACGCCGAAGACCCGTTGTTCATTCTGTATACCAGTGGCAGCACCGGCAAGCCCAAAGGCGTAGTACACAGCACTGCTGGCTACATGGTGTGGGCCGACTATACCTTCCGGAATGTGTTTCAGGTTGAGGAAAACGACGTGTACTGGTGCACCGCCGACATTGGCTGGGTAACGGGGCATACTTACCTGCTCTATGGCCCTTTGCTTTCCGGCAGTACTTCCCTCATGTTTGAGGGAATACCTACTTACCCCGATGCAGGCCGCTTCTGGGAGGTGATTGATAAGCACTCCGTCAGCATTTTTTACACCGCCCCCACGGCCATTCGCAGTCTAATGGCCGCTCCACTGGATAACGTGCTCAGCTATTCTCTGGACTCTTTGCGGGTGCTGGGTTCCGTAGGCGAGCCAATAAATGAGGAGGCCTGGTATTGGTATTATCAGCACGTGGGCAAGGAGCGGTGCCCTATTGTGGATACCTGGTGGCAGACGGAAACGGGCGGCATTATGATTTCAGCGCTGGCGGGCATTACGCCCAGCAAGCCAACCCACGCCGGTTTACCCCTGCCGGGCGTGCAACCCGTGCTGCTCACCCAGGAAGGCAAAGAAATTGAAGGAAACGACGAAGAAGGCTACCTCGCCATCAAGCATACCTGGCCGGGCATTATGCGGACAACCTACGGCGACCATGAGCGTGCCCGTCAGACCTATTTCGGCCCGTACCCGGGTTATTATTTCACCGGCGACGGTGCCCGCCGCGACGCTGACGGACTCTACCGTATTATTGGCCGCGTAGATGATGTCATTAATGTGTCGGGGCACCGCTTTGGCACTGCAGAAATCGAAAATGCCATCAATCAGAATCCGCACGTGGTGGAAAGTGCCGTGGTTGGTTATCCGCACGATGTAAAAGGGCAGGGCATTTATGCCTATGTCATTTGCCGGGATGGGGTACCAACTAAAAGCCCGCAGAAAGACCATATTGAGGCCAGTATCATAGAAACCATTGTGGCCGAAATCGGCAAAATTGCCAAGCCCGATAAAATTCAGATAGTCTCCGGCCTGCCCAAAACCCGTTCTGGTAAAATCATGCGCCGCATTCTGCGCAAAGTAGCCGAGGGCGACATTACCAACCTGGGTGATACCTCTACTTTGCTGGATCCACAGGTAGTGGATGAAATTATTAGCGGGAAGAAATAAGGCACTATCCTCTAAATCTGAAAGCCCGTGACCAGCAATGGTCACGGGCTTTCTGTTGGTAGTTTTGAAGCGTATTTAGTAATGCGTCTGCTGAGTCTTTGATAGTAGCCTGCCTTCTTTGTTTAGGGTTTAGTGAGCCCCGCACCAACCATTATCGAGATGTTTCAGCAGCCACAGCTGGACGAGGGAAAAGGAAAATTACAACTGGGGGGCCGGTAGCACGGTGCCGCGCACTTCGCCAAAACCAATGCGCAGTCCATCTTTTTCAGCATAGCCGCGCATAATCACCGTGTCGCCATCCTGCAGGAACTTGCGCTCTGTGCCATTGGGTAGGTGCAGCGGCTTGGTGCCGCGCCAGGAAAGCTCCAGCATGGAGCCGTAGGAATCCGGTGTAGGGCCACTGATGGTGCCGGAGGCGTATAAGTCGGCTACTTCCAGAGGGCAGCCATTGCTGGCATGGTGAGCCAGCTGCTGGGCCATATTCCAGTACATGTACCGGAAATTGGAGTGGCAGATAACCGTTTCCGGGCCGCCTTTGGGCTGTAGTACTACCTCTAGTTGAATGTCAAAGTTATGGTCGCCATCCAGTTGCAGGTAAGGCAAAGGTTGGGGCTCCTGTTCCGGGCCAGCCACGCGGAAGGGCTCCAGCGCATCCAGGGTAACCACCCAGGGCGATACGCTGCTACCGAAGTTCTTGCCCAGGAACGGACCCAGGGGCACATATTCCCAGCTTTGAATGTCGCGCGCGCTCCAGTCGTTGAAGAGCAGCAGACCAAAGATGTGGTCTTCGGCAGCAGCTACTGGAACAGTTTCGCCCATTGTGGTGCCTTCACCTATCACGAAAGCCACTTCCAGTTCAAAATCCAATTGCTGCGAAGGGCCAAAGATAGGTGCGGCGGCATCGGGAGCCTTGCGCTGGCCATTTGGCCTGCGGATGGGCGTGCCACTAACCACAATGCTGCTGGTACGGCCGTGGTATCCAATGGGAATATGGCGCCAGTTGGGCAACAGCGCGTTGCTGGGGTCGCGGAACATGGTGCCCACATTGGTGGCGTGCTCAATGCTGCTGTAAAAATCGGTATAGTTCTGGGGCTTAATGGGGCGCAGCAGGCGCACTTCTCGCTGGCGCACCAGGCAGTTGCGCATGGCTTCTTCGTTGTTGCGCAGGGTAGGGTTGTCGTGGCGCAGCAACTCGCTTACACGCTGGCGTACAGCCCGCCAGGCAGGTTGACCCAGGCGAATGAAAGCATTCAGGGAGCGGCGCCGAAAGACCTTCGGCTGGGCTGATCCAAGACCAAGGTCATCGAAAAAACCATACTGCGCTACCGCATACAGGTCCAACACATATTCGCCAATGGCCACGCCCACGCGGGTGCCTCGCTCATCCGTCTCAAATACACCAAACGGCAGGTTCTGAATTGGGAAGTCGCTGTGGGGCGGAATATCAATCCAGGAATGCAGCGTAGGGTCGTTCGGGTTGGCCATAGCGGGGAGAATAGGTTAGGCCACAAATGTAGGTTAACCCGGCAAATGATGGATAAGCAGGCTAAGGTGATGGTTAGGATAGCCAGGGTGCAGCTACTACATTGAGCTTCCTGGTCCGAAGTTAATTGCCGTCACAATTGCGCATGTACGACTAGCGCGTATTCTGCTAACAGTAGTAGGGTTAGCAGTAATTTTTCGTCTTCCCCTCCATTCAACCGAGATAATATAAAAGCATGGACAAAATGAATAGCCATAAGGAGGAGTTGACACCAGAACAACGGGAGGAAATTCTCAGCACATTGAAAGCCCGTTTTGAGAAAAACGTAAACCGTCATCAAGGCCTTGAATGGGCTCAGGTACAAGCGCGACTGGAAGCCTATCCGGAAAAGCTATGGTCACTCCAGCAGATGGAAAGCACGGGCGGTGAACCAGATGTTGTGGGTCAGGATGAAAAGACGGGAGAGTATATCTTTTATGATTGTTCAGCAGAAAGCCCAAACGGCCGCAGAAGCATTTGTTACGACCGTGCAGGTTTGGAATCCAGAAAAGAACACAAACCAGAAAATAATGCTGTGGATATGGCGGCCACTATGGGCATTGAGCTCTTAACCGAGGAGCAATACCGGGAGCTGCAGAAACTTGGAAATTTCGATACGAAAACATCGAGCTGGCTGAAAACACCTGCTGAGATTAGAAAACTCGGTGGGGCCATCTTTGCTGATTTCCGCTACGGTACTGTCTTCGTATATCACAACGGTGCACAATCTTACTATGGCGGTAGGGCATTCCGTGGCTCGCTAAGAGTCTGAAATTCAAAATCGTTACCCCCAATAATCACCAAGCCCCGCTCTCACCGAAATCGGTAGGAGCGGGGCTTGCCGTAAAAAGCGAAATAGAACTAGCGCACCTGGCCGGCAGGCTGCTCCTGCATGGGCGTGCTATTAATGGCTTCTACCGAACGAATTTCGGGCACGGCTTTTTTAACCGATTCTTCCACTCCGGCTTTCAGCGTCATCGGCGACATTGGGCACGTGCCGCAAGCGCCCAGCAGCTCCAGCTGCAGCACCATATCCTCGGTAATGTTAAGGATGCGTACGTTGCCGCCATCGGCCGCCAGGTATGGACGAATAGTGTCCAGAGCCTGTTCAATGCGCGGCAAAAGAGGATGGTCGGCTACGGCAGGAGAATAGCTCATGGATATATATCATGTAACGCTACAAGGCGGGCTAAGATGGCCGGATAAGTAGCTTAAGGCTTGGGTAAAGGTACAGCTTTCGAGAGTATGGATAGCAACAAACGGGTACCCCGCAAAGTTGCCAGCCCGGGGCAAAGGCCTATTAGGCCTTCATTTCCACTATCTGGGTGCGAGGCGCAATGGCATTGCGGATGGATACCTGCCGGGCCAGCTCCTCAGCCAGCTGCGCAAACAACTCGGCAGAGGGGGTGCCGGGCTCCAGAATGGCCGGGGTGCCCTGGTCGCCATTCTCGCGGATGCTTTGCACCAGCGGAATATGGCCCAGCAGCGGTACCTGATGCTTATCGGCGAGGCGCTGGCCGCCGCCTTCGCCAAAGATGAAGTACTTGTTTTCGGGCAGTTCGGCGGGGGTAAACCAAGCCATATTCTCCACAATGCCCAGAATAGGCACGTTAATCTGGGGCAGACGGAACATCTGCATGCCTTTCTCGGCATCGGCCAGAGCCACTTTCTGCGGCGTGGTCACGATGAGGGCGCCGGTGACGGGCACCGTCTGCACCATGGTCAGGTGAATGTCGGAGGTTCCGGGAGGCATGTCCAGCAGCAGATAGTCCAGCTCGCCCCAGTCTACTTCTGTAATAAACTGCTTCAGCGCCGACGAAGCCATGGGGCCGCGCCACACAATAGCCGACTCGGCGGGGGCCAGGAAACCAATGCTCATCAGCTTCACCCCAAATTTCTCAATGGGCTGAATCAGGTTTTTGCCTTCCGGCGTCTGGTACACGTGGGGGCGGGCATCTTCCACGCCAAACATCAGCGGCATGCTGGGGCCGGAAATGTCAGCGTCTACCAGGCCTACTTTGGCGCCGGTTTTGGCCAGCGCAATGGCCAGGTTAGCCGTTACGGTGCTTTTGCCTACGCCGCCTTTCCCGGAAGCAATGGCAATGATATTCTTCACGCCAGGCAGCAGGTCACGGTTCTGGCGCATGCTGGTCACGCGCGAGGTCATGCTGATTTTTACATCGGCCTCCTTGTCCACCATGGTATGGATGGCGCGCACGCAGGCATTGTGAATCAGCTCTTTGAGGGGGCAGGCGGGCGTGGTGAGCACCACCGTGAAGGAAACCGTTTTGCCTTCAATTGCCACGTCCTCAATCATGTTCAGCGTGACCAGGTCTTGGCCCAGATCGGGCTCCTCCACGTAGCTGAGGGCTTTCAGGACGTCTTCTTTGGTAATGGTAGCCATTATATTCAGTGAGAAAATGCGGATGCGAAGTGCAAAGATAACCCGGAAAAGTGGGAGGTAGTTTGGGAAAGAATCCGCTGAATTTTCGGGGCGGGAGGATTCTGAAAATCGAATCCCCTCCGTTATCATCGTACCTTCGCCGCTGAGCTTGTACCACCTGTTGCCCCGCATTCCCTTGGCCCGCATCCCCAAAGAAACCATTGACCAGATTCTGCACCACGCCGACATCGTAGAAGTCGTCGGCGACTTCGTTTCCTTGAAGCGAAAAGGGCAGAATATGTGGGCATGCTGCCCGTTTCACCACGAAAAGTCGCCGAGCTTTTCGGTAGCGCCAGCCAAGGGCCTTTATAAGTGCTTTGGCTGCGGCAAGGCCGGCGGCGTGGTGCAGTTTATCATGGATATTGAGGGCACCAGCTACGTGGAAGCCCTAAAATACCTGGCTAAAAAGTACGGTATTGACGTTCAGGAGGAAGAAAAAACGCCCGAGCAGCAGCTGGCACAAAACGATAAGGACTCGCAGTTCATCGTTTCCAACTGGGCCAAGGACCACTACCACAAGCTACTCCTGCACCACGAGGAAGGCCAGAGCATTGGCCTAAGCTACCTGCGCCAGCGTGGCCTGAACCAGAACACCATCCAAACGTTTGAGCTGGGCTACTCCCTCGACCTCTGGGATGACCTGCTGAAAGCCGCTGAGCGGGACGGCTACGACAAAAAATACCTTGAGAAAACCGGCCTTACCATCGTTAAGGAAGACGAGCAGGGTAAGGACACCGGCCGCCGATATGACCGTTTCCGGGGCCGCGTCATGTTCCCCATTCACAACGTATCGGGGCGCGTGGTGGGCTTTGGCGCGCGCACGCTGAAGGCCAACGACAAAACGGCCAAGTACTTAAACTCGCCGGAGTCGGAAATCTACCATAAGTCGGATGTGCTCTACGGCCTGTACCAAAGCCGGCAGGCTATTCGTACGGAGGAGCAGTGCTATTTGGTAGAGGGCTATTTGGATGTACTGAGCCTGCACCAGGGCGGCATCAAAAACGTGGTAGCCTCCTCAGGTACTTCGCTCACCGAGGGCCAGATCCGCCTGATTAAGCGGTATTCTGATAACGTAACGGTGCTGTACGATGGCGACGCGGCCGGCATCCGGGCCTCGCTACGCGGCATTGATATGCTGCTGGAAGGCGGCCTGAATGTGCGCGTGGTGCTGTTTCCGGACGGCGACGACCCCGACAGCTACATCCGTAAAGTAGGCGACCAGCGCTTTAAAGACCACCTGGAAACCGCCAGCCAGGACTTTATCACCTTCAAAACCCAGCTGGTAGCCAAAGAAGCGGCCCACGACCCGGTAAAGAAGGCCGAAGCCATTCGGGAAGTGCTGCAAAGCATTGCCAAAGTGCCGGACCCCATCAAGCGACAGGTATTTTTGCAGCAAACCAGCAACACCTTCGGCATTGATGAGCAAGTACTTATCACCGAATACAACAAGCTGGTTAAGAATGCCACCCAGAAAGCCGTGCCCTCGCCGGGCAGTGCCCCCAGCGGACTAGGTCAACAGCCACCGTCGGCTGCTCCCCGGGCCATGTCACCGGAGGAGGAAGCCGAAGCGCTGATGTACGGCGCCACGCCCGATGAGCTGGGCGGCATTGCCTCACCCGGGCGCGACGAGATGGAACCCATTGGTGACGTGCTGCAAACCTGCGAGCGGGAAATTGTGCGTCTGCTGGTACTCTACGCGCCCCAGCCCCTCACCGAGGATGTAGCCGTGGCCCAATACCTGATTGCGCAGCTGGAAGAAACCCCGCTGCGCACGCCGCTCTACGCCGATGTGCTGCACTGGTGCCAGCAGGAAATGGAGCAGGGCCGCTGGCCCGAAATACGCAACCTCATTCAGCACCACCGCTCCGATATTCGCGCCCTTATCGGCGACCTGGCTACGGAAAAGCACGAGCTCAGCCCCAACTGGACTACCCACCAGATTCATGTGCCCCGCGAGCTGGACCTCATTCAGCAGGCCTGCGACAATGCCATTCTGCGCCTGAAAAAAGAAGTGGTGCAGCGGGAGCTAAACAAGCTGCAGCTGGAATTGCGTCAGGCCCAGGACCCCGCCGCCGTAGACCGTATTCTGGAAAACCTGATGCTCTACAAGCGCCTGGACAATGAACTGGCCGCCCACCTGGGTACCGTCATTCCGCGCAATATTGCGTAGAAGCGCCACTATCCTAACTTAGCTCTGTGCGCCTCAACCAAGTAAAATATACTCCCGTACCCGCTTCTGTGTGGAAGCGGGCCAATCTTAGCCGGTTTATTGTGGCCCTGGCGCTGGCTGCCCTGAGCCTGTTTATTGGTATTGTGGGGTTTATGTTTTATGGCGGCTACAATGTGGTCGATGCCTTCTACATGACCATGATTACGGTGTCCACCGTTGGCTTTGGAGAGCTGCATACCATGGATCAGAGCGGGCGCCTGTTTGTCTCGCTGTATATCTTTTTCAACTTGCTGGTGGTGGCCTACCTCGTATCGGTACTCACTACTTATATCTTCGACGGCGAGCTGCGTAACATCTTCCATATGTTCAAAACTGATCAGGAAATCCGCAGCTTCAGCGGGCACGTAATCGTGTGTGGCTTCGGGCGCAACGGCAGTAAGGCCTATCATGAGCTGCGGAGCAACGGTGCCCGCGTGGTTGTCATCGAGCAAAATCAGAAGCTGATGCGCGACCGGGTAGAAGCAGGCTTTGGGGCCGTACCTGCCGTGTTTGGCGATGCTACTTCTGATGAAAGTCTGCGCGCCGCCGGCATTGAGCGTGCCACTGCCCTCATTACCGCCTTGCCTAAAGATTCCGACAACGTTTTCGTGGCCCTCACTGCCCGTGAGCTAAACCCTAAAATCAAGATTATTGCCCGCGCCAGCCTGAAATCCAGTGAGGCTAAGTTGCTGCGTGCTGGCGCCGATTCCGTAGTGATGCCCGATGAAATAGGTGGCTCGCATATGGCTAACCTGGTAGTACGCCCCGAGGTGATTCGGTTTCTGGAAATGATATCAGGACTAGGTCCCGATAAGCTACGCCTGGAAGAGCTGCGCTACGCCGGGGTGCGTCGGGAATTTCAGGGTAAAAGTATCCGGGAGCTGGACATTCGCTCCCGCAGTGGAGCCACAGTGATAGGCTTAAAGCTGAGCTCCGGAGAGTTTGTGGTAAGCCCTAGCGCCGATGTGCGTCCTGGCCCCGGCGACGTACTGCTACTCTTAGGAACCGAGGCCCAGATAAAGCTGCTGGAGCAGCAGTTTCTACCCTAAAGCCAGGGCTACTTGCGACGGGAAGTGTAGCTTTGCAGCCGCAAGAACCCCCGATGTTTCTGCCAGCCGCCTGTCTCCGTGCGTATTCTGCAAATCTGTCCGCGAGTACCGTTCCCCCCGCATGATGGTGGCGCTATTGCCATGTATGATGTGGCTGCCGGCCTGGCCCATGCCGGCCATCAGGTTACCGTACTGGCCATTAATACGCCCAAGCATTATCAGCCAGACCACGTGCTGGCGCATTTGCCCGGCGTGAGTCTGCAAACGGTAGCGGTAGATACCCGCCTCTCTCCCTGGAAAGCGCTGCGCAATCTGGCTTTGGGACAGGTGCCTTATAACGTAGAGCGGTTTATCAGTCCGGCTTTTGAAGCTGCCTTGCGAGAGCTGCTGCGCAATGGGCAGTTTGATGTAGTGCAACTGGAGGGCACGTTTGTGGCCTGGTACGTAAATATTGTGCGCGCCGAGGCTCCCAAGACTCCGGTTATATTACGGGCACACAACCTGGAGCACGGCATCTGGCAGATGCTGGCCAGTCGGGAAACCAACCCGGTTAAGCGTTGGTATCTCAGCCATCTGGCTACCGGCCTGCGCACCTTTGAGCAGGACTACCTGCCGCGTTTTGACGCCATTGCCGCCATAACCGAGCCCGACCAGCGCCGACTCCGGGAACTGAACTGCCAGGAGCCGGTGGTATTTATTCCGGCCGGAGTAGACTTGCAGCGGTTTCAGCGCAACCCTGGCATCCATGCTCAGCCGCGGACGTTATTCATGATCAGTTCCCTGAACTGGCTGCCCAATCAGGAAGGGCTGGATTGGTTTCTTAGCCAAGTGTGGCCCCGTATTTCCGACCGGCTGCCCGATTTGGAACTGCACCTGGCTGGCAAAGACATGCCCCCTCGCTATCAACAGTTACGGCTGCCCCGCGTAGTGGTGCACGGCTTTGTTGACTCGGCCGCCGAGTTTATGCAACAGTATGAACTGATGCTGGTGCCGCTGCTTTCCGGAGGCGGTATGCGCGTCAAAATCATTGAAGGCATGGCCTTGGGGAAGTGCATTCTAAGCACTGGCGTGGGGTCCGAAGGTATTTATTGTCAAAACAACAAAGACATTATTCTTTGCGACGACCCCGAAGAATGGGCGGAGCGTATTGAGCGGTATTACCACGGCGAGCTGTGTCATGATAAGCTGGGCGAGGAAGCTGCCGCAACCATAAAGCGCCTGTATGATAACCGCCGGATAATTGAGAAATTCGAGGAGTTGTACCGCTCGCTAAGCCTGCAGCCCGCATGATGAGCACTGTGGCCGCCATAGTTTTCTGGCTGAGCCTGCTGCTGGTTGCGCACACCTACGTGCTGTTCCCCTGGCTTTTGGCACTGCGGGCGCGGGGCCGTCTTCAAAATGCCCAGGTGTATCCGGTCCACACTGATGACCTGCCGGCAGTTGATATCCTACTAGCCGTACACAACGAAGAGCAGGTTATCGAAGAAAAAATCCACTCGACCCTGGCTAGCACATACCCGCTGGACAAGCTCACCTTTTATATTGGGTCCGATAACTCCACTGACCGTACCCATGCTTTTGTGGAGCGCCTGCAGCAGGAGTACTCCCAAATTCGGTTCCGGCCTTTTCTGCAGCGTACCGGCAAACCCGGCGTGATGGAGGCCCTTTCCCGGGAAGCTACCGCGCCGGTATTAGTCCTCACGGATGCTAACGTGTTTTTTGCGCCCGATACACTGTATCAACTGGTAAAACATTTCCAAAATCCCGCTATTGGGCTGGTAGGCGGAAACATCCTGAATCCCGAACATCGGGCTGAAGGAATTTCAGGACAGGAAAAAGCATATCTGGAGCGCGAAAACCTGATTAAATATCAGGAAGGCATTTTATGGGGGACCATGATAGGCGCCTTTGGTGGCTGTTTTGCGGTTCGCCGCGCGGCCTATCATCCAGCCCCGGCTCATTTCCTCGTCGATGACTTTTATATCTCCATGGCGGTGCTGCGTGATGGGTATCAGGCCATCCATGAGCTGCAGGCCGTGTGCTATGAAGATGTGTCGGATAAGCTGCCGGAGGAGTTTCGGCGCAAAGCCCGCATATCAGCGGGTAATTTTCAAAACCTGAGCGTTTTTGGGGAGCTGCTCTGGCCCTTGTGGTCAGGGCGAGCCTATGCTTTCTGGTCGCACAAGGTGCTGCGCTGGCTTACCCCTTTGTTTCTGCTCCTGATGCTGGCCGCCAACTTCGTGTTGGTGGTGCAGGGTGGCAGCTGGTTCTACTGGCTTACACTACTAGGCCAATTAGGCCTGCCCCTGCTCATGGCAGTTGACTGGCTGCTACGGCAAGCGGGTTGGCATAACCGCCTATTGCGCTTTGTAACGCACTTTTATAGCATGAATGCGGCCTTGTTGGTGGGCTTCTGGCGTTTTATGCGGGGAGTGAAAAGCACGGTTTGGCAGCCCACCCAGCGCTTTCAGCAAGCCGGTAGATAGGCGAATAGCGGAAGCAAAAAGTGGATGGTTTGGGGTTTGAAGTACTGTAAGCGTAATATCTCATCTTCTCACTATTTCATTCACTACCCATTTCACCTTTCGTAACTTCGCGCCGCCGTTACGGTTTACACTCCGGGCGCGCCTTTCCTTTTCCCGCCCAATTCAGCCAGTATGCTTGATTCGATTGAAGATGCCATTGCCGACATCCGCGCCGGTAAAGTGGTAATTGTAGTAGACGACGAAGACCGTGAAAACGAAGGCGACTTTATCTGCGCAGCGCGCTGCGCCACGCCTGAAATTGTGAATTTCATGGCTACCCACGGCCGTGGCCTGGTATGTGCCCCACTGCTGGAAGACCGTTGCGAACAGCTGGGCCTGGAGCTGATGGTAGGCCGCAACACTGCCCTGCACGCCACCCCCTTCACGGTTTCTATTGACCTCCTGAAAAACGGGGTAACCACTGGCATTTCTGCCTCTGACCGCAGCAAAACCATCCTGGCCCTCATTGACCCCGAAACCAAGCCCGAGGAATTGGGCAAGCCAGGTCATATTTTCCCTTTAAAAGCCCGCAAAGAAGGCGTACTGCGCCGTGCTGGCCACACCGAGGCTGCTGTAGACCTGGCCCGTTTGGCTGGGTTTGAGCCAGCTGGGGTACTGGTGGAGATTCTGAAGGAAGATGGTGAAATGGCCCGCCTGCCGGAACTGCAGGAGGTAGCCAAAAAGTGGGACCTCAAGCTGATTTCGGTGCAGGACCTCATCAAGTACCGCCTTGAAAAGGAAAGCCTCATCACCCGCGAAATTTCCGTGCAGCTGCCAACCGAGTGGGGCGAGTTTGACTTGTATGCCTATACGCAGCGCTCCAATGGTGCCCAGCATCTGGCGCTGGTAAAAGGCGACCTGACGCCCGGCGAGCCAGTGTTGGTGCGGGTGCACTCCAGCTGCGTCACCGGCGACATCTTTGGGTCATGCCGCTGTGACTGTGGCCCCCAGCTGCACCATGCTATGCAGCAGATTGAGCGCGCTGGTAAAGGAGTACTGGTATACATGAATCAGGAAGGCCGCGGCATTGGTTTGCTTAATAAGCTGAAAGCCTACAAACTGCAGGAGCAGGGCCGCGACACCGTGGAAGCTAACCTGGAGCTGGGCTTTGGTATGGATGAGCGCGACTATGGCGTGGGTGCGCAAATCCTGCGAGACTTAGGCATCAGCAAAATGCACCTGCTCACCAACAACCCCCGCAAGCGTACCGGTCTTATCGGCTACGGCCTGGAAATAGTGGATACTGTGCCCATCGAAATAATCCCGAACGAGCACAACGAGCGTTACCTCACCACTAAGCGCGATAAGCTGGGTCATACCATTTTAAGCAAGCTGCGGCCGGCTTAATGCCGGATTTTACCCGGTGCATAGTCCTAGGAATTATGGGTTCAAATCCATAAATTTCTAGGACTATGGCTTTTAAAAGACCAGGCTTTTCTGGATTACTGATAGGTGGATTGCTGGCCCTGATAGCTCCGTTCGCACAGGCGCAGCGAAGCTTTGTACAGCAGTTTGCGGGTGCTACTGTGCTGCTGGCTAATGGCGACACCATACGGGGCCCCTTGATTATCCATCGAAGCGAGGATGTTATCCGCATCACCATGCCGGATCAATCTGTCAGCACTTTGTCGCCGGTGGCAGTGAAGGCATTTGCTGTGAAAGGAGAAGTTGGGAATAACCTGCCCGACTACCGCTACGATGATTTTTACAATGCCCGAAACGGCTACTTCTATGGAAGCCCGCCGCTGTATACCCCGTCGGTTCCTATGCGCCGGAACCAGCGGGACACTACCCGCGTGCGCGTGTTTCGCACCTACCGCTGGAACCGCGACCAGGATTATTCGGATTTTAAGTCGCCGGGCTTCTTCGAGCAGCTAAGTGCCGGCCCCACGCATTTGCTGCGCCGCCAGCAGCTGGTAGAGCACACTGTTACCGATCCGTATAACCGGGGCATGTATCATGGACTGTACGGTACCCCAGGTGCGCGCTATGGATATCAGACCGATACTAAAGACCTGCTCTACTTAGGTACAGCGCAGGGCGAAATAGTGCCCCTGCGTAACCCTAAAAAGGACCTGCTGAATTTCTTTCGGGCCAACAGCCGCAGCATAGAGCAATATGCCAAAGTGCACAAGCTTAACTTTAGCAATGTGCAGGAGCTGGCCTATATCGTGAACTATGCCAACTCTCTGCAAAGTCCGCCAGCCGCACCATAAGGAGTATTTTCTACAAATCCCGGTTGCGAAGCAGCAGATAACTCAGGCCCCAGAATATAGCAATGTAGCCCAGGGCAAAGGGTACTGCCTGCGCAGGGGTGAGGGCGCCCGTAGGACCCGTAACGGTGTTCAGCAGCTCCTGGCCGGGAGTAGGGGTAAGGCTGCCCAGCAGCTTGGCCGGAAAGTAGCGGTCCAGCTCATCGGGGAGCTGCGAGCGGAGAAGTGGCTCGGCAATCCACATATACACCAGGAAGGAAATGATAGCCGGGCCGCTTTTACGCACCAAAAAAGCCAGTAGCGCCGCGATGCTTAGGTAGCCGAGGGCCTGCAGGGCATAAAGTGCCACCGCACCCAGATCGGCGGTAATAGCGCCCGGCGCGGGCTGTGGACCGCGGGTCAGCCCAAAATACAAGCCCACTGTCAGGACCACAACCGTTGCATACAACACTAACGCAACGGCCACGCCCAGCTTGGCCTGTACCAGCTCGGCACGGGAAAGCCCATCGATTACCTGCTGGCGAAAGGTGCGAAACTGAAACTCATCAGTTATGAGAATGATGAGCAGAATACCGAGAAGCAAATTGAAGTAGCTGGCCACATAGCCCAGCCGGCTCCAAAGCTCCGGAAAGGCATATAGTGTATTGCCGACCGGCCGCCCGTTTATTACGGTGCCGCCGCTCATGGCTACGAAGCCGGTTAAAAGCAAAGCAAAAAGCAGGAGGATAATCCAGACGGTACGGTAGGGAAGGAATTTGCGGAGTTCAGCGCGAAAAAGCACAGCAGTTGGAATTGAGGTAGAAGAATTACTGAGCCTGCGTGAGAGCTAAAAATTGGGTTTCCAGGCTCCGCTGGCGCATCTCTAAGCCAGCCAATACTATTCCCCGCTCAAACAGCGCCTTATTAAGCGCGGCAGGGTCGTAGCCTTCAGCCAGTTGGGCGCTCAGGCGGCCATCGGACTCCGTTTGTACGTCCGTAACCCAGGGGAATTGCCCAAGGGCTTGCTGTAGCGTAGCGGCAGTTGTAGTAGCAGATGGCCGTAGCAGGACCCGGTCGGTGGTAGCCAGGATGTCGGATACCCGGCCAGCAGCCCGTAGTTCGCCCCGGTGCAGCACGGCTACGTGCGTGCATATCTTTTCAATTTCATCCAGCAGATGGCTGGCAATGATGATAGTTTTACCTTCAGCTGCCAGCCGTTGAATGAGCGTGCGCACTTCCGCAATGCCCTGCGGATCAAGACCGTTGGTGGGCTCATCCAGTACCAGTACACTTGGCTTGCTGAGCAGGGTAGAAGCCAGTGCCAGACGCTGCTTCATGCCCAGGGAATACGTGGAAAACGCATCATGCTGGCGCGCCAGCAGCCCTACTACCTCCAGGGCATCCTCAATGGCCTGGTCATCGGCCTGCTTCACCGCTGCTACTACCCGCAAATTCTGGCGGGCGGAAAGGTAGGGGAAGAAGTTTGGGGTTTCCAGCATGGCGCCTACCCGCCGCTTACTGTCTGACGATATGGGCTGACCAAACCACCGTATCGTGCCACCCGAAGCGTTAAGAACCCCCAATGCCATGCCCAGGGTGGTGGTTTTGCCACTGCCATTGGGCCCCAGCAAGCCATAAACACTGCCCTCTTCTACCGTCAGGGTGAGCCCGCGCAACGCCTGAGTGCTGCCGTAGTGTTTCGAGAGATTATTTAATTCGAGAACAGCCATTCTTTTAGATGCGAATCGGAAGTGAATATGGGTGCCATGCTCCGACAAGCTCGACATGGCGGGTGATTATGAAAAATTAAACCTAAACTATTCCTCCTTCAGAATACCCTGTAGGCCACCGCCCTGCCAGCGCAAAACCGGATAACGAAGGTGGGTAGGCTCATAGTAAGGCGTTTGGCGGTAGATGAAATCCAGCTGGGCCGCAGCGCTTTTGGCAAAGGCCGGGTCGGCTTGGCGCTTAGCTTCCAGTTGGGCTTTGAGCGCAGGGTTTTTCGCCAGGATTTCGGCCGCCAGATCTTCAAATACATAATCTGAAAAATACTCCTTCTGCTGTAAAATGCTGTCAAAGAAGCCCCAGGAGAAAAACGAATCGGTAGCCTGCGGCTCCAGGGTTTCTACCAGGTAGCGGGCAGCGGGTTGGTCAAGCCAGGCTACATAGTCGCCGGCGTGGAAAGCCAGGGCCTGCTGCTGCGTGCGCACCTGCACCTGCGAATGGATATAATGGCCCTCGTAGGGGCGGGGTGCGGTTTTGTAGTCAGAAATAGTGTAGACTTCCCCGGTAAGCGTAGTGTCGCGCTGCAGCCGCTGCAGGCGCACGTTGCTCAGGCGTAGACGGTCCAGCACCTCTCCCCAGGCCTGCGGAATAACATATGCCTGTGGGCGGCTGACGCTGACCGTGGGCCGGAAGGTATTGTAGTAGGGAATGGTGCGCTTGTATGGTGCCTTCCGGTCGTAGTACAGGCGGGGCAGGCCGCTTACTTCACTGGCTTTGGTTTTACCCTCGTAGCCCCGAAACTCGAAAGTGGCGGCCTGCGTGGTATCTAGCTGCCAGGCCAGCGGGAAGGAGGTTTGGGAAGCACTTTGCTGATTGGCCATTTGCCGGGCCTGGGCAATGGTGGCAGCGTCGCGGTGCACGGTGCGCACCACCACATCCAGAAAATCATAGGTCACCCGCACGCGAGGGGTAAAGGCTTTCCACATGTGCGTCTCGGTTACAAACCCTATGGTGTTAAACAGGGTAGTATAGCCGGTGGAATAGCGCGGCGTTTCCAGGAAGCCCACGAGCCCGCGGGCATCGGGCGTGCGGCCCTCAAAGTCTACGTAAGGAGTCAGAGGCCATTTGCGCTTGTTCATGTTGCCGTAGAGGGCGGGTAGAAGTTGCTTTTCCATATAGGCGCTCAGGGCCGGGTGCAGCTTGTCTTTCTGCGTGGCAATAAGCGTCATAGTATATTGATAGTCAGCACCGTTAGATGTGTGCGTGTCTACGAATACATCAGGCTGCCACCGCTGAAAAAGCTGCGCAAAAGAGCGGGCATTGCGGGAGTCCTGCTTGATGTAGTCCCGGTTCAGATCCAGGTTGCGGGCATTGCCCCGGAAGCCGTACTCCTGCGGGCCATTCTGGTTGGCGCGCGAGGAAGTACCTCGGTTCAGCATACCATCCACGTTGTAAGTGGGAATAACTACCAGCGTAACATTCTCCAGCTGGCGACGCAGCTCCTTTTTCTGTACATAGTCGCGCACCAGCATCATCGAGGCATCAATGCCTTCCGGCTCGCCGGGATGAATGCCATTCTGAATCAGAATAACCCGGCGGTTTTTCTGGTGAACAGAGGCTGGGTCGGCGTCGCCGTCCAGCGACACGATTACCTCATGCAGGGGGCGGCCTACATCGGTGGTGCCGGCTTCGCGCAGGGTTATTTCAGAATACGCCGCATCCAGCCGTTTATAGTAGTCGATGCACTCCTGATAAGTGGTGGTGGTATTGCCGTTGCCTTTTTCAAAGGGGGTGCGCCAGTCGGCGGCAGGAGCAGCAGGAGAGGTACCCAGCAGGGCTGAGGTGAGAAGCAGCAGAAACATGATGAGCGCAGGGCAGGAAGATGGTTCAGAAAAGGGAAACCTCCGGCACTTCCCGCTCCGGGCACGTTCTGGGAAGAAGCGCCACGAAGCCTGAAGCGCCGGAGGTATTCCGGAAAAGTGCTTCGGCAGTGAAGTTAGTAACGGAGGCGGGGTGGCGGAAACAGCATCTGATCCACACTATACCGGCCCGGCCCGGCAAAGAACAGGCCGGCAAACAGGAATGCGGCTTCCAGCGCGTGCGAGTAGTCATTAAAACCCTGACCCTGGCTGAGGTGGCTGATGAAGGCCATAATCATGGTGCCCAGTAAAAACAGACAAGCCACCCGAAAGAATAAGCCCAGGGCCAGCAGCTGTCCGCCCACGGCCTCGGCTACGGCGGCCAGAAAGCCCCAGAAAGCCGGGGCAAAATGAATGCCCAGCTGGCCCATCACGCTACCTACTTTTTCCCAGGTCTCCGGCCCGCCTATTAGTTTGGGATACCCGTGCACGGTAAACATTACCCCAATGCCTACGCGCAGCAGCAGTAGGCCGAAGTCGTGGAAGCGGTAAAAATTCTGCAAGGCTTTCATAGCAGCAAAGGCCGCGGGAGCGGCGTATTGTGGGAGGTTAGAGGGGTAGTGGCGTTGCCAAAGTACAGGAATTATAGCGGAATGCAACGCCCTGGCCCAACGCACTACCGGAAAAGTAATACGCCTCTGATTTTTGTGGCATCCGGTACATCCGTCGGGCGCAGCACCGGAGCGTTGGGGTTTGGGAGGGTACTGGCATCCAGCAGCCAGGATATTTGAGCGGCCTCCGATACAGCCACCAGCCCCATGTCGGCGCGCTCTACAAACTGAATGCCGTAAGCCAGCCGGGCCTGACCAAACGTAGAGCCCACGCCCACACCACCCTGGGCGGAGCGGTAGCGTGGGTCATGTAGCTGAATGCGCCATATGCGGAAGCCTTCTTCCTCATCACCTACCAGTTCCAGAATGGTGGGCGGCGCATCCGGATGGGTTGGGTCCCGCAGCTCATATACCGGGTAGGCAATTCCTTCCAGCTCCCGGGTGGTTTTATGCAGCATTTCCTTCGGAACCCGATCCAGTAGCGCGGTTTCTGTCATATTTAGCCGGATAAAATGGCGACCTACCGTGCCTTTATCAAAAGTATAAAAGCGCTGCTCCGCAGTATCCGGGGCTATTACTGCCGTACTGGGAGGCGTTGCGGCAGGAGTGGGCGCAGCAGTAGGAGGCAGGGAGGCTTCTGGCGCAGTGGCCGGAGTAGAGGGTGCCTCACAGGCGGTGAACAGACCGGCCAATACCAGGCCGTAGAGCAGATGTGGAAGTGAAATTTGCACGCCCCAACTTACGCACGTTGTGGCATGTTGTTAACCAGTGCCGGGACTGGCGCCAGCCGACATCTTGCTACCTTTACAGCCTTCGCTGACTTAAATTCCTGATCCTGTGACTGCACATACCCGCAAACCGCTGATTCTGATTTCCAACGACGACGGCATCACGGCCCCCGGCATTGCCACGCTGGTGCGGGTAATGCGCCGCATTGGGGAGGTTGTGGTCGTAGCGCCCGATTCTCCCCAGTCGGGTATGGGCCACGCCATAACCATTGGCAACCCGCTGCGGCTGGACGCCAGCACCGTCTTCGACGATGAAGGGGTGGAAGCCTACGAGTGCAGCGGCACCCCCGCCGACTGCGTGAAGCTGGCCAAGCACCACGTGCTGAAGGACCGCCAGCCCGACCTGGTAGTGTCGGGCATCAACCACGGCTCCAACTCCTCGGTGAACGTGCTGTATTCCGGCACCATGTCAGCCGCTATTGAAGCGGCTATTGAAGGGCTGCCGGCCATCGGCTTTTCCTTGTGCGACTATGGCCACGATGCGGACTTTACCCACGCCGAGCCCTGGATTGAGCATATTGCCCGCCAGGCCCTGAAGCACGGTATTCCTGTAGGCACGGCGCTCAATGTGAACATACCCAAGAAGTCAGAGGAAGCGCTGGCCGGTATCCGGTTATGCCGCCAGGCCCGCGCCAAGTGGCAGGAGAAGTTTGACCTGCGCCACGACCCATATAAGCGCCCTTATTACTGGCTGATCGGCTCCTTCGTGAACCTGGATCAAGGTGAAGACACGGATGAATGGGCGTTGTCCAACAACTACATATCGGTGGTAGCCTGTCAGTTTGATTTAACGGCCCTGCACGGCCTCACCGAAATGAATGCCAGCTGGGATTTATCCCCTGACCACGCTACGCTGGCGAAGAAGCACGTGTAAGGGGCTGACTATAGGCTTTGTATTGTAAAGAGGCCTCCCTGCCTTTGGTTGCCGAATGGTTTTGTTTCTTTGGAAGCAAACAGCTTTTGGCGCCTAAGGCAGGAAGGCCACTTTTGGTATTTCAGATTAAGACAGGGTCCAGCCATAACCTGCCGTTTCCTGTAACTTTCGACCATTCTTTCCATCTGTATATGCCTGCACTTCTTCGCACTTTCTTTCTGCTAATCGTGCTGCTGGCCAGCGCCTGCACTGTCCACCTGGCACCTCCCACCACGGTATACATTGTGCGCCATGCCGAAAAAGACCTGACCCCGGGCCTGGCTGATCCTGCCTTAACTACGCAGGGTGAACAACGGGCCCTGGCGTTGCGCGATACTCTCCTGAACCGGAACATAGCAGCCATTTTTACTACCAATACCAATCGTACCCGGTCAACGGCTGCTCCGCTGGCGGCCGCGCGAAACCTTACGCCTGAGGTATATGACGCCAAGCAGTTACCGAAGCTGGCAGCGCGCATCCGGAAGGATTTCGCTGGACGGGCAGTGCTGGTGGTAGGCCACTCCAATACCTTATTGGAAACGGTAGCAGCTCTGGGGGCCGAAAAACCCATGCCAGCGATTGGGGATGAGGAGTACAATTATTTACTGGAAGTGACAATCCCTCAGGATACCACAAAACGGCCCGCAGCTATAGCACGGCGGTATGGCGTGACGAAATAGGTTTTTACTGGCGGGCTATGCAGCCTCGTTATCATTTCCTTGTACTTTAGCCGGCCCGCTTTCCTGTTAAGCGGGCCGCTTCTGTTTTACCTTTTCCACCTTCTGTTTATGCGCTTTTCCTTTTGTGGAGGCATGTTAGCGGGGTTGTTGGCCGCCGCTACTTCTCTGCCCGTAGCAGCTCAGTCTGCCGATACCAAAGCTGATTCACTCACCATCCGCCGGCTGTATGATGAGGCCCTTTTACGGGGGCAGAGCTATGAGAATCTTCGCACGCTCACAGGCACCATTGGTGGCCGGTTAAGCGGTTCGCCTCAGGCAGAGCAGGCCGTGCAGTGGGGCAAACAGGTGATGGAGAAAATGGGCCTGGATCGGGTGTATCTGCAGGAAGTAATGGTGCCGCACTGGGAGCGGGGTGCTAAGGAAAAAGCTGAAGCCAAGCCTGCCAAAGGTAAAAGCGTCTCGTTTAACGTGTGCGCATTGGGTGGCTCCGTGGCAACCAAGGGCAAGCTGAAAGCCCAGGTGGTAGAAGTGCGCACCTGGGAGGAGTTGGCGGCCCTGCCCGATGACAAAGTGCGTGGCAAGCTGGTGTTCTTCAACCGCCCCATGAACCCCACCTATATAGAAACCGGCCGTGCTTATGGCGAGGCCGGCGACCAGCGCCGCAAAGGCGCTATTGAAGCTGCCAAGCGCGGTGCTGTAGGCGCGCTGGTGCGCAGCCTCTCCCTGGCGCACGATGACTACCCCCATACGGGCACTATGAGCTATGATGAGAAGGTAACCAAAGTGCCCGCCGCCGCACTCAGCACCAACGGTGCCGACCAGCTCAGCGCCATGCTCAAAGAAAACCCCACACTCACCTTTGAGTTGGAAATGAGCTGCCGCCAGCTGCCTGAAGTGAAATCCTACAACGTAGTAGGAGAAATCAAAGGCTCTAAATACCCCAATGAAATCATAGCAGTAGGCGGCCACCTCGATTCCTGGGACCTGGCCCAGGGTGCCCATGACGATGGTACCGGCTGTGTGCAGAGCATGGAAGTACTACGCCTGCTAAAAGCCACAGGCCTGCGTCCTGAGCGTACCATTCGGGCCGTGTTGTTTATGAACGAAGAAAACGGCCTGCGCGGCGGCACGAAGTATGCCGAACTGGCCAAAGCCGCCGGCGAAAAGCACTTGGCTGCTATGGAGTCAGACGGTGGTGGTTTTACCCCGCGTGGCTTCTCCGTAGAAGGCACACCGGTAATGCTGAAGCGCCTGCAACAGTGGGAGCCTCTGTTCCGACCTTATGGCAGTGGAGAAATTACCGCCGGCCACGGTGGCTCCGATATCGGCCCGCTAAAAGACCAGGCTCAGGTGCTTATCGGCTATGACTGTGACTCGCAGCGATACTTTGATATACACCACACGGCTGCCGATACGTTTGATAAAGTAAACCGGCGGGAGCT
The DNA here is from genome assembly GCF_030542105.1 of Hymenobacter sp. BT730. Taxonomy (GTDB): domain Bacteria; phylum Bacteroidota; class Bacteroidia; order Cytophagales; family Hymenobacteraceae; genus Hymenobacter. The sequence goes on from NZ_JAUOFB010000003.1 coordinate 182,732, forward strand.
GGAGCTAGGCAATGCCAGCATGGCCTCTCTGGTTTATTTGCTGAGTAAGTACGGATTGTAGATTTTCCAGTAAGAAAAGCGGAACCGGCCATGCGTTTTACGTATGCCCAGTTCCGCTTTTCTCTTTATACCATGATGTACTTGGTAGCCGTGCTGGCCCCAGAGCCGGTGTACAGCGCTGTTTGGGCCATGAAGCAGGACGTGCATGCGCAAACGGGCAGCCGGAACGCGGTGCGCCTGCCGCCACATATCACGCTCCTGCCGCCGTGGCATCAACCGCCGGAGCAGGAAGAAAATCTGATTTCCTGCCTGCAGAGTCAGGCACTGCAGCTCCCCGTTTTTACGGCCGAGGTGCAGGACTTTGCCTGGTTTGGCACCCGCACACTGTTTGTGCGGGTACTCCCACATCCACAGTGGCCCATTTTGCAGCAGGAGCTGGAAGTGCAGTGTGCTGCCTGGCTCCCAAAAGCCGTAAATAAGCAGCGTCCGTTCACGCCCCACATGACGCTGGCCACCCGCGACCTGCCGGCCAGGCTGGTGCCTCAACTCAAGCAGCAATATGCTCAGCAACACTTTCAAGCCTCCTTTCCGGTCGAGAATATGACGCTTTTTCGCCACGATGGGCAGCAGTGGCAGCCCATCCATACTTTCCCTTTTCGCGGCGGAGGCGCCTCCGAATCAGCATAAAAAAAGCCCGGACTTGCCGGGCTTTTTTTATGCTATGATACTATTTAGGCTTTCATTAATTCTGCTCCAGAATTTGAAAAAGCTCGTCCAGCTTGGGCGTGAGGATGATTTCTGTACGGCGGTTTAGCGCTTTATTGGTGGTGTTGTCGTTGCTGGCTACTGGCACGTACTGCGAGCGGCCGGAGGGCGTCACCTGCGTGGGGTTGAGGCCCGACTGGGTGAGTATGCGTGTGATTTCGGTAGCGCGGAGCACACTCAAGTCCCAGTTATCCTTCATACCGGCAGTACCGCGGGCTATGGGCACATTATCCGTGTGGCCTTCCACCAGCACATTCACATCCTGGTTACCCTTCAGGGCAACGGCTAGTTTCTTGAGGGCGTCCTGGCCTTTGGGGTCTACTTTCGTGGAGCCCGATTTGAACAGCAGCTGCTCGGAGAGCGAGACATACACTTTGCCATTCTTCAGAGTTACCTGTAGGTCACTAGCATTAAACCCCAGTAAGGCGTCGGCCACTTTTTGACGAAGTGCCTTTACAGCCTGATCTTTCTGATCCAGAATCCGCTGCATATCGGCAATACGGGCTTCTTTGGAGCGCAGATCAGCAGAAAGAGCAGAGTTAGCCTGTTGCGCTCCGCTCAGGTTTTCGTTTAGTTGATTTACCTGCTGGTTCTTGTTGCTGAGGGTGTTGCGCAGCTCTTCCTCTGTGCGGGCTTTTTCTTGTTCCAGGGCCGTTTTAGAGGCCTGTAAGTCGGAGTTTTGCTGTTGCAGGGCCGTATATTTCTTTTGGGAAACACAGGAAACGGAGCCAACCAACAGGCCGGCACTTAGGAAAGAGGCCAACACGGTGTGGGGGAGGCGGTAGTTCATATGGAAGGGGTAAAGGGAAAGATATGCTGTATTAAAAACGAGGTGCCCGCCCCAACAGTTGCGCAACACCCTATTAGCGTTGCCGCAACGACGCCTTAAAACGGAAAATTTGAGGAAATACGGCCCAGACGTGTACCTTCAGCCTACTTTGCTGGGGCAGCGCTTTATAATGAGAATACCGGGTATGCGTAAGGAATGTGCCCCAGGGTGGGTGGTAGTGCTGCTAAGCATTTGCATGTTACACGAACCAGCTACTGCTCAGCGAATAGCGCATTCCGCACCCTATTGGGTTTTTTTTAAAGATAAGCGGGGTATGCGCCTTAACCCGACGCAATATTTCAGCAAGCCGGCGCAGCTTCGCCGCCAACGCCAGCACCTGCCTGCCGCTGACAGCACCGATTTTCCCGTTCGCACTGACTATTTGCAGGCCCTGCGCCATACCGTTGATTCTGTTACATCAGTTAGCCGGTGGTTTAATGCGGCGGCCTGCTGGGCTACGCCGGCCCAGATAGAACAAATACGCCATCTGGCCGGAGTACGGGTCGTTGTAGCCCGCGCCACCAAAACCCCCGATTTACTTCCGGCTGCCCGCAAAGGGAGCGGAACGGCCGAACCTTTGACAACCGAAGACCTGCAGCTGGCAAGCCGCCAGACCAGTGCGCTGGGCGGTCCGGCACTGCGAAAGGCCCGCCTAACTGGGCATGGCCTGCGCATTGCCATTTTTGATGTAGGTTTTCAGGGGGTAGATGGCCATCCGGCCTTCCAGAAGCTACTGGCCTCCCATCAGATAACCGATACATGGGACTTCATCCGTCAAAAGCCGCAGGTATTTGGGTACGGCAACCATGGTACGGAAGTACTTTCCTGCCTGGCCGGGCAGCTTAATGATAGTACCTGCCTCGGGCTGGCGCCCGAAGCTGAGTACCTGCTGGCTCGCACCGAGCGGGAGCATAGTGAGCGGTTCAGTGAGGAAGAAGCCTGGCTGGCCGCCGCAGAATGGGCCGACAAGCGCGGTGCTGACATCATAAACTCCTCTTTAGGCTATACGGAGCGGCGCTATTTCCGGGAGCAGATGGATGGGCGCACGAGCCTGGTAGCACGTGCTGCTGCTATGGCCGTGCGCAAAGGCATGCTGGTGGTGTGCTCCGCCGGTAATGATGGCGACAATCAAAGCTGGGGCATAATCGGTACGCCGGCTGATAATGACTCCGTATTGGCCGTGGGCGGGCTAGACCCCGCTACCTGGCTCCCGGTCGACTTCACCTCGCGCGGCCCTACGGCCAAACGCCGCATCAAACCTAATGTGGCTGCTTTTGGGGTGGCTATTACAGCCAGGCCGGCGGGCGGCTTTGAGCGCAATGAGGGTACATCCTTTGCCAGCCCCATGGTAGCTGGTTTTGCGGCCTGCATCTGGCAGCAGCAGCGTCAGCTTACTGCTATGGAGCTTTTTCAGCAGATGCAGCAATCGGCCAATCTGTATCCTTATTATGATTATGCCCAGGGCTATGGCTGCCCTCAGGCCAGTTTTTTCCTGCGCCCGCATAGGGAGTCAGGTCCGTCTCGTCCTACTTTCGATTTTGTGCGTCAGGAAAACGGTCTTCTGCAACTGGTTATTCGCCCTGAGGCCAGTGCCTCTGCGGCAGAAACCCTGCCCTTGCAGCAGAATGAGCCCCACAGCCCGCTGGCTGCTCTTCCTGAGTTGGAACCTACTGCCAAAGCCACCCTGCCACAAACTCCTCCTGCTTATGTATACCTGCATACGGCAGATGCCCGCGGCATTTTGCGCCAATATGAAGTGCGGGAAGTAACGCAGCGGCATGTTGCCAGCTGGCCTCTGGCTACTTTACAGCCCGGCGACGTTATTCGGGTGTTTTATAAAGGCTACATGGAGGCCTATAAAGTTTCCCGATGAAAGCACGAGGTATTTTGCTGATAGGATTGGTGGTAGCAGGAGTAGCACACGGTGCCCGGGCACAGCGTGTGCTGGCCTATACCGATGTCAGCGTCGATACAGCTGTGCAGCACTTCGGCCCCAATCGTGCTTACTTTCAGCATTTCTATGCCAGCTATAGCCCGCTGGTCGGCAGCAGCGAACCGGGGGCACCGCTTAAATTTGGTAGCTCAGCAGAAATTATTTTGGGCTGGCGGCAGAAGTGGCGGCTCTCGCAACAGCTGGCAGTAGGCGCCGATGCACAAACCGTGCGACTACACGCCAATCTGCGCCAGACCGATGCTAAAGTAATACCCACTACTAGCCAACATGTGAAAGAAAGCCTCTCTTGGCAGCAAATACAACTGGGCGGCTTTGTGCGCCTGAATGTGGGGCACCGCGGTAATGTGATAGGCCGCTATGTAGATATTGGCGGCTGGGGTGGCTGGGCTTTTTCTACCACCCATGCGTTCAAAGATGAGCCGGTAACGGGTACGGCTTCTGTCATAAAAGTGTCGGAGCATGATTTGAGCTATGCCGTCCGCTGGCAGTATGGCCTGCATGCCCGCTTGGGTACTTCGCGCTATGCGTTAGTGGTGCGGCGGAGGTTTTCTCCGTTGTTTAAAGGAGCAGAAGCAAGTGCCTGGCCAGAACTACCTAGATTTAGTGCGGGAATAGAGGTGGGTTTGCTTTAGTTGGAAGGATGCTTAACTTCCGGCCCATTCCCGCGTAGAAGCCGATAAATACCGCTCTGCGGCGTTTCTCTGCCTACTTGTGTTCCCGGGCCCCGCTTGTGTGGTTTGCCCGCGCAGGTATTTACACCTTGCCCGACGCTGTTTCGCTCTCAAATGAAAAAACTATTTCTCCCTGTTGTCTTTGCTGCTTTGCTGGTGCAGTCGTCCTGTATTACGACAGAGCGTGAATCGGCAACTTCTAAAAACCCCGACCGGGTGTTTACCCCTACGCCTGAGGGCCAGCGTGCCCGCCTTACCCCAAAAAGTGTACTGAATAGCGTACGGACCACCCATCAGTTCTCCGACCCCAAGTCCAAAGATATTTTTATTCTACTGTTGCAAGGCACCAAGATCCTCAATAGTCAGGCTCGTTTCCTGATCATCAGCAGTAAAGGCGACACGCTTCGCAATGAGGTGATGCCTGCCCTGGCTTTGCTGGATGAGCGGGAACTGGAAGACCCTCAGGCCGCCACAGTGCGCGACAAGGAAATTGGTATTCTAAAGGGAATGAACAATTTCTTCAAGGATGACCGGTTTACCTCGCCGGCTATTCCCCGCTCCATGACGGAAGCTGCGGTATCTGATCAGGAAGCCTGGCAGGCCGTGCGCGAAGACAATAAATCGGTGGGTTTTGATTACGTAACTGCCGGTCGGAAAGAGCGCCGTATTGCTTTTTCCCGCAAACTGAATAAAGCCGTGATAGTAGCGGAATAACTACATCTGCACATTAGTTAAAACAGAAAGGCTCCTGCCATTGCGGCGGGAGCCTTTCTGTTTTTTGCGGCTTTATTTCTGAAGCTACAGCATCCAATCCAGAAAAAGACAAGCAGGCAATTAGGTCTGCGCTTTTACTTCAGGACGTTGGCAACGGTAGCTGCAGCCAGCCCAGCAAGCCAGTGGCACTTTGCACCAGCTTATAACCTGCATATTCGCCCAATATCCGCACAGCGCTGCGGGCCGGTAGCGCATCAAGCGCAGGTGCCCCGGCCTGAGGCAGGGTAAGTAGGGTAGATGCTGCCGAAAGGGTTTCCTGCCTGATATAATCAGTGGCCACAGTTACCGCCCGTATGGGTACGTAGCCTACCTGTCCATCCGGTCGTTCCACCCGAAACCACTCGGCTTGGGCCCCCAAAACATATAAGACAGTATTACGTGGCAGGCGGGCCAGGGAAGACGCGTTACGAGCCGGGCTACGTTGAAAATCGGTGGCTTTTTCCCGTACTCGCACCCAGTGACCCAGGCGTAGGGGAGTGCTCCGGGGGGCTAATGGAGACGCATCGGCGCGGCGCACAAAAGGATATGGATCTACGGCGCCCAGGCCGGCGCGGTATATGCCAAAATGCAGATGAGGGACGGTGGTGCGGGCATTTCCTGTATTGCCGACTAACCCCAGCGTATCTCCAATGCGGACCTGCTGCCCTGGATGTACCAGTTGCTGATCAAGGTGGGCGTAATATAGGTGCTGTCTGTGCCGGGCATCCGTCAGCCAGATTACTTTACCACCGCGGGGCGTTTCACTTACCCGCGTAATGTATCCTTCCGTAGCCGCCACCACCGGCGTGCCTCGGCGGGCAAAAATATCAATGCCTTCGTGCAGCCGGGCGCCCTGGTCGCGCGCTGCGCCCCAGAAAGAGCCTACCGCCACATCCGACTTGCCCAGCACCGGGAAGCCCAGCGAAGGTGCCCGCTGAATGCGCAGTGTGTAGCGGCCCGTGCGCAAGAGTTCCGGCTGCACCCGCAGCAAATGCTGGCGGTCATCTTCGGCTACATAGCTAAAGGCAAAGCTGGCCGTGTCGGCGGAGGCCAGGGCTTTAGGAGCTGCCTGGTCTATCGGAAGCTCAAACGCATCCAGAAATATCTGCGCCTGCGTGCCGGGCGCCAGGGTTAAACGCACCTGCACGGTTTCACCCGCCCGCACGGCGTAGCGGTAGGAGGCAGCTGTGGCCCGCTCGGCGCGAAAAAAGCCGGTTTCCTCAAAGGGCAGCGTTACCACCAGGGAATCGTGCAGGGCTTTTTCAGCCGCAGACAGCCAGTCACGGCCCAGGGCAGTGTGGTCCAGGCCAACCTGCTGCAGCTTACGGGCATACACCTCGTGCGGTGTAGTAGGCTGATGAAAAAGGCCCTGCAGCGTCTGCTGCTTGCCGCAGGCCGTAAACAGCAGAAGCAGCAAGACATAGGAAATGCGGGAAAGGAAGGTCGTTGGCAAGAGATTCACGTATAAAGTCAACCTGAAAAACCCCGGTCAGTTGCCATAGGTTCGCTTTTTCAACCTTTGAAGCAGCAGACCCTTTCGCAGGCTTTTCTACCTTTGCCTTCCACCCTTTTTTTGCTCTCGATGAAGCTTGTTGAATGCCCCCGTGACGCCATGCAAGGTTGGTCGGAGTTTATCCCCACGGCCCGCAAAACCGAATACCTCAACGCCCTATTGCGCGTGGGTTTCGATACGCTGGATTTTGGCTCCTTTGTATCAGCCAAAGCCATTCCGCAGCTGGCCGACACGGCCGAGGTGCTGGAAGGACTGGACCTAAGCCAGTCGGGCACGCGGCTGCTGGCTATTGTGGCTAACCTGCGGGGCGCCGAAACGGCAGCCCTGCATCCCCAGATCCGGTATATTGGCTTCCCGCTCTCCGTTTCTGAAACCTTTCAGCAGCGCAATACCAATAAAAGCATTGCCCAGGCTCTGGATGAGGTAGCCGCTATTCAGGAAGTATGTGCGCGCACCGGCCAGGAGCAGGTAGTATACCTGAGTATGGGTTTCGGCAACCCCTACGGTGACGCCTGGAGCCCGGCAGTGTTGGGTGAGTTCACCCAAAAGCTGGACGCGCTTAAAGTGGGCATAGTAGCTCTTTCCGATACCATTGGGGCCTCTGTGCCCGCTACCATTGCCCCCCCATTTCTGGAGCTGACGGCTGCTTTTCCCCACATTGAGTTTGGCGCCCACCTGCACACCACCCCGGATACCTGGCAGGAAAAAGTACAGGCTGCCTATGAAGCCGGTTGCCGCCGATTTGATGGGGCGCTAGGCGGGTATGGCGGCTGCCCTATGGCAACCGACACCTTAACCGGTAATATGCCCACGGAGAACCTCATTGGCTTTGCCGCCGCACATGGCGAGGATTTGCGGCTGCATATGGATGCCCTGCAAGAGGCGCAGGCGCTAAGCCAGACCATATTTACTGCTCACTAAAATCGGCTCCGGATTCTCATAAAGCACCCAATAAAAAGTCTCTTGCCTGCATTAGGCAAGAGACTTTTTATTGGGGAAGAACTTCCTCCGGCTGCATCAGGCATACATGCGGGGCTCAATGGGTAGCGTAAACCGCTCACCGCTACTGAGCATGTGCAAACGCAGGCCCCGCAGGGTAAAAGGAGTGTTAGGGGCTATTTCGTGGATGTTGGTAGAAGAGCACTCCTTAGCATCCAGCACCATCACCAAACCGCTGCCAATGATTTCCAGGTCGCGGCCATTGGTCACCAGCACCGCGGTATCTTCTTCAATTCCTAAGCCCACGCAGGCTGGGTTAGTAGCCAGAATCTGGGCCATGCGCACAATGCGGCCCCGGGCCACAAAGTGGGTGTCTACAGCTACGTCGTGCATTAGCTCCAGCCCGGTAGTAATATGAATTTCGCCCTTCAGAAAGCCGGCATCGTCTTTCCCCTGGTAAATCATGGGTGTAGACATGGCCGTGGCGCCGGCACTGGTGCCGGCTATCAAGAGCCCGTCGTGCGCATAGCGCTTCTGAATACAATGCTGAAGCGCAGTACCGCCCAAGAGGGCTGTCAGCCGGAGCTGGTCGCCGCCGGTAAAGAGCAATGACCCGGCTTTTTCCAGTAAAGCAATTGTTTTCGGGCTGTTTGCTTCTTCCCGGGTGCGGATATCCAATATTTCCACTTTGGGCCCATCCAGCCGTCCAAACGCTTTTACATAGGCGTTGGCCGAGTCTCTGGGCTCTTCAGAAGCGGTAGGGATAACCAAAATAGGGCCTTTAGAACCGGTTTCATCCACCATGCGCTGCAGCACCGCCATAGAAGTGAAATTCCGATTTTCAGCTTCTTCTTTCTCTTCCTTGGTTTGCTCATCGCCTTTGCTCTCATGCCCACCGATGAGCAGCAACTTGCCCTTGGGAAGTGGGCAGGAATTGGTGGCTTTGGGTAGAGCATCAGCCGATGCATGGGCTTTGCGTTTGGTAGCCATAAAGGAGGGCTCTGAAAGTAAGAATTGATACTTAAGAAGGTGCTTGTTGTACGCCGGGCGGGAAGAGATGTTAAGGCAGAGTATATTATGACCTTTGCGCCAACATGGATGTAAAAGTTGGCCAGCTAATTAGGCATTGCCTTCGGAAAACGAGTGCCAGCCTTCCTGCTTGGTTGACTATCTTGGCTCCGGATTCTGCCTATTCAACCTCGCCTCTATGCCTGCCGTCGACCTGTTTATTCCGTGCTTTGTGGACCAGATTTTCCCTCAAACCGCCATGAATATGGTGAAGGTGCTGGAAGCCGTTGGTTGCCAGGTGCACTACAATGCCAACCAGACCTGCTGCGGCCAGCCCGCCTACAATGCTGGATACAAAGCGGAAAGCTGCACTGTGGCCCGCAAGTTTCTAAACGACTTTCCACCCTCTACCGATGCCTCAGATCGGTATATCGTGAGCCCTTCGGCCTCCTGTGTGGGTATGGTGCGCAATGCGTATGCTGAGCTGTTTGAGGGTACGCCCGACCAAACCCGCTACTACGGCCTGCAGCGGCGCATTTTTGAAATGACCGAGTTTCTGGTAGATGTGCTCGGCATTACGGAAATACCCGGGGCCGTGCTGCCAGGCAAATACACTTACCACGATTCCTGTTCCGCCTTGCGCGAATGCGGCATTCGGGAAGCACCTCGGCAGTTGTTAGATGCCGTGCAGGGCCTGGAGCGCATTGAAATGGCCGAAACAGAAACCTGCTGCGGATTTGGCGGCACCTTTGCCGTGAAGTTTGAAGCTATTTCCGTGGCTATGGCTGAGCAAAAAGTAGAACACGCCCTGGCCACCGGCGCGGAGTACCTTATCAGCACTGACACCAGCTGCCTGATGCATCTGGATGCCTACATCCGTCGCCAGCAGAAGCCTATTAAAACTATGCACGTGGCTGATGTACTGGCCAGCGGATGGTAGTTTTTTTGTTAGGTAATAATAGATTTGGATTGAGAATATTAAAAAAGCCCTTGTCATAACACATGACAAGGGCTTTTTTAATACTGATCTTATGTATGAGAATGGTTGATGTCATCCCCTGCATATAAAACTGCTAAAGCAGCTTCTGGATTCTTTCTTTCAGCCCGGAGGAAGCTTCCATTAAAGGCAGGCGGACTGCACTCGAGCACAGCCCCAGGCCCTCCAACGCAGCTTTCACGCCCACAGGGTTGCTTTCCTCATACATCAGGGGGTTGATATCAAGGAAACCGAAGAGCAGCTTGCTGGCCGCCGGATAGTTACCTGCCAGCGCCTGCCGTACCATATCGGTAAAGCGGTGGGGAAAGGCATTGGCCAGAACGGATATAACGCCCTCGGCCCCAAAGGAAATCATGGAGGTAGTTAGCGTATCCTCGCCACTGATCAGCATAAAGCTTTTAGGCTTGCCGGCCGCAATAGCCATGCACTGTTCCATATTGCCACTGGCTTCTTTAATCCCAATAATGTTCGGGTGCTGGGCCAGTCGTAGGGTGGTAACCGCCGTCATGTTGGACATGGTACGGCCGGGAACGTTATAGAGAATAATAGGCAGGGGGGAAGCTTCCGCCAACCTTAGAAAATGCTGTACAATGCCTGCCTGGGAGGGCTTGTTGTAGGCCGGGCTGACCGAGAGTATGGCCGAAACACCGGCGAGGTCGGTGGAGCGGAGCTGAGCTTCTACGGCCGCAGTATTGTTGCCGCCAATGCCATATACCAGCGGCACACGGCCTTTCACCTGCTGGCGCACAACGTCCAGAATGCCTTTGCGCTCATCGTCAGTGAGCGTCGGCGACTCTGCCGTTGTCCCATTGATAACCAGATATTCTACTCCTCCTTCAATCGTAAAATCTACGAGGCGGCGCAGGGCAGCATAGTCGATTGAATGCTCTGGAGCAGTAGTAAAGGGAGTAACCAAGGCCACGCCCGTGCCCTGAAGAGCCGAGCGCAACGAGTTACCGGAAGGAAGACGTGCATCAAGTTTGTCCATGCGGCAAATAAGCTGTTGATTTGTAAAGTGGACGAGCCGGGGCGAAGGTACTGAAAGCCCGGGCTTCCTCGCTTTTTTTCCTTCCAAATGGCTTGGCGGCTATGCCAGGTCGCTTTTTGCTTACATGCTTCGTTTCCGTACCCCGCTTTTCCTGGCTTCGGCCACTTTCGCTGCCGGCCTCTCGCTCAGCAGCTGTGAAACCAAACCTGCCGCCGCTACCGAGCAAACTGTTAAGGCGCCTGCTGCTGCCGATACCACGGCCGCTGGCAATGCTTCGGCTTCGCAGGCTCCCGCTCCCGACCCCAGCAGCATTCCGGCCAATAAAGTAGCCGACGCGGCCGCCATTACGGCCCGCCCACAGGTACCTATTCTTTGCTACCACCAAATCCGGGACTGGCGCGCCAAAGATTCCAAGGGCGCCAAAGACTATATTGTGCCGGTTGCCGAGTTTAAAAAGCAGATTAAGATGCTGGCTGATAGTGGCTACCACACCATTCTGCCTGATCAGCTGTATGCCTATCTCACTACCGGTGCTAAGCTGCCCAGCAAGCCCGTTATGCTCACCTTCGACGACACCGACCTGGACCAGTTTACTGTAGCCAAGCCCGAGATGGACAAGCATGGCTTCAAAGGCGTGTTTTTTGTGATGACAGTGAGCCTGGGCCGGCCCAACTATATGACCAAAGCGCAGGTAAAGCAGCTTTCGGATGAAGGCCACGTTATTGGCTCACACACCTGGGACCACCACAACGTGAAGAAATACCAGGGGCAGGACTGGGTAACGCAAATTGAGAAGCCCACTAAAACCCTGGAGGAAATTACCGGCAAAGACATCAAGTACTTCGCCTTCCCCTTTGGCCTGTGGAATACCCAAGCTATTCCGGAGCTGAAAAAGCGCGGTATGGTAGCGGCCTTTGTACTGGCTGAAAAGCGCGACCAGCAGGATCCGCTCTTCACCATCCGCCGCATTATTGCCAGTGGCTACTGGAGCCCTCGCACGCTGCACAACAGCATGGTAAACAGCTTTTAGTACCGCAAATGGTGGAGGCTAGCCACGCGCCTGTCTACAGGCGCTGGCCGGCTTAGGCTGGCTTTCTGCTCCAGCGGCAGGGTAGCCTGCTGCGTCATTGGACCAAAGACGACGGCCTTAACTTCGGGGTAGCGCTCCGTCAGCCGCTGGAGCAGGCGGGCCGGCTTTTCCTGTGCGGGCATGGGTAGAATGACCATTACCGGTGTCTGATGAAACTCGGAACGGGTGGCTGCCTGGTGCCGGAAGGAAGCATAGGAGGACGTGGTCCGCTGTAGGCTGTTTGATGGGGTATTATCAATACATAGCCAGTCAACCGTGGCAATGCCGGGGTAATAGGCCGTGAGGGAATCAGTAGCCGGGGGTGTCCAGACCCAAATGGTTTGGCCTACACCGGCCTTCCGCAGGCCATTTACCAGCTTCTGCCAGGTACGCCGGTATTGCCGGGCACTGCGTGCCTGAATCTGTGGGCGGAACATGAGGGGGCGAGGAAAGCGGGCTAATATTCTTGCTTTTGCCTGCCAGGCTGTATCCAGCAAAGCACCTTCTGGTACTACCCAGCTCAGCATGGGCATTTGCCCCTTATGCAGGTAATTTTCCAGCCGCGGTGCCGCAACAGTTGGAAAGGCGGCGGCCGGAAAATCGAGGCCTATTATCTCCGTAGCCAGAGGAAAATCTTCTGTCTTAGAGGTTTGGGGAGTAAAGGGGTAATAGCTGGCTAGGGTAGTGGGCTCTTCCGGAGTAGAAAGGATATGGCCGGTACGTACCTGGTCATCTCCCGTCAGCAGCCATAGCTCGCTGGTATAGCGTTGGCGCTGAATAATCCATTTGCCAATCTTCCATTGCCCAGCCCCTCCCAGAAAAACCAGAAATAAGGCGGCCGGCAGAGCTATGCGGGGCACAGCGGGCAGCAAGCTCCCGTGTATCCATTTGTATTCCTGCTGCGCCATATCCATCAAGGGCTTGATGAATTGAGCATGGGTTAGGCGGGTCTGTAGTTTGTGGAGCAGTGCCTGCTGGCCCATCAGCACGGCGGCCACCATTATGCCAGCGTTTAGCATAGCCAGCCCGGCCAGCATCCAGCCATACGCGTCGTGCATCAGGCGTAGCCCATAGGCGGCCAGTGCCAGAGAGGCCACCACCATCAGCATGTTTGGCAGGGCAATTCTCCACTCATTGCGGACTTCCCCTTCTTTGGGTGTTGGAATGTAAGGCACCTTCACATTCAGGAGGGTGTAGAAGAAACCCAGAGAATAAATCCACCAGGTGCCTATTCGCAGAAGGCCTCCGGTAAGATGCAGGCCTCTTTCATGGGGTTCCCGCAGCCAGCGTTGCGCGGATAGCCGAATAAGCATGCCTATACCCATCAGAGGCATCATATGCGCCACAAAGCTGGGAATAGATACGTGCCAGGGAAACTTGCTTAGCCAGAGACCCAGCAAGGGGACAAACAAGTCAATAAGGGCTACAATGCCGGAGAGGAAATACAGCGGCAGGGTAAAATAATGTACCCGCTGCCGCCAGGTAAACTTAGAAAACAGCTTCGGGTACACGTGGAATAGCAGATCAAAACAGCCCCGGGACCATTTTAGCTGCTGCGAATAGTAGGCGCCCAACGAGGAAGGTGCTAACCCCCGGCTGACCACCACCGGCGCGTATACCGATTTCCAGCCCTGAGCATGCAGGCGCATGGCCGTATGCATATCCTCTGTTAGTCCGGCTGCGTGGCCGCCAATAGAGTCCAGGGCAGCCCGCCGGAAGGTGCAGTTAGCCCCAATAGCCTGTGCCGTGCCGTAACTATTCATGCCCATCATCAGCGGGCCATAAAAATGGTAGGTCTGCTCAGCGGCACCACGCGCAACCAGGCTTTCCTGCTGGTTGCCATACGCCTGTACTACCTGTACAAAGCCTATTTCCGGATTCTCGAAATAGGCCATTACTTTATCCAGGAAGTCCGGAGTAGGTGCATGGTCGGGGTCCAGCACCACGCAGAATTCACCGGTGGCCTGGCGCAGGGCATTGTTAATATTGCCGGCTTTGGCGTCTACCTTCACCTGTCGCGTCACGTGTACTACGCCTAGCAGTTCGCACACCTGGCGCAGGTAAGGGTCGTTGCCTTCGTCGCAGAGGTAGCTGGTGTGCGGGTAGGTTACGGCCTGCATAGCTTCCAGCGTATGCACAATCATATCCCGTGGCTCTCCGGGGCAGGCCGTTGTGAGCATATCTACAGTGCGCTGCCGGGCCGGGGGAGGAGGTAGAATAGGTTCACGCACATTCACGTAGTGGTACCACTCGTGGGCTAAGCGCAGCAGCTTAAAGCCCACGGAAAAGGCCAGCATCCAAAATAGGGGAGCGTAGCCTATATGTTCAGGATTGGCAAACCAATAGATAAACTGCACCAGACATAATACGCCCAGGAAAACCAGCCAGCGCATTTGGCGCGTACCGGCCACCAGCCTATAGCGAATAGCGGTGTCAGCCGGCTGGGCTATGCTGGATTGAGTGAGCGGGGCGGTGGAGGAGAAATCGAGCATAAAAATATCTATAAAACGCTGAGCTTAACAAAGAGAGAGTCCTGTTCAGCACAGATTCAGACTGGCGACTGATGGTTCTAATATAGAAAATGAATTCTACTTAACTAATATTAAATATAATTAATTAATGTAAATAAATCATTATATTAGTTGCACATCTCACTTGATACTCTTAAAGTGCTCTAGAATCAAAACTTTATACCATTTGGTTTTATGTCTCTCTATCCCCGTTCACCCTCTGCCTCCTGCCTCCGTGGCCTCGCTTCTTTTGCGTTACTTATCATGCTTCCATTTGCGGGCTGCCAGCGAGCATCGGTATCCAATGATGCAACCCAGGCTAAGGTGGTGCCGCCAGGCGTGATACCCGTACAGGTAATCCAGCAACAAGGGCAGGCCCAGCTACTGCGCGGCGGTAAACCCTACTATATAAAAGGGGCTGCGGGCCTGCAACACTATGAGGCCATTCAGCAGGCAGGCGGAAACTCAGTGCGCCTCTGGACTACGGATTATGCGGATACGCTAATGGATGCGGCCCATCAGCATAATATTTCGGTCATGCTGGGCATCTGGCTGGCGCGGGAACAGGAAGGCTTCGATTACTATGATGAGCAACAGGTAAAGCGCCAGCGCGAGTTTGTGCGCAAACAGGTGATGCGCTTCCGCCGCCATCCGGCTTTATTAATGTGGAACCTTGGCAATGAAATGGATCTGAATGCCAAGAACCCGAAGGTGTATGAAGCCATCAACCACCTGGCCCAGATGATTCATGAACTGGACCCTTACCATCCGGTAACCACCACGCTTTCCGGTAATTTGGGTATGATCCAGAACGTAAAGGCCTGGTGCCCCGCCATTGATATTCTCTCCGTGAATGCCTTTGGCAGCCTGGAAGCGCTGCCCGAGGATCTGCGCAGCAACGGCTGGACGAAGCCCTATATCGTAACGGAGTATGGGGGGCTGGGCTACTGGGAATCCCCTACCACTATCTGGAATGCCCCCCTGGAGCAATCCAGCACCAACAAAGCTGAAAACCTGCGCAAAGCCTACGTGAGTACTATTCAGGCAGCACGCCCCCAATGCATTGGTAGTTATGCTTTTTATTGGGGGCAGAAGTTTGAGTTTACCAATACCTGGTTTGGGCTCTTTACGCCAGAAGGTGAGAAAACTGCCGTGGTTGATGTGCTACAGGAGCTATGGACTGGTCAGAAACCCGCCAACTTGTCTCCCAAGCTGGAGTGGCTGGTGCTGAACAAGCAGGAGGATTCCAGCAGTGTACAGTTACCCGCCGGTTCTCGGGCAATGGCTTATGTTGGTGCCAAGGATCCGGAAGGAGATACGCTCACTGTCCGTTGGGAAGTGCGCCCGGATAAACCGCTGGGCGAGCGGTACGAAGAACGAAGTACACCCACCGAGCCGCTGCCCAATGTTATCCAGGAAGCTTCTGGCTTGCAGGCCTTAGTGGTTATACCACGCACCCCTGGAAGCTACCGGCTCAGCGTAACCGTTTCCGATGGCAAAGGCAGCGCGGCCACAGCGAATCTGCCTTTTCGGGTAAAGGCACGGCCCCGGCCTATTGCAGAGGTAAGCTTTAAGTAGTAATGGGGTTACAGAGTCACTTAAACCATCTTTAGTACCTGCTACTCCGTTTTCGCGCCAGCCTCCTTCAGCTTTATGTACGCCCCGGCGTTAATTACGTGGCGCAACCCTTTTTCCCGCATCATATTAGCAGCCTTGCTGCTACGGTTGCCGCTGGCGCAATAAACCAGGTATGTTTGGGCGGTATCCAGTTGAGCAAGCTGGGTTGCAAACTCCGGAGACTTGATATCCAGGTTGCGCGCACCCTGCAAGTGGCCGGCATGGTATTCCTCTGGCGTGCGCACATCCAGCGGCAGCACTTTATGCTTCTTTACCAACTTCACGGCTGATTTAGGTGCTACATCAGCCGGCGGGGGCGTAAGGCCCTGCGCCAAACCCGAACCAGCCAGGCAACCGGCAGACAACATCAGAAATAAAAGCTTGGACAGGCTGGAAATACGCATTTTTAGAAGTAGTAAGGGCCACTGTATATAGCTGCAACAGTGGCCCTAAATTGAAAAGTGCCGGGCACAAAGTAGGCGGCCTTATAAGGCAAACAAACTGCCTTGCGTACCAGTAGCCCCTTTGGGAGTGGCAGCTGGAGCCTGGGGGGGTAATACAGCCAGCGGAACTGGAGCTTCCTCCAGTGTGTCCGGCTCATCTTCAGGCAGCATAGCCAGGAGGTCATTTTCACCAATGATGGGCACTTTCAGTTCAGTGGCTTTTTCCCGCTTGGCCGGGCCCATCTTATCGCCGGCAACCAGGTAGCTCAGTTTTTTGGATATAGACCCCGTTACTTTCCCGCAGTGTTGCTGAATCAGCTGCTGTAGCTCGTCGCGGCTGTAGCGCTCAAATACGCCTGATAGCACAAAAGTGAGTCCTTCCAGTCGGTTGCTTTTGGCTTGAGGAGCTTCACCGGTTAGAGCCAACTGTACGCCGGCTGCCCGTAGTCGCTCAATCAGCTGGCGGTTTTCGGGCTCCTGAAACCAGGCCGCTACCGATTCGGCAATAACGCCGCCCACCTCCGGCACGGCGGCCAGCTCCAGCACCGACGCCGCTGCCATTGCATCAATAGTGCGGTAGTGTGCAGCCAGCTTTTCAGCTACGGTTTCTCCCACATACCGAATACCCAGGCCGAAAAGCACCCGCTCAAATGGCACCGATTTGCTTTGCTCCAGGCCGGTAAGTAGGCGTTGCACCGATTTTTCGCCCATGCGCTCCAGCTGAGCCAGCTCGGTGGCGCGGCTGGGTAGTTCGTACAGGCTGGCAGCATCCGTCACCAGGCCCAGGTCGAAGAGGCGCCCCACGGTTTCTGCGCCCAGACCATCAATATTCAGCGCCTTGCGCGATACGTAGTGCTCCAGCTTGGCTTTACGCTGGGGCGGACAGCCTCGCTCATTGGGGCAGCGGAAATGCGCTTCGCCTTCCGGCCGGATTAGTGGAGTACCGCATGCAGGGCATTCCGTGGGGTATACAATTGGCACGCTGTCCGTGGGGCGCGCTGAGAGGTCAACGCCAGTGATTTTAGGAATGATTTCCCCGCCTTTCTCCACAAATACCATATCCCCCAGGCGTAAATCCAGCGCAGCAATCTGGTTGGCGTTGTGCACGGAGGCGCGCTTCACCACGGTGCCGGCCAGGGGCACAGGCGTTAGCATGGCTACCGGCGTAACAGCCCCAGTGCGGCCAATCTGGTACTGAATGTTGTTGAGCCGGGTGCGGGCGGCCTCGGCGGGGTATTTATAGGCAATGGCCCAGCGTGGGCTTTTAGCCGTGAAGCCCAACATTTCCTGCTGGCGTAGGTCATCTACTTTTATCACAATGCCATCGGTAGCTACGGGCAGCGAAAAGCGCTGCTTTTCCCACTGGTGGATAAAAGCCAGCACGTCCTCGATGGAGGAGCAGCGCCGCCAGGTATCCGAAACAGGTAGCCCCCAGCTTTGCATGGCTTCCAGTGCTGCGCTATGGGTGGGAAAGTCCCGGTGGCTACTGAGGTAGTTATAGGCATAGAAGCGGAGCCGGCGTGCTGCCACCAGCGCCGAGTTTTGGAGCTTTAAGGCACCACTGGCTGCATTGCGCGGGTTGGCCAGCAGGGCTTCACCGTTAGCCTCCCGCTCAGCATTCAGCTCCTCAAAAACCGGCAAGGGCATAAATATTTCGCCTCGCACCTCAAACTCTTTTGCCTGACCCGGAGCGGGCTGCAGATGCAGCGGCAGGTTTTTGATGGTTCGTACGTTGCTCGTCACAACGTCGCCGCGGGTACCGTCGCCGCGGGTTACACCTTGGCTAAGCTGGCCATCGGTGTAGGTCAGGCTCATGGCAATGCCATCAAACTTCAACTCACACACATACGTCACTTCGGCGCCTTCCAGGCCCCGGCGTACCCGCTCGTCAAAGTCGCGCAGGTCGGCCTCGGAGTAAGTATTGCCCAAAGAGAGCATAGGGTATTTATGCACTGCCGTGGGAAACTGTTTGGTAATGGTGCCGCCCACGCGCTGGGTGGGGGAGTTAGGCAGGGCCAGTTCCGGATACTGCTTTTCCAACTGCTGCAGCTCTGCCAGCAAGTGGTCGAACTCCTGATCCGACACTTCCGAAATATCCCGCTGATAATACTGGTAGTTAAGATGATGCAGGCGCTCGGTAAGGGTCTGTATCTGAAGCTGAATAGCGCTGAAATCGGACATGCGAAAGGCGTAATGACGGGTACTATAAGCCACTCAGGAAAGCGGGCGGCCGGCAAACAATTCTGCAAGCTAAAACATGTGGCCCGGACGTCCATAATAATGCCGTCTGGAGGCCGCCCTATAAGAGAATTTTTCAGCAGAACAGGACGTATGCTTGCGGAAGCTTAGTGCTGCTGCCGCTGCGTTAGTACCTGAGTTTGTTGCAGCTTGTGGGCTTTGTCATACCACTCGGTGCGAACAAGGCCAACGGTAGGAGAGTAGTAATCAATGGCATAAGTAGTGGTGCGACGAATGATATCAGGCTTTGGCTGAATAGCGGTTTCCCGCTCCGATTCCACTTTATAACAAAGGAAGGTGCCGGCCGGCGTGGTTACGTTTTGCTGGTTGCCCACCACTCGGCGTTTGCGTACAGTTGTGTACACTTTGGCAATATCCACCGCCGAGCTGTGTACATTAACCATAATTCCACCCTGAGGCAGACTGCTGCCCGCCTGTGCTTGGTGAGGCCAGGCCAGCGAGGTAGGTGTAAATTCGAAGTACCGGTCGCGGAAAGATTTCAGGTTATCATAGTCCATTTCCTGTAAGCCATCGGTAAAGGTGGTGTCTCGCTGGCAATGGAAAGTAAGGTCTTGCTGGCGGATCAGTTGATTGGCGGAGCTATAGAGGCCACTTTTCAGCAGCACCGTGTTGATTTTTAGTTCGCCTTTTTTATCGGTTCTAGTACCCAGGCTCACCACCCGCCTTCTGATTTCGCCCAGCGGTTTCCCACTGGCATCCGCCAGCTTATAAATCAGCTCCATGTTGTCGTAGAGACCAAAAGGATGCTCACAATCGGGAACGGTGGCTGCAGGAGGCACTGCAATGGCCGGAGCCATTGCCGTCGTAGTGGTTACTGGTGCTGTGGCCTCAGTACCGGCAGAGGCTGCCGGCCGCGAACAGGCTGCCAGTGCCAAAAATGGCAGCGCAAACCATGAGAAGGGAAAAAAAGAACGGTGCATAAGGTGTTGCAAAAGGCAGGACACCAAGTAGTGCCTGCGCCCACATACGGAAGCTCGGTTTTTTGGATAGGGCTGCCAGCATAACTTCCCAACGAAAGTTGCGTTTGCCAGCGGAGAACGGTAGTTTTCGCCTTCACGGGGCGGCATCGTCGTACAAACATAGCCTTACTGGCCTCCTTTTCACCTGATACTTTCACATACTTTATGGCTGACTCTTCCTCTTCTGCAAACTGGGCTGATATGGCCGCCTCCCTGCTATCCAAACTTTCGGGTGGGGTAGAGATGAACCTTGCCTTCGATCAGATGGAAGTACAGGTGCCCAACATGCAAAATCCGGCGGCCCCTTCCAGCACGTGGCGTATCAATGGCTCTGTGCGCATCCGCACCCGGGGTGAAAGCCCTGCTGCCACCCCTAATAATACCCCTCAGCAGCTTGGCTAGCGGGCTGGAGCTGGAAGCACGGCTGGTCATTTCCCGTAATGGCGACGATATTCAGATAGCTGCAGCCGGTGGCTATCTGATTGTAAATATTCCCAGCCAGCGCGTACTTGATGAGCTCACCAGCAGCAATGGGAAAGCGAAACCTCAGCCGCCGGGCACACCCAATGCGCTGCAGCAGCTAAATATGCTGGCTTTGCAGCTGGGGCTGGTGCTGGACCTGCGCGTGGCCGGGAAAACCTATGTCACCTTTGGCACGGGGCGTAGTCCGAAGATAACCTTCAACGCCGTTTTGGGGAAAATCGGCTCTTTTTTTCGGGGATAATTAGTGCCAAATAAACTGGCCTGAACTTGGGTTTTTCCGTATCTTGAGAGATGCGACTGATCTGGCAGTGAGGGGTTTCGGGTGGAACTAAAGCTTGCTGGATCGGTTAGCCCATAGCAACCAGCCTCAGCCCCATGAACTCCGATAAAGAACGCCAAGATAAGGTAGGAGCAAGCCGGCCCACCTCCACCTTTACCCGCATGGAGCGGGTTCCGCCGCTGCTCATGCTCCTGTATCTGGGCATCGTCGGGATAGGTGTTTTGTTTTTGATTTTGCTGGGGGCTTACATTCATTCCCGCCTGCAGAGCGGCATGCCTACCGGGCTGTACAGCTTTCCGCGCTTTTTCTCCCTCAGCACTATTGTGCTGCTCAGCAGCAGCTACACGCTGGCCCAGGCTGCCCGCCTGTACCAGGCCGATGATATGCGCAACCTGGCGCGGTGCCTGGGTGCTACATTTGCGCTGGGCCTCATCTTTGCCGGCTTGCAGATAATGGGCTGGCGTGAACTTATGGACCAGGGCATCTATTTCCGGGGCGATGCCAGCGGCACTTATGTTTACCTTATTTCAGCCCTGCACGTAGCCCATCTGCTGGCGGGCATGCTCTTTATGTCGGGCTTATTTCTGCGCGTGCTGCATATTTCACGGGATGGGGTTCGCACATTGCTCTTCATCCGTAATCCTTACCGCCGTATGCAGTTGCGTATGCTAAGCCTATACTGGCACTTTATGGGCGGGCTCTGGGTGTTGATGTTTACGATTTTCCTGTTCTTTTATTAGGCCTGCAACTGACCAGTATTTCTCATTCGAAACCCTGTTCTGGCATACTGCCGCCCTTACTCTGAATTTGTTGAAAATTGCCTTTTTATCCATTTCAGCAAAAGCAGATTAGCCGCATAAGATTATCGGTTAGGGCGAGGCAGATTACCGGCCCCTGACTACCTTGCCGCCATATTCCCGGTATAGGTATCTTTTGTATGATGAAGAGGATAGGGGGGGCTTTGGCTGCCTGTTTTATCAGTTTCCTGAGCCTGGCGCAACAGCGTGCAGCGGCCCCAATTTCTGCAGCCGACCTTTGTGCAGCCGCCCATACCCAGCATGCCCAGGCCCGGCCTGCCACCACGGTGAGGCATCGGGAAAAAATGGACCGCTACGATGTTACCTATTATAAGCTGGACCTGGCTCTGGAGAATGATTCCCGGCAGGTAGGCGGCTCGGTTTGGCTTCGTGCCCGGGTGGGTACGCAGCCCCTGGATTCTGTTGCCTTTGAGCTGTTTGAAACCTATACTATCGACTCAGTAGTCGTAAACCGCCAGAAAAGTCCTGGCCTACACCGCCGCGCCGGCGACGTAACCGCCCGGCTCTTACAGCCCGTGGCGGCTAACCAACTCTTTGATATGCGGGTGTACTACCATGGCACCGCCCCCAACGGCAACTCTGCTGCCATCGGGAATGCCCTGGACACTACCATTGAGCCCAGCACCGGCGTGCGCGTGACCTGGAGCCTGAGTGAGCCCTTCCATGCCTACGAGTGGTTTCCCTGCAAGCAGGTGCTCACGGACAAAGCTGACTCCTCAGATGTATGGGTCACCACCTCACTGCACAATAAAGTAGGCTCCAACGGCCTGCTGCAGCGCATTACACCGCTGGCAAATGACAAACACCGCTACGAGTGGAAGTCCCGCTACCCCATAGCCTACTACCTCATTTCCGTGGCGGTGGCGCCATATGTGGAGTATACCACCAGCGTAACGCTGGATACAGGCCCAACTATTCCCATTATCAACTACCTCTATAACCAGGCTGCGCTGGATCAATTTCGGGCTGAAATTGACCGCACGCCGGGCTTCATTCTCCACTTTTCTCAATTGGTAGGGCCATATCCCTTTGCCCGCGAGAAATACGGCCATTCCATGGCGCCAATGGGCGGTGGCATGGAGCACCAAACCATGACTACCCAAAACAGCTTCGCCTTTAACCTGACCGCCCACGAGCTATTTCATCAGTGGTTTGGCGATAATGTAACCTGCGCTTCCTGGTCTGATATCTGGCTGAATGAAGGGTTTGCCTCTTATGGCGAATACCTTGCCCGCACAGCTTTTGATGCGCCAGCAGCCCGCCCCTGGATGGACGATGCCCACCGGCGGGTGATGTTTGACAATACAAATAATATCATTCCGGGAGGTTCTGTGCAGGTACTGGACACCACCAACGTCAACCGTATCTTCAACTCGCGCCTCACCTATAAAAAGGGTGCGGCTGTGGTACATATGCTGCGCTACCTGCTGCACGATGATGCCAAATTTTTTACGGCACTTCGCACCTACCAGCAAACCTACGGGGGAGGTACTGCCCGCACCAAAGACCTGCAGCGCATTTTTGAAGCTGCCGCTGGCACGTCGCTCGATTACTTTTTTAAGCAATGGTTTGTAGGGGAGGGCTTTCCTACGTTTCAGGTGCGTTGGAGCCAGAATGGGGGCACCCTACGGCTAAAGACTACCGAAACGGCCTCTATGCCCAGCGTTACGCCCTTTTTCAGAACCGAGCTTGACTACCGCATTACGACCACAACCGGCACTACCACGGTGCGCTTCTGGCAGAATGAGCCTACCATGCTGGCCGAAGTACCCGTATCGGGCACCGTACTCAGCATTGAGGTAGATCCTGATCAATGGGTACTCAACAATGCTGACGTTAGTCAGAGCACCGAGCCCATTGACGCTCCGGAGCCGTCAGTATATCCTAACCCTTGCGCCGAATACCTGGATATAGCCTATTTGCCGGAGCCCGGCGCTGTGGCCGAGGTGCGCGATGCGCTGGGCCGGCGGGTGCTGGTACAAACCCTGGTCAGTATTCCTGCGCGGTTAAATACCAGCTCCCTGGCTGGCGGGCTTTACCATTTGCAGCTTTTATTACCATCCGGAGAGGTACGCCGCCTACGCTTTGTTCGTCGGTAAAAGCCTAAGAAAAGAGCTGATTCAGGCTGCCATCCAGTTACGTCTCAGCTATTATTTATAGTATTCCTGAACCCGCTTTTGAATGGCTTCATCAGGCGGGGGCTGATTGAAAATGTGCCCTAAAAGCTCATCAAAGGATTGAGCCGGCGTGAAAATGCTGTCGGCAAAAGGATTGCTGACGAAGCGGATAAATCCTGGCTGGTCATTAATGCAGACTAAATCCACGGTTACGTTGCCATAGTGCTGCAGGCAGCGGCCGGTTGCCGTGCAAGTTTGGGGCTTGGGCTTCAGGAAGTGCTTATAAATGGTTTCGCGGTAGCGCGGGTGCCTGGCCGTGCGTTGGTCGGAGGTGGAGAGGTTATAGCCCAGCCGTTGGGTTTGCTCCGCAATGAAATCGAACAGGTGCTGGAAATTGCCCGGCCCAATGCTGGGGTCATAGAATAATAGCAGGCCCTGCCGGCCACTTTCCCGCAGCAGTTGCACGCGCAGGCCCCGACCTGTGATGTTGGTTTTCTGAAAATGGTAGGCTTTAAAGTAAGGCCCCAGCCAGTTGCGATACACCTGCTCATTTACCCACTGGGCATGCCGCCGCATATGCGCGGGCGGGCGCACCAGTGGGCTCCAGGCCATGTTTTCAGCAGCGGCCCCGGAGCGGGATGATATAATACGTTTAAGAAAATCGAACAAGAAGAGTAAAAAATCAGTACGCCGGAAAAACACGGGGCTTCCCAAATAGTTTCCATTTCCTGCCTCCTCCCACAGTCCTTTACATTATTGACTATGAAGATGATGAGAACCGCTGTAAAAAGTCCGGCCCGGCTAAAACAAAGTTTACTGGCTGAGTGCCTTCGCATTCAGCAGCAAAAAGCCAACAATGCCCGGCAGGCTATGCAAGATGTGCAGGAAAGTGCCAACGAGCATCAGGGTTCCATCGAAGATAAGTTTGAGTCGTTTAGGGAAGCTTGCCACATACAAAGGGAGCTGTTTGCCCACCAACTGGAAGAAGCGGAGCGGGGCCTGATGGTGTTACAGCGGCTGCGCGATGCGCATACCGTGCAAGGCGTGCCCGGCCTGGGCTCCGTGGTTGAAACCGACGTACATACCTACTTTATTTCAGTCAGTATTGGGGAGTTTATGGTAGACGGCAAACCTTATTGTGCCATTTCTGCCTTTTCACCCTTGTTTCTGGCCATGGCTAACCATCGTACCGGCGACACCTTTAAATTCCGGGGGCGCAGCTTTCATATTAAGGCAGTGTACTAACCGCTCGGTTATGACCAAAAAAGAAGCGGCGCCCGAATTCGGGCGCCGCTTCTTTTTTGATTTGTTATCAGAGACTAGCGTACCCGCGTCCAGGTCTGGGAGCGGCCAATCAGCGAGAAGCCGATGTAGCCTTTTACTTCCATGGTGTTCGGGCTTAGCAGTTTCATGTAGCAGGAGTACGTTTTGCCGCTTTCGGGGTCGTAAATCTTGCCATCGTCCCACTTGTTGTCCTCATCATACTCAAAGTCCTGCATGAAGACCATGCCTAAGCGGGGACGGGAGCGGAGTTTGGGGTCTGGGTTTTGTGTGTCGGTTTTCGCTTTGCCCGTCTTGGGGTCATTCGGGACGGTGAGGGATACAATCCGCCCACAAAGCTTTTTGCCGCACTGGTAAATCTCGAAAGTTGCCTTCTTCTCAGCATTGGTCCATACCCCTAGTGGGGATAGTTTTTGGGCAGAGGCCATAGAAGCAAGTCCCAGCACGAGGGCCAGACAGAGAAACAGAGCTTTTTTCATTGAATAGATGGAAAGAAGGGTTTGAGGGGAAAATATAGGCAAACTCTGGAGAATGTCAATATCTGAAGATGAATGCTGTGCAGCCCAAAGGCAAGGATAGTACCAATCATTGGCCTCAGGATTTTCTTGTAGAAAAAAAAGCAACTGACACTCAGTCGGATGCCAATTAAATTGGATTGTTCAGCTAAAAAAAGCCGAATCCGTTTTGAACCTTCAGGCCGAGTTTTAACTTTACCAACCGTAGCGAGTGCTACAACTCCCCCAAGTAGCCCTAAGGTGCTGGGTAGCGCGGGAAGAGGTATGTTGGATGTAAAGAAAGGAGGTACAAAATGTCTAGTAGTCCCAAACAAATCCTGCCAAGCCTGTCGAATGTAGTACGCTTCACCGCCGTACGCGCTTAACAACAGCTTTCGCGCGGAACCTCTGTTAGCCCCTCAGGGCGGGTTCCCGCATTCTGGCAAGGTCTTACTCGAAGGATGACGGGGCTGAACCCCAGACTCGTCGCTTGGTAAGATTTGAAGGATTAGATGCCCGGTTAGCCCAGCAGCCTGTATGACAGGACTGCATAGGCTACCCGGGCATCGTTCGTTTAGAGCAGCCTGTTTAAGGCTCACAAAGCCATTTGCGCTACTCCAGGTACAAGATTGATCAAAGCAGCCAGCGCTGGATGTTCTCAGGCATCCAGCGCTGGCTGCTTAGCAAAGGCAAGGTTATTCCACTGACCGGCAGCATCAACCCCGTGTTAGTTAGGAGTAGGCTTATAGCACGCGGCGTACAGACATAAACCGTCTTTCGTAGTCTGATTTCTCTACCGTGCTGATTTTTACCCCTGATTCTTTTCTGGCTGAGGAAGAATGAATAAAACGCAGCGGCTCGCCGGGGTTGGAAATAACAATGCCGGCGTGGCCTGGCGTGGTAGAAGTAGATGCTGTGCCCGTAAATACAACAATATCACCGGGACGGGCGCTGCTGCGTGGTACTTCCCGGCCGGTATTTATCAGGAGAGCAGTGGAGTGAGGCACTGGCACACCAAAGCGGGCAAATACATAGTTTACAAAGCCGGAGCAGTCAAAACCGGTTTCGGGTGTGGCCCCGGCATAGCAGTAGTTGGTACCCAGCTGGCGCATGGCAAACCGAATAACACTATCGGCGCGTGCTGCATTGGGCTCCGCAGGGTGGTCCAGCATCCAAACCGCCGAGCGGGCAGGGGGTTGGGTTTTGCTGTTGGCCGGGCGCAATACGGTTTTGGGGGCCTCATTATCCACCAAGGCCAGCGGGGCTTCCACTTGGCGATTCTGGATGGTTACGCCAATAATGAAAGCCGCTATTACAAAAAAACCTAGCCAGACATAACGCATGAAAACGCAGAGCTTCCCGGAATATAAGCGGAAAGGTATTCTCCTAACGGAGGTACCGGGTTAGGGGTTCCGGTGCGTGCAAGCCAGCGCCAACGCTTCCTCACTTAATTTTCACCAGTATCTTGCAACTCCTGGCGGATAGCTGTGTCCGCTAGCCAGCATTACTCACTTACATTCTTCCATGCTCCACCACCGTTTTCGTTTCCTCCTGGCAGGGCTCTTGCTCTGGCTTACTGTGCAGGCTGCTCCCGCCTGGGCGGCACCCGCATTGCAGTACACACTGCTCATGCCTGCCCCCCAAACCCACTATTTTGAAGTAGATATGCGTCTTTCGGGCTTCCGGAAGGCCTATACCGATGTAAAAATGCCCGTTTGGGCACCCGGCTCTTACCTGGTTCGGGAGTTTTCCAAAAACGTAGAGGGCCTGGAGGCCAAAGATGGCTCTACGGCGCTCCGGACCGAAAAAATTGACAAAAACACTTGGCGTGTATTTCATCCTAAAGCTCAGGACTTCACGGTGCATTACCGGGTTTATGCTTTCGAGCTTTCCGTGCGCACCAGCTTCATTGATGCTGCACACGGCTACCTGAACGGCACCAGCGTGTTCATGTACCCGGCCGAAAATAAGGACCTGGCCAGCACCCTCACTGTGGTGCCCGCACAGGGCTGGACGCAGGTAACCACCAGTCTGAAGCCGGTAGCCGGCGGTGCCCCTTTCACATTTCGCTCGGCTTCTTATGATGAGCTGGCCGATTCGCCCATTGAAATTGGTACCCACCAGGTGCTGCAGTTTGAAGCAAACGGTACCCCGCATACCATTGCCATGTACGGCAACCCCCGTTTTGATGAGCAGCGTCTGCTCACGGATATGAAGCGGGTATGCGAAGAAGCCCACCGTGTGGTAGGAAAAAACCCTCTGGACCGTTACGTATTCATCATCCACAACATTGACCGGGGCACCGGTGGCCTGGAGCACCTGTTCTCCACCACGCTGTCGGTATCGCGCAATGCGTATTCTTCGGAAGCCGGATACCTGGGTTTCCTGGGGCTGGTAGCGCACGAGTATTTCCACCTCTGGAATGTGAAACGTATCCGCCCCGTAGCCCTGGGGCCGTTTGATTATGACCATGAAAACTATACCCACATGCTTTGGGTGAGTGAAGGTGGCACAGAGTATTTCTCTAACCTGATTACCCAGCGCGCTGGCTTTGTTACTCCGCAGCATTACCTCGATGCCTTAGCAAATGGTATTACCCGCGTAGAGAATACCCCGGGTAATAAAGTGCAGTCTGCTGCGGAGTCCAGCTTTGATGCCTGGATTAAGTATTATCGCCCTAACGAAAACTCGAATAATACTGGCATCAGCTACTATGATAAAGGCGAGTTAATTGGAGCTATGCTGGACCTGATGATCATTCAGGAAACCAAAAGCGAGAAAAACCTGGACGACGTGATGCGCTACCTCTACGAGCGGTATTACCAGCAGCTGGGCCGCGGCTTCACCGATGCGGAGTACCAGGATGCCGTAGCCAAAGTAGCCGGCCGCCGCTTCGATGCCTTCTTCCGCGACAACGTGTATGGCACCAAAACCCTGGACTATGCCACCAACCTGGGCTATGCCGGCCTCCTGCTAAGCAGTACTCCTGCCTCAGGCGAAGGAGTGCTAGGCGCCAATGTTAGCACGAATGGTGGCAAGTACACCGTCACCAGCGTGGTGCGCAATGGCAGCGCCTGGCAAGGTGGACTGAGCGTAAACGATGAGCTGCTGGCCCTGGATGGCATCCGCCTGACCGATGACCCCAACAAGCTTCTGACCGCCCGCGCCGCCGGCACGCCCATCCGTCTGCTCATCGTGCGCGACGGTCAGACCCGGGAGCTAACGCTGCCGCTACTGCCGGCAGCTACTCAGAAATACCGCATCGAAGTGATGCCCAACGCCACGGAAGCTCAGCAGAAAGTGTTGCGCAAGTGGTTGCCTGAGCGTAAAGCATAAAAGGTACACTACCTATTCAAAAGCCGCCCGGTCCATAAGATCGGGCGGCTTTTTTATGTTGAATCAATTAGGACGGATGAGTCACAGCGTCACCTTAAAACCAGAAATGCCCGCCTGATATGTTCAGGCGGGCATTTCTGGTTTTAAGGTGACCAGTCAGCTGTTAGTACACTCGTTCCAGCGAGACTTCCCGGACCGGGGCAATTACCAGGGGCACCTTTTCCACTTTCACCGAGCTGGTATCCAGCCCAAAATACTTGTCTTCGGAGGCAATGAACTGCTTGATATAGAAGTACGCCTGCATTACAAAACGCTCTACCAGGGGGAAGTCGTTTTCTACTGAAAGGAACTTCTCCAGCACTACAAAGCGGAAGTCGCCGGTTACGTGCTGCTTACTCAGCGACTCATAGCGCGAGGTGATGTCCACCTCTTTGTTGCGCACCAGGTCCTCAATCACCTTACGGAAATAGAGGTTGATTTTTTGCTCTACCCGGAAGCCCAGGCGGAAGGTAATCCGGAAAGCATCATCCGGAGCCAGCTCCACCACTTTATACTCCATGGTATACGGCTGGTCAGTGGTATCTACGTGTACAAACCAGTAGATATCGGCCCGTTTAGGGCGCTTCTGGAAGATGGAGTAGATGATTTTGGACTCGATTTCCGTCTGCCGCTCAGCCGAGGTCATAAATACCAGGTGCGTAGAATACTTCGGCACCGATTCATCGGCGCTCAATTGCTTCAGCGCTTCCATGTAGGGGTCTATCTTCACAAACTCCGTAAGGCGGCGCTTAATATAGAAAGCACGCAACCATATGTACATCACGGAAATCAGACAGAGGCTAATGGCCACGGACACCCAGCCGCCGTGCGGGAATTTAATGAGGTTAGCTACCAGGAAGGAGCCCTCAATGGCCCCGTAAAGGAGCAAGAAAAGAACTACCAGAACCATGGGCACCCGCTTGGCCCGCAGCCACATAGAGAGGAGCAGGGTGGTCATCAGCATCGTAATGGTAATGGCCAGACCGTAAGCTGCTTCCATGGCACTCGACTCCCTGAAATACAGCACAATGGCAATACAGCCCAGCAGCAGCAGGCGGTTCATGCTGGGTACGTAAAGCTGGCCCTTCACATTAGTGGGGTAGTTGAGGCGCACTTTGGGCCACATATTCAGGCGAATGGCTTCCGCTACCAGCGTGAATGAACCCGTAATGAGAGCCTGAGAAGCAATAATGGCTGCAATAGTGGCAATACCAATTCCAATCAGCAGAAACCAGGATGGCATGAGCTCATAGAAAGGGTTGCGGCCACTCAGGTGCTGGCCTACCTGGGTCATGAGCCAGGCGCCCTGCCCGAAGTAATTGAGCACCAGGCAGAGCTTCACGAAAATCCAGCTGATGCGGATGTTGCCTTTGCCGCAGTGGCCCAGGTCAGAGTACAGGGCCTCGGCCCCGGTAGTGCACAGGAATACGGCTCCCAGCAGCCAGAACCCACCCGGCGTGTTCACCAGCAGATTATAGGCATAGTAAGGGTTAGCCGCCTTCAGAATCCCGGGGTGCTGGGCAATGCTATAAATGCCAAGCACTGCCAGCATCGAAAACCATAGGAACATGATAGGCCCGAAGGCTTTACCCACAATCTGCGTTCCGAAGCTTTGCAGCAGAAACAGCAGCACCAGGATGACAATGACGATATAGACAATGGTAGTCTGCTGCAAATGCGGATACACTGTTTTCAATCCCTCAATTGCAGAGGTAACCGAAATGGGCGGGGTAATAATACCATCGGCGAGCAGGGCTGCGCCACCCACTATAGCTACGGCCGACAACCAGATACCGCGCCGGCGCACCAGGGCAAAAAGCGAAAAAATGCCGCCCTCGCCATTGTTATCCGCATTGAGCGTAAGCAACACGTATTTGATGGTAGTTTGGAGCGTGAGCGTCCAAAGCACGCAGGAGATGCCGCCGTACACTAGGTCCTGGGTAATGGTTTCGGGCACAATGGCCTTCATTACGTACAGCGGGGAGGTGCCAATATCTCCGTAAATAATACCGAGTGCAATGAGCAGGCCCGCCGTGGATATGGCTGTATGCTGATGTTTGGCGTCCATGAAAATGGTAAAAAAGAGATATGTGCTGCTACGTTTTTTGAGCCGCCAAAGGTAAGCTAAAAGAGAAAACCAGCATCCTGCTGGCTTACTGCTCTGGCTCCGTTGCTTCTTCGTTATGTTGCTGCATGGCGGAAACTGCCTGAAACAGTAGAACAGCCTGCTCGTCGTGGCGCTGTTGAATGCGCCGGTTCACCTGAGACACAAGCGCTTGCCAGGGGGCTAGCTCGCCCGAGAGGGAATAATACAAATCTTCCTGCCCAAGCCGCAGGATGCGCAGTCGTTTGGCACCACGGTGGCCAATTAGCAGGAGCAACGCGCCCACAGTCATGCCCATGGCGGCCGGCATTGTGCGGAGCCAGTTTTGCAGAAAGGCCATAGTAAAAATAGCCAGCGTGAGGCCGCCCAGCAGGTACCAGAGCAGCCAGCGCACTGGCTTTACTTCCACCGCCTCCAGCTCCAGTAAGCTAAATACCCGTCCATCTACCTTTAGGGTAGTATCCGTTAGCTCCAGCCGGCCATCTTCGCTGCGCACTGTGGGGGCAGCGAAGGTTGGTGGCAACAGCGGCAGCTGGGAATCTTCCATCGGAGGATGTGGAGAAGAAGTAAAACCCGGCATCGGGCCACTGGTGCCGCAACTGCCGGCGCTCCATTGGGGCACGGCAGTGCTTGTGGTTTCCAGTGGCCCGGTGCCAGGCATACTTAGTTGTTTACTTTTAGGAGCTCCACGTCAAAAATAAGCGTGGAATCAGGGCCGATGTCACGGCCGGCACCGCGCTTACCGTAGGCCAGCTCAGAGGGGATATACAGGCGCCACTTCGAGCCTTCAGGCATCAGTTGCAGGGCTTCTGTCCAGCCGGCAATTACGCCGTTCACGGGGAAGGTAGCAGGTTGGCCGCGCTGGTAGCTGCTATCAAACACATTCCCATTAATGAGTGTGCCGTGGTAGTGCGTGGTTACCGATGAGTTGAGCGTGGGCTTCTTGCCCGAGCCTTCTTTCAGTACCTCATACTGCAGGCCGCTGGGCAGGGTTTGTACGCCGGCTTTGTCTTTGTTGGCGGCCAGAAAGGCCTGGCCTTCGGCCTGGTTCTCGCTGGCATTGCTGTTGCCGGCGCTGCTGCCACTATCCTGGGCGCCTTCCTGGGCTTCCATCTGCTGCTGCAGTTTGCCCATGGCTTCTTTCATCTGGTCTTGCGTGAGGCGGCTGGGCTCCCCGGCCAGGCCTTCCTTCATGCTGGCGGCCAGCACGTCAATATCCAGATCCAAGCCCTGCTGGGCAAAGTTGCGGGCCAGGTCACGGCCGATGATGTAGCTGATTTGGTCTTTTAAGCTGTTGAGGTTCATAAGGGTAGGGTACAAAGGATGAGAAACGGCAAGGATACGCCTACTACGTATCACACCGTGAAGTACCGAAATCAAATGAGAATGGATGCGCTTTTCTTCCGCAGGGGCAGGGAACCCCCTGAGAATGAGCAGCAATTTCACCGCTTCGGCATAAAGAAGCCCTGTCATTAAGTGACAGGGCTTCTTACAAGGTATTGGGCCGTTTAGCAGTAATAGCAGCTATCCTCGCCCCGTAGATCAAAATTCAAATTAAGGTCTTTGAGTTGGGCCGACAGGTAACGGAACGAGCCCAGGCCACCCAACAGCAATAACGACGAAAACGCGGTGGTCTTTTTCATAACTTCTTTCTCCTTACTGGTTTGTGCGGGCAAAGATACGGAGATATCTATAAAATGTTATGCAAGCATACTTTAAGGAATTGTTAAATAGGCTGCTGCATGCATCAAAGGGAGATTATCAGGCTTGCAGCGTTCTAAATTCCGCAGGCAATGGGTGCCAGAGTGCGCCCATGAGGCAAGTGTAAACCGTTGCGGAAGCTCTGCAGAAACCAAACCAGGTTGCTGGTTCTACTGCACCAGCTTTGCATATAGCTGCTGCAGGGTTTCAGCAGCATTCTCACATAGGCCAGGATGTACCGGCGAAGTTTGCACAATGGTGCTGCGCTGGGCCGTAAGCCAGCGGAAGCGGGAGGCAATGGGCAGCTGACCAATGGGGCCGCCTTCCCGGCGACCATGACAAATTCGCTCAAACGCCCGTAGGCGCTGGGCCAGGTCCTGCAGGTCCAGTTCCTCACAACCAAAGGAGCGCAGGCGTGCTTCGGGCACTTCACACTGGGTTTGCAGAAATCCTTCCGAGGCGCAGTACACAATAACGCCCACGTTCAGGAATTCCTCACGCTCTACGCGGGGTACCACGCGCAGAACGGCGTACTCAAATAAGTGCTTTTCGGGCATGCTGCGCTTCCTGTACAAAGGTTTCTGATGCGGCCAGACGGGCTTCCAGGAAGCGCACATAATTTGCACGCTGTTCCTCCGCCGACTGGGTGGTAGACTGATCCGCCGTCAGCCACTCATCGGGTACCAGAGCCAGAATGGAGTGGAGTACATCCGGGGTGAGAAGGGCACGGCTCTCAGCGTCCACTAGCTCTAGCTCGCTGGCCTGTGGCAATAACACATGGTCTTTCACCTGCGGGAAGACGCGGCGGGTATTCTGAGCCCATTCGGGACCGGTGTGGTGCACATAAAGCGCCGCGCCATGGTCAATCAGCCACAGTTCCCGGTGCCACATCAGCATATTCGTGTTGCGGGCGGTGCGGTCTACGTTCAGCGTGAGGCAGTCAAGCCACACAATCTGGGAGGCCAGCCGGGGCTCCAGGGTATTCACCAACGGGTCGTAGGTGACGGCCCCGGAAAGGTAGTGCAGGGCCAGGTTGAGGCCGGTGCTAAAGCGCAGCAGGTCCTGAATCTCCTCATCGGGCTCGGTGCGGCCAAAGGCTTCATCCAGCCGGATAAAGACCAACTCCGGCATGCGCAGCCCCAGCGCCCGCGCCAGCTCGCCCACAATCAGCTCGGCAATCAAGGCCTTTAGGCCCTGGCCGGCCCCCCTAAACTTCACCACATAGAGAAACCCGTCATCGGCCTCCACCAGGCCTGGCAGGGAGCCGCCTTCACGGAGGGGCGTAACGTAGCGCGTCACGTCCACGGTTCTAAGAGAAAGGTCAAGTGGGGGCATAGCGGGAAAAGTGGGGCAAAGGACGCAAAATCCGGCTGATGTACGGCCGGCGGCTATCGGTGTTGGGCCTTGCCCGTTTTTAAATGGAGCGCACTAAGGGTAGAACTAGATTCCGGGGAGGAAATCTAATTGGGCACTTCCTCAACTTCCACCCGCCGGTTCCGAACGTCTGGTGACGGATACAGTGGCCTTGAGTCGCCATAGCCTATGGTACTGATGCGGTCAGCGGCAATGCCAGCTTTCACCAGGAATTGCTTAACCGCTTCGGCCCGCTGTTCTGAAAGCACCTGGTTTTTCTCTGATTCACCCAACCGGTCGGCATAACCGGCCACCCGGATTTTAATGGCAGGACGGGACCGTAGCTCGGCCACTACCTGGTTGAGCGCTGCAAAACCATCGGGCAACAAGTCGGCGGTGCCAATTTTGAACAGCACTTTAGGCAGAACCACGGGTTTACTAGTAACCAATGGGGGCCCAGCGGGCAGCGTGGTATTCACCCGGGCAGTATCGGGCGGAGGAGGCAATGGCAGCGTTGCTACGGGCGGTATGGGTTTGGGTGCTATTTTAGGCGTAAGGGTCGGTTTCGTAACCTGAATAGTAATGGATACCGGGGTTTGCTGGGTAGTAGGATAGAAGCCCTGGGTTAGAAAATACGTAGTGGTTTTGCTGAGTCTGGTACGGAAGGTGTTTCCCTTTGCAATGGGTTCCGTTAACTCAGCATCGGCATACCATTGCACATCGCGGCCAGTTACCCGGATGGTAGTAAGGGTGCCCGCCGGCACTGTGGAAGCCGACTTAAGCTTAATACGGTATAAAGTAAAAGTGCCTTTGTCGCAGTCCCCAATGGGGCGGTACGTGGCTCGCCCGGTGAGCTTTTCCTGCTCCGGGTCATAGGTAAAGCTGATGGAACCCTGGCACCAGAAGTTAAAGTCTGAGCCTCCTTTTTCGTACAGCTTCCGCATTTCTGCCACCAGCAGCTTATTGCCGGTACGGGCACCCTGCACTTGAAATGTCACTGACATATCGGGGTTGTTCAGGACCTCCTGGTAGAGTACACCAAACATGGCCGCACCCTTACTATTCTGTAGTCGAAGCACGGTAGGCCAGGCAGCACCCGGCTCCCCGGTATCCGTTTCGGCGCCTTGCCACACGCCCACCAACGACTGCCCACTTGCCTGCCCGGTCAGCAAGCAGGCCAGCAATCCTAGCCATACTTTATAGTACAATCTGCTCACAAACAATCAAGCAAGTGTCTGAAAAATAATGACAATAATATAAAGCTCTCCGCACTGTGATGGGTGAGCCGAATCAGCTATTCTATTAAGCCGTTGAGGTCTAAACAAGAAAGCCTTTTGAAAAGCCTCATAAAGGCACAAAACCGGAAATGGATGTTTTAGGTGTCCAGCAAACGCCGATGGTAATTTATCTGGCCTAGATGATAAGTCAGATGGGTAGTCAGATGAACCAGAAAGTATTCAGTAGAAGTAGGCGCATCAAAAACCACCTGCGGATACACTTTTTGCAAGTTCGCTTCTGTAAGTGCGCTAAGAGACTTATCTACTACCTGCTTCGTGTCTTCCACCATGCGCAGTAAGTTCGCTTTAGGCAAGTGCTTTTGTGAGAACTCTGCTTCTCGGTTTCGGGTGTAGCCGATTCCACCAAGTTCACAACCGATATAGGTATTCAAATTGCCGATTAAATGCAGGCACAGGTTGCCGCCTGAATTGGCAATGCCTTGCTCCACATACCAAAGCTTATGCTCATCCTGGTAAAGCTCGATTTCATTCTTTAACCTGGTCAGGTCCCGGTTAAAAAGCTGTCTTAGCGTTTCAATCAGCATACTTCTGTATTTGCCAAAAAAGTTACTAGTGCGGAGTTTAGCAGCAACTTGGGTTACTGCTCCCAGCCTAGGAGATTATGTGACCATGGGATGATAACCCAAATGCATACACCTGGCAACTGTTACTTGAACCACCAGCTACCCCAGGTACTCCATATCGTCCGGGCTCAGACATATATCTACTGCCTTTAGGTTCTCACGCAAATGGGCCAGGGAAGAAGTGCCGGGGATAGGCAATATCCAGGGCGACTTGTGTAACAGCCAGGCCAGGTTTATCTGTGCTTCTGAGGCGTTATGCTTACGCGCCATTTCGGTAATTCGAGTACTTGTCTTGGGAAGTGAGTTGAGCAGCGAGAAAAAGGGAATCAGCGGCATGCCATGTTCCTCACAAAGGTCTAATACTTCCTCACCACCGGGATTCGCCCCGTAAGGCAACTGCATGGTGGTGCGCTGGCCATAGCCATACATATTCTCCACGGTGGCAATTTCGCCCAGCTTTAACCCAGCTTCCAACTCCTCGCGTGTTACGTTGCTTAAGCCCACATGCAGAATTTTGCCCTCACGCTGCATCTCAAACATGGCGCCCAATTGCTCCTCCAACGACACCTGGCCGTGGCCTAATACCCGCAGGTGTACCAGCTGTATTTGCTCCTGCTGCAAGGTGCGCAGGTTATTATCGATACTGGTGCGCAGGTTCTCGGGCCGATTAAAGGGCACCCAGCTTTTATCAGGCCGGCGGGTGGCGCCTACCTTCGTGCAAATGACCAGGTCAGCAGGATAAGGATGAAGGGCTTCCCGAATCAGACGGTTCGTCACGTCTTCGCCATAGTAGTCGGCGGTATCCAGGAAGTTCACGCCCGACTCTACGGCGGTTCTGAGAATCTGGAGTGCCTCCGTACGGTTGGCTGGCTCACCCCATATTTCCGGGCCGGTCAGGCGCATGGTGCCGTAGCCTAATCGGGAAACGGTGAGCGGCTGGGCGGAATTTTGGGCAATGGTGATGATCTTGGTCATGAGCGGAAGGTATGATGCTGGTGATTGACAGAACAAATAAATCAGAAAGGCAGCAGGTGTTGGGTAACGCAGCCCCGGGTGCCAGAGATATAAAACGGCCCGCTCCTCAGAAGAAACGGACCGTTGTAAAAGCTGCTAACCTTATATAGGCAGGGGCTATTCGTCGTTCGAGGTGCCTGATTGCTGAGGTCCGGCTCCACCAAGCATAATGGCCAACGACTTCATCCCGATTTGCATTTCGTCTTTAGCATAGTCCAGAATAGGAGTATTGGGTTTGATCTGCAGGTCCTGGGGTGTCACGGGCTTGAGCTGCACACTGGCAAACTCATACACCATTATCTGCTTGCGCGCCTTGTCGAAATACACCACCAGCTTGGTGATGCCATTTTTTTCCTTGACGTACACAGGGTGGGCAAAATTCAGCAACTGCGGAATCTGTGCGGAGGTCCACACATCCAGGGCTACCGGCTTCTGGCTTATGGCGCCAGGCTCATCGGTTGTGGGGGCGGCGGCTCCCGGTTTCAAGGTATAGGTAGTTTTCTGGCAGGGATACCCGGCTATCAGGCTGGTTTCAGGGGAAGTCTTCAGGGTATAGTCTTCCTCCGTAACCACAATGCTCTGCCAGCTCTTTTTCATGGTAGCAGCATTGTAGGTGTAGGCCACTCGCTCCGCGCTGGCATGGGCAGCCATCAGCAGCAGACCACTATTTTTAGCCCCATCGAAGTAGTTTTCGAGATGATACGACAGGCCATCGGTGCTAACGCGGGCTTCCTGGCCCCGGCAGTAAATAGTGCCTTTGCGGGGCAGCATCATGGCGCCCATCACCAGGGCCGGACTTAGCTTCTCCGCTTCGGCCTGAAACTGCTGCTGCTCCGCCGGCGTCATGCGCATGGCTAACTGTTGCATCTGGTCCTGCACATTTCCCTTGGCAGGATCAATCTGACTGAGTAGTTTATCGTAGGGGTTGCCCGGCAGTGAAACCCGTGTGGTAATGATTCCCTGCGTGAAGTTGGCAGGCGCGGCCGTAGGTACTGAAGAATAACCAGCTGCCAAAAACAAAGCGGCAAATGGCAAAACGGATAAAGCAAGCGGACGACTGATGCGCATAAGTTGGTAATAAGCAGAGAAAGAATAGTAGGAAAACATCGGCAAGCTATATAGATAATTCGTAATGGTCGAGCTTTCTTACCGTTCCCTTCTAGGAGCATTTGCCGATACTCAACAGTTCAGGGCCTTTCAGGCGCATAGAAGCATCACCGAGGCGCTGGCTGCGTGGTGCTGAGAACTTGAACAAGGGCATACCTGACTCAATACTCTTGCTTGCCTGCAGGAAGAGCTAAGAGACATTCAGGAAATCAAAAGTGCCTGATTTGGCTTTTTGCGGTACTGCAGGTCCACCCAGCAGGACGGATCTCTACATGGCCGCTTACTCCTCGCTCCGGGCCCGGCGCTGAATGCGTGCTTCCCACCGCTTGCGCTTGGGCGCAATGCTGCCGCGCAGGTATTTCTCCATCACCAGAACGGCACAAGGGGCGGCAGCCGTGGCTCCAAACCCGGCATTTTCGATGTAGACCGCCACGGCTATTTTGGGGTTGTTGGCCGGGGCAAAGCCCACGAAAGCGGCGTGGTCGTCGCCCTCGTCGTTTTCTACGGTGCCGGTTTTGCCGGCCACCGTAATGCCCACATCAGCGAGGCTGGAGGCATCGGCAGTGCCGCCGCGCTGCATTACGGCTACCATGCCGGGCACCAGCGCGGCAAGGTGTACACTGTCGATGAGGGTATGGTGCTTTACCCGGAAGCGGTGCAGCGGCCCACCTTTCCCGATGCCACGTACCAGGTGGGGCGTAAAATACCAGCCCCGGTTGGCAATGATGGCGGCCATATTGGCCATTTGCAGGCCGGTGAGGTTGATTTCGCCCTGCCCGATGCTGAGCGAGTAGATGGAACGGTACGTCCAGCTGCGGGTACGGCGGGCTTTATCATAATAAGCTGGCGTAGGCAGAAAACCGGGGGCCTCGCGCGACATATCAGTGCCCAGCACCGAATCCAGCCCAAACGAGCGGGCATAGCGGCGCCAGTGGTCCAGGTTGATGTGGCGGGCACGGGCCGAATCTTGCGCCAGACTGTCGGGGGTGCGGTTAACCAGGTCCCGCATCACCTGGTAGAAGTAGGGGTTGCAGCTGTACTTCAGACCGGCTGTAAGGCTTTTCGTGCGGGGGTGGTCATGCACGCAGCTCACCAGCGACTGGTCGCAGCGGAAAGCGGTGGTGGGGCTGATGGCGCCCATCTGCAATGCCACGGCGGCATTCACCAGTTTAAATACCGACCCAGGCGGATTGGCCAGCATAGCCGGCCGGTTCAGCAGCGGCATATCTTCGTGTTCCAGCAGCTTGGCTCGCACCCCGGCCTGGTCGGGCGCGGTGATGGTAGTGGCCGGGTACACGGGAGCTGATACGAAGGCCAGGATTTCCCCGGTGCGCGGGTCCAGGGCCACCAGGTAGCCTTTGCGGCCGCCCAGCAGTTTTTCGGCGTAGGCCTGCAGCTTCACATCAATGGTGAGGTGCAGGTCCTGGCCTTGCTGAAAGGCGGTGTCCTTCGCCCAAGTGCCGTGCTGCTTTCCCTTGGCATCTACCAGCGGGTGCAGGTAACCGCGGTGCCCGTTGAGCAGGCCGTTATAGTAGGTTTCCACGCCGCCGTTGCGCAGGCGGTAGAAGCGCCCGCGCCGGTAGCGCTGGGCCTGGCGGAAGAAGGCCTGTGCCTCGTTACTCTTATAACCCAATACGTGGGCGCCCGCCGCTGTGGTATACACACGCTGTTGGCGCTTACTAAGGATGAGCTTGGGCCAGGCAGCACTATCACGGCGCACCCGCTCGGCTTCGGCTGCTGTGAGGGTGAGCTGGACCGGATAGCCGGCCGGTGCTTCGGTGTAAGGCAGGGCATCGGCAATGCGCCGCCGCACGGTTACGGAGTCCCAGCCCAGCAGTTGGCCCAGCGCCAGGGTATCGAGTGGGGGGCGGCGCGGTAGCTTTAGCAGAAACTGCGGGCGGGTGTCCACCAGCACGGAATCGTACCGGTCGAGGATACGGCCCCGTTGCGGCAGGTCGGGGAGCACCACGCGTCGGGCAGTATAGCGCACCCGCACATCCTGGTTCTGCGTTGGTGCGCCGGTTTGCTGGTCCGGGGACGAGCAGGCCGCCAGCACTATAAGCAGTGCTAGAATACTCTTACCCCACTTATTGCAAGCCTTACGCATGAGGTAAAGCTAGGCAATTGCCGGATGCCAGGGCTAATTAGCGCGAGTGTAGAGCCGCGTCCTCGTGCCTACTCATGCCAAAAAGGTATGGCTATGGTGTAAAAACAAAAATGCCACCTGGGTTTCCCCAGGCGGCGCAGGAACTTCTTGCCACTAGTTAGGCCGTGCTAAAACCTCGTCAGATGGGATTAGAAATCAATTGCCTTGCTCAGCGCCAGATAGAAGCCTGGGACGCCAGCGCCTGTTCCTTCCAGCGTTGTTCATTTACCCCAAACACCAGCAACCACACGATGTTGGCTACGGCTCCTATCAACCCCAAAATCCCAATAATCGGGAACAGCTGATATCCAAGCGGCGGCCATAGGAACAGCAGCCACCCCATACCTCCCACAACGGATACCACACCCAGCCAATGAGGAAGAAAGGTGGACTTTATGACAAGGTAGCCCTTGAGCAGGGCATAAATGCCGAAAAAAAGCAGCGCCATAGCGGCCCCGTAGTCATTTATCTTAAGAAAGAGCGCCGCCAACGTCTGCAGCTGTTGCGGGTTGAACATTTGCAGGTAATGCTCACCACCGAGTAATAGCAAGGGTGCGTAATAAAAGAGGCGGGCAAACGTCTTGATTGTGCAACCGACAAGGCTAAAGGTGGCCGCCAGCAACGACATGCTTCTACTTACGGGTTTAAACAAGTCATAAAAGATAATGGTCATCGTGATTTGACACGCCATTTCGATAATATAAACCGCGAAGCCAGTCCGGAATAGCGACTCATGAGTCAGAATATTATGGGCGGTAGCGGCCGCATCACCTGTAATTACTAGTCTGCCACTAACAAACCCCTGGGCGTATATTCCAGTCAGGATTGTCAGGAGGTAAAATACCCCGCCAATTCTGGCCTTACGCCGTGGCGACATCTCGGCAAGGGGCACAGTTATCAAAGTGGCGCTCATGGCAGCTTGGCTTGGGGTTTTATTGGGGATAACCTTCTAGTTAACCATACTTAAGTTTAGCGAATTTTACATTCACGAACCTATATATTGTTTTTTGAACTGTCGGCGTACCTCGAAGGCAGAAGCGCAGAGCCATATTAACTGGTGCGGGTTTAGCGCAGCCTAACTCGTGTTACATCTTGACAGGGGGATGTGCCTTCCCATTAGAACGACAAACGCCGTCTGGATATAATGTATCCAGACGGCGCAATTTCGACTTGCCGCTTGGGCGTTAGTGGAGGTACAACTTTCACCCTATGTATGGTCATGAGTTATGCTGCGCTAAACTCGCGCCAGACTGGGTTACGATTCACTATACCTATATTTTGTTAAAGTATAGGCATGAAATAAAAAGGGTGTTACCTCGTGAGGTAACACCCTTTTTATTTCAGCCAAACTAGCCGCAGCCTACATATTCCTTCTGTACTGCCCACCTACCTCAAACAGCGCATTGGTCACCTGACCAAGCGAGCAAAACTTCACCGTTTCCATCAGCTCCTCAAACAGGTTGCCATTGGCCACGGCTACTTGCTGTAGCTGCTTCAGGCGCTGCTCGGCCGTGCCTTCGTTGCGGGCATGCAGCGTCTGAAGCTGGGTGATTTGGAATTGCTTTTCTTCCTCCGTGGCGCGGATTACCTCGGCCGGGATGACCGTGGGGGAGCCTTTGGAGGAGAGGAAGGTATTCACGCCGATGATGGGGAATTCGCCAGTGTGCTTCAGGGTCTCATAGTAGAGGCTTTCTTCCTGAATTTTGCCGCGCTGGTACATGGTTTCCATGGCGCCCAGCACGCCGCCGCGCTCCGTGATGCGGTCAAACTCCAGCAGTACGGCTTCTTCCACCAGGTCCGTCAGCTCCTCAATGATGAAGGAACCCTGCAGCGGGTTTTCGTTTTTGGCCAGACCCAACTCCCGGTTGATGATAAGCTGAATAGCCATGGCCCGGCGCACCGATTCCTCAGTGGGCGTGGTAATGGCCTCATCGTAGGCGTTGGTGTGCAGGGAGTTGCAGTTGTCGTAGATGGCGTAGAGGGCCTGCAGCGTAGTGCGGATATCGTTGAAGTCAATTTCCTGGGCATGCAGGCTCCGGCCGCTGGTCTGAATGTGGTATTTCAACATCTGCGAGCGGGCGTCGGCGTTGTACTTCAGCTTCATGGCCTTGGCCCAGATGCGGCGCGCCACGCGGCCAATAACCGCGTACTCGGGGTCAATACCGTTGGAGAAGAAGAACGACAGGTTGGGCGCAAAGTCATTCACGCTCATGCCGCGGCTCACGTAGTACTCCACAAACGTGAAACCGTTGCTGAGCGTAAGGGCCAGCTGGGTAATGGGGTTGGCACCCGCCTCGGCAATGTGGTAGCCGGAAATGGACACCGAGTAGAAGTTGCGAACCTTCTCCTTAATGAAGTATTCCTGCACGTCGCCCATCAGGCGCAGGGCAAACTCCGTGGAGAAGATACAGGTGTTCTGGGCCTGGTCTTCCTTCAGAATATCGGCCTGCACGGTGCCGCGCACCTGCGCCAGCGTGCGGGTTTTGATGGTGTGGTACACCTCGGCGGGCAGTACCTGGTCGCCGGTTACGCCGAGCAGCATCAGGCCGAGGCCGTCGTTTCCTGCTGGCAGCTCGCCTTGGTAGAAGGGGCGCGCCACGCCTTTCGCGGCGTAGATCTGATCAATCTTCTGGCTAACCTCGTCTTCCAGTCCGTGCTCCTTTATATATAGCTCGCACTGCTGGTCGATGGCAGCATTCATGTAGAACGCAGCAATGGTGGCGGCCGGACCGTTGATGGTCATGGATACCGACGTCATCGGGTTGGCCAGGTTGAAGCCGGAATACAGCTTCTTGGCATCATCGAGGCAGCACACGCTCACGCCGGCATTGCCAATTTTGCCGTAGATGTCGGGCCGATGGTCAGGGTCCTCGCCGTACAGCGTCACCGAGTCAAAGGCCGTGCTCAGGCGCTTGGCGGGCAGGCCGGCTGACACGTAGTGGAAGCGGCGGTTGGTGCGCTCGGGTCCGCCTTCGCCGGCAAACATGCGGGTAGGGTCTTCGCCTTCTCGCTTGAAGGGGAACACACCGGCCGTATAGGGAAACTCGCCGGGTACGTTTTCCTGCAGCTGCCACTTCAGCAAATCACCCCAGGCGGTGTAGCGCGGCAGGCTTACTTTCGGAATCTGGAGGTGGGAAAGGCTTTCGGTGTGCGTCTGGATTCGGATTTCCTTGTCGCGCACCTTAAAGATGAACTCCGGGTCGCGGTAGGATTTTACCTTTTGCGGCCAGGTCTCCAGAAGTTTCCAGTTTTGCCCGTCCAGCCGAAGCTTGATTTCCGAGAATGTTTCCTCCAGGCCGGCCATGAGTGTTCCAGGCTCGGTTCCGTGGCTGCTGCTCCCGCCGCTGGCGTTAGCTCCTCCGGGCTGGAGAGTTTTAACGGCTTCAACGGCTTGACGGATTCCGTAAAGCTGTTGGGCCACTTCGGCTTGTTTTTGTACCCAAACATCGTATTGGCGGTTGGTTTCGGCTATTTCTGAAAGGTAACGGGTGCGGTGAGGCGGAATGATATAGATCTTCTCCGAGTCCTCCTTGCTGGTTTCGAGGTGGGAGGCAAACGGCACGCCCGTCTTGGCTTCTACGGTAGCCAGAATGGCGCGGTAGAGGCGGTTCATACCAGGGTCGTTGAACTGCGAGGCAATGGTGCCGAACACGGGCATCTCGTCCAGCGGCTTGTCCCAGAGCTGATGGTTGCGCTGGTACTGCTTGCGCACGTCGCGTAGGGCATCCAGGGCGCCACGCTTGTCAAACTTGTTCAGGGCAATTACGTCGGCGAAATCGAGCATGTCGATTTTCTCCAGCTGGGTGGCCGCACCGTACTCGGGCGTCATCACATACAGGCTGGCATCGGAGTGCTCAATGATTTCGGTGTCGGACTGGCCAATGCCGGAGGTTTCGAGGATGATGAGGTCGAAGTCGGCGGCGCGAACTACGTCCACGGCGTCCTGCACGTACTTGCTCAGAGCCAGGTTGCTCTGGCGCGTAGCCAGGCTGCGCATGTACACCCGCGGCGAGTTGATGGCATTCATCCGGATCCGGTCGCCGAGCAGGGCCCCGCCGGTTTTGCGCTTGCTGGGGTCTACGGAGATAATGGCAATGGTCTTGTCCGGGAAGTCGAGCAGGAAGCGGCGCACCAACTCATCTACCAGAGAAGATTTACCCGCACCGCCAGTACCCGTGATGCCCAGAATAGGGGCTTTCTTGGCTTCGGAAGCAGAAGGGTTTACACGCTGGTCGGCACCGCCTTCAGCCCGTTGGAAATCAGAAATCAGCTGGCCTTTCACCCGGTCAAACTCCTGGGGGAAGTTCTCGGCAGCCGAAATCAGACGGCCAATGCTGCGGGCGTCTTTCTCTTTTACGTGGTCGATTTCGCCGTTCAGGTTCTGGCCGGTGGGAAAGTCCGACTGCTGAAGCAGGTCGTTGATCATGCCCTGCAGGCCCATGGCGCGGCCATCGTCGGGGGAGTAGATGCGGGTGATGCCGTGCTTCTGCAACTCCTCAATTTCGGTGGGCAGAATAACGCCGCCACCGCCGCCAAATATCTTCACATGGCCCGCCCCGCGCTCCTGGAGCAGGTCGTACATGTACTTAAAGTACTCGTTGTGGCCACCCTGGTAGGAGGTAATGGCAATGGCCTGGGCATCTTCCTGAATGGCGCAGT
Organism: Hymenobacter sp. BT730; assembly: GCF_030542105.1. Lineage (GTDB taxonomy): Bacteria > Bacteroidota > Bacteroidia > Cytophagales > Hymenobacteraceae > Hymenobacter. The sequence continues at coordinate 226,799 of NZ_JAUOFB010000003.1, forward strand.
CTACAATTTCCTGCACGGAGCGGTTGTGGCCCAGGTGAATAACTTCGGCGCCGCTGCTCTGGATAATGCGGCGCATGATGTTGATGGCAGCATCGTGCCCATCAAACAGGGCTGCAGCCGTTACAATGCGGATATGGTTCTGAGGCTTATACGGAGCTACGGGAGCTGGATGCATAGCACGGGTGGGTTGGGTGGAAATATGGGGAGCGAAGGTAAGAAAAAAGCCCCGGCGGGTAAGGCCGGGGCCGATTTTGGAGTAGATGCCTACAAGCTGCCACAGCAAATGGTGCAGATACAGTAACTAGCGCGGCGAAACAATCAGACTAGATGCGTACTATTCTCACTCCTCGAACATGCTTTATAGTGTTAACGCTGCTGGGCTTAGTGTTTTGGGCAAACTCCTTAACGTTACCTGCTTTCACCAGTGTCGACGCCAGAGACAACCTTGATCAACAGTACTTATTGGAGCATAGCCTAACCACCGAGCAATACTGGCAAGCTGTGGCGAAAGTGGAAACCCGTAAGTATGTATATGAGGATATTGGTACCGGCCTGGCAGCCTTAGGAGCGGCTTTGCTGCTCTTTACCGTTTACAAAAAGGTTTGGCAATGGAGGGATTTTCTAACCGTAAAAAGCCCAGCAAAGCGGCAGCTATTCTGGGTTTTAAATTTGGCTTTGCTGTTATCCTGCCTGAACGCCTACTGGGATTATTCCAGTGGGGGTGTAAGGCGGATTTATGACCCGAAAGCAGACGCCTTTGGACTTGCCATGTTCCAGGAAATGGTAGGCTCCATTTTCATTTATGCATTCCTGAATGCTATGCTTTGGCTGATTGCCAGAAGAGCCGGTCCATCAACAAACCTATTTAAACGCCGCCCAAACTATGGTTTGGGTAGTAAATTTCTGGAAGTAGTTTATGCCGTTCTTATTCTGTTTTTGCTCTATAACATAAGTATCAGCCTCCGCTACGGAACCCCTTATGGTGTATTGGAAAACGTCCTGATTTTGTATGTAGTCTTAAGCGTAAGGGCTATTACTATGCTGCCTGCAAGTGTAAGCCGACAAGCAGCATAGTAACTAAGCACTTATGCGCAAAGGCTACTTCGCCGCATTCTTTTCCAGCGCCTGCAACAAATCATCGGCAGCCTTTTCTATATCCGAATATCCTTGCTGGGCGGCGCGCTCTTTGGCAGCAATCAGGCCGTCGCGGTGTACGGTTTTGAAGTCGCCGTAGGGGAAGTGGTAGCGGCCTTTTGTGTCTTCACCTTTGCTTTTATCTATGCCCAGGTGCCACTGGCCATACTCGGCTATTTCGTGCTTCTCCAGAAACTTGTTTTCGGCACTACTGTCGGGGTTGTGCTGGCCCCAGTGACCTTGGTCGTTCTTGAGTTTGCCATCCTGAATTAGCTGCTTGGCAAACTTTACGGCTTCGTTATTTAACTGCATACTCATAGTAGAGGAGACTAAATGGTAAGAAGAATATGGGTTAGGTATAGGTGATACGCCGGAAAACAGCAGAAGTTAAAAAGGAGCAGGGATAGTGAATTTCAGCAATGTTACCACTGGCAAACCCGCCGGTTTTAGCATTTTCAGCCCCTTTTGCCTACCTTTGCCACTGGAAAAAACCGCCTCTAGTGAAGAACATCCGCAATTTCTGCATCATCGCCCACATCGACCACGGCAAAAGCACGCTGGCCGACCGCCTGCTGGAATTTACCAGCACCGTGGCCAAGCGGGACATGCAAGCCCAGCTGCTCGATAACATGGACCTGGAGCGGGAGCGGGGCATCACCATCAAGAGCCACGCCATTCAGATGCAGTTTCCCTACAAAGGCGAAACCTACACGCTGAACCTGATTGATACCCCCGGCCACGTTGACTTTAGCTACGAAGTAAGCCGCAGCATTGCCGCCTGCGAAGGTGCCCTGTTGATTGTAGATGCCTCTCAGGGCATCGAAGCCCAGACGATTTCCAACCTGTATCTGGCTATTGGGGCCGATCTGGAAATCATTCCGGTGCTCAATAAAATCGACCTGCCGCACGCTATGCCAGAGGAGGTAACCGATGAAATCGTCGACCTCATTGGCTGTGCCCCCGAAGATATTATTCATGCCTCCGGCAAAACCGGCATCGGCATCGAAGACATTCTGCACGCTATCTGCGAGCGGGTGCCCGCGCCCAAAGGAGACCCGGAAGCTCCTCTGCAGGCCCTGATCTTTGACTCGGTATTCAACTCCTACCGGGGCATCGAAGTCCTGTTCCGCATCAAGAACGGCACCATGCGCAAGGGCGACAAGCTCCGCTTCATGGCCACCGGCAAGGAATACGGCGCCGATGAAATTGGCATTCTGGGCCTGAACCAGGAGCCCCGCCAGGAAATGAGTGCCGGCAATGTTGGCTACCTCATTTCCGGCATCAAAGAAGCCCGCGAAGTAAAAGTAGGTGACACCATCACGCACGTAGCCCGGCCCACGCCGGAAGCCATTCAGGGCTTTGCCGATGTGAAGCCCATGGTATTTGCCGGTATCTACCCCGTAGAAACCAGCGAATACGAAGAGCTGCGCGGCGCCATGGAAAAGTTGCAGCTGAATGACGCCTCCCTGGTGTGGGAGCCCGAAACTTCGGTAGCGCTGGGCTTTGGCTTCCGTTGCGGCTTCCTGGGCATGCTGCACATGGAAATTGTGCAGGAGCGTCTGGAGCGCGAGTTCAACATGACGGTAATTACCACCGTGCCCTCGGTACAGTTCCACGCCATTGGTACCAAGGACCAGCTCCTGACCATCAATGCGCCCTCCGAAATGCCTGATCCTAACATGATCAAGCTGATTGAGGAGCCCTACATCAAGGCCCAGATCATCACGGCGTCGGAATATGTAGGTGCCATTATCACGCTGTGCATGGACAAGCGGGGCATCATCAAAGGCCAGAGCTACCTGACTTCTGAGCGGGTGGAGCTGTCGTTTGAGCTGCCGCTGTCTGAAATTGTATTCGACTTCTTTGACAAGCTCAAAACCCTCTCGCGCGGCTATGCTTCGCTGGACTACGAGCTGATTGGTTTCCGCGCCGCCGATATGGTGAAGCTGGATATCATGCTGAACGGGGAGAAGGTGGATGCTTTGTCGGCTATTGTGCACCGCAGCAAAAGCTACGAGTGGGGCCGCCGCCTCTGCGAAAAGCTCCGTGAGCTGCTGCCGCGTCAGCAGTTTGAAATTGCCATTCAGGCCAGTATTGGTCAGAAAATCATTTCCCGCGAGACCGTGAAGGCTTTGCGCAAAAACGTAATTGCCAAGTGCTACGGCGGTGATATTTCGCGTAAGCGGAAGCTGCTGGAAAAGCAGAAAGAAGGTAAGAAGCGGATGCGCCAGGTGGGCTCCGTGGAGATACCCCAGGAGGCCTTCTTGGCCGTCCTTAAAATCGATTAGTATCAGAAACGCGTCCCCGCCGGACGCGTTTTTTTTTGCGGTGCAAGGTGCATTTCAACATAATCTAAACAGTAAACATCATGATGGATTGCCCCGAAGTTGCCCGTAAACTCACCAAGAACTGTTCCAGCGAAGGCCAGCTGCTTAAGATTCTGGCACACGCTAAGAAAAGCTACGCCTGGCGCGATGAGTGGCCCAAGCTGCAAGTTGATATTCAAACCGAAGGTGCCGCTGCCATCAGCCGGCATCAGCTAAGTTCTGCCTCTGCATAAACCCTTCTAACCATAGCAACCGCATGACCACAGCTCCCGAAGCCACTACCTACCGCCTCATCGACGGCAAGCAGACCGCCGAGGCCATTAAAGAGGAAATTGCTGCTGAAGTACAGGCGCTAAAAGCGGCTGGTCATAAAGTACCACATCTGGCGGCCGTTCTGGTGGGCCACGATGGTGGTTCCGAGACGTACGTGCGGAATAAAGTGTTAGCCTGTGAGCGGGTAGGGTTCGAGAGCACCCTTATCCGCTATGAGGATGATATTACGGAAGCCGAGCTGTTGGCTAGGGTAGAAGCACTCAACCAGGACACTCGCATCGACGGCTTTATTGTGCAGCTGCCTTTGCCGCGCCATATCTCTGCCGAGAAGGTTATTGAAGCCATTCGGCCTGAGAAAGATGTGGATGGTTTTCACCCCATGAACATTGGCCGCATGGTAGCCGGGCTGCCGGCGTTGCTGCCAGCCACGCCTTCCGGCATTGTGGAGCTGTTGCGCCGCTACGAGCTTCCTACTGATGGTAAACACTGTGTTATCATCGGGCGTAGTAATATAGTAGGTACGCCTGTTAGTATATTGCTGGCTAAGAACTTAGACCCTGGTAACTGTACAGTTACTTTATGCCACTCGCACACCCAGAACCTGGCCGAAATTTCCCGAACAGCTGATATTCTGGTGGCTGCTCTGGGCCGGCCGGAGTTTGTACGAGCGGATATGGTTAAGCCCGGTGCTGTGGTTATTGATGTAGGTACTACGCGTGTAGAGGATGCAACCAAGAAATCAGGCTATGCTCTGAAAGGGGATGTCTGCTTTGAAGAGGTGGCACCCCTGACCTCTTATATCACACCGGTACCCGGTGGCGTAGGACCCATGACCATTGCTATGCTGCTACAGAATACCCTAAAAGCTGCCAAAGGCGAGGTGTACGCCCGGTAGAATCCAATTTTTCCGGTATTTTTGTGTTTTAATTGCCGCCGGATTCAGTTACTTTTCAGGTCGGGCTGCCGTCACGGAACCAATGCCGCTAGGTGCTGGTTCCGTGGCGGAAACCGACCTTTTTTCGTTTTGTACGCGTGTCTACTTCTTTGCTTTCCTCCCTGCCCATTCTTTCTTCGCTAAGCCCTGCCGTAGCGGCCCTGCCGCTCATGGAACAGTTTTATACTATTCAGGGCGAAGGCTATAACGCCGGCCGTGCCGCGTATTTCCTGCGTCTGGGTGGCTGTGATGTGGGCTGCGTATGGTGCGATGTGAAAGAGTCCTGGGATGCTGATCAGCATCCGCGCGTAGCCATTGCCGATATGGTAGCTGCTGCCACGGCACATGCCGGCCGCAATGTGGTCATAACCGGTGGTGAGCCGCTGATGTATGATTTGTCGGCTTTGACCGCTGCTTTAAAAGATGCTGGCTGCCAGAACTGGCTCGAAACCTCCGGCGCATATCCACTTAGCGGCGTCTGGGATTGGGTGTGTGTCTCGCCCAAGAAGTTTAAAGCCCCGCTGCCGGAAGTAATAGCACAGGCACATGAACTGAAAGTGGTGGTCTTCAACAAGAGTGACTTTGCCTGGGCCGAGCAGCATGCAGCCCTGGCCGGACCGCAAACACGCCTGTATCTGCAGCCGGAATGGAGCAAAGCTGAAACCATGACCCCGCTCATTATTGAGTATGTAAAGGAACACCCGCAGTGGCAGATTTCGCTGCAAACGCACAAATACCTCGATATTCCGTAACCACCTGTTATGCGTTGTTTTTGTCTGCTAGTGATTTTGAGTCTGCTCTGCTGGGGTGGCGCTTTGCCGCTCAATGCTCAGACCAGGCTTTCCTCCACCAATACGAAAGCCCGCAACCTGTTTGAAAAAGCACAAAGCCAGGCCAAAAACCGGGACTTTGCCAAGGCCATTGAAACCTTAACGCAGCTAAACCAGAAATTTCCCTCTCTGGGTGAGCCTTACATTGTGAAGGCGTCTCTGCAAAAGGCATTGGGTGATAACCGCGGGGCGTTTGAATCCTACCGCGCCGGGTTACAGATACTGCCCTTCAGCCCCATTCATTCCCTGGATTATTTTGCCTTAGGCGAGCTGGCGCTCAGCTATGGTGAGTATGCGGTGGCCACAGAGAATTACAACCGCTTCCTAAAAACCGCCACTAAGGGGCAGCGCAACATTGCCAAAGCACAGCGCCAGCTGCAGAACTGTGAATTTGCCCAGGTAGCCATATCCAAGCCTGTGGGTACGGCTCCACAGCGGATGCCGGAGCCTCTCAATACCTTCCGGTTTCAGTACTTTCCTTCCCTGACGGCTGATAACCGGTTCCTTCTGTTTACGGGGCGGCCCACAGCCCAGAGCGACGAAGACCTGTACCTGAGCCAGCAAGGCGCCGATGGCCGTATGGGCCAGCCGGTATCCATTTCCACTGCCATTAACACAGAGTTGAACGAAGGCGCCGGCACCATTTCCGGCGACGGAAAAACCTTGGTGTTTGCTTCCTGCGACCGGCCCGGCTCCGTAGGCAACTGCGACCTGTATATATCCCGGCGTACGGGCAATGCCTGGAGTACGCCCCGTAACCTGGGCCGGGCGGTAAACTCCTCTGGCTGGGACTCACAGCCGGCGCTGTCAGCCGATGGCCGCACGCTGTATTTCACCTCAGACCGCCGCGGTGGACAAGGGTTGGAGGATATCTACGTCACCTCCCTGCAGACCAATGGCACCTGGAGCCCTGCCCGCAATCTGGGCGCGCCCGTTAATACGGCTGGCAAAGACATGGCCCCGTTCATTCATGCCAGTGGCAGCACGCTGTATTACGTCACCGACGGACTGATTGGTATGGGGGGGCTTGATATCTACAAATGCTCCCTGGAGAATGGAAAATGGTCGGTACCCATGAATTTGGGCTACCCATTGAACACCCACGAGAACGAAGCCTCCCTATATATTGCCTCCGATAACCTAAGGGGTTTCTGTTCGCGCACTCGGCCGGCTGAGGCCGGTGTAATGGAGCGCGACCGGGCCGTGGATCTGTTTTCATTTGAGGTACCTAAGGAGGTACGCTCCCGCGAGGCCAGTACTTATACCCAGGGGCGGGTATTTGACGCCACTACCAAAAAACCTCTGCAGGCCGATGTGCAGCTCTACGACGTGGCTACCAACCAAATGGTACAGTACGTTACTTCCGACCCCGTAAATGGCGACTATACCGTTGTATTGAATGAGGGGCGGCAATACGCTATGTATGCCGCCGCCGATGGCTACCTGATGAAGAGCCTGAGCTTCGACTATACTAATAAGCACACCTTTGACCCTCTAACGCTGGACATGTACCTCGAGCCGGTTAAATCCGGCCGAACCATGGTCCTGAACAACTTGTTTTTTGATACCAACGAGTATAAGCTGAAGCCCACGTCGCGCACCGAGCTTGACCGCCTGATTCAGTTTATGCGTCAGTACAAGGATGTGCAGGTAGTAATTGCCGGCCATACGGATGATGTAGGGGCTGAGGCAGATAATGAGAAACTTTCATTGAACCGGGCCCGCTCTGTATACAACTACCTCGTGGCTAATGGCATTCCAGCCAGCCGCCTGCGCTTTAAAGGATACGGAGAAAATAAGCCCCTGCTGGCAAATGATTCTGAGACAAACCGGCAGCAAAACCGCAGGATTGAGTTCGAGATTCTATAAAAGAGGTTAAAGTATTTCTTTTTGTAGCCCTGGTAGTTGTCCTATCAGGGTTTTTTATTGACTTAAATAAAGAATATTCAATTCTACTAATGCTTTTTAAGTGCGTTATTAATTACTTGATAATTAGTAAATTAATATGTAAACCAAAAAGTGATACAATAGTATAATTATAAAAAATCTTTTTATTATTAAATATTATATTATATTTGTTTCGGCTGGTTCCTATAGAATCTGCTAAAACCGGAGACTTGCTCTGGTTCCTTTCTTTCACGCGTCTTGTTCATTTCTCTCCTCACCGTTCAACCTTTCCCCTCATGAAAAACCTTTTGATGTTTGCCTGTCTGTTGATGGGCTCCCAGGCGTTTGCTGCCAGTAATAGTGCAGCCGCGCCAGATCATGGTGCTGCTATCAGTGCGCGGGCCACTGCCCTCACCCGCACCATGGCTCAAACGGTGCAGCTAGACGAAGGACAGTACCTGAAGATAAAGCAGCTAAACACGCGCATGCTTACGGCTGTTGATGATTTGAAGGCCCGTTACTCTGCTGACCCCGAACTACTGGACCAGCATATGGCAGAGGCCCAGTTTCGTTATGAGATGGAGCTAACCGCTCTGCTGCGCCCGCGTCAGATAGCCGTCTATCATCAAGCCAGAGAAAACATGACAGCCCTAAGCATTACCCGCTAAAAACTACAACCACCGTCATAAAAAAAGCCCGCGTGCTGCGGGCTTTTTTTATGTCCTATTAATAGCTATTCAGACGCAAGTGAAATTCTTGATGTACACATGCAAGTTGATTAAGTAATATATTTGAAAACTCGTCTTTATTCTTATTTTTATAAAAAATATAACTGATGAAAATATCGTTTTGATGCTTTCAGTCAGTTGTATTCATGAAAGAAGTTCCTATCACTTTTCAGGCAAGATCATGAAACAAAAGCTACTAAGCATATTGTGGGCTGTAGGAATGTGTGTTTACCTCAGCAATTGCGTGGCACCGTCCACCCGGTCAACCTTGCCTGACTTTGCCACTACGCTCACCCGGCAAATGGCCGATAAAGCCCGCATGACGGAAGGACAGTATGATAGGGTCAGAAAGCTTCACATACAGCAGCTAACCGAAATAAAGCGCTTGCGTAAGCATTTGGCGCATCAGCCTGCAGTGCTCAAGAACAGGCTCCTGGAGGTGCAAAGCCAATATGAGTGGGAACTGGCTACTATCCTGTCATCAGAGCAACTGGCCCAACTAGAGCCCTATCAGGACACACTCAGTGCGCAACTGGTGAAAAGCACCATCAGCCAAACTGATACCCGCTTATAAATTAAAAAGCCGGCCTGTAATCAGGCCGGCTTTTTAATGCTTGGGAAAAACAATACTAGCGTTGGTCGATAGCCACGTAGTTACGCTCCGTTTCGCCGGTATAGATCTGACGCGGACGGCCAATAGGCTCCTTGTTCTCGCGCATCTCTTTCCACTGGGCAATCCAGCCGGGCAGGCGGCCCAAAGCAAACATTACCGTGAACATCTCGGTAGGAATACCGATAGCCCGGTAGATGATGCCCGAGTAGAAGTCAACGTTTGGATACAGCTTACGCTCAATGAAGTACTGATCGGTGAGTGCCGCCTGTTCCAGTTCCTGAGCAATCTTCAACAGCGGGTCATCAATGCCAAGAGCAGCCAGCACTTCGTCGGCAGCTTTCTTGATGATTTTGGCGCGCGGGTCGAAGTTCTTGTACACGCGGTGGCCAAAGCCCATCAGACGGAACGAGTCGTTCTTGTCTTTCGCCTTCGCAATGAACTTGCTGGTGTCGCCACCGTCTTTCTGAATGGCCTGCAGCATTTCCAGTACTTCCTGGTTGGCACCGCCGTGCAGCGGGCCCCACAGGGCGTTGATACCCGCCGAAACCGAGCCGTAGAGGGAAGCGTTGGCTGAGCCTACCAGGCGCACGGTAGAGGTAGAGCAGTTCTGCTCGTGGTCGGCGTGCAGGATGAGCAGCTTGTTGAGGGCACTAACAATCCGGGGGTCGATTTCATACTTCTCCGTGGGGAAGCTGAACATCATGTACAGGAAGTTAGAGCAGTAGTCGAGGTCGTTGCGCGGATAGTTCAGCGGGTGACCCATGTTGTTCTTATACGTCCAGGCCGCAATGGTCGAAATCTTGGCCATGAGACGAATTACGTTCAGGTCAATTTCTTCCTTGCTTAGGTCCGGGGCCACGCTTTCTGGGTAGAAAGCCGTGAGCGCGCAGATCAGGCTGCTCAGAATAGCCATGGGGTGCGCTGCCGATGGGAAGCCATCGAAAATCTTGCGCACATCCTCATGCACCAAGGTGTGCTTGGTAATCTGGTGGCTGAAATCCTCCAACTCGGCCCGGGTAGGCAGCTTGCCGTAAATCAGCAGGTAAGCAACCTCAATAAAGCTCGACTGCTCAGCCAGTTGCTCAATAGGATAGCCACGGTAGCGCAGAATACCTTCTTCGCCATCGAGAAACGTAATGGCACTTTTAGTGGCGCCGGTATTTTTATAGCCCGAGTCAAGGGTCACGTAACCGGTCAGGTCACGCAGTTTGGCGATATCAATTGCCTTTTCGTGCTCGGTGCCTTCAATAACGGGGAAAGGGTAGGATTTCCCGTCGAGGATAATCTCAGCAGACTCTGCCATAAGCGTGAATTAGGGTGGATGCGGGGCGAAACTAAAGAATTACCGGCAAGCCGGAAAGCCCGGTGGTCAGTTGCACGTTATACTACAAACCAGCCCGGCGGTTGTTCGGCGAAGGTTGCAAAAATATTCGCTATGCCGACAATTCAGTAATTGTTGAGCTGTTTCTGTGAATATTTCCGCAAATAGGCTAATGGGTACTACGCTATTTGCCAATGCAAAACTGCGTGAAAATGCTGGTTAGCAGGTCATCAGAGGATATTTCGCCGGTGATTTCTCCTAACGATGCCAGCGCCCGGCGCAGGTCAGCAGCCAGCAACTCTGTGCCCTGGTTATTGGCAAGGCCTTGGAGTACTGCATCCAGAGAATCCAAAGAGGCTTCCAGGCTGCGCGCGTGCCGCAAATTGGTAACAATGGTAGCCGTGCCGGTACGGTCCAGACCGGCGCCGCGTACTTTGTCCAGCAAGGCGGACCGTAGCTCATCCAGGCCGGCACCGGTAGCCGCCGCTATCGGCAGCACGTAGGGCAGGTGAGCAAAAGCGGCTATAGCGTCTGGGGAAGCAATATCAGCTTTGTTGGCCACAGCCAGCACCGGTATCCGCTCTTCAGGATTCAGGGCCGCCAGCTCGGCCGTAAGCTCCTCGGGCGTAGTAGTAGCCAGATCAAACAGATAAATCAACAAAGCGGCTTTCTGCACGCGCTGTAAAGTGCGTTCTACCCCAATAGATTCTACCACATCGGTGGTTTCGCGCAGACCGGCTGTATCCACAAACCGGAAACGGATACCTTCTATGCTTACTTCATCTTCGATAAAGTCGCGCGTAGTGCCCGGCACGGCTGAAACGATGGCGCGCTCCTCATTCAGCAGCGCATTGAGTAGGGTAGACTTGCCAGCGTTGGGCTTGCCCGCAATAACAGTGGTGACGCCGTTCTTAATCACGTTGCCGAGCTCAAAGGAGCGCAGCAGCTGCCGGATAATGGTTTGCAGCTCCTGCAGCAGGCGCAACATGCCGGTGCGGTCAGCAAACTCCACGTCTTCTTCGCCAAAATCCAGCTCCAGCTCCAGCAGAGCAGCAAACTGTACCAAGCGGGCCCGTAGCGCTTTCAACTCCTGGGAAAATCCGCCGCGCATTTGCTGCATGGCCACCTGATGTGAGAGGGCGGAATCAGCGGCAATCAGGTCAGCTACGGCTTCGGCCTGGGCCAGATCGAAGGCCCCATTCAGAAAGGCGCGCTTGGTAAACTCACCGGCTTCAGCCAGGCGGGCGCCATTGCGGGTAAGCAGAGCCAGCAGCTCCTGTACAATGTAATCGGAGCCGTGGCAGCTGATTTCTACTACATCCTCGCGGGTGTAGGAGTGTGGCGCCTGGAACAGGGAAACTACTACTTCATCCAGAATGCGGCCTTGGTCGCGCACGGTGCCAAAGTGCAGGGTGTGGGAAGGTTGGGCAGCCAGATTCTTGCCCGCAAACACCTCATTGGTCAGGGCAACTGCCTGAGGCCCGGAAAGGCGCACCAGCGCAATAGCACCTGCACCGGGTGGCGTAGACAGCGCTACAATGGTATCAGAAAGCGAAGGAGGCAACAAGCTGGCCACGGCAAAGAAAATAGGAAATCAATAGGCAAAGGTAGCAAAGCCAAGGTGGCGGCGCCGGCAATAAACCCAGCTGCTGCCACTTAACCTGCCACGTACAAATTACGGCTCACCTCAGCAGAAAGTAGCTGGATTGACGTATTATTTATCTTGATTTGCAGTGAGTTATCAAAGTGTATTTTATCTATCACTTCAAGATAACAACCCAGGCGCAAACCAATTTTATCCAGGTATTGCAGGAAGGGTACGGTAGTGTTACCCACGGCTACAACAGTGCCATGCTCGCCGGTGCGCAGGTCGGCTACCAGGCGGTGGCGTGGGTGATGTACGGAGCCGTCTTCGGCGGGTATAGGGTCGCCATGCGGATCAGTTTGCGGGAAGCCCAGGTACTCATCGAGGCGACGAATGAGCAAGGGCGACTGCAGGTGTTCCATCTCCTCGGCTACATCATGAACCTCATCCCAGGTAAAGCCTAGCTTCTCTACCAGGAATACCTCCCAGAGCCGGTGCTTGCGAATGGTGAGCAATGCCAGGCGCCGCCCTTCTTCGGAAAGGGAAACACCCCGGTAGCGCTGGTAGTGCAGCAGTCCCTTTTCGCCCAGGCGCCGAAGCATGTCTGTGACTGAAGCAGGCCGCGTCTGTAAAGATTCAGCAATGCTATTGGTGCTGACATCGGTGCCCGGGGCTGCTTCTGACAGCTTATAAATGGCCTTCAGATAATTTTCCTCGGTGAAGCTTGGCAAGTTCTTAAATATAGGAGTGGCGCTCAGGCGTAGACAAAGGTCTAAAAAAAAGCGAGGCAGGCGAAAACCACCTGCCTCGTCTCTGCATAAATAAATGCTTTCTGTTTTTGCAGCTGCCGGCTACCAGCGAATCAGGGCCGAAGCCCAGGTGAAGCCGGAGCCGAATGCTGCCATGCAGACCAGGTCACCACGCTTGATGCGGCCTTCCTGCACGGCCTCGCTCAGAGCAATTGGTACTGAGGCCGCAGTGGTGTTGCCGTAGCGCTGCACGTTGCTATACACCTTGTCATCGGATAAGCCCATTTTCTGCTGCACGTACTGTGTAATACGCAGGTTAGCCTGGTGCGGAATCAGCATGTCAATGTCGGAGGGCTGATACCCGTTCTGATCAAGGGCTTCTTTAATCACCTGCGGAAAGCGGACCACAGCGTGCTTAAACACGTTTTGGCCGTTCATGTAGGGATACATCTCCTCCGGATTGCTTATGGAACGCTGCACGCGGTTCTCGAAGTTGGAGCCGGGCTCACGAACAATCAGCTCCTCCGCAAACTCGCCCTGTGCGTGCAAGTGCGTGCTTAGAATGCCACGGCCGTCCTCCGTAGTGGGGCGCAGAACCACTGCGCCGGCACCATCGCCAAAGATGACTGAAACGGCACGCCCACGAGTGGATTTATCCAGACCAGAGGAATGAATCTCAGAGCCTACCACCAGCACGGTATCATACATGCCAGTTTTAATAAATTGATCCGCAACGGAAAGGGCATACACAAAACCAGAGCACTGGTTGCGTACATCCAGGGCCGGAATGTTAGCTTTTATACCTAGTTCCCGCTGCATCAGCACCCCCGAGCCGGGAAAAACATAGTCGGGAGAGAGGGTAGCAAATACAATCAGCTGGACATCATCAGGAGTGAGGCCAGCCATTTCCAGGGCTTTGCGTGAGGCGTTAGCCCCCATATTGGCCGTAGTGTCTTTGCCCTCCTCAAACCAGCGGCGCTCCCGGATACCGGTGCGCTCCTGAATCCACTCATCCGTGGTTTCCATGATTTGGGTGATGTCGGCATTGGTCACAACCCGGTCAGGCACGTAATGGCCTACGCCGGCAATTTCAGAATGTCGGAGAGTGTTCATAAAAGGGGGAGGGATTTGCGGAGCAGGAAGGGCGAAGCAATGAAACGAAATGTAAAGAAAGAATTCCGCCTATCTGCCCCGTAAACGGGGCGCAAAGGTCGGTAGTTACTTTATATCATCCACTATCGATAACAATTTAGCACCTTCGGCGGCCCAAAAAGAATCCGCGGGTACGCCCCACGGATAAAACTCCTGACGCAGCAGCTGGTCGCCTACCTCCCGGGTTGCCACAGTATCCGTAAAATTGACGACCAGGCCGGCCTGATGCTGCTCCACCAAAGTCCGCCAAAGCTGATTATTCGGAATAAGTACGGGCAGGCCCATTGCCATATATTCAAATAGCTTGGTAGGAATGCATCGCCAGGAACTAGGGTGAGGCTGGTACGGCAGCAAACCTAAGTGGACGTTGCTAATAGCTGCTACAATCTGGGAATGTGGTACAGGCACCGCACCGCCCAGTAAGGTGACAGCACCATTCGCCGTGGTGATTTCAGTGGCCAACCGCTGTAGCAGGTCCGGTTGCTGGCAGTACCCTATAATGGTGAGGTGGGCCTGGGGCCAGAATGTGCGCAGGCTTTTGGTAAAGGCTACCGCCTCCAATACGCCGTTGAGTTCCGAGATAGTCCCGGAGTACAAGAGCTCCAGTGGTTGGCCGGGCAAGAACTTAACGGGAGTTACGCGTGGCAGAACGTTGGCTACCGGCTGATACTTGTTTTCCAGCACCGTGACATGTTCAGGGCGGGTAAAAGGCAGTTCCTCAGCATAGCTGCGCTCCGCCAGAATAAGCCGGGAAGCAGAGCGGGCGGCCAGGGTTTCTAGGCCTCGTACAAGGGCCGCCAGCAGCCCCCGTAGCCAGGAGGGGTATACGGACTGCGTGCGGATATTTAGAGCGTAATTTTCCCGGATATCATAGAAGAAGTGCCGGTTTGGCCGCAGTACTTTCCAAAGGAGAGTGAGAGGCAAGAGCTCCGGTGCATGCACAATGCAGAGGTCCGGTTGCAGCTTCCGCAGTAGTTTCCAATAAGTAGCCTGGGCTGTTAACCGGGCCCAACTCAGCCGGGTACCGGCCTGCAACACATGAGTATGCAGATTGGCCGGCGCATCTGCCGGAACTGGGGTAGCCCGACCTGCTATGTGCACCTGTAGGCCGGGGCGCTGTGCCAGCGTGTGGCCAAACTTTTCATACATGCGCGTGTCGTCCAGTGGCTTTAGCACGGACGCCAGTAAAATCGTGCGGATTCGGCTGGGCATAAATGAAACAGGCGAGAAGAGAAGGAAACGGCTGACGAAAGTTGCCCCAATATCAGCCGGTAAGATACAGGAAAACCACCTTGCCCATCGGGCAAGGTGGTTTTCAGATGACTTTACAAAGGTGCGACTACTTCACCGTGATGTTGCCGCGAATTTCGCCGCTGGGGTTGTCAGAGGTGTGGAAGTTCACGTAGAAGTGGCCCGCCATCAGCTCAGCTGCATCTGCTTCTGAGAGTGTAGCCGTGCCCGTGATAGGAGAGGCAATGCTGGAGAACGGCACCACTACCGGGCCATTGGCGCCCGGAGCTGCCGCATGAATGTGACCAGCGCTGGGTGTGATACCCTGGTAGGTAACGTTGTACGTCAGCTTGTGGGTGTTCTTGTCGTAGGTGCCGGTGAAGTTGCCGGAGCCGGGAGACGTGACAGCCGGCACTTCCTGCTGACCATTAATAGCGGCTTGCAGGTTAGAAGTGGTAGGAGTTGCGTTATCATCATCCTTTTTGCAGCCAGTAAAGGCAACGGTACCCATTAGAAGAACTGCAAAGAGAGAAGTGGAAAGCTTTTTCATAAGTTGTAATAGGAGGAGGAAAAGAAAAAAAGTGAAAGAATTACTTGCTGAATTTGTCTTGGGTGCGCAGGGTAAAGTTGCGGTTTACATTGAAGCCGAAATACAGGTCTCCCTTGAAGAAATTGCCCTGGGTGTTGGCCACAAAGAACTTTTCAATCATGCCCTGCGAGTTAGTTACGTGCAGCTGAAACACGTGCCCCCCGGTTTCAATATCAAAGCCCACAGCCAGGGAATTGCGTACCTCACTGGGCTTGGTAGCGGGCACCAGGTAGTAGTATTCCAGGTTTAGCGAAGTACGCTTCGTCAGCTTCTGCCGACCGCCAAAACCTACAGCGTATACATCATGCGGGTCCTGATCCGTAGCCACCAGGTTGCGGTGAATAAGCGTAGGCATGAGCTGCAGTGAAAGGGCAGGGCTAAACTTGCGCGCAATCAATCCTTGGTAGGAATAGGTCATACGACGGGCCAGCGTATGTTCAACCTGGTCGTTATAGCGTAGCGTGGTCAGTGCGGAGCTGGCAAACAGAGTCACCGAGACCGGCATGGCATGGGCGCCAGTGCTTTGGCGTAGGGCTTTGTATTTCACAAAGCTGTCCAGGGTTTTTTCCAGGGAGCTGCGCCCCACGCCAACTGTAAGCCTATCCGTAAAGCCGTACTCTAAGCCCAGCCGAATGGTGGCCTGGTCTAGCCCAAAAAAATTATAAGGACCACTGTTGAGAGTGCCAAAGCGGTGCGAAATCAGAAACACCATGGTGCCCTTTCCGGGTGTTTGAATAGTGTGCCCATTTATCAGCCGGGAGCTTTTAAAGGTGGCATCCACAACGGAGGAGGTCGTAGAGGGCGGCGTTTGCTGCTCCAGTTCATTCAGAATATCATCCTGAGCTTGGGCAGGAGTAGCCAGCAGGCCACCAACTAAAAGCAGAAGCGCGCCCAAGGTGCCGGGCAGGCGAAAGTAGAGTTCACGCATAGCGTAAAAAATTAAGGTTGTGCAAGTGTGACTGGGGATACCGGGTCGCAGGCCATCGACACACGCACGGTAACTATTTTGGCAATATGCTCGCGCACCAGCAGGGGCACGTCAATGCCATAATCGGCGGGCGCTACACTGAACAGGGTATGTACCAGCAGTCGACCGCTGGCTACTTCCAGCGAGCCGGTGGTCTGCACCCGGCGTGTAATGCCGTGCAGCGTAAGGTCGCCTTCTACCGATACCCGCTGGGGCCCGCCTTTGTGCAGCAGGTCTACATTCAGGTTGGTCACGCGTCCTTTGAAAGTGGCTTTGGGGAAGCGGTCCGACTCCATGTAGTTCTCATTAAAGTGCTCCTGCATCAGGGTGCGCTTGAACTCGAACGTGCGGATGGGAATGGCAAAAGCCACCTGGGCCGTTTGCATGTCCAGTAAAGCGGCCGCTTGGTCGGTTTTTGCTTCAATATCTTCCATGATGCTCACGGAAAAGAAGCTCACCGAGCCGGTGCGCGTGGAATAGCGTTGGGCGGAGGCCGAAGAAGAAACCCCCAAAAGCAACGCCATGCACAGCCAGGAATAGCAGTGTTTCATGGGTGCGATGAAATGAGGAAAAGTTAGTTCTGGGGGGCGCCCGCATCCACCCATTTTTGCAGCAGAGCAATGTCGCAGGCAGAGAGTTTGGCGCCGTCCTTCGGCATCTGGGCAAAACCTGGAGCATGGGTCACCACGCCCATCAGCTGGCCGGTGGAGGCGCGCTGGTGTAGCTCGGTGTAGTCTTCCAGATTAACGTTACCGGTGCGCAGGGCGGCACTATGGCAGCTCAGGCAGTTGCGTGCCAGCAAGGGCTGAATGTTCTGTGAGTACGTGACCAGGGCCGGCGTGTCACAGGCTGGCTGCGGGTCGCTAATCTCATCAGCCACATCATAGGCACAGCCGGAAAGCAAAAAGATAAAGAGAATAAAGGGGTAGCGGTTCATTGCAAAGGCAGGGAGTGTAGGGCGCAGCAACCAGGATAATATCCTGTTCGCGCTACATACGCCGTGATTTTGGGGTTTGGATTTAGGAAATGAAAAATTTTGTAATAAAATTTTATGATAGGATTTTTTGCATCCTCATTATGTAAAAGATGTTGCTACATGATTTTGTTTCAATATATAATTAAATACTGTTTATAGAAGAATATTTATTTTTTTTTCGGTTTTAAGGATAGTTACCAGATATGCGTGCTGATGTTCCCGGCATAGGGGAGAACCTCGTAGATTTGCATCCTATCCACCATGATTGTTTTTTGCATGACTGATCTGCAAGCCACCATAGAAGCGGCCTGGAACGACCGGAGCCTGCTGCAACAGGCTGCCACGACTGAAACTATTAACCACGTTATTGAAGAGCTGGACAAAGGCCGCCTGCGCGTAGCCCAGCCCTTAGGCGACGATTGGCAAGTGAATGACTGGGTGAAGAAGGCCGTTATTCTCTATTTCCCCATTCGTCAGATGGAAACCATCGAAGTCGGCCCTTTTGAGTTCCGCGACAAAATGCGCCTCAAAACCAACTACGAGCAGCAGGGCGTGCGCGTGGTACCGCCTGCGGTAGCCCGCTATGGTGCTTACCTGGCGCCCGGCGTTATCCTGATGCCCAGCTACGTGAATATTGGTGCCTGGGTAGGCGAGGGGACGATGGTGGATACCTGGGCCACCGTTGGTTCCTGCGCTCAGATTGGCGCCGGCGTACACCTGAGCGGTGGCGTAGGTATTGGCGGCGTACTGGAGCCCGTGCAGGCTGCTCCGGTTATCATTGAAGATGGCGCCTTCATTGGCTCGCGCAGCATTTTGGTAGAAGGCTGCCGCGTAGGTAAAGAAGCCGTTATCGGGGCCGGCGTAACCATTACCGGCAGCACCCGCATTATTGATGTTACCGGTTCAGAGCCAAAGCAATACCGTGGCTATGTGCCCGCCCGGTCCGTTGTCATTCCCGGCACCTTGCCTAAGCAGTTTGCGGCCGGTGAATACCACGTGCCCTGTGCCCTTATTATTGGGCAGCGCAAGCCCAGCACAGATTTGAAGACGTCCTTGAATGATGCTTTGCGTGAGCATGGCGTAGCAGTATAAGCTAGGCTTCACTTACTTCTAAAAATCAGAAAAGCCCCGTACAATACGGGGCTTTTCTGATTTTTAGAGGCGCTAAAATAGGCCGCTTACGCCTTGAGCTTCTCGCCAAAAACAGCTTTTACCTTATCTACTTTTGGTTTCACCACAAACTGGCAATAGGGCTGGGAGCCGTTCAGGTTGAAGTAGTTCTGATGATAGTCCTCGGCGGGGTAGAACACCTTCAGCGGCTCAATTTCCGTTACAATGGGGTTTTCAAATGCATGGGCTTCATTCAGCTTCTGCTTGTAGGCCTCGGCCAGGTGCTTCTGCTCCTCGTTGTGATAGTAGATGCCGGAGCGGTACTGCGTGCCAACATCATTGCCCTGGCGGTTAAGGGTAGTGGGGTCGTGGGTTTTCCAGAAGACTTCCAGTAACTCCTCAAAGCTGATTTGGGCTGGGTCGTAGGTGATTTGCGCCACCTCATTATGACCCGTAAGGCCACTGCATACTTCCTTATAAGTGGGGTTTGGAATACGGCCGCCGGTGTAGCCGGAAACCACCTTTTCCACGCCCTTCAGGTTTTGAAAAACGGCTTCTACGCACCAGAAGCACCCGGCACCAAATGTTGCTTGTTCCATTCTATGTATAACTGACTGAGGTTGATAAGCAGGCTGAACAGTAGGACTGGTAGCTGAATGCAGCAACAAGTAGACAGCCTTTATGACTTAAACAGCCAAACTATACCGGAAGGTTTGCTCCGCCGGCCTGCTGGCAAAGCAAAAGGCCCCGTATAAACGGGGCCTAGTGTTATTTGATATGGAAAAATAGCGGCTTGCCTTAGCTTTTCCTGAACCGCTCAGCCAACACCAACTCTTTGGTACCATGTGTCCAGGAGTAGAAGCCTTCGCCCGACTTCGCGCCCAGGCGGCCGGCCATTACCATGTTCACCAGCAGGGGGCAGGGAGCATATTTGGGGTTGCCTAGTCCTTCGTGTAGCACCCGCAGAATAGCCAGGCACACATCCAGGCCAATAAAGTCGGCGAGCTGCAGTGGGCCCATTGGGTGCGCCATACCCAGCTTCATCACCGTATCAATTTCTTCCACGCCCGCTACGCCTTCAAATAAGGTGTAGATAGCCTCATTGATCATCGGCATCAGAATGCGGTTGGCCACAAAGCCAGGATAGTCGTTTACCTCCGTGGGCGTTTTACCCAACTGCCGAGACAGGTCCATCACCTTTTCTGTCACTGCATCGGAAGTAGCATAACCCCGGATAACCTCCACCAGCTTCATTACCGGCACGGGGTTCATGAAATGCATGCCTATCACCTGCTCGGGGCGCTTGGTAACGGCGGCAATCTTGGTAATGGAAATAGACGAAGTGTTGGAAGCCAGAATTGCGCCTTGCGGGGCGTGCTGATCCAGGTCGCGGAAGATCTGCAGCTTCAGGTCCATGTTTTCTGTGGCAGCTTCCACTACCAGCTCTACGTTGCGCACGCCATCAGCCACCGAGGTATAAGTAGTGATGTTACCTAGTGTAGTGGTTTTATCGGCCTCGCTCAGGGAGCCTTTCGCAACCTGACGGTCCAGGTTTTTGGAAATTGTACCTAGGGCCCGGTCCAGTGCGGCCTGGTTGATATCAATTAGCGCAACTGAAAAACCGTGCTGTGCAAACACGTGGGCAATGCCATTGCCCATAGTGCCGGAGCCAATAACGGCAACATTCATCATGGAGTAGGGTGGATTTTGGGTGGGAATCCGAAAGGAGGTGGCCCTTTCGGGTGTGCAAAGCTAACCCGAAATCCTGCTCACCCAACTCCTGAATTAACGGCAGACGTACTTCAGGTTAAAAAATGATTAAAGCTGAAAACTGGGGTAAATGCCTGCTTTTTAGGTTGTTTAAGAGATATATAGAATTATTGCTGAATATTTTTCCAACACAATTATATCCTTTTACCCATAGCCCCGTACAAAACCGCATATCATCCTTAAAGCACATTTTCATCCGGAAAAAGTGCCTAATGATGGTGGTTCTCTCCCTTCCACTTCCAACCACATTTTAACATCATGGGAAATCTCCTGTATATCATCGCGGTGATTCTGATCATCATCTGGGCCCTTGGCTTCCTTGGCTTCAATAGCTTCGGCATGGGCAACCTGATTCACATTCTGCTGGTTATTGCCATTATTGCTATAGTGCTGCGTTTGATTCGTGGCGGCACGGTATAACCAAAACAACCGCTTATACCGGCTTATCTTCGGGTAAGCCACCAACAAAAAGGGCCGCTCTACTGAGCGGCCCTTTTTGTTGGTATTGTTGAACGTATTATTTCAGATCAAACAGGAAGCTGAAGCGAATAACCGGTTGGCCGTAGATGTCATCCAGCCCATCATTAAAGTTATACAGCACCGAAATGTCTCCGGCAGCGCGGTTGCCAAACTGCTGGCGGTAGCCAACGCCCAGGAGGGGCGTGCTGATAGTTTTCTTCGCTGTAAATAACTTAACCTGGGTACTGGAATTATCCTGGTATAGCTGCTCGGCCCGGGTTACTTCATACTCGCCGTGCAGGAAAAACTCACGGAATACAATGAATTGGGCAAAGGCTTTCACGCCTATGTTATGTAGCTGAACGCTATTTGGGTAGCCCTGCTGCACAGCATAATCCGGAAATGAGTAATTATTGAAGCTATAGCTAATACCAGGACCCACGGCCAGCCGCTCCGTAACCCGGTACCCAATGGCAGGAGCCAGACTTAGGCTGAACTGACTACCCTCATATGGGTTGCTGCTGAAACCCAAACCAAAGTTGGAGTATAAGAAATACTTGCTCTTAGGCGCTTCAGCCGCCTTGGGCTGCGGCGGAAGTTCTAACCCGGAAGGACTATCCTTACTAGGCTGGGGATACTGCTCCGTTGGGGCCGGAACGGGCACCTGATGCTGGGGCTGCGGTTGTTGCGGCTGCGGCGCAGGCTTAGGAGCCGCCGGTGGGGCCGTATTTAGCTGGGGCTTTACGGTACGGGTGCTATCTGTTTGCGCCTGAACCGTGGGAGCCGCCAGCAGCACAAAGCCGCCGCACAAAGCCGTAAGCAGAAGATGTTTCATAACCGGATAACGGGCTTAGGATACAAGTTGATACATGCGCTGGCGCTGCACCTTGATGTTTTCATCGGCCAGGTACTCTTCGTAATGCATGCGGCGGTCGATGATGCCATCCGGCGTCAGCTCAATAATACGATTGGCTACGGTTTCCACTACCTGTAAGTCGTGCGAGGCGAAAATCAGCGAGCCATTGAATTCCTGCAGGGAGTTGTTCAGAGCTGTGATGCTTTCCAGGTCCAGGTGGTTGGTAGGGTCGTCCATCACCAGCACGTTGCCGCCTTCCATCATCATCTTGGAAAGCATGCAGCGCACTTTCTCACCCCCGCTCAGCACATTAGATTTCTTCTGCGACTCTTCACCCGAGAACAGCATGCGGCCCAGGAAGCCCCGGATAAAGGACTCGTCCTTCTCCACGCTGTACTGGCGCAGCCAGTCTACCAGGTTCAGGTCGGTATCGAAGAACTTCTCGTTTTCCTTGGGGAAGTAGCTGGGCGTGATGGTGGTGCCCCACTTAAAGGTGCCGGTAGCGGGCTTGGTCTGCTCAAACAGGATGTCGAACAGGAGGGAAGCGGCCCGGTCGTCGCGGCTGATGATGGCCACTTTATCCTTCTTATCGAGGGAGAAAGAAACGTTGCGGAAAATCGTCTGCCCGTCTACCGAAGCACTCAGGTTTTCTACCGTGAGCAGCTGGTTGCCGGCTTCCCGCTCGGGCTTGAAGGCTATGTAAGGGTACTTGCGCGAGGAAGGCTTAATTTCTTCCAGGGTAAGCTTCTGCAGCAATTTCTGGCGCGAAGTAGCCTGCTTGGATTTGGAAGCGTTGGCCGAGAAGCGGCGCACAAATTCTTCCAGTTCCTTGCGCTTGTCTTCGGTCTTCTTATTGATGTCCTGGCGCTGACGCAAAGCCAGCTGCGACGACTCGTACCAGAACGAGTAGTTGCCAGGGTACATGGTGATTTTAGAGAAGTCCAGGTCGGCCATGTAGTTACACACGGCATCCAGGAAGTGGCGGTCGTGGCTAACCACGATAACCGTGTTCTGGAACGAATCCAGGAAGTTTTCCAGCCAGAGCACCGTTTCCGCATCCAGGCCGTTGGTTGGTTCGTCCAGCAGGAGTACATCGGGGTTGCCGAACAGGGCCTGTGCCAGCAGCACCCGCACTTTATCGGAAGTTCCCAGGTCGCTCATCAGGGTGTGGTGCTTGTCTTCACCAATACCCAGACCGGAGAGCAGCTCGGCGGCTTCGTATTCGGCATTCCAGCCTTCCAGGTCGGCAAACTCGCCTTCCAGCACAGCCGCCCGCTCGCCGTCGGCGTCGGAGAAGTCGGCTTTGGCGTAGAGAGCATCTTTTTCCTCCATCACCTTCCACAGGCGCGTGTGGCCCATAATGACGGTCTGGAGAACGGGGAAGGCATCGTAGGCAAACTGATTCTGCTTCAGCACCGACAAGCGCGCCCCTTTGGGCATATCTACGGAGCCTGTGTTCGGCTCAATCTCACCCGAGAGTATCTTCAGAAAAGTAGACTTGCCGGCGCCGTTTGCCCCAATGAGGCCATACACGTTGCCGGGCATGAACTTGATGGTAACATCCTCAAACAATACGCGCTTTCCATAGCGCAAGCTCACATTGGTGGTACTGATCATATAAAGGAAAAGACTAAAAGCAGAAAAATGGTCCGCTGCGCCTGGTGGGGCTAAACGGCCCGCAAAGGTACGAAAAATTGGCCGCAGCCGAGCTAACAAGCCCAGCTTCAGGTGCTAAGAAACACTGCTTTTGCATTTTTCGCTCCCTCTTATCAATAGTTTATTGCTGAGCCTTGCTTACTGAGAACCAGGGCTTAAAATTCTGACACAGCAACACAACAACCACACACAGAAAGTAGTATAGTAAAAAGCCTTTATAGCCAACGCTTCGTTGCCGGGAATAGGTGAGGTACCGGTGGCAGGCGGGTTTTCTTGACGTTTCCATCCGTTTTCACTTTCCTGTTATGAGCGACGTTCGTATTACACCGGAAAACAATGGTGTTCGGTATGGGCTGTACACGGCCGCTGCCATGTTGATTTACTTCCTCATAGCCACGCTGTTGGGATATGCGTCTCATATTGAGCTTAGCTACCTGAATGCGCTGATTCTGGCTGTTGGTATTTGCGCGGCCATTGCCCGGTTTAAGCGGGCCCGCGACGGACGGATTGCCTATCTGCAAGGCTTTGGAACAGGTATTCTTACGGCCATTGTAGCCTCAATAGCCTTTGGCTTCTGCTTTATTATTTACGTCATCATCAATCCAGGCCTAATGGAAGAACTGCGGGCCAGCGACTTATTTGGGTTTGATTTGTCGGTCACCATTGCCTTCCTGGCCATCATCCTGCAAGGCGCCATGTCCGGGGTCATTATTTCCTTGATTGCCATGCAGTATTTTAAGAGCCCTGACCACATGCCAATGGAAGGAGTAGAGTAAGCTTTTTCAGCTTTTGTTGAAAAACCGCTTCCGGCTTCGGAAGCGGTTTTTTTATGGATTTGGGTAGAAGTCACTGTTGAGAATATAATATGAATAAATTTTGTTTTAATTATCCTTTGTTTATATATTTAGCTATCTGTTCAGCCACATCTTTTGGAAGTTTCTCTATCAGCTAACTCCTTTAGCTGCTAACTGCCCTTTCTAATTCCCCGCATTTTTTACCACCGTTATGAAAACCCTATTGTGTTTGCTGGCGCTGCTATGGGGCGCTACCGGGCATGTTGCGGCCCAATCCAGCGACCGGCTCGCTGAGCTGCCGACACCAGCCAACAACCGCATGCTGCACTTGCGGGCAATTATCTTAACCCGGGATATGAGCCGTACGCTACAGCTAAATGACACCCAGTATGAGCGGTTGCGGGTAATCAATCAAACGCGCCTGGCCCGGCAGGATGAGATTTTGTGGCTTTACCAAGATGACCCCGAGCAGCGGCGCGCCCGACTCTCGGAACTAGACCTATATTATGAGCAGCAATGCCGCCGCATCCTTACCCCCGCTCAGCTAGATCAGTTTATACAGGTACAACAACCCACCCAACAGGAAACCGACCCGCATGAAAATGGCCTCGGTTAAAAATTTAAAAGGCTGCTCTAAATCAGAGCAGCCTTTTTTGGCTAAGCAGGGATGAAAAGGACTACTTATTCGGGACTGAAGGAATGATTACTTCGGACACCCGACCCAGCGGATCGAAACGCAGGGTAAGCTGTGCGCTATTGGTGGCCGGGTGATTGGGGGCACACTGCGCCCCGGGCTGCACATAATAAAAATACACCTTCTCCGTTTGGGTTGAAAGCTCTAACCGGTCGGGCCGGCCCAGCAGCTGTTCCACGGCAGCGGTACGTGCCCCATAAAGCTTTTCACGACCCTTTTCCAGTGCCGCTAATTGGGCGCTTCGCTGGTTCTGACAGGCAAAAGCATCGTTGCGCCAGACAGCATCATTAAAACCGGCAATAGCCGAGATTTCATGTCCGCAGCTGGTAAGCAGGAGGCTGCCCAGCATTACAAAAGCTGAAACATATCGAAAGGCCATAGGGAACCAAGAACAGTTTCCCCGACGTTGGGGAGCCATGTGGCGCTAAAATACTATTTTTGTATTCCCTGCGTTGTGTTATAACCCTGACTTCCGAAGTTCTGCCGTTTATGCGCTCCATGCCCACCGTTTTTGCCAGCCTGTTTTTTTCACTGCTTACACTTTCTGCTCCTACTGCGGTTACCGCAACCGAAAAGGCTGCTGAAAGGCCCTCCCTTGGCGAAAAAGGCACCCTTAGCGACGCCCGGCGCATGCTTTATCTGGCCGCTTTCGAGCAGGATATGGTACGTAGCTATGCAGCCGCAGGCTTAACTGTAACAGGCTTACAGCCCGCTGTATACCGCAAAGCTTTGTTGGGATATTACAATTTAAATCAGCGGAATCCTTCTGCTGCGCTGCGCCCAATTCTTACAATTATTGATTTCAGCCGCCCCAGCACCGAAAAGCGCTTGTGGGTGATTGATCTGAGCCGCAACCGCCTGCTACATCACACATTGGTGGCGCACGGCAAGAATACCGGCGAAAACATGGCTCGTAGCTTTTCCAATCGGCCGGGCTCCGAGATGAGCAGCGTAGGCTTTTTCATCACCGGACAAACCTATACCGGCAAGCATGGACTTTCCTTGAAACTGCGCGGAATGGATGCTGCTTACAACTCCAATGTAATGGAGCGGGCCGTGGTAGTGCACGGCGCTGATTATGTAAGTGAGCAGTTTGTGCGGCAACATGGCCGCCTGGGCCGCAGCCAGGGCTGCCCGGCTTTACCAGCCGGCCAGTCATCAGCCATAATTCAGAATATTAAACGGGGAACTGTGGTATACGCCCACGCACCGGAGCAGGTATCCTATAGCTCCAACTGGCTCACCATTGACTCTGCCCTTTCCTTTTATGCCCAACAAAAAGGGCTGGCATCCGGCAATTAACGCTTAAGCCCTGTACCCCATACTAAAAAAGCTCCTGGCACATATGCCAGGAGCTTTTTTAGTATGGGGTACTTGTAAGTATGCTAGGCTCGGTCTCCGGTAGCTTTTACCAGGTTGATGCCAGCAAAGAAGAAGATCAGGCCAATTACAAAAGGAACGATGGAATTAAGCTTACCGAGGGATACTCCGGCAATCTGCAGGAAACCCAGTGCGCCGTAAATAATGCCCACAATTCCCAGAATTGTGAGAATAGCGCCAAATGTGCGTTTCTGGTTCATATGCTGTTGCGTGGTTATTTGAGAGAAGGAGTGAGAGAAAGTGCTCAGAGCAATAGGAGCACCAGGGTTTGCTTGATACGAAAGCAATAAAATTTTGGCTATATGAAAACCCTGAAAATGCACTGGAAGCCCGGGCAACCCTGTTGCAGGCTTCGCGTTACACAGGGCATAGCCGCATTCTATTCTTATGCGGCATCAACCTTTTACGACACTCACCACCATCCATTATGAGAGGAAGCTTTCGATATCTGATAGCCCTGGTAATTGCGGGGTTCTCATTTATTACCTACTACTGCAACCGACAAACCAACCCCGTAACGGGCGAGGAGCAGCATGTGAACCTGAGTACCGAAGATGAAATTGCGCTGGGTCTAAAGGCCGCGCCGGAAATGGCCCAGCAATATGGTGGGCTGCACCCTGATAAGCAGGCCCAGGAGGCGGTCAGCCGCATTGGGCAGGCAGTAGTGCAAGGGTCGCCGGCCTCCCGCTCGCCTTACAAGTTCAACTTTTACTTACTGGCCGATGAGCAAACCATTAATGCTTTTGCGCTGCCAGGCGGGCAGATTTTCCTGACGGCCGGACTGCTCAAAAATCTGAAGACCGAAGGACAGGTAGCTGGTGTGCTAGCGCACGAAGTGGGCCACGTTATTCAGCGCCATTCGGCTGAGCAGCTGGCTAAAACCCAACTAACCCAGGGACTGGCCGGTGCTGCCGGTATTGCAGCCTATGACCCCGACCGCCCCGGCGGCTCTATTGCCAATGCCGCCATTGCCGCGGCTATTGCCAAAGTAGTTTCCCTTCGCTTTAGCCGGGAAGACGAGCTGGAGGCCGACCGGGTAGGCGTAGACTACGTCAGCGACGCCGGCTATGACCCCCGCGCCATGCTGCAGGTAATGCAAGTGCTGGAACAAGCCGGTGGCGGCGGCAGCGGCCCTGAGTTCATGCAAACGCACCCTAACCCCGGCAACCGCGAACAGGAAATTCAACAGGAAATTCAGGAGCACTTTCCCAGTGGTATACCTGCTGGCCTGAAGCCCTAAAAACACCCCTCAAACCACAGCGGCCGACCTTCTGGGTTGGCCGTTTTGGTTTGAGGGTATAAGCTGCTTTAGTACTTTTCTTCCTATACTTTTTAGTTAATTTCCCGTGCTATTCAAGTCCGTACTGTTTGTGCTCAACCCCATTTCCGGGGATATTGAAAAGGAGGGACTCGAGCAGAGAATTACGACCTACTGTACGGAACATGGCCGTGCCGCCAGTTTCTTCCATACCACTGGCCAGAACGACCTGCTCTTGCTACGCCAATATCTGCAGCAGCACCAGCCGGAAGCGGTATTTGCAGCCGGGGGCGATGGTACCGTAAGCCTGGTAGCTGAAGCCCTGACTGGTACTGAAACCCCGCTGGGAATTCTGCCCCTGGGTTCGGGAAACGGCCTTTCTAAGGACTTGCAGATTCCGCAAGACCCAAATGAGGCTTTACGTCTGATTTGGGAGCATGAAGTGCGCGTAATAGATACGCTGAGCGTGGGAGGGCATTTCTCGGCTCATCTGGCGGACCTGGGATTTAATGCGCTGGTAGTGGAGCGTTTTGCCAGCGGCGAAACCCGTGGTCCCGGTGCCTACGTGCGCATTGCTATGCAGGAATATCTTAGCTATGAGCCTGCAGAATTTCGAATAGAAACCGACCTGGAATCATTTGAAGGGCCGGCTTTTATGCTGACTGTGGCCAATGCCAATACCTTCGGCAGTAATGTGGTTATTAACCCCGACAGCCGCATGGATGATGGGCAGTTTGAAATATGTGTGATTGAACCCTTCCCAGCGGCCGCAGCCCCGGGCATTCTCTACCGCCTCTATACCGATGGGTTTGATGACTCCGTATACACCAAGCGCCTGCCTTGCCGCTGGGCGAAGGTGTGGATGCCCGGGCAAACGGAGGTGCTGGTACAGATTGATGGCGAGCCGCTTAACCTGCCTACCCCCGTGGAAATAAATATTATTCCGCGGAGCCTACACGTACTGACACCGGTGTTGGGGGCGTCATCTTAGGCACAGTCCTGGCAGCTACCAACTGCCAGCGGAAGGGCTCTGGTGCTGCAGCCGGGCCGGTTAAGGAAATACCCGGCTCCAGCGTACGAAGCCACACTTCACCGTTGGCATAATACTCCAACGCAAAAAAGCCTTTTTGCTCGTGCGTAAAGGCCGCCTGCCCACCAGCCTGTACAAAGGCCGTTTTGCTGCCTGAGCCACTAACCAGATAGTGGCTTCCGTCCCGCTTGAAATACTGCAGATTGTGGTCGTGGCCGGCGGCGTATACCAGGTTGGGAAACTGCTTTAAGACACGCAGTAAGCGCCGGCGCATATGCCGGTAACGGGGATGCGCCATGTCTTCTTCGGCGCCTATTAAGGTACGGTAGAGTGGGAATAAGGAGCCCAGGATGGGAAGGGGAATGTAGGCTTTCTTATGAATGGCCGTAAGTGGGAACATATGCTGGCGGGTGGTAAAATTACCGCCGTGCATGGCATTGGAATACAAAGGGTGATGTCCGGCTACCAGGATGCGTTGCTGCTGGTTGTCTCGTAGAATCTGTAGGAGTTGCTGAAAGGGAGTGCGTCCGTCATCAGGCGGGCATCCATCCAACTCGCCCTGCGGGCGCCGGCCGTGCTGCACCCACCATTGCGTGTTTAAAACGACTAGTAGTAGCCCCGGGGCTAATTGGAGGGTAACCGGCCCCGGGCACCCGCGAGGTGGTAAATACTGCGCCTGTGGCAGCCAATGGGCTACTAACTCTTCCTGCCTTAGTAAATACTCATAGCCATCAGGGCGGCCTTTGTTCCAGTCGTGGTTGCCGCTGAGATACACCACCTGGCCAGTATAGTTCTGAAATACTTCCAACTGGCTTGCCAGGCGGCGCTCTGCCGCCGCCCGACCCGGTGTTTGTTGGGGCGGGATACCGGTAGGATAAACGTTGTCGCCGAGGACGACTACGGCGCTGGCTGTGCCGGCGGTTTGTACCCAGTTCCGGAGCAGTTGCAATACAGGGTCGGTGCCATCGGTAGCCACGGCGCCTAAGTCCCCAACCAGGGCCACGCGGTAAACTGGCTCCACCGTAGGCAGCTGCTGCTCCTGCCATTGGCGGAATTCTGCGCCTACATAGGGCCGTCGGCGAAACCGGCGCTCCATGCGGAAGCGCAGTAACAGCCATACCAGCAGCAGCGTGAGAATAGCCAGAAAAACATAAGCAGCAACGGAGGGCACGGCAGGTTGGAGTAATTTCTATGGCTATACGCAGCCCACCGGCCCAAAGGCCGGGAGTGGGTATAGCAGTTTAAAAATTTGGGGGCGTCAGATTCTTGAAATGCCCATTGAGCTTTACCCGCTCCTTCAGCCGTTCGGTTTCCAGCACAATGGGCACAATCTGTTCCAGATGTTCCAGCAGCATCTCTTGCCGCTCATGCTCACTGGTAGCGCTCAGGAGCTGATATTCCTGCTCAGTACTGAAGCCTACATGGTGCCCGATATCATAGGTGCGATACGCGGAGGGTAGATCCAAAAACATCCGGTGTAGACCCAAGGCATGGTATAGTTGCTTGATGTAAGCAGTGATGCGCTTCTTCAGGAATGCATCGGGTTCAGGGTCATCTACCAGGTCTTCCACTTTGCCGGCGGCGTAGAGCTTACCCGGAGCCTGCCGGTAAAATTCCCGCACACGAAACAGGCCCAGCGCCTGGGTACGGATATCCATTTCCCCATTGGGATATACTTTCTCTACATCCAGTAGCCGCATTTCAGTGCCTAGTTCCTGCACCTCGGTTCCCAGATACGGCGGGATACCGAACGTGAGGTTTTCCTGCAGGCAGTCGTGCACCAACTCCCGGTAACGGGGCTCGAAGATGTGCAGGTTGAGCTTTTCACCCGGAAAAACGACCAGGTTCAGCGGAAAAAGCGGGAGCAGGCGAGGCATAGAGAAACGGCAGAGAGCAGAAACAGGAAAGTACGAAAAGCTGCAGTGGGTCCGGTAAATGCGTTAATTTCGCCGCTGGGGTACTTTGTGTGCCGGAGAATAGTAAACCGACGGATCTTGACTGAGTTTTCAAAAAAATGGCGGCAAGCCGTGCGCATCGGCTTACAGGTGGTGGCTTCTGTACTGCTGACAACGGTGGTATGGGTACTTCTTTACCGGTGGGTGGCGCCTCCTGCCACCTGGCTGATGCTGGAGCGCCGGGCACACCGCCCCGAGGGAAGCTACCAAGGTCTGGTAGATGAGCGGAATATCCGCTATTCGTTTGTTTCTATGGAGGAAGTGTCGCCACAGGTGCCGCTGGCCCTGGTAGCAGCTGAGGATCAGCGCTTTTTGCAGCATCATGGCTTTGATGTGGATGCCATTGCCAAAGCCGCCAAGCGCAACCGGGGAAACGGTACGCGCCTGGTGGGCGGCAGCACCATCAGCCAGCAGGTTGCCAAAAATGTATTTCTGTGGAATGGCCGCAGTTACCTGCGCAAAGGGGCCGAAGCGTACTTCACGGTGCTGATAGAGTTGCTCTGGAACAAGCGCCGCATTCTGGAAATGTACCTGAACGTAGCTGAAATGGGCGACTGCACTTTTGGGGTAGAAGCAGCTGCGCAGCGCTATTTTCATAAACCGGCGGCCAGTTTGAGTAAAGCGGAAGCAGCCCTGCTGGCGGGGATTCTTCCTAACCCTTTGCGTTTTCGGGCCAGCAGCCCCGGCCCGGCTGCCCGGGCTAAGCAATACCGTGTGATGCGCAATATGACTCGCTTGGGTGGGACACGATTTGTGCAGCAGGTGCTGGAGGAGTAACGGGGAATTTATAGGCAGACTATGATTAGTTTGTTTGCCTTTGCGCGAAAGTGCCCAACTCCTTTTAATACTTCTCCTACACTGTGAATTGCAGCTTGATTTCCAGCGTTAACGATTGCCCCCAGAATCTGCTCAGATGAAGAACCGATTACTCGTATTTGCCTTAAGTGCCCTGCTTACCTCCGCTTGCGCCGTCAGCCGCCCTGCCGCCATGCGTCAGGATATTGGCAGGGTGCTGAGCACCCAAACTGCCGCCTGGAACCGTGGGGACGTAGCCGGCTTTATGCAGGGCTACTGGCAGTCTGACTCCCTGGTTTTCATCGGTAAAAAAGGGCTAACCTATGGCTGGCAGCCCACGCTGGACAACTACCGCCGCAGCTACCCCGATGCGGCTGCTATGGGCCAACTGACTTTTTCGAACCTACATATCCAGCCCCTTAGCAGCACTGCCGCCCAGGTCATCGGCAAATGGCACTTGGCCCGCCCCAATCTGGGTGACCTGGAAGGCCATTTTCTATTGGTGATGCGCCGCCTGAATGGTCATTGGGTAATCGTAGCCGACCATTCCAGTTAGCCCTTTTCCACAGTAGGTGCCGGTTTGGTACCGCCTTGTTCCTGGGCTTCGGTTGGGTCTTCGGAAGTAGCCTGGTCCTTTTCCTTCTCCTCCTGAACTGCTGCAATAGTTTCCGTGAAGATGAGGCCGGCGCTGGCGGCATGCTTGGCGGCCTGTACGGTATCCTTAACCAGCAGCATTTCCACCTTATCGCCCCGCAATTCCTCCGATACTTTCTCAACCAGGGCCGCCCGGTCAGGGCGTTGCACGTCTCGGATGTAAATGGCCAGAATACGGCCCGGATACCGGCGTACTACTTCCCGGTAAATATTGGCATCCTCCTGCCCACTGTCGCCCACCAGCACAAAGGGCAGGGTAGGATAGGTTAGCAGCAGGTTTTCAATCTCCCGCAGCTTATGGCCGTGGTGCGTAGATGCCTCTCCGGGCTGTTTGCCTGCCAGGGCCATATCGCGCAGCAAGATGGGGCCGGCCGGAATTTCATTGAGCTCCAGAAAGTCTTCCAAGAGGTCGTATAAGTTCCAGGGGCTGCTGCTTACGTAGAAAAACGGGTTGTTGCGCTTACCATTGCGCCCTAGTTGCAGGGCGCGATAAAACTCTGCTACGCCCTCAAACGGCATGCGCGAGCGGGCATTGCGCAGCAACACAATGCGCGCCATGCGTAGTAGATCGGTAGCGGAGGTCTGAATTACGGTATCATCCAGGTCGCTGATAATGCCATATTCAGCGTCGGGTGGGGGGATGAGGACGCGGGCAGTGGCGCTAAGGCCGGCTACCGGCGCAGAGATGCGCGCAGGTGGGGCCATCAGCCGAACATCCACCGGGTACCATAAATAATTTTCCGGCTCCCGCAGGCTTTTAGGTGCCAGGTTAAGCGAGAAATACCCTTCCTCATCGGTTACAATGGTGTGCGAAGTACCGTCGCCGGGCTCAATACTGAGTTGGGCACCGGGAATTTCGGTGCTTTCAAAACGCTGATACATATTCACCAGGTTCTGCCACCGCGAGTCCGTATCGGCTGGTTCTGCCAAAGACTTATCTGCCAGCAATCTGCCTTTCACATAGAGTCGCTCCTTAGTGCCGTAGCTGCGGTAGGGCACCAACTGTAACGGGTCCAGCAGGCCCAGCCGAATGCGCGCCGTCAAAGCCAGGTCGTCGATGTGTTCTGCCAGGTTGCCAATGCGGTTAAAGAAAGAAGCCATTCGATGAATATTCAGGAGAAACGATACAGGGGATACGCGGAGTTATAAAGGCGGGGTTGCAAAAAAAAGACTGGCGGGCTGCGTCATGCAGTCCGCCAGTCTTTTACAGTTTGGCTAAAGAGAAGTCAGGCAGTCTTACAGGATGCGTTTCAACTCTTCAAAGTTATTGTTGTCTACGGTGCGGCCTTTGCAGTTCAGCTCATTGGCTTTGGCTTCAATAGCTTCAATGCGGCTGCCGGGGTCGGGGTGGGTGCTCAGGAACTCAGGCTGGCTGGCCGTGCCTTCGGCCTGCGCCTTAATGAAGAAACCAGCAGCACCGTCGCAGGCATAAGTGGTTTTGTTGAGGTACACGACAGAGTATTCATCCGCTTCCCGCTCGTAGTCGCGGCTGAATTTGAGCTGACCCAGGCCGGCGGCAATTTCAGCCAGCTGATTTGGGTTCTCGCCCAGCACCAGGCTCAGCAGCACCGAAATGCCATACTGTTGTTGCAGCGCCTTGGAGGTGTGGCGGCGGTCGGCGTGGGCAATTTCGTGACCCAACACACCCGCCAGCTGGCTTTCATTGTCCAGAAACTTAATCAGACCGGTATACACATAAATGTGGCCGCCAGGCGTAGCAAAGGCATTCTGGATGTTGTCATCTTTAATGATTTTGACATCCCAGGGAAACTCGTTGCGGTAGGTCAGTCCACCTGAGTTCAGTACCCGGTTTACTACGCCATCCAGCAGCTGGTAGGCACGCTGGTTTTTGGTGTCAGTACGCAATAGCAGCTGGCCTTTTGCCGCATAGGTGGAGTCCGTTTCGTGAGCTACTTTCTCGCCCAGCGCCTTATCATCTTCCACGGAGAAAAACAGCCGGTCGCCGTTGGCATCCTTGGTGCAGGACGAGGCGCCCATAGAAAACACCAGGGCCAGCAACAAGTAAGGGGTACGCAATATTCTAAGCATGATACAATAGGAAAAAGGAGAAACAAAGGAGCAATTGGGGGCGCAGATGAAAAAACGGTGCCAGAAACAACGGCCTTCGATACGGCCTGGTATAGCATCCTGTTGCCAAAAACATCTTTTTATGGACTCCGGCGGCGCATTAGGCTGATTCTCCGGGTGCTAAATTTTATATCCAAGCAATGCAGTAGCTGCATTCCAGCGCTTTTCAGAAAACAATAGCAGCCCAAAACCAGGGCTACTTCAGCATGCCGTTACTTTTCACCTGTGCCTGCGTACAGCCTAGGCCGTGTCTGTATTTTGCGCGACCGGTTTTACCCTGTGCTTATGCCTATTACTGCTCAGCCCCGGCTGAAAATCAGAAAGAAATTCCTCACTGCCGAGGAAGAAGCCCACGTACTCTATAAAAACCCGGCTCGGCAGGCCGAATTAGCCGGGCTGCGCTACTATAACGATACACACCCCGGCCTTACCCGCCGTAGCACCCGGGCAGGCAACTTTACCTACCACGATGCGAAGGGAAGCAAGATTACCGACGAGAAAACCCTGGCCCGCATCCACGGCTTCGTAATCCCTCCGGCCTGGACCGATGTTTGGATAGCGCCCACCGCTACTGCCCACCTGCAGGTAACTGGGCGCGATGCCAAAGGCCGCAAGCAGTATATCTATCATCCAGCCTGGGACCAGGCCCGTAGCTTCACGAAGTTTAGCCGGTTGCAGGCTTTTGGCGAGAAGCTTGCCGAACTACGCCACCAGTTGCAGAAAGACCTGGCCCGGCCGCAGCTGGATAAGCGCAAGGTGGTTGCCCTGGTGCTGTCACTCATGGATCAGTCTTTTATCAGAATAGGCAGTCGCGAGTATGCCCGCAAAAACAAAAGCTATGGCTTAACCACTCTGCGTGACCGGCACGTGCAGGTGGCCGGCGCCGATGTGCGCTTTCAATTTGTGGGTAAAAAAGGAGTTGCGCACGATGTGCTGATACACGACCGGAAGCTGGCCCGCCTGGTGCAGAAGTGCAAGGAAATTCCCGGCCAACACCTGTTTCAATATTATGATGGCGAAGGCAACCACGTAGAAATTGAGTCCGGCGATGTGAATGATTATTTAAAGGAGGTAACCGGCCTGAGCCTCTCTGCCAAGGACTTCCGCACCTGGGGCGGTACCGTTAAAATGGTGGAGTGCCTGGAAGCCGTGCTAAACGAGCATCCGGAGTTTCCTAAGCCCAAAACCCTGAAGCATGCCGTGAAAGAAGTTGCTGTGAACCTGGGTAACACGCCCACAGTTTGCTCTAAATACTACATTCACCCGCAGGTGGTAGAGCTGTTTAATACTGATAAGCTACTGGATTACCTGCGTCGCCATGATGCTGACCCTGCCCAAAACGACTTGCTGACGCCCACTGAGCACATGATTCTGGACATGCTGCAGGCACTAGGCCCACCCGCTCCCGAAGCTAAGTAAGACGTATAGAAAGGAGGGAGGCTGTTGCTTAAGAGCCTTCCCGATCATAGGCGTGCATTTTTACGCCTTTGGTGGTCTTGTCCCGGGTGCTGGGGCCTTTAATTAGCTCATTATCCCGGTTGGTATCGTAATAAAAGGTTTTATTCCCCAAACCCCGCACCCTGGACTTATCGATAACTACATCAGGTTTAGGTCCACCATAAATATCTACCCGAATGCCTTGGCGTACATCACCGCTGAGTTCAAAAATATCCTGTCCACCCAGGCCGTGCAGTGTCAGGCGGCGGGTTTCATCGGTGCGGAAAGTGCGCTGGTAGCAAAGGCTGTCGGCGCGGTATTTATCGTCTTTCTCCGTAATGCGGTACATGCTCACGCGGGTGGTAGAATCCGTCAGCCGTTCTACCAGGAAGCGTTCTGCCTTATCAGTGCCCGGGATGGTGACGTGGCGGGCCAGCAAATGATAGAATGTGTTGGCGGCCTGGGTCAAAGCCGCCCGGCGGGCTTGCAGGGCCTGCCGGGTACGGGCACCTTCCTGGGCAAATACCGCCGCGGGAAAGCGGAGCAGGGCGGCATCAATTACGGAGTCGGTCAGTTGCCGCTGCAAAAGGCTGGCTTGCTGCTGAAACTGGGACCTGGAAATTTCATGCAACGCTCGGGCATCAATAAACCGGGCATTTTTAACCAGGCCTTCTATGTCTTCGTAGCGGGGCTTAAATGTGCGAAACTTACGAATGGCCCAACGCCGGCTGGCCAGCCAGGGCAGCAAACCATCATTGAAGCGGTAAAACACCTGGTCCCGATCTTTGGGTACTGCCTGGTAGCGCGTGCGGCCGTTCTGCTCATACACCGCCCACTGCCACTGACCCTCGTGCCGGTCCCAGTCCCCCAGCCAGATATCAAAGAGGCGGGCGCGGGCAAACATAACTTCATCTATCTGATGCGTGGGGTCTGCATACCGTTGTTCCAGCATGTCTTCTGAACCCACAATATTGGTGGCTTTTCCAAAAGCCGGCGTGAGGTTCTCTTTGCCAGACTGCTTTTCCTCCAGTAGCGTTACCTTCCCCTGAAACCGCTTCGAAAATGGCCCCAAGGTGGAATCAGTGCCGGCTACATAGAAAGGACGGGGGGTGGTATGCAGCAGCCCGGCGGCTTGTGCCAACGGGGGCACCACAAAAGCCGCGTATGGGTTGCCTGCTGATGTCTGGTCGCGCACCAGCGTGAGCAGGAAGGTTTTCCGCATTACTTTAGGTAAGGTCTTAAATGGATCCTTATCTAAGGTGCGCAGCACATAGCTGCGCCCATCGGCCGCATCCAGCGTGAGGCTGGTGGTCTGAAAGCCACCACCCATTTTTCCTGGTGTGAGCACAGTGCCTGGTACCGCCGTGCGCAAGCTAAGCACAGGCAAAGCTACCGGCGTGGCCCAAACCTGGCGGTAGTGCTTGCCCAGCAGTGCATTATGTAACCACCCCCGTTGGTAGTGCCGGCCAGCCGTTACCCAGGTACTATCTGCGCCGGTGGGGCGGAGGCCGGCAGGATCAGGTACCCGCGCATCCGGCTGAAAATAGGGCTGACGGGCACAGCCCATCAAAACCAAAAAAGCAAATAGGGAAGCACGGTAGGAATAGGGCATAGCACGCAAAAACGCAGTTGCTATCCTCTAACGCAAGTTTCACTGAAAGGTAAACCTCCACAGTATCCACAACCGTCAGGGCCCGCTTACGGTATACTCTTAGTGGCATTTCGCGCTGCTACGTTCCTCGCTTCAATTCCGCAACTGTGTTTGCCACTACTACAGGGCTTCGGCCCTTTATCAATTGCCTGTTTTTCCTGGCTTTGCCCTTGGCGGCGTGTACTTCCCCTGTCGCCTCGGCGCCGATACTGCCAGCTATTCCTGCGGATTCTGTTGTTACTATAGCTGCCGGGCCACAATATGCGCGCGGAGCCGTTCATCAGTTTTTTTGGGGGCGGCATTACCGCAAAGTATGGGCGCAACCCATCCGGGTGCCCGTTATTAGCCTGCATAATGTGGTACCCGGTGGGCTCACGC
Source organism: Hymenobacter sp. BT730 (assembly GCF_030542105.1). Lineage (GTDB taxonomy): Bacteria > Bacteroidota > Bacteroidia > Cytophagales > Hymenobacteraceae > Hymenobacter. Next base: position 264,059 of record NZ_JAUOFB010000003.1, read on the forward strand.
CGTTACTGGCTGGTGGCAGCTTTCAAACCAAAAACCTGCGCTTGGTAGATGCGGGGGGGAAAGAGTATGTGCTGCGCTCCGTGGATAAGGATGCCACCAAAGCTTTGCCTGCGCGCCTGCAGAAAGGGCCGGTAGGGCGCCTCATGAAAGATCAGACCAGCGTCATTCACCCTTATGGCGCCTACATTGTGCCAGCGCTGGCCCAGGCAGCCGGCGTATTTCATACTAACCCTCGCTTAGTGTACGTGGGTGATGACCCGGCGCTGGGTATTTTCCGGAAGGAATACGCCAATGCGCTCTACCTGTTGGAGGAACGCCCGGAAGGGGACCAGAGTACAGTGGCCAGCTTTGGCCGCTCAGCTAAAGTAGAAAGCTCGCGCAAAGTATTCACGCAGATGCTGTTGCATGCAAACCACCGTGTTGCGGCGCGGCAGTACCTGCGAGCCCGGCTTTTCGATATGTATCTGGGCGACTGGAGCCGGCGCGAAGACCAATGGCGCTGGGCCAGCTTTCCCACCGCTGAGGGCGGAATGCGCTATGAGGCCATTCCGCGCGACCGGGACCATGCCTTTTTTAAGTTTGATGATGGTCTGCTGACGCACATCGTAGCCTGGATCAAGAGCAACTACCAGAGCTTTCATGAAGACATTCGCTTGTCGGATGTGGCAGGCCTGAATAAAGCAGCCCTGCCCATGGACAAGTCACTGCTCGTGTATCTGAGCCGCCGGGATTTTCAGGAAGTGGCCGACTCCATGCGGGTAAACCTGAACAATGTGGTGATTGACCGGGCTATTGCCCAATGGCCGCCGGAAATTCTGGCGTTGTCACAGGACGAATTTAGGCGCAAGCTGCGCCACCGACGTGACCAGCTGCCGGCCGTAGCCAATAAATTTTATGAGTTGCTGGCCCTGGAGGTAGAAGTGCCCGGTACCGACGAGCCGGAACGCTTTGTGCTGGAACCCGCCGGCACTGGCCAAATACAGCTGAGCGTATACCGGAGCCAGGCCAGGGCAGCAGCCGATAGTCTGATTGGTCGGCGCACTTTCCGGGCAAGTGAAACCCAGGCCCTACGGTTGTTTGGGTTAGGCGGAAATGATGTTTTGGAGGTGCGCGGAATACCCGATTTTGACGAGCCAGTTAGTTTTTATGATGGAGCCGGGCAGGATCAGCTGCAAACACCAGCAGAAACCGCTGCCCTGGCCAAAACCCGTATTACGGTGTATGACAGCGGTGATGGTAATGGGTTTGCTGCCCCTAAAGGCGTGAAAGTAATGGAGTACAAGCCTGCTGCCCAAGAGTTTGATGCTGCCGGATGGCTACTGCGTCATCGACTGTATTAGGCCGTAGTGAAAACTAGTTTACCCGGCGCAAACCCAGCGTACCGCTTCCCCTTCATCAATAAATAACTGCAGGCGGTAGGGCTGCGCGGTACCCTGAGCCAGAATAACAGCTTCCTTTAACTCCGGATCCGTCCGAATGGCCTCATTACGCGCCGGGGCTAAAAGATAAGCTACCTGCAACGTATCAGGCAGCTCAGCCGCTACAGTAGGCAGTAATTGGTTGGCAACCCAGGTAGAAGGAATGGCATCCAGTTCCAGACGCCGACGCACATCAACCAGCCAGCGCATAGCCCCCGCTGTTCGGGCCGCTTCGCGGGCCGCCTGAAAACCGGTTTGCAGCTCACTCATAGTCACATCGCGCAGCCACCGCAAAGTGAGAAGCTGCAAATCCGGACGATAGGCAATAGTAAGATAGTCTGAATGAAAACCGGGAGCGGAAGCCGTAGGCATTGAAAAGAAGAAGCTGGATGCCCGGGGAAAGTGAAAAGGTACTAGGAGCCGTAAGCAAACTTAAAGGCTTGGGCGGTTTTCCGACAGCACGGGAGTGGGAGTGGCAACGGCCAATGACAAGGGCTGCCCCGGAATAAGCTGGCCACCCATAATCCACTGGCGGGCAGCGGCCCGGCTGGCAAAATAGCCGGTGCTAAGCGGTGCCAGCGTTCCGGCGCGCTCCAGCAGTTCAATAACCCCCGTGCGTATTACCTGGCTTCTAGATTCCACTATAGCCATATGCGTAATGTCAAGCTCAACAAACTGCATTAACCACTCTGTCCGTACCCAGGCTTCATCATCAGGGCTGATGCCCGGCATGCGGCGCAGGTTGCTGATCCAGCCCCGGACGTGATACTCGCGGGCCAGCACCAGGCCAGTCTGCAAACCCAGACGTAGTTCCTCGCTGGTGGGCCGGCGCAACCACTCAGATTCCAGCGTGTGCGCAAATCCGTCGTAATAAATGCGCAGATACGGTGTGTTGTAAAGAGCCAACATAACCAGAGCAGTTAGGTGTTTGGGCCAACCAAGCCATAGTAGGCTCAGGAAGATACAGATTTTTTAGACGGACCAAAATTCTGCCATCAAAACACACCAAGGATGCCATAAGGATAAGGAAGGTTGCTTTACCGATTGATTAATAAATCTTTATCGGAACACCTTCACCTTGTCTTTATGCTTGGTTCGCAGATACTGCCGGATTATCTGCTGCACGTCCTTATTATCGTTGTACCGGGTAATAGCCAGCTTAAAGTCATCAAGCCGGCGGGCCGTGAAAGTGTCATCCACATAGCCAAACCCCAGATAACGGCCGTTTTCTACCACCACCAGGCTTTTCTCGCTTTCGTGCCGTCCCTGTCCCATTACCACAAACGAGCCGTGCTCATACGTGAACGACTCAATGGCTTCCTCCACGCGCTGGTTGTATTCTTCCGGCGGTTCCAGGCCCAGGCAGGCGCCCTTGCAGCGGTGCACCTGGTAGTCGAAGCAGGAACCCTGGGTTTTATATAAGTCGCAGAGCTTCTGGCAGAGGTTGAACTTAGCTACTTTGTGGAATAGAAAACCTTTGGCTTTGTACTGGTTTCCCAGCGCAATAAGCGGGTGAGACTCCGCGTGGTCATCGGCGCGGCCATAGTACAGGTGCTTGTAGCCCTGCTCATCGGTCCGCAGGAAAATACCCGCCGGAAACACGGAGCGTCGTTGCTGCCGGTTATACAAGGGTTTCATGCGCTTGATTTCATGCGACTCATACAGCAGCGCCACCAGCTCCGAGCCCGTCAACTCCCAGGTAATGTCCGATATCGAATTTTTGAACTCAATGCTCTTGCGCGACTTATAGTCGACGGCAAAGTGTTGCTGAATGCGCTTGTAGATATTGATGCTCTTGCCCACATAAATCACCTCGCCCTGCTCATTGTGGAAGTAATACACCCCCGCAGACTGGGGTAGCTCGGCTACCTTCTGCGGGGTTATGTTGGGCGGAAGCAGTGCCGTTTTGATGGCATCCTGCACAGCCTTCACTTTGCGGGGCGAAGGCTGCTTGGCGGCGGGGCGGTTGCCGGCCGGGGCGGATATATCCAGGGCCGCCAGGGTATCGGCGGGGCTGATGGCTGGGTTGGTGAGGGCTTCTTCCTGCTGCGTAATCTTCAACAGCCGGTCAAAGAGAATAGCTGTGGCAGCGGCGTCGCCGGCGGCACGGTGGCGGCCATTAAGCGGAATGCCAATGTTCTGACAAAGTTTTCCCAGACTGTAGCTGGGCTGCCCCGGTATCAGGGAGCGGCTCAGGCGCACAGTGCATAGCGTTTTGCGGGAGTAGTTAAACCCTAAATCCGCAAACTCCTTTTTCATGAAGGAGTAGTCAAAGCGCACGTTGTGCGCCACAAACACGCAGCCTTCGGTCATTTCCACCACCTTGCGCGCTACTTCATGAAACTTGGGCGCGTCCCGCACCATATCATCGGTAATGCCCGTGAGTTGGGAAATGAAGAAGGGGATAGGCCGCCCGGGGTTCAGCAGGGTATCGAACTGATCCACCACTTTCTCGCCATCATGGATAAAGATGGCTATTTCCGTAATCCGGTCCTGGGCAGGTTGTCCGCCGGTGGTTTCAAGGTCAATAATAGCGTACAAAAGCGGCGCGGTAACGGGTAGTGAACAATGCTAAGCAGATTGGTAACAAAGATAACCTATCCAAAGGTTGCAGCCATTTTTGCGCGCCGTTTTAGGGCGCTGTAGAAATGAGCAATACGCAAAAAAGCCTGCCCTTGCAGGCAGGCTTTTCTAAGCAATAATTTAACAGGTTAGCTGACGCGGCCTTTTTGCTGGGTTACCCAGTTTTTGGCCGAAAGTATATCGCCGTGTTGCTTTTGAATCACGCTACGGGCTTCTACGGGCAGCTCACTGGAGCGTAGCGCCGTCTCGTAGGCCTGTAGAGCAGTGGCATCACCGGTTTCGCACTCACCCAGAATAGCCGAGTCGTTGTGCCCGGTTACAGCCGATTTAATATTGATCCAGCCCCGGTGTAGCGCAGCGGCGGCGTCTGTCAGGGCACCTTCTACGGTGCCTTCATTACGGGTATTTACACCCCACTGGCGGGCTTTCTGCTCCAGTTCCGAAGCAAACTGTGCCCGCTGCTGGCTGAGCTTGCTCAGCTCAGTGCGCAACTGGGGGTTGGTTACCCCTTCAGCAGCTTCCTGGTATCCTTTTGTAGCTGTTTTATTGATTTCGACCAGGTCATTTAAGGCCCGGGCGGCAGGTTCAGTGAAAGCAGACATAATGATAACATTTAAGTGATGGGATAAAAAAGCACGCCCGGCAGGAAAATCCTGTCCGAACATGCTTTCTTATACTGCTTGAAATCAGGCCGGGTTACGATTCTTCCCCTTTCACACGTAGCCAGAGCCGTCGGAAAAAACCCGGTTCCCCGGCCGCTACACTTTTTATATTGTCTTCTCCTTCAGCAGTATCGCCCAGCAAAAAGCCCCAGGGTTCGGTTATTTTGCTGGCGTCCAGTATCACCTTCACTACGGCAATCAGCGGAATGCTCAGTATCATGCCGGGGGTGCCCCACAGCTCAGCCCCCAGCACCAGGGCAATAATGGCGGCCATAGGATTTATACTTACCTGCGAGCCGGTTATCATGGGAGTAATAAAATTGCCTTCCAGAAATTGCACAAAGGCAAATACGCCCACCACGCCCGCCGCGTGCAGCGGGGAGCCGGTTTCTACCAGCGTAATAATAGCGGGCACGCTGGCCCCAATCATAATGCCGATGTAGGGAATAACCGCCAGCACTGAGGCAAAAATGGCAAAGAAGATGGCAAACTTCACCTGCAAAGCCAGCAGCCCGATTCCGTTCAGAATAGCTACTACCACAATCACTTTAAACAGCCCGGAAATGTAGGCCTGCACCACCGTCTGGATGTTATCCACGGTGTTCAGCACCGTCGTGCGCTTGTCCGGCGATACAAAGCGGAACATAAACTGGCGCAAATGGTCCCGGTAATACAGAAAGCAGAAGATGTAGATAGGCACCTGCAGCAGGTTGCTGACTACCGCCGAGGTAGTCTTAAACGTAGTGTTGAGGTAGCTGCCGCTGTCCTTTTTCAGGGACTTCATGGTGGATTGCTTCAGCTCCTCATCCGAAATTGGGTCGATGCCGAATCGCTGGCTGGCCCAGTCCTGGAACTGGTGGAAAACCTGAAAGAGCTTTTCCTGCAGCTTGGGCAGCTCACTCTTAAATTGGGTAAGCTGCGAGGCAAAACCCATAATAATGCCGGCAAACAGTAGGGCCATCAACAGCAGGCACAGAATAATGGCCAGAATGCGGGGCACCCCGCGACCCTCAAGCCACCGACTGATGGGCAGCAGCAAAAGCGTAAATAGAGCCGAAAACAGCAGGGGCAGCAGTACATCATCCAGTACTTTAAGCGAATAAACCGTGAGCACAGCGGCTATCAGCAGAAAAGCATACTGCACAATGGGAGTCTGCCTTACCTCCGAAGTAGGCTTATGCCCAGTGCTGGGTAAGCGGGGTTGGGTAGAGGGAGGAAGCATTTGCTAAATTTATTGGTATGACAAAAGAAGGTTTGAGAACAGTTTAGAGCTTATTTTGCCCTTTATGGTGGAACTTTTACTAAAAAAGCGAAGTTCGAAAGAGTTGAATTTGCTAAAAAATATAGCTTGCATGAAACGCGGAAAAACTCAATTTTCTGCGTTATTTTACCTCAAATTTGAATTCTGATTACCACATGGCAGCCGAAGAACTCACTCTCAGCACTACTCCCGACCACGGCTACAATGAGGATAGTATCCGCTCCCTGGACTGGCGCGAGCATATCCGTCTGCGGCCCGGCATGTACATTGGCAAGCTCGGCGACGGGTCCGCGTACGACGATGGCATCTACGTGCTGGTAAAGGAAGTGATTGATAACTCGATAGATGAGCACGTGATGGGTCACGGCCGCACTATCGATATCAAGATTTCCGACCACCGGGTGCAGGTGCGCGACTACGGCCGGGGCATTCCGCTGGGTAAGGTAGTAGATGTAGTCAGCAAGATTAACACGGGCGGTAAGTACGACAGCAAAGTCTTTCAGAAATCTGTGGGCTTGAACGGCGTGGGTACCAAAGCGGTTAACGCCCTGAGCAATTATTTTCTGGTGCAGAGCGTCCGTGAGGGCGTGATGAAGTCGGCGGAGTTTACCCAGGGCCAGCTGGTGCAGGACCCCAAGCCGCAGAAAACCAGCCAACGCAACGGCACGCAAATCACCTTCCAGCCCGACGATACCATTTTCCGCAACTACCGCTTTATCCCGGAGTTTCTGGAAAGCCAGATCTGGAACTACGTTTACCTAAACGCGGGCCTCACCATCAACTTCAACGGCCAGAAGTTTTACTCCGAAAACGGCCTGCTGGACCTGCTGGCCCGTAAAGCCGACCCGGAGAGCCTGCGCTACCCCATTATTCACCTGAAGGGCGAAGACATTGAACTGGCCCTCACGCACGGCAACGACTACGGCGAGGAGTATTACAGCTTTGTAAACGGCCAGTACACCACCCAGGGCGGTACGCACTTGGCTGCCTTCCGCGAGGCGGTGGTAAAAACCATCCGGGAGTTCTATAAAAAGGAGTTTGACGCCGCCGACATTCGCGGTTCCATTGTAGCGGCCATTTCGGTGCGCGTGCAGGAGCCGGTGTTTGAAAGCCAGACCAAAACCAAACTGGGCTCCATGAACATGGGACCTGATGGTCCCACAGTGCGTGGCTTCATTCTGGACTACGTTAAGGAACACCTCGACAACTACCTGCACAAAAACCCGGCAACCGCCGAGGCCCTGCTTAAGCGCATTATGCAGAGCGAGCGGGAACGGAAGGACATGGCCGGTGTGAAAAAGCTGGCCAACCAGCGCGCCAAAAAAGCCAACCTGCACAACCGCAAGCTGCGCGACTGCCGCTTTCACCTGGGCGAAGGCAAACCCGAGCAGGGCGAGCATACCACCTTGTTCATCACGGAGGGTGACTCGGCCTCAGGCTCCATCACCAAAAGCCGGAACGTAGAGACCGAGGCCGTTTTCTCCCTGCGCGGTAAGCCCCTGAACTGCTTCGGGCTGAAGAAGAAGATTGTGTACGAAAACGAGGAGCTGAACCTGCTGCAGCACGCCCTCAACATCGAAGAAGGCATTGAAGGCCTGCGCTACAACCGCGTGGTTATTGCTACTGATGCCGACGTGGATGGCATGCACATTCGTCTGTTGCTGCTCACGTTCTTCCTGCAGTTCTTCCCGGATCTGGTCCGCAACGGCCACGTGTATATTCTGGAAACGCCGCTGTTCCGGGTACGCAACAAGAAAACCACCATTTATTGCTACAACGAGCAGGAAAAGCAGCAGGCCATGCGCCAGCTGGGCCGTAACCCCGAAATCACCCGCTTTAAAGGGCTGGGCGAAATCTCTCCTGATGAATTCGGTAAATTCATTGGCGAGAATATTCGCCTGGAACCCGTCATCTTGCAGTCGGAACGCAGCATTCACCAGGTGCTCACCTACTACATGGGCAAAAACACTCCCGACCGTCAGAACTTCATCATCGACAACCTGCGCCTGGAAAAAGACCTCGTGACTTCCGATGTGCTGCCGGTGGAGGAAGTGTTGGAGGCCGATTTAGCGTAGCTTTTTAACCTTCCGCCAGCCAGTAAATCTGGGAAGCAGGAGAGAAGTACAAGATGTAAGCACAAACTCACCTTAGGCTCGGACAGTCCTTATATGTGCTGCCGGTCCGTTTTCTGCTCCGCCATGTTTCCTTTACTGGATTTACTACGGCGCGGCGCTTTGCACCGCACGCGGGTTGAGGCCTTCTCTGATGGTGTTTTTGCCATTGTAGTGACCCTGCTGATTCTGGAAGTAAGGGTACCGCATTTAGAGCATGGCACCGTGGCTGAGCTAAAGCATGGCTTGCATGAGGTAGTCCCTAAAGTATTAAGCTGGGCAATCAGCTTTATTGTAGTCTGTAAATTTTGGATCAACCATTCCTACATCTTCAGTCTGGCTCGCCACAGCAGCTACGCCCTGATGTGGATCAATGCGTTGTTTCTGATGGCGCAGGCCTTCATTCCCTTTCCCACGGCTCTGTTAGGGGAGTATCCTTACAATCCATTAGCTGTGAGTTTCTTTGGCGTGGTGCTGCTGGTCAACACACTTCTGTTTGTCTGGATGCATTATTACATCAATGCTTATCTGCTACACGCGCATATGCATCGGGTGTCGCGGCGCACGTTGCTGAGTCGCTCCATGGTGGGGCCGGCTTGCTATGCATTAGGTGCTGGGCTGGCCTGGGTCAGTGTGTGGGCTGCCTTTGCGGTATACCTACTCACACCGCTGTTTTTTATCGTGCCTCTCCAACCCGACCATGGGCTGGCCGTGGCCGAAGGCCTGTTGGAAGAACCCTCCACAACTCCCAAACCTTACCCAGGCCACAGCTCGGTGTCGGTCTGAATTCAATAATTTAATTTGGCAGTGGCAGTCCGCCACACATCTTTGTTCCTGTGCTACACGAAACGAATCCCCCAGACCCAACTTCTTCTCCTGATCAGCAACCGGCTTTATTTGGTGCCGGCGATACGCTTGATTTTGATGCCTCCGCTGCGGAAGAAGTGGTAAAATTGGATGATGATTCCCTAACCGGCCTCTCAGAAGATGACCTATCCGGCGAAGAAGAGGAAATAAGCTCTTCGGAAACCGAACTGGAAACCTTGGAAGAAGGGGTGGAAGAAACCAAGTTTGCGCCCGGCGAGGCCGTGCACGATATGTCTTCCGTGCGCGGCATGTACCAGAACTGGTTTCTGGACTACGCCAGCTACGTAATTCTGGAGCGGGCCGTGCCCGCCATTGAAGATGGCCTGAAGCCGGTGCAGCGCCGGATTCTGCATGCCATGAAGGAAATGGACGATGGCCGCTTCAACAAAGTAGCCAACGTCATCGGCCAGACCATGCAGTACCACCCCCACGGCGACGCCTCCATCGGCGACGCCATGGTGAACCTGGGCCAGAAAGACCTGCTGATTGAAACCCAGGGTAACTGGGGCGACATCCGCACCGGCGACGGCGCGGCCGCTCCCCGTTACATTGAAGCCCGCCTGAGCAAGTTTGCCCTGGATGTGGTCTTCAACCCCGATACCACGGAGTGGCAGATGAGCTACGACGGCCGCAAGCGCGAGCCGACCACGCTGCCCGTGAAGTTTCCGCTGCTGCTGGCGCAGGGCGTGGAAGGCATTGCCGTGGGCCTAAGCACCAAGATCATGCCCCACAACTTCCGCGAGCTGTGCAAAGCCAGCATCGATGTGCTGAAGGGCCGTGATATTCAGCTGTTCCCCGACTTCCCGACGGGCGGTTTGTGTGACGTCACCAACTACAATGGGGGCCTGCGCGGGGCGAAAATCCGCCTGCGCGCCACCATTGAGAAGGCCGACAAGACTATGCTCATCATTCGCGACATTCCCTACGGCACCACCACCACGGCGCTGATGGAAAGCATCGTGAAGGCCTCGGAAGCGAATAAAATCAAGATCAAAAAGGTCGTCGATAACACGGCGGCCGAAGTGGAAATCCAGGTGCACCTGCCCACGGGCGTGTCGCCGGATCTGACCATGGATGCGCTCTACGCCTTCACCGACTGCGAAATCAGCATCTCGCCCAACACCTGCGTTATCATCGAGGACAAGCCCCGCTTTGTGGGCGTGGAGGATATGCTGCGCCTGAGCACCCAGAAAACGGTGCGGCTGCTGGAGCGGGAGCTGGAAATCAGGGAAGATGAGCTGCAGGAAAAGTGGCACTCAGCTTCACTGGAGAAGATTTTCATCGAGAACCGCATCTACCGCAAAATTGAGGAGTGCGAGACCTGGGCCGAAATTCTGGAGACCATTGACAAGGGCCTGAAGAAGTTTGTGCGCGTGCAGGGAGAGAAGGTGAAAGCCGACGACCAGCGCATTGTGCTGCGCCGCGCCATCACGGAAGACGACCTCACCCGCCTCACGGAAATCCGCATCAAGCGCATTTCCAAGTTCGATGGGTTTAAGGCCGATGAGTACATCCAGCGCCTGGAAGCGGAGCTGGCAGAAGTAGCCGACCACATGGCCAACCTCACCCGCTACGCCATCAACTACTTCGAGGGCCTACTGAAGAAGTACGGCACAGGCCGCGAGCGGAAAACCCAACTCCGCACCTTCGACGTGGTTACGGCCCAGAAAGTAGCCGTAGCCAACCAGAAACTCTACGTGAACCGCAAGGACGGCTTTGTGGGCTACGGCCTCAAAAAGGACGAACTGGTAGAATACATCTGCGACTGTTCCGACCTGGACGACATCATTGCCATCAAGCGCGACGGTACGTTCGTGGTGACGCGCATCGCCGAAAAGACCTTTGTAGGCAAGGATATTCTGCACGCCGGGGTCTACAACAAGAACGACGACCGGCTGGTGTACAACATGATTTATCAGGATGGTGCCTCCGGCATCAGCTTCGCCAAGCGCTTCCTGGTAACAGGCATCACCCGCGACAAATCCTACGACCTGACCAAAGGCACCAAGGGCACCAAAACGCTGTATCTCACCGCCAACCCCAACTCGGAGTCGGAAATTGTGAGTGTGCAGCTTTCGGATAAAGCCCCGGCCCGTGTGAAGCAGTTTGATTTTGATTTTGCCGAGCTGGCCATCAAAGGTAAAGGCTCTATGGGCAACATCGTCACCAAGCAGCCCATCAAGAAAATCACCCAGAAGTCCCTCGGCGACTCCACGCTGGGTGGCCGTGAAGTGTTCTTTGATAGTGTGGTAGGTCGCCTGAACACCGCCGGCCACGGCCGCTACCTCGGCACCTTCGATACCGACAATACGGTGCTGGTGGTGTACAAGGATGGCAGCTACGAGTTGAAGTCACCCGACCCGGCACTCCACTTTGATGTGCCCAACATCGTGTTGCTGCGCAAGCTGGAGCCCGATACGGTGCTTAGCGCGGTTTACATGGATGGCGAGACGAAAATCCATTACGTGAAGCGGTTTAAAATTGAAACCAGCACGTTGGAGAAGCGCTTTGTCTTCATCTCGGAAACCAAAGGCTCCAAGCTGCTGGCCGTAACTGCTAATCCCGAGCCCGCAGTAGAGTTGAAGCTGCAGCGCGACAAAAAAGCAGATAAAGAGGCCGAAACCATCCGTCTGCACGAGTTTATTGACGTGAAAGGATGGAAGGCCATGGGCAACAAGCTCAACTACTTCAAAGTGCACGGCGTCACACTGCTCACCGACGAAGGCCCTGAGCCCGAGCGCCGCGAAGTAGCTAAAAAGCGCGGCCCGGCTACGCTGCCACGCCCGCAGGGTGGTATGGGTGCCGCCGAAGCTCCTTTAGCCGAAAACAACGGACCGGTTGATATTTCCGCAGAAGACATAGCACAGGCCCAGGCCGTGTTACGTCGGCCCAAGTCACAGCTAAAACTGTTTTAAGCCTTCCTCTGCTTGAAAAGCCTTGATCTTCCGGATCAGGGCTTTTTTGTTGCCTCATGATTACAAGGCCAGCCACTGCAAACCGGCTGATGCAAAGTTTCTCCTACCAGGGTTCGCTACGAAGCGCGGAAAAACGCAGCTTTGCGTTAAGCTTTTACTGCCCTATGTACTTGCGGCTATTTTTAATGGGGTTATGGCTGGCTATGGCCCTAGGGTGCATGCCGCTGGCTTCCTATGCCCAGATAGCAGCACCAGCAACTGATGAAAAGCTTGCCCCCAAGCCCAGTATTAAAAAACTGTTGGCTGATGCCCGTAGCCTGCAGCGCCAGTACCGCGACTCCGAAGCCCTGGCTAAATATGAGGAAGTCATCTGGCGCGACGGAAAGAATGTGGAAGCCTTATGGCAAGCGGCTCTGATGAGCGTGCGCATCGGCTCTCGCTACACCGATGAAACTCGCAAGAGCCTATACTTCACCGCGGCACGTGGCTATGCTGAACGTTCCTGGGCGCTCCAGCCGGAAGCTGCTGAGCCGAACTACGCCGTGGCCCTGGTATTGGCTAATCAGGCCCTGCTGCTGCACGCCAAAGGGCGCCTGCAAACCTACCGAGACATGAAGCCTTATGTATTTAAGGCGGTGGCCCGCCGCCCTACCTGGTCGGAGGCCTGGCAATTGCTAGGCCGTTGGCACTACCGCGTAGACCACTATACTTTGTTAGAACGCCTGTTTAGCAGCCTTTTTCTGGGTGGGGCACCCAGTGGGGCCAGCAGCCGTCAGGCTATTGATGCCTTGCTGAAAGCGCAACAGCTGGATCCAAAGCGCATCCAGGTCTATTATGATCTGGCACGGGTATACGACACGCAAAAGCAGGATGAAAAAGCCATTCAGGTGCTGCAGGAAGCTGCTTTACTTACCCCTATTACCACCGAAGAGTTGGAAATAAGCCGGCGGTGCCGCATTCTGCTTACCCGGCTGGAGCGCAAGCACCCTGCCAAAGCGGCCGGTACCCCTGGATAGGTAGGTGCCGTCAAATGCCCATAGTAGGAGCGGTCCTGCGTATCTTTGTCCTATGTTCTGGCGCCCACAGTACTTTTTCCTGGTTCCATCCTTGGCTTTGGCACTTTCAGCTTGTGGCAGCTCCGCTAAGGAACAGCCCGATATGATGGTGAACCTGGCCACTGTGCAAAGTGGCCCGGCCATTCAGGCGCATGACTTGGAAGGGGCAATTGCCCGCCAACCCCGCAACGCCAGCTTATATGCACGCCGGGCCGCTTTTCGGTTAGATGCCGGCCAGCCAGCGCAAGCGTTGCAGGATATCGAAGAAGCGCTCCGGCTGGACGATACGCCGGGCGAGTATTACTTCCTGCAAGCCCGGGCCCGGCGTGGGCTGGGCCAGTTACAAAGCACTCTGAAAGCGGCAGAGGCTGCTTCCCGCCATGGTTTTGCCTCCCCGCAACTTAGCTTGCTGGTAGGTGAAACCTATCTGGCTGCCCGCCGCTACCAGGATGCGCTGGACCACCTGGACCGTACCCTGCAGCAGGAGCCCGAAAACGCGGCAGCGCTTTTCTATAAAGGTCTGGCCTATGTGAATCTGCAGGATACTACTCAGGCTTTCGACTTTCTGCGCGCCAGTCTGGCTCGCGACCCGCGACAACCTGAAATTCTGCATCAGCTGGCTTTTCTTAGCAATGCTACCCGCAAGCCCGGTGATGCTGCCGTATTCGCCTCCCGTGGTTTAGCGGTGGCGCCCACCTACGGCCCACTTTGGTATGACAACGGACGCCAGCATGATTTGCTGGGGCGCCCCGACAGTGCCCGGCAAAATTACCTGCGCGCCCTGCGCTATGACACCACACTTTACCGAGCTGACTACCGCCTGGGTGTGGCTTATGTAAAGGAGCGTCGCCCGGCCGAGGCTCTACCGCATTTGCAGCGCGCCCTACGCCGCTCTACAATGCTCCCCAATGCCCGTCAGCTGCTGGCCGAGAGCTACGAGGCGTTAGGCCGAGCACAGGAAGCTGCTGCACAGTATCAGCTGCTGGTAAAGGAAAACCCGGGAAATAAGCACTGGAGCTACATGGCCTGGAAAGCTGCAGCTAAAGCCCGCGGCGAGTCTACGGACACCGTAATGCGCCGCCGGGAAGCACCGGTAGAACCTATCCAGCAACGGGAGCCTGAGGCGCTGCCCTTTTAAGAAGCTTTAGCTTTCCTAGACGTGCAGGATATGTCCTGAATTAAGAGGCAAGCCTAGATTTCGGGTGATAAGAGGCTGGGTTGAATAATGCTTCTGGCTCCGGTAGGTTCCTTTTTCGGGCCTTTCCCGCTAACTTGCGGCCTCACGGCTGTTTGTATAGCCATTATCAACTTAATCCATGATTGATATCACCCTCCCCGACGGTTCGGTGCGCCAGTTTGTAGATGGCGCCACGGGCTACGATGTAGCTGCCAGCATTAGCGAAGGCCTCGCCCGCAATGCCCTCGGTGTGCGCGTCAACGGCGAAGTGCGCGACCTGCACCGCCCCATTGAGCAAAATGCCAACATCGAAATCCTGACCTGGAATGATCAGGCCGGCAAAGCCACCTTCTGGCACTCATCGGCTCACTTGATGGCTGAAGCGCTGGAGGCTCTGTATCCCGGCGTAAAGCTGGGCATTGGCCCCAGTATTGAGAATGGTTTTTATTACGATGTAGACTTCGGCGAAGGCCGCAGCATCTCGTCAGATGATTTCGTCAACGTCGAGAAAAAGATGCTGGAGCTGGCTAAAAATAAAAGTCAGTATGTGCGCCGGGAGGTGCCCAAAGCGGAAGCCATTACCTATTTCGAGGAAAAAGGCGACCCCTACAAGCTGGACCTGCTGCAGGGCCTGGAAGATGGCACCATTACCTTCTACACGCAGGGTGGCTTCACAGACCTGTGCCGCGGACCCCATATTCCTGATACCAGCCCCATTAAAGCAGTAAAGCTGATGAACGTGGCCGGGGCCTACTGGCGCGGCGACGAGAAGAGCAAGCAGCTGACACGCATTTACGGCATCACCTTCCCCAAAGCCAAAGAGCTTTCAGAATATCTGGAGCGGCTGGAAGAAGCCAAGCGCCGGGACCACCGCAAGCTGGGCAAGGAGCTGGAGCTATTCGCTTTTTCCGATAAAGTAGGAGCGGGGCTGCCCTTATGGCTGCCCAAAGGCACGGCCCTGCGCGAGCGACTGGAGCAATTCCTGCGCCGCGCCCAGGTAAAAGCGGGCTATCTGCCCGTTGTTACGCCCCATATCGGCTCTAAAGAACTGTACGTAACCAGCGGCCACTACGAAAAGTATGGTGCCGACTCGTTCCAGCCCATCAAAACGCCAAACCCGGGCGAGGAATTCTTCCTCAAGCCCATGAACTGCCCGCACCACTGCGAAATCTATAAAACCAAGCCCCGCTCGTACCGCGACCTGCCCTTACGCCTGGCCGAGTTCGGTACCGTGTATCGCTATGAGCAGAGCGGCGAGCTGCATGGCCTGACGCGCGTCCGTGGCTTTACGCAGGATGATGCGCACATCTTCTGCCGCCCTGATCAGGTGAAGGAAGAGTTCCTGAAGGTAATCGACATTGTGCTCTACGTACTGAAGGCACTGGATTTTCCCGACTTCACAGCGCAGATTTCCCTTCGCGACCCGGAGAACAAGACCAAGTATATTGGGTCTGATGAAAACTGGGCCCGTGCTGAAGCCGCCATTCAGGAAGCTGCGCAGGAAAAAGGCCTCAAAACGGTAACTGAACTGGGTGAGG
This sequence comes from Hymenobacter sp. BT730, assembly GCF_030542105.1. GTDB lineage: Bacteria > Bacteroidota > Bacteroidia > Cytophagales > Hymenobacteraceae > Hymenobacter. The sequence continues at coordinate 279,646 of NZ_JAUOFB010000003.1, forward strand.
CGGCATTCTACGGCCCTAAGCTGGACTTCATGGTGCGCGACGCCATTGGCCGCAAGTGGCAGCTAGGCACCATTCAGGTAGACTATAACTTACCTGAGCGCTTCGACCTGGAATACGTGGCGTCGGATAACTCCCGGCAGCGCCCAGTTATGATTCACCGGGCGCCATTTGGCTCCTTGGAGCGCTTCGTAGCCGTGCTGATTGAGCACTGCGGAGGCAACTTCCCGCTCTGGCTCTCGCCAGAACAGTTCGCCGTTCTGCCTATTTCGGAGAAATATCAGGACTACGCTCAGCAGGTTTATGACCGTCTGATGCAGGCCGAACTGCGTGGTTCTCTGGATAGCCGCGATGAAAAAATCGGTCGGAAAATCCGGGATGCGGAAATGGCGAAAGTGCCCTATATGTTGATTGTAGGGGAGAAGGAGCAGGAAAATGGCATTGTTTCCGTTCGCCGCCATGGCGAAGGCGACATGGGCAGCATGCCCATTGATGCCTTCATCCGAAACTTCCAGGATCAGGTAAATGAAATGACGCAAGCCATTTAGATAGCCCACCGGAAGCTTCTATTCTGCCCGTTTCTTTTTTAGAATTGAAAAAAAACCGGATATTTGCCAGCTGATGACGCCCGCCCGGCTTTCCCGGACGGGCGTCATCATCGCCAACAAGCCATATCTCTCACTTAGTAAGGAGGACCAACTCATAGCTACCCCAAATCGCCGCTACGTACCCCGCCAGCAGGTGGAGGAGCCGTTCAAAATCAACCAGAAAATTACTGCCCGCGAAGTGCGCCTGGTAGGCGAGAATGTGGAAGTAGGTATCTACCCGATTGAACAAGCTCGTCGCTTCGCGCAGGAGCAGAATCTGGATCTGGTGGAAATTTCGCCCACGGCCGTTCCGCCCGTGTGCCGTGTTATCGACTACTCCAAGTTCAAGTACGAGCAGAAGAAGCGTACCCGCGAGCTGAAAGCCAAAGCCACGAAAGTGGTGGTGAAGGAAATTCGTTTCGGTCCTAACACCGATGACCACGACTTTGCCTTTAAGCTGAAGCACGCGCAGGAATTCCTGAAGGAAGGCGCCAAAATCAAAGCATATGTGCATTTCGTGGGTCGCTCCATTGTATTTAAGGAGCGCGGCGAGATTCTACTGCTGAAGTTTGCGCAGGCCCTGGAAGACCTGGCCAAAGTTGAGCAACTGCCCAAGCTGGAAGGCAAGCGTATGTTCCTGTACCTGGCTCCAAAAGTGGTAGTAAAGCCCAAGACGGCCGCTCCGGCCCCGGCCGCTAAGCCAGCCGGTGCGAAAGAGAATGGAGCAAAAGAAGCTGCTCCTAAGGCATCTGCTCCCAAAGAAGCAACTGAATAAGCAGGCTTCCTGCTGACTGATTTTTCCAGGCGAACCGGCCATAGGCAGCCGGCCGCCGCAGTTTTTACCTTTTTAAACCCCGCACAATGCCGAAAATGAAAACCAAATCCGCTGCCAAAAAGCGTTTCACGCTCACCGGCACCGGTAAAATCAAGCGTAAGCACGCCTTCAAATCGCACATCCTGACCAAGAAAACCACCAAGCAGAAGCGTAACCTCACGCATGCTACCCTGGTTAGCTCGGCAGACATGAACCGCGTAAAGGACATGCTGAATCTCTAATTGATTTTTTCGGTTCTAATTACTAGGTATCTGCCGAAGGGCTTTTAACCAAGGCGAGGAACTACAAAAATCAAGACCAAACATTCACCCGGTATCCGGTACATAAGCTGAACTTTGAGCAGCACCGGCCACCAAAAACAAAGTAGGTTATGCCAAGAAGTGTAAACCACGTGGCTTCACGCCACCGTCGGAAAAAAGTAATGCGTTTAGCGAAAGGCTATTTCGGCCGTCGCAAAAACGTATGGACCGTAGCTAAAAACGCCGTAGAAAAAGGTCTGCTGTATGCATACCGTGACCGTAAAACCAAGAAGCGCGAGTTCCGTGCCCTCTGGATTCAGCGTATCAACGCTGGTGCTCGTCAGTACGGCATGTCATACTCCCAGTTGATGGGCGGCCTGAAAAAGGCTGGCATCGAGCTGAACCGTAAGGTTCTGGCTGATCTGGCTCTGAACCACCCCGAGGCTTTCAAAGGCATTGTGGAGAAAATCAAGTAAGCTTCCTGCTTACTGTTCAACGAAAAAGCCTGACCGCACTGGTCAGGCTTTTTTATTGCTTAAAATAGCCTTATCGGCCATTTAGAAGAGAAAAAGGGATATTCTTATTCGGGAAGAGAGGTGGCCTCCTGTAGCCACTGACGGGCTTGCTGAATATCCTGAAAAAGGTGCATTTCAAATCGGTTGCCTACGCGCTATTGCATTTCCTCAGCTGGTGCTTGCCCAAAAATGCCGGGCGCTACCACGTGAGCAAAGCGGGTGAGGCCGGCTGCCAGTACCTGTGGCATACATTCCTGCTCAATCCAGTCGTTGGCTTGGCTCCAGGAGCCCCCACTACGGCACAGTTGTCATTCAGAATGTGGGGGCACTTGGTTTTCTTGAGTTCCTCTAATACTCCCAAACAGCCCTGAATAACGGCATGAGTAGATAATAGCCCCCGCCACTCATTGTATATCTACTGGTTGTGGGTATCGTGGTGTACGGTCAGAAAGACCTTGCCAAACGAGTTGGTAAATTGTTGCATTGGGGCCCTAGGGAAGAGGCGGGAAATGTTCCGTGGTCATTTCAATAAAAAAACCGCATCAGCAAGGAGCTAATGCGGTTTTTCTAAGTAGCGGGGACGAGAGTTGAACTCGTGACCTCAGGGTTATGAATCCTGTGCTCTAACCAACTGAGCTACCCCGCCGGGTTTTTGGTGGGGCAAAGGTAGGCACAAGATTTGTCGCGGCGCAACCCTTGGTGCAAAAAAAAACCACTGTATCTTGCCGGAGCCTGATGGACGTCTTTTGTTGCTGAGGCCTATGGTTCCGTTTTTCACAAGCTTATGCCCCTATCTGCTACTCGCTCCAAGCACCGTTTCACGGTAGAATATCCGGTTAATGCCTCGCCCAAGATCCTCTATCCATACTTAGCCTCCGCCACGGGGCTCAGTCAGTGGTTCTGCCAGCGCGTCCGCACCATTGATAATCACCAGTTCATTTTTACCTGGGATAACCAGGACCACTTTGCTGAGATGAACTCGCACCGGACCAACCGCTCGGTTCGGTTTGTGTTTCTGGATAAAAACCGCCGCCATATGCCGGATGCTAACTATCTGGATTTTACCCTAGACTCTTCGGAGTTGACCCAGGAAGTATTTCTGCGTATTGTGGACTATTCAGAAGAAACCGATGAGATTGAGCTGCAGGAAATGTGGGATAGTCTGATTCAGAATCTGCGCGAACAGGTAGGCGGCTAGCCAACCTCTTTTTTGCCCCGGGAGGGAAAGCCACACGAATAGTACCTTCGTGTAGCTTTCCCTCTTTTGCTTACTCAGGCAGCCTTGCCTAATTGCTTTATGAAGAAACTGGATAAACTGATTTTACGGGCGTTTGTAGGGCCTTTTGTACTCACCTTCGCCGTGGTAGAATTTATCCTGCTCACGCAATACATGCTGAAGTATCTGGATGATATTATCGGCAAGGATTTGGGTGCAGGCGTTCTTCTTCAGTTGCTGTTCTATTTCAGCGTACTGATTGTACCTATTTCCCTGCCGCTGGCCGTGCTACTCTCGGCCTTGATGACCTATGGCAATCTGGGCGAACATCAGGAGCTCACGGCCATAAAAACCTCCGGCATTTCGCTAACGCGCATTCTGCGTCCCGTATTTCTGGTGAGTGCTGTACTGTCGGGCCTGGCTTTCTGGTTCAATAACAATATTGTACCCACGGCCAATCTAGAGGCGTTTAGCCTGCTCTGGGATGTGCGCCAGCAAAAGCTAGCGCTGGATATCAGAGAAGGTATTTTCTACAACGGCATTCCAGGTTACACCATTAAAGTAGACAAGAAGGAGGGAGAGAATGGCGACCTGCTGAAAGGCGTCATGATTTACGACCACACCCGCAACAATGGCAGCTCGGCTGTTATTCTGGCCGATTCCGGGCGCATGTTCACCCGCTACGGTGGTCAGTACCTGAGTCTGGAGCTTTTCCGCGGCACCATGTACCTGGAGCAGCCGGAAGCCCGGGACCGGAACGAAACCGGCTTTGCCCGCCAGAGCTTCCATAAAAACACCATTACGTTTTCCCTCGCATCTTTTTCCCTTGACCGCACCAAAAAAGAGCTGTTTTCTGAAAACAAGATGATGAAGAACATTCCGCAGCTGCACGCCTACACCGATTCGCTGCATGATCAGCTCAATCTGCAGCGTACCCGCCTAAGCCGCGAGCTGAGTGTGTACTACACCTATCTTCGCTTTGATACGGTAGGTCAGAAATCCCGGCAGCGGGTGGCTAACTGGAAGCCCATTGCGACGAAAGTATTGCCTCCGCCTTCCGAGAGCCTGATGATGAATGCCGCCGACCGGGCCCGCAATGTGCGCTCCTTCGCCGCCAGCTCCGCCGAAAGCCTGACCAACCTACAGCGCGACACCAACAACTACCGCATTGAGATTTTCCGGAAATACACCCAGTCCATAGCCGTGCTGATTATGTTTCTGATAGGGGCACCACTGGGGGCCATTATCAAGAAAGGCGGGCTAGGGGTACCCGTGCTTATTTCTATCCTTTTCTTCATTGTGTACTATGTACTGTCCATCATTGGGGAAAAATATGGACGGGAAGATGTACTGCCGGTAGGAGCCGGCATGTGGATGGCAAATGCTGTGTTGTTGCCCATAGGGCTGTTTTTTCTCTATCAGGCCCGCCATGACTCCGGCTTGCTGGATGTAGAGTTCTGGCGGCGGCTTCCGGCAAAAATTCGTTGGCCCTTTCGTGGCTATAAGAAAGCACTGTAAGTAGGAAAGAGCCGCAATAAAGGGGAGCAAGTAGCCTGCCGGCGCCTTCTCCAATTCTTCGGGCTTTTTCCTGTGAATCCCAATCAAAAAAGCTTACCTTTGCGGCCACCCCGAGGTGCGGGGTGAAATTTTCTTTCTCACTTTTAATCCAAGACGGGGAAACCTATCTGCCGATGAAACTTACTACCGAAGCAAAACAGGCCATCTTTGAAAAGAACAGCCTGCAAAAAGTAGCCACCGATACCGGTTCTGCTGAAGCCCAAATTGCGCTGTTCACGCACCGCATCAACCACCTGACCGAGCACCTGAAGGTGAACAAGAAGGACTTCTCGACCCGCCTGGGTCTGCTGAAGCTGGTTGGTAAGCGTCGTCGCATGCTGGATTATCTGCAGCACCGCGAAATCAACCGCTACCGCGCTATTATCAAGGAGCTGGGTATCCGCAAGTAACCCGCCCCGCCGGAGCAGGGAGCCTTTCAACGAAGGTTCCCTGCTCTTTTTTTGTGCAGCCCGGTCACTTTTTAAGCGTCTCGGGCTGTTAGCTTTCCAAAGAAGATTCCCTAGAGCAAATCAGAGCTACTGCTAGCCTTGATTTTACGGCTGCTCGCCCGCTGTCGCTTTTTCAAGCAAACCCACACGATGCCCAACTACAACGCGGTTACCAAACACATTACCCTGCCCGATGGTCGGCAGATTTCCATTGAAACTGGCAAGCTGGCCAAATTCGCTGATGGCGCCGTAGTGGTGCGCCTGGGTGATGCCATGCTGTTGGCTACGGTTGTTTCCCAGCCCAGCCAGCGCGAAGGCGTGGATTTCCTGCCCCTGTCGGTAGATTACCAGGAGAAATTCGGCGGTGCCGGCAACATTCCCGGCTCATTCCAGCGTCGTGAAGGCCGCCTGTCGGACCAGGAAATCCTGGTTTGCCGCCTTGTAGACCGCATCCTGCGCCCCATGTTCCCCAAGGACTATCACTACGAGGTGCAGGTGATGATTACGCTGATTTCAGCTGATAAAACCGTTCAGCCAGATGCTCTGGCTGCGCTGGCTGCTTCAGCTGCTCTGTCGATTTCCGATATTCCCTTCGCTGGTCCGATTTCGGAAGTACGCGTAGCCCGTATCGACGGCAAGCTGCAGATTAACCCCCTCACCGCTGACATTGCTCGCGCCGACATCGACCTGATTGTGGGTGCTACCGCTGACTCGGTGGCCATGGTGGAAGGTGAAATGGACGAAGTGAGCGAAGAGGAAATGGTAGAAGCCATTGCTTACGCCCACGAAGCCATTAAAGAGCAGGTCCGCGTGCAGCAGGAGCTGGCCGCCGCCGTGGAAAAATCCCACGTGAAGCGCGAGTATCCGAAGTACGATGAAAACGAAGACCTGAAGCAGCGCATTCATGAAGGGGTATACCAGCACGCCTATAGAATCGCGCAGTCGGGCAACACCAGCAAAGCCGGCCGTAAGGAGGCTTTTGGTGAGGTGAAGAAGTCTTTGAGCGAGAAAATCCTCGAAGATCAGCCAGAACTGGACATGAAGATGTTCGGCCGCTACTATTCTTCTGCCGAGAAGAAAGCCATCCGCGACATGATGATTAAGGAGCGCACCCGCCTTGATGGCCGCGCGCTGACTGAAATTCGCCCTATCTGGAGCGAGGTGAACTACCTGCCCGGTGCGCACGGCTCGGCCCTGTTCACCCGCGGCGAAACCCAGTCGCTGACCACGGTTGCCCTCGGCACCAAGCTCGATGAGCAAATCATCGACACGGCCATGACTTCAGGTTACAGCAAGTTCATGCTGCACTACAACTTCCCCGCTTTCTCTACGGGTGAAGTGAAGCCTAACCGCGGCCCCGGCCGTCGGGAAATTGGCCACGGCAACCTGGCTATGCGCTCTTTGAAGAAGGTTTTACCTTCGGATGATGAGAATCCTTACACCATCCGTATCGTGTCGGACATCCTGGAGTCGAACGGCTCCTCGTCGATGGCGACGGTATGCGCTGGCTCTATGGCCTTGATGGACGCGGGCATTAAAGTGCGCGCCGCCGTTTCGGGTATTGCCATGGGCCTGGTTCAGGACAAAGAAACCGGCGAATACGCCGTGCTTTCCGACATCCTGGGAGATGAGGACCACCTCGGCGACATGGACTTTAAAGTAACCGGCACCGAGAAAGGTATCGTGGCTTGCCAGATGGACATCAAAATCCAAGGGCTGAGCGCCGAAATCATGACGGCTGCCTTGCACCAGGCCCGCGAAGGCCGCCTGCACATCCTGCGTGAGATGGCCAAGACCATAAGCGAGCCAGCAGCTGAGTTGAAGCCTCACACGCCTCGCTCGCACAAGATGCTCATCGATAAAGAGTATATCGGTGCGGTTATCGGACCTGGCGGCAAGGTTATTCAGCAAATCCAGAAGGACACCAACGCCACGGTTATCATCGAGGAGAAGGACGAGAAAGGCCACGTAAGCATCTACGCTTCCAATCAGGAAGATATGCAGGCGGCTATCGACCGGATCCGGGCTATTGCTGCCACGCCAGAAGTAGGCGAAACCTATAAAGGCAAAGTTCGCAGCATCCAGCCGTACGGTGCTTTCGTAGAAATCATGCCGGGTAAGGATGGTCTGCTGCACATTTCGGAAGTAGCCCATGAGCGTCTGGCTACGCTGGAAGGCGTACTGGAAGTAGGGCAGGAAATTGACGTGAAACTGCTCGATATCGACAAGAAAACCGGTAAGTACCGCTTGTCGCGCAAGGTATTGCTGCCAAAGCCTGAGAAGGCCGCTGCCAGCAATGGGGAGGAGCAGCCCAGCTAGCTGAACTTAATCGGGCGTCGGAGGGTTGATTCTCTCCGATACCCGTACCCATCCGGATGTTCTACGTAACCAAACACACTTCACTTCCGCGCCCGCAATGAGACAGTTAAAAATCAGCAAGCAGATAACCAACCGCGAAAGCCAGTCGCTGGATAAATACCTCCAGGAGATTGGTAAAGTGGATCTGCTCACTCCCGATGAGGAGGTGACGCTGGCGCAACGCATTAAAGAAGGCGACCAGCAAGCGCTGGAAAAGCTGACCAAGGCCAACCTCCGTTTCGTGGTGTCGGTGGCCAAACAATACCAGAACCAGGGCCTTTCGCTGGGCGACTTGATCAACGAGGGTAACCTCGGTCTGATCAAGGCAGCCAAGCGTTTCGATGAAACCCGGGGCTTTAAGTTTATCTCCTACGCTGTTTGGTGGATTCGTCAGTCGATTCTGCAGGCTTTGGCCGAGCAGTCGCGCATTGTACGTCTGCCCCTTAACCGGGTAGGCTCGCTGAATAAAATCAGCAAATCCTTCTCGGAGCTGGAGCAGAAATTTGAGCGGGAGCCCTCGCCCGAAGAAATTGCCGAAGTTCTGGAACTCACCACCTCCGAAGTAGTGGACACCCTGAAAATCTCGGGTCGCCACGTATCCGTGGATGCACCGTTCGTGCAGGGCGAAGAAAACCGCCTGCTGGACGTGCTGGAGAACGAGGACGAGGAGAGCCCGGACATGGGTCTGATGAACGACTCGCTCCGCAAGGAAGTGCAGCGCGCCCTGAGCACGCTCACCAAGCGCGAAGCCGATGTTATCACGCTGTATTTCGGCCTGAACGGGGAGCACTCCCTCACGCTGGAAGAAATCGGTGAGAAGTTTAACCTCACCCGTGAGCGGGTTCGTCAGATTAAGGAAAAAGCTATTCGCCGCCTGCGCCATACTTCGCGCAGCAAAGCGCTAAAGCCTTACCTGGGGTAAGCGCTTTACTCAATTTAAAAAACCCTGACCCACCGGTTGGGGTTTTTTGTTGTAGTACTAGGCTGCTACTTTTTTAAGCTTCCAGAGAAGATTTAATAGTAGCTGGCAACTTAGTAAAAGGCAATTACCTGCAGCAGGCTGCTGAGCTTGGTGTTACTAGTTACCTTTGCACTCCCAACCCCAACTTGTCGGGCCCTGGCGGGCCCCTTTGCTACTGCCTTCTCATGGAGAATACTACCCCGGAACACGTAAAGTGTCTGATTATTGGCTCCGGCCCCGCCGGCTATACTGCCGCTATTTATGCAGCCCGCGCTAACATGGCGCCCGTTATGTACCAGGGCCTGCAGCCCGGCGGTCAGTTGACGATTACCAATGACGTAGAGAATTTCCCCGGCTACCCCGACGGCATTATGGGCCCGGAGATGATGGAAGACCTGAAAAAGCAGGCCGCCCGCTTTGGTACGGACATCCGCTATGGCCTGGCTACCGCTGTAGATTTCTCGGGGCATCCACATAAGGTGACCATTGACGAAAGCAAGGAAATTACCGCCGATGCCGTCATCATTGCTACCGGAGCTTCGGCCAAATGGCTGGGCCTGGAGTCTGAGGCCCGGCTGAATGGCTCAGGTGTATCGGCTTGCGCCGTGTGTGACGGTTTCTTTTACCGGGGCCTGGACGTAGTCATTGTGGGCGCCGGCGACACGGCTGCTGAGGAAGCTACCTATCTGGCTAACCTCTGCAAAAAAGTGTATATGCTGGTGCGGAAAGGGGAGATGCGCGCCTCGAAAATCATGCAAAAACGCGTAGCGGATAACCCGAAAATTGAGGTACTATATAACACCGCTACCGACGAGATTCTGGGCGAGCATGCCGTGGAAGGCGTACGCGTGAAAAACGTGCTGACCCATGAAACCCGGGAACTGCAGGTGCAAGGTTTCTTTGTGGCTATTGGCCACGAGCCCAACTCCAAAATATTCCAGCCTTACCTGCACCACGACGAAATGGGCTACCTGAAAACCATTCCAGGCACGGCCAAAACCAACGTGGACGGTGTGTTTGCCTGCGGTGATGTGCAGGATTACACCTACCGTCAGGCCGTAACCGCTGCCGGCTCTGGCTGTATGGCTGCGCTGGATGCTGAGCGGTATCTGGCAGCCTTAGGCGTACACTAGCCTGCACACCAGCGTTATATTCCGGCTTGTATACCAGTTGAGCTTGGTTATGCGTTGGTTGCGTACTTTGCTGAAAGCCTCTGTCTTTTTACGCAGCGGCTTTCCTGAATCCTAATTCTATTGCAGTTGTTGAACTTCGTGAAATTCTGGCTGGTGCCGCTACTTTTGATAGTGGCCCTGCTGGCAGCTCCCACCTCCGCACAGGCCCAGCGCCGCAAGCCCGGCCCAACCCGGGCCAAAGGCAGCTCCAGCGGAAACCGTAAGGACTTTTTTCGGTTTAAGTCGCCCGTAATCCGTTATGTGCGGCCTGATACCACCGTCCTGATAAAGACGGAGGACTTACCCGACGACGACTCGGAAGCAGCAAAATCCATTTACTTCAACCCGGCTAAAAAACTCTCTATTGTTAGTGAGGATACTTCTTCGCTAAACGAGGGAGAGCAGCGCATTGTGGAAATATCGGAACAGGTGCTGATTGACAGCTCCTGGATTAAGGTGGCCGGGTATTATGCCATTTGGGACACGCGCAACATCAACCCTTATCGGGTAGATGGACGCCGCCTCAAAGACACGCTCAACCTGCACCTGACCGACCCACCCCGGCAACGCTTCGCCAAAATGCCGCTGCTCACCACGCCGCTCACTTCCGATTTCGGTTTTCGGGGTTCGCGCTGGCACTACGGGGTAGACCTGGATCTGGAAACCGGGGACTCTGTGAAAGCGGCCTTTGATGGGGTAGTGCGCATTTCCAAGTGGGACGGCTCGGGTTATGGTAACTACCTCCTGGTGCGCCATTACAATGGTGTTGAAACCCTGTACGGTCACCTGCAAAAGGCGCTGGTGGCACCGGGTACCTTTGTAAAAGCCGGCCAGCTGATTGGTAAGGGTGGCAGTACGGGCCGCAGTACTGGCTCGCACCTTCATTTTGAGGTGCGCTACGAAGGCAACCCCATTGACCCGGAGCGCATGTACGACTTCCCGGACTACAAGCTGCGCGGTGACAATTTTCAGATTACTTCGGCGCTGTTTAATTACTATAGCCGCGCTTTGCGGGCCCGCTCATCCTCGCACCGTTCCGGTACACCCACCGCCGCTCGGCGCGTAGTTACGCACCGCATCCGCTCCGGCGATACGCTTTCCGAAATTGCTCAGAAGTATGGGGTATCGGTCAGCCAGATAAAGCGCCTAAACAAAGGTACCGCCACGCTAAAGCTCGGCCGTACGCTGCGAATTAAGTAAACGAAGTAAAACTACATTTGTCATCCTGAGTGGGCGCAGAGCCTCTTTCCAATTAGCACAAATCGTTCATCTGATTTGTAGCTCGGGAAAGGCCCTACCTCTACTCAGGATGCTGGTTTTTATAATCTTTCCTTCTTTCTTGCTTCCATGAAATTAGACATACTGGCTTTGGGTGCTCATCCGGATGATGTAGAAATGTCCTGTTCCGGCACCCTGCTAGCCGCTGCTGCGGCAGGTAAAAAAATCGGTATTGTTGATTTCACGCGGGGCGAATTAGGGACTCGCGGCACCCCCGTAACCCGCGCCCAGGAGGCTGAAGTGGCCAGCCGCATTCTGGGCCTGAGCGTGCGCGAAAACCTGGGCCTGCCCGATGGCTTCTTTCGCAACGACCGGGAACACCAGTTGCCCGTTATTGCTGCCATCCGCCGTTACCGGCCCGAGGTGGTGCTCTGCAATGCTATCCATGACCGGCACCCTGACCATGGACGTGGCTCTCAGTTGGCCTCGGAAGCCTGTTTTCTTAGTGGACTACGCATGATTGAAACCTTGGGCGATGATGGGCAGCCCCAGCAGCCCTGGCGACCACACGTGGTGTACCACTACATTCAGGACCGGCAAATTGCCCCCGATTTTGTAGTCGACATCACGGAGTTTTGGCCCAAGAAATGGGAATCCATTAAAGCCTACCGCACTCAGTTTCACGATCCGGAAAGCACGGAGCCTATCACGTACCTCTCTACGCCCGTTTTCTCCAATTTCATGGAAGCCCGCGCCCGTGAGTTTGGCCACATGATAGGAGCGGAGTTTGGGGAAGGATTCACGCGTGAACGGCCCTTAGGAGTGAAGGATATTACGGAGTTGATTTAACAGGTATCAGCAGAAGCCACCACTAGCCCTTTGTAGTGGCTACACTGCATAACATGGTGGACATTATACCCTGGGCAATACCCTCCGGTGGTGATTCTCACGCCAGGCAACCCAGCCCTTTGGCCGAACCATGGCTTTCTTTAGATTTAGGCTCTGAATCAAATTAATACCATTGCTTTATTTCATTATTCATGGCGGTTGAATCCAATAATTCATCGAACAAGGATATTGCCTCGCATAGGTTAGTTGAAGCCAAATCCCAAGTAAATGAGGTAATATTTCCTAGGCGAAAGCGGCTCAATGAGGCTGTTGTTACTACAGCAGTACAATTAGTGCCCCTTATAAAGTTGCTTGATTTCATTCAGCCACAAGTAGCCAGCGAATCGGTTTTTCATACCCGCCGCAAGAAGATACAGGCTCATTTTGCCGAAGTGTATTCCGAAATCAGAACAGAGCGGCCCAAACGCCAGGCGTTGATTTTTGCCTTTCAGGCACTTTCAGAACTGGTACGGGAAGAAGCCCACGACATCAGTAAAGATGAGCTACAGCAGGCTGCCAAGGAAGTAGTGCTTGCTACACTCAAGAACGCTCCCGGCTTGATTAATGTGGCCCACCAGGCGAGGTTATTGTCTTAATTAGCCTTTGCCATAAACACTCTATTCATCCGGCAAGATGCACGAGGTATGGTTAAAGAAAAGGGCGGCTCTCAATAAGGGCCGCCCTTTTCTTTTTGCTAAACTCTGCTAGCGTGAGCCTAATCGGTTCCGTTTCCAGGCAGAACCCGTTGTAGCGGGAGCATCTTGCGCTGCGGAAGTAGGTGTCTTCTTTTCCAAAAGCAGCATAGCCCCTAATACTGCTGCCAACTTATGTTCTGCTTCAACCGCCGCAGGTTTCAGGGAATCAACTGTGAAATGGTCCCGGATGAAGTTCGTGTCGAAGTGGCCGCTTACAAAGGCGGGGTGCTGCAGCACATAGCGGCCAAAGCCCAGCGTGGTTTCGATGCCCGTAATCTGATACTCGTCGATGGCGCGCAGCATCCGCTCAATGGCCTCTTGGCGGTCCTTACCAAAGGTGACAAGTTTGGCAATCATGGGGTCGTAGTAAATCGGGATGTCCATGCCTTGCTCGAAGCCATCATCCACGCGTACTCCGGGGCCTTGCGGGCGCACATAAGTGGTCAGGGTTCCGATGTCGGGCAGGAAGTTGTTCTGCGGGTCTTCAGCGTACACACGCAGCTCTAGGGCATGGCCCGTTATGGTTAAGTCTTCCTGCGTGAAGGGTAGGGGCTGACCCTCGGCCACACGGATCTGCTCCTTTACCAGATCAAGGCCTGTGATTTGCTCCGTTACGGGGTGCTCTACCTGCAGGCGGGTGTTCATCTCCAGGAAGTAGAAGTTGTGGTTCTCATCCAGCAGAAACTCCACGGTACCGGCTCCGGTGTAGTCGCAGGCGCGGGCCACGTCTACGGCGCACTGGCCCATACGAGCGCGCAGTTCCGGAGTGAGCACGGAGGAAGGTGCTTCTTCAATGACTTTCTGGTGGCGGCGCTGAATAGAGCATTCCCGCTCAAACAGATGCACAATATGGCCATGTTCATCGCCCAGCACCTGAATTTCGATGTGGCGCGGCGAGCCAATGTATTTCTCGATGAAAACAGCACCGTCACCAAAGGCGGAAACTGCTTCGTTTACCGCCAGCTGCATCTGTTCCTCAAAATCAGCTTCCGCATTTACAATGCGCATGCCTTTACCGCCGCCGCCCGCGGAGGCTTTAATCAGGATGGGAAAGCCTACTTCACGCGCAATCTGCTTGGCAGCCTCTACATCCGAAATGGCCTCTTCTGTGCCCGGCACCATCGGAATGCCATATTGGGAAACCGCCTGTTTAGCAGCCAGCTTCGAGCCCATCAGCTCCATAGCTTCCGGCGAAGGGCCCACGAAAATTAACCCAGCTTCCTTCACCATTCGGGCAAATGCGGCGTTTTCGCTCAGAAAGCCATAGCCTGGGTGAATAGCATCAACGCCCAACTCCCGGCATACTTCCAGAATCTTATCACCGCGCAGGTAGCTTTGGGCTGAGGCAGGCGGGCCCACACATACGGCCTCATCAGCATAGCGTACATGCAAGGCGTTGCGGTCAGCTTCACTATATATAGCCACGGTTTTCAGCCCCATTTCTTTGGCTGAGCGCAGTACGCGCAATGCAATTTCGCCCCGGTTGGCAACAAGCAGCTTGGTGATTTTTTTCATGCAGTGGGTGGGAGAGGAGCAGAATAAATAAATTGGCAGGCAACGGCAACAGGGCTGGTTGGGTACTCAATTAGCACCCCAACCTCGGCACGCCTCATGGATCGGCTGCATTTTACTATCGTTCTGGGTTATCTTTAACCTGGAACCGATACCCAAAGAAACGCCATTCTGGCGGCTCCATAAAATGCAAGGCGGAATTTCAAGACCACCCTCGTTCTGTTGGATGCCTCGCACGGGAAGGTTACCTTTGCGGATTGCCATAACTTTGCACATCGGGGGTGCTGTTATTTTCTACCCAACCCCTTGATTTCTTTTCACATCTAACCCTGTTCCTTCGTGGATCTATTTGAGAAGATTGCCGCCAACCGCGGCCCGCTGGGCAGCCACGCGCATTATGCACATGGTTATTTCTCATTCCCTAAACTGGAAGGCGAGATAAAGCCCCGCATGATTTTTCGCGGTAAAGAGGTGCTCACCTGGAGCCTGAATAACTATCTGGGCCTGGCTAACCACCCGGAAGTTCGCAAGGCGGATGCCGAGGCGGCAGCCGAGTACGGTATGGCCCTGCCCATGGGCGCCCGCATGATGTCCGGCAACTCCAACCTGCACGAGCAGCTGGAGAGCGAGCTGGCCGACTTCGTGAAGAAGCCCGACTGCATGCTCCTCAACTTCGGCTACCAGGGTGTAGTTTCTATTATCGACGCCATGGTGAACCGCCACGACGTGATTGTATACGATGCCGAGTCACACGCCTGCATCATTGATGGCGTACGTCTGCACCAGGGCAAGCGCTTTGTGTATACCCACAACGACATGGCCAGCCTGGAAAAGCAGCTGGAGCGCGCCAAGCGTATCACGGATGAAACCGGTGGCGGTATTCTGGTAATTACGGAAGGCGTATTCGGCATGTCCGGCAACCAGGGCGACCTGCGCGGCGTGGTGGCTTTGAAGGAGAAATTCGAGTTCCGTTTGTTCGTAGATGATGCCCACGGTTTCGGCACAATGGGCACTACCGGCGCCGGAACGGGCGAAGAACAAGGCGTGCAGGATGGTATTGACCTTTATTTTTCGACGTTTGCGAAGAGCATGGCCAGCATTGGTGCCTTCGTGGCCGGCCCTGAGAACGTAATTGAATATTTGCGCTACAACATGCGCAGCCAGATTTTCGCCAAATCCTTGCCCATGGTGCTTGTTGTGGGCGCTTTGAAGCGTTTGGAGCTGCTGCGTACGCAACCCGAGCTGAAGGATAACCTCTGGACCGTGGTACGTGCCCTGCAAAGCAGCCTGCGCGAAAAAGGCTTCAACATTGGCACCACAACCTCGCCCGTAACGCCCGTGCTGCTGGCCGGCGAAATCAGCGACGCCACCCAGCTAATCTTCGATCTACGTGAGAATCACGCTATTTTCTGCTCTATCGTGGTTTATCCGGTAGTACCGAAGGGAGTAATTATGCTCCGCCTGATTCCTACGGCGTCTCACTCGCTGGAAGACGTAAAAGAGACCATAACGGCCTTTGAGGCCGTTGCAGCCAAGCTTGATAAGGGCTTGTACTCCAAAACCCAGGTGACTGTATAAGCAGCAGGCACTATGGAGCAAGCGCCGGAGCCCGCAAGGGTTCCGGCGCTTATGCTTTATAGGACTTTCTATAGAATTGACTTGGCAAGCTGGACAGGGTAACTAGATAAATTAGAGGTCGAATCTGGGAATAGCGGCTGAAAAGGGGGTTTTTAAAAAAAGTTGAACTATTGCTTGTATTTGAAATCCCTGTATATTAGGCCCGGTCAAACCCATTATTCCACATCTCATAACCCTCCCCCTCATGAACAATTTTGGCAAACTGCGTGACCTCGTAATGGCTATGGAAGGCGACTTCGAGAAGTTCTACGACAAGAGCAACTCGGCAGCCGGCACTCGCGTGCGTAAAGGCATGCAGGAGCTGAAGAACATGGCTCAGCAAATCCGCTCGGAAGTGCAGAACATGAAGAACGATGCTGCTGGCTCGGCTGGTGCCGGTGCTGGTGCAAAAGCTCCTGCTGCTAAGAAAGCTGCTCCTGCTGCTAAGAAAGCTGCTCCTGCAAAGAAGAAGTAATGTCGGGCGGCCTTAGTTGCCGCATCCGCTTACAAACAAAAGGGAGTCCGTCATTCGACGGACTCCCTTTTGCTTTCTGGCATAGTAGGACCAGCTACACTACCTTAATCAGGTAGTAGTTCTTCTTGCCTTTCTGGGCCACCATGTATTTATCCAGCAGCAGGGGTACTTCTGATGCTTGCTGCTCCAGTCCGGCTTTCTCCCGGTTCAGACTCACACCACCGGCCTGAATCATCTTCTTGGCTTCGCCTTTGGACGGGAAGATGACCGAGTTGGTAGCCTCACTCAGCAGCGTAACGGCATTCAGCTCGGCCAGCTGGGCGCGTGGCACTTCCATATGCGGTACGCCGGCAAATACATCCAGCAGGGTCGCTTCATCCAGGCTGGAGAGGGCACCACCACCGAACAGCACCTGAGAGGCAGCCAGTGCGGCTTCGTAAGCCTCGGCAGAGTGCACGCGGGTGGTTACATCCTTAGCGAGGGCCTTCTGCAATACGCGCAGGTGCGGGGCCTGGGCGTGTTCCGCTTCCAGCGCTTCAATTTCCTCCTGGCTCATCAGCGTGAACACCCGGATGAGACGCGGTACGTCGGCATCGGCAGCGTTCAGGAAGAACTGGTAGAACTGGTAGGGCGAGGTCATAGTGGGGTCGAGCCACACGGTGCCAGTTTCGCTCTTGCCGTACTTAGTACCATCGGCCTTGGTGATGAGCTGGCCGGTGAGAGCGTAAGCTTTGCCTTCGCCGCCGGTCATGCGGCGGATGAGCTCCGTGCCGGTGGTGATGTTGCCCCACTGGTCAGAAGCGCCCATTTGCAGGGTGCAGCCCAGGTTTTTGTAGAGATGGAAGAAGTCGTAGCCCTGTAGCAGCTGGTAGCTGAACTCGGTGTAGCTGATGCCTTCCGCTCCGGTGTCCTCGTTGCCGCTGATGCGGCGCTTTACCGAGTCTTTAGCCATCATGTAGTTCACCGTGAGGTGCTTGCCTACCTCGCGCAGAAACTGAAGGAAGCCGAAGTCTTTGAACCAGTCGTAGTTATTTACCACCAGGGCGCCGGTAGGGCCTTCGGAGAAATCCAGAAACTTCTCCAGCTGGGCCTTGATGCCGGCTTGGTTGGCCCGTAGGGTTTCCTCGTCCAGCAGGTTGCGCTCGGCTGATTTGCCGGAAGGGTCGCCAATCATGCCGGTGGCGCCGCCTACCAGGGCCAAGGGGCGGTGGCCAGCGCGCTGCAGGTGTACCAGCAGCATAATGGTGGCCAGGTTACCGATGTGCAGGGAGGCGGCAGTAGGGTCGAAGCCGATGTAGCCGGTAATGGGGGCATTGGTGCGCAGGTGCTCATCGGTACCGGGCATCATATCGTGGAACATCCCACGCCAGCGCAGTTCGGAAATCAGGTCCATCAAGGAAGTATTGTTTGTCAGAGAGTCGTTGCATTTGGCCGCGGAAATCCACCGACCGAACAGCAAAGGTAACGCGCCGGAACGGTACCTTTATGCTTCGTTTTGAAGGACGCTAGTGGATTCCGCCTGAATCCTGCCTTTCCTCCATCTGCCACTGACTACCCCGCCATGCCCGCCGTTTCCGCCGACGAAATCCTGAACCAGCTGCGCCAGCGCCAGTTTGCGCCCGTGTATTTTCTGCAGGGCGAAGAGCCGTACTACGTGGACCTGGTGACTGATATCCTAGAGAAAGCCGTGCTGCAGGAGCACGAAAAGGGGTTTAACCAGGTGGTGCTGTATGGCAAGGACACCGATGTGGCTACTATCCTGAACCAGGCCAAGCGCTTTCCCATGATGGCGGAACGTTCCGTCGTTATCATCAAGGAAGCACAGGCCGTTGCGGATCTGGAAGCGGAAAAGACGTGGCCGTTTCTGGAAGCCTACCTGAAAAACCCACTGCAAAGCACCGTACTGGTGTTCTGCTACAAGCACAAAACCCTGGACTCGCGCAAAAAGCTGGGCAAGCTGCTCACGGAAAAAGCCACCGTACTGACCAGCAAAAAGCTCTACGATAACCAGGTGCCGGGGTGGCTCACGGCCTACGTGCGCAGCAAAGGCCAGCAGATTACGCCTCAGGCCACCGCCATCCTCTCCGAATACATCGGGGCCGAGCTGGGTCGCCTTACCAATGAGGTAGACAAAATGCTGCTGAACGTGCCGGCCGGTCAGCCCATCGACGACGACCTGGTGCAGCGTATGGTAGGCATCAGCAAGGAATACAACATCTTCGAGCTGCAGAGCGCCCTCATCCGCCGCGACGTGCTGAAGGCCAATCGGATTCTGCTCTATTTCGAGGCCAACCCTAAGGCAAACCCGCTCATTCCGAACCTCACACTGCTGTTCAACTACTTCTCCCGCCTGCTGGCACTGCACCAATTGCCCAATCCCACCGAGGCCGACTGGAAGCGCCTGGGCCTGGTCAGCACCTTCGCCCGCAAAGACTACCAGACCGGCCTGAAGGTGTTCAGCTTTGAGCGCACCCGCGGCATAGTACACCTCATCCGTCGTGCCGACCTGCAAAGCAAAGGCATCGAAAGCGGCTCCATGACCGACGGCGAAATTCTGCGGGAGCTGATTTTCCTGATTCTGCACCCCGTGCCGCTGCACGCCATTGGGGCGTAGGTGGTACACTTAGTGTAAGGCTGGAGTTAGTAGTAGAGCTATAAGCTGTTCGCCTTCTTTTTGCAGAAGGGGGGTATGGGTGTATCTCATCGTTAAATAAGAAAACACCTCGCCAGGCCGTGCGTGGTTTGCAAAGTACACCCTAAAGCATATGGCCAAACGGCTTAAATCCGGACATATCCTACGCCTTCCACTCTGGCACGGCTGGGGTTTTGCCTATGCCAAGTATGTTAATGTTGTTGGCCTACAGGGCAATGACTTATACCCCGATCTTCTCAAAATTTTCGACTACCGCTCCCCAACGGATGAACCCCTACAGCTTAATAAGTTGGGGGATTATTTGACCCAACCGGTGTTATTGGCAGGTCGCCTACCCACAATGCGGCAGCAACTCTGGCAAATTGTCGGGGAAATGCCTTTGTTAGACGAAGATCGTCTACTGCCGGATATGCGAGTTCGGGAGGAAAGTATTTCAAATTCCATCTGTGGTTTTTCTCCTCCCCGGCCTGGCGCAACGCTATATACCCGGAATTTAGCCATTCGCCCGGCAGTTGAAACGGCTACGTTCAATGCGGCCCATTTAGAATTTATAGGTGCCTTTGGCTCCGGCCTGATTGAGATTCGTGCCACGATGGCCTTCATGCAGCAGGAAGGTGCTAGCATTGCTGATTATTTCGATCTAAACGACCCGAGAGACAAGTACGAATATGAACTTATCAAGGACCGGCCATTAGCTAATACACTGCCTAAGAGCCTATATGGCCGTGCGCGCCAGCCCGGGGACCCCGGTTACGTAGAGCTTCTCTAGCTTTATAATAGCTATGCTGGAAAGACAATTGTAGATCGAAAAAATGCTGGAGCCAAGAATAGAATTCTTATCCGAGAAAAAGCTAATAGGCCAGCGGCTGCGAATGTCTTTTGCCAACAATCGAACAGGGGAGTTGTGGCAGAACATCATGCCCCGGCGCCATGAAATTCAGCAGGCAGTAGGAGCAGACCTATACTCTATGCAGCAGTATCCGCCGGGCTTTTTCACCACTTTCAGCCCAGCGGCAGAGTTTGAAAAGTGGGCCGGCATAGAAGTGACGGACTTTGGCGCGGTGCCGCCGAATATGGAATCTGTGATAATCCCCGCCGGCCAATACGCCGTTTTCTTCTACCGAGGGCTTAACACGGATGCCAGCATCTTCCAGTACATTTTAGCTACTTGGCTGCCAGCCTCTGATTACGTGTTAGACGACCGGCCACATTTTGAAGTTCTAGGACCGAAGTACAAGAACAATGATCCTGCGTCGGAAGAGGAAATCTGGATTCCGGTTAAATCAAAAAGGTAGTCCAACACTATCTATTTCGTTGATATTACGCTTTATGTTATGTTGAAATGGTGCTGGATGGCAGCTACAAGCATAATTATGCTTCTCTATTATTTAAGATATCCAAACGACCATAATATTCTGCCTGCTATAATCGGGGTGGGCTTTCTATCGTTCTTCTTATATGCCCTTGCTTGGATCCTAATCAGGATTAAGAAGAATTAGGGCTTGAATAAACTCAGTATACTAGGTCCTGATTAGCGCTGAAGAAACCAAAGGAAAAATTTCCGCGTTATATGGAAAAATTTCCATAGCTTCGTCAACGTCAATTCCCGAAACCATGGCCAGCACCGCAACCCGAGTTAAAGCCGCTCCACAAAATATGTGGGCCCAATGGGGCCGCACCGGGCAGGATTCGTTTGCCCTGGTGATGGCGGCGCGCAAGGGTATTCCGGCCGCTACGGCGTTTGAAGTGGCCGAGGCACTGCACCTGCAACCCAGCCAGTTGGAGGCTATTTATGACCTCTCTACCAAAACGCTGCGGAGCTATCTGCAGGATAAAAAGCTGCTGAACGCCGCCAGCAGCGAGAAAACGCTCAAGATTATTGCTCTTTATAACCTGGGCGTGGAAGTGTTTGGCGAAGCCGATGCGTTTCTGCGCTGGCTGGGCAAGCCTGCCCACGGTCTGGATGGTGAAGTGCCGTTGCGTCTGCTGGAAACCAGCGGCGGCATAGATTTGGTAGAGGAGGAGCTGAGCCGCATTGCCTACGGCGACCTTGCCTAAGCATGTTCGTCTACCGCATCTGCCTGGCCAAATATGCCGAAGACCTGTTTGCCTCCGGCCGCCGCGCCCGCTGGAACAGTAAGGATAGGTTTGTAGTGTACACCGCCGCCACGCGCGCCCTGGCCTGCCTGGAAAACGTAGTGCACCGGAGCGGTGAAGGTCTGAATGACCAATTTCGGGTCTTGGTCATCGATATCCCCGATGACTTGGCCATCGAAGAAATAAAGCCTACTCAACTGCCCGCCGGATGGGAAAAAGCCAGCAGCTACTCCGTCTGTCAGCCTTTGGGTGACGCATGGTACGAGCAGCGCAAAGCTGCGGTGTTACGAGTGCCCTCGTCCATTATTCCCCAGGAAAACAACTACGTCCTGCACACCCGCTACCCGGATTTTAAGCGCATCCGAATTGTGGCTTGGGAAGAGTTTAGCTTTGATAACCGCATCAAGGCAGAGGAACCGGAAGGCTAACTAAACCCGTCGTTCATGCTGAGCGGAGCCGAAGCATCTCGTGTGCAGTTGTAGCCAGAGTAATTGTCATGCTGAGCGCAGTCGAAGCATCTTGGTAGTGTAGTAAACCCAACGAAGCGGGAGAGATGCTTCGACTGCGCTCAGCATGACACCACTAATAATAAAGTAGCTTCTATTTTAACCTCACTCTATGCAAGTCCTCGATATCATTCAAATGTCACCGAAAGAAGTGTTCATCGTGGGCAATCTGGAGGGTGCGGTGAAGCCGGGTCCATGGGAGTTGCGGCTAAATGGCGAGGCAATAATTACACTGGAAGCCATGGGCGAAGCGCAGATTCAAGGCAGTTCAAAAGGCAAGCTAGCGCCGCCGCGGGTAGTGGTTTGCAAAGGGCAGGTAGACAAAAGCCGCTTTGACTTTACCAAGGATGAAGTGATGTTGGTGAAGATGTAAAGCGGAGCAACAGCTGCCTGGCACACCAAAACTTCTCCTCAACACGTTACAACCGGCAAAAAAGGGCATTTTAGCGGCAACCCGCCGTAAACTTTTCGCTACTTTTGGCCATATGCGGCCTTTGGAGGCCGCCTCCCGTAACGACCCGCAATGAAGTTTATAAACCGGATTGTACTGGCTGCTGCCCTTGGCACGGCGGCCCCGCTAGCGGCTCAGGCCCAGCAGACGCAGGTTTTCGCCAACGATGAACGCTACTTCCAGGCAGGCCTGGAGCTTTTCGACCGCGCCAAGTACGGCGCCGCCCAGGTGGCTTTTCAGCATTACCTGGAGCTGGCCCAGCGCCGCACAGGCGACCAGCAGGACCGCACCACCGATGCCGAGTACTACTACGCCGTATCGGGTCTGTACTTGCTGCACCCCGATGCCGAAGGCCGCATTCTGGCCTTTGCCGGGCGCAACCCGGCGCATCCCAAGGCTGCCGTGGCGTTTTTTGAGCTGGGTAAATTCTACTTCGATAAGAAAAATTACCCTAAGGCCATTGAGTACCTGCAGAAAGTAGGGCCCGATAACCTGTCAGCGGACCAGCGGGCGGAGTCGGAGTTTAAGCTGGGTTACAGCTACTTTGCCCAGAAGCAGTTTGATAAAGCCCGCCTGCTCTTCGACCGTAACAAGCAGGGCAACCACCAGTATCACTACGCCAGCAGCTACTACGCCGGCTACCTGGCCTACCTGAACAACGACTTTGCCGGCGCGCGCAAAGACCTGGCCGTGGCCGAGGAGAACGACGCCTACCGCCCCGTGGTGCCGGCTGTGATGACGCAGATTTACTACAAGGAAGGCGACCTGGACGGGCTCATCAGCTACGGCACCAAAGCCCTGGCCCAAACGCCACTGCCACAAAGCGCCGATGAAATTCAGTTGCTGGTAGGGGATGCCTTCTATCAGAAGAAGGACTATAAACAGGCCGCTGAGTATTTCGACCGGTATGCCAACGGCCGCAAACGCATTGAGCCGGAGGTGCAATACAAAGTAGGCTTCGCCAACTACAAGATGGGCGACTACAAAGGCGCCATTGGTAGCCTGAAAGGCGTGGCTGCCCGCCGCGACTCACTGGGGCAGAACGCCGCCTACCATCTGGGGTTGAGTTATATGCAAACCAATCAGAAGCAGCTGGCCCTGAACTCTTTTGATGCCGCGCGCAAGCAGAACTTCGATAAGAACATCACCGAAAATGCTACGCTGAAATATGCCCAGCTGAACTATGAGCTGGGTAACTCGGCAGAGGTAATTGCGGCGCTGAAAGACTTCAACAAGAAATTCCCCCGCTCCAAGAATGCCCCCGCGGCGGATGATATTCTGAGCGAGAGTTTCCTGAACTCCAACGACTATGCCCAAGCCCTGAACTATCTGGAGGGCCTGGACAACCGGAGCAGCAAGCTGAATGCCACCTATCAGCGCGTGGCCTACTATCAAGCTGCCACACTTTACAACAACACCCGCTACAACGAGGCGCTGCCCTTAGTAGAAAAGTCCCTGAAATACCCGCAGGATGATGCTCTGCAGGCTGCCGCCCAAGTATTGCAGGGAGACTTGTACAGCGTAGGTCAGCAGTATCAGCCGGCTATTACCAGCTACACTGCCGCGCTACGCACTGCAGCAAGTGGCCCTGCTTCGCAAACTACCTTCGATCAGCAGGCCCGCTACGGCCTGGGCTACGCCTACTACAACACCAAGCAGTATGAGCGTGCCCGTCCGCAGTTTCAGGCGTACCTGAGCGATGCGCAGGCCAAGCCCACTGACCCCAATTATTACGACGTAGTACTACGTCTGGCCGACATCAACTATATAGCTAAAAGCTACCAGCAGGCGCTGGATGGCTACAACAAGGTCATCAACGCCAACGCCGCCGATAAGGACTACGCCTACTACCAGAAGAGCGTAACGCTGGGGCTGATGGGCCGCCGCGACGAGGCAGCCAGCACACTGGCCACGCTGCTGAAAACCGCGCCCAGCTCCCGCTACGCCGATGACGCCGTGTATCAGCAGGCTGATTTGGAATTCCAGGGCGGTAACTATCAGGCCGCCGTGGCCGGCTTCACGCGCCTGCTCGACAACCGCCCCAACAGCCCGCTGGTGCCCACTACGCTGCAAAAACGGGGGGTAGCTTACGCCAACCTGGACCAGCAGGATAAAGCCGTAGCCGATTTCAAACGGGTGCTGGACCAATATCCGCGCAGCAAAGCCGCCAGTAGTGCTATTTACTCGCTGCAGCAGTCTTCCACGGCTCTGGGGCAGACGGCGGAGTTTGATATGTACCTGGCGCGCTATAAGCAGCAGAATCCCAATGACGCCGCGGTGGAAAGCGTGGAGTTTGAGGCCGCCAAGTCCTTGTACCTCGCTGAGAAGTACGAGCTGGCCATTCCCAAGCTGGATGCTTATCTGAAGCAATACCCGGGCAATGCGCTGTCGGCGGATGGGCGCTACTTCCTGGCCGACTCTTATCTGAAGACCGGTAAGAAGGACCTGGCGCTGCCCCGCCTGCGCGCGGTGGTAGAAGAAGGCAAATCAGAGTTTCTGAACCGGGCTATTGGCCGGGTAGCCGAGCTGGAGTTCGAGAACAAGAACTACTCTGAAGCCATCAAGTACTACGCACGGCTGCGGGAAGTGTCGCAGAGCAAGCGCGAAATTGCCAATGCTGCGCTGGGGCTGATGAAGAGCTACTACGAGAGCGGTGACTATGCTGCCACGCGCCGCACGGCGGAAGAACTGCAGGCTATGGGCAATGCCTCGCTGAACGCTACCAACTCGGCGCTGCTGTATCTGGGCAAAGCCAGCTACAAAGCAGGCAACCTGGACCAGGCCGTAACGGAGCTGGGCAAAGCCGCCGGCACCGCTACCGATGAAATTGGAGCCGAAGCGCAGTACCTGCTGGCCGAAGTTCTGTTCAAGCAGCAGAAGTATGATGCCGCGTTGGATGCCGCCTACAAGAGCAACTCCAGCTTCTCCAACTATGAGCTGTGGCAGGGCCGCTCGTTCCTGCTGATTGCTGACATCTACACGGCGCAGGGCGAAACCTTCCAGGCAAAAGCTACGCTGAACTCCATCATCGACAATAAATTCCCGGTGCCGGAAATTATTGAAGGAGCCAAACAGCGGCTGGCTGCACTGGACAGCGGTGCAACTCCGGCTGCGCCTGCCAAACCCACTCCGTCCAAGGCAGGCGCCGGCAAAGCCCCCTCCACCGGCAAGCCTGCCACAACGGGCAAACGCACGCCGCTGAAAAACTCCCTGACCGACACGCCCACGGACTCAACGGCCACGCCCGCCAATTCCGACGAACAGTAAGCCGGTTATTCAAACCCATTACCCATGGTTCGGCAGGAGCGGAGTACGGCTCCTGTCTGCATCAACCCCAACTATATGACGCTTCGCTCTCCTCAGATTCTTGCCCTTGCTGCCGTGCTGGCGGCCAGTGCCGCGCCCCGTACCCTGTGGGCGCAGACCACCCGCGGCAAGATTGAAGACGCAGAAATTGAAATCGTGAAGGAGCGGGTAAATCAACTGCCCGAGGCCACCCGAAATTTTGATAAGATCAAAATTGAGCCGCCGGCGAAAGGTGACCAGCAGGTGAAGTACTCCTTCCAGGACTTCCAGCTGCCTTCCAATAACCTGAACCCATCGGTGCGGGTGCTCACCATTAAGCAGGAAGAACTGGCCCCGCTGCTGGGTAATTATGCCAAGGCAGCCATAGGTAACTATGGCTCCTTATACGGAAAGCTCTACCTGCACAACACCCGGGACAATGCGGCTTCCTACGGCGTAAACCTAAGCCATATTTCCTCAGCTAAGGGTCCGGTAGATGGCAAGAACTCAGCCAGCAGCCAGAGCAGCTTAGGCCTGAATG
The DNA here is from genome assembly GCF_030542105.1 of Hymenobacter sp. BT730. Lineage (GTDB taxonomy): Bacteria > Bacteroidota > Bacteroidia > Cytophagales > Hymenobacteraceae > Hymenobacter. Next base: position 305,470 of record NZ_JAUOFB010000003.1, read on the forward strand.
GGGAAACCTACAGCGGTCCGCTTACCCTGGGCGGCAGCCTGGATATGGGCCATGAGCGTTACAATTTCTACGGGTATAAGGCTCAGAATGAACGCCCCGACGCCGACTCGCTCAAGCACGCCTTCAACCGCGCCGCGGCCAAAGTGTACTTGCGCAACCGCGCCGCCGATGCCCAGTTTCAGTATGACCTGAGCGCCGGCTTTAACTTCTGGAAAGACAACCTGGAAGCCCGTGAAAGCAATTTCCTGGTGGGGCTGCAATCCAAGTACTACCTCACGGAAAATACCCGCGTAGCCATCAACGGCGACGCCTCGTTCATCTCTTATAAAGACTCCCTAACGGTAAGCCGGCCCTATGTGCAGGTAACGCCCGCGTTTGAAGTAGACCTGGACCGGCTGGATATTTCGCTGGGCGCTACCATCGGATACACCGGCGACACTATTGGCACGGCCAAGCAACTGAGTGTAAACCCGGCCGTGCGCCTGGGCTATACCGTGGCCGAGGATAAGTTTGTGGTGTATGCCGGCCTGGGCGGTGGGCTGCAGCGCGTGACCATGTACGATCTGAGCACTGAAAACCCCTGGTTGGGCCGAAACCAACGTGTGGCCGATACGCACCGGGGCCCTTCGCTGTTCGTTGGTTTTAATGCTGCACCGGTGCGGGCACTGGAGCTGAACGCCAAAGTAACCGTAGCCCAGGACCAGAACCTGTACTTCTACAACAACTCCCTGCGCGACCAAAGCCGGTTTGATTTAGTCTACGACCGGAAATCGACGCAGCTGTTGAATGTGCATGGCGAGCTGCTGTATAATGCCGCCGAGCGGTTCCGTTTAGGCTTTAAAGGCGACTACAACAGCTATAAGGTGCATTCGCTGGAAAAAGCTTTTCACCGTCCCAATTTCCAGGGCTCGTTTTTCAGCACCTACAACATGAACGACAAGCTCCTGCTGGGCGCCGAACTGTACACTCTGAGTTCCAGCTTTGGCTCTGAGTTCGTGCCCGGTACCTTCGAACCCGCCTACACGCCGGACCATCTGGCTCCCAAGGCAACCGACAGTGTTCTGGACCTTAATCTGCGGGCGGATTACCGTTTTACGGAAAATCTATCAATATTTGCTTTGGGCAACAACCTGCTGGGCCGCAAATACGAGCGTTTCCTGTACTATCCGGTGAAAGGCGTGAACGTGCTGGCGGGGGTTACCTATGAGTTTTAACCTTTTGCTATCCGTTCCAAGCCACCGTCCCTTGCAGCTATCTGACCACATCCGCGCCTTGCTGCGCGAGCACGACTGCGTTATCATTCCCGATTTCGGGGGACTTATTTCCGACTATGCTCCTGCCCATATTCATCCGGTACGCCACACATTGGCCCCGCCGGATAAACGGGTAGCTTTCAACCAGGCACTTACCCGCAACGATGGGCTTCTGGTAGATGCCCTGAGCAACACACTCAATATCACTTCGGCCCAGGCCCGCCAGTTGGTGCGGGAGGCTGTAGCCCGTTTGCAGGGCGAGTTGGCCGAAAACCACCGCACGGAGCTTCCGGGTATTGGCGTATTCCGGTATGCAGCCGGTCGAGGTCTTGATTTTGAATATACGGGTACCCAGAATTTGCTGTCGGCCAGCTATGGTTTGCCCGAGCTGCTCTCGCGCCCCGTGCGCGCTACCGATGCGCTGATTGCCCGCGAACGTCCCACGGAGGTGGCTCCGCTGCTGGCTATTACGCGCCGTCGTTTGGGTAAGCGCGTATTTAATACACTGGCTGCGGTAGTTGTATCCGGCCTGGTGCTGTCAGCTAACTACATGTTGGCCCAACGCTTGGACTATCTCCCCGCCAGCCTGAAGTTCTCCAGTGAAACTGTAGCCCAGGCCCCTGCAACGCCGACGCCCAAGCATCAGCAGGCTGCCTTGGCCCAGACCGACTGGGACGATCAGCGCGTAGTAGAGCCAGTAGCGGAAGCAACGCCGCCTGAAGTTAAGACTGCGCCAACTGCACCAGCCAAAGCCCCGGCTACGGCAGCTGCAACTTCTACTGTACCTCCAGTGTCGGTTGCCAAAGAAAAACAGCCGGTTATCTCCGAGACAATTTCTACCATCACCAACCGTTGGTACGTGGTGACGGCGGCGCTGACAAACGCTAAAGCAGCCGAGCAGCTACGCAAGCAATATGTAAGCAAGGGCATTGCAGTAAAGCTGCTAACGCCCCGCCGCGGTAACCGCTTCGTGCAGGGCACCCGTTACTACCGCATTTCTGTAGCCGACTTCGCAGACAAGGCTTCGGCAAAGAGCAGCCTGCCCGCGCTGCGTAAGAGATTCGGCAACGACATTCTGGCCACCAATTATTAGCATGACGCCCTTCCTCCTTCAGATTACCACCACCGCTGCTGATACTGCTGCTGCCGCCACGGCGCTACCAACCACCGCTGCCGATACTGACCTTTCGCTGATTGATCTGATCCTGAAAGGGGGCTGGATCATGATTCCGCTGTTTATCCTGTCGGTTATTTCGGTGTACATCATTATCGAACGGTACATCACTATCCGTCGGGCAGCAGTCAATCCGGATTCCTTCATGAACGGTATCCGTAACCTGATGGTGAAAGGAGACCTGCAGGGTGCTAAAATGCTATGCGCCCAGAACCCTTCGCCGCTGGCCCGCATGATTGAAAAGGGCATCCGCCGCATCGGCCTGCCTCTGAAGGATATTGAAGCCAGCGTAGAAAACGTAGGCAAAATTGAAATTGCCCGCCTCGAGAAAAACATCAGCATCCTGGGCATTATTGCGGGTATTGCGCCCATGCTGGGTTTCGTAGGAACCATCATCGGCGTAATCAAGATTTTCTACGCCATCAGCGCTACCGGCGACTTCGGCATTGCCCAGATTTCGGGTGGTCTGTACACTAAAATGGTAACTTCTGCTGCCGGTCTGATTGTGGGTATTATTGCCCACGTAGGCTACCACTGGCTCAGCATCATGGTTGAGCGACTGGTGTTCCGCATGGAGAATTCGGCCATTGAGTTCATGGACATTCTGCAGGATAATTAATCGGCTGACGGTAACCAGTAAGGAGTTAGAGGCCATTCGAAGAAAGGCATCATCCATAAACTGGCAATAGTCAACTGAAAACTGGTAACTGAAATGGATTTAAGCCGGCGCCGTAAGCTTTCCTCGCACGTCGAGACCAGCTCGATGAACGACATCATGTTCTTCCTGATGCTGTTCTTCCTGATTGTGAGCACCATGGTTAACCCGAATGTGATAAAGCTAATGCTGCCCAATGCCCGTTCAGGCAAGGCAGTCATGAAGCAGACCATCAACATTTCGGTGGATGCACAGGGACAGTATTTCCTGGACCGTCAGCCCGTAACCTCCGCCACGCTGGAGCAGGCCCTGGCCCAACGCATAGCAGGGCTCGATAAGAGCATTGAACCCACCGTGGTGCTGCGCGTCGATTCGTCGCTGAACGTGCAGAAACTGGTCGATATCCTGGAAATCGGAAACCGACTGAAAGTAAAAATGGTGATGGCCACTCAGGCCCAGCAAAGCGCCAGCAAGTAATTGGGTTGGTTTTTGGTTAGAGGTTTCAGACCAAGTGCTTTATGAAAAATGCGTAAAGTCGAACCCTGAAACCCACCGGGGCTGTTTACTGAAAAAGCAGCCAGCAGGACGATATCAGCCTGATTTCTTACCTACCTAAATGTAACTAGTATTTATCCCATGGAATACCGCGAGGAACATAAGCGCGAGGCGCTGGTTGGCACGGTGGTATTTCATGCCCTGCTAGCGGCTTTCTTCATCTTCACCATCTTCAAAGGTCCCGACCCGCCACTCACCGAAATTGGTGGCGGAGGTGTAGAGTTGAACTACGGTATTGATGAAGCCGGCTCCGGTGACATCCAAAGCATGGCTCCGGCCAACGAGTCGAAAAACCGCGAGGACAGCCGTCCGCCGGCTGCCCGCCCGGACCCCACGCCTCAGCCGGCCCGCACGGCCGCAGCGCCCGAGCCGCAGCCTGCGGCCCAGGAAAAGATTGTAACCAGCGAAGCGGAGGAAAGCCCGGTAAAAATCCCACCAGTGGAAACGGCCGCGCCTCCACGCCCGGAGCCCGTGCGCGAAACGCCCAAGCCCGCTGAAAAGCCTCGTACCCTGTACACGCCTAAAGGCAGTACTGCCGGCGGTGGCAATGGCCAGAATGGCACCAGCAACACGCCCACCGGCAACAACAATGGCGACAAGCCCGGTTCAGTAGGCGACCAGGGCGACCCAAATGGTTCCCTGGATGCCAAAGCCCTATACGGCACGCCCGGTAGCGGCGGTGGCAGTGGGGGCGGCAGTGGTTTGGAGATGAGCGGCTGGGCGTTTGAAGAAAAGCCTTACGCTCCGGCTATTGATAACTCTTCCGGCTCCATCCGCTTCAAAATCAAAATCAACGAAGACGGCGAAGTAGAATCCGTAACGAAGGTGTCAGGCAACGTGTCACCCACGCAGGAAAAAGCCTGTCGGGATGCTTTGTATAAAGCGAATTTCCGGCGCACCACGGCCGTGGCCGGTGGCGCCACCGGATTCTACACTTTCCGCTACACGGTGAAATAACGGCACTGCCAGAACAGAAATAAACGGGCCGCCGGTGGGATATTCCTGCCGGCGGCTTTCTTTTGCAGAATAATTTCTCCCTCCACCAGCAAGATTCTACTACTGGATGTGGAGCAAGCACAATGCGTATGAATTATCAGGAAACGCTGGCCTATTTATACGCCCAGTTGCCCATGTTTCAGCGGGTGGGAGCCGCCGCTATTACCAAGAGCCTGGCCAATACCGAGGCGTTGGCTGCTGCCCTGGGCAACCCGGAGCGGAAGTTTCGTTCGGTACATGTGGCCGGAACGAATGGGAAGGGCAGTAGCTCCAACTGGCTGGCTGCAGTGTTGCAGGCCGCTGGCTACAAAGTAGGCCTATACACCTCACCGCATCTACGGGAGTTTACAGAGCGCATCAAAATCAACGGCCAGGACATTTCGCCGGCGTATCTGGTGGATTGGGTGGAACGCTGGAAACCTTTGTTTGAGCAGATCAAGCCGTCTTTTTTCGAAATGACGGTTGCGCTGGCTTATGAGTATTTCGCCGATGAGCAGGTAGATATTGCCATTATTGAAGTAGGCCTGGGCGGCCGGCTGGATTCCACCAATATTATTACCCCGCTGGTCTCACTCATTACCAATATCAGTTTCGACCACCAGGCGCTGCTGGGAAATACGCTGCCAGAAATTGCCGCCGAAAAAGCGGGAATCATCAAACCCAACGTGCCGGTAGTCATCAGTCAGACGCAGCCGGAAGTACGGGCCGTGTTTGAGCAATATGCCTCGGCTGTGCAGGCGCCTCTTGTTTTTGCTGATGAAGTCTATCAGGTAGAAACAGTGGGGGTGCCGGCGGCAGATGCTGAACAACAGCTGGTGCGTGTGCAAAGGGCTGGAAGACCTGCTCAGGAATACCTCCTGGGCCTGGTAGGCGACTATCAGCGTTTTAATCTGCCCGGTGTGCTGGCTGTGCTGGTAAGGCTGCGGGAAATGGGCTTTCAAATTTCAGAAGCGGCCTTGCAGGAAGGGCTTCGCGATGTACGCCGCCTGACCGGATTCCGGGGACGTTGGCAGATTCTGGGCCGGCGCCCGCTGGTGGTCTGTGATACCGGGCATAATGAAGCAGGTATTCGCTCGGTAGTAGCCCAGCTGCGACGGTTAAACTACCACCGTCTGCACATGGTGCTGGGCACGGTGGCCGATAAAGATGTGGCGGCAATGCTGGCTTTGCTGCCGAAAGAGGCTATCTATTACTTTTGTCAGGCCGCCATTCCCCGGGCGCTTTCCGCTGCTGAGCTTTCTACGCAGGCTGCCGGAGTAGGGCTTTCGGGCGGGGTATTTACCTCCGTTGCCGAAGCCGTGCACGCTGCCCGTGCGGCTGCCGCTCCCGATGATGTGGTCTTTATTGGTGGCAGCACCTTTGTGGTAGCCGAGATTGAAGACCTGTTTACATAAGGGCTTGCGCCTGATTTCCTCCACATCAACCGGCGCCTTGGGTGCCAACCTCTTTCCCGCTTTCCGTGAGTAGAATTAAACTAGTACGCTTCGCCGAAAATGCCACCCGTTCCGAAATTGTAGAGCCGGGTAAAGAAACCTACCTGCAGTTGGCCGGGCGGTGGAACGAAGCATTTTTCTCAGCAAACCAACCTATCACCTTGGAAATGGGCTGCGGAAAAGGAGAGTACACCGTAGGGCTGGCCCAGCGCTACCCCGAGCGCAACTTCCTGGGGCTCGATATTAAAGGGGAAAGAATCTGGCGCGGCAGCACCCGGGCTCGGGACATGGGCTTGGCCAACGTAGGCTTTCTGCGCACCCAAGGTCAAACCCTGGCAGAGCATTTCGCCCCTGGTGAGCTGAGTGAAATCTGGATAACGTTTCCCGATCCACGCCCCCGCGACCGGGACATCAAGCGCCGCCTAACCGCTCCACGCTATTTAGACCTGTATCAGCAAGTATTGCGCCCAGGAGGGATAGTACACCTGAAAACGGATAGTGAAGCGCTGTACGACTATTCACTGGAAACCGTGCTAGCCCGTCCCGGTGCTCAGGTGCTGGCACAAACCAAGGATTTGTACGCCACGCCTGAGCTGCTGCCGCACGCCGAGGATATTCAGACGCACTATGAAAGCCGCTACCGTGCCAGTGGCATTCCCATTAAATATTTGCAGTTCCAGCTTAGCTAGCGTCAGCTTATGGCTCCCATTCACACAGTGCAGCTGTTGCCGATTCTTGATGAAAAGCTGCTGCAGTTACTGCGCAGCCTGAGTCCGGCAGAATGGGAACTGCCGACTGTAGCCCCCAACTGGCGTGTGCGTGACGTAGCCCTGCACTTGCTGGATGGGAATGTGCGCACCTTGTCTATACTACGGGACGGCTACTTTGGTCAGGCCCCCGCCAGTGGCAGTTATACCGATGTTGTTAGCTTTCTTAATCAGTTGAATGCCGATTGGATAGCAGCTGGCCAGCGCCTGAGCCCGGCCGTGATTTCCTGGCTGCTGGAATTGACGGGCCCGGAGTATTGCCGCTTTCTGGCTTCTCTGGACTTGCTCGCGCCAGCCGTATTGGCTGTGGCCTGGGCCGGGGAGCAGGAGTCAGTAAACTGGTTTCATGTGGCCCGGGAGTACACTGAAAAGTGGCATCATCAGCAGCAAATTCGTCAGGCAGTGGGGCAGGAGGAGGATTTGCTTACGCGGGAGCTTTACTTCCCCTTTCTGGATACCTGTCTGCGGGCCTTGCCATTCCATTATCGAAATACCCAAGCTGACCCAGGGACTCTTCTTCAAATTTTAATAACGGGCGAAGGGGGCGGCACCTGGCAGCTGCAGCGCTCTACGGACGCCTGGCAATTGTTGGAGACACCAGCCCCGGAGCAGGATACAGCAACCCAGGTAATATTGGATGGGAGGGTAGCATGGCGGCTTTTCACCAAAAGCTTACCCCGCCCGCAAGCCGATGCGCACATTCAAATTACCGGCAATGCGCAACTGGCAGAGCCCTTCTTTAGCCTGATAACCGTAATGGCGTAAGATCCTTAGTCTTCCAGTTCTTCAAATACTGCTTCCATTTCGGAAAAGTCGCGCAGGCCGGGTTTGATTTCGTTGCCACCTTCCAGCACAATGCCCGCCGGATGCACCGTGTTCAGGAGTTCACGCAACTTGCCATTGGCAAATCCTGCCGCCAGCCAAATAGGATAAGTGCGGGCCTGCTCGGTGAGGTGAGCAAGCTGAATCCCGTTAAGCGGCTGCGGGGGAATGGTAGGCAGCACGAAACCCGCCACATGCGCCTGCATCTGCTGGAAGCGCATATCCACGTCTTCAGGTAGCATATCAGGTACCCAATTCATCAGCTGTAGCACGGGAAGCTCCAAAGCGGCTAGCTCTTCGGTGGAGCGGATGCGGGTGAGGAGTATATAGCTTAACCCGCATTCCCGTGCTATGGTATTGATTTCGAGGACTGGGAGTGTGCTGAATTCGCCCACCAGCCCGATGCCAGCAACCCAACCACTAAGTTCCTTGACGGCCTCTGGAGCAAGGTGATTAGGTAAGGCAGGATCCAAAAGGAAAGTGAGATAATCGGCACCCATGCCCGCGCAATATCGGGCATCAGACAGGTTATTGATTCCGCGCACCAGCACGGATGTAATAAGTGACATAAGGGAGAAGCTAACGGAGCAGAGAGGGCTGGACAGGGCCAGCAGGCAGGTTTGCCGCTGCAATATCCGAAACCTGGTGAAATTGGTTTGGTTTATAGTCCATCAAACTGCACGCTGTTGCCTGCGGACCTACCCAGCTTTAGGCAGTAACTTCAAAGAGGGGAGTAAAACGGAACTCCGTACCTTTGTTTATTCGGCCGGAACCTTTCACGCTTCGGGCGCAATTTGATTCACGTATGAACACAACGAAAGGACGGGTGCTGGTAGCCATGAGTGGCGGCATCGACAGCTCCGTGGCAGCTGTATTGCTGCACGAGCAAGGCTATGAGGTGGTTGGCATGACCATGAAAACCTGGGATTACGCCTCCGCAGGCGGCAGCAAGAAAGAAACCGGCTGCTGCTCCCTGGACAGCATCAACGACGCCCGGCAGATTGCCGTGGACCTGGGCTTCCCACACTACATTATTGATATCCGCGAAGAGTTCGGTGACTTTGTCATCAGCAACTTCACCGATGAATACTTGGCTGGTCGCACGCCTAATCCCTGCGTGCTGTGCAATACCCACATTAAATGGGATGCCCTGCTACGCCGCGCCGACCAACTGGGCTGCGAGTTTATTGCCACTGGTCACTATGCCAACGTACGCCAGGAAAACGGCCGCTACGTGGTCAGCAAAGGCATTGATGAAAACAAAGACCAGAGTTACGCCATCTGGGGCGTAAGTCAGGAGAGCCTGGCGCGCACCATGTTCCCGCTGGGCAGCCTGCGCAAAACCGAAATCTATGACATGGCCCGTCAGCGCGGCTTTACGGAGCTGGTAAACAAGCCGGAGAGCTACGAAATCTGCTTTATCCCCGACAACGACTACCGCGGGTTCCTGCGCCGCCGCGTGCCGGGCCTGGAGGAGCGCGTGGCCGGGGGCGAGTTTGTGCTGCGCGATGGCACCGTTATTGGCAAGCACGAAGGCTATCCGTTCTACACCATTGGTCAGCGCAAAGGCTTAGGCGTAGCGCTGGGCTTCCCCGTGTATGTCACCGAAATTCGCCCTGAGACCAACCAGGTGGTGTTAGGCAACTTTGATGAGCTGGCCAGCACGGCTACTGTAGTGGGCAAGCTCAACATGGGCAAGTATGCCTCCCTGGAAGGAATGGGCCTGGTACCGAGCCGTACAAAAATCCGCTATAATCATGATGGCTCGCCCGCATTTTTAGAACAGATTGGTGATAAAATTCGAGTATATTTCGAAGAAGCCGTTCATGCCGTAACGCCCGGGCAAGCTGCCGTTTTCTATGATGGCAATGATGTGCTGGGTGGCGGCTGGATTGAACGGCACGTTATGGATGTGGCACCCGTAGCCACAGAAGATATTATAGCTACCTCATGACTCAATTCGTAAGAATGCAGCGGCAGGCCCGCTGGGCAGTGCTTTTGGTTGGAGTGGTCGTCAGTTGTAAAAATGAAACGGAGGCCCCGGCGCCACTGGGTAAGGAATACTACCCGGTGGCCACCGGCACCTACCGCACCTTTGCTGCCGAAGATGTTATCTGGGATGATAACGTAGCCACCACCACCCAGTACCAGCTGCGCGAACGAATTGAAGATACCTTTACTGATGCCGCCGGCCTGCTGAGCTACCGCATTATTCGCTCCCGCCGGGAAAAGGCCGCCGAAGAATGGGCCGATGACAGCGTGTTTGTGCTTACGCCCACCAGCCAGAGCTTGCAGCTACTGCGCGGCAACCGCCGCACGGTAGAGCTGGTATTCCCGGTGCGCGAAGGCAAACGCTGGAACCCCTTTGCCTTTGCCGCGCTCGATACCGTGGGCCGGCAGTATCAGAACGTAGGCCAGCCTTTCAAGGCAGGCGAGAAGGAGTACACCGAAACCCTGACTACGCTGGACGATGTGGAGAATAACCTCTACTACCTCACGCAGCGTAAGCAGGTATACGCCCGCAACGAAGGCCCTATCTTCCGGGAAAATAAGCGGTATATCTACTGTGATGGCAGCACCGCCGGGCAAAATTGTCAGGTAGGCACAGGCTACATCCTGGCAGGCCGGGAGCACCGCGAAACGCTGCTGGAATCGGGCAAGTTATAAGCGGCAGGCTGCATCCTTTTGCCGGAATTGGTGTTAATAATACAGCTGTTGATCTTCTTTAAGCTGGTATATGCGCGCGTGGCTACTGCTGCTTCTTTCAATTGGATTTAATGTAGCGGCCCTGGGCAATCCACCGGCAGTAGCAGGGGGCACCGTGCGCAAGCATCTGGTGTATTTCCGGGATAAAACCGGCACGCCTTTCTCCACCACGCGGCCAGATGCTTTTCTCTCGGCCCGTGCCCTGCAGCGGCGTAGCCGGCAGCAAATACCTGTATCCTCCCGGGACCTGCCCGTAGCTCCGGCTTACGTAGCCCAGGTGCGGGCCGTGCCGGGCGTGCAACTCTGGTATACCTCCCGGTGGTTTAATGCTGCTGTTATCAGTTGCGACTCCGCCACGCTGGCCCAGGTGCAAGCCTTACCCATTATCCGTAGCGCAGAAACGCTCAACCGCAAGCCCCAGGCCGGTAGCAGGCCGGCTCTCCGGCCCGCTCTGCCACAAAAGCAGTCTACGCAAAGCCGCCGCGCCGACTATGGGTTGGCCTTTGCTCAGGCAGCACAGCTGGATGCCGTAACCATGCACGATGCCGGCTTTAAAGGGGAAGGTATGCAGATTGCGGTATTTGATGCCGGCTTTCCCAGTGTAGATCAGCTAGAGGCCTTTAAGCCTCTTTTCAGTGAAAAGCGAGTAGCCAGCACCTTCAATTTTGTTGATAAAACCAAAACGGTTTTTGAGCGTGACGCTCACGGCACCAGTGTCCTCTCGGCGCTGGCAGCCAATACTCCGGGTTTTTTTGTAGGCACTGCGCCCCAGGCTACTTATCATCTCTGCATTACTGAAGATGCCAGCTCTGAGCATCCGGTAGAAGAAATGAACTGGCTGATAGCGGCCGAGTATGCTGATTCGGCCGGGGTAGATATTATCAGCTCTTCCTTAGGCTACACCACCTTTGATGAGCCTTCCATAGACCATACCTACCCCGATTTGAACGGACGCACTACTATCGGAACCCGCGCCGCCACAATGGCCGCGCGCGTAGGTATGGTGGTTCTCAATAGTGCCGGCAACGATGGGGATAAGCCCTGGCGCTACATTGACGTGCCCGCTGATGCTGATTCGGTCATTGCCGTCGGAGCTGTCGATTCGCTGGGTGTTCGGGCAGGTTTCAGCTCCGTAGGGCCTACTGCCGATGGGCGGATCAAGCCCGATTTAATGGCTATGGGTTACCTGGCAGCTGTTATTCGCCCTAGTGGGGTTGCCGTGCGGGGCAATGGTACTTCTTATGCCTGCCCGGTGCTGGCAGGCATGGTAGCTGGGCTGTGGCAGTCCAGCCCGGGCTTAAGCGCCCAGCAGGTTATTGAGACCCTGAAGCGCTCCGGTTCGCAGGCTGCCAATCCGGACAACGAGCGGGGGTACGGCATTCCTAACTTTGTACGGGCGTATGAGCTGGCTAACCCGGGTAAACCGTTGAGCTTACCTGGTAAGGCCACCGGGCTGTTGGTGTATCCGAATCCGACGGCCAGCAATGAGCTTTTTCTGACTATTCCGGAAGAGTTGCTGCTGAAAAATCTGCGCGTGCGGGTATATGATTCCCGCGGGGCGCTGGTTCTGGACCGGACTATGTTTAATAATAGCCCGAAAATGCAGGTGCGAACCGGGGTACTGGCCCGTGGTACGTATACCTGCACAGTCAGTTCAAACGGTGTGCGGCGCACCGCCCGCTTTGTCCGGCTGTAGCGTCAAGTTTTTTTATAAGGAAGCGACCGAGGCTACTGTTCAGAATTCCAGGCAACTCCTACCTTCGTGGCATGAATACTTCGCACCGCCCGGCCCCACTGCTGGCTCCCTCTTTCCTGGCTGCTGATTTTGCTAATCTGCAGGCTGAAACCGAACGCCTGGCGAACAGTGCTGCCGACTGGCTGCACTGTGACGTGATGGATGGGCGGTTTGTACCGAATATTTCCTTTGGCATTCCGGTGTTGCAGGCAATTCATCGGCATGCCCAGCAGCCCCTGGATGTGCACCTCATGATAGAGGAACCCCAGCACTACCTGGCTGCCTTTCGGGATGCCGGCGCGGCTAACCTTACTGTGCATTATGAGGCCTGCCCGCACCTGCACCGCGTTATTCAACAAATTAAAAGCCTAGGATGCCGGGCCGGTGTGGCCCTGAATCCCCACACGCCGGTATGGGTACTGGAAGACATTGCCGCCGACCTGGACCTGGTGTGCGTGATGTCGGTAAACCCTGGGTTTGGTGGACAGAGCTTTATCCCCAATACCCTGCGCAAAGTAGCGGCCCTGAAAGAGCTGCTGGTAGATTGCGGCAGCCGTGCCCTTATTGAAATTGATGGCGGAGTTACGCTTGACAATGCGGCGGCGCTGGTGCAGGCTGGCGCCGATGTGCTGGTAGCTGGCAGCTTCGTATTCCACTCAACGGACCCCGTAGCAACTCTGGCCGAAATGCGCGACTCATTGGCAGTAGCTCTGACTTCCGACCTCGACTAATGCGGGGCGGCCAGGTTCCGGGAAGTCAAATAATGTTCAGGTGGCCGGCATTAGTGCTGGTGCTACTACTCCTGGGTGGAAGCTTACCCGCCGCTATGGCTCAGCAGAACGAGGCCATACAGCTTTCCGGTACTGTGCGTGATGCCGCGGGTATCCCCCTGGAGTTGGTGGTAGTAGGCGTAGAAGGCCTGCCAGGCGCAAGCACCACGGATGCGGAAGGACATTTTCTCCTGAAAATCTCTACTCCATCGGGAAGCCGAAAACTGATGTTGATTGCCCGGCGACTGGGCTATCAGACTTTGCGCCAGCCTGTGAACCTCTCTGCTCCTCGCGAACTAACCCTGGTTCTAAAAGCAGATTCCCGCTCCCTGCGTAACGTCACTGTGCGCGGCCGCACCGAAACCGCCGACCCGCGGGAGCAGGTCAGCATTACGCCCTTAGATCCACGGGCGGCTAAAGAGCTGCCTTCCGCCTTTGGCGACTTCAATAAGATATTGACCACGCTGCCCGGGGTGGTTGCCAATAATGAGCTGACCAGCACCTATTCAGTGCGCGGCGGTAACTACGAGGAGAACCTGGTATATGTGAACGGCTTTGAGGTATACCGGCCCTTTTTGGTTACTTCGGCCCAGCAGGAAGGCCTCAGCTTCGTGAACCCCGACCTGGTCGATAAGGTAGATTTCTCCAGTGGAGGCTGGCAGCCAAAATATGGCGACAAACTTTCCTCGGTGCTGAATGTAGCTTATAAGGTGCCACAGCACTTTGCTGCCTCTGCCTCGGCCAGCTTAACCGGTGCTACCGCCCATGTAGAGGCGGTTTCGCCTAACAAACGTATTAGTTACCTGGCTGGAGTGCGCTACAAGAATCCTACCTATGTATTCAATTCGCTGCGCAGCGCCCAGGGAAATTATAATCCCACGTTCTATGATGCGCAGCTGTACGTAACGGCCGCACTGGGCCGCGATACTACCGACCTGGACCGCACTACAGTGGGGCTGCTCACCACGGTGGCCCACAACGATTTTGTATTTGCTCCGGAGAGTGGAGAGTCTACCTTCAGCACCGGTACGGCGCAATTCCAGCGACTGTATATTGCGTACGGTGGCCACGAGCGGATGCAGTATGATACGTACCAGACGGGCCTGAACCTGCGCCACCGCTTCACCCGGGAGTTGCAGGCCGAAGTTCTGGCGGGGGTATTGCTTTCCCGGGAGCTGGAGTACCGCGACGTGGAAGCAGGCTATTCGCTGGCGGATATTGAGAATGACCCCAACTCGCCGGATTTCCGCAAGCCGGTGCGCCAGCGCAACCTGGGTTCCCGCTTTGATCATTCCCGGAATACGCTGCAGGCTCGCATAGGTACGCTGGAAACCCGCGCCAGCTGGACGCCCGGCACCCGCCATACGGTACTGGCCGGCATAAAAGCGGGCCGCGAAAAAATCAACGATGTTCTAAACGAATACAGCTTTGTAGACTCGGCAGACTTTGTGCCCGATTACCGGCGTACCCGCCTGCAGGCCGACCTGGGTCTGAGCAGCTTCCGGTATCAGGGTTATGCGCAGCATACCATTACGCTGGATTCGTTGCGCACGCTTACCTACGGCATGCGGGCCAGCTACTGGACGGTGAACGACCAGTTCACGATTAGTCCCCGGGTGCAATATTCCATGATTACGCGCCGCAACCCCAATCTTTCCTTTAAACTGGGTACGGGCGTGTACTACCAGCCCCCGTTTTACCGCGAGCTGCGGGACCAGCAAAGCGCCCGCGACGCCAGCGGCGTGCAGGTGTACACCGGCGTGCTGAACCCCGAGCTACGCGCGCAACGCTCCCTACATTTTATTGCCGGCTCCGACCTGAAGTTTGAGCAATGGGGGCGCCCTTTTCGTTTCTCCGGCGAAGTGTACTATAAGTACCTGACGGATGTAGTGCCCTACGATGTAGATAATGTTCGGCTGCGCTACTTTGCCCGTAACAATGCCACGGCCTATGCTGCTGGTATTGATGCCCGGGTAAGCGGGGAGTTTGTGAAAGGAGCAGAGTCGTGGTTCAGCTTGGGAATTCTAACCACCAAGGAAAACCTCAATGGGGATTCTATTACACGCTATGATGCAGATGGGCAGGAAATTGGGCGGGATGCCAAAGGCTACATCCGCCGCCCCAGCGACCAGCGGGTGAACCTGGGTATTTTCTTCCAGGACCATCTGCCCAATAACCCCTCCGTGAAAGGCTACGTGAACCTGGTCTTTGGCTCCGGCCTGCCGTTTAGCCCACCGGCGCTGCCGGAATTACGTGGTACCAGTAAACTCACTCGCGCTTACCAACGGGTAGATTTAGGCTTCTCGAAAGCTATTACTATGCACGCGGAAGGGGCCCGTCGCGTGGGCCAGCTGGAAAGCCTGTGGATAGGCCTGGAAGCGCTGAATATTATTGATGCCAATAATGTGGGCGGCTACAACTACGTACAGGACCTTAATGGGCGCACTTATTCGGTGCCCAATTACCTTTCCCGCCGCGTGATAAATGTGCGGGTGATAGCCCGGTTTTAAAGAGTTAGGCCTGTTTCTGAAGTGACATTAGGAGTCCTCTTCGTGCACATCTTTGAAAAAGAGCATCGGTAGTAACTGTTGCTCTTTTTCATTGTCGAAGCCGCAGGTGGCCTCGAAACGGTCGGGGTTGCGGTAAGTGCCAAAGAGCCAATCCCACACTACCAGGTCGCCGTAGTTATGGCTGTGTTGTTGGTACTGATGATGGACACGGTGCATTTCCGGTCGTTGAAAAACATATCCTACCCAACGAGGGGACCGAACGTTGGTATGATAAAAGAACTCGCCCAAGGCGGTACATAATGTGTAAATGGCGCCGGCGGCCGGGCTAAGCCCCAAGAGGGTATATACCAGCAAACCGCCAATCAATGAGTTGACAGCCATTTCCAGCGGGTGTTTGTAGAAGGAAGTTATTACCTCTATCCGCTGGGGGCTGTGATGAATCTGGTGGAAGTGCAGCCACAGAAAATCCTGGGTATGGCGCCAGCGGTGCCACCAGTAAAAGATGAATGTGGCTACCACGTAAGCCAGCATACCACTGGCCAGGGGCTCTAAATGCTGGGAAAGATGAAAGACAGAGTAAGCCGAAAACCACTTTTCCCACGTCAGGCCCGCTACAATGACAATAAGTAGCTGAGCCAGGTTAACCAAAAGCACTCGCAAGGGCCAGGTGGGTACCCATGGCAGCTGCCAACCTGGTACTAAACGCTCCAGTACAAAGCAGAAAACAAAGACAGAGAAAATAATGGTGAGCATGGGCGGCGGACTCCAGCTCAGCGTAATGAAAGGGCCGTTGTCAAAAAATGACAGTAAGGAGGCGGGCATGGACATAGCAAAAGGACTTAAGGATAAAATCATGATCCAAAAGTCAGGTATGCGCTGGCCAATGCGCTTGACAAATGTCAAGAAAGAAGCTTAGTTACTGCGGCGGGCACGTAATCGGCTTAAAGTTTCCGGTGACATGCCCAGGTGGGAAGCCAGCATTTTAAGTGGAACCCGCTGAAAAATACCAGGGAAATGAGTCAGTAGCTGCTCATACCGCTCGGCTGCGGAGTACATACGCAGATGTAAAGCCCGCTGCTCACTCAGGACATAATACTTCTCCGTGAGGGCGCGGCCGATAAAGTTGAATTCCGGAAACTCCCGATAGAGCTGTTGGAGCTGCTCATAAGTCAGGGACCAGAATGTACAGTCCGTCAGCGCCTGCAAATACTCATGCGAAGGTTGCCGGGAAAAAAAGCTATGGATTGAGATAACAAAGTCGCCTTCCTGCATAAACCAGGCAGTAACCTCTTTTCCTTCTTTCAAATAAAAGCCCCGCACCAGGCCCTGTTCCAGAAAATACAGGCGGTTGGCCGTTTGCCCGGGCTGCAGCAGATAGCTCCGCGCCGCCACTGTTTCCGGTTTTACCAGTTGCTGAAGTGCCCGTCGTAAGGGTTCCGAGAGGGGCTGTATGGCTTCACAAAGGGTTAAGAAGGCTTCCACGCTGGGCAATATACCGCGCCAGGTTTAGAAAAAGGAAAGCCGCTCTTCAGGGAGCGGCTTTCCTTTTTCTAATAAATAGGGAAGGTTAGTAGGCCTTGGCTTGCCATTCCGTTAAGGCAATGCGCATAGTAGGCTGCTGCGACATGAAGGCATTGTCGTCTTTTTCGCCCAGCTTGAGGGCTTTCCGGGCGTATACAATGGCAGTGCTGTAATCCTCTTTGGAGGCCAGCAAGCGGGCTTTCAGCCAGTTGTTCAGGTATGTGTCGTTTAGGCGAATCGACTCATTAATATAACGCAGAGCCAATTCCGCCTGAATGTTATTCTGAATCAGATACTCTGCTGCCTGCGCCAGCAGCTGCCAGTTGCCGGGCTGCTTGGCCAGAGTTTGCTCTATGCCCGCCAGCGCTTGGGCGTGTACATCAGTGGTAATGTAGAGTGAGCCGGTTAACTTTTCCCAGCTCAGATTGAGACGGGCAGTTCCATTTTTGGCATCGGAAAACCAATAAAGCAGCGTTTCACGGAATGGCGAGGCTTCCGGTACGATAGGAATGCGTACCAGGTCGTCCTTTTCCTCATAGCCCTCTGCCCCCCAGTGGGTAATTACGCGGTTAAGCACAAACTGCCAGTCTTGGTCAGAAACCGGTAAAACATAGATGGAGTAGCTGCCAGCAGGCACAGCCTGGCCGTTGATGCGCACGGCCGCCGAAAATTTGATAATGGTATTCTCATTGGCCCCGGCCCGCCAAATCTGGCTATAGGGCACTAACTGGCCCCAAATGGTACGGCCTTTCACCCCAGGGGCATGATAGTCTACGGAAATATCCGTGAGGCCAATGGTTTGCTGCACCAGGGCATGTGGGCTGGCCTGGGGCAGGGGCAGCTGAACGGCTGGCTCACTGGCCTGCTGCTGGGCTTCTGCGGCAGGAACAACCATGCCCAGACTCACAACCAGACTTATTCCACCAGCCAGAACGGTATGAAAACAGCTACGCATACTTAATTATGAAACACTTGTTAAACGTAACGGGTGACACCGAAACAATAGTGCCACTTTTAGAGTTTGGCCCATAAACCACTTCAAAGGTCAGATTTCTACGGATTTTTTTGAAGAAAAAGATTATTTCTGACGCTTCTACCGTAGTATTGCACCACCATTTCCCCCTCCATGCCTTTCGCCGCGCCTATTATAAGCTCCATCAGCCCCCGTGCTGCCGCCTTTGCGGCCGCTGGCTCGCTGCGCGCGGCGCATCATCATCTGCATGGGCATCATTCCTCTTTCTAGAGGAATGCACGAATCATATTGACCCGTTGGGCGAACCGCATCAGGTTCCCCGGCCCCCGCAAACTGGTGGCCCCGGCAGTCTTTTGCCGTTTTCCAACGAAAGGGTCCCGCTGCCCGTTTCCCCTATAGACTTTCACGAATGAATGGACAGTAACTAGCTGTAGCTGGTTCTGGCTTTCCGTCCCTCGCTTTTAAATTCAACCTTATGCTCCGTCTGGCTATCCAGAAATCGGGCCGCCTCAGCGAAGACTCCCTGAACTTGATTCGGGAGTGCGGCATCAGCTTCCTTACTTCCTCTTACAAGCTTAAAACCGAAGCCACCAACTTCCCCCTGGAAATCCTGTATCTGCGTGACGACGACATTCCCGGCTATGTGCAGGATGGAGTGGCCGATTTGGGCATTGTGGGGCAAAATGTGCTAGTGGAAGCCGGTTTCCCACAGCTGCAGATTGAAGGGCTGGGTTTCAGCAAATGCCGCCTGAGTCTGGCAGTGCCCCGTGCCGCCGCCTATAATTCTGTACAGGACTTGGAGGGAATGAACATTGCTACCTCATATCCACAGATATTAGGAGGCTATCTGGCGGATCGTGGTGTGAAGGCCCACCTGCACACCATTAGCGGCTCCGTAGAAATTGCGCCCAGCATTGGTCTGGCCGAAGCCATTTGCGACATTGTTAGCAGTGGCTCTACGCTACTAGGGAACGGACTGCGCGAGGTGGAAACGGTGTTTCGCTCTGAGGCAGTACTAATTGCCAACCAAAGCCTGAGCGCGGAGAAAAAAGAATTGCTGGAGCAGCTGCAATTTCGGATGCAGGCAGTTCGTCGTGCCCGCCGCAATAAATACATTCTGCTGAATGCACCCGTGGCTTCACTGGAAGCCGTGAAGCAGTTGCTGCCCGGCATAAAGTCACCCACGGTTACGCCTTTGGCCGAGGAAGGCTGGGTATCGGTGCAGTCGGTGGTAAACGAGGATGACTTCTGGCACATAACCGGTCAGCTAAAAGCGGTGGGGGCCGAGGGTATTCTGGTGCTGCCTATTGAAAAGATGATCAGCTAAGCATTCAGGCCTTAGCTAAATTTTTACTTATCAGCCGAGTTTGAACCCATGCAGATTTTTCAATACCCCAGCCAGTCAGACTGGGCCAACCTGCAGCAGCGTGCTGCCCAGCAGCAAGCGCAGGACGTGGAGCAGCGGGTGCAGCAAATTTTTGAAGATGTGCGTCAGCGCGGCGACGCCGCTTTGCTCGAGTATGCCCGGCAGTTTGATGGTGCTGACCTTAGCGCTGGCTTACGGGTAAGTAACGAAGAGCTGGCAGCCGCCGCCGCCGCGGTACCGGCCGAGCTGCAAACTGCCATTCGCCTGGCGCACGCTAATATTCTGCGTTTTCATCTGGCCCAGGTGCCGCAGGAAGAAAGGGTAGAAACCATGCCGGGCGTTACTTGCTGGCGGCGGGCCGTGCCCGTGCAGCGGGTAGGGCTCTACATTCCGGGTGGCACAGCTCCACTGTTCAGCACATTGCTCATGCTGGGCGTGCCCGCGCGCCTGGCCGCCTGCCCCGAAATTGTGCTGTGCACGCCGCCTCAACAGGATGGCTCTGTAAACCCCATTATCCTGTTCACGGCTCAGCTGCTGGGTATCTCCATTATCGTGAAGGCCGGTGGCGCCCAGGCCGTGGCTGCTCTGACCGGCGGAACCGAATCGGTGCCGGCCGTTGACAAAGTCTTTGGGCCCGGCAACCGTTATGTAACAGCTGCCAAACAGCTGGCCACCCGCTATGGTGTGGCTATTGATATGCCCGCGGGCCCATCGGAAGTACTCATTATTGCCGATGATTCTAGCATCCCTGCTTTTGTAGCGGCAGATCTGCTAAGCCAGGCAGAACACGGCCCCGATTCTCAGGTAATTTTGCTTTCTGACTCCATGGCTGTGCTGGAGCAAACCAAAGCAGAAGTTGAGCGTCAGCTGCTCGCACTACCCCGGGCCGCAATTGCCGCCCAGGCCTTGGCCGAAAGTCGCGCCATTCTGCTGCGCACACCGGAGGAAATGCTGTATTTCTCGAATCAGTATGCCCCTGAGCACCTGATATTGGCTGTACGAAACCCCGAGCAAATGGCCGAAGGTGTTACCAGTGCTGGTTCTGTCTTTCTGGGGCACCTCACGCCCGAAGCTGCCGGCGACTATGCTTCCGGAACCAATCATACCCTGCCCACCAACGGCTATGCCCGCAACTACAGCGGAGTTTCCCTGGATTCCTTTTTCAAGAAAATCACCTTTCAGCGGCTCACCCCCGAAGGGTTATTAAATGTGGGGCCTGTGGTAGAAACAATGGCCGAAGCGGAGGGGCTGCGCGCCCACGCCCGGGCCGTTACGCTGCGGCTGGAAGCACTGGCCAGCGGAGATTCAAAAACTAATGCGTCATGAGCGCCTCATCTTCCTCATTTAACATGTTCAACTTAGAAAGTCTCGTGCGGCCTAACATTCGGGCCATGAAACCTTACTCTTCGGCACGTGATGAATTTCAGGGGGAGGCCCATGTCATGCTCGATGCCAACGAGAACAGCCTGGGTAGTGCCGGTCCTGAACGGTTTAACCGCTACCCCGATCCACTACAGCGTGCTGTCAAGGCCGGGCTGGCTCCCCTGAAAGGCGTAAGCCCTGAGCAGATTTTCCTCGGCAATGGCTCCGATGAAGCCATTGACTTGCTGGTGCGCCTTACCTGCACACCCGGCCAGGATAGTATTCTGATTCTGCCGCCCACGTATGGTATGTATGAAGTGGCGGCAAACCTGAACGATGTAGGAATTGAGCGGCTTCCCCTGAGCGCCGACTTTCAACTTTCCGCCGAAACGGTAGCGGGCATATTAGCCTCAGAGGCTAAGCTGGTGTTTCTGTGCTCGCCCAACAATCCCACCGGCAATCTGCTGCATTCGGAAGGCATCGAACAAATACTGCGCGGGTTCCGGGGGCTGGTAGTAGTTGACGAAGCCTACGTGGATTTCGCCGAAGCGCCCAGCTGGACCACGCGCCTGCATGAGTTTCCGAACCTGGTGGTGCTACAGACTTTTTCGAAAGCCTGGGGTTTGGCCGGCCTGCGCCTGGGAATGGCTTTTGCCTCCCCAGAGCTAATCAAATACCTGAATAAAATTAAGCCTCCTTATAATGTATCGGAGGCTACGCAGCAGCACGCCCTGCAGGCCTTGCGCGATGCGCCTCATTTTGAGCAGATGCGCCGGGAGTTACTCCTGGGCCGCGACTGGTTGCAGGAGCGGCTGCCGGCTCTGAAAATAGTAGAGGAGGTATTTCCTTCCGATGCCAACTTTCTGCTCGTGCGTTTTCGCCCCGATGCCACGGCTGTATATGACTTTCTGCTTGGCCGGGGTATTGTGGTTCGAAACCGGACCTCCCAACCTGGTTGTACTGGTACGCTTCGCCTTACGGTTGGCACGCCCCAGGAAAACCAGTTATTACTGTCCGCACTGCAGGAGTATGTATAATCCACTTCGTTTCTAAAGTTCAAAACCTGTGTCGTGCAGCACTGCACCAAGCATATCAATTGCGTGGGGTTTGCCAAAACAAGAGATGTCTGCATTCAATGGAAATGAAGTCACAAACTGTATCATGAAAAAAGTACTCTTTATTGACCGCGACGGGACTATCCTGATTGAACCGCCAACGGATTTTCAGGTGGATTCCCTGAGTCGGGAAAAATTTCAATTTGTACCTGGTGCCATTACCGGGCTGGCTCGTATTGCCCGTGAGCTGGACTATGAGCTGGTGCTGGTAAGCAACCAGGACGGTCTGGGTACCGAGAGCTTTCCGGAGCATACCTTTTGGCCTGCCCACCAAATGATGCTGGACATTCTGCGCTCAGAAGGGGTGGAGTTTTCACGGGAGCATATTGACCGTAGCTTCCCACACGAGAACCTGGCTACGCGCAAGCCCGGCATTGGAATGCTGAAAGAATACCTGAGCGACGCTAGCCAATATGACCTGGCGCATTCATTCGTAATCGGCGACCGGCTGACGGATGTGGAGCTGGCCCAGAACCTCGGGTGTCAATCCATCTTAATGCGGCCACAAGAGGAGAGTGACGAGCGGGCTGCCTTAACCACCACTAGCTGGGAAAAGATATACCAGTTTCTGCGGCTTCCTTCCCGCACCGCTATAGTGCAGCGCGACACGAACGAAACCAAAATCCATATTGAGCTCAACCTGGATGGTAGTGGCCGCCCGAAGATGCACACCGGACTAGGCTTCTTCGACCACATGCTCGACCAGCTTAGTAAACACTCTGGAGTCGATATGAAAATCACCGTGCAGGGCGACCTGCATATTGATGAGCACCACACCATCGAAGACACGGCCATTGCTTTGGGCGAAGCCTTCACCCAGGCACTAGGCGATAAGCGCGGCCTGGCCCGCTATGGTTTTCTTTTACCCATGGATGATGTACTGGCACAAGCTGCCATCGATTTTTCGGGTCGACCATGGATAGTATGGGACGCAGAGTTTAAACGCGAAAAAATAGGGGACATGCCGACGGAAATGTTTTACCATTTTTTCAAGAGCTTTTCCGATACCGCGCGCTGTAACCTAAACATTAAAGCCGAAGGTCAGAACGAACATCATAAAATAGAAGCCATTTTTAAAGCAGTGGCTAAGTCTATAAAGATGGCTCTGGTGCGTGACGCAGGACGTATGGAGATTCCAAGTACGAAAGGGGTTTTATAGATTTTAACAAATGAGTAAATGCGCGCTTCTTATTGCATCTGGCTTAACAGAAGGTATATACATTTTCAATGCATATACGGTATGCTAAAGGGATGTTGGGCATTAATTGTGTTTGTTCAAATGTATAAAGAAGGTAAATTGCTCTTTTAACTGCGGTTTCTCATATGGATATAGCTGTAATTGATTACAAAGGCGGCAATGTGCAGTCTGTCTTGTTTGCACTGGAACGGTTAGGTGTGCAGGCAATGCTGACGGCAGACCACGATGTAATTCGGCGGGCGGACAAGGTATTGTTTCCCGGGGAAGGCGAAGCAGCCTCTGCTATGCGAGAGTTGCGCGCCCAGGGACTAGATGAGTTGCTGCCCACGCTTACTCAACCTTTTCTAGGGATTTGTCTGGGCATGCAGTTACTGGGTCGTCATACGCAGGAAGGCGGCGGAACTGATATGCTGGGTATTTTGCCGTTCGATGTAGTACGCTTTGAAGGCTCTCCGGAACACAAGGTCCCGCATATGGGATGGAATACTTTACAAGCTCTCCGCACGCCACTGTTTGAGGGCTTGCAGCAGGAGGACTATGTATACTTTGTGCATAGCTATTATGCACCGGTTGGTCATTACACCATTGCCCAAACAGAATATCCTGCTCCTTTCAGTGCGGCCGTACAACACCGAAACTTCTATGCCGTGCAGTTCCACACGGAAAAAAGTGGCCCCGTCGGCACACGTATTCTCGAAAACTTTCTGAAACTGTAAACAAACCTCGGTCTGCAGTACGCTCAGACCGAGGTTTGTTTGCCTCAATAATCTTATGGAAATCATTCCAGCAATTGACCTCATCAACGGCCAGTGTGTACGCCTGACGGAGGGTGACTTCGCTCAGCAAACAACCTATGATGCCGACCCCCTGGCCGTGGCGCAGCGCTTTGAGCAGCATGGCATAAAGCGCCTGCACCTGGTTGACCTGGATGGAGCCCGCGCCAAGCAGCCCGTAAACCTAGTCGTGCTGGAACGCATTGCCCGCCATACCAACCTGATTATTGATTTTGGGGGCGGACTACAGAGCGAGGAAGCCGTACGTCAGGCATTCGACGCCGGCGCCCGGCAGATTACGGCAGGCAGTATTGCTGTGCGGGAACCTGCTACCGTGAGCGGCTGGCTGCGCACATTCGGGCCTGAGCGTATCCTGATTGGAGCTGATTTTCGTGACAACCATATTTCCATCAATGCCTGGGCCGAACAGAGTGACCGAACGCTACGGGAGTTTTTGGAGAGCTATGGCACCGTTGGAGCAACTACGTTCATCTGTACCGATGTTAGTAAGGATGGCAAGCTGCAGGGGCCTTCCCTGGCCACCTACCAGGAGTTGCGGAAGGAGGTGCCGTCTGCCCACCTGATAGCCAGCGGCGGTGTTACTACCATTGCGGATGTGGAGGCGTTGGCAGCGGTAGGCATGCACGGCGCCATCATTGGCAAAGCTATTTATGAAGGCACTATCACCTTGCAGGAACTGCAGCCCTGGCTATAAGGCTATGGAGCTGACTTTGTGTTTCGAGAATTGAAACATGCATTGCTCAGGAACAAGATAATTAGCTGGTTCTCGCTTCAAATCATCCCAAATGCTGACCAAACGAATAATACCCTGTCTTGATATAAAGGACGGCCGCACCGTAAAAGGTGTTCGGTTCGAGGGCCTGCGCGACGCTGGCGACCCGGTAGCCCTGGCTGCCCGATATGCCCGCGAAGGCGCCGACGAGCTGGTTTTCCTGGATATTACAGCCACCAATCAGAAGCGCGCTACGTTGGTAGCCTTGGTGCGTGATGTAGCCTGTGAGCTGGATATTCCATTTACTGTTGGGGGCGGAATTGGGACCGTAGCAGATGTGGAAGTGCTCTTACTGAACGGGGCCGATAAAGTCAGTATAAACTCGGCGGCCCTGGCTCGTCCGGAGCTAATAAACGAGCTGGCAACCCGTTTTGGGAGCCAGTGCATCGTAGTGGCCGCTGATGCGCGACATCATGAGACGGATGGATGGCAAATCTACACCCGGGCTGGGACCAACAACACTGGCCGCAATGCCGTGGATTGGTGCCGGGAAGCCGCCGACCGGGGCGCCGGGGAAATCCTGCTGACCTCCATGAGCAACGATGGCACCAAGGATGGTTTTGCCCTGGATATAACCGGCGCTGTCAGCCGGTCCGTATCCATTCCTGTGGTGGCTTCCGGCGGGGCAGGCACTAAGCAGGACTTCACGAATGTGTTTCGACAGGCCCACGCCGATGCCGGGCTTGCCGCCAGTATCTTCCATTTTGGGGAAATCGGTATTCGGGAGTTGAAGGAGCATTTACGTCAGGACGGAATTCCCGTGCGACTGTAAGAATCGTTCGTAGTGCTTGGGACAACCATGCATGACACATAGCCAGAACGCTCAAATCAATGGATTTTCAGAAAATGCCCGACGGGCTAATACCCGTCATAGTACAAGATGCACAAACGGGGCAGGTACTCATGCTGGGCTATCAGAATGAAGAAGCGCAGCGTGTAACCGAGGAAACCGGACGCGTAACCTTCTTTTCCCGCTCTAAGCAGCGCCTCTGGACCAAGGGAGAAACCTCGGGCAACTACCTCACCGTGGTAAGTCAGCACCCGGATTGTGACCAGGATGCCCTTTTAATTCGCGCAATTCCCGATGGGCCTACGTGCCACCGCGGCACCACCAGTTGCTTTGAGCAGCTGGATCAGACGGCTTACCCTGCGCCGGCAGTAAGCTTTATTGCCGAACTGGAAAGGCTGGTACAGCGCCGCAAGCAATTTCCTGACGAAGATGCCAAATCCTACACAGCCTCGCTGTTTCGGAAGGGAATGCCCAAAATTGCCCAAAAAGTGGGAGAGGAGGCTGTGGAGACGGTTATTGATGCCGTAGCCGGCAATACCGAAGGCCTGAAAGGAGAAGCGGCCGACCTGCTGTTTCACCTGCTGGTGCTGCTTACGGCTGCCGGTTTGGGGCTGGAGGATATAGTTGCGGTTTTGCGTCAGCGTCATGCTACCATCTCTGGCGGGGTACGGCGGGAGGAATAAGAAGTAATGTTCCTGGTTTGTTAAGCGGGGAAGGCCGCCAAAACCTCCTTACCTTGCCCGCCGTTTCATCATTCTACTATGCCTGACCACGCTTCTACTTACCTTTCCCTACAAACTCTGACCGTTCTGGTTCCCGTGTACAACGAAGAAGAGAGCCTGCGGCAGTTTGTAGTGGAGATGAATAAGTTTCTGGAAAAAACGCCGGTAGCCACAACCGTTTTATTTGTAAATGATGGTTCTACAGATGATTCGCTGCCGATTCTGCGCGACATCTGCCGCCAGGACTCCCGCTACGAGTTCATCTCCCTGAGCGAAAACCGGGGCCTGAGCACAGCCATCAAAGCCGGCGTAGACCATTGCCGCACCACGCTTATCGGCTACATCGACTCCGACATTCAGACCTCGCCAATGGACTTTCTGAAGTTCTTCGAGTTCTTCCCGGAGTATGATATGGTGAATGGCATCCGGGCCAAGCGGCAGGATACCGTGGTGAAGAAGCTTTCCTCTAAGGTGGCCAACACAGTTCGCCGCACGCTTATCAACGACGGGATTCAGGATACGGGCTGCCCGCTCAAGATCATGAAGGTGGAGTATGCCCGCCGGTTGCCCTTGTTTCATGGTATGCACCGCTTCCTGGGGGCATTGGTACAGCTGCAGGGCGGGCGCGTAAAGCAGATACCCGTGCAGCACTTTCCGCGCTTCGCCGGCACAGCCAAATACAACCTTTGGAACCGGGCCTGGAAGCCTCTGGTAGATACGTTTGGTTTCCGCTGGATACGTTCCCGGTGGAAAAACTATGAAATTGGCGAGCATCACCGTGCTGAAACGACGGGACGCTAAACGGCCAAACTATGACTACACAAACGGTAGCACTGGGCATTGGACTGGTTTCGCAGCTTTTGTTTTCCAGCCGCATTGTGCTGCAATGGATCCAGAGCGAGCGGGCCAAGCGCGTGCTGGTGCCCACCTTGTTCTGGCAGATCAGCCTGATATCATCGTTTCTGATGATAGTCTATGGTATTCTGCGCCACGACCCCATTATCCTGGCTGCCCAGCTTATCAGCTACGGTATTTATATCCGTAACCTACAGCTGCTGGGTGAATGGCGTAAGCTCAATCCGTGGTTTCGGGCAGGCGCCTATGTGTTTCCGGTGGCCATGTTAGCTTGGTTTGTGGCCGGCAACCAGCACTTTAGTCTGCGCACCATGCTCGATAACCGCATACCGGGCGGGGTGCTGCTATTGGGGGCCTTTGGTCAGGCTATTTTCCTGCTGCGTTTCGTGTATCAATGGCTATACTCGGAGCGCAAAGGGGAATCTACGCTGCCTTTGAGCTTCTGGGTAATTAGCCTGCTGGGTTCTGTCCTTATTCTAGTGTATGCCTTACTCCGGAAGGACGCCGTCCTCATTATCGGAAATATGTTTGGCACAGTAGTCTATGCTCGTAACATTGTCCTGCTGCGCCGGGAGCTAGCCCGCCACCAGCAACAACCTAAAGCTTCTGTGGTGTAGCTACAACCTATCTAATTGTTTAGTCGAAACCTTAAAAGAAAGCCCTGGCAGAACCTAACTGCCAAGGCTTTCTTTTTATTCATGTCCGATTTATTCTTCCTGCTGATCCAGCCACTGCACAAATGCCCGCAGGCCCTCCTGCAGGGACGTTTGGGGCGAATAGCCCAACAATTGATTCGCTTTTGAAATATCGGCGTAAGTCACATCCACGTCGCCGGCCTGCATAGGCTGAAACTCCAGCTGCGGCTCCGTGCCTACGGCTTCGCCAACTGCTTTTATAAGCTCCAGCAGCGCTACCGGGCGGTGGTTGCCTAGGTTAATGGTTTCATACACGTCGGAATGGCCTAGTAAGTAATCTATTCCCCGTACGATGCCGTCTACCGTGTCCAGGACGTAAGTGTAGTCCCGGGCCGTGCTGCCGTCTCCGAACACGGAAATAGCTTCCCCGGCCCGCAGGCGGCGGACAAACTTATGGATAGCCAGGTCGGGGCGCTGGCGTGGGCCATACACCGTAAAAAATCGGGCATTCAGTACATCCAGCCCGTAGAGGTGGTGGTAGGTGTACGTAAGCTGCTCGCCGGAGAGCTTAGAAGCAGCATACGGCGAAATACAGGTAGCCTGCAGGTTCATATCTTCCCGGAAAGGCAGTTCCCGGGTATTGCCGTATACCGAAGAGGAGGAGGCGAAGAATAGCTTCTGAATCTCGCGCAGGCGCATCCATTCCAGCAAATGGGTGGTCCCGATAACGTTATTCTGCAGGTATGCGGCAGGTTCCCTCACCGAAGGGCTCACGCCAGCTTTGGCGGCCAGGTGCACCACTATTTCTATGGGGTCGGCAGGAAGTGCGTCTACCAGAGCATCCAGACCATCCCGCAGGTCGGCTTCATGAAAGCTGAACCGTTCATGATGCAGGAAGTTGGCCATATTGGCCTGTTTGATAGCCCGGGGGTAAAACGGGTCGAAGTTATCCAGGCCCACCACGCGGTGGCCTTGCTGCAGTAGCCTGTCACAAAGATGAGAGCCAATAAAGCCGGCACAACCCGTAACCAGAATAGACGCCATATACACAGTAAATAGGAGAGAGCCGCTGGTCCAGGACCGGGCAGGCGGGCAAAGGTAAGCTGATTTTGATACCCTGAGTGGCCATTATGCGTAGGCTACCATTCTATGAGAAAATCCTTCCGTATGGCACTGCTTTTTAGCAGCTGGCTGTCGTCCATAGTAACTGTAGCCACGGGGCAGTCAGGGGCCAAATCTCCCTTGGAAGCAATGCCTGTTCAACAGGTTCAGGTGTTGGGCCATGCGGGCTCAGGTTTTTTCACGTTTCTACATCCCTTTAATGCCTGGCCCCCCAGCAGCCTGCGGGGAATTGAGCGCGCCCTGGAGCGTGGGGCCGATGGGGTAGAAATTGATATTCAGCTTAGCCAGGACAGTGTACCCATTTTGTATCATAATACGGAGCTTTCCACCCTTACCAATGCCCGGGAAGGCTGCATTAGCGCCGTAGCAGCAGACAAAATTACTACCCTGCGCTACCGGGGTGGCTGGCCATATGACTGGCTACAGCAAGAGCGCCCGCAACGCCTCGATACACTGCTGGCCCATCTGTCTCGGCGCGGCAGCTTTCCTTACCTGCATCTGGATCTGCACGAAACCGATGCCTGCACCAGCTACGGCAATGGCAGCCGCTCCCGTGCCTTAGTAAGGGCGCTGGCGGCAGTACTTCATCAATATCAGGTACCAGGAGAAAAGATATTAATACTCACGAACCAACCCGAAACTCTTCAATATCTACACCAGCAACTTCCAGCAGTATCTCTGGGGCTGGAGGTTACCCATGATTTTGAAGCCGGCCTGCTACAGGCTAAGGAATTGAATGTCCATGCGGTGGTAATGTCCAAGTATGTGGCCACTCCGGAGCGTTGTGCCCAAGTGCATCAGGCAGGCTTGAAAGCCGTTATCTTCGGAGGCCGCTCACCCCGGGCTATCCGGCGGTTGTTAAGCTGCCACCCCGATGCCGTGGAGGTAGATAACCTGCGGCAGTTGCTGCGTTTGCGTCGTAAGGGTACTTAAGCTCACCGCCGATTATGCTGGTAATTATTAAAGGTCCTTAACTTATTATACTGCAGCAGCATTTATGCGAATTCCGTTTTTTGAGTCGGGACCGGGTCGATTAGTTGCCGTGTTGCTGGTCTGTTTCTTTTGCTTTTTCCTGCACTTGGGTGTGCAGGAGGTAGGGCTTATGGAAAGCCGCAACTTCGTGGCCGCCCGGGAAATGGCAGGTGGTGGATCCTGGCTTCTGCCTTCCATGAATGGCGAGCTGCGCCTGGCTAAGCCTCCTTTGCCTACCTGGGCAGTAGCTGGCATGATGCGTGTCATTGGCTTTCCTCAGCAAGAACAGCTTTTCTGGCTGCGACTTCCCGCGGCTGTTATGTCTACACTGCTGGTGCTTTTTTTCTGGGGTTTGCTGTGGGAACTCACCCGGGGCCGCCCCGGCGAAGCAGAAGAACCTGGCCGCACGGCCTGGCTGGGGGCGCTGGTACTGGCAAGCAGCCTGCTGATGGTTACCGTGGGTCGAGATGCACAATGGGACATCTTCTCGCATGGCTTTATGGTGGGCTCCTTATGGCTGATGGTGCGAGCAGGCAGCAAGGCTGATAAAGGGGGGCTTTGGGCACTTTCCGGGCTCCTGTTAGGCTTATCAATGCTCAGCAAAGGTCCGGTGGCTCTGTATGGCATTTGGTTGCCGTTTTTGATTTGCTATTATCAACCGCGCCTGTGGGGCGAATCCGGGCGGTTACGGCAGGAGTGGAGAGGCCTTTTGCTGTCGGTGCTGGTAGCCTTGACGGTGGGTGCCTCCTGGCCTTGGTATATATGGCAGCATGTTGCCGCTGCTGCCCTAACAGTTGCACAAACAGAAGTTTCCTCCTGGCAGGGGCGCCACGTGCAGCCTTTCTGGTATTACTTTAATTTTCCGGTGTTTACCGGTGTGTGGGCCATGGTGGCTCTGGTCTCACTGGCTGTGCCGTATGCGCGCCGCCGGGCTACGGCGTATGTTCCATATCTATTGGGCTTGGTCTGGCTGCTAGTTTCAGTAATACTGTTGAGCGTAGTTCCTGAGAAAAAAGAGCGCTATATGCTGCCTCTTATGTTCCCTTTGGTCATGCTCCTTACCGGGCTGCTTCGGGCCTGGGAAATTGCTGCCCGCCAGCAAAAGCTCACTCAAACGGATAATCGGGTCCTCTGGGCATGGGGTATCCTCCTAACGCTGGCCGGAGTGGCCCTGCCAGCTGCTATGGCAGTGGGTGGGCTGCCAGGCTTCGGAATGGGGAGTGCGCGGTTCTGGGCCGCGTTGTTGTTGGGTGGGCTGTTGGCATTCGGAATTCTCCGCCAAACCGGGCACGGGAAAGCTCCCCGGCCGCTTCGGTTGATACTGGCTTCCATAGTCCTAATGGCAGCTGGATTAGCCATTCTGATGCCGGCATATCCGCTGTGGGAAAACCGCAAAGCAGAGGCCGGCCTGCGCCGTATGACCGATGTCCGCCGGGAAGCCCGCTGGCAACACTATGCCTGGCGCAGCCTGAGCGAAATTCAGATCAAGCAGGTATGGGCTGCCGGGAAATCTATTCCACTTTTGACCCATCAGAATTCTCCGGAAATGCCTTTTCTCTTGTTTTCCCCAGCTCCGGTCACCAAAGATGCGCTCGGAGAGAAAGGAAGAAATTTTCAGTTTCAGCTCGTCGATAGCTTTTTTCTAGGCCGTAACCGTAAGTCAGAGCAGTGGTTTGTTACACTGGTCAAATAGTATGAAATGAAATTATATGCGTTTCATTATTAATGAGATAATAAAAAAAACGTCTGGGTATCGGAATCCAGACGGTTTTTTATGGCTTATTGGTTAGCGGCTTACCTGCCGTCGTATTTTCTCCAGCAGGCTGTTCACAATCAGTAAGTCATCAACATCCTGAATGCTTAATTCAGTATGAATACCAGGCCCGGATATCAGAATTCGAAACCCCGAATCTATAGTTGGGGTTGTTGCTGGCGGCGGGGCCACTTTTTCATTTGTATATAATGCTGGCACCTGGTCAGGTGGTGCAGTCGCTAAAGTCGGAACATCCCGTACAGCTTGTCTGATATCTTCAGATGGGTGTGTCAGGATTGTGGTATTAGGGATACTCCGTTCTAAAGAAGGCTGAGGCATCGGAATGTCCAGATCTTCGGTGTCTAATCCAAACAGTTGAGATATAGCATCGCCACCCGATACTGATGGAGGTACAAACAGAGGCTGTTCTTTATTGCCAGCGGATGTACCGGCCCCGGTTGAGGTATAAGATAAGCTAGCATTGGATATACTAGTCGGCGAGGACGAGGGAGCATCGGCCTTAAATAGATTGATAGGCATTTCCCCGGCAGCTAACTCACGACGCGGGCCTTGTTGGGCTGCCAGTTGATCAATGTCGGCTATGATGTTACGCTCATCCAGGATATCGACCATACGGGCGCCATCCAGAAATGCTTTAGCAACACTCTGAGCATTGATTTCCTCCACATTGAACTCGCGAATAAGCATGACATCAAGCATATGCACGGGTAATTCGCGGTTCCTGAACTTGCGACATATCTGAGTAAATAGCGGTGGATGCAGAAAGGCTTCCCGATGATATATCTTTTCCTCTCGCTTGTCATAGGCATGCTTGATTCTACGGAAGAGGTTAGTCGTCGTCAAGAACTCACGCTTACTGGTAAGCAGGCCAAACTTAACGGCTGAACCAATAATAGCCTTAAAGGAGCCACTAACCTTACGGTCAAGCTTTCGAGCAGCCATTTCTATGGCGCACTTACCACCAGTGTCATCAACAATCTCAGCTACTTCCCAAGCACTATCATAAGAAGTGCGAGGGTAATCAATTGTCTTTGGCATAAAGAAGAAAGTAGAAGGGTAATATTAACACAAGGATAGCAAATAAAGACAGTATATGAAAGTAGTATAAAGTATAAAAAAGTATAGAAAAGTATAACCATTTTGTACTTTTTTATACTTTTATACACTAATTGATGCTTATTAACTACAAACATCACATAAAATGTATATAAATACTAAACTAACGTAGGGGCACGAACGGCAAGGGCGGGGCAGGAGGGTAGGGTTCTAGAAGAGGTATAAACGCTTAGGATTGTCCTGACAACAACCTAGCTATGGTTGGAGAAGGAAATCGGGAATCATTCAGCCAGTCTCATATTTCGCTATCTATTTGAGCTGTCCTTTAATCGTCCGATGATTAACTTCCTATTTTTAGAGTGTTGTAATTACTTAACATAACTACAAATAATATAGAGGTGGCTCGCAAGGGGAGAGCCACTTCATTCAGTACTGCCAATCAACGTTCCGTCATCTACAAGAATGATTTGCTTCTTCAGCATCCAATTACATTATGATTTTAAATGTGACAGGCTCAAGAGCAATTTCTTCCGCGTTAGGGTGATTGAATCAAGTAGGAAATAAAGCCAGTCCCGAGAGAAACAGCAGGTAAAAATTCCTTAAGGAGCAAATGAGTTGAATGCAGCAAATGCATTGGCCTGGCCTAAACGCCTAGCTTACCAAGCTTTTCTTTATAGGCTATTTATTCGCACAATAAATCTTTCCACAAACCCACATTACTAGCTGTGCTACGAACCATTGGGAAGGGAATCAAAATCTTTATTTAAATAAGCTATGCTGTTTTCAAGTACTTAATAGGGAAGCTTAATGAAAGGCATAAATGGCTGCTGGTTTATATGGCCATAGGATCAAGTGGCAACAGCTAATCTTATCTTCTAACGTTCTACACCGAACACCAAACGATTCCAGCTATATCCACTGTAATTGCTCTCCGTTACTTTTTATACTCTGGCAAACTCCATACACCAGCTCAAAAACCGCCTAAATCAAAACAAATCTTTTTGTCTTATAATTTATATTATGTTAAGTAGCATCTCTTAAAAGCAGCCCGAGTATGACCCGGGCTGCTTTTCTTACCTCCCCTTACTTCTTAAGGGCTTCCAATTTCGTATTCATCCGTTCCGCATCAGCATTACGGTTGAGACGTACATACACTTTCTGTAAAGAAGAAATGACAGCCCGGTCATTAGGCTGCAACTGCAATGCCTTTTCAAAGTATGGCAACGACTGCTCGAAATACTTCTTGCCATCAGCTTCCATCTTTTTGCCAGACTTCTGATACGTGGCTAAGCTCATGCGGCTAGCTTTAGTATACAAGTCAGCTGCCTTATTATAGTTGTACACGCCAAGGTTAAATTGCGCGTCGAAGTTATTCGGATCAATTTCTACAGCTTTCCTATAAGCAACTACCGCCTGTTCAGGCTGCTTATTCTGATCCAGAATGGAGCCTTTTACAGCATACAGGTTGGCATTAGTTGGATCGGCCGCAATGGCTTTGTCAATCTTATCCATGGCCTGTGCGCCCTGGCCCGAGCTGAGCAGCATATTCAACTCTTCCAACATAAAGCCCTTATTGTTGGGGTATGCTTTCAAAGCTTGCTGAACTACATCCATAGCTGCTTTCTCATCTTTTTCCTGACGAGCAATTTGCAGCAAACGGGTGTACATCTGGGGCGACTTATAATTGATGCCCATCAGCTTGTTGTAGCTCTCCTTGGCTGAAGCAAAATCCTGCTTGGCCTCAGCGGCATAGGCTGCATACAAATACGCCGTGGTATCCTGCGGACGAATCTGCTGGGCCATTTTGTACGAGTTAATAGCATCGTCGTACTTCTGAGCGTTGTAGCTTTCTACCCCAGCGTTGAGGGCGGCACCAAACAGGTTATCCATTTTGGCTGTGGCCAGCTTGCCATACTCACCATCTTTACCATCCAACTGAATGGCTTTCTGGTATGATTCGAAAGCAATTTTAGCACCTTCTCCTGGTGCCAGCGTCTTCCCGTAAATGGGGCTCACAGCCATAGCGTCGTATACTTCGCCACGAGTGTACCAGGTCTTCGCTTTATCAGAAGTCTTGGGGTTCTGAACTGCTTTGTCGATTTCCGTACGGGCTTTATCCAGCGTGCCTTGGCGCTGGTACAGCACCGCATTGGTAACCGCTGAGTTCTGAGCCATAGCCGCTTGCATCGATAGTGCAGCCAGGCAGGTTAAAATAATCTTCTTCATAGGGTTGTCGAAGAATAACGAGTGAGAGAATGGGAATTACTTGACAAACGAAAGCACGAAAGCCCGGGTTCAGGCCCGGGCTTTCGAAACAGAGGTTAGTTGGAGCTAAGCGCGTCAGGATCAGATAGCGCACCCAGATCAGATTCGGCCGCCGAATCGGCAGTGCCAGCCTCCACGGGCGTTGCTTCCTCCGCCAGCGCCTCCTCCACTTTATCTTCAGCTTCTACTTTAGCTACTGAAGAAATGGCATCTCCTTCTGAGATTTTCAGCAGACGTACGCCCTGCGTAGCCCGACCAATAGTACGCAGATCAGCTACCCGCAGACGAATAGTGATGCCGGACCGGTTGATAATCATCAGATCATCGGAATCGTTTACGGCCTTAATGGCCACCAACGCACCCGTCTTATCCGTGATTTTCATAGCCCGAACACCTTTACCACCGCGGTTGGTGATGCGGTACTCTTCCAGCTCGCTGCGTTTGCCGTAGCCCTTTTCGGATACTACGAGCAGCTCCTGCGTGGGGTCAGATACACATACCATGCCTACTACCCGGTCTTCGGGGCCTACCAAGGTTATACCGCGCACACCAGCCGCGTTACGGCCCATAGAGCGCACTTTGCCTTCATGGAAGCGAACAGCGCGGCCCGAATTCAGGGCTACGATGATTTCGCTATTGCCCGTCGTGAGCTGTACGTCCAGCAGTCGGTCACCTTCGTTGATGGAAATGGCGTTGATACCGGCGGTGCGAGGACGCGAGTAAGCTTCCAGCGGGGTTTTCTTCACGGTGCCCTGCTCCGTGCAGAACATCAGGAAGGTGTTTTCGAGATAATCCGGGTCACGCAGACCGCGCACGTTCAATACCGAGCGGATGGAGTCTTCGCGCGGAATCTCAATCAGGTTCTGAATTGGACGGCCTTTGGTGTTCTTCCCTCCTTCTGGCACTTCGTATACTTTCAGCCAGAATACGCGGCCCAGTTCGGTGAAGAACAGGAGGTATTCGTGGGTGGTAGCGACGAACAGGTGCTCGGTGAAGTCATCGTTCTTGGAGGCAGCACCACGGGCGCCAACCCCTCCCCGACCTTGTGCCCGGTATTCGTCCAGCGCCGTGCGCTTGATATAACCTTCCCGAGAGATGGTAATCACCATGCTCTCATCGGCAATCATATCTTCCATCGAGAAGTCGCCACCGGCGTACTCAATGTTGGTGCGGCGGGCATCCCCGTAACGCTCCCGGATATCAATGAGCTCGTCTTTAATGATCTGCCGCTGCATCTCATCCGACGCCAGAACGGCATTCAGGTGGTCAATCAGACGCATCAACTCATCGTATTCCTTCACAATCTTGTCGCGCTCCAGGCCGGTGAGGCGCTGCAGACGCATATCCAAGATAGCGCGGGCCTGCACTTCGCTCAGCTTAAAG
Organism: Hymenobacter sp. BT730; assembly: GCF_030542105.1. GTDB lineage: Bacteria > Bacteroidota > Bacteroidia > Cytophagales > Hymenobacteraceae > Hymenobacter. The sequence continues at coordinate 341,521 of NZ_JAUOFB010000003.1, forward strand.
CGCTCAATGAGCTCGGTGCGGGCTACCTCGGGGTCACGCGAACCACGAATCAGGGCAATTACCTCGTCCAGGTGGTCAAGCGCAATCAGCAGACCTTCCAGGATGTGGGCGCGCTTCTGGGCTTCGGCCAACTCGTAGCGTGTGCGCCGAATAACTACCTCGGCGCGGTGCTCTACGAAATATACAATCAAATCCTTCAGGTTGAGCGTGAGCGGCCGGCCTTTCACCAGCGCCACGTTATTTACCCCAAAAGAAGACTGCAGCTGCGTGTACTTATATAGGTTGTTGAGAACCACGTTGGGCATGGCGTCCCGCTTCAGCTCATACACAATGCGCATACCGTCGCGGTCAGACTCGTCGCGCAGGTCGGAAATGCCTTCGATTTTCTTTTCGTTGATGAGCGCCGCCGTTTTCTCAATCATGGAAGCCTTATTCACCATATAGGGAATTTCGGTTATCACGATTTGCTCACGGCCAGACGGCTGCACTTCTACGCTGGCTTTGGCCCGCACTACCACGCGGCCACGGCCGGTTTCGAATGCCTGCCTTACGCCTTCATAGCCATAAATGGTACCACCCGTGGGGAAGTCGGGAGCCACAATGTGCTCCATCAACTCGGCAATGGTAATTTCGGTATTATCCAGGTAGGCAATGATGCCACTTACTACCTCGGTGAGGTTGTGGGGCGCCATGTTGGTAGCCATACCCACGGCAATACCGGAAGTACCGTTTACCAGCAGGTTAGGGAACTTGGCTGGAAACACCGAAGGCTCCTCCAGGGAGTCGTCAAAGTTGGGCTGGAAGTCAACTGTTTCTTTGTCCAGGTCGCTCAGCAGCTCATCGGCCAAACGCTTTAGGCGGGCTTCGGTATAACGCATGGCCGCCGGCGAGTCGCCGTCCACGGAGCCAAAGTTACCCTGGCCGTCTACCAGCGGGTAGCGCAGGCTCCAGTCCTGGGCCATCCGTACCATGGTATCGTACACGGAGGAGTCGCCATGCGGGTGGTACTTACCCAATACCTCGCCCACGATACGGGCGCTTTTTTTGTAGGATTTGTTGTAGGAGACACCCAGCTCGCTCATGCCGTAGAGCACGCGCCGATGCACAGGTTTCAGGCCGTCGCGCACATCGGGTAGAGCCCGGGAGATGATAACCGACATCGAGTAGTCGATGTAGGCGCCGCGCATTTCATCTTCAATGTTAATTGGGATGATTTTCTCGCCTTCTGCTTCTGCCATAAGAGGTCGGAAAAGCCAACCAAGCTAAACGGTTGGTGGCTAATTGGTGGTTACAGTATTAAGCCTGCAAGATACAAAAAAACGGCCTTATTGCCTAGCCCTGCTAGGTTTTCGACTTGCTTTTATCCGCTTTATTCTTTCCCTTTTGCTGCTGGTGCACCTTTATTTTTTCACCAATAGCAGGGTTCTGTTTTTTCCAAAGCGGCTGGCCGCGGTAACGGGCTCCATTATGGTAATGCACCTTACGGGTATGGCACGATAACATGGGGCACGTGCGGCAGGAACTTACTCCCAGTAACACAAAGAGTGGAAGGAGAAGCCGAAGTGCAACGGTACGTGTGGTCATTGGTCAAATGTACGATTCTATTCGGAAGCCTGTATAGGGGCTGTACCGACATCGGCACTATCCCACTCGCGCAGGAATTGGGCCAGAAACTGTTCCATAAAGGCATGGCGCTCTTCCGCCACCGCCCGGGCGGCCGGCGTGTGTAGCCGCTCGCGCAGGTGCAGCAGCTTCTCGTAGAAATGGTTGATGGTGGGTCCGGTATTCTTTTTGTAGCTCTCGAATGAGTAGTGCTCCACCGGCGGCACGGCAGGGTCGTGCAAGGGGCGCCCTTTATGGCCGCCGTAAGCAAAAGCCCGCGCTACTCCAATGGCGCCAATGGCATCCAGGCGGTCCGCATCCTGCACCAATTCCCCTTCCAGCGTGCTCATGGGTGTGGGCACACCTAAGCCTTTAAAGCTGATTTCCCGGATAATGGCTTCTACGTGCTGGATTGTAGCTTCCTCAACCTTCAGGCCAGTGAGCCACTGACGGGCTGCGCGTGGACCCGCCTCTTCATCACCGCCGTGAAATTTCCAGTCGGCTACATCGTGCAGCAGCGCGCCCAGTTCTACAGCTTCCACCTGAGCGGTAGGCGTATTCTGTGCCAGGGTTCGGGCCGTTTGCCATACCCGGCGGATATGCTCCCAGTCGTGGCCGGAGCCTTCATTCAGGAATTTATCCCGCACGAAGTCGGCCGTGCGGGCAATTATATCGGAGTTATTCACTGACAGAGAAATTTAAACAACAGGAGACAAGCCGTAAGCTTTGCGGATGAGAAGCTACAAATCAACGAATCTGTCGGGAGAAGCTTGCCTCCCTCCTACTAAAAGCCCGTTTTTCTTCTGCTTGTGATACATCAGTCTTCAGTCGGCCCTCGTCTTTTCTCAGTCAATGATGGGGTGGCGCTGAAACTCGCGGGTACTGTCAAACAGAAAGCGAAGCGTTTCATGCGTGCGCCACGGCCGGGCACCCACCAACTCAGCCACATTCATCATTTTAGGATTGAAGTCCCCAATCCAGTTCATGATGGTTTGGGTATAGGGTATTTCGCCGGGCTTTTGCACAACCAGGGAAGTGGCATACACCAGGGCAGCCTCCACACCTTTGCGCTGATGTTCCGGCACCACGCCAAAAACTACCCCAAACATGGTTTTAATGGTACCGCGCAGCTGGTAGTACTTAAACTTCATCTTTTCCCACCAACCCAGTTTACCATTTAAATGCCGGACGATTTCATTTATCTCGGGTAGGTTGATGTAGAAAGCCACGGGCTCCTGGTCATAATAGCCGAACCAAATGATTTTCTCATCCAGGATATCCAGCATACTACGCATCATTTTCTGCGCTACTTCCGGGCTCAGTGGCTTCACACCCTCATGCTTCACCCAGGCTTTATTATAGATGGAGCGAAAATCTTCGGCATAGCGCTTCCAGTCCTTTTTCCGCATATACTGAAAGTGGTACCGCGGATCATGGTAGATGCGCTCAGCCCGGGCCAGCACGGCCGGCTGGAGTTTTGCCTGTACGGTGCGGTAATATGAAAGCTGGCGATAAAACGTCTGGAAGCCATATTTCCGGAATAGCTCCTCATAATAGGGCGGATTGTATGTGGCGCGATAGATAGGCGCGCCGAAGTTCTCCGTCAGCAACCCCCACCACTGGTCCCGGTCGCCGAAGTTGATGGGGCCGTCCATGGATGTGAGGCCCCGCGCAGTCAGCCAGTCCCGACAGGCATCGAACAAGGTATTCGCAGCCTGCTGATCATTCACACACTCAAAGAACCCCATAGCGCCGGTGCCCAAGAAGGCGTCCCGCTTCTGGCTGGTACCACTACCTGTTGAGAAAGCAGTTTCGCGGTTGTAAAAAGCGGCTACGCGGCCGATAGTTGTCCCCGCCGCATCCAGCAGTAACCAGCGAATGGCTTCTCCTTTCTGAAACATTTTATTCCGGGCTGGATCAAATACGGCTTCTACGTCATGATTCCAGGGGCGGATATAGGCAGCATCGTTCGGGTATATCTTGCGGGGCGGAAATTCCAGAAATTCACAGGCTTGTGCCGCTGTAGCCACTTCTATTAACTGCATATCATAGTTTATATCTGACTCAGGAAGCTACGAAGTAATATTATTTGTCACGGAAATTTCCATTCAATATTTGGCCATTTGCAGCGAATGGCGTAGGTTTGTCCCACAATTAAGGCCTCCTTAGCTCAGCTGGTAGAGCAACTGACTTGTAATCAGTAGGTCGCTGGTTCGATCCCGGCAGGAGGCTCCAATACAAAAAAACCGTTTACAGCCTGTAAACGGTTTTTTTGTCTGTAAACGGTTTAGTTAACCATTTACCAAGCGAGCGACGCCTTTACTTGGTGCTTTGCATAGCATTTAGGGAGTATTTCCATACCGTTAAATTGCGCGTATCCGCAGGCATAGAAGCTGCGGCGGATTCAAATAGACAAGGATACGAGAGAGGTCAACAGGCCCAAAATAGCAGGGTTACTTCGGATATCTTCTTCATCTTTATTCAGGGTAAGCACTAACCATTTACAGAAGTAGATGTAGCAGTCGTGTTGGCTGGGAGCCTTTCGTTTGACCAATACAGGCGGGCATCGCCCCACAGGGTCCGCACTTGGTCCGCGTCACGGGAAAACAACAGATGCACTCCACCTACCCACCCGATGGAGCCTACCCAGCCGGCCAAAACGTCGGAGGGAAAGTGTACGCCCAGGTAGACGCGTGACCACCCCATAAGCAGCATCCAAGCCACCCCGAGCGTTACGGCCAGCCAACGCGCCCGGGTGGACCATAGTAATATGGCTACTGTTAGGGCCAGGGCGGCAGCGGCCATGGCGTGGCCGCTGGGAAAGCTGTAGGAGTCGAGAGCCGCCCCAACCCACAAAACCTGCGGGCGGGAACGGGCCAGCATGAATTTCACAAACAGGTTCAACAAGGCTGCGCCCCCGGTGGAAAGCAGCACAAATAGAGCCGCACGCCGATACCCGGCCAGCAGCAAGCCGGCCATCAGGATGAGTTCAAGCACTGGCATCCATAGGGGCCCGCCCACCTGAGCAAGCCCCAGGGCCAGGGCATCCTGCCCGATGCTGTGGTGGGCGTGCACCTGTTCCAAGATAAGCTGGTCGATGGGAAAGCCTTTGTCTTCCCACAGCTCCTGGGCCACCTTTAGAAAAACAAACCAGGGCACCAGAAAGCCCAGCAGTAACCAAAGCAGCAGTTGGCGGTGCTTGTACCAGATTAGGGCTGTAAAGCCCAACAGGGGGTTTCGCATTATCAGACCGGGATATGCCGACTTCTACGGCAGCAAGCGAAAAAAGGGAGACCTTTCCTCCTCTACCTGGCCCTGCTTCGGGCGGCCACTGGCAGCCGGCAGCTACAGCACCACGACGGCCGTTAAGCCAGCGGCCCGCAGCTGGTAATTAGGCAGTACCATGGCGTGGCGACCCACCATTCTTTGTAGGGGGCGCTGCAGGTGGGGATACAGCCAGTAAGCCGCTTCCGTGGAGAGGATGCCGATGCCGGCTCCGGCCAGCACGTCCGACAGCCAGTGGGCATCCTTGACCATACGCATGCCACCGGTAGTGGCGGCTACGGAATACCCGCCTATGCTGTACCATAGGCTGCGCCCCCCGTACTCCTGGTGCAGAAAGGTGGCGGCGGCAAAGGCCGTACTGGTGTGCTGGCTGGGAAAAGAGTGATAATTGGAGCCATCGGGCCGCTGCACATGCGTAAGCTTTTTCAAATGGCTGGTCACCGCATCGTTGATGGAATATGTTAAAGCGCCCAGCATTAACTGATCAACGGGGGTATGCCGGCCTTTTACCCCGGCCAGGCCCAAGCCAAGCGTGGCCACACCTGGCAGGTAGCGCAGCTGGTTGTCGATAGTGGTGGTGGGGCGGGCCATGTGTTCCCGAATTTCCTCATGTAGCTCCTCATCCGTTTCCAGCACCTGCCTTTCAGCCATCATCAGGGCTCCGGCGCCGAGCAGCAGTGAAGGAACGAACAGCGGGCGCATGCAGCTGCGGTGTACCCGGATGGGCTCATGCTGGCCAAGGTCTATGGCCAGGGAATCTGATGAGGATAGAACCGTAAGGGGAAGAGGAACCGCAAACGGCTGCTGAGCAAAGCCCTGGTAGCTGACGAGCAACACTAATACCGTCCCTGCTGCCCGCAGACCCCACAAGCGCAAAACGAGGAAGCAATTCATGGCGTCTGTTTATGTCAGAAAGCTACCGAATTCTTCTTTGACCACCTACTCCACCGGCTTGCTGATACTACAGGCAGAAACTTCTCAAATGTAGCTTATGGTGCTTACTGAGACTTCCTTCAAAGTCAAGCACCTTCCCTACTGTTAGCAAATCCTCTAACCGAGTGGTATACGCCGGGCTGCGATGCCGGGCTTTCCCTACCAGGGGGCTGGCTGGTTAGCGACGGGACGTACGGCGCCCCCGCCGAACCGGCGGTTGAGGCTGTCAACACTTAGCATGAGCTACTGGCTCCGGCTCCCGGATATGACCTGGACTTCCTCCTTGGCAGAGGCAAACAAGTCGATAGAGCTTTTCCAGTTGGCGGCGGCAGTAGGCCAGCAGGCGGAGCGTATCACTGGTGGGGCCCGAGGCTAGCGGGCCGGGAACTGGCGCTGATAGTGCAGTTTGAGAATCGTATCGACTTTCTCCTTGGTGAGGGGCTTGCTGACCAGGCCGGCAATGGGCAGGGCCTCAATGCGCCCCAAGTCCACGGAGCTCATGGAAGAGGTATGCATGACAATCACCACGGCCTGCTGCTGGGCCGGAGGCAACTGTTGGTACGCTTCGACAAAGGCCAATCCGTCCATGCCGGGCATTTTCACGTCGAGCAGTACCAGCACCGGGCTGGTTGGGTTTGCCTGTTGGCTGAGTTGGTCCAGGGCGGCAAAAGCGGCCACGCCATCGGTGGCGGCCAGGTATTGGTCGGCGACGCCGAGCTGCTGGAGCAGGCGTTCATTGAGGTCATTGGTGAGCGGGTCGTCGTCGACGAGCAGCACACTGGAAAGCTTGCGCATGAAAAGCGGGACTTGGGCGGCAGATGCAGTTGGGGAAACCAAGAAGGTCGTACCCTGCTCGTCGTAAAGATAAGGCAAGGCCAGCTAAGGAAGTTCGATAAAGAAGGTAGAACCTTCCTGCTCGCGACTTTGCAGCCAGATGTGTCCGCCGTGCAGCTCTACAATTTGCCGGGCAATGAACAGGCCCAGCCCGGTGGTGGTTTCGCCCTGCAGGCCGGCCCGGCGGGTGGGGTTGAATTTATCAAAGAGGTTGGCGTGCAGCTTGCCGGGGATGCCAATACCAGTGTCCTGGATGGAGATGCGCGACTTCCCGCCTTCTTCCAGCAGGCCGATGGTAATTTTGCCCCCGGCCGGTGTGAACTTAATGGCATTGCTGAGCAGATTGTCCAGCACCCGACCGAACTTCCCCGGATGTATGGAGGCATACCGAGGCTGGTCGGGCAGGGCCAGGGCCAGGGCCACCCCTTTCTCCTGAGCGGCCAGGCGGTGTACCGTCAGCTGCTGGGCCAGATAAGCATTCAGGTCGGTGGGGTTCTTCTGCAGGCCGTGTTCGTCCAGGTCGCCGACGTAGAGAATATCCTGCAGCAAAGTACTGGCATGGGTACACGCTTTCTGGATCAGGTCCAGGTAGTGCACCATTTCCGGCGGTGGGGGCGCTTCCCCGTTGCGGCTGATGAGTTCCCGCTGGAGCAGGTCGGCCAGTAGCTCAATCTGGGCAATGGGGTTCTTGATGTCGTGGGTGGCCAGTTGCAGAATGGTTTCCTGCGCATCGTACACCCGTTTCAGGGAAGCTTCCAAGCCCTTGCGCTCGGAAACGTCTTCCAGGATAGTGTAGCCCAATTCCCCCCCCTCATCAGGAAATAGCACAGACGTGACCTGGCACCAGAAGCTGGAGCCGTCGGCCCGGATCATACAGGTTTCCAGCGTGAAATGGGGTGTCTTGTGCTTCCACAACTTCTCCTGTAGGTGTTGCCAGTCGGCGCTGTACTGTGGGTGTGAAAACTCCATGATTTTGCGGCCAATCAGCTCCTGGGGGTCCGTAAAGCCAAGCATGGCCACCACGGCCGGGTTGACCTGGCGGATGGTCAGGTCGGGCGTAATGATTTTCTGCCCCAGGGGCGAGTTTTCGAAAACGGTGCGGAAGCGGGCCTGGCTTTGCTCGTAGCGGTCGTGGTGCGCCTGGTGCTGGGTAGCAGTTGCTTGATTTTCCCGGAGCTGGCGGTTTTCCTCCCGCAGGGCCTGGATTTCTGTTGCCGCGGAATGGTCGTGGGCAGAAGGGGATTGGGGGGAAGACATGCGGAAAGGGAATATGGGAGATGCGCAGGCCGGAAGGATGCGACGAATTGGTTAACTATCAAATATATACAATAGCTAAAAAGGAAGTTTTTATTCTACGGGCACTCCTCCCGGTGCCAGGGCAGGTAGCGTAATGATGAAAGTTGAGCCTACTCCCAGCTCGCTCTTCACGGCAATAGTACCGCCGGCGTTTTCGACCATGCGCTTGACCATATAGAGCCCGATGCCCGAGCCCTCGACGTGGTCGTGGAGGCGTTGAAACAAGCCGAAGAGTTGCGCCTGCTGGACCTCATTGAGGCCTAGACCATTGTCCTGCACCTCGAGGACCATTGTCGCGGCTGTCCGATAAGTGCGCAGGTGCACCACGGGCGGGCAACCGGGGCGCTGGTACTTGAGAGCGTTGCTGAGCAGGTTGTAGACAATGCTGCGCAGGTTTTGGGGAGCAAAGGAAATGCTGGGGCAGGTGGTGACGTCGATGGTGAGGCGGGCATCGGTGGCAGCCAGCAAGTGGGCCAGGTCGAGGCGAATGTCGGCGATGAGGGCGGCCAGGTCCACGGTTTCAGCAGGTTGAGCCTGGGCCCGCTGGAGCCGGTACACGTCGGTGAGCTGGGCAATGGTGAGCTGGAAGCGACCTACCGCGCGTTGCATGCGCTCGAGCAGAGGCTGCACATTGTCGGAATGCTTGACGGTGGCGGGAAGTTCCTGGTTCAGCGCCATCAGCAACCCTTCCAGGTTGCTGATGGGGGTCTTCAGGTCGTGGCTGGCGGTGTAGACAAAGGTGTCGAGGTCGGCGTTGGTGCGCGTGAGCTGGATGTTGGCGGCGGTCAGCTCGGCGTTGGCCTGGGCCAGTTGCTGGCGGGCCAGCACTTGCTCGGTCACGTCGGTACCAAACACGGAGATACCCGCCGGCTGGCTTGCTTCCTCGAACCGGTGGTAAGTGAAGTTAAAGTAATGGCGTTTGGGGGGCAGGCCATCGGGCTGGTCGAGGTCGGCAGGCACTTCGACCCCTACTTGCGGCTCGCCGGTGGCGTACACCCGGTCGAGCAGGGCCACGAAGGCCGGCGTGGCGGCGTCGGGTAGCACTTCTGCCAGGGGCCGACCCCGGCGCTGGCGTCCAGGAAACACTCGTTCCTGGGCCGCATTGCAGTACTCAAACCGGTGTTCGGGGCCCCGCAACAGGGTGAGCAGAGCGGGAGTTTGCTCGAACACCTGGTGAAAGGCTTCGCGCTCGTCCAGCTGCCGTTGGGTAGCGGCCAGCGCGTCGGCCTGCAGGGTTTCGTTGAGGCGCCGGGCCAGCACTGCCTCGGTTACATCATAGGCGAAAAGGGACACACCCACAGTGTGGCCCTGCTCCTGGTAGGCGTCGCAGGAAAACGTGAAGTACTGGGTGCGGGCCACCTGCCCCACGGGCGGTACCAGGGCCAGGGGCGTCTCCACACCGAAGTACGAAACGCCGGAGCGGTACACGCCGTCGAGCTGCGCCACGAGGCCTAAGGCCACGGCTTCGGGGTGCCAGTCGGCCACGGACCGGCCGAGGGGCATGGGGTGGTCTGAAAAAAGCTGCTGAAAGGCGGGGTTGCCGTAATCGAGCTGGTGGGTAGGCCCGCGCAGGATGCACACGGCGGCCCGGGTCTGGCTCAGGAAGCGTTCGAGGCTGGCCCGCTGATGGTCCGCCTCGGCCTGGGCTGCCTTAGCAAACCGGGTTGATGCCAGCACCTGGGCTTCCAGGTGCTGGTTGTGCGCATGCAGGTCGGCATTGCTGGTGAGCAATTCCTGGTTGGTAGTCTGCAGGACGCCGTTAACAGCGGACAGCTCAGGGTTCTGCGGCACCTGCTTGGGAGAGTCAGGAGCAACGTTTAGGGGGGTGGGAGTCCCGAGGGAGGAATTTGACATAGCGGCGCAGGATGCGCCAGGGGAAAACAGGAGCCAGGAAAGCAGCGGCGAAGACTGCGGGCGAAAAGGGCCGACGGCCGCCCTGAGGCGGTGGAGGAGCCTCCGGGGGCGGAAGGCAAGCCGGGCGGCCGTCCACGCGGACCCGGCAATAGGGATATACGGAGGTAACCGAACAATGAACGGGGAAGAAGAAAAGCCGGACCGTATGCGGGACCTTGTCCGTATACTAGAAAAGATGCACAGCCCTACCCCAACGGATGCCTCAGGGGCCAGAGCCTAGACAGGGCTATGCACTTCGCGGGTTTTCGAGCGGCATTGTCACCGGGGATTTTGGGCACTACTAAACCTCACCGGGAGCCAATTGGCCTCCAACCGAAACAAACATGGCCATTTCCAGAACAAAAGACCACCGGAAACACCGCCGGGATATTGTGGTGATTGGTGCTTCGGCGGGCGGCGTAACGGCCCTGCTGGATTTGGTAAAGACCCTGCCAGCAGACTTCCCGGCCCCTATTTTCGTGGTGCAACACGTGGGTCCCGACTCGCCCAGCATCCTGCCGCAACTGCTCAGCACTGCGGGGTCGCTGCCGGCAAAGCACCCCGAGAACGGAGAAATCATCGAGGCCGGGGTGATTTATGTGGCAATGCCCGACCACCATTTACTGGTAGAAAACGACCGGGTGCTGGTAACCCGGGGCCCGAAGGAAAACCGCTTCCGGCCCTCTATCGACGCGCTGTTTCGCTCGGCCGCCTACATGTATGGCCCCCGCGTAATTGGCGTGGTGCTCACCGGCTACCTCGACGATGGCACCTCGGGCCTCTGGAGCGTACAGCGCATGGGCGGGCTGGCCGTGGTGCAGGACCCGCATGATGCGCAACAGCCGGCCATGCCGGAAAATGCGCTGCAATTTGTTCAGGCAGACCATATCGTGCCCCTGGCTGAACTCGGGTCGCTGCTGGTGCGCCTGACCCTGGAGCCGGCCCCGGCCAAAACGCGCCTGCCGGCCGCGCAGTTGGACCTGCTTAAAATTGAGTTCACCATTGCAAAGCAAAACAACGCCTTTGAGCTGGGTATCATCGAAAAGGGCGAGCTTACGCCCTTCACCTGCCCTGACTGCCACGGCGCGCTCACCCAGCTCATCGAGGGCAAGCTCATTCGCTACCGCTGCCATACGGGCCACGCCTACACCATCAGCGCGCTACTGAGCGAGGTTACGCAATCAGTAGAAAGCCTGCTCTACCAATCCATGCGTGGGTTGGAAGAAACCAAGCTGCTGTTGCTGAACCTGGGGCAGCACTTTGAGCAGGAAAAACAGCCGGACGTAGCCGCGCAGTTTTTTCGCAAAGCCGACGAAACCGGCCACCAGGCCCGCGTGGTGCACGACTCCATTCTCAAGCAAGAGTTGCTGAGTGGCGACCTGCAGTTCCAGCCAAAAGACCAGAGGTAGCCGGTGCACCTATGGCCAGCCTGCCCGCGGAATAAAAGCGTACCTTACAGGTAGTTTCTACTAATATGCCTGATTCCGAGTCGTTTACCAATCCTGACACCCACCCCAATCCATCGGCAGGTTCCCCAATACGCCCCGAGCCGGAAACGGCGAGCAGCGCCGGTGCCCGCCAGTTGCTGGCCCTGGTACAGGATTCACCATCCTGCGTGGCCAGCCTGGCCGGCCCCGACCACATGGTCACGGTAACCAATCAGCGGTTTCGGGAGCTGTTCGGCAGCCGGCCTCTGGTGGGCCTGCCGCTTAGGGAGGCCTTGCCGGAGCTGGCCAGTCAGCCCTTTTTTAGCTTGCTGGATGAGGTATTTGCCAGCGGCCGCACGTGTTACGGCCTTCAGGAAGTGGCTTACCACGGCCGCGCCAGGCACCGTCCCGTGCATTTCACGTTCATTAGCCAGGCCGTGCGGGACGCCACCGGCACGGTGACGGGGCTGCTGCTGTTTGCCTACGACGTAAGTGCTCACGTGCTGGCTCGCCAGTGGGTGGAGACCCACGAAGAGCATGCCGCCCGGACCCGACACCAGCTGGCGGTAGCCAACGAGAAACTCTCCATTACCAATGAGGAGCTGGACGTGACCAACGAAGAGCTCACCGTGAGCAACCACGAGTTGAGCGTCACCAACCTGGAACTGGCCCTGGCCAATGAGCGGCTGTCGGTCGTCAACGAGCAGCTACGCGCCTCTAATGAGGGAGTCCGCCTACAGGCTGCGGAGCTGCGCCGGGCCGAGGCGGCGGTGCGCCAGCTCAACGACGAGCTGATGCTTACCAACGATGGACTGGTAGAAACCGTGTCCAGCGCCGTGGAGGAAGTTGAGGCGGCCCGGCGTGAGGCGGAGGCTCAGCGCCTGCGTCTGCACCGGCTGGTAGCCGAGGCCCCCGCCCTGATTGCCGTTCTTTCCGGCCCGGAGCACCGCTTTCAGCTGGTTAACGAGGCATTTCAAAACCTGCTCGGGAACCGCCCCCTGATGGGCCAGCCTTTTCGCAAGGCGCTGCCTGAACTGGCGGGCCAGCTGTTTGGGGAGCGGCTTGATGCCGTGTACCACACAGGTGCCACCTACCATGGCACCGATGAACCTGCCGCCCTGGACCGCACCAACACGGGCCAGTTACAGATGGGATATTTCAACTACATCTACCAGGCCACCCACAACGCGGCCGGGCACATCGATGGCATCCTGGTCTTCGCTTACGACGTGACGGCCCAAGTGCTGGCCCGGCAGGTACTGGCCGACAACCGCCAGCAGATGTTGGCCCTGAACCAGCAGCTGGCGGCGGTAAACGAAAAGCTATACGCCGCTAACGCTCAGTTGGGCGACGCCAATGTGCTACTCGGTAATGCCAATGACCAGTTGGGCGACAGCAACCAGCACCTCACGTTCGCCAACAGTGAGCTGGACACCTTCGTCTACACGGCCTCACATGACCTGCAAAACCCTATTACCAACCTGGAAGGGCTGCTGAGGGCCTTGCGCGAAGAGTTGCCGGGCGAATGCCAGGCGGGCCCGGCGGCACGTATTCTGGAGCTGATGCAGGATTCGATGGAGCGGTTCCAGCGTACCTTGGGCCACCTGGCCGCCATTACCCGCCTAGCCCCCGCCCTGGGCGCTCCAACTGTCCCGGTGAGCCTAGCAGAGGTGGTACGGGATGTACTGCTGGACCTGGCGCTGCCCATCACCGCAGCCGGCGCGCAGGTGGATGTGGACGTGGCCGCGTGCCCGGCGGTGGCCTTCCCGGAAAGCAACCTGCGCAGCATTGTCTACAACCTGCTCAGTAACGCCCTCAAGTACCAGCGCCCCGGCCTGCCACCGCGCGTGGGGGTACGCAGCCGAACGGAAAACGGCGGCTGCGTACTGGAGGTTGAAGACAACGGCCTGGGGCTAAGCGCGGCCCAGCAGGCGCAACTCTTCGGCTTGTTTCAGCGCTTGCACGCGCATGTGTATAGTTGCATAGCACTTTCGTGTGCCGAATTAGCCCGGCAGGCTTTGCCTTACTATCCGCGCTGGGGGCTACTGAAAAGCGGAGTGGAATGGTGGAGGTTAGGGATTGGGGCTGGTAGAAATAATAGTCTTGTTGACTTGCTTTTATTATTCAAGAAAGCTAATATTTACTTAATCCCTGATTAATACTCCTTATCAATTACTCGCGCTATTGCCGCGCTTAAGTTCGCCGCTGAGCTAGAAGGCTCCCCACCGTTTTGCCGTTTTCCGGACTTGTAGATGTGTTGTTGATGGCCCTGGTGGTGTAGCCGGGGCGGTGTTAGGCGTACTACTTCCCCCTCTTTTTATGGGACATTTTTTTACCCGCGCCCTGCTACTGGCAGGAGGCATGCTGTGTGTATCTACTTCACAAGCACAGCAAAATCGAATATCACCCCATCAAGGCATCCTGCCCAAAATATCATCCAGTAGTTCTTCTAAGAATAATACTTTTAGCCCCCCCGTTTTGCGTCGACCGGTTCTTATGCAAAGGGACTCAGATTTTGGCGCCAAAGTGCCTACCAAACACGGATATCTTCCTCCTGATGAACCCGCAGCACCAGTCGCCGCACCCCTAACCCTAGCCAGCACTACCGGCCCCGTTTCCCAGGTTTGGGCTTCGCGCTACAATATGCCTGCATACGATCAGGCGGAGGCATCTGCCATTGAAGCCGATAGCGAGGGCAATGTTTTTGTAGCAGGGCGGGCGCATAATAATGAGACCAATAGTTCTGAATTTGTTACGATTAAATACGATGGTGCAACAGGCGACACACTATGGACTTCCATTTACAACGGTTCCGCTTCAGCGCAGTATATCGTCATCGACGGGGCTGGAAACGTGTTTGTAGCAGGTTCTACTTTAAATGGAAGTCTGGTAGTAAAATATAACGGGGCGACCGGAGCGCAGATTTGGTCCACTTTTTATAGGGGTTCTGCAAACATTAGTTTCGGCGCATCGGGAATAGCCATTGATGCGGCAGGCAATGTGTTTATAGCCGGCTATTCCTATAATGGTCACGATTACGACTTTGCGACCCTCAAGTACGATGGGACAAGCGGAGCACAAAGCTGGGCAACCATCTACAACAGTCCGGCTAACAGTGACGAGGGGGCAAATGGGCTAGTGGTGGATGCAGACGGCAATGTATTCGTGACAGGCTTCAGTAACAACGGAACCAATAATGATTTTGCCACCATTAAATATGATGGCGCTACTGGTAGCCAGATCTGGAATACCATTTATAATGGGGACTCGAACAACAACGACAATGCTCATTATCTCGCGGTAGACGCAGTAGGCAACGTGCTGGTTCTGGGTGAGTCTTTTAACACCACCAGTGACTACGCCATCCTTAAGTATGATGGTGCTACTGGTGAACAGATCTGGGCTACCATTGCTGATTCGCCCTCACACGGTAGTGAATTTACAAGAGGCATTACCGTGGACGCAGCGGGCAATGTGTTCATTATTGGCGGCACCATCTACACCTCAAACTTCGATACCTTCAAATATAATGGTGCTACGGGCGAACAGCTGTGGGCCGCCACCTACTATGGCCCGCAACCCAACGCAGATCAACCTTCCGACTTGGTGGTAGATGCTCTTGGCAACGTGTACGTGACGGGCTACTCGGCCAAGGCTTCCGGAAGAGAAGATTATGCAACCGTTAAACATGATGGGCAAACGGGCCAGATCCAGTGGGTAGCCCGCTACGACGACCAAGCCCAATCCCGGAATCGGCCTAAGTGCATTACGCTGGATGCCAACAATAATGTATTTGTTAGCGGTAGGGCAAATGATGAATTCGCCACGATAAAATATGCTCAAGTAGCTCCTCCTCCCGGGCCCACGGTTTGGACCGGCGCTAGCTCCACCATCTGGTATGATGCGGCCAATTGGACAGATGGCACGCCTACTGCCACCCGTGATGCGGTAATACCTGAGGGAACTACGAACTCCCCGGTTATTGGCCCTGGCTCCTACTTTGTGCATGATTTAACGTTGAATAACAGCACCCTTACAATTTCCGGAGGTAGCCTCACCATTAGCGGCTCCTTGACGAATAATGGCGGGACACTCACTCAAAATGGAGAAGGTGAATTAGCCTTTGACAGTGATACGCCCCAGGTACTGGGCGGTAGTGGCGGCACGGTGGAGCTGACGACGCTGACGGTGGGCGAGGCCGGTATTGAGCTCAGTGGTCCTGTAGAGGTGCAGCAGGTTTTGACCCTGCAGGGCGACCTGATTTCGAATGGGTTCCTGGTGCTGCGCGGGGATGAAAACGGCACGGCCATGGTGATTCCCTCCGGCGACGGGGTGATTATCGGGGACGTGACGGTGCAGGTGTACGTGGGCGGCACCAGCAGCAGTACGCTGAGTGCGGCCAAGGCTTCTGCCCTGCTCGTCAGCAATGCCGTGGCCAGCACGGACCGATACCTGCAGGTGGGCTCCCCGGTAGTGGGCGCGACCATAGCTGACTTAGCGACGCCGGAGTATACGCCGGTGATAAACCCGGCCTTTAACTCTCTGAAATCTCCTACAGCCAAGCTGAACCCAGTACCTACCGTGTTCCGGTATGCGGAGTCTCTGGCCACGAGCGGCTTCTGGCGGGGGTGGCAGTCGCCTACGGCCCTGTCGAATTCGCTTACGATAGGCAGTGGTTATAATCTACGCATCAGCAACGCCACTAAGTTTGAGTTGACGGGTACCCTGAACACGGGTACCATCAGTAGCCCAGCGCTTACCCGCATGCGGGCCGAGGGGGGCTGGCAATTGCTGAGTAACCCCTACCCTTCGCTGCTGGACTGGCGCGTGATTGTGAGTAGCCTGCCGGCCAACTCCAGCCTGGGTCGGGCGCTGTACGTGTACGATAACGCCACCGGGGCCTTCCGGTACTACGTCAATGGCATCGGCAATCCGCTGGTAGATGTGATGCAGGGCTTCTGGGTGCGGGTAGTGGGCCCGGTGGGCGGGGCGGCTACCACCTTTAACTTCACCGACGCCGCCCGGCGGGCGGACTTCCCGCGCGCGGCCGATTACGTGCCGGCCCCCAATTCCGATACGCGGCCGGTGGTGCAGTTGACGGTACGCACCAACGCGGGTGCTACGGACCAAACCGTGGTGTACTTTGACAGCCAGGCCACCACCACGGCCGAGGCGAAAGCCGATGCCTGGAAAATTCCCACGGAGGCTATTTCGCCCCTGCTGGCCAGTAATTCTCGTCCCATCTTCGGCTCGTGGGCGGGGACGGAGCTGCTGGCGGTGAATGGGCTCCCCGCGCTGGGCACGAAAAAGGTATCGGTGCCCCTGAGCCTGGAAATACCCCAGGCCATGGCCTGCACCATTAGTGCTTCGCTAAGCCGTATCCCCACCAACATGGATGTGTTACTGGTGGACCAGGTCAGCTCCAAGACTATCAATCTAGGACAAGTGCCAGCGCCCAGCTATTCCTTCCAGAGCACGACCAACAACATGAAACAGCGCTTCACCCTGCAGCTGGCCCCGAAGAAGCAAAGCCTGGCGGTTACTTCCACCACGGCGGAGACGCTGCGTATTTACCCGCAACCCGCCCGGGAGGAAATGGACGTGCTGCTGCCGGAAGCGTACGCCGAAGGGGAAATGGTACGCGTGCAGTTGGTGAACATCTTTGGCCGGGTGGTGCTGGACCGGCGGATGCCGGCCGCTCAGGCAGGGACGCCCGTGCGCATACCTGTTCGGGGGCAACGGAGTGGGGTGTATACGCTGCGGATATCGAGTGCTCAGTCAGTGCAGTCCCAACGCGTGGAGGTGGAGTAGTTACCAAATGCCCTCGTTCCATCCCTAAAGTAGTGTTGAAACGAGAGCATTACTTACTCCAATATGCCTTTCTTCATGACCACGTGGACGCCCGTACCGGGGCCGGAATAGATTTGATTGTTACTGCCTTAAATAATTAGAGAGGAGCCCTGGCAGGAGGCTCAACAATTAAAACCCGGAAAACCGCATATCTGGCAACAGAAGCTGGTTTCCGGGTTTATGCGTTTAGGCAAAAGCCCTTATCCGCGCTATGCAAATCCGGGTTATAAGTAGGTAAATGAACTACTAGCCTCCCTGTCGGCGCGGGTGTTGGAAGCGCACCGTAAACAACGGCAGCAGGATTGACGCCGACACCTGCTACACTGAAGGAAGCACTAAGCTCCGCGCCTGCACCGGTAGCTGTACGTCTCGGTGATAAAAGCTGTGAAGCCCGTTGCTTCGGATACGGCGACAATTAAGTGGGCCAACAACAGCAACGTAAAGCTGACTCATTCGGCCCCATTTCTAATACTCCTGGAAAGGCAGGCCCGAAAAAGTTTCTAAGTAAACCATCCATCTGGGACCTTCTGCGTAAGGTAGCACGGTTTGTGGTTTTAATCCGGTTTTAATCTAACCCAGAACTTTTTGCCATGCGTTTCCTCTCATTTTGCCTGTTACTGCTACTTTCCGTCGTAAGTGCACAGGCACAGACTCCGGCGCAGAACGTCACCTGGAATACGGACCTCACTCAGGCCCTACAACAGGCGAAAGCCACCAACAAGCCTGTCCTGGCCGTGTTTTCGGGTTCCGACTGGTGCAAGCCCTGTATTATGCTCAAGCAGGAAGTGTTCGACCAGCCCGAGTTTCAACGCTATGCCCAGGAGAACCTGATACTTGCTCGATTCGACTTTCCGCGCGGCAAGAAGAATAAACTGTCGGCTGATCAGACCAAACGCAACGAGCAGGCCGCCGCCCAGCTTAACAAGGAGGGCTCGTTCCCATTGGTGATTCTGCTTTCGCCACAGGGCAAAGTGCTAGCCAAAACTGGCTACCGCCCTGGCGGTGTGGAGGCCTACGACGCCTACCTGTCTCAACTGCTGGCCAAACACTAATACCGGCATGTTCAGCACCTTCCTTGTTAAGTTGGGCGGCGGTCTATTACTCGGACTAATGCTGAGTGGCAGCGGGGTGCAGGCCCAAACGTCCGCCGTCCGGGTCCGCAATTTCACGCGCTCAGCCCACCTGATGGGTTCCCACTTTACCTTCACGGCAGTTTCAAACGACGACTCGCTGGCCTGGCGGGCTATCAGAGCGGGTATCCGGGAAGCCCAGCGCATTGACAGGCTATGCTCCTACTGGGACTCTACGTCGCAAATCACCCGGATAAACCGACTGGCCGGTATTAAGCCAGTGGTGGTGGACCAGGAAGTCTACGACCTGATTCAGCGCACCCTAAAGCTCTCAGAGCTTAGCGGCGGGGCTTTCGATATCACCTTCGCGGGCGGCGAAAAGATATACAAGTTCGACCGGCAGGAGCACGCATCCCTACCCCCGCCCGAAGTCGTGAAGGCCTCGGTAGCCCGCATTGACTACCGCAAAGTGCTGATGGATCCGGCCACGCATTCGGTCATGCTGAAAGACAAAGGCATGCGCCTGAATCTGGCCGGTATCCTGCAGGGCTACGGCGTGCGTCAGGCTCAGGCCCTGATGAAGCAAATGGGTGTAACGGGCGGCCTCATCAATGGCTCCGGTGATGTCTCATGCTGGGGCCGGCAGGCCGATGGCTCGCTCTGGCGTATTGCCATTGGGGACCCGGCATTTCCGAAGTCCGTGTCTTCATGGGTCACAGTAACGGATGTGGCTGTGGTGACGGCGGGCAACTACGAGCAGTATTTCACGGTGAATGGCACGTACTACGGGCACATTATTGACCCTCACACTGGCTACCCGGCTACGGGCCTGCGCTCGGTCACTATCATCTGTCCGGATGTGGAGCTGGCGGATGGACTGGATGAGGTAGTGTTCGTGAAAGGGCCGGAGCAGGGCCTGGCCTTTATCAATCAATTGCAAGGCGTGAACTGTACACTTATCACCAACGACGGCCGCACGCTCACCTCGCGCGGCATGGCCATCAACTATTACTCCACCCAGCCACCCCAGGCCGCCGCGGCTTCTAAACCATGAGCACTATTCCTAGATATATCCGGCGGGTTCGGCTCCTGGTAGTACTACTGCTCCTTACGGCCGGCAGCGGGCTGACCAGTTGTGTGTCGGTGGCTGCCTACCAGAAGGTATACCTGAACGACGAAGACATGAAGCTGGCTAACAAGCGCGTGGAAGTGTACGAAACCAACTTCGAGAGCTACCGCGAAGGCGCGGGTGGGGCCAACGGGGGCAAAGTAGGCGGCGGCTGCGGCTGCAATTAACCAATGACGAACCCGATTCTCCCGATGTCTATACTCCGTTCCATCCCTCGGCTGGCTGGACTACTCCTGGCCTTGGTAGCACTGCCCACACTAGCTTTTGCCCAAGCCACGCCTATTCCTAACCGCGTGGACGGCTACGGGACTCCGGCCGCTACAGCCCCTAGTCCACCTAACCCCAGCAACCACGGCGAAACTGAGGTAAACATTCTTTCCAGCTACTATGCTCAGGATGGCGACCACGGGGCCGTAGAAGGCGGACGGGGCACCCAACAGCTCACCGATTTTACTCCTACCATTATCCTGAATGTGCCGCTGGATTCGGTCACGCGCCTTTCGGCTAACCTGGGCATGGACTATTACGCCTCGGCCTCGACTGACCGGATTGACCAGGTACTGTCTTCCCCCTCATCGTCGGATACCCGCTACCACCTCGACCTGGGGCTCTCGCGCCAGTTGGCTGACAAGCGCACCACCGTGGGGCTGGGCGGCGGCTTTTCCAAGGAGTATGATTACCTCTCGGGAAATATTACGGCTTCCTGGGCCCATGCCTCCGCCGACGGTAACCGGGAACTGAGCGTGGCCGCCCAAGCCTTTTTTGACCGTGCTACAGTTATTTTGCCGGAAGAACTGCGCGTGAACGGCCGACGTGAGGACGGCACCGATACACGACAGAGTTACAACCTGAGTCTGGTTTACTCACAGGTGCTTTCGCAACGTCTGCAGGCAGCAGTGAGCACCGAACTGGTGGCCCAGAACGGGTTGCTGAGCACGCCCTTTCACCGGGTTTACTTTAAGGAAACGGGCGGGGCACTGGGTTCGGCCAAAACCGAGCTGCTACCTCGCCAGCGCTACAAGTACCCGGTGGGCCTCCGCCTAAACTACTACGCCACCGACCTAGTGCAGCTGCGCGGCTATTACCGCTTCTACAACGACAACTTCGGCATCACGGCTCATACTCTGGAGTTGGAGACGCCGGTGAAAGTGACGCCCTTCTTCGTACTCTACCCTTTCTACCGTTACCATACCCAAACGGCAGCCCGGTACTTCGCACCTTACCTGGAGCATAGTATCACCGACACATATTTCACCTCCGACTACGACCTAGCCAGCTTCGCAGCCAACAAATTTGGCCTGGGGTTGCGCTACTCACCGGTGTACGGTATCGGCCGCTTCAAAACTCCATTTGGAGGCCGGGTTGCCAAGTTTAAGGCTCTAGACGTTCGCTACGCCTACTATCGTCAGAGCGTCGGCCTGACCGCCAGCTTGCTCAGTGCTGACCTTTCTTTCACCATGCCCTGAACGAACTCGTTGACTCGGGCCGGCAACTTGGCAGCCAGGTTATTTATCCTGAAATCCGGAGCGAAGCGGTTTCAGATTTACTAGACCACTAATACTAAGGGAGTTTTCATTGTCGAATAAACAAAAAGAGCCTCAGCGGAAGCGGAGGCTCTTTTTTGTTTATTTCAACCTGGCAAGCTAGCTACGCACAATTTTGAGCTGCTTTTTCAGGCCTTCGATGCGCTGTTGAGCTTCATCTATGCGGCCTTGATATTCCTCGCGCAGCTGACCTGCGTTTTTGGAGCGGGCGAAGAACTCAAGGTTCGTCTTCAGCGTGGAAATGTCATTTTCCAGCTCATTGATTTCCCGACGCAGCGCCTGCTCCTTCTTATACAGTTGCTGCTGAGAATCCGGGGAAGACTTAAGGCGGTCAATTTGCAACTGAAATAAAAGGTCGGCGCGCTCCGCATAGGAAAGGGCAGGCACCATATCCAGGTACTTCGCCATCAGCCCCTGGAAGCGTGCATCAGCCCGTTCAGATTCAGCGCGGCCACCGGTTCCGGCAAACGCCTGCCATTCGGATGTAAGCTGGCGGAAGCCCTCCAGAGTGCCAGGCTCATCCACGGTCAGTGTGGCAACGGTATCTGCCACCCGGTCCAGGTAAGCTGCCTGCTCCTTGGTTACCTGCTGAGCATGCTGCTCGCGCTGGCGACTTTCCTCGTGCTTCCGCTCAAAGAAGGCGTCGCAGGCGGTGCGGAAGCGGTTCCACACTTTATCGGACTGTTTTTCAGGTACCCGGCCAATGGTTTTCCAGTCTTTCTGCAGGCGAATAACAATCTCGCGGCCTTCTTCCCAATTGGGGTTTTGCAGCGCCGCTTCCGCTTGTTCGCACAACTCCAGCTTGCGCTTCAGGTTGGCGTTTTTTTCTTCGTCGAGAGCTTTAAAGAACTGATTTTTACGCTGGAAGAAGCCTTTGTAGGACGACCAGAACTGCTTGTTCATCTGCTCGGCCTTGTCGCGCGGCACCAGGCCGGCGGCATCCCACTCCTCCTTCAGCTTCTGCAGCTCATCGGTTTTACTGCGCCACTCGTTTACGCGGTCTGTCTGGAACTCTGCATAGGGCTTAATTTGCTCCAGCAAAGCCATTTTGCGCGTGAGGTTGGCGTTTTCCTGGGCGGAGCGGGCATCCAGAAACTCCTTTTTACGGTCGTGGACTTTCTCCGAAGCCGCCAGGAAGCGGGTCCAGATGGCATCCCGCTGCTCCTGGGGAACCGGGCCAATATGCTTCCACTCCTCATGCAGCTGACGCAGTTCCTGCAGGGCTTTGTTAATGCTGGTATGCTGCTGCAAGGCCTCAGCGCGAACGATAAGGGCCTCTTTCGCTTCCAGATTTCGGCGTCGGTCCAGCTCCTTCATTTCGAAAAAGAGCCCGCGGTTATTATAGAAAATGTCGAGCAGGGCGTGGTAGCTGTTCCACAGGTCCTGTGCGTCTTTCTGCGGCACAGGGCCGGTGGCCTTCCAGTCGTTTTGCAGGGCCTTAATGCGGGCCGAGCTATCCTTGGTTTCTGCTGACTCAACCAACTGGCGCAGCTGGGAGAGCAGATATTGTTTGTGTGAAAGGTTTTTGGCGCGTTGCTCTTCCTCGGCCCGAACATCACGAGCCCGGCTTTCCCGGAACTCCTGCATGGCTCTTACTACCTCCTGATAGCCCTCCGGGCCAGCATAGGAAAAGTCATCCGCCTCATTACCCCCGTCGGTAAAGCGCTGCCGGGCGGCGTTACGGTCGGCGGTGACGGCCGCTTCATACAGCCGGTGCAGGTCGAAGATTTGCTTGCGGTTTTGACGAGCATCGGACCGGCGCAGTAAGGTGAGCAGGTGCGTACCCTGGCCGGCTAAATCCAGCGTGGCAAAGTCTGGGGCGGGGGTTTCGGGCACATATTCCTCTTCCTCCTCTGTAGCCTCTTCGCCGGAGGGCAGCTCCGCTGAGGTTTCAGCAGATGAAATAGAAGGCGGCGAATCCGGCGTACCCAGTGTGGCGTGGGGTGCTGGGGGAGCGGGGCTTATGGCATCCTCGGCAACCGGCGCAACGGTCTGTTTTGTTTCGGTGGCAGGCACCGGCGCAGCAGCTAGTTCTTCCGAAATGAAAGCTTCTTTGTTCTGCGTTCCAGCATGGTCGATAGACCGGGCCTGGGAGGCCGATATGGGCTCATCTTCAGCAGGTGCTGTAGCAGAGGCGTCGGGCTCGGCCGGCGCTTCGGCAGTGCCGGCACCTAGCGGCTCGGTAACGGGCGGCGCAGCGGCTCCCTGGGCAGGCTGCTCCTGAATTTCTTCGGTAGGCGTGGCAGGGGCTGCCGCAGGTTGGCCCTGGGCATTAATCTCAGCCAAGCGGCGCTCCAGAATGCTCATGGGCGAGTCAGAATCGGGAGCGGTGCCGTTGGCAGGATTGGTGGGAGTGGCTTGTTCGTTTTCAGGTACCATAACTTCAGCAGAAAAGCCCTGTAGTATACAGGGAATGGAAGGCGGCCGGCGGGGATATTAGTTAAGCCGGGGGTCTACAGGGTAATTGGACAGCATGCGGTAGCGTCCGCCTTTCTCACGCAAAATAGCTTGCCAGAATGCATCACTTTCCAAAGTAAATACTTTCCCGGCAGCATTGGGATGCACTATCCAAACATTTTCCCGGACTTCTTCGGCAAGCTGGCCATTTGTCCAGCCAGAGTAGCCGGCGTACAGGCGCACCGAATCGGGGCCGATACTACCACTTTCAATCAGGCCCAGCAGCACGGAAAAGTCGCCACCCCAGTAAACGTCCTGGCCAATGGGCTCGGCTCCAGGTACATCGGAGCGGCGATGCAGGTAGTGCAGTGTATCGGCCTGCACAGGGCCGCCAATACCTAGTGGGAGTTGCGCCGCAACGGATTCGTCGCCTGCGGGCAGTTCCATCACGTCGCCCAGCATTAGTACGGAAGGCCGGTTCAACACTAAACCAAAAGAGCCCTCCTCCGGCGAATCCTGGCACAGCAGTAGCACCGTCCGCTCGAAGTTAGGGTCGCCCAGGAAGGGCTGCGAGATAAGTAAGCTACCGGGTTTCATACGCAACATGCTGGTGAATGACGCCCAGTGGCCAGCAACACCGCCGGGATGGAAAGATGCACAAGATTCGCGGCAATATGCAGGAAAATATATGGGTGTTTTCCTTCTGCAGTACGTGTGTGTACTAGCTGCGGGTTCCCGGCATAGCCGCATTCTGTTACCTTGCAGCCGGATTACCACAGGGTGCTGCTACCAGCCCCCTGCCATTATTACCACCTTCCATCTAGCGTTATGACTGACCAGCAGCTGGCTGATTTGCGCAAAACCTACGCGCAGCATACCCTTACAGAAGCCGAGGTTAACCCAGATGCTGTTCAGCAGTTTCGGGTATGGCTGCAGGAGGCACTGGACGCCCGCCTGGACGAGCCTACGGCCATGCTGCTTTCTACCGTAAATACGGAAGGCCAGCCCACCGGGCGGGTAGTATTACTGAAAGGCCTGCCTGATGATGCGGGATTTCTGTTTTTTACCAACTATGAAAGCCGGAAAGGTCAGGAACTGGCCGCGCAGCCGCTGGCTGCCCTCACTTTTTTCTGGCCTGGCCTGGAGCGGCAGGTACGCATTGAAGGGCGGGTAGAAAAAGCCCCGGACAACTTATCTACGGAGTATTTTCAGAGCCGCCCACGCAGCAGCCAGGTAGGGGCCTGGGCCTCGCCCCAAAGTCAGGTAATACGTAGCCGCGAGGAACTGGAAATGCGGGAGAAAGAAACAGCTGGCCGCTTTGCCGGGCAGGACCCACTGCCCCGCCCGGAAAACTGGGGCGGTTATATTCTACAACCACACCGTCTTGAGTTCTGGCAGGGGCGGCCTTCTCGTTTGCACGACCGAATTGTTTATGAGCGTACCCCGGATAATTCCTGGCGCCTAAGCCGCTTGGCCCCGTAAGGGCGGCTTCTCCCCTGCTATATTCCCTGCTAACTTGCGGCGCCGGCCCTTAACCCACCGTTATACTTGTCACACTCTTCTACTCCTTTTATCTCGGTCATCAGTCCGGTTTATATGGCCGAAAAGCTGCTGCCCGAGCTTGTGGCACGTATTGAAGCAAGTGTGCGGCCCATTACGGAGGATTTTGAGATTATTCTGGTGGATGACCGGAGTCCTGACCAGTCCTGGCAGGTGATTGAGCAGCTGACGCACGCTTATCCCCGCGTGCGAGGGCTGCGCCTGAGCCGGAATTTTGGGCAGCACAGCGCTATTACTGCCGGCCTGGATTATAGCCAGGGCCAGTGGGTGGTTATTATGGATTGTGACCTGCAGGACCGCCCGGAGGAAATCCCGCTCCTGCTGGCCCACGCGCGCAAAGGGTTTGATTGGGTTATTGCCCAAAGGGCCAACCGGCAGGACAGCTGGCTGAAGAAAACCTTGTCGCGGCTGTTTTACCGCGCTCTGGCATACCTCACCGACACCCGGCAGGACAGCAGCACTGCCAACTTCGGCATTTACAACCGCCGGGTAATTGATGCCCTGTGTAGGATGCGGGAAACCGCCCGCTATTTCCCCACCATGATTCGGTGGGTAGGTTTCCGGGGGGCAACGCTGCCGGTAGCGCATGCTCCGCGCCCTTCCGGAAAAAGCGCTTATGGATTCCGCCGAAAGCTGGATCTAGCAATGGATACTATTCTGGCGTATTCTGATAAGCCCCTGCGGCTGACTATCAAGCTCGGGCTGTTGATTTCGGCCACTGCCTTTATTGGCGTATTCTACACGCTTATTCGCTGGCTGGAAGGCCGGATTACCGTACTGGGTTATGCCAGCTTAATTACCTCTATCTGGTTTTTCTCCGGCCTGATAATTTTCGTGTTGGGCGTAGTAGGGCTATACATCGGCAAAACTTTTGAAGGAGTTAAAAACCGGCCGCTGTACCTTATTGATCAGGATATACGGACTGATCAGCTAACAGAAAAGCCTTAACTCTTACCCTCCTTATCTTCCAACTCGCGCCGTTCCTGTGCCCATGATTCCTTTTAACAAGCCGTATCTCTCGGGCAGGGAAACCCGCTACATTGAAGAGGCCGTACGGATGGGAAAAATATCGGGTGATGGGGCCTTCACCAAACGTTGCCACGCGTTTTTTGAACAGCAGCTGGGCTTTCACAAAACCCTGCTCACGACATCGGGAACCGCCGCGTTGGAAATGGCCGCTTTGCTGCTGAATATCCAACCCGGCGACGAAGTCATTATCCCTTCTTTCACCTTTGTCTCCACGGCCAATGCCTTTGTGTTGCGCGGGGCAAAAGTGGTGTTTGCAGATAGCACCCTAGAAAACCCCAACCTGGATGTAGACCAGCTGGAGGCGCTCATTACCCCACGCACCCGCGCTATTGTGCCCGTACACTATGCCGGCATTGCCTGCGACATGGATGCCATTATGCGCCTGGCGCGGAAGCACCATCTACTGGTGGTGGAAGATGCGGCCCATGCTATTGATAGTTATTACAAAGGCCAGCCTCTGGGCCAAATAGGCCATTTAGCGGCTTTTTCCTTTCACGAGACCAAAAATATAATTTCCGGGGAAGGCGGCTTACTGGCCATTAACCAGGCTGAGTTTGCCCGGCGCGCAGAAATCATCTGGGAGAAAGGCACTAACCGCTCAGCCTTCTTTCGGGGAGAAGTAGATAAATATACCTGGGTGGATATAGGCTCCTCTTTTCTGCCTTCGGATATCATCGCCGCTTTTCTGTATGCCCAGCTGGAAAACCTGCAGGATATTCAGCAGCGCCGCAAGCACCTCTGGACGGAGTACGCTACCCAGCTGGCTCCGCTCCGGGCTCAGAGCATTGGCCTGCCCACGCTGCCAGACTATGCTACCAACAATGGCCACCTGTTTTATCTGGTGTGCCGGAATTTGCAGGAGCGTACGGCCCTGATTGCCCATTTGCGGGCCTGTAACGTGCTGGCTGTATTTCACTATCAGCCTTTGCACCTGAGTCCATATTATCAGGCGCAGCATGATGGCCGTACACTCCCATGGGCCGAACACTATGCTGATTGTTTGGTGCGTCTGCCGCTGTTTTATGAGTTAGAAGCTTCCCAACAGGCTATGATAATAGAGGAGGTAAATACTTTTTATAGCTCCATCGTCTGAGCGGGGTTAATACCTTTACACTTGTAAAAACTGACCTGCTCCTTTGGCTGAAATTCAACCCGTGCGCGGCTGGCGCTACAATCCGGCGCTCAGCGCTGCCATAGACGATTATGTATCCCCACTATTCGACGTGGTTTCGCCGAAGCAACGGGAGGCATTGTACCGCAATCCGCTGAACAGCATTCATCTCTCC
Organism: Hymenobacter sp. BT730; assembly: GCF_030542105.1. Taxonomy (GTDB): domain Bacteria; phylum Bacteroidota; class Bacteroidia; order Cytophagales; family Hymenobacteraceae; genus Hymenobacter. Next base: position 368,656 of record NZ_JAUOFB010000003.1, read on the forward strand.
GTGCCCCGGGGTGATGATGCCGCCGGAGCCGCTCTGGCCCGCCTTACGGAGTGGCAGGAGAAAGGCGTGCTGCTGCAGGATGAGTTGCCCGGCATCTATGTGTACTACCAATATTTCCGTTTGCCCGGTCACACCCGTGAATACTGCCGCAAGGGCTTCATGTGTCACATCCGGGCATACGACTGGCAGGAAAACGTAGTATTGCGGCACGAAAACACCCTGCCACTAGCCGTAAACGACCGGGCCGAGTTGCTGGCCCGCACCCAGTTTCAGACCAGCGCCACCCATGGCTTGTACCGTGATGTGCTCCATGAGCTGGAGCCTTTTATGGATGAGGCCATGAAAGCCCCATTATATGAGACGGAAGAAGATTACCAGGGTGCGCGGGATGTACTGGCCGTTATTCAGGATGCGGCGGTTATTCAGCGTTTTCAGCAGGTACTAAAGCAGCGGGAGGTTATTCTGGCCGATGGGCACCACCGCTACGAGGGCTCTCTGGCTTATCGCCAGGCCCGGCAGTTGGCCAACTCTACGTCTACGGGTCAGGAAGCCTGGAACTACCACTTGATGTACCTGACCAACTCCGCTTCTGATGACCTGCGCATTCTGCCTACGCACCGGTTGCTGCTGGAGCTTCCCGATGGTTTGACGGACGCCGAATTTCTTTCCCGCCTTGAGCCGTATTTTACTGTTCTGCCTCAGGAAGACGCTTATTCGCTGCCGGAGCTGATTGCCGGTAAGCGCTGGGCCTTTGGCCTGTATCTGAATGGCCAAGCCTACAAGCTGCGTCTGCGACCGGAAATACATGAACAGCTCAGCTGGCCCACCACCCCCGAGGTGAAAGCCCTGGATCTGACGGTGCTGCATTACTTCGTTCTGGAAAAAGCCCTTGGTATCATAGGGCCTGATGCCCAGCGGCAGTGGACGGGCATTGCGTACGTCCGGAATTTCTCAGAATGCCTGACACGCGTAGACCGAAACGAAGCGCGCGCGGCCTTCATCACCAACGAAGTAACCATGGCAGAAGTGGAAAGTGTGTGCCACAGCGGCGCTGTAATGCCGCCTAAGTCTACTTTTTTCTACCCCAAAACCATTGGTGGCTTTCTGTTCACCTCCATCCGCGATGACGAGCACACGCATGCATTTACTACTTGCTTCTAATTCTCCGCGCCGCCGCCAGCTGCTGTCTGATCTGGGTATACCCTATGAGGTGCGCCTGCAAGAGGTAGATGAGAGCTTCCCTACCCATTTGCGCCGGGCTGAAATTGCCGAATATCTGGCCGCTCATAAAGCCTCAGCCTACGCCGCGGGCCTGGCCCCAAATGAAGTAGTGCTAACCGCCGATACAATTGTGTGCCTGGATGACGACGTGCTGAACAAGCCTGCCGATGAAGTGGAAGCCCGGCAAATGCTGACCCGCCTGCAGGGCCGCACGCATGACGTGTTCACCGGGGTGTGTCTGCTGGGAGGAGACGGCCGGAAAGTGGTTTTTTCTGATCAGACCCGGGTACATTTCAAGCCGCTCAGCCCCGTGGAAATTGACTATTACGTGCGACAGTACCAGCCTTTGGACAAAGCGGGCGCTTACGGCGCCCAGGACTGGATTGGTATGGTAGCCGTAACCCGGCTGGAAGGCTCTTACTTTAATGTGATGGGGCTGCCGGTACACCGGGTGTGGGAAGAGCTGCATAAATTCGGGTTGAGTTTGCCCGTATGAGCCCTTCGTTAGCTCGGATACCTGGTTCGCAAAAGGATGCCATGCACCCTGGCTTAGCCTTTTTCGGGGCCAGCGGCTTGCTGGTTTGGTGGGTAATTCTGCTTTTCCTAACGGTGGTATTCGGGTTCAGCCGTTACGCTGAAATCCAGCGCCTGCAGGAGCTTACCTATCATGAGAGTGGGTATCAGCACTTACCCGTAAGGATGAGCGAAACCGGTTTTGGTTATTTCCGCTTACTTATTTGGGTGGCTTTTGCCGCGGTTACTACAGTAGTGGCCTTCGGATATCGACACCAAAGCCAGTTACAGCAGGAGCTTCGAGTTCTAGGCCAGGAATTCAACGAAGGGATACGTACCCTGTGGAATACCCTTGACCATCTTCCCAAGCCCTACAAAATTACGTCCCTGCTCCTTCTGCTGCTGCTTATGGCAGCCCGGACCTATTATTTATTTTATTACCCTCAGGAAAGCGACGAAACCCAGTCTCATATGTGCTTTGGCAGCGAAGGGTTAGTGGCCGCTGCCAGCTACTATCCGCTGCCCAATAATCATATTCTTTACAACGTTATCAGCAACCTGTTCCATCAGGTATCCTCTAATTTCTACTGGACAACAAGGGCACCTACCTACCTGATAAGTCTGGTTGGGACGGTTGTGCTCTTTGCGGCTTTGCTCCGTTTTACCAGCTTTACGGTAGCACTTCTCGCGGTGGGGATTTTTTGCTTTGCGCCTTTTGGGCTTTACTACTCATTTATTGGCCGGGGGTATTTTCTGCAAGCAATCTGCGCCAGTCTGGGGTTTCTGGCAGTACTAGGCCTGGGCTTCCGACAGACCCGGCAACGGCTTTATTGGTTTGTGCTGCTGGCCACTAATATTCTGGGCTTTTACACGATTCCTACCCACGCGTATGCCATTCTCCCCCTGATGGCTATACTGGGGCTTTATAGTATAGGACGACGCGGGACGGTGGCTTTGTCAGGCGTTATAGCTACCGGTATAAGCACTGGTGTTGGCTGCCTCTTGCTTTATTCCCCTGTCGTGCTGATTTCGGGCAAGCAGATGCTACTGGGCAACCCGTACCTGGAAACCATCCCCTTTTCAATATTTCTGGTTGGGTTCAGGAGTTATTTCGGGCCTGTGCTGGAAGTGTTGGTGGGTCAGGAACGGGTAGGGCTGGCAGCTGTTCTGCTTGTTCATGCCGGTTTATTAGTGGGCCTTTTCTTAGCAGGTTCCGGAACGTGGGTACGACGTTATGGCCCGGCTCTGCTGATCATGCTGGTATTACCCTATGGCATTATGGCCGTGCAATTGCTTTATCCGCCGGCCCGTACGCTTACTTATTTAATGTTCTTCCTGTTTATGGGGGCAGGTATCCTGTATGTACAGTTAGGACGGCAACTTAAGGTATCCGATACCTGGCAATTCCGGGGCGCACTGGTATTTATCCTGGCTTATGCCGGCTACCAGCTTTATTATCTGAATCATTATGCTCGAAAAACGGCATCCGTCCAGCAACAGGTGGAAGCTACTTATGCTTGGTTAACTCAGCATCACCCTAAGCGGGTTTTTGTTGAAAACGGGCACTACCAGTTTTTCTTTTGCTTTTTTAATAAGCAGGATCAACATATTCCGCACTTATCATCTACTTACCAGTTTGGGGCCGATTACGATTACCTGGTCCTGGATAAAACGAAGCCCGGCCTCTGCCCCAGCAGTAGTTGGAAACGGGTTTATGAGAATCAATATGTGCGAGTGTTAGCCCAAGATCCTACTATAGCCGCCGGTGCTCTAGTGCCCACGCGCCAGTAGCGCAATACCTCCCACAATTAGCAGCAAACCTAAGGCCTGTGGGAGAGAAAGGGATTCACGCAGCAGTAACAACCCCATAGCAGCCGTTAGCAGCACCGAGCCCCCCACAATGATGGGTGTGCCCACGGAGGATGGCACGCCCCTACTGAATATCACAAACGTTAGAATCTCGGCCAGTCCTACGCCCAGCCCCGCCAAGGCGGCCAGTGCCAACCCTTTCCCTGATACGGGTAGCGGCTGGCCCTGCAGTTTTAACTTGAGCAACCAGGCTCCGCCCAAAACAGCGGCTACGAGCTGCAGCACCACTGCCCCTACCGCCGCTGGCAGCTGATCGGAGGCCAGTTTGATGAAGAAATTGTAGAGGGCCAGACAAAAGGCCGTGAGCAGGGCCAGGACAAACCAAGGCATTGGGCTAAACAAGCTTATAGTTGCGGTATTCGCCCGGGCGGTAGCCCGTCAGCTTTTCTACCAAGTGCTTGAGTTGGTCTTTGCGGCGGTAGCGGTTGCGGGACATATCGTGCTCATACTGCCAGTTCTGGGTCTTGATGCGCGCCAGCATCACCTGTGGATGCGTACCTGTGTAGCGCTGCAAGGAGTCTACCTGGCTATAATCGAACTCGGTAGCGGGTACTACGTTTTCGGCCATCCACTCATCAGAATGCCAGAGCTTGCCAAAGGTTTCCTGCTTGCGTTGCATGGCCGCAGGCGCTTTCACGTAACCATAGTGGTGCACCGTGGCATCCAGCAACTTCACGCGCAGCTTTTCATCCTGCTTTTTGCGAAAGCCCTGCGCGTCTCGGTAAGAATAAATGCCCGCGCCGGGCCGTACAATGCGTATCTCCCGGCGGTACCAGCGGGGAGCATCGCCCAGATAGTCATAAGAGCCATAGAAATGGCGGTATTTCAGCAGTAGGCCATCTACTTGCTTATCAGTTACCCAGCGCTGCATGCCTTTCCGAATAGCCGGGTAGTCCTGCTCGTGCAGCACCTCATCTGCCTGCAGGTAAATGGCCCAGTCAGCATCCGGGGCAATGGCGGAAAATGCCTTGTCGGTTTCTACGGCCAATACCTTTCCTCCTTCCCGCAGGGTATCATCCCACACGGTTTCGATAATGCGGATTTTAGGTGAGTTAATGCTACGGATTAGGCCCAGTGTATCATCGGTGGAGTTGCCAACGGCTACCACAACCTCGTCGCAGAGCGGCAGCAGGGACTGAATGCTTTCCACCACCGGGTAGTCATACAGCACGGCATTGCGCACAAACGTGAAACCGGAAACTTTCATCAAACCCATCTATTTCGGTAAAACCGCTGCTAGTACCTTGTTCTTACCGTAACTTCTCCTTCAGAATCTCCAACTCTACAGCTGGTGAAATCTTCTCGTAAAGAATATGATAAGCCGCCGACGTAATAGGCATCGATACATTCAGCTTCTTGTTGAGCTCATGAATGCTTTTCACTGCATAATAGCCCTCGGCCACCATGTTCATTTCCATCTGTGCCGATTTTACGGAATAGCCGCGCCCAATCATGTTACCGAAGGTGCGGTTGCGCGAGAATTGGGAGTAGGCCGTTACCAGCAGGTCGCCGAGGTAGGCGGAAGCCGACAGGTCGCGGGGTTGTGGGTTTACGGCATGCACAAAGCGGCGCATTTCCTGCACGGCATTGCTTACTAATACAGCCTGAAAATTGTCGCCATAGCCCAGGCCGTGGGCTATGCCGCTGGTCAGGGCAATGATATTCTTCATTACGGCGCAGTACTCAATACCATCCAAATCGGCCATAGGATAGGCTTTGGTGTAGCGGTTGCGCAGCAATTGGCTAAACTCCTCCGCCAACTCCGGATCGGGGCCGCCAATGGTGAGGTAGCTTTGTTTTTCCAGGGCTACTTCTTCGGCGTGGCACGGACCAGCCACTACGCCCAACTGGGTATGCGGGAGTCTGAAACGCTCGGCCACATAATCCGTCACCAGCACGTTTTTGCCCGGAATCATGCCTTTAATGGCTGAGATAATACGCTTATGCTTGAGGGCGTCGCGGTCCAGCTTGTCTAGGGCTTCTTTTACGAAAGCGGCGGGCACGGCCAGCACCAGCCAGTCGGCTTCCTTTACAGTTTCCTCCAGGTCAGTGGAAGGGAAAACGCGTGTCAGATCAAAGGCGACTGAAGACAGATAGCGGCGGTTGTGGCGGGTGCGCTGCAGGTGCTGCACATCCTCTTTGCTGCGCATCCACCAGCCCACACGGGCTCCGTTTTCAGACAGAATCTTGGTTAAAGCTGTGGCCCAGGAACCACCGCCAATCATGGCTATTTTTTCCACGCAGAAATGCTGTAAAGCACCAGAAGGAGGTGCCAAATCGAGGTTCAGGCCAGGGAGGGTACACTCATCCGGCACGTTCCGACAGTTAGGGCTACTATGCCCCAACTGTCAGAAAGGACGAGTTTAGACAAAAAAAATGAGAGGCCGGCACCCACTCAGGGCACCGGCCTCTCCTACGTAATGCCTCTCAGCAGGTTAGCGGCTTACTTTTCTTCGCCTTCTTCCTGCTTCTCTTCTACTTTGCTGATGCTCTTGGCATCTTTCACAACCACGGCAGCGCCATCTTTCAGGCTTTTGGCTACAGCCCGGAACGGCCCACTCACCACCTCGGTGCCATTGGTAATGCCGCTTACGATTTCAATATTCTGGAAGTCACTGATGCCGGTTTTCACGGGCGTGAGCACTGCCTTACCATTGCGCACCACAAACACAGCTTCCTGCACATCAGCGCGCGGCGCGGCTTTATCATCGGCAGCATCACCGCCGCTGCGGCGTGGCCCGCCTACGCGCACCTTTACCCCGTTTTTGTCTTCGCCGCCTTGCGTAAAGGCACTGTCAGAACGGGTGGTTACGGCGGCCAGTGGCACGCTCAGCACGTTGCTTTTGCGGTCGGTAATAATATCAACGGAGGCCGTCATACCGGGGCGAAACGGAACTAAGGTACGGCCTCCCACGGTGCGCAGCAGGTGGCGGTAAGACTCCGGCAACAGGCGGATGCGCACCTCAAATTCCGTTACGGCTTCGGCCGTCAGGGCATCTTTGGCGGTGTTGGCGATGCTGGTCACAATGCCGCGGAACTTCTCATCCTTGCTGGCATAGCTGTCTACCTCCACAATGGCAGAGTCGCCGAGGTGCACGTTGATGATGTCATTTTCATTTACGTTCACGCGCACTTCCATCGAGTTCAGGTTGGCGATGCGCATGATTTCGGTGCCGGCCATCTGGGAAGTACCTACCACCCGCTCTCCACGCTCCACGTTCAGCTTGGAAACGGTACCACTCACGGGCGCATAAATGGTGGTTTTGTTAAGGTTTTTGCGGGCTTCTTCCAGCGAGGCCTGAGCGCTGGCCACATTGCTCTGCGCAGCCCGAATGCTCTGGCGGGCCGAGTTTATTTCTTCCTGCGACGCCTCATATGCTGCTTTGCTGGCTTCAAAATCAGCCTGAGAAATTACTTTCTGCTTGTAAAGCGAGGCGTTGCGGCGGTAGCTTAGCTCCGTTTGGCGGGCATTGGCCAGGAGCTGCTGCAACCGGGCATTGGCCTGACCGACGCCGGCCCGCTGGGAATTTACCATTGCCGACTGCTGGCTCACCATGGCCTGATAATTATCAGGGCGGATGCGCAGCAGCAGCTGGCCTTTCTTCACGGAGTCTCCTTCGTGCACATACAGCTCTGTAATTTCGCCGGACACGTCGGGCGAAATTTTCACTTCGGTTTCGGGCTGCACTTTGCCCGAGGCACTTACTTTCTCCACAATGGTGGCCGGCTTGGCTTTAGCGGAAATTACTTCCATGCCGGCGGGGCCACCCACCCACCCTTTCTTCTTCGCAAAGACAAATCCAAACAGCAACACGGCCAGCACTGCCAGCAGGATGTACAGAAGGCGGTTGTTTTTCATTTTAGGGTATTAGGAGCTTGAAAACTTAGTTACTGGAAATTCTGAGTTCTGGCACCATGAAAAGTGGTGCAGAAATATGGTTATGGATGAGCTTGCGGATCAGGGCGAGCTATGCTTTGGAGCTTGATTTCTTTGCCCCTGTTATCCGCTATTACAGGCTTACTGGCTTACCCTGATAGAATTCCAGCACTTTGCTACGGAAGATGAATTCGTATTTCGCCTGAATCATGCTGGACTCCGCTGCCGAAAGGTTGTTTTTGGCAATGTTGAACTCCGTGCCGTTGAGCAGGCCATTGTTAAAGCGAATTTCGGAGTTGCGGTAGGACGTAGTCAGAGCTTCTACCTGGCGCTTGGCCGCCACAAACTTGCGCTGTGCTGCAACAGCATCCGCATAAGCCTGCTGAATGCTCTGGCGAAGCGTAAGGCGGGTTTGCTCAGCGCGCAGCTCGGCCTGCTTCACGGCAATCTGGGCGCGTTGCACGTTGGTGCGGGCCTGCAGGCCATTGAGAATGGGAATATTGAGGTTGAATTGCAACTGCTTACCCAGGTTGTCTTTCAGCTGGCTATTGAAAGCCGTGGGCTTCACATCATATTTGGGCTGCACGTTCAGCAGGGCCAGCGTGCCCGATGGGCGGTTCGTCACCGAATCAACTACCGGTATGTAGGTTCTGGTGAACTCGCCCGTGGGAATAAACGACGAGCGGGCCGAGGAATAACCTGTGAAAATGCCCGCCCCAAACGTGAGGCGCGGATAATAGCCGCCACGGGCTATTTCCTGCCCGTACTGGGCGCTGCGCACGCGCAGATCAGCCGCTTTAATTTCCGGCAGCAGGCTTTGCGCTGTCTGGTACGTATCGTTTACATCAAGTCGTACTTCTGTTTCCTCATCAGGGTCACCTAGAACAGGTACCTCAATCTGAAAGTCGGTGGAAGCAGGGTCAATATTCATCAGCTGCATGAGCTGCAGGCGGGCTATGTCGCGCTGGTTCTGGGCCGTAATAACGTTCAGCTGATCGGAGGCCAACTGCGCCTGGCTGTCGAGCAGGTTGCTTTCGGCCACCGCACCGGCTTTCAGCAGCTTGCGCGTGCGCTCAATCTGCTGCTCGTCGCTGTTCACGCGCAGGGCGTTGGATTTCACCAGCTCCTCGGCCAGTACCAGCTGTAAAAACGCCGATGCTACGTTCAACGACAAATCGTTGCGGGCCTTGGTAATATCGTTGCGGCTGGCCTCATAGCTCAGCACGTTCTGCTTCACGGTATTGCGCAGCTGAAACCCCGAAAACAGCGTGACCTGCGAAGAAGCCGAGAAGTTGTTGGAGCGAATAGTCTGGGTAATGAAGTCGTTGGTCAGTGGGTCAAGGCTGGTACCAAAGTTCCAGGCCTGGGAGCCGCTGAGGTTGGCCGAAGGAAGCATAGCCGCCCGGCTCTGGCGCAGGTCGGCCTCATCCAGATCCGCCGTCAGCTGGTTCTGCCGCACAGTCAGGTTATTCTGAAGGGCGTAGTCTACGGCCCGCTGCAGGGTCCAGGGGCCGCTGGGAGCCACTTGCATGGTACCGGCGGGCGGTTGCGTGGGCGCGGTGGTCTGCGCGGAAGCCGGCAGGGCGGACAATACCGCTCCGGCAATGGCCAGGCGTATCAGAACGGGGGTAAAAGCTGCTTTCATAGCAAGAAAATGTCGAAAAAACTGCTTAATCGGCGGCGGAAATATAGGTAACCCGGTGCACCCAGCTAAGCTGGCGCAGGTATTCCAGGGTAATATCCTTCAGGCCCGAGTCCATTTCAATAAACTGCCGGGCTGCATCGTGCTTGCCCTTACGGGACACCGACATGGTGGCAATGTTGCAGTCGTCGTGGGCAATAACGGAGGCAATGAAAGCAATAGAGCCTGGCACATCATCGGCATCAATAATGAGTGTGTGCAGGGCCGTAGAGAAATCAGACGGGAAGCCATCTACCTCCACAATGCGAATTACCCCGCCCCCCCGGCTTTGCCCAACAACTTCTACCGCGTGGCCCGTGTGCTCATCACGCAGCTGCACCTTAATAGTGTTAGGGTGCATAGTGGAGGCATTGCCCACACTTTGAAACGTGTACTGGAGGCCAGCCGCCTTGGCGTGGTCAAAGGCCTCCCGGATGCGCACATCATCGGTAGCCATGCCCAGCAGGCCAGCCACAATGGCGCGGTCGGAGCCGTGGCCTTCGTAGGTGCGGGCAAAAGAATTGTAGAAAGTGATGACGGCGTGGGTGGGTAATGAGCCCAGAATGCGGATAGCCGCCCGTGCAATGCGCACTACTCCGGCCGTATGCGAAGAGCTTGGTCCAATCATGACGGGACCAATCATATCAAAAATGCTGCTTTTTTCTGCCATGTTGGGCTAAAAGTAGAAGTTTCGCCCGGGAATTTTACACCACGGGCGTAGGCTTCGCTATTATTCTTTATTAATAGATGTAGATAAGGCCATAGAGGTGGCCTGCCGGTGTTGCTTTCAGCGGGTTTTTCGTTCTTTGCAAGCCTTAACCCACCCTACGCTCTCATGAATACCCCACTCCCGCCGGATGAATTTTCGCCAGCCGTACTGGAACAGCTGCGGCGGCTACAGCAGAAATACGCCGCCGACGGCCAGGATCTGGCTGGCTACCTGGAAGGCCTCTACTACGCCGACTACGTTAACTACTGGGACTACATTGAGCTAGACACGCTGCTGAGCCTGCAGCGGCCGCTGACCAAAATTCCCGACGAGCGGATTTTCATTATCTACCATCAGATTACCGAGCTGTACTTTAAGCTCTGCCTCTGCGAGTATGAGCAAATAGGCGACTTAAAAGAGCCAACCCTGCAGGAGCTGGTACTACGCACCGGACGCATCAACCGCTACTTTGAGAATCTCATCAACTCCTTCGAGGTGATGGTGGATGGCATGGAGAAGGCACAGTTCCTGAAATTCCGCATGTCATTGATGCCGGCCTCAGGCTTCCAGAGCGCACAGTACCGCATGATTGAGCTGGCCAGCACCTCGCTCTACAACCTGGCCGACAAGGAAAAACGCCGACTGCTGGGCGAAGCCGCCGCCCACGATGACCTGATGGGCTGCATTTACTGGAAAGCCGGCGCTACCATAGAGGAAACCGGTGCCAAGGCCCTCACACTGTTACAATTCGAAGAGAAATACACGGATACTCTGCACGAGCACGCCCGCCGCTTCCAGAACCGCAACCTGTGGAGTGTAGTGCAGCGCCTGCCGGAAGAAGACCAGCAGCACCCTCGGCTGCTCCGCCAGCTCCGCCAGTTGGATGTAAATGTGAACGTGAACTGGCCGCTTATGCACTTTAAATCGGCAGTGCGCTACCTGGAGCGCGACCCTACTGCCCTGGCTGCTACCGGCGGCACCAACTGGAAGAAGTACTTGCCTCCCAAGTTCCAGAAACGCATCTTTTATCCCCAGGTCTGGACCGAACAGGAACTGGAAGACTGGGGCAAGGCCTGGGTAGAAAGTGTGATGGGCGAAGGATAAAACCTGACCTCATCACCCGCTGTCATCCTGACGCAGGAAGGACCTTCTCACATTAGAGCGACAATCGTACTAACGACTCGTTCTAGTGTGAGAAGGTCCTTCCTGCGTCAGGATGACTCTTGGTATTATTGGTATTGATTATTTCGCAGACGCCACCATAAAGTCCACCTGCGTATTCTCCCACAGGATGGAGACTTTGCCGGATTTGTCAACAGTGAAGGTCATTTGCTCCGTCAGCTTAGGCGTTACCATCGGCTTTACTTTCACGCGCAGCGCATCCTGTTTCTCATCATATTTAAAGGCGCCCCACTGCACGGGCACTTTGTTGAAGATGATAGTCCACTCATCCTGAGCAGGAATGGTGAACAGACTGTATTTTCCGGCAGGCAGCGCCTTACCCTCTATTTTCACATTTTTATCTACGGTGAAGGTAGTGGCCTCGTTAGCGCCCGTGCGCCATACCTGATTCAGAGGGACCAACTCCCCAAAAATCTTGCGCCCCCGCACCGATGGCCGGCTATAGTCGATAGTGATAGTTGCGGCCGGCGTTTTGGCAGCAACCACCGCTGGCGGGCTGGGCCGCTTGGATTTGTCTTCAGGCATTTTGTCCTGCGCGTAGCCACTCACAGAAAGCAGTAGCAAACCCAGCCACAGCGCGCTAAGGGCCGCGAAATGCAAACGGGTGTTTTTCATAGCGGAAAGAGAGTTGGTGAAACGGATAGCACTAAGGTACGATTTCAAGAAAACTTTTCATTCCCGTATTCTTGAAAGCCGAACAGGCCCGGTAACCCACAGCTACCGGGCCTGTTCGGCTTTTTAAAAGGTACTTATCCAGGGAAATCAGCCGAGTCGCCAATGCTGGCTACGCTTTCCAGCTCCTTCACCAAACCGGCAAATTTATCTCGCGCGCCTTTCACGGCAGCTTTGCCCAGCGGCAGGTGGAGCGGTGGGTTTTCCTGGCGCACCAGGTCATACATAATCTGCGCAGCGCGCTGCGGGTCGCCGGGCTGGCGGCCGCTGTAGCCCTGAATGCCTTTCAGGTTCTCGCCCACGGTTGCCTCATAATCTGGAATGCCGGTGGTAATGATGTTGGCGGAACGGCCGGCCCAGTCGGTACGGAAGCCGCTGGGCTCGATGTTGGTGACTTTAATCCCGAGTGGCCCTACCTGCTGAGCCAGACTTTCGCCAATGGCTTCCAGGGCAAACTTGCTGGCATTGTACACGCCCACCCCGGGGAAAGTCTTCAGACCGCCGATGCTGGTAATGTTGAGCACGTGGCCGCTGCGCCGCTCGCGCAGGTGGGGTAGCACGGCCCGCAGGACGTGTAGGGGCCCGAATACATTGACATCAAACTGGCGCTTTACTTCCTCCGCCGTAATTTCTTCAATGCTGCCCAGGGAGCCGTAGCCGGCGTTGTTTACAATGACGTCCAAGTGGCCGAAGTGCTGAATAGCATCGGCTACGCCTTGTTTCACCTGGGCTTCGTCGGTTACTTCCACCACGAAGCCGCGGCCATTTTCACCGGCTTTTTGAGTGAATTCATCAGCCTGCTCCTGCTGGCGGAAGGTGGCGGCTACTTTGTCACCTTTCTGGAGTAGCAAATCGGCCAGGGCAGCGCCAAAACCGGTACTTACGCCGGTAATAAACCAGTTTTTAGGGGTATCAGCCATGAATTTTCTCTATAGAAATGAAACACCAAGCAGCGGTATGGCTGCAGTTGGGTTGTTCAACTGCCAGAGGCGGCCGCAGGTTTTGACGGGCGGGCAATTCCTTTCGTTTCCGGTACTATTTCGCCTGCAAACAAGCTAGTATCTTTGCAGCTCAATTGATTTTTTGGTCTAAAGGCTAAACACCTTTCACCCCGATGCCCGATAAACAGGAAATTGAGGTCATGCTCCCGCCGGAAGTGGCCTACGATGAATACGCGCGCTACCGCGCATTGCTGCAGGCCGCGGGCCTGCAGCCCGGCCAGGCCGATTTTGTACACCTGCGCAAACGCTCCATCGATGCCCGCGGACGCCAGCCGCTGGTACGCCTGCGGGCCGATATTTATCAGGAAGCGCCACCTGCTGACTTGTTTGGCCCCTGGTTCCGGTTTCCGGATGTGAGCCGGGCCCGACACTCTGTGATTATTGTGGGTGCTGGTCCGGCCGGACTGTTCGCTGCCTTGCGGGCTATTGAGCTGGGCATTAAACCCATTGTGCTGGAGCGCGGCAAAGACGTGCGCACCCGCCGCCGCGACCTGGCTGCGCTCAACAAAGAGCATATCGTCAACCCCGACTCTAACTACTGCTTCGGAGAAGGCGGCGCGGGCACTTATTCCGACGGGAAGCTCTATACTCGCTCTACCAAGCGCGGCGACGTCGGCCGCATTCTGCGCTTATTGGTGCAGCACGGCGCTACTCCGGATATTCTGGTAGACGCCCATCCGCATATCGGCACCAATAAGCTGCCCTTGGTAGTGGCGGCCCTGCGCGACAGTGTGCGCGAGGCCGGCGGCGAAGTGCGCTTCGATACCCGTGTTACGGACCTGATTATTGAGCAAAACCGCCTGCGCGGTGTCGTAACCGCCACTGGTGAAGCAATTGAAGCGGATGCTACTATTCTGGCCACCGGCCATTCGGCCCGGGATATTTACGAGCTATTGCACCGCCGGCAGGTGCTAATTGAGGCCAAGCCGTTTGCTCTGGGTGTGCGCGTAGAGCATCAGCAGCAGCTGATTGATCAGGCGCAGTACCGCCTGCAAGACCGGGGCCAGCTGCCGGCGGCTTCGTATGCCCTGGTGCATCAAACCCAGTGGCAGGGCAAGCAGCGGGGCGTATTTTCCTTCTGCATGTGCCCGGGTGGCTTTATAGTGCCTGCGGCTACTGCGCAGGGCGAAGTGGTGGTAAACGGCATGAGCCCCAGCCGGCGCGATTCCCGCTTTGCCAACTCCGGCATTGTGGCCGCAATTGAGCTGGAAGAAATGGACGTGCGCCAATACGGGCCGCTTGCCGGGCTACGCCTGCAACAGGAAATAGAGCAGCGCGCCTGCCTGCTGGGAGGCAATACGCAGGTAGCCCCAGCTCAGCGCCTCGCCGATTTCCTGAAAGGCAAGGTATCCTCGGAGCTGCTGGAAACCTCCTATCAGCCGGGCCTGGTATCCGTTTCGATGGATGAGGTACTAGGCAAAGGGCTGGCGGAGCGACTGCGCCAGGGCTTCCAGAACTTTGGTCGTAAGATTCCGGGCTATGCCACTAACGCCGGGCAGATAGTGGGCGTGGAAAGCCGCACTTCCTCCCCTGTGCGCATCCCCCGCGACCGGGACACGTTGCAGCACCCCATCCTGGCGGGACTGTTTCCCTGCGGCGAAGGTGCCGGCTATGCCGGAGGCATTGTCTCGGCGGCCATGGATGGCGAACGGTGCGCAGAAGCCGTAGCCGCCCTGGTTGGGTCGCGCTGAGACCTGGATTATTGTAATTGGGGTGCTGCCTCTTGTAGTACTTCGCCCATACGGGCCAGAACGTGGTGCACCATGGCGTCGCAGCGGGGACCCAGATAAGTAAAGGTATGCGCTGGGGCAAAGTCCTGAAGCTGACTGCGCAGTCGTTCCCGGGCGCGCAGCAGGCGCACCTTTACGTTGGTTTCAGACAGGTGCAGCATCTGGGCGGTTTCCACCACGCTCATGCCCTCTACTTCCCGGAGCATAAATACGCTCCGGTAGGTATTAGGCAGGGTACCAATGGCCGTTTCCAGGGCCTGACGCAGCTCCTCGTTCAGCACGTCATGCAGCGGAGTATGCTCTTCACGCAACGAGGCTTCCGTAGTGGCTTCGGGTTGCGGCAGCTCTACCAAGCGGTGTTGCCCGCGCAGACTCATCAGGCATTCATTGAGCATAATACGGGTAAGCCAGGTAGGAAAGCTGGCCCGGCCCTCAAACCGGCTCAGGTGCTGATAGGCCTTTATCCAGGCATTTTGCATGGTTTCCTCCACCCCTGCCACGTTGCCGCCCAGCGCGGCCAGGCCAGTGCGGTACAGGCGCTGGTTGTAACGGCGCATGAGCAGCTCAAACAGCTGCTTTTCTCCGGACAGTACCCGGTGAATAACTTCCAAATCAGAAAGCGGAGTGTAAGGCATAGGAACGAGAGCGGGCAGCATGGGGCGAGCTATTGGGCCGGCTAAGCAACCGGCTTACAATTGATGCTGCGGGCCCTAATAAGTTACAAAAATCTACTGTAACCTTCCCGGGTGGTAGTGCATCCAATGGCAACAAAACATCCTTCACCAAACGTCAACTGTCATGCAAACCGACCTTCATTATCCGGCTGATTCCTCCGCTACCGCAGCCCCCAGCGTAACGCAGGTGTTGCGCCTCACCTATGGCCTGATACCCATTGTAGCGGGGGCCGATAAGTTTACCAACCTGCTGACCAACTGGGAAGCGTACCTGAATCCGGCTATCGTGGCCATGCTGCCTTTCTCGGCCCACACCTTTATGCTGGTGGTAGGTATTATTGAAATTGTGGCCGGGGTATTGGTGCTGTGGCGCCCCCGTATTGGTGCGTGGGTAGTTATGGCCTGGCTGATTGCCATTGCCCTCACCCTGATAACCAGCGGCCGCTACCTGGATGTAGCCGTGCGCGACCTGGCCATGGCCGTAGGTGCCTGGTCGTTGGCGCGTTTAAGCGCAGGGGCTCATCCGCACCACTAATCCCGGCAAGCTATTCTTAGCTTTGCCGCCCCTGGCTGCGTATAAGGCGAAGGCAGTGCTTTTGGCTGCCTTTCTGACGCTGCTTTATTTTTCTTCTGATGTCTTCTAAAAAAACCCTCGTTCTGGGAGCCAGCGACAACCCAGCCCGCTACTCCTTTCGCGCTGTTCATCAATTAAAAAGTCATGGTCACGAAGTGGTGCCCGTCGGTATTCGCAAAGGGCAGGTAGCCGGCCTCGATATAGCTATTGACCGCCCCCTGTCTTCGGATGTTGATACCATAACGCTGTACGTAGGCCCACAGCACCAGCCTGTCTGGTACGACTATATTCTGGATCTGAACCCCAAGCGCATCATTTTCAACCCGGGCACTGAAAACCCGGAACTGGAGAAGCTGGCGCAGCAGCGCGGCATTCAAACCGAAGAAGCCTGCACGCTGGTCATGCTGGCCATTGGTCAGTATTAGTAAGCCCTTCCCATTTGGTTTCTAACCTGCTTACAGGCCCCGCGGCCCGGCAATACCGGCGGTGGGGCCTGTGGTTTTTCCGGAGGCAATAAAAATTTCTTTTCCTTCAGGCAACCGGGGTAACCCTGCCTGCATCTACCCTTCCAAACGCCACCGCTATAGTTTCACCTTTACTTTTTCTGTTGTGACCGAGGCCGAACTCATAGCCGCCTGCCGACAAGGCAGCAGCCGTGCCCAGAAACAGCTCTATGAGCAGTTTGCGGGCATGATGCTGGGCGTGTGCATTCGGTACCTGCGCCACCGCGACGATGCCGAGGAAGTAATGCTGATGGGCTTTGTGAAGGTGTTTCGGGCCCTGGAGCAGTACCGCCATGAGGGCAGCTTTGAGGGCTGGATTCGCCGGATTATGGTGAACGAGGCGCTGGGCCAGCTGCGCCGCAAGGAGCCCATGCACCTGGCCATTGACGACCTGACCCACGATGTGCCGGCCACGGCTGCCGAGGCCGAAAGCCATTTGAATGCCGAAGACCTGCTGGCTTTGCTGGCAGAGCTACCTGCCGGCTACCGTACCGTGTTTAACCTCTATGCCTTGGAGGGCTACTCTCATCCCGAAATCGGCGAGCTGCTGGGTATTTCGGAGGGCACCAGCAAATCCCAGCTTAGCAAGGCCCGCGCCATGCTGCAACGCCGCGTAGCCGCTGCCAATACGGTAGCGACTCCTCACTCTTCACCGAAAGAATATTATGCAACCGGAAGATATTGATAAGCTGTTCCGGGACCGGCTGCAGGGCCACGCGCCCACGCCCCCCGCTTTTTTGTGGGATAAGCTGGAAGCTGAGCTGCAGCCCGCCCGCAAGAAGCGCCCCGTTATGTGGCTGTATGCCACGGCGGCTGTTATAGCTGTGCTGTTACTGGCGGGGGGTGCCTGGCTGCTACGCACCGGGCCACTGGCTCCCGCATCAGTTGATATGGCTACGGTAGTTACGCGTCCTGCTGACCAAGCCATTTCGCAGCCTCAGCCAGGCAATCAGGCCATTGAAAAAGAAATTTCTACACCTCAGGCAACGGTCACTCAGGCCCCTGCATCTACCCTCTCGAAAGCAGTAGCCACTGCCACCCAGGCCTCGGCCAAAGGGCAAAGGACTACGAAACCTGCTTCTACCCGCCGGAACACCGCCGGTATGGCAGCCACTGAAAACCGGGCCGTAGCGGCCGCTACTTCCCGCCCTGCGCAACCGGAGCGCACAGTGAAAGCCGAGCCTATTCCTACTCTTTCGCCTGAAAAAGTGCCGGCTACCCTGGCCAGCACGACGACTACTCCAGAACCCGCGGCGCCGCAAGGTTCTATTGAGGTAGAAGTGCGTCGGCATACCCAGGCACCGGTAGCCCTGGCCAGCAATGCGCTAGCCTCCCGCCCCCGTTTGGGGTCTATCATTCGGCAGGCCCGCAATGCCCTCCGGGGCGACCAGGTAAGCCTGGCGGATGCCGGCTTACCAGAATCCGTGACGGTACAGGCCCGTGTGGCCGGTCACACCCTAACCAAAGTCATTCAACTCTAATTTTCCCCTTTGTCATGAAACGCCTCCTCTCACTGCTGGCCCTGCTGCTGCTGGTAGTGCTGGCCCCGGGCCGCGCCCAGGCCGCCTCCGGCCCTATTACGACTTCCACCGATGACACCATTATGGTAAAGCTGCCGAATCAGGCTACCATGACGCTGTATGTCAAAAACAAAGAGCAGCTTCGCGAATTCCGGGCTTACAAGCTGGATTCTCTGATGCGCATGCTGGATATGTATATCAACCAGGCTGTGGAAGCCGGTGCCAGCTCTAAAACCGACCAGGTAACGCTGGAATTCAAGCCTTCTAAAGACCACCCCGGCACCCAGGCAGAACTGGTGCGGATAACTGTACGCAACGATGAGCCCGGCAATGCTAAAAGTAAGCCCAAGGCTGAAAAAGTAGACGTGATACTGGGCAAAGCCTTTGGCGTGACCGTAGTAGAAACCGGCGAGAATGAAGATGGAAACCACATTTCGGTGCACGTAGGCTCCACTCCTGCCGAGGATTCGGTTCGGCAGGTACAGAAGCGGGCGCGGGAACTGGAACGGGCCAACCGCCGCGTACATCAGGACTTTGGCATTGACCTGGGCGTCAACACATTGGTGAACCGCCCAACTCCTGGTGCCTCTATAGCCGACCAGGACTATGAGCTCAAGCCTTTAAGCTCCCGCTATATCAGCCTGAACTGGCGCTATGATTTGCGGCTGGGCTCTAAATCCTCGCCCCTGCACCTGATAACCGGCCCAGAGGTAGCTTTCAATAACTACATGCTGGATAACAACCAGTTCTTCCGCAACGACCGTACCCGCCAACCCAGCGCTACATTCATTAGCCGTGATACGGCGCGCAGCCTGGAGAAAAGTAAACTGGCCGTGACTAGCCTGAACCTGCCCCTGATGATGGAGCTGCGCTTCAAGAATGATGAAGGCAAAACCAACTTCCGAATAGGAGCCGGTGGGTTTGTGGGCTACCGCCTCAGCAGCCATACCAAGCTTAAATATGAGCAGGAAGGCCGCTCCCACAAAGACAAGGACCGCGACAACATGAACCTGGAGGACTTCCAGTATGGCTTGCAGGGTATGATCGGGGTGCGTGGACTAGACCTGTTTGTGAAGTACCATCTTACCGATGCCTTCAAAGCCAACCGCGGACCAGAAGCCCAGACTGTCAGCTTCGGCATCTCGCTGCTGAACTAGAAGTCGGTTTGGCAAAGAGTTACAAAAAAGGGCAGCCAAACGGCTGCCCTTTTTGCGTCTTGACTACGATAACCAAGCCATTAGTCACAATGGTTAGATTCGTTGTATCTGGTAAGCGTTTCATTCAAATTGCTTGTCTGACTTGTGGGCAGGGTGCCATATACTTTGCCTGTCAATAAGGCGTCAGCAGCATCAATAGCATCTGTTGCGTATTCGGGGGCACAATTGTTTTTCTTATAATTGAGTTTGGCGGCGATAAGCTGATGCTCGAGCTGAATCACGCCATTGCCTTGTACTGGAGTTTTAAGTATTTCAAGCAGTTTGGCCTTCTCTACTCTTTCTCCGCCTATATATAAGTGGTCAACAGGCCATGCAGAGGGGTGATTCTTCCAGTAGCCCTGCGTGTAGGTGCACTTATTGCATTCTTCTTTAGGGCATTCTTTAGTATGGCATTTAATCTCACAGCTGTAGGGACTGCAAGCGTAATAGCAGCCATCCTTCGTGTAGCTGTTGGCGGAAGCACGAATTACGTAGCACTTGCCGCATTCCAGTTTATCAATGCAGATAATTTTACACTCATAGGGCTTCAGACAGTAATCGTAGGACTTAGTCAGGCACTTGCTCCAGTCTTCCCCTTCTTTTTTCCATTGCACCGTGAAGCCGCCAGGAGCCCCTCCAGCGCCTGCTTTTACTTCAATGGTAATACTAGTCTCGGTGCTGCTAATGCATTTTATGGTTGGGGTAGAAGCCTGTTTGACTTCGCTGTTGCTTACTGCTTTTACGTCGGCTGGAGACGCTTGAGGCTCTACCTCTTCTTTGCCGCAACTGGTGAACAGCATGGAGGCAGCAAGCAGGCCAGCAGGAAGTAGCTTGGCCCAACTCTTCAAAACGGACGAGGTTGTGAAAGTTTTCATAATAGATGAGGTAATGGTGAATAATAAAATGGGGGGCTTACCGATGAAGGCCGATAAAGAAGCCCGGCAAAGCAGCTGGTTACAACAGTGGGCAGCTTGATTAGCGAGACTACCCAGGGCACATGCCTCTCCTGCTGACTTTTTACAAGTCAGGGCCATTCTATACCTGGCATTTCATCAGTGGCCGCAGAGCACTACTTTGGCAGATTGCGGCTTGCCTGAGACACGGTTTTGCTGCGCGCTAGCAAATCCGCGAGAGGCAAGCACCTCGAGCCATGCCAGTCCGGGCCCGGACTGGGCACAGCAACGAACAACAGCGCAGCACGGCAAAGTGGCTAGCTGCACAGTAAGTGTACTGATACAGATGAATCAGTAAACAGAAGGTAATGTGAAGGGGGTGGTAGTTGCGGGCAGAAAGAAGCTACTTAACTAATTACTTCTCAATTTCTGCAGGCGAGGCCATTTGGCCAATAAGTTAAAGTGGCGGGTAATGGGTCACTAATTGCATTTTATAACAGGTAATTGCATCATGAAAGGCCCTTTGTTTTTTACCTATTCCCGGGCGACGCCCACACCTCCATAGTGTAAGCCAGGGGCACGAATTAATATATGCAATTATACATATTACTTCCCGGTAAAATCAATTAAAAATTGATATTTATTTTAATTAATATTCTGTTTAACTATCCTACCCTTTTTATTTAACCCAACAATAAAACAACCATTTCATCAGCTAACATTGCCCATATTAGCTTCTTTAAGCCTTACTTAAATTTATTATCAAAACAAATTAATAATAAACACAACAATAAAATTCAGCTATTTAATATCATCTATAGTTAAGTTCCATAAATCAATAACATGATATACTCGTCTATTATTTATTTACGCTGTTGAGCATACATACTATAAATTTCGGTGAAAATTATCCAACAAAATAGCGGCTGAAACGGCCACATTTAAACTTTCGGCCCCACCCGCACCCGGGATATATAAACGCTGCGTCAGGCGCGCCAACACCTCAGTGCGTGGGCCGTGCGACTCGCTGCCCATTATGAGTACGCCGCCGGGCTGGAGCGTGAGGCGATGCACATTATCCCCCTCCAGGTGGGCACCATAGCGGGGAAAAGCAGGCGGCAACGTGTCCAGCCACCCGGGCAGGTCGCGCTGCCAGATGGCCACCCGGCTGAAGGAACCCATGGTGGCGGCCACGGTTTTTGGCGACCAAGGGTCGGTGCAGGTATCGGAGCAAACCACGCCGGCCAGCCCGTACCAGTCGGCCAGTCGGATAAGGGTGCCCAGGTTGCCAGGGTCACGGACCTGGTCTAGCGCCAGCAATAGTTGGTTGGGGGCAGCCTGCAGCGGGGTTTCTTCGGGAATTCGGGCTACGGCCAACGCGGCGTTATTAGTAGCCAGCGTACCTAATTTGGTCAGTTCGTCCTCCGTCGCCAGCTCGGTGGGCACGTTCGGGGGGAGCAAATGTGCATTTTTGTCGGCGAAATCAGCCGTCACAAACAGTCGTTCCGTTAGAAGTCCTGAACTTAGCAACTCGCATACGTTCTTGCCGCCTTCCACCAGAAAGGCGCCGCTACGCAGTCGATATTTCTTCTGCTGCAAAGAATGCACGTACTTGGCAACTGCTTTTGAAATCATATTCTTCTATTGTGCTGACCGCGCGCCGGCGAGTTCTACTTGTTTTTCTGCTGCTGACCGGAGGCAGCTTGCTTCCGGCCTGCTCTCCTACCCGGCTGCTGCTGCCGGGGCAAAACCTGCTGTATAAGATAAAGCTGGAAGGCGTGAAGCAGGCCGATGCGGACCGCCTGCAAACCCTGTATCAGCAGAAGCCCAACAATCGGTTTCCCATCCCAAAGCTAGCAATCTACCAGCTAGGGCAGTATTTCTATAAGCCCGACGAGCTCCAGAAGGAGCTGCAGGATGAGCGTACCAAGTACGACTCCCTTATCCGAAAGGCGGGCCGCGACTCTGTAGCGGTGGGTAAGCTGCTGCTGAAGCGCGAGCGGCACACCCGTCGGCACCAGTTGGCCCTCAGCGAAGGTAATGCCCTGATGCGTCTGGGCGAGCCGCCCGTGGTGTACGACTCCACCCTGACGGAGCGCACCACCGAGCAGCTGAGTACGTTTTTGAAGTCGCAGGGATTTTTCCGGAGCTCAGTAAGTGCGCGGGATGCGGTGAAAGACCGGCGCGTTACGGTCACGTATCAGGTGACTGAAAATCAGCCTTTCCGCTATACCCAGCTCGATTATGACATTCCGGACTCGACAGTAGCTAAGGTGGTGTTAGAGAATCAAAAACACGCCATTATTCACAAAGGCGACCAGTACAGCGAGGAAGCTATTGGGCTGGAAAGGGCGCGGCTGGAAAACCTGCTGAAGAATGCGGGCTATTACGATTTCCGGCAGCAGTACATTACTCTGGAGGCCGATACCAGCTATGCGCCCGGCACCGTGCGCCTGCGCACGCTCATTGCCAATCCGGGACCGGGGCAGCTACATCAGATCTACACCATTCGGCACGTTAGCTTCCTGACCGATGCCAGCACCATCCGTTTTGGCGTGAAGCGCGACACGCTGGTGCGCGACTCTATCTACTTCCTGGCGTACAAGCACCGGTTTAGCACCAAAGTACTCAATCAGCGGGTAGAAGTACGGCCGGGCTCGGTGTACAGCCTCAACAACACGCAAACCACCCAGCGCCAGCTCGCTGACCTGGACATGTTCAGGTTTAACACCGTGAGCTACCAGAAAGTAGCCGGAGACTCGGCCAGTGGCTTGCACCGCCTGGATGCGATAGTGAATGCGTCCCCGCAGAAAAAATTCCAGGAAACCACCGAGTTGGGGGGAACTATGGTAGCTAACCGCCCGGGCCCTTTCGGCAACTTCCGGCTAAAAACCCGCAACGTATTTGGCGGTGCCGAAGTCCTGGAAATTGGCCTGCGGGCCGGTTTGGAAGGGCAGTTCCCCCTGGTGGCGCCCAGTGAAGGATCCAAATTTTCTACGGCCTATACTACTCAGCTCGGTGCCAACCTCAGCCTGATTTTACCGCAGTTTCTGGTACCCTGGCGCACCAATCGGTTCCTGACCCGCTACAACCCCAAAACGCGCATCTCTACCAGCTTCACCTTTGTAGACCGGCCGGAGTATACGCGTACCAACCTGGAGGCCAGCTACGACTATATCTGGCAGCGCAATGTGTTTCAGCAGTATGTTGTCACGGTGCAAAACATCAGCCTGGTAAATAGCCGCCTGGATCAGGGATACCGACAAGAGCTGCTGAAACTACCCAACAATGCTGCCCTACTGCGCAGCTTTAGTAGTCTGCTGATACCCAGCGCCAACGCCACCTCCTACTATAACAGCAACGACTTCAACCAGACCCGCGACGCACGTTCCTTCCGAGCTACCGCAGAAATTGGAGGCTTGGGC
This sequence comes from Hymenobacter sp. BT730, assembly GCF_030542105.1. Taxonomy (GTDB): domain Bacteria; phylum Bacteroidota; class Bacteroidia; order Cytophagales; family Hymenobacteraceae; genus Hymenobacter. The sequence continues at coordinate 391,896 of NZ_JAUOFB010000003.1, forward strand.
AGGCGCCTCTATTCGCGCCCAGGTTCCACCGACAATTCCGGCACGGTAGCGGAAACTACCATCGGCGATGTACTGGTGCTGGACTACGCCCGCTTCAACGCCGATTTCCGCCGTTACCACAAGCTTACGCCCCAAACCTATTTTGTGTGGCGCCTAAATGGTGGCTTGGCGCACGCCCTCACCCCTACACGCCTCTCCGCCCAGGATGGCACTTCTACCTCCCCCTACATTATTCCCTACGATAAGTATTTCTTTGGCGGTGGGGGTACTAGCTTGAGGGCGTGGCGCCCTCGCCGGCTCGGCCCTGGCTCCTACACCTCCGTGCTGATGAAAGAAGGCGTGGTAGAGTTAGACAGCCGAGGCAAGCCTATTCAGGATGAAAATGTGGAGCAGCCAGGTGAGCTGCTACTGGAAGCCAGCGCCGAGTACCGTTTTCCTTTGTATGATTACCTGGATGGCGCATTGTTTACCGATATCGGCAACGTTTGGTCGTTACAAAAAAACGATCCTAGGCCTGGCGCTCAGTTTGACCCCGGCCGCTTTTACAAGGAACTGGCTGTCAGCAGCGGCTTCGGTCTTCGCTTCGACTTTACTTTCCTGATTATCCGGCTCGATATTGCCACCAAAATATATGATCCAACAGCCGTAGACGGTGACGAATGGGCCATTAACCGCTTTGCCATCTGGCGTAACAAAAACAAGCCCTGGCAGAACACGCCCACGCTGAATGTAGGCATTGGCTATCCATTCTGATGCCGCATGAAATGCACAAAAAAGGCTGACCCGGTATGGGTCAGCCTTTTTTGTGCTGTAGAGTCAGGTGAGGTTAGTACTCCAGCAATTCACTCAGCATAGCAGCTACTTTATCCGCATTAGGCAGCATCTGCCTCTCCAGGTCTACGTTGAGAGCAATAGCCGGCAGGTTGGCGGCACCCAGCGTAAACACCGGGGCATCCAAGCGTTGAAAGCAGTGGCGCTGAATACGGCCCGCCAGACTCTCTGCGAAAGAGTTCATAAGTGGTTCTTCCGTGAGGACCAGCACTTTGCCGTGGCGGATTACCGCGGCCTGCACTGCTTCAAAATCCAGCGGATTGAGCGTGCGTAAATCCAGGATTTCTACCTGACCCGGGAACTGCCTGCTGGCTGATTTAGCCCAGTATACGCCCATGCCGTATGTTACAACCACGCAGGTTTCGCCATTACGGAGCTTTTCCGCGTCGGCTTCCTGCACTATGGCGGCTTTGCCCAGTGGAATGACGTACCCAGCGGCCGGTTCTGTAGTTTTGGCGTCTTCAGTACCGGGCACTTTGCTCCAGTAAAGACCTTTATGCTCCAGCATTACCACCGGGTTGGGGTCGAGGAAGGCCGCACGCATCAGCCCTTTCATATCCGCCGCATTGCTGGGATACACCACTTTGATGCCCCTGATAGTCAGCAAAGTGCTTTCAATGGAGCCCGAATGATACGGCCCACCGCCACCGTAGGCCCCAATAGGCACGCGGATGAGCGACTGCACCGGGAACTTGCCATTAGAGAGGTAGCAGGATTTCGACAGCTCCTCCACCAACTGATTCAGCGCTGGCCAGATGTAGTCAGCAAACTGGATTTCCACAATGGGTTTCGCGCCTACAGCACTCATGCCGGCGGTGCTGCCCACAATGTAGGCCTCCTGAATGGGCGTGTTAAATACGCGGGCGTCGCCGTACTTTTTAGCTAGCAGGGCGGCCTCGCGGAACACCCCGCCTAACTCACCGCCTACGTCCTGGCCGTAGAACAGTGCTTCGGGAAATTCACGCAGAATATCATCCACGGCGTGTAGCGCGGCGTCCACCATCAGGGCTTTATCAGCACCGGCGGGGCTACGCTCCCCGGCTTCCTCCATTACGGCCGGGGGTGCAAACTCATGGTCCTGAAAAGTGGCGGGGTCGGGCGCGGGCGCGGCCAGAGCACGCTGGTAGTCGGCCTCCACCGTGGCGCGCGCCTGGGCGCCTAGCGCTTGCAGTTCGTCTTCGGCAAAGCCTAGCTCCAGCATTTGCTGGTGGAAGCGTGGCAGTGGGTCGTTGAGCGTATGCGAGGCCAGGTTGTCGCCGCGGTACCACTCCCGGCGCACGCCACTGGTATGGTGGCCCAAAAGCGGGCACTTAGCGTGTACCAATACCGGCCCCTGGCGCTGACGAACGTAGTCGAAAGCTTCTCCCATGCCGGCATAGCTCGCCAGGAAATCGGCCCCATCAAACTGCAGGCGGTGCAGCCCTTTAAAGCCAGCGGCAAACTCGTAGGCATCCATGGCGCGCATTTCGCGGCTGGTGGCCGAGATACCCCAGTCGTTGTCCTGCACCAGGTAAATAATGGGGAGCTGATGCAGCACGGCCATCTGCAGGGCCTCAGCAACTTCGCCTTCCGTCATGGCCCCGTCGCCGATGGAGCAAAGCGAAACGGGAAAATCTGAGGCTGCCGCATCAGCAGAAAGCAGCCCCTGACTTTCCAGATACTTAATGCCGTGGGCAATACCCGTAGCTGGAATAGCCTGCATGCCAGTAGCCGAGCTTTGATGCGGAATAACCGGGAAACCCGCGCGGCGCAATGAGGGGTGGCAATAATAGGTACGCCCGCCCGAAAAAGGGTCGTCGCGCTTGGCCATCAGCTGCAGCATCAGCTCGTAGGGCTGCAGGCCCATGCCCAGAAGCATGGCGTCGTCGCGGTAGTAGGGCGCGGCGTAGTCCTGAGGCGTGAGGTGGAAGGCAGTGGCGAGCTGAATAGCTTCGTGGCCACGGGCCGTGGCGTGCACGTATTTAGCCGTTATGGCCTTGTTTTCTTCGTAGAGGCGGGCCATTTCATCGGCCGTGCGCATGAGGCGGTATGCGCGGGCCAGGGTGTGGCGATTGGGCTGGGTAGTAGCGGCGGTAAAGTCGGTTTCCAGGGTGGGGGCAGTTTGCGTCGACATGAAGCAGCGGAAGATTGACCGGGCGAAGTTACGCCTTCGTTGCCAAGTATGCCCAGCCATGGCTTATAGAAACCGACGGAGCAGCAAGGGTTGCCGCTTGGGGTTCTTTCCTGGCCCTCCTACCTTTGCGCCATGCCTGAAACTCTCCACATTTCTCCGGCCACCGAAGCGGATATTCCTGCCCTGGCAGTACTGGTAAACAGCGCCTACCGCGGCGAGGTCTCCCAACAGGGCTGGACCACCGAAGCCCACCTGCTAGGTGGTCAGCGCACCGATGCCGAAAACCTGCGTGAGATGATGGCCCCGGAAAATGCCACTATTCTTTTAGCACGTACTGCCGAGGGAATATTGGTTGGCTGCGTCTATTTACAGCATCAGGCTGATGCGCTGTACTTGGGTATGCTTTCTGTAGCCCCTGACCGGCAGGCGCTGGGTATCGGCAAAAAGCTGATGCAAGCCGGTGAAGAGTATGCTCGAAAACGGGGCTGCCCTGTAATGCGCATCACGGTTATTTCGCTACGGCATGAGTTGCTGGCCTGGTATGAGCGCCACGGCTACCAACGCACCGGTCAAACCGTACCTTTCCCCACAGACCCACGTTTTGGTCTGCCCCGCCAGCCATTGGAACTGCTGGTGCTGGAAAAGGCTATTGATAATCCATAATCAGTTGCAGGATAAATAAGGGTGATGTTTTGATTTGCATCTAAATAGAGTCTGCCTTTGTTAAACAGACGAAGCATCGGTTGGGAACCATCCCGGCAACCATACACTCAAAAGCCGCAACTCTTACCTTTGCTATACGAAACAACAGCGGCGGTCCTGATTTATGTCAGGTGGCGCGTTGGTTTTCCCGCTAGGTTTACCCCGGATTTATCCCTCGTTGTTTATGGATACTTTGCTCGCCTCCGCACCTTCCTTCCCCGTTCCCACCCCCGCTCCGGCCTTCCGGGACACCGTCGCCAACTGGATGCGTCAGTTTCAGGACTGGCTGTGCCAGGAGCTGGAAGAGGCCGACGGCCTGGCCCAGTTTCAGGAGGATGCCTGGGAGCATCACGGCGGTGGCGGTGGCCGCTCCCGAATCCTCACCAACGGCAATATCATTGAGAAAGGCGGGGTCAATTTCTCGGGCGTTTCGGGCACCATGAGCGACAAGGCGGCTCAGATGCTGCTAATGCCGGACCCGCGCTATTTTGCCACGGGAGTATCCGTAGTGCAGCATCCGCGCAGCCCTATGGTACCCATTTCGCACATGAACGTGCGCTATTTTGAAGCCGGCAACGGTGAATCCTGGTTTGGCGGCGGCCTCGACCTGACCCCCATTTACGTGGATGAAGCCCAGGCCCGCTGGTTTCATGAGCAGATTGCCTGCGTGTGCCAGCGCCACAACCCTACCTATTATACCCGCTTTAAAGAGTGGGCCGATGAGTACTTCTACATCACACACCGCCAGGAAACCCGCGGCGTGGGTGGTATCTTCTTCGACCGCCTCACTGTGGGACAGGATGGTGACCGGGATGCCCTGTTTGCTTTTGTGCGGGAAGTAGGCGAAGTATATGGTCGCGCCTATACGGAGCTCATGCGCTGCAATGCCGAACTGCCTTACACAGCGCGGGAGAAAAAATGGCAAATGGTACGCCGCGGCCGCTACGCCGAGTTCAACCTGGCCATTGACCGAGGCACCCGGTTTGGCCTGGAAACCGGGGGCCGTACTGAAAGTATTCTGATGAGTTTGCCACCTCAGTGCGAGTGGCACTACAACCTGCAACCCGAGCTGGGCTCACCTGAAGCCGCCACCCAGGAGTGGTTGCGCAAAGGCGTAGACTGGCTTGCCACCTCTCCCACCGTTTGATTGATCAGCTTCAAGGCCTGGACCGCTGGCTGCTTGTAGCCGCCAATGCTCGACATCAGAAATGGCTCGATGCCTTCATGGTCTTTTTCTCGGAACGCTTTGTGTGGTTCCCGGCGTATCTCGTGCTGGTGGTAGCCCTGGCTTATTACCTGCAGCGGCGCGTGTTGCTGGCTGTGCCTCTGCTGGCCCTGTGCATTGGCCTGGCCGATAGTATTTCCAGCCGCTTCTTCAAGCCCTTCTTCGCGCGCCTACGCCCCTGCCACGACCCTGAGCTTTCCGAGACACTGAACCTGGTGCATGGCTGCGGCGGGCAGTTCGGGTTTATTTCCTCACACGCGGCCAACTCCTTTGCGTTGGCCGTGTTTCTCTCCCTGATTCTACCCCGTCGCTTCCGCATCGCCAAGGTTTTTCTGTTTATCTGGGCGGCCTTAGTGAGCTATAGCCGCATCTATCTGGGTGCCCATTATCCGAGCGACGTGGTGGCTGGTGCTCTGCTGGGCAGTGTACTAGCCTGGGTGGCCGCCATCACTTATGAACGGATAGCCGTGCGGGTACCGCCCACTTTGCAAAATATGCGCTCCAATGCCTGAATCAGCCTCAAAATTCCTCTTCCTGCTCTCTAGCACCCGGCGGCAGGGCAACAGTGAACAGTTAGCGCAAGCCGCTGCCCAACATTTACCAGCCGGTACTGAGCAGCAATGGCTTCAGCTTATTGATTACCCATTGCCTGATTTTGTAGATCTTCGGCATGATGGGGCCTATCCGCCGCCTGAAGGGAATTCCCACTTTTTACGGGAGGCCACGTTGCAGGCCACAGATCTGGTGTTGGTAGCACCACTCTATTGGTATACCCTCCCTGTGCCCGCCAAGCAGTATCTGGATTATTGGAGCGCCTGGATGCGTGCCACCGATGTGGCATTCAGGGAGCAGATGCAAGGCAAAACCTTTTGGGCCGTTGTGGCCAGCAGCGGAGACCGGGCCGACGCGCAGCCTCTGGAAGATACGCTGAAGCTGTGCGCGCAGTATATGCGCATGCACTGGGGTGGTTTTCTGTTTGGCAATGGCTCCCGCCCCGGCGACATCCAGCAAGACGCCTTAGCGCTGGAACAGGCTCGGCAGTTTTTCTCGGAGGCTGAAATCGTTAAATAATATGAAGTCTGCCGCCTTTTGGTAGCGTCCAAAAACAGAAAGCCCCACCTATGTATAGGTGGGGCTTTCTGTTTAAAGTTACCTGGGCTTATTGGGCAGGTTTGCGTTTACCGGTGTGGCCATCTCCTTTATCTCCCTGACCTGATTTGCTGGTCTTTTTGGAGTTATGCTGATCATCCTGTGACAGGGACTTGTGTAGATCAACGGACTGCTCAATTCGGCCGTCTTTATCCCGGCGGATGTAGCGCTTATCTCCTTCGTTCGGCTCAATTAATTCGCGTTTCGACATAGTATAACAAAGCTGGTGGAGAGCTTGCTACGCAGATACGCGGCACTATGTTGAGCTCTAGCGCCCCAGCAGTTTTGCCACGTACTTTCCCACAATATCAAATTCCAGATTCACTACCTCGCCCGGGCGCAAGTCCTGAAAGGTAGTGTGCTCGTAGGTGTAGGGAATGATGGCTACCGCGAAGGTTTCATCCGTGCTGTCGAAGCAAGTGAGGCTGGTGCCATTGATGCAGATAGAGCCCTTTTCTACCGTAACGCGGCCGGCGCCCGGCTCATGGCGGAAGCGGAATACCCAGCTGCCGTTCTGATCTTCCACAGCCGTGCAGGTGGCCGTCAGGTCTACGTGGCCTTGCACAATATGCCCATCAAAGCGGCCGTTAGCGGCCAGGCACCGCTCCAGATTGACCCGGCGGCCGGGCTGCCACTGGCTGAGATTGGTTTTTTGCAGCGTCTCGTCAATGGCAGTGACTATATGGGTGCCGGCCATGCCATCCACAGCTACAACCGTCAGGCACACGCCGTCATGGGCTACACTCTGGTCTATCTTCAGCTCAGCGGCAAATGGCGAGGCCACAGTGAAGTGAAGGTTAGTGCCTTCACGTTGTACGTTCTGGATGGTCCCCAGGCCTTCTATAATTCCGGTAAACATGGTTGGTTGCTTGAGAGCGGCTGTAAACTAAGCCATGAGCAGTATTTTATTCCCTGTGAAGCGCGGAATCAGGCTTATTGTTTGACCTCTAGAGTGCGCGCTTCACTAAAGAAATCAACCCGAATTTTACTGCCCTCGTCCCTCTAGTATAATTTTCAGGGTATAGAGCATCACGCGGAAGTCCATTGCCAGGCTCATGTTTTCGATGTATAGGATATCGAATTTGAGGCGCTGCACCATTTGCTCCACGGTTTCGGCATAGCCGTATTTCACCTGCCCCAGGCTGGTGATTCCCGGCCGCACACGGTGCAGATGGCGGTAGTGCGGGGCTACCAGCATTATCTGGTCGATATAGTACTGGCGCTCCGGGCGGGGGCCTACCAGGCTCATGTCGCCCTTCAGCACATTCCAGAATTGCGGCAGCTCATCCAGACGCACTTTGCGCATGAATCGGCCCCAGGGCGTAATGCGCGGGTCGTTCAGCGACGACAGCGCCGGCCCCCGTTCTTCGGCATCCACGTACATGGAGCGGAACTTGTAGATCATGAAAGGCACCCCCAACCGCCCAATACGCTCCTGACTGTAAAACACCGGCCCTGCGGACGACAGCTTCACCATAATGGCCGTGAAGGCATAAATGGGCCAGGCCAGCAGCAGAAATAGGGCTGAGCCTAGGACATCTAACCCACGCTTGGCCACTTCCTGCCACACCGGCAGCAGATCCTGCTTAATCTCAATAAGCGGGGTGCCGAACACGTGGTTTACCTTTACCGAGCCCAGCAGCATCTGGTAAAGGTCGGGCAGAATACTAACCCGGGCGGGCGTGCCTTCCAGCAGGGTTAGAATATCCTGAATCAGGCGATGCTCACCGGGCTCCATAGCAATGACAATCTGCTCTACCTGCAGGCTGCGCACCAGTTCGGGCAGTTCCTGGTAGTGGCCCTGCAGCGGCAGGGCCTCGGCCAACTCGGGTGCCACCGTGTCGCCTACGGCCACGTACCCAATTACCTTCAAACCCAAATAGCGGGTGGTGCGGGCCAGTTCCCGGCGTACTTCGCAGGCCAGGCCATTAGAGCCTACAATCAGCGTATTAAAAGCAATGATGCCTCGGCGCACCAGGTGCTGCACGCTGGTCACGGCCCAGATGCGAAACACGGCCGTAATCAGAAAATGCAGCAGAAAATAGGCTGTGATGGTGCGGTAATACAGCCGGTAGTTACTTACTCCCTGATCATCGAGCAGCAGGGCAAAGAAAATTACCAGGGCCCCGAGCAGCGAAACCTGCGCCAGCCGAATGATTTCCCCCAGCCGCGATTTGCGGAAGATGTCCCGGTACTCGCCAATAAGCGTGTAGAGCACCAGCCAGAAGCTGGAAATCATAAAAGCCGAGCCCAGAAGTGTGAGCAGCTCCCCGCTCGTATACTGGTACCCTTCATTTAACTCACCAAGCAAGTATTTACGCAGCAGGTAAAACGCCATCCATGCCAACAGCGCGCCGGCAAAGTCGGCGGCCATCAGTTTAAGCTTCTGGAATGTTCGAATCAAGCGAAGGAAATAGACAACAGGAAGACAGGAACCACGAAGGGACAAAAATGCGGTTTTCTAGCTGGCAAATGATAGTTTTGCAAACTCCTTAGCCGATACAAGGCGCCCCCAGGCCGCGCAAAGGTAGGCATTCTGGTGAACCCCTAAACCTGCCTCGTGCATGCAAACTGACACTTACCGGCACCGTGGGCAGCGCCGAGCGTTAGTAGCCGAGCTACGGCGCAAAGGTATTCACGATGAGCGGGTACTGGCCGCCATGGAGCACGTACCCCGCCACCTGTTTTTTGAGCCCGGTTTCCGGGAACATGCCTACCAGGACAAGGCTTTTCCCATTGGCGAAGGCCAGACGATTTCGCAGCCCTACACCGTAGCGTATCAGACGCAGCTGCTGAACGTGCAGCCCACTGACCGGGTGCTGGAAATCGGGACGGGTTCGGGGTATCAGTGTTCGGTGCTGCTGGCCCTCACCGGGCAGGTATATAGCATTGAGTATAACCGTGTATTGTTTGAACGCACGCAGCGCCTGATGGCCCGCATGCACGCCCCGGCGCACCTGTTCTGTGGGGATGGCTCCCTGGGGTTGCCGGACTACGCGCCCTACGATAAAATTCTGGTTACGGCCGGTTCTCCCACGCTGCCCCGGCCCCTGCTGCGCCAGCTGCGCGTGGGTGGCGCGCTGGTAATTCCCGTAGGCGACGCCAGCAGCCAGCGCATGGTCCGCGTGGTGCGGGAATCAGAGGAGTCCTTTGCGCGCGAAGATTTTGAGGTTTTTCGTTTTGTACCCCTGCTAGGTGAAGCCGGCTGGCAGAAGTAGTTTTGCGTTGTCCGTTTGAAATAGACATTGCTATTCCGGCACTTGCTTCGGAAGGAACTGGCAAATGGCTACTCTAAACTGCCAACTGCTGTATCTTTGCGACCCTTCATCCGCTTAAACCCTATTCATGCTCTCGCGCAAACAGAAGCCCGTCAAAGAATCCTTCGTTAACATGACCGAGCTGGTTCTGCCCAACGATACCAATACCCTCAACAATATGATGGGCGGCCGCATGATGCATTTGATGGACATTGCCGCTGCCATTGCCGCGCAAAAGCACTCCAACCGCATTGTGGTTACGGCTTCCGTCGACAACGTTTCCTTCCGTGACTCCATTCGGCTGGGCAACGTGGTAACGCTGCAGGCACAGGTGACGCGCGCCTTCAGCTCTTCTATGGAAGTGCATATTGATGTATGGGCCGAGGATATTCCCAGCGGCACCAAGGTAAAGAGCAACGAAGCCTTCTTCACCTTTGTGGCCGTAGATCAGTCGGGCCGCCCAATAGATGTGCCGGAAGCAGTGCCGGAAACAGAGGAGGAAATTAAGCTGTACGATGGCGCCCTGCGCCGGCGGCAGCTGCGCCTGATTCTGGCCGGCCGCATGAAGCCCACCGACGCCACCGAGCTGAAAGCCCTTTTTGAACTGCAGTAAGCCCTAGTTGGGCCACCAGCCATGCAAGAAGCAAACCTTGCTTTTTTTCAGGAATTCTACGCCAACGTAACCCTGTACACAGTGGCGGAGGAAGCGTCGGTGGCGGTGCCTGAACCAGCCTTAGAGGCGGTTGAGCCGGTAGTGGCTCCGGCACCAAAGGCTGAGGTAGTGGCAGCACCCGTACCCGTAACGCCTGCGCCGGCTCCAGCACCTGCAGCACCTGCCGCGAGCCTGAACCGGCTACCGTCGCTGAGCCAGCTTAAAACACCGCCTGCTCCTGCCGTTCCGGTTTCCACGCCGCCGCCTACTCCTGCTGTCCCAGTTAGTCCGGTTAGTGCTGCTCCGGCCCCTCCGGTACGCACGGCGCCGCCACTTACGGAAACGCCCTTTACCACGCTGGGCAGCAACCCTAACGGCCTGTTAATTTTGGTGCGTATGGATCCGGTACTGTTTCAGCGCCTGCCGCGTAATTTCTTCCTGAACAACTTATTGAAAGCCATTCGGCTGGTAATGGAAGATGTGGTGCTGATTAATGTAGAGTCTCACCTGCCGGTAGCTCTAAGCACACTGCGCCAGAAGCTGGCGGGCAAGCAAATTATTGCCTTCGGCAAAAACCTGTTGGATGTAGCCGTGCATAAAACCCAGCTTTATGAGCCTGTTTTACTGGTAGGCGACGCCGCCTATCTGCCCGCCGCCGAAATTGAGCTTATTGAGGAGGACAACAGCCGTAAAAAGCTGCTTTGGCAAGCTATGCAGCGCATGTTTCTGAGTTAGCAGCCACGGAAGTCTTTCTCACTTCAAATAAAAAAGGCCCGTCAACTTAGTTGACGGGCCTTTTTTAATAGCTAAGCGCTAATACCAAAAGCTTATTTCAGCACCGAAGCCAGCTTAGCTTCCAGCGCAGGGCCGCGTAGGTTTTTGGCAATGATTTTTCCTTGAGGATCCAGCAGCAACGACATTGGAATTGAGGTAATGCCATAGGACTTGCCGGCTGCGCTTTCCCAGCCTTTCAGGTCTGAAACATGCGTCCAGGTCAGGTTATCATCTTTAATTGCCTTGAGCCACTTATCACGGTTTTGATCCAGGGAAACGCTGTAGATTTCGAAGCCTTTGCCTTTAAACTTCTGATAGGCTTTCACCACGTTGGGGTTTTCCTTGCGGCAGGGGCCGCACCAGGAGGCCCAGAAATCCAGGAGCACATATTTGCCCCGCAGGCTGGAAAGAGGCACCGTTTTTCCGTCTGGTGCTGACAGGTTGATTTCCGGAGCCTGCACACCTTCTGCGGTAGCCCGCAGGGGGTCTAACCGGGCAACCAGCGCCTTAGTATAGCGCGACTCCGGCATGGCTTTCTTATAAAGCGTAGCCATAGAGTCGGCAAACGGAAACTCCTGTTCCAGATTAAGAAGGTTGTTGACCACAAAGGCCGAGGCCACCGATGTAGGCCGCTGGCGAATGAGTTTTTTGATGGTGGCCGAATTGCGCGTCTGAGCTGCCATAAACTGCGCTTCAATGGCCTGCATAGAATCGGCGCGGCCAGCAGCGGCGGCAGCGTTGTAGCGCTGCTCCAGCGCCTGCCCCGATTCGCGGCCCTTACTCAACACCGAACCGAGTTGGCGCAGCATCTCCGAATCTTCGGAGCCTTTCACCGAATAGCCTTCCGTCAGGCGAGTGGCATCTCCCTTTAGCTCCAGTTGGGTACTGTTATCCAAGGCCACCAAGGCTTGATTTTGGTCGTTCAGCTTTACTTGGTATAAGCCAGCCTCCGGCACGGTGCCTTTAAAGGTGAATTGCCCCTTATCGTCCACGGTAGCCGTATCGCGCGAGACGAACTGGGCTTCGCCCAGCTCCGCCAGATACACCTTGGTACCTGCCGGAGCATTGCTCAGCTGCCCACTGATCTGGAAGCCCGCACCGGGCTTAGCACCCGACGAGGTAGGTACATTCGATTTGTTACAGGCATTGGCCATGCACAGCACGGAGCCTATCAGGAGCAGACTTTTAGGGGTTTTCAGCATCAGTATTGAGGATAAGCTGCGGGCTTACCGGCCGTTTGGTCATAGACCAGGTTTGGGGCTGCAAGTTGCCGGTTTTCGTGTAAATTCAGGATATTCCCGGAAGAATCCTGCCTGAGTTAACGGCCACCGCCAGTATTGCAGTATCCAGGAAGCCCGACAACCAGCGTTACTAACAAGATATAGAAGAGAACTTGAAAACCGAAAAACCACTAACAGCGCTAGGCTATTAGTGGTTTTTCGGTTTACGCTAAGTCAACATGAGTGCTAGGCATCCAGCTTCTGGCGCAGGAGTTGGTTGGCCATTTTGGGGTCGGCTTTGCCGCCGGTCAGCTTCATCAACTCGCCCATAAACATGCCTGTGAGGCTCTTTTTGCCAGCGCGGTACTCCGCTACTTTGGCCGGGTTGGCGTCCAGCACCTGCTGAATCATGGCTTCCAGCGCCCCTGCATCCGACTGCTGCAATAATCCCTGGGCCTGGGCAGCTTCGGCAGCCGACTGCGTCGGGTGATCGAGCAGATAAGGGTAGAGCTGTTTGGCGGCTACCGAGTGGCTGATTTTGTTTTCGTCGATGAGCTGAATAATGTCGGCCAGCTGGCGGGTGCTCAGCGGGAACTGGTCCAGCGTGAGGGCGCGCTCATTGAGGAAGGATTTCACCGGGCCCTGCACCCAGTTGGCGGCGGCTTTGGCATTGGGCGTCAGGCGCGTCAGCTCATCAAAGAACAAGGCCACGTCTTTCTCCACCGTCAGCACCGAGGCATCGTAGTCAGACAAACCCAGCTCGCCGGTGAAGCGGGCGTAGAGCTGGTGCGGCAGAGCCGGCAGCTCCTGCTGCATGCGGTGTAACCAGGCATCATCAATAATAACGGGAGGCAGATCGGGCTCCGGGAAGTACCGGTAGTCGTTCATAGTCTCCTTGCTGCGCTGCCCGCTAGTGGTACCCGTTGTGGCATCAAAACCACGGGTTTCACTGTCGATAATCTCGCCGGCTTCTACCAGCGCAATCTGCCGCTCAATTTCGTACTCAATGGCCCGCTGCACATTGCGGAAGGAGTTCATGTTTTTCACTTCCACCTTGGTCCCGAACTGGTTGGCGCCTTTCAGCATCACGGAAATGTTAGCGTCGCAGCGCAGCGAGCCTTCCTCCATATTGCCGTCGCAGATACCCAGGTACTGCACCAGCTTCTTGATTTCGGCCAGATACGCGTAGGCTTCCTCCGAGGTACGGATATCGGGCTCCGATACGATTTCAATCAGCGGTACGCCGGCGCGGTTCAAATCCACCAGGGTTTCGGTTTCGCCGGCCAGGTGCATGCTCTTGCCCGCGTCTTCCTCCATGTGAATGCGCGTGATGCCGATTTTCTTCTCCGTGCCATCCGAGAGACGCACTACCACGTGGCCGCCAGTGCAGATGGGTGTTTTGTCCTGGGTAATCTGGTAGCCCTTGGGAAGGTCGGGGTAGAAATAGTTTTTGCGCGCAAACAGGTTGGTGCGCGTAATGTGGCAGCTGGTAGCCAGGCCCATTTTCATGGCAAACTCCACCGCCGAGTAGTTAATCCGCGGCAGTGTGCCGGGGTGGCCGAGGGTAAGAACCGAGAGGTTGTGGTTGGGCAGCGCGCCGTACTCATTCTCATCTGAAGAGTACATTTTGCTCTGCGTGAGCAGCTGCGCGTGTACTTCCAGGCCGATAACGGGCTGGTATTTGGCTTTTATTGCTTCGTCCATACGTCCTAAATAAGGCGGAAATACCGCCGGGGCTGCAAGATAAACACTATCCGGACGCCTCTACCAGACATTAAACTTGTTAATGGTAAAAAAGGCTTACCAAAAATGCAGTCTGCATCTTAGTGCTGCCCGAACTGCCCGTCGATCTGCTGGATAAGCCCGCGGCTGTGTTGCATCACCTTGTGGTACTTGTTTATAATCAGCGGTATATTTCTCCCGCGCATCAGATAGTTTTGCATGGGAATACTGGTGAATACGGCTTTAAAATTTTTCTTATCCGGAGCCAAGTGTTCGTCGAGGTAAGCTCCAATGTGCTGCTGCTTATAGGAAGAGTAGTTATCGGACTCTGAAACCAAATCCGGTATCAACTCCTGATAATGATCCAGGATACCTGCCTGCAACTCCTCGTCTTCCACTATATCAATTCCGCCGACCGATTTCAATCCTTCAAAGCGGGAGTTATTAGGGATTAGTACAGTAGTATTGCGCAGCGTCCAGCTGTAAAAGCTCACGCTATCCGCTGGCTGCAATCCGGCCGCATAAGCTAGGTAGTAGCGCATAGCCCGCATCTGCGTTATATAGGAGGTTGAATCCCCACTCATTTCTTGCAGGTCGTGCTGTAAATCCTGGCGCAGCCCCACCAGAAATTTACGCTCCTTTTCGCGCTCCAGCGAATGCTCGTGCCAACTGTGAAGCTGAATGGAAAGGGTTATAGCAAATACGATAATGCCGATTTCCAGCAAAATATCGGGTAGGCGCTGCCGCCACGTTTGCGCTGCGTGGCCGTGCTCCTCCATGCCCATGGCTTTTTTACCGTGTTTTTTTATTAGGTCCGCTTCTATCATGTCTATCCTTAAACTGTTTGCTGTGCGCTTTTCAGGCTGCTGCTGAGCAATGCTTCAGCTTTGGCAATAGCAGTGCTGTTGCGCGCGTACTTCGAGGCCGATGACGGACTGGCAGTAGCTGTTTTTGCTAATCGTTAAACACGGGCACGTATGTAGCCATGAAAACATTTCCGGCCTGGTTATAAGCATTTATCATCTTCTGATTCTGGGTATTATAGAAGTTGATGTACTTGTTGTAGTTATCGACATCCACCTTCGTAAGCTTGTCTTTGCGCTCAATCAGGTCCTTCATTTTCACAAAATGATCAGCACACATGGTGTTGTAATGCTTGATGAGGTTGCGAGCCGCGTTGCGGTACTGAATGTCTTTGCCCCGGAACGCGGGTACGGCCGCCAGGCTTTCCAGCGCTAGCCTGGTATCCTCCAGTAATTTCACCCGGGCCACTTCAAATTCGGCAGCATTTTGCAGGCGCAAAGCATCGGCCAGCATGGCGCTGGCTTTCTCCGTCCGGAACTGCGCCAGGAATACCTGGTGCTGGTAGGCATTCACTTCCGATACCTGCCGCATGTATTGGGCCAGGCGCTTGCCCTCCGGATCT
This sequence comes from Hymenobacter sp. BT730, assembly GCF_030542105.1. Taxonomy (GTDB): domain Bacteria; phylum Bacteroidota; class Bacteroidia; order Cytophagales; family Hymenobacteraceae; genus Hymenobacter. Next base: position 406,967 of record NZ_JAUOFB010000003.1, read on the forward strand.
TCGCTGATGCTCATTTTATGGCGCTTGGCAAAACGCGTTTGAGCAGCATTTACACTGTCGTTTACCACCTGCAGCTTGGCTTCGGCCACTTCCTGGGCGTGCAGATAGCGCTCCATGTTTTCCACGCTGCCCGTGCGCGTGGAGGCCATCATGTCCACCGCTTTGTAGTCCTCGGAATACACTTTCAGCAGCTGGTAAAAAGCTTCGGTGGTTTGGTCCTTGAAGCCTTTATCATCTTGGAAGGCGGGTAGCTTAGCTAGTTTGTTAAGCGAAATTTCTGTTTGCTTAACCAAATCGAGCCGTTTGGCCTCAATTCTTTTTTCGTTCTCGCTGTGCGCCGACTTGCTGATATAGCGCAGGTTCTTTTTGAGCATGGCCCGCTGCTCGCCAATAATGAAGTTGTTATAGGCGCCCGGGTCAGTAAAGGTCTGGGCCGAGGTGGTGGTGGTAAAACCAGCCAGCAGCGTGCCGGCTAGAACAAGGGTAGAAATACGCATTTGGGAATCAATATGAATGAAGAATAATGGAGATGACGCGGAATAAAAAAACCGAGCGTCGGAAAGTAGCGGGGATGCCCCCAGTACCTTACAACGCTCGGTTTGGCAATTATATGGACTTCCAAAAATACCGTCCTCTTGTTAAAATACAAGCTTAGTCTAAAGACTATTCTACCAGCTCTCCCGCCTCTACACCGCATTACCTTAGCCAGCTCGTGCAATAGCTTGCTTATGTTCAATTAAGCATTACGGGCAGGTGCGCATGCACTTGGCGGCAAATGACAGGCTGGTATTTGGCTTTTATGTATTTGGCTTTGAATGGCATATAATAAACGGAAACAGCAATTGAAGTCGCAACCGGGCTACAAGATTCAAAGCCAGATTCAAATCTGGCTTTGTTTCATGTCGTAATTAAGGTAGCATCATGAGTGATTCAGTTATTAATCCTTGTTCTCCCTGCGCTATGAATACCGATAACACTGGTTTCGATCTAAGCAAGCTGCCTACCCATGCTCCCCATAACATGCATAAGGCAGCCACCGAGGCGAAGCTGCAACACCTCGTACAGGAGCTGATTGAACTTCAGAACCGCCTTTACGCCGAAAACCGACGCAGCGTCCTCATCATCTTACAAGGAATGGATGCCAGCGGAAAAGACGGCCTCATACGGCAGGTGTTCAGTGGAATAAACCCACAGGGCGTGCAAGTACATTCCTTCAAAGAGCCTACAAATGAGGAACTAGGGCACGATTTCCTGTGGCGGATACATCAAAAAACGCCGCGCCGGGGAATGATGCAGGTCTTCAACCGCTCCCATTATGAGGATGTATTGATTACCCGAGTCTCAGGCTTAATTAATGCGGATGAAGCCCGGTGGCGTTTTGCGGCTATAAATGCCTTTGAAAAGTTACTGCAGAACTCAGGCACTACGGTGCTCAAATTTTACCTGCATATATCACAGAAGGAGCAGCGCGTGCGGTTGATGGAGCGCGTCACAGACCCTAATAAGCGTTGGAAGTATGAAGCCGGCGACGAGGAAAAAGTAAAGCAGTGGCCCCAGTATCAAAAGATGTACGAGGACGTATTCAGGCACTGTAACCCCGATAGCTGCCCCTGGCACATTGTGCCTGCCGACCAAAATTGGTACAAAGCCTACGTAGTGGCCAGCACCCTGCGCAATACGTTGGTAAGTATGGACCCTAAATATCCTCTGCACAAAGCCGACCGGCCAAAATAGCCTTTCGGTATCGCACCCGCAGTCATTAGGTTGTCTACTCCATGGCAGGATGCTCCTTTTAAGCAAGTTGCCGCGGCTACGAGTAAAAAACTCATAACCGCGGCAACCTACTATGCTTGGTATTAGTGCGTGATGACTATACCAGTGACTTCCCTATCAGTTCCTCTGCCTTGGCAATGGCAGCCCCCAAACCAGCCGCATTCTTGCCGCCGGCCGTGGCGAAGAACGGTTGACCGCCCCCCCCACCCTGGATTTCCTTGGCCAGCTCCCGCACCAGCGTGCTGGCGTTCAGCTTGCCGGTTTTGGCCAGCTCGTCGTCCAGCATCACAGCCAGCTGCGGCTTGCCATCAATTTCAGCACCCAAAATGGCTACCAGATTCGGTACGGCCTGGCGCAGGTTGTAGGCCAGCGTTTTCAGGCCATCGGCCGACGAAACCTGCACCTGAGCGGCCAGGAAGTTGACACCGTTCAGCGGCTTCACCTGGCTCACCAGCTGGTCTTTCTGCTGATTGATGCTTTGCTGCTCGAACTGCTCAATCTGCTTGCGTAGGGAGGCCATTTCCTCAGTCTGCTTTTCGATGCTGGGGATGAGGTGCTGGGGGTTGCCCAGGGCCTCACGCACCTGCTGCAGCAAATCCAGCTGCTGGTTCACGTAGGCTTCGGCAATACCGGCGGTTACGGCCTCAATGCGGCGCACGCCCGCGCCCACGGCACTTTCCGAAGTAATTTTAAAGTACCCAATGTCGCCGGTGGTGCGCACGTGGGTCCCACCGCAGAGCTCCACGGAGTGGTCCTGGCCGAAGGTGATAACGCGCACGAACTCGCCGTACTTCTCACCGAACAGGGCCATAGCACCGAGTTGCTTGGCTTCCTCAATGGGCACGTTGCGGCGCTCATCCAAGGGAATCTGCTGACGAACCCGCTCATTTACCAGGCGCTCAATGTCGCGCAGCTGGTCGTCGGTTACTTTGGTGAAGTGCGAGAAATCGAAGCGCAGGAGCTTTTCGTTGACTAATGAGCCTTTCTGCTGCACGTGCGTGCCAATTACCTCACGCAAGGCGGCCTGCAGCAAGTGCGTGGCCGTGTGATTCTTGCGGATCAGGTCACGGCGGGCCTGGTCTATGCGGGCATTGAAGGGCACATTCAGATCCTCGGGCAGGTCCAGCACCGTGTGCACGATGAGGTCGTTTTCCTTTTTCGTGTCGATGACGCGCACCCGGGTGAAGTCCGACTCCAGGTAACCGGTGTCGCCCACCTGTCCGCCCGACTCGGCGTAGAACGGTGTTTGGTCAAGCACTACGTGGTATTCGGTTTTGCCTTTCATGGTGGTTTTGCGGTAGCGCAAAATGTGGGCGGGAGCTTCCTCCAGATCATAGCCCACAAAAGCAGGCTGCTCCTCGGAAGGCGTTACAATGGTCCAGTCGCTCTGCTCCGATTCCTGGGCGTTGCGGCTGCGGTTTTTCTGCTCCTCCAGGGCTTTCTGGAAACCGGCTTCATCCACTGACAGACCTTTTTCGCGGGCAATCAGGGCCGTGAGGTCCAGCGGGAAGCCAAAGGTATCCGACAGCTCGAAAGCCGTTTTGCCATCAATTACACCGCCCTGAGCGCGCACGGATTCTTCCAGCGCATCAATGCGGCGCAGGCCATTTTCCAGGGTTTTCAGGAAGGCAATTTCCTCTTCCTCAATCACGCGCTGCACAAAAGCCGTCTGGGCTTTCAGCTCGGGGAAGATCAGGCGCATTTGGTCGGCCAGCACAGGCACCAGTTTGTAGAGGAAGGGCTGCTTGAAGCCCAGCGAGGAAAACGCATAGCGCACGGCACGGCGCAGAATCCGACGAATGACGTAGCCGGCCTTCACGTTGCTGGGCAGCTGCCCATCGGCAATGGCGAAGGAAATAGTGCGGATGTGGTCGGCAATAACGCGGATGGCAATGTCCGTCTTCTCTTCTTCCGTAACGGGCTGGTCGTTCACCGTAGCGGGCGCGGTGCCGTGGTATTTCAGGCCGGCTTCGGAGGCAATGAACTGGATGAGCGGCTGGAAAACGTCTGTGTCGTAGTTGGACTTCACACCTGACACAGCCATCATCAGGCGCTCAAAGCCCATGCCCGTATCTACGTGCTGGGCCGGCAGTTTCACCAGCGAGCCATCGGCTTTGCGCTGAAACTCCATGAACACGTTGTTCCAGATTTCCACCACCTGCGGGTGGTCGGCATTCACCAGCTCGGCGCCGCCTTTCAGGGCAATTTCGGCCTCGTCGCGCAGGTCAATGTGGATTTCGGTGCAGGGGCCACAGGGACCGGTGTCGCCCATTTCCCAGAAGTTATCCTTCTTGTTGCCGGGCAGAATCCGGTCATCGGTGGTGTATTGGCGCCAGAGGTTCTGGGTTTCGGTATCGGCCTCCAGCTTGTCGCCGGCGTCCCCTTCAAAATACGTTACGTACAGGCGCTCTTTGGGTAGCTTGTATACTTCAGTGAGCAGTTCCCAGGCCCAGTTAATGGCGTCGGTCTTGAAGTAGTCACCAAACGACCAGTTGCCCAGCATCTCGAACATGGTGTGGTGGTAGGTATCGTAGCCTACTTCTTCCAGGTCGTTGTGCTTGCCGCTCACGCGCAGGCACTTCTGCGTATCGGCAATGCGCTTGTAGGGTGCAGGCTTGTTGCCCAAGAAATAGTCCTTGAACGGGGCCATACCCGAGTTAATGAACAGCAGCGTTGGGTCGTCCTTCACCACAATAGGCGCCGAGGGCACAATGTGGTGACCTTTGGAGGCGAAGAAATCCAGGAATTGCTGGCGGACGTGAGAGGCTGAGGGAAGTGACATGAGGGAGATTATGAACGCGCCGTGTGATTGGGGACGGAGGCAATTTTGGCTACTTTGCGCTTTCAAAAACCCAAATAACCGGGCTGGAAGGCAATTCTGCAAAGGTAGCCACTTCACTTGGAAGTCGGAGCAGTACCAGCGGTTAGCGGCCCCTGATAGCCATATTTTAGTATTTATTATGAAGTCTTCTGTTCTGCACTGCAGGTCATCAATCTCCTCGGCACTATCTGCCTGGCTACTCCTGGGCCTGTTTTTAGCGTTTCTGCCCGTTGGCTCGCCGGCACAAGCGCAAGCCAACAAGCCCGCGCAACGCGCCGCTGCGCCGAAGAAGAAAATTGGCAAAATGCTGGGCGCCGACATTTCCTTTCTGCCGCAGCTGGAAGCTAAGGGCGTTAAATTCTCTGATAAAGGCCAGCAGAAAGATGCTATTGAGATTCTGAAGGACCACGGCTTCAACTACGTTCGACTGCGTTTATTCCACAATCCGGCCGCTGACAGTGGCTATTCGCCCCAGCAAGGTTTCTGTGATTTGGCGCACACCCAGCAAATGGCAACGCGCATAAAGAAAGCCGGCATGAAATTTCTGCTCGACTTCCACTACAGCGACAACTGGGCCGACCCACAGAAGCAATTCAAGCCATTGGCCTGGAAAGACCTGCAAGGCGCCCAGCTGGAGCAGGCCGTGCACGACTACACCCGCGACGTGCTGCTGGGCCTGAAGGCCCAGGGCACCCCGCCCGATATGGTGCAGATTGGCAACGAAATCAACCACGGTATGATCTGGCCCGATGGCGACATTCACCAGGCGGACAGCGTGGCCAAGCTCGATAACCTGGCTCGCTTACTGAAAGCCGGCGTAGCGGCGGTGCACGAAGCAACGCCCAAAAGCCTGGTGATGATGCACATTGCACTGGGTGGCCAGAATGTGGAATCCGTCTACTGGCTCGACAACATGTTTTCCCGCGGCGTTACCTGCGACGTAATCGGCCAGTCGTACTACCCCAAGTGGCACCGCACCCTCCCCGATCTGAAGCAGAACCTGACGGATCTGGCCCGCCGCTACCCCCAGGATATTGTGGTGGTGGAGTATTCGGAGCTGAAGCGCGAGGTGAATGATATTGCCTTCAACCTGCCCGGGGACAAAGGAAAAGGCACCTTCATCTGGGAGCCGCTCAACACCTGGGAGCAGATTTTCGATAAAGAGGGCAAGTCCAACGAGCTGCTGATGGTGTATGATGAGATTAGCAAAAAGTACAAGGTGAAGTAGCTTCCACTATAGTAACTTGACGCTTTTCTGAGAATTATACTGTTGCGCTCAGTAAATTCGAAACAAGATTCACGTGGCAGCTCTGGCCCCTTTCAGACTTCCTCCAAATTTCATAAGCTCTAAGCCCCAACCGATGCCCTACAAAGAGCGCGACATCGAGAAGCAATATTTTACTATTGGCGAAGTAGCCCAGCAATTCAACGTGGCTCCGTCGCTGATTCGCTTCTGGGAGACGGAGTTCGACGAGCTGCGCCCCCGCAAAAGCAAGAAAGGCAACCGCCTCTATACCCCGCAGGACATTGATATTTTCCGCACCATTTACCACCTGGTAAAGGAGCGCGGCTACACCATTCCCGGCGCCCGCGACATGCTCCGCCAGAAAGGCCCTCAGCTAAAAGAGAAGATTGACGTGATTCAAAGCCTGGAGAAAATCCGCGGCTTCCTGGTGAAGATGAAGAAGGAAGTAGATGCGGCCGGGAAGGCGGAGTAATGCACGACAAGGATTAACAATTTGATTCTAGCATCAATAAAACCGTGTCATCCTGAGCTTTGCGAAGGACCTTGTCACGCTTGAACAAGTTGTTGTTACGCGAGTCGTGCAGTAGCGAGAAGGTCCTTCGCAAAGCTCAGGATGACAACAGGTTTTGGAGTTATTTTATTATTAGTTTATCTACCTACTGAATGTCCATTGTTACTCCTGACGATACCCTTCACTACGAAGTAGCTCTCACATTATTTTCAGGTATCGGGCCACAGCTCACGCGGCAGCTGATGAGTTACGGTGGCTCAGCGCGCAACGTGCTGCACCTGCCGCCGGGCAAGCTGCGCAAGATTCCGGGTGTGGGGCCAGCCACGGTAGCCATCCTCACAGGCGCAGAGCGCACCAACGCATTAAAGCAAGCCGAGGCAACACTACTCAAAGCCGAAAAAGACGGCGTGCAGTTGCTGTTTTATACCAGCAAAGCCTACCCTTCCCGACTCAAAACCATTCCCGATGCCCCGATGCTACTCTACTACCAGGGCACTGCTGACCTGAATCAACCTAAAAGCATTGCCCTGGTAGGCACCCGCCAGGCCACCGATTACGGCCGGGAGCAAACCGAGCGCCTGGTAAAAGGCCTGGTGCCGCACCGCCCACTGGTGGTCAGCGGACTGGCTTATGGAATTGATATTGCCGCCCACCGCGCCGCCTTGCAGGAAGGATTGGAAACCATAGGCGTCATGGCTACCGGGCTGGACGTTATCTACCCGCATGCCCACCGCAAAACCGCCGAGAAAATGCGTGAGCAAGGCGGTTTGTTGACAGAATATCCCTTCGGCACCCCGCCCGATAAATACAACTTTCCGGCGCGTAACCGCATTATTGCGGGCATGTCGGATGGCACCGTGGTAGTGGAAGCTACCCGTAAAGGCGGCGCCCTAATTACCGCTGAGCTGGCACTGAGCTACGATAAGGACGTATTGGCCTTGCCAGGGCCACTGCACTCGCTGGCTTCGGAAGGGTGCCATGAACTCATCAAAGCCAGCAAAGCCGCCTTGTACTCCGAGCCCAGGGATTTAGAGCAGCTACTGAATTGGGATGCCGCGCTGCATCTGCAGGGCAAGTTTAAAGCTGTTACTACTTACGACGCCGCCAATTTTACGCCGGAAGAATACCGGGTAATTGAAGTTTTGCAAGCGACTCCCAACCGGGAAGAGCACCTGGATACGCTGGCCTGGAAAGCCCAACTTCCTATTCATCAGGTAGCATCCCTATTACTGAGCCTGGAATTTAGTGGCGTGGTGAAAGCTATGCCCGGCAAACGTTTTGGATTAGTATAGCCGCTGACTTTCGTTTTAGAGGGTTTTTGTGAACCTTAGGAGGCAACAGAGGGGCATTTAGTTACGCTTCTGTTAGTAAACGACTGGTGCTGAAGGAGCTGCTTAATTGCTCCAACCATATAGGACTTTCTTCGTCTTTAGGTTATCTCTCAACCTCATCTATGGAAGTAAGCTCTACTCCTCCTGCTGTTCTGCTGTACAATGGTCAACTTTACACCACCGATAGTTTTGGGCTGACTTTGCCCAACCGCGGCCTGCAGTTTAACGACGGTTTTTTTGAAACCCTGATCTGGTCGAATGACGGGCTGCGCTACCGCACCCAGCACCTGCAGCGCATGCAGGCTGCGGCTACCGCCCTGGAATTAGAACTGCCTTTCGCTCTGGTTGCCGAAGGAGCCTTAGAATGGGCACTCCGTGAGTTAGTAAACGCACTGCGCCTACCGGAGGCGCGCCTGCGCATACAGGTATGGCGTAGCGGCGGCGGGCTTTATACCCCAGGCAACAATAATGTAGAGTGGCTGGCAACGGCTCTGCCCTTTGAACTGCGGGAGTCGCCGGTGCAACGGGCTGGTTTTGGACAGCGCGTGCGGGCACTCTATTCGCCGGTGTCGTTCTGCAAGGGTCCGCAGGCCGTGCTGTATGTACTGGCTGCTCAGGAGCGCGCGCGGCGGGAACTGGATGAGTTACTCCTGTTGGATACGGCCGGCCATGTGGCCGAAGCAAGTGCCGCCGCTGTGTTCTGGATTCGGGATGGAAGGCTCTTTACGCCCGCGCTTAGCACTGGCTGCGTGGCCGGGGTACGGCGGGCTCACCTGCTGGATCTGGCCCACGCCAAGCATCTGTACGCGCACGAGGTGCTGGCCAAGCCAGAAGAATTGCTGCAGGCAGAAGCCGTCTTTACGGCTAACGTGGCCGCAATTCGGCCGCTACAGCAAATAGACGACGCGCTTTTCGCCTCCGATGCCCACCCGTTATTGCAGGATTTACGGCGCTGGGAGGCAGCAGTCTATTAATTGTAAGAAACTACTGGGGTAAGGCTGCGGCGGGTGCGCATCCACTGCCAGCTTTCCTCGAAAAGCTGCAGGTCTTCGTCGGTCACATCATGCAACCGGAGAATTTCGGTGCGGGACCGAAGCCCGGCTTCCAGATCATAAAGCGCAATCCAGGCGCGGTGCTTGCGGGAAAGTTCAGGTGCCACAGCAGGCGAAAAAGTAATCATATTCCAAGGGCAATGTAATCTATTGCGCCTTCTACGGAAATGTACTTTACGTGGATACGCCGGGAAAGAATTAGCTTAACCGGGCCACTATATAGCATATTAACTATACTGCTACCGGCGCTTTAATAGCTGGATGTGGCTGGTAGTTTTCCAACTGAAAATCCTCATAGCGGAAGCCAAAAATATCGGTCACTTCCGGGTTAAGGCGCATTTGTGGCAGGGCCAGTGGCTCACGGGTTAGCTGTAGGCGGGCCTGCTCCAGGTGGTTGCTGTACAGGTGCGTGTCGCCGCCGGTCCAGATAAATTCGCCGGGCTCCAGGCCAGTTACCTGCGCCATCATCAGCGTGAGGAGGGCATAGCTGGCAATGTTGAAAGGCACACCGAGGAAAACATCGGCGGAGCGCTGGTATAGCTGGCAGGAAAGCTTGCCATCGGCCACGTAGAATTGGAATAAGGCGTGACAGGGCGTGAGGCGCATCAGGGGCAAATCGGCCACGTTCCAGGCCGATACCACCATGCGGCGCGAGTCGGGCTGGGTGCGGAGCAGGTGCACCATTTGCGCAATCTGGTCTATGCTCTGGCCATCGGGGGCCTGCCAGCTGCGCCATTGCTTACCGTAAATGGGCCCCAGGCTGCCATCGGCATTGGCCCACTCCCGCCATATGCTCACGCCTACTTCTTCCAGGGAATTGTTGTTGGTATCGCCGCGCAAAAACCACAACAGCTCGTGGATGATGCTTTTCAGGTGCACCTTTTTGGTGGTAACCAAGGGGAAACCTTCCTGCAGGTTGAAGCGCATCTGATAGCCAAACACGGAGAGCGTGCCGGTGCCGGTACGGTCGGTTTTTTGGGTGCCGTGGTCGAGGATGTGCTGGAGAAGGGCTTGGTATTGGCGCATCTGGGGAGAACAGCTGGTTGGAACGAATTCCAAAAGTAAAGAAACTCCAGTAGCTGATGGCAGCGAATATTTCAACTTCGTCCTTTACTGCCTTTTACCTACTTGCCTGCAGTTGCTCTTGGTTTCTTCAGGTGCTCAACCGCGCCCGTATTCTTTGGATTCAGGATCAACGACTGCTGGTAGTTGGTGATGGACAGTGTGCTGTCGCCTGCCATCTCATACGCTTCCCCTAAGCTGTCGTAGGAATTCCAGCTGTTAGGATGCAGGCTGACATTCAATTTGAATAGCTCAATTGCTTGCTTGATTTTGCCTTGTCGAGCTAGCGTATAGCCCCACTCGTTCACAAACTCTTCGGTCAGGTGCAGCTCCGGATGCGCTTTCTTAACTGCTCGGTACACGTCGAGAGCCTGGCTGTAGTCATTCGTGGTCAGGTGGCTGCGGAAAGCCTGCAGGGCCGGTGGCACGCCGTGCATGTCTTCTATTATCTGATCTGCCAGTGCCTGTAGGCGCCCCTGCGTGCCTCTGTCCGATTCGTTTGCCAGTACCACAATACCAAGGCCTAACTCCGGATAAAAACTGCAGTAGCTCGCAAAGCCAAACGTGCCACCCGAATGCAGCAATTGCCGTTTGTTGTCGGTGGTTTTGCGCACACTCCAGTTCAGGCCAATAGCTGCTTCTTCCAGGGTTCCCCACATTGGCTGATGGCTTAGTGCCACGGCTTTATCAGTTTCCGCGAGCTGATAGGCCAGATATTTCACCATATCGGCGGCGCTATACCGCAAACCGCCCGATGGCTCCACCTGGTCTATAAAGTGATAGGGCATTCGGTTACCCTTCTCATTGTGCCCAACCGCCAACAGGGTGCTACCGGCTTTTACACTCGCGGCGCTTTGCATATGCAGTGGCTTGTCAATGTACTTTTCCACCAGCTTCTCGTAGGGAGCCTGATAAATGCTTTCTAGGATGTATGCCAGCAACTGCGTCCCTGCATTGGAATGCCGCGGAATCAAGCCGGGCACGGTATCGAGTTTGACGGAATGCAGATCGTGGTAGAAATTCTCCTTGGTGTAGGTGCTGGAGGCTTTGAGAATAAGGGACGGTATCGAATCGGGGCTGACTTGCTGCAGAATAGAGGTGCGGTCAGGTAGGTTATCGGGCAAGGCAGAGGTAGTGTTGGCTAAATGCACCAGTTCGATTGGCTTGCCAGCATAGGCCAGATTAGGATACTTCCCTTTCAGATATTTGCGCACGTCATCCTGCAGGCTTACTCGTTTTTCTGCCACGGCCCGGGCCAGCAGCAGGCTAGTAAACGTCTTGCTGATAGAGCCGATTTCGTAGACGGTATTTTGCGTTGGGGTCTTGCTGGCTCCTTTCTCGGCGGTGCCAAAATTGTAAAAATAGGTCTGCTTGCCCTGGATAATTCCTATCGAAAGTCCCACTGCAATTGGCTCTTTGATGAAGGCCTCTCCCGCCCGCTGCACAACTACGTCCAGTTGTTTTTTTGCTTTGCTACCGCTTATCGGCGCTGTAGATTGACCGGATACAAATTGAACTGCCAACAGAAATAGGCAGGTAAGTAGGGCACCGCGGTTTGCACTCATGTAGGTTATAGGTTGGGTTCGCACAGGACACTTCCCATCCGCAAAAAGGTTACACGGCGCAAACACATTATTAAAGTTAGCGACAGACAACGCCCCTTTCTTTATGAGAAAAATCAGGAAATGGATAGTGCAAAAACACCTGCCTATGTAAAAGAAAGCGCCCCTATTCTGGGGAATAGGGGCGCTTTCTTTAAAACTTATAAGGACTTTACAAGGACTTCGTCACCGGCTTAGCGGCCGGAGCAGGCGTAGCGGCGGCCGTTGTGGTTTTGGCACCTTTCTTCACGCAGCAGGCAGCACCGGATGCCGCCATTTCTTTGCTGCACTTGGCTTGCATAGCCGTAGGACAAGCTTTCTTGGTTTTTTTAGCGCCTTTCTCGCCTTCCGTGGCGGAGGCAGTTCCAACAAAAGCAAACAGAGCGAGGGCCAGCAGAGCGTTTTTCATGACAAGGAAGCTATAGGAAGTGGAAACAAAACGAGGAAAACGGCGGTTGGCTTTCCGCCGTCTCTAAGGTAGGAAAAGTAGCGTAAACTGGCTATTGCTTTCCCGGGGCGGGCTACTACTTATGCCGCTTCGCAAACTTGCTCATTACACACTGCTGGCCCTGGGGCTCCTTACCGCGCTGGCGGTGTTTTTTGTGGCCCAGCTCCGCTTCAACTACAATTTCAACGATTTCTACCCGGCCGGCGACCCGGACCTGGACTACTACGTCCAGTATTCTCAGCGCTTCGGCAACGACAACGACTACGTGCTGCTGGGCCTGGAAGCGCCCGCCGGTCAAACCGTGTTTGACGTCCGGTTTCTAACGAAAGTTGATACGCTCACGCGCTTTATTCAGAGCCGGCGGCACGTCACGCACGTGTCCTCCCCTACCAACCTCACCAACCCGGTAGTAGAAGGGCTGGGCGTCTTTAACGTGTCCTACCTGCACCCCCAGGAGCCCGGGCGCCGGGCCCAGGATTCGGTGCTGGTATACCGCACCCCGGGCGTGGTGGGCAACCTGATTTCTAAAGATGCCCGGGCCGTTACCATCCTGTTTCAGACCTCGCCTAACCTCAGCAAGCCGCCCGGCGACTCCCTGTTGGCAGCCGTGCGCTGGGAGCTGCAGCGGCAGGGCTTTGCCGATAACCAGGTGCATCTGGCCGGCAAAATGGTGGCGCAGTCGGTATTTGTAGACCGGCTCCAGACCGAGCTAATGGTGTTTATGAGCCTTTCCGTGTTGCTGGTGACGGGGCTGCTCTGGCTTACTTTCCGCACGTGGTGGGGTGTAGTGCTCCCGCTGGTAGTGGTGCTGGGCGCCATTTTGTGGGGCCTGGGCCTGATGAGTGCCTGCGGCGTGAGCATTGACCTGATGACGGCTCTGCTGCCGGTGATGCTGTTTGTGGTAGGCATGTCTGATACCATTCACATTATCACGCGGTATGTTACAGAGCTGGGCTACGGGGCCAGCAAGCGGGATTCGCTGCTGATTGCGCTGAAGGAATCCGGCTTCGGCTCGGGCCTGTCGGCGCTGACTACCAGCATTGGCTTTTTCACGCTGATGACCAGCACCATCCGGCCGATTTACAACTTTGGGCTGTTCACAGGTATTTCGGTGCTGCTCACGTTTGTGCTGTCGTTTACGCTGCTGCCGGCCATGCTGGTGCTGCTGCGCAAGCCTCAGCTGCGGGTGCCGCGCCGGGAAGGGCACAGTTGGGACGGCGTGCTGGGCCGGCTATTTCGCATGGTGCTGGCCCGGCGCCACTGGGTGGTGGCCATCAGCGCCCTGGTATTGCTGGGGTCGGTGGCGTCGGCTTCCCGCATCCGCATTAATTCCGCGTTGCTGGATGACTTATCCAAAAACGACCCGGTAAAGCTGGACTTCGTGTTTTTTGAGCGGCAGTTTGCCGGCGTGCGACCCTTTGAGCTGGATTTGAAGCCGGGCGCCGGCCGCACCATCTACGACCTGACGGTACTACGCCAGACGGAGAAAATCGAAAACTATCTGCAGCATACCTACGGCCTCAATTTCGTGGCCTCGCCGGTTACCATCATCAAATCGGTGCGCAAGGCGCTGAATGGGGGCCTGCTGTCCGAATACCGCCTCCCCGATTCGGAAGCCGAGCTACAACGGCTTTTGCGCAAAGTGAAGCTGTTCCGGAAAAAGCCCGAGTTTCGGGCGCTGGCTCTGCCCGATGCCACCGAAGGCCGCCTGACCGGCCGCATGCCCGATGTAGGCAGCATCAAAGCCGATGCCCTCAACGCCGACCTGCGCCGCTTTCTGCACACGCAGGTAAACAATACCGTGCTGCAAACCCGCCTTACCGGCTCGGCCAACCTCATCGACAAAAACAACGAAAACCTGACGCTGAATATGATTACGGGCATGACCATCGATATTGTGATGGTGACCTTGATTGTGCTGGTGCTGTTCCGCAGCCTGCGTATGACGCTGGTGGTGCTCGTTCCCAACCTGGTGCCTATTCTGGTGGTGGCGGGGGTAATGGGCCTGGCCGGGGTGCATATGAAAGTAAGCACCAGTATCATCTTCACCATTGCCTTCGGCATTGCCGTGGATGATACTATTCACTTCATCAGCAAGCTGAAACTGGTACTGCTGAAGGAGAAAAGTCTGTTTAAGGCCGTGCGGAAGACCTATTTAATGGCCGGCAAAGCGGTAATTGTTACTTCCCTTATTCTGGTAGGCGGCTTCTCCACGCTAATCTTTTCTTCCTTCGATGGGACTTTTTATGTGGGTCTGCTTATCGGCCTAACCTTGCTCTTTGGCGTAGTGGCCGAGCTGACCTTGCTGCCCATTTTGATTCTGTACTTCTACCGGCATAAGCCCCGGGAAATCCGGCAGCCCGTGCCGGCGCTGGGTGGCTGACAAGGTCCGTGAAGCCAGCCAATAAACTACAGGTGCTACTTCGTCGTTACTTTGCTCTATGACGAAACGCTTGCTCCCTTTCCTTTTCGCCTTCATCTGCCAGATTGCACTGGCCCAAACGCCTGCTACTCCTGCCCCGGAAAATGAAGTTTCCCGCCTGATTAAGGAGCGGGAAACCTTGGTGCGGGAATATGAGGAGGCTAATTCCCAGCGCAACAGCCTTTTTGGCAATAAGCCCAGTAAAAAAGATCTGCAGGAAGTGGTAGATGCCCTGAAAGGCATTATCCGCAAAGACACTGAGCTGGTGCGGGCTGTGCAGGCCAGCACCCTGCGCCAAACGGCCGCCGTAGTAGCCGAAAATCAACAGGCCAAGCAGCAGGTAACGGTGGCTACTACTGATCAGAGCAGTGTGCGCCAGCGCTTCTATGACCTGCAAAATCAGATTCAGAACCTGGAGCAGCGGGAAAAGCAGCGGGAGAAAAAGCTGCAGGAAGCCCAGGCAGCCGCTAAAGAGGCGGAAGAAGCCCGCACGTCCCGCGAAATGATTGCCGTAGGTTTGGCGCTCCTATCCGTTGCGCTGCTGGTCTATGTATTCCGGTTGCGCCAACAGGTAGTGACGGCTCCTTCACAGCGGCGGCGCTAACTTGCGCCATGTTAGTAGCCGTGGCTGAATACCTGACGTATGCCGAGGCTGTTAGCCTCTATAACCGGCTACTAAACGAGGCGGAGGTGGTAGCGCTGGTAAAAAACTACGGCCCCGCGACCCTGCCCTTCGGCGACGGGCTGTATTTTCAAATGCTAGTGGAAGAAGCCGACCTCCCGGCGGCCCAGCCCGTGGCGGAAGAATTTGCCCGCCAGCGCATTTTGCCTGCGGTATTGCGCTGCCCGCGTTGTGGCTCGCCCGATACACTGCCCGTTGCGCGTCCCTCCTGGTGGAAACGGGTTTTCTATGCTGGCACTACGCTGTATCGGTGCCATAATTGCGGAGAAGAGTTTGGGGGCTGAGGCGCCTACAGCACCATTTTAAGCTACACAGTAGATGTCGGAAAACACTTTCCCTTTCAAGATTTACACCATTCCCGAACACCTACGCATTGAGGATGCGCAGTTTGGCATCATGGCCAACGTAGAGGCAGACCCCGCGTTGGAAGGCTATTTCTACCTCTTCGAGAAGTATGGCTTTGGGGGCAGCGGCTTATCCTGGGAAGAGCATATTCATACTATTCTGGAGGAAGAAGCCCCTGCCCTGCTAGACCAGATTCACGGCTTCTCAACTCCGGCCTGCTTGTTATTCTATGCTGATTCGGAGGAAGCGGTGCGCCAGTTTATGCAGCACATCGTTCCTATTTTCGCTGATTTGGGAAAGCTCAACAAGTATTTCAGCCAGACAGATTCCAGCGACTTCTTCGAGTAGAAATCAAGCTAAGGCAATCATATGGAGCCTGCGGGTCTATTGCTCTACTGCTGCGCGCAGAATCTGCTCAATGCGGTCCAACTCTGAGGCACTAAATGTCAGGTTATCCAGACAGCGGAGCGAATCAGAAAGTTGGTCGGGTTTGCTGGCGCCGATGAGGACCGAGGTTACCCGTTCATCCCGCAAAATCCAGGAGAGGGCCATTTGAGCCAGGCTTTGCCCCCGCTCCTGCGCCAGAAGGTTCAGCTGTTGCACTTGCGCCAGGCGCTCTGATGTAAGCTGGTTTTCGGTGAGAAAACCCACGCCTTTTGCTACCCGGGAATCCTCGGGAATGCCATGCAGGTACTTATCCGTAAGCAGGCCCTGGGCCAGCGGGGAAAACGGAATGCAACCCACGCCGGTTTCTCCTAATAAATCCAGCAGGCCATCTTCTACCCAGCGCTCAAACATAGAGTACTTGGGTTGGTGAATCAGGCAGGGAGTACCCATTTCCTGCAGCATCCGGATGGCTTCGGCGGCCTCAGCGGGCTGGTAGTTGGAGATGCCCACATACAGCGCCTTGCCCTGGCGCACCACGTGGTCGAGGGCACGCATGGTTTCTTCCAAGGGCGTGTCCGGGTCGGGGCGGTGATGGTAGAAAATATCCACGTACTCCAGCTTCATGCGGCGCAGGCTTTGGTCGAGGCTGGAAATGAGGTATTTGCGGGAGCCCCATTCGCCGTAGGGCCCTTCCCACATGTGGTAGCCCGCTTTGGTGGAGATAATCAGTTCGTCGCGGCAGCTGCGAAAATCTTCTTTCAGAATGCGGCCAAAGTTGGTTTCCGCCGAGCCGGGCGGCGGGCCGTAGTTGTTGGCCAGGTCGAAGTGCGTGACGCCGCTATCGAAGGCCCGGTGCAGAATGGCGCGGAAATTACTCAGCACGTCCACGTCGCCGAAGTTATGCCACAGGCCCAGGGACACGGCCGGCAGCTTTAGGCCACTACGGCCGCAGCGGCGGTACTGCATGGAAGAATAACGGCTGGGGCTGGGTAAGTATGGCATAATGCGGTACGATATGAATTGATGCTGAGACGCAAATCTATCCCCTCACGTTGCGAATCAAATATGTGGACCGCATCCTTTGGGCGATTCACTCCCGGCTTTGCAGCTTTACCATACTTTTAGCATTGAGGTAAATTAACTTTTTTCCTACCGACCTTCGGCCACCAAAATGCCTTTTTCGTTGTTATCAACGAATCCCCAATACCCTTCTACTGTTGACTGAACAACCTACTTATACCGACCCCTACGCGCTGGAAAAAGAGCTGCGCAAGGTGCAGGCCCTAATGCAGCTCGAGCAAAAGGAAGACCTGGAGCAATTCAAGATCAAAAGCGCACAGTCTACAATTGCCGAGCGCCAGCGGCGTGGCCTTACCTGGTATCCTGTCAAGATTACCAAGGAAGACATTGGCTTTGGTGGCAAGCTGGTGCTGGAGCTGGAGCGCCCCTCTGGCCAGGGTGGCCTGCACCTGTTTCAGGTAGGCAAAAATGCGGCACTCTTCGGCAACGTGCCCGGCCGCTCCGGCTCCGACCGCCCCACGCTCAGCGGTGTTATCACGGCCGTAAAGCGCAATAAAATTCTGCTGGCCACCAACAAGGAAGACCTGCCCGACTGGGTTGATGAAGGCAAGCTGGGCGTAGACCTCACCTTTGATGAGGTAAGCTACCGCGAGATGGAATATGCGCTGGGCAAGGTGATGGGCGCCTATGACACCCGCCTGGCGGAGCTGCGCGACATCTTGCTGGGTGCTAAGCCCGCCCGCTACCGCCCCGAAACGGATGCGCAGCTATACTATCCCAGCCTGCTGAACGACTCCCAGCTGGCGGCGGTGCGCCACGTGCTGGCGGCGCAGGATGTTGCCATTATTCATGGCCCGCCCGGCACCGGCAAAACCACCACGCTGGTGCAGGCCATTCTGGAAACCATTCGGCGGGAGCGGCGGGTGCTGGTGTGTGCTCCCAGCAATACGGCGGTAGATCTGCTCACGGAAAAGTTGGCCGAGCGCGGCGTAAACGTCATTCGCATGGGTAACCCCTCGCGCGTGTCCGACCTGTTGCTGCAGCACACCCTCGATGCCCAGATAATGGCGCATAAGAGCTACCCGGAGCTGAAAAGCATGCGCCAGACGGCTGAACAGTACCGCGAGCAGGCTGGCAAATTCAAGCGCCACTTTGGCTGGGAGGAGCGCGAGCAGCGCCGCTTGCTGAAAGAGCAGGCCCATCAGATGCTGCAGGATTCAGACCAGCTGGAGCGCTACATCACGGAGGATTTGCTGGAACAGGTGCAGGTAATTACCTGCACACTGGTGGGCGCCAGCAACCGCGCCATTCGCCACCTCACCTACGAAACCGTATTTATTGATGAAGCTGCCCAGGCTCTGGAGCCCGGCTGCTGGATTCCCATTACCAAAGCCAACCGTGTAGTACTGGCCGGTGACCACCAGCAGCTGCCGCCCACGGTAAAAAGTGAAAAAGCCGCTCAGGAGGGTCTGCGCGAAACCCTGTTTGAAAAGTGCATCAAGCGCCAGCCCCACACGGCCCGCATGCTGCAGGTGCAGTACCGCATGCACGAGCAGATTATGGAGTTCAGCTCGGAGCAGTTCTACCATGGCAAGCTGATAGCCGCGCCTGCCGTAGCCCACGCCGACCTGCCCGACTACGACCTGCGCTTTGCCCCCGACACGGCTGTGGAGTTTCTGGATACCGCCGGCTTCGGCTTTCAGGAGCTGGGGCTGGATGAAAGCCGCTCCATTGCCAACCCGGAAGAAGCCGACCTGCTGCTCAAACGCCTGGCCCAGTTGCTGGAACCCTACGATGCCGCCGACCATACCGAAGACCTGTTGACCATCGGTGTAATTGCCCCCTACCGCGCCCAGATCAACTACCTGAAAGATGCTGTAGAGGAAAACGACGAGCTGACCGGCCTGATGGAGCACCGCATGCTCAGCATTGGCACCGTGGATTCTTTCCAGGGCCAGGAGCGCGACATTATTGCCATTAGTCTCACACGCAGCAACCCGCAGGGCGAAATAGGCTTCCTCTCCGATGTCCGGCGCATGAATGTGGGAATGACCCGCGCCCGCCGCAAGCTGCTCATTGTCGGCGACTCCAGCACCCTCGGCTCTCACCCTTTTTATAAGGCATTTCTGGACTATGTAGAAATGATTGGCGCTTATCGTACGGCTTGGGAATTACAGTAAAGGCACCCTTTTTAACCTTTCAACCATTAAAACAAATTTGTCATCCTGAGCAAGCGAAGGACCTTCTCAAGTTAGG
The DNA here is from genome assembly GCF_030542105.1 of Hymenobacter sp. BT730. Classification (GTDB taxonomy): domain Bacteria; phylum Bacteroidota; class Bacteroidia; order Cytophagales; family Hymenobacteraceae; genus Hymenobacter. Next base: position 425,924 of record NZ_JAUOFB010000003.1, read on the forward strand.
CCGAGGCGTTGTTACGCTAGTTGTTCAGCTGTGAGAAGGTCCTTCGCTAGCTCAGGATGACAGTTGGTGAAAAAATGACAGCGGGGCTGATGCGTTTAGCGGGCTTCTCCCCGTACTCTATATTGGCATTACCTCCCCAAATACCGACAAATCCGGGGCGTTTACGTAACTAGCCGTTCCAACTTATTTTTCAACTTCTACTTCCCCGGACACCCCCGGGCACCCAGACGTATGGCTCAAATCAGCGAAAACAAAGTCGTCACCATCACCTACGACTTGAGCGTGACCGATGAAAACCAAGAGAAAGTCCTCGTAGAATCGGCGGAGGCTGATGCCCCGATGGTGTTTCTGTTCGGTATGAGCGGCCTGCCCGAAGAGTTTGAGAATCAGCTCAACGGCAAGCAGCCCGGCGACGCGTTCAGCTTCTCCCTCACCCCGGAGCAAGCCTACGGCGAATACGACCAGCAGGCCGTAGTGGACATCCCAAAAAACGTCTTTGAAATCGACGGTAAGATTGACGAGGAGATGCTGCAGTTAGGCAACTTCCTGCCCATGGCCGATAACCAGGGCCACCACATGCAGGGCAAAATCGTGGAAATCGGCAACGAAACCGTGAAAATGGACTTCAACCACCCGCTGGCCGGCATGATGATGCACTTTGATGGTAAAGTGGCTGACGTGCGCGAAGCTTCTCAGGAGGAGCTAGACCACGGCCACGTGCATGGTGAAGGTGGGCATCACCACTAGGTTGTATTGACTTATTTATCATGAAAAGCGGGGCTTCATGGCTCCGTTTTTTGTTTTGTATTTTTTTAACACAATAAAATCATTAACATATCTTTGATTTCAGCCTTATCAATCAAATATGAAATACAACAGCAAATCCTTTCTTATTATCCTATTTGCATACTCGCTCTTGCTGTCTGCCTGTCAAAAGGATGGTATAAAGCCTAAACTACTTGAAAAGAAATGGTGGTTTGTAACTGGAACTTATGAGGATGCGCCTAATAATGGCCCGGTTTATAGAACCGATGATGATGCCCAACTAGCTTCATTATACACTACTATAACTTTTGATAAAAAAGAGGTGACGTTTTACAATTCGTATTATCGTGACACTTCTAAATTATCTTATACCCGAGACGGTAAAATGATAAAAATTGAGTCTATGCCTGGAACTTCGCATACCTATGAAATAAAGGAGCTTACAAGTGAAAAGCTTATACTTCATGGTATACGCAAAAGTAGTTATGGCACAATTACCGATGATATTACTTATAGAGCTGATTAGTAAAGGCTCTAATGTGTATACCAATAGCGACGTATCTCTTCTCGTAGCTCCGGCCAAAACTCCCGAAAATCTACCTCATACACCGGCAATTCTGCCAGAAACGCTGCCGCGCCTATTGCCAGTACTTCCGCGCTAGGCACACGGCGGCTTAAACCTAGTAGAGCGCGGTGCAGGCCTTCGGGCTGGGCATAGCCGGAGAGCCAGTCGTCGCGGCGCATGTACTGGAGCATGTGCTGCAGGCGCTCCGGCAATTCCGCGCGGCGGGAGTGCAGCAGCGTGTACATGCGCTGACTGAAGGCGGCTAGCGGCTCGGCGGCATCGTCATGAAACTCAGTGAAGTTGCGGGCCAGCAGATGGTCGAAGCCAACATCGGACACTACTCCCGCCCATTTGCCCAAACCGGCTTCGCGCAGGCGGGCAGTGGTACGGCGTACTACAGGGTGGGCATCAGTAAAGGTATCAATGGCGCGGTGTAGGATAATGCCACGCTGCACAGCTTCGGGGTAGGCCAACAGACCGGCGCGGCCCCGCACGGCCTCAGCAGCAAAATTACCTACTACAATATCGTGGTAGTTGGGGTGCGAGGACGGGCCGGAGAGCAACAGATGCGCAAGGAAATTCACAGGTGCAAGGTAAGATCTAAGCTAGTACTAACGGCTGAATGCGGAAGGCGGGCAAACCATGGTCGAAGCCAGACCGTAAGGAAAGGGACGTATTACAACAAGACACCAACCTACGATTCTACGCTCATGTCTTCTAAAACACCCGTTACCCACGACATAACTACGCTGCTGGAAAAAATCAAAGATGTGCGCATTGCCATGCTCACTACTTCTGATGAGCAGCACTGCCTGCATAGCCGCCCCATGTTTACCCAAAAGCCGGAGGCCGATGGCTCCCTGCTCTTCCTGACGGATAAAGACTCGGCCAAGATATACGAGGTAAAAAAGGACAGCCAGGTAAACCTGAGCTACGCCAACCCCGACAGCAACGTGTATGTCTCAGTTTCGGGCCGCGCTAATGCCTTCCGCGACCAGGCCAAGATTGACGCGCTGTGGAGCGAGCCTATGCGCGCCTGGTTCCCCAAAGGCAAAGACGACCCCCAGATTATGATTCTGAAGGTGGAAATTGACAAAGGCGAGTACTGGGATACCCCAAGCTCCCTGCTCACGCAGGCCTATGCCTACGCCCGCGCCGTAGTAACCGGCGAGCCCAGCAAGGACGACGACGTAAACCAGCACGCCCAGGTGAAGGTTAAGTAAGGGCACACCGCTCTATCTTTGAAAGGCCGGAAGCAATTCCGGCCTTTTTGTTTTCTAGTTATAGTTAATAGCCTCTTCCTTTGCCACTCACCACCCTCTCCATCCTTACCTTACGCCCCGGCCATGGCCGCTGGGGACTGGCGCAGATGGGCACCGCCCAACGGCCGCTGCAGCGGGTGCCGGGGCTACGTTTCCAAAAACTGCTGGGAAGCGGGGCAGAGTCCTATCAGTTTATGCCCAACCTGAACCGCTACGGCTTTATGGCCGTGTGGGAGTCAGAGGAAGCCGCAGCTACTTTCTTTGCCACGCACCCGGTGTGGCAGGAATACCGCCAACGCACCCAGGAAATCTGGACGGCGCGGCTGGCCCCTTTGCAGGCCCACGGCCTCTGGGATGGCGCTAACCCTTTTGCGTATCCCACGGATGAGGTTCTGCCCACTGATGGTCCGGTGGCGGTGCTTACGCGGGCCTCTATCCGGTGGCAAAAAACGCCCCGTTTCTGGCGCTATGTGGCGCCCAGCCTGGCGGCTGCTAACAAGGCGCCGGGCGTACTGGCTTCTATTGGGCTGGGCGAGTTGCCAGTGGTGCGGCAGGCCACCTTCAGCATCTGGGAGTCGGTGCAGGCCATGCAGACGTTTGCCTACCGAAGCGAGCTACACAAAGAGGTTATCCGACTTACGCGCCAGGAGAAGTGGTACGGCGAGGAGCTGTTTGCCCGGTTTCGGGTGCTGAGCACTGAGGGCACCTGGGACGGCCTTGCCCCGGGGCTGTAAGCGGGAATAACCTTTCATTCTGGAAACCGACCCTACCGTTTTGAAAGGGTTTACACAAAGTGCGGCTGTAGTCACAGCCGCACTTTTATTTTTTAATCAGTGATTATCAAGTATTTATAAATAATTAACAGAAATACTGCGGAGCGCGGCACCGGGTTTGGCAATAGGCAACCATCAACCAAACACTGCCTGACCAATGCCTATTCTTGATAACCTCGCCAAAGCGGCCAAAGACTTCTTCATTGAAGAAGGCGAGGAACCCGCTCCTACCGCGGCGCGGCCGCTTCCCAATGCCGCCCCGGCGGTGAATACCCCGCCAACGGCCTCTTTCAGCCCAACAGCCCCGCTGGCAACCCAGCCCGAGCAGCGCCACCTCGACCACATTCAGAGCCTGTTGGCCGGCAATGGCAAGGACTTCGTGGCATACACCAAAATGGTGAAGAGCATGGCGGCTAGTGGGCTGAGCGGGCCGGTGCTATACCAAACAGCCTTCAACGCCTTTGCCGCCGTCACGGGCCTCGACCTACCCACGCTGCTGACCTCCGCCGATGCATTTGAGCAGGCCCTGGCCGCCGACCGGGCACGGGTGCAGGAGCGGCACCGGGCGAAGCTGGGCGAAATTCAGCTGCCCAAAGCCCCGCCCAGCACCCTGGTAGAGCTGCAGAAACAGGAGCAGCAGCTGCAAACCGAGCTGACCGAGCTGACCCGGCAACTGGAAGTAAAGCAACAGAAGCTACTCCAAATCCAGCAACAACGCCAGCAGGAACACCAGAAAGCCACGGCGGCGCTGGCTTCCTACGAGCTGGCTAACGCGGCTGCCGCCGCCGAGCTGCAGGCCCACCGTCAGGCGGCCAATTCCTTCCTGCTGGGCGCGTCCGTTTTCCCTCCCACCTCAACTAAATAACCCTGCATTATGAACGCACTTTTTCCTTCCGATTCGCAATCCGGCCTATCTGAAAAGCTCCCCAAGTGGCAGCAGCCGGAAAAGGTAGCTGGCTGGATCTTCCTGGCCGGCGTAGTGGCCGCCGGCATCTACGGCTGGGGTACCATCGTTCCGTTTCTGGTAGACATGGTGTTTGATACCGTGAAGCTGGGCATTGGCCTGGGCGTACTGTTTGCCCTGTTTTTACTGGTAACCAGTCCGCGCATTAAGGCCGGGCTGTGGTACGCCGGCCAGCGCATTTTTCGCACCGTGGCGGGCATTTTCGTCAACACCGACCCCATCGGCATCATGGAGGACTACATCCATAGTACCTCGCAGGAAGCCCGCAAAATGGAGGAGGAAGTGGGCCACATTGAAGGCGCCCATGAGCTGGTGAAGCGCAAGCTGGAAGCCAACAAGGAGCAGATGCGCGAGTACCTGTCGCTGGCCGATTCGGCTACCCGGCAAAAGGAAACCGACATGGCCGCTTCCTATGCCTCCCGCGCCGCCCAGCTGCAGGACTACAATCAGCGCCTGCAGCCTATGGCCACTACCACAGCCAACGTGAGCCTGGTGATGCGCCAGATTCTGAAAGCCGCCCTGCGCCAGATAGACAACAGCAAGTTTAAAGTGAACCTGCTGAAAGACGAGTACGAGCTGGTGAAACGCACCAGCAGCGGCATGCGCGCCGCCATGAACATTCTGCGCGGCGACCCTGACAAGAAGTACTTCTTCGACCTGGCTACCGACCGGGTGGCCCAGGACATGGCCCAGCAGCTCGGCCAGATTAAGCAGGCCATGCGCTACTCCCAGGAGTTCGTGAAGGAGATGGACATCCAGAATGGCGTGATGAGCGAGAAAGGCCAGCGCCTGCTGGAGAAATACCAGAAAGGCGAGTTCAACGCCTTGCTCGACGAAAAGTCCCTCACGCCTGCCTCCCCAACCCAGCTCCGCACCGCCACTACCGATGCTTACAGCAGTCTGCTGGACTAAGCACTGCCCCACACCTCTTCCCTTTCAAACTTTCTTTCCCTCTATATCATGACAACTCGCGGTAAAATTGTAATTGGCGCCCTTATCGTGGCGCTGCTGTACTTCGGCATCAACAAGCTGGTGTCGAGCGGCATGGTCTTCAAGAAAGCGGCTACCGAATCGGTACTGCTGAACTCCATTGAGCTGCCTACTACGGCCGGTGGCTCGCGCACCAACGTGGCCGTGCCGCTGGCACCGTTGCCTTCCGAAACGCCGGCTGAAAAAGGCACGCCCGTGGTGTGGGAGGTAATGGCCTGGAACTCGCAGATGGCCGGCATGCTGGCCAACGGCGGGCCGCGCACTACGGAGGGCTCAGCGCTGGCCGCCAACGGTCTGGATATGCAGATTGTGCGTCAGGACGACGTCTCCAAAATGCAGGCCGACCTGGTGAAAAATGCCTTGGACATGCAGCAGAACCCCGAAACGCCGGGCCTGCTGGTGAGCATAATGGGCGACGGTCTACCGGCCTTCTCGGCGGTGCAGGCCCAGCTGGAAAAAGCCGGCACCGGCCTGCAGATCATTCCCTACTCGGTGGGTAAATCCTTCGGCGAGGATAAGCTGATGGGCCCGAAAGAGTGGCTCGACAACCCCAAAACGGCCCTGGGCAAAACCATTGCCTGCTACCTGCGCGACGGCGACCAGAACATTGCCCTTAAATGGTGCGCCGACAACGGCCTGAAAGTAAACCCCGACGAAACCACTTACGACCCCGAGGCCGTGAACTTCATGGCCGCATCTGACTTCCTGGTGGCCGCTGAGAAATACATTCTGGGCAAGCCCGAACAGCGCACCAAAGTGGTGAACGGCAAAAACACCGGCGTGAAAGTAGACGTGGTGGCCGATGCCGTGGCTACTTGGACGCCGGGCGACGTGAACATTGCCCGTCAGAAAGGCGGCCTCGTGAACATTGTGTCTACCAAGGACTACTCGAACCAGATGCCCAACATTATGGTGACGACTAAGCTCTGGTATGAAACGCACCAGAAAGAAGTGGAAGGCCTCATGACTGCCTTTGCCGTAGCCGGCGACCAGGTAAAATCTCACCCTGAAGCCCTGCAGCGCGCCGCCGATATTTCGGCGGCGGTGTACGGCGATAAAGACAAGCCCGGTGCCTACTGGCTGCGCTACTACAAAGGTGTGAGCGAGGCCGACCGCAACGGCGAAGTAGTAGAATTAGGTGGTAGCAAGGCGTTCAACTTCGCGGATAACCTTACGCTGTTTGGGCTGGATGCCGGCGGCACCAACATCTATGCTTCGGTGTACAAAACCTTTGGGGATGTGCAGAGCCGCCTCTACCCCAAAGAGCTGCCCAGCTACGTGCCCCTGACGCAAATGCTGAACCTGGCGCCACTGAAAAAGCTGCAGGAGAAATACCGGGGTAAAGCCATTGCCCCCGCCGAGCAGCAGCGCTTTGCTGCCGATGACGAAATCCGCCAGAGCGTGAGCAAGCGGGCCTGGAACATTGAGTTCAACACGGGCCAAAGCTCCTTTACGCCCGCCGCTGAGCGCCAAATGCAGCAGCTCTTTGATGACCTGGTAGTAGCCGGCCGCCTGAAAGTAGCCGTGCACGGCCACACCGACAACGTAGGCGACCCGCAGAAAAACCAGCAGCTCTCCGAGGACCGTGCCCTGGCCGTGCAGCATTGGCTGGAGCAGCGCAGCACCAGCGCCTTTCCCGCCGGCCGTGTGCAGGTATACGCCCACGGCGCCACCGAGCCAGTAGCCAGCAACAATACGCCAGACGGTAAAGCCAAAAACCGCCGCGTGGAAATTGTGCTGGGCAACTAATTCTCTCTATGCCAGCGGTATTTCTTATGCTTTATCCTACTCCCTGATTTCTAGCTACCCTCTATTTCTCGTGCCGAAGCAGCCCAGCCACCGGGCTGGGCTGCTTCACCTTATCGCCTCGTTTTCTTCCCGAAGCCTGAACAACCATGAAAGAACTCTTCTCACCCAATGCCCAGCCGCGCCGCACCACCTTTCTGCTGATGGCGGCCGGCCAGGGGGCTCTGCTCCTGCTGCTGTGGCTGTTTTATCCGCTGCGGATGTTTCCTTCCCTGGGCGAAGTGCTCCGCTCACTGCAGGATATGATCACAACCCAGGGCCTCATTCAGGAGCTGTGGGCCAGCATGACCACGGCCCTGCAGGCGCTGACAGTGGCCACCATCCTGGCACTGCTGATCTCCTACCTCACCGCCCTGCCGTTCTTCCGGCCCCTGGCGTATGCGGCCTCCAAAATGCGCTACCTCACCCTCACCGGCCTCACCTTTTTCATGGCCCTGATGGTTAACTCAGGCCACGAGGTAAAGCTCTCGGTGCTGATTTTCGCTACCACCGTTTACCTCGTAACGGGTATGACCTCGGTGATTCTGACCACCACGCAGCAGGAAATGGACCACGCCCGCACCCTGGGCCTGGGCGAGTGGCGCAGCTTTTTGGAGGTAGTGGTACTGGGTAAGCTGGACGACATGCTGGAAGTGGTGCGCCAGAACTTCGCCATCATCTGGACGATGATTACGCTGGTGGAAACCCTCTACCAATCGGAAGGCGGCATTGGCCTGCTGCTCTACAAGCAAAACCGCTACCTCCACCTGGATGGCGTAGTAGCCATTCAACTGGTTATCCTCGCCGCCGGTGCTGCCCAGGACTACCTGTTCACCCTCCTGCGCCGCGTGTTCTTCCCTTACTCGGCCCTGACTACGGCACGGTAGCTCTCTTCCCCATCCCCCTACTCTCCCACAACCATGACACCCTATTTCTATAAAGCGCCGGTTCTGACTCTCGACAATGTGTCGATGGAATATGCGGGCGAAACCGTTCTGCGCGATATTTCTGCCCAGGTGCTGGATGTGTGCCGGCCGGGCATGAACCAGGGGCAGGTGGTCGGTTTCTACGGCCGCTCGGGTTTGGGAAAATCGGTGTTGTGCCGCATCATGGCCGGACTACTGGCTCCTACCCGCGGCACCGTGCATGTAGGTACCGAACAGGTGCCGGTGACCCCGGGCGCGGTGGGCTTTGTGCAGCAGCAATACCCGCTGTTCAACCACCGCACCCTGCAGGACAACCTCACAGTAGCTGCCGGTCGGAAATTTGAGCCCGAAGAAGCCCGGCGCCAGGTGGATGCCTATCTGGAGCGGTTTCAGCTGGCTCCGCACCGTAAAAAATATCCTGCGCACCTTTCCGGCGGCCAGCGCCAGCGGGCGGCCATTGCCCAACAGCTCCTCTGCTCCGACCACCTCATTCTGCTGGATGAACCCTTCTCCGGCCTCGACATTGCCATGATTGACGAAGTCAAAAAAATCATCCTCGAAGTGACGACCATGGACGAGCTCAACACCGTGGTCATCGTGTCCCACGACATCCAGACTACCACCGCCCTGGCCGATCGGCTCTGGCTGCTGGGCTATGAGCGGGATGCCGAAGGTAAACTGCTACCCGGCGCCACCATTAGCCCCCAGCACCAATACAACCTGGCCGAAATGGGTCTGGCCTGGCACGAAAACGTAGAAGCAGAACCTGAGTTTAACCGCTTCGTGGAGCATCTGAAAGACGAAATTAGGTCAACTTAGTACTGTGTCCTGTCCGCTTAAAGTTCAAAATACCTGTCCACTCTCTATTACCAGCAACGGTAAATTCTCCATGAAACCCATTACGCTGATTTGTCTGGCAGCATTGCTTACTACCCCGGCTCTAGCCCAGGTTTCGCCCGCTGTGCCTGACTCAGCCGTGACAGCCCCATCGGCTGCCAACAGTGTAAATCCCGTCACCATTTGGGGCTTTGCAGATGTGTATTACGGCTATGATTTTCCAGGCAGAAGTCAGCAACGGCCTGCTTTTCTATACTCGCACAACCGCGCTAATGAGTTTGCGCTCAACAATGGCCTGATTGGTTTGCGCTACCAGGATGAGCGGGCCCGCGGAGCTGTTACGCTGCACACCGGCACCTATGTTGGGGCTAACTATGCCAGTGAGCCGGAAGTGCTGCGGCACGTGTATGAAGGGTACGTCGGCTTTCGGCCTACCCAAAATACCTGGCTCGACCTCGGTATTTTCAACTCGCACATTGGGTTTGAATCCGCGCTGAGCAAGGACAACTGGACACTGACCCGCTCCCTGGCCGCCGAAAACTCCCCGTATTACGAAGCCGGGGCCCGCTTTACCTACGAAGCCTCGCCCAAGCTAACCCTCACTGGTTTGGTGCTAAACGGCTGGCAGAACCTGCGCGACAACAACCGAGGCAAAGCCCTCGGAACCCAGCTGCAGTGGCGCCCCACCGAGAAGCTACTGCTCAACAGCAGCACCTTCTTCGGGAACGAGCAGCCCCAGGATTCCTCCCGCCGGCGGCGCTATTTCCATGATTTCTACGTCAGCTACACTGCTACAAAAAAACTAAGCCTGACGGGCATATTTGATGTTGGGGCCCAGCAGGCACCGGGCCGCCGGGCTGATGTCTGGCATACGGCGGCAGTTTTAGCGCGGTATCAGTTCACGGAAAAATGGGTGGGCGCAGCGCGGGCCGAGTATTATCAGGCCGCTCATGGCATCATTATCCAAAACATCCGCCCATTGGGCTCAGAAAACCTGTTTCGTGTAGCAGGGGCTTCCCTCAACCTGGACTATGCACACTCCAGCCATGTGGTGGCGCGGGTGGAAGGCCGGGTGTTGCATGGCCGGGAGCAGCTTTTTGCAACAGATGATGCGGGAATGGCTCGCACCTACGGAAATATCACTTCCTCCATTGCGGTAAGCTTTTAGAAAATGGAAGGTTTAGAAATGGTGAAGGTTTAGAAAAAGTTGTCATCCTGAGCTGTGCGAAGGACCTTCTCCCGGCAGAACGCCTAGCGTACCACCGACTCGTTTAACTGGCATAAGGTCCTTCGCACAACTCAGGATGAAACAGTAAACAACTTCCAAAATCTATTCTAATACTCTCTACTCGTCAGCTTATACCTTCGTGCCAATTGCACCTCATTCAATAAGCAGCATCTAAAATTCAATTCTTCTCCCAATGCCCACTGGTACCCTCCTGCTGATTGATGACGAAGCCCGCTTGCGCCAGCTGCTGGCCCGGGTACTGGAGTTGGAAGGCTACACCGCGCTGCAAGCGCCCGACGCCACGCGCGGCCTGGAACTGCTCCAGCAGCACGCCGATGAAGTGCTGGTGGTCATCAGTGACGTAAAGCTGCCCGATGCCCACGGCGTAGACCTGATTCCGCGCCTGAAAGCAAAAGCGCCTGATATTGAAATTGTGCTCCTAACTGCTTTCGGCACCATCCCGGATGGGGTGCGGGCCATGAAACAGGGTGCTTTCGATTACCTCACTAAGGGCGACTTTGAACAGCAATTGGTAGTGGTAGTGGAGCGCGCTGCCGAAAAAGCCCGCCTGCGCCGGCGTGTAGCCGAGTTGGAGCGTCGCATGGGCCAGCGCTACAGCTTCGAGAGCATGATTGGTACGGCTACGGCGCTGCGCCGTGCCCAGGACCTGGCCCGCCAGGTGGCTCCCACGGATAGTACGGTGCTACTGGAAGGCCCCACCGGCGCGGGCAAAGAGCTATTTGCCCAGGCTATTCACGAAGCCAGTGAGCGGAAGCTCAAATCATTTGTGGCCGTAAACTGCTCGGCTTTCCCGAAGGATTTACTGGAATCGGAGCTATTTGGCTACAAGCGCGGTGCCTTTACCGGGGCGCTGGCCGATAAAAAAGGCTTGCTGGAAGAAGCCAATGGCGGCACGTTGTTTCTGGATGAAATTGGGGAGCTGGAGCTGAACGTGCAGGCCAAATTTCTGCGGGTGCTGGAAACCCGGCAGTTCACTAAGCTCGGCGACACCAAACCCACCAGCGTGAACGTGCGCATTGTGGCGGCTACCAACCGCAACCTTAAACAGGAAGCTGCGGCCGGAAATTTTCGACCTGATTTGTATTACCGTCTCTCCGTTTTTACCATCAACGTGCCCAGTTTGAAGGAGCGGGCCGCTGATGTACCGGCTTTGGCCGAGTACTTCCTGCAGCACTTTGCTGCCCAGTTGCGCAAGCGCCTGCCCAGTCTGGAGCCCGAGTGCGTGGAGCTGCTGCAGCGCTACGAATGGCCCGGTAATGTGCGCGAATTGAAAAACGTGCTGGAGCGCGCCGCTATCCTCGCGCCGGCTGACCAGCCCTTGGCCGCTGGCTACCTCCCCGACGAATTCCACACCCTGCCTGCCCCCCTCAGCCCCGCTGCTGATGCCAACGACCAAAGCCTGCGGGCCGTGGAAGCACGCCATATTCGCCAGGTGCTGCACCAGGTGCAGGGCAACAAAACCGAAGCCGCCCGCCGCCTGGGCATTGGCCTAACCACTTTGTACCGGAAGGTGCAGGAATATGAGCTGTAAGCCCTGGTCCTACAGACTTAATCAGTAAGAATTTAAGATGACCGTTCTGTCGCGAGATTTAGGCGCGGCACAACGGTCTTTTCAAAGGTTACCATGTCCCTCAAACTTAAAATTCGCCTGAGTATTCTGCTGATGCTGGCCTTACTGCTGACGCTGGGCGGGTATGCGTATTTTGCGCTGCAACGGCTGGAATCAGGCGCGCGGGGTGTCAAGCAAGTGCGCTCCATAGAATATGGTCAGCACATGCTGCGGGCACTCGATCAGCTGGAAGACCAGCACGCCGCAACGGCACCCCTGCAGGATTTGCGCCTTGCCCTCACTCAGGAAGCCGTTAACGTTACCCAGGAGCAGGAACTGGATTTAGTTAATACACTCACGCAACACGCAGCTGAATATCAGCGCCTCGTAGATGACCGGGCGCCGGTTGCGCAGCAACTCGCAAAGCTGCGTCAGCTGCGGGCCGAAACGCACCGCATGATTGGCCTTAACACGGCTTCCTTCAAGCAGGAAGCCCGCCAGACTGCCGGCTACACATACCGGGCCCAACGACTGGTTCTTATTCTTATTCTCTTAAGTGCTGCGGCTGCCATAGGCTTGATTGTGCGCTTGCCCCGTGCCGTTCTGCGCCCCCTACGCCGCCTTACCGCCGATGTAGAAGCCGTAGCCAGCCCCAGCCCTGCCACGCAGGTATCCATAGCCAAAAACGATGAGGTAGGTGCCGTGGCGCTGGCCCTCAACCGTGCTTTTGGCTATATGCAGGACCAGCGCAGCTCCACACGGGCGGCACTGGCTACGGAGCGCAGCCGCCTGGAAAGCATGGTAGAACACTTGGACGAAGGCCTGCTGCTGGTAGATCAGTCGGGGTGCGTGCTGCTGGCCAACCCACTGGCGCGCAAGCTACTGGGACTGCGGGCCGTTGATCTGGTAGGCCAACAGATTGAAGACCTGAGCCACCAGAATGAAGTGCTGGCCGATATGTTCGGTACGTTGCTGGCTGGTATGGCCCCGAGCACTGCTCCTGAGCCCCCGCGCATGCTCACATTTCAGCAGCGGAGTGAAGAAGTATACTATCAGCTAACCATCAACCACATTGTCTTTTTCAACAAGGAAGTAGGGCGTACCGAGTTTGCCGGGCATATTTTGTCACTGCGTAATGTATCGGATTTCAAGAAGCTCGACCAGATGAAGTCAAACTATCTGGCTACCATCTCGCATGAGCTAAAAACGCCGCTGGCCAGCATCAAGCTAAGTCTTATGCTGCTGCAGGACGAGCGCACAGAGGCGGAGGAACGCCAGCGCCTGGCCGATGGTATTCGGGACGAAACGCAGCGTCTGCTCAACATGGTAGGCCAGCTTCTGGCCGTGTCGCGCCTTGATGCCGGGTCTGAAATTCAATTCGATGTGCAGCCTGTTGCCTTGGCTGAGGTAGTCAATTACGCCATTGATACGGTGCGCCTGCAGATTGACGACAAGCAGTTACAGCTCTGCGTGGACATGCCTAGTACTTTACCTCCTGTTCACGCCGACCTGGAAAAAACAACCTGGGTCCTGATCAATCTACTCAGCAATGCTATTCGCTACTCGCCTACCGGCGCCAATCTGCTGGTACAGGCCACGCAACAGGCTAACACTGTAGAAATCAATGTGCAGGATTGCGGGCCCGGCATTGCTACCGAACATCATGAGAAGATTTTTCAGCGCTTCACCGAGGTACCTAACCCCAGCGGGCACAAGGGTGGCTCCGGGCTGGGTTTAAGCATTTCGCGTGAATTCATTGAAGCTCAGGGTGGCCACCTGTGGGTAGAGAGCCTGCCCGGCTGTGGCAGTAGTTTCCGCTTTACTCTGCCAGTGGTAGAAACCGCATACAATAAACAATAACGGCCTAGTTCAGTGCGGGTGCGGTTCTTTCTGTAATTTCGCCACTTCACACGCAGCAGAATTGTATGCCCGGCTACTACCCCCAGGATATCGAGAAGAAGTGGCAAGCCCACTGGAAAGAGCACAATACCTTCAAAGCGGAAAACAGCTCTGAGAAGCCCAAGTTCTACGTGCTGGACATGTTTCCCTATCCTTCCGGGGCGGGGCTGCACGTGGGGCACCCACTAGGCTACATTGCCTCTGATATTGTGTCGCGCTACAAGCGTCTGCAGGGCTTTAACGTGCTGCATCCCATGGGTTTCGATTCGTTTGGCCTGCCTGCTGAGCAGTATGCCATCCAGACCGGGCAGCACCCCGCCATTACTACGGACCAGAACATTGAGACCTACATTCGGCAGCTTAACTCCCTGGGGTTCAGCTACGACTGGAGCCGCGAAGTACGTACCTCCGACCCCAGCTACTATAAGTGGACGCAGTGGATTTTCCTCAAGCTGTTCAACTCCTGGTATAACCTGGATACCGACCGCGCCGAGCCCCTGAAAACCCTGCTGGAGAAGTTTGAGCAGAATGGCAGCGAAGGCATCCGCGCGGCCGGCGACGATGAGGAGCGGCACAGCTTCACGGCGGGCCAGTGGCAGTCGTTCAGCGAAAAGCAGCGCCTGCAGGCCGTGCACCCCTACCGCCTGGCCTACCAGCAGGATACCTACGTGAACTGGTGCCCCGGTCTGGGTACAGTGCTTTCCAATGATGAAGTAAAAGATGGGCTTTCCGAGCGCGGCGGCTTTCCTGTAGAGCGCCGCCTGATGCCTCAGTGGAACCTGCGCATCACAGCCTACGCCGACCGCCTCCTGCGCGGCCTCGACCACATCGACTGGCCCGAAGCCGTGAAGGAAATGCAGCGCAACTGGATTGGCAAGAGCATTGGCGCCGAAGTGACGTTTGAGGTGCAGGACCACCCCACGGCCCACATCAAGGTGTATACCACCCGCGTAGACACTATTTACGGTGCTACGTTCCTGGTGCTGGCTCCCGAGCATGAGCTGGTGACGGAGCTGACCACGCCTGAGCAAAAGGAGCATATTGAGGAGTACATCAATGCCACTAAGCGCCGCTCGGAGCGCGACCGGATGGCCGATACCAAAACGGTTTCGGGTGCCTTTACTGGCAGCTTTGCCATCAACCCGGTAAGCGGCGAGCCAGTGCAAATCTGGATTGCGGATTACGTGCTGGCTGGCTACGGCACCGGCGCCGTAATGGCCGTGCCCAGCGGCGACCAGCGAGACTATGTGTTTGCCAAGCACTTCAACCTGCCCATAATTCAGGTAACGGACGCCCAGCAAAATCTGGAAGAGCAGGCTGACCCTACCAAAGAAGGCAAGTACATCAACTCGGGCATCATAAACGGCCTCGGCTACAAAGAAGCCACCCAAAAGCTCATTGCCTACCTGGAAGAAAAAGGCCAGGGCAAAGGCAAAACCAACTTCCGTATCCGCGACGCCATCTTCGGCCGCCAGCGTTATTGGGGTGAGCCTATCCCGATTTACTACAAGGATGGCGTAGCCTACGGCGTGGCCGAAGCCGACCTGCCGCTGGTGCTGCCGGAAATTGACGAGTACAAGCCCACCGAAACCGGCGAGCCGCCCCTGGGTCGCGCCAAGGACTGGAAATACAAAGGTCAGTACGAGTATGAGCTAAGCACTATGCCCGGCTGGGCCGGCTCCTCCTGGTACTACCTGCGTTACATGGACCCCACCAACGAAACCCGTTTCGTGGGCGAAGAAGCCGAGAAATACTGGAAGAAGGTAGACTTATATCTAGGTGGTGCAGAGCATGCTACGGGCCACCTGCTCTACTCCCGCTTCTGGCATCTGTTCCTGAAAGATCTGGGCCTGGTAACGGCCGATGAGCCTTTCCAAAAGCTCATCAACCAAGGCATGATCTTAGGCCGCTCCAACTTTGTGTACCGCATCAACGGCACCAACACGTTTGTGACGGCCAGCAAGAAAGCGCAGCACGAAACTACCGCCCTGCATGTCGACGTGAACATCGTGGAGAATGATGTGCTCGATCTGGAAGCCTTTAAAAAGTGGCGCGACGATTACGCCACGGCTGAGTTCATCCTCGAAGATAACGGCACCTACGTGTGCGGCGTCGAGGTCGAAAAGATGTCGAAATCGAAGTATAACGTAGTGAGCCCTGATGTTCTCATTGAGAAGTTTGGGGCCGATGCGCTGCGCTTGTATGAAATGTTCCTGGGGCCGCTGGAGCAATTCAAGCCTTGGAATACCAATGGCATGAGCGGCGTTTCGGGCTTCCTCAAGAAGCTCTGGCGCCTCTACCACCCGCAGGATGGTGACTTCGCCGTGACGGACGAGGCAGCCACCCCGCAGGAGCTGAAGGCGCTGCACAAGGCCATTAAGAAGGTAGAGGAAGACATTGAGCGGTTCAGCTTCAACACCACTGTCAGTGCCCTGATGATAACGGTGAACGAGCTGACGGCCCTGGACTCGCACAAGCGGGCGGTGCTGGAGCCGCTGGTGGTTTTGATTTCGCCTTATGCGCCCCACCTGGCAGAAGAGCTGTGGCAGAAGCTGGGCCACGCGCCGGGCAGCATCAGCTCCGCTTCCTACCCTGAGTTCAAGGAAGAGTATCTGGTAGAAGACACGGTAACGTATCCGGTGGCTATCAACGGCAAAGTGCGCGAGCAGCTGCAGTTTGCCGCTACCGCCACCGCCGCGGAAATTGAAGCCGCCGTGCGCGCAACTGATATCCTGGCCCGCTTCGCCGATGGTAAAGAAGCCAAAAAGGTGATTGTGGTGCCCGGCCGCATGGTAAACGTGGTGGTCTAATTGCCCGACTGTTAAACCCAAAAAAGGCCTACTGGATTAATCCAGCAGGCCTTTTTTATTTTCTTGCCCTTCATGCCGAGCACAGCCGAGGCATGACAGACTACATTTTGGCTACTCCCGCTTAGTACGCAGCGGTAAAGCGCTGGCGGATGTGTTTCGGCTGTTCCAGTTCGTCCAGGATTACTACGGCCAGATCTTCACCCGAAAGCACACTACGGCCTTCGTCGTTGAAAACCGGGGCTTCGAGGCCGAGGCGGTACTGTCCGGTGCGGCCGGTGCTGATGCCCTGATGCATTTCAATGGCGGGGCTGAAGAACGTCCAGTCGAGGGTATCGTTTTGCTTCAACTGATTCAGATAGTCGCGGGCGGAGGTGGCGCCGGGCTTAATGTCGGCGGGAAACTGCGGGCCGTCTACCAGCTGCTGACCATCGATATACAGGCTGCCTGCTCCGCCTATAGTCACCAGGCGCTTCACGCCCGATTTTTCGGTGGCGGCTTCAATGTCTTTGGAGCCTTGGAGGAAATCCTGATACAGGTTGGGGTTGGTCCAGCCGGGGTTGAAGGAACTAACCACAACATCGTGGCCGGTTAGCTGCTGGGCAAACTCCTCTACCTTGTTCACATCACCAACAGCAACGCGCAGATTTTCGTGTTGCACAGACAGTTTGGAAGGATTACGCACAATGGCAGTTACCTCGTGACCTCGGCTGAGGGCTTCAGTCAGTAGGTGCGAGCCAACAAATCCAGTGGCTCCGATGAGGGCAATTTTCATATTGAAATGAGTTGAGTGAAAGTAAAATAAATAGTTATTGTAACCAATATTGTTACAATTGAAGTCAAAAAAATAGCTAGCACATGGTTATGGCCTTTTGCTGAATATCCGTCGTCACGTGGTGCAGCGTTACCCCCGCCAATACCTGCTCCATGGCCTGCTGGGCCTGTTGCAGCGTATCATCCAGGGCCGACTGAATGTTGCGGCCGACGGGGCACTTAGGGTTGGGCTTATCGTGCACGCTGAACAATTGTCCTTCTTCCACAACCTCCACGGCGCGGTATACTTCCAGCAGGGAAATATCCGCCGGGGTACGCGTTAGGAAGGTACCACCTGATGCCGGCCGCACTTCTACCAGACCCGCCTTTTTGAGCTGGCCAAGAATGCGCCGAATTACTACGGGATTGGTATTCACGCTGCCTGCCATGCGCTCTGAGGTCAGCAGCACGTCGTCTTCCTGCTGCAGAGCCAGCAAGGAAAGCACGTGAATGGCGACGGAAAAGCGGCTGCTGATCTGCATGATTTGTTGGGAATACGACGTCGGACGACGCCACTGTTTCCTGACGGTGCAAAGATAGGATTGTAACCTCAGTAGTTACAAACAAAAGTCAAGAATAATTCCTGGATGTCAAAGTTCTTTCTGCCTACCTCGCAGGAGGTCAGCTTATTCCTGTTGAGGCCTATACGCTGCTCCCACCCAAACCTGCTGCCAATGCGTATGCGGCCTTATGATTATAAGGCCGAAGTACAATTGGTTTCAGATGCTGTTTGTGTGGCAGGGCTCGGTACTGCCGCAGATTCTGCCCCGTCTACTCCTGTTGTTTGTGCTATCGGTGGTAGTAACTTACTATCACGGTACTATTTTCCAGCATAGGATTCCGCTCACGGCTACACCGTTTACCCTGTTTGGCGTGGCCCTGGCCATCTTTCTGGGGTTCTATAACAATGTTAGCTACGACCGTTTCTGGGAAGGGCGTAAGCTGTGGGGCGCACTACTCAACACTACCCGCTCCCTGGCCCGGCAGGCCCTCACCATGAGCGGCTACCCGTCAGATTCGGCTGAGGTGGCGCACTTTGTACAGTTGCTCATTGCCTTTACGCACACCCTGCGCCATCAGCTTCGGCAAACCAACCCGGCCACTGACCTGCAGCGCCTGCTACCGCCCTCCCTCGCCGAAACTGTGCAACAGGCTCACTTCCGCCCCATTGTGCTACTACGCGAAATGGGCCATTGGCTGCAGGAAGCCAGCCAAGCCGGACGACTGGATAGCAACACCCACCTGGCCTTCGACCGCAACCTCAACCAGCTTTCCGACATTGTAGGCGGGTGTGAGCGACTAGCCAGCACGCCCGTCCCCTATACCTATAGTGTGCTGCTTCACCGCACCGTGTACCTGTACTGCTTCCTACTACCGTTTGGGTTGGTGGAAAGTATTAGCTGGGCTACCCCGCTCATTGTGGTTTTCATCGGCTACACGTTTATGGCGCTGGATGCCATAATCAGCGAGATTGAAGAGCCCTTTGGTACGCAGCCCAATGATCTGGCCCTGAATAGCATGAGCAACATGATTGAAGCTACACTGCGGGAACTGTCCGGTCAGCCCGTACCGGAGTGGCCCATATCTCATTCCGGCTATCAGATAGACTAGCCCGGAGCATTTCAGCAGGCTTACTCTTGTGGGCCAGCCACTTCTTCCCGCACGGTGCGGGGCAGTGAGGCCAGCACCAGGCTATAGGAATGGTCTGTCCATTCCTGTAGCTGCTCGTCTGTAACACCGGTGCCTACCAGCACAGTGTTCCAGTGCTTCTTATTCATGTGATAGCCAGGCTGTACGTAGTCGTACTTTTCGCGCAGCTCCATCGCAAACTCCGGGTCGCACTTCAGATTCACGCTGCCAAACGTGTCGATATCGGTCAGGGCAAAGATTTTGCCCCCTACCTTAAATACCAGTGTTTCCGGGCCAAAGGGTGTTTCCTCCGTTACCCCGGGTTTTAGCAGACAATAGTCGCGGAAATCTTCAATGTTCATTGCCCGGCTCTTATTTCAGAGGTTAACGAACAAACCAGCGGTATAGCAGCACCAGAAAGCCAACGACAAACATGGCCATGCTCAGCTTATTGATGAAGTGCATGGTGCGCAGGTTGAAGTTGGATTTGCGGTTTGGATCATTCTTACGAAAGAAATAACCAAAAACGGGTCCTAAATCGAAGAGGCCTTTGGAACGCATAGACTTGACAGTATACCCTTTTAAACAGGGTGTGAATAAGTAAAACTACAACAAATTGCTCTGCCTGCTCCCTCCAGCCAACCGGCAATCTGAAGCTTTTTTAAAAGCAGATTCCCTCATACAGGGAAGCGCCCTATTCTCCAAACAAGAGGGGTGAGACCATAGTTGCGGTGGCTGTAGGATATTTTAGCTGGCTACTCCCCTCCGCAAAGTATCTAGAAGCTAGCCTCTAACAGGCAGTTTTTTGCCTGTTAGAGGCTAGCAACAGAAAATGTTCGAAGTCATCATTAATTGCGGTATTTCCCCTCCTCTACAAAGCATAAAGTGGCACCACTTATTTATAAGCATAATTATATATTATCTGGCAAAATATTTTTCTGTTTAGCAGCTTTGAATCAGATGTAATGAGTAGCTGCATTTCAGGCCTAGCAACCACTATATCTCTTTATTATTTTATCAGTTACACTAAATACAAAGCATTGCCAAAGGGTATTCATCTCCTAAATTCCCACTAGAGCATCCTCTTTAATTCATATTATTTACTTAATAATTGAATTTTTATTTCGCGGAATATTCAAATAAATTGCTCGACTATATGGCTTCCCTATTCGGGGTTTAGCTGTGCGGTTGGAATGTGTAGTCGGCAAAGCTTTTGAAACAGATTTTTACTTTCCTGCTGGTTCTTGTAAGCCTGCATACGTCCGCGCAAACCGGCATTCCGGTTCCTCAATTAGCCCACTGCGATACTGCCATTCAGCAGTTCATGAAGCGTTGGGATGTGCTGGGCGCATCCGTAGCCATCAGCAAAGAGGGGAAGCTGGTTTACGACCGGGCTTTCGGCTACGCCGACCAGGCCCGCCAGATACCCATGCAGCCCTACAATCTGCTGCGTGTAGCCAGCGTCTCGAAACCTGTAACAGCTATTGCCATCATGAAGCTGGTAGAAGATGGCCAAATCAGTCTGAGCCACAAGGTTTTTGGACCTAATGGCTACCTGCAGAGCCCCTACTATCTCCGCCTTATTACCGATAAGCGCATCTATGATATAACGGTGCAGAACCTGCTGGAGCACACCGCGGGCTGGGACCGGAGCGTCCCCTGTGACGGCCACTCCGGCTGCGACCCTATCGACTTCCCCCTGGCCGTTAGCAAGGCCATGCATGCCCCCAACCCCGTTGGCGACTCCACCCTGATTGGCTATTTGCTCAAAAGAGGCCTGAACACCGCGCCGGGCAAGCATTATGCGTATTCCAATGTGGGGTACCTGGTGCTAGGCAAAATTTTGGAGCAGGTAACCCACCAACCGTATGAAGCCTGGGTAGCGGAGCACATCCTCCGGCCGGCCGGGGTGCTGGAAGCCCACCTGGGTCATAACCTGCCCGATGCCCGCCAGGAGCGCGAAACCGAGTACAAGGGGCGCAACCGCAAGGCTTCCTGCTACGGAACCGGGCAAAAGGTGCCCCTCAGCTATGGGGGCTTCAACTTAGAAGCTATGAATGCGCACGGCGGCTGGATTTTCTCCGCCCGTGACTTAGTGCGGCTGCTGCTTTCAGCTGATGGCTTGAATTCCCGTGCTGATCTGCTTTCGGCTTCCACTATTGAAACAATGACCACGCCATCGGCCGCTAACCCGGCGTATGCCAAAGGCTGGGCACTGGCTGATGGAAACTGGAAGCATTCGGGGTATATCGATGGCACGGCCAGCTACCTGGCCCGTACCCCCGACGGCTATACCTGGGCTATTTTGCTAAACTCAAACGGCACCTCGGCGCAGTTCTGGAAGGCACTGGATAAGCTGGGCCGCACCTGCGTGCAGGGCACCGACAGCTGGCCCTCCCATGATCTTTTACCACCTGAGCTGAATGCTTCTGAGCTAACGGCTACTACTTCCAAAACGGAAGCGGCCCGCCTACGCTGGACTAACGGCAACGGTACCCGGCGGCTGGTGCTGGTGAAAGCCGATACCCCCGTAGATGCCTTTCCGCAGGACGGAGTAGCCTATACCGCCCATTCTTCCTTTGGGCAGGGGCAGCGCCTGGGCCTGGATACCTTTGTGGTAAGCAATGAGGAGGACAACGACGTGCTGGTACGCAACCTCAATCCTCACCGCCAGTACTACGCCCGGGTAGTAGAATACCGCCAGGACGAAACCACTAATAACCAGCCTGTTTATACGCTGGAAGGCAACCCGACCCTGGTGCTGAACAGCAAAGAGCCTGTTTTTGCTGTAGTTCGTGCCTCGGTTAACTCGCTCTTTGCCCGCTATTTCCGCAGCAGTAGCAATACCATAGTGGCCCTCCACGTACCAGTCACTACCCGGGTGGAAAGCGTGGAGTCGGAACTTACGCCTCGTACTGTATATAGTGCCTGGCCCATTAAGCAGGCCGGGCTGCCCCAGCAGCTTCCAAGTCAGCACACGGAAAGCCGGGTAAATTAAGCAGTTGTAGCAGGCCAGTTTTGGGATAAAGCTTTCGATTATCTTCGCTGCATTCCTACGCTCTTTCTCTTAGATGAAAACCTTCCTGATTGCTTGCTTTTTCCTGGCGCTTTTCCCTTTTGCGGCTCAGGCCCAACGTGCTTCAGCAGAAGAAGCTGCCGTTAAAAAAACCATTGCTACCTTCTTTGAAGGCATGCGCCAGGCCGATAGTACGCTGGTACGCTCTACGCTGGCACCCGGAGCCATTTTCCACACAATCATCAACCGCAAGGGCATTACCGAGCTGCTGCCGGAAAGTCCCGCTGAGTTTGTGAAAGCTGTGGGCACGCCCCACAAAGAGGTGTGGGATGAGCGCATCAGCTTCGATAAAATTTTGATTGATGCGAACCTGGCCAGTGTCTGGACGCCCTATGAATTTTACCTGGGCACCACCTTCAGTCACTGCGGCTACAACTCTTTTCAGCTGGTAAAGCTAGCGGATGGCTGGAAGATTGCGCATATCATTGACACGCGCCGCAAGGAGAAGTGTAAATAGAAAAACAGGCTAGAAAGCCGGGATACGCTGCAAGGGCATGTCATTTACTTTCCAGCAATCCAGCTCATACAATCCCCCCTCTTGGTCCAGATACAGCGAAACCAGCACTGGCACACCATCATCGTCCAGAAAATGGGTGTTAGCAATCAACTCCCCCAGCTGCCGGTTGGGCTGGTTACTGATAAACCGTAAACTACCGGTCTCGCCTCCCCCTAGCTCTGCTACTTCCACCGTATGCAGCCGCCCCAGCAGGTGCTCAGCGCCTGCTTTACCGCGGAGTAAAAACAGCAGTAACCCAAGCTCCGGTAGGTTTAGGGCGCGTTTGTTCATGCAGCATTTCTCCTTTCATCCACAATTAAGTACGTGGCGGATAGAGGAATGTAAGCTGTAGAGGACCTTAAAGGGCAGGGCATGCTGCATTTTTAAGGTGCGCTTTTCTTCCAAGCAAAACAGGCAGCAGTAAGTGCTTAATATGCCGGAACGCCAAACGTCTGTATAGCGGCATAATTAAGCTGGCTCAAGTGCGAAACCACGTGGTCGGCGTGATGCAGGTCCTGGCCTTCGGAATGCTCGCTGCGGTAGCCAATGCAGTACATGCCAGCCGCCTTGGCCGCCGTTACGCCGTTGGCTGAGTCTTCAATGACCAGGCATTCCCGGGGCGGCATGCCGCTTAGCTTGGCCGCATGCAGGAAAATAGCCGGGTCGGGCTTCGACTTCGGAAAGTCCTCCCCGCTCACCAGGTTATCGAAATACGGGTACAGCCCGAAGCGCGTGAAAACCCGGTCAATGGTTTCTTTAGAAGCTGAGGATGCCAGCTGAAGCGGGATACCGGCCCTAAACAGATCCTCAATAAGCGGCCGGGCGCCGGGCAGCAAATCCAGCTCTGCAGATTCGTCAAACGACTTGCCGAACAGCTCCCGCTTACGGCTCATTAGCGTTTCTACGTCTTCCCGCAGGCCAAACTGCTCTTTCAGCAGTTGGTACACGTTACGGGTAGAGGAACCGAGGAAGGTGGAGTATTCCTCTCGAGTCATAGGAATGCCTAACTCGGCAAAGTGACGGAAAAAGGCGTCGTGGTGGAGCGGCTCGGTGTCAACCAGCACACCATCCATATCGAAGATGACGGTTCGAATCATGTGGGAAGGGAGAAGTCCGGCAAAGCTAGCAATTACCTTCTTGCCCTTCTGCGCGGCAAACTCCTCCATCCGGGCAATAGCGACGAAGCTGCTGAGGCGGGGATAAAAATACGTCCTGTCGCGGCTTGGATCAACAGGACGGAATACTTTAAGCAGGTTTTCTTATCCTTTGGCAAGTGCCACAATATCTGGCACTTCCAGCACCGGTTTAAAGTAGCCTTTTCGCACTACGTTTATCATGGCCAGGCCCATTTCCCGTAACGTGGAAACATACTGAGGCAAAAACCGGCGCAGGGCGGGATAGAGCCAGCCGAAATATTTGTAATACGGCAATGTGTGCTGCAAGCCTGGAGTAGCCTGCATGAAGCCAGGACGGAACATATAGGCATGCGCGAAGCCCAGCTTCAGCAAGTCGTTTTCCGTCTTTCCTTTCACGCGGGCCCACATTTGCCGGCCCTTCTCGGAACTGTCGGTGCCGGCGCCTGATACGTAGCAGAACGTGAGGCCAGGGTTGCGCGGCAGCAGGGTGTTGGCGAAATGCATCGTCAGGTCGTAGGTCAGGCGGCGGTACTCTGGCTCCTTCATGCCGACGGATGACACGCCCAGGCAGAAAAAGCAGGCGTTATAGCCCGTCAACTGGTCCTGAATGGGCGACAAATCCTGAAAATTCTCGTGCAGGATTTCGCGCAGCTTGGGGTGCGTAATGCCGCTGGGCTTGCGGCTGATGGATAGCACCTGCTCCACCTCCGGGTGGTTCAGGCACTCGTGCAGTACCCCCTCACCCACCATACCGGTTGCCCCGGTCAGAATTGCTTTGATCTTCATGGGAAGGTAGACGGGTGGGCGTCGCGGATGTTTTAAGGTTCCTTTACTTATTCATCTTCTGCATAACCTGTAAACTCCGCACCAGTATAGGCAGCAGCTTCATAAGCATCTACTGGGTAATCTTCTACTGAAAGAGAATTCCAAAAGAGTTGGCCTAGCGAACAGTTCATCTTAATAAAGAACTTTCGCGGATCCTCCTCTTCTTGCTCCCAGAAATAATCATGGAACAAATAACCGGCCTGATAATCCCGTAAATCCAGCGCAATTGGGTCACCAGTAGATCCACTGCCTATTAACAGTAATTCTGCTCGAAGGGCACGCTGGAAGCCGTCTTCCCAATCAAAATTTTTCTTTAAACAGTTTGCTTGGTCGAAGTGCAACTCCCCAATTTCCAGATCTTCATCAAAGGAAAATTCTGTTAAGAATTGCTTGGCTTCCTCTGACAAACCAATCCGAAGGAGCAGCTCTATATTCTCGCTTCGTAATGGCTCGAAATGCTTTCTTACGTTGATACCGGCTAAAGCAAGGGCCTGTCGCATCTTTTCTGCATCCATCACTGGTATATTTTCTTTCACTACACCCTTACTGGCTCCTCCAGCAACACCGGCTCAATCCATCTGCCATCCTCGCGCATCAGCTCAATAAGCTGATCCACGGCCTGGGCTTCCGGTACGGATTTCTTGATGACTTCCTGGCCGCGGTAGAGGGCAATTTTGCCCTTGCCCACGCCCACGTAGCCGTAGTCGGCGTCGGCCATTTCGCCGGGGCCGTTCACGATGCAGCCCATAATGCCGATTTTAACACCCTTCAGGTGGTCGGTGCGTTTGCGGATCATGGCAGTAGTTTCCTGCAGATCGAACAAGGTGCGGCCGCAGCTGGGGCAGCTGATGTACTCCGTCTTGCTCATGCGGGTGCGCGCCGCCTGCAGAATACCAAAGCTGAGCTGGTTGAGCTGGTCGATATTCTGGAGCCATTCCTCTTTCGGGCGCTCAGGGAGCAGCTCGGTGCTCAGCACTACCCCGTCGCCGAGGCCGTCGAGCAGCAGGCCGCCCACGTCGGTGGCGGCATAGAGCTGGGTTTGCTCGGGCGTAAGCTCCGGATACTGGCGGTTGATGATGACCGGGTTGGTAACGCCATTGTTCATTAGCTCGAAAAACGCGCGGCGGATTTCGGGCATGGCGTGGGCGTTATCGGTATACAGGATAACCACGGCGGTGCTGTCCTCGCGCAGCTGGTCCAGGGCAGCACTGGTGAGAGAGGCCAGGTTATGAAACACGAAGTTCAGCTCGGGGTGCTTGGCGGCAGCCACGGCGTATTCGGCCTGGGTGAGCACGGGGAAATGGTCCGGGCGATGGCCGGCATCCATCCAGGCGCTGTAGTCGACTACTTCTTTTAGGCCGTTGGGCAACATAAACGGCACGGGGCGTTGGCCGCTGTAGAGGTAGTCGGCGCCGAGGTCGTTCATCTGAAACTTGTCGAGGAACGCCGAGTACAAGTGGCCTACGGCCCGCAGATCGGCATACTCTACCGAGGTGAGGCGCGAAATGTCTACCATCACGCGGGGTACGTTCTGGCCACCCATGTTCAGCACCTCGCGCGTTACGCGGCGGTGATATTGGAAGGGGTCAATGGGCACTTCCGCTACCGCCGCCATAGGCTTGGCTTCAGCGGCGCGGTGGGTGTAGCGGTCAATCAGGGCTTTGGCTACGGGAGCTTCGGCTTCAGGGGCTTCTGTCAGGGAAACGCGCACGGTGTCGCCGATGCCGTCTTCCAGCAGCGTGCCAATGCCCACCGCCGATTTGATGCGGCCGTCTTCGGCCTCGCCGGCTTCCGTTACGCCGAGGTGCAGCGGGTAAGGCTGCAGGCCTTCTTCGTCCAGCTTCTGAACCAGCAGGCGGTAGGCCTGCACCATCACCTGGGTGTTGCTGGCCTTCATGCTGAGCACTACATCGTAATAGTTTTCTTCCTCGCAGAGGCGCAGAAACTCCAGCGCCGATTCTACCATGCCCAGCGGCGTGTCGCCGTAGCGTGACAAAATCCGGTCGGATAGGGAGCCGTGGTTGGTGCCGATGCGCATAGCCGTGCCGTACTGCTTGCAGATTTGCACTAGCGGACGGAACCGCTCCCGTATGCGGTTTACCTCGTCCTGATAGCTAGCATCGGTGTACTCAATGATGTCGAACTTCTTCTTATCGGCGTAGTTGCCGGGGTTTACGCGCACTTTCTCCACAATGCGGGCGGCCAGCTCGGCGGCGTTGGGCGTGAAGTGGATATCGGCAATAAGGGGCACTTGGCAGCCGCGCTTGCGCAGCTCCTTTTTAATTTCCAGCAGGTTCTGGGCCTCTTTCACGCTGGGCGCCGTGATGCGCACATACTCGCAGCCAGCCTCTACCATGCGCAGCGTCTGCTCAACCGAGCCCAGCGTGTCCATGGTGTCCACGGTGGTCATGCTCTGCACCCGAATGGGGTTCAGGCCACCCATAGGCACGTCGCCAATTTTTACTTCGCGGCTGAGGCGGCGCTTATACTCGGTGAGGCTGGGGCAGTAAATCTTGGAAGCGGAAGTCGGGGTCATGCGGCAGACAAAGTGGGCGTAGCAGAAACTACGGGAGGGCGCGTAAAGTTGCTGAAGGCAAAGGTACGAGGCTTTCCCTCGTTGCTTAAACAGAATTCTTCAGTTCATGTATCAAGCTTTATATAGGGTTCATGACTTGCTTATTCTATTGCTCACGTCTTCAAAATGCCTGTCTTTTAACCAATAAATTTTATAACAAATAAACGCCGCAACTTTGAGCTACCTGAACTGTCTTTGCATAAATACCCTTTCACGAAACATGACTCGACTACGAATTTTAGGAGTGCTTGCCGGCGTGTTGCTTTCGGTTTCCGCCAGCGCGCAACAGGTAAGTGTGATTAAGCTGCCGGAGCTGCAAAAGCGGCTAAACCGGCAGAGTGATACTACTTACGTGGTAAATTTCTGGGCTACATGGTGCGCGCCGTGCGTGAAGGAGCTCCCCTATTTCGATCAGGTAAATACCACCTATGCCAAGCAAAAAGTGAAGGTCTTGTTGGTGAGCATGGATTATGCCTCGCAGCTGGAAAAGAAAGTGACGCCCTTTGTACAGAAGCGCAACCTTAAATCGGAAGTAGTGCTGCTGAATGAAACCGACCCCAATTCCTGGATTGATAAAGTAGATCCTAAATGGTCGGGGGCGCTGCCTTTTACATTGATATTCAATAATAAGCAGCAAAAACGCGCTGCCTTTGAGCAGGAATTCACCCAGCGCGAGCTAACCACTCAGCTTCAGAAGTTTTTGCAGTAATTCTTTACCGTCATCCTTAAAACCAACTTATTTCCGCTTATGAAAAAGCTCCTTTCTTTCTTTACGGCGTGCTTAGCGCTGGTGCTGCTCAGCAACTTTGTTGTGGGTACGGCTGGGTATGAGGTCGGCGACAAAGTGGCCGATTTTAAGCTGAAAAACGTGGACGGCAAAATGGTGTCCCTGGCCGATAACAAGGCAGCCAAGGGCTACATTGTAGTATTCACCTGCAATACCTGTCCGTTTTCCCAGGCCTACGAAAGCCGCATCATTGCGCTGCATCAGAAATATGCCTCTAAAGGGTATCCGGTGGTAGCTATTAATCCTAATGATGCGGGAACCGTGCCTGAGGAGTCTTTTGCGGATATGAAGGCCCGGGCAGCCACCATGAAGTTTCCCTTCCCCTATCTGCAGGATGAAACCCAACAGGTAGCAAAAACCTTTGGTGCTACCCGCACGCCGCACCTGTATGTGGTTACGAAGAAGGGCACTGACTTTGTGGTTTCCTACATCGGTGCCATTGATGATAACTCGGAAGATGCCTCCCAAGTGAAGACCAAATATGTGGAGCAGGCCATGACGGATATTCTGGCTGGTAAGCCCGCTACTACCAGCTCTACCAAAGCTATTGGCTGTACCATTAAGTGGAAGAGGGCGTAATAGAGCGCGGCTTCATTGTTACTTGCTATCATCCTGAGCTAAGCAAAGAACCTTCTCCCCGCATACCGAGTCGTTGTTACGCGAGTCGTTTTAGCTGGCAGAAGGTCCTTCGCTTAGCTCAGGATGACACGTTTTTAGACTTCCCCTGTTCCAACCTCCAGCACTATTTTACCAATATGCTCACTGCTTTCCAGCAGGCGGTGGGCTGCCGCAGCTTCCGCCAGCGGGAACGTACGGTAGATAACCGGACGGAATTTACCGGCTGCCAATAAGGGCCACACGTACTTTTCTACTTCGGTGGCTAATGTGGCCTTAAATTCTGCAGAACGAGGCCGTAGTGTGCTTCCAGTTATAGTCAGCCGGCGGCGCATAATATCCAGCGCATTGGCTTCCAGCTTGCCGCCCTGCATGGCGTTTATGAATACTAAGCGCCCATCATCCTTCAGCAGGCGCAGGTTTTTTGGCGTATAGTCGCCGCCTACCATATCCAGCACTACATCCACCCCTTCCGGGCGCAAAATCTCTTCAAAATCGGCCTCTTTGTAGTTAATAACCCATGAAGCGCCCAGGTCCTGACAAGCCTGCGCCTTGGCAGCATTTCCCACCGTGGTGGCCACCTTACTGCCCAACGCATGCGCCAGCTGTATGGCCGTAATGCCTATGCCGCTACTGCCCCCGTGTACGAGCAAGGTTTCGCCAGGCTGCAGTGTGCCCCGCTGGAATACATTGTGCCACACCGTAAATACGGTTTCAGGCAGTGAGGCTGCTTCCACCATGCTCCAGCCAGCAGGCACGGGCAGGCAATGCTGGGCATCCACTACAGCATATTCGGCGTATCCACCAGCGGCCAACAAAGCACAAACAGCGTCGCCGGGTTGCCAGCGGGTTACACTGGCACCACACCGCTCCACAATGCCCGCTATTTCCAGGCCGGGCACTACACCACTCACATCACCGGCGCCGCCATACTTGCCCTGGCGCAGCAATACATCGGGCCTGTTTACGCCGGCCGCTTGTACCCGCACCAAAACCTCATGCGCCGCAGGCTGCGGAATGGCTTGCTCCTGCAAATGAAGCACTTCGGCCCCGCCGGGATGCTGAATTATAATTGTCTGCATCCTTAAAAGTATCGATTCAGATATTGTGGCCTGCCAGCTTACAGTATCGGCTATAAAAAAACGGCCTATGCGAGCCGTTCTTTTCATTCGAGATGCTGGTTTTTCAGCAGGCTATGCTTCTTTGCTCAGCTGTTGTTGCAATGCTTTTATCTGACGCTCCAATTCCAGGGTACGAAAGGTTATTTTGGTTTCCAGGTCGGAATAAGAGCGCTCCAGCTGTTCCTGCAGGCGCTTTTGCTCGGTAATATCGGTGCAGGTGCCAAACCAGCGAATGATCTGGCCATCTTGATTACGCTGGGGCAATGCCTGTCCTAAAAACCACCGGTAGTTGCCCTCTTTGGAGATAAAACGGTATTCGATTTCATAAAATTCGCCCGTTTGTAAGGAATGGTTCCACCGGTCGCGGGCGCGCTGTTGGTCTTCGGGGTGGAGCAGATTGTTCCACATTTCCGTACCACGACTTTTTTCCAGGGTATACCCTGTGTATTCAATCCAACGCTGGTTGAAATAGGTATGAAAGCCTACCGAATCAGTAATCCAGACCAATTGTGGAATCAGCTCAGCCAGAAACCGAAACTGGCTGGCATCCTGCGTTAGAGGGAAATCTTCACCGGAAGGAACCAGATTATTTGCCATAGCAAAACAGTAGTAAAATCTATCGAAAATGAGCTTTTACGCACTAGGGGCGCGTGAGCTGCATCTCCATTCCTGATTGAAAATAAAGGTTTAGGGAACTGAACTCCCCATCGGGGGAGCGGCGCATGCGGGTAATGAGGGCCCGGGTTTCTTCTTCGGAAAGCTGCAGCTGCAGATAGGGACGGTTCAGCAACTCGTCGCGCTGTACGGACCAGTCGCCTTGGGCGGTATGGCCGGGTGCCTGTAACTGCAAGAACCCAGGCTGCATGACAAAATTAGTAGCCAGTGCCAGCGCGCTGTTCGGATTTGTTTGGTTCAGTACCCGGTCGGAAACTCGCCATGTACCTGCCAGATATTCATCTGGCAATTGTTGAAGGTTTATGTCAAGTAGCAAATCGGGCATACAGTCAGCTTAGTCGCACAAAAATACGGGTACCACAGAAAAAACACGTAGTAATAAACTCTGTATTTTCCTCCAAAAAATGGACGTGATAGGCATAGAGGGCCTCTTTAACCCTAAGACTCGTATAAAGATTCCAAAGGGTGGCTAATACCGATTATCATGCTACCTTGATTGGCGGTGCCGGTAGGCGGCACTGGTTTCCTGCCTTATGAAATACCCTAAACGAGTTTTTCCCTTCCTGCATCAAGTTGCCCGCGTTTCCGGCCTGGCAGCCTGGCAAACCGGGCGGCTATTTCGCAAAACGGCCCTGGCTGCCTTGGAATCCATTCAGGATGTACTCCGTGCTGAAGTGAAAAAGGGCAACATGAAGCTGGTAGCTGATTTCCTGGCCGATAAAGCCATGCCCGCCGCCCGTGCTTTGCTGTTGGAGCGTATGGCAGCCCGACTGCTGGTGCGGATTGGGCTGCGCGGAGTCCTGGCCTCCAGCGTGGTGGGCTGGGTTTTACCATTTGTCCTGGAGAAACTTCTGCAACTGGCCAATAAAGCCGGAGTATTCGAGAAGATTAAGGCAAATGATACTGTGGCCGATGCGCTCCACCGTCTGGATGAGTTGAAGCGCGCCACCCTGAAAGCTATCCTTCCGGATGCAGGCAGTAGCGCCGAAGTCATGGACGATGATGCAGAGCTTCCCCGGCAGCTTTCCTAGCCATGGTGGTTACTGAACCTCCTTACAGTAAGATTTTAATCTAATCTATGCCGCACAAAAATGTTGCTTCAAAGGTTTTAAAGGCCTTTTTACTGCTGCATTAGCGTATGATTCCCAGCACCTGCCGCTTAGGGCAAAACACAAAAGTGTATCCTCAATGTAGCCTTCATAAGCAGGTTACCGTACACGGGACCTTAACCACCAACCTTGACTCTTATGAAACTGCCATTTAAATCCATCTTGCTAGCCGCTACATTTGCCGCCCTTACTACTGTATCCTGCACCGAAAAGCAGCAGGAAAACACCGAAGCCGCGACTGAAAATGCCGCTGATCAGACGGGTGCAGCTGCAAATGATGCCGCCAACGAAGTACAAGAAGATATGGCCCGGGAGCCCGGTGATACGGCCGTTGTAATAAATAAAGAAACTGAGGGTGTGGTAGATAAAGTACCTGCTACCCCGCAGAACTAGTTCGACTTCATAGCTTACTTATAGTACCGAAAAGCCCACTTCGAAAGAGGTGGGCTTTTCGTTTTTTATCAGAAAGCAAGCGGGCTTTACAAAGCGGTGCTATCATGCAGCATTAATGCGAGTCTGTGGCAGTACATGCTAACCAAGCAGTCCGTAAACGAAAAAAAGCCGCCCCACCCGGAACGGCTTTTTCGAAATCGAGACCGAAGAAAATTCCCACCCAACTTCGGTTCGATTCTGACCCTGGTGGGCTTAGTGCCGGAACAAAAGTTCGCGGTACTTCACCAGGGGCCAGTCCTCATCGGCCACCATCAGCTCCAGTTTGTCTACGGAGCGACGGATGACGTCGAAATGCGCTTTCACGTTGTCGCAGTAGGCCAGGGCCCGCTCGCGCGTGTCTTCAATTTTGTTGGCCACTTTGCGGGCATTCACCATTTCATCCACTTGGGTTTTGATGGTAGCAATGTGGCGCGAAATAGCTTTAATAGTGTCTACCGTAACCTGCGTGTACTCATCGTCGAGGCCAATTTCGCGCAGGCCGCGCACGTTGTTTACTAGCTTGGTCTGGTACGCCACGGCCGTGGGGATGATGTGGTTCACGGCCAGGTCGCCCATTACGCGGCTTTCAATCTGGATTTTCTTGATGTAGTCTTCCAGCAGGATTTCGTGGCGGGCGTGCAGCTCTACATGCGAGTAGATGTTGTGCCGCTCGAACAGGTGCGCCGACGTGCGGGTTACCAGCGCATCCAGGGCCTGTGGCGTGGTAGGGATGTTGGACAAACCACGGCGCTCAGCC
Organism: Hymenobacter sp. BT730; assembly: GCF_030542105.1. Lineage (GTDB taxonomy): Bacteria > Bacteroidota > Bacteroidia > Cytophagales > Hymenobacteraceae > Hymenobacter. Next base: position 458,341 of record NZ_JAUOFB010000003.1, read on the forward strand.
TCTTCTTTCCACTCGTTGGAGTAGCCATTGCCCTCAAAACGGATGTTTTTGGAAGTGATGACGTAGTCGCGCAACACATCGACAATGGCTACTTCCTTTTTCTTGCCCTGCTCAATCAGCGCGTCAACTGACTTCTTGAACTCGATGAGCTGGTCAGCTACAATGGTGTTCAGCACCGTCATGGCTGAGGAACTGTTGGCGGAGGAGCCTACTGCCCGGAACTCGAACTTATTGCCGGTGAAGGCGAAGGGCGAGGTGCGGTTACGGTCGGTGTTATCGAGCAGAATAGCGGGAATCTTATCGATGCCCAGCTTCAGGTAAATGTTGTCGCCTTTGTCCAGGGGCAGCTTGGCGGTGCGCTCCAGCTCATCCATTACGGAATCCAGCATTGAGCCCACGAATACCGACATGATGGCCGGCGGTGCTTCGTTAGCACCCAGGCGGTGGTCGTTGCTGGCCGAGGCAATGCTGGCGCGCAGCAGGTCGCCGTGCGTGTGCACCGCTTTAATGGTGCTGATGAAGAAAGCCAGGAACTGCAGGTTCTCTTTGGGGCGCTTGCCCGGAGCCAGCAGGTTTACACCGGTGTCGGTGCTCATGGCCCAGTTATTATGCTTACCGGAGCCGTTTACGCCAGCATATGGCTTCTCGTGCAGCAGCACTTTGAAGTTATGCGTTTCCGCTACCCGGTCCATGATGTCCATCAGGAGCTGGTTGTGGTCTACGGCCAGGTTAGCATCCTCGAAGGTAGGAGCGCACTCGTACTGGTTAGGTGCTACCTCGTTGTGACGGGTACGCAACGGAATGCCCAGCTTATTGGCTTCTTCCTCGAAGTCGAGCATGAAAGCATGCACGCGGCTGGGAATAGAGCCAAAGTAGTGGTCTTCCAGCTGCTGGCCTTTGGCCGGCGCGTGGCCGAACAGCGTACGGCCGGTCATCACCAGGTCAGGACGCGCATCAAACAGCGCTTTGTCTACCACAAAGTACTCCTGCTCGATACCGAGTGTGGTCGACACGCGGTTTACGTCCTTATCAAAGTACTGGCATACATCTACTGCGGCCTTTTCCAAAGCGGCCAGCGACTTGAGCAGAGGTGCTTTGTAGTCGAGGGCTTCGCCGGTGTAGGCAACGAAAATGGTCGGAATGCACAAGGTTTTGGCACCCGCCGTTTCAATGATGAAAGCCGGCGAAGTGGGGTCCCAGGCGGTATAGCCGCGGGCCTCGAAGGTATTGCGGATGCCACCGTTCGGGAACGAGGAAGCATCGGGCTCCTGCTGTACCAGCGCGGAACCTTTGAAGTTTTCTATCGGACGACCGTCTGAGTTCAGGTCGAAGAAGGAGTCGTGCTTTTCGGCAGTAGCACCGGTGAGGGGCTGGAACCAGTGCGTATAGTGCGTCGCACCTTTGGCCATGGCCCAGGTCTTCATGGCAGAAGCAACGGCATCAGCTACGGAACGCTCTACAGGCGAGCCTTGCTTGATGGCAGCTTGCAGCTTCTTGAAGTATTCACCAGGCATAGTAGAGCGCATGGCGTCCAGGTTGAACACGTTCTTCCCGAAGGAATCGGAACGACGTTCACCGGATGAAATCACCTCGACCGTTTTGCGCTGGTCGACGAGTTCAAGAGCTTTGAAGCGAAGAATGGCCATAAAGAGTTTAACGTGTACTTATTCTTGAGTTATACAAAGGTAGAGCTGCCAAACACTATAATCCAAACATACCCATCTAAAACAGGGGTGTTTTTCTGAAAATTCAACTATAATTTCAACAACAGCCCTTCAAAATACCTGTGTTATCAAAATATTAACCTTGAAAAGCCGAAATCACCCCTTTTTCACTCACCCCACCCCTATTTATATACTGTCGAGCTATTTTCAGATGAAAACTCTCAACCTGCATGGCTCCCCAATGGTTCATCTTACTTTTACAGTGTGAGAAACCGCTTTACGTTTCAGCCTCGCCTCTTCTGCTTCTGGCTGGCGTACTTTATTCTGGCTCGTCTGCTTTTTTTAGGATATCACGCCGACCACCTCAGCGCGCTGCCGGCCGGTACAGTTCCCCGGCTTCTGTGGTATGGTTTGCGGCTTGATGCTTCGGCCGCGGCTTATCTATGCCTGCTACCCTTCCTGATATTTATGTTCGGCAGTTTGGCCGGGCCGCAGTTTCCTTTAGAGAGGCTGGTGCGCTTTCCTACGGCCGTAGCAGGCGTAGTCGTAAGCTTTCTGGTAATTTCGGATCTGGAGTTGTACCGGGCCTGGGGGTTCCGGCTGGATGCTACGCCCCTGCAATACCTGAATACACCTTCCGAAATGCTGGCCTCGGCTGGGTCCGCGCCGTGGGCGGTGCTGCTGGCTTTGTTTGCCGGGCTCTTAATAGTGGGATGGCTCCTATATAATAAAGGAGTAGGCCGGCTGCCGCCACTACCAGCTGGGTTCGGGCGTGGACGCGCTTTACTGGTTAGCTTACTATACTCATTGCTGCTGATAGTTCCGCTGCGCGGTGGGGTGCAGCAAATTCCGGTAAACCAGAGCGACGTTTACTTTTCGCCCCAACCCTTTGCCAACCATGCAGCGCTCAATGTGGCCTGGAACGTGGTAAATGCGCTGGTGCAGCAAGGAACTACTACCAACCCTTATCAGTACATGGCAGATACTACGGCTCACCGTCTCACGCGGCAGCTGTATCCAACGGCTATGCAAGATTCAGGAGCAACCCTGCTGCGGGTTAAGCGCCCAAACGTGCTGTTCATTATTCTGGAAAGCTTCACTTCTAAACTAGTGGGCAGCATGGGCGGTGAGCGGGGCGTAACGCCGACGCTGGACAGCCTGCAAAGCTCTAGTGTGTTGTTCACCAACATCTACGCCGCTGGCGACCGGAGCCAGAAAGGGCTGGTTTCCCTGTTGAGCGGATATCCCAATCAGCCCAACACCAGTATTATCAAATACCCCCGCAAAACGGAGCAGCTGCCGCAGTTAAACCGCAGCCTGAAAGCGGCAGGCTATTCCTCGCATTATTATTATGGCGGCGAGCTGGCTTTTGCTAACATGAAAAGCTACCTGGTAGCCGGGGGTTACGACCAGATTACAGAACGCACCGACTTCCGCGCCAAGGAGCAAAACTCCAAATGGGGCGCCCACGACCACATCCTGTTTCGCCGGGTACTGGCGGACTTGACCACCCAGCGGCAGCCTTTTTTCGTTACGGCTTTTACCCTGAGCAGCCACGAGCCTTTCGAGGTGCCCATGCCTACCCGGTTTAAGGGTCCTTCAGAAGCTGACCAATTCCGCAACTCTATCTATTACTCAGACCATGCTCTGGGCCAGTTCCTGCGCCAGGCCCGGCAGCAACCCTGGTGGGACAACACGCTGGTAGTGCTGGTTGCTGACCACGGCCATGCTCTGCCCGGTAACTCCCCCAACCACGACCCGGCCAAGTTTCGGATTCCGCTCCTGCTGACGGGCGGCGCCCTGCTCCCTGCCGCCCGGGGCCGGATTGTACCCGAGCTAGGCTCGCAGACTGATGTCGCCGCCACCCTACTGGCGCAACTGCATTTACCAGCTGCCGGCTACACCTTCAGCCGCAATCTGCTCCAACCGGGCACTAAGCCATTTGCTTTTTATTGCTTTACCGATGGATTTGGTCTGGTGACCCCGCAAAGCACCGTTTCTTATGATAATGCTGCCCGGCAAATCATCAGTAAATCGGACAGCGTTACTACCGCGCAGCTGCGCCTGGGCCAGGCCTACCAGCAGGCAACGTTTGAAGACTTTCTGCATCGGTAGAACGGTGTCTACGCTTGGCGGAAAAGCTTAGGTCCGCTGAGTTTAGAGGAACTTGCGGGCACCCTTGAAAACTTGATTCGGCAGCTCCGCCAAGGCGTTGTATCTTTGCGGTCTTGCTTATGGATACAAGAAAAGTTGCCTTTTATACGCTGGGCTGCAAGCTCAACTTCTCCGAAACCTCGGCTATTGGTCGGCAGTTTGAAGAACACGGCTTTGCTAAAGTAGCTTTTGAGGAAGCGGCCGACATCTACGTCATCAATACCTGCTCCGTCACGGACCACGCCGACCGGAAGTGCCGCAAGGTGGTGAAGGAAGCCCTGCGCCACAACCCCGAAGCCTTTGTGGCCATTGTGGGCTGCTACGCTCAGCTCAAACCCCAGGAAATTGCCGAAATCCCCGGCGTGCACGCTGTGCTGGGCGCCGCCGAGAAATTTCAGCTGGTAGAAACGCTGGCCGGTTTTCAGAAGCCGGCCGCCGGACAGCCGGGTCAGGTGTTTGCCTCCCCTATATCTGAGGCTACGGAATTCCATGCCGCGCATTCTTACGGCGACCGGACGCGCACCTTCCTGAAAGTGCAGGACGGCTGCGACTACTCCTGCTCCTTCTGCACCATTCCGCTGGCACGTGGCAAAAGCCGCTCCGGTTCCGTGCAGAGTGTGGTAGAGCGAGTGCAAAAGTTGGCCGAAACCGGCGTAAAGGAAATCGTCCTGACCGGGGTAAACCTCGGCGACTTTGGCCTGCAAGGCCCTGAGCGGGAGCGGCAGGAGAACTTCTATGACCTGGTACAGGCCCTGGACGAAGTGGAAGGCATTGAGCGGTTCCGCATCAGTAGCTGCGAGCCCAACCTGCTCACGGATGAGATTATCCGCTTTGTAGCCCGCTCCAAGCGGTTTATGCCCCATTTCCACATTCCACTGCAATCGGGCTCTGATAAGATTCTGGGGCTCATGCGTCGCCGCTACCGCCGCGCGCTCTACATGGATCGGGTGCAGCTGATTAAGGAAGTGATGCCGCATGCGTGCATCGGCGTGGACGTTATTGTAGGATTTCCTGGCGAAACCGAAGCCGATTTTCTGGAAACTTACCAGTTTCTGAATGATTTGGACATCAGCTATCTGCACGTTTTTCCATATTCGGAGCGGGCCAATACGCTGGCGCCCTCCCTGCCCGGCCGCGTGCAGGACCGCCACCGCCACGAGCGCACCACCCAATTGCGCAGCCTCTCCGAAAAGAAAAAGCGCTTTTTCTACGAGCAGCACGTGGGTCAGGAAACGAAAGTCTTGTTTGAAGACGACGTGACCAACGGCCAGATGGAAGGCTTTACCCCCAACTACATCCGCGTAACGGCTAAGTACGACCCGCTGCTGGTAGGCGAAATGAAGCTGCTACGCCTGACCAGCGTGAACCCGCAAAACCTGATGGAAGCCGAGGAAGTCGGTTTTGAAGTGCTGCAGCATTAACAGTTGAGCCTAGACAGAGGATTACTTATTGCTCTTTCTTTCGATTCAAGAGAATCATCCAACTAATCCTCGTCTAGCTACCTGCTGATGAAACACTTCTTCCTTTTCCTGCTGCTCCTGCTAAGCTGGAGCGCGCAGGCAGTGCCGCTTACGTTTCGGGTAGACATGAGCCAGCAGGCGGTAGTTGCCGCGGGCGTGCATGTAGCGGGCAATTTTCAGACAGCGGCTGGTTTTGCTGCCGATTGGGACCCGGCTTCTACCCTACTCACCGATACCGATAAAGATCAGATTTACGAGGTAACGGTGGAAGTGCCGGCAGGGGTGTACCTCTATAAATTCGTGAATGGCAACAGTTGGGATGGTGCGGAGTTACCCAGTTCTACCTGCGGCGTAACGGATGGAGGCGGAAACGTAAACCGCCAGGTAAGCCTGAGCGCTACCGGTCTTCGTCTGCCCAGCGTTGCATTTGGCGACTGTAACACACAGGTGCGGTTTGCCGTGAACATGCGCGGCCAGACGGTTTCCCGGGCCGGCGTACACGTGACGGGCAATTTTCAGACTCTGGCCGGCTACGGCAGCAACTGGGACCCCACGTCTATAGCCCTGCGGGATGATAATGGCGATGGTATCTACGAAGTCCAGCTGTCCTTGCCCGCGGCCAGCCGTTTTGAGTATCGGTTTGTGAATGGTGACACTAACAGCAGCGCTGAGATAGTGCCCGCCGCCTGTGGTACAGCTGATGGGAACGGCACGCTCAGCCGTGTGCTTGATGCAACGGGCGCCGTAAATACCACGCCCGAAGTCTGCTATAGTACCTGCCAGGCCTGCGGCTCCTCACCTACGGAGTACAGCACCCACTGGTGGAACGATGCTGTTTTCTACGAAGTATTTGTACGGAGCTTCTACGACAGTAATGGCGACGGGCAGGGGGACTTTGCCGGGCTAACGAAAAAGCTCGATTATCTGAACGACGGCGACCCTGCCACGACCACTGACCTCGGCATTACAGGTATCTGGCTGATGCCCATGATGGAATCCCCCAGCTACCACGGCTACGACGTTACCAACTACAAAGCCACCGAGCCGGACTATGGCACCATGGCCGAGTTTGAAACTTTTCTGGCCGCTGCTCACGCCCGCGGCATTAAGGTCATCATTGACTTTGTACTGAACCATACCTCCAGCCAGCACCCCTGGTTCACGCAGTCGGCCAGCAGTGCAACCAATGCTTACCGCGACTGGTACCGGTGGTCGAGCACTTTCCCGGGTACCGGCCCGGGAGGAAGCACAGTGTGGCACCCGCTGAACAGCAGCTATTACTATGGCTCATTCTGGAGCGGCATGCCTGATCTGAACTGGCGCAATGCCGAAATGAAAGCCACTATGTGGGATATTTCCCGCTTCTGGCTTAACAAAGGGGTAGATGGCTTCCGGCTCGATGCCATTAAATTATTGGTAGAGGACGGAGCCACTTATGAAAATACACCCGGAACGCTGGCCGTGCTGGAGGAATTTCATGATACGATTACGCAGATAAAACCGGATGTATTCACCGTTGGCGAAGCCTGGTCTCCGACAGCAGCTGTAGTGCCCTATGTGGTGAATGACCGGCTGAATACCTGCTTCGAGTTTGAGCTGGCCTCGGCTACCCTCACTGCCTTAAATACTGGCAGCGCGAATGCCCTGCGTAATCAGCTGAACTTGGTAAACCAAAGCTACCCGAAGCTGCAGTACGCTACCTTCCTTACCAACCATGATCAGAACCGGGTACTGGGTACGTTGGGCAGCAACATGGCCCGCATGAAACAGGCCGCTATGCTTTACCTGACGATGCCGGGAGTACCCTTTCTTTACTACGGCGAGGAAGTGGGCATGCTGGGGGAAGGCGCAGATGAAAACAAGCGCCGGCCCATGCAATGGGCCAACAGTTTAAATGGCGGTTTCAGTACTGGTACGCCGTGGCGTGCGCTCAATTCCAACTATGCTCAGTTTAACGTGGCCACAATGCAGACCGATCCGGCTTCGCTGCTCAACCACTATAAGAAGCTGATTGCCTTACGCAACTCGCATGAAGTGTTACGCAAAGGCTATTATTTGCCCACTACTACTTCCTCAGACGCCAGCGTACTCGGCTACGGCCGCATATTGGGTTCGGAAGCGGTGCTCATTATTGCCAATATTTCCGCAAGTAGTGTGGCAAATATGAAGATTTCCTTGGCTGTTTCCTCACTGCCGGCTGGTACATATCAAGCCTCTGACCTGTATACCGGCAAGGCAGCCGGGACTATTGTTCTCAATGGACAAGGCGGCTTCAGCAATTGGGCAGTACCACTTACTTCTCTAGGCGCTAACCAAACCTGGATGCTCCATTTGGAGCCTTCTCAGCCTACCGCAGCCATTGGTCAGCGTGCTTTGCTCCAGATGCGGCTATTCCCCAACCCGGCCAGCAACCAAGTAACACTGGAACTGGCTCAGGCCTCAAAGGTACCCAGCCAACTTACCGTGTATGACCTGCAGGGCAGGATAATTCAGACTGGGTACTTTTCCGGCCGACGGCATCTGCTTACCACCAGCACATGGGCTAACGGCTCCTATTTTCTCCGGGTGCAGTCAGACCAAAATATCTATATACAGCGTGTAGTAATAACCCACTAAAAGTCCGGCAGCATAAAAGTCTTAAACAGAAAACGGGGTCCTGGCCAAGTGCCAGGACCCCGTTTTCTGTTTAAGACTTTTAGTTAATGTTTTATAAAAGCTGGAGCGAGCATTCCATCCCTTTTTATTTAATGAGTTGCCGCTGCATTAAATCCATCATTTGCTGCATCAGGCGCTGCTGTTCTTGCAAGTGCTGGTTGCGTAGCTCAGCCATGGCCAGTTGATGCGCCATTTGCTGGGTGTATAAAGCAGTCTGCCAGCTAGTATCTGCCGCAGGAGTTGCTGGCGGGGTGATTGATACTGGATTCTCTGTTAAGGCAGGATTCCCAACAATGGAAGGAGTGGATATTGCAGATTCAGACTTTACGACTTGTGCGGCTGACTTATCAGCGTTTGCAGAATCTGGTAGGTGTGATACAGAATTATGTGGGACCACAGTATTGAAAGTAGCAGGCCCTGCTTGCGCTTCCACTTCGGCAGGAGCCAACGTTGGTATAGCGGCAGACACTGTGGTTGTCACTTCCTGGTCGTTTCCTCTAAACATAGGACCTGAACCCTGCATCAACCAATCCTTTGATACATTTGGATATACTTCAAATACCTTACACAAAAGGTCAAATCCAGGCTTGTTTCGCTCTTCAACCAAATGTTGAATGACTGTTGCAGTCTTTTCCAGGGATATAGCAAAGGCATTTTTAGTCATCCCCAATTCCTGAATGAGCTGGCTAAACCGCTGTCCTATTGTTTCTTCTTTTGTCATATTTCCAAATGAGTAATATATTATTACACCCCAAATATACTCAAATGGAAACAAAAATATGTATTCTCATTCTTTATAAAATAGAGACAGAAGTAACTGAAATGGGAATCCTTGTGGGTGTTTGGCACCGAATGTTAAAAGCCGCGCCAACGTATTGCTATTACTTTGAATGAATACCTCAGGGCTTGTTCTCGGTTTTAATGAAGTGTGTACTTGCTTGCATACCCAGTTTCAAGAAGTGAGAAGTTGTAGGAAAAAGTATCGGCATTGAGCTAGTTCCCTCCTTCTCTACCTTGAGATTACTGGTCGAATTAGCTAAAAGAGGAACTCAGTTCTGGTTAAATTCCATATAGATATAGAAGCCCTTTACCCTGTCTTACTGGCCTTCATCGTTGGCTATAATTCGTGAACATAAACGCTTCCTGTCAATAGCCTTAGGTACTAAAACTCTTCTAGAAACGACTTGCCTCCATCCAAGCCTGGGCCTGGAAGGTGCGCGGCGATGCCCTTTGAAACGCCAGTAATAAGTTAGAATAGGGAAGCATGGAAAGCCAATTGAGCCCTGGATGCTTTTTGCCCCTTACTCGTAGCGCAACGACTCTATAGGGTCGAGCTGAGCGGCACGGCTGGCGGGGTAATAGCCCGAGGCCAGCCCTACGCTTACACAGATAAACAAGCCCAGGGACATCCACAGCCATGGCACCAGGAAAGCTCCTTCGCCAATAAACAGAGAAATGGAGTTGCCCATGGCTACCCCTAAAACAATGCCCAGGGTACCACCCATTACGCAGATAACAATAGCCTCAATCAGGAACTGCTGCCGGATCTGTAGGGCCGTTGCGCCCAAAGCTTTGCGAATTCCGATTTCGCGGGTACGCTCTGTTACCGATACCATCATGATATTCATGAGGGCAATACTGGCACCCAGTAGCGTAATAAAGCCCACCAGAAAGCCGCCGATTCGCAAGTTGCCCGACAGGGAATCCAGCTTACTGGCTAGCGAGTCACTACGCTCTACTTCAAAAGAATTTTCTTGGCCCAGTTGGTCGTGGCGTACGGCGCGCATAATACCGGTGGCCTGCCCCATAACGAAGCCCAGGTTTTCGGGCTGCACAACGGCCGTTTTAATATCGTAGGTCAGGGCACGCTGGCGGGGCATCTGATTGCCCGTTTCCAGCGGAATCAGAAGGGTACGGTCGGCACCGCCACCGCCCATGGTGGAGCCGCTTTTCTCCAGCACCCCTACCACCTGAAAGCGTCGGCCCAGAAAATAGATATACTTATTGAGCGGGCTTTGCCGTGGGAAGAGTTTGTCTTTGATTTCGGAGCCTACAATGGCCACGTTGGTGCCATTATCCAATTCTGCCTGTGAAAAGGCTCTGCCACTACCCAAGGCGTAGTTCTGAATCATCAGGTAATTTTCATCACCTGCCACCACGTTCATGTTGGGGTTGGTTTTCTCTCCATTGGCTTTCACCTCAGTAGCTCCGGCAATAAAGGCCGATACGCCCACCTTGGCTTCCTCTCCCACCTCTTCCTTGTACTTCTTGGCTTGCAGGTACGATATGGCCGGATAGGTTTTGGTCTGCATGCCACCCCGCCGCATGCGGTTCGTATACCCTTTGGCGGTCATCTCAAAGGAGTTGGCCCCCAGGCTGGCGAAGGTTTGGTTCAGGGAATACTTAATGGAATCGATGGCCGTTAGAATACCGACCAGCGACATAATACCAATGCTGACAATTAGAGCCGTGAGAACCGTGCGCAGCAGGTTGCTGTGAATGGAACGGAATGCCTCTTTGATGTTTTCTAGCAAGTGCATGGCAGAAACCCTCAAAAGCCGAAGCATGCCCAGAACTCGGGGTAGCTATGTTGGCGGGTCCTGCAAGGTAACCGCTTTCGGGTAAAAGCCCAGCGGTTTTGGTACATTTGTTTAGGCGGGTATTTTTCCGATTTCGGCTATGATATTGAAGCGTTTTATTCTACTGATTGCGCTCCTGCTGGCGGGCATGGCTGGCTCGGGGGCAGCCTGGGCCAATCATATCCTCATTCCCATGGATGAGGCCCAGAAAGAGCATCTGAAAGCGTATGGCATTGCTTACTGGCTGCTGACCAAACAGGTAGAGGTGGATTGGCTGCTGAACTACCGCGGCGGGGCCTTTGCGTGCGAGAATGCCCAGGGGCTGGAAAATGAGCTGGCTATTCGGGGCGTGAGCTTCCAGGTCATCAGCGCCGCCCAGTACACTGGCATCCTCTCCGAAATTGCCGACCCCAATGCCAACATGGATATCATGAAGCTGGAGAAGGTTCCCAAAATTGCGGTATACACTCCCAAGGGAAAGCAGCCCTGGGACGATGCTGTAACCATGGTGCTGACCTACGCCGAAATACCCTACGACCAGATTTATGATGATGAGGTATTGGACGGTGCCCTCCCCAAGTACGACTGGCTGCACCTCCACCACGAGGATTTCACCGGCGAGTACGGCAAGTTCTACGCGAACTACCGCAACCGCCCCTGGTACCAGCAGCAGCAGCGCGAAGCTGAGGCGGCGGCGCGGCGCCACAATTTTACCAAGGTAAGCCAGATGAAAGGGGCCGTGGCCGCCCGCATGCAGGAGTTTATTGCCGGCGGCGGTTTCCTGTTTGCCATGTGCTCCGCCACGGATACCTATGATATTGCCCTGGCGGGCCTGGGCGTGGATATGGTAGAAAGCATGTACGATGGGGACCCGGCCGACCCCAACGCCCAGCAAAAGCTCAATTTCAACCGCACATTGGCTTTCAAGGACTTCCAGTTGGTGCGCGACCCCTACCAGTACGAATACAGTAACATCGACATGCAGCCGCAGGAGCGCGGCGTTTACGAGGACAACGACTACTTCCAGCTGTTTACTTTTTCGGCTAAGTACGACCCCGTGCCCACCATGCTCACGCAGAACCATGAGAAGACCATAAAGGGCTTTATGGGCCAGACCACGGCGTTCCGCAAGCAGCTTATCAAGCCCGATGTAGTGGCGATGGGCGACAACAAAACCTCCGGCGAGGTGCGCTATATGCACGGTACGCTGGGCAAAGGCACCTGGACGTTTTATGGCGGCCACGACCCCGAAGACTATCAGCACCTGGTAGAAGAAGAGCCCACTGATTTGTCGCTCCATCCCAATTCGCCCGGCTACCGCCTCATTCTGAACAATGTGCTGTTTCCGGCCGCTAAGAAAAAGAAGCAGAAAACCTGATTCTTTGGCCGCTTATCCTGGCCTGTATAATGCCGGGGCATTTCCTTTTTAAAGCTATAGGGTTGGAGCTAGATGCTCCTATCCTGAGGACCCGCGTGTTGCCAGCTAAGGCGCATTGTTTTAGCTTTCCCCCAGATAAACCTGCTGTTCCGGCGCCGTCGGCCTCCTGCTGCCTGTACTTCCGGGGTGCTGATTTATCCTTTGCACCACAAATAGAAGTTGCCCGCACCCGCTTTACTAGTCAGGGGCAGACATGAGTAAGCGCCTGCTGTTAAGGAATATCGATATTTTTTAACTTACTATACGATCAATAAAAGCCAAGTTCTCGTTAGTTAAGGCTTCACCTTTTGCAGCTTTCATGGATTCTGATCAAAAGAACTACGGGTTTTCGCGCAGCGAAGGCGAACTGCGCACCGCTAATCCCTTGCCCCGCGCCGTCCTGCGTACCAATAATTACCTGCTGTTGGACGGAGAATGGAAGTTTGAACATGACGTACATGATGTTGGTTTGCGTGACAACTGGTATGTAGGGCACAACTACTCCGATACTGCCCCCTGGCCGGGCTCCGTAGAGGACCACCTGGCACAGGTAAAAGGCGAGCAGATGCCCGTTGGCTGGCAGGATCAGGTGATTGTGTGGTATGAGCGGGAGTTTCCGCTGCCTGAACGCGGCGACGATGGTACTCATTCTATGTTCCAGCTCACCTTTGGGGCCTGTGGCTACGAAACCCGCGTATGGCTGAATGGTCACCAGCTGCGCACCATTGAGGGCGAAGACGTGCATTACGGTGAGTATACCTCGTTTTCCTTTGAGTTGAAGGAAGAAAACCTGCGGCCCGTTAACCGCATTACGGTACGTATTGCCGACACCATGGACGCTGAAACCACCCGTGGTAAGCAGGAGTCACACGTGTATAAGCGCGGCGGCATCTGGTACCAGACCTATACGGGAGCCGTACGCAGCGTTTGGCTGGAGATGGTAGAGCGCAACCGCCTTCGCTCCCGCGTTGGCGTAGACAGCATTATTGAAGACCAGCTGGTGCGGTTCAATATCACCACCCGCATCCACGACCCAGGTTTCTACACCCTACGCCTGCAGGTATTTGACCGGAGTACGCCCTCCCCTCAACCTCTGGCCACCTCCGACTTCCCCCTGCGCCTGGAATCCGGGCAACGTCAGCAGCGAGTGGTGATGGAACTGCCCGGGGCCCGGCTTTGGGGCCCCGGAAGCCCCAACCTGTATTATCTGGTAGCCCTACTTATTGACAGCGAAGGTTATACGGCTCAGATTGAAACTCACTTTGGGCTGCGCAAGATTGAGTCCCGGGGTAAGTTTGTGTACGTGAATAATCAGCCCCTTTATCTGGATGGCATTCTGTACCAGCCCGGCACTGCCACCTACGAGGAAATGCGCAAGCATATGTATGCCATGCGAGAGTTGGGCTGCAACCTGGTACGCGTGCACATTGCTGGCGTAGACCCCCGCATTTATAACCTGGCCGATGAGTTGGGTTTGCTCCTTTGGGTAGAGGTACCCAGTCCGCATACCTCCACGCAGCGCAGCCGGGAAAACCACCGGGCGGAGCTACTGCGCATGCTGGCCCTCATTGAGTCGCATCCTTCAGTAGTTATCTGGAGCCTGTACAATGAGGACTGGGGTGCTCAGGATATTGCCACAAACTCTGAAACGCGCCGCTACATCACCGAAATGTATCATTACATGCAGATCGAGCACCCCCAGTTTCTGGTGGTGGATAATGATGGCTGGCAGCACGTATCGGCGGGTGGCCGTCTCATGTCGGACCTGTTAACGGCTCATTTATATACTCCGGAGCTGCCGCACTGGCAGGATGTATTGGACCGCCTGGTGCAGGGAGATTTAAACGGCGTAGCTGCCTTCCCCCTGGTAGTAGGCGACCCATTTTTCTACCGCCGCCAGAAACCGCTAATTGTCAGCGAGTGGGGTGGCTTCGGTTTCCCGGATTACGGGGGGCCGCAGGATGCGGCAGCCCGTACCGAGCAGATTCGGCAGTATAAAGCAGAGCTGCGTAAGCGTCCCATTGCCGGCGACGTATACACGCAGGCTACCAATATTGAGGATGAGCGTAACGGCCTGATTGATCCACATACCGGTAAGCTGGATGTGCCTGCTGGCCTGTTGGCGTCCAGCTCGGTCTGAGAATCAAATACTAATAACAGCTTGGCCCTATGGTAGCGTCTCACAAGCGAGACGCTACCATAGGGCCAAGCTGTTTCAACTTGTCCTGGGGCTCCGTTAATGCATTCGGTCGTTGCGCACCGGCAGGTTGGTAATGATTTCGCCTTCTATTTTGAGTAGCTCCTGCAGGCGGGCATCTACTTCCTGGGCATTACAGTATTCCTTGGCTAGGTCAACATAACTTACAAAGTGGCCAGCTTCCGACACCATCAGCTCATAGTAGAATTTGCTCAGGCCAGGATCCGGAATATGCTTCCACAAAAGCTTGAATCGCTCACAGCTACGAGCCTCTATCAGAGCACTTACCAACAGTTGATCCATGAGCTGCCGCTCGCGGGGCCCGCCCTTTCGAACGTACGTCATGAGCTGCACCACGTACTCGTCACGGCGAGGACGGCCCAGCTCGTGGCCGCGCTTGCGCAGCTCCAACAGCACCCGCTCAAAGTGCGCCCACTCTTCGGCTACTAATGCCGTTAGCTCATCTACCAGTCTGGATTTCTCGGGGTACTTCAGAATGAGGCTGATGCCCGTGCTGGCGGCTTTTTGCTCACAGTAGGCGTGATCTACGAGAATATCCTCAATGTTCTTGCTGGCAATATCCACCCAGCGGGGGTCAGTATTGAGTTTGAGTTTGAGGATGGTTTTCTCGCGCTGCCGGGCTACGTCGGCATTTGCATCAGAAAGGATATCGTCAGTCATGATAAGCTAAAGCAGTGCTTTAATCGGGCTGGTTAGAAGAGGCCCTATAGAGCAGATTAATCAAAGAAATTCCACTTTATTCCAAACTGGAAGCTTCGCGGATTACCCGTGTAGTAAGGGGTAGCAAAATACCCGTTGTGCAGCAGACCTTGATTGAGGTAGGCCATCTTCAGAAACACGGTTACGGTCTTAATGTCACCCGTCAGGAACACATCCACCAAGGGGTAGTTGCGAACGGTAAAGTGGTCCTGCACGAAAAACTGCTGCGTACTGGGGCTATAGTCATATGCCTTCCACCGGGACTGAAAGTACGTCTCCACTCCTACCTGCCCAAACAGCGCTTTCTTGAACAGGAACCCCTGATAGGCAATACGGCTGGTGAGCACGGCGGCCGGAATGCGCAGGCCTTCTTCATCGCCCCCGCCGGTTAGCGTCAGGTCATGGTCAGTGTAGAAGCCTCCCAGCACCAACCGGTGCCGGAGGCGGCCGATATATAATTGGCGGTCCGTACTCAACTGCTCCGGTTTAGCCTCCTGATTATAAAAAATCAATTTACGGATATTCACCGCAGAGCCTTCCACCAGAAACCGTTGAGCGCCAAACTGCCTCTCAATTCTTACCAGCAGTTGGTTTACTTTGGTAAAATCGAATTCTGAAGGGTCGGAATCTAAGTGAGACCAGGCAAAATGGTTTCCGCTGAACTGCTGCTCCGTGAGCGTGGGCGAATAGCTGGAACTGAAAACCTCCGCCGTAAGAAAACCTAACCGCGCCGAAGCGCGCACCCAGTATTCATCGGCAATCTTGTATTCTCCAGCCGTTTGAATAGCAAATTGCTGATAGCGGAAGGCCGCGTTGCCACCCACAAAAACCTGATTAAACTTGCGCACACCAACGGTGTCTGTACTTTCTCCGCCTATCAAGGAGCGTGTTTCCAAGCGGGCATTGCGGTAGCGGCCGTACGCGCGGTAGTCTACGGCATCGGTGTGGCCGAGTACGCCTACCGTATTTTCAATCTGCCGGAATAAAGCCCGGTCTTCGGTTTTGGTGGAGTCGAACTGGGTCTGCCGTTTGGCGCTGAACCGGGGATAGTACCGGATATTGCCGCTTTCATCGTAGGGAATGGCGTCGTCGTTGTAGCGGTTCTGCTGTCGGTTAAAGTCGAAGACATGGAAGGCGGTGAGGCCTTTGCCCAGTAGCCGGTAGGTGTGCGCCAAGTGAGCATCGTCTCGGTTGTCGCGGTTAATAGCCTGACTTAGCCAAACCCGCTCCCGCTGATAATCAAACAACTGATTTGGCACCGTATCTTGTTGGGCACGAGGAATTGACGCATCATTTAGCGGACGGATACCTCCCTGCTCTACGGCCTCATGACGGGTAATAATATAGTTGGCCAGGAGATGATACCGCTCATCGGTGGTTTGGTAGCGACCAAAAAGAGTAATCCCGGAATGCCGAATCAGGCCCTCGCGCGGCGACGCGCCTACTACTTTATTTGACGCCAGTCGCTCGTAGGAAAAACCCACGTTGGCATTCTTTTTCAGGCTGCGGGAGTGAGAGAGCTGGAAAATCTGCTCCCCTAGTCCTCCTTGCAGATAACGAAAAAAGGTATACGGCGAGCGGGTATCGTAATACACCACATCGGCGGCGGTCCGGGCATATTTATCGAATACGTTGCGGCCCAGACGGGCGCCCAGCTTGGTGGGTTGCTCCCACAGGAGTTTGCGTGAGGCGGTACCCAGGTTCCCCAGGTCCTGCTGGTAGGTGGTATCGTTCAGCCAGTACCGCCGAATGTTGTGGAACGTCAGCAACGTAGTATCCAGCGTTTGACCGGTGGTGATGTCGCGCAACACGTCCCGCTCCCGGATAACTTTGGTAGTCAGAGGACTATATAACACTCTGGTAGTGTCATCCAGTACCTGTGCGTGTAGCGGAGCACCCATACCCAGCCACAGCAGGATAGCCAGCAGCCACTTTCCGGGGCTGCTGGAAAGCTGCTGCACCCGGCAGCGCCGCATCAAGGAATAAAAAGACAGATCAGACAACAGCTTGGGGCTGAAAAGAAGACACTAGTAAAGCACGAAGCCGGCTGGCGCCATCGGCCAGAAACCGGACTTCAATAGGAACATAGAATACCGGTACGCCCGCCAGCACCCGCTGCAAAGCGGGCTGAGAAAGGCGCATGGCATCCTTTTGCGTGGTAAAGATGCTTTGTCCCGGCCGGAGTTGGGCACAAACGGCCTGAATTTCCGCCGGGGTAAAGGCATGGTGGTCGGAAAAAGCCGCATGGTGTTCTATCTGATAGCCCGCTGAGGCCAGATAGGTACGTAGCGGTTCTGGCTGCGCAATACCAGTGAGCAGAACCACTCCGGTACTGGCCGGCGCGGGACTTGCCCCTACGGCCACGGGGGCTCCATAAAGATAAGCGGAGAACAGCACCGGCACTCCGGCCCTGGTGTAACGGCTAATGCGCGCCTCTATTGCTAGCTTTTCTGCATCTGGCAGGTGACTGGGGCATTTGGTTACCACTACCACATCGGCCCGGGCAGCTCCGGCGCGGCTTTCCCGCAAACGGCCGGCGGGCAGCACATGGTCCGAATAAAATGGCCGTTGGTATTCCGTCAGGAGCACAGAAAGGGTTGGGTGCACGCGGCGGTGCTGATACGCATCATCCAGTACAATTACACTAAGCTGCTGATGCTTTAGCAGTTCCAGTAAGCCCACGCGGCGGTCCTCCGCCACGGCCACGGGCACGGCGCTATGAAAATCTAGAAAATGCTGCCGGGGCTCGTCACCTACGGTAGTGGCGGTATCCGTGGGCTGCACCAGGCGGTAACCTTTGGTGCGGCGGCCGTATCCACGGCTCAGAATAGCGGGATGCTCGCCTAATTCCTGTAGCTCCCGCACCACCCAAGCCACGTGCGGGGTTTTGCCTGTGCCGCCTACCCGTAAATTGCCCACACTGATGAGCGGAACCGGAAACCGCCCGGCCGTCAGCATTCCGGCATCGTAAAGCCAGTTGCGCACCGCCATAATGCCGGCATAAAGCCAGCTTAGGGGCAGGAGCAACAGCGTAACCAATCGGGGCATAGAAACGAAAACAGGGCCGGCAAAAATACGGGGATTTTGACGCCATGGCTGAGTACCTTTCCAGAAGGTGTAATTTCCTGGCTTGAGTCCATCTTTACTGTGGCTATCCTGCGCCTTAGCCTCTCATTATGCCGCATTTTTACTAGATGACTTCCTTCGCTGACCGCCTCTTACCTTTTCTAACCAATTTTCCGCTGCCTGCTGCTTTACCTGATGGTGTTTCGGCAGAAAGCCCTTACCGGCAGGCAGACGTACAGCCGTTGCTTAAGGCCTTTGCCAGGCAATACTACGCCAGCCCTGCCCCGCGGGTAGCGATGCTGGGCATTAATCCCGGGCGCTTTGGGAGCGGCCGCACCGGCGTGGCCTTCACCGACCCGGTAGCACTGGCCGATGAATGCGGCATAGCCAATCTGCTGCCCCGGCAGCGGGAGCTCTCCAGTCAGTTTATCTATCAGGTGGTGGCGGCCATGGGTGGGCCCGCCCGGTTCTATCAGAATTTCTACCTGGGCTCCCTTTACCCGCTGGTCCTGCTTCGGCAGGAGCGCAACTATAACTATTATGATTCCTCGGCCCTCACGGCGGCACTGGCAGACGATATGCGTCTTTCGCTACAACAGCAAGTACACGAGGTGGGACTACGCCGTGAAGTGGCTGTCTGCCTGGGTAGGCGCAACGCGAAGTATTTGCAGCAGCTAAACCAGGAGCTCACCCTTTTCGACCATATTGAAGTGCTGGACCATCCCCGCTATCTGATGCAATACAAACGGCGGGAGCTGCCTCAGCACGTAGCGCGGTACGTAGAAGTACTTAGCACCATTATTAAGTAGTGACTAGCATGAATCAATCATTAAAGTGTGTCACAAAGTTGCAACCCAGCCGAGCCCTGCAACTTGCGGCGCGCTCCTACCACCATTAATAAAACTACCTATGTATACTCAGCCTGCTCCAAGCCCTTCTTCCGTTAGCACCCATAAAATGTCAACCGTTGCTGACCTTGCCCGGGTGCTCGAAGCCGCCGCCCCCCTGGCCTATCAGGAATCCTACGACAACGCCGGCCTACAGTGCGGCGACCCCACCATGGAGGTGCATGGAGTGCTTATTGCTCTGGACTGCACCCCAGCCGTGGTAGATGAGGCCCTGCAGCGCGGCTGCAACGTGGTAGTAGTGCATCATCCCGTCATTTTCCGCCCCCTGAAACGCCTCACCGGGGCTAATGAGGTGGAACAGACGCTGATAAAAGCCCTTAAAAATGATGTGGCCATTTACGCTGCCCACACCAACCTGGACAATGTGCAACACGGCGTTAACCGCAAGCTGGCCGAAAAACTGGGTCTGCAGAACCTGCGCATTCTAGACCCTAAATCAGGCACTCTGGCCAAATTAATTACCTATTCCCCCCCTCCCAACACCCAAAGTATTCTACAGGCACTGTACCAGGCGGGTGCGGGCCGCGTGGGCGACTACCATGACTGCAGCTTTCGTATAGAAGGCACTGGCACGTTCACGCCCGGCGCGGGTACTCACCCCTACATTGGCCAGCCGGGTCAGCCCGAATCCGTATATGAGCAGCGGGTGGAAGTGCTTCTGCCATTGCACCTGCAGCATAACGTGCTGCGTGCGCTGCGGCAGGCTCACCCGTATGAAGAAGTAGCCTACGAAATTGTAAAGCTGGAAAACACCCATCAGGAAGTAGGATCCGGCATGATTGGTGATTTGCCGGAGCCCATGGAACCAGCGGCCTTCCGCCAACAACTGCGGGAGGCCCTGTGTGTACCCGTAGTGAAGCACACAGAATATACCCGGCCTATTCAGAAAGTAGCCCTATGCGGCGGGGCCGGCAGTTTTCTGATTGGCAAAGCCCGCAACGCCGGGGCCGATGCCTACGTGACCGGCGACCTGAAATATCACGAATATTTTGGAGCCGAAGGCAGGCTGATGCTCTGCGACGTAGGCCATTTTGAGAGCGAACAATTTACCGGGGAGGTTTTCCGGGATTTGCTTACCGCCAACTTTGGAAGTACTTTTGCGCTCTTCATTGCCGAGACCCTCACCAACCCTGTCCGTTATGATTTCTAACCCCTCTGTGGAAACCACCGTTGCCAGCAAGCTGGAAGCACTTCTGAACCTGCAGCAGCTTGACTCGCAGCTTGACGAAATCCGGCGCGTACGGGGCGATTTGCCGGAAGAGGTACGTGACCTGGAGGACGAAATTGCGGGTTACGAAGTGCGTGTAAGCAAGTTCGACGAAGAAATTGCCAGCCTCAACGAGCAAATTAAGCAGCGTAAGCAAAACGCCAAGGATGCCGATGGCCTCATCAAAAAGTATGAGGATCAGCAGCAGAATGTGCGTAACAACCGGGAATACGAGGCTATTGCCAAAGAAATTGAGCTGCAGAAGCTTGAAATCCAGATTTCTGAAAAGAAGATCAAAGAAGCCCAGTACCAGATTGAGTTGAAAAACAACGAAATCAGCGGTACCAAGCAGCGCCTGGAAGAGCGGAAGAAAGACCTCGACAACAAGAAGTCGGAGCTGGAAACCATCGTCGGTGAGAGCGAAACCGACGAGAAAAAAATCATGACCGAGCGCGAGAAGGCTGTAAAGCCTATCGAAGAGCGTTTGCTGATGGCTTATACCCGTATCCGTGGCAACGTGCGCAACGGCCTGGCCGTGGTAACGGTGAAGCGCGACGCCTGCGGCGGCTGCTTTAACACAGTGCCCCCCCAGCGCCAGGCGGATATCATTGCCCACAAGAAAATCATCGTGTGCGAGCATTGCGGCCGCGTACTGGCTGATGTGGAAGTGAAAAACGTGTAATTGCTTACCACCCGGTACTCAATACAAAAAAGGAACGGTGTTATGCCGTTCCTTTTTTGTTGGTCCATAGCGCTCCGTGCAGAACTCACCGTCAGTAGTTTGCTTTCTATCCCGATGCCAATGCCGGTCTGTGGGCCTGCTGCTGGGAGTGCTGTGTCTATTGGCGAACACAACATTGGCTAGGCAAGCCCAGCCGGAGAGCACAACCGCCACTACGTACAACTGGCCGCTTACTGCCTCTACCCGGCAGGCCTACGCTGAACTCCTAAAACTACGCGTACCCGCCGCGCGAGCCCGCCTGCAGCCCGAACTACAACGTGCGCCCAATAATGTCGGCTCGCTGCTGGTTGCCGATGGTATTGATTTTACTGAGCTGATGATTTCGCAGGACGCCCGGTTATATGAAGGGGTCATTCAGAAGCAGGATAAGCGGCTGGAATTACTGGCGAAGTCAAAAGAGCGTTCCGCGTTGCGGGCCTATGCCCTGGCGGAAATCCGGTTGCATCAGGCGGCGGCGCAGGTAGCCTTCCAGCACGAGATTCAGGGGGCCTGGAGTTTGCGGCTGGCTTATCTGCACATGCAGGAGACTGTGGGCCAGTACCCCAATTTCCTGCCAGCCCGCAAAACGCTGGGGATGCTGCAATTTTTTATCGGCTCTTTGCCGGAGGGCTACCGCTGGTTCCTGAAGCTGCTGGGGTTGCCCGGCAGCGTGGAGGCGGGTTTGCAGAATCTGCGCATGGCCGCGCGGCAGCCCCATGAGTTTCAGCCTGAGTCCCGGATTATCCTGGCTTTGGTAGAGGAAACTTATTTTAAGAAGAGCGACGAAGCCGTACAACTGGCTAAGCGGCTGGCAGCCCAGCAACCTGACAACCTATTGTTCAGCTACCTACTGATCAGCCTGCATAAAAAACAGCACCAGACAGACCA
Organism: Hymenobacter sp. BT730; assembly: GCF_030542105.1. Classification (GTDB taxonomy): domain Bacteria; phylum Bacteroidota; class Bacteroidia; order Cytophagales; family Hymenobacteraceae; genus Hymenobacter. The sequence continues at coordinate 479,977 of NZ_JAUOFB010000003.1, forward strand.
AGCCCTGTCTGCCTTCCGCGCCCGCCCCACGGGCTCGGCTTACCTGCCGGTGCCCTACCTGCACCACATGGCCGCTGACTTGCTTTTGTATCAAGGTAATTACGCGGCCTCGGAGCGGGAGAATCTACAGTTTCTGCGGGAAAGCAGGGGCCAGCACTACCGCAAGGATGCCGCTTTCAAGCTTTATCTGGCCGCTTGGCTATCCAATGATGCCCCCGCTGCCCGGCAGTATTACGAGCAGATTGAAAATGGTGGGCGCACAGTAGTAGAAGAAGACAGCTATGCGCAGCGGGTAGTGGAGGACAAGTTGCCTCTGAACCGTACGCTTACCCGCGCCCGGCTGCAGATTGACGGTGGCTACTACCGTGAAGCTCTCCGAACCCTGGCCGCCTTTCATACCACCCGCACATACCAACTGCGCGACCAACTGGAAGCCCCCTACCGGGCGGCCCGCGCCTGGCATGGCTTGGGGCAGCTGGACTCGGCCCGGCTGCTGTATGCCCGCACCATTGCGCTAGCGGGCACGGCGCCGTATTACTTTGCCCCGCAGTCTGCTTTGCAGCTAGGTTATCTGTATCTGGCTGAGGGACAAAAAAACACCGCCCGAACCTATTTTCAGAAAGCCCTGAGTTACCCTAAACACGAGTACAAGAATAGCACTGATGCCAAAGCCAAGGTGGCGCTGGCGAGCCTGAAATAGGCTCTGCATTATTAAGCATTCTGTGTCAACTGCTCTCCGCTACCTTTGTCCTGTGCTCGTTGTTTCTTACTCTTCCCTTCCTGTTTCTTCGGTCCGCTTCCGGGAGTTGGCGCTAAGCTGGGCCGGCCGCTTTCGGTGTTGTGCTTATTATACCTCCAATGGCTTGGAATACCCTTTTGGTGGTTTTCAGGACCTGCTGGCCGTCCGGAATACCCCGGCAGCTAGCCCCACTACATTGGCAGAATTAAGGCCATGGCTGCTGGGGCCTTCCAAGGCCCTGCGCTGCGGAATGCTGTCTTATGAGTTAAAGAATGAAATAGAGCCGTTGTTGCACAGCCTCCATCCGGACGGTTTAGAATGGCCGGCGTTGCAATTCTTTGAGGCCGAAATCTGGTTCCGCTTTTTAGCCGAAAGCGTGGAAATTCATGGCCCGGAATCGGTATTGACAGAGATACTTAGTTCGGAGCTGGCTGATTCGCCAACAGTTATTCCTGCTTTGCGGCCGCGAATGCCGCAGGAAGATTATTTGCAGGCAGTCAGTCATATTCAGGAGGACATTCTGAACGGGGAAGTGTATGAGTTGAACCTGTGTCAGGAGTTTTACGCCGAGCAAGCTGTGTTAGAGCCCGTTGCCCTGTTTCAGCAGCTTAATGCGGCCTCTCCCACTCCTTTTGCCGGGTTTTACAAATGGGAAGACCACTACCTATTATGCGCTTCGCCGGAACGATTTCTGCGGCGCGAAGGCAATACGCTGCTTTCCCAGCCGATAAAAGGCACCATTCGCCGGGGTAATTTTCCAGAAACGGACGCGCAGCAGCGCCACACCCTGCTACACGACGAGAAGGAGCGCGCCGAAAATCTCATGATTGTGGATTTGGTGCGCAACGACCTTGCCCGAGTAGCCGAAACCGGCACAGTGCAGGTGCCGGAGCTCTTTGGGCTGTATCCATTCCGGCACGTCTGGCAAATGATATCCTCCGTGCAGGCCCAGGCCCGCCCCGGCACTGACCTGGTGGATGCGCTGCAGGCAGCTTTCCCCATGGGCTCCATGACGGGCGCCCCTAAAATCAGGGCCATGCAGCTGATTGAGCAGTATGAGCGCACCCGGCGCGGCCTCTACAGCGGCAGCATCGGCTACGTGCTACCCAATGGCGACTTCGATTTCAACGTCGTCATCCGCTCTTTGCAATACCGCCGGGATACGGGCTACCTCAGCTTCCAGGTCGGCTCAGCTATAACCTATGACTCCGTACCAGAGCGGGAGTATGAGGAATGCCTGCTGAAAGCGCAAGCCATGCTAGAAGTACTAGGAGCGACAATTGATTGACTTTCTACTACATATCAACAATTAAGAAGGAGTTACTGGGCTGGTGACGGGCATACTCTGGTCAACCTAAGGAGCAGATTCCATTAGCATTATAACTCAGACAGTTCCTTTTATACAGGCCTACAGAAAGCAGAGAAAAGGACTAACCAGCACCTTTTTACCAGCTCAGTAGCTCTGCCATTCTGTCATTTTTGCCCTAAAAACGCTACCTTTGCTGTTCTCACGAGCTGTGAAGCTGACCCTGCGACGAATACCCATGTCCCAACCGCTGATTACCCTCGACTTCCTCGATACGCCTACGCTGCCCACACCGAGCACCGACGCTACCACCCATGCCGAAACCCCATCCGGCGAGGTGCGCGTGAGTGCCGCTACCAGCACGGGCCGCAAGCGCAAGCTATATATTGAAAGCTACGGCTGCCAGATGAACTTCTCGGACTCCGAAATCGTGTCCAGTATTCTGTTTAACGAAGGTTTTGACACCACGGAGCAGCTGGAGGGTGCTGATCTGGTGCTGCTGAATACGTGCTCTATCCGGGAGAAGGCCGAGCAAACGGTACGGATGCGTCTGTCACAGATTAACGGTCACAAGAAGCGTAACCCCGGCCTGCTGGTGGGCGTGCTGGGCTGCATGGCCGAGCGTCTGAAAAGCAAGTTTCTGGAAGAAGAAAAGCTGGTTGACCTGGTAGTAGGCCCCGATGCCTACCGCGACCTGCCCCAGCTGATTCAGCAGGTAGATAGCGGCCAGAAAGCCGTGAACGTACTGCTGAGTCGGGAAGAAACCTACGCCGACATCACGCCGGTACGCCTGAACTCGAACGGCATTACGGCCTTCATCAGCATCATGCGAGGCTGCGACAATATGTGCTCCTTCTGCGTGGTGCCCTTCACCCGCGGCCGCGAGCGGAGCCGCGACGCCCACAGCATTGTGCAGGAAGCCCGCGACCTGGTGGCCGCCGGCTACAAGGAAGTTACCCTGCTGGGCCAGAATGTGGACTCCTACAAATGGGCATCAGAAGATGGCACCGAGCAGGTAAACTTTGCCCAGTTGCTGGAAAGCGTGGCCCTCATTAGCCCCGAGCTGCGCGTGCGCTTCTCCACCTCCCACCCCAAGGATATTACGGATGAGGTGCTGCACACTATGGCGCGGCACGAGAACATCTGCAAGTATATTCACCTACCCGCCCAAAGCGGTAACACGCGCATTCTCAAGCTCATGAACCGCACCTATGACCGGGCGTGGTACGAGGACCGCGTGCAGGCCATCCGCCGAATTCTGGGGGACGAATGCGCCATCAGCTCTGATATGATTTCGGGCTTCTGCTCCGAAACCGAGGAAGAGCACCAGGATACGCTCAGCCTGATGGAGTACGTGAAGTACGACATGGCTTATATGTTCTTTTACTCCGAGCGGCCCGGCACGCTGGCCGCCCGCAAGCTGGAGGATGATATTCCGCTGGAAGTGAAAAAGCGCCGCCTGGCCGAGGTTATTGCCCTCCAGCAGCAGCACAGCCGCGAGCGGAATCTACTGGGCGTGGGCAAAGTGCATAAAGTATTGGCCGAAAACTTCTCCAAGCGCTCTGATGAGCACCTGAGCGGCCGCAACAGCCAGAACCAGGTGGTCATCTTCCCGAAAAAGCACTACAAAAAAGGCGACTATGTGAACGTGCTGGTTCATAGCGGCTCGGCCAGTACCCTGCTGGGCGAGGCAGTGTAACTTTCTGTCATCCTGAGTTCATGAAGGACCTTCTCACGTTAGCGCCGTTACTATTACCAGTACTGGTGCTTATCTGAAAAAGTAACCCGGGAGTTCAGGATGAAGATTTTTATTCTGCCTGCTGTAAAATAAGCCGCGCCGCTTTTCGTCTTCCACACGAAACTTTCCTCCTGACCTTGACACCTTCCGAAATACAAAGTATCAAACAACGCTTCGGCATCATCGGCAATGCGCCGGCACTGAACTATGCCATTCAGGTGGCGGCTCAGGTAGCGCCTACGGACATGACGGTGATGATTTCCGGCGAAAGTGGCTCGGGCAAGGAGTCGTTTTCCAAAATCATACATGCGCTGTCGCCGCGCAAGCATGGGCAGTTTATTGCTATTAACTGCGGCGCTATTCCGGAAGGCACTATTGACTCGGAACTGTTTGGCCACGAGAAAGGCTCCTTTACGGGCGCACAGGAAGCCCGCAAGGGCTACTTTGAGGTAACCAACGGTGGCACCATTTTCCTGGATGAAATTGGCGAAATGCCGCTGGGAACCCAGGCCCGCCTGCTGCGCGTGCTGGAAAATGGCGAGTTTATTCGGGTAGGATCTAGTAAAGTACAGAAGACGGATGTGCGGGTAGTTGCGGCATCCAACGTGAATCTGCTGGATGCGGTGCGCGAAGGCAAGTTCCGCGAAGACCTCTATTACCGCCTCAATACCGTTCCGATTACAGTTCCACCGTTACGTGAACGGGGCGATGATATCTATCTATTATTCCGCAAGTTCGCTACGGATTTTGCCGAGCGCTACCGCGTAAAGCCAGTGTCGTTGACGCCCGATGCGGTGCTGGAGTTGCAGCGCTTTCAATTTCCTGGCAACATCCGGCAGCTGAAGAATGTGGCCGAGCAGATGTCGGTATTGGAAACGGAGCGGGAAATAGATCTGCGCCGTTTGCGCCAGTACCTGCCCGCGGAGCAAACCAGCCGCCTGCCCATGCTGGTGCATGCGGCCGGCACGGCCACTGATGGGGCCGGCAATACCTACTCCGAGCGCGACCTGCTCTATAAGGTACTGTTTGATATGCGCCGGGATGTAACAGACCTGAAGAAACTGGTGCTGGAACTGGCCGCCGGGCAGCGCCCGCAGGAGGCACAGGAACTGGTGCGCCAGAACAGTCACCTCTTTACCAACCTCAACGTGGCGCCCTATGAGGGCGGACGCCCATTGCGGCAATCTACCGATGCCGGCTCGGAGTATTTCATTAATCCATCCGTGGATGATGCCACCGACTATGAGGATGAGGAGCAGCGCGTAGAAGACATTTCGCACGAGACAGAAGAAGAAACTCTTTCTCTCGATGCCAAGGAAAAGGAGATGATTATCAAGGCGCTGAAGAAGCACAACCACAAGCGTAAATACGCCGCCCACGATTTGGGTATTTCAGAACGCACCCTCTACCGTAAGCTCAAACAATATGATCTGGAACAGCTATAAGTGGTTGATTAGCTGCTGTATTTTAGCTGTAGGCTTTTGTGTGGCGGGTTGCCGCGTATATTCCTTCGCTGGCACCAATATTGACCCTACCGTCAAGACTATTTCTATTTCTACCTTCCCCAATAGCGCACCTAATGGGCCTTCCTCACTGGCACAGCGCTTCACGGAGGATTTCAAGGACTACTTTCAGCGTAACACCACCCTGAAGCTAATTCCGCGTGATGGTGATTTGCAGTTTGAAGGCGCCATCATTGGCTATGATATTGCTCCGGCGGCTATTGAGAAGACGGAAGGGCGTGACCAGGCCGGGCTGAACCGCCTCACAATTCAGGTAAGGGTGAAATTCACTAACACTAAAGACCCCAAGCAGGATTTCGAGCAGACGTTCCAACAGTCCGACGACTTTCCGGGCTCGCAGGATGCCACTCAAATCAATAATAGTCCGCGAGTAAGAGAAATTACGGGGCGCATTATTACCGATGCCTTTAATAAATCTGTAGCTAACTGGTAGTAGGCACCGTGTGCTTTACTGGCTAAATTGCTGTATTGTTGTTATTCGGTAGTGCACTATAAGGTGCGCACAGTGCCGTACCGCCCTTATCCGCCGCGAAAAGCTGTTGCTTTTCGCCCCTATCACCCGTCCGCAACCCTAGTTTCCATGACCCGTGCGTCCCTACTGCAGATTCTGGACCATGTAACTTCCATTTCAGAAGCTGAAACGCGGGAGCTGGAGCAGTTGGCGGCCACTTTTCCCTATTGCCAGACAGCCCATCTGCTGCTGGCCAAAGCGGCGCATGACCATGGCAGCATGCTGGCCAGCCAGCGCCTACGCCACGCGGCCACCTATGCTGCCGACCGTCAACTGCTGCGGGAACTGATTGAGCGTCAATCAAAACCTTTTGAAGCCCTGGCTGTGAGCACAGCACCGGTTGTTGCAGCATCGGCAGCAGAATCTGAGCCCGTTGTAGCGGAAGAAGTACCAACTGCCCCAGTTCCCGCTGACTCTCTTCTTCAGTCTGGTGAAGAGCTTGCTATAGTAGATTCAGCTTCTTCTCCCGCTACTCTGGACGAAGCTCCTGTTGACAGTTCCTCTATGGAAGAACAGCCCGAGACAGGAACCGAAGTAGCAGAGCACGGAGGGCCTTTTATTGAAGAACCAAAGGAAGAAATTCCGGTAGAGGCTGAGCAAGCGCCTATAGAAGAAGCTATTGAAGCTGTGCCTCTTGTAGCGGAGGTGCCTGATCAGATACACACGCCCGAAGTTTTTCAAGAGTCTGTAGCAACTGCATCTATTCCTCATCAGGATGAGCCTACCTCTGAAACGCCAGAAACTTCCCTTGTAATAGAGCCCGTAGTGGCTGAAATACGGGACGAGCTGCCACCTATAGCCCCTCCTATTCGTCCGCCGGCGGATGCGGGTATCTCCCGTTTCGAGTATGGGTTTGAAGAGCCGGAGCCGATAGTCGCGCCTGTGCTGTACCAGTTGCCCGAGCTGGAAGCCGCTACTAAAGCCGGCGTACCAGCCTTTTACGCCGATAAGGAACTAGCCTATGGCTTACCGTGTGGCAGCCGGCTGGGCTATGCACTGGTAACAAGCGGCGAAGAAGCTGTGAACCTGCCACTCTCAGCCTTTTTCGAACCCGATGCCTTATTGCTTGCGCATGCTGAGGCGAATCGGCCGGCTTCTCCGCCAGCGCCCTCCTCTTTTGACCTTATTAACCGTTTCCTGAAGATACAGCCCCGGCTGAAAGCCCCTACTACCTTGCCGCCCGTAGATGAGCAGCAGGATCTATCGGTGCGCAGTACCAGTATTGCCCCCCAGCTGGCTTCAGAGAGCTTGGCCAAAATTTTGGTGCGGCAGGGCAAATTGGCCAAAGCCATTGAAATATATGAACAGCTGATGGTGCGCCAGCCGGAAAAAAAGACGTACTTTGCCGACCAAATTAATCAACTGAAACCTTCGGAGTAGATGTACATTGCCCTGATCAGCCTAATCATTTTTGTGTGCTTGTTGCTAGCCCTGGTGGTGCTGGCCCAGAATCCTAAAGGAGGTGGCCTATCCAGCCAGTTTGGCGCAGGCGGCACCGCTCAGCTTATGGGCGTAAAGCGCACCGGTGACCTACTGGAGCGCCTGACCTGGGGCTTCGCTATTGCCCTGATGGTATTGTCGCTTGGCACTCAGATGGTGAGTCACACCTCGGGTGATTCTGCTCCCGTACGCAGCGTAAACCAACAGCGCGCTCTGGAGACCCGGGTTCCTGCTACTACGCCCGCTCCGGCACCAGCTACTCCGGCTCCTTCTACCCCAGCGCCTGCTCCGGCTACACCTGCCCAGTAAGCGCTTCGGCTCAACGAATTAATTAGCGGGTGGCTTCTCTATCAAGAAGCCACCCGCTTTTTTGTGCCCATTGACTTTTATATTTTTATTTCAAGATTAAATTATACATTTACCCACATACCAAGAGCACGTTGAATGCCTGTTTTTTTGCATTAAGAATGAATAGCATTCCTTCCAGTGCCTTGCGGCCATCTGGCGCTTCCAACTAGTGCGGTCAGCCTATCTATTTACACTTCTATACGGTGATGAAAAAGTCCGGGGTTTCTACTGCTATTGCAGTTCTATTACTTAGCCTGGCGGCTTTTACCTGGCTTATGAAAAAGGATGGCACTGGGGTGCTTTTGCAGGTGCGGACCACAGAGCCCATATTAGAGTGGGTAGAGCCGCATACCTGGGCTTCTGCCGGGGCGCTGGGGGCATCCAGCCGCAACATGCACCATTATGGTCTAAGCTGGAAGCCGGCCTCATCCTACTCGAAGTCTCTACCCATAGAACTGCCCAGGTTGCCCGCCGGGCATTCTGTTCTTCTGACCATTGAATTATGGCCTGAGCACGACGTGCTGACTGCCCAGAACGATGTTATGCAGGAACTAACCAAAGGGGCTTTCGACCAACAAATAGACCAACTGTGTGCCCGTATCGCCGCGCAAAAAAGCACTTACTACCTACGGCTGAATCCGGAGATGGAAGTGCCCGCGAAAGTATACCCCTGGCAAAACCAGGCCCCACAGGCTTTCAGCCAGGCATTCCGGTATTTCGCGCAGCGCTGCCGCAAGCTGGCCCCTCAGGTAAAAATAGTCTGGGGCCCGGCTGGCTACCCCGGCGACCTGGAATTCTGGCCGGGCAATGATGTGGTGGACGTGGTTAGCATTACCATGGGAAGTGCTTCAGAAGCACAGGCACCTGCTTATCCAGGTGGAAGCAAGGGGCAGGATGCTCTTCTCCGAAAGCTGCACCGCCTGTCTATAGTCGGGAAGCCGGTGCTTATTCTGGGCTCTCCGGCATTACCACGCCAGGAGTTTCGGCGGGAATGGCTGTTAGCTGCTACTCAGGAACTCCGTGCCCACCAACAGTGGATGGCAAAAAGCCAGCAAGCAGCCGGCCCTTTACAAAAGAGGCTCCCCGGCAGAGAGGCAGGCACCGCGCCCGTGCTGGGTGTATTAGACCGAAACCATTTGCTGGTGAATCAGCCCGCCGTTCAGGTAGAACACTTGTTCACCGATTGGCTTCAAATTATGAACGGCGGCCTACAAAAAGACCTACAAGGTGTTTTTGGCCGGAATCATGACGTTATCCTGACGGTGGAGCCCTGGAATGGGCCTGAGAAGCCCCGGGACAAGGAAGTGTTGGCCAATATCCTACGTGGCCATTACGATAAACAGATCAGGACCTTATATGGCCTCCTTTCTAATGTTCAGCACACCGTCTATCTACGCTGGGCGCATGAGATGGAAATTCCCATTACCCGCTACGCCTGGCAAAGCCAGAACCCGCTGACCTATATTAAAGCCTACCGCTACTTTACCTTATTTAATCAGGGAAATAACCCTAATATCCGAAGGGTGTGGGGGCCGGCCGGTGACCGGGGCTCCCTGGATTATTGGCCCGGCGACGACGTAGTGGATTATATCAGCATTGCTATTTATGGTCTTCCGGACAAGAATATCACGGACCATACCCAGCAGGAAACTTTCCGCGACATATTCCAGCGCAAAACCCGCCGGATGGCATTCGTGCACAAACCTATTTTCATTACCGAATTTGGCGTAAAAGGCCCTGACGATTTTCAGCAGCAGTGGCTCCAGGATGCTGCCCAAACCCTGTGGGAACACCCCGAAGTGGTAGGAGCCTGCTATTTCAATTGGCAGGACTTACCGGAAGCTTGGGGTAAAATTCAGGCCCCCGACTGGAGTATTACCCCCGCCGCCTTTCAAAAATTTGCCGCCAGCCTAGGCGTCTCTTCCACTCAGACTGTGCCTAGCAGTAGTATGGCCAAAGCGGACTGAGGATTAGGCGCTGCTGGCATAACCTGACACAGTTGGCAGATTTCAAGGAAAAAACTGCCTGTAAAAGTGGGCCGGGCGTTCATTCTGTCAGGTTTGATGGGGCTGGCACAAGAAGTGCGGACTGCGGGCACACGCAACCTTTGTGTACACCCTTCATCCAAAACATACTTTATGTCACTTAGCATGAAACCACTGGCTGACCGCGTCATCATCGCGCCAGCCGCTGCCGAGGAGAAAACCAAATCGGGCATCATCATTCCCGATACGGCCAAGGAAAAGCCCCAGCGTGGCGAAGTAGTAGCCGTAGGCGAAGGCAAAGTGGCCGACAACGGCACCACCATTAAGCCCCAGGTGAGCGTAGGCGACCAAGTGCTGTATGGCAAATATGCCGGCACGGAAATCACCATTGAGGGTCAGGACTACCTCATCATGCGTGAGTCCGATATCCTGGCCGTGCTCTAAGCCCAGCCTTTTTCTCTTCTGATTTCATTCTTCTGTAAAATAAGATGGCTAAGAACATCCAATTTGATACCGACGGCCGCGACAAACTGAAGCGCGGCGTAGATAAACTGGCTAACGCCGTGAAAGTAACCCTGGGCCCTAAAGGCCGCAACGTGGTTATCGACAAGAAATTTGGCGCTCCTACTATTACTAAGGACGGTGTAACCGTGGCCAAAGAAATTGAGCTGAAAGACCCGATTGAAAATATGGGGGCTCAGCTAGTGAAAGAAGTAGCCAGCAAAACCGCTGACCAGGCCGGTGACGGTACTACTACCGCTACCGTACTGGCCCAGGCTATTTACACCGCTGGCTCCAAGAACGTAGCCGCCGGTGCTAATCCCATGGACCTGAAGCGCGGTATTGACAAGGCGGTACACGCAGTAGTGGCTAACCTGAAGCAGCAGTCCAAGAAGATTGAAAACTCTTCGGAAATTGCCCAGGTAGGCGCTATTTCGGCCAACAACGACATGGAAATCGGTCAGATGATTGCCGATGCTATGGACAAAGTGGGCAAAGAAGGCGTAATTACTGTGGAAGAAGCGCGTGGCACCGAAACCGAAGTAAAAACGGTGGAAGGCATGCAGTTCGACCGTGGTTACCTCTCCCCTTACTTCGTGACTAACGCGGAGAAAATGGAAGTGGAGCTGGAGAACCCCTTCATCCTGATCTACGACAAGAAAGTAAGCACCATGAAGGAGCTCCTGCCCGTGCTGGAGCAAGTGGTGCAAACCGGTAAGCCACTGGTTATCATCTCCGAAGATGTAGACGGTGAGGCTCTGGCTACCCTGGTAGTAAACAAGCTGCGCGGCTCGCTGAAAATTGCCGCTGTAAAAGCTCCCGGCTTCGGCGACCGTCGTAAGGCGATGCTGGAAGACATTGCCGTTCTCACGGGCGGTACTGTTATCAGCGAAGAGCGCGGCTACAAGCTGGAAAATGCTACGCTGGAGTATCTCGGCCAGGCGGAGAAAATCATCATTGACAAGGACAACACGACCATTGTTAATGGTAAAGGCGACAAGGAAGGCATTACCGGCCGCGTAAACGAAATCAAAGCCCAGGTGGAGAAAACCACTTCGGACTACGATAAGGAAAAGCTGCAGGAGCGTCTGGCCAAGCTGTCGGGCGGTGTTGCTATCCTGTACATCGGTGCTTCTACGGAAGTAGAGATGAAGGAGAAGAAAGACCGTGTTGACGATGCCCTGCACGCTACCCGCGCCGCAGTAGAAGAAGGTGTAGTGCCCGGTGGCGGTGTTGCCCTGGTGCGCGCCCTCGAATCGTTGGACGCAGTTAACACCCTGAACGGCGACGAGCGTACCGGTGTAAACATCATCCGCACAGCGCTGGAAGCACCCCTGCGTACCATCGTGCAGAACGCCGGTGGCGAAGGCTCGGTAGTAGTACAGAAGGTGCGCGAAGGCAAAGGTGACTACGGTTACAATGCCCGCGAGGACCGCTACGAAAACCTGATGGCCGCTGGTATCCTCGACCCCACCAAAGTAACGCGTCTGGCCCTGGAAAATGCCGCTTCAATTGCCGGCCTGCTCCTGACCACCGAGTGCGTTATTTCGGATGAGCCCGAAGATGACAAAGCTGGCGCTGGTGCCGGTGCTGCCGGTATGGGTGGCATGGGTGGTATGGGCGGCATGATGTAAGATCATCCGTCTGGTGCCGTTACAGGCCTGGATGATTAAAAGCCCCACTGGACTTATCCAGCGGGGCTTTTTGCATTACTAGCAGACTCTATTTTTTATTGATCAGCTGTTTGCTCAGTACAATTAGCAGAGTCACTAAAACGAACAGGCCTCCGGTTGCCCATTTCATAAATCTATAGTCAGCACAAAGGTCTCGGCCTGACACCAGAGAAAGGCAACTGTCCGCCCCTGTTTCATATTTTAGACTGACTTGCACGCTAACCATGCTCAACCCGGCGCACAGAACTGCGAAGCTGGAGAGTATTATCAGGACTGTATGCACACGGTCTGACATAAACTATATAGGTGCTATAAAGCAATGAATGCCGCTGCCAATCAAACAACTTCAAAACTACTGCTAAATCAAAAGCCCTGATGACTTATTAAGTCATCAGGGCTTTTGATAATCACTGGAGCTAGCGCTACGCTGTTACGGGCTCCTCCATCATGGTATAGAGGCGCTTGTAGATGATGAACAGAATAAACGATGCTACAGCCGACATGCCCACGAAAATCATAAAGAAATCATAGAGGCTGGTGATTTGGAAGCCGAGGAAAGTAGGCCAGTGGGAAGTCAGTTCCAGGCTGCTGAGTTTGGCGGATACGTCGGCGGTAGCCTGCGCGGTGCCGTTCAGGATGGCGGGCAGGTTGATGCCTTCTTTGGCCGCTTTAGCAAACTCGCCGGGGCCGGGAGGATACAGGCCGGAGAGTACCCCAGCCAGCTTGTTGCCGGCAGCCGTAGCCAGGAACCACACTGCCATCAGCAAGGAGGCAAAGCGGGCAGGTGCCAGCTTATTTACCAAGGCCAGGCCAATGGGCGATAAGCAAAGCTCGGCGAAAGTGTGGACCATGTACATGGTGATAAGCCAGAACATGCTCACTTTGGTGGTGGCATCCACACCCTTCACCCCGAAGGCAATGATAAGGTAACCAATGGCCATCAGCATCAGGCTGATCGACATTTTCAGGGGCGAAGAAGGCTCGGCGCCCCGCTTGCCCAGCCAGGTCCAGAGGACAGCGAAGATGGGAGCGAAAATAATGATGAACAAAGCATTGGCCGACTGGAAGTAAGAAGCCGGTACCACGGACGAACCCAGTGTACGATCCGTCTGCTCATCTGCAAAGAAGGTGAGCGAAGCACCTGCCTGCTCAAACGTGCCCCAGAAGAAGATTACGAAGAAGCTCAGGATGAAAATTACGTAGATCTTCTGTTTTTCGCGGGCCGTGAGCGTGGGGTCCGTGAGGATAGTAATAGGGGCTACAATCATGGCCGAGAAGACCAGCGCGCCTATCCAGTCGCGGTTCATGAGCCAGGCAATGGCGGCATATACTACGGCAAACAGGCCAATGAGCATGGGCAGCTTGCTGGCGAAGCTCTTGGTGGGCTGGCTAATAGTTTCGGCCCGCACCGGAGCATCAGTTTGTGTGGGTACTACGGGGGAGTGTTCAACGCTGCGCTCAGGCTTGGCGCCTAGTGGCGCGCCGCTGGACGTAACTACGTACTTATTCTTGAGCAGCTCAAAAGTGATGGTGCCAAACAGCATACCAATACCAGCGGCCAGGAAACCCCACTTAAAGTCGGCGGGGTTGCCGGTATCACCCAGGGTACCACATACCAATGGCGACAGGAAGGCGCCCAGGTTAATACCCATGTAGAAGATGGTGTAGGCGGCATCAATACGCTTATCGCCGGCGGGATACAGCGTGCCCACCATGGAGGAGATATTGGGCTTGAAAAAGCCGTTACCGAAAATCAGACAGCCCAGACCCAGGAAAAACAGCATAAGTTGCATCTGGGGAGCATCTGTCTGGCCCGTCTGGTATAGAGACGCACTAAAAAACAAAGCAAACTGGCCGGCAGCCATTAGCAGGCCACCAAACAAGATGGAGCGGCGGTTGCCCCAGTAGCGGTCAGCCACGTAGCCGCCCAACAGCGGCGTGAGGTACACCAAGCTAGTGTAGTTACCATAAATGAGCGACGACATCTCCTTGTTCATCAGGAGGGCCTTGATCATGTACAGCGACAAGAGGGCGCGCATGCCATAATAGCTGAAACGCTCCCACATTTCTGTGGCGAACAGTACGTACAGGCCCCGAGGGTGGCCGCTTTGCGCGGCTACGGGCGGCTGTTCATGAAGAGCAGCAGATGTTGTTTGCATGAATGGTAATTGAGTGAGGAAAGAAGAGGAAGGAGCCCTGTTCGCTGCAACCGAATGAGGGTTGGTAAATCTACAAAACTTTCCAAATTGAGTAGAGTTTCCTATGAATTCGCTAGAAAGAGGCAAATGACCTCAAATTACGAAAGCGAATTTTCGCTATTTTAAATTGGCTTATCTACCAAGTCGGGTTTTTGTCTATTTTTGTCTTCCGATTCCCCATTTTCCCACCCACCCTTTAACCTCGTTTTCGGCCCCATGCAAGATTATGCCGCCAACGTTCTCCCACGCCTTCAGCCCCTTGGCTTTACGCGCACTACCGGTCCGGTCCACCTGAACCTTACCCCCGCCGAGCTGATAGAGCAGGCTCTTCGCCGCGGCGAAGGCTACCTCACCGACACTGGCGCCCTGATGGCCGACACCGGTAAGTTTACTGGCCGCTCGCCCAAAGACCGGTTTGTGGTGAAAGATGCCTCCACCGAAGAAAGCGTTTGGTGGGGCGACATCAACATAGCCTTTGACCCAGCGAAATTCGACCAGCTGCAGACCAAAATGGTGCAGTACCTGGCCGACAAAGAGCTATTTGTGCGTGATGCTTATGCCGGTGCCCACCCCGACTATCAGCTGAAGCTCCGCGTGGTAAACGAGTTGGCCTGGCACAACCTGTTCTGCTACAATATGTTCCTGCGACCCACCCAGGGTGCTGACACCAGCTGGACGCCCGATTTCAGCATTATTTGCGCCCCCGGTTTTGAGGCTGATCCGGCAGTAGATGGCACCCGACAGAGCAACTTCGCTATTCTGAACTTCGAGAAGAAGATGATTCTGATAGGCGGAACTGGCTATGCCGGCGAAATGAAGAAAGGCATCTTTGGCGTGCTGAATTATCTGCTGCCCCACGAAAAAAACACCTTGAGCATGCACTGCTCGGCCAACGTAGGCGAAAAAGGTGACACCGCTATTTTCTTCGGCCTTTCCGGCACGGGCAAAACCACCCTTTCCGCTGACCCCAACCGCGGCCTCATCGGAGATGATGAGCACGGCTGGATGCCCGGCAACGCTGGTATCTTCAACTTTGAAGGTGGCTGCTACGCCAAGGTAATTGACCTGAGCAAGGAGAAAGAGCCCCAGATCTGGGACGCTATTCGCTTTGGCTCTATTGTAGAGAATACGCGCTTCATCCCCGGCACCCGCACGGTAGATTATGCCAACAAGTCGGTAACGGAAAACACCCGTACGGCCTACCCTATTGGCTTCATTGATAATGCGGTGGAGCCTTCTGTGGGTGGTGTGCCGAAGAACATTTTCTTCCTCACGGCCGATGCCTTCGGCGTGCTGCCTCCCATCAGCAAGCTGGATAAGTGCCATGCCATGTACCACTTCATGTCTGGCTACACCGCTAAGGTAGCAGGTACAGAAGTTGGCATTACGGAGCCTCAAACCACTTTCTCGGCCTGCTTTGGCCAGGTATTCCTACCGCTGCACCCCACCAAGTATGCGGAGATGCTGGGCAAGAAAATGGAGGAACACGATGTAAATGTGTGGCTCATTAATACGGGCTGGACGGGTGGCGCCTACGGCGTGGGCCACCGCATGAAGCTTAGCTACACCCGCGCTATGATTACTGCCGCCTTAAATGGCGAGTTGCAGGAGGTAGAGTTTGTGAAACACCCGGTTTTTGGGGTGGAAATGCCGATTTCACTGGCGGGCGTGCCTGCTGAAATCCTAGACCCGCGTAACACTTGGGAGGATAAAGAGGCATACGATAAGACGGCTGCTTCGCTGGCAGAGAAATTTGTACATAACTTCCAGAAGTACGCTGATTTCGCTAACGAAGAAATTCTGGCTGGCGCTCCTAAAATAGCTGCTGAGGCAGGCGTATAATTTTAGCGTACAGTTAAAAAGCCCCACCAACAATTGTTGGTGGGGCTTTTTTATTTACTGGCACTTGCCATTTGCTCTATCTGTAGCTTCGCAGCATTTTTCGCCACCCAATCATCGAAGGTTTGCAGATCGGGGTTTAATTCTCGCGCAAACTTAAGGTCGCGGGTCTTTGCGACCTGGTCGGCAAAGTCATGGTAGAACTGGAACATATTGCCCAAATCGTCGGCGCCGGGAAAGCCGAAGTTGCGGTACGTATCGGGAGTTATATGGTGGTAGACTACCTTCCTGCCCAAAGCCTTTGATAAGCTAGCCGCCATTTGCTGACAGGTAATATGCTCCCCGGCTATGCCGATGGTCTTCCCAATCAGCTCCTTCCCTTTTTTAAAGATACCGTAGGCGCATTTTCCGATATCTTCTGCTGCCATGCCCGATAGTTTCTTGTCGCCCATAGGAAAAGTAATGGCTAACTCCCCGCCGGGGCCAGGTTTTGGGCCCATGCCAAAATAGAGAAGATTCTCCCAGTAGAAGGAGGTAATCAGAAAGGTAGTAGGCACACCCAAATCCCGGAAATATTGGTCTGCTTGGCCTTTGCCATCAAAGTGAGGCACTTTGTACTTGCCCTGCAGCGTGGGCATCCGGTTATCCGTGAGTGGGACAAAACGGCGCGTATCTTCCAGCGTAGACCAGATGACGTGCTGCAGGCCAGCCGCCTTAGCAGCCTCGGCCATGTTACGGGCTTCGGCGACTTCACGCTCGGGTGAGTAATGGTCCCAGAAGAAGGTGACGCAGTAAGCGCCATAAGCTCCCTGTAATGCCTTCCGCAGGCTTTCAGGATTATCAATGTCGGCGGTAACAACTTCGGCTCCTAAACTGGCCAGTTTTTGGGCCTTGTCAGATTCGGGGTGGCGGGTAACAGCGCGCACTCCGAATTCGCTGGAAGGGTCATTCAAAATGGCACGGGCCAGCCCGCCACCCTGGGCCCCAGTGGCCCCAAATACAACGATTATCTTCTTGTCAGCCATAAGTGTTGTCGTTAAAACGGATAGATAATTACTGATAATCCGAAGGTACAAAACACATATTTAATATAAAATTGCATATAATCCATATAACAAATCCAATCAATTGAGTCTGCTGGACAATGCCATTTCGGTCGCATGACAACACCTCAGTTATGCTTAGTGCAGGTTTAAAAAGTACAAAAGCCTCGCTGACGACTATCAGCGAGGCTTTTGTATTATAGGCCAGGCAGGGTTAGTGCACGCTGGGATTGGGCTCGGTTGGATAGGTAAACTGCGTATCGATATTAGCCTTTTCCTGATGGCCGTTGCCCCCCTCGGTGGTATAGCCATTACCTTTCTTGGTGCGGCCTAGCAACGACACCAAAGCCAGCCCGGCTCCTACGGCTAAAGCCGTTCTCAAAATAGGCTTACTAGTGGAAGCCTCCGTGTAGTAACTGGTTTCGCGGGTATGACCGGGGTAGTTGCCACGCTCCTGCAAAGAGCCGGAGGCGCGGTCCAGGCCATTCTGGGCGAGGGGCCGCGGTGCATAATCGGCTTTCTCCTGCTTTACAAATACATTTTCCATAAAAGAGTCGTGAAGGCCAGGAGCCCAGTGGGCCATACCCGTTATCATTTTGCCACCACCACCAACGGTTATTTCGCGCTCAGGCGTTTCGCAGCAGTGCAGAATAGCTCGTGCTACGGTTTCAGGGGCATAGGCTGGCGGCGCATGCTTGGCTTCACGCTCCATGTAGTTCTTGGCGTGTAGGGTGTAAGGGGTATCAATGGCTGCAGGCTTGATGAGCGTAACGGCAATGGGCAGTTCATCCAAGGAAAGCTCCATCCGCAAGCCATCGGTGAAGCCTTTCACGGCATGTTTGCTGGCACTGTAAATGCCCTGCAGAATAGCCGTGCTTTCTGAGAGAATGCTGCCCACGTTAATAATAACTCCGCCGTGCTGGCGCAGGTGCTTCACTGCCTCCAGGGAGCCGTACACCACCCCCCAGACGTTCGTCTCGAAGAGCTTACGCATATCCTCTATTGGAATATCCGTGAGCTTACCATAAATGGATACCCCGGCATCATTTATCCAGGTATCAAAGCCCCCAAACCGTTGCAGTGCTTTGCGGGCAATGTTATGAACATCCTGCTGCCGGCTTACATCAGCCACCACATACGTAGCCTCACCGCCCTTCTGCTCAATTTCATGAGCTAGCTCCCGTAGGGCGTCTTCACTGCGCGCCGCCAGCACTAAACGGGCACCCTTTTCGGCGGCCATGCGGGCCGTTACCAGTCCAATACCGGAAGAAGCACCGGTAATTACAATCACCTGGTCTTTTAGTTTCTTCAGTTTAGGTGTCATCGGCAAACAGATTTAAATGATAGGATAGAATGACCTGCCTTCTTTTACGGAACAAACTGCATTCTGACAGTATAAAATATGGCCTTCAATAGGCTTTCAGCCCCATTATGCAGCCATCCAGTAAAAAGCGGGTAATTTGCGGCGTCGTTTATCTCTTCCTTATTTCCATGTTGAAACGTTTCTTTTCGGTGGCCTTGCTGCTGCTTTCTCCTGCTATTGTTTGGGCCTGGGGAGTAGATGGCCACCGCGCCGTAGGCCGCATTGCCGAGCAGCATTTGTCCCGCAAAGCCAAGCGCGAAGTGCACCGCCTGCTAGGCACTGAAACCCTGACCATGGTGAGCACCTGGCCGGATGAGGTACGCTACTACCCTGATTTCAAGCACACTGCTCCCTGGCACTATGTTAATACAGCTTCTGGCCTCAATCAGGAGCAGTATCTGCAGGCGCTGAAAGGCCAGACGGAGCCAAATGCCTACAATATGCTGCAAGCCAAGCTGCAGGAGTTGAAAGACCCTAACAAGTCACAGGCAGAGCGAGTGGCGGCGCTGAAGTTTGTAGTGCACCTGGTAGGCGATGCACACCAGCCCCTGCACGCCGGCCACGCCGAGGACAAAGGCGGCAACGACATTAAAGTAAAATTCCGCGGCAAGGACACCAACCTGCATAGCCTCTGGGACAGTGGCCTGCTTGATTATCAGGGCCTGACCTACACTGAAATGGGCTGCCAGTACGACCACAAGCTGCCACATCAGCTGGTACATCAGTGGCAGCGCACGCCCATGGAGCAATGGTTCTGGGAATCGTATCAGGACAGTGAGAAGATTTATCAGGAAGCGCCCACTGGTACGGATATCGACTACAACTATTACCCTGCCCATTCTGAGCTCATGAAGCGGCGCATTCAGCAGGCGGGTATCCGGCTCGCCGAGGTGTTGAACAAAACGCTGGGTTAACCCCTTTTCTCTAAAAACAGCAAGGCCCTGGCACTGATAAGTCAGGGCCTTGCTGTTTAGGATGGAAGCCGCCAGGGCGGATTTATCCGATTGTCACCGGCGAAATACAGAATTATCTGGTTCTGGTCCGGGTCTTTCAGCCGGGCTTCTCGCCACAGCCACGGCTTGTTGGTGGGAAGTTCCTCGAAGACTACGCCGGCCTCAGACAACCTTTGGACCTGCGCATCCAGATTGGTGCACTCAAAATACACCCATATGCCTCCCGCAGACGGTAAATTTTCTACCTGATGCAGGGAGAAAGTGGTTTCGCCATGGGGGCATACAAAGCGGGCATAATGCGGCAAAGCCTCTACAATCAACTCTAACCCCAGCAGTTGATAGAAGCGTATGGCCACTGGTAAATTCAGTGAGGGAACAGTAACCTGATTCAGATTCATGCTGTGCCGGAGATAGTGAAAAGAAGTTGCCGGCCCCAAGATGCATCATGCTCCGGTAGCCACAAAAGCCAATTCCTGTAGCTTTGCCTTATGCCGCATACTTTCTTCGCTCCCGACCTTACGCTGCCTACTTATACCTTGCCCGAGGATGAAAGCAAGCACGCCGTGCGGGTGCTGCGCCTGGGGCTGGGCGCCCCGGTAGTGCTTGTAGATGGCCGTGGAGGGGTATTTCAGGCTGAAGTAGCTGATGCGAATCCTAAACGCTGCCAACTGCGCATTACGCACCATGAAACCGTGCCGCCCCGCTCCTATCTCACCCATGTAGCCGTGGCCCCTACCAAGAACCTCGACCGCATGGAATGGATGGTGGAAAAGGCGGTGGAAGTAGGCGTAGAACGTATTACGTTTCTGCGCTGCGCCCGATCCGAGCGCCGGGAGCTGAAGCTGGAGCGACTGGAGAAAATTGCGGTAAGCGCCCTGAAACAGTCCGGTCAGGCATGGCTGCCGCAAATGGACGAGCTGACGGATTTCGCTGATTTTCTCCCAATGGTTGCACCCGAAACTACCTTTATTGCCCACCTGGAAGAAGGGGAACGGATGGCCCTGTCTCGAGTGGCAGCCGGCGGACCTGGCTGCTGCATCCTCATTGGCCCGGAGGGGGACTTTACTCCGCAGGAAATTGAGGCCGCCTTTGCGCTAGGCATTCGTCCGGTAACCTTAGGCGCCTCCCGTCTGCGTACCGAAACAGCTGGGCTGGCAGCCGTGTTTACTGTACATATAGCGCGGGAACTGCAATAGCGTAAATTTAGTATCCAAAGAATACCACCTACTCCGCGAGCTATGCTGAAAAAACTGTTTCTAACGGCTATTCTCCTGCTGCCCCTGCTGGCAGCAGCGCCCGTTGCGCCCAGCTTCCGCATTGCCAAGCTTCACTACGGCGGGGGCGGCGACTGGTATGCCAACAAGACCTCCCTGCCCAACCTCATACAGTTCTGCAACCGAAACCTCCATACCAACATTGACCCCGAGGAAGGCACCGTAGAACTGGACTCGCCGGAACTACTCACATATCCCTTCGTGCACATGACCGGCCACGGCAATGTGGCTTTTACGGATGCAGAAGCCAAAAACCTACGTCGTTACCTCACCGGCGGCGGTTTCCTGCACATTGATGACAACTACGGACTGGACCGCTACATCCGGCCGGAAATGAAGAAGGTATTTCCGGAGCTTGAGTTTGTGGAGTTGCCCTTTTCCCATCCTATCTACCATCAGAAATATTCGTTTCCGCGCGGCCTGCCCAAAGTGCATGAGCATGATGGCAAACGCCCCCAGGGCTTTGGAATCATCTACAAAGGCCGCCTGGTCTGCTTTTACACTTATGAGTGCGACCTGGGCAATGGCTGGGAAGATCTAGGCACATATCCAGAAGATACCCCAGCTATTCATGACGCCGCTCTGCGCATGGGTGCCAATCTGGTAACCTACGCTCTGACGCAGGATTAATGCGCTAAACTGCACATAAAGGCTACTAGGCAGCCACGGAAGTGTTATCCCTTTAAAAACGGCGCTGCAGTACCTCTGCCAGGATAAAGGCCGTTCGTACGTCAGCGGGGTTGCGCAGGCGGGCGGCTACATTTGCTGCAGTAGCCGATGGCGCGGCCGTGGCGCCCTGCCGGCTCCAGTAATCCTCTTGTCCATGGGCTACAGCCGCCCGCGGCAATCCGGCGGCCCGTCTGGCCGGGCCGGCGTCTAATTCCTGGCTACGAGCGTGACGCTGCGTTGCGGCCACTTCCAGACTGCGGGCAGCTGGCTCCGTTACTTCCAGCGAGCGAGCCGGCTTGGCAGCTTCCAGTGGAATTGCACGGCCAGCAGGCGTAACCTCTGAGGGCGTTTTCTTTGGCTGGTTTTGCTCCATCATTTGCTGTAGCAGTTCCTCAAAATTAGGAGCCGGAGCGCGAGTCGGCTTAGCAGATGATGTAACCGTCTTGGGTAAAGGCCGCTCCTGTGCTTCCTGACGAGTAGTTTCCTGGGCTTTGCGCCACATACGCACGATAAAAAGGAGGAGCCCGAGGGCAATCAGCAGCAGGGTTTGGAATTTTTCGGGCATATAGCTGAGGGCATTAATACAGGCCGGGCGTTGGTAATCTACGCAAGTTGAGCGGTATGTTGCTCCACCTTAGCCATTTCCCATCCAATGAGAGCTTTTTTGGTAGTGGAGCCCCAACGGTACTCACCCAGTATGCCTTCCTTACGAATTACCCGATGGCAGGGAATCAGCAGGGCCACCGGATTGGCCCCCACTGCCGAGCCTACGGCCTGCAAAGCCCGCGGCTGCCCAATGGCGTGTGCTACGTGCTGGTAGCTTACTACCTGCCCGACGGGCACCCGCAGCAACGCCTCCCACACTTTCACCTGGAAGTTGGTACCACGCACTAACAGGTGCAGGGGCTGCCCAGCCACTGGCGCAAACGCCCGGGCCAGCAGCGGCCCCGTACGGTCGGCATCGGCTCCAAATTGGGCCTGGGGCCAGCTCTTTTGCAGCGCACCAAGGGCGGCCGCAAAATCTGGCTGCTCGGGATGCAGCAAATGCAGCCCACAGATGCCCCGATCAGTAGCGGCCAACAATGCCGGGCCAAAAGGCGTGTCATGCACGCCATAGCTAATGTTTAACCCCGCACCACCGGTACGGTACTCCAGCGGCGTAACGGCCTCCAGAGTCACAAATAAATCATGCAGGCGGGAGGGCGCCGATAGGCCAGCATCTTCGGCTGCTTCGGCAAATGGCGCGGCTTCTGCCAGACGGGCCTTTAGAAATTCGGCGGTGAGGTATTGCACAAAACGCTTCGGGCTGATTCCAGCCCATTCGCTAAACAGCCGCTGAAAGTGAAACGGGCTAAGGTGTACCGCCGCAGCCACTTCTTCCAGGCTGGGTTGCCGTCGGAAGTTAGCTTCCAGAAATTGAATAGCCTGCGCAATGCGCTGATAATCGGGGTTTGCCGGGATAGTAACCATCTGCTTTGAAGCTAAGTGATAATCAAAGCTACACCCCTGCCCTCCCGGTATCAACCCGATTCTTGCGGAGTTGTGCTAGCGCACGCCCTGCTCCGGATAGCGGCCGGTTTTGGTACGGTAATAAGCCTTTATTTTCTCCAGATCGGCCTCATAGTCGCCGGTGGGATACACCGCAGGACCGACACCGGCTTCCTTGTTCTTATAATCCAGGAAGCCCAGAAGAATAGGCACATTCGCGCCCTGAGCAACGAAATAGAATCCTTTGCGCCATTTTGGCTGGTACTTGCGGGTGCCTTCGGGCGTAATCATAATAATCAGCTCCTCCCGCTCATTGAAGAGCTTTACCATGCCATCTACCAGGCTATTGTTTCGGCTGCGGTCTACTGCCAATGCGCCTAAGGAACGCATCAGCCCACCTACTAGCGGGTTATCAACCCACTCCTTCTTTACGGTGAAGCGCACAGGAATACCCATCAGAAAAAACGCGGCACGGGCATACAGTAGGTCCCAGTTGCTGGTATGCGGGGCGGCCACCATAATAGCTTTCCGGATATCAGGCGGCACTATCGAGGCCAGCTTCCAGCCATTCAGCCAAAACCAGAATTTCGAAAACAAATACCAGAAGGTGGGTGTGGTAGCAGGTTTAGGCATAGATGCAGAAAAGACGCAGAAAGAGTCAAGGGTAAAAATAGTTGAATTTTATGGGCTCCCCTTCCCCATATGTCCCCTGAAGCGTTTATTCCGCCAACAAACTCCGAAGCTGCGTTTCCAGCTGTAGCGTGTACCGGTAGCCAATCTGAAAAAGCTCGGGTGCCAGGCGGTAGCTCAGCGGACGATACTGGTGTAGTTCCGGCGGCTCAATGAGCAGCTGGCACTGCTGCTGCCGTGAGGCAGTATTAGCGTTAATAGCCAGATGCAGCGTCCGTTCCACCAAACGGCGGAAAGTGGTAATACGCGCCGTATGATTAACCGGGTTGCAATGCACACCCACAACCGGATTACCATAGCCGAGCAATGGCTCTACAGGCAGGTTATTCAGCAGCCCACCATCAACCAGCTGGCGGCCCTCAAACTCTACCGGCCTATAGACAATAGGAACGGCCGAGGAAGCCAGCAAGGGCGGAATTAATAGCCCCTGGTCGTAAAATACGGATATTCCTTCCCCTAAGTCAGTAGCCACCAGGGTTAAGGGGCAGTGCAGGTCGGCGAATGTGCAGCCTGGGCCCAGGTACCGTACAAACAATTGCTCCACAGCATCCATCTGCAACAGCCCGAAGCTGCTGAAGGCGGGCCGCATCAGGCGGGCTACGTTGGTGCTGGTAAGCATGCGGAGAATATCAGCCGGCGGATACCCCGCCGCGTAGAATGCTGCAGCAATAGCTCCGGAGCTAACGCCTGCCAGCCGGCCCACCGGCAGCTGCAGCTCATCCAGCGCTGCCAGCACCCCCAGGTGCGCAATACCGCGTGCTCCTCCCCCCGATAATGCAATGGCTAAATGCTGCGGCATCCTCTTTGGGCGGGAGTATAGGTCTATAATTCAGCGAAGCGGAAGGTTTCGCCCAGGCGTATGCCTTTGTCCGTGTGCTGCACGGTGCAGCATTCCACGGCGGCATCGTGCTCCAGTACCAATACCCAGTTCTCATCGGCCGCTCGGCGCAGCACCCGCTCCTTTTCGTCCAGGGTTATGAGGGGGCGCATATCGTAGGCCATGATGTAAGGCAGCGGAATATGTCCCGTGCTGGGCAGCAGATCGGCCATGAATGCCACAGTACGCCCCTTGTACTTCAGCAGAGGCACCATCATTTTTTCCGTGTGCCCATCGGCGAAAATGATTTCCCGGAAGACGGACAGCGGCTCCGGTACGCCTGATTTTGGCTGGATAAACTTTAACTGCCCACTTTCCTGAATGGGCAAAATGTTTTCACTCAGGAAGCTGGCCTTTTCACGGGCGTTGGGGTGTACAGCCCATGCCCAATGCGCCTCATTTGACCAGTATGTGGCGTTGCGGAAGGCTACTTCCAGTTTGTTTTCCGCTGTGCGCACTACTGAGCCCCCACAGTGGTCGAAATGCAGATGCGTCAGAAAGACATCAGTGATATCCGAGGAAGTATAGCCTAGCTTACGCAGGGACTTTTCCAGCGTGTCGTCGCCGTGCAGATAAAAATGGCCCTTAAACTTCTCATCCTGCTTGTTGCCAATGCCATTATCCACCAATACCAGCCGGTCGCCATCCTCTACCAGTAAGCAGCGCATGGCCCAGGTGCACATATTATTGGCATCGGGCGGGTTTAGCTTCTGCCACATGGATTTGGGCACTACCCCAAACATGGCACCGCCATCCAATTTAAACAGACCGGTATCGAGAGGATGAATTGTCATGCAGTACTAACAAAATGAGGGATGAGAAATGGGTATTTCCATTCCTCATCCCTCTTATGTACTTATTCTACTACTACGCCCATGGCGGAGAACTTGTCGATACGCTGACTGATTCGTTCGTCGGCAGGCAGCGCTTCCAGCTCATCCAGGGTTTTAAGTAGAGTCTTTTTCAAGGTATCCACCATCTTTTTGGCATCGGTGTGGGCACCGCCAAGGGGTTCTTTCACGATGCCATCAATCAGCTTGGCGGCCAGCATATCGGCGGCTGTTGGCTTCATGGCTTCCGCTGCCTGTTCTTTATAGTTCCAGGAGCGCCACAAAATAGTGGAGCAGTTTTCCGGCGAAATCACCGAATACCAAGCGTTTTCCAGCATTAGCACCCGGTCGCCGATGGCAATGCCCAGGGCCCCACCGGAAGCACCTTCCCCGATGATGACACAAATAACGGGCACCTTCAGCAGGAACATTTCCTTCAGGTTGCGCGCAATAGCCTCGCCCTGCCCCCGCTCCTCGGCTTCCAGGCCGGGAAAAGCACCGGGCGTGTCAATCAGGGTAATAATGGGCTTGTTGAATTTCTCAGCCAGCTTCATGAGACGCAGCGCTTTGCGGTAGCCCTCGGGATTCGGCATGCCGAAGTTGCGAAACTGACGCTGCTTGGTGTTGCGGCCTTTCTGCTGCCCAATCACCATGACGGTACGTCCGCCCAGTTCGGCAAAGCCTCCTACCATGGCTTTGTCGTCGCCCACGGTCCGGTCGCCGTGCAGCTCCACAAAGTTGGAAGTCATTCCTTCAATGTAATCCAGCGTGTAGGGACGGTCAGGGTGACGTGAGAGCTGCACGCGCTGCCAGCGGGTAAGGTTGGCGTAGGTCTCCTTTTTGAGGGCTTTTATTTTGGCTTCGAGAGCGGCTACCGCTTCGGATACATCTACCTGGCTATCGTGCGCCAGTTGTTGCATTTCGCGGAGCTTGCCTTCGAGGGCGGCGATGGGTTGTTCGAAATCGAGGAGCATTGGCCGAAAAAAGGGAAACGTCTGGATTAGGTAGTCCTTTTGAGAAGGGAAGCAAAGGTAAGTGAAGCAAAGGATACAAGCCGCGCCCAGTTAACAGGGATTTGCAAAAGAGGTGGCTAAAATTTTTCTGCCTGATAAACAGCCCTTAGGGTCCTTCCCGGCATTTTTTTTGCGGTTTTTTTAGCTCCGGAGTTGTGTAGTAGGGAAAGGCCCTCTACATTTGCATCACAATAACGGAAAACACACGGTCTTCCAGTAAGTAAAACGGTTCGGTAGTTCAGTCGGTTAGAATGCCGCCCTGTCACGGCGGAGGTCGCGGGTTCGAGTCCCGTCCGGACCGCAAAGGCCCCTCAGAGCAATCTGAGGGGCCTTTTGCTTTTCCAGAAGTTATGCTTTGGGCATGCGTAATACACAATGAAAGGGGCGTCTGCATCATAATGCAGACGCCCCTTTCAGGTACCGACCTTCTCGCTACAGCAACTTAGCTGAATAAGGCAAGGAAATTTGCTTCGTTTGATTTTACGGAATAACGGGTTTCAATGGTGTTGCGGGCCGCTTCACCAAAGCGCGTGCGCAAAGGCGCATCCTGAATCAGCTTTTCGAGGGCTTGGTACCATTGTTCGGGGGTAGAGCAGATATAGCCATTTACGCCATCCGTCACTACTTCCGTGTTCATGCCTACCGGCGACACCAAGGCCGGGACGCCCAGGGCCATATACTGCAGCGCTTTGAAAGCGCATTTCCCTTTGGCCCAGGGGTCGTCTTCTAAAGGCATCAGGCCAATGTTAAAGCTCAACAAATCCTTAATTTCTGTGTCTTTCCGCCAAGGCAGAAAGCGCAGGGACTTGAGTGGCAATGTGGGTTCCTGGTTGGAAATGACCCGAAACTCGAAAGCATACTGCTGTTCCAGCCGGGCCAGCACCGGTACTACCTGCTCCAGGTACTTCATGGTGGAGTGCGTACCCGTCCACCCTATCACTATTTGCTCCGTCTGCTGGTCCTTTACCTCGTTGTGCAGGCGCAGGGTATCGATGGTAGTAGGATTGATGTAGGCCTTTGGGTTGTACTGCGCCGCAAAATTGCGCAGATAGGCGTTGCCACAACTCACTTTGTAAGCCCAACGGCAGATACTGCCTACTTTATCATGCCACTTGATGCCGGCCACTATCTTATTGGCTTCCGAGGTGTTCGGAATCCAGATGGCATCATCAAAGTCATAGATAATTTTCTTCTGGAAGACGTTGGCTATCAGCCATTCAAATATAGGTGGCCCAATAGGTGAAGCCTCCCGGTGAATAAACACATAATCATAGCCTGATAAAGTAAAAAGCTGCCCTATGCGCGAAGCGAAGCCCCCCAGGATACCCAGCGCCTTGGCCAGGGTATGGCCCGGCTTATATAGAATACCCCAGGTTTTCTCAGAAACAAAGGATGCCAATGTATAGGTATGCCCGGCTTCAGTCAGCAAGGGTAAATATTGTTCAAACCGAAACCGCTGGGAAGGTGCTTTCCCGTGCGGATAGGGTGTTAGGAAAAGTATATTCATTAGGGAAAAAGAAGGACACGTAGGCAACTACATATGTGTGGATATACAAAGGTACCAAAGAAAGGTAGCGTCAAAGTCTGCGGAACACTTATTGTCAATTGAATACAGCAGGGAGTAGAAATCAACTCTTCCTTGATTATTCAACAGTGGAATTTACTTTTTGAACTAAGTCAAGAAGCATTTTTCAGATGGCTGGGCGCGAGGGAAAAGCGTCATAAAATATTATTGCCCTGATTTTTCTCAGTAACTTTGTAGCCCCTTGGTATATCTGTATAAGAATTTGCTTAAATCTGCCTCATGAGACAACTTTTTCTCGCTTTATTTCTCCTTAGTTCGTTAGCGGCATCAGCGCAGGTAAAATCTGAGCGCAAGCGGTATATGGTTCCGAAGAAGGATTCCGAATGCCCTTACGTTTTGAACGTAACCAAGAACACGGATGAAGATGCGGAAGTATCGGCTAGCGTTACGCGGCTGGTTTACCGCCCCTACTCTGAATTGCTGACGGAAGTCAACGAACTGAAGAAGATGAACAGCTGGGCTGATAGCACCTACCAGCGCAAGCTGAACAGCATTCCAGCTGGGGGCCAGTTGTCTGTGACGATGTATCGCCGGGGTTCCCAGAATGCGGACCCGTCCTATCTGAGCTTGGTGGCGAAGGATAAGGATGGTAAAGAGCTACTTAACATTCCATCCTTACCCGCCGGTGAAGGCCGTTTCTGGAACCGTGACTTGTATAAGAGCCAGCGGATTATTCCATTTGTTAAAACGGATGCTCCTCAGTCCGTTAAGGTGTTTATTAACGACGCAAAGCTGAAAGAAGATTTTGAATATGTGGTAAACACCCAATAATGGACTGTATTACCCAACATTAACCAAAAGAAGTGCCCGCTCCAACATAAGAGCGGGCACTTCTTTTAACCATCTGTATAAGCAACTAAACCACCTTACTATTGCCCTTGTTAAGCTGTGCCCATTGAACGGCAATCCAGGTTTTGCCGTCCTGAATAGGCTGCTGCAGGAGCTTATCTAGCGGAAGGCGTACAATTTCTATTTTCTCGTTTTCAGCAGCGGCCCCACCACCGGCAGCGGTTTGCCGGCTAACTTCAGCGTAGTACAAATGGATAAACTCGGCGCTATTGCCGGGAGAAGGATAAAAGCCAGCAATTAGACTCAACTTATCTACTTCGTAGCCAATCTCTTCCATAATCTCCCGGCGCATGGCTTCTTCCGGCGCTTCTCCTTCATGGTCCAGTACGCCGGCCGCAATTTCCAGCACGTCATCTTCTGCCCCCACCCGGTACTGGCGCACCAGAATGTATTCCTGGCGGCGGGTATCAAAAACCAATGCGGCTACCGCCTGTCCGGGCTCAAACCGCTCACGCCGCAACTCTTTAGCGCCATCCTGCACCGTAAGCTGACTGAGCTTATAATGACCATTATGAAGCAATTGGCGGTGTGTAATGTGCATAGCGGAAAGTAATAGGTTGAACTAAAGCAGGAGCTGCCGTGTCCTACTATACTGGGCCTGCTACCGCGAGGTTGGCCTGAATATAGCCGTATGTGGCTATTGCTGGGTTAAAAACCCGACCTTTGCGGACATTACCTGCTGCTGCTCTGCCTGCAGAGGGCCGCAACCCATTTCCTTCCCTTATTTCCTGTTGATGTCTTTCGACGAATTGAATCTGATTGACCCTATTCTGCGCGCTTTGCAAGAAGAAGGGTATACTACTCCTACCCCTATTCAGCAGCAAGCTATTCCGCACGTGCTGGATGGCCGCGACCTTTTGGGCGTGGCACAAACCGGTACCGGCAAAACCGCCGCCTTTACTGTTCCTATCCTGCAGGTGCTGCACCAGACGGCTCAGGTTGAGCGTCATTCCCAGTCCCGTATCCGTTGCCTGGTGCTCACGCCCACCCGGGAGCTGGCTATCCAGATTGGTGAAAGCTTCGCGGCTTATGGCCGACACCTGAAAATGCGCCACACCGTTATTTTTGGTGGCGTGGGCCAATTGCCCCAAACTAATGCACTGAAACGCGGTGTAGAAGTCCTGATTGCCACTCCCGGCCGCCTCCTGGACCTTATGAGCCAGGGCTTCGTTGATTTGCGTCATATCGAAGTATTTGTGCTGGATGAAGCGGACCGTATGCTGGATATGGGCTTTATCCATGATATCAAGCGCATTCTGCCTAAGCTGCCTACCAACCGCCAAACGCTGTTTTTCTCGGCTACTATGCCCAGTCAAATTCAGCAATTGGCCGACAGCATTCTACGCCCTAACCCCGTGAAAGTGGCGGTTACACCCGTATCGAGCACGGCGGATACCGTAACGCAGGCAGTATACCTGGTTGAGAAGAATGATAAGCCAGCGTTGCTGGAGCATTTGCTGGGTGATAAAACCATTCGCCGGGTGCTTGTCTTCACGCGCACCAAGCATGGCGCCGACCGGGTGGTGAAAACCCTGGCCAAAGCCAGCATTCCCGCCGAAGCTATTCACGGCAATAAGTCGCAAAACCATCGGCAGCGGGCTTTGTCTAACTTCAAAGCCGGTTCTACCCGCGTGTTGGTGGCTACCGACATTGCGGCCCGCGGCATTGACGTGGATGAGCTGACGCACGTTATCAACTACGAAATTCCTAACGAGCCCGAAACCTACGTGCACCGCATTGGCCGTACCGGCCGGGCCGGGGCAAATGGCATTGCCCTTTCCTTTGTGGAGGATGAAGAGCGGGCTTATCTGCAGGATATTCAGCTGCTGATTCGTCGGCAGATTGATGTGGTGGATAAGCACCCCTATACGAGCAGCGCCGTGGCGCCTGTGCCACTGCATGGCGGTGCACCTATCAAAAAGCCCAAAGGCCCAGCCGGTCGCCCGGCTCGGCCCGGTCGTGGCCCACGCGAAGAACGTCCGTCCCGCTCACATGGCGATTCTCATGCTTCTTCCCGCCCATCACGGCCTTCAGGCCAATCGGCTGGGGGCAGCGGCGGTTCTGCTAGCCGGGCTGGCAGCAGTGGACCTCGACGCTCTTTTCGGGGCGGCAACCGCACAGGTGGTACGGGAACCCGCTAAACCATCCGTTTGCCCTTAAACAGAAAGAGCACAGGCCGCGGGCTGTGCTCTTTCTGTTTAAGGGCAGTAGCTTTCTAATGTTTCTTTGAAACAAATCCGGGGCTTTCAGCATTTTATTCCCAAGAAGTATCATCGGACTCTGCATCAGCCTTTTCAACTTATGGCACAAAGCACACTTCCGGTTATTGAGGCGCTGCGAAATACAGCCCTGCGCCTGCAAAGCCTGGCTCCTTATCAATGGGGCCATATGGGTAGCTGCAACTGTGGGCATCTGGCCCAAACCATAACGCGGCTAACCAAAGGAGAAATTCATGCCCGAGCCATGCAGCGCCACGGCGACTGGGAGCAGCAACTAACGGACTATTGCCCTACCAGTGGCCTTCCCATTGACCAGACTATCGATGAAATGCTTGCCCTGGGGTTTTCCCGTCAGGATTTAACACATCTGGAACGTCTTTCTGATCCGCGCATCATGTCTGCTATGCCATGGGACCGTCGGAATAGCCTCCGGCACAATCAGCGTGATGATGTAGTGTTTTACCTCCGCACCTGGGCACAGCTGTTAGAAGAGGATTTAATGACGACTATACAGCTTAAGCTTCCAGAAGTAGTGAAAAATCCCGTGCCTGTTTCAGCTCATTTCACGCTGGCATAGCCTTGCGCTTCAGCTAAAAGCATAAAGCCCCACCAGAATTCATCTGGTGGGGCTTTATCATTATCAGTAGGGTAAAAACCGGGTGAGCTTTAGTGCACCACGTAGGCACAGATGCAGGCAGCAACCAGTTCCCGAAGGTGGGTTAGTAATTAACGTTGCTACGTTGTGCCTCCCGGTATTGCTCAGCACGATGGCTACGCTTATAGGCGGCATCAGCATTAGGATCTTTCTCGGCGTCGGGGGCTTGAGTGCAGGACGACAGGAACAGGGAAGCGCCGACGGCGGACAACAGGAGCAGACGGAATTTTTTCATGCGCCAAAGGTAAGCAGCCCACTTCTTTCCCACAAACCCACTTCCCATGGATTGAAAACACGGTGGTGCCTGAGAATAAGCGCATACAAACCCACATGGTCCAGAGGCAGATGTATCAATTCAGCAAATTGATTTTGATACAAATGTAACAGTAGAAAAATCATGCATTTACCTTTCGAGTAAAATACAATTCTCGCAATTTACCATTGTAACAGACTAAATACATTGCACTACCCCTTTTTAAGTTACCAAAAAGGTTAGCATCACTAGTATTGAAATTTATATAACGATTTTAAGCATAACCTCAAGATAAAGAACTTAGCATTGCCGAGTTTCCTAAACAGATATTTACAACATGTTGTAAATAAAATTATTCCGTGCAAATACCCTATACAACAAGAACATAATAATGGATAACCAAGCCTTTAATATTCAAAGCATAACTCATTGACTAAAAGGTATTTTTATTTCAAATATTTGCCTTTCATTATTTAACAATCATCATATCTTATAACATAATAATTACCATATCATTCCATAAGTTTTATCAAGTGAAATCCGGCTAAAGATAGCTCCTATCTACTCTAACACTAACTCCCGGAAGTACACTCTGCCAAATTGTACCTTGTTAGCTTGGCACAAACCATCAGCTTAGCTAAGCTATACATCAACGGCATAGATGCAGCACGTAATTAGCCTATTACTCTGGCTGATATGCAGAGAAGGTCCCATCCTGGTAAAAGATGACAATGCGCCTGATGGCTTTACCTGGATCTACTAATCCACTTAAGAAGGAGGTAGTTGGTTCCTGAGCTGGCTGTGCCACCGTGGTGGGTTTGATAACCATGGCAGGCCCAGGCTGGATATTGGATGAGGCAATAGGAGCATTCACCACGGACTCTGCTGGCGCTTGAGTAATAGAGCCCAATGCAGGTTTAACCTCAAAAGCCTGTAACGGCTTGTTTATAGCAGGCTTGGCTGGTGGGCTCTTAGGCTGGCGCTCTTTATCCACCATTTTTTGCTCGGTTTTAGGAGCACTGGCAGGACTTGAGCTATTAGAAAGGCCTAGCATATCACCCTGGCCAGAAAGAAGCCAGGAGATGCTTAAATCAGGGAAAGCAGATAATATCTTCTGAACTACCTCCAAGCTGGGCTTATTGCGGCCACTAAGAATATGGCTGACAATTGGCCTTCCTACTCCAATAGCATCCGCAAACTGCGTAGGCGTGAGTTGGCGCGTAGTCAACAGGGCTCTGATACGTTCTACCATAAGACGATAAATTGGAATCTTCTGGTTACAAATGTAGTAGATACCCTTGAGAGTACCCTGGAAAGCTTGAGTTGAACTCTTATGTTACTGTTGTTAATACATCAGGCTATTATTAACAATAGTAATCAGATTAAGAACCTTGTTTACATATGTAACACATATGTAAACAACTCAGTGCCGCATTTTGCCTTACCAACATTTAGCCTCTACCCCCGCTGTTTCATTGCAATAATTTGCTTATTCACATAGGCCATCTGTTTACTTCTTTGGCTCCCTTGATCATATATATGAAATGCAAAAGCCGACTCTACCACTGAAGGCAGAGTCGGCTTGCGTATGTTGGGGCTACAGGCTAAGGCCTATGGGAATCATCCCGCAAGAGCCGGCGGCTCCTTAATCAAAGTATTCGCGGGCCAGAGATTTATCGTGTCCATAAATGTCGTCGCGGAAATGCACCTTCCCGGCTTCATCTACCCACGAGGTAAAGTATACCAGATATACCGGAAGCTTTTCCGGAAGACTAACGTACTTCTCCTGCCCCTGGGAAATAGTATTCATGATGTTGGACTCATCCCAACCGCTCTTGTTACGCAGCAGATAAGTAGCCAGTCGGATGGGGTCTTCTACGCGCACACAGCCATGGCTAAAGCCCCGCTTAGTTTGGTTGAAGAGTTCATCATGCGGCGTATCGTGCAGGTAAATATCGTTGGAGTTCGGGAAGATGAACTTCACATTGCCTAGGTCATTCTGCGGGCCCGGCCGGCGGCGCAAGGTATAGCGCCAGGTTTTTTCTGTCAGGTTGGCCCAGTCAATGGTACCGGGGTCAACGGGGGTAGCCTTGGCACCAGAGCCTTTCACTACCTCCATATCCAGGCGGTCTAGCGTGCTATAAGGGTCAGCGGCCAGCTTGTTGCGCAGTTCTTTATCAATAATGCTGTAGGGTACATTCCAGTAGGGTGCCAGCACAACAAACTCCATTTTGTCACTGAACACAGGAGTTGCGTTCAAGGTCTTGCCTACAATTACGCGCATATCGAACACCTCTTTGTTGTTCTCGATGACGTGCAGCTTGTAGTCGGGAATGTTCACCAAAAGATAGTCAGCTTCGAAGCGCTTAGGCACCCAGCGCCACCGCTCCATGTTCAGCATGATCTGCTGAATCCGGCTTTCCAACGGAACGTTGAGCTGCTTTAAAGTCTCCCCACCTACTACCCCGTCGGGGCGCAGGCCGTTGAGCTCCTGAAATTCTTTTACAGCATTTACCAGTTCCCCTTCGTACTTGGCAGCCGGGGCTGTGGGTGCGTTAGGGCCACCATTGGTAACCGGAGTAACCGGGGCCGTTGCTGGAGCAGGTTCGTTGAGCAGGCGCTGGCGGAGGAGCGAAACACTGGGCGACGTTTCTCCGGGTTTCAGCTTCAGCGTGGCCGGGAGCTTTACCCAGCCGCCATTCCGCTGAAGAGCGCGGTAGTCGGCCAGGGCTTTTTTCAAACGGTCATACTCAGGATGCAGAGGCTCGAACTCATAGTACGGGTACGTACTTTCACGCTCCTTCAGAATGGTCATCAGGGCCTTATGCAACTTAATTTTGTTGCGTTTTACTCGCCAATCCACTCCTTTAGTAGCGCGTGGATCAACCGTACCCCGGTAGAAATCAGAGGCATAGTTAAAATACGTACCGGACAAAGCCACATCAATTTCCTTCTCCAGGGCATTGCGCCGAGTAGTATCCTGTTGGGCTTTTTCCAGCTCAGCAAACAGCTTATTGAAGTCTTTGATTTTGTAATCCTTGGGGTCCAGGCCTTCTTCGGCCGCTTTGTCCAGCACACTCAGCATGGTTTGCGCCTGGGGCACCAGCTCATGGTTGCGGAACCAGCCTAGGCGGAAGTCACGCTCCCGGTAGAACTTTTTAGCCCACTCCAGTTGGTCTTTGAATGCGGGCTCAGCCAGCATCTGGCGAACCACAAACACACTATCCAGCTTGGGCTGCGGGCCGCCCGGCTTGGAAACCATTCCTGGCAGGGCATTCTGGATTTTACTTTTCTGATCATCGCTGCAAGCTGAAGCCGACGCTAACAGCGACAGTCCGAGCACCCAGAGCAGAAAAGTTTTAAAGAAATATGTAGCAAACGGTGATTTCATGTCAGAACGGGGTAGCGACTCAGAAGCCAATAAAACGGTGAAAGACCAGGCAGGACAAAAGGCCGGCTTTGCTGGTCGGTCGTTCTACTTTAAACAACCAAGCAAGGTTGTGCTTCCCTTATTTGGGCCGCGCTACACCATGCCGCAAGTTAGCAGTTTACATGATACCCATGTAACTATTTCAACTCCCCTTCCGGCCTGGCATATTGGCTATATTTACGCTTACCTCTTTCTACCCTACTTTTTCGCTGCCCTGTATGTCAACCTCTGCTGCCCTGTCCCTGCCCGCCGATCCGCACAGCTATGCCCGCCCAGCAGAAGTAAGCGTGCGGCATTTGTTACTTGATCTGAGTGTTGACTTTCGCAGTCATACCCTGGCCGGCATAGCCACCTGGCAACTACAGCACCAGGGAGAAGCCACCGAGCTATGGCTGGATACCCGCAACCTGCAGATAGATGCCATTACCGCGGGAAACGAGCACCGCGAGGAACCGACGACCTGGGAAAACGGCACGCCCGATGCTATCCGGGGGCAGTCGCTCCGCATACAGCTACCGGTAGGGGCCAGCCAGGTTTCCATCCGCTACCGCACTTCTCCCCAGGCAGCAGCTTTGCAGTGGTTGAACCCGGAGCAGACTGCCGGGCACCAGCAGCCCTTCCTTTTTACTCAGTCGCAGGCCATTCTGGCCCGCACCTGGTTGCCCTGCCAGGATTCGCCCGGGGTGCGCTTTACTTACGAAGCTACCGTGCGCGTGCCTGCTCACATGCTGGCGCTCATGAGTGCCGAGAACCCGCAGATGCGCAATGCGCTGGGAGAATACCACTTCCGCATGGCACAACCTATACCGGCTTACCTCATGGCACTGGCCGTAGGCGACCTGGCTTTTACCCCACTAAGTGGCCGCACCGGTATTTATGCCGAGCCGGTCACCCTCCCCGCCGCTACCAGCGAGTTTGCGGATCTGGAAAAAATGGTGGCAGCGGCGGAAGAACTATACGGTCCCTATCAGTGGGAGCGATATGATTTACTGGTGCTCCCGCCCAGCTTTCCTTTCGGCGGCATGGAAAACCCGCGTTTAACATTTGTAACCCCCACCATTCTGGCCGGCGACCGTAGCCTGACCAGCCTGGTGGCCCACGAACTAGCCCACTCCTGGTCTGGCAACCTGGTAACGAATGCAACCTGGAACGACTTCTGGTTGAACGAGGGCTTCACCGTTTACTTTGAGCGGCGCATCATGGAAAAGCTCTATGGTCGTCCTTATGCGGATATGCTTCAGGTATTGGGGCATACCGCACTGCTGCATACCCTGGAGGAGTTAGGCCCGGCTAGTGCTGATACGCATCTCCATTTGAACTTGGCTGGCCGCGACCCTGACGAAGGCCTGAATGAAATTGCCTACGAAAAAGGCGACTATCTCCTACTGACCCTGGAGCACTTGATAGGTCGTGAGGAATTGGATGCTTTTATTAAAGAGTACTTCACCAGGCACCGTTTCCAGTCCATGGATACCGCCTCGTTTATTGCCTACCTGCGGCACGAGCTGCTGGATAAGCACCCGGGCCTGGAGGAAGAATTGCAGCTTGCTGCCTGGGTTAATGCACCGGGCATTCCGGCCATAGCCCCGCCCGTTACCTCAGAGCGTTTTGACCGGGTAGAGCAGTCCCTGCAGGATTGGCTTGGTGGCACGCCCAGCACCCTGCTTCCTACCCAGGAATGGAGCAGCCACGAATGGGTACACTTCCTGCACGGTCTTCCTGATAATTTACCAGCCCCCCGCCTGGCAGAGTTGGATGCTGCTTTTCAGCTTACTCATTCGGGTAACTCCGAAATCCTTGCGGCTTGGTTTCCACACACGCTGGCCGCTGGCTACCAGCCTGCCGACGCTGCACTGGAAGCTTTCTTGATCCGCGTAGGCCGGCGTAAGTTTCTGGTGCCGCTCTACAAAGCACTATTAGCAGCGTCTGATGGTCATGAGCGGGCCCAGGCCGTATACACACAGGCCCGGCCCAATTATCACTCAGTGGCCAGCGGCACGCTGGATGCTTTGCTGGGTCGTTCGTAAATCAAGTCCATTTACCCGGCGGTTTATGGCGCGAAGCTTGCCTGCAGGTAGTAGCTTTGTCATAGTGAGTCGTAAAGTTGAATTTGAGTTGGAAGCACAAAAACCTCTTGGTAAACTGATTGCCGTTGGTGGCAATGAAGATAAAGGCACTTATTCCACCCCCCGGGCCCGGAAGAAGTACTATCTGAATTTCTTTGAGCTGGGTATTTTGAAGCGGGTAGTAACCGAGTCCCAGAAAACCGACCCGCGTATTGAAGTAGTCACCACCGCTTCTATGATTCCGGTGGAAGTGGGCACCATCTATACATCTTCCTTCGGGATGCTGAACTGCCACAATGTAGGCGTAATGGATATTCGCACGCCGGAAGATGCCCGGCAGCCGGAATATCTGGAGCGCCTGCGTTCCACGGACATTATTATGTTCAGTGGTGGCAACCAATCCCGGCTAAAGCAAATGTTTGGGGGCAGCGCATTTTTGGAGTTGCTCACGAACCGCTACTATACCGAGCCCAATTTTGTGGTAGCTGGCACCAGCGCCGGCGCTATGGCCATGTCGCAAATCATGATTACCGGGGGCAGCGTCCCCGACTCTCTGCTAAAAGGGGCGGTAAAACTGGGCACCGGCCTGGCCCTGATTGATGATGTGATAATCGATTCCCATTTTGTGAAGCGGGGCCGTTTTGGCCGCCTGATTGAGGCCGTCAGCGTGCATCAAAAGCTAATTGGCATTGGCCTGGGCGAGGATACCGGCGTACTAATTACGGATGGCAACCTGATTGAAACCATTGGTTCTAACCTGGTTATCATTATGGATGGGCACACCATTCGGCACAACAATGCGCTGACCGCCAAAAATGGCACTGCGCTTTCTCTGGAAGGCATGACGATGCATGTGCTGGCAAAGGGCAACGTGTATGATATAAAGGAGCGCCGTTTTTACTGCGACCGGCCAACCCATGATCAGCACCTGCTCACGCTGGCGGATGGCTCGCACGTAGCACATTAATTTCCTTAACACAAGGCAAGCAAAAGCCCGTCGTCTGAGCTCAGACGACGGGCTTTTGCCTTTAGAATAGGGGCAGTTGGAAAGCCCCTATATATATAAGGAGTAGTTACTCGGAATAAATGCCAATTTCCAGCGGTGAGCCGGAGGTTCGACTGGCCCGGTACATGCCCTCCGAGTTGAAGGGCATGGCTATATTGCCGGCCGCATCTACTGCCACCAGGCCGCCCTCTCCCCCCACCGGCGCCAACTTATCATGCACTACAACGCGGCAGGCTTCTGCCAGGCTCAGGCCGCGGTATTCCATGAGGCAGGAAATATCGTGGGCCACCACCGCCCGCAGGAAAAACTCACCGTGGCCAGTACAGCTAATGGCGCACGTGGTATTATCGGCAAACGTGCCTGCCCCAATAATGGGCGAATCCCCTATGCGAGAGTAGCGCTTGTTGGTCATGCCGCCGGTGCTGGTAGCTGCGGCCAGATTGCCGTACCGGTCGCGGGCAACCGCGCCCACGGTACCCATTTTCTTTTTAGGGTCTTCCGAGAAAGTACCGGGCTCTACCAGCGGAGCCGGCTGTTTAACCGCCTGACTGTGGTCCAGGCGTACGCGTCCCTCCAGAATAGCTTCCTGGAGCTGGTCGTAGCGGTGCTGAGTAAAAAAGTAGGCGGCAGGCTGCGTGGGTAAGTTATGCTCCCGGGCCAGCTCATCGGCGCCGGGCCAGGCCAGCAGTACATGCTCGGTGTGTTCCATAACTAGGCGGGCCGCCTGGATGGGGTTTTTCACGGTGCGCACACCAGCCACAGCGCCGGCGGCGCGGTTACGCCCATCCATAATGGCGGCATCCATTTCGTGGTGGCCATCGTGGGTGAACACGGCACCGCGACCGGCATTAAATAAAGGGCAGTCTTCCAGGGAGCGTACGGCCATTTCTACCGCGTCCAGGGCCGGACCACCAGCTTCCAGCACGGCATAGCCGATTTCCAGAGCCGTTTGTAATGCTCCGCGGTAAGCCTGCTCCTGAGCGGCCGTCATGCGGGCCCGGGCTATGGTTCCGGCCCCGCCATGCAAGGCCAGCGCCAATTCATTCATCATAAGAGTACTACCTGCAAGGTGAAAAATACGTAGCTAACCCTACGGCCCCAAGCCAGGCAAGTTCACTGACCAGGCACCGGAAGGGTCGTTTTTTTTTCGTAGGTTTGACCTACTGTTTTCACTTCCCCAAACTATCCTTTCTTATGGCTTACGATGCTACCGGCCGCCTGCACGAAATCTTTGACGAGCAGCAGGTGAGCGAAAAATTCCGCAAGCGCGAATTCGTGCTGGAAGTTATAGATGGCCAGTACCCTGAGCATATCAAATTCCAGTTGGTGCAAGACAAAACCGCTCTCATCGACCAATACAAAGTGGGCGACGAAGTTAAGGTAACTTTTAACCTGCGGGGCCGCGGCTTCAACAAAAACGGGCAGATGCTGTATTTCACTAATCTGGAAGCCTGGAAACTGGAACCTGCTTCCGGTGGTGCCAGCGGTGGTGGTGCTTCAGCTGGCGGCTACAACCAGCAGCAAGCTGCTCCACGTCCGGCGGCCAACCAGAATCAGAATCTGCGTGCGCAACCTTCGGCAGCTCCTATTGCCGGCGACGATGACAACGACCTG
This sequence comes from Hymenobacter sp. BT730, assembly GCF_030542105.1. Taxonomy (GTDB): domain Bacteria; phylum Bacteroidota; class Bacteroidia; order Cytophagales; family Hymenobacteraceae; genus Hymenobacter. The sequence continues at coordinate 519,655 of NZ_JAUOFB010000003.1, forward strand.
CCTTTCTAAGGTGAAGTAGCTTTGCTTCCACAAAGAAAATGCCGCTCTCTATGGAGAGCGGCATTTTCTTTTGCTAAAAACCTGCAAACAGTAAACTCCTACCCTGCCTTTACACGTTTATGCGGCAGTGTTTTTTATTTCTTTCCCTATGGCCTTTTCTTCCCCAACTTCTGATATGCACGGCAAAACGGTTCTGATTACCGGCGCCTCGGGAGGAATTGGTTTGGCCACCGCCCGGCAGCTGGCCCGGCTAGGTGCCCAGTTGGTACTGGTGTGCCGAAATCCGGAAAAAGCAGAGCAGGCCCGGGCTTTAGTACAGGAAGCCGCCGGCCCTGAAACGCCAGTGGATGTTTTGCTTTGCGACATGTCGCTGCTTAGTAATGTTCGCAGGCTAGCCGCAGAAGTGGCCCAGCGCTATCCTAAGCTGGATGTATTGATAAATAATGCCGGGATGATGCCAGGCCCCTTTACCATTACGGAAGAAGGCCATGAACTGAGTTGGGTAACGAACCATCTATCAGTCTTTACTTTGACCAACCTGCTGCTTCCCCAATTGATGGCAGCAGAGCAGGCCCGAATTATTACCTTGGCTTCAGAGGCACATTGGCTGGGCCAGATAGAAGCCTCGCAAGAGGCCCGCAACGACCCGCATCGATACAGTGCCATCACCGCTTACTGCGACTCCAAGCTGGCTAATATCTTGTTTACCAACGAGCTGGCTCACCGGCTGGAACTCACGAGCATTACGGCCAACTGCGTACATCCCGGCATGGTAAATTCAGGGCTTATTAATTCCCAGACCCCGCTGTTGATGAAAACCATGTGGTGGATGGCAATGCCCTTTATGATTAACACGGAGCAAGGGGCACAAACCAGTATTTACCTGGCTACCTCACCCGAGGTGGCCCGCATTAGCGGGAAATACTTTAAGCGCAGTAAGCCCGGCCGTAGCTCTGGCAAAGCCCAAAGCCGCGCCGAAGCCAGCCGCTTATGGCGAATTTCCGAAGAAGAAACCGGTATTGAATAAGCTTCATCCTGTAGAGACCCTCGGTATTGCCGGCTATTGAGCCAGGTTTTCTACTTAGCCGCTTTCCTCACGTATCAAGCTCATATTCTTCCGCACATTTCATGTCTGAGTTGCTTGAATTGATAGCACAGGGCGAGGGCGAACGGCTGGAATTCAAAAAGAAGACCACCCATCCCACCCGTATTGCCCGCACGCTGGTATCTCTGGCCAATACTCATGGTGGCCAGGTACTGGTGGGCGTAGAAGATGATGGGCGTGTGGTGGGTGTGCGTGATGCCGAAGAGGAAATGTACGTACTACGGCTGGCCGCCGAGCTGTACACCGATCCGCCAGTGCCGCTCAGCTTCCAGGAAGTGGAAGAGGATGGTCGTACCGTTTTGATTATAACCGTGCGTGAAAGCCGGCAGAAACCCCACCGGGCGCAGGTGGCAGAAGGCGACTGGCGGGGCTACGTGCGTGTGCGCGACGAAAGTGTGCAAACCAGTCAGCTCACGGAAAAGGCCCTGACGCTGGATGACGAGCCCGGGTTGGAAAAGCTTCCGCTCAATAAAGAAGAATTGGCCGTGCTGGATTACTTAAGCAAGAACCCGCGCATTACGCTCGCGCAATACATGAAACTGCTCAATATTGGGCAGCGCCGCGCCTACCGTACCCTCATCAAGCTTACCCTACACGGCTATATCAAGCACCACGACAAGCAAAAGGAGGTGTACTATACCCTCTAGTTGCCACTCAGCCACCACAAGCAGACCAAACTCCGCTTATTTATGCCGGCCAATATCATGGGCCCAAACACAGCGAAGCCGCCCGCGTAAACTACGCGGGCGGCTTCGCTGTGTACATGAAGAGGTTTAATCCTGGCGGCTGTCGCGGGCTTTCTTTTTCTCTTCTTTAGCCGCTTTTTTCTCCTTAGTTGTTTTAGCCGGCTCCTTCTTTTTTTCTTTGCGGGGTTCTTGTGCTTTTGCCATGATGGAGAGAAGTGAGGTAAGTAAATCTGTTTTTATTGCCTAACGAAAAGGCGGCTTTCAGTGTTGTGGAGGGCTTTATTTGAGGCCGGGCAAATACCGCTCGCGCAGAAGCTGCAGGTGGTGCGCCTCATGGCCGGCCATGATATAAGCTAAGGCCCGCACACTAACCGGATTATTGCTGGCCGTGCCCATTCGCTCTAAGGCATCCGGCTGGAAAGAGCGGAGTAAGCTCAGCGAGGCCGCCCGCACGGTATCATATTCCTCCAGAATATCGGCCATAGAGCGGGCATTGGCACCGGAAGCCGGCACGTAATCATTTTGCTCAAAGCCGGGCAAAGGCTGCTGGTCTCCGCGTGCAATACGCAGCGCGCGGTAAGCAAAAATGCGCTCTGTATCTATCATGTGAACCAACGACTCCTTGATGCTCCATTTGCCGGGAGCATAGGCAAACTGTCCCTGTTCTTCCGTGAGAGGCTGCAGAAGTTGCCGTAGCTCACGCGGCTGTTGCTCTAGGAGCACCAATGGGTTAGTGCCGGCGGGGATCAGCCGGACGTAGGTTTCATAGTAAGGGGCGTACTGGCCAGCGGCGGGACGGGTGGAAAGCATGCGGCGGGTTTAACAGAGGAAGTAAATGCGAAACGCTGGCCAAGGTACAGAGAGTTGGCTGATATGGAAGCAGGCCGCGTTTATTCCGCTTACCAGTGCCCTCTGCCGCCATGCAACCGGTAGAGTGGCCGGTATTTTATGGTAACATTCCGGTAATCGTGGAGTAGTTTTGGCCCAGTACTTTTGCTTTTCAGTAATCCCCAACCCATTACGCATGAAAAACACTTTACTCTTTCGCTGTCTGGCGGGCTATGCAGCAGTGCTGCTTTCCACTGGCAGCGCCTTTGCCCAGGCCTCACTGGGCGCCAGCCCGTACACAGAAACCTTTGATGGTATCGGCAGCGGGCTTCCTACCGGCTTTTCGGTCAGAACAGGCGCATCTGCTACAGCCCCAGGAGCTCCGGTAGCCACCTTTGGCACAGCAAAAGTGCTTTGGAACAATACCAGCGGCGCTTTTAAAAACTTTGCTTCCGCTGATGGGCTCACCCAAGCCGCTACAGCTGCTGAGCAAGACGCCTCTACAGATCGGGCTTTGGGTCTGCGCCAGACTGGCTCCGTTGGTGACCCCGGCGGGGCCTTTGTGTTTCAAATAGAAAACACCACGGGCAAAACCAACTTCAAATTAAGCTTCAAGCTGCAGTCCTTGGATGTGGCCTCCACCCGCACCGCAACCTGGACTGTTGACTATGGTATTGGTGCCACTCCTACTGCCTTCACAACGGTAGGCAGCACCGCCACCACGGGAGGCGCCACCTTCTCTAATAATACCGTTACCATTGATTTTGAAAACAAGCTCGATAACCAGACTGGTCCGGTCTGGATTCGCATTGTTGCCTTAACCGCTACAACCGGATCCAGTAACCGGCCTTCGTCAGCCATAGATGATTTCTCCCTGACCTGGACTGCCGGCGCTACTTCCAGCCCGGCTATTTCGGTAACGCCCACCACCCTGAACCTGGGTCGCCCAAACATCGGGACATCTTCTGCCGGCGTTCCTTATACCCTGAGCGCTTCTAACCTGACGGCTGATGTTACGGTGACAGCAATTGCGCCTTTCACGGTATCAAAAGACAATACCACCTTTGCCGCTTCGGTTACGTTTACGCCCGCTGAGCTCACGGCCGGCCTGCCCGTTTACGTTCGGTTTACGCCTACCTCAAGCGGCGCGCAAAGCGGCAGCATTACCAACTCCAGCACCGGCGCCAACGATAAGCTGGTGACCGTAAGCGGTTTTGGCGTTGACCCCGACGACAATCAGTTTTCCTTTGACGAGTGCTCCGGCACCGACTTCGATGGCTGGATGGCCTATAGTGTAACTGGCACGCAAACCTGGGCCTGCACTACCTTTGGTCATGATGCCGCCGATACCGAAGGCAAAGCCAGCAAGCCTTACGGTGTCCAGATCAACGGCTACGCCAGTGGCAATAAGGAGAATGAAGACTGGCTTATCTCGCCGGCTCTGGCGCTGAGCGCTACGCAGTACCCACTCTTCTCCTTCTGGAGCCGCGTGGCATTCACCGGCCCCGGCTTGTCACTGCGCGTGTCTACCAACTACACCGGCTCCGGCGACCCGCACGCAGCGGGCGTTACCTGGACCGACCTGAACGCTGATTTCGCTACGGGCGATACCTGGACCGACACCGGCGACATCGACCTTTCTGCCTATAAAGGCCAAACCGTTTACCTGGCATTTGTTTACACGAGTACCACCACCGGCGCGGCCCGCTGGACCCTGGACGACCTGCGCCTGCGCAACTCCAGCACCCCCGCCGCCACCATACTGGCAGCTATACCCCAGCTGCTGGACTTCGGCTACCAGGTGGTAAACACCGGCGCAAATAAAAGCTTTGTTGCCACGCTGAAAAACCTCACGGCCAACGCCACTATCAGCTCCAACAACCCGGATTTTGTGCTCTCGAAAGACGGTACCAGCAATTTCGTTTCCTCCCTCACGTATACTCCCGCCGAAGTGGCACAAGGCAAGGCTACGGTTACCGTACTCTTTTTGCCTACAGTAGCCATGGGTACCTACAAAGGCACCATCACAATAGCTTCAGCCGGCGCAACCAGCGCTACTGTTACCGTGATGGGCAACACTATTGAGGCCGAGAAGACCCTGGAGGTAGTAAACTGGAACATGGAATGGTTTGGCTCGCCCGATCAGAACCCCGCCAACGACGACCTGCAGCAGGCTAACGCTCTGAAAGTCCTGAAGGCCCTGAATGCCGACGTATTTGCCTTGGCCGAAGTAGTAGATACTGTTCGCCTGGGCACCATCGTGCGTCAGATGGGCGGCTATAAGTATATGGTGTCAGACTTTGGTTCAAACGTAACGGATGCCAACTCGGCCGACTATGCTAAAGCTCAGAAACTGGCATTTGTATATCGTCCTACCATCGTAAAAAATCCCACGTTTACGGGCCTGCTGCGCTGCACTACCTGTGATGATTATGGTTACTGGGCCTCAGGGCGCTTCCCCTATCTGATGGAGGCTGATGTAACCCTGAACAACGTAACGCAGCACATCAATTTCATTCTGATTCACGCCAAAGCCAACGTAACGCCCCTGGCAGAGTCTTATGAACGCCGCAAGAAAGGTGCGGAAGCGCTGAAGGCCAAACTGGATGCTGACTTCGCTGACAAGAATGTTATCCTCCTCGGCGACTTCAACGATGACCTGGACAAGACCATCACCACCGGCATCAGCACTACGGCCTCTTCCTACGCTGCTTTCACGGCAGATGCGACCAACTATACGGCCCTCACACTGCCCCTGAGCCTGGCCGGTGGTAAGTCCACGGTATCGTATAATGATATCATCGACCACGTCGTGGTATCAAATGAGATGAACCAGTTCTATCTGGCTGGCTCAGCCCGCATCCGTACGGACGTGGCTGATCTGGTAGACGACTATGGCAACACCACCACCGACCACTATCCGGTGATGACGCGCTTTAACACAGCCAACATTGCTCTGCCAACCAAGCAGCAAGTGGCACTCAACCGTCAGCTGAGTGTATTCCCTAACCCGGCCAGCACGGCCGTTCGTTTGCAGCTGGCGTCTGCCGGCACCAAGCCCGTGCGCCTGCAGGTTAGCTCTGTTGATGGCCGCACAGTGGTGGAAGCTACCGGCACCCTGGAGCAGATAAACCAGCGCCTGAACCAGCAGTTTGGCCGACTGAGCTCTGGTCTGTATATCATTCGGGTAACCAGCGGCAACAAGCTGTACACCCAGCGTTTGCAGAAGCAATAAGCTCAGTAAATTCAGTAAAAAGCCCGCCGAATCCGGCGGGCTTTTTTTATGCGCCACTGGGTACAGCAACGCCTGGCCAACAGGCACGTACATGCGGGCGTACTTTCTCTTCATTTGATTTATTTCCCTATGTCAACTCTTGCCGAAAAAGGGGTAAAAATTGCCAAGAATGCGGTGTTCAGCATGTTTTTAAAACGAGCTACCCGGCTTCTGGGCAAACCCTTTGCCGTAGTAGTAGCCCTGCGTGAAGTAGCAGCTAAGCTCGATGATGAAAACAGCAAAAAGGGGCCTTTCCAGCAAACCATTGATATGGTGCGCACACTCATTCGCTTGGTAAATGCCTACGTTACGGGCGCTTACCGGCGCATCGAGCCCAGTACTATTATCTCCGGGCTGGCCGTACTGCTTTACGTACTCTCTCCTATTGACCTAGTGCCCGATTTTATCCCTGTTGTGGGTCTGTTGGATGATCTGGCGCTGATCAGCTGGTTTATCAGCAAGTTCCGGGATGAGCTGGTCAGCTTTCAGGAATGGGAACAGGCGCATGCTACCGAGGCTACAGCCATTGCGGCGGCCGTCCCTGCCGCTACCGATGCAACCATAACTGGTGCAGCAACGGAGCTGGGGCATTCTTAAGCATTTGCTTAGCACCTCCTTTATAGAATTCTGGCGCTGTCTTCCATTGAGGAAGGCGGCGCTTTTCGTTTCTTCGTGCCGCTATGATATATCCGCGTTTTTCTCATGTCCCGGTAAAGCAGGTCTTTAGCCTTATTTTATGTCTGCTACTGCTAAGCCTGAAAGCTGTAGGGCAAGCAGGCACTCCCATTACTCTGCTGCAACCCGATGCCGTTTTTGACGGCGAAACGCTGCACGCGGGCTGGGCAGTATTGGTGGAAGGTGAAAAAATAAGAGCCTGTGGCCCAGCGGCGCAGCTTCCAGCGCCTGCAGGAGCCCGTACCATTGCGCTGCCTGGGCTTACCCTCCTGCCCGGCTTCATTGAAGGCCACTCCCACTTGTTGCTGCATCCCTATAATGAGGCGACGTGGAATGAGCAAGTGATGCAGGAGCCGCAGGCGCTGCGCGTGGCCCGCGCCACGGTGCATGCAAAGAAAACGCTGCTGGCCGGCTTCACCACCTCCCGGGATTTAGGCACTGAAGGCGCTGGCTATGCCGATGTAGCCCTGAAACAAGCTATTCAGGAAGGCATTATTCCCGGCCCGCGCTTGCTGGTGGCGGGGCCTGCGCTGGTAGCCACGGGCAGCTATGGGCCTAAGCTCACGGCTGATGTAGCAGTGCCTCAGGGCGCCCAGGAAGCCGACGGGGTAGATGGTATTGTACGCGCCGTGCGCGAGCAGATTGGCAAAGGAGCCGACATTATTAAAGTATATGCTGATTACCGCTGGGGTAAGGATGAGCCTAGCCGACCTACTTTTTCCCAGGAAGAACTTACCCTCATTGTGCAGACGGCCCGCAGCGCTGGCCGACCCGTGGTAGCCCATGCCAGCACCCCGGAGGGCATGCGCCGCGCCACTCTGGCCGGAGTTGAAACCATAGAACACGGCGACGGTGGCACCCTGGAAGTATTCCGGTTGATGAAGAAGAAAGGTGTAGCCCTCTGCCCCACCGTAGCGGCCGGCGACGCCAGCGCCCAATACAAAGGCTGGCGCAAAGGCCAGGATCCATTGCCCGAGCGCATACAGGAAAAGCACCAAAGTATGGCCGCCGCACTACAAAGCGGGGTAGCGTTGGCCATTGGCGGGGATGTAGGCGTATTCACGCACGGAGACAATGCCCGGGAGGCCAAGCTGCTGGTACAGGAATATGGGATGAAACCCCTGGCCGTGGTGCAGGGCCTCACCAGCGGCAATGCCCAACTCTTTCATCTGGCAGACCGGGGCCGTCTGGCACCCGGTCTGCTGGCCGATATAGTGGGCGTGCAGGGTAACCCCACCCAGGATATTCAGACCCTGCACCGGGTAAAGCTGGTTATGAAAGGCGGCATTCTTTACCAGCAGCCTTAGCCCTCGCTAAGGTCGCTCCACGCCTACCGCTTTTAGCTGATCAGCGTATTTATCGTAGAGCACCCGCAGGTCGTGGCCGTGCTTGTCGGCATCTACTCCTTTGCTGATGTTGCTGGTATGGAAGCGGTGCAGGTGGCTGATGTGGGGGCAAACAACGGGCAGATGCCCGGCCAGCAGGAACCGCACATACAGGTCCAGATCTTCGGCCATGGCTAGCTGCTCATCATACCCTTGTACTTCCTGAAATAGGGTACGGCTGTAGCACACATTACCCTGAATAAAGTGCTCCGCTTTGAAGATAGCGCGCAGCATATCGGCCGCCGAATCAAACTGCCAGGCATAATAGTCTTCCTGGGGCAGGTAGCGGCGCTCCTCGTCTATGCGCAGGAAATCCGCTACAAACCATTGGGCTTCCGGGTGGCGGTTTACCTGGGCGGCATAATGGTAGAGCGTACGCTGCAGCAACAGGTCGTCGTCGTCCAAGGGCACAATCCAGGCATGCTGCGGGGCGTGCTTTACCAGCTGGTTGCGAGCGGGACCAGGCAATAGTTTCTGCTGACTGGGCCAATAGCGGAGAGGAAGGCCGGGCTGGGCGGCGGCTTCCTGCAGCCAGTCGGCTGAGCCATCGGTGCAGGCATTTTCGCAGATGAGGTGTTCAGCAGAAATATCCAAAGGAGCCAGTACGCTGGCCCGAACGCTGGCAACGGCTTCTGGCAAAAATTGCCGACGGTTGTGCGTGGGAGTAATAACGACGAAGTGCATGGGTGCTCTTTCGGATTTAACCCAAAAAAGTTACCCCCCGCTGGGCCTCAACTTTCCCGGGCATTCCGGCGTTAGCTAGCCAAGTGTCCCCAGCTACTATGTCCAAGTTCGTCGTATCGGTGCGGCTCCCTGAGTTTTTCGATGAGGAGTTTGTTGCGCTTATTCCGGCTCACCGCACGTTTGTCAATCAGCTGATTGAGCAATGCGTGGTGGAAGTGTATGCCATCAGCGCCGACCGCTCCCGGGGGTGGATAACGATGAACGGACCTTCCAGCGAAGCCGTACGGGCTATTGTGGAGCAGCTGCCGCTGTACCGCTTTTTCAAGCAGATTGAAATTGATGAGCTGTTTTTATTCGACAGTTCCGCTTCCCGTTTTCCGCGTCTCAGCTTGAATTAGCTATATTTCTGATAGCTGGGCTTCGGCTCGGTTTCTGCAGAAGGCCAGTTTGTGTTTTGTTGTTTCTTGTATATGATGCGTTTTCTTCGGCAAATTTCTATGGCACTAACCCTGGCTGTTATGCTAGGCGCCGCCTCTGCTCCGGCCGAAAAAATAACCACTGCCCAGCTGGTTACCCGCCTGAGCACTTCTATCAGTAATTTGAAAACCCTACGCTGTAATGTGCGGGCGCAGGAACGTATTGGCGCAAGCTACCAACAGGCCCGCACCCAAATGAAAATTGCCTACTCCCCGTTACGCGTGTATCTGCGCAACCAGAAAGGCATAGAAGTGCTATGGGTGCATGGCCAGAACGATGGCGACGCCTGGGTATATCCCAACAGCTTCCCCTACGTTACGCTTAGCCTTGACCCGAACGGTACGCTGATGCGCAAAAATCAGCACCATAGCATTCTGGATGCTGGTTTTGGCACTATTGCAGAAATTCTGCACGGCTCCGGCAAGCGCCAGGACCTGGCGTTTGAGCGTAGCTTCCAATACACCGGCGACACGCTGGTATCGGGGCGCCCTTGCTTTGTGCTGCGCTCCGACTTTCCCCAGTTCCGGTACGTGAGTTATAAGCTTACCAAGCCCGAAACAGCCGCTCAGATTGCCGATAAATTCGGGAGTGGCGAGTACCGCATTCTGGAGCGCAACCACCTCAGCCCTGCCGAAGTGGTACCGGCCGGCAGAACCCTGCAGGTACCCAATGCCTACGGCCGACGCACTATTGTTTGTGTGGATCAGAAGCTGTTTCTCCCCATGGCCGTGCAGGTATTTGATGACAAAGGCCTGTTTGAGAAGTTTGAGTTTTCAGACGTCATTGCCAATCAGCCCATTCCGGTAGCCGAGTTCAGCAAGGATTACAAAGAGTATAAGCTGTAACCCTAAAATTGTACCCGGGCCCGGGTATACTTTGCCCTTATCTTTCAACAAAAAGCCTCGCAGTTTGCGAGGCTTTTTGCTTTTAGAATGAATAGGCCACAAAATCAACCCACTCCGACAAATCCGAATGCGTCCGTGGTTTAGCGGCGCATGGTTTTTTCAATTTCGTCCCACATAGGGGCCGGAATTGCTTCCAGCTTGTTGAACTCCCCTGCTCCATTCAGCCACTCTCCCCCATCAATGGTCACCACTTCGCCGTTCATGTAGGCAGAGAAATCCGACACCAGGTAGGCTGCCAGGTTGGCCAGTTCCTGATGCTCGCCTACTCGTTTGAGTGGCACCGAAGCAGCGGGGTCCAGCTTTTTGGCCAGCGGCTCGGGGAAGAGGCGGCTCCAGGCACCTTCCGTAGGGAATGGACCGGGCGCAATGGCGTTGGAGCGGATGCCATATTTCGCCCATTCCACCGCCAGGGAGCGGGTCATAGCCAATACGCCCGCTTTGGCTGCCGCCGAGGGCACCACAAAAGCAGAGCCGACCGAGGCATACGTAGTAACGATATTGAGGATGGTGCCGGGCTTTTTCTCGGCAATCCAGCGCTTGCCAAAGGCCAGCGTGCAGTTGTAAGAGCCTTTCAGTACAATATCTACAATCACATCAAACGCCTTGTGGCTCAGGCGCTCCGTTGGGCTGATGAAGTTGCCGGCCGCATTGTTCAGGAGTACATCTACCCCGCCAAAAGTGTCGATGGTGCGCTGGAGCATGGCTTCCACTTCATCGTATTTGCGCACGTCGCACTGCACGGCCAGCACATTGCCGCCGGTTTTCTGGCGCAGTTCTGCCGCTGTCTTCTCCAGCACATCCAGCTTACGGCTGGTAATGGTAACATCGGCGCCCAGCTGTAGAAAATAAGTAGTCATGGCCCGTCCCAGGCCAGTGCCGCCGCCGGTTACAACAATGGTTTTACCTTGAAGCGCGTTGTCGCGGAGCATGGGTTGGGCGTAGGGGAGGGTTGAGGCCATGAGAGAATATGGTGAAGAAGAAAAGTAGGATGCAAGCAGCGCAATTACGCAAATTGCCGCGGCTTCTTCCTGATAAGTAGTTCGGGTATTTTCCGACTTTTGCCTGATGCTGCCTTACTCCTCTACTTCTGTCCCTGTCCAAACTGTTGCCGTTCTGGGCTGCGGTTGGCTAGGCTTTCCATTAGCTAAGCACCTACTGGCGCATGGGTATACTGTTGGCGGCACCACCACTACGCCGGCACGCCTGCCTATCCTGAAGGAGGCCGGGATACAGGCGCATCTATTACAGCTCAGCCCTACACTTTTACCTACCGACAGTACCTTAAGCCACCTGTTTTCTAAGGCCGATACGCTGATTTTGAACGTGCCACCCCGGGCTAAACAGGGTATTCCGTATTTAGATCTGCTGCGGCCGGTAGCCCAGGCAGCAGTCAATTCAGCAGTAAGGCAGATTCTATTCGTCAGTTCTACTGGTGTGTATGCAGATGCAGACGACAGGATACAGGAGCCGGATGCGGTAGCTACTGCCGATGCGCCCACGGATATGCTCCAGGCAGAATACATGTTCCAAAATCTACCAGGTATCAGTGCTACCATTGTCCGGTTAGCTGGGCTCATGGGCCCTAACAGGGCACCAGGGCGCTTTCTGGCCGGCAGGCAGCAGCTTCCGCATGGAAGCGCGCCGGTCAATCTGATTCATTTAGCTGACTGTATAGGCATCCTTCATACCTTACTTAAGAATCCACAACCCGGCCAAACCTTTAATGCCTGTGCCGAACACCACCCCCCGCGTCAGGAATTTTACCCGGTGGCAGCCCAAGCGCTGGGTTTGGATCCGCCAACTTTTGCTGCTGAAACTCAGACTGGCGGTAAAATCATTGATAGCCGCAAGCTTCGCGCTGCTACAGGCTATCAGTTTTTACATGATGATGTAGTAGCGGCGCTGGCTTTTTGCTAAACAATAGCCCGGCTACAGCCAGTACCGTACCTTTGCCGGGTGACGAATTCAACTCAATGCGTAGCAATTCTGGGCGGCGGTGCAGCCGGCTTCTTCGGAGCCATTGCCTGCGCCGAAGCCAACCCCAACCTGACTGTATATCTGCTGGAAAAAACCGGCAAGCTGCTGAGCAAAGTGCGCGTTTCCGGCGGCGGGCGCTGCAACGTAACCCACGCTGCCGATACCCCCGCCCAGTTGGTGCAGCATTATCCGCGGGGCGCTCGGCAGCTCAAAGAACCGTTTAAACAGTTTGGGGCGCTGGATACTGTGCGTTGGTTTGCCAGCCGGGGCGTGCAATTGAAGACCGAGGCAGATGGCCGTATGTTTCCGGTTACGGATTCCTCCGAAACCATTGCGCAATGCTTATTAGAAGCTGCCCGCAAGGCGGGCGTACAAATCCTGACACAAACGGCTGTAGAGCAGATTGAACCCTTACCCGGCGCAGGATTTCGCCTCCATCTAACAGGCAATCAAAAGTCTCCACTAACAGTAAGCCGCGTTTTGATAGCCACCGGTGGCGCCCCCAAAGCAGAGCAATACACGTGGCTGCAAGCTTTAGGGCACAGCGTGGTAGCACCCGTCCCCTCATTATTCACCTTCAACGTGCCGGAGTCTCCCCTGCGGGAGCTGCCGGGCGTGAGTGTGCCGCAGGCCCGCGTGGTATTAGCCGGGGAAAAGTTAGAATACCAAGGCCCACTGCTTGTTACCCACTGGGGCATTAGTGGGCCCGCCGTACTCAAGCTTTCGGCTTGGGGTGCCCGTCGTCTGTCTGAAATGGGCTACACGGGTACTGCGCTCATCAACTGGATTCCGGAGTATACTGAAGATACCCTGCGCCAGTGGCTGCAGACATTTCGTGCCGACAATGGCCGCAAGATTGTGGTGGCCAACAGCTTGTTTGGGCTACCCCAACGCTTATGGCGAGCTTTAACCGACCTGGCAGGCATTGGCGCGGAAACGCGCTGGAGCGATTTACCCGCTAAGCTGCAGAACCGCCTCATTGAGCTACTGTTGCGGCAGCCGCTGGCCGTGCGTGGCAAAACCACTTATAAGGAAGAGTTTGTCACCTGTGGGGGTATTTCTCTGGCCGAAGTCAACATGAAGACTATGGAAAGTCGCCTGGTGCCCGGCTTATATTTTGCCGGAGAAGTACTAGACATTGATGGCATTACGGGCGGGTTCAATTTCCAGGCCGCCTGGACCACCGGCTATTTAGCAGGCAAGGCAATGGCCAACAGCAGTGCTGTTACACTGCAGACGTCATAAGCGGAACGACTTTCCAGAGGAAGAATAGAGAGGCACTTGGGATTCTGTGGCTGGGTATACATAGGAAGAAGCTGGCCAGACTAGATTTGGTACTATGCCACAGGCGTTAAGTACTAAATCGAAACCTTCCGGGCATGTCGGCAGTAAAGGGAGACACAACCCAGTACCTTAACCCTAAACTCCAACCCACATGGAAGCCAAAGCAACCCAGGCCCTCGTTAACGAACTGATTGAAACTCTGAAAGACGGCCAGAAAGGCTATGCAGAAGCCATGACTGATGTGGAAGACGCACAGTTGAAAGATACGTTCAAGAAATATGCGGCCCAGCGGGCCAGCTATATCACGGAGCTGGAAGACCAGATGTTTAAGCTGGATCTTAAACCCGATGAAGAAAGCTCCATTACCGGTACGGTACATCGTGCCTGGATTAACCTGAAAGGCGCCCTGACCAGCAAAGACAACAAGAGCATTCTGAATGAATGTGAACGAGGTGAGGACTACGCCAAAACAGCTTATCAAACGGCGTTGAAAGCGCAGGATCTGCCCGGCTCACTCAAGACCGTCATCGAAAAGCAATATCAAGGTGTGCAGCAGGCCCACGATACCATCCGGGCCCTGCGTGACTCGGCTAAGTAGCCTTATAGGTTCGCTCCTTTTTTAGTATTGCACTGATTTTGTGGTCGAACCTATTGGATAGTTCACCTGCCTTTTGGCATTTGCCCCAACAAAAAAGGCCCTCCGATTGGAGGGCCTTTTTTGTTTATTAAGGGCCGAAGAATTGGGCCACTCTTTGGTTTTACTCGTCGAAACCTTGGTTGTCGCGCTTGCCTTTATAGCCGCCTGAGCTGCTACCGCTGCCGCCTTTATAACCGCCACCACCATAGCCGCTACCACCTTCGCGGTTGCCGCCTTTGTAGCCACCGCCACCATAGCTGCTGCCGCCCCGGTTTCCACCGTAGCTGCTGCCACCTTCGCGACGGTCACCACCTTTGTAGCCACCGCCACCGTAGCTGCTGCCACCGCGGTTACCGCCATAGCCGCTGCCGCCTTCACGACGCTCGCCGCCACCAAATCCACCGGGGCCACGACGGGCCGGACGGTTCTCATTGGCACCGCCGAAGCCGCGGGTGTTGCCTTCCTGCTGCGCATCACCTTCCTGGCGCGGCGTAGCAATGTTGAAGGCTACCGGACGGCCCTGGATGGAGCTGCGACCTAGCTGATCAATGATTTCCTGTACGAACTCATTCGGCACTTCAACGAAGCTGAACTTATCATACAGCGCAATATCACCTACTTTACTCGCCGTAAGGCTGGTATTCTCGGCAATCAGGTCCACAATGTCGCGGGGGTGCAGACGGTCCTTTTTACCCATTGTTACGAAGAGGCGCGTGAAGCCGGCGCGGGCAGCACCTTGGGTGCGGCTGGCATCCAGACTCTCCTGTGCGCGCTTATCTTCTTTCATGGTCATTTTGAGCAGAGCTGCGGCTACATCCAGGGACGTAACGGCTTCTTCCTGGTCCTGATCAATCAGACGCTGTACGCGGGCAATGTACTTGTCGAGGTTGCCCTTCACAATGACCTCCTTAATGGAGTTCAGCATGAGCGTGGTTTTCACCTCCGATACATCTTCGAAGGACGGCACGCGCTCCTGCTTGATGGTGGCTTTGGTGAAGCGCATGATGTCGCGCAGCTTATAGATGTCGCGGCCGCTCACGAAGGTGAAGGCTTTGCCCAGCTTACCGGCACGGCCAGTACGGCCGATGCGGTGCACGTAATATTCTTCGTCGGCGGGCAGGTCGTAGTTCACTACTACTTCCACGTTTTCCACGTCGATACCGCGGGCGGCTACGTCGGTAGCTACGAGGATTTCCAGGGTGCCTTTGCGGAATTTATCCAGCGTATTCTGGCGCTGCTGCTGGCCCATATCACCGTGCAGACCTTCAGCGAAATAGCCTTTGGCTTGCAGGTCGCCCACAATCTCGTCTACCATGCGCTTCGTGTTAGCGAAGACGATGCCCGACTTGATGTTGTACATGTCGATGAGGCGCGTCAGGACGTCCTTCTTCTGGGGACCACGCACCTCGAAGTAGCTCTGCTCGATGTTGGTAACCGTCATTTCCTGATGGTTTACCTTCACGATCTGCGGATCCTTCTGGTAGCGTTTGGTCATCTCCATGATGGGCTTGCTCATCGTGGCGGAGAAGAATACCGTCTGGCGCTCTTCAGGCATCTTCTTCAACACCGTCTCGATGTCGTCGCGGAAGCCCATGTCCAGCATTTCATCCGCTTCATCAAGGATGATCATCCTGCAATGTTCCAGCTTCAGCGTGCCACGCTCAATGTGGTCCATTACACGGCCGGGCGTACCAATTACAATTTGCACACCGCGCTCCAGGGCGCGGAACTGCCGGTCGTAGCTAGAGCCACCGTAGATAGGCACTACGGCCAGGCCTTTCTTGTATTTGCCCAGTTTCTGGATTTCGCCGGAAACCTGCACCGCCAGCTCGCGAGTAGGGCACAGCACCAAGCACTGCACCTCACGCGAATCAGTATCGATGCGCTCAATGGCGGGGATAGAGAAAGCGGCAGTTTTGCCGGTACCTGTCTGGGCCTGACCAATTACGTCGCGACCAGCGAGCAGGGCCGGAATGCCGGCTGCCTGAATGGGGGATGCTTCTTCGTAGCCTACTTCGGCAATGGCGCGTTGCATTTCTTCAGAGAGCGTCAACTCACTGAACTTCATTTTTTCCGTTTCTTTTTCCATGTCGATGGTTATGGAGAGTGAATAGCTCTGAAAACAGCGGATTCAGCGACGCTCTTCTCCCACTCTACAACAACGACAAGTGACGGAAGCAACGGACGGAAGACAAAGCCGGCCTACAATTTTTTACTGGGCAGCTACAGCTGCGCGGAACAGGGCCGTTCTCAATGCGGCTGCAAAGGTACGTAAAAGAATAGAGAATTGCCAGATGAGCTTGAATTCTGCACCTATACAATGCCGACACGGCCTTCCTGAAATACCAAGATTCAAATTTATTCTACCGCGCTAAAGTGCACTGGTGCATAGCAGGCATAAAAAAAGGCACTCCTGAGGAGTGCCTTTTAAAGGTCGTTTCTAGTTTTAGATAACTAACGACGACTAGACTAAGCCAGCTGTACTTTAACAGCGTTCAGGCCTTTTTTGCCCTGAGCTACTTCGTACTGAACTTTGTCGTTTTCACGAATTTCGTCTACGAGCAGGTTCGTTACGTGTACGAAGATGTCTTCGCCAGTCTCGTCGTTTTTGATAAATCCGAAGCCTTTGGCGTCGTTGAAGAATTTTACAGTTCCCGTCTGCATGTTGGAAGGATATAAGGTTTCGTTAAGAAATGGGTACTGTACTACTGCTGAAACCTTGTTTATTCGGCAAGCTAAGCGAGACTCATCTTCTTAAGTTGCGTCAAATATACAACTTCTCTCATAAGTTCCACCTAGTTATCAGTTGTTGTCTGTACTTAACCCAATTTTTTTTTGCACTCCATGCCGTTACCTCCTGTCGATACTTATTTCTTCTCCCATCTCATCAAAGTGCAACCATCTGATATTGATGAACTGAACCACGCTAACAACGTGCAGTACGTGCGCTGGGTGCAGGACACCGCGGGCGCCCACTGGCTGGCTGTATTCCCTCCTGGGGAGCGGGAGAACTATATTTGGGTAGTGCAGGAGCACCGCATAAAGTATCTGCGCCCGGCATTAGTAGGTGAAGAGCTACGCTGCTCCACCTGGCTGGGCGACATCCGCGGGGCGTTGTCGCAACGATTTACCAGTATAGTGCGCGCCTCCGATAATGTGCTGCTGTGCGAGGCGGAAACCTGGTGGGTGTTGCTGGATCCAGGCACTGGCCGGCCCCGCCGCATAGAACCACAAGTGATACAACGTCTTAAAGAGCCTTTGCCATAGATCATATCTTGGTTTATATCTGGCATTATTGCCTTAATGCGGGTAATAAAGGCCAAACAGGCCCTGGTACTTTTTGAAATACCAGGGCCTGTTTACCTTATAGTGATGCTCTTATTCTACCGACCACCACGGGCATTACGGGCATGGCCTTCCGGGTCGCCAAAGTAGCCGCCATGGCCGGAACGGCCTCCGCGCCGGTCGTCATCATCATCCTGGCGGCGGCTGTACTGGTTCCGGCCCCGGTCATCGTCAAAAGACTGGAAGCGGCCCCGCTCGTCCCGATCTTCATAGCGGGCATTGGAACCGCGGCTACTGCCGTAACCGGAACGGCTGTTGCGGTCATCATCAAAGGATGAGTACTGGCTGCGGCCGCGCGAACCACTTTCGTATAGGTCGCTGCGGTAGCCCTGGCCCATGCCAGAGCCGGGATGCTCCCGCTCATAAGAAGAACCCATTCCGAAGTCGGAACGACTGCTGCGGTAGTCATCGGCATCGTTGTAGCGGCTGCTGGCGCTACCGTAGGGGTTGCCCCAGCTCTGGCTGCTGCGGCCCCGGCGGTTGTCATCATCTGACTCAAAGCGGCCGTACTGATTGCGGGAGCGGTCCTCGTACTGGTCGTAGCGGCCGCCGCGGTTTACGCCGGAGGAGCCTGATGACCGGTCGCTCATGCCGTAGCCGGACGAACCGTAGTTAGAGGAACTGTAGTTGGAGGAACCATAACCGGAGCCCGATGAGCCATAGCCGGTTGCACGGCCCAAATCGTAGTCGGATCGGTTGCGGTTTTGCGAGGAGCTATATTGGTTGCGCATGCCGCGGTCATCATCTTCGTAACGGCCGGAATATTGGCTGCGCCCACGCATGTCATAATCGTCATCATCCATAGAGCTACGACGACGCACATCAGAGTCCTGATAATTCTCGCGGTAGTCGCCCCGCGAATATTGATTTTCCTGTGGCATAGTATGTGGGTGTTAAGTAGTGAACTAATAAGGCCCGATTTTACTAATTTCCGGTGGCTTAGGTTAGTGGTTGAGCTTGCTTTTCGGGCCTGATTCTTGCTCAAAATTCACCATCAATTTTTAATTATATATTTACATTTCAGTTACTTATAAAATTATCTCGACCGGGTCGGGACAAAATTTTATAACCCATTTTGGCGCAATGCCAGCATTTTATTACGGCTGATTCCTGTTGTATTTCTTTTGCCTTATTACTGCTTGCTGAGGCGTAACTTGCCCCGCTATTCAGCGCCTTTTTTATGCCTGCTACTTTCCGCATTTATTCTTCCTCTGCCGGCTCGGGCAAAACCTATCAGCTCACGAAAGAATACCTGAAGCTGGCACTGGGCTCCGATGACCCGGCTTATTTCAAGAGCATTCTGGCCATCACCTTCACCAATGATGCCGCCGGCGAAATGAAGGAGCGCATCATAGGCGCACTGCGGAAATTTGCCTACCCGGAAGAAGGAAAACCGGATATGCTGCTGGCCGAAGTAACAGTAGAACTAGCCGCCGAAAACCGCTTGCCCCGGCTGGCGCAAACCGTAGCGGAGCAGGAGCAGGAAGTGCGACGCCGGGCTGCGGCCACGTTTCGGCTGGTGCTGTATCACTACGCCGATTTTGCTGTCAGCACCATCGACTCTTTTGTACAGCGCATCGTCACGGCTTTCACGCGGGAGCTGGGCTTGCCGGCCTCGTTTGAAGTAGAGCTGGATACGGATACTGTGCTGCAAAGCGCAGTAGCTGTGCTGCTGGATAAGGTAAACCGTGACCCGAACAGCAAGCTGCTTTCCAAAACCCTTTCGGAGTATGCCTTAAGTCGCGCCGATGAAGGTAAGAGCTGGAACAACCTCCCTGATGAGCTGGCTGAGTTCGGGCAGTTTCTCTTTAATGAAACGGTGCACGAGGCCGTTACGCAGCTGCAGAAGCTGACGCTACAGGACTTCCGGCGCCTGCATGAAACCATACGCCAGCGTCGGGAAGCCATTGAAGCACAATTCCGGGCTGTGAGCGAGCGGGCGCTGGCCGCCTTGCAGGCGGCCAGCGTAACAGAGGCCGACTTATACCAGGGCAAAAGCGGCATCATCGGCTACGCTACCAAGTGGGAAGAGCGCCTGCTGGCCGACAAGGAGCCCAACACCTACGTGCGCGCCACCGTGGAGCAGGATAAATGGTACAGCGGCAAAGTAAAAACCGAAGCCGACCGCCAGCGCGTGGACGCTGCCAAACCGGTCCTGCTAGCGGCGTATGAAGAGTTTGAACAGCTTCGGGCTCAGGTGCTGCCAGATTATGTGCTGCTCACGGCTATGCAGCCCTATCTGTTTCATGCCTCCCTGCTTAATGAGCTGAATAAGGTAGTAGAGCAAATCAGCCGGGAGCGGAACATCGTCCTTATTAGTGAATTCAACCGGCGCATTGCCAGTATTGTGCTCACGGAACCAGTGCCGTTTCTGTATGAGCGCCTCGGCGACCGGTACCTGCATTTGCTGATTGATGAGTTTCAGGACACCTCCGTGCTGCAGTGGAATAACCTGCTGCCGCTGGTGGAAAACGCCGTATCTACTGGCAACCTTTCCCTGGCCGTAGGCGACGCGAAACAAGCTATTTACCGTTGGCGTGGCGGCGAGATGGAGCAGATTCTGCGCCTGCACCAGGGCCAGACGGAACTGCTGGTCAATCGCGCCAACGACCCGGATCTGCAGGAACTGCTGCGCGAGCGGTACTACACCCTGGACCAGGTACTGGAACCGGCCGCGCTTAACATGAACTTCCGTTCGGCTGCTGAAATCATTGGGTTTAACAACGCTTTTTTTGAGCATGTGAGCCAGCGCCACGCTATGCTGCCGTTGGTGCAGGGCATTTATGACGCCCATTTTGGACAGGAAGTGCCCGCCACCGGCCAATTGCCGGGCCACGTGGAGCTGCTTTTTACCCAGAATAATGCTCCTGCGCGCCGCTACGATGCCCTCGCCGGGCACTACACCGAAGAAATGCTGCCCGGCTTTCTGCCAGATGCTGTTCTGGACTATGATGAAAGCACCCTTTATCTGACCCTGCAGCTGGTGGAGCAGGCGCTGGCTGAGGGCTTCCGGGCGCAGGATGTGGCCGTGCTGTGTCGCACGCGCCGGGGCAGCCGGTTAGTAGCTAAATTCCTGAAAGAGCGAGGCTATCAGATTATCTCCGCCGATTCGCTGTCCCTGGAATTCGCAGAAGTAGTGAATCTGCTGGTTGCCGTGTTCCGGGTGCTGAATCAGCCGGCGGATACGCTGGCCCGCGCCGAAGCACTGTTGCTGGTAGATAAAGTGGTGCGCCGCCTGGCCCCTACCCCGGCCCGCGCCCGCCATATTGCGGAGCTGGCCAACGCGCCTCACGCCCGCGACTTTTATGACGAGCTGCGCACACTGGGCTATGATATCAGGGAGCAGGAAACCGGCAACCTCGGCCTGTATGAGCTGACGGAACGCCTGATTGGTACGTTCGGGCTGCTGGGCCGCAATGCGGAAAGTGAATACCTGTTCCGCTTCCTGGACCTCACGCTGGAATTCAGCCTGCGCCAGGGTAATAACCTCAACAACTTTCTCACTTACTGGGACCAGCGCAAAAGTGCCCTCAGCATAAACGCCCCTGCTGGCCGCGACGCCATTACCATCACCACCGTGCACAAAGCCAAAGGCCTGGCCTACGGGGTAGTGATAGTACCATTTGCTGACTGGAGCTTAGAGCCGTACCGTGGCACGCTGCTCTGGGGACGGCTGGAAGAAGACGAAAAGCCAGTTCCCGAAATGCCCGGCGTAGCTGTAGTAGGTCTTACCAAAGCACTGCAGCGCACAACCCTGGCCACACAATATGTAGAGGAGCGTGAAAAAACTTTCCTCGAAGGCCTTAACATGCTGTATGTAGCCTTTACCCGGCCGCGTCACCGGCTCTATATCATTAGTAAACGGCCCGATGCAAAGAAGAAAACAGATGACGCCCCGATAAGCATTGACCCAGCCCGCTCTGTAGCCGAATTGCTGCATCAGTACCTACTTGATTTAGGTCAGTGGGATGAGGAGCGCCTGGCCTTCGTGCTAAGCCAGGGCAGTGAGCCCCCAACCAGCAGTGCCAGGCAGAAAACCGACAGCTTCCCTCTTACCAATCTTATCTCAGTACCGTGGGAAGAGCGCCTGCGCCTGCGCCGCCATGCTTCTACGGTGTTTGATTTTGATGAGCAGGAGCAATTAGGCGAATGGAACCGCAAGCTGCACTATGGGCTGCGCCGGCTCCATCGGGCCTCGGAGGTAGAGCGAATAGCCGGTCAGTTGGCGGCGGAAGGCATTATCAGCACCAAGGAAAAGGCAGAAATGACGCAAAAGCTGCGGCAGGTGGTAAATAACCCGCAGCTGGCACCCTACTTCGGCCCGCAGGTGAGCGTGGAAACCGAACGGGAAATTCTGATTGGTGGCGTGCGGCGGCGCGACTACAAGCCCGACCGGGTGGTATTTGAAACCATGGCCTTGGCAGGCCGGGGCGGAACCCGCGTTACCCTGCTCGATTTTAAGATTCCGCCGCCCAAGCCCCAGCACCGGCACCAATTACAGCAGTATGCCCAGCTTTTCCGGCAGCTGGGGTACGCCGAGGTGCAGTGCGTGCTGTATTATTTTGGCACGGAGGAAGTGGTGGTGTTCTGATTTTCAAATCCATCAATCCGTTTTTACTACGATTTTATCTTCACCAGTGCGCCAATATTTACTGAAGCTCCGCCTGATTTTCTTACCCTTCCTGTGGATTGTATCAGGCTTCACATTGCTATACGCTTTCCTTGATTGGTTACTCTTTATTCATTTGCAATGGCCGGAGCCTCGCAAAGACCTCCTCGAGTTCATTGGGCCCGGCATAGTGGTTGGTGTGCTTACACTAATCTGGTTGCGGCCACGGGTTCATCTACTTGTCCGAAGAGAGGATGCTCGCTGGACGACATTATTCTATTTAATGCCCGTATTAATTGGTGTAGCTACCTCCACAAACACTAATAAATACCTCACAACAAGCCTGGGCAAGCTTTCCAGTATGCACAGCATGGAGGAGCTACCCCGCCACGAACCCACTCGCTATTATGCCGTGCGAAATTGCTGGGTAGACCGGCTACATGCCAGTTACTATTCCACTTCATCCATTTCAGGCAAGCATAATGACCGTCTGAACTTTGATTTGTATGTCAGCACCCCTCTGTTTTCTACTGCCGCCGACACAGCACTGAGCCCTGTGGTGGCGTGGCTAGGCACTACATACCACGAGCAGATCAGTGCCCGGAGCAGCGAGGACGAAAAGGAAGCAGCCTATAGATCATTCATTCAACGCGCTGAGAAAGAATATAATGACCCGCAGCTGGTTAACTTTCTATACCTCACGCGCGCCAGCAACTCCACTGAATTTGATGGGTACCAAGCATCAGCACGACTAAGCCCTTATTTTCACAGGAAGACTACCGTGCAGCCTTTGATTCTGCTTCCGGAATTTACCCCTTTTGAACAACGAAGTGGTAAGTCATTTCAATGGATATTTCTATGGCTTGCCATCGGCTCTCTGGGCTTTAGCTTTATGCTAATCTTTCCCAGTCTGCACCTGGAGGCTGAGCAAGTGTATGGTCAGAAGCGAGGAAGGCAACAGTCTTTGCCACAGCATGATGATGACTTGAAATCATTACTTGGCTTCTTAAAACCAGGGCCGGGCCACTGGGCTACCTCTTTCCTGTTGCTTGCAAACCTCCTAGTTTTTGTATGGATGCTCTTTTCAGGTGTTGGCCCCTTCTCTATTCAGCCCGCAGAACTGATCAATTGGGGTGGTATTTATGGCCCCGCTATTGAGAAGGGGCAGCTCTGGCGAATCATTACCGCGGGTTTTGTTCATGCCGGTGTCATGCACCTAATCAACAATCTGGCAACTCTTGGTCTGCTTGGTTATCTCCTAGAGGAAAAGATGGGCTTTAAGTGGCTGACGTTGGTTTATTTTTTAGCACTGGTAGGAGCTAGCTACACCAGTTTATGGTGGCACCCCAATACAGTATCTGTGGGCGCCTCGGGGGCTATTTTTGGCCTGACGGGGCTTTGCATTTCATTGGTGTTGCGCCCCCAGGTTCAGGAGGAATTTCGGGGTGGCCTTCTTATAGCTGGCATCTTATTTTCCGGCATAAGCCTGCTTTTAGGATTTGTGCTGCCGGGCGTGGATAACGCCGCTCATCTGGGCGGTTTGACTACGGGCCTCCTGGCAGGGCTAGTCTTTTATCCTTTATTCAAGCACAAGATTACAGAGCACCCTACCCGAAGAATGCACCAGTCCAAACCGCAGTACGTTCGGGACTAACTGGTATCTGCTTTCCACTTTTCCCTGCCTATAAGTAATGGAGTCGTCCGTTCTAACAACCTCTACCACCACCTCCTTCCTCGCTCAGGTAGCCCAGGACCTCACGGCGCGCTACTCCCCAGAGGAGCTTTCTGATTTGGTGGTGGTGGTGCCCACGCGGCGGGCGGTGGTATATCTGAAGAACGAGCTGGCCATGAGCCTGAGCACGGGCGAGGCGCTGTGGAGCCCGCGCGTGGCGGCCATGGAAGACTACATGGTGGAGCTGGCCGGCGTGCAGGTAGAGGAGCCCATTGCCCTGCAGCTGTTGCTTTTCGACATCCTGAAAGGCATCGACCCCAAGCTGGACTTTGACCAGTTTGTAGGCTGGGCCGGCCTGCTGCTGGCAGATTTTTCCAACCTCGACCAAAACCTGGCTCCGCCGGCCAAGGTGTTTGAATATCTCACGCAAGCCAAAGCGCTGGAGCGCTGGGACCTGACGAAAATGCCCGACCCGGACTCGCTCACGGGCCAGTATTTCCGCTTCTGGGATGATCTGGAGAAAGTGTACCACCGGCTGAAAAAGCAGATGATGGCGCAGCACCTCGCCTACCCGGGCCTGGCGTACCGGCTGGCAGTAGAAAGCGTGGAAAAGCGTCTGCACCGCGGTGAAGAGCCCGCTCAGCACGTATTTGTGGGCCTGGGCGCCTTGTCGCGGGCCGAAGAACGACTGATTCGCTTGCTCCTGAAACAGGGCCGGGCAGAAGTGCGCTTTGATGGGGACCCATTTTACCTGGAAGTTGATTCGCCCAATAGAGCCGGCCAATACCTGCGGCGCTACCTTACCCGCTGGGAGCTGCCCCGCGAAGCATTTGGCGGCAATGTAGAATGGCTGCGCGGGCTGCCCCGCACGATGCGCTTTGTAGGCGTAGCCAATGCTTCGATGCAGGGCAAAGTGGCCGGGCAGCTGCTGGCAGAATCAAGGCAGCAGAACCCCCATGCCACAGTGGCGGTGGTACTGCCCGATGAAACCCTGCTGTTGCCGGTGCTGCACGGGCTGCCGCCGGAGCATGTGCCCAGCTACAATGTTACTATGGGTTTGAGCTTCCAGAGCACGCCGCTGTTCAACCTGGTAGATCTATTGTTTGAGGTACACCTCACCGGCATACGGGAAGGCGGCGAGGGGCCGGATTATGGGGTGCCGCGCTACCATCACTTGGCTGTGACCAAGCTGCTGGCGCACCCCTTCCTGCGGCGCTATCAGCAGTGGCTCGACCATCAGCCCAACGAAACCTACCACGGCCTGTTGGACAAGGTTTGCCGACAGATTGTGCAGCGCAACGCGGTGCTGCTGCCCGCCCGCGAGCTGCTGGAACTGGGTCATCATCACCCCATCATCGAAGCTCTGTTTCGCACTTGGAATGACTGCGACGACATTATCCGGGCCTGCTACACGCTGATTAATCTGCTGAAACAGGTATATGAAGAGCAGCATTCAGCTATTGAAGCAGAATATTTGTATCTGTTTTACACGCTGGTGAAGCAGCTGGATTCCGCGTTTGATTGCCGGGAGCAGCGACTATCGGTGCGTTCATTCCGGCGGTTTCTGTACGAGCAGATGCGCACTACGCGCCTGCCTTTCAGCGGGGAGCCTATTGCCGATGTGCAGGTAATGGGCTTACTGGAAACCCGTGCTCTGGATTTCGACCACATCATCATTCTCAGCTGCAACGAAAACGTGTTGCCGGCACCCAAACGGCATGGCTCCCTGTTTCCTTACGATGTGCTGAAGGAGTTTCGGATGCCCACCTATGCCGACCATGAATCGGCCACAGCATATCATTTCTGGCGGCTGCTGCAGCGTGCGCGCCGCGTAGATCTGGTGCACGTACTGCCCGGCGCTGAAGGCACCCGCACCGGGGAGCGGAGCCGTTTTCTGCTGCAGATTGAAAATGATTTGCTGCCGCAGAGTCCTCATATGACCCTGGAAAAACTCACCGCATTGGTTGAAGCGGATACGGAAGGTAGCGGCCACCCACAGCCTCAGGCCCTGCCCCAGCAAACCGCCGGCGACCTGGTACTGGAAAAGGATGGGGAAATGCTGAATGCCCTGCGCAGAGTGCTGGACAAAGGTCTTTCGCCCACAGGATTAAATCAGTACCTGAGCTGCTCTCTGCAGTTTTACTTTGCCCGCATAGCCCGCTTTCAGGAAAACGACGAAGTAGAAGAACATCTGGGTGCGGATGGTTTTGGCACCGTGGTGCACGAGGCGCTGGAGACAATGCTTACTCCGTTTGTGCAGGAAAACCGGCCGCTTACCCTGCAGGATATTCCGGCCCTTTTGAAACAGGCACCGGTGGCCGTACAACAGGCCCTGAGTCAGGAAGAAACTGACCGCCACGCCCGCGCCGATGAAGGCCTGAACCATGTGCTGGGCCAGGTGGCCACGCAGTTAGTACGCCGCTACCTGGAAGGCCTAACGGAGCAGCCTGACGCGCTGCCGCTCCGGGTGCATGCCCTGGAAGAGCAGCTGCACGCTACGGTATTTGTGCCGCGCCCCGATGGTGAGAAACTGCCCATGCGCCTGATTGGGTATGCTGACCGCCTGGATGAGCTGCCCGATGGCCGCCTGCGCGTTATCGACTATAAGACCGGCCTGGTGCAGGCCGCTGAGCTACGGTTGCAAAAGCGCGGCGAAGGCCCGGCCGAAGCCGTGGAGCGCCTGCTGCACGATACTACTTCCGCCGCGGATAAAGTGCGTCAGCTCTGGCTTTACCGTTTTATGCTGGAGCAAAATGGCCGTCCGGCTGCTGATGCCGCTATTATTTCGTTGCGCAACCTTGGGGCCGGCTCCATGTCGGCGGACATGAGTTTTCTGACTGAAGGCGGTACTTCCTTTATGGCGCGGAGTGAAGAACTGCTGGGCCAGCTGGCTAACCGCATACTGGATCCACAGGAGCCCATTCGCAAAACGGATGATTTAGAAAAGTGCCAATACTGCCCCTACCGGGGCATTTGTGCCCGGTAAGAATATCCGTTGCCGCTGCCATTTCTGCCGGGGCATCCGTACCTTGCAGCCTACTCCTTTCTCTCCAAACTGAACGCGCCTGGCGCTTTCCTATAAGATTAATATCATGGACGAATTCATGCAGGCTGCCATTGACGAAGCCCGTCAGGGACGAAAAGAAGGCGGTATTCCCATTGGCTCGGTACTCGTGCGTGACGGACAAATCGTAGCCCGGGGTCATAATAAACGCGTGCAGGAGCTGAACCCCATTCTTCACGGCGAAATGGATTGCCTGAACAATGCGGGCCGTCAGGCGCAGGGTTACCGCAACACCGTCATTTACAGCACCCTAATGCCGTGCTACATGTGTGCCGGCACCATTGTGCAGTTCAAAATTCCGAAAGTAGTAGTGGGTGAGTCGCGCACGTTTGACGGCGCCCGCGAGTTTATGGAAAGCCACGGTGTGGAAGTAGTGGATCTGGATCTGCCGGAGTGCGTGCAGATGATGGAAGAGTTCATTGAAGCCGAGCCGGCGCTCTGGAACGAAGACATTATGGAGGAATAAACCACTTCTGCCATTTCAATGTCTGCCCCGCTCTCCTCTTCCAAAAAATGTCCTCACTGCGGCTTCTGGTCGGAGTGGCGGCAGCAGGTAGATGACCGGTGCGAGCGGTGCGGCCAGCTGCTGGACCCCGTGCGCAGCCGCAGTGAGCACACGAGGGAAAAGGAGGCGAAAGAGGCGCTGCCAGGCGTCATGCTAATTGAAATAAAGCCGGAGGATGGAAAAATGCTGCGGTTTTTCAAATACATCATTCGGGGCGGCCAACTGGCGTTTGCGGCCCTGCTGGCGTTTATGCTATGGCTGTTAACGGCATTGGCAGGCTGAGAATACCGGCGGAGCTGCGGCATCCGTTGTTCTTGTTGGGCACAGCACTGTACCTGTTCTCCTGTCTGAACCGGTATTGGCCCATCTGGCATTTGCCCACCTTCATCAATTCCCACCTGGCCGATCTGGTAGATCTGCCCCTGCAGTTAACCCTGATTCTGTGGGTGATGCGTCGGTTTTATTTCCGACAACCGACTTTCACCCTACCTGTTGCCTGGATCATCAGCTCCTGGGTGGTTATTGCCATCTGGTTTGAGTTAATTATGCCGCAGTTTAATCCCAGAATGGTAGCTGACCCCTTGGACGTGGTGGCATACACGCTGGGCGGGCTGGTATTTTGGCGGTGGATGAACGCGCCAGCGTAAGGCCAGAATAAAAAAAGCACTGTTTTTGCGGTGGGTTTTATAATTTGTCCGTTATCGTTACAACGGGCATGCATTGTCTGCTACCTGTTATCTGGAAGTGAAATAATTCCTCATGCCCAAAAGCATCGTTCATCGACTCCTGGGTCCGCTGCTTTTGTGGCGCTTGCGCCACATCAACGACAGGGCCTATCTGATTCTGTTGAGCGTAGTAGTGGGAATAATGGCCGGCCTGGCCGCTGTTCTACTTAAAAACTCGGTGCATTATTCTCAGTTCCTGATTTTTGCCTGGGTACCCGAGCAGTATCGGGTGTTTGCGCTGTCGCTCTACCCCATTATTGGTATTTCACTGTCGGTGCTATTTACGCGCTACGTGTTGGGTGGCACGCTGAGCCGGGGCATTGGTCCCATTGTCTATAACATTGCTCGTCAGAACAGCATTGTGCCGCGCAGCAAACTGTTTTCGCAAATGGTCACGGCTTACTTCACCGTTACCTTTGGGGGCTCGGCCGGTCTGGAGGCTCCTATTTCCGTTACCGGTTCGGCCATTGGCTCCAACGTAGCGCGCATTCTGCGCGTGGGCAAGCGGGAACGGCGCCTGCTGGTGGGCTGTGGGGCAGCGGCCGGGGTAGCAGCCATTTTCAACAGCCCCATTGCCGGGGTCCTGTTTGCAGTAGAGGCCATTCTTTCCGAGTTATCGGCCCCGTTCTTTATTCCCCTGCTTATTTCCTCGGCCACGGCTACGGTGGTATCAAAGCTGCTCTATGCCGGGCAGCCCTTTGTGCTGATTACCACCAGCTGGCCGGTAGAAGCTATTCCCTTCTATCTGATGCTGGCCCTGTTCACTGCTTTGCTATCCGTATATATGATACGCGTGTATTTCGCGGCAGAGCGGTTTTATGAGCGGTGGCCCGGCGTATACCATAAAATCCTGTTTGGCGGCCTGGCCCTGGGGCTCCTGGTCTTTCTGTTTCCTCCCTTATATGGCGAGGGCTACAACATTGTGCAGCTGTTGCTCAGCGGGCAGTCAGCCCACCTGGTAGATGGCTCCTTGTTCTCCGTGTACGGCGACGAAAGCGTGGGGCTGGTGTTGCTGGTGGCCATTGGCAGTATGCTGCTGAAAGTGGTGGCCACAACGGTTACAGTGGGCTCAGGCGGTAATGGGGGTATGTTTGGCTCCTCGCTGTTTGTGGGGGCGCTGGCGGGCTTCGTGTATGCCCGCCTGATTAACCTGAGCGGAATTGATACCGTGCCCGAGGTCCATTTCATTGTACTGGGTATGGCCGGCATGCTGGCGGGCGTTATTCACGCGCCGCTTACGGCCATCTTCCTGATTGCGGAAATTACCGGCGGCTATGCCCTGTTTGTTCCGTTGATGGCCGTTACTTCCTGTTCGTACCTGATTACCAAATACTTCGAACCTTACTCTGTATATACCCGCAAGCTGGTGAAGCAGGGAATTTACATGCACGCCGACCGGGACCGGGGCCTCCTGGCCCAGCTGGACCTGCACCACCTCATTCAGACTGATTTCGTGAGTGTGCGCCCCGAAACCACCCTGGGCGAACTGGTGGATATTTTTCGGCATGCCACCCGAAATCTGTTCCCGGTGGTGAATGGCGAAGGCGAATTGCAGGGTATTGTCACGCTGGATACCGTGCGGGATGCCCTCTTCGACGACGAGCATTATAAAACCACCCTGGTGCGTGACCTGATGATTCAGCCCCCCGCCATTGTGAACCCCGACGATACTATGCTGGACACCCTGCGCTGCATGGAACAGGTGGGCGCCTGGGCATTACCCGTAGTGGACCGCGGCCGGTACGCAGGTTTCCTGTTGAAATCCGCCATTCTGGCCGGTTACCGGAAGCAGTTGATTAAGGAAACGGATTAGGAGCGGCAGACTTGCCGGCCGCCATCCAGGACCAGATAAATACATGAAGCAAAAAGCCCTTGCCGTCTACGTTGATGGCAAGGGCTTTTTTAAAGAGTAGCGCTGGGCAGCTTAATGTTTTAAAAACGCAGCAACTTCTGCTGGATTTTCACTCTCAATATTCCCCCAGCTCGGGCTCCCGGCCGGCCAGTAGCAGCCCCACCATCATCATCACGCCGGTAAGCAGAATGACTACGAAGAGGATGTTTTCGCTGACCTCGCCAATGAGATGTTGCTGCGGGATGCTGTAAAACAGCAGCACACTGATCAGCCCCTTTGGCGCAATAAACAGCTCCGGCACCAGGTCGGTGCGGGCGGCATAGCGCAGGTAGAAAAACCGGATGAGCGTGAGGATGGCTACAATCAGCAGGCCCTGCACGATGAGACTCAGATTCAAAACGTTGGCCAGCGTAATGGAGAAGCCGAACAGCAGGAAAAAGAATGTACGAATGAGAAACGCTGATTCGGCGGTGATGCTTTTGAGCTGATGCACCTCAGCGGCCAGTCGCTCCGGGTGTACCAAGCGGCGCAGCCAGCCTTTCAGGAAAACATCGGCGTTATTCACGGCCAGTCCAAATACCAGCACCAGCACCAACGACGACAGGTGAAACTTCTTGGCCAGCGAATAAATCAGAATCAGGAAGGCAAAAATCAGAAAGAACTTGACGTGCAGCCGAATGCGGTGCAGCAGAAAAGCCAGGGCCACAGTACTTACCACGGAAAGCACCAGCACCGCCACCACATCCCGCGAGAAGGTGATAATCGAAACTCCCTGCGCGAAATTATCCTGGATGGCAAAGTTGAAGAGCATAATGCCCAGGATATCGGAAAAGGTGCTTTCATACACAATGAACTCCTGCTTTTCGCCCGTCAGGTTGGCCACGCTGGGTATGGCAATGGCGCTGCTGATAACCGTGAGGGGCACGGCATTTACCAGGCAGCTTTGAAATGAGACGCCTAAATATGCTTTCAGCAGCAGAGCAATAGCCACCGTTTGCACCAGCAGGATGAGCGCGGCCGCAAAAAACGCCCGTCGGATTAAAGGTGCTTTGCCAGCCTCCAGCCTTAGATCCAGCGCGCCTTCCAGCACAATCATGATCAGCCCGATTATCCCGAAGATTTCGAGTACTACGGAAGGGATATTCAGGGAGGCATCAAAGTAGTCGGCGGCCTGACGCAGGGCAATGCCGGTGAGGAGCAGCATCAGCACCGAAGGCACTTTGGTGGCCCGGGCCGCCATATCAAACAGATACGACAGAATAACCGCAATACTCAGGTAAATCAGAATAGAATAAGGTCCCATAGGCAAAGGCATGTTGGGGTAGAATGTACGCGCCTCAGGTCGGGAAGGAGGAAAACAGCCGAACTTTACTGGCGCAATGCATTGTATCTTGTCGCCCCGGGTGATGAGCGAACAGACATATTTAAAGGCAGAGGTAGTAATTGTGGGCGGCGGGCCGGCCGGACTGCTGGCCGCGCAACGGCTGGCGGAAGCTGGCCATCAGGTAATGATTTTTGAAGCGCAGGCCACCGTAGGGCGCAAGTTTCTGGTGGCCGGGCACGGTGGTTTCAACCTGAGCAACGCCGAGCCGGAAGCTACTTTCGCCACCCGATATGGGCTAGACAGCGCCGCCTTTACTTCTTTTCTAACGCACTTCTCTCCTGCTGCGCTGCGCCGCTGGGCTGCCGATCTGGGCATTGAAACCTTTGTGGGCACCAGCGGACGCATTTTCCCCTTAGCCGAGCACAAACCCGCCGACTTACTCCGCGCCTGGGTTGCCCGCCTGCAGCAGCTGGGCGTGGTTCTGCACACGCGGCACCGCTGGCTGGGCTTTGAGGGCAGCACCGGGCTGCGCATCCAGAATACGTCCTCCGGCAAAGAACTGGTAGTGGAGCCACAGGCCACCCTTCTGGCTCTGGGCGGCGCCAGCTGGGCCAAGACCGGCTCCAATGGCGCCTGGGTACCGGCTTTTGAAAGTATTGGCGTGCCCTGCGTGCCTTTTTCGCCAGCAAACTGCGGCGCCGAAGTGGCTTGGTCGGCTTTCTTTCAGCAGAAGGTGGGCCGGGCACCGCTTAAAAACATAGCGCTGCGCTACGGCTCCCAGCGGGTGCGGGGTGAGTTAATGCTCACGGAATATGGCGTGGAAGGCACCCCGGTATACGCCCTCACGCCGGCACTGCGCACGGAGTTGGCCAAGGACCACAGAGCCACCCTCTTGCTGGACCTGAAACCCGACCTCACCGATGAGCAGCTCCTGCACCGGTTGCGCACCCCCCGGCGCGGCAAGTCTCTCGCCGATTTTCTAAAACAGGTGTTGCATCTGCCTTCACCAGTACCCACACTGCTACGCGAAATTGCGCCGGAGGCTGCTACGGCTACACCAGAGACGCTGGCCCACCTGCTGCGCCACCTTCCGCTACCGGTTACCGCCCTGCGTCCCTTAGATGAAGCCATTTCGACGGCCGGTGGCGTTTCCTGGGAAGCACTAACGCCTGACCTGATGCTGCGCCAGCGGCCCGGCACTTTCATAGCGGGCGAAATGCTGAACTGGGAGGCCCCCACGGGCGGCTATCTACTTCAGGGGTGTTTCAGCACGGGAGCCTGGGCAGCCCAGGGCATGCAGGCATATTTACGCAGCTAGTCGGGGCGGGGTGCCAGGCGGGCACGCCTCTCTTCGGCTTCTTCGGCGGCAGCTAATATGGCTTTGGCTTCTTCCAGAAGCCTTTCTCCCTGGTCGCGGTGCTTGTGGTATATCAGCCCAAACAGAATAAAGAAGGACACGATAGGCAGCAGCCACCCCAAGGCAAACCAGAGCCAGAACGAGCGGCCGTAGCTGTACGCGCAGTAGCCCGTCGTGATGGGGATAAACGACATGGCGCAGGCAAAACCCAGCAGAATATCAACAAAAAACATGATGGCAACAGCTGAAAGCGCGCAAAGTGGCTCTTGTCTAATTTAGCCAAATTAGCAGAGGTTAACAAGAACCGCCCGGGTTTTATACAGTGCTAACCTGCGGGCTCTGAAATGGTTGTCGTTAAATATGTTGCCTCACCCCTACCTTTCCGTCTATTTCGCGTAGGTATGCGTGCACTACGCCATTTTGCCGCCCCGCGGCCGCTCACCGTTGCCCATGTGGGATTCTCAGAAAAGCCTTTTCCGCGTCTCAGCCCAGCTCTTTGCCGAAGGAATTTTCAATTTACTTGACCGCAACCTGCGCCCGGAAGTTTTTCTGTTGGGCTTAGCCTCAGCTAAGGAAGCCGCAGAACCCGGGGCCGTGGTAGTAGAGCCTCCCACGCACCGCTACCAGCCCACTCACTTCCAGGGAGTGAAAGAGCGGGCCGCCCTGCTGGAGCCCGAAGGACTACGGGAAGTAGTGTATCACCTACACCCCCTGGATCACGACCGTTACGAGAAAAACCGCTGGTATGGCTTGCTACGCCGCGCTACGGCCGAGACGGTGGCTTCTTTGGAAACGGCTGCCGACGAACCCCGGGTTTCTTTCTGTTCACTGCCGGTTACGGTAGATGGCTACCTGGTGCTGGTTGTGGTACAAATGAATGCTGAGGCATTTCGGGGGCATTATGCGCTGCCGGCCGTACCCAGCGGGCGCCCCGGCTCCCTGCTTCAGGCTACGGTGCAGGAGTTTCTGATTGACTGTACCCGCGCCCTGCGGGAAACCGATGGGGACGAAGACCGGCCAATTCTGGACCGGGATTATAACGAGCTGCTACGTGCCGCCGGCCGCCGCTTTATGCTGGGCGTCGCCAATGGCACCCACGGCCTCTACGATGCCTGCAACGGTGTAGCCGCCCTGCGCCATGAAGGGGATGAAGGTATTGGCCTGATGGTTATTGCCCGCCGCCACCACGCCGCCATTCAGCCTATACTGACACTAGAAGCTCCTATTCCGCTGCGTGACCACCGCTCCGTGCGCAAGCTCCTGGAGCTTAGTGAGGATAACGCTGCCCTTATCACGGATGCCACCAATCTGTTTGGGCTAGGCCGGGTAGTAGACCCCGACGACCCGCGCCATGAGCCGCTGTTTACCGTACATTTTACCAAGCACTACAGCTGGGATTTAACCCACAACGGCGAGGTGATGATGCGGGTAGTATCGAATACGCCGCGCCTGCCCCGCTCCCGCGTGGATGAGTATAACTTCGAACGGGCCATTCACCGCAACTGGCCCAACCTACCGCAGGCGGATATTCAGCATCTTTGGTCGCTTACGCTGAGCGCCACTTCGCAGCCCACGGGCACTATTCTGCTGATTTCAGAAGGAGCCAACCACGAAGCCGCCCGGCTTTCAAACCAGTGCTACCGCATTACGCCCTGCCGGATTAACCCCAGCGTGATGCGCCTGATTACCAACATTGATGGTGCCGTGCTAATTGATCCGACCGGTACTTGCTTTGCTATTGGGGCCATTCTGGATGGCCTGGCCACGGCTAAAGGCGACTCCTCCCGGGGCTCCCGCTTTAACTCAGCGTTGCGTTACGTGGAAAGTAGCCGCTACCCTTGTCTGGCCATCGTGGTGAGTGAGGATGGCTGGATTGACCTATTGCCACCGCTGCAAAAATAACCGGCGCCTTCTGGAAAGGCGCCGGTTAAATCCATTATCCATTTACAGATTTCATCATCTCAGCTGGGTAACGCTGCCCGGCTGCGGCGCCTTGCGGAGCAATGGCATTAATAGCCTGCAGGTCTTCGGGAGTGAGCTGCACGTCCAGCGCGCCCACATTTTCTTCCAGATATTCCACCCGCTTGGTGCCGGGGATGGGCACAATATCGTTGCCCTGGGCCAGCACCCAGGCTAAGGCCAGCTGACCGGGTGTGCAGCCTTTTTCGTTGGCCATTTCCTTGATGCGCGCCACTAAGTCTAGGTTGCGCTGGAAGTTTTCGCCCTGAAAGCGGGGTGTAAAACGGCGGTAGTCATCGGCCGCCAGGTCGTCAAACTTCTGAATCTGACCGGTGAGGAAACCACGGCCCAGCGGCGAGTAAGGCACAAATCCAATGCCCAGTTCCCGGCAGGTTTGCAGGGTGCCATCCTCAGGGTCGCGGCTCCAGAGGGAATATTCGCTTTGCAGCGCCGTTATGGGGTGCACGGCATGAGCACGGCGTACCGTGTCGGGTGCCGCTTCCGATAAGCCCAGGTAACGCACTTTGCCTGCTTGCACCAGCTCGGCCATGGCGCCAACGGTTTCCTCAATGGGTGTGCTGGGGTCTACCCGGTGCTGATAGTACAGGTCGATATAATCAGTTTTGAGGCGACGCAGACTGGCCTCGCAGGCCTGACGCACGTACTCCGGGCGGCCGTTGATGCCGCGTTTGGAGGGGTCGTTTGGGTCGCGCTGAATTCCGAATTTGGTAGCTATAACTACCTGCTTGCGCTGGCCGGCAAAGGCGTGGCCCAGCAGTTCCTCGTTTACAAAAGGGCCGTACATGTCAGCGGTGTCAAAAAAAGTAATGCCCAACTCCACGGCGCGGTGCAGCGTGCGGGTGCTTTCAGCATCGTTGCGCTGGCCGTAAAAATCAGACATGCCCATACAGCCAAGGCCGAGAGCAGATACTTGCAGGCCATTATGACCTAAAGTGCGGGTTTGCATAAGTAATGAGATAAAGTGTGAAGAGAATAATGCAGGAAGATGCCTGAAGCCGCAGGCCTGAGCACAACCTTATACTATAGCAACGCCGTTGAAGGGCACATGTTCAGCAACTGCGTAAAGCACTACGCTGCAGGCTTCCCTCCCTCTTCTATTCACTTCCCATGCCTTCGCCTTCTTCCTTTTCCAATGATGAGCGCCTGCGTTGGGTTGAGCGGGTGGCCCGCCTGATGGACAGCCAGTTTCGGCTGCCCGGCACTTCCTTCCGATTTGGGCTAGACCCGCTGCTGGGATTGATTCCGGTAGTAGGCGACCTTTCTACCTTTGCCGTGTCGGGGGCGCTGTTGCTCACCATGATGCGCCACGGGGCCAGCCGGCACCTGGTAGTGCGTATGGCGCTGAATATATTGCTCGATACTGTTATCGGGGCTATTCCCATTATCGGCAACCTGTTCGACTTTGCCTACAAAAGCAATGAGCGGAATGTGGAGCTGCTGCGCCGCCACTATGCCGAGGGCAAATATACCGGCAGCGGCAAAGGACTGATTGTGGTGGTGATGCTGGCATTTTTGCTGTTCCTTGGGTTGCTATTCTGGGGCTTGTGGGCCGGCACAGCCTGGCTGTGGGACTACGCGCACCTGCGCAATGTTTGGTAGCCCCGGAAATGCACTAAAACGGCACGGCAGACAAGCAAACGTGCCGTACCTTTGCGCCGTGAAAAGCATTCTTTCAATTTTCCGGACGGCACCCCTGTTTTTAGCCCTGCTGCTGGCAGCCTGTTCCCCTTCGGCTGATGCGCCTGCGCAGGAAGCTGCAGCCGAAAAGCGCGTGCTGGCCGTGCACGATTCGCTGATGGCCCAAATGGATCAGCTTTACACCCGGCGCCAGGAGCTGCAAAAGGTTACCACGCTGGACACTGCCATAGCCGGCCGCCAGAAAAAAGCCCTGCTGGCGGCTGAAGCAGCTATGATGAACTGGATGCACCAGTACCGCCGCCCTGCCGATACAGTAGGGCACCTGCCTAAAATGGTGTACTATACCGTTCAGCAACATAAAATCGATTCGGTGGCACACCTGATGCACGCCAGCCTCGATTCGGCCGACATTCTGCTCCGGCAGGCCGGCACTTCTTCCCAGTCCTCTGCCCCGACGACAACCACCCCATGATACACCCATTTTTCCGCCGAGTCCTGCTGGCTCTGTCCGGCACCCTGCTGCTCGCTTCCTGCTCTGATAATAAGCAGCAGGCCACTACTCTGCCCTACATTGGCGAGCATGACGTGCGCGCCCGTACTGACGGTGGCCCGGCCGATACGATTTACGCCACCATCCCCCGCTTCACGCTCACTAATCAGGAGGGCAAAACCGTCACGGACAGCACTCTGGCGGGAAAAGTCTACGTCACCGATTTCTTCTTTGCTACCTGTCCCAGCATCTGCCCTAAAATGCAGAGCGAAATGCTGCGGGTATACGAGAAGTACAAGAACAACCCGCGGGTGGCTTTCCTCTCCCACACCATTGACCCGGCCCACGACTCTATTCCGGTATTGCGTGACTATGCCGAGCGTCTGGGCGTGACCAATGCCAGCCAGTGGCAGTTTGTGACGGCTCCGCACGATACTATTTTTGCCCTGGCCCGCGCCTACATGACGGGTGCCGAGGCCGATAAGAAGGCCGCCGGTGGTTTCGCTCACAACGGTACTTTTGCCTTGGTAGACGGGCAGCGCCACGTGCGCGGCCTCTATGATGGCATGAACCCCCAGGAGGTAGACCGCCTGTTGCGGGAGATGCCGCTACTGTTGGCTGAAGAGTCTGCCAAACAATCCAAACCCTGATGCCACGGGCGTTGCAGGTACTGCGGGGGGCTGCTATAGCCACGGCCTTTGGACTGCTGGCCGGTTGCTTTACCAATAAGCAGAATGAAGGCGCGCGCCTGTATCAGGAGCACTGCTCTAACTGCCACGGCGAGCAGGGCGCCGGCCTGCGCCGCCTGATTCCGCCGTTGGCCGGCTCCGATTATTTATCGACTAACCGGGCTGCTTTGCCCTGCATTCTGCGAAAAGGCCAGCAAGGCCTGGTGGTGGTGAATGCGGTGGAGTATAACCAGGTGATGCCGCCCCATGAAGACCTAACGGACTCGCAGATTACCAACATCTTGAACTTCCTGCAGCAGTCCTGGGGCAACAAAGGAGAAGCCTATACCATCCGGGAAGTATCGGAGCTGCTGGGGGCCTGTAATGGCAGCGACGGACGCTGACGGCACTTTTTAACATGATTTTCACGCACCATTTGCCGGTAGTTTTCGGCCGGAATGGCTAGCTTGGGACACCTTTTCATTCGCTACGCATTACCATGGGTCTGTTTGACTTTTTGAAATCCAAGAAAACCGCTGAGCCTACTCCGGCTGTTTCGCCTACGCCCAGCACCCCGGCGCCGGAAGCAACCGGCCCCCGCTATAAGCGTCCTAATTACACTTCTTCTACCCCGGTAACGCCGCACATGCCGCCGGTGCCCCCACCCCAGGAGCCCATCCGGCCCCTTATGCCGCCCATGCCCACCTTCGAGCCGAACAACGCGCTGGAAGTGGCTCTGCTACAGGCGGCGCAGGACCCGGCTTTTCGCTCTATGTTTTACCAGGAGCTGCTCCGTCAGGAGCTGGTGATACTGCCGGCCGTAGATGAAGAAAATCCTACCACTGGCCTGGTAATTCCGGAGCCTGGTATGCAGATTCAGCTTCAGGTGCTGAACGATGGCAAGCTGCCGGTTTTCAGCTCCCTGGACCGGGTGTATGAGAATGGCGCCGTTAGTGGGGATGTTGCCTATATGCTGGTTCCCGGCATCGATTTCTTCCGGATGGTGCAGGGCGCAGAGTGTGTGCTGAACCCTTTCTCGCCGTTTGGCAAGCTGCTAACCGTACCCGAGCTGGAAGATTTACTGGCGGGCAACCTGACAGACAACGGCCCACAGACTGGCCCTGACGGCGACAAGCAGGTTTCCCTGGGGCAGCCGGAGGAGCGCCCGGAAGCACTCATTCATGCCGTGCGGGTATTCTGCGCTTCACACCCCGCTATCGAAACCGTATACCTGGCTCAACTCACGGTAGAGGACAGCCCTACCCCGCCACGGCTTCTATTAGGTTTCACTATTGATAACGAGGACACCAGCCTGTTTCCCGAAATGGGTCCCATCGTACAGGGACATCTACAGCAGGACCAGACCATTGATCTGATGCTGATTAATCCCTCTGCCGATGATCCATTGGCGAACTACTTCCGCAGTACAGAGCCTATCTACCAGCGCGGTTAGTCACCAGGCAGCCTTCATAAAAAAAGCCTCCGTTTATAAACGGAGGCTTTTTTTATGCCTTAGGCGCTGAGCGTAGCCTTGGCCTTTTGCCGGGCGGCCAGACGGGCAAACAGCGGGCGCAACGCAACAAACAAGACGGGTACTACCAGCACCGATATGCCCAGCCAGAGCACCAACGCCCCCAGCTCTGCCCGCCAAAGTACCTGCAGGCCTCCGGCCCAATCCTCAGCAAAGTAATAGCGCAGCTTCTCCAGCGTCAGCGCCGAGTTAGTATTATGGGAGATTAGCCGCTCACCCCATTGCAACAACGGAATCATCAGCAGCAGCTGCACAGGGCTCATCAAGTGGCTTACCAGTAGCATGGCCGCAACATTCAGCCGCAGCCGCACTGCGCCCGCAGTAGCCAGCAGGGTAGTGACGCCCAGTAGCGGCACCAGCCCAAATGCAATACCCAGAGACACGGTAAGAGCCAGCTGACGGGGCGAGAGGCC
Organism: Hymenobacter sp. BT730; assembly: GCF_030542105.1. Taxonomy (GTDB): domain Bacteria; phylum Bacteroidota; class Bacteroidia; order Cytophagales; family Hymenobacteraceae; genus Hymenobacter. The sequence continues at coordinate 558,745 of NZ_JAUOFB010000003.1, forward strand.
CTGCCGCAGCAGGTTCAGCAACGGCTCAATGGCCCGCCGCCGAAACCAACTGACGGGCTGAGCTGGCGTGTCAGAAGAAGTTGGAAGGAAATCAGACAAAATACGTGCAGACAAAGGGTATAGGCGGATGAGGCGCGGCCGTGTATCTTCGCGCTACGCACCCTACGGCCCGCCGCCGACTGACGGTAGCGAAGCCCATGACAAAAGTACGCGAGCCAGGCGAGCCTCACCCCAAAGACTGGACGGATTTCTTCGTGCTACTGCACCGCGCCGGCCGGGTGCTGGCCGCCAACGACCCGCTTCGGCTGGGAGCCGCCACGGCTTTCTTCACTACGTTTGCCCTGCCGCCCATTCTCATCATTCTGGTGCAGATAATTGGCTCCTTCTACTCTACTTCCCTGGTGCGCAGCCTGCTGCTGGTAAAACTGTCTCACCTGTTGGGCGCCTCGGCCGCCGAGCTGGTACAGCAGATTCTGCAGAACGTAACCAACGTAGAGCGTAGTCGGCTGGTCACGTGGCTGGGCTTTGGGTTTCTGCTGTTCATTGCTACTACCCTGTTTGTGGTGATTCAGAACTCGCTTAATCAGCTGTGGAATATCCGGCCCCGCCGGGCTACGCACAAGCTGCTGAAGCTGCTGAAAGAACGGGCCCGTTCCTTAGGGGCGCTGCTGGCTACGGCCCTGCTTTCGGTGCTGGCTTTTGCTTCCGATACCGTGCTGGCGTTGTTTGCCGATTACATCAAGGATTTCGATACCACGTTTGGCTACTATGTGATTCAGGTGCTGAATCAGGTGGTGTCTTTACTGATTCTCACGGCCTGGTTTGCGGCCACCTTCCGAAACCTAAGCCTGGCCAAAGTACCGTGGCGCGCGGTGTTGCGCGGCGCCATGCTCACGGCCGTGCTCATCGACCTGGGCGAGTTTGTGCTGGGGCATTTGCTGGTACCGCGCAATCTGGGGCCTATTTACGGACCGGCTTCCAGTATTGTGCTGGTGCTGCTGTTCGTGTTTTACTCGGCCATGATTTTCTATTTCGGAGCATGTTTCACCAAAGTGTATGCGCACTACATCGGGGTGGATATCCGGGCTAAAAAGTCAGCGGTCCGCTACCGCCTGCTGGACATAGTCGACGAGTAGACGGACGGCCGTAAACGCGAAAAGCAGTGGCTCCGTAAATCTGCCCTACCTTTGCAGCAAATAACCCGTGTATGTCTACTGCTACTTTCGCCGACCTCGGCCTCGCTCCTTCCTTTCTGCAGGCCCTGGAGGAACTAACTTTTACCACCCCTACCCCCGTGCAGGAGCAGGTAATTCCGTTGGCGCTGGCCGGGCAGGACATTGCAGGCCAGGCTCCCACCGGCTCGGGTAAAACCGCTGCCTATGGTCTTTCCATTCTGCAGCAGTTAGATGTAAAGCAGGATGCTGTGCAGGTAATAGTGCTGGTACCCGCCCGCGAACTGGCTCTGCAGGTGCGCGACGCCCTGAAGAAGCTGGGCAAATACCTGCCCAACCTGCGCATAGCCGCTTTCTACGGGGGCCACGCCTTCCGCGAAGAAACCCAAAGCCTGAAACAGGCCCCGCACGTGGTTGTGGCCACCCCGGGCCGTCTGCTCGACCACTTCGAGCGCCGCACTATTATCCCTAACCAGCTGAAAATTCTGGTGCTGGATGAAGCCGATAAACTCCTGGAGCTGGGCTTTCAGGATGAACTGGTGGAGATTGTGAAGCGCCTGCCGCGCCGCCGCCAAACGCTGCTTTTTTCGGCTACTATGTCGGATAAGGTGGTGGATCTGATTCGCAGGAACCTGACCCGCCCCCGCGTAATTGACGTGGGCCAGGATGATGACCGGCTGCCCGAGAACCTGCACCTGTTGGGCCATGTAGGCACCCTGGAGCAGAAACCCGCTGCCTTGCTGCACCTGCTGCATCAGCCCGAAACGGGCCGTGCCCTAATCTTCTGCAACACCCGCGACCGGTGCACCGAACTTACCCGCTTCCTGCAGGGCCGGGGCGTAGCCGCCGAGGTACTGCACGGCAAAATGCCTCAACCCGAGCGCGACAAAGCCCTGCTAAAGCTGCGCAACGGCTCCAGCCAGGTACTGGTAGCCACCGACGTAGCCGCCCGCGGCATCGACGTAACCCTGCTGGATACCGTAATTCAGTATGATGCGCCGGACAAAGCCGATGGTTTCCAGCACCGGGCGGGTCGTACGGCCCGTGCCGGCGCCGAGGGTACTGCCCACATTCTGGCTACTCCCAAAGAGCAGGCCCACGTGCAGAAATGGCCCATTGCCGCCAGCATTAAGTGGGATGTTATTAAAGCGCCTAAGCTGCCCCCTGCCTCGCCTAAGGCCCCTAAACCCACCAACGTGACGCTGCACATTTCTGCCGGCAAAAAGGAAAAAGTGAGCATTCACGACTTGGTGGGCACTTTTATGGCGCACGGTGGTCTGGAGCGCGACGCGGTAGGTCATATCGAAGTATTCGACCACTACAGCTATGTGGCCGTACCTCGCCAGATGGCTACTGAGGTGGCTGAGCGGGTAACGGGAGCTAAAATTAAAGGCCGTAAAATCCGGGTTTCGGTGGCGGAATAACTTCAAAGCGAGTTCAATCAGCACAAACCTGCTTTCTGTTTTTTAAAAATAAGAGAACTGACCGCAGCAATACATACTGTATTGCTGCGGTCAGTTCTCTTTTAAAGACCACTTCCCGCTTCTTTTAGATTATTGAATGAGTCACCGTCGAAAGCTTCTCTTTATTTGCAGCCAAAACCGCTGGCGGAGTCTTACGGCGGAGCAGCTTTTTACTGATCATCCGGAGATAGAAGCCCGTTCGGCGGGCACAGAGCCGGGTGCCCGGGTGCGCGTTACGGCCGGGCATCTGGGCTGGGCCGACACCGTGTTTGTGATGGAGCGCCGGCACGCGGATATATTACAGCAGAAGTTTGGCCCTGAGCTAGCTGGTAAGACCATCATTAACCTGCGTATCCCGGATAAATTTCAGTTTCTCTCCCCTATTCTGCAGGAACTACTACGCGAGAGGCTGCGGGAACATCTTGGGCCAGATGTGTGGCTGTAAGTCTGACGCTTGCATTCTAAAGGTTCAGTCGGAGTTGCTGTCCGGCAATGGGCTCCGTGGCATCCAATGAAGAAAGGGAAACACCTAGCAGACGCACGCCTTTTATCAGGGGTAGAATGCCTAGGAGCAACTCGCTGCTTACCTGCTGGAAGGCAGCTAGTGTAGTAAGCGGCACGCTGAAAGTGCGGCTGCGGGTAATAACCTGAAAGTCAGCATACTTGATTTTCACCGTAACGGTACGGCCCCGTACACCCATGCGCTCCGTGGTTTCCCAGACGGAATGGATTTCAGGCTCCAGGCCCGCCAGCAGCTCCTCCGTAGTGGTCAGGTCCTGCCCAAACGTATTTTCGGAGCCGATAGACTTGCGGACCTGGTCGGCTTCTACAGGGCGGTGGTCCTCGGCGCGCGCCAGGCCAAAGTAGTAACCACCGGCTTTGCCAAAGTGCTGGCGAAGGAAAGTCTCCGTCTGCTGACGCAGGTCAAGGCCCGTGAAGATGCCCAACTGGTTCATACGGGCAGCCGTAACCGGGCCAATGCCATGAAACTGCCCTACGGATAGGGCCTCTACAAAAGCCGGCCCCTGATGCGGGCGTATGACATAGAGGCCATCGGGTTTGCGGTAGTCGGAGGCCAGCTTGGCCAGCAGCTTGTTGTAGGAAACCCCGGCAGAAGCTGTCAGCTGCGTTTCTGCCTTTATGCGCGCTCTGATCTGCCGGGCCAGTTCCGTGGCGGTAGTGGCCTGGTCCTGCAGCGTATGCGTTACGTCCAGGTAGGCTTCGTCCAGGGAAAGCGGCTCAATGAGGAGAGTGTAGTCTTCCAGAATGGCGCGCACCTGCCGCGAAACTGCTTTATATACCTCAAAGCGGGGCTTCACGAAAATCAGTTCGGGGCATTTGCGCTGGGCAATAGTGGAGGGCATGGCGGAGCGCACCCCAAACTGCCGGGCCTCGTAGCTGGCAGCGGCTACCACACCGCGCTGGCGCGGGCTGCCTACGGCCACTGGCTTGCCGCGCAGCTCCGGGTTGTCGCGCTGTTCCACCGACGCATAGAAGGCATCCATATCCAGATGGATAATTTTGCGCGTATGGGGTTGCTCAGCGGCCATCATGAGGAAGAGCAACAAAGATACGGCCACCGGAAGAGGAATCCGCAGGCGTTCAGCCCGTCAGATACAGCCCGAAACCATCCTGGCAGCTAGGCTTCACTCTGCAGCGTCTGAAGCTCCTGAGTCATCTGAGAAATCAGCTCCTGCAGCAACCCAATGGTGTTCTCAATAAGGGGATTTAACACCTCCGGGGCAAAGTCGCCGGCCCATTTGTCCAGTTGCATCACCAAGGGCAGAATCCGGTGTACCTGCACGTGCTCCAGGCTGGGCTTTAGCTTGTGTGCACTGGCGCGCAGCAGCTGCACATCCTGCTGCTGGCGGGCGGTGCGCAGCTCATCAATAGCCTCCTGCGCGCTTTCGATGAACGACTCCAGCATCAGGAGTACGAAGCCGGCGTCCCCTTGCCCTATTTTCTGAATGATTTCCAGATTATAGAAGGCCGGCTCCGGGGGCAGCAGCGCACGCTCTCCATCGGCCTGAGATACCGGCAACTCAGCACCCGTCAGCCAGGCGCCGATAATTTTGAGCAGCTCTTCTTCCTGAAAAGGCTTGCTGAGGTAGTCGTTCATGCCGGCCTGCAGGCATTTTTCCCGCTCCCCCTTAATAGCATTGGCGGTGAGGGCAATAACCGGGGTGGTGAGGCCCAGCTGTTCCCGCAGGAAAGCAGTAGCCTCCAGCCCATTCATCACGGGCATCTGCACATCCATCAGGATAACATCAAACGCCTGCTGCCGGGCCAGCTCTACGGCAATGGCGCCGTTTTCCGCTTCGGTAATCTGCATGTCGGCATTGCTGAGGAAGCCTTTGGCAATCTGCCGGTTAAACACATTGTCTTCCACCAGCAAAATGTGCTTGCCCCGTAGTATCTCGCGGCTTTCGGGGGTGGCTTCCACCTTTTCCGGCATATCTTTCTCCGTCCCCACCGGCAGAACCAGCGAGAAGTAGCTGCGTGTACCGTGGTATTTCTGGCTTTCTATGGCCAGCTCACCGCCCATCAGGTTTACCAGACCGCGGCTGATGCTCAGGCCCAGACCTGTACCGCCAAATTTGCGGGTAACAGAAGAATCCTCCTGGCTAAACTCTTTGAAGATATCGGCCAGGTATTCCGGATCGATGCCAATGCCGGTATCGGACACGGTAAACTGGATTTCTACCTGGCCTGCCTGCTGGGCCACCAGCTCGCAGGTAATAGTTACCTGGCCTTTCTCCGTGAATTTGATGGCATTGCCAGCCAGGTTCAGCAGGACCTGGGTAAGACGGTAAGGGTCGCCTAGCAGCACCTCCGGAATGCGGGCATCAACCGAAGTGAGAAATAGCAGGCCTTTTTCTTCTGCCTTAAAGTGCAGGCTCTTTTGAATCTGCCGCAGCAGATGGTCCATTGTAAACCCTATGTTTTCAATGGAAAGCTGACTGGCCCCGATTTTGGACAGGTCCAGAATATCATTAATAATCACCAGCAGGTTTTCGCCGGAAGAGGCAATGGCCCGCAGGTAATTCTGCTGCTCCTCATTGAGCGGTGTTTTGGCCAGCAGCTGGCCCATTCCGAGAATAGCATTTAGCGGCGTGCGGATTTCATGGCTCATGTTAGCCAGGAAAAGCTCTTTAGACCGGGTAGATTCTTCGGCAAACTCCTTAGCGGCCCTCAGATTGTGCTCCAGTTGCTTCTGGTGGGTGATATCCAGCGTAATGCTGATGATGCCATATATCTGCTTCTGGTCATTATAGATAGGTGCGCCACTAATCAGCAGCCATTTTTGCTCTCCGTTTTTGCTGATAATAGCCAGCTCATACGTATCGGAAGCGCCTTGCATCCGGCTGCTGTTTTTGGCGGCCAAAAGCGGTACATCGTTCGGGTGCAGAATCTGATTGATAGCTTCCTGATGCAGAAACTCTTCCCGTCTAAAGCCGGTAATGTCGCAAAAAGCCTGGTTCACGTAAGTTACCTGGTTGTTCAGGTCAATTTCTACCAGGCCCAGGTTCATGCTCTCAATAATGCCGCGGTATTTCTCTTCCCGGCGCTTCAGGGCATCTTCGTTGTTTTTCCGCTCGGTAATGTCCTCGAACTTCCACAGGTTACCGATGTACTTCTCATTTACCTGAATTGGCACAAAGTCACTCTGCAGGGTGCGGCCATCTTTCAATTTGAAGATATCCCCGGTTACCAGATGCCGGTTCCGGATCAGCTCTTCGTGGCGCTGCACAAACCCTTCTTCGTCTTTAAACCTGTTCTTGGCCTGCTGCCCAAACAGGGAGGTATCAAGACCAATAAGGCCTTCGGGGGTGGCATGCACGTCAAACATGCGGCAGATGGCCTCGTTGGCCAGTACTACCCGGTTGTTTTCGTCTTCCAGCAGAATACCTTCCTGGAAGTTGGAGATGGTGGTGTACAGGCGCAGCGTAGTGGCCTCAATAGCCAGATTGGCTTTTTTGATTTCGGAAATATCGGTGTGTACGCCGGTCATGATCAGGGGCCGGCCCTGCTCGTCATATTTGGTTACCAGCCCCCGGGTGAGCACCCACTTATACTCGCCGCTTTTGCACATTAAGCGCCGCTCTACTGAATACATGGGCACCTCGCCGCGCAGGTAAGCATCGGAGGCCTGCATGCTAAGGGCCTGATCTTCCGGGTGCACATGGTTAAGCCAGGTTTGCTGTTGGCTTTCGAATTCTTCCTCGCTGTAGCCCAGCATTCGGATATAGGCTTTGGAGAAATATTCCTCCCCGGTCTGGTAGTTAAACTCCCAGGCCCCGTCGCCGAAGCGCTCCATGGCCAGCTGCCAGCGCTGCTCACTTTCCCGCACGGCTTCCTCAGCCTGTTTCAGGGCCGTAACATCCAGCAGTATGCCGCTAAACATGCTGCCCTGCTCATCAGTAACGGAGTGTAGTGAGTTGGCACGGCACCAACGCAGGGGCTGCCCCGGCACCACCAGGCGTCCTTCAAAAGACCAGGAATTCCCTTCCTGCCGGGCTAGCTCCATGGCGGCATCCCACTGCGGCTTATCCGCCGGGTGAACAATGTCGCTCAGGTGGCTGATTTGCTCCGGCGTGATGCCAAATATTTCGTACAGCTTTGGGCTGACGTAGGAAAAGCCGGCGAATCCATCCTTGTCTTCCCGCCACTGAAATAGCACGCCGGGCACCTGCTCCACCAAAAACCGGAACCGCTCTTCGCTTTCGGCCAAGGAGCGCTGGGTGGCTTTTCTTGCCGAAATATCTTCCAGCAGGCACGCAAACGGCTCTTCACCGTTGGGGTCAATACTCAGGGGCTGCACTTTTACCTGCACCCAGCTGGCAGCGCCATCTTTGCGGGGTGCCAGCACTTCAAAGCGAAAAGGAGTACGGGCAGCCAGCTGTTGCTGCAGGTAGGTTTGGTGCCCATCGTTGCTGGCACTATTGCGCAGAATATGCCAGGCCGGCTGGCCAATTACTTCGCTTTCCTCAAACCCCAAAAGCGCGACAAAACCCTTGCTCACCCAAGTAATATACCCTTGCTTATCCAGCAACGCTACCGCATCAAATACTTGCTGCAGCAGTAGCAGTTCCTGCTCCCGCGGGTTGGAAGGTTGAGGGTAAACAAGATTTTTATCGGTATTCATGATGCGAATCTAATAGAAGGCATCTGGCTGAAAGCCTCCCAGCGGAGTGGCTTTGTCCTTCTCTGCCTGCCAGTTAGCCTGACCCAAGAGCGTATCAAACCGGCCAAGTGACTATTTGCCGGCAAGTAGCTCATAAATAGCTTCCCGCTGCTATATCCCCTAGATACCAATTTGCCTTTATAAAAACCAGCAGATGCTGAGGGTTCCCGATTTCAGCCCTGTTTAGCAGGGCTGGAATCGATTTCTAAAAATAATTTAAAATAAGCTGTAACCTTCCCCAAAAGCCGAAGTTTCCACGCTCGAATACGCCACACCTACTTATCGACTTTCCTTTGAACTCGCTCACGGACAACTCGCTCATGCTGCAAGTGAAGGCCGGCCAGGTCGATAAGATGGGCTTGCTGTTTGAGCGCTACCACCGGCCGCTGTTGGGGTTTTTCTACCACTCCAACGGTAATGCCACGGCTAGCGAAGACCTGGTGCAAACCGTATTCTACCGGATGCTGAAATACCGCCACACCTTCACCGGCGACGGCGAGTTTCGGACCTGGATGTACCACCTCGCGCGCAACGTGCTAGCCGATGCCGCGAAGAAAAATAAACCCTCGGCCCACCACCAGGACATAGCAGACTGGGCCGAGAAAATTGCAGGCGGAACGTTGGCCGACGCAGGCCTGCAAAAGGCACAAGAGGTAGCGCAGCTTCACCGGGCCATGGCCCGCCTCAGTGCCGAGCAGCGGGAAATACTCGTCATGAGTCGTTTTCAGGAGCTCAAATACGAGCAGATAGCGCAACTGCTCGATACAACGGTAGGAGCCGTGAAGGTGCGCGCACACCGGGCTCTGTGCCAATTGAAGGACATTTATTTGCTAATGGAAAATGGAAGCAAAGTTCGGAAACTGTGAGAGTGTGCAAGAGGGGCTGATGGACTTGCTGGCCAACGAATTGTCGGCACAGGAGCAGCAGGCCATGCATACCCATCTGGCCCACTGCCCTGCCTGCCAGCATGAGCTGCAAGCGGTACAACAGCTCTGGCACACCATGGGTAACCTGCCTGTGCCCGAGCCCAGTGAGCAGCTGCGCCCCCGCTTCTACAGCATGCTGGCGGAGTTTCAGGCCGCCGAGCTGCAAAAGAAGCGCTGGTCCTTAGCAGGCCTGGTACAACAGCTGCAGGAGTGGTGGCAGCCAGACTACGCTACTCGCCTGGCCTACAGCATGGTGCTGCTGGTGGTGGGTTTAGCAGCCGGCTATGGCCTGCGCGGCCGCGGCGAGGCAGCCGATAGCCAGCAGCCTCTGGCGGTAACGGAGGCCCCGGCGAACGGGAATGTGCAGCAGGCGCAAATGCTCACGCTTCTGGCTAACCCCTCGGCCGTGCAACGGCTGCGCGCCGTGAGCTACGCGGAGGAGCTGGCACCCAGCAACGACCGGGTAGTGGCCGCTCTGCTCAGCACGCTTAACCAGGACCCGAACGTGAATGTGCGCCTGGCTTCTTTGGAAGTACTGAGCGGCCTTTCGCAGGACCCTACCGTGCGCCAGGGTCTGGTCCGTTCCCTGGCCCAACAAGAGTCCCCGCTCGTGCAGTCGGCTATGGCCGATGTGATGGTGCAGCTGCAGGAGCGCCGCTCGGTGCGCCCCCTGCGGAAGCTTTTGCAGCAGGAAAACCTGAACGAGCAGGTAAAAACCAAAATCGAGCAGAGTATTCAGTCTTTGTCCACAGAACGGTCCTCTGACCACTCAACCCCTTCAACCTACGATGAAACCAATCACCATATTCGGACTAATCTGGACACTACTGTGGCTGCCTAGCTGCTCCTTACAGGCCCAGGACCGTGAATCGACGGAGAAAATAAACCGTGAGTTTACGCTTACGGGTGCCGCTGGCAGCAGCACGCTGGCTGTGTACAACATCTTCGGCTCGGTTACAGTGGAAGGCTACAGCGGCAACAAAGTGGTAGTAGAAGCTACCAAGACCATTAAAGCCGACAATGCCACTCTACTGGAGCAGGGGAAAAAGGAAGCCCAGATGGGCTTTGAGCAGCGCGGCGACAGTTTAATTGTATTCCTGCAGGGGCCCCAGGACTCCCGGCCCCGCCGGAACCGAAACTGGAACAACCACGACATTGACTACGAGTACTCCTTCGATATCACGGTGAAAGTGCCCCGGGATATGAAGGTAAACGCCTCCACCGTAAATGGTGGTGAGATGCTGGTACAGGATGTGACCGGGGTGGTACAGGCCCGCAACGTCAATGGCCCCGTCAGTGTCCGGAATGTCCGGGAGGCAACGGTAGCCAAAACGGTGAATGGTAAAGTAGAAGTCTCGCTGACCCATGCGCCTACGCAGGCAGCTTCCTACCAAACCATTAACGGCGACATAGCGGTGAGCTATCCGGCTAACGCCTCAGCAGAGCTGCATTTCAAGAGCATGCACGGCGAGATGTACACTGACTTTCCTCAAACAGAATTATTACCGGCCCGCGTGACGCAGAATCAGCAGCGCGAGGGCGCCGGCACCAAGTATAAACTCAACAAAGAAACGGCCGTGCGGCTGGGCAAAGGCGGCCCCGATATCCGTCTGGAAACCCTGAACGGCGACGTTACCATCAAACAGCAAACCCGATGAACAAGATAGTATTCCGTACCCTGCTGGCTTTTCTGGCCCTAACCTGGGCGCAGCCCCTGCTGGCCCAGCAGGCCACCAAAGAGCAGATGGTGGTGGCGCTGAGCTCCCCCGGCAAGCCCGGCACCCTGCACCTCAAACTGGTGGGCGGCGGCATTCGGGTGATAGGCACCACGGGCAAGGACGTGGTGATTGAAACCTCCACGCGGGGTGGGCGGCGCGAGTCCAGCTCCTCGGATGCACCCGCCGGCATGCGCCGCATTTCGCAGGCTGATAACATGGATGTAACGGCGCAGGAGCGCGGTAACCACGTGTATATCAAAACCCAGTCCTGGCAGCATCCGGTTGATTTCGTTATTCGGGTGCCCAGGCAGTTTTCCCTGCAGCTTTCTACCGTGCAGGATGGCGACATTGTAGTTGAAAACGTGGCCGGCGAGCTGGAGGTATCCAATGTGAATGGCTCCGTGCGACTGAAAGACGTTTCCGGCTCGGCAGTGCTCAGCACAGTAAATGGCGAGCTGGTGGCTGACTTCAATAACGTAACAGCCGGCGCACCTATGGCCTTCTCCACGGTGAATGGCAAAGTGGATGTTACGCTGCCCGCCAAAGCCAAGGCTTCGCTTAAGCTAAAATCGGATATGGGCGAAATCTACAGCGACTTTGATCTGGCCGTAGATAACTCCGCCCCTAAGGTCACACGCACGGCCAAAGAAGGCACCTACCGCGTGAACACTGATAATTGGACCTACGGTAAAATAAATGGTGGCGGCGCGGAGTTTATGATGAAGAGCCTGAACGGTGATATTTTCATTCGCCGGGCCAAATAAAACGCTAACTTCTAGCCACAAGTATTATGTGAACCCAGTCCCGGCCTCTCTACTGATACTGCAATATCAGGAGGATGCTGTGGTGAGTGACTCCGAAAGGGAGAGTTGCCGGGACTGAGTACACCTTTTTCGGCTAATTTTGAGGGCGCCCGCACGGGCAGAAACCCTCCCATCTACCGCCGCCTCGCTGGTATTCAGCGCTTCCAGGTTTTCTAACGCTACTCTACAGGCCGCTTTACGCTGCTTTCGGGCACCCTGTGCCTGGCTTCAGGCCCTTTTTCGGGCTGCACCTCCCCGCTCTTCTTCAGCCTTTGCTTCTGAAACCAAACACTATGTTTCGTATCTCTATTCTCTGTCTTTGCTGCCTGCTGCTATGTTTCAGGACCATAGCCCAGGTGCCTGCTACCCCTGTCAGCCCCACGGCAGCATCTCCCAAAAAGCAGCTGCAGGCTGTGCGCATCAGTGGAGGAGTTAAGCTGGATGGTTTGCTGGATGAAGCCGTGTGGCAGCAGGCTCCCATTGCCACTGACTTTATTCAGCAGCGGCCCAACCCGGGCGTACCGGAAAAGCACCGCACGGAAGTGCGCGTGCTCTATGATGATGCCAACCTCTACATCGGGGCCATCATGCACGACTCTTCTCCTGACTCCATTATGCGGGAGATGACCCAGCGCGACCAGTTTGGCAACTCCGATTTATTTTCCGTGTTTCTGGACACGTACCACGACCAGCTAAACGGCTACAATTTTACAGTTACTACCTCGGGCGTGCAGCTGGATGGACGCTACTCCCCGGCCGGCGGCGAAGACTTTAACTGGAATGCCGTGTGGGATGCCCGCACCACCCAGCACGGCACCGACTGGATAGCCGAAATGCGGATTCCCTATTCGGCCATTCGCTTCAGCAAACAGCCGGAGCAGCTCTGGGGCCTCAACTTTGCCCGCCAGCGCAAGCGCGACAACGCCCAGTATTTCTGGAATGAAGTGAAGCCCACCGTAAATGGCTTCGTAAACCAATGGGGCGAGCTACGCGGGGTACATGATATAAAGCCGCCCCTACGCCTGTCCCTCACGCCCTATATCTCCGGCTACGTGAACGACAACCCGCTAAATGCGGAAGGCACCAAGCGCACCACCACCAGCTTTAATGGCGGGGCCGATGTGAAGTGGGGCATCAATGAAAGCTTTACGCTGGATGCCACCCTGGTGCCCGACTTTGGGCAGGTGCAGAGCGACAACCAGGTGTTGAACCTTTCGCCCTTCGAAGTGCAGTTCAACGAGAACCGCCAGTTTTTCACGGAGGGCACCGAGCTCTTCAACAAAGGCAACCTGTTCTATTCGCGCCGCGTGGGCGCCACGCCCATTGGGTTTTATGGGGTGAGCATGGGCGCTAACGAGAAGATTCTGCGCAACCCGGCCGAAACCCGCCTGCTGAACGCCACTAAAATTTCGGGGCGCACCAAAAAAGGGCTGGGCGTGGGTTTGTTCAATGCTCTTTCCAATGATGTGTATGCTACCGTACGCAATACGGAAACCGGCGAGGAGCGGGAAGTATTAACCCAGCCCTTCAGCAACTACAATATTGCCGTGCTGGACCAGTCCTTGAAAAACAACTCCTACGTCTCGCTTATCAATACCAACGTCACGCGGCAGGGCAGCACTTACGATGCCAACGTAACGGGCGGCCTGTTTCGCTTCAACAACAAGAAGAACTCTTATGCCCTGGATGGCAGCCTGGTGTACTCACGGCGGCGCGGCACCCAGTTTGGGTCCGACAAACCAATTGATGACCAGGATGGCTACAAATACTCCCTGGGTGTAGGGAAAATCAGCGGAAACCTGACCTGGGGGTTAAATCATAGCATTGAGTCTGATAAGTACAACCCGAACGACTTGGGCCTGTTGTTTTCCAATAACAGCATCTCGCAGTCGGTGGATGTGGCTTACCGCAAGTACAAGCCGTTCTGGAAGGTAAACAACATGGCATTTTTTGGGCAGATTGGGCACGAGCTGCTGTATCGCCCTACCCGCTACCAGAGCATGTACTTTTATAACGGCTTCAATACCACCTTCACCAAAAGCTTTCTGCAAGTAGGGTACGACTTTGTGCTTAGCCCTGTGAGCCACGACTACTTTGAGCCGCGCGTATTCCCCCTGGGCAACTACTTTGTGCGGGTGCCGGGCAATTCCGACTTCGTGGCTTTTTTCAACTCCGATACCCGCAAACGGTTTGCATTGGGTATGAATGCCGGTTGGCAGCGCTTCGGACTGGATGAGCGGCTGCCGCGTGAGCGACGCCTGAGATACAGCCTGGGCGCTTACCCCCGTTACCGGGTAAACGACCATCTGACTTTCAGCTACAGCCTGGACTGGAGCCTGAGCCGAAACCAGATTGGCTATGTGAACGGTGGCCTCAGCCGGGACGAGCCGCTGGATATGCCCTTCACCGGCCAGATTCTGCTGGGCCGGCGCCATGTGTCTACCGTTTCCAATGTGGTATCGGCGGCCTATACCTTCACCAACCGCATGTCCTTTACGCTACGCACGCGCCACTACACCAGCAACGTGCGCTACGCCGACTTTGCCATCCTTAACCCGGATGGGGAGGAGCTGCTGGCTGATTACCGCCGCAACCGCGACAATACCTATAATGCCTTTAATGTGGATGCGGTGTATTCCTGGTGGTTTGCCCCGGGCTCGCAGGTAAGTGTGGTATGGAAGAATGCCGGCTCTACCTTCCTGCAGGCGGAGGAAGCCACGCCTCAATACTTCGACAACTTCAACAATACTATCAACACCCCGCACAACAACTCCTTGTCAGTTAAGGTGTTATACTACCTCGACTACCTGATGGTGAGAAGGCCGAAATAACCGGCTAATATCAGCATCTGCTCAGAGCCGGTCCGCATGGCTGCCCCTTTCCACTCTATTTTGCCGGCCCATTATGGCAACCGGAAAGAGTTGGAAAGGGGCAGCCTTGCGTACCGGCTGTTCGTCTTTGAACATCATGCGGCCCTATGGCTGCTGTAATGCAGTATGGACAAAGGCGTTGCAATGCGCCTATAACCTTCCTTTCTGCCCCGCGTTATGCCGCCCATGCAGTATTTCATTTTTGCAGCCCTGGTGGCGGTGCTGATTTTTATCTTTTACCGCTACGCCACGCGCGACGCCCGCCTGCGCCGGCAGGCCCTGGCAGCAGCCTTTCCAGAAGCCTGGCGCCAGATTCTGGCCGAGCGGGTGGCCTTTTATTTATCCCTGACCAAAGACGACAAAGTCCGGTTTGAAAAGCAGGTGCAGGTGTTTCTGGCCCGCACCCGCGTAACCGGCATTCAGACCGAAGTAGATGATGTGACGCGGGTGCTGGTGGCTGCCTCGGCCATTATTCCGGTATTTGGCTTTCCTGACTGGGAATACAGCAACCTGAGTGAGGTGCTGGTGGTGCCCGATGCCTGGAAGGAACGGCAGGACCCCACTAAAGAGCAGGCGCCGTTAAGTGGCACGCTCCTGGGGTCGGTGCGCAACTTCCAGACCTCGCACTACATGCATTTGTCCAAAGCTTCGCTGGAGCAAGGCTTCCGCGACGCCCTGGACCGGCAAAACGTGGGCATTCATGAGTTTGCACATTTGCTGGATGAGGCTGACGGGGTTATAGACGGAATTCCGCGCCTAGCCCTGCCTGATGAGTTGGTAAAGCCCTGGCAGGAGGTTATGCAGAGCGAAATTGAGGCTATCAGGGCCGGCAATTCCTCCATCAATGACTATGGTGGTACCAGTGAGGCCGAGTTTTTTGCGGTAGTGACGGAGTATTTCTTTGAGAAGCCCGAGAAGCTTCAGACAGAACATCCCGAACTCTATGACCTGCTGCTGCGCCTGTTTCGGCAAAACCCCAAAAAGCGTTTCCTGCGCTTGGCTGTAGACCCGCGTGAATGGCTCCGAAGCCTGCGCACGCAAAAGAAGTTTGGGCGCAACTCGCCCTGCCCATGTGGGAGTGGCAAGAAATACAAGGACTGCCACTTGCTGCAGGAAGCGGCCTGAGTTGAGGGGCGTAAGCTACCTGAAAGGCGGCGAAGGGAATTCCGGCTGGATAGTTAATTTAGGCCTTCAGCAGCCTCTAGTGGCTTCCCTTGACCTCACCCTTCTCCCCATATCATGAAGAAAACCTTGCTATCCGGTTTGGCCCTGGCCGCGCTGGGCACCAGTGTATGGTCGTGTGCGAGCACCAGCCAGACGCCCGTGGCCACTACCACGCCAACTGAAACCGCCCCGGCAGCGGCCACTCCCTCCTGGAGCCAGCAGGCAGATGACTTTCTGAAGTCGTATTCTGCCGAGTACCAGCGCCTGTACACGCAGTCCAGTGAGGCAGAGTGGCGCTCCAACACGCACATTGTGCCCGGCGATACTACCAATGCCGGAGCCACCACCCGCGCGAATGAGCGGATGGCCGCCTTCACCGGCAGCACGGCCAATATTCAACGTCTGCGGGAGTTCCTTGACCACAAAAGCGAGCTGAATGATATTCAGATAAAGCAGCTGCAAACGGCCCTGTATAATGCCGCCAACTCACCCCAGACCATTGCCGATGTCGTGAAGGCGCGCATCAAAGCGGAGGCTGCCCAAACCGAAAAGCTCTACGGTTTCGATTACAAGTACCAGGGCAAATCGGTAACGACCAACGACCTGGACGAGCTGCTGCGGAAGGAAAAAAGTCCGGCCAAGCGCCAGCAGATCTGGGAAGCCAGCAAAGCCATAGGCCCCACCCTGAAAGAGGGACTGCTGAACCTGCGTGACCTGCGCAACCAAACGGTGCAGGCGCTGGGCTACCCCGACTATTTCACCTACCAGGCCTCCGACTACGGCATGACGCGGGAGGAAATGATGGCTCTGGTGCGCAAAATCAACGATGAGCTGCGCCCGCTTTACCGCGAGCTGCACACCTACGCCCGCTACGAGCTGGCTAAGAAATACGGCGTAAAACAGGTACCTGACTACCTCCCCGCATCCTGGCTGCCCAACCGCTGGGGCCAGGACTGGAGCGCCATGGTGGATGTGAAAGGGCTTAATCTGGACCCGATACTGGCCAAGAAAGGCGCTGAGTGGCAGGTAAAGCAGGCGGAGCGTTTCTATCAAAGCCTGGGCTTCCAGGCACTACCCGCCTCGTTCTGGGAGAAGTCCAGCCTGTACCCGCTGCCGGCCGGTGCTACCTATAAAAAGAACAACCACGCCTCGGCCTGGCACATGGACCTGAACCAGGACGTGCGCAGTCTGATGAGCGTGGAAGGCAATACGGAGTGGTATGAAACCACCCACCACGAGCTGGGCCACATCTACTACTATCTCACCTACTCCAACCCCGATGTGCCGCTGCTGCTGCGCCAGGGTGCCAACCGTGGCTACCACGAAGCTATGGGCTCCCTCATGGGACTGGCTGCTACCCAAAAGCCTTTCCTGGCCGGCCTGGGCCTGGTAGATGCCAAAACGCAGACCGACCAGACGCAAACCTTGCTGAAGGAAGCCCTCAACTATGCGGTGTTCATTCCGTTTGCCTCGGGCGTTATGAGTGAGTGGGAAAACAGCTTCTATGCTGATAAGCTGCCCGCCGACCAGCTTAACGCCAAATGGTGGGCATTGGCCAAGCAGTACCAGGGCATTGTGCCGCCCACCACGCGCGGCGAGCAGTACCTGGACCCTGCCACCAAAACGCACATCAACGACGACCCCGCTCAGTATTATGACTATGCCCTGAGCTATGTTATCCTGTTTCAACTGCACGACCACATTGCCAAGAAAATCCTGAAGCAGGATCCGCATGCCACCAACTACTACGGCAGCAAGGAAGTTGGCCAGTTTCTGGCCGACATCATGCGCCCCGGAGCCAGCAAAGACTGGCGCACTGTGCTGAAAGACAAAACCGGGGAAGACCTCTCAGCCCGCGCTATGGTGGATTACTTCCAGCCTCTAATGGCCTATCTGAAGCAGCAGAACAAAGGCCGGAAATACACCATGTAATGGAGCAGCCCGGCTTTAAGTAAACCAAAAAGGCCCCGCCAGATTTGGCGGGGCCTTTTTGGTGGTGAAGAAAATCACCACAGAGTTACTTCTGGACCAAATGCTTATCCAGCACTTTCTGAATGCTTTCCAGGCGGGTATATACCATAGCCAGCACATCAGCATCATAGTTTTCTCCTCCCTGTGAGCGGGACGTCAGGTAGCGGGCCAAGGTGGTGTTTTCGTTCAGGCGCTCTTCCAGTTCATCGTGGGCATGCTCCCACTCTTCCTGCTGCCCCTGAGAGAGGTACTGACCACGCAACTCAATGGTTTGGCTCACAAGAGCGGCCAGCTTAGTGAGAAGCCCTGATTCCGTTTGGGTAAAGTCCCGCGCTTCCCGGCCAATGACACACAAAGTGCCAATGTTGGATTCATCAGGCATACGAATGGCTGAGCCGGCATAAAACCGCAACCCCGCCGACTGCGCCACATAGGGGTTCACTAACGCACAACGCTCCTTTTCCAGATCCGGATATACCAGTGGCTCATCCTGCAGAATAGCAGCGGAGCAGAGACTATCTGAGCGCCCCACACTTTCCAGGCCGGGCAATCCGGTATTGGCCTTAAAAAATACCCTCTCTTCATCTACCAGGGAGATAAGCGAAATAGGCACGTTGAAGAGCTGCGCAGTTAAGGCCACGAAGTCATCAAAGATTTTCTCCGGTGTGGTATTCACAATCTGATACTGGTGTAAAGTCCGCACACGGGCCCCATCTGCATCAGGTATCAGGGCGTTAGGAAGCCTACTATTCATTTGTCCTTATGATAAAAAAGGCAGGTAGCAAAGCAGGGAGCTTCATCCAGTCCACAACCCACACTGCCTTATTTGTCTGTCATTATGTTACTTACCGTAGTGCTCCCCAAGTGGTCAACACCTACCGGGCATTGGCTGGCTGGTCGGCAGTCGGGGTTCAAAGAGTTAAAGATAGGCTCAATAACACCCTGTTGAATTATTACGAACGTAACGCGGCCAGGAATGATGCCTAGCATAACCCGGAGACCTTCATGGAGCCGACGCACTTGGCCGTCTTAATGGGCCCGATCAGAAAACGGCCGGCTAAGCCGCAGCGTGTGTTGGTGCCTTTACTTTCGCCGTACCCGGATACTTACATGCTCCCCGTTTTCACTGGTTTCCGGCACTACTTCAATCCGCTCTTCCTCATTGAAATACACGGCCAGGCCCCGGATGATACCCACCGCCAGGGCCCCCATCCGGCGCGGTGAAACATAGTCTACCTGCAGCTCATTTTTGCCCAGCCGCTCTACCTTCAGCACAGGTGGCGTATGCCCAGGGTTTTGCTGCCGGATGTGGACATGCATGTGCATTTCGGTATTTTCCACCATTTCCAATGTCCGCCATTCCGGGTTCACCAGCTTGCCATACATCAGCATGAGGTCGGGCACCAGGTATTCGCCAAATTTTTCGTGCAGCTCTTCCGGCGGCACGCCGGCCATTTCAGCTGCATGGCCCACCAGAGCATACAGGTCCTGATCAGGATACACTTCCTGCACTTCAAAGTCGCTGCGGCTAATGCCGGAAGTTTCTACCAGCCGTATCCAGGTAGCATGGTCGTATTGCGTTTGAACGTAGCGTTTCAGTAAGGTCATGATGGTTCCGTGCACAGCAATAAGACTAAGTTAATGCATAAAAAAAGCAGCTCCGGCTCTCACCGGGGTTCCGGTAAAGATATAGAGCTGCTTCTTACATGTGTGCCAGGCGGTAATTAGTTCATATTGCCCAGCACAGCCATAGAAGAAAGCGTGGGACTGGCGCTGCCGCCGGCAGGTTCAACCGTCATGGCAAAGGCCTGGGCGCTGGCAATAGATTTCATTAGCTGCACACTGTCGCCCGTCATGGTAGCCTCAGCCAGCATACCGGCGTCTATGGGTTTGCCATTGTCCAGGGCCCAGAGTTGATACTGCTTGCCTTCCGGGGGCTTGGGCAGATTGCGCACTTCCACATAAACTGCCTTGGTAGTTGGGTTGAAATGTACCCGTGCCTTGGCCCCGGGCGCATTCGGCGTACCGTTCAGCTGCACGGTATGATAGGCATCATCCCGAAACATAGCCAGCTCATTGGTGCGCTGGGTTAGCCGTTCTTGCACTACGCGGGTATTGGCAGCCAGCTCGTCGCGGGAGCTTTGCATTGCGGTTAGCTCCTGCGAAGCATTCTGCCAGTTGCGGTAGAAAATAAAGTTGCTGATAAGCAGCAGGGCTACCGCTGCAGCCATGAGCCAAGTGAGGGCCCGCCCGCTGGTACGAGCCGGTTCCTCGGAAGCTGGCATGGCGATAACCCGGCCGGGCTCCGCAACGGGCGGCGTGGCAGCAACAGGTGCCTCCAGCTGGATAGCGGCCTGCCAGCCGGCCAGCACCCGCTCCCGCATGCCGGCGGGCGGCGCGGCAGCGTGAGCCAGGGCATAGCCTTCCAGGGCCTGCGTAATCTGGTCTAGTTCCTGACGAATCTCGGTGTGGGCGTCGGCCAGGCGCTCTACTTCCGTCTGCTCGCGCAGAGTGAGAGTCCCGAGCACATACTGCTCCAGAATACCTGATTCGATGTATTCCTGAATATTCACGGCTATCGAATCAGTTTTGCGAGTACTTTAATAGCTGCCCGGGCGCGGGTCTTAACGGTGCCGAGGGGTAAGTTGAGTTCTTCTGCCACTTCACTTTGCGTAAAACCGCCGAAGTACAATAAGTCAATAACCTGTTTCTGCTCCGGATTGAGCTTGTTGGTCATTTCCTCTAGCCCAATGTGCTCAGGGCGGAACGCCGTGGGGGCGGCCTGCCACTGTGCCGGGCTGTCTTCCAGCGGCTGTGTACGAGTACCTACGCGGTGCTGACGGGAGCGGATTTTGTCAATAGCCAAATTCCGACAAATGTTCAGCACCCAGGTAAACAAACGTCCTTTTGACGTATCGTAGCTCAGGAAAGAATGCCAGATTTTAACCAGTGCTTCCTGTAACACGTCTTCTGCCTCTTCTTCTTTTTTTACAATCCGCAGGATGACGCCATACAGCGCCGTACCGTACTTATCGTAAAACACCGTCATGGCCGATTCGTCTCGGATCCGCAGCCGATGTACCAGCTGCTCTTCGGTGATGGAGGCTAATTTTGTGGATGTTAAAGGCACAAAGTCTGGCGTGTAAGTAGGACGTAAAACCACATAGCGGGAATTGAGCCTATGGCCCAAATGTAACAGTTACCCCGGTCTCTTGCCACGTAAATAACTTAGCAGGCAAATTTGTTATAAATATTATCACTCAGCAAAGACAAAGCCACCCTTTGGTAGCTTTTCAGCCAGGGTCTGCGTAAGGCAACAGAAGGCTTTTCGTGAGCTGTCATCCGTTTTTCATGTCCGGTTTCATATGGCTATTGAATCATTTAACCCCTATACCAACCGTACCCTCCGCCGCTTTCGGCCCTTTAGCTGGGCAAAAGCAGAGCGCATCCTGCGCCTGACTCACCGCGAGGCGGCCCGTTGGCGCACCACATCGTTTGCCGAGCGGGCAGCTTGCCTGCAGGCCGCCGGCCGCCTGTTACGGGAACGGCAGGATGAACTAGCCCGCCTGATGGCGCTGGAAATGGGCAAACCCTTGAACGATGGCCGGGCCGAAGTGCTGAAGTGCGCCCTTACCTGCGACTACTACGCTGAACATGCCGAGCAATTTCTGGCCGATGAAATTATCAAAACCGAGGCCCGGCGCAGCCTTATTTCCCACGAGCCCCTTGGCGTGGTGTTGGCCGTAATGCCCTGGAACTTCCCTTTCTGGCAGGTGGTACGCTTTGCAGCTCCCGCCCTCATGGCTGGCAATGTGGGGCTGCTCAAGCATGCCTCTAACGTGCCGCAATGTGCTCTGGCCTTGGAAAAGATTTTTCAGGATGCGGGCTTTCCCACCAACGCCTTCCGCACGCTCCTCATCGGCTCCGATATAGTTGCGAAGCTTATTGCCGATGACCGGGTACGGGCCGTAACTCTCACCGGAAGTGAGGCTGCCGGCGCCAGCGTAGCCGCTACAGCTGGCGCCAACATCAAGAAAACGGTTCTGGAACTAGGTGGCTCTGATGCGTTTATTGTCCTGGCCGATGCCGACCTGGAACTGGCTGCTAAAACCGCCGCCCAGGCGCGCATGATTAACTCTGGCCAGAGCTGCATTGCGGCCAAGCGCTTTATTGTAGAAAAGCCTGTTCTAAAGGAATTCATCAGCAAGTTGAAAACGCACCTGCTGGCCCTGCGTACCGGCGACCCGCTGGAGGAAACAACCCAATACGGCCCCCTGGCCCGCCCTGACCTGGCCGACGGCCTAACTAAACAAGTGGAAGAATCGGTACGGAAAGGCGCACGCGTGGAGCTGTACGGCGGGCAGTCGAAACCCGGTACTGCCTTATTCCGGCCCATGATCCTTTCTAATGTGAAGCCTGGCCAACCGGCCTACCACGAGGAATTCTTCGGGCCGGTAGCGCTGGTGCTGGAAGCCCGCGACGCCGACCATGCCGTACAGCTGGCCAACGACTCTCCCTTTGGTCTGGGCGCCGCCATCTGGACGCAGGATGTGCGCCGCGGCGAAGCGCTGGCCCGACAGGTCGAAGCCGGGGCAGTATTTGTAAATTCCCTGGTGAAATCCTCGCCGGAAATGCCTTTTGGCGGCGTAAAGAAATCGGGCTACGGGCGGGAGCTTTCGTATCTGGGCATTCGGGAGTTTGTCAACCAGAAAAGTATCTGGATTGCAAATGAAGCCGTTACGCCAGCGCACAAAACCAAAACAGAATAGCGGTTTGATGGTCCAGCGCCTCTAGTTTGCTTTACTACTTCCAGTTGCTGGTTAGCAACTAGCAGTATCCCATCAGCTTATAAATGAAGTAACCGGCCATTTCGTGCAGCAGCGTACTCCAGCGCTCCAGTGCCTGGGTGTTGGGCAAGAGCCAATAATCGGGTGTGCTGCTGGGGTCTTGTGTCAGAAAGCCGGCCGGAAAGGCAGTGGGCTGTAGCCCCGCTTTCTGAAAGCAGCCCATGGCCCGGCGCTGATGAAAAGCTGAGGTAATCAGCACCAATGACTTAATCTCGGGGTGCACCTGCAACAGCTTTCGGGTATACAGGGCGTTTTCGTGGGTGTTGCGGCTACTGTCCTCTATCAGAATGCGGGCAGTAGGTACGGCGGCCAGCCGCAGCAGAATGGCCAGCTCGGCTGCCTCACTGCGCTGGCTGCCCTGCAAAGCTCCGGAGCCCCCGGAAATAATGATGTAGCGGATACGCCCGGCCCGGTACAGCCACAGCGTATGGAGCAGCCGGTCGGCCCCCTCACTTAGATATACCCGGTCGTGCGGCGACTTTTTTCCGTTGGCTACGCCGGTGAGCAGCACACCGGCATCATGCGGGGTTACGCGGCTCAGCGGCACGGGTGGCAGCTCCCAGGCAAGCATAGCCGCATTGGCCAGGGCCAGATTGGTCCCGATAATGGCTACAGCTAACGCCACCAGTTGCCAGCGGCGGCGCCATACAACCCGGCGGTCCAGCACTGCCGCCAGTAAAAGCAATACCAACCAGACGGCGGGCATCAGGGCCCAGTCCAGTACTTTGGAGTGCACAAAGAACATGGCCGCGAAGCTACCGCGAAATCCGCAGCTGTGCTTGCCCAGACGTATACTTGACGGAAAAAACCAACAGGAAAACCAACGTTAGCGCAAACGCGGCCAGGCACATAGTATTCCTATCTCAAGCAGACGAAAGTGCCTTAAAGAGACTGGGGCATATAGTGCCGCAGCCGAAGCACCATATTTTTCACTTCTGCTTCCGTGAAGAGCGTATCACATTCCAGCAGCTGCCCCTGGCAATACGAGACGAAAAATGGAGCCACTTTCTCCTGCATCATCTTACTGGCTACCGGGTTTTCCTCCGAATTCAACCGAACAAAAAAGATGCTTTCGAAAGCTGGGTCTGCGGCAAACTGCATAAAGGAAGGTGCTAATTCTTCGCAGGTAGGACAGTTTTCCGAGGTAAACTTGGCGAAAACCTTTGCTTTCTCGTGCGTCAGGCGGCGAAGGTCGGCATCGTGGGTATCAAGTACGTGCATAGGCGGGCAGTGCAAAGGGAGTAAAGAAGGCAGCTATTAGGCTCACACTATACACCTGTATAGGCTCAATAAATCCTTTTCCTTCAATATTCTGCATAAAATTCTGATTGTCAACATTTTAAATTAATATGAGAGATATTTTGATGAAGCGGTAATACAGGCAATAATCTTATCTGATCTAGCATTGAATAAAAGCCTCCGTAACCAATTTCCCTTTCACAACATGTTTTTATATATCTAATAATCAATATATTAAGTAATGTTTGCTGATTTTTTCAAAGGCGAGGCATCCTTTTGCTGCTTTCCCGGCTCTTACTTATTGATTTGTAACTGAGCTACATATAGCCAGTTTAATTTTATGACCAATACTATTTAAGATGATAACTGCGGCATCCCGTTATTCGCTCTTGGAGCAGAAGCACGAGCAGGTAAACCGCCTGTTGCGCACCTGGACGTTGCTGGGCGCTTCCCTCCTGACGCTGGCATTCCTGACCTGATTTCTGACCGGGTCTGCTTCAGCGCATAAATAAATCCTGCACTCCGACTGGTGTGTTATTTTTGCGCGCCTTATTTACTCTGACCATGCGCGCTATGCTGCCTTTCACCAGCCTCCTGCTGGGCCTTTCGCTTCTGGCTTGCTCTCAGCAGCAACCTCAGACCCCACCTACCGAGCAGACTACTCAAACTCCGGTAGCCGGCAGCTTTCCGGAAACATTTGAAACCGGTAGTAAAACAGCTTATGCGGAGGGCGACGAGCAGCTAGGCACCGGCACCTGGCATTTTACTGATGCCTTGATTGGCTCTGCCCCTGCCGACCATAAAAACGGTACCCACGCTGCCCGCTTGCGAGGTCAGGGCCGTTTGCGCATGAACTTTGATGCCCCGGCAACGGTGCGCACCATTCGCATCAGTGCCGCCGCATATGGTACCGATGGTGCCAGTACCTGGGAGTTGTGGCTGAGTCAGGATGGCGGCCGCAACTTTGTGCGCCAGGGCCAGCCGGTGCGTACTAGTGGTCCACGATTGGCGCCCGCTACGTTTTCAGTAGCTGCCACCCGCCCTATCCGGCTGGAAATTCGCAAGACAGATGGCGGTAGTGGGCGCCTGAACCTGGATGATATTGCGCTGGAAACTACGGCCAGCAGCGCGTCAATTGCCGGAACGCCGGCGCCTGTCCCTACTCAGCAGCAACCGACCGCAGATGCCATTGTGGTGTCCCGCGACGACAACATGGCGCTGGGAAACCCCAGCGGGGCCACCGGCAGCTTGGATAATGCCACCAACTACCTCATGGTGAAGCCGCAGTACACCCTCAGTTACAACGCTATGCGTGGCACACCTAACTGGGTAAGCTGGCATCTCAACCGTGCCTGGATGGGCAGCGCCCCCCGGCAGGACGACTTCCGCCCCGACCCCGCCCTCCCTCGTCAGTTTTACCAGGTAACGCCCCGCAGCTATTCCGGTGGCGGCTTCGATCGGGGCCACAATTGTCCCTCCGCCGACCGCACCACTGACCTGGACGACAACTCGGCTACCTTCCTGATGACTAATATGATTCCGCAGGCCGGCAACAATAACCAGCGCACCTGGTCAAAACTGGAGGAATATGCCCGCTCTCTCGTGCAGCGCGGCAATGAGGTCTATATCATCATGGGCTGCTATGGCAAAGGGGGCACCGGAACCGCAGGCTTCGCAACCACCCTCGATAATGGGCATGTAACTGTACCCGCCCGGGTATGGAAAGTGCTGGTAGTTCTGCCAGAAGGCACCGATGATATTATCCGCATTGGCACGGGTAAAGCCCGCATTATTGCGGTAGATACGCCTAATGACCAAAGCGTTAACCCCGACTGGAGCCGCTACCGGGTTTCAGTAGATGCCATTGAGAATGCCACCGGTCTGGATTTACTTAGCAAGCTGCCTACAGTCGTGCAGGAACGGCTGGAAAGCCAGATAGATACCGGAAATACCCGCTAGCTATTTTGGACTTCCGGCATGCCGCCTCCTGTATACCTGTCTTAGCTACCATGGCTTGCTTTCAAGTGTACAAGGTATGTCAATAGCTAGGCGAGGGGTTCTGTTCCCAGGTACCTTTCCTGATAAATTTCATTAATTGTGCTATTCCTTTATTTAATTATTTACTTTGATAATCAATCAGTTGCTTTAATTATTCAGGTTTCATAAAACATCGACCGTACCTTGCACGATTGATTTAGAAGTACGTTGGATTTAGGTGCGCATGCAAAAGTTTACTCTATTAGGAATACTGTTCTATCTACTGACAGCTCCTGCTTCATTTGCCCAAAAAATTGTATTTAGCGGTCAAATTACAGAAGCCGCTAATGGGCAGCCAGTGCCATTTGCATCGGTATTTGTGCGTGGCACCAGCTTTGGAATCACGGCTGATGAAAATGGCCGCTTTCAGTTGAGTGTTCCCCACTCCGTTGATTCTCTGACGGCTGGCGCGGTGGGCTTTCGGCCGCTGAGCCGGCGCGTTTCGCGGCAGCCGCAGCAAACCATCAGCTTCGCCCTGAAAAGCAGTTCATTTTCGCTGGGCGAGGTAACGGTACACGGCGGTGAGAATCCGGCCTTTGCCATTTTGCGCAAAGTACAGGCCCATAAGAAGGAGCATGATAAAGCCCAACTAACTTCATTTGAGTTTGATAGCTACAACCGGGTCGAGGTTTCTCTTTCTGATGTGACAGCCCGCCTGGCCAAACAGAAGGTTATCCGCGACATGACTTCTGTAGCACAAACGGTGGGCGAAATGGAGCGTAATGCCAGCGGTAAGCCCACCGTGCCGGTTTTTGCTTCTGAGGTGCTTTCGCGCTATTATGTGCGGCACCGGCCCACCCGGGAGCGGGAAGACATCCGGCACTCCCAGCTACATGGGGTAGCCCCACGGGATGGGTCCGTGTTGTCGCAAGTGCTGGGCTCCTCGTTTCAGGATTACGATTTCTACCCCAACTGGCAGATTGTGATGGGGAAAGATTTCATTTCTCCCATTGCGGAAGGCTGGCGCATCACCTACGACTACGACCTGGAGGACTCCGTGATGATAGGCCAGGACCGGTGCTATCAGCTGAAAGTATTTCCACGTCGCCCCCAGGACCTGGCTTTCACCGGGCGTATCTGGATTACAATGCAGGACTATGCTTTGCGCCGCGTAGATCTGAGTGTTGACCCTAAGGCCAACATTAACTTCGTGGATCAGATACGGGTATTCCAGGATCTGGCACCTACCCCGGCTGGGCCCTGGTTGCCGCAGCGTACGCGCGTAGTAGTGGGCCTTAAACCCAATAAAAAGCAAACCGGCCTGCTGGTTCGCTTCAATACCGTAAACTCCAACTTCGCCACGGACCAACCGCATGAAGCCAAGTTTTATGACCAACCCTTTGCCTCTGCAGTAGATGCCCTGGAGGTACCGGCCGGGTTCTGGAATCAGCACCGACCTGATACCCTGTCGGCGCAGGAGGTACGTACCCTTACGGCGCTGGATTCGGTTGGGAAACTCCGCTCGGTACGCTCGGCGCTGGAGTTAGCCGATTTACTGGTGACGGGCTACAAGCAAGTAGGTAAGCTGGAGGTGGGCCCTATTCCCAGCCTTTATACCTACAACAATGTGGAAGGGAGTCGCCTGCAGGTAGGCTTCCGCACCACCGGCGACCTGAATCCCAACTGGTTTGCGCGCACTTACCTGGCTTACGGCACCAAAGACCGGGACGTGAAATACGGCCTTTCCGCTTACCGCATTATGTCCCGGCGCAACTGGACGCTTCTGCGTCTTGAGCGCAGCCACGATGTAGACCAGGTGGCCCTGCTGGATAACGACTACGCCATTGAAAACCCGCTTTTTGATGCCGCCGTACGCTTTGGAAATATTAAACCGGGCCGGCCGCTGTGGCGGGATGTTACCGGACTCTCGGCGCAGTCAGACCTGTTTCACGGCTTCACGCAGAAGCTCACGCTGCGCCACCAGCGCTTCGATCCGCTCTACGATTTCGCCTATTACACCAGCGACCTGCACCAGCCCGGCGCACCTACGGCCGATAAGTTTTCCTTATCAGAAGTTATTCTGGAGTCGCGCTATGCTCCGGATGAAGTCCTGATTCAGAACAAGAACCGCCGGTATGCAGTAGGGCTGCGGAAGTGGCCCGTGTTTACCTTCCGCTACACGCTGGGCATTGATAATGTACTGGGTAGCGACTTCCACTATCAGAAATTTAACCTGCTGGTGTCCCAGAGCCTGCCGCTGGGCCAGTTGGGCCGCACCGAGTATACGCTGGACGCGGGCTACATTCCCAGCACGGTGCCCTACCCTGTGCTGAAAACGCACCTGGGCAATGAGTCGCCGATATATACCAGTAATGCCTACAACCTCATGCGGTACTTTGAGTTTGTGAGCGACCGGTATGCTTCCCTGCACGCCGAGCACTACTTTGAAGGGCTGTTCATCAACTCGGTACCCCTATTGAAAAAACTGGACTGGCGTCTGCTGGCCTCAGCCAATGTGTTATATGGCGGCGTAAGTGAAGCCAACTGCCGGGCTACCCCCACTGTGGACGCTCAGGGCCAGGACCTGCCTACTTTCCGCCCGCTGGGCACGGCGCCGTACATAGAAATGGGCTATGGCATCGAGAATATCTTCAAGGTTTTGCGTGTCGATTTCATCCACCGACTCACCTATCTGGATAATCCGGGGGCCAAAAGTTTCGGCGTAAAAGTGTGCGCTCAGTTTAAGCTGTAGCCAAAACGCTGCCTATATCTGTTGCCCCAACGTGCCGCCACGTTGGGGCAACCGTTTTTTAGACTGAAACTGTAATTTGCCGCATCCTTCCTTTTCCCGCGGCCCATGTCTAACGAAAACATTTACACCGCCCGTCAGCAGCACATCCTGCTTATTGTATGTCTGGTGGGGCTGGCTGCCCTTATTCTGGTGGGCCTGGGTAGCTACACTACGGCCTTTTTAGGCTCGGGCATTTTGTATGTGGTATTCCGCCCGTGGTTTCAGAAGCTGGTAAACGAGCGGGGCTGGAATAAGCAGTTTGTCTCGGCTTTCCTGCTCACTTTCGCCTTTGTAGTTATTATTCTGCCGTTCACTGCCCTCACCTTCATGCTGGTGGACCGCATCCGGCAGTACGCGCAGGACACCAGCCAGATTATGGCCGTGCTGCACCGGGTAGAGCAGCTCATTGGCTACACCTTTACCTCGGAGCAAAACGTGCGCACTATTGTGCAGCAGAGCATGAGCTGGCTGAGTCAGCGCATTCCGTCCCTGGCCAGCGGGCTGCTGCATTTCACGGTGGTAATTGGCCTGATGCTGTTTGCGCTGTATTTCATGTTCATTGAGGAGGCCGCCTTTCTGCGCGGGCTGCACCGCTACCTGCCCTTCCGGCCCGGCACGCTGCGCGAAATGGGTGAGTCTCTTAAAAACAATGTGAATGCCAACGTCATCGGGTCGGCGCTAATTTCCATAGTCCAGGCTATTCTGACGGGGGCAGCGCTTTGGTTTTTTGGTGTGAGCGATGCTGATTTCTGGGGGGTGGTGGCTTTCTTTATGGCTTTTATTCCTGTGTTGGGCACTCCGCTGGTTTGGGGCCCCGCCGCCATCATTAAAATTGCGCAGGGCGAAACTTCTCAGGGAGTAGGCCTGCTGCTGGTGGGAGTTATCGTTATCATGAACATAGACAACCTGCTACGCATTGTGCTGGCTAAGCGCATCGGGGATATTCACCCGCTCATCACGCTGGCCGGGGTGGTGCTGGGCGTTGAGATTTTCGGCATTCTGGGACTGGTACTCGGGCCTTTGCTCCTATCCTATTTTATCGTGCTGACCAAAGTATTTGAGCGCGAAAACCGCATCCGGAGGGAGTCCGGCATTTGATTTCAGACTACTACTCCTAGGCTATTCAACAAAGAAGACCACCTTTCCCAAGGTGGTCTTCTTTGTTGAATAGTATCGGGCGGTTGCCTTCCTCATTCTATGTTTCCGTCAGTACGGTTTTGAAGCCAGCCAGCTTTCCGTTATCGGTTTTGCCCAGGGCATATACAGCTACCTGGGGTCCAGCGCCTAGCCGATACACTTTTACGTCCTGCAGCTCCTGTTTCAGGAACATTTGTAGGGCCTTGAAGCGGTTAGCCAGCGCCGGGTCGCCCAGCACGCCATCATCGGCAGTGTGGTTGCGAAGAAAATAAGTAAGTTCTTGAGTTTCTACTTTAGTGTCATCGGGTTTGCCAACCAGCTTCATCAGGGCTTTATCCGTCAATGCTCCATCCGGGGCGGCCAGGCTAACGGCTTCCAGCGGCGCATCTGATTCGCTTATGTAAAACAGCCCTTTGGTAAGCTGTTGGAGCTGGGCTAGAGTAGCATCTGTCTCCGCAGGCGCCTTCTCCTCACTGCCTGTAGCTTTAGAAGCAGCTACTTTTTTATCATCATTTGCCAGACCATTATCCGGCACTTTGGCGGCAATGGCGGCGGCCAACTCCTTCATGCGCTCCTCAGCCACCTTAATCTTGGGGTTGGCAAAGTTCATATCCGAAACCTTGTGCATCGGTATTAGGTGAATGTGCGCGTGGGGCACTTCCAGCCCAATTACGGCTACTCCAATGCGCCGGCAGGGCACGGCAGCCTGCACTCCATTTGCTACGCGCTGTGCAAACTGGTGCAGGGCAGCCAGCTCAGCAGGTGGCAAGTCAAAAATATAGTCTACCTCTTTCTTCGGAATCACCAGCGTGTGTCCCTCTACCAGCGGCGTAATGTCAAGAAAGGCCAGGTGATGGTCGTCTTCGGCTACTTTGTAGGCTGGCAGCTCGCCGGAAACGATGCGCGAGAAGATAGAAGGCATAGGATGGGCGTTTAGAGTGAATATCAAGAAACCGGAAAAATCAAGCCTAAAGAAGTGGCCCGTCAACTCCTGGTTCATGGGGCAGCAAGGTGAGGCTTCAGGCCCGAAAATGCAAAGAGGCCAGGCCGCATACGCAGCCTGGCCTCTTGTAGATTAGTTTTTAAGCGCGGCAGTAGTAGCTCCGCACTTCAACCCGACTAACGGGAAATTTCCAGAATCTCGAACTGCAACTTGCCAGCGGGCACAGTAATTTCGGCCGTATCACCAGCGGATTTGCCCAGCAGACCTTTACCAATCGGCGACTTCACGGAAATCTTACCGGCGGCCAGGTTGGCTTCTTCCTCAGCTACCAGTGTGTAGTCGAGCACCATGTTGTTTTTCAGATTCTTCAGCTTCACCTTGCTCATAATGAGCACTTTGGTAGCATCCAGGTTGCTTTCGTCCAGCAGACGAGCGTTGCCCAATACTTCCTCCAGCTTGGAAATTTTCAGTTCCAGGTGACCCTGCGACTCCTTGGCGGCGTCATACTCGGCATTCTCGCTCAGGTCGCCCTTGTCGCGTGCTTCAGCCAGCTGGCGGGCGGCCTCGGCGCGGCCGCGGATTTTGAGGTCCTGCAGTTCGTCCTTGAGTCTTTGCAGGCCTTCCGGGGTATAATAGTTGACAGTAGACATGAGCGTGAGATGGTAAGCTAAAAAACAAGGAGAACGGTCAGCAGTGCCGACCGTTCTCCCGATACAGGTTTGAGACAAATATACGAACCTGCCACTAATGTTGCCATAGGCTGGCTCCCGAAGATTCCTTTACGGGCGCAGGAATGCCGCAATTTTATGAGCCAGCACCTGATTAATGCGCTCATACGACTGGTGCGTCCAGCCCCCAATATGCGGCGACAGCACCACGTTAGGGGCAGTTGCCAGAAACTCGAAGCGTGCATGCTGCTCCGGCGAAAGAGCCGGAAGTTTTTCATTTTCGAGCACATCCAGGGCCGCGCCCCGCACCTGCCCGCTTTGCAGCGCCCGCACCAGGGCCACGTGGTCCAGCACCTCCCCACGGGCCGTATTTACCAGCCAGATAGGGTTCCTGAAGCCGCTCAGCAGCCCTTCATTTACAAAATGATGGTTGGCCGCGAAATACGGAATATGCAGGCTCAGTACTTCGGCCCGGGCTTGCAGTTCAGCCAGCGTAACGGCACTGGCAAAGCCGCCGGTGTCGCAGAACGGGTCGTGGTCATAGGTCAAAACCGTGCAGCCAAAGGCAGCCAGGCGGCGCGCAAAGGCCTTGCCCATGTGCCCGCACCCGAGGATGCCCACGGTTTTGCTGCCCAGCTCCTCGCCGCGGTTGGCCTCGCGGCGCCACTGTCCCTGGCGTACTTCCTGGTCGGCGCGAGTGATGTTGCGCAGCAGCGCCAAGAGCAAGCCCAATGTATATTCACCCACGGCGTCGCGGTTACCTTCCGGCGCGTTCAGCAGGGTAACCCCGGCAGCTATAAGGGCATCCTCGTCAATGTTATCCACCCCGGCCCCGGCCCGGGCCACGTAGCGCAGCTGGGGACCGTGGGCGAGCAACGCGGCCGTAATGCGCAGCTTGCTGCGCACCATCAGGCCGTCGTAGGGGTGGGCGGCCAGGGCGGCGGGTACTTCGGCCGCGGTCAGATCAGGTCGGTAATGCAGCTTCACCCCTATTTCTGCCATATAATCGGGCAGGCTGGGGTGCATTTCATCGATAACTAGACAGAGAGACACTGGCTGAATTTTCTACAACTATTGATGAAGTATGCGGTAACGGTGGCGGGAGAAACCAGCTAATCGTTGTGCCGGAATTTCTCCACGTGCTGCGTCAGGCCCACAAAATCAGCCACGCTCAGCTGCTCCGCCCGCTTCTCAAAAATGGAGTCTGTAGTATTCTCTGGCAGCATGCCAAAGGGCTTTAAGGCATTGCGTAGCGTTTTGCGGCGGGTGGAAAAGGCCTGTTTTACTACTTTAAAGAACAGCTTCTCGTCGCAGTCCAACTTTTCGGTGGTGTTGCGGGTGAGGCGAATAACGGCCGACTGCACCTTGGGTGGCGGGTTGAACACGTGCGGCGGCACCGTAAACAGGTACTCTATTTTATAGTAAGCCTGCAAAAGCACGCTCAGAATGCCGTAGGTTTTGGTGCCGGGACCTTCCGCCAAGCGGTCAGCTACTTCCTTCTGAATCATGCCTACTACCTCGCGCACCTGCTGCCGGTGAGCCAGCACCTGAAAGTAAATCTGGGTGCTGATGTTGTAGGGAAAGTTACCAATGATGCTGATGGGCTGATCATTATAGAGCTTACCCAGATCCATCTTCAGAAAGTCGGCGGAATGAATGCGGCCATCCAACGAAGGGAAATGCTGCTGCAGATAAGCCACTGATTCGCGGTCAATTTCTACTACCGACGTGCGGTACTCCGTGTGCTGCAGTAAAGTACCCGTCAGCACGCCCATGCCCGGGCCAATTTCCAGCACCTCGGTTACGCCATCGGGCAGCTGCAACGACTCCACAATGCGTCGCGCAATGTTTGGATCGGCCAGAAAGTGTTGACCGAGGTGTTTTTTGGCTTTAACTGAATCCATTTTCAGGGAAGGTAAGGCGTGGGATGAGGCGGCAGGCCGTAGAGTACGTATGTAGCATTCTGGTGAGCAAACTGGGGAAGAAGGCACGCTACTCAAGTCAGCCTTTCTCGTACCAGCATCTCACTTCTGTAAAACAGCTACCTTGCACGCCCTCAAAGATACGTCTGACTATGTCGCTTCAGCTCGCCTACGCCACCGAATTCCCTAAAAACGCCAACACGGTTTTCCTGCTGCCTGCTGGCACCACCACGCTGCCCCAGGAAGCCACCGCTGATTTACCTGCCCAGGCCCTCCAGTTTGTGGCCGATCAGCTGGCAGCTGATAACAAGCTGATTTCGCTGAATCATTACTCGCACCGCCATTATTATGTAGTGGCTGCCGATAAAAAGACACCCTATCAGGTAGCCGAAGATTTGCGCAAGCAGGGCCACAAGCTCCACGCCCAGCTGAAAGCCGACAAGGTAAAAGAAGTCTTCGTGCAGGATCTGACAGCTGATGGCGCGGGCGCGCTACCCTTTGCCGAAGGCCTTGCCCTCACAGCCTACCAATTTGAAGGCTATAAAACCGATGCCAAGTCGAAAGCCGCGGCCGAGCTCACATCCGTGCACCTCTCCGCCCCTAACCTGACAGAAGCTGCCGTGCAGGAACTGGCTAACATTGTGGAAGGTGTTGTGCTGGCCCGCGACTTGGTAAATGCACCGCTGAATAAGCTGAACGCCATTCAGTTTGCCGAGCGCATGGCCGAGGCCGGTGAGCAGGCTGGTTTCCACACCGAAATTCTGGATCTGGTGCGCATCGAAGCTCTGCGCATGGGCGGCCTGCTGGCCGTGAACCAGGGCAGCCCCGAGCCGCCCACATTCACCATTATGGAATACAAGCCGGCAGATGCTAAAAACGACAAGCCGTTTGTGCTCGTCGGCAAAGGCGTGGTGTACGACACCGGCGGGCTAAGCCTAAAGCCCACCCCCGGCGGCATGGACACCATGAAGTGCGACATGGCCGGTGGCGCCGCCGTAGTAGGCACGCTTTATGCGCTGGCAAAAAACCAGGTGCCCCTCCACGTCATTGGGCTGGTTCCTGCCACCGATAACCGCCCCGGCGGCCTGGCCTTTACCCCCGGCGACGTGATTACCATGTACAGCGGCCTGACCGTAGAAGTCTTGAATA
Organism: Hymenobacter sp. BT730; assembly: GCF_030542105.1. Classification (GTDB taxonomy): domain Bacteria; phylum Bacteroidota; class Bacteroidia; order Cytophagales; family Hymenobacteraceae; genus Hymenobacter. The sequence continues at coordinate 592,690 of NZ_JAUOFB010000003.1, forward strand.
CGGATGCCGAAGGCCGCCTGCTGCTGGGTGATGCCTTGGCATTTGCCAAAAAGTATCACCCCGAGCTGGTAGTTGATGTAGCCACCCTGACTGGGGCCGCTGCCCGCGCCGTGGGCAAAGAAGGTATTGCCGCCATGGGCACCGCCGAGGATGACACGATGGCTGCCCTAAAAACCGCCGGTAACCGCGTGTATGAGCGCATCGTGGAATTCCCGCTCTGGGAAGAGTATGCCGAGCACATCAAGAGCGACATTGCCGATCTGGCTAACCTGGGCAAGGCCGAAGCCGGCCAGATTTCCGCCGGTAAATTCCTGGAACGCTTCACCGAAGGCTACCCCTGGATTCACCTCGATATTGCCGCCCCCGCCTACCTGGCCGCCCCAGATAGCTACCGCGGCAAAAACGGCACCGGCACGGCCGTACGCCTGCTCTATGATTTCCTGAAAGCGAAGGCATAAAACGAATAGCCGGTTTCCCGTCTTCTTCGTTGCTACATTTGCCTAACCTTACACTTCTAGATAATGCTCCCACGCATTGGTATTTCCGTCGGTGACCTGGCTGGCATCGGGCCGGAAATCATTTATAAGACGTTTCTCGACAGCCGCCTGCTCAAGTATTGCACGCCCGTAGTGTACGGCACGGCTACCGTCCTTTTCGATGAGTTTCCGGTAGATGAGCAGGCCGGGCACCTCACTTTCCGGCAGGTGCGCTCCGCTGCCGATATCGACCCTGGCAAGCTAAACGCGGTAACCTGCTGGGAAGAGGATTTTGCACTCACGCCGGGCCAGCCCAGCGCTGCTAGTGGTACGGCTGCCCGGCAGTCGTTGCTGGCGGCCGCCCGCGACCTGAAGGCAGGTTTGCTGGATGCGCTGGTAACGGCGCCCATCAGCAAGGAAAACACCCAGGCCGATGACTTCCGCTACCCCGGCCACACCGAGTTCCTGACCAGCTTTTTCGGTGCGCCCGAAAGCCTGATGCTGCTGGCAACCGAAGACCTGCGCGTAGCCACCGTTACGGGCCATATTGCCCTAAAAGACGTGCCGGGCAAAATCACCAAGGAGTTGCTGGCTACCAAGCTGCGGATTCTGCTGAACTCCCTGAAGAACGACTTTGGCATTCGGAAACCCCGTGTGGCAGTACTCGGCCTCAATCCGCACGCCGGTGAAAATGGCCTGCTGGGCACCGAAGAACTGGAGATTGTGCAGCCCGTGATTCAGGACTTTCTGAATGATGGGCACTTAGTTTTCGGCCCCTTCCCGGCCGATGGCTACTTCGGCACCGGTCAGTTCCGGCAGTTTGACGCCACGCTTTCTTTATACCATGATCAGGGGCTGATTCCCTTTAAGACCTTGGCTTTTGAGCGAGGAGTGAATTATACGGCGGGCCTACCTGTTATCCGTACTTCCCCCGACCATGGCACTGCCTATGGCTTGGCTGGCTCCTTCCGCGCTGATCCAACTTCTTTCCGGGAAGCACTATACATGGCCTGCAATCTGGTGCGTGAGCGGGCAAGTCAGGTTGCTGTAAAGGAGAAAAGATAAGGCACCGAAATAAGCACATAAACGAAACAATCTTTCCAAAATTGAAATTTTGTTTGCGGTTTTAAAAATTCAGCCGTAGGTTTGCATCCTCAAATCCGGAGGATGCTTTGCCGGTTTGCTTTTTATCTGCTTTCCATGACGCTCAACACCCCTACTGATTACCGTACTGCGCTCCGCCGACTGGACGCGCTGGTAGCAGCAGGCGTGGAAGGGAATGCCGCCTTGGAAGCCGAGTTTCGGGAGCTGATTATTGCTCTGGACACGTATGAAAGCAAGCTGGGTCTGCTGCCAATTCCCAATCTACCGACCTCCCTGGCCGAAATGATTGAACTGAAACGGCAGCAGATGCGCCTGAAACAAAAGGATCTGGCGCAGTTGCTGGATGTACCCGCCGGGCGCCTCTCCCAGATTTTGAGTGGCAAACGGCGCGTTACGCTTGACTTGGCCAAACGCCTGTACGAACGGTTAGGCATTCCTTCCGATTTCATTTTAAAGAACGCCTGACCCTCTGTCATAAGCCGCTTTAACTTTTAGGAAAGCGGAAATATTCCTACTTTTGCCGCCTGCTATTACCCAATCTGTGAAAAAGGACGCACAATTTGATTTGGCTATTGCCAAGCTCGCGCTTAAAACGCATCCGTTTGCGTTTGAGCTTGACCGTGCGTTTTTCGAGCGGTTCGAGCAGAATATCATTCAGGATGGCAACCTGCACGTGGACCTGGCCCTGACCAAGACCGAGCGGGTGCTGACCTTGGATTTTCACATTAAAGGCACCGTGAAGCTGATCTGCGACCGGAGCCTCGACGAGTTCGATTACCCCATTGACGTGCAGGAGCAATTGCTGGTGCGCTACGGTGATAAGGTGACCGAGCTGGACGACAATGTGCTGCAGATTACTCCGGAGACACAGACGCTGCCCATTGCCGAGCACCTCTTCGATTACATTGCCTTGGCCTTGCCCATGAAGAAGCTGCACCCGCGCTTCCAGAATGAGCCCGACGAAAACCCTGACGCCGACAGTACTTTTATCTTTAGCACCCGCTCGCAGGACGATGCGGATGACGATGATGAGGATACCACGGACCCGCGGTGGAACGCTTTGCGCAACCTTAACTAGTTTTCTCTCGATTTTTCTTTGTTTTTTCTACTGACTTTTACTCATGGCACATCCTAAGCGGCGCACCTCCAAAACCCGTCGCGACAAGCGTCGCACCCACCAGAACCTGACCCCCAAGGCTATTTCTATCTGCAATACCACTGGTGAGTTGCACCTGCGTCACAAGGCTTATGTGGTTGACGGCGACCTGTACCTGCACGGTAAAGTAGCTATTAAGGGTTATGCTCCCGTAGCTACCGCCACCGCTGCTCCCGACGAAGAATAGCCCACCGCTCTTCCTCGTTTTGCCGGCCCCAGGCCGGAGTGCTCTCCCGACCATAGACCCCTTGAACTTTCGTACATGAAGATAGCCCTGGACGCAATGGGGGGCGATTTTGCTCCCCAGGCTGCCGTCGACGGCGCTGTGCTGGCCGCTGGTTTGCTGGCTGGCAAAGCTCAGATTGTGCTTATTGGCCAGGAAGATGCCGTGCGGCCCCTGCTGGAAAAGCATGGGCCCGCGGCTGCCAGCCTTATTCTCGTTTCTGCCTCGCAGGTAATTGAGATGGGCGAACATCCGGCCAAAGCCTACCAGCAAAAACAGGACTCCAGTATTGCCGTAGGCTACCGGATGTTGCATGCCGGCGAGGTAGAAGCCTTCTGTTCTGCTGGCAACACGGGCGCTATGCTGGTGGGAGCCATGTTCAGCGTAAAACCTGTTCCGGGTGTACTGCGACCCGCCATTGCCAACTTTGTTCCGAAGCTGGCAGGCGGGTTTGGTATTATGCTGGACGTGGGCGCCAATGCCGATTGCAAACCCGAAATGCTGGAGCAATTCGGCGAGTTAGGCTCCTTGTATGCCCAGTACGTGCTGGGTATTGCGCAGCCCAAAGTGGGCTTGATGAACCTGGGTGAGGAAGAAGGCAAAGGCACCGCCATTATGCAGGCCGCGCACCAGCTGCTGAAAGTAAATCCGCACCTGCACTTCATCGGCAATATTGAAGGGCGTGACCTGTTCAACGACAAAGCAGACGTAATTGTCTGCGACGGCTATACCGGCAACGTGCTCTTGAAAATGGCCGAGTCAGTGTACGAAATCATGGCGGAGAAGAAGATGCATGACCCCTTCTTCGACAACTTTAACTACGAAGCCATTGGCGGAAGTCCCATCCTGGGTATTAACGACAATGCCATTATCGGACACGGAGTGAGCACGCCGCAGGCTATCTGTAATATGCTCATGCAAGGTTTCCAGATGGCCGATTCCGGCATATCAGACCAGATAAAAAGCACCTTCAAGTCCTAACATGACGAAGTCCGGCCCCGGCCGGATTTTTTCTTAGCTGCGTTTTCTTCTTTTTTCGATGAATATCACTGCTGCCATTACCGGAGTAGGTGCTTACGTACCTGACTACGTGCTGACCAACAAAGAGCTCGAGACGATGGTAGATACCAACGACGAGTGGATCTTGAGCCGCACGGGTATCCAGGAGCGCCGCATTCTGAAAGGCGAGAACCAGGGCACCTCGGTTATGGCTATTAAGGCGGTGCAGCAGTTGCTGGCCAAGACGAATACCAAGGCCGAGGATATTGACCTGCTGATTTGCGCCACCACCACCCCGGACCTGGTTTTTCCGGCTACGGCCAACATTATTTCGGCGGCCATTGGCGCCACCAAGTCATTTAGCTTTGATATGCAGGCCGCTTGTTCCGGCTTCCTGTATGCCCTGGCTACGGGTGCCCAGTTTATCAAAACGGGCACCTACAAAAAGGTTATCGTAGTGGGCGCCGACAAGATGTCGAGTATTATCGACTACACCGACCGTTCTACCTGCATCATTTTCGGCGACGGCGCCGGCGCGGTATTGCTGGAGCCAAATTCGGAAGGCCTTGGTTTGATTGATCAGGAACTGCACTCAGACGGCAACGGCGAACCTTTCCTGCACCAGAAAGCGGGTGGCAGCCGCCGCCCTCCTTCCCTGGAAACGGTCCAGAACCGGGAGCACTACGTGTACCAGGAAGGCGCTACGGTTTTCAAATTTGCCGTGAAGAACATGGCCGATGTAGCCGCTCAGGTAATGGAGCGCAACCACCTCACCCACCAGGATGTGGCGTGGTTGGTCCCGCACCAGGCCAACAAGCGCATTATTGATGCCACTGCCCACCGCATGGGCGTAGGTCCGGAAAAAGTGATGCTGAATATTTACAAGTATGGCAACACTACTAACGGTACCCTCCCGCTCTGCCTGGCCGACTACGAACAGCAGCTGCACAAAGGCGACAACCTGATTCTGGCGGCCTTTGGTGGCGGCTTCACTTGGGGTTCCATTTACCTGAAGTGGGCCTATGACCCAAAACCTGCCGCGCAAAACGCCTGATTCTGGCGACTCTCACGCGGAAAACTTCTATACTTGCACCCGCTTCTGTTCAGAATTACAAATTATGACCGGGGCAGCCCACCGCTTGCGTTTCTCCCCAACCACTCATAATTCATAATTCTGAATTTCTACCTCAGAATTTACTACCATGGCCACAACCGCAGATTTTCGCAACGGGCTCGTCCTGAACTACAACGGCGACCTGCACGTCATCACTGAATTCCAGCACGTGAAGCCTGGCAAAGGTCCGGCCTTTGTGCGGACCAAGCTTCGTAACATCAAAACGGGTCGTGTTATCGACAACACGTTTAACGCTGGCGTGAAAGTAGAAACGGCCCGCGTAGAGCAGCGCCCTCACCAGTACCTATTTAAGGACGAATACGGCTACACTTTCATGGATAATGAGAGTTTTGAGCAGGTAGTACTGCCCGAAGCCATGGTGCCCTTTGCTGATCTGATGAAGGAAGGTCAAGTAGTGACCATCCTGTTTCACGCGGAAACCGAGCAGCCCCTCACAGCCGAGCTGCCCACGACCGTAGAGCTGGTGGTAACCTACACGGAGCCCGGCCTACGCGGTGATACCGCTACCAACACTCTGAAGCCCGCTACCGTGGAAACCGGCGCGCGCATTCAGGTGCCGCTGTTCATCGATACCGATACCAAAATCCGCATCAAGACCAGCGACTACTCCTATGTCGAAAGAGTTAAATAAGCAGCCGAAACAGCCAGCCGCCCCACCCATGAAAGCCAAAGAACTCCAGGACCTCATTGATTTCATCGCCAAGTCAGGTCTGAACAAAGTCAACATTGAAACCGAGGAGTTCAAAATCTCGGTGCAGCGTGAGCCTAACACCAGAATAGTTGGTGGAACTATGGCTCCTGCGGCAGCACCAGCACCACAGGCCGCCGCACCAGCGTCAGCCCCTGTGGCCGCTGCTCCAGCCCCAGCCGCTGCGCCCGCCGCTGCCCCTGCTCCTGAAGCCGGCGGTAACTATGTACCGCTGAAAGCCCCCATGATTGGCACTTTCTACCGCAGCAGCAGCCCGGAAACCCCGGCTTTTGTGCAGGTAGGAGACCTGGTGGAAAAAGGTCAGGTTATCTGCATCATCGAAGCCATGAAGCTTTTCAACGAAATTGAAGCAGAATTGTCCGGACGTGTGGTGAAGGCCATGGTGGAAAATGCTTCGCCCGTGGAGTTCGACCAGCCGTTGTTCCTCATCGAGCCGATGTAATTTTAGAACTTAGAGGTGAGAGCTTAGAGCTTGGACTCCTGAACGGGCATGTTTCCGCTTCATAGTCTGGCCTCTGGGCTCTCACTTCTCACATCTATACCAGAGCTGTGTTCAAGAAAATTTTGATTGCCAACCGGGGCGAAATTGCGCTGCGTATCATTCGTACCTGTAAGGAAATGGGCATTAAAACGGTGGCCGTGTACTCCACCGCCGATAAGGAAAGCCTGCACGTACGCTTCGCCGATGAAGCTGTGTGCATTGGCCCGCCTTCGTCTACGCTGTCTTACCTGAACATGCCTAGCCTGATTGCGGCGGCCGAGATTACCAACGCCGACGCTATTCACCCGGGTTATGGTTTCCTGTCGGAAAACGCGGAGTTCTCGCGCATTTGCCAGGAAAACGGCATCAAGTTCATCGGGGCTTCGCCTGAGATGATCAACCAGATGGGCGACAAGGCTTCGGCCAAAGCCACCATGATTGCAGCCGGCGTGCCCTGCATTCCAGGTTCAGTAGGTTTGCTGGACTCCGTACAACAGGGCCTCAAGATTGCGGCTAAAATTAAATACCCCGTCATTCTGAAGGCCACGGCTGGCGGCGGCGGGCGCGGCATGCGTATTATCAACTCTGAAGACGAGTTTGAGAAGGCCTGGAACGATGCCCGCACCGAAGCCAAAGCCGCTTTCGGCAACGACGGCATGTACCTGGAAAAGTTTGTGGTGGAGCCCCGCCACATTGAAGTACAGATTGTAGGCGACCAGTACGGCCGCGTATGCCACCTCTCAGAGCGGGACTGCAGCATTCAGCGCCGCCACCAAAAGCTGGTGGAAGAGGCTCCTTCACCCTTCATGACCCCCGAGTTGCGGGAAAAGATGGGTAAAGCAGCCGTAGCAGGCGCCAGTTCTATTGGCTACGAAGGCGTAGGCACCATTGAGTTTCTGGTAGATGCCAACCGTGACTTCTACTTCATGGAGATGAACACCCGCATTCAGGTGGAGCATCCTGTGACGGAGGAAATCATCAACTACGACCTCATCAAGGAGCAGATCAAAGTTGCGGCCGGCATCCCAATTTCGGGCCGCAACTACGAGCCGCAAATGCACGCTATGGAGTGCCGCATTAACGCCGAAGATCCTCAGAACGGTTTCCGTCCCTCACCCGGCAAAATTACTACGCTGCACATCCCCGGCGGCCACGGGGTGCGCGTAGATACGCACGTGTATGCCGGCTACACCATTCCGCCCAACTACGACTCCATGATTGCCAAGCTCATCACCGTGGCCCAAACCCGGGAAGAGTGCATTGTGAAGATGAAGCGGGCCCTGTCGGAATTTGTTGTGGAAGGCGTGAAAACCACCATCCCCTTCCACCTGAAACTGATGGACGACGAACAATTCAAAGCAGGCAACTTCACCACGAAATTCCTGGAGTCATTCGACTTTACAAACCTGTAAGCCCAGACTTATAGTGTTAAAAGAAAAGCCCGCCATTTCTGGCGGGCTTTTCTTTTGGGCGGCAAAGTAGCGGCTAGTAATTGGCCTCGGTTGCAGGCAAATCAATCAGAATAAATTGAGCGTCTTTGGAAGCACGAATTTCCAGCACGTACTCATCCGTCATGCGGGCCTGGTCGTTGGGGCCCAGTTCAGTTCCGTTCACGTAAATGGTGCCTTGCTTGATGTAGAGGAAAGTGAGGCGAATGGGAAACGTCTTAAACGTTACGGTCTTTTCCTCGTTTAAATTACACCAGTATACGGTGGTATTCGAGTTCATATACACCACGTCTTCCAGCACTTTCTGGCCAGAAACAAGCGGAATGAGCTCATTTTTAGTATCCAGGAAATCTACGTCCTTTTGCTCGTAGCTGGGCGCCAGGCCTTTCTGATTGGGCAAAAACCAGAGTTGATAAATATGTAGCGGCTTTTCGCTGCGGTTAAATTCGGCATGAGCCATGCCGGTGCCGGCCGTCATACGCTGCACTTCGCCTTTGGTGATGGTAGTTCTGTTTCCCATCGTGTCTTCGTGCGTTACTTCGCCTTCCAGAACCAGCGTAACAATTTCCATTTCGGCGTGAGGGTGCTGCGGAAAACCGGAATGGGGCGCAATGTTGTCATCATTAAAGACACGTAGCGGGCCAAACTGCACGTTGTTCGGATCAAAATAATCGGCAAACGAAAACAGGAAATAGCTACTGAGCCAGTGTACGGGAGCAGCATGATACCTGTCGGAGGAGGGAATGTATTTAAGCATAGGGATGAGGCTAAGATGATAAAGGGCACTTACGCAGGCAATCCTCCGGAAGTTAAGTTTATAGCTTAGCTAGCATAAACCAAGGTTCTGCGTGGACAAGAACAAAAAAGCACTGTTCCTTTGAAGAATATCAAAGGAACAGTGCTTTTTGAAGTTAAACCGCTTGTGAAAACTGGGTTAGACCTTTTTCATGGTGGTCATCTGCTGCTGCAGGTCCAGTACAATGCTGGCCAGACGGTTCAGCGAGAGGTCGGCAATGGGGAAGGTATTGCTGATATATGACTTCGCTTCCCAGATTTCCACTACATCCTCCACGTCAATTTCGTAGGGAGAATACACGGGGTTGTCGGAGTGCAAGGCCAGCATGGCAGAATCCTTCAAGCGGTTGAACACGCGCTTAAAGACAATGCCCTCTTTGCTGCTTACCACGATGCAGGGGGTTCCATCCTTAATGCTCATCCAGTCATCCACATAACGGCCTACAATCACCGTTCCGGAGGCTATAGGCAGCATAGAGTCACCACTGATTTCGAAAGCACGGTAAGTGCCGTTGGTTCCCAGCATGGGCAGGCGGAACTTAGGCAGCTCCTCCAAGTACTCCGGGTCGGCGTAACCGTTAAGGTAACCGGCGCTAGCTTTTAGGGGTACCAGCTCAATGTTCTCATTCTGGTCCTTGTCTACTGTCAGGGCCAGTATGCGCAGGTTGCCACCGGGGCGGGTGGCCGTAGCGTCCAGAGCGGGGGTTGTAGTCTGGGTTTGCATCTGGAGCAGTGCAGCTTTAGCATTCTTTTTCTTGCTAAAGTCAGTGGTAACCAGTGCATCCAGGGTAATACCGAACAAGCGGGCCATGTTCACCAAGGTAGTTAGCTTGGGCTCGGCGCGCCCTTCTTCGTAGGCTCCTACCAAAGAACGTTTTATACCCAGCTTTTCAGCCATCTGCGCTTGCGTCAGGGCTAATTCACGCCGCCAGAATTTAAGATTCGTGTTGATCATCGCAAATAGGAGCCGGGGAATAAGGTCAGTATCAGCAGGTTATTCGGCTCGTGAAAATACTAACAAAGATCGGTGTTTACTAATTCATTTAGCGCAAATTTTTGCTAATTATTTTTGACAGAATGCCACTTCCTAAACCCTCTAGCTGCGCACTACCCCAAAACGTCCCGCTTTTGTGTCCAAAATAATAGTTCGGGAGCTAAATGGCTCGTTACCCAGCATACCACCCATTCCGGAGAAGCGCATCATGAGCTGCTGCGATAAACTAGTTCCTTCCATGTGGGTAACCGTACGCAGCGGAACTGTACTCTTGCCCATCTGCATGGCAGCTGCGGTAGATACCGTATGGGCCGTCAGGGTTTTACCAAAGGAATTGACGTTCACGGTTTGGGTTGGCGAGCCAGGAGCAGCCAGCTTCTGCCAGTTATCCTGACTGGACAGCAACGAAAAGGCACTGCTGCCGGAATCAAATAGAAACTGCTGTGACTTGCCCTGCATACCCACATTCAGCAAAACCCGACGATCCGTAAAAGCCATAGGCACAAAATCGGTTTGCTGTACCAAGTCGCTGGGCACGCTGGCGACGAGGCTAAACCGGCGCTGGCCATAATCCAGGATCAGTGCGCGGCCATCCAGCACATCAGTGCCCAGCGTGCCAATAATGAAAGGAGCCGTAGTATCGGACGGCATGGTGGCCATGCCCATGTGCAATACTCTCAGTTTGCGCGCCTGCACTTTTCCATCTCCAATTGCGAAGCTGAAATTCCGAACGGTATCAGGCGCTTGCTGGAAGGTATGGCGGGTAGCAGGGTAACGCTCCTGCAGCGCAGCTAGAGATTTATCATACAGAACAGAGTACGGAGCCCCTGTATCAAATTGCAGGTAGCATGTACGGGCACAGTTGGCCAGCTTCACTGGAATGAGCAGCGCGGCATGCGGCATGGCGCGTTGCTCTACCGTATCAGCTAGCCAGACAAAGGAAGTGGCGGCAGGCAGCCCGGTTACAGTAAGCTGATTGGTGGGTGCCTGGAACTTCTTACGAGCATAAAAGTAGCCGCCAATACCACTAACGATAAGGAAAGCCAGAACTGAGAAAAGGATTTTAATGAGCAGTTTCATAAGGGGTAGAGCTGAGTGATTTGATGGATCAAAACTACCCTCGCTCCTGCCCCAGGTCGTGCGCCATTATCCCGTCATTTCTACGCCATTTAATACAATGGTCTTTATATCAACAACTTATTATTTTCATTATAGCCGAACCGGATACAGGTTCAGGTTGCCCTGCTTTAACAGCCGATGGTTATAGAGGATTGTTCCGGCATTCAGAGCATAGGTAATTCCGACGATGGCCACATATACTCCAGGCACTTTCAAGTGATAAAAGCGAGCCGCCACTATCTGGGCGGCCAGGGCCAGAGCAAACAGCAGGAAACTAGTAGCCTGCCATAGAATTTGGAACCCCAGCACGCGTCTGCCCACCTCCGCTACATGTTCTGTGTCGAGGCGGTGGGTACGCCATAGCAGGAAAGGCACTATCAGGTTCAGCAGGGGAAAGACCAGGAAGCTGAGCGCGCTCAGGTTGAGCAGCTGTAGATATTGGGGGTCGGAGCGCAGAACGGGAGCGGCACTTGGCTCAGAAGCAACTGCCACAACGGGCACTGGCTTTGGCTCTGTGCGTAGGGCTTCCAAGGGTACTTCCAGCGCCGCCGCCAGTGCCTGCAGGGTATGGCCGCGCGGTATGGTGTCGCCCTGTTCTACGCGCTGAATAGTGCGGAGGCTGATACCTGACTGCTCTGCCAGTAACTCCTGCGAAAGCCCTTTACTTTTTCGGATAGTCAGAATACGTTCGGCAGAAAACATGACGCGTGTAGCTTGAGGAACCAGGTTGTTCCCAAAGCTACACGCGCATTTCACGTAGGCCAATAATTTTTCGGATGATTACTCGCCGCGCAGTTTTTTCTGATACAACATAGCCATGCGCAGCTTGGAGTAGTCATACTTCTCACGCAGGTGGTCGAACAGGTCACGCAACAAAGGCGCGCCACCCAGCTGGCCAATGGCCGTCTGAATTTCGGCAAACTCATCCGTAGTCAGAAATTCTTCCAACCGAATCTGGGCACCCTTGGCGTACAGCGTTTCTATATGGGCCCTAATGGTGCTGGGGCTCAGGCTACGGCGTTCGGCAATGGCATCTATGCTTAAGCCCAGACGGTGTAGCTGCAGAGTAGCTTCGTGCGTGTCGCCGGCTTCGCGCTTGGCGCGAGGCTTACGCGCCGGGGCTTCCTCGGGCGGCACGTCATTGTCCTCCACGGCATCATCCGGACTGGGTGCACCACCCTGGGCCAGGATTTCCCGGATGAAAACGTCACCGTAGTTTTCAAACTTCTTCATACCCACACCGGAAATACCCAGCATGGCTACCCGCGTAACGGGCCGTTCGGCGGCCATTTCCTGCAGCGTAGTATCGGTGAAAATAACATAGGGCGGTACGCCCTGTTCGTCAGCAATTTGCTTGCGCAAAGTGCGCAGGCTTTCGAACAGACGAGCTTCGGGCGTGGCGGGTGTGGCCGTAACGGCTTTCTTGCCCCGTACGGGTTTCTCGGCCTTTTCCGTCACCTGGAATTTCTTCATGGAAACGGTGCGCTGGCCTTTCAGCGTTTGCTGGCCCAGCTCCGTGATTTTCAGCGTGTAGCCATCCTCATAGGCAATATAGAACAGGCCATCATTCAGCATCTGGTGAATGTAGCTGTACCAGTCCAGGTAGGGCAGGTCGGCGCCGGCCCCGTAGGTTTTAATCTGGTCGTAGCCACCCATGAGCACAGCCTGATTACGCATACCGCGCAGCACATCAATCAGCAGGCCAATAGATGCTCGCTCACGCATGCGAAAAACGGCTGACAGGGCTTTCTGGGCCAGCAGCGTGCCGTCGAAAGTAGTGGGTGGATTGCGGCAGATGTCGCAGTTGCCACAGTCCTGGGCCAGGGTTTCGCCAAAGTAATTGAGCAGCACTTTCCGGCGGCAGCCGGCAGCCTCGGCAAACTGCTGCATGCGCTCCAGCTTGGTAAGATTGAGCTGGGTGAGGTGCGGATTCTCCTTGGTGAGCATTTCCCGCAGGCTCATGACATCGGCAAAGCTATAGAACATCACGGCCGTAGCCGGGGCTCCGTCGCGGCCGGCGCGCCCTATTTCCTGGTAGTAGCCTTCAATATTTTTGGGCAGGTTGTAGTGCATCACCCAGCGCACATTGCTCTTGTCGATGCCCATACCGAAGGCAATGGTGGCCACAATCACCTGCAGATCATCCTTCAGGAAGCCTTCCTGTGCGCTGGCCCGCTGATTGGGCGTCATGCCGGCATGGTAGAAGCCCGCCCGAAAGCCTTTGGCTTTAATTTTCTGGGTGAGCGTTTCGCACTGCTTGCGTGAGAGGCAGTAGATGATACCTGGCTCGTCGGGGTGGCGCGCGAGGAAATCCAAGATACTGTCTACCCGGTTCTGGCCGGGACGCACCATCAGGTTCAGGTTAGGCCGGTCGAATGAGGACAGGTACACCTGCGGGTCGCGCAGACGAAGTTGCTGCTGGATGTCGCGCTGCGTGAGGCGGTCGGCGGTGGCGGTGAGGGCAATGATGGGCACCGTCGGGAACTGGTCGCGCAGTACCCGCAGCTGGGTGTACTCGGGGCGGAAATCATGTCCCCAGGACGAGATGCAGTGCGCCTCATCAATAGCGAACATACTCACTTTCAGGCGCTGCACAAACTGCAGAAAGCCATCTGACAAAAGCTTTTCCGGGCTAACGTAGAGCAGTTTCAGGGCGCCAGACTGACAGTCCCGGCCGATGCTGCTTTGCTCGCTCTGGCCCACGCTGCTGTTGATGTAAGCAGCCGGAATGCCATTGGCGCGCAGGGCTTCCACCTGGTCCTTCATTAAGGCAATGAGCGGAGACACGACGATGCAGACTCCTTCCTGCACCACAGCCGGCACCTGAAAGCAGACGGACTTTCCCCCACCCGTGGGCATCAGCACTACGGTGTCCCGGCCTGCCATGATGTTCTCAATGATATCCTCCTGCATGGGCCGGAAGGTATCGTAACCATAGTATTGCTTAAGGACGCGGCGGGCAGATTCGAGGGTAGGCGCGAGAGGCTGAGGAGTAAATAGCATTGCGTAAAAATACGGCGGCTAGCCGGGAAGTCAACGAAAGAAGAAAACCCTCCGGGCCTGGAAATGGTGCACCTTCCGCGCGGAATTCTGTACTACCCTAGTAGTGCTGGTTTTCGTATGAATTAACACCGATTAATTTACCTCAATCCTATCTGCCATGAGCCCAAATCAGCTAAATGCTACCTCCGCCTCTACCAAAGCCAACCAAGCCGTGCTGGATGCGCTGTACCGCTGCATAACGGCCTGTGAAAACTGCGCCACGGCCTGTTTACACGAAGAAGATGTGCAGATGATGACCGGCTGTATTCTGCTGGATCGGGACTGCGCGGATATTTGTTCACTCACCGCCCGCTTAGTGGCCCGCGACTCTGAGCATGCCAAGCACTTAATGAAGGAGTGTATTGAAGTTTGCCAGAAGTGCGCCGCTGAGTGCGGTAAGCACGACCACGACCATTGCAAGGCATGTGCAGAAGCCTGCCGCGCCTGCGCCCACGCCTGCGGGCTGTACGCGGGCTAAGCGCAAAATAAAAACCAAAAGGCCGCTTACAGAAGTAAGCGGCCTTTTGGTTTTTAGATGTCAGGTCTTGATTCTGCTCAATATGCTGTGCAAAACCCCAGCTTACTTCGCCGTCCACTTATTATTAGACTCGTCGGCATCCATGAAAATGCCGCCGTCCAGCTCTACGCTTTGGATAGCCTTGGTGGAAGACAAAGCAACCGTTGCCTGCTGGGGGTTGGCCCGCCAGATAATGGGCGTTTGATGTAGCATTTGCCGCGTACCATCAGTGTACAGAACATGTACATCTACGGGCACGGCAAAGCCCCCAATATTTTTGATGGTGATAGTGGAGCTGCCTTGCGCCGCGGCTACCTGATCAACGGCCAGATCAATGTAGTTATTGGTGAAAAACCAATTCTGGAAAAACCAGTTCAGGTTCTGGCCGGCAGAAGTGTTGAAGGAGTTGAAGTAGTCCCATGGAATGGGGTGCTTACCGTGCCAACGGTCCATGTACTCATGCAGCGCCTTGGTAAATAGCTGCTCGCCCAGCAGGTCGTGCAGAGCCAGGTAGCTCAGGGCGGCTTTGCCGTAGGAGTTGTTGCCGTACCCGCCGGTCAACTCGTTAGAGGGCGTTATAATGGGCAAATCCTGGCTGGTAGACGGGTTGTTTATCCAGCCCTTCACCCGAAACTCTTTGAACAGGGAATCTGCTTCGGCCGGCTTCTTTTCCGTGCGGCCAATCCATAGTTCAAACGTGGTGGCCCAGCCTTCATCCATGAAAGCGTAGCGGCTCTCATTGATGCCCATGTAAAAGGGAAACCAGGTGTGAGCTATTTCGTGGTCCTGCACAAACTGCGCAAATTTTGGGTCCTCCTGCGGGCTGTCGTTCACCATCATGGGGTATTCCATGTCGGCGAAACCCTGCACGGCCGTCATTTTGGGGAAAGGATAGGGCACTCCCGGCTGATTCTTCGAGAACCAGCTCAGGGCGTTGCGGCCGTTCTGCACCGACTGGCGGAAGTCGACGGTTTTATCCTGGTAAGCGGCCTGCATGCTGACCCGGCGCTGGGTAGCATCGTCTACCACCACACTGGCGCCATCCCAGATATACTGGTCGCTCAGGGCCAGGGCTACGTCGGAAATATCATTGGCTTTCCACGTCCAGGTATTCTGCTTGCGCTGGGCCGTGATGCGCTTTTTGGCCAGGTCTTCCTTCGTGACAATGTGTACGGTCTCGTCGCTGGTCATGGATTTTTCCAGACGCTGCGCGTAGGTGGGCTGCAGTACTTCCGTGGGGTTTTGCAGGGTGCCGGTGGCCCACACCAGGAAGTTTTTGGGCACTTTCACGTGCAGGGTGTAGTCGTTGAAGTCGTTGTAGAACTCCTGCGCGTCGGTGAAATCGAGCCGGTCCCAGCCGTTATAGTCGTCATAGACTGCCACGCGGGGGTAGAAATATGCCAGGTAATACGTTGTCTTCTCCAGCATCCCCTCCCGGCCGCTTTCCATGGAAACCGGGAAGTGCCAGGCAAACGACATCTGCACCGAGTCGTGCGGCAGCAGCGGCTTGGGCAGCTGAATCATTTTCCAGGTTGCGCGGCCCTGCTCGTTAGGGAAGGGCTGTGTTTTGCCCGCCACCATAAACGTATCCACCTTCACGCCATCGGTGAGGTAGCCCGCCGACGCATCGCCCAAGCGGGTAGCGCCAGGCTTATGAATGTTCTGAATCAGCTTGATCACGATGCGCCGGAGCGTATCGGGGCTGTTATTGATGTAGGTGATTTTCTCACTGCCCTGGATATTGCGGCTGGGCGGCGTGGCCCGCACCGTAATGGTATAGCGGGCCCGGTTTTGCCAGTATTTGGGGCCGGGGCGGCCGTCTGCGGATCGGGTGCCTTTGGTAAAGGCCTTCTGAATATCGCGCGGCATATACAAGGATTGCGTCTGCGCATTCAGCGTAAAAGCGCCCAGCAACAGGGCACTGAGTAGAAAAAGCCGCATAGTTTTCAGCTTAGGGAGAAAGGAAGTTGCCAGAAGACAGGCCCTCCGAGACGGAGGTTGCTCGGGCTAATCTGTTTTCGAAGGTATATTTTTCGTCGATTCCGGCAATTGCTGCTCCTGCTGCGTAGTGAAGTTCTGACGGCAGAATCCTCCCTGTTAACGTATGTCGCGACTTTTGCGCATTAGCCTTTACCTACTGGCCGCCCTGTTTTTGGTGGGCGGCACGATGCATTTTCTCACACCGGAGCCCTACGCGCGCATTATTCCGCCTTATCTGCCTTTTTCCCAATTACTGGTATTTCTAAGCGGAGTGGCAGAAATCGGACTGGCTGTTCTTTTGCTTCCGAAGCCAACCCGCCGCTGGGCTGCCTGGGGGCTTATTGCCTTACTGATTGCCGTTTTTCCGGCCAACATCTACATGGCTCAGCACATTCCTACTGGCCTAAATATCCCAGCATGGCTGTTATGGGCCCGCCTGCCCGTGCAGCTATTCCTGATCTGGTGGGCGTGGCTATACACGCGCAAAAGTGCATCTAGTTTATAGCTCGAAAGTAATTGCCGGGAACTACTTCATATCCCGACTTCCCCTGCATATGAGGATAGGTTTATTCCATCAGGATGCCGGCTGTGTTTGCTTGCGCGTGCCCTGGTAAAGCTCATACTTCAGCAGCCGGCAATCAATGGGTCCGTTGAAGAGCGGAATTCGGCGAGAGGTTTTCAGGCCAATGCTTTTGGCTGCCTGCAGGTTACCAGTAAACACGTAGGCATCATAGCCCTGGAAATTGGTTTTCAGCGTATCGCCGATGGTTTTGTAGAGGGCGGCCATTTCGGCTTCCTCTCCTATTCGCTCCCCGTAAGGAGGGTTCATGATGACGATACCGGGCTCCTCTTTGGCGGGGGCTTTGGCGTCTTTCACGTCGCGCACCCCCAGGCGGATGTAGTCTTCCAGGTCAGCAGCAGCCACGTTTTCGCGGGCCAGCTCTACGAACTCCGCGGACAGGTCCGAACCCGCAATGTAAGCCTGTGGCTCCTCAATGCGCATTTGTTTGGCATCCATCTGCACCGACTCCCACAGGGCCTTGTCGAAATCAGGCCAGTTTTCGAAGCCGAATTTCCCCTGATGATACAGGCCGGGGGCGATGCGCTGGGCAATGAGCGTCGCCTCTGTGAGTAGCGTTCCGGAGCCACACATAGGATCGATGAGCGGCTTTTTACCATCCCAGCCGGTGAGCAGCAGCAGGCCAGCAGCCAGCACCTCGTTCAGCGGAGCAGCATTGGTCTGCTGGCGGTATCCGCGCCGGTGCAGCGACTCGCCGGAAGCATCCAGACTCAGTACCACTTCATTTTCCAGCATATGCAGGTGCAGGCGAATATCAGCGTTGCGCACATCCACATTGGGGCGCACACCAGTGCGGTTGCGGAACTGGTCTACAATGGCATCCTTAGTCAGCTGGGCTACATACAGGGAGTGCTCCAGGTTGGATTTATTGACTACAGCCGTAATGGCAAAGGTCTGATCCGCGCCTATGTACTTGCTCCAATCGATGCGGCCTACCTCGCGGTAAAGGGACTTTTCGTCGGGGGCGTAGAAGTCGGCGAAGGGCTTAAGGATACGCATGGCCGTGCGGCACCACAACACCGCCTCATACATCTGCTGGGTGGTGCCGGTGAACTCCACCGCACGCTGGCCCATCTTTTCAATCTTCGCGCCCAGGGCCCGCAGCTCATCGGCCAGCACTTCTTCCAGCCCAAACTGGGTGGTGGCGGTCATAAAAAATGGGGCGGAGCGGCGGTTATCGGCCATGAGTGGGAGGCAGTATGAGGTATAGAATGCACAAAGGTCGGCTTTTTTAACCTGTCATCCTGAGCCTGCGAAGGACCTTCTCCCGGCTGAACGACTAGCATAACCACGACTCGTGCTAACGTGACAAGGTCCTTCGCAGGCTCAGGATGACAGATTGGCCCGGGCTTCGCCCGAATTCCTATCTTTAAGGCTCTGTCATTCCTCTTTTTCTACCGCGCATGGCCGCTCCCGCCTCTACTTCTCCCCTTCCTCACACCAGCGCCGCCCCGGCCCACTCCTACGCTGGCCCCATGGTGTTGATGACTACTCTGTTCTTCCTGTTCGGGGCTGTTACTAATTTCAATGATGTGCTCATGCCTTATCTAAAGGACGTGTGCCAGCTGACTGATTTACAGTCGTCGTTAGTGCAATCAGCCTTTTTCGGGGCGTATTTCCTGATGTCATTGCCCGCGGGCTGGGTGCTGAAAAAGCTGGGCTATCAGCGGGGTATTGTGGTGGGCCTGCTGATAATGGCCGGCGGGGCGCTGCTATTCATACCAGCCGCTGATTCGCGGGCTTTTGCTCTGTTTCTGACGGCGCTGGCAGTACTGGGCGCGGGTATTACGCTGCTGCAAGTTGCCGCAAACCCCTATGTGAGTGTACTGGGCCCAGCCCGCGCGGCCGCGGCCCGCGTGAGCATTGTAGGAGTGGCTAACAACTTTGGTGGCAGCCTCTCGCCTCTGGTGGGCGGCCTCGTACTTTTTGGCGGCTCCGTGGCCCTGAAAGCCCGATTGGCAGCCCTACCCTTGGCTCAGCGCTTGGACGAAGAGGCCCAACTAGTAAAAGGCCCTTATATGGGTCTGGCGGTATTTCTGGTGATACTAGCTGCTGTGTTTTTCTTTCTGGTGAAGCTGCCTGAAATTGAAGGCATTCCATCGGAGGGAGAAGTTCGGGGTGCGGAATGGAAGGAAGATGGCCAACTGAGAATAACCCGGCGTACCAGTGCACTGGGCTTTCCGCACCTGGTGCTGGGCATTGTGGCTATTTTCGTGTACGTGGGCGTAGAGGTTGGGCTCGGCTCTTTTCTGATTCGATACGGCGAAAGTCAGGGTATTCAACAGCTCTCTGCATTTACCCAAAGCCTTGTACGAGGGCTGAATGTGGCCACCAATTACGCCTTGGTGCTTTTCGGTCAACATGCCGCTCCCATTGATACCACAGCTGGCTTCACTAAGGCCGTGGGCGCGGTGCTGGTCTCGTCGTATTGGTTTGGCTCCCTAGTGGGCCGGCTTGTGGGTATCCCGCTACTGCTTCGCTTCCACAACCGGGCGCTGCTCATTGCAGTGTGTGCCGCTGCAGCCGCACTGGTACTTGCCTCCATTATGAGCCAAGGCGAAGCTGCTTTGTGGCTTATCGTGCTCTGCGGCTTGATGAACTCCATCATGTGGCCGGTCATCTTCCCGCTGGCTATTACCGGCTTAGGTCGTTTCACTAAGCAAGGATCCTCCTACCTGATTATGGCCATTGTGGGTGGGGCACTCATCCCACCTCTCATGGGCTTTATTGCCACCCACGGCGGCGGACTCCGTATGGCGTTTGTAGTGCCGGCACTGTGCTACGTGTACCTGCTGTTCTACAGCCTCAGCGGCTACCGCGTGCGGTAACGGTATTCCCACTAAACCTTCTGTCATCCTGAGCCCATGCGAAGGGCTTGGTCACATTAAAAAGTGTCGTTGTTACGATGCACTTTCAGCCGTGAGAAGTTTCTTCCCTTCGGCGCAGGATGACAGGAGGTTTTTAGGCATTTGTCCAGCGGCAGCTACATTCTCCAAACCTCTACCTTTGCGGTAGTATTCCTCCTATTTCCGCTTGCCATGACCCCGGCTCCACTGCTTGAAACTAACGTCTCGCTCCGTCCTTACAACACTTTTGGCATGGAGGTGACAGCGCGCCTGTTTGCGCGCTTCACGTCGGTGGAAGAGTTGCGGGCGCTACTGGCTTTGCCCGAAGTACAGGAGGCAGAAAAGTTGGTATTGGGCGGCGGCAGTAACCTGCTTTTCACGCAGGACTTCAACGGCGTAGTGTTGAAGAATGAAATCTGTGGCTTGGAAATTATCCGTCAGGATGAGGCCACCGATACGGCCCTGGTTCGGGCTGGCGCCGGCGAGTCGTGGCATGGGTTGGTGCAGTACACGCTGGATCAGGGGCTGAATGGTATCGAAAACCTTTCTCTGATTCCCGGAACCGTGGGTGCCGCGCCGCTGCAAAACATTGGGGCCTACGGGGCGGAGCTGAAAGACACTTTCGACCACCTGGAAGCGGTGGAAATCAGCAGTGGTGAGCTGCACACATTTACGCACGAGCAGTGTGGCTTTGGCTACCGCGAATCGGTGTTTAAAGGCCCGTTGAAAAACCGCTACATCGTAACGGGGGTGGTGCTGCGCCTGCACCGCAGCCACCAGCCCAATGTTAGCTATGGGGCCATTCAAACCACGCTGCAGGATATGGGCATCGAAAACGAGCCCACCGCCCGCCAGGTGAGCGACGCCGTTATCAGCATCCGGCGCAGCAAGCTCCCCGACCCCGCCCAGATTGGCAACGCCGGCAGCTTCTTTAAAAACCCCGAACTCTCCCAGCAGAAATACGACGAGCTAAAGGCTCTTTTTCCCGACCTGCCCGGCTACCCCGTTCCCGGCGGCGTGAAGGTGCCTGCCGCCTGGCTTATCGAGCAGTGCGGCTGGAAAGGCCAGCGCCGCGGCCCCTACGGCGTCCACGACCGGCAGGCGCTGGTGCTGGTAAACCACGGCGGCGCGCAGGGTCAGGACATCCGCGACCTGGCGTATGAAATCATTGCCTCCGTTCGCGAGAAGTTTGGCGTGGAGCTGCACCCCGAGGTGAATATTCTGTAAGAGAAGGGTTCTGGTTTTTAAGTAAACGAAAGAGGAGATTCCTGAGCTCAGGAATCTCCTCTTTCGTTTACTGCTATTGGGCAGCAGACCCACTATTACCTAGCCTGTAAAACCAATTCTGGAGTACAAGCGGCGGATAGGCATGCAGCAAAGAGAAACCTGTAATGAACCAGCCCTCGATAGCCAGCCAGGCATTGGGAGCATGCTTTGGTAAACCCTCGGCATCATATACTAGCTGCTGATTCAGCACAGAAGAAACCAATAAAGCTATACCCAGCACCAGCAATCCAAACCGGATGGAAGTCCGATGCAACCACCAGTCCCGTAATTTCCCCTGCAGCCGCAGAGGAAGGCCAATACAGGCACACAGACCAATAGTGATTAATGTAAGAATAACACCAAAAAGCGGCTGAACCACTATTAATCCCAGCAACCCATCTATTCCACCCTGATAATCCATTAAGGCAAACAGCAGGTAAATACCCAGTAAACTGCAAAACGTAAGGGCTAACTGACCGAACAAGACCAGCGTGCGATAAATGAATGACATGATGGTTTTTAAGTTGTTGAAAGGTTACTTCAACACCGCCACCGTAGCCCCATCCCCGCCTCTATCAGCGTGCTCATCGGCAATGCTGGCCACGGCGCGCGTGGAGCGGAGGTAGTCGCGGACTACCTGACGCAGAACACCGTTTCCGCGGCCGTGCAGGAACTTGATTTCCGGGATGCCCAGCATAATGGCATCGTCTACGTAGGCCATTACTTTGTGCAGGGCGTCTTCGGCCCGCTCACCGCGCAGGTCCAGCGTGGTATCAAAGCCCGACATCCGGCCGGTGAGGTCGAGGCTGGCGTTGGCGGCCGGGGCCAGGCGTGCGGTTTCCTTCTCCCGCTCCCGAATCTCAGAGCGCGTGAGCTTTTCCAGCAGACCAATCTTCACAATGGTCTTCATGCCGCCGAAGGAAACCTCCGCCGTTTTGCCTTTCACGGCCATAATCTCGCCGTGGCCTTCCTGGCCGATGAGCGCCACTTTGTCGCCGGGCTTGAGCGTGCCGGCTTCGGCCAGCTCGCGGGTGGCTTTGGGCTTGGGCGGCTCAATCTGCAGCTTCTCCCGCACAAACGTATCCAGCTTCTCGCGGGCACCCTTGGTCTTTTCCTTATCAGCCTGCGACAAGCGAATTTCCTGAATGGTAGCCTCAATCTGCTGGTTGGTATCCTTTAGCAGCATTTTGGCTTTGGCCTTGGCATCACGCAGCACATCGAGTGTGGTTTCGTCGAGGTACTTCTTGAGGTCCTGATATTCCTGGGCGGCTTTTTTCAGGCGTCGTTCAGCTTTGGCAGCTTCAGCAGTGCGGTTTTCCAGCTCGGTTTTTTCCTTCTCCAGGCCTTCCAGCAGCCGGTCGTAGCGGATTTTATCCTTACCTACCAGTTGGGAAGCGCGCTCCACTATCTGCTTGGGCAAGCCAATCTTGCGGGCAATTTCAATGGCGAACGACGAGCCCGGCTTGCCAATTTCCAGCCGGTAAAGCGGCTGCAGTTGGTCGGGGTCGTAGCGCATGCCGCCATTCACGATGCCGGGCGTGCGCTCAGCAAAGTTCTTCAGGTTGGTATAGTGCGTGGTGATGACGCCAAACGCACGGGCACGGTTAAGCTGCTCCAGCACCGCCTCGGCAATAGCACCGCCCAGCGCTGGCTCCGTACCGGTACCAAATTCGTCAATCAGCACCAGGCTGCGCTTGCCGGCCAGCGTCACGAACTGCTTCATGCTGAGCAGGTGCGAGGAATAAGTACTGAGGTCGTTTTCCAGACTTTGCTCGTCACCGATGTCGAGAAAAATATCATCGAACATACCCGCCTCAGAGCCATCCCCTGCCGGGATTAGCAGGCCGCATTGCAGCATGTACTGCACCAGCCCTATTGTCTTCATGGCCACTGACTTACCGCCGGCATTCGGCCCCGAAATCAGCAGAATGCGCCGTTCCGGGGTCAACTCAACGTCCAGCGGTACTACTTCGCGTGGGTCGTCCTTGGGGTGGTTCTGAAAGGTCAGGTACAGCAGCGGGTGACGCACCTGCCGCCAGCGCAGCAGCGGCCGCCCCGACAGTGTAGGTAACGAAGCCTCCAACTGGCGCGCCAACTGCGCTTTGGCTCGTACAAAATCCAGCAGGCCCAGGTATTGATAGGCCTTGCGCAAATCAGGAATATGCGGGCGCAACTGGTCCGTTAGAGCTGTAAGAATGCGCACCAGCTCTCGCTGGAAGGCATTTTCCAGGTCTTTGATGTCGTTGTTCAGCTCGAACACCGCTTCCGGCTCAATAAAAACCGTCTGGCCGGATGCTGATTCGTCGTGAATGAGGCCCTTTACACGGCGCTTGTGCTCCGCAATGACGGGTAGCACCAAACGGCCACCGCGGATGGTAGGCTCGGCACCTTCAGGCACCCAGCCTTCCTGGCGGGCGTGCCGCAGAATGCCAGCAATCTGCTTGCGCAGCTGGCCCTGGCGGTTGATGAGTTCCTGACGGATCTGGCGCAGCAGCGGCGAGGCATCGTCGCGCACGTGGCCTTCATCGTCCACCACTTTGTCCATGGCGGCCAGCAGGTTGCGGTCTACCTGCACGCCAATGCCCAGTAGGCGCAGTGTGGGATATAGGCTTTCCTCGGCCTGCGTAAAGAAAACCAGCGCCTGCCGGATGGTGCGCAGCGACATCTTTACCGCAAAAAAAGCGGGCACGTCGAGGTAAGCTCCCGGCAGGGAGGCGCGCACCAAATGCGGATGCACATCGTGGTAATGCTGGCTGGGAAAGTCGGCGCCGGAGTTGAGCAGCTGGCGGAACTCGTCGGTTTGTAGCAGCAGCTTTTGAAGCTGCTCGGCATTGGTCTGGAAGTGCATCTTGGCCACAAACTGCCGGCCCAGGGCACTTAGGCACAGGCCATCCAGCATGGTGCGCAGCTGTGCGAAACCAATTTTTTGCTCGAAATTATTGGGAAGAATCAAGTAGGGTCAGATCAGGGTACTCGGAATAGAATGCTAAGGTAAACAGTCTGAGCGGGGTGAAAGATTCAGCAAGATTAATAAGATGTTTCTTTAAGAGGTAGCTTGCTTTCGCCTGTCCGCCGCGGCTAGCCACGGTCCTAAGTAAGATATATAAGCACCTATAGCACCAATTAGACTGCCCGCCGAAGCATTACCTCCGAGTAGCAGCTTCCCAAAAACCATTAAAAGTACAATGGTGGCAACTCCGAGCAGCACTGTCGAGGCGGGTCGCTCAAAGAAACTGCAGCTTCGCTTCAAGACCAACGGGTTCTGCTGCCGATATTTATTTGCCGCGTTTTCTACTGCTTGCACTAACCCAATAAAGTCGCCAATGGGGCCAAACAGCTTATTAGAACTGATTTTTATGTTACGCCCATTCTCCAGCTTAAAAACAAACTCTTCCCGGTCACGCAACGATTTATACTTGAAGTGCGCCACTTCAATAAATGGAATCAGCAGTGTTTTCGGGCGGCTCTTGAAGTGCACTACTAATTGCTCCGCTTCTACGAAAACTTGTGCTGGTATCGTCACCAGCCATTTCAGCAGCAGATAGCCACCGATTGCCCCCACCGCCAGCGTAGCCCCACCCATCACCTTTATCCAGATTGACCCATCTAATTCTAGCAGCCGAACGAACCCAACTAACAAGACCATTATAGCAGGTAGTCCCAGCGAAAATGCCAGAGTTGAATTGCATAGCCTTACCTCGAATTTCTCCACTACTTATAGCAAATTAGTCATAAAGTATAACCGGGCTTCACTCTACTTCTCTCCGGATACCCCCAGCCCAAATAGCGCGAAGTCATACTTCACTGGGTCGTTGGCATCAAAATGACGTAAGTTTTCCGTCAGCTCCTCGGCGGCGCGCCAATCAACCTGCTCACGCTTTAATAAGCCCAGCAGCCGGGCCTGCCGCTCCACATGCACATCAATCGGACAGATCAAATCTGCTGGTGACATGCGCTGCCAGAGGCCGAAATCTACGCCCTGGTCGTCGT
The DNA here is from genome assembly GCF_030542105.1 of Hymenobacter sp. BT730. Lineage (GTDB taxonomy): Bacteria > Bacteroidota > Bacteroidia > Cytophagales > Hymenobacteraceae > Hymenobacter. The sequence goes on from NZ_JAUOFB010000003.1 coordinate 617,550, forward strand.
GGCGCACCATCCAGCGCAGGTACATATTGATGCGCTTACAGGCCGAGCCACGGGCGGGCGTGGCAATGTGCTTGCGGGTGCGCTGGGGTGCATCTTCCAGACTAAAGAATAGGTTGTGGAAGTTTTCGAGACGCTGCTTTTGGGTGCTGCCGTGCAGGAAAGCATCTTCCAGCGTTTCGTGCTGCTGATAGAACCACTGTAGCCAGTGCACAAAATAGAGCAGGTCCGTGTCGCAGAAGGTGCGGTGGCAGAAGTGCAGCAGACCCTTCAGGTCCTCATCAGAATGATGCAGAATGAACTGATGCGGCGCATAATCCATGCGCTGCATCAACTCCTGACACTTATTGATAATGGTTTTGCGCTGCCCCCAGGCCAGCAGCGCCGCAAACAGCCCACTGATTTCAATATCCTCCCGCTGCGAGAAGTGGTGGGGAATGCTGATGGGGTCAGCCACAATGAAATCCGGCTGGTTGTAGCGGTGATACCACTCTTCCAGCCGGGCTTTTATTTGTTCGTGTTTCACTGGCAATGCTTACGGCATGTAAGACGTTTCTACCCGGAAGCGCGCATCAGGGGTAGACAGCATCTGCACGGCGCGGGGCGAGAGACGAATCAGGATGTTGCTGTTTTCGCCGGTATCGGGCAACTGACCAATCACGCGCACATACACCGACACATTGTTCATGATGTTGCGTACCTGCACAATAGTGCCTACCGGAGCGGTTTTGTGCAGCGCCAAATACTTTACGGAGGTAGTATTGGGAATAACGGCCGCCAAGCCACTTTCCGTCACGCGGCGAATAACTTCATTGGCTCGTTCCGGGCCCCGCTCCTCTTCTGGCTTGGTGGAAGCCGTAGCAGTTTCGTCAGAATCCGTTTCCTTCTTTCTGGGTTCTTCTTTTTTGGGCTCCTCCTTTGCCACTTCTTTAACTACCGGTGGGGTTTCCCGCTCGGGCCGTGAGGTGGGCAGTGTGGCCGGAGCGTGTGCCGGCAGTGCAGTTACCGGCTCGGGGGCCGATACCGAAGCAGGGGCCGCTGGCTTTACTGCGGCTACGGTCTCGCGGGGAGCAGCCGTTTGGCCGGCAGGTATAATAATGAGCGTTTGTCCCGAGTTTACGGTACCGCTGGCCGGCAGGTGGTTTTGCCGGATTAAAGTACTGGTAGAAACGTCAAATTTGTTGGCGATGGAAAACAGCGTTTGCCCGGGCTTTACCCGATACACGCGGTTGCCCTTGGCATCGGCTGGCAAGCCTTTGGCAGAACCCGCGGCGGCAACGGTTGGTTTAGCACTACGACGGGCCGAGGCGGTAGTAGTGGCTGCGGGAGCCAGTACCACGCGCGTACGGGGTACCAGCACAATCTGGCCAGTGAGCAAGGCCCCTTTTACCTTTGGGTTGGCCTCTAAAATATCTTCTACAGGCACTTTATAGCGCCGCGCCAAACCATAGAGGGTTTCGCCGGGCGCTACCCGGTGCTTAATGAGAAGTTTATTGTTTTGATACTCCACGCCAATAGAATCGGCAGGAAATACCCAAGAGGAAGTAGCAGAGGCGGAAAAACCAGCGAGTAAGAGCGCGGCGAACGGCAACCAAAAACGAATCATGAGCGGTTCGTGAGAAAACGAAAAGTAAAAAAGCAACGAGGACGCCGGGCCTCTAGCATAAACATTGCCGAAAGATAAAACATTATCCTGCTCAAGTACCAGATTCGGCCTGTTTTCGATGAAATTACTGCCTTTGTGCCTGATATTGTAAATACTGATCTACGGGGTGCTTCTTTTACCTTTACCCCCTCATCAGGTCACTCCCCTTCTATATGCTGAATGCCATCGGAATTATTCCTGCCCGCTATGCTTCTACCCGTTTGCCCGCCAAGCCGCTGGTAGATCTGGGCGGTAAATCCATGATTCAGCGGGTAGTAGAGCAGGCCCGGCAGGCTCAACTGAGCCGCGTAGTAGTGGCCACCGATGACGAGCGGATTTTGCGCCACGTACTGGATTTTGGGGGTGAAGCCGTACTAACCTCTCCCGAGCACCCCAGCGGAACCGACCGGGTGTACGAAGCCTACCAGGTACTAGCCCAGCCAGCAGATTGCGTGGTGAATATTCAGGGCGATGAGCCCTTTATTCAGCCCAGCCAGATAGATGCACTTCTGGCATTGTTTGCCCAGGAGACCACACAGATTGCCACCTTGGTGAAGCCCGTTCTGACCACGGAAGAGCTCTTTAGTCCACATTTGCCTAAAGTGGTCCGTAATACGGCCGGGGAAGCGCTTTATTTCAGCCGGCATCCGCTGCCTTACCAGCGTCAGAAAGGTCAGGAAGAATGGCTGGCGCATCATCTATACTTCCGGCATATTGGCTTATATGCCTACCGCCCGGTGGTGCTGGCCTCGTTAACCCAGCTCCTTCCCTCGGCGCTGGAACTGGCCGAAAGCCTGGAGCAGTTGCGGTGGCTGGAACACGGCTACCGCATTATAACGGCCGAAACCGAAGTAGAAACCATTGGGATTGACACCCCAGAGGATGTGGAGCGCGCCCGGCAGTTTCTGGCCCACGCCCTGCCTGGTTAGCAGTTGCCAGTTGCCTACTCTGTACTTACTCCAGCGGCATCATCAGCTTGCTTTGTTATGTGATGCTCGGCCGTGATATGGCGCTCATCCTGCATTTCCTTGGAGAGAAAAAAATTGAGTGCGGTACGAATAACGGCAATGGCACCCAGCTTCCCAATCTGTTCCCAAGTGGGTGCAATGGCCGTTGTCAGGATATCAGCACCGAGCTGAAATTCCAGCGCCAAGGCTAAGTACCGCGCCAGCACCAGCCGGATTGCCGTAAAATTGGCTGTGCGCCTTTGCCATAGTGCCAGAATAAACAACCTTCCTGCAACCAGAATACCCAGGCCAATAATAAAGGCCCCGATGGTTTCAATGCTCAACTTCAGCCACTGCACGGCATTAATTACCCATTCCTCAGCGAGTGTATGAATGGTAACGGGCTCCAGTAGCAGCATAGCAGTTTGAATAGTGGGTCAGGGAGCAAAAGCCTATGTTTTCTGCCCGACAAATTTCCCTACGGTTTTTCTGACGGCACAGCTACCCTGAGCCCAGCGGGCCTTTTGTTTCGAAGTACCAGCGCTACCGATATTCGGCTGATTTAGCCACCTATTTTTTTCACCTTATAGCGCAAATCCGTCAGCACAGCCATGATCTTCTCCCGGAAGTCGCCCTGAATCAGGATTTCGCCATCCTTAGCATTGCCGCCTACGCCGCACTTAGTTTTGAGCAGCTTAGCCAGGGTTTGCAAATCCTCGTCTTTGCCTACGAAGCCGGTGATGAGCGTGACCTGCTTGCCGCCCCGGGACTTTTTATCCAGCTGCACGCGCAGGTTCTGCTGCTGAGGTGGCAGGGTGTTGGTTTCTTCTTCCTGATTGTACTGGTACTCAAAGTCGGAGCTGGTAGAGTAGACGATTCCGTCCCTTTCGCGCCGGTTTTTATCGTTTTTCATCGGTAATTATTATGGATGTTGCTGCCTGCCAGGCAGCAACCATTAGGTTCTTTAAACAGCTACTTCCAGGGCCAGGGGCAGCAGCTCTACCTCAAATTCGGTGTTTTCGCCCACATAGTCGCCATCTACGTGAAAGCCCAAAGCGGCGGCGGCGGTTACCCGCACCTTGTTGGAAGTATGAAAGGCGGCGGCACCGGAGGTAGGCAGGTCGCCGAGGGCGAGGCCCAGGCCTACGCGCACTGCCCGCAGCAATGGTAAGGCATCAATCAGGCATAAATCCAGCAGCCCGTCCCGGATATCGGCCAGGGGGGCAATGTAGGCGTTGTTGCCGTACTGGGCGGCGTTGGCAAAGGCCAGCACGTAGCAGTCGGTGGTCAGCACTTTTTCGTTGAAGTGCACCTGCACCGGTACTGGCTGGAAACGGCGATACTCGCGCAGGGCTACCTGTACATAGGTGGATAGCCCGCGCGTGCCAGCCACCGCAAAGCATTTGCTCACGTGAGCATCGAACCCCAAACCTGCCGTACAGAAGAACTCCCGGCCATTGATGCGGCCCACATCCATGCGCTGAAACTCGGGCTCATTCAGGCGCTGAATGGCCGCTCCCAGGCCCAGAGGTATGTGCAGGTGGCGGGCCAGGCCGTTGCCGGATCCCCGCGGCAGAATACCCAAAGCCGCTTGTGTACCCAGCAGACCACGGCCTACTTCGTTCACGGTACCATCGCCGCCCACGGCTACCACAATGCGGAAGCCGCTGTTAGCCGCCTGGCGGGCCAGCTGCACGGCGTGGCCGGCATATTCGGTGTACAGCACTTCATACGCTACCGCCGCCGGGTTGAGGTAGCGCGCCAGCAAAGCGGGCACGTCCTGCTTGCGGTTGGTACCGGAGGCGGGGTTCAGAATAAAGCAGATGCGCGGCTTGGCAGGCATAGACGACAATGAGCAGGCAACGGAAAAGAAAAACCGGACAGCGCTCCGCCTCAAACATAAGAAAGCCCGCCCTAACGGGCAGGCTTTCCGGAAATCAAAGCAGCAGGACTGCTTACTTGGTCATGGCCTCACCCAGCTTCTGGATCAGGTCGGCGGTGCGGGTGCTGTAGCCGGTTTCGTTGTCGTACCAGCCAATCACCTTGGCCAGCGTGCCGCTGGCTGAGGTCAGCTCCGAATCGAAGATGCAGCTGTGGGGGTTGCCCACAATGTCGATGCTTACGATTGGGTCCGTGGTGTACTCAATGATGCCTTTCATAGCACCTTCTGAGGCCGACTTCAGAGCGGCGTTGATCTGCTCTTTGGTGGCTTCTTTCTTCAGCACAACGGTCAGGTCGGTCATGGAACCATCCGGAACGGGTACGCGCATGGCCAAACCATCCAGCTTGCCCTTCAGGGTGGGCAGCACCAGACCTACGGCCTTGGCGGCACCAGTGCTGGTGGGGATAATGCTATAAGCAGCAGCGCGGGCACGACGCAGGTCTTTGTGCGGCGCGTCCTGCAGGTTCTGGTCAGAGGTATAGGCGTGCACCGTGGTGATGTAGCCTTTCTCGATGCCGAACACCTCGTCCAGTACCTTCGCCATAGGCGCAAGGCAGTTGGTGGTGCAGCTAGCGTTCGAAATGATGGTTTCGTCGCCGGTGAGGATGTCCTCGTTTACGCCCAGTACTACGGTAGGAATGTTGCCGGTAGCGGGAGCGGAAATAACTACTTTCTTGGCACCAGCGGTGATGTGCTGGCCAGCACCAGCTTCGTCAACGAAGCGGCCGGTAGATTCCAGCACCACGTCAACGCCCATTTTGCCCCAGGGGAGCAGCTTGGGGTCACGCTCGGCCAGAGCGGCAATGCGCTGGCCGTTTACGGTGAGGCTTTCCTCGTCGTATGCCACAGTGCCATCGAAGCGGCCGTGTACGGAGTCATACTTAAGCAGATGCGCCAGCGTCTTGTTGTCGGTCAGGTCATTAATGGCCACAACTTCAACGTTGTCTCGGCCCAGCAGCGACTTAAACGTCAGGCGGCCAATGCGGCCGAAACCGTTAATGGCGACTTTGATTTTTGCCATGGTATAAAGAGAAAGGGGTTAACGGCCCCGCAACGGGGCCTGATGCAAACGCGGAGCGAAGGTACAGGGCCCTGGTAACTTCGCCAAATCATTTGCGCACCATGTATAAAATGGCAGGCGAATTTTCGCTTCTGGTACCGCTTACTACCTTCTGTTGGGCTTGTAGGAGCTGAAAACAACTGATGAGGTACTCAGGTTTGAAAAATTCCGCGCTGAGAATCAGCTGTTTTTCTGCCGAAACATCATTTTTCTTGCGGCAGGCTATTGCGCTCAAAGATTCGTCTTCTATCTTTGCAGCACCAAATCGGAAATGGCCTTCATATCTGGTCCGTTCGTCTAGGGGTTAGGACAGTAGATTTTCATTCTACCAACAGGGGTTCGATTCCCCTACGGACTACTCGCCTTCCGATTTGGCATTGGTTTATAAACCGCGCTGGTTTACCCCAGGGCGGTTTTTTTATCCAAACTGAAATACTGGCCGCTTCCGGCAGCTTCGTTTTTCGGTTTTATTGAAACGACGGAAAATCACCATATCTGGTCCGTTCGTCTAGGGGTTAGGACAGTAGATTTTCATTCTACCAACAGGGGTTCGATTCCCCTACGGAC
>NZ_JAUOFB010000004.1 GCF_030542105.1 Hymenobacter sp. BT730
CACGAGCACCCCGAGCCAGTGGACACGGCCCGGCAGACGACGACCACCGTCGAGCCGTTGGGCTGCGTGGACGAGGAATATTACTACCGCATTGAGCTGACCGTGACCGATGCCGCCGGGCTGTCCACCAGGCAGGAAGTGCGCCTGAATCCGGATTGTAATACCACGCCTGTGAATTTGGTCAGCTATGGCGCCACGTGGAAGTACCTGGACAATGGCACCAACCAAGGCACCGGTTGGCGCAGCAGTAGTTATGATGATGCCAGCTGGAAAAGCGGGCCCGGGCAACTGGGCTATGGCGACGGGGATGAAGCCACTCTCGTCAGCTACGGACCCAATGCCAGCAACCGCTACATCACTACCTATTTCCGCAATAGCCTCAGTATTGCTGATATCAGTGCCTTCACTTCCTTCACGGCTAATCTGAAGCGGGATGATGGGGCGGTGGTGTATGTCAATGGAACAGAAGTTTACCGCAGTAACCTGCCCACGGGCACCATCAGCTATACCACCCGGGCTACCGGGGCTACCGATGACGGGGCCACGCCGCAAACCTTCACCATCCCGGCCTCGGCCTTTGTCTCGGGTAATAATGTCATTGCCGTGGAGGTGCACCAGTCCGATCCGGGCAGCTCGGATCTGTCCTTCGACTTCTCCCTGGTTGGCCTCAGTAAGGGCAGCAGCAGTAACCAGCTACCGGTAGCTAATGCGGGCGCGGATAAGAGCATTACGCTGCCTACGAGCAGCGTGGTATTGGATGGCTCGGCCACGGATGCCGATGGCAGCATTGCGTCCTATGCCTGGACGCAGGTGAGCGGGCCCAATACCGCCACCTTTAGCAGTAGCACGGTGGCCGCGCCCACGGTCAGTGGGCTGGTAGCCGGCAGCTATGTCTTCAGCCTAACGGCGAAAGACAATCTGGGTGCCAGCAGTGCGGCCGATCAGGTGACGGTGACGGTTAACGGAACTACCTCCACCAGCAGCCTGATTGCCTTTGGGGCCACATGGAAATATCTGGACAATGGCACCAACCAGGGCACTACCTGGCGCGGCAGTAGTTATGATGATGCCAGCTGGAAAAGTGGACCCGGGCAGCTGGGCTATGGCGATGGCGACGAGGCCACTCTCGTCAGCTACGGACCCAATGCCAGCAACCGCTACATCACTACCTATTTCCGTCGGGCCATTACCATTAGTAATCCGGGAGGTTTTACCTCGTACTCGGCCAGCATTAAGCGGGATGATGGGGCCGTGGTCTACGTGAATGGCACGGAAGTGTACCGCAGTAATTTGCCCACGGGCACCGTCAGCTACACCACGCTAGCTCAGACGCAAGCCCCTGATGACGGCGCCACTGCCCAGGTATTTACCATTCCGGCCTCGGCTTTTGTATCGGGCACCAACGTCATTACTGTGGAAATCCATCAGAATGATGTGGTCAGCTCCGACCTTTCTTTCGATTTTTCCCTAACTGGTACCGGGCCCACCGGAGGTACTAATCAGGCACCGGTCGCCAATGCCGGTGCAGATAAATCGATTACCCTGCCCATCAATAGTGTGGTGCTAGATGGCTCGGCTACGGATGCCGACGGCAGTATTGCGTCGTATGTCTGGACACAGGTCAGTGGACCCAATACCGCCACGTTCAGTAGTTTCTCCGCCGCCGCGCCTACCGTTAGCGGATTGGCTGCGGGTAGTTATGTGTTTAGCTTATCGGTAACGGATGACAAAGGTGCGGCCAGTGCAGCAGACCAGGTAACCGTTACCGTGAATGCTGCCACTGCCAATCAGCTACCGGTGGCCAATGCCGGTGCAGATAAAACCATAACCCTGCCTACGAGCAGTGTGGTATTGGATGGTGCAGCGACCGATGCCGACGGCAGTATTGCGTCGTATGCCTGGAGTCAGGTCAGTGGCCCGAATACCGCCACGTTCAGTAGTAGCACGGTGGCCGTGCCCACGGTCAGTGGGCTGGTGGCCGGCAGCTATGTGTTCAGCTTAATAGCAACGGATAACCAGGGCGGCGTCAGCGTAGCAGATCAGGTGAGCGTGGTGGTGAATAGTAGCTCTTCTACCAGCACATTAGTGGCCTTTGGGGCCACATGGAAATATCTGGACAATGGCACCAATCAAGGCACTACTTGGCGCGGCAGTAGTTATGATGATGCCAGCTGGAAAAGCGGGCCCGGGCAGCTGGGCTATGGCGACGGAGATGAAGCCACTCTCGTCAGCTACGGACCCAATGCCAGCAACAAGTATGTTACCACCTACTTCCGCCGCGCTATTACGCTAGCCGATATCAGTACTTATAGCTCATTCTCGGCCAGCATTAAGCGGGATGATGGGGCCGTGGTCTACGTGAATGGCACGGAAGTGTACCGCAGTAATTTGCCCACGGGCACCGTCAGCTACACCACGCTAGCCCAAACGCAGGCCCCTGATGACGGCGCCACTGCCCAGGCGTTTACCATTCCAGCCTCCGCTTTTGTATCGGGCACCAACCTCATTGCTGTGGAAATCCACCAGAATGATGTAGTCAGCTCCGACTTGTCCTTTGATTTCTCTTTAACCGGCACGGGTACCGGTGCCGGCAGCAGTAATCAGTTGCCGGTGGCCAATGCTGGCGCGGATAAAACCATAACCCTGCCTACGAGCAGTGTGGTATTGGATGGCTCGGCCACGGATGCCGATGGCAGCATTGCGTCCTATGCCTGGACACAGGTGAGCGGCCCGAATACCGCTACGTTCAGTAGTTTTTCCGCCGCCACGCCTACCGTCAGTGACCTGGTAGCCGGCAGCTATGTCTTCAGCCTAACGGCGAAAGACAATCTGGGTGCCAGCAGTGCGGCCGATCAGGTGAGTATTACCGTGAATGCGGAAGCGGTGAACCAGGTGCCTGTTGCCCATGCTGGCGCCGATAAATCAATTACCCTTCCCGTCAATAGTGTGAGTCTGGATGGCTCGGGTACCGATGCTGACGGCAGCATCAGCGCCTATACCTGGAGTCAGGAGAGTGGACCTAATACGGCTACTTTCTCAAGCAATACACAAGCTGTGCCTACTGTTAGCGGTCTGATAGCGGGCAGCTACGTGTTCAGCCTGGTTGTAGCTGATAACCACGGTGCCCCCAGTCCCGCTGATCAGGTAACCGTTACGGTAAGTCCCGAAGCAGTTAACCAGTTGCCTGTCGCCAATGCCGGGGTGGATAAGAGCATTACGCTGCCTACGAGCAGTGTGGTATTGGATGGCTCGGCCACGGATGCCGATGGCAGCATTGCGTCCTATGCCTGGACACAGGTGAGCGGCCCGAATACCGCTACGTTCAGTAGTTTTTCCGCCGCCACGCCTACCGTCAGTGACCTGGTAGCTGGTAGCTATGTGTTCAGCTTAACGGCAACGGACGATAAAGGCGGGGTAAGTGCCGCCGATGAAATAACCTTAACGGTGAATCCGGAGCCGGCCAGCAGTTCGCTCATTGCTTTTGGAGATACGTGGAAATATCTCGACAATGGCACCAATCAGGGCAACAGCTGGCGGGCGAAAAGCTTTAACGACGCCAGCTGGAAAAGCGGGCCATCGGAGCTGGGCTATGGGGATGGCGACGAGGCCACCATTGTGAGCTACGGTACAAATCCCAATAGAAAACATATTACCACGTATTTCCGCAAAAGCATCAGTATTAGTGATGCCAGTGCGTTCAGCTCTTACACAGCCAGCCTGAAGCGCGACGATGGGGTAGTGATGTATGTGAATGGGACGGAGGTGTACCGCAATAATCTGCCTACCGGCAATATCTCAAGCAATTCCTTAGCCGCCGTGGCTTCTGATGATGGTGCTTCATCCATCTCCTTTACCATTCCGGCCTCTGCTTTTGTAACGGGCACCAACGTGGTAGCGGCAGAGGTGCACCAGGAAAGTCGCAGTAGCCCGGATATTTCTTTTAACCTCACATTGAAAGGCGTTAATGCAATAGCGGCGGCCAAAACCGTTGCCACGCTCACGGCCAAACACCCTGTCACCTCTTCGTACATAGGCATAAGCGTGTATCCCAACCCATCGGCCGATGGGAAGTACGTAGTGGGGTTAGCAGAGCCATTACAGGGGGAGGTTATCTACACGCTTTTCTCGCCTCTGGGCGCCAGAATTGCTACTGGCAGGCTGCAACTCAAAGCACCAACGGCTACGCTTCCTTTTAATTTCTCGCGGGAAATGCCGTCGGTGGGCATGTATTACCTCCAGTTGGAAAACGGGCACGGCCTGAACACCCAGATGAAGCTTCTGCGCCAGTAAGGTCCGCCTTCTACTGGCTGCCCAATCATAGCCCGGGCTGCTCTCCCTAACCTGGGAAGCAGTCCGGGCTATTTTTTAAAGAGTTAGCGCTGAGGAGAAAGTAAGCCACCGGGGCAGTACTATCCAATATTGGCACCTGAGGTACCATAATAGGCCGGTTTTTCGTACATAGGGAGCTTTAACCCGCGCCTTTTCTCCGCGTAGGATACTCATCTCACCTTCGCAGGCCTTTCTCTTGCCTGCCACCTCTATTGCACGCATGGCCAAACGCACATCCAAAAAGACCTCGACCGAAGCGCTGATAGAAACTCAGCCCACTGACCCGGGAGTAACCGCGCCCGTTCCTGAAAAGCGAGTGAAAGCTAAACAATTGGTCCCCAAGAATGGGGCTGATACCAGTGGCAAATCGGAAGCTCTCCATCACATAGATTCTATTACGCCGGAAGCCGTAAACGAGCGTTTAGAGCTTATTTTCGAAGGGCTTCGGCAAAAATCTACCGCCAAGCAAGCTATATACCGCAACACCCTGGCTGCCTTTGAACTGCTGCGGAAGGTCTCTAGGGAACTGGTAGTGGAGCTCAGCAGCAAGCTCACGCCCGTAGATGCCAGCGTAGCCATTGAATATGTTCCCGTAAACGAAATGGAGTTTCACATCCGGTTTTCCGGCGACCTGCTCGTTTTCGTGCTTCACTCCAACATCGTCACCTTCCCTGATGACTATGGGCCTATGCGCACTGACTACGTAGAGGCTGATTTCCGCAGGCGCTTCTTCGGGCATATTATGGCCTACAACTTTATGGCCGACAGCATCAAATACCAGCGCATGAACGACCCCGGCTACCTGGTAGGCCGCCTGCTCATCAACATCGACAGCCATTATTTTCTGGAGGGCGTGCAGCAGCTGGAAATGCCGGATCTGGATATGTCGGATAACCAAGTCACGGCCGATGCCATGAAGCTTTTTGTGGAAAGCGCCATGATTGCCGCCGTCAACAACGACCTGATTGCGCCGCCCCTGCCGGAAATCCAAAAGATTACGGTAAAGCAAAAAATAGAAAACCAGCAGGTAAGCCGAGGCAGCAAAGTAGGCTTCAGCTTCTCGCACCAGCAACGCCCCGGCGTAGACGGCTTGATTTACTAGTAGAGACCCACCCACAAAAAAGGCTTTCCGTTTCGGAAAGCCTTTTTTGTGGTGAAGGAGGCCAGCAAACGGATTAACGACGCAGATAGCCTACTTTCTCGCGTACCTTGTTCAGTACTTCGGAACCGTAAGCCTGGGCCTTGCGGGCTCCTTCGGCCAGGCGGGCATCTACCTCCGGCAGGTTATTCATGTAAAAGTTGAACTGCTCCCGCTCGGTGGCAAATCGGCGCATTATCACCTCAAACAGTGCCTGCTTGGCATGGCCGTAGCCGTAGCCGCCGGCCAGGTAGCGCTGGCGCATATCCTCGGTTTCGGCGGGCGTGGCCAGCAGGGAGAAGAGCTTGAAAGTAGTATCGGTATCCGGGTTTTTAGGTGCTTCCAGCGGAGTACTGTCTGAAACAATGCTGCGCACCGTTTTAAGCAGGGCTTTTTCCTCGGCAAAGATGTCGATGATGTTGCCGTAGCTCTTGCTCATTTTGGCCCCATCGAGGCCCGGAATGGTCATGAGCTGCTCGTCTACGCGGGCCTGGGGCAGCACGAAGGTTTCGCCATAACGGTTGTTGAAGGCCGAGGCAATGTCGCGGGCTATTTCCAGGTGCTGAATCTGGTCTTTGCCTACGGGTACCACTTCGGCATCATATAGCAGAATATCGGCCGCCATCAGCACAGGATAGGTAAACAGGCCCGCATTCACGTCCGAGAGTCTATCCGACTTGTCCTTAAACGAGTGGGCATTAGCCAGCATCGGGAAAGGCGTGAAGCAGGAGAGGTACCACGTCAGCTCCGCTACCTGCGGCACGTCCGACTGACGGTAGAACAAGTTCTTCTCTGTATCGAAGCCACAGGCAAGCCAGGCGGCGGCTACCGCGTAGGTGTTTTGCCGCAACGTTTCCGCATCACGCACTGTGGTGAGGGAGTGCAAATCAGCAATGAAATACAAGGAGTCATTGGCGGTGTTTTTCGACAGCTCAATGGCCGGAAAAATAGCACCCAGCAGGTTACCTAAGTGAGGGCGGCCTGTGCTCTGAATGCCGGTTAGTATTCGGGACATAATTAGTAGGTAAGTCGGTCCAGTTACTGGTATTAGAAGGAGGGCTCCAATTAGTTGGAGTAAATTCTTGGTTGGTATTCAAAGCATGAATAACACCTGGAAGGTCGTCCAGTATAATACGCTTTTCCTTTAATAGCTTCGCTAAATCAGGGCGGGTGCTAAAAAATGGCAGAAGAGCCTCTCGAAATTTCGGACCACCGTGTGTTACTTGATTGGCTGGGATAGGTGAAATTTCGTGTCCAGTTGCCCAACGCAGCAAGTAAAGCTCAGAACTAGTACTACCACCGGGGCTCATTGTACCACCAGCACCCATCATAACTGCCGAACCGGATGTGAATTCATAGCGCATCAGAATAACCTGCCCACTGTCGAGTAATTCCACAAAGGCTTGGTCCTCAAAGCCGCTAGCAATGCTGGCGGGGACGTCAAAATTTTGAGCTACAATGAATTTATGTTGGCCTATACGAAAGGAACTCACTTCGTTAGGAGTAAGCTTCAAGTTCTTGCCAACTGTCGAGTCCTTAACCATTAATACTGAGTTGCCTCGTAGCTTGAGTTCACAGTTATGGCGCTGGTTTTGGTTGCTTTTTAGTACATAGGATCCTGATTCGAACTGAGAAAATATCTGCGCTAATACTAACTGTGGGAATAGAAGCCCAACAAATAGAATAAGTAGAGGGAAACGCATCAAGGATAACAGAATAAGGATTGTAGATTATTATTTCAGTTACACACTCACATTAGCGGCCGCTTCCTGCTGCAGTTCCGTGGTTTCCTCCTGGCCCAGATACCGGTCAATCAGGAAATGGGCCAGGTAAAGCACCGGCGTGAGTAGAATAGCCGCCGCGAATTTATACCAGTAATTGGTGTTAGCCACCCGCAGCACTTGTTCAAAAGACCAATTGCCAAAAAGGTAGAACGCCACAAAGAGCACCACAAACGAATCAACCAGCTGCGAAATAAGCGTAGAGCCCGTAGCGCGCAGCCACACCATGCGGCTGCCCGTAATGCGGCGCAACGCCTGGAATACGGTGGCATCCAGCACCTGACCTATTAGGAAGGCTGTGATTGAGCCGGTTATAATGCCCAAGCCCTGGCGGAAAATGCTTTGATAGGCAAAGTCAATATTGAAAGGCTGGCCCTGCGCATCTACCTTATTTACATCCAGCCAGAAGGCAGCGGGAGGCAAGTGGGTGGTCAGCAGAATAATCAGGAAAGCATACAGAATCAGCGCTACAGTCAGAAAGCTAACCCGCAGCACACCTTCCCGCCCAAAGTATTCATTGATAATATCGGTGGTGATGAACACTGCAGGCCAGATCAGTACCCCGGCAGTCAGGTCGCCGGGAATAGTGTTGGGTATGCCCAGCAAGGCGTTGGCCGAGAAAATCTTCACCCCAATGATTTCCGCCAGCAGGGCATTAACCACAAAAATGCCACTCAGAACCAGATATAGCTGCTGCTTTTTACGGGCATAGGAGGATACAGGAAGCATAGAAGAAAATCAGGCACCCGGAACCAGGCGCCGGGGCAAAGTGGGAGTAAGCCAGTAAAGTAGTTGCAACTTAGATCAAGCCAGAATGGCCGTAGTAGGCACACTGACTATAGTGCCTTCCAGGGCCAGCTGCGTATTGGAAAACTCCGTGCGCGCTTCGCGCAACAGGGGCTCCAGGTCGCGGTAGCGAGAGGAAAAGTGCCCGATTAGGAGCTGTCCTACATCAGCCAGGCGTGCTAACTCGCCGGCCTGGCGGGCAGTAGAGTGCAGCGTAACCGCGGCCCGCTCCCGCAGCTCCTCCAGAAAAGTGGCTTCATGATACAGAATATCCACCTTGTGCACCATCTCCGCCATAGAGGGCGTAAAGACGGTATCGGAACAGAAGGCATAGCTGCGGGCGTGCTTGGGTGGGCCAGCTACATCGGCGTGGCGCACCAGCATTGCGCCGGTGGCTTCATCTACTACATCTTCGCCCTGGGCTAGTTGGTGCAGCTGGGTTGGGGTGAGGCCGGCAGGTAACAGCTCCCGTACCAGGGAACGGCGGCGCGGCTGCTCCCGGAACAGGTAGCCGCAGCACGGAATGCGGTGGTGCATGGGCATGGTATGCACCGTTACGTTGCGGTCCTCATACACCAGCAGGTGCTGAGTAGGGTCTACCAAAGTATATTCCAGCTCAAAGCCCAGCTCGGTGCCGGAGTGGCGAAACTGGGTAGTCAGCACTTCATCCAGGCCGGCCGGCCCAAATAGGTGCAGCGGCTCAGTGCGGCCCTGCAGGTGCATGGTGCCCAGCAGACCAAACAGCCCAAAGAAATGGTCGCCGTGCAGATGGCTGATAAAAATAACCTTGAGGCGGTGGGGGCTAATCTTGTGCTCCAGTAGCCGCCGCTGCGTACCCTCGCCACAGTCCAGCAGGTACAGCATGTTGCCCACGGTCAGCACCTGGGCCGTGTGATGACGATTGGGAACCGGCGTGGCCGATCCACTGCCTAGTATTCTTAGCTCAAACTCCAAGGCGGCTGCGGGCTGCCGCTACTAGCGGCTGTGTGCGTGGGGAATAAAAAAAGCTGTTGGCCGTTAGCCGTTAGCTTATAAAGACTAACAGCTAACGGCCAACAGCTCCAGGCATAGAAAGCTATTCTTTGCTGGTCAGGTCACGCTCAATGGCGTGCAGGAAAATACGGTCAATGCCTTCTTCCACGGTGGGCAGAATGTTCAAAACCGACTCCAGCTTGCTGATGGTGATGAGCTTCATAACGTGGTCCTGCAGGCCGGTGAGAACCAGCAACCCACCCGTGGAATTACACAAGCGGTTGGCAATCAGGATAGAGCTCAGGCCCGAGGAATCCGTGTACTTCACATTGGTGAGGTCCAGGATGAGGTTATTAATCCCCTCGGCATTCAGTTTCACAAACTCCGATTTCAGGTCTGGCGCAACGGTGGTGTCGAGCTTCTTCTCGTCAATCGTGATGATTGTGTAAGTTTCTTTTTTATCAATCGTGTACTTCATGCCGTCGGGAAATTCGGTGGTTGCGAGAGTTGCGAAGGTAGTAAAAAAAATGGTTGTATAAAGCGTGCGAATCAGCGTCGGGCTGACTTGCCCAGCCCGAAGGTAAGGCTTGCCCAGGCACTTTGCCAATCGGCCGTTTTAGAGTCGGGATGGGGGCGCATGCGTACCGCAGTTACCAGCACTTCCACAGGGGTAGGAGGCAGCCGCACGAGCACGCGGCCCTCACCAGAAGTGTACATATTTTGCACAGTAGCGGGCTGGGTAGGCAGGCCTGCTTTCAGCCACACGCGCACCAACTGGCCGCGCGCGGGCTGGCCGTTTTCCAGCACCCGTACCGTAATAGAAGTGCCAGGGCGCAGGGCATAAGGGTTTTGCTCCGGTACCAGCTCCAGGGGCTGGCCCAGCACCGCATTGAATGGACCATCGGAGGCAGTACCTACCTGTACCAGCGTTTTGGCACAGCGGCGGTAGGTTTCACGGGCAGGCTTTTCCAGCTGCTTGCGTCTCTGGCGCGTTAGCAGCACTTGGTCCAGACCTTCTGCTTTCAGGTAGTTATTAAACTCAGTGGCACTTTGGGTCAGGCTGACTTCGTTGCTGGTAAAGCCCAGCAGATGGGTGCCAGACTCATTCAGTGCCAGGCTGGTCTGCAGCGTATCGTGTTGGGTGGCAATTTGGGTAAGGTCCACGGTATCGTTGGGAGCATAGTGCAGTAGCTGCGCCACGCGCTGGCTGGTGCCGCTCCACCGCTCCCCCTTAAACTGCTGGCCTACCAGCCGCTGTACGTAAACAGTGGCACCCGGCGAGACGTGATATTGGCTGGGACGCAGCCAGAAATCATTGCCCAAAGCGACCTGGCCCAGCAGAAAAGCTGCGCATAGCATCGAAACCTTAGAGAAGCGGGGAAAGGGATGCATGCGAAAAGAAAATGCCGGATAGCTGAAAGTCTCACAAGGTACAAGATGCCAGCATAAGCCAGAACAAGCTTTCCTGTTTTGCTAAAAAAGAAACGCAAAGGAGTTTAATTTGTTTAACATTTTATACTAAAAAATTAAACAAAATTGCGGATTTACCTGACTTCAATTCAAGCTGCTTGGTGGCAAGTAGAGAAGCAGACAGCGGCAAGATCAGCTGGAGAAATTCAATGGCATTAGCCGTAACGGCTTATTGCCACATGCTTATGTGATTGACGCGGGCAGAAGGGGACAGTATTTTTGGAAGGTAATCCAGAGCCCCTCCCATGAAATTTCTGCTTCAGTATATTGATCAATTGGTAATGGGAGCGACGGTGCTGGCTTCGGCCTGGTATTGCCGCCGGGCCTATGTCACCTTTCGGCCGCCTATGCGCCCCGGCGCTTTGTTTGCGGTTATTCTGGGGCCTATGCTAGTGGCCCTTAGCATGGGGGCTCATCTGGTCGAAATCCTCTTTCATGCGCTGGAGCGAATAGAGCAGGATACCTTCCATTTCGATTTTCATTTCTACGCTCTATTGCAAATGGGCGTGGTGTTTCTGGGTATCAGCAGCTACATGCTCGGGCAGGTGTGGCTGCTCTGCCGCGGACGTTCCCGGGCCGGGCGACAAATCTGGTGGGCCGCGCTTTTGCTGAGCGGGTTGAGCGCGCCCACCGTGGTGTTCACGCCCATAGGGCTGCTGCCTACGCTGGCCTGCGTGGTTTCTGTGGTAGGGTTACGCTTGGTGTATAAGCCCATTGAGGAGCTGCAGCCTGTAGCTTAGCTGCGCTCCAGTGCCAGCGCATAAGCCCGGTCATAGTACACGCGCAGGTGTTTCCAGTCGAACATCTCCGAGGAGCTTTCCACCTGGTTGCGCTGCATAATTCGCTCCCGGCGGCTTTGGAGCACAAAATCCCACAGCACGGAGGTAAGCTGCTCGGCGGCTTCATCAAAGCTGCGCTCCTTGCGCTCAATCACATAAATGCCTTTATCCTCGTTGTCGGGCACATGCTGCATCACGTAGTCACCAAAGCCCGACAGGTCGCTGGTGATGGCGGGCACGCCGCGGGCCACGCACTCCAGGGGGGTGTAGCCCCAGGGCTCGTAGTAGCTGGGGAAGATGCCCAGGTGGCAGCCCCGCACAAACTGGCCGTACTCCATGCCAAACAGGGGAGAAGTAGGCGAGACGAAATCGGGATGATACACGATTTTCACCCGGTCGTGGCGGTTGTTCACCAAGTTGGCGCGGCGCACAAAGTCCAGAATGTCGTCGTTGTGGTCGTCTATCAAGTTATGGGTGATGACCGGGGGTAAGCTGGTGGTTTTCCAGCTTTGCAGCGTGCGGCGGTAGCGCAGCTTCCAGTAGTCATCTACCATGGCGCTGAGGTCAGGCAGGCGGTGGTCGGTGCTGGCGGCGGCAGCGTAGAACATCCGCTCACCCACCTGCTGTTCAATGGCTTCGCAGGTTTCGCGCACTTCGTTCAGAATAGCCCGGCTTTGCAGCACCTGCGGATTAATGCTATGGAAGGGCCGTTTAGTGATGAAGAACATGACCACCTGCCCATCTACCCCGCTCTGCTGAATGCGGTGGTTGAGGCGGGCCAGGGCTTCCAGGGTCAAATCAAAGCCCTTGTTGTGATACTCGTAGCGCCCGGAGGTAAAAAGGTATAGTGTATTATCGAGGTCGAAAGAATAGCTCTGAAAGAAGTGAGCCATTACAAACTCATGAATCTTGGCTTTGTACTGCTGATGCAGATTCTGAAACTCGTGCAGGGCCACAAACCGCTCAATGTTCAGGCCGTTGGGCAGCACCGCGTCCGGAATCCGGTCTAACAAGTAAATGCACTCCCGCACCGTCAGCTCGCTCACGGTGGTGAAGACGTGGGCACCGTGGGCCGCGGCCCTCTCAATGCGCACCGCCGTTTCAATGTTGAAATTCCGCGCCTCTGCTTCCCAGTCCACCTGCATCAGGTGGTCATAGAAGTTGGGGTCGTTCATGGCCAGGTAGCGGCCCAGCAGGGTGGCATGGGTGGTAAAGAGCAGGTGCGCTGGTGTTTGCTCGCGGCGCAGATCCGGAATGGCAACGCCAGTCATCCATTCATGAAAATGCACCAGCACTTGCTGCGTAACCTCGGCCGTAAGCTCCTGCACAAACACTTTGGCCAGCACACCAAAAGCTTCTACCTGGTGCAGCAGGTCGTCATTATCGGGGGTAGGAATACCATGGTGTTCCCACAGGTCGCGCTTGATATCTCCCAGGCGCGGATAGGCCTGGAAAGGATTTAATAGCACTGCCCGGGGACGCCCCGTTATCAGCCACACCCCATACTGCACATCGTAGCCGGCGGCCCGCATCCGGCGCACGGCCCGGGCAAATGGGTCGCGGGCGGCAGCCAGCTGCGTTTCCGACAAAGGCTCAAATTCAGCCTGCGCCTGATTGGCGAAATAAGGCCCCAGCAAACAGTACCGGTCTTGCCAGCCCTGCACGGTGGCGGGTACTTTAGAACGTATAACGGTGTAAATACCGCCTACCTGATTACAAACTTCCCAGGCTACTTCAACCAACAGGGCATCGGGCGCAACTATATCGGGGGTAGATTGAGGCACTTGCACAGAATACAGAACAGAAGGTGGTGGGGAGCAGCGTAAGGTAAGCGGGAGAAGCGTACTTCAGGCTGGAATTAGCAGAAAAAAAATGGCCCCGCAGCAACTACGGGGTATTTTTTGCCTGAAAAGCAGAAGTAATATGCCGTAAGCCAGGGTACGGTGCGCAGCCCGCAGCGCTGGTGGCTGGTGGCTTTTACCTGGATTTTAAGGTTCCTGGGAGATGATTATCACGGAATACGGGGCCAGGCCAAAGCTGCCATGCTGTGGGAAGCCGTCATATTCGCCTTCTACCGTCAGCGTATCCAGGCTTTCGAAATTGCCGAACTCCTGGTCATAGCCCTGCCAGTCGCTGTTAAAGCGTACGCGCCAGTGGCCGGCGGCCGGCAAACCAATCGTGTAGGACTCATGCGTGCGGTCGGCGAAGTTGCACAGCACAATGGTGGTGTCGCCGGGCCCACCATTCCCATCAGCCCAACGCCGGAAGGCCAGAGTTTTATCTTCGTGGTTGAGGTGAAAAACCTCGATATGCTGACCCGTAAGGCCGCGCGTATGGCCCTCCAGATTGCGCCGCAGCCGGATCAGGTCGCGGTAGAGATGCACCAGGCCGCGCAAGTCTTCGGCCCGCTGCCAGTCTAAGGGCAGGTCATCGGAGAAGAAACCATCAGCCAGAAACTCCTGACCCTGAAAAATCATGGGCACACCCGGCGCGGTAAATACCAGTGCCGCGCCCAGAATAGCCCGCTTTTTGGGGAACCAGGAGTGCGCTTCCCCCGGCATAATCTCCTCGGGCACCCTAGACTTGCCGTTAGCCACCTCATCGTGCGACTCAGTATAGATAACGCGCTGAAAAGCATCGTCATTGTACCGCCTGCTGATAGCAGCCGCTACGGCCTCCAGGTCCCGCTCATCATCAGAAAATGCCACCAGAGCCTCCCGTATGGGATTTACAAAGCCGGCATCCCATTGCGCAGAGAATCCCTGGCCTTCCTGTTCCGGGGCGCGGGTGATGTACTCGTTGCCCAGCAGGTCCTCGGCAATGGTGATTTTCCAGGGCATTTTCTCCCGGATTTCCTCATTAATCCAGCGCATCAGGCTCCAGCCATCGGGCAGGTCGTCGGTGGGGTTGCTGGTGCCGCGCACATTGCGGATATGCGCAATGGCGTCGCAGCGCAGGCCATCTACCTGGTAGTCTTCCAGCCACATCAGGGCATTGTCGCGGATATACTGGCGCACCTCGGCGCGGCCATAGTCGGGGCGGTTGTGGCCCCAGGGTGTTTCGGCCCGCCAATCGTTGTAGAAGTAGATACCGCCCCCGTCGTTTTCCTGCCAGCCATCAAACTGCCACAAGTCCAGGTCGCCGGGGCCAAAGTGGTTGTATACCACATCCAAAATAATGGCAATGCCGTGCTCGTGGGCGCGCTTCACCAGCTCTTTAAAAGCTTTAGGCCCACCATAGTCCGTTTCCAGAGCGTAGGGGTGGGATGGGTTGTAGCCCCAGGAGCGGCCACCGGGAAATTCCGTAGGCGGCATAATTTCCATCGCGTTAATGCCCAAATCCCGTAGATAAGGCAACCGCTCAATCACATCCAGGAAAGTGCCGGGCTGGTCTTCGGTGGAGGTATGAAAAGTGCCTACATGAAGCTCATAGATAACCAGCGTATTCCAGGCCGGCATCTCAAACTGGTGGTCGCCCCAATCAAAAGCCAGATCGGGCACTACTGAGTTGCCAGCAGAATGGGTTACTTCACGGGCATAGGGGTCGTTGCGGGTAAGCTCGCCGGTAGGCGTTTTCAACCAGAAACGGTACTCCGCGCCCACAGTGGCACCGGGTACATTTATGGCCCAGTAACCCCCTTCTTCGGGCAAGAGGGGGTGCGTATCAGGGCTCCAATCGTTGAAAGTACCTATAACAGCTACGGCGTCGGCGTAAGGTGCCCACACCCGGAAGGTAGTACCCTGGGTATGGGGAATAGCGCCCATGCCAACTTGCAGCGTAGGGGCGGAAAGGGTATCGGTTTCAGGCATGCTTGTAGAGGAAAATCAGCACAAAGACTCAACAGGTGCTGCTTCTACTGATTGCCTAGTTGTTTGGTTATATTTTGATTGTAAGCTTTTGATAGAAAGGCTTTTGAAGCTGTAATAGTGCAAAAAATCTCCGATGAAATTTTTGCAGCTGCTTACCTGAGTGCGAATTAGTAGGCGGAAAGGGCGGTAACACTGCCAACGAGGATGCGTAGCTTTGCAGGTACTTTCCTGCTTTACCTTTTCTATTGCTGCTGTGCGTCGTCCTGTTCCCGTAGTTTTTGGCCTGTATTCCTGGACGCCCGATTATGGCCTCCGCTACATTCACCCGGCCAACCGCCGCTCTTTTGAGTGGCTGGAGCCGCTGGGTAAAGTGTTTGAGAAGATTGGCGAAACTGAGGACTGGATGCTGCTGCGCTACGATGAGCAGCAGTTTAAGGTAAGCCCCGAGCTATTTAAAGAGTTGTACGAAAAGCCCGCCTTCAGCTTTGGGGATGTAGTGGAAGAAGCCCACCCGGCCCCTGGCAAACCCGCGCACCGGGGCCTGATTTCGGATGTATACTGGGATGAAAAGAACGATACTGCCCGGTTTCAGATGGTGGAGCGTAAGCGTAAGCTGCCGCGCATTTTTGAGGCCGATGAGCTGAGGCTGGCCTAGCTCACACCAGCTATGCGCTTTCCGACGGGGCCAAACGATTTTTGGTATTACTCACCCTAATATGTGATTGACAGCCGGGAGGGGCGAGTTGTAAATTGTAGTGGATTAAACCCTTACACTTTACAGCTATGAATAACAGAACCTTGGGCACCCTGACCATCCTGCTAAGCCCCACCCTCGCCTTGGCCAGCCTGGCCAGCAAATCGAACGGTCAGTGGGACAATAAAGCTTCGGCCCTTTTGGGGCTGGCTTTTTTAGTGGGCTGGTTTTGTGCCGCTCTGGGCCTGCGCCGCGCCCGGGCTACCGGCCACGGCCGGGTAGCGCTAGGCGTGTTTGTCTTGCAGTTAGTGCTATTAACCCTGGCCGCCTGCCAGCAGGTCATGGATTTGCTGCCCGGGCCGCATAACCCCATCTTCTATCACATTGCCGACCTAAGCTGGCCAGCCAGTATGGTATGTATGCTGGTGGTGGGCTTATTGGTGCTGCAAGCACGCGTCTGGACCAGCTGGCGGCGTTGGGTGCCCATTCTATGCGGCATTACACTGCCGATATTCTTCCTTCTGGTTGCGCTGGGCTACCGCAAAGCCGGAGCCGATTTGTTTGAGGCCTACAGCTTTGTTATGTGGGCGCTGCTGGGGTTGGCGGTGCGCCAAAGCCCGGAGGCGGAGGCAACGGAGCCAGGTGTGCCATACTCCCTAAGTAGCGGGTTGTAAGCTAAGAACAGTCACACTCCAGGATATTTAAAAACAGAGCGCCCCTGCCTATATACATCAGGCAGGGGCGCTTAAACTATCAGCAGGAATCCAAATGACAGGCTTTGCGCTTATATCCCCACGGCAATGCCCGTGATAATGGCTACCACTGCCAGCAGCAGCAGCAAAAGATATAGCGGCAGCACAAATTTCCACCATTGATCAAACCGCACACCGCAGGCGGTTACAATAGCCACCAGGGCGCCATTTGTCGGCGTAATGATTTCGCAAAGGCCGGCACCATACTGGTAGGCCAGTACCGTTACCTGGCGGGAAAGGCCAATTAAATCAGAAAGGGGTACCAGCAGGGGCATGGTGAGCACGGCCTGCCCGCTCACGCTGGGTACCGGTAGGTGCAGCGCGGTATGCACGCCTACCATGCCCAGCGCGGAAAGCGTAACCGGCAGCCCGGCCAGTGGGGCAGAGAGGCCATTTACAATGGTATCCACAATCTGGCCTTGCTCCAGCACCACAAAAATGGCGCGGGCAAAGCCAATCAGCAGAGCCGAAAAAGCAATGTCCCGGAAACCGTCAATAAAGCCGGAGGCCGTGCCTGTAAGACCCAATCCCCCCACCAGGCCAGCCGCTACGCCCAGCCCAAAGAACAGCGCGGCCATCTGATCAAAATCCCATTCCAGCTTGAGTACTCCGTAGGCGAAGAAGGCAAAAGTGAGAAACAGCAGCAGGAGCACCAGGCCGTGGCGACCCACGCCCGTAGCCTCGCCGGTTACCTCATCTACCTCGGGCACAATCCGGTGGCGCATAGCAAACCGCACGGTGCCCCCAATCCAGATGGCCAGGGCCAGGGCCAGGAAAATCATACGGAATCCGCCGCCGGAGAGCAGGGGCAGCTGGGCCAGCTTTTGGGCAATGCCCACCTGGAAGGGGTTGAGCGGGCTGAAGGCCGCCCCAACCGCCGCCGAGCCTATGCTGACAGCCGCTGCAATAATGGGCGGGTAGCCAATACGGCGCATTAGAATGAGCAGCACCGGAATGAGCGGCACAATCTCCTCCTGCATATTTTCCAGCGCCCCCATAGTAGCAAACAGCACGCAGATAATGGGAATCACCACGGCCTCACGGCCCCGGAATTTATCCAGCAGCCAGTCTACCCCACGGCGCAGGGCCCCGGTCTGGTCTACCACCGTGAAAGCGCCGCCCGCCAGAAACACCAGAAAAATAACGGACGCCGCTTCCGTCATTCCCTTCGGGATATCTACTATGGCCTGCAGCGGATGTACTGGCGAAGCGGGTACACTATGGTAGGAACCAGGAACCACAATGTCGCGTCCTGTAGCGGCATCGGGGTGGCGCTCAAATACGCCGGCGGGCAGCAGGTAGGTGAGGAGAGTAGCCAGCAGGATAAACCCAACCAGCAAAACCAGCGGGTGCGGAAAGCGAATGGTTTTCATGCCGTGAAAGTAGCACGGCTAAATGGTTCTGCCGTCGAGCCAGGGCAAGGTTACTGCCCACAACTTTGTATCTTCGGCAAAGACCATGTGCTGACAGGATGTATCTCGCTGCTTTTAAACAACTACCCATGGGCCAGCAAACGGAACGCCTGCTACAGGCAGGCCACCACCTGGCCGATCGTGCCGAGTACGGCTGCCGGCTGCAGCTATATGCGCTGGGCGACTTTTATGCAGAAATATGGCGGTTGGCAGGCGAGGAGCGGGTACTGTTTATCAATCTGTTTCAGAACCCCGCCCAATTGCACCCTTGGCTGGAAGCGGTGCAATTGCCCGAGGTATAAATGCATTATAAAAAAGCCGCTCCCATATCCTGGGAGCGGCTTTTTATGCTCTGGTATGCTGCTCCAGAGTTTGCAGCAAGGCTTCAATCTGGTCAGAATAAGCGTTAATTTTCTCCAGGCCGGCACGGGCCTCCTCGATGTGCCCCCGCTTGTATTGCGTGGAAAGTTCATAGCCGGTATCCAGCATTTGCTGGATAGTACGCTCAATTTCGCGCACTTCCGGGCGCATGCTGTAGCGGGGCTTCACTACCGTGCGCAGCCATTCCCCCAAAGGGTTATGGTATAAGGAAAACAAGGCATCATCCGCCTCGCGCACCCCGTAGAGCACGGAGCGCAGCCTGGACTTAAAGAGTACCTGTTTAATCCTGGCTTGTTGAAAATCCAGGCTGTTTATGTCCATGAGGGCGCGGGTAACTGTCTGAAAGTAAAAAGGGAATTCATCTTACTGGACAGTAGAATCAGGACGCTCCAGGGCCTGGCGTGCCAGCACCAGATTCGTGACATCAAAGGCAAATACCGTGATACCGGCTTTTTGCCCGCCCTCCATAAACAGTTGATAAGTGAAATTTAAGTAGCTGCGCTGCAGCTGGCCGCTGCCGTCCCGGTCGAGCATAATTTCCTGCTCATTACCAACAAACGCCTCGCCGGTGTTATACACGTTGTCGAGCAGGGTCACAAACCCTTGCTCTATTACTTCGGGCAGAACTTCGGCCACGGTTTTGCCGATGAGCTGGCGGTGGGGAAACAGCTTCTGGTACTCGGGGTTTACGAACTCAAAGCGGTGCTCCGGCCCGCGCAGAATGCAGATCATGGCTGGCGTCTGCATAAACAGGTTGTAGAACGTTTCGCGCTGGGTTTCGGCCAGCTGATACGCCTGGTAGGCCTGGTCGGAGAGTAAGGCCTGCTGCTCGTTGGTTTCCAGCAGCTCCTGCACCATCTGCTTCTGGTCTTGAATATCGGTGCCCCCGCCAACCCACATGGTAATTTCGTGGTTGGCATTGTAGCGCGGCATAGCACGCATTAGTACCCAGCGATACTGACCATCGTGACGACGCAGGCGGTATTCTACCTGGTAGGGCTGGCCGGTAGCCACGCTTTCATTCCACTGCTTTTGTACCCGGGCCTGATCATCGGGATGGATGTTATGGATCCACTGGTTGTTGAGCTCCGCTTCCAGGGGGCGGCCGGTAAACTGCAGCCAGCGGGAGCTGAAGTAGTCCCGCTCGCCGGTGGGCAGAGCCGTCCACACCAGAATGGGCAACGATTCCAGGATAAAGCGGTTGCGCTCCTGCTGCTCGGCCAGTTCCTGTTGTACCTGCTCCGCGCGCAACTGGGCCCGGTACTGCTCGGTAATGTTCTGGGTGCGCTGGAGAATAAATTCCAACTGCCCCTGCTCATCCAGAATAGGGTAGTGGGTGGCCTGCCAGTACATTTCCTCATAGCCACCACCCTGCTCAGCAGGCCGTTCCAGGCTGTAGCGAATGATGGGCATGGTGTGCGGCTGTAGGTGCTGCCGCACATAATCATGCGAGTCCCGGATGACCTGCGTTGACTGCTCATCGGGAGTGGGATACGCTTCAAAAATGGTTTTGCCCACGGCCTCTTCCCGGGGCTTCAGCGACGCGGCAACGTGGCCGTCGGTGTTATCCAATACCAGGCCATCGGGCGCTAGGAGCAGAAAATTCTCCGGCAGCGCCCGAAATAGCTTTTGATAATCGATGGGAAGGTTGCGGGTAGGCATAGAGGTAGAAAAGCAGCAGTAAGCGCCCATAACCATTGGGACGCAATTCAACAAAGCTACAACCTGAGCAGTACTGGAAAAAGCCCGCTGCCAAAACAATGTAGCTACACTACTTCACGGGTTAACTGCCTGCGCGCACCATATGAATGTGCGGAATACCATCTTCCAGATACCCTTCGCCCACCTGCCGGAAGCCGAAGCTTTCATAAAAGGCCTGCAGATAAAGCTGCGCACCAATCTGAATAGGCTGCGCTCCAACTAGAGTGTTTACGGCATTAATTGCCTGGCGCAACAGCTCCCGACCCAGTCCAAAGCGCCGGAAAAGTGGGCTGACTACCACCCGCCCAATACTGGCCTCGGGGTAGCTGATGCCCGGCTCAAACAGGCGGGCATAGGCGGCCAGCTCGCCGGCCGATGTGTAGCCCAGTAGGTGCCAGGCGGCCTGGTCCTGCCCGTCTATATCCTGAAACGCACACGTCTGCTCCACCACAAATACCTCACTGCGCAGCTGTAGCAGGTCATAGAGTTCTGTCAGGGTAAGGTCGGCGAAGGATTTGGTGGTCCAGGTAAGGGTCATGGGAAAGTAGGTAAAGTACGCGGCAAAGGTAGGGGTGGGGCGGTTTGTAGCCTGCCGGAGGATTGCCGTAGTTTGATGGCCGGGGTAAGCCAGGTATTAATGGTTTGGCAAAACCCGACTAGCTATTACATGAAAAGAATCCTACAAGACCGCAGCTTTCAGCTCTCTATTATTCTGACGCTAATTTTTATGGGAACCGGGGTTGGGTTCCTATTTATGGGGCTGGCCAATTACAGCTGGATACTGTTTGTGCTGCTGCCCATTGTGCTGGGCATTTCCATTGGCGCGATGCCGAATGGCAAATACACGTTTTGGGGTGCCGTGTTTGCTGCCGTTATTTTCCTGATGGCCATGTACATTCCCGGTCTTTCGGGCCTGTTATGCATCATTATGACACTGCCGATTCTTATTCCGCTTATTTTCCTGGGATACGTTGTTGCGCATCTGCTGAAAAAATACAAAGCGCTAAAATCAACGACTAATCTGCCGGTGCTGTTGCTGCCTTTTATGGTTGGCGCGCCGGTAGAATATTTTATGCATCCTCACCAACAGGAAATTGTGGAGGTGCGCACGGAGCAGGTGTATCCCTATAGCCCCGAGCAGGTGTATGACGCCATAAAATCAGTGGATACGCTGGTGGCGGAAAAGCCTTTCCTGATGCAGTTTGATTTGCCCGTTCCGGTAAAATGCGTTCTGGAAAAGGAAGAAGTAGGTGGTTTGCGCACCTGCTATTTCAAAGCAGGCAGCATGAGTAATTCCGATTTCGGGGGCGGAACCATTGTGGAGAAAATTACCCGGCTCGAAAAAGCAAAAATGCTACGAATGGATGTGATTGACTACAATATGGTGGGTAGAAATTGGATTGGCTTTAAGGAAGCTATTTACTACTTCGATAAGGTAGGCAAGAACAGCTGCAAGCTGACGCGTGTCACAACGTACACCTCCGAATTAACACCCAGATTTTATTGGGAGCCCTTGGAGAAATTAGGCATTGAGCAGGAACACGCCTATGTGCTCGATAATCTGGCCAATGATCTGAAGCAGAATTACGGTCAGCAAAAGGGCCGGGAATAACAGCGGAAGGTAGAGCAGGCAGAGTAAAGTCTATTTCTTTCGCAACACAGCATCCCGCTTGCTCCGGCATACACACACTTCATCCTACTCATCCTACACTTCAGCAACCTAAAATTTCATCGGCGGTAGCAGCCGGGCACCTTTGGCCCATACTTCTACCGCTACCCGATGAAACGACTGCTACCCCTGCTGCTCCTGCTGGCCACCACGCTGCAACTGGCCGCGCAAACGCCCACCACGCTCAGCGGCACCGTGCGAGACAACGCCGGCCACCCGCTGCCTGGCGTAAACGTGTTTCTCAAAACCACCTTTGATGGCGCCAGCACCGATTCCCTGGGCCGCTTCCGCTTCAGTACCCGCCAAACCGGTACGCTGCCGCTGGTGGCTACGCTGCTGGGGTATCAGCTGCAGGAGCAACCCGTAACGCTGAGCGGTAGCCCCCGGCAACTGGCCATTGTGCTCAAACCAGTGCGCAACCAACTCGGCGACGTGGTCATCACCTCGGGCACCTTCGATGCCAGTGATGATAAGCGCAAAACGGTTTTCACGGCGCGGGACGTCGTGACCACGGCCGGGGCCTCAGCGGATGTGGCCGGCGCTTTTAATACCATGCCTGGCACCACCCGCAATGGGGAAGAAGGCAAGCTTTTCGTGCGCGGGGGAGCGGCCGGTGAAACCCGGCAGTACCTGGATGGCGTGCCGCTGCAAAGTCCCTACAATGCATCGGTGTCAGGGGTACCGGCCCGGGGGCGGTTTTCGCCGATGCTGTTTAAAGGCATGGCCTTCAGCACGGGCGGCTACTCCGCCGAGTATGGCCAGGCCTTATCAGCTATAGTGGCGCTGAACTCAGAGGACTTGGCATCCGAGACGCAGACGGGCATTTCGCTGCTGTCGTTGGGTGGGCTGAGCTTGTCGCATCAGCAGCGGTTTGAGCGGTCTTCGGTGGCCGTAACAGCCGACTATATGAACATGCGGCCTTACTTTGGGCTGGTGCCGCAGCGTATGTTGCGGGCGTTTGAGTCGGGTGGCGGCTCGGTGGCGCTGCGCCAGAAAACCGGCTCTATGGGTATGCTGAAGGCCTACGGGGCTTTCACCACGCAGCACATAGAAGCCCGCCAGCCCGATGCGGAATGGGCGGGAGGCCGGCCGGTGGGGCTGAATGCCGGCAATGGCTACGTGAATACCACGTTCCGCAGCCCGGTAGTGCGGGGCTGGTCAGTGCAATCGGGCGTGGCCGCTACGCGCGACGTGCAGACCTCGCATATCGCCACCAAAGAAGCCGGTGAGCAGGCCATGCGCGAGCTGGAGCGGTCCGTGGTGGGGCGGCTGGTGCTGACCAATGACTCGGCCAGTGCCTACTGGAATCTGAAGCTGGGCGTGGAAGGCCTGCTACAGCATAATGAGCAACGCTTTGAAGCAGCTCAATTTGATACTGCATTTCAGTTTCAGGAACAGCGGGTCGCAGGCTTCGTGGAGTCGGATATTGCCTTCAGTAACCAGCTAGTGGGGCGCGTGGGCGGCCGGATGGAATACTCCGGTATTCTGCAGCGCTGGAATGCCGTGCCGCGGTTGGCGCTGGCGTATCAGCTGAATGAAAAAACGCAGCTTTCGGGGGCGTTCGGGTACTTCTACCAAACGCCTGCCAACGACTTATTGCTGCGCGCGGCCCAGCCCACGCAACTGCTGTTTGAGCGCGCCCGGCACTGGCAGCTTACCTACTTCCGCAGTCATAATAACCGCACCCTGCGGGTAGAAGCCTACCATAAAGCCTATACCAATCTGGTGCGCTACGACCAGACCGCCCTAGCAACCCCACTCACACCCTACGACCCCACCACCTACCGCAGCGCCGGAAACGGCTATGCCCGCGGAGTAGATGTGCTGTGGCGTGACAAGAAAACCATTAAAAACGGCGACTACTGGATAAGCTATGGCTTTCTGGATACCCGCCGCCAGCAGCGCCTGGACCCCGTGCTGGCTGTGCCCACCTTCGCCGCCCGGCACAACCTTTCCCTGGTAGGCAAATACTGGCTGAGCAAGGTGCACACGCTGGTAGGAGCTACCTACACCTACAACAGTCCGCGCGCCTACTTCAACCCCAACACCGCCGAGGGCTACAACCAGGGCCGCCTGCCCAGCTTTCAGGACTTCAGCCTGAACGCCAGCTACGTGACAACGCTGTGGAAGAACTTCACCATTGTGCATGTGTCGTGCACCAATGTGTTGGGGCGGCAAAACGTGTACGGCTACCGTTACGCCGCTACCAAAGATGCCAGCGGCCAGTACCCCAGCGTAGCCGTGCTGCCCTCGGCCCCGCGCATGGTGTTCGTGGCGCTGCTGATTTCCATCAACAAAAAACGGCCCGCCAATACGGACGAAGCCCCTGAATAAATCGGCGGCATTCGACGGTTCGTCCGGCTAATCCGACGCTTCAGCAACATTAAGTTTCAGGCTCATGCGCGGCCGGCCACCTTTGGAGCATACTCTTTCACCTCATCAGAAATCTTTCTTCTTAACCCCGTAAACTGCCATGAAAAACGCGCTGCTTGTTCTCGCCTTTGCTGCCTCTTCTTTATCCGCCACGGCCCAGCAGTCGGCTGCGAAAGTCCCCGTAGCCACCACGGCCGCAGCACCTGCCGGCTACACCGATATGATGGCGGCTACCATCACGGAGTTAACCAGCACCGGCGACCCGGCTAAGCTCCTGGAAATAGTCAGCAAGCTGGAGCGGGCCGCCGCCGCTGCCCCCACCGACTGGCTGCCACAGTACTACCAGGCGTACGGCCGAATGCTGGCCTGCTTCACCAGCAAGGAAGAAGGCGACGTGAAAGACAAATACCTCGACCAGGCCGAAGCTTCCCTGGCGCAGGCCCGCAAACTGGGCGGCGACGAGTCCGAACTGTTGGTGTTGCAGGCCTATATTTATCAGGCCCGACTGGGTATTTCGCCCATGGCCCGCTCGGGCAAGTATTCCCGCATGGTTGCGGAAGTATTGGGACAGGCGAAAGGGCTGAACCCGGCTAACCCACGTATTTATCTGGTAGAGGGAAATAACCTGCACTTCACGCCCAAAATGTTTGGCGGTGGCCCCGAGGTGGCCAAGCCGGTGTTTGAAGAAGGCAAAGCCCGGTTTGCCGCCTTTAAGCCGGCCAACAGCTTGGCACCCAACTGGGGCGAAAGACAGCTGCTCAGCCGTCTGAAGGCTTATGAGCAGCCAAGCCCTACTCAGGCTGCGGCCAAGTAAAGCGCAGCCGTTGCCCCGGGAAGGATTTTCGCGGGGCAACGGCTGAATAAAGGAATCATTATTGCCGGGACTGGTAGTATCGTTCTTCCCAGAATCAGCTTATGGCCAGGGGCTGTGCTATTTCCGGCATGCGCTAAGGTCCATCCTCACTTGCAGGCTGTATCTTGCCGTGCCGGCAGAGCCGCCACATGCTGTTGTCCGTTTTTATTATGTCTGCTCCTGCTTTGTGTCTGCCTGAAACCACTCTGCCTGCCCTGCGTGCTTCACGTAAATGGCTGCGCTTGCTGGTGTTATTGGTCTTGTTGTCGGTGGTTATCACGGCGTTTACCTGCAACCATTGTTGGGGAGACTGGAAGCGGCAGCTGATTACCTTCTGCATCACCTTCGCCTATAGCGCAGGCTTGTGGCTGACCAATGGCTTTGCCGTGAATTGGCTGAACCGCTATGCCAGTTGGAAGGAAAATCTTATAAAACGGCTGCTTCTCACGCTTCTGGTATCGTTGTTCGGCTCGTTGCTTGTTATTGTGGCCATCAACGCTGTGTATCGAATGATTCTGCTGGATGCCACGCTGGCTTCGTTGGTGGCGGCGCCGGCGTGGGAAAGGTATGCTTTTCCCTTGCTGATAACTGTTATCTGCTCGCTGGTAATGCACAGTCGCTCTTTCCTGCTGAGCTGGCGCGAAGCCCTGTTGCGCAATGAGCGGCTGCAGAAGGAAATGGCACAGGCCGAAGCCGAAACCCTGCGCCAGCAGCTGGATCCACACTTTCTCTTCAATTCCCTTAATGCGCTGACCTCACTGGTAGAAGAAGAACCGCAGCTGGCGGTGCGCTTTATCCGGCAACTCTCGCAGGTATATCGTTATGTGTTGGATGCTAGGGGGCGGGAGGTAGTCTCGCTGCGCGATGAACTGGAATTTGCGGAGTCTTTTCTGTTTTTGCAGCGCATCCGCTACGGGGAGGCTCTGCAGGTAACCTTGCCCACCCCAGACAGTGTACCCCCCCAGGCTGTGGTGCCCCCGCTGAGTCTTCAATTGCTCATCGAAAATGCCCTGAAGCACAACGTAGCTACGGCCAGCCAACCCCTGCAATTGCGAATTGAGTTAGACGAATCCGGCCGCCAACTGCGTGTGCAGAATACGCTGCGTCCCCGCCGCGTGGCCCCCGGTGAGTCCATGGGTATTGGCTTGCCCAACCTTACGGCCCGCTACCGACACCTCACCCAGCAGCCGGTGCAGGTGGTACGCAGTGATGCTGAATTTGTAGTAACCTTGCCGGTGCTGGAACTGACGACAGCCTGATTCTCCCCACATGAATGCCTTCATTATAGAAGACGAGCCCCTGGCTGCCAAGCGCCTCGCCGACCTGCTGCGCCGCCAGGAGCCACCCGTAACTGTGCTGGCCACCGCCGATACGGTAGAAGCTGCCGCCGTATTGCTGGAAACCGCCGCTACGCCGCCCGATGTGCTGTTTCTGGATATTCACCTGGCCGATGGACTAAGCTTTGAGCTGTTCGAAAAAACCACAGTGCGCAGCCCCGTCATCTTCACCACCGCCTACGACCAGTATGCGCTGCGGGCCTTTAAGGTGAATAGCATTGACTACCTGCTGAAACCTATTGACGCCGAAGAGCTGCAGGCCGCCCTGCAAAAACTCCGCAACCTGCGGGGCACCGTCCCGACCAACGCCCCCGTTCCTGCTTTTGATGCCGCTATGCTCACGCAGGTATTGCAACAGCTGCAGCCAACCCAAAATCAGTATAAAAAGCAGTTTGTGGTAAAGGTAGGGGAGCACCTGAAGGTGATTCCTGTGGAGCAGATTAGTTACTTTTTTAGCCTAGAGAAAGCCACCTTCCTGCAAACCCGCGAAAACCGACGCTTTGTGCTGGATCAGACCCTGGAGCAATTGGAAAAGCTGCTGGACCCGGGCCAGTTTTTTCGCATTAATCGCGGCTACTTGGTGCAGCACGATGCCATTCAGGACATTATTCACTACACCAACAGCCGCCTGAAAACCACCCTGCAGCCCGCCAGCCCCGAGGGCGACGTGCTGGTAAGCCGGGAGCGGGTGCCCGCCTTCCGGGCCTGGCTGGAGCGCTAACCAGGCTCGAAAATCGGCCTTTTACTTTCGGCTGACGGGGTAGCGGCAACTGGAAGAAAAAGTTTTAACCCTGCTTTCCGATGCATAAGTCGTCTGCAGTTGCCAACTCAGAGGCACGCCCCTGGTTACACCGCTTTGCCACTTATGTTTCGGTGGTGGGGCACCCGCTTATTACCAGCGTACTCTTCGCGGGTTTCGTTTCTTTTCGAATGCTTGGTTCCCGCACAGCAGGGTGGGTGGTTTTACTTTTGATGGCAGGGGTGATGGGGCCCATTGCGCTGTGGAATCAGGTACAGGTGCGCCGCGGCCGGTATTCCAATTTTGACGTGTCTAAGCGTCAGCATCGCCACTCGTTCTATCCCCGTCTGCTGGGGTTGTTATGCCTGGCTACCGCCCTGTTGTCCTTCACCGATACCGCGCAACGGCTACAGGCAGGTATGGCCATCAGTACCGCCATGCTGGGTATTTGCTATCTGCTCAACTTCTGGCTGAAAGTGTCGTTGCACGCTGCCATGTCGTTTTTTCTGGGCGGAGTACTGTGCTTGCTGCATCCGTTAAGCGGGGTGGTAGCGCTGAGTTTAGCCATATTGGTGGCCTGGTCCCGGCTGGTACTGGGGCGGCATACGCTGCCGGAGCTAGCAGTGGGCGGCGCAGTAGGGTGCGCTGCCGCTGTAGTGGTGTATGTACTGCTCCATTAGTGCGGCCAGAGAAGGGCCGGCCGCTTTACCAGGCAGTATCCAGCTCCCGTTGAAATGCTTCCAGAAACAGCCCCACGTGGTAGCCGTCGGCCAGGCCGTGGTGCACGTTTACGGCCACCGGCAGCAGCAGCTTTTCTCCCTCGCGGCGGTAGCGGCCCACGGAGATTTTGGGTATGCTGTCGGGGTGAGCAAAGTGGCGGGCGTGGGTGAGGCTGGTAAAGGCAATCCAGGGCAGGGCCGAAAAGTGGATGACATCGGGGCGGGCAGCATTTTCATTCAGGCGCAGCCCGGTAGACTGGGCCACGGCGGCCATTTCCTGGCGCAGCCCCACGGTGAAATCGGCCAGCGACTCGGCAAAGGGAATAAAGGAAAAGGCGAAGGTATTGTCTTCGCGGGTGAGGGTTGCGGAAACGTGAATCTGGTCGTACAAGTATACCCGGCCCTCCTCCACGCGGTAGCGCATGGCTTCCACCTGGTTCACGGCTTTCAGGGCGGCGTGTAAGTAGTGCTGAAAAAATGACTCGTTGCGCGCTTTGGCCTGCTGGTAGGCGAGGGTACCATCTACCTCCGCTACCACTCCAAAAAAGGGCTCATTGAAGGCCGAAAAAAACGTGAAATGCTCGCGGCGGTTCCAGGTCGAAAGGTCAATCTGCTGCTTCATGGGCGGCAAGTTCGATAACTTTACGGGCCTTTTCTGCCTGTCTTTCCTGGACAGGGCTCTACTTTGACTTGCCTTATGCCTGCTCCCGTGCTCATTGCCTTCGATGCTGATGATACCCTGTGGCCCAATCAGCCGCACTTCGACTATGCGGAGGCGCAGCTTTACACGCTGCTCACACATTACGCCGATGCCGGCACGCTGGGAAACCGTTTTAATGACATGCATCGCCAGAATATGCACCTGTTCGGTTACGGGGCTAAGTCGTTTATGCTGTCGATGATTGAGACTATCATTCAGCTGACCGATGGAGCAGTGACAGGTACCGAAATTCACCATATTCTGGTGGAGGGCAAACGCCTGCTGGAATTTCCCATTGAGCTATTGCCGGGCGTGGAGGAAGTGCTGCACACGCTGCGCCAGCGCGGTCAGCGCCTCATGCTCATCACCAAAGGCGACCTGTTCGACCAGGAAAGCAAACTGGCCCGCTCCGGCCTCGGCGACTACTTCGACCACGTAGAAATTGTAAGCGAGAAGAACGAGGCCACTTACCAGCGCATTCTAAGCCGCTATCAGGTACTGCCGGAGAATTTTATCATGATTGGCAACTCCCTGAAATCTGATATTCTGCCGGTGGCGCGGCTGGGTGCCCACGCCGTACATGTTCCCTACCACACTACCTGGGTAATGGAAGAGGTGCCCGCAGAGCAATTGGTAGGCGTGCCCTTTCATCAGATAACGGCGCTAAGCGAAGTGCTGGAGCTGTTAAATACAAAGGGTCTGTCAGTCAGATAGGACGTTGAGGGTAGCTGCTCTTAAGGGTGAAGGAAATCTGTTTTTCAACGCTGGAGTAGCCGAATGCACAAGAAAACTAATGGCCCGGATAGGCCGAAAAACTGGCAGGACGATTCCGGCTCCGTATCTTTCATCCTTTGTGAAACGCCCGTTTTTGGTTTCGATGCGGAGAATTCTCTTGTTGGTGTGCAGCGTATGCCTGCCAACGGTACTAACCTGGGCGCAACCCCGCCCACAGGCCCTGCAGTGGCTATATTTCGCGGAAGTAAAGCCCCGCGGCTGGCTACTTCAGCAAATGCAGCACGACCTGCAGGATGGCTTTGTGGGTCATTTGGATGAGCTGGTGCCTGACCTCATCGTGAAAGATGACATCTATGGCAAGCACCGCCTGACCAAGGAAGTAAAGCGCAAAGATGTGGGCGCCATTGGCAGCGGCGAGTGGGATGTGCAGTACCTATGGTGGAACTCCGAAACCCAGTCGAACTGGCGCGACGGCATGGTGCGCCACGCTCTGCTAACGGATA
The DNA here is from genome assembly GCF_030542105.1 of Hymenobacter sp. BT730. GTDB lineage: Bacteria > Bacteroidota > Bacteroidia > Cytophagales > Hymenobacteraceae > Hymenobacter. Next base: position 29,633 of record NZ_JAUOFB010000004.1, read on the forward strand.
ACACGGCCTATCTACAGAAAGCCCGCACCGAAGTAAACCGGCTACTGGCTACTCAGGATAAAGATGGTTACCTGGGCGTGTACGCTCCCGATTTGCGCTATCGTTTCACCGGCGAAAACGGCGAATTGTGGGCGCAAACTACCTTGTTCCGCATGCTGCTGGGTTACTATGAAGCCACCCGGGAGCCGCGGGTGCTGAAGGCCATTGAGCGGGCGGTAGCCGTTACCATGCGGGCTTATCCGTTGCGAAAGGCCACACCTTTTAAGGCCGAAAAACCCTTTGCGGGCCTGGCGCACGGCCTGGCTTTCACTGACGTGCTGGACCGGCTCTATCAACTCACAGGCCGCGCCGAGTATCTGGAATATGCCGCCTGGCTGTATCAGGATTACTGCGAGCATCCGCCCATGGAGGAGGATATTGCCTGGCAAAACCTGCTCAACCCGATGTATGCCTTCAAAGGTCACGGGGTGCACACCTATGAGCATCTTCGCTCGCTCCTCACGGCTTATTATGCGGGCCAGGGCAAGGCCGCGGTAGCTCTGCAGGCACCGCTGGCGGCTTATGAGCAGAAACTGCAAGCTACGCTCAGCCCCAGCGGCGGCCCCATCGGCGACGAATGGATTGTAAAGCGCACCGCCAATGCCAGCACTACCGGCTACGAGTATTGCTCCATACATGAGCTGCTGGATTCTTACAGCCAACTCCTGCAGAAAACCGGCGACCTGCAGTATGCTGACCGTATGGAATGGCTGCTGTATAACGCCGGACAAGGGGCGCGCCATCCGCAAGAGCCCAGCATTGCCTATCTAAAAACCGACAACTCCTTTTCCATGACTGGGCCGCTGACGCCCTCCGCCAGTGACCCGCAAACGCGCTTTAAGTACTCGCCTGCCCACCAGGATGCGGCCGTTTGCTGCGTGCCGAATGCCGGGCGCCTGTATCCGTATTTCGTGAAGGCCATGTGGATGCGCAATAACCAGGGTTTGCTGTGTACACTCTACGGACCCAATGTGCTGGAGACTCAGGTGCGCAACACCAAGCTGAAAATAGAGCAGGCCACCCGGTACCCTTTTGATTTCACCAGCCAGTTTACCATTACCATTCAGCAGCCCACGGCACTGGAGCTGGCTTTCCGGAAGCCACGCTGGGCCTCCGGGGTAAAAGTGGTGGCGAAAGGAGCCAAGGTGCAGCAGCTGGCCGACCGGGTCATCCTCACTAAAACCTGGCGCACCGGAGACAAAGTCCAACTGCGCTTTACCACCACGCCTAAAATGCAGCAGGATGGGCAGGGCGACACCTATTTCAGCCTAGGGCCACTGGTAATGGCTCTGCCGTTTACCACTGAGCCCAAGCCCGGCAAGGCCTTCCCCGTGCCCGGGTTCCGCGACGTGTACTACCCGAAAGCCACCAACACCAACTGGAAAATAACGCCCGCCACAGCGGCCAGTCTGCGCGTGCAAACAGCACCCGTGGCTGCAGGCGGCACACCCTGGAGCAGTACCCCAACCGTAACTGCTATGCTCCAGAATGAAGGCAGTCAGCAGGAGGAGAAAGTAACGCTGGTGCCGATGGGCGGCACCATCCTGCGCCGCGTCACTTTCAGCAAGTAGTCAGCCTAATTAGCCCTCCAGCCAGCTTTTCACGGCCCCAGCCTTTTCCCGGCTTACCAGCACCTCATCGGTGGGCGCAGGCTGCAGATCCAGTTTCAGCTTGCCGTTGAAATGCGGGTGCAGGCGCTGCACGGCCGGTAGCTGCGCTATAAACTGGCGGTTGAGGCGGAAAAACTGGTGAGCATCCAATTGCTGTTCCAGCTGCTCCAGGGTGTAGTCTACCAAGTAGCGCTGGCCGTTGCGGGTAACCAGCGTCACAGTTTCGTTGCGGCTTTGAAACCAGGCAATGTCGGTGGTTTGAATAGGTAACAGCTGCTCTCCCTGGCGTACCAGAAAACGGGTTTTGGGAGCCTGGCTGTTGGATGAGGTATTCAAGAGGGGCTGCAATTGCTCGGCTACCTCCGAGGCGGCCGGGCGGTGCCACTGCCGCAACTTTTGCAGAGCCGCCTGCAGCTCCGTCAGCTTAATGGGTTTCAGCAGATAGTCTACGCTGTGGGTTTTAAACGCCTGCAGGGCATACTGATCATAGGCGGTGGTGAAGATGACCGGGCTGGAAACCACCAGCTGATCAAACACATCCAGACTGATACCATCGGCCAAATGAATATCAGCCAGAATCAGGTCGGGGGGCGGGTTATTTTGTAGCCACGCTACAGCCCCGGCTACAGTATCCAGCTGGGCCACTACCTGCGCTTCGGGCGCGGCCTGATTGAGCAGGCGCTGCAGCCGCTCAGCGGCGGGATATTCGTCTTCGAGAATTAAAACGCGCATAGGTTTTATGCTGTGCCTGCCAGGGGTTGAGCGTTAGCGGTGGGCGGGAGGAGCGGCAAATGAACGGTGAAATCAGTAGCGGTATCCAGTACCTGTACGGGTAGCTGCGGGGCGAGCAGCGCATACCTTTCGCGGATGTTGCGCAGGCCCATGCCGGTGCTGGGGGCCAGAGTTGTGCGGGGGCGGCGGACGTTGTGCACCACCAGCCAGCCATCGTGCGCCGATACTTCTACCTGAAGGGGATATTGGCGCGAGGCTTCGTTGTGCTTGAGCGCATTTTCTATCAGAAGCTGCACGCTTAGCGGGGCCACCTGCTGGTCCAGCAACGTGGGCGGGACTTGTATTTCTACCTGCAGGTTGTCGCGCAGCCGGGCTTTTTGCAGTGCCACGTAGGCTTCCACAAACGCCAGCTCGTCGCGCAGGGGCACGGTGCGTTGCTCACGGCTTAGCAGCACGTAGCGGTATACATCGGCCAGCTGCTCTACAAACTGCTGGGCCGGCTCATTCTCGGGCTCAATAAAAGCGGAAAGGGTATTAAGAGAGTTGAAGAGAAAGTGGGGGTCCAGCTGCTGCTGCAGGGCTTCCAACTGGGCCCGCTGACTGGCGCTTTGCAGCTGCTCGGCCCGGCGCACGTTTTCCTCCCATTGCCGGAAGAAATTCCAGCTTTCGTAAATCAGCTGCACCACTACCGTCGGCACCATGTTCAGCCCGAACTCAAAGAAAAACGTGGGCAGGCTGAGCTGGCCGCCATGGGTGCGTGCTTCAATGGAGCCCAAAACCAGCGTGACGACGGCCGTAATCAGGGTGTTGGTAATGGCCAGCAGCCACAGCCGCTTCCGCGTTTGCTCCACCCGCGGATAGCGCCGAAACAAGTACCGCCACAAGGCCCGTCCGGTCAGCCAGAAGCAGGCCGTAAAGCCCATCGATATCGGCCAGGCTATCAGAAACTCCGTCAGGGAATTGATGTGCAGCAGGCCCCGCGGCAGCATGACCAGTATGGAGAGAATCGGGATGCCCAGAAGCAGAAAGCGGCGGTCATTCATACCGGCAAAAGTAGAAGAATATGGGAGCTGCGCTAAGCGTTTCTAAAAGGCTGTCTTACCGATACGAAATAGTCCGTCCTGTCTGGCTAATGCTCGACAGGACGGACTATGACTCAATTTACTAACGGCGGGGCAGCTTGCGCACAAACCCTTGTACTGCCTGGTTAAACTCTTTGGGATTATCCAGGAAGGGCGTGTGTCTGCCCGGCAGTATCACTACGCGCTGCTGCGGGAACTGGAAGGACTTATAGTGCTCGGGGCCGGTCATGTAATCCCGCTGGCCGGTGAGCACCAGGACTGGCATGGTGAGGGAGGCCGTGGCCGGGGTGAAGTCCTGCACGTAGCGGCCGGGGGCTTTAAACATATTGGCGGCGAAGTCACGGTTGCTGGTCTGGCCTTTCATTACGCGGTTCACGCGGGCGGCGGTAGAATCGGAGGCGTATTGCAGTTGGTTGTAAAGCTTTTGCTGCTGCAGCATGGCCGAAACCATGAAATAACGCTGGGGTAGGGGCGCGGCGGCATCCAGCGGAGGGCGCGTAGCAGCGGGCAACAGATTGTAGCCGTAGGCGGTGGTGCTTTCCATGGCAGCTGGTAGGTTCAGAATGCTGTTTACCAGAATAAGCGCCTGCACATGCTGGGGATACTTCTGAGCATAGGCCGTGGCAATAATACCGCCGAAGGAGTGGGCCATTACCACCCATTTTTCCAGGTGCAGCTGCTGGCGTATTTCCTCCAGGTCCTCTACCTGCCGCTCCAGGGAATAGTTGAGCTTAGTGTGGCTGGCCGAACGGCCACTACCGCGCTGGTCCACATAAATCATTTGAAGCTTTTCTTCCAGTGGCTGGCCAGCCAGCTTCTCAAACCCGTAGCTGCCGGCCCCGGGGCCGCCGTGAACAAACACACAGGGCGTGCCTTTACCCGCTACCCGCACATACAGCGCCACGCCATCAGAAGTAGTAACCGGGGTAAAGCCATTGTTTAGTGCGCTGGCCTGCAGGTGCAGGGGCTGGCTGAGCAGGAACATCAAACCAAACAATACCAGGGCGGAGCGGAAGAGAGAGTTCATAACGGAGGAAAGGGAGGGTAGAAGAATGAACACTAGAAGTCGTTTAGCGAAGCGCAATAAAGGGCTGACCTTGGAGGGCCTGCACAAAGAGGAAGGCTACCAGACCGGCGTAGCAGGCTGTTCCCAGCCAGGTAAGCAGCACGGCGCGCCGGGGTAGGCGGTGGGCCAGCCACCAGCCCAGCAGCGGCACCAATTGCAGCGCATGCAGGCCCAGAAAATGGGCCAGGCGTAAGTCGCCGGCGCGGGTGCTCCAGCCCAGGCCCGGCAAGCCGGGGCCGCCATCGGGGGCACCCACCGTGTGCTGGTTCAGGTGAATCATCATACCACCCAGCACACTGCCAATGAGAAACAACAGCAGACCAAGGCGCACACCCCACACATAGCCGGCCGGGCCATAGGGGCGGTGGCGCCACACCAGCCACACGGCCGCCACCGTAGCCAGCGTGTTTACCATAATCATGAAGCCCATCACGCTGAACAGCATGCCGTCGAAGGCAGTGGCGGCGTTGAAATGGGACGAAGTGCCGCGGGCTGCCTGAATATAGATGCAGCCTATTTCGGCCACCATGCTCAGGCCTACAGCCCAGCTAATGCGGCGTACGGCCCGTTGGGCAGGAGCCGGCAAATCGGCCAGCAACCAGCCCAGCGTCCAGACATACACAATAACCGACAGACAGAATTTGATGGGCTTTACCCAAACCGGCAGGCCGGTTACCATGCGGCCATCCAGCGGCAGTAGTACCACAGCCAGCAGCAGCAAGGCCACGTTTGTCCAGCCAACCCAGGACAGAACCGGATTTACCTGGTTCAGCACCCGCAACCCCTGGCGCACCTGACCAGGAAGGGATTGGGCAATGTCTGACGAGTGAGAAAAGGAAACCGAAGTCATGGCCGTAGGCAGTTAGTGGCTGTTGATTAAGTCAAAACTAGCCCGCCAACTGCCCCGGCAGAAGCGAAAAAAGGGTGAACCGACAGCAAAACCTGGCGAACGGTAAGCGCCGCCGGGCGAAGTGTATTGCGGCCAGGCATGCCACATGCCCGGGATGGCTGCGTACCTTTGCGGCGTTATGAAGGAAGTATGGTGCAGTCTGCTTTTCCTGCTGTGGGCCCTAGCCGCGCAGGCCGGCCCGGGGGCCGATAGCAGCCGCGTGCGGCAGGCCCACCGGCGCCTCGTGTTTCAATTTGACCAGCGCTTCTCCCTGCTTAACCAGAAAGTTGTGGGCATCAATGGCCTGAAGCTGGGCGTGGAATGGCGCGGCCGCCTGCGCACCGGCTTGGGCTTCTACATGCTCAGCGGCGGCGTGCCCACCCGCGCCCCTCTGCCGCCCTCCATGCCCGCCGGCACCCGCGACGAGCTGCGTTTCCGCTATGGAGTGGCCTACGCCGAATACGTGCTCATCGGCACGCCGCGCTGGGAGCTCAGCACGCCCACCCAGCTGGGCGTGGGCCGCTACTACGCCCGCTACCAGCAGCCCGACGGACAGGTAACGCGCACTCCCAAACGCAATATTTTTATTGTAGAGCCCTCCGTGGCCGGGCACGTGCGCGTGTTCCGCTGGGTGGGGCTAGGCGCGGGCGTGGGCTACCGTCAAATGGTGTTCATTAATGATGACCTGGAAAACGAATTGAGCGGCCTCATCTTCTTCGGCCGGGCCAAGCTATTCCTCGGCGACTTCTACAAAATTGTGCGCGGCCGACAGCCTCTGTTCACGCAAGAAGGATTGAAGCGGAAGCGGTAGGGCACCAGCAAATCCAGGAGATTTTGATAAATGGAAAGCCCGCTACTTGTAAGAGCAGCGGGCTTTTTATTTGAAGAGTTATAGTCCGTCATGTCGAGCGAAGTCGAGACATCTCGCTAGTGTGGTATACCACTGCAACGAAGCGGGCGAGATACTTCGACTTCGCTCAGCATGACAGTTACTACCACAACGTCAGCACGCGAGATGTCTCGACTACGCTCGACATGACGGGCTGAAGGTAAAATTCCTAATTCCCTCGCGCCGGGCGGCGCAGCACAAACAGCGTGCGCACTGGCTCCTTGTTCACTTTGGGCTGCTGATACATCTGTACCACTTCCCAGCCCAGCTTGCCCATGTAGGTAAGGGCGCTGACGTGGGTGGCAAACACCTGCAGCTTGCCGGCCTCGCGCTGGGAAAGGGTGCCGCCGCCCAGCTTCTCAAAACCGTAACCGAAATCCACGTAAATGTCGCCGGCTTTGTCGTCGGTAGTGGAGAATAGGTTATCGGTGGTGAGCATTTCGCAATACTCGTAGCGGCCGGCAGTGGTGTTGGTTACCTGAGCCGTGGCGCGCTGGGTGCCCAGGGCCAGCACCAGCGCAGTCAGGAGGAGTAGTTTTTTCATGAAGGCAAAGTGGAGGGTCTCGAAATAAAAAAGGCCGGCTGGTAATTCCAGCCGGCCTTTGTCAGGATTAGTTATGCAGCGGCAGGAAGGAATATTTGCGGCCGTACTCCAGCATCTGCTGGGCAAAGTCCGAGGGGTATTCCACCTTCACGTCTACAATCTTACCTTCCTGCACTACGGGCACCAGCTTAGGCTGGATAAAGCCGGCGTAGGGGGCAATGTTCAGCTTGGAGTAGCGGGCCAGCACTTCCTTGTGCAGGGTGGGGTCTACCTTCACACCGTAAGTTTCAATCAGGTTTTTGGCGGCGGCGTAGTCTCCTTCGCTCGTCAGGCGCTGGGTTTCGCGCAGCAGCTGGCCAAACAGGGTGCGCAGCTTGGCGTAGTCGTTGATGTGCACGTAGGTTTTGCCGTCGCGCGTCACCATCTCTACTACCTTGTCTTTCTTGCCTTTCTCAAAGACCCATTTGGCCACCATCTGGCGGTTGCGCATGTGAGATTCCTCCACGGTTTCGCCGGGGGTGAGGCGCACCAGCTGGGTCATCAGGCCGTTGCGCATGTAGTTGTCGTACTCCGCTTTGCCTACTTCCAGGCTCGGCATCACGCCTAGCTGCACCAGCTTCTCGTCCAGCAGATAATACAGCGCTACCAGGTCGGCGCGACCTTCCTCAATGGCGGAGGCGTAGCTTTTCAGGGTTTCCTTGGTAGTGCCCACGCCGGGGTTAATCTGTCCCGAAGCGTGGCCGATTACCTCGTGCATATCGGTGTGCAGCTTGCCAGCGAGGGAGCCGTACTGACGGGCCCGGTTTTTCTCGGCTTCATCATAGGCAAACTCATCCAGCATGCCGCCCGCGTTGGCGCGGTCATAGGCATCTACAATGTTGCCCAGGCTGACGGATTTAGAGCCGTGCTCCTTGCGAATCCAGGTAGCGTTGGGCAGGTTAATGCCGATGGGAGTGGCCGGAGCCGCGTCGCCGGCTTCTACCACAGTGGTAATCACCTTGGCCGTGATGCCCACCACGTTTTTCTTCTTGTTCTCGGGCTTGATGGGGGAGTTGTTTTCGAACCACTGGGCCTCGTCGCCAATAGCCTTAATGCGCTTGGTAGCCTCCAGGTCCTTAAACGATACCACTGATTCATAGGAGGCGCGGTAGCCCAGTGGGTCGCCGTACACCTCAATAAAGCCATTCACCACATCGGTTTCCGACTGCGTATCGTGCACCCAGGCAATATTGTAGGCATCCCACAGCTTCAGGTCACCGGTGCTGTAGAACTGAATCAGCTTGGTAAGGGCGGCGCGCTGCTCGGGCGTTTCGGCCACGTCCAGCGCCTTATTCAGCCAATAGGCTACCTGCGTGAGAGCCGGGCCATACATGCCGCCTACTTTCCACGGCACCTCCACAATGTTGCCCCGCTTGTCCTTCATCAGCTTCGAGTTGAGGCCGTAGGAAATCGGGCGGGTGTCTTTTTTGTTGATTTTCTTGGCGTAGTAAGCTTCCACTTCCGCCTGCGTTACGCCTTCGTAGAAGTTGTTGGCCGAGGTAGCCACCAAATCCTTGCCGGCTTCCTGATTCACGCGCTTGGCGGCCAGGTTCGCATCAAACAGAATGGGCGTCATGGTAGCCACAAACTTGGCCGGCGTTTCGCCGGGCAGCAAGGGCAGGCTCTGCTCATTTACGCTGTACACCAAGTCCTTGAAGTACTGGGGCGTGAACTCCGGTACAAACTTGCGGGTGGAGTAGTGGTGGTGAATGCCATTGGAAAACCACACGCGCTTGGCATACACGTTAAAGCGGGTGGCTTGCTCCACCTGCTGCGTGTTTGTAGTAGCGGCCAGGCGCTCCTGGTTAGCTTCCCAAAGGGCTTCCACGGTGCGGCGCACCCGCAGGTTTTCTTTGTAATTCTGGTCGTAAATGATGTCGCGGCCGCTCAGGGCTGCCTCATACAAATAGTAGAGCAGCTCTTTTTGCTGAGGCTCCAGCTTTTCAAAACCGGGTACTTCATAACGCAGGATACGTAGGTCAGCAAACTGCTCGCTTACTACCTGGAAAGGAGCGGCTGCAGGCGTGGCCGGTGTAGCGGGGGCCGCGTCTGCGGGGGTAGCCGGGGCGGCGGTAACTTCTGGGGTGGTAGTAACGGTGGGCGATGAGCTGGCACAGCCGCTAAGCTGGGCCGCTACCAAAAAGGCCGCGGCCGAGAGGAGAGGACGGGACATAGTAGGATAAGGGGAGAACGAACAAGCAAACAGACTGCTGGCTGAGCGCAAAGCAACACATTCCCAGCCCCGAAAACAACCAGCTAGGGCCCTAGCGCTGCGAAGGCGGCGCCGGACTTAAAGAGCGAATAGTGCTGAGCCGGTCCAGCTTGCCGGAAGCCGTGGTGCGGAACTGCGGGGCGTATATGATGCCGCGGGGCCGCTCGTAGCGGTCCAGTCGCTCCGTGAGCAGCGTGAGCAGCTGTTTTTCCTGAGCGGCGGGCAGCGGTTTGCCTTCCACAAAGGCTGTTACCTGCTCGCCCAGGCGGCTGTCGGGTTGGCCGGATACAAAGGCGCGGCGCCCACTAATGCCCAGCTCCAGGAGAGCCACTTCCAGCACTTTTTCCACCTTTTCGGCCTGCACTTTCACGCCGCCGGAGTTAATCACGAAGTCGGCGCGACCCAGCCACTCAAAGGTGTGCTCTTCCAGGAAATGCACCCGGTCGTTGGTAGTGATGAGCACGTCGTTCGTCACGTCGGCGCGCACGGTGAGGCAGCCACGGGAATCCTGACCCACTCCAATGCCGGAGAGTACCCGGTAATACGGGGAGGCATCGGGGCCATTGAGGCGGCGCAGAGCAATGTGTGAGGCCGTTTCCGTCATGCCGTAGGTGAGGTAGACGGGTACTTTCAGCGTTTGCAGGGCTTTTTCCAGACTGGTTTCCACGGTGGCTCCGCCCACCAGAATGGCTTTCATTTTATCCAGCCGGGGCGCGTGGCCGGCTTCCAGCACAGCGCGCAACTGCAGGGGCACGAAGGAAGCAAAGTCGAATTGGGCCGTAGGGGGCACCAGCGCCAGCGGGTCGGCGTGGGGCTCTACGATGGTGAGATGCATACGGCGCTCAAAGCCCCGCACCAGCATCATGAGCCCGCCCACAAACTCGCAGTTCAGGCATACCAGCATTCGGTCACCGGGGCCCAGGTCAAAATAGTCGCCGGTGCGGTTGGCGGAGGCGGCCAGCTGGCGGCGCGACATGGTAACCAGCTGTGGCTTGCCCGTGGAGCCGGAGGTACGCAGGCCAAACTCCTGGGCCCCGTTCAGCCACTGGCGGCAAAAGTCCAGCACCTTGCCTTCATAACCGTTCAGGTCGCTGGGTACGTTGGTGGGGTATTGCTGAATATCGGCGTATAGGAATTCGCGGCCGTTGAGCAGGAGGGAGTCGGGGAGGAGCGTGGCAGCAGACATAAATGGGTAAAAGGAGGAGCAAATATTCGGAGCTATAACTGCAAAAGCATACGAAGCTGCCGCAAATCCGACAACAAAAATCTGTTGGGGCTTGACGTTGAGCCGGTTAAAACGGTTTATTGTTTAGTCGCTCCACTGCCGGCGGATCAATAGTTAAAACTACAGCTCTTAAACCAAGCGCGCCTCCTGATTCAGGAGGCGCGCTTGGTTTAAGAGCTGTATTGATACCATCCCATAATTCGAATTATCTACTCAAAAATGAGGGCCGGAATACTAAGTTGCTAGGACAACAGAAGCCGCTACCATCGTCATATAGTAATTAGCACAGTGAACAGCAGTGAGCAGAAGAAAGGCTTTCATTTCAAGTACCTCAAACTCCTCGGTAGTAGAGAGGGTGTAGTCGTAGTTGAAGGAGCTCCATTTAAAAGCGGGCTGCACTACTAATAGCTCCTGCTCATCTTTGTCTTGTAAAACAAAGGTATTTTTGAGCATACTTTTCTGCTTGAACAGGAAGGCTTTGCGGTTGAATTTGGACTTAATAACGATAGTGCCATTCCAGTGCATCTTGAAGTTAAGGAGCACCGTCTGCTGATCTTTTAGCTCGATAGTAGTTCCCCAAACTCCCCTGGGCTCAATCTGAAAAGTTGAGTTATCTGTCAGCTTCAAAACAGCTTTAAGGGAAAACCATTCCGTGTAGTGTAACGCGCCTAGTAGCTTGCCATCAGCCAGTAGCTGAAAGTCACGGGTGCCGTTGGCGGTTACGTTATAATCTGCCATGATGCTTTAAGAAGAGGCGCTGAGAAATAGACAGTGAAGCAGGTACTATATCCCCTTTACTATTTCGTTTTGGCGGGCTCTGGCATCAGCTCGAAATACGTTGCCTTAAACCGGTTATCTACCAGCTTTCCCTGCACTTTGGCCTTCCGGATAGAGTTGCAAAAGCCGTCATTTGCATGCGCATCTCCGTGCGAATCGATGGTAGTGCCATCCACAAAATAGGACTTGCCATCCATGCGAATGGCCAAGTCACAACTCTTGCCTTCCAGGCCCAGGCGGCACTGCCCGCAGGCGGCCTCTACTACCATTACTTTCTTACTCTTATCTGGAGCAGTTGTGGTAGCGGCTTTATCCTGTGCCTGGGTGGTTAGAGCAGCCGAAAAAACGAGGAAGGTGGCTATGAGAAGGTGCTTCATATTTTTCGGCGGCAGGTTGGTTGTTAACTAAGGCGTTAATCCAGAGTAAAGGAAGCATTTTTTACTTGCTTTCCAGTGGCTTCCACTTTGCTTTAGTGAAAAACACGTTGCCAAATTCTGGCGAGTGAAACACGTAATAAAAGCTCCAGATTGCCCGATAAAGAGTGGGCGTATCCTCAATTATATGATGCCTCGGCTCAGCGACCTGCAACACAATGCGGGGCCTTCGGTACCCATTTAGAAAGGAGAAAGTTCCTCTCGTGACTTTGAGAATCTTCTCCTGCTCTGTCTGGTAAAAAATGAATTCGTTATCCCTGTTGAGCGTAAAGCGGAAATGGTTGTATTGCCAATCCGCTTGCTTACCCGGAAACTTGGTTCTGTCAATGACATAGTCTCCGTAGATATCCTCTTGCGCCAGATCTATTTTCTCTGTGAATGGGCGAATAACCAGTCCGGCCAAAATCAACCCTATTAGTCCCCCCCAAAGTAGCCCCAGTGCTTTTCCAAAGAATCTTTTGCCTGAAATGTTCCATAGAAGAGCCAATACCAGGCTAAGTGGAATTAGAATGAACAGAACAAACAGGTTGAAGCCAAATCCCATGCTTCTGGGTACTTACTTAATATAGTGATTCAGCTACGGCTGTATTAGCAAAGCATATTCTGGTTAAATGTAAATGTAACTTCTCACTACCAGGAATTAGGCCAGCACTGCCTCTGCCTGTTGTAACTCTTCCACAACCGGCTCTTCCGTCACGGCAGCTTTCCGGGAAGAAAATTTGTGCACGAAGAAGCTAAACACCAGCGTAAGCGTTAGCACGATAGTGGGAACGAGGCCGATGGGGGTAAAAATCCAGGTAGGCAGCGTGGTAGCAATAATCAGCAGCATATACCCGTACAAGCGCAGGTTGAAGCGTTGGTCGCCCTGCACGTACCGGCGGCACTCCTGGAGCAGTAAATAGGCCTGGTAGAATAAAAACGCCCCAAACATCTGCAGTGAATAGTGATAGAATTTGAACGATGCTATTCCAGTGGTTATGAAATGATACGTTTCATAGCCGTTGCGGAGGCAGTGCATTACCATACAGGTCATCAAAAACAAAGGACCCCAATACAGCACCGGCGCCATGTGTTTATGAACCTGCTGGTTGCGCTCTTTTTTCCATCGGTACGCTACTCCATTGCTGAAGGCAATGGCACTGACCAGCGCGATGGGGCCACCAAAAAGCTCCAGAAACTCGGTTACATTGTCAAAAGGAGGCGTTTGCATTTGCTTGGGGTGTAGTTAAATAGTGGACGATAGGTGGCGTAACTCTTAGTCAGTATTCCTAGTGGTTTCTCCGTGATTACTCTGCAAAAGTAGAGGCCTTACTTACCGGGCGCAATCACATAAATGGGTGATAAGTAGATGATTAATCAGTTTGTAATAAAGCTGGATGGTTATAAAATGAGGGAGTAGCAGCTGTCCAAAACTGCTGGTTAGCGGCTTAGGTAACATGATATTTTACAAAAGGAGAGGCCCGCGCAACTGTGTTGCGCGGGCCTCTCCTAAATAGAGTGCTAAGTAGGTTATGGGAACTTAGGAAACTTGTCGAAATCTGGCTTACGCTTCTCCACAAAGGCGTTGCGACCTTCTTTGGCCTCCTCGGAGAGGTAGTACAGCAGTGTGGCATTACCGGCCAACTCCTGAATACCGGCCTGTCCATCCAATTCCGCGTTGAACGAGGACTTGAGCATGCGGAGCGCCAAGGGGCTTTTCTGCAGGATTTTGTGGCACCAGGCCACGGTGGTTTCTTCCAGCTTATCCAGCGGCACTACCTTGTTCACCAAGCCCATGTCCAGGGCCTCCTGCGCATCGTACTGGTCGCAGAGAAACCAGATTTCGCGGGCCTTTTTCTGACCCACCACGCGGGCCAGGTAAGAAGCACCAAAACCACCATCGAAGGAACCCACATTGGGGCCAGTCTGTCCAAAACGGGCATTATCGGCAGCAATGCTCAGGTCGCAAACCACATGCAGCACGTGGCCGCCCCCAATGGCCCAGCCAGCCACCATGGCAATAACGGGCTTGGGAATGGAGCGAATCTGCTTTTGCAGATCCAACACGTTCAGGCGGGGAATGGTGTCTTCACCCACGTAGCCGCCGTGGCCCCGCACGCTCTGGTCGCCGCCGGAGCAGAAGGCTTTGCCGCCCTCGCCGGTGAGGATAATTACTCCAATATCGGTGCGGTTGCGGCAGATGTCCATGGCCTCAATCATCTCCTGCACCGTGAGGGGCGTGAAGGCATTGTGCACGTGCGGACGGTTAATACTGATTTTGGCAATACCCCCAGCCTGCGAGAAGATAATCTCGCGGAATTCTTTGATGGGAGTCCAGGTGAGTTGTTCGGCCATAAATAGAAGTTGAAGAAAAATGCAAAAACGCTTGTCATCATGAGCTTTTCGAAACGCCTTTCCTGCTGGCACGGCTGTCGCAACCACAACTCATTCCAGCGGGAGAAGGTCCTTCGCAGGCTCAGATTAACAAAGGCATAGGTTACGCAAAAGCAGTTCTTACCGCTGCGCGGTAGTGTTCAAAGAAAGCCGCGTTAGTGGCGCTGTCGGTAGTGATTTCCAGCAGCGCCGCGCTGTTTCCGGGTGCAAAGAAAACCGGTAGCGCCGATTCCAACTCCTCTATACTACGGGCTGTGAAATAACGCAGGTTAAAATCACGGGCAGTATTCTCGGCTGTGAGGGGTTGATGGGTTTCAAAAAACTCTTCCAACTCCGGCTGCTGGCGTGGGCCGTCAATCAGGCGGAAAATGCCGCCCGCGTGGTTATTGAAGAGGACCACCCGCAGATTGGGCGTGGGGTAGTTCTGCCAGAAAGCATTTCGGTCGTAAAAGAAAGCTACGTCGCCGGTAAGCACCACCACCGGGCGCTCCGGCTGGGCCAGGGCAGCGCCTACGGCTGTGCTGGTGCAGCCATCAATGCCGCTGGTGCCACGGTTGGCAAACACTTCCACAGTCTGCGTAGTGGGCAGCCCCAGAATATTCACGTAGCGTACAGCCATGCTATTAGCCAGATGCAGCGCCGTGTGTTGGGGCAGGAAACGCAGGGTGTAGTAGAAGGCTGAAAACTCGTTAAATGGCTGCTGCGGCTCGGCAAAGAAATCCTGCAGGAAACCCGTAGCCCAGCCCTCTGCTTTCTGCCAGGGTGTGGCAAAGGAGTTGCGCACCGTTGCGTCATCACCCAACACCCAGCCCGCTTTAGGCCAGGTTAGGCGCACGGTTCCCGTTGGCATTTTGGGCCGCGCTACGCGGGTAGCATCGGCCGGCATTTCGTGCGGATTTGCTAGTGCCAGCTCGTCCTTGTCGGACGCTGCTACAGCGCCTGGCTCGGAAAGCATAGCTGTAAAAAATGCGGCTGGCTCCATCCGAATTATGCGCGTAAGGGAGCGGAAGGTATCGGCCACGGGGCCGGCGGCCTGAATGTGCCAGTGCTGCTGCGGCGCGTATTCGCGCAGGTACAGCTTCAGCGCTTTGGATATGAGCGACTGGCCGAAGGTGATGAGCAGCGTGGGGCGCAGTGCCTCTTTTAAACCCTTTTCGGGCACGGCCAGAAATACGTCCTGCCGGCCAATGGGGGCGGCGCGCAGGTCATACGTAGGGCCCACGGGTTGGTGCAGGTTAGCAATAACATCCCCCACCACCGGCACCTGATATGCGGCGGCAAACTGGCGCAAGGCCAGCAAAAGCTCGTTTTGATGCCGGTGCTGGCCGCCTACTACCAATATCTTCGGCGTTTGGCGCAGCTGGGTGCGGAGGGTGGCTAGCTCGGTGGCAGAAAGGGCAGGTTGTCCGGCCTGCTCCTGAATCACCTTCACTTTATCAAAGTGCAGCGGCTCGCCAGCTTTTGGGTAAAAAGGCTCCCGCAGCGGCACATTTACCTGCACGGGCCCGGCCGGAAATTGCTGGGCCAGGTTAATGGCTTCGGAAACCAGCCGCTCCGAGTGCCAGTGGGCATCAGCGTGGGAAGTATCAGCCGGGAATTCAAAAGCACCTTTGGCGTGGGCCCCGTACAAATTGCTCTGCCGAATGGTCTGTCCATCCAGCTGGTCAATCCATTCCGGCGGGCGGTCGGCGGTGAAAACTACCAGCGGAATCTGCTGAAAATAAGCTTCTGCCACGGCCGGAGCATAGTTTAAACCAGCCGTGCCAGAGGTGCATACCAGCGCTACGGCCCGCCGTTGCGCCTGCGCCAGCCCCAGCCCAATAAACGCCGCTGCTCGCTCATCCGGCACCGTGCGCACCCTGATGTCGGGGTGGCGGGCAAAGGCAATGGTAAGCGGCGCGCACCGGCTGCCCGGCGACAAAACCACATCCGTAATGCCGTGCCGGGCGCAGATTTCAGCAATGTTATAAACGGACTGCATAGTTCTCTCTAATTATGAATGCTGAAGTGGTAGAGCGAAGCACGCCCAAACCAGAACAGTACTCAGCATTAACTCAAAATAGCGCCGGCGGTTGTCAGCTTCAGCTCCGTTTCCTGCCATTCGCGGGCGGGGTCGGAGTCGATGGTAAGGCCGGTGCCCGCGTAGAGGATAGCTTCCTGAGGGCGCACCTGAAAACAGCGCAGGTTCACGAAGAGTTGGGCCACGCCGGGAGCGGGTAGGTTTACCGGGCCGAGGAAACCGCTGTAATACGCCCGGTCGTAGCCTTCATACTTTTGCAGAAACTCCAATGCTGCCTGCCGAGGCATGCCACCCACCGCGGAGGTGGGGTGCAGCAGCCGCAGCATATCGGTAGCCAGAGTAGGGAAGGGCACGGCGCGCAGGTTCACGGAAAAATCGGTGCGCAGGTGCAGCAGCTCGCCGGCCACTACGGTGCGCGGACCGGTTTCCTCGTATTCGCGCAGCCGCAGCTGCTTAAAACAGCTCACGATGTAGCGGGCTACCAGGGCCTGCTCCTCAATCTCCTTTTGCCGCCAGATGGCATGCTGGGGCAGATGATCGGGAAGAAGTGGCTGGGTGCCGGCCAGGGCCATGGTGCAGAAGCGGCCATCAGCTGTAAGCTCTACCAACACCTCCGGCGTGGCGCCCAGCCAGGTGCCCGCGCCCGGCGCACTCACCAACGACACAAACGCCCGCGGGTAGCGCTCCATCAACTCTTCAAAAGCCGCCAGGGCATCAAAATCAGCCGGCAAAGGCCACCGCGCTGCTCTGGACGATACCACTTTCTGCACTTTGCCTTTTTCAATAGCGCGCACGCCCCGTTCTACCAGGGCAGTATACTCTTCCTGGGTAGCCGCGTGTGGCGCCGGCTGGGGGCTAACCGGCCAGGAAAGCAGAGCCGGCGGAGTAGCGGAGTTCTGCAGAAAATCAGTGAGCCAGGTTGCCTTGCTGGCGTCCGTCAGGTGCAGCTCGTCGGGGCGGGCCGTGTCATAGAGAACATCGGCCGGAAGGAAAAGCGCTGGATTATGGTCGGAGTCGCGGAAGGGAAAAAAAGCAAAGCCCGCCGGCGCATTTGGCTCCAGGGCAGGAGGAAGGCCCGTTAAAGCCGCTTCCGCTGAGAAGCTCAAACAGAGCTGCGGCGCGGTGGCATTAGGCAGCCGCCATAGCGCTACCGGCAGCTTATGGTGCAGCGCAAAGCCTACCAATTGCCGGAGGCGCTCCGTTACAGATAGCTCAGCATTGGGCCAAATCAGCAAATTTCCTTGCGAGGAGTTACTCACGCGGTTTTCTCCTTTTTGGCGGGCAGGTCAATCACCGCCATAGTAATTCGGCTGATGCATACCAACGCCCCGGTTTCTTCGTGCGTAATCCGGATTTCCCATACCTGGGTAGTGCGGCCCACGTGCAGGGCGGTAGCGTGGCCAACTACAAAACCGGAATGCACCCCTTTCAGGTGATTGGCATTGATTTCCAGGCCTACGCAGGCTTTTTTGCTCTGGTCTACCTGTAGAAAAGCGCCGATGCTGCCTAAGGTTTCAGCCAGGGCCACAGAAGCGCCCCCGTGCAGCAAACCCATGGGCTGGTGGGTGCGGTGGTCTACGGGCATGCGGCCTGTAATGCTACGCTCGCCCACGGCGGTTAGCTCGATGCCCAAGTGTGCACCCAGGGTATTCTGGCACCACTCGTTGAGCTTAGCCAGGGAATGAGGAGTATTTTCCATGCAGAAACAAACCAAAAAGGACGCTTTTTGCCCTAAAAATCCTACTTTCGAGGTAGCAAACAGCAAAGCTAGGGCTAAAGTGAGCGTCAAAAAAATATACCTTATCCGTCACGGACAGACGGACTTCAACGTGCGCGGCATCGTGCAGGGCAGCGGCGTAGATTCCAGTCTGAATGAGGCCGGCATGCGGCAGGCCGCACGGTTTTTCGCGGCCTATCAGCACGTGCCTTTCGATAAGGTATATACCTCTACACTGCAGCGCACCCATCAATCGGTGCATGATTTTCTGCAGCGGGGCATTCCGCACGAGATACATGCCGGCCTCAACGAAATAAGCTGGGGCGAGCGGGAAGGTACGCGCATCACCCCGGATGAAGACGAAGAATATCACGGCGTGCTGCAGCAATGGAAACAGGGCCAGACCAGTGCCCGCCTGCTGGGTGGTGAAAGCCCCGATGAAGTAGCGGCCCGTCAGCGCCCCTTTATTGAATTGCTGAAATCCCGGCCCGAGGAAGAAAACGTGCTGGTGTGCATGCACGGGCGGGCCATGCGCGTGATGCTCTGCCAGTTATTAAATTACCCTTTGGGCTGCATGGATGCCTTTGAGCACCACAACCTGTGCCTATATAAGCTGCACTACACGGGCAGCATGTTCACCGTTCGCAACTTTCTGGACGTACGCCATCTGCACGCAGTATAGCGTTTAGCAGGCAGGTAAAAGCTGGGTAACGGCGGACCTAACCGTCTGCCCGGCGAAATTTCGCGTAGCATGGGGGAATAACTCTCGTTTGCGCCCCCGGATTTTCGGGCTAATTTTGACCCCACAACTCAACCGAAGAAGCAGATGGCCGAAATCATAAAAATGCCCAAAATGAGCGACACCATGACCGAAGGGGTTATTGCGTCGTGGCTCAAGAAGGTAGGAGACACCGTTAAGTCCGGGGATATTCTGGCAGAAGTCGAGACCGATAAGGCCACGATGGAGCTGGAGAATTACGAGGATGGCACCCTGCTCTACATCGGTCCGAAAGAAGGCGAAGGCGTGCCAGTAGATGGCCTGTTGGCTATTGTAGGCAAAGCCGGCGAAGATATTTCCGGCCTGCTGAGCGGCGCTCAGGGTGGCGCGGCTGCTCCGGCACCGGCTGCTGCTGCTGCCCCAGTTGCGGCGGCGCCTGCGGCCCCGGCTCCGGCACCTGCTGCAGCACCTGCTCCCGCACCAACCCCAGCCCCTGCTGCCGCAGCGGCCCCGGCTGGCAACGGTAAAAAGGCTACCGTTATCCGGATGCCGAAAATGAGCGACACGATGACGGAAGGCACCATTGCCTCCTGGCAGAAAAAAGTAGGTGATAAAGTGAAGTCCGGTGACGTGCTGGCCGAAGTGGAAACCGACAAGGCTACCATGGAGCTGGAAAACTACGACGACGGTACTCTTCTCTATATTGGTCCGAAAGAAGGCGAAGCCGTAGCCGTAGATGGCATTCTGGCCATTATCGGGGAAGAAGGCGCTGATATTCAAAGCCTGCTGGGTGGCCAGTCGGGCGGTGCGGCTCCGGCCGCTGCCCCGGCCCCTGAGGCAGCTCCTGAAGCCGCGCCAGCAGCTCCTGCCGCCGCTCCGGCTGCCGCCGCCCCCGCATCCTCAGCAGTAGCCGTGGCACCTGCCCCTACCGGCGGCCGCCTGCTGGCTTCGCCACTGGCTAAGCGCATCGCCAAAGAAAAAGGCATCGACCTGAACCAGGTGAAAGGCAGCGGCGACAATGGCCGTATCGTTTCCCGGGATATTGAAGGCTTCCAGCCCGGTGCCGCTCCGGCAGCCCAGCCGGCTGCCGCGCCTGCTGCGGCTCCTGCCCCGGCACCATCTGCTCCTTCGGCAGCAGCACCAGCTCCGGCCGCTACTCCCGCCCCAGTGGCAGCCGAAGGCACTTACACCGACACACCGGTTTCGCAGATGCGCAAGGTAATTGCCCGTCGCCTCTCGGAAAGCCTGTTTACAGCACCGCATTTCTATCTCACGATGGAAATCCTGATGGACCGCGCCATGGAAGTTCGCACGCAGCTCAACACCCTTTCCCCGGTGAAGCTGTCGTTTAACGACCTGGTGATCAAAGCCGCCGCCGTGGCGCTCAAGCAACACCCGGCGGTAAACTCCTCGTGGCTGGGCGACAAAATTCGCCAGAACAAGGTGGTGAATATTGGCGTGGCCGTGGCCGTGGACGAAGGTCTGCTGGTTCCCGTAGTACGCAACGCCGATGGCAAAGGCCTGTCTACCATTGCAACCGAAGTAAAAGAGCTGGCCGGCAAAGCCAAGAGCAAGAAGCTGCAGCCCGCCGAGTGGGAGGGAAGCACTTTCACTATCTCCAACCTGGGTATGTTCGGCATTGAAGAATTCACGGCCATCATCAACCCGCCGGATGCCTGCATCCTGGCCGTGGGCGGCATCAAGCAGACGGCCGTGGTAAAAGATGGTCAGCTGGCTATTGGCAATGTCATGAAAGTGACCCTGAGCTGTGACCACCGCGTGGTAGATGGCGCTACCGGCGCGGCCTTCCTGCAAACGCTGAAAAGCCTGCTGGAAGACCCCATGCGTATGCTTATCTGAGTTGATTGACACTAATAAACAACGCCCCTTTCTGCTCAGCAGGAAGGGGCGTTGTTGTTTCTGGTATTTTGTACTTCATAGCTGATTAAGCTGCTTTATACCAAAAGTTATATGTTGTAAAAAGAATATATCATCACAAAAAGTATATACTTACCAGCAGATGCAGGAGGCAATAGGCTTTCTGTGGGTTCCATCTCTTTATCCCTTACCAAGAGTTATGAAACAACACGTACTTGCTGTCACGATGTGCGTCGTGAGTGCTACATCGGCCTTTGCGCAGGGGCAGGCCCTTACGGGTCAGGTGCTCGATACCAATGGCCGGCCGGTAGTAGGCGCCACCGTAGTAGAAAAGGGCACAAACAACGGCACTGCCACCGGAAACGATGGCCGCTTCTCACTGCAGGCCCGCACGGCCAGCCCGCGGTTGCAGGTGAGCTCCATTGGCTTTGCCACGCAGGAGGTAGAGGCTACCGGCAGCGCCTTGAGTGTGCGGCTGGCTGAGTCGACCACCAGCCTGGGTGCCGTGCAGGTAGTGGGCTCCCGCAGCCAGAACCGCTCCGTTACCGATTCACCCTCGCCGGTAGATATCATTGACCTGCGGGAAGTGACCACCAAAACCGGCCAACTAGATGTAAACCAGCTGCTGCAATTTGTGGCGCCTTCTTTTAACTCCAACCGACAGACCGGCTCAGACGGCGCCGACCACGTAGACCCTGCCACCCTGCGCGGCCTGGGCCCCGACCAGACCCTGGTGCTCGTGAACGGCAAGCGCCAGCACCAGTCGGCGCTGGTAAACCTGTTTGGCTCCCGCGGCCGCGGCAATACCGGCACCGACCTCAACGTCATTCCTGCTGCCAGCATTGAGCGGATTGAGATTCTGCGTGATGGGGCCGCCGCCCAGTACGGCTCCGATGCCATTGCCGGTGTTATCAATATCGTGCTGAAAAGCTCGGTAAAAGAGCTGACGGCCAGCGTAAACTATGGCGCCTACGATGCCAAATACCGTCGCGACGATGAAAAATTCGACGGCGGTAACTTCAACGCCAACCTCAACTATGGTATTGGCCTGGGCGAAAAGGGCGGATTTGTCAACGCCACGCTAGATTACAATAAGCGGGAGCATACCCAACGCGCCGCGGTACCGGCCCCCGATGGCCTGGCCCGCCGTGAGTACGGCGACCCGGAGGTGTCCAATACCTCGGCCTACCTCAACTCCAAATTCCCGCTCAGCGACAAAGCCCACGTGTATGTGTTTGGCGGCTACAACAAGCGTAAAGGCGACGCCTATGCCTGGACGCGTTTCGCCGATGATGACCGCAACGTGCCGGCCATTTACCCCAACGGTTTCGACCCCATCATCACCAGTAATATTGACGATGCCTCGGCGGTAGCCGGCGTGCGGGCCACCATAAGTGGTTGGGACTTTGATCTGAGCAATAACTTCGGCTCCAACCGCTTCCACTACGGCCTACGCAACACTCTGAATGCTACGCTGGGAGCTGCTTCGCCTAAATCCTTTGATGCGGGCGGCTTTCAACTGCAGCAGGATGTAGTGAGCCTGGGGGCTTCGCGCAATTACACTACGGTGCTGAACGGCCTTAACCTGGCCGCCGGGGCCGAGTTCCGCCGCGAATGGTACAAGCTGTTTGCCGGCGAGGAAGCATCCTACAAAAACTATGACCCCGAATCGGGCGTTGCGGGTGGTTCGCAGGGTTTCCCCGGCTTCCAGCCCACCGATGAAATTAAGGCCGACCGGGACAACTTTGGCGCTTATGTAGATGCGGAGCTAAACGTAACGCCGCAGTGGCTGCTGGCCGGAGCCGTGCGCTTTGAGAACTACAGCGACTTTGGCAGCACCTTCAACTACAAGGCCGCTACCCGCTACAACCTAACGGAATTCCTGACACTGCGTGGCACATACAGCACAGGCTTCCGGGCGCCTTCCCTGGCTCAAATCAACTTCAACTCCACCTTCACCAACTTTATTAATGGGGAGCCGATAGAAGTGCTGCTTGCCCGCAACAATAGCGCCGTCACGCAGAAGCTGGGGATTCCCAGTCTGAAGCAGGAAACCTCCAAGAATGCCAGCCTGGGCCTGACCAGCCGCCTGGGTGCGGGCTTCAGCCTGACGCTGGATGGCTACTATATCAAGGTAGAAGACCGGGTGGTACTGACCAGTCAGTTCTCTTCGGATGACCCAGTAATCGGGCCCGACCTGCAGGCGCTGAACGTGGGGCAGGCCCAGTTCTTTGCTAATGCCGCCGATACCCGCTCGCTGGGCCTGGATGTGGTATTGAGCCACAGTGCCTCCGTAGGCAAGGGCCGTCTGAACTCGTCGTTGGCCGCTAACTTCAACCGCCTGCGCATCGACCGGGTGCGGACTTCGGGTCGACTGGCTGGGCGCGATGAAGAGTTCTTTGGGGCGCGGGAACAGGCATTCGTAAAAGCATCGGCTCCCAAATCCAAAATCAACCTCACCTTCGACTATCAGCTGGGCCGCTTCGGCACGCTGGTGCGCTTTGTGCGCTTTGACAAGGTTCAGCTGATTGACTGGGATGGCGCCCCCATGAACTATGAGGCCCGCGTAACCACTGACCTCACGCTGAGCTACGCCCTGACCAACAAACTGCAGTTCTCAGTAGGCAGCTCCAACCTGTTTAATAAGTACCCTACGCTGTTTAACCCGCAGCTCACGGAAACCGGCGGTGCCTGGGACCCGGTGCAAATGGGTGCTAACGGTCGGTATTACTTCGCTAAATTGCAGGCCCGTTTCTAAGTAGGTGTCAGCATAGAAGTACCTGTCATCCTGACGAAGGAAGGACCTTATTCCTGCGAAACAAGGCGTTAGGGCGTCGGTGGCTCGTGAGGGATAGGGTCCTTCCTTCGTCAGGATGACAAGCATTTTTCTGCCAGCCGGCATCTAGAGGCAAAAACGGATTAACGCTAACTGACTACCGATATGAAAATACGCTCCACTACCGTGCTGGGTGTGCGCCACAACGGGCAGATTGCCCTGGGCGCCGACGGCCAGGCAACCATGGATAAGCACGTGGCCAAGAGCAACGTGCGCAAAGTGCGCAAGCTGCACGATGGCAAAGTGGTAACTGGTTTTGCCGGCTCCACCGCCGATGCCTTTATGCTGCTGGATAAGTTTGAGGAGAAGCTGGGCAGCTACAACGGCCAGCTGCGCCGGGCCGCCATTGAGCTGGCCAAGGAGTGGCGCAAAGACCAGTACCTGCGCAAGCTGGAAGCCATGATGGTAGTAGCCGATAAAGACGAGCTGCTCATTATTGCCGGTACCGGCGACGTGCTGGAGCCCGACTCCGATGTGGCCGCCATTGGCTCCGGCGCCATGTATGCCCAGGCCGCCGCACTGGCCCTGAAGAAGCACGCGCCCCACCTCACGGCCCGCCAGATGGTAGAAGATGCCCTGCACATTGCCGCCGACATCTGCATTTACACCAACCACAACCTCATGATTGAGGAGCCTGGCTAAGGCTGCTTTTGTGAGCAACCCAGCCGCAATTGTGCGCTATTCAGAATCTTTGACATAGCGCACCCGTATTGAACGATTCCGGGCTATAACTTGATTGTACACCGCATACCTAATACTACTGAAACCCACGATTCGATGAACGTAACGAACTTCCTCAAGCACCACTACCGCCATTTCAACGCTGCTGCCCTGATTGATGCCGCCGAAGGCTACAACAAGCACCTGGCTGAAGGTGGCAAGATGATGATTACCCTGGCCGGCGCCATGAGCACCGCCGAAATGGGCATTCAACTGGCCGAGCTGATTCGGCAGGACAAAGTGCAGATCATCAGCTGCACCGGTGCCAACCTGGAAGAGGATATCTTTAACCTGGTAGCCCACGACTTCTACGAGCGGGTACCTAACTACCGCGACCTGACCGCTGCCGACGAGCAGGCCCTGCTGGAGCGCCACATGAACCGCGTAACCGACACCTGCATTCCGGAGGAAGAGGCTATGCGCCGTCTGGAACACTCGGTACTGAAGTTCTGGGAAAATGCCGATAAGGCCGGTGAGCGGTACTTCCCCCACGAGTTCTTCTACCAGATCCTGAAGTCGGGTGAGCTGGAGCAGTACTACCAGATTGACCCCAAGGACAGCTGGATGCTGGCTGCCGCTGAGAAAAACCTGCCCATCATCTGCCCCGGCTGGGAAGACTCCACGCTGGGCAACATCTTCGCTGGCCACGTTATCAGCGGTGATATTAAGAACGTGCACACCGTGCGCACCGGTATCGAGTACATGATTTACCTGGCCGACTGGTACACCCAGCAGGCTACCGATGAAAGCAAAGTAGGCTTCTTCCAGATTGGCGGCGGCATTGCCGGTGACTTCCCCATCTGTGTAGTGCCCATGCTACACCAGGACCTGGGCCGCACTTCGGTGCCGCTTTGGGGCTACTTCTGCCAGATTTCGGACTCCACCACCTCCTACGGTTCGTACTCCGGCGCCGTGCCGAACGAGAAAATCACCTGGGGTAAATTGGGCCAGGATACGCCCAAGTTTATCATCGAGTCGGACGCTACTATTGTAGCGCCGCTGGTGTTTGCTATGGTACTGGGGCAGTAATTCCTGTCTGAAGCTGCTAAGTAAAAAGCCCGCCGCTGAATTCAGCGGCGGGCTTTTTACTTTCCGATTTAAGCTAGCGGAGAGACATGGCTTCATGCCTCTGGTCTTTATTTTCTTCAGAACAACCAATCAAAAACGTACAGAGGTCCGCCATATGTTTATGGCGGACCTCTGTATATCTAAAACCCGTTTCAGGTTAAGACTTTGTGCGGGCATTCTGCCTGACTGGCTCTCGCTGCAGTTCCTGCAGGCTTTGCCGAATGGCCGCCAGCATGAGCGAGTAAGGACGGGCATCCTGATGTTCTTCCAGCTCCCTAATTCGAACAACCATGCGCTGCTGGAATTCCTCCGGTGAATACCGGGCTTTGATCATCATGGCTGTTAATAAGACTTAGACAGGGAAGAAAATATACAACAGGGGCAGTTAGACTGCCTTGTATGCCAATCTATACGAAGGGGTTAAAGATAGGGACATCCATTATAACTATAAATGGATAATATATATTATAAAACATATTTATTAAGTTCTAACTGGAGACTAACTCTCTGTAAAGAAAAAGAGTTCTGCCAGGAAAATCTAGCAGAACTCTTTCCGGTTAGCCATGAAATATTATTCTAGGCTAGAAGCGGAACAAAGGCCGGGCCGGGTTCCATATACCCCAGGGAATCATAACCAGTACCAATAGTAGCGCTATCAGAAACCAGGTGAAGGCTTTTTTGTGCTTCAGAACGGGGTTGGTAGCTTTTTTGGAGAGCGTACGACCTACCTGCGCGCAGATAACGGCCAGCAGCATGCCTGCCAAGTGCTCTACTGCCCAGAAGCGGCTGCCGGGGTCTTTCATTACCGCGCTGCCGGCATCAAAAGCTTTCATGCCCAGAGGCCCGGTCAGGTACAGAATCAGGCCCAGGAGCAGCTGCAGGTGCATAGAGCCCACAAAGGAGGCACCCATGCCGTTATCGGCCCCTAGCCAGGGACGGCGACCCTGCCAGCCACCGAAAGCGCGGAAAATGGCAATCAGACCAAAAATGAGCACCAGCCAGCGCGTCCAGGAGTGCAGGAGAAGTACGATTTGATACATAAGGGAAAGTAAGGTGGTTGGAGCGGGTAAAGGTCGGAGGGGAGGGGCATATTACCGCAGCGGGCCGGTAAATTTTGCCTGCCACGCTCGGTATTAAAACAGCTGTGGGGTTTTCTGCTGCTTGTGCCCGGCAAAAGAAAAGGTTTTCTCCTGCACAAATAAGTCGCCCTCCTGCCGCAGAATGGTGAGGTTGTTAATGGTGAGGCGCAGGTTAAAGGTTTGCTGATTGAGGTACTGCAACACAGGCCCCAGTAAATCAGGGGTAGTATCGTGCAGAGCCAGGGAAATATGCGGCAGCCAGCAGTCGGGCCCACTGAATTTATCAGTGCGCAGGCAAAGGGGCGCGGTGGCTTTTAGAATGCGCCGGTGCAGGTCGTTGAGAGCATCGCAGCGCAGCACCGGGATATAAATAACCGGGTTGGGGCCGGGAAACACCCCCAGGCCCGTAGTGAAGGCGGAAAAGGGCTGCGTATGCCGGGCTACGTCCTGCAGCACTGCTTTCAGCAGTGACAACTTGCGCACTCCGGCCAGCTGGTAGGTAATGTGGGGGTCGGGGGTGGCTTGCACATCATCCAGCCCAAACTCTACCTCCAGGCTTTTTATAATGCTGTTGATGCGGGCAGCACTTTGTGGGTTGAGCAGCGAGGTAATTGCAAGCATTGGGCGGTTGGGAGCAGCGGAGGGGACTGCCGGTGCCTGTTTAGAACGTCTTGGCTCGCAGGAGCTTGGATCTGACACGGCCATTAACTTTGAAGCATACACTAAATTCAACAATCAGATAAAAGAACAAAAAAGAGAGAAGCCAGCATCTGATTTTTTAAATTCTTTTCGTGCTTGAGCATGCTCTGTTTACGAGCCGGCGTAACTCTTGGAGAAGGAAATTTTGTCAGGGTGGCAAAAGGCCTGAATTCTCTCGCTTCCGGTCCCGGAAGGGGAAAGTCGAGCAGCTAGCGTTACTAAGGTAGGTGTTCCGGCGTGACGAATAGGGCCGGGCTTTACAAGCAGGGTACGCTTTCCGCTTCATAAGCTCCTGTTGGCGGCCTGAGCCGGCGCTGAAACTCTCTCCTTTACGCAACACCCTATGTGCAAACCTTCAGGCTTGCCTTTCGTTGTGTATCAGCTACCGGCAAATGATATCCTAGCTATTCCCTTCTCCTCGTCCGACATCTGACAAGTGTTTGATTCTTCTCCCGTACTTCTGAAAACCGCACCCACGCACCAACCGGAAGCACCCCGCAGCAGATGGGCTTGGTGGCAATGGCTGGCGTTGGCACTGACAACTGTAGCGGTGCTAGTGGCTATTCTGCTGCTGGCGCTGGACCCCTGGCTTCGCCGTAAGGCAGAACAGGAGGTAGCCTCCCGTACCCACGGCCGCTATCAGCTGCATATCCGGGAGTTGCGCACTGACCTGTGGCAGGGCTTACTGGAGATGAAGGGGATTCAGCTTCGTACCCGCCCGGCAGTAGCCAGTACACTCCCCACGCTTACACTGGATGTAGGCCGGGTGCGCGTGGCTGGGGTGGACCTGTGGAAGCTGTTGCGCCGGCAGGAGGTGCCGGTTGATAGTTTAATAATCGACGCGGTGCGCCTGGAATCGGCTACCTGGCCTGCCCCAAAGCCGACGGCAGCGCCGCTGTATGCCCACCTGCCCGCGCGAGTGCCCGGGTTGCGGCTGAGGTATGTGGGGGTGCAACGGGTAAAACTCGCCTACCAGATAGCACAGCAGGATTCTATACGCCTGCAGCGAGGCGACTTTACGGCGCATGATATCCTGATCAGCCAGGCAGGTGCTGCCGATACCCAGCGCATCGGATATGCTGCCCGCGTAGCGCTGCAATTGGCCGGGGTGCAGGCCCGGGGAGCTGGCCACCGTCTGCAAATAGCCCGTACTCAGTTCTCCTCTCAAACCCGGGAGCTGCGGGTAGATTCCGTGCGCATCAATCCTTTTCAGCCTATCAGCAACCAGCAAAGCCGTTCGGCACGCTTAGCCCTGCAACTCCCCCAGCTGAGGCTTACGGGGTGGCGGGCTGCCCGCCTCTTCCGGCAGCGGTTTCAAGCGGATACGCTCCGGCTAACCCATCCTGAGGTGGCAGTGGTAGCCCCGCTGGTAGCACCACAAGCCCTGCACCAGCTCCTGGCGCCGTGGCTAAAACAGGTTTCGCTGCAAAGTCTGGTGGTATCGGCCGGAAAAGTCCGGGTGGCCGGTCTGGCCCTGGCTCCGCAGGTAGAGCAGCTGGGGCTGCAGGGCTCCGATATTCAGATAGATGCGGCCAGCGCTCAGAAGGCTTCCCGGGTTCTGTATGCCCGTGCCTGGCAGCTAAGCAGTGGCCCGGGGTCCGTGGCAATTGATGCACCCTTCTACAAGCTGAGGTACCAGGGGCTGCGCCTCAATACCGCACAGCAACGGCTTTCCATTACCCAAAGCAAGCTGGCACCTACTATGTCGTTGGCGGCTTTGTCTCAGCGCAAAGGCCATCAGGTGTCGCACATTACCATGCAGCTTCCTAGGGTGCAGGCTACCGGGCTGGATTTTGCTGCGCTGCAGCATCGGGGAGTTCTGCAGGTGCGGGAGGTGGTTTTGCAGCGGCTGTTGCTGCACCTGGCCGGCGACGGACGCTACCCCATTAATCCCAAACCTTCCCTGGTAACGCCGGAAAATCTCAGGAAGCTGCCACTGCCCCTTGATATCGGGCTTTTGAAGGTGCAGAATGGTAATTTGTTTTTTGTGTTCCGGGCATTAAACAGCCCAAAACCCTCGCGCACCAGCATTACGGAGCTCAATGGCACCATCCGAAACATCAACACCCTGGTTGGTAGCCGCCGGGCAGCACAGCCAGCAGTAGCACAGGCCAGCGCGTGGTTTCAGCGCCGCAGCTTTGTACGGGCTACCGCCTATGTTCCATTACTGCAGCCCAACGGGCGTCATTGGATTAAGGGCTCGTTTGGGCCGGCTCCGTTTAGTATTCTGAATTCCATTACGGAGTCGTCCCGCTCGTTAAGGTTCTCCCGCGGCAGCGTGCAGCGTGTAGATTTCGCCATGACAGTAGACCAAAAAGGTGTGCAGGGTACCATGAAAGCGGCCTATTCTGACCTGAAAGTGGCTTTCTTATCACAAAAAGGCGGAGAAGCGCATTCTACCCTGGTAACCAAAGTGGGCTCTAAGGTGGCTAATGCGCTGGTCATCCGGGACAATAACCCCCGGCAGGCCAAGGAGGCGCTGAAGCCCGGCACCATCCAGTCATCGCGCAATCCGCGCGTATCAGTATTTGCCATCTGGCAGCAAGGTCTGGTAAGTGGCATGCTGAATAGCATAGGCGTACCGGGCAAACTGGCCAAGAAGATGAGTGAAGCCATACCAGCGCCGGAAACCATGCCAGCCATTGGGAAGGGAGGGCAGCCAGTGGAGAGCAAACGGGTTACTTTGGAAAGCGGAAAATAAAATGGAACGAGCGTGCTGCTTGTTAAAGCGCATCGGGCTCTTTTTGAACCTGTTTTAAGTCCCATCATGGATTGGGCCTTGATTACCTGCGCGAGTGGTTTTGTTTGCCTTCTGCAGAGGATAGATGCTGGTAAATCCCGATTCGGCCGGAAGCTTCCTGTGGATCATAAGTGAAAAACGTGCGTGAAATGGCAGGATCCAAAACCCGGAGCAAGCATGATTTACCGGCCAAAGTATGTGCTACCTGTGGCCGCCCGTTCACCTACCGCAAGAAGTGGCGAAACTGCTGGGAGGAGGTGAAATATTGTGGTGAAAAATGCCAGCGTCACCGCGGCAAAGCGCCACCGGATGAGGCAGCAGGAAAGCCACTGAGCGGCTAGCGGCAGAGGGCTGTACTCCGGACGCTTTTTTTCGTTTTATTCCGGCAGAAACAATGAAAAAGTCCCATCGGTCGGGCTATCTTACCAGCAAAAATCCACCGATGAATCGAAGACTATTTCTGCGAAACAGCAGCTTGGCCGGCGTGGCCCTTTCTACTCTCTCCCTCAGTGCCTGCGCCCCGGAAGCCAAGGAAGAAAAAACCGGCGCTACAAAGGCCGATGATAACTCGGCTGAAGCTTTCGAGCTGCAGGAAGCTACTATCCAGGACCTGCAGGAAAAGATGAGTAGTGGCAAGCTGACTTCCCGGGCCATTACGGAGCTGTATCTGAAGCGCATTGAGGCCATTGACCGTAGCGGCCCCACGCTGCGCTCTGTACTTATAACCAACCCCGATGCTCTTAAAATAGCCGACCAGCTGGACCAGGAGCGTAAAAACGGGAAAGTGCGCGGCCCTCTGCATGGTATTCCGGTGCTGGTGAAAGACAACATCAACACCGCCGACCAGCAGCCCACCACCGCTGGCGCCCTGGCCCTGGCTGGAAACAAGGCTGCACAGGATGCTTTCATCATCAAAAAGCTACGCGAAGCCGGCGCTGTTATTCTTGGCAAAACCAACCTGAGTGAGTGGGCCAACTTCCGCTCCACGCGCTCTACCAGCGGCTGGAGCGGCGTAGGCGGCCAGACGCGAAACCCTTATATTCTGGACCGTACGCCCAGTGGCTCCAGTGCAGGCTCGGGTGCGGCGGTATCGGCCAATCTGTGCGCTGTTGCCATAGGCACGGAAACCGACGGCTCCGTGGTGTCGCCGTCTTCCTGCAGCGGGCTGGTGGGCATTAAGCCTACCGTGGGGCTGCTCAGCCGCACGGGCATTATACCCATTTCTGCCAGCCAGGACACGGCTGGCCCCATGACGCGCACCGTGCGCGACGCGGCTATTCTGCTTTCGGCCCTGGCCGGCCCAGACCCCGCTGATGCCATTACCCAGCAAAGCGCCGGTAAGCTGCACCCCGACTATACCAAGTTCCTGGATGCCAACGGTCTGAAAGGGCAGCGCATCGGCGTAGAGAAAAGCCACCTGGAAGGCACCAACGATGCCGTAGCGCTTCTGAAAGAGGCCGTAGAGTTTCTGAAGGCCCAGGGTGCCACCATTGTGGAGGTAGAGGTGCAAAAGCAAACCGACCCGCTGGGCGCTGCCGAGTATGACGTGCTGCTCTACGAATTTAAGGATGGCGTAAACAAGTACCTGGCTACCGCCGGAGCGCCCGTTAAAAACCTGGCCGATGTCATTGCTTTTAACCAGCAAAACAAGCCCAAGTCCATGCCTTACTTCCAGCAAGAAATTCTGGAAGCCTCGCAAAAGCTGGATGGTCTGGACAGCCCCAAATACAAAGCCGCGCTCAGTAAGTCGCAGAACGGCGCCCGCAAGGCCCTGGATTCCATTATGCGGGACCACAAGCTCACGGCCATCGTCGCCATTACGAACGCCCCCGCACCCTGCATCGACCTGGTAAACGGCGACTACTGGCCAGGTCCCGGCTTTTCTTCCCCAGCTGCTATGGCGGGCTATCCGCACATTACCGTGCCCATGGGCCACGCCCACGGCCTGCCCGTAGGCCTGTCGTTTGTGGCCGGCGCTTGGCAGGAACCAGCGTTGCTGACTCTGGCTTATGCCTACGAGCAAGCCTCCAAAAAGCGCGTAGCTCCGGAGTTTAAAACGCCATTTATGGGCTAACGCTGCCCATAGACCCAGTATACACACCACCGCCCGGTGGCAGCTTCTTCAGGGCTGTCACCGGGCGGTGGTGTGTAAAGCAAAAGTGAAATAAGGAGGCTTATTCCGAATCGGAGGTTTCCTCGCGGCTGGTGCGCTCATTGGTAGAGGCCGCACTGCCGGAGCCGCCTTCGTCACCGGCTTCTGCGTCCAGGTTTAGCTCGTAGCCGCCGGCTCCGTAGCTAGGGCGTCCCGAAGACTGCCCTACGGCACTACCGGCTTGTTTGCCTTGAGCAGCCTGAGCCGCGAAGTCTTCATTTTCATCTGGTTCAACTAAGGGAGGGGTAATAGCCATTATGTTACAGGATTTAGAGTGACAGAAAACCCTGTATACGGCTGATGCAGCTTTAGGGAATATACTGCTCCGTCAGGCTGATAATTACTCCTTGCTTTGTTTCGATGATAAAGGGCGTGGCGGCCAGCAACTCCGGGCTTTTAGCTTGTAGCTGCTCAGCAGTAATGGTTTTCTGATGCAAGTCGGCGGTACGGTCCCAAACGGTGAGCACGGCCTGCTCGCTGAGCGGAAATGTGCGCTGGCGTGGGTCGTCGTTCACAATGTAGTAGTCGTTGAAGACCGAGTATACGGAGTCGCCGTTTTGCACGGTCAGCTCGGCGTCGCCTTTGCGTTTAGCAGCGGCTATGGCTGCTTCGCCATTCAGAAACTGGATGTAGTCGGCGGTAACGTAGTAACGGCCCTTATCCTGATAGAAGCGCTTAATGTAGGCGTGGTTGCGGCCGGTTTCGCCCACGGTTTCGGTGGTGGATACTTCACCTTTTACCGCGGCGGGCACGGTTTCCGTAGCGCCGCCATTGTCGGATTCCTGCTCCGTTGAGCGGCAGCTGGCGAAGGTGAGTAGGAGGGAGAGCGGCAGGAGGTATTTATGCATGCGGAAGTTGTACGGAGAAATGGTGCTCAGGCTGGGGTCTATAAAACGGTGTATCCTTAGAAATTAAGACGTATGTAGTAGAAACGCAGCTGTCATCATTAGTAAGAGAGATAAAGAAATTACCAGCGCAATAAAGTCCAAGAATCTGAAGCTGCTTATAATCCTCATTCGAACAAGTACATAGAAAGTTGTTGCGCAAAGGAGGGCTGCCAGCAAGAAATACAAAGCCATTGTACCTATTGAAACATAGTGCTTCTCCCAAAACCCTCCTTTGGCTATCATAAATAGTATTTCTAGAATAAGGAAAATTAGCGAGGCAATACCCCATCCTGACAGTAGCCCATTTTTCTTAGGTGAGGATTTAAGGGCATTACTTGAACTCACCTCCAGAAATAGGCCTGCTATATCGAATAGGGCACTCAAAAAACCCATAACCTGAAATTTAACTGCTGATTTAGTGGATAAAGTTGATAGGCTTGGAGTTGGCTCTTGCCTTGCCAATGAGTTCGAGAAGCAGATATCCATAGTGATGTCCTTCCTCAAACCCGTACCTTTGCGGCCTGATACCTCGCAAAGTAGATGATTTCCATTTCTGACCTCGATTTTCACTTTGGCTCGCGTACCCTG
Source organism: Hymenobacter sp. BT730 (assembly GCF_030542105.1). Lineage (GTDB taxonomy): Bacteria > Bacteroidota > Bacteroidia > Cytophagales > Hymenobacteraceae > Hymenobacter. The sequence continues at coordinate 62,646 of NZ_JAUOFB010000004.1, forward strand.
TACGACAAGGCCAGCCTTCATATTAAGCCCAAGGATAAGATTGGCCTCATTGGGCTGAACGGCCGGGGTAAATCCACGCTGCTGCGCATTCTGGTGGGCGAGTACAAGCCCGACGGCGGCAGCATTTCCATGAGCAAGGACGTGAGCCTGGGCTTCCTTAACCAGGATTTGCTCTCCTACGACTCGCACGAGCCCATCCTGATTGTGGCCATGCAGGCCTTCGCCGAGGCGCTGGACGTGCAGAAGAAGATTGACGAGGTGCTGTTGGAGTTCGAAAACAACTACACCGACGACCTGGTAGATAAGCTGGCCACGCTGCAGGAGCGCTTTGAGGCGCTGGGCGGCTACACCATGCAGGCCCGCACCGAAGAAATTCTGGAAGGTCTGGGCTTTACCACGGAGGAGCTGCAGAAGCCCCTGAAGCTATTCTCCGGCGGCTGGCGCATGCGCGTGATGCTGGCTAAAATCCTGCTGCAGCAACCCTCTTTGCTGCTCCTCGACGAACCTACCAACCACTTGGACTTGCCCTCCATTAAGTGGATTGAGAACTACCTGGCCGGCTACGAAGGCGCCGTTATTATTGTATCCCACGACCGGGAATTCCTGGACCGCACCACCAACACCACGGTGGAGGTAACGGGCGGCAAGCTGGTGCCTTACGCCGGCAACTACAGCTTCTACCTGGAAGAAAAGGAGGAGCGCAACGCCATTCAGAAAGGCGCTTTTGAAAACCAGCAGGCCCAGATTAAGCAGGCCGAGCGGTTTATTGAGCGTTTCAAAGCCAAAGCCTCCAAAGCCAAGCAGGCCCAAAGCCGCGTGAAGGCCCTGGACAAGCTGGAGCGCATTGAGGACGTGGCCGGCGACGACGCCAAGGTGAACATCAAGTTCAACTTCACCGTCACGCCCGGCCGCCACATTCTGCGCATGGAGCACGTGAGCAAGAAGTACGGCGAGAAAATCATCTTCCGCGATACGCACGTGCACATTGAGCGGGGCGACAAAATTGCCCTCATCGGCGCCAACGGTAAGGGTAAATCTACCCTTATGCGTTTGGTGGCCGGCTCGGAGGCGCCTACTGCCGGCAACCACCAGCTGGGCCACAACGTCATCATGTCGTTCTACGCCCAGCACCAGCTGGAAAGCCTGCGCATTGAGAATGAGATTCTGCAGGAAATGGTAGAAGCCGGCTCCAAGCGCTCCGAAATGGAGCTGCGCTCGGTGCTGGGTTCGTTCCTGTTCACTGGCGACGAGGTATACAAGAAAATCAAGGTGCTGTCGGGGGGCGAGAAAAGCCGCGTGGCCCTGGCCAAAACCCTGATTTCGGAAGCCAACTTCCTGCTACTCGACGAACCGACCAACCACCTGGACATGCAGTCGGTGAACATCCTGATCCAGGCGCTGGATCAGTATCAGGGCACCTACATCGTCATCAGCCACGACCGTTTCTTTGTGGAGAACGTGGCCAACAAAATCTGGTACATCGAGGATTTCCAGCTGAAGGAATACCCCGGCACCTACGCCGAGTGGGAGCAGTGGATGGAAGACCGGGAGAAAGCCGCCAAGAAAGCCGGCCTGCTGACGCCTGCTCCTAAGCCCGCGCCAAAAGAGGAAAAAAAGGTGGACGCTTCGCCCGCCAAAACCCCCTCACCCGACCAGAAAAAAGCCCTGCGCGAGCTGGCCGAGGTAGAAAAGAAAATTGATGAGCGGGAAAAGGAGCTGGCCCAGTACGAAGCCCAATTGGCCGACCCGCAGATTTACCAGAACGCCGCCCAGCTGAAAGACACCACCCTCAAGTTTGAGCAGGTGAAAAAAGAGCTGGCCCAGCTCAACGACCGTTGGGAAATGCTGGCAGAGATGTAACATAACACCAAGCCATAAAAAAAGCTCCGCTGGAAACAGCGGGGCTTTTTTTATGGCTTGCAGGGCGGCTTGGTAATGGCGGCAATTGGAAATTATTACAGCTTTTCAATTGCGGTGCTGGATGCTCGATGGTATTTCTCCAGACATTCATTAAAAGGCCGGCCGTCTTTATGGATACAATCACAAAAGTTACAGCCAGCTTCGGCGTTGCTGCTGCTTTTAAATTGCTGCAAACAATCTGCAGTAGTATTATAGGGTTTGATATCATAACCCTTCGTAACGGCCGCAATAACAATTAAAAAAGTTACGGCTACGCCTCCGAAGAAGAATACTGGGAACTTTCTGTCAAGTTCCTGCCATTTGGGGACTTCAGTATTTGCTCTGAAATGGTTGAAGGGGAAAATGAATTTTAATTTGTGGTAATCCCAGCAAAGTAGGTATAGGTTTGCCAGAACCATTAACGGAGAGGTGAGTAATGACCCATCGAAACGCACGGCATGGGACAGAATGCAGATATTTAAAATGATGGGAAAATAGAGGATGGCTCCGAGCGTTGCCGTGCGGGGTATTAATAATAGAATAGCGGCGGTTACTTGCGCAACTCCAATAAAGGTGTAATAATAACCTGTATGGTGCAGCGCTTCTAAGTAATTGCCCATCGGGTGGTTGGAGGATAATGAAGTGAAACGTTCACCCATTATTTTCACAAACCCCGAAGGTAAAAACCCGGCTGCTAGTGCTACTCGATTAAAAATCGAAAACAACCAAAGCCATTTATTTTTTCTGGCTTTTAAATGAAGTTGGTCAAGCGTAGCAGAAATACTCATACAGGATTAAAATATTGGTTTTGCCTGTGTTTTTATGCAGTCATTAAGCTGAAAATTGAATAGCAGGCAAAATGTCTTTGCAAAGACATAGTGTTCAATTTGAATCAATTAGAATTGCTAATCCCACCAGGTGCCGTTCAATCCCAGCACGGTGCCTAGCCACAGCACTACGAGGTAGCCAAGCAGGCTTATTACATAAGCCAATGCTTTTTTCCAGCCGCCCTGATAGCGCAAATGATCCATGAAATAGTAAAATACCCCGCCTAATGCACCGGCTATGGGCACAACTAGGAATGGCTTAATCATCCAGAGTTTTCCCCATTCTGGCTTAGCAACCTGCGTGAACCACCCAGCAGGAATTATAAATAGCGAGATACAAACTAGCGCAATGGCTGCGCCCTGCAGCATCCGTTTGCTTAATGAGCCTTGATGGATTGGCTGTGTTGGTGAGTTGATTGTCGGTGTCATGGTTACCTAGGTTTTGTTGTTGAAAGTGCTTTGAGATGCAAAGTGTACGTGTAAAAAAATAGCGGCTTGAATGGGTGCTATAAGAGCCAAGTAAGGACAACTATTTCAGCAGACAACCCCATTCCACTAGGTTGCAGGTAGAGCAGCCAATAGACCTTGCTGTGGACTAGTTATAAAAGTACTTTGTGATGCAAAGCAAGTCAATATTTGTGTAATATCAAGTACTTGGTAAAAAATATTTATACGCTGTGTGCCTTAGGAGAATGGCCCGAGCAGTAGATGTTGGGCGGCCTTTTACGGAGTACTATACCTGCACTATTTCTGTTTAAAAGCTATACCAAAGCCTGTGTAAGGCTTGTAAAATGGTAGAGGATTTTTCCGCCCGCTAGCTTGCCGGGTCGCTATGGTGGGCTGTGCACTCTGAACGGCGCCCAACTGCTGGCCTCCTATAGAAAGTGTAAGAGTGCCCAACCGGCCTTACCTTCGTCCTATGCGCCTTCTGCCCCTTACTCTGCTGCTGCTCGCCACCGCCTGCGTACCTCTGGGCACGCCCATCACCGACCCTAACGCCGCCCGTACAGGCCAGAGTAGCCCGGTACAAGCGCCAAAAGTAGCCTTGCGCTATCAGGACTATATCTACGCCAGTGAGGTCCGCTCCGTGCAGTGCTATGTGGCTACGGGGCAGCCTACGGAGGTCTTTGAGCCAGCGGTAGTGTCTCTGACCCAGGCACAGCCCTTAATGCTGGAGTTTGATGTACTGGGCCAGCAAAGCCAGCGCCTCACGGCCCGGCTGGTGCATTGCAATGTGGACTGGACGCCTTCTATTCTCACGGATATTCAGTTTCTGAGTGACATCAACGAGTTTTTGCTCACCGACTACCGGACCTCCGTGAACACCAAGGTGCCCTACTTTCACTACCGGCTGCGTGTGCCGCGCGTGAAGCTGAGCGGCAACTACCTGCTGGTGGTGCAGAACGGGGCGGGCACGCCGCTGCTTTCACGCCGTTTGCTGGTGTATGAAGATCAGGTGCGCACGTTCCTGCAGCCCGGACCCCTGGCCGCAGGGCAGGAGCGCTATACCATGCAGCAGCTCAACTTTGGCATTAGCTACGGTGGAGTAAATCTGGTTAATCCGGCGCAGGAGGTAAAAGTGGTTCTGCGCCAAAACTTCCGTTGGGATAATGCCCATTACAATCTGCGGCCCACCTTTGTGCGCGATGCGGAGCGCCGACTCGATTATCAGTACTTCAACTTTGAAAACGCTTTTCCTGGCCTTTCCGAGTATCGGTTTGTGGATTTGCGCAGCTACCGGGCACTGGGGGTAGGGGTGGCTAAGCTGAATGCCGATGCCTCGCCCCGCACTGCCTTGTTGCAGCCCGAAGCTACCCGCCGTGAGCAGGCCTATTCCCAATATGAAGACGTAAACGGCCAGCGCGTGTTTGAAAGCCGCGACTACGGCAACGGTGCCACCAATGCCGACTATCTGGACGTTACCTTCCGCCTGCGGGCCCCGCAGGCGGCCCCGGGCCCGGTCTATGTGCTGGGCGCTTTGTCTGACTGGCAGCTTCGGGAGGAGTTTAAGCTGACGTATGATGCTACCCAGCAGGAATACTCCGGCCACGCGCTGCTGAAACAGGGGTACTACAACTACTCCTATGCCGTAGGCGGTGCCGCACTGCCCAACGAAGCCTATTTTGAGGGCAGCCACCAGGAAACCGAAAATGAATACGACCTGCTGGTGTATTACCGCCCACCGGGCTCCCGTGCCGACTTGCTTATCGGCTACCAGCGCACTGCTGTAAACGGCCGCCGATAACGTGCCAGGCGAGGAGGGAGGCAGCGGGAAGTGTCCGCCGCAGACGGGGTTGCGTACATAGCGCTTGCTGTCCTGTGTAAGTCTATGTCGCTCTACAACTTATCGTTGGTCGTAATGGGGGTAGCCATTCTGGCTGTTGCCTGGCTTCCTTCGCTTCTTCGCAGATACCCGCTTTCATACCCTATCCTGTTTGTCGGGCTGGGGGCTTTGGTATACTCACTGCCCCTGAGGCTGCCTGATCCGGACCCCGTTCGCTACGCTTCTTTCACCACGCACCTAACCGAGATGTGCGTGATTGTGGCTCTCACCGGTACCGGCCTTAAGATAGATCGGCCCTTTTCGTTCTGGCGTTGGCGTGTGCCGCTGCAACTGGTCCTAATCCTCATGATAGTGTCCATTGCCGGCTTCATGGTAGTGGCCTGGCGGCTGGCGGGCCTGCTGCCTGCATCGGCGCTATTGCTGGCGGCCACGCTGGCCCCTACTGACCCCGTACTGGCCGGCGACGTGCAGGTGGGCAAGCCTGGTGAGGGTGGGGAAGACAATGTACGGTTTGCCCTCACCGCCGAAGCTGGTCTGAATGATGGCCTGGCCTTCCCGTTTGTATATCTGGCCCTGGCCCTGCTGCCTTCCATTGCACCACTATCAGAGCAGTTGCAGCACTGGGCCTGGATGGATATGCTCTACCGTCTGGGTGCTGGCATACTGGGGGGCTGGCTGGCCGGGCGGGCGCTTTCGTATCTGATATTTGACCTGCCTCACCGTGTCCGCATCAACCCGGATGCCTATGGGTTTGTGGCGCTATCCGTTACGTTGGTGGCATATGGTGTTACGGAGATGCTGCACGGGTATGGTTTTCTGGCCGTTTTCATTGCTTCTATTACCCTGCGGGGCCACGAGCGAAGCCACGAGTATCATACCGAGATGCACGAATTTACGGACCAGCTGGAGCGGCTCTTTATCGTTGTTATTCTCATTTTGTTTGGGGGGGCGTTGGTGCGGGGGCTCTTGGCTCCGCTTACGTGGAAAGGGGCCGCCTTAGGGCTGTTTGCCCTGTTTATGCTGCGCCCACTAGGCGGGATGCTCACGCTTTGGCGCAGCCGGATTTCCCGCCTCAACTTTCCCGAGCGACTGGTTATTTCCACCTTCGGTATTCGGGGAATTGGCTCGTTCTTCTACCTCGGTTTTGCCGTCACAAAGGCAGATTTTCCGCAAATACGGGAGTTGTGGGCCATTACGGGCTTTACTGTCCTTACATCTATCATCGTGCACGGCATGCTGGCCACTCCCGTCATGAACTGGCTGGACCGGTGGCACGGCCGACCAACCACCGTAGAGCTGGAAGAGCAGCATTTGGCCGAAGCTGAGCAGGCAGAAGCGGGAAAAGCAGAAGAACAAAGCCACAAACCAGCCTGACGCAACCTCTACCGGGGCGTTGCGTTGCAAGGGCTACCCGTTACGGCATGCCCTTTGTCCATTATAAGAAGGTCTGACACCGGCGGGCTCCCTATTCCGCTCTTCCCTCCCACAATTTCTCCCTTCCATGAAAATTCGTCATTTCCTTTTAAGCAGCTCGGTCGCGGCCTCTCTGTTTCTAAATTCCTGCGCTACCAATCCCGTCACCGGCAAGAAGGAAGTCATGCTGGTATCCGAGGGGCAGGAGTTGGCCATGGGCCAGCAGTCGGACCCCGCTGTTGTGTCTCAGTTCGGGCTTTATCCCGATGATAAGCTGCAGAAATTCATCAATGAAAAAGGCAAGCAGATGGGCGCTATTTCGCACCGGCCCGAGCTGACCTATAACTTCCGGGTGGTGGATTCGCCCATTATCAACGCCTTTGCCATTCCTGGTGGCTACGTGTACTTCACCCGCGGCATTATGGCCCATTTCAACAACGAGGCGCAGTTTGCCGGTGTGTTGGGTCACGAAATCGGCCACGTTACGGCGCGCCATTCGGCAAAGCAGCAAACCAGCGCCATTATTGGGCAGGTGGGCTTAATGGGGGCCATGATAGCCTCACCTAAGCTGGCGCAGTTTGGCGAGCAGGCTATGCAGGGTATGCAGCTGCTCTTTCTGAAGTTTGGCCGCGACGATGAGCGGCAGTCGGACGGCTTGGGCGTAGAATATTCCTCCAAAATTGGCTACGATGCTTCGGAAATGGCCGACTTTTTCCAGACCCTTTCCCGCGAGCAGGCGCAAAGCGGCGCCGAGGCCATTCCGGACTTTCTGAGCACGCACCCCAACCCTGAGGACCGCTACAACACCGTAAAACAGCTGGCAGCCGACTGGAAGCAAAAGAATGGCAACCCCAAGCTGGCTATCAACCGTGACCAGTACCTGCGCATGATTGACGGCATTGTGTACGGCGAGGACCCCAAGCAGGGCTTCGTCGAAAACAATGTATTCTATCACCCTGAGCTGAAATTCCGCTTTCCGGTGCCCCAGGGCTGGAAGTATCAGAACACGCCCCAGCAGTTCCAGATGGCCGACCCCGCCGGCAAAGCCATGCAGATGCTGATGCTGGCGCCCGGCAACTCCCTGGATGAAGCCGCGCAGGCCCTGGCCAAACAGCTCAGCCTGCAGCCCACTGATTCTAAGCGTACCACTGTTAACGGCTTCCCGGCCCTGGCTTTCGTAGCCGACCAGGTGCAGCAGGACCAGCAAACCGGCCAGCAGGTGGCCGGCGTGCGCACACTCACTTACCTCATTCAGGACGGCAAAACCATCTTCGCCCTCATTGGCGTATCGGCTCCGGCTGATTTCCCCAGCTATGCGTCTCAGTTCACGAGCGTTGCCGAAGCCTTCCAGCGCCTCACCGAACCTGATAAGCTAAACCGCCAGCCGGAGCGGGTGCGCATTAAAACCCTGAAGCTGCGTAGCAGCCTAGCCGCGGCATTGCGCACTTATAATGTGCCTGAAAAGCGCATGGAAGAAATGGCCATTCTCAACGGCATGCAGCTGAATGACCAGGTAAATGCTGGTTCGCTCATTAAAGTGGTGGAGAAATAGGCTACATAAGGTTTGGCCCGAAATTGGTCTATACCCTGCCAAATCCCTGCTGCATGTTGCCTTTCGGCTGTGCAGCAGGCGTTCCGGCGGTTGCCGGCCTGATCTAAATTTTATCCTCCCATGAAAAAGTCTCTCTTCCGAAACCTCAGCGTGGGTGCTTTGCTGGCACTTCTGCCGCTGTTAAGCTCTTCCACCACGGGCTCAACCGTGAATGCGGCCGCCCCGGTGCAGGGTGCCCAGCCCGACCCCCAGGTTGTGGCCATGTTTGGCCTGCTTAATAACACAGCCCTGCAGCAGTTTATGGACGAAAAGGGCGGGGCCATGGGCCGCGTGTCCGACCGTCCGGCTGATGTAAAAGGCTTCACCGTGCTGGACTCGCCCGTTATCAATGCATTTGCCACCCCCGATGGCCACGTGTATTTCACGCGCGGTATTCTGGCTTACTTCAATGATGAAGCCCAGTTCTCCGGGGTTTTAGGGCACGAAATCGGCCACATTACGGCCCACCATGGCCAGAAGCAGCAAACCCGCAGCACAGTAGCGGGTATTGGGTTCCTATTGGGCTCTATCGTGGCTCCCCGCCTGATGCAGTCGGTGGGTGGTGTGGCGCAGCAGGTGGTAGGCCTGGGCATGCTGAAATATGGCCGCGGTGATGAAACCGAAGCCGATAAGTTAGGGGTAAAGTACTCGACTAAAATTGGGTTTGATGCCTCCCACATGGCCGATTTCTTCCAGACGCTGCAGCGCACCGAGCAAGCCAGCGGCGCTGCCAGCATCCCTACGTTCCTCTCCACCCACCCTAACTCCGCCGACCGTTACAGTACGGTGAAAAAGCTGGCCGCGCAGGCCAAGCAGAGCGTCGGCGGCCGCCAGTTGGCCGTGAACCGCAACCAGTACCTGCGTCGCCTCGATGGCCTGGTATATGGCGAAGACCCACGCCAGGGCTATGTAGAAAACAGCGTGTTCTACCATCCCGAAATGAAGCTCCAGTTTCCGGTACCACGCGGCTGGAAAAGCCAAAATACGCCTCAGCAATTCCAGATGGCCGAGCCCAATGGCAAAGCCGTGCAGATTCTGACCCTGGCCCCAGGCAGTTCTTTGGACGAAGCAGCACAGGCCCTGGCCAAACAGCTGAATCTACAGTCGCCGCAGGCCAGCCGCACCACTATCAACAGCTTCCCTGCCCTGGCTATTCAAGGCGACCAGTTAGGGCAGCAGGGTGTAACGGCCAGCACACTGAGCTACCTCATTCAGGATGGGCAGACCATCTACGCCCTTATCGGCTTGTGCGCCCCGCAGACCTTGGGCACCTACGGTCCTTCATTCCAGAACACGGCCCAAGGCTTTCGTCGCCTGACGGATGCTGCTAAAATCAATAAAGCCCCAGAGCGTATCCGCATCCGGACCGCCAAAGCCAGCCAGACGCTGGCCAGCGCCCTGGCCGCCAACGGTATTCCTTCCCGGCGTTACGAGGAAATGGCTATCCTGAACGGCATGCAAACCTCCACTAAGCTGTCCTCAGGCATGCTGTTTAAAGTGGTGGGTAAGTAAAAGACTATTGTCAACAACGGAGCCCCTGTGGACCTCGAGAAATTTGAGGCCGACAGGGGCTCAGCTGTTAGTGAGGGGTATGAGACACAGCGCCGGACTCTGTGCTTGCTAATTAAAGCCCAGCAGGGTACTGATTTGTACGGCCAGCAAGTCCAACACAAAAATGACCAGCGACGATACCACCACGGCCGAATTGGCTGCCCGGCCTACGCCCTCCGTTCCTTCCTGACAATAGTAGCCCTTATAACAGCCAATGATGCCAATGGCAAAGCCGAAAAAGAAGGTTTTGAGTAAAGCCGGCAGCACGTCGCCAAATGTGAGGGGCTTTAGAATGTCATTCGTGAACATCAGCAGGGGGGTTATTGTGTGCATATTCACGCCCAGGTAAGCGGCATAAAGCCCAATAACTGCCGCCAGAATGGAAAGTATGGGCAGCATCAGGGTGGTAGCCAGTACCCGCGTAACTACCAGGTACTTAAAGGGGTTGGAGCCGGACACTTCCATGGCATCAATCTGCTCTGAAACGCGCATGGCGCCCAGCTCGGCGCCCATATCTGAGCTGACTTTACCGGCTACCATTAACGCCGATATCAGAGGCGCCACTTCGCGGATAATAGTGAGCCCGGCCATGGCCGGAATCCATGACTCTGCTCCAAACGTGACCATAGTAGGGTGGAGGCGCAGCGTGAGCACAAGCCCCATGATAAAACCCGTAACACCCACCAGCGGCAGCGACTGGTAGCCTACCACATAGCACTGGTACAGAAACTCCTGGAACTCATAGGGCGGGCTGAACACCTCGCGGAAAAAGCGCACCACAAAGCGGGCCATTCCCCCGGTTTCAGCCAGAAAATGATGCTTGGGCAAAGCCATGAGAGCCAGGATAAAAATATGTAAAGTAGCAGTTACAGAGCCTATTATAATGACATTAGGTTCTATACGGCAGATACCCAGGCCGGGACATAGGCTGAGTTAAGATTCGCACTCCGGTACCAGGCAGGCATGTTGCGTATCAGCCCATATACTGCAAACGCCCCGCTCGGTATCCGGGCGGGGCGTTTGTAGTACTATGCATTGGCAATCTGCCGAAAGGTTACTACACGTTGAAGCGGAAGTGCATAATGTCGCCATCCTGCACCACGTATTCTTTGCCTTCTACAGCCATCTTACCGGCTTCCTTGATTTTTACTTCGGTCTTGTATTCCTGGTAATCGGCCAGCTTAATCACCTCGGCGCGGATGAAACCTTTCTCGAAGTCGGAGTGAATGACGCCGGCGGCCGCGGGGGCTTTGTCGCCACGGTGGATGGTCCAGGCGCGTACTTCCTGAACCCCGGCGGTGAAGTAGGTAATCAGGTTCAGCAGCTCGTAGCTGGCCCGGATAAGCTTGTTGAGGCCGGACTCCGTGAGGCCGTACTCGCCCAGGAACATTTCTTTTTCCTCGGGGTCTTCCATGTCCGCAATCTGTGCTTCAATGGCAGCCGAAACCAGTACTACCTGGGCATTTTCAGCCTTCACATGCTCCCGCAGAGCATTCACGTGCTTGTTGCCATCGGTAGCAATGCTGGCCTCATCTACGTTGGCCACGTAGATTACGGGCTTAATGGTGAGCAGCTGCAGATCAGCTACCGCCTCCAGCTCATCTTCGCTGGCCGTTACAGCGCGGGCGTTCTGCCCGGCTTCCAGCGCGGCTTTAAAGCGCTGCAGCACCACTACTTCTTTCTTGGCTACGGCATCCCCGGCTTTGGCGCTGCGCTCTGATTTGGCCAGCTTCTTATCAATGCTTTCCAGATCCTTCAGCTGCAGCTCCGTGTCGATAACGTCCTTATCGAACACGGGGTCTACACCACCCGCCACGTGTACAATGTTGGGGTCATCAAAGCAGCGCACCACGTGAATGATGGCATCTACCTCGCGGATGTTAGCCAGAAATTTATTGCCCAGTCCTTCGCCTTTGGAAGCACCTTTCACCAGGCCGGCAATGTCCACAAACTCAATAATGGTGGGCAGCACGCGCTTGGGGTTCACCAGGCCTTCCAGAATCTGCAGGCGCTCATCAGGAACGGTAATAACGCCCACGTTGGGCTCAATGGTGCAGAACGGATAGTTGGCCGATTCGGCCTTGGCGTTCGAAAGAGCGTTGAACAGCGTGGATTTGCCCACGTTCGGCAAACCGACGATTCCGCAGCGAAGACCCATATTTCTTTATGTGTGAGTGTTTGAATGCAAATAAGCGAAGCAGGCAGATAACCTAATTCGGGGGCAAAGGTAGGGCGTTTTGGGCGGCTTTGCTGCCTGTTTTAGAAAACAGCCCACCGAGCAGCCAAGGCCTAACAAAGCGGCGCGCCACGGTAGAAACCGGGCGCGCCGCCAAAAGCACTGTGCAAATGAAAAGAGAGTAAGGTGTGTTTCGCTAGGCTGCGGTACTAGAAGTTGTCTTCACTACGGTTGAATGAGTCGCCTTCGTACTGACGGGGACGGTCCAGCTCGGCTACTTCTTCCTCTGTCAGAAGCTCTTCACGCACGTAGTCCACGGCGTCCTGCAAGGCATCTACGAACTTGAGGAAATCTTCTTTATATAGGAAGATTTTGTGTTTCTCGTAGGAGAAAGTATCGTCGTCGCGCAGCTTGCGTTTGCTCTCCGTAATGGTGAGATAATAGTCCTGTCCGCGTGTAGCTTTCACGTCGAAGAAGTACGTGCGCTTGCCGGCCTTAATACGTTGAGAGTAGATTTCTTCCTGATCGTGACGGTCTTCCACGGTTTCTACAATATAGTTGATTTATTCCAAGATGTTTGAATTTCAGGACAAAGTAACTACATATCAGTAGATATAAAAATTTTAAGGCCCGCTTTTCTCCAGTCGGGTAGCAGTTCTATAATTCAGGTACCACCGCCACGGAAGAAAGAAGTCGGCTGGCCCGGCTTGAACGCAGCTTTTGTGCTTCTTGTGCGTTGATGGAGTAGGCCAAACTTTCTCCCGGCCAAGTAACTTTCGCTTTTGACTGATTTTAATGCCTGCATTTATGGCCCAACCGCTCGACCTCGCCGCTGTCCGCTCCTTTGAGAACCTGGAATTTCTGGCCCGGCAACTGGTGGAAGGCTTTATTACGGGCCTGCATCAGTCGCCTTACCACGGGTTTTCCGTCGAATTCTCTGAACACCGCCTTTACAACCCCGGCGAGAGCACCCGCCACCTGGACTGGAAAGTGTTTGCCCGCACCGATAAGCTCTTTGTGAAGCGCTACGAGGAAGAAACCAACCTGCGCTGCCACCTGCTGCTGGATGTAAGCCCGAGCATGTACTACCCCAGTCCCGGCCACGATAAGCTGCGCTTCTCCGTGCTGTGCGCCGCAGCTCTGGCCACACTCCTGCAAAAGCAGCGCGACGCCGTGGGCCTCGTCACCTTCGCCGACCAGGTGGAGCTGCAAACGCCGGTGCGCTCTACCAGCACCCACCGCCATACGTTGCTGCTCACCCTGCAGCAGCTATTGGAGCGCCCTGTGCAGCGCCGCCCCACCGATGTAGCCGGGGTCATTCACACCATCGCGCAGCAGATTCCAAAACGCTCGTTGGTTGTTATTTTCAGTGATATGCTGGGCCGCGCACCGGAGGAGCAAACGCAGGCCTTGGCGGCGCTGCAGCACCTGCGCCATCAGCAGCACGAAGTCCTGCTCTTTCACGTGATGGACCGCGCCACCGAGTCGGATTTTGCTTTCCAGGACCGGCCCTACCTGTTTGAAGATGTGGAAACCGGCGAAACTATTAAGCTGCAGCCTGCTCAGGTGCGTGAGCAGTACCAGGCGGCCATGCGGCGCTATGAGCAGGAGCTGGCACTGCGCTGCGGTCAGTTTAAGATTGATTTTGTGCCGGTGGATATCCGGGAGCCGTTTGATAAGGTGCTGTACGCTTACATGATGAAGCGTGGCAAAGTAAAATAACCAGGAGGCGCTATGGATGGAATGTCGCTTACTTTTCTGATTGTCAGCTGCTTTGTTCTAACCGTGCTGAGCGCCCTGGTAACTACTTATATTGCGCAGGGGCGGCCATTCTGGCGGTGGTTTCTGTTGGGAATGCTGTTACCATACGTTTCCATTTTTGTGGCCATGTTTGTAACCTACCGCGACAATAAGGCTGGAGAAGACCAGGGCTGAATTTGGGAATACGCCATGGCTACGAGCCGGGCGCGTTATCCAACGACTGCCATAAATACTTACTGGCCAGAGTACGATGTGGGCGCCAGGCTTCGGCAATTTCCGTCATGCGCTTGAGTAGGGCGCGGCCGGTTTCTTCCAGCCCGTAGTGGCGACGCATGGCATTCTGAATGCCCAGGTCACCTTCGGGAAATACATCGGGTTGGTCCAGGGCAAACATCTGCAGCATTTGCGCCGTCCAGCGGCCTACGCCTTTTATCTGGGTAAGATGCTGGGTAAAGGCATCTTCACTGAGCTGACTAAGGTGGCCATGGCTTAGCTGGTCCTGTTGGGCAAACTCAGCAATGGCGCGCAGGTACCCAGCCTTCTGGCGCGAAATTCCCGCCGCCCGTAAATCCTCATTCGACATGGCCAGGATAGCGGCCGGCTCGGGGTAGCCATCAGGCGGAAACAGAGCCTGCACCTTGCGCCAGATGGCGGCGGCGGCTTTTGTGGAAATCTGCTGAGAGACAATGGCTTTGAGCAGGGCCAGGTATAAATCCTCGTGGGCACTGGGCCGGATGGGCCGGCCTTGCTTAATCAGCCCGGCCAGGATGGGGTCGGCCTGGGAAAGATGATGGATAGGATCAGAAGCAGCCATCAGCAACAAATAGAATCAGCCAATATCGGCGTGGTGAGTAGGAACAAAAATAGTATCCAGATGCTGACCGGTTGCGCTTAGGCGTACGGCCGAGAGGCCTCGCCCGTAACAAGCACCGGTGTCAATGTTCATGACATTTGTGGTTGTAAAAAACTCCGGGGCTCCAGTGGTGGGGGTATGGCCAATTACCTGCAGCTTGCCAATGTTGCGCAGCGGCCCCCGGCGCCAGAGAATCCCGTCGGGGTTATTCTCATTCATGGGGTCGGGCGTATCGGCCAGGCCCGCGTGGCTGACGAGCACATGCTCATTTTCCCAGAATAAAGGGCGCTCCGCCAGCCACTCCAGGTGAGGAACCAGCCAGTCCACATGTTTGCGATACTGCTGCTCGGTAGAGCGGCCGCCCCAACTCAGCCAGCTGGGGTGAGGGCCTTCGGGACCGTAATGCTGGAGCAGAGCCGCTTCGTGGTTTCCTTTCAGAAAAACGGTTTGTTCCGGATGCTTGGCGCTGAGTTCCAGGGCTACCTGCAAGGTTTCCGGTGCAAAATGGCCACGGTCTACCAGGTCACCTACCTGAAGCAATAACTCCTCAGCTGGTTTCCAGTGCTGCAATACCTCCAGAAAGGTGTAGAAGCAGCCGTGTACATCGCCCACAATAAACAGGTTCATCAGGCCGGCAAGTAAGGAAAAGATTCCACATGGCAATAGCGAAAAGCCAACGGGAGGCCGGAGGGAAGTTTTACTGCTAACAGCCCGCTTACCCTAGGGAGTAGTATTTTGCTGCCATGAAATTTTTTGCGCGTGGTATTTCGCTGCAGGCTCTGGCAGAAGGCGGCCGCCTGGCCGGCTTACTCTTAATAGCAGCTACCATTCTGTCTTTGGTTCTGAGCAATACTACGGCTGGCCCCGCTTATACCGGCTTCTGGGAGCAGGAGGTAGGCCCCGATTTTCTGGAGAAGTCTATCAGCCACTGGATAAATGATGGGCTAATGGCCATCTTCTTCCTGCTGGTGGGCCTGGAAATCAAGCATGAATTGCTGGAAGGCGAGCTAGCAGTGCCCCGGAAGGCTATGCTGCCTGCGTTGGCTGCTGTGGGAGGAGCCGCAGTACCAGCCCTCATTCACTGGTTTTTCACCCGGGGTACACCGGCCGTCACCGGTTGGGCCATTCCCACGGCTACGGATATTGCTTTTTCGTTGGGTATTCTGGCGCTGTTGGGCTCACGGGTGCCAGCGGGCTTGCGCGTTTTCCTCACGGCGCTGGCCATTATTGATGACTTGCTGGCGGTTATAGTTATTGCCGTTTTCTACACGGATAAGCTCCACCTGCTGTATTTAGCCGGGGCGGCGGGTTTAGTGCTAGGACTATACCTCCTTGGGCGCTGGCGCAAAGACTGGCTTGGAGCTTTTGCGATACTCGGAATTCTGTTGTGGTATTGCATGCTGAAGTCGGGAGTGCATGCCACGGTAGCGGGCGTACTACTGGCCTTTGTCATTCCAGCCCACCATATTCAACGACTTTACCAGAAACTGCATAAACCCGTTACGTACGGAATTCTGCCGCTTTTTGCCCTGTGTAATACAGCCATTGCCCTCCAGCCGGGCATAAGCCTTGAGCTGGTTTCGCCACTGGGGTTAGGCATTATGCTGGGTTTGGTGCTTGGAAAGCCTATCGGAATTGGCCTGAGCTGCTGGCTGCTGGTGCGTAGCGGGCAGGCCGTCCTGCCAACGGGTGTCAGCTGGCGGCAGATGTTAGGGTTGGGCTTTACAGCCGGAATCGGCTTTACCATGGCTATTTTTATCGCCACGCTTTCTTTCCGACATCCTGAGCTGGTGGATATAGCTAAACTGGCAGTGCTGTGCGGCTCTGTATTGGCGGCCAGTGTTGGCGCGCTTATTCTGCTGCGCAGCCCGCAGCCGGCTATTGCCGGGACGGAATTAGCTCCCGCCCGGCAATAGCCGGCAGTTAGGGCTTAGCGCAGGCTGCCAAGGGCATCTGTAACGCGGGCCAGCATTTCGTCCGTCACATCCAGGTGGGTCACAAAACGAATCATTTGTGGGCCAAAGGATGAGGCCATAATACCGTGCTGTTTCAGATGCTCCAGAAAAGCAGCAGCGGGCTGCGCATCCTGCAGCCGGAAAATAACCAGGTTGGTTTCTACCGGTAGCACTTCGGCCACATAAGGCTGGGCGGCCAGGGTTTCGCCTAGCTGCCGGGCCCGGCGATGGTCATCGGCGAGGCGCTCTACATTGTTTTCCAGGGCATACAGGCCCGCGGCCGCCAGATAACCCGCCTGCCGCATACCGCCGCCCATTACCTTGCGAATGCGCTTGGTTTTATGGATAAACGCCCGACTGCCGAGCAGCACCGAGCCTACCGGCGCCCCCAAGCCTTTTGACAGGCACACGGAGATGGTATCGAACAGTCGGCCGTACTCGCGGGCGTCCTGTCCGGTGGCTACCAGGGCATTGAAAATTCGGGCGCCGTCCAGGTGCAGCGGAATGCCATAGCGCCGGGCTACCTCCGCAATGGCTTCAATTTCTGCAAGCGAGTAGCAACTGCCGCCGCCCCGGTTATGGGTATTTTCCAGCGAGATAAGCTGGGTAATAGGATAATGCACATTATCATCGGGCCGAATGGCGGCTTCTACCTGCGCGGCCGTGAGGCGGCCCCGGTTGCCGGGCAGTAGCGCTACGGAGGCGCCCGAGTGAAAAGCAATGCCCCCCACTTCCCAGAGGTAGATATGCGAAGTCTGCTCGCAGATAACCTCCGACATGGGCTGGGTGTGGGCTTTGATGGCAATTTGGTTGGTCATGGTGCCAGAGGGGCAGAACAGACCGGCCTCCATACCAAAACGGGCTGCGGCGGTTTCTTCCAGGGCCTTTACTGTGAGGTCTTCCTCATATACATCATCACCCACCCGGGCCTGAAACATGGCTTCCAGCATGGCTGGGGTAGGGCGGGTAACGGTATCGGAGCGTAAATCAATCATGGAAGGAGCTAATGAGTTGAGGATGGAGGTTTCGGGATTCAAAAATAAGACTTACTTTTGCCCCTCCTTTACTAAAACGACTTTAACCGACCCGGATATGAGCGTCACCCGACTGAAGCGGAAGCACCGCAAGAACATTGCCCGTCAAAACAACAAGCAGCGCATCATTAAGCAACTGCTCCTCACGCCCGTTCTGAAGAACGTGGACCTGGATGAGCTGAAGTCCCGCTTCAACGGCGGTACTGGCGCGCCAGCTGCTGCCAAGTCGGAGAAAACTGCTAAGGCTACTGCTACTGCAGCTGCCAACGCCGAAGCATTTGACGATGCTGAAGCTGTGACCAAGCCAGTTAACGCTGACGGTCAGGAAGGTGAGCACCCCAAGCCGGAAATTGCCCTGTAAGTAAGTCCGCCGCCGGTGTCGGTCGGCATACATAGTTGTTGAAAAGCGCTTTCCCCAGCTGGGAAAAGCGCTTTTTGCGTTTGTTACCGCTCCGTAGTGCGGGGTCCCAGCTCAACGGCCTGCAACTGCTGCACCTGACCGGCCTCTATCTGAAACCGCAGCAGCGTGCGCACTTTATGGAAGCCATGCCGCCCAGCCGCGCCCGGGTTCAGGTGTAGCAGGTGGAGCTTGGGGTCGGGCATCACTTTTAGAATATGGGAGTGCCCGCTGATAAACAGGCCCGGCCGATGTTGCTGGAGCAGGGGCCGGGCTGCCGGGCTATAATGGCCGGGGTAGCCGCCAATGTGCGTCATCAGCACCCGCAGGCCCTCTATTTCAAAGGCCTGTACCAGGGGCTGGCTCACGCGCACGTCCCGCCCATCAATGTTCCCGTATACGCCCCGTAGGGGAGCCACCGTAGCCAGCTCCTCGGCCACAGCGGCCGTGCCGAAGTCGCCGGCATGCCATATTTCGTCGCAGTCCCGCAGATAATATAGAATCCGCTCGTCCAGGTAGCTATGGGTATCGGAGAGAAGGCCGATTTTTTTCATGCCGGCAAGGTAAACACTTGTGGAGCGCCGAGGCAACGTAACCCGTTACAACTCGTATCTTGCCCGGCCGGCGGTATTTCCGTTTCACGATATTTATGCTGTGTTTTGCAGCGGACGCTGGTGCCCGATTTGATTTTTTTGCCTCCTCCACATTACCCCGCGATGAACGTTTTCATCAATGATATTCCGCTGATCATCAAGAAGACCAGCGAAAAAGTGTACAAGCACCGCTACGATCTTATCCTGAGCGCGGAGGACGAATTTACCTCCAAAGATCTGATAGGTGACGTGCTGGTGCGCGACGTAACCGATGCGTTTATCGACCGTTTGCTGCGGCTGATGGAGGTAAAAAAGCTGAAGAAACTGACCTCACTTACCCTGTTGGCCCGGAAAAAAAAGCGCCTCATTCTGCACCTCAAAGACCAGTTCCGCATTGCTAAAGCCGCCGGCGGCCTGGTAGTGAAGGAAGGCCTGGTGCTGATGATTTACCGCCTGGGCAAGTGGGACCTACCGAAAGGCAAACTGAAAAAGGACGAAGATCCGGCTCAGGGCTCCCTGCGCGAGGTAGAAGAAGAGTGCAATATCAAAGTTGAGCTGGGGGAGCCTCTGCCCAGCACCTGGCATTCGTACGCCTACAATGGCAACAAAATGCTGAAGAAAACCAACTGGTACATCATGAATTGTGTAGATGACTCCCTAATGAAGCCCCAGGCGGAGGAGTACATTGAAGAAGTGCGCTGGATGACGCCTCAGGAAGCGCTGGCCGTGTTGCCCGATACCTATGCCTCTATTGCCTTGGTGGTACGGCACTACCTAAGTGAGGTGGCCGGTGTGGCAGAACCCATAAAAGAACCCGTTAAATAGTTTTTCTCGGCCAGCTATGCGCGTACGTCCACTCTTGCTGGCCGGGTTAATGCTGGGTTTACTGGCTGCCTGTTCCCGGTCTCAAACTTCCAGTGAATCGGAAAGGCCCCTGCAAAAGCAGCCCGGGACGGCTCAGCCGGCTTCCATTGATTTGCCCAAGCTGGTGCAGCACAACATTGACTACCTGCGTCGCCAACTGGGCCCCCCTATGGAAGCCGCCGATGAGATTGTTGGTGCCGATCCTTCTCCCGCGCAACTGAAGGCCACCAAAGGCGAAGGCTGGATTAACACCTTCCGGACGCAAGGCTCTACCCTGATTGTGACGTTTAACGCCCGCACCCGCAAGGTGAACGATATTGTTCTGATGGGTACTAATGAGGAAGAGCTTATGCGGATGGGCAACCTGAGTCCCACCGCCTCGCATTACATTGTGCTTTCCATTCCAGAGCCCGGCCAAATCAATAAAGTGCGCGGCGTGCGCATCATTCCCCATCAACAGTAATAGGCCGCTCACTTATAAGTGTAGCAGCGGCTATGGTAAATTTTAGGGGTCTGCCTGCTATTATGCCTCTTGCGGGTGCGCTGGTAGCCGGAAAGGCACAAAGTCGTCTACGTTGCCGCCAAACCGGTGAATTTCCCGGATTATTGTGCTGCTGATAGCAGCCAGCGGTGGGGAGGTAATTAGAAATACAGTTTCCAGCGCCGGGTTCACGTGGCGGTTGGCTTGCGCAATAGTGTTTTCGTATTCAAAATCGGTGGTGTTGCGCAGTCCGCGTAGCAGGAAGCGCGCGCCGGTTTCGCGGGCAAAATCGGCCGTTAGGCCTTTATAGGCCTGTACCTCCACCCGCGGCTCATCAGCAAATACTTCCGAAATCATGGCAGCCATTTGCTCTACCGGCAGATAGCGGCTTTTGCTACTGTTGTTGCCAATAGCAATGATAATCTTGTCAAAAAGAGCGGTGCCGCGCCGCACTACATCCAGGTGGCCGTTGGTAAAAGGGTCGAAAGAACCGGGGAACAGTGCTATGCGTGTCACGCTGGAATGAAGAATATAATGGAAGAAGGCCTGCTCATCCGCTTTTCAGAGCAAGTGGATAGCCGGTATCCTTCAGGATTATTCACAAAGGTGCAGGCTGAAGAGCTCAAAGTACCGGTACTCGAATACATCATTCAGGCGGTAGCTATAGCCGATATCAAAAGGCCGGTTGCCGAAACGAATGTTGCGGATATACTTACGCAGTACCGTAAACAAAGCCGAATCGTGAAGCAGGTCGCCCCACACCATAACGGCGTCCTGGTCGGGGTTTAGCTGCAGCTCCTGCATCACCAGAATGGTGTAGTAAATTAAGTCCTCGGGAGTAGTGAAGCTGAACACGTTACAGAACTCAGGCCGTTTGTCTCGGATAACCACCACCGTGAGCTCTTGGTGGCCAATGCTGAGGTAGCAGCGGCGGGGGGCGCCCCGGTCGCTCTGGTGTACCAGGCCCTGCAGTAGTGCGCTGGTTTGGTGCAGCAACTGGCCTGTGGGATAGGTGCGCTGAAACCACTCCGTCAGGCTTTTTTCCGCCGCAAATACATTTACCATCTCCAGCCCTGCATGCGTGTAGCTGCGCACTATCTCGTGCGCTGGGTCTAGGTGGTGGTGCAGTTGTAGATAAGCGGCCTCATCTCCGGCCCGGAACAAAGGCTTGGGTAGCAGGGTAAAATACCGGTTCTGCACCGAGAGTCGTACCCGGTTCCAGCCCGTGCGACCTACTAAATCATGCTGCGCAGAGAGGCTTTGGAGCTGCCCTGAGAGGGAAGTAGCTGGTTGCAGGGAATAGTCTTCCAGCACTACAAACTTGTTGCGGCGCACATCAGCTACGCCCACACGCACGCCCGCGGCACCCAAAGAGAGGTACAGGTTATAGGCGGTCAGATTGTCCGGGTCCAGGGTTTCGTCGCGCAGGCGAGGCAGAATGCCCGAAAGTGAAGGAATAGGCAGGGCAGGAGCAGAAACAGAGTCAGACACAGGCAAAACAGGTAGGGCAAAATCAGCCCCCTAAAGTTACAGAAAGACGCGGGCCTTGTAGTGCGGCCGGGAGGATAGAGCAGGAGCAGGCGGTGTTTAAGGCTGAATTCCTGGGAATTAGCTTTTCATTCAGCGCGCTGGTTTTAGTACAGCGCCAGCTGCTTTATTTGAATAGCTGCAGGGGAATATATACGTCATCGGGGCTAAGAATAAGGCGCAAGACCGGATGCACCTGAGCCACGGGCATAGAAACCAGTTGCCGCGGGGTAAAGTAAGCCAGCTTAGTGAGGATTTGCCCTTCATGAGGATGCTCCGGGTCGGAGCCCAGGCGCGGGACGGCGGTAGAGTCAAGCGGTTTTACTTCAAAAAACAGCTCCAGCGCCTGCAAGTCTTTGTTCATAAACTCGTGCAAATGTAGAAAACGGCCTACTTCTACGCTCATGCCGGTTTCCTCCTGAAACTCGCGCCGTAGGCATGCCCGAATGGTTTCGCCAAACTCCCAGCCTCCACCGGGCGGTGACCAAAAAGGGACGTTGGCAGGCAACAGCCCCCGGTGGGCCGCCAGTAAAATAGCGCCATTCTGGACCAACAAACCGCCCACGCGCACGCGCACCTGGCCAGTATAGGCTTGCAGCAAAGAATCCGAAAAATCAGCAGTGGAATGCGTCATGGAGAGAAAGTAAGATCAGCGAACCGGTGGCGAAGAAGCCGTATTCGCCGAGGGAGTTCGGCGCACCCGCCGCCGGATTCGGCCTGCAAGATAGAGTACCAGCACCACGGCCAGCCCTGCCATAATTAGCGGCAGCAGTAGCCCCAACAGGGAGCCCACCACGGCCAGCATATTTTCGATGGTAGCTAGCAGAGGATTACCCAGTCCGCCGGTGGTAACGGTAGAGCCAGCCCGCAGCAATGCGGTGCCGGTTTGTACCAGCCCGGCAGCGCCGCCTCCTACTAACACGCCCAGGCCCCAGCGCACCATCGGGCTCATTTCAGGCAGTGCCGAGGTCATCAGCAGCGTGCCGGCAATAAAGGAAGCGGGGGTGGTAATGGTGTCCAGGATATTATCCACTACGGGCACGTAGTAGGCTAGCATCTCGGCCAGCGTGGCAGTAGCCAGTACGGCGAAGGCCACCCAGGTGCCCAGCCAGGCAAACCCCGGGGAAGGGGAGAGGTAGCCGGAGAGGTAGGCTACATTGGCTGCCAGCAGGGGCACAAATACCCGAAAACCGCTGCAGGCAGCCAGCGCCAGTCCCAGCGCGCCCGGAATCAGGAAATCGGTAGGTTGCATAGGTTAGAAGGTAGGGTGCCGCTGGGTTGCGGCCGCGGCCAAAAGGTACGGAACTCCCGCATTTGGTGCACCTCTTCAGAAGGCGGTATCTTTGCTTTAATGTCTGATGAACTTACTTCCCCGGTAGCGGCCGCACAAGAGTCGCTCGAAACCCGCATCCGCCGCAAGCTGGAGCGCCAGCACTTTATGCACCTCATCGGTGCCGACCTCACGCGCATCGAGCCCGGCCGCGTGGAAGCCGAGTTGACGCTGGACCGCCAGCACCAACAGCAAAAGGGCTTCGTGCACGGCGGACTTACCGCTACCATGGCTGATTTGGTGGCCGGCTTTGCCGGTGTCACGCTCATTCCGGATACGCATGGCTTAGTAACGGTGGAGCTGAAAACCAATTACCTGCACCCTGGTATAGGCGAGAAGCTGCGCGCCATTGGCTGGGTGCTGAAAGCAGGCCGCCGCCTGCATTTCTGCGAGGCCGAGGTCTGGTGTGATGACCTGCTAATAGCCAAGGCATCGGCCACTATGGCCGTGCTTGAACCGCAGGAATAAGAAAAATTTCCTAGGAAGCCAGGGCTAGCGTAATAAGGCTCTGATAAAAAAACGTCAGAAACGGCACAGGACAGTAAGTTTCTGTTGCCGCTTCTGACGTTTTTTGACTAACAGAATCAAAGGATATTGTATTATATAATAATATATAAAAATATCTATATGCGCATGATCAACCTTTGTTATTGTAATTATTATATTAAATATGAGTAATAAATAATTATAATATCGATACTAAACCCTATGTAAATGATGATTTATCATCTATAATCAATGCCATTTTTATGAAATACTCATTAAAGTGAATTGAATGAGCAAAAAGTGTTTAAATAAAGCATTAGGACATTTATTGGAATAATTATTTACGCTGACGGCATATAGTAGTGGGTATACTTGATGATAATTTGTACTTTGCGAGCTTGGGTTTCAGTTATAAGGCTGACATCCATCTGTTGTAGGTTCCTATAAGTTACTGGGTACCTGCCTTCGACCTGTCCTGCTTCATCCTCTTCACCTATTGCATATGAGTAAAACCTCTACTCTACTAAGTACTAGTGCCCTTACTCTGGGTTTGTTACTGCCACTGCAAGCCACTTTGGCGCAGTCTGTGAATGCGCAGGACGGCCTGAAAAGAGCCATGCAAACGCGCGCCCAGTGGGCCAGTTCCGGCCTGACCAATGCACAGTTACGGGTTTCCAGCGCACATTCCGATGCCAGTAGCCATCTGGACTATGTGCACGTGCAGCAAATACACCAAGGCATTCCGGTGTATAACCGCATTTCCGCGTTGGCTTTCGTGGATGAGAAGCTGGTACATCATGCCGGAAAGTTTCTCGCAGACAGCGAGTTGACGAGCCTCCCTACGGCACCCACTATACCCGCCGGGGCTGCTGTAGCACGTGCCATCCAGGTATTAGAACTCAGTGGTACGGTATCTACCTCACCACTGGCGGGCCCAAGCGGCACCGAGCAGCAACAGACCTTTGCCGGCGGCGACGTGGCCCGGCGCGACATTGTTGCCAGCTTGGTGTGGGCTCCCGACAAAAACGGACAGCTGCATCTGGCCTGGAACATTAACATTGATGTAGCCAGCACCCCGGATTGGTGGAACGTGCGCATAGATGCTACTACCGGCGCGTTTGTGGAGAAAGACAACTGGACGGTGCATGAGCGCAACCGGGCCAGCCAGCGCAAGCCCGCGGAGTACGGTGCTGCCTTGCCGGCTGCCCTTATTCAGCCCTTGCTGTTACCGCCCACTACCACCGGCTCTACCTACTATGTGGTGCCTTTCCCTAAGGAGAGCCCCGCAGGTAATACCTATGCCACCGAAACCAACCCCTGGTTGAAAGCCGGCAGCAGTAATAATGCTACCACCCACGGCTGGCATTTTGACGGTACCACGAACTACCTGTATACCCGGGGTAACAATGTGCAGGCCTATGAGGACAGTGACGCTAATAACCTGCCCGCTACGGGAACCGGCAGCTATGCGTCTTCCTCTACCAGCGCCCCCTCCCTCACCTTTAACTACGTTCCCGATTTTAGCCTGTCGCCCACCACGGCTACGAACCGCAGCGCGGCAGTAGTGAACCTGTTCTATTGGAACAATATCACGCATGATATCATGTACCAGTATGGCTTTACTGAAGCCGCCGGCAACTTTCAGAAAGACAACCTGAGCCGCGGCGGAACCGGCAACGACCATGTGCTGGCCGAAGCGCAGGATGGTAGCGGGACAGACAATGCCAACTTCAGCACGCCCAACGATGGTAGCAGTGGCCGTATGCAGATGTATCTGTTTACGGCCGCGCCCCCAAAACTGCAGGTAACGGCGCCAGCGGCTATTGCCGGCTCCTACTATATGGCGGAAAGCGGCTTCAGCACCGCCAATAAGCTGGTAAACAAAGGTCCCATTTCGGGGCAGGTGGTACGCTTTGATGACGCCGGGACTAACCCGGTGACTCACCAGGCCTGCACCACGCCGGTATCCGCCGCTGCCTTATCGGGCAAAATTGTTCTGATTGACCGCGGCAACTGTGACTTTGTTACGAAAGTAAAACAGGCCCAGACGGCCGGCGCGAAGGCCGTTATTGTAGTCAACAATGTCGCCGGGTCGCCGGGCGTCATGGGCGGCACCGACAATACAATTACAATTCCTGCCATCATGGTTTCCCAGGAAGATGGTGCGCTGCTTGTAGGGCAGTTGGCTAATGGGGTATCGGTTACTCTGCCCAAGCCCTTAGCTACAGATCCACAACTGGACGGTGACCTGGACAATGGAGTAGTCGTACACGAATATGGCCACGGCATTTCCACTCGCCTCACGGGTGGCCCTGCCAATAGCAGCTGCCTCAACAATGCCGAGGAGGGAGGCGAAGGCTGGAGCGACTTCTTTGCCCTGATGCTAACCACGGACTGGCAGACGGCCCAACTAACCGATGGGCCAAAGTCCCGGCCAATGGGCACGTATGCTTCTGGCCAACCAGTGACGGGTAGTGGTATCCGGTTGTATCCCTATAGTACTTCTATGAGCATCAACCCACTGACGTACACGGATGTGGCCATTGATCCGGAAGTACACAGCATTGGGGAAGTCTGGTGTGCCGCACTCTGGGACATGACCTGGAACATTATTCAGCAGGAGGGCACTATTGAGCCTAATCTCTATAACAGCGCCAGCACTTCCGGTAACATCATTGCGATGCAACTGGTAGTGCAGGGCCTCAAACTCCAGCCCTGCCAGCCAGGCTTCCTGGATGCGCGTGATGCTATCCTGGCAGCTGACGAATTACTCTACAAAGGCAAGCACCGTTGTGCCATCTGGAACGCCTTTGCCCGCCGCGGAATGGGTGTAGATGCCAAGCAGGGACTTTCTACCAGTGCCACCGACCAGACGGCCGGATTCAATGTGCCTTCTAGTGTAAACCTGAAGAAAGCAACGGAAGCCTTATCCGGAAATTCCTTTAGCATTGCTCTCACCGCCACCTGTGACTGTGCCGTTCCGGCTAGCACCTACAAGCTCACCGATGATCTGCCTGCCGGACTGCAGTATGTAAGCAGCACCGGTGGTACGCTGAGTGGAAGCACCGTTACTTTCTCAAACGTAAAGTTTACGGCCATCAACCAAAGCCTAAGCTTCAGCATCAATGCCCAAACAGACAAGGATGCCGGCTGCGCTACTATTGTGGCAGTAAATGAGAATGCAGATGCGGCTACCACTTCCTTTACTACGCCTAAGGCTGGAAGTACTAGCTGGGGCACCAGCAATACATACGCCAATAGCGGTACTAAATCCTGGGCATCCGGCGCACCAACACAATCCAAGGATTTTAGTCTGGTGTCTGGCTCTTTTACGCCCACTACAGCTTCTACGCTTTCCTTCTACCACTTTTATAGCTTCGAGTCCGGCTATGACGGCGGAACCGTAGAGATTAGCTCGAACAGCGGTACTACCTGGACCGACGCCGCACCGTATTTTATATCCAATGGCTATAATTCTGCCTATAGTGCCAATGGTGCTGCCCCCAATCAGCCTTGCTTTACCGGTTTATTACCGGCGAATGCAGATGGTTCCAAGTTCATCAAGTCAGTTATTAACCTTTCCTCATTTAGTGGTAAAGCCATTAAAGTAAGATTCCGGGTGCGTTGCGACAGAGGTACAGGCAACCAAGGCTGGTTTGTGGATGATATTCAGGTAAGTAATGGCTGCGGTGGCGACCAGGTGGTAAAGCTCACGGATACGTCCACGAGCTCCCTGGTATCCAGTACCTCCATTGCCACTTTCCTCTCGCCACCCTCACCGGTAACCCTACCCGTAACCCTCATGCAGTTTGATGGCCGCTGGCAGTCTGCCGGGGCGCTTCTGACCTGGGCTACGGCCTTTGAAGAGAAGTCTGACCGGTTTGAGGTGGAGCGTAGCCTGGATGGAATCAATAGCTGGACCACCGTAGGCCAGGTAAAGGCTGCCGGTACCAGCACTTCCCGCCACGACTATCAACTGCTGGATGCTTTGGCGCAGAACCAGCCAAGCGGCTTGCTGTATTACCGCTTGCGGCAGGTAGACCGGGATGGGCAAGCCCGCTATTCCCTGGTGCGGACGGTGGCCCGCCCGGCAACCAAGGATATGGTGCAGCTGGCAGCTCAGCCTAACCCCTTCGGTACCGATGGCCTGCGCCTGCAGCTGCGCGTACCGGCGGCCCAGCCCCGTGCTTACCTCACCCTACATAACGCGGCGGGTAAGCAATTAATGCAGCAAACGATAACGCCGTTAGCGGCAGGTAGCACTACCGTAGTTTGGCCACAGGCAGCCCGGCTGCCGGCTGGCTTGTACCTGGTGCGGATGCAGCTACCCAACGGCTCTGGCACTATGGTGCGGGTAGTCCGGGAGTAATTCCCGTGAAGCGGCTGCCCAGGCCGTATCTCTGCTGATAATTTGAAAAGGCCCGCTGATATTAAGCGGGCCTTTTTCGTCTGCCCCAGGTTGGTACATACCGCTTTAGCAACATGCTGATGGGCTGCCGTTTGAGGCTTTCAATAATCGGAAGTTGAGCCTGTTGTGTTAGCCCATGATTTACACCAAGCAGCGGACCTGAAACCGGCGTAACTTTGTTGACTAGAATTCCCTGCTATGCTCTCTGTAAGAACTCCCTCCGTCCGCGACTTTTTCCCCTACGAGCCCACGCAGGACCAGGCCACGCTGTTTTTTCAGCTGGATGAGTTTCTGCGTGATGAGCTGCCGGGCCGCAAGGTATTTGTGCTGCGCGGCTATGCCGGTACCGGCAAAACCACCGTGGTAAGTGCCCTGGTGCAGTGGCTCTACAGCCGCCAGCGCAAATACACCCTCATGGCGCCCACCGGCCGTGCGGCCAAGGTAATGGGTACCTATTCGGGCGTGGCGGCCAGCACCATTCACAAGAAAATCTACCGCCAAACCAGCGGCACGCCTTCCGAGCGGCTCTCATTCCAGCGCCAGCCCAACCGCACGGCCGATATGCTTTATATCGTGGATGAGGCCTCCATGATATCGGATGAAAAGGCCTTCGGCGAAAACGGCCTGCTGGACGATTTGATGGGCTACGTGTTTGAGAAGCCCACCAACCGCCTGCTGCTTATTGGCGATACGGCCCAGCTGCCGCCGGTGGGCCAGTTGCTTTCCCCGGCGCTCGACCCGGAGCTGCTGGCGCACCGTTTTCGGGCCACCGTTAACTCCGTAGAGCTGCGGCAGGTAATGCGCCAGGCCGAGGCTTCCGGGATTCTGATGAATGCCACCACCTTGCGGGAGGAGCTGCGCGAGGAGCAGCCCAACATTCAGTTTCACACCAAAGGCTACCCCGACATCTTCAAGATGAACGGCGACAAGCTGGAGGACGGCCTGCGCTGGGCGTACAAGAACTTCGGCCACGAGAACACCACCATTATCTGCCGTTCCAACAAGAACGCCAATCAGTACAACCAGTTTATCCGCCGCATCCTCTTTGATGCCGAGGACGAAATTGAATCCGGCGACTATCTGATGGTGGTGCGCAACAACTATTTCTGGCTGCCCAAGGACTCTGAAATTGGTTTCCTGGCCAACGGTGACTTCGTGCAGGTGGTCAAAATCATCCGGCGCACCGAGGAATTCGGCTTCCGCTTTGCCGATGCCCGGGTGCGGCTGGTAGACTACCCCGACGAGCCCGATATTGAAGTAAAGCTGCTGCTGGATACGCTGCATACGGAAAGCCCCGCCCTGCCCGCCGACCGTAGCAATGCCCTCTACCAAGCCATTAACGCGGATTACTCTCACCTGGAAAAGAAGAAGGACCGGGCCGCCGGTCTGCGTAAAGACCCCTTCCTGAACGCCCTGCAGGTGAAGTTTGCCTACGCCCTTACCTGCCACAAAGCGCAGGGCGGCCAGTGGCAGGCGGTTTTCGTAGACCACGGCTACCTGAAAGAAGATATGGTAAACTCCGAGTTTGCCCGCTGGCTATACACCGCCGTTACCCGCGCTTCGGAACAGCTTTTTCTATTAAACTTTAACCCGAAGATGCTGGCGGAGTAAGCAACTATTGCCCCTTATTGGGTGACTGTTGCGGAGGCTCACGGTTTCTTCCGTTGCCAGTGTTACATTGCTGCGTACAAACCAGTACCTTATAAGTAATAACTAACCGCCGGAAAATTGGCAGGATAATTGGCCCGCCCGGCAAAACCTGTATTTTTGATTATTCAACCTCACTAACCATCTCCAGTCATGAAAAAAGTACTTGTTCTGGCTCTGTCGCTCACGCTGGGCGGTTTTGCGGCCCACGCTCAAACGGCTACCACGGCGCCTGCTCAGGAAAAAGTGGCCGGCCCGCTGATTCAGTTTGAGGAAATGAAGTACGATTTCGGCGTTATTAAGCAGGGCGACATCGTAGACCACACTTTTAAATTCAAGAACACCGGCACCGCGCCCCTCATCATCTCCAATATTGGGGTTAGCTGTGGCTGCACCACTCCTGATTGGACGCGGGAGCCAGTAATGCCCGGTAAATCCGGCACCATCACGGCCAAGTTCAACAGCACGGGCAAAATGGGCATGCAGAATAAAGTGCTGACCATTGAGTCGAATTCCACGGCCGGCAACACCATGGTAGCGCTGGTAGGAGAGGTGAAAGACGCTGCCAGCATGACGCAGGCTTCGGCAGCTCCCGCCAAGACTGATGTTACCACGGCTGCTGATACCGATGCCAAGCAGAAAACCAAGCTGGGTGAGGCCAAAATCAAAGCCAAGCACAAGAAGAAGTCATAAGCTGAAATTCGACAGCCATGCCACTAAAAAGCCCGCTCGTACCAACGAGCGGGCTTTTTGATTTATCAGTACCCAGATTAGAGGCCGCGCAGGATAGGGAATCGGGCTTGTATCAGCATATATATGCCGTATGCTACCAGCCCCAACGCCACTATGTCCAAAACCCCGGGGCCCATGTCCTGCAGTACCTGAAAGCAGCCTTCGGTATCCTTAATTTCGCTGGCATTGGCATGATGCGCCGCCAGAAAGCAGTAGTATCCCATAAGGCAGAGCACCAAGCCCCGGGCGCTAAAACCTACTTGCCCCATATGATATACCAGCCGGCACTGGGCGCTGGTAAAAGGAGAAGGGTTAATATCAGTATCAAACTTGCCGGACCACGCCCGGTAGAGCTGGATAAGCCCGGCCGCGAGAATAACCAGGCCGGTAAAGGCAAGCAGACGTTGGCCATACAAATGGTGAACGGCCTGGTGTAGCAGGAAATCAGTAGTATGCTCCTCTGGCGGGCGGTGTCCATACCAGGCCATTCGGGCCGCATAAATTCCTAATAAGGCATATAGTAAGCCGCTGAAGGCATAAAACCCCCGAAAGGCCAATCCGGTTGCTGATGTGCCTTTTTGCTCCGTATCGAGGAGGGTCTGAGCAAACCGCCAGGCTACATAGCCCAAAAGGCCTACGGCCACCAGCCACAATAACAGTTGGCCCAGCGGCATCCGCTGAATTGTCTGAAATACTTCCTGCTGATTGGGCGTATTGCTGCCCCGTATGCCAATGGCGGCCATGGCCGTGAGTACCCCCAGCACCACGTACACAAACCCAATGGAGGCAAACCCATACCGGGCCAGGGCTTTTATACTGGTGGCAGGGCTGGGCAGAATATCCGCCGCCGGAGAGGAAATAGAAGGCATATCGGTAGTAGAACCACTTGAAGCGTATGGCTCTTACGTAGGGAGGCTTTCTGGGGTACGCCGGAGTAGCTTAGCGTTTCAGGACAGTCTCCAGCAATGGGTCCCGGCCGGCAAAGTAGTCTTTGGCCCGCACCTGTACGGGCACGGTTGGCGTGATATCTGGGGCAGCAATATCCACCAGGATATCGGCCGGCTGCAGGTTTGGATGAGGGGTAGGAGAGTAGCTGTGAAAGCGGTTAGCATAATGTAGTGCCAGTCCGGAGTTAGGCAGAATCAGGTTGCCGCCTTCGGCCCAGAAATCCATAGCATCTCCGGCTGGTTCGCCTACCACAGTAGCCCCATCCAGCCGCAATTGCGCCACATGAAAAATGGCAGCCGAGAAGGTAGCCCGCCCGCTAAGCACATATAGTTTCGCTCCGCGCTTTTTGGATGCCGTGGCTAATTCGTCAAAAAATGGCGCTCCAACCAGCAGGTTGCCCCCTGTGTTAAAGCGCAGATCAACCACCACTTTGGAAACTGGCTGCTGCCGTAGCTGCGTTAATACGCGCCGCCGTAGCGAATCCAGCGGCGCCACGCCCGGCTGATTCCCGGCCCGATTGTATTGCACGTACAATGTTTTATCGGCCGGTAGGTATTGCATCCAATATTGCTGTTGGGGCCGCCGTAAATAGAGGGGCAAGCGGGTAGTATCAGTAGGCAGGGCGCTTTGCCAGGTGGCGCCCCGGCCCGGGTGGCCGGGGGCCAAATCCCACCACGCCTCCGTCGGCTGTGTAGTGCGTTGAAAAGGCAGCGGCGCCAGTTGTTGGTGCTGGCGGCGGCCGCGCTTGTCCTTCACTTGAATAGTCAGCATACCATCGGCCCCAACCAGGCCCAGCCCCTGCAGAATTTCCGGACTCGTCAGCGTGTAGGTGCTCATGTAATCGGCCCAGGTAGGGCTGCCCGCATACAAGGAAGCCACTTGTCGGCGTAGGAGCATAGGCTTTTGGCCAGCCAGCAGCTCTATTCTGGCACCCAGCAGACTGGCGTGTTCCGGCGTGGTTTTCACGATGTACAATCCTTCCGGAAACCACCATACCCGAATAGGGTAGCGGCGCAGTTCGGTGCGGTTGCGTAGCAGATACAGGCGGGTATGTCCGTTGCCGCTTAGGGCCAGCGCTTTGGCCAGGCCCACCAGCAGCTGGGGCGTGGTTTTTAGTTCAGCTGAATCCCGCAATTGCGTCAGGCGGGTGCGAAAAGCCGATGCGGCTGCCGGGCTAAAGGTGCGGTCTTTCAGCAGAAAAGAATCCAAGGCAATCTGCAAATCCTGCCGCCATTGCGCGGGCGTCAAGCTGGGCTGCGCCAAGGCGGGGAGTTGTAACAGCCCAAACAGGCTCAGTATCAGCAGAAAACGAGTAGAAAACAGCATAGAGTGCAGAGTTTTAAGCACAGATGAGAGAAGCAGGGAAAGGTTGCCTGTGAGCCTCAGCAGGATAGCCCAAGGTGGCTTTTTGCATACTGCCAGCGACTTTTTCTCTCTGTATCTTTGTTGATTCCTCGCTGACCAGCATCAGCGTTATTTGTCTCATTATTTGCCTTACTGATCTTGAAGGTCTGCATTGCCGAAAAACCTAGCGTAGCCCGCGAAATTGCCCACGTGCTGGGTGCCAACCGCAAAATGGATGGCTATTTTGAGGGCAATGGCTACCAGGTGACCTGGACGTTCGGCCACTTCTGCCAGCTGCGCGAGCCTGAGGATTACCGCCCTGAGTGGAAGCGTTGGAGCATCCATGATTTGCCCATGCTGCCGGAGTCATTCGGCATTAAGCTCATGCGCCGCGACGACGGCGTGGTGCGGCAGTTCAACGTCATCAAAAACCTACTGGCCTCCGCCGAGGAAGTGATAAACTGCGGCGACGCTGGCCAGGAAGGCGAAGTAATTCAGCGCTGGGTGCTGATGGAGGCCAAATACCGTAAACCCTTCAAGCGCCTCTGGATTTCATCTTTGACGGAAGAAGCCATCCGCCAGGGCTTTGCCAATCTGCGCGAGGGCAGCGAGTTCGATAAGCTCTACCAGGCCGGCAAGAGCCGCGCTGTGGGCGACTGGCTGCTGGGCCTGAATGCCACGCGCCTGTTCACCCTCAAATACGCGCCCGGCCAGCGCCAGGTGCTCAGCATTGGCCGCGTGCAAACCCCCACGCTGGCCCTGCTGGTAGACCGCTACCACGAAATCCGCAACTTCAAGCCCGAGCCCTACTGGGTGCTGCGCACCGAGTATCGGGGCACCCTGTTCAGCCACGTAGCGCCCGTCAAAAAAGGCAAAGCGGAGGACGATGAGCCCGACGAAAAGGCGCGCCTGAAAGCCCGCGGCTACTTCGTGAGTCAGGAAGAGGCTGATGTGGCCATGGCCGCCGTGAAGGATGTGCCGCTCACCGTCACGGGCGTAGAAATCAAGAAGGCGCTGGAAACGCCGCCTTCTTTGTTTGACCTGACCTCTTTGCAGGTGCAGTGCAACAACCAGCTGGGCCTCTCGGCGGAAGACACGCTGAAAACCGTGCAGAGCCTCTACGAGAAGAAAGTTGTCAGCTACCCGCGCGTAGACACCACCTTTCTGCCCGATGACCAGTACGCCAAAATCCCGGGTATTCTGCAGGGGCTGGGCGCGTATCGCAGCCTTACGCAGCCCTTGCTGGCCAATAAAATCAAGAAGAGCACCAAGGTCTTCAACAATAACAAAGTCACCGATCACCACGCCATTATTCCTACTGGCGCTAGTGCGGGAGGGCTGGGAAGCTTTGAGCAGAGTGTGTACGATATCATCGTGCGGCGCTTCCTGGCGGCTTTCTACCCCGATTGTGAAGTGTCCAATACCACGGTGCTGGCAGAAGCGGCCGGGTACCCATTCCGGGTGCGCGGCCGCCAGATCCTGAACCCAGGCTGGCGCGTGGTGTACGGCAACCCCGAAGAACAGCAGGCACCCGCCACGCCGAAAGCCGCCACCGAAGGCGACGATGACGTGGTAAACACGGTGCTGCCTTCTTTTGAGAAGGGGGAAAGCGGCCCGCACAAGCCCCGCCTCGACCAGAAAGTAACGCAGCCCCCGCGCGAGTACACCGAGGCCATGCTGCTGCGCGGCATGGAGACGGCCGGCCGCAACGTAGATGACGAAGAGCTGCGCCAGGCCATGAAGGAAAACGGCATCGGGCGTCCCAGTACGCGCGCGGCCATCATTGAAACGCTGTTTAAGCGCGGCTACATTGTGCGCGAGAAAAAGCGCATTGTACCCACCGCTACCGGCGTAGAGCTCATCGGCCTCATCCGCAACCCCACCCTAAAATCGGCAGAGCTGACGGGGCAGTGGGAGCGGAAGCTGCGGCAGATTGAAGGCGGCCAACTCGACTCCGACCTGTTCCTGAACGAGCTGAAAGGCCTGGTGCGGGAAATGGTGCAGGAGGTGAAGCAGGATGGTTCCGGCCGCGGCATCAGCATTCACAAGGCCGAGCTGGCCGACCTGACGGGGCAGAAAGCCGGGGCAGCCGCTAAAGCAAACCCGACCAAAGCCGCCGCTACCCCGGCCATTCCCGGAGCGCTGGGCCCTTGCCCGGCCTGCGGCAGCGGCCACGTGCTGCGCGGCAAATCGGCGTTTGGCTGCTCACGCTTCCGGGAGAATTGCCTGTTCCGCTTACCAACAGAGTTCGAGGGCAAGAAGCTTACGGACAAACAAATGGGCGACCTGTTAAAGAAAGGCCGTACCTCCGTAATGAAAGGCTTCCTGGATGATGCCGGCCAGAAGTTCGACGCCGCCATTCGCCTCACGCCCCAACGTACTTTTGAGCTGGCCCGTGCTGCCGAAAGCAAACCCACCACCGCTACCGACCCCGGCCAGATTCCGTGCCCGGTGTGCCGCCTTGGCCAGATGCTGAAGGGCAAGGCCGCTTGGGGCTGCTCGCGCTTCCGCGAGGATTGCCAGTTCCGCGTGCCCTTTGAGTGGGGCGGCAAAACCCTGAGCGAAGTGCAGATGAACCAGCTGCTGCGCAAAGGCAAAACCGGCGTTATTCGGGGCTTCGTTTCCTCCAAAACCGGCAACCGCTATGAGGCGGCTTTGCAGATAGGGGCCGAAGGGCGGATTGAGCCAGTATTCGAAAAAAATTAACTACTTAACGCGCCTAATGTACCAGGTGCGTTTCTAGACTTTGCCTGATGCCTTCCAACTTATTTACGGCCCGTTTGCTTGGCTATCTGGTAGGCCTGGTACCGCTGGTGGCTTTATTACTGATGTTTCAGAAAGCCATTCCGCAAGGTCTTGGTTTGGCCTTATCGGCGGGTGGCATGGTGGCTTCTATCTGGATGCAGCAACAGGCACGCACTCGTTTTCCGTATGATTTCAAGCAACGCGCCGAGTGGCTGGCGCTAGGCGTTTATGCCGCAGTCGTAGTTGGTATCGTCTTTTTAATGCGTTTTATCCATTAAACCGATGAATCCGCAGTTTGGTAAATTCTTTATAATAGCGGGCATTGCCCTACTGGCAGTAGGTGCCTTTATCTGGCTTGGCGGCGGGAGCCTGCTGAGCTGGTTCGGCCGCTTGCCGGGTGATATTCGGGTGGAGCGGCCGGGCTTTCGGCTCTATGTGCCGCTGGTTTCTATGCTGCTGGTAAGCTTGCTGATCAGCCTTATTATGTGGCTGGTGCGGCGGCTGGGCTAGCGGCTTTTCTCGCCGAGGCGTCGGCTCACCTGAATACCTACCTGGCGCTGGGACTCATTGCCAAATAGCGCAAAGGCATTTACTCCCCAGTGAGGGGCCAACTGCCCCCGGGCTTCCGCAAAACCTGACCACCCACTGGCTCCGGGTAATAGCTTATATGGTTTAGCTCGCGCGCCCCCTACTAACAGGCCCCAACGGGTACCGCCAAATCCAGTGCCTACCCCTAATCGATGCTGCGGGTTGGCGGGGCCATAGCCCAAAAAATTATAGTCAGCCTGCGCATAAACGGACTGGCGCTGGCCCAGGCGTAAGGTGCCTTGTATTTCTACCAGGCTTATTTCGTCGCCGTATTCCTTCTCGTGGTAGCCCAGATTGCCAAACATCAAGCCCAGTCCCATGCCAAAGTACCGCCGGTCGGCTTGCATGTAGGGGTTTAGGCCATAAAGGGAAGTGCGTTTTTTTCCGGACGAAATCTGCAGCGAATCATCGAACAGGGGTACTTGCTGGTCGCTGCCCAGGTGTAGGCGCAGGCCAAAGGTTTTCTCCGCCTTATGGCTCCCGCTAGCATCGTAGCCGGGCATTATGGTTTTAGAAATATCCAGCGAACCAGTGGTGTAGTCATGTTGGTAAGGGAGTAGCGCACTGTTGCCGCCACAGCCGCCTCCATAGGTGTTTTGCTGCCGCTGAAAGGACCCCTGACTCCAGGCTGCCACTACGGTATAATAGCTTTTCCGGGTGGCTTGGGCGGAATCGGCAGGGGTTTGACTGGTGAGTAGAAACAAGCAGCAGGCAAGCCCTAGCGGTACTGACACGCGGTAGGGCCGCTCCGCCTGTGGCGCGCTCCACAGCAAGGCGCCACCTTCCAGAAGGACCACCGCCAGCAGGAGTGCCTTCACAACCAGCACTTCGGGTAACGTGAGGGCCCACTGCCCCAGCCAGGCAGTAAGCAGGAGCATTCCCGCCACACCCAATAAGTTGCGCACCGGAGAATTACCAGGCACCCGCTCCGGTTGGGCCGGACAGCGAATCAGGAAAGCCCACCCTGCCAGGAATAGGGGCGCTAACAGCAAGAGCGCCCATTGGAGTTGCTTTAGGACCAGGCCGCCATGCATATGCTCAGCGGCTCCTACCTGCTCGCCGGCCGGGTTGCGCCAGAACTCAATCAGAAACCGGGCCGCCAGTAGCAGGCCCATGTGCAGAAGCCGGCGGCTGCCGCCCGGCCAGATTCGGTTTCGGGTCAATAAAAGCACCCCGCCTACTGCCGCACACGCCAGCAGGGTGTAGAGCTGCGTGGGATGCACGGGCAACGAATGCTGAGCCCCGACCGAAAGCAACCCCTGCGAAACCTGCCATAAATAGGGCTGCGTATCGGGTGGATAGGTAACGCCCCAACTGCTGTGCGTCAGCTCCCCAAAGCAGCATCCGGTGAGCAGGCAACCCACACACTGTACCATCAGGGCAGCGCACATGGGTAGCGTAAAGGCATCAAACACATGCCAGCTAAAACCAAAAGGCCGGCGCAGGAGCAATACCGTGAGGGTGCCGGTCAGGGCGCCGCCTAATACTGTTCGCGCCTCAGAAGCCGGCCAGTGCCCGGAGTAGAGAAGGGCACGCCACTCGGCCCCCGAAAACGCCAGTAGTTTGGTGCCAATAATGAACATGAGGGTAGTGACGGCCAACAACACCAACCAGGAGCGCAACGGGTACCCCCGCCGATGCCCCTCCCATATCAGCATACCTAGGTTTAGCGTGAAAGCCAGGACA
Source organism: Hymenobacter sp. BT730 (assembly GCF_030542105.1). GTDB lineage: Bacteria > Bacteroidota > Bacteroidia > Cytophagales > Hymenobacteraceae > Hymenobacter. The sequence goes on from NZ_JAUOFB010000004.1 coordinate 99,766, forward strand.
TAGAACAGGGTATAAAAATCGAAATGCGGATTAGCAGGAATAGCCCACAGCAGGCTGAGTACAGGACCCATGGATAGAATATAGACGGTGATTCAAAGATTTAACCAGCTTACAGGCAGCCGCAACCCCAGAAAGAAGGGTTCTGCAAGCGTTAAATCCCGCTGTTAAGCCGAATCAATAATAAGGGAGATGCTGTTGATTGCTATTCTAAAAGACCGCCCTTTCAGACCCCATTCAGATATCAGATTGTGTTATATATAAATGACTAATTGATGCTTATATAAAATAAATTAGACTTTAATTATTCATCAGACTGCACAATAAATCATGGGCTTAATCTTTGGCGGATGGTGAAATGCCCACGCTCAGTGTGGGTTGTGGTTTCTTTGCCGGGGCCTCATATTCCACAATATTCTCAATCATGCCTTTGAAGATAACGGCGTGGAAGGGAAGCATAGCAAACCAATACAGGCGCCCAGCCAGGCCGTAGGGGCGGAAGGCCGCCAGCTGTTCCAGCGTATGAGAGCCGTCGTCATTATCCAGAATGCGGAACTGCAGCCAGGCTTCGCCGGGGAGCTTCATTTCGGCGTAGAGCAGTAACCGGCGCCCTTCCTGGTCGGCGACCAGCACGCGCCAGAAGTCCAGCGGGTCACCGGCGCGCAGGTCGGTGGGGGAGCGGCGGCCGCGGCGCAGACCTACGCCACCGGCCAGCTTATCCAACAGGCCGCGCACCCGCCACAGCCAGTCTACTTTGTACCAGCCCCGGTCGCCGCCAATCTGCCAGATGTTACGGCGCACTTCTTCCGGGTCGCGGGTGAAGCGCAGGGTCTGGCGGTCCTGCAGGATGCCATGCTGGGGCATCTGAATATGATCCATGTAGTTGCGGGGCATCACCCCACTGCTCAGCGCATCGCTCCAGCTGCTGAGTACCTCATTCTGCTCAATACGCTGGAAGGCCAGCTGCAGGGCAGCATGGTACGACATGCAGGTATGCGGAATAATGGTTTCGATACTGCGTTTGGGGTCGGCTACGGTATCGTTCCGCAGGCTTTCTACCAGACTTTGGGCCAATGAAAAAGTAGTGCTGGTCACCAGAAACAGCCACCACGAGGACAAGCGCGGCGTAAGCACCGGCACGGTAATAATGTAGCGGCGGTAGCCTCGCACTGCGGCCAGGCCCTGCAGCATTTCCCGGTACGTGAGTATATCGGGCCCGCCAATATCAAAGCTGCGCCCAAAGCTGGCCTGGTTGTCTAGCACCGAAGTGAGGTAGAACATGACGTCCCGAATGCCAATGGGCTGGCAGCGCGAGTTCAGCCACCGCGGCGTAATCATAATGGGCAGCTTCTCCACCAGGTCCCGGATAATCTCAAAAGAGGCCGACCCGGACCCAATAATAATGCTGGCCCGCAGCACCGTAAGCGCCGCCCGCGCCGACTTTTTCAGCTCCTTTTCTACCGCCCGGCGGGAGCGAAGGTGCGTGCTTAACGCTCGGTCGTTGGCAATGCCGGAGAGGTAGATAATCTGGCGGGCTGCCGTCTGGTTTAGCGCTGCGGCAAAATTTTCCGCCGACTGCTGCTCGGCGCGAAAAAAATCCTTGGTGTGGCCGCTCATGGAGTGCACCAGGTAATACGCCGCCTCTAGGTCAGTGGGGAAGGTATGCAGCGTTTCGGGCTTCAGCAGGTCGCCTTCAATTACGGTGACGCTGTTCTGTTGCGCGGCGGGCAGCTGAAAGCGGCGAGCATCACGCACCAGGCATACTACCTCGTGGCCGGCGGCTTGCAGCAGCGGCAGCAGGCGCTGGCCTATGTAGCCGGTAGCCCCGGTGAGAAGGATTTTCATGGGAAGGCGCGCAAGTGAACAAATTGCTAACCAGCAGCCTGGCACATAGTTCAAGCGCCTTATTGCCGCGCTTTCTTCGGGCTACTTCTTGCGCTTCTTCGGGCGCCGGCTCTTGCGGACAGGGCGTTTCTCTCGTTCGGCTTTGCGCTCCGCCCGAAAAGCCAGCCGTTCTTCCATGCGTTCCATCAGTCGCTCGCGCACATGCTTCGCCAGCTCCGAGAGCGGTACCAGTTGCGAGGTGCGCAGAAAGCTCAATACTTCGCGGCGGCGCAAGGTGCTTACGCCTGCCAGGCCGCGAGCCAGCAGGAACTGCTTTATTTCTTCCAGCCTTAACAAAGCTGCCACGGCGGGACGTTCCACGGTAGCATTGTACAAGGCCGGGCGGTGCAGCTGCAGCCCATCGGCCGAAGCCACCAGAATACCCACCCATTCTGGGAGCAAGGGCACAAGCTTTAGAATGTGCTTTTCCGTGATAACGAAGGTAACGAAATCATAGGCCTGGCTGTAGCAGGACAGTTGCCGGGGTACGCGCAGCAGGGTGTCGGCGTCGCCTTTCAACTCATAGCCGTGCATAAAGTGCTCGGTAATGTGCACCACATCGGCGCGGGTGGTGCCGGTGGGCAGCTCATCCACGTACATTCCGCCCTGCAGCAGCGGGTACAATAAGGCGCGTATTTCGGGGTCGTTCACAACAAATTAGGTCATTACCAAGCCGCAAGATACGGCGGTTAGAAGGCCTCTGGAAATAAAAGCGCGGCCCGAAATGCCCTGGTGCGCTACCTTCGCCTCCGTTTTGGTTGTTAATTTTTGCTCATCGTATGCCGCTGCCCATTACTTCCCGCACCTGGCTTTGGTTGTTTCTGGCTGCCCTGGGGTTATCCTTTCTGATAGGGCTGGGCGTGTGGGGGCCGCTGGAAAGCAGCGAGGCCCGCTACGCCGAAATTGGCCGCGAAATGCTGGTGGGTCAGGACTGGCTGCACCCGCGCCTGCTGGGGATTCAGCATTTTCATAAGCCCCCGCTAACCTACTGGCTGACCGCCGCCGGACTGGGGCTGTTCGGGGAAACAGCGTTGGGCGTGCGCGTGCTGCCGGTGCTGGCGGTTTTGCTGCAGATTTGGCTGGTATATGGCCAGGGTCTGCTGCTTTTTCAGCAGGACCGCGCCCGGGCCCTGGCGGCGGCAATTATTTACGGAACCCTGCCCGTTGTTCTTATTTCCGCGCTCAACGTCACCACCGATGCCTATCTGGCCACGCTGGAGCTGGCCTCGGCCTACGGCATTCTCCGCTATTACAATAAAGGCGGCGCGCGCTGGCTGTATCTGTTTTGGATTGGTTTGGGGCTGGCTTTCCTCACGAAAGGGCCGGTAGGCTTTGTGCTGCCGCTGATGGTGGTTATCGGTCATTATTTCAAACAGAAGCAGACCCGTCTGCCCTTCACGCGCCACCATGTTATGGGTATAGTGGTGTTTCTGCTGGTGGGCCTGAGCTGGTATCTGTATCTGATGGCCGAAAACCCGGCTTTCCTGCGGTATTTCCTCTTTGAGCACACGGTAAACCGTTTTGCCAATGCAGCTACGTTTAACCGGGCGAAGCCGTGGTGGTTTTACCTGCTACTGGCCCCGGCTACCAGTTTGCCGTGGTCTGTGGCGCTGATTACACAGGCCGTACGCACCCGCTGGAGCACGGTGCCGCAGCAGTGGCGCAACATCCTTATCTTCTGGGTGGTGGTGCCCCTGGTGTTCTTCTCGATTTCCAAATCCAAGCTGCTGCTGTACGTGCTGCCGATTTTCCCGGGTATGGCTCTGCTCACGGTGTATTACCTCGGGCGCCTGACCGACGCGGTTCTGCACCGTTGGTATGTGGGTTTTCTGGCGTTCTGGGGCTTACTATTAGGTACTCTTTGTCTGCTGCCTATTCTCAGCATAGATAGCCGCCTGCCCTTGGAGGCCGGTACGCTTACGGCCGGCCTGGCGGGCGGTGGTGTGGTGCTTATGGTGCTGTTGCTCACGCTCTGGGATGAAGTGCGGATAGCGCCGCGGATGCTGCTGGTTGCTGGCTTGTTCACCATTACCCTGCTGCTGGCCGCTAAACCCCTGTTGCAGCAGAATGAGCTGGCCTTTAACGGCAGCCGCCCACTGGCCGAGTTTATGCGCAGCAAGCATTTAGATCAGCGGCAGGTGTTGGTTTATAATGAGCTGCTGCCTTCCCTTGCATTTGAATCGGGGCGCATTCCGGTGTCTATTTTCGATGGCAACCACAACCTGAGCCGCGAAACGCAGTTTGAGCCGAATGATACGTGGAAACGGACCCTGATTAATCTGCAAAACCCCTCGGAAGAGCCTTATCTGGGCAGCCTGCTCCTGCGCCAGCCGGTGCTCTTAGTGAAAGGCGAGCTGCCCGCGCAACGGCAGTGGATGCTGCGCTACTTCCAGCAGCACGAGCAACTAGGCAAGTGGACGGTATGGTGGTAGGATCTGCTAAAGCAGTAATCTAAAAAGACGTGTCCTCCGGAGCTGACTCCGGAGGACACGTCTTTTTAGATTACTGCTTTAAAGGTGCTTCTGTACTGCCGCTACACGATTTACAGCGAATACACTGCCTCTGCCTTTTCGCGCAGATTATACCCCGAAGACATAACCTCCCCATACGCCCCCGCGGAGCGGATAACGACGATGTCCCCGCGGCGGGTTTCGGGCAGCAGCACCTGCCGGCCAAAAGTGTCCGAGGACTCACAGATTGGGCCCACCACGTCATAGGGCTGGGCCTCGCCCTGGCTGGTGAGGTTTTGAATGGCGTGGTAGCTACCATACAAAGCCGGACGGATGAGCTCCGTCATGCCGGCATCCAGAATGGCGAAATTGGTTTGCTGGCTGCGCTTTACAAAGAGAACTTTGCTTACCAGGGAGCCGCATTGCGCTACTACGGAACGGCCCAGCTCTACGTGCACCTGCTGGTTGGGGCGGCGCACCAGGTATTTTTCAAACACCCGGAAATACCGCTCAAACTCCGGAATAGGGTTGGTATCGGGGGCGTGGTAGTCGATGCCGAGGCCGCCGCCCACGTTGAGGTGGGGGAGGAAGTGGCCCCGGTCTTCCAGCCAGGTTTGCAGCTCATTCAGCTTGTGGCTGAGCTTTTCAAACACCGTGAGGTTGGTAATCTGGGAGCCCACGTGCGTGTGCAGACCAATCAGCTCCAGATTCGTCAGGGTTTCAAACTTCTCAATCACGGCCGGTAAGTCGGAAATATTGATGCCGAACTTGTTGGCGTCGAGGCCGGTGGTGATGTGCGGGTGCGTGTAGGCATCCACGTTGGGGTTAATGCGCAGGGCCACGCGGGCCTTACGGTTCTGGGCACCAGCCAGCTCGTTCAGCACCGCCAGCTCTTCCACTGATTCGGCATTAAAGCACCATATATCCGCGGCCAGAGCCAGGTTCATTTCCGCATCCGACTTGCCCACGCCGGCAAACACAATATGGTCGGGCTTGAAGCCGGCGGAGAGGGCGCGCTGTACCTCGTTGCCGCTCACGCAGTCGGCGCCCAGGCCATGCTCCCGAATGTGCGCGAGCACTGGGCCATTGGTGTTGGCCTTCAGGGCGTAGTGCACCTGGAAGCCCCGCGGCCGGGCGGCGCGCTGCAGCGCCGCCAGCGTTTGGTCCAGCAGGTGAAGGTCGTAGTAATAAAAAGGAGTGGGGCGGTCGAGGACGCCCGCGGGCAAGGTGAAAGCCATTGGAGCAATAGAGGCGGTACGCCGGCGTCAGGGCTATTTCCTGACCCCGGCCGAAACAAGTGAAATCAGCGCGGGAAGGCGGGTTACGCTAAGGCTTCCGCTTTACGACGGAACAGACCTTCATTCAGGGCGGTTAGCGCCCTGACTTTATCCGGGGTATTAATCAGGATGCTGATGTTGTTGGGCGAGCCGCCGTAGCTGATCATACGCAGCGGAATGTTTTGCAGCGCCTCAAACACCTTAAACGCCGCGCCGTGATTTTCCTGGATCAGGTTGCCGACCAGGCAAACAATGGTCTGATTTTCATCGGTTTCCACGGTGCCAAAGCTGCGCAGCTCCTCCAGGATATCGGGCAGGTGTGTGGAGTCATCAATGGTGAGCGACACAGCCACTTCCGAGGTGGTAATCATATCGATAGGCGTGCGGTACCGCTCAAATACTTCAAACAGCCGACGCAGGAAGCCGTGAGCCAGCAGCATACGGCTGCTGCGCACCTTAATGGCTACCAGACCGTCCTTCGCGGCCACGGCTTTAATTGCTTCCGAGCCGGTTTTGGCCGAGATAAGTGTGCCAGGCGCCTCGGGTTGCAGCGTGTTCAGCAAACGCACCGGAATACCGTGCTGGCGGGCGGGCAGAATGGAGCTGGGGTGCAGAATCTTCGCTCCGAAATAAGCCAGCTCGGCCGCTTCATCAAACGACAGCTCCCGGATAGGATACGTGTCCTTCACCACGCGCGGGTCGTTGTTGTGCAGGCCATCAATATCAGTCCAGATCTGGATTTCCTCCACGCGGGCCGCCGCGCCAATCAGCGAAGCCGAGTAGTCGGAGCCGCCGCGCTTGAGGTTGTCGATGAGCCCCTGTGCGTTGCGGCAGATGTAGCCCTGGGTGATGAACAGCTTCTGACCAGAATGCTCGGCCAGCAGCTGCGTAAGGTGCTCCTGAATGTAGTCGGCGTCGGGCTCTTCGTCTTTGTCCAGGCGCATGAAGTCCAGGGCGGGCAGCAGCACGGCCTCGCGACCCAGAATATCTGTTACATAGCGGTGGAACAATTGGGTGCTCAGCAGCTCGCCCTGGGCCAGAATCAGCCGCTCGCCCACGGGCGTAAGCGGGTTTCGCATCAGGTCAAAAATAGCCCGGAAGCAGGCATCCAGCTGACTAATGGTGGCCGCGGCCACCTCAGCCTGGGGTAGCAGCTCGCGGGCTACCATCAGGTAGTGCTGCCGCAGAATCTCGGTTTGGGCCGTGGCAGCCGTTACTTCGCCGTCATACAGCAAACGGGCCACCGTAACCAAAGCGTTGGTAGTACCCGACATAGCCGACAGCACCACAATGCGCGGCTCGTTGGCGTGAATCAATTCCGCAACGGTGCGCATCCGCTCCGCCGTTCCGACGGACGTACCGCCAAACTTTAAAACTTTCATATGCTATTCTGGTGTGCTTACTCAGGTACGAAGGAAAGGCCAATGAGGGCAAAAAAAGCGCCGGTCTGGGAGGACCGGCGCGTGTAGTTCAAGGCAGAGAGTTTCGAACAGGGGCGACGGTCATGCCAGGCGGCATTTCTTGTGTTTCTTGACCATCTTCTTTGCTGCTGAGACGTCCGCACTCACACTCCCGGCAGCGGCCAGCAGCAGAGCAATGGAAATAGGACGGAACGAGGCAAAAATCATCAGCAGAAAATCAGCCTTCCCGGAGCGGGAAGTAGTGTTCGGGGCGAAAGTAACGCATTGCGAATAATTTCGGTGCCTTTCGGCTAGAAAAAATATTTAGCAGGCACTACCCGGTGAATAAGGTGGATAGGATTAAAGCTATTTATATCTGGAGAAGCCTAGACTGTTTGTGGGCTTGAAAGCAAAGCAATTACGGCTGCTGGGTTTTCTACTTCGATAATCAGCTGATCATACTCCTCGTGCTCCAGTTCAATAACCACGGCCTTTTCCTGGTGGTACACGTCCCAAAAAATACGCCGGTCATCCTTGAAGAAAGTACCAGCATTAAATAAGCCCGGAATGCTGGTACCGGGCATGCGCCAACCTTTCCACCAACCCTTCACCGCTTCCACATCCTGTCGGGCACTGCGGATATGCTCCGCCGGAATTTGCAGCTGGCTTTTGAAGGCCCAGAGCTTGTGCAGGCCTTTCACATTGAAGAGGATGTTACTTCCTTCTTTGGTTACTTCGACCATTGGGAAAGAGTTCTTATAGAAAGTGAAAGTAGAACGTCATGCTGAGCTTGTCGAAGCATCTTGCGTGGCGTCTTTGTGCCAAATCATCCATCCCAAGTAAGTGGATCAATTGCCGCCCATGTTGGGTTGAAATCCTGAATTAACGCCTCTTTCTTGGCCCGAACCCATCCCTTCAATTGCTTCTCCCGTGCTATAGCCTGTATTGGGTCAGCGCACAGTTCGAAATAGACTAAAAGATTAGTCTGATACCGCCCAGTAAATTTTCCTGCTTCACCAAGTCCTGAACTGTGCTCTTCCAATCGTCGTTGCAAGTCGTTAGTCATTCCAATATAGAGCACGGTTCGAATCGGATTTGTTAGGATATAGATATACATAGGACGCTTTGCTTTTTGGTATTGATAATATAAAAAGGTCATGCTGAGCGCAGCCGAAGCATCTCGCAAGTGTGGTAACTATTGATTAGCACCACAACATCAGCATGCGAGATGCTTCGACTGCGCTCAGCATGACGTTCTATTTTAGTGCGTTAAGCTACTTTACCGGCTTAATACTCACGGCCGTACCGCCACCGGCGGCCATTTGCAGCTTCAGCGCTGATTTGCTGTTTACCTTCATCTTCCGAATCTGGTAGGCCATTGGGTTTTTGTCCCAGGATGCGCCTTTGCCATCGGCGTAAATGGTGGCTTCGTAGCGCTGGCCGGGTTTTAGAAAATCCAGCTTCACGGTTTGGTTGCGGGCGTTTTCATCAGTGATGGCGCCCAGGTACCACTCGTCTTTGCCTTTGGCCTGGCGGGCTATGGTGAGGTAGTCGCCGGGCTCGGCGGCCAGGATACGGGTATCGTCCCAATCTACGGGCACGTCTTTAATGAACTGGAAGGCGTCCAGGTGCTTTTCGTAGGCTTCGGGCAGGTCGGCGGCCATTTGCAGGGGGCTGTACATCGTCACGTACAGGGCCAGCTGCTTGGTGAGGGTGGTGTGCACCTGCCGGCCTTTGTTCCGCTCGGGGTTCCAGCTTTCCAGCTGAATCTGAAAGATGCCGGGCGTGTAGTCCATGGGGCCGCCCATGAGGCGGGTGAAGGGCAGAATGGTTTCGTGCTCGGGCGGGTTGCCCTCGCTCCAGGCGTTGAACTCGTTGCCTCGGGCCGCCTCATTGGCCAGCCAGTTGGGGTAGGTGCGGTGCAGGCCGGTGGGCCGCACCGATTCATGCATATCCACCATAATCTTCTGGCGGGCCATGTGGTCGGCGGTGCGGTTAAAGTGGTTCACCATCCACTGGCCATCGTGATGCTCGCCGCGTGGGATAATGCGGCCCACATAGCCGGTTTTCACTGCATCGTAGCCATTCGCTTTCATGAAGCGGAATGCCTCATCCTGGCGGCGCTCATAGTTGGTCACGGAGCCGGAGGTTTCGTGGTGCATAATGAGCTTAATGCCCTTGCTGGTAGCGTATTGCTGCAGCTCTGCTACATTGAAATCGGGGTAGGGGGTCACAAAGTCGAATACCTCTTCCTTCCAGTTGCCGGCCCAGTCTTCCCAGCCCACGTTCCAGCCTTCTACCAGCACGCTTTGCAGGCCGTGTTTGGCGGCGAAATCAATGTAGCGCTTCACGTTGGCAGTATTAGCGCCGTGGTGGCCGTTGGGCTTCAGCTGGCTCCAGTCGGTGTCGGCCAGCTTGAGGTTGCCGGTATCGGAGTAGTTCCAGCTGGATTTATTAACGTGCATCTCCCACCACACGCCCACCATTTTCTGGGGCTTAATCCAGCCCGTGTCGGTGAGCTTGGTGGGCTCGTTCAGGTTTAGAATGAGTTTGCTGGCCAGCACGTCGGGGGCCTTGTCGCTCACCACAATGGTCCGCCAGGGCGTGTGCTCAGGGGTTTGCAGGTAGGCCGCGGCGCCGGTAGCGCTGGGCACCAGGGTGCTGGTGAGCCCGAAGGTCTGGCGGTTTACGGTCAGCATCATAGCCGGGTAGTTCACCAGCGCCGCCTCATGAATGTTGAGGTACAGCCCGTCGTCGGCCTTCATCATGAGCGGCGTCTGCACGCGGTCCGGGGCCGATTTTTCCTGGATGGGCGTAATGGCGGCGGCATCAATCTCGCTCAGGCGGGTGGTTTTATAGGCGTACTCATTGGAGTCGTAGTCGCCGGGAATCCAGAAGGTTTTGTGGTTGCCGTTGAGGTTGAACTCGGTCTTCTCCTGCTGCACCGTGAAGTAGGTAAGGCCGGGCTGCTCGGGAAACTCGTAGCGGAAGCCCAGACCGTCATTGTAGAGGCGGAAGCGCACCACCATGCGGTGCCCATCTTTGCCCGCCTGCGCCAGCGTAACGGCCAGCTCTTTGTAGCGGTTGCGGATTTGCTTCACCTCGCCCCACACCGGGGTCCAGGTATCGTCGTGCTGACTGGAATCCGTCTGGGCAATGGTAAAGCCCTGGTCCATGCCCGGCTGGCCCTGCAGCAACATGCCCAGCTTGCTGGGCTTCAGCACGGGCTTCGTACCGAATTGCAGCTGGTAGGTCGGCTCCCCGCTCGGGCTCAGGCGGAAATTCAGCGTGAGCTTATTAGAGGGGGAGTGGACGGTTTGGGCCTGGGCCGGAACTTCAGCCAGATATGCCCCAAGAAGAAAAAGAGGATATATAAATCTCATGGTTCGGTTGATTTTGTGCAAAGCCTAAATTCCTAAAATGGTCACTGTTAAATGGATAAAGGCTATTAGTACAGCCGTAAGCCAAGCTGAGCTTTTGTCGCCCGGGAGCCAAATTTTTTTATCTAAGTCCTCGTTGTAGGGAATTATGGCAGAGAGATTTTTCTTAATAAGGTCGAAGTTTTTTATTTGGAATTCATTAAAGCTGTATTGTGTACCGTCTGTAGTTTGTAAAAAAAATGCTCGATAACTGTTAAATCTTGTTTGATGGGTATACGATTTATAGCCTAAGCTATTTCCGGAGTTTATAATTGTTTTTATTGTAAAATACTTATTGATGACAGTAATACTTTTTTGGGTGTCAATTTGAATTGCATTAATAGAAATTAAAAAACTATATATGGCTAATGCAGCGGCTAAAAGGCAGAATAATGCGGGTGCTAAATACGATTTTTGAGTTGATGAATGTTCGTTAATTAATACAGAAAATATTATTGTGATAAAAACCCCGATGGTTAATAATATTATATGAAATATAAAGGCTATTATTCTGGTTTTTGAATATATCATGAGTAGTTAAAAAATATTTTATTTTGATTTGCTTTAAATAAATATTGCTATTGACTCAATGTGTGATACCCGAATTTCGTCGGGCCGGTTCGTTACAGCAGGTGACAGAGTGAAGGTTATTCAAAATGATTTCTAAGGTCGTATTAAACCATAGAACTAAAACTCCAACTGCTCCCCCTGCTCCGGAAACACAAACTTCACCTGTAGCTTATTAGCATCATTCAATTGCTTCTTAATAGCTGCTTCATTGCCCGCCGTAGGTTTGATATGGGTAATGACAACCGGAAAACCCCGCAACGCTTCCGCGCCGGTAAGCTGACCAAGCACCGCCAGTTCCTGCAGCAGTAAAGCAGGCGTCAGGTGGCCGAAAAGCTGATTGGCGGGCTGCTCATTCGGGTAAGAAACCTCTATGAAAATGGCTTTGAGTTGGCGGGAAACCACCAACGGCTGAATGGTCTGCCAAAGCCCCCGCAAGTTGTGGGTTTTTTCCAGCTTATCGGCGCCTGTATCACCCAGGTACAACAGGTAGCTGTCCTGACTTTTCAGCAAAATGGCCGCACTCTGGTGCGGGGCAGAATGGCTTAATGGGAATGCCCGCACACTCATACTGGTGCCAGCCACAGGAGTTTCCTGGCCGGGGACCAGCCGTTGGTAATGGTATTTGCTTAAGGCCGGTTTAGCACCCTCGTTCCCGAAATTCGGCCATGCCTGCCAGTTGAAATAGCTGGACTGCAGCGTAGCAATGCACTCCGGCAGCGCATAAATAGGCTTGGGTGCATCATCGGGCGCATGGAGAAGCATGCCGACCACATGGTCGAGGTGGGCGTGGGAAAGGAGGTAGGCGCGGATGTACTGCCGCAGTACCGTATCGGGCGAGGTAGTGAAGACCTTGTTGGCAATGGCTTTTTCAATGCCCTGCTGCAGGCTGCCCGCATCGAGGCAGGCGTAAGCGTTAGAGCCCGTCGGGGCCACCAGATAGGCGGAAAGGTTACTTTCATCAATGCCCCCTTTCACTCCCAGCGGCACTACGGTAAAAGCATATGGAATACTGCGCTGGGCCTGGGTCTGATGTGCAAGAAAAGACAGCAGAAGTAAGAGAAACCAGGCTGGGAAACGCAGGGCCAGTTTCATCTTACAAGGTATGGGTTGGCCAGTTATGCATCTCAAACCGCACTTCTCCGCTCTGGGTCCGGCCGGTTTCCTGCCAGCCTTGGCGGCGGTAAAATTCCTCGGCGCGGGTGCCGGGCCCAGTGCTGAGCCAGACGGTTTCGGTGGTATGGTGGAAATACCAGTCCAGCATCAAATCATGCAGCCGTTTACCAACGCCTCGCCCGGCAAATTCCGGCTGAATGAACAGCGCCCAGATGTTGTGGTCCTGCAAATCGGCAATGGCGAAACCTACTATCTGGTCTGCTACTATACACACCCAGCCTTTGCCGCGCCTGGTAAGATAGTCCTCATAGTCCTGCGCCGTCACCCGATCAGGGTTTGAGAGGCGGTTTTCAAGTACCGCCAGCCGCACCGTTATTAGCTGTGGAATATCAGTGACCTGTGCTTCGCGGAAAATCATGCTGGCTAAGAATAAATGAGCGGCGTAAGTTGGGACGGGGAGAGGCGGTATGCAAACGCACCGATTGAAAACCGGTTATTCCGTTACTCAGTACGGGCTTAGTTGAGGATCGGTACAGAGTCAGCACACAACCCCTGCCGCACTTCATCGTAACTTGCAGCTGATTTTTAACCCAAGAGGCGCTTCGCTAAAATTCCCACGGCCTTGCAACCTCGATTTGTATGACTTCTCCACAACGGAGCCGCGCTGCCGTTAGCGCGCTTTTTTTCCTTAGCGGCCTGTGCTTTGCCAGCTGGGCTTCCCGTATTCCGGATATTCGCTTGCACCTGGGCCTTTCAGAAGGGCAACTGGGCCAGTTGCTGCTGGCTATGCCGGTAGGATCGGTGGCCGCGCTTCCGCTGGCAGGTTGGTTGGTTGATACCTACGGTAGCCGCCGGGTGGTGCAGATAGCGGCGGCTATGTATGCCCTGGCGCTGCCGCTGCTGGGCTGGGCACCCACGGCCTGGACGCTGGCGGCTGGTCTGGTGCTCTTCGGCAGCGGCGGCAACCTGCTCAATATCTCTGTGAATGCCCAGGCACTGGAGGTGCAAAAATCCTTTAAGGATAAAGTTATTATGGGCTCTTTCCACGGCCTGTGGAGCTTAGCCGGCTTTGTGGGCGGCGTAGTAGGCGCGTGGCTGGTGGGTTGGCAACAAACGCCCCTGGTGCATTTTACTACCATCAGCGCCGCGTTGCTGCTGCTGCTCCTGGTAGTGCGGGGCAGTTTGCCCCACTCCACGGAACACGCGGCCGGTTCCGGCCTGGTACTGCGTATGCCCGATGGCTACCTGCTCCGGCTCGGCCTTATTGCCCTGTTCGGTTTGTTGTGCGAAGGCTGTATGTTTGATTGGAGCGGGGTGTACTTTCAACAGGTAGTGCACGCCGATAAAGCCTGGGTTACCAGTGGCTACGTGGCGTTTATGAGCACCATGGCCCTCGGCCGCTTCGGCTCCGACTACCTGGCCAGCCACCTGGGCGTGGCGCGCGTGCTGCAGCTCAGCAGTGCGCTCATTTGCCTGGGGCTGCTCACGGCGGTCCTGTTTCCGGGTTTGCCCACGGCCATTCTGGGTTTTCTGCTGGTAGGTTTTGGTACCTCCTCGGTTATTCCGCTCACATACAGTGCGGCAGGGCGCGTGAAGGGTATGTCGCCGGGTATTGCGCTGGCCCTGGTTTCAACGGTGGGCTTCTTCGGATTTCTGGCCGGTCCGCCTATGATTGGGCTTCTGGCTCAGGCTTCCAGCCTTCGTCTGTCTTTTGCCTTTGTGGCGCTAATGGGCGCGGCTATTGGTGGTTTGGCCGTGGGCATGCCCAATACGAAAGAGGAATTAGAGCCCGTGCCGTTGCCGATGGAAGGATAGCCTTACAGAGCTGATTAGCTTTTCAGGTTGTTTTACAGGGCAAAATGAGGCAGAGACGCAAGATGTTGCGTCTCTGCCGCTTGCGGTTGCCTGGCGGCCGTCACTTCCTACATTTCCTCCATCAGCGCTTGAGGCTTTCTTCGGCGGCCGCGCGTGGCTTCTTCGTCGCCTAGCAGCAGGCCCCAGGGTTTTAGCGGCTCAATCCGGTCGAAGATGATTTTCAGGATAGCAATAACGGGCAGGGCCAGGAACATGCCCGCCACCCCGCCAATAGAGTTGCCCACCAGCACGCCCACAATGGCCACCAGCGCGTTTACCTTCACCTTGGACGCCACAATACGCGGAATCAGGTAGTGGTTGTCGATGAACTGAATCAGCAGGTAAGCACCCAGTACTGCCATTACCGGGCCGTACCCGTCAGTGCTTACAAAGGCCATAAGCATAGGCAGGGCTACCGCCACCAGTCCCCCGATGTAGGGAATAAAATTGAGCAGGGCGCCCACTACGCCCAGTAGCAGAGCATAGGGCACACCAATGATCAGCAGCGCCACCGTATTCAGCGTAGCTACAATGCTGGCTTCAATCAGCAACCCTACCATGTAGCTCTGAATAGTAGCTTTGCTTTCGTGCAGCACCTCGGCCACATTGGTGTCCTGCCGCCGCCCGGAAAACACCTGGGTCAGGAAATCAATCAGCCTACGCTTATACAGCAGCAGCAGAAAAATATAAACGGGAATCAGCGTAGCTACCACCAACAAACCCGAAATGGCTGTAACGGCGCCGCCGGCCAGGGTAGTAGTGCGGCTGCCGGCTTCCCGTAGCCAGCCCATCAGGCGCTGATTGGAAATACCGAAGCGGGAGGCAAGCCATTGCTGCAGTTCCAGGCTAGTTTGAATGAGCCGGGCTTTAAACTGCGGGAGTTGGGCGCCCAACTGGGCAGCTTGTACATAAATGAAATAGAGCAGCCCCACGAGCGTGGCCACGCCCAGAATCACCGTGAGGGTAATAGCCAGCAGCCGGGGTACGCCACAGCGCAGCAGAAACTGCTCCACAGGGTGTAGCAGAATGGCCAGAATGGCCGCGAAGAACAGCGGAAAAATAATGTTGCTGGCAATGTGCAGCGTGAAAATCACAAGAGCTACACCCAGCATCACCAGCGGCGCTTTGACGTAGAGCGGGAACTTAAGCTCGTTGTTTTCGGGCATAGGGAGAGTCTGCCAGGAAGCTAAATTTTCCTGAGGTACGGCTTGTATCGTCAGGTTCCGGCGGAAGGTTGTAATTCCTTCCACCACTCAGTACGGATAGTATTCCCCTGCCATAACAGAGCAGTAGGAGCGTAGCTGCCCTGTCACGGTATAGAGGGCCTTCGTGGCGCGGGCTTACCGAATGGGCTTTGGCAGGGCCGGCAGGCTTTCGTGGCCTTCTGCATCCACGGATACTACGCCAAAAATGAAGTTATCCTTGCTGTGGGGCAGGTCGGCTTTGGTATCCGTTACGAAGAATTTTTGCTGCCACTGCGGCGCGCTGGTTTCGCGCATCAGTACATAGTAACCCGCTGGCCGCTCACCCAGTTTAGGAGCATCCCATTTCAGCTGGGTGCGGTTGGTGAGGTCGGCGGTGAGCACGCCTACGTTTTCCGGAGAGGCAGGCGCCAGGGCCAGACTGGCCAGAGTAGAGAGGTTGACGCCGGTATTTTTACGCAGATACTCGTAGTCCACGCCTTCGGGAGTGTCGCCGTAGGCACGGCCGTTTTCGGTGCGCAGGTCCTGGTGCTGGTGCGTGAAGTCCTCATTCATTTCCGTGAAGCGCACAGCCGTGAAACCTAGCTGGTTGAACGGGGTATGGTCGCCGCCGCGCAGGAACCGGTCGGGGCGGTATTCCAGCACCACGTCGTGGTCGGGGAGGTATTGCTTGGCTACAGTTTGAGCATAGCGGGCCAGCCCGCGGGACGGAGAGTCGTTTTCATTGCTGAGCGTGCGGCGCAGTTTGGCCTGCTCGGGCGTCTCATTAGCCGGCACCCCCTCGCTGAATACGCGCAAATGGGTAGCATCCTTGATTTCCGGGTCGTGGCCGGTAGAGTTGCCCACAATGTCATTGTTGAGCATGGCAATCAGATTCCAGCCTTCTTTTTTGGCGCGCTCGGCCAGGTGCGTAGAGCCATAAAGGCCCTGCTCTTCGCCCTGCACCGCTACAAACACAATAGTACAGGGGAATTTCTGCTTTGACATCACCCGGGCCAGCTCCATCACGGCCACGGTGCCGGAACCGTCATCATTGGCGCCGGGCGCATCGGCCGTGGCATTCATTACATCTGACACCCGGGAATCAATATGCCCGCTCACTATCAGCACGCGCGAATCGGTAGGGTCGGTGCCGGGAAGAGTGGCCATAACGTTGGCCATCAATACTGGGCGGCTGATGCGGCGGCCATCAGGCTTAATGGTGAAGGTGTCCTGCGTTACCTGCAGGCGGCCCCCACTGGCTTTGCTATACTTCCGTAACTCGTCTTCCACCCACCGGCGGGAAGCCCCAATACCGCGCTTTTTGCTTTTGGTATCAGACAGCGTATGGCGCGTGCCAAAGGATACCAGCTTGCGGATGTCCGCTTCCAGATTCTGGGCTGATATCTCACTCACCATTTTCTGAATGAGCGGATCAGGAGCGGTAACGGGAGTAGCAGTTTGGGCAGAGAGGGTGAGCGGCAATACAAAAGCAGCCGGCAGCAGTACGTGGAAGAGCTTCATACAGCAAGGTAAACGCTGAAGTTCGATGTTGCCACAGAAATTTCTGCCGATTATTCTACCACTGAAACCAACGCGCAGGCAGCATTGCCGCCAAAGCCCGCCGCATTTACCAAAACCCGACGCAGGCGAGTGGGGGTGGGCGTCTCATTTAGCCAGCTTGAAAAAGGCAAGGGCTCGGGCCGGAAGCGGCCTTCCAGCATCTGCAGGGCAAAGTCAAGGCTGAGCGCGCCGGATGCGCCTAAGGTGTGGCCCAGCAGCCATTTATTGGACGTGAAGGCCGGCACATGGGCGCCAAATACTTCCTGCACCGCCCGGCGCTCCGCGGCATCACCGGCCGCCGTGCCCGGACTGTGCAGCACAAGTAAGTCAATATCGGTGTTCCCGCATTCGGCCAGCGTCAGGGCCTGCCGCATAGCGTGTTGAAAGTGCTGCCCATCGGGGGTGAGGCCGGTTTTAGTGCCGGTGGCTTCAAAGCCAAAGCCCACGCTTTCTAATAATAAGTTGCCGGACTGCAGGTCCGTAACCGGCACGGCTTCCAGGGAAAATACGGCTGCCCCTTCTCCCAGAACAAAGGTAGAAGCGCCACCTGCGCCGGGGCGACAGGGATAATTAGCGGCCGGCAAGCCGGAGTAAATGCCCAGTGCCTGCATTTGAGCCAGCGTGAAAGGCGTGAGCGGAGCCTCGGTGCCGCCCGCTACAAAGCGGGGCACCATACCGGCCCGCAGCCATGCCATTGCATTGCCCAAGGCCTGCAGCGCCGTGCTGCATGTACTGCTGTGGCTGATGGCACCGCCTGTAGCTCCCAGGCTATCAGCCACCCAACTGGCTACGTTGCCCAAGGTGGTAAGCGGGGAGGTAGGGGTTGGCGGTAGGCCCGTACGCAGAAATTCCGAGTGAAATGCTTCCAGCCGCTCCGTAGCCCCACGGGAAGAGCCCAAACTGACGGCAGTGGTTATCCCAGCCTCACCAGACCAGCCAGCTGTGGCCACGGCCTCCTGGGCCGCCAGCAAAGCCAGCAACACGCTACGGTCTAGGGTACGGTAGGCGGGGCGGCTGCGCCGGAGTTCTAGCAGAGCCGTTTCGGCTTTATCCGGCAGCAAGGCCACGGGCAGGCCAGAGGCGAAATCCTGCAGAAAAGCAGGTTGAGGGAAGGTTGCCAGCGCCTGTGTGCCCAATGCCGAAACGCGGCCCCGCCCCCGAATAACGATGCGCGTATCAGTCATGCAGATATTCGGGCAGGTTGGCGGCCGGAATATGGTTCAAGACCAGCTCGCGTATGCGGCGCAGTACAGTATAGAGCAGCCCTAACTCCTCATTCGTAGTGCAATATGGCGGCAGCAGGTACACTACATTGCCCAGGGGGCGCAGCACTACATGGCTGTCGATGGCCAGCTGATAAAATGTGTCGCGGAGGCGGCTAAAGTAGCTGGTGCCCTCGCCCGGGTCGTACTCCACAGCCAGAATGGTGCCCCGGTGACGTACCTGACGGATGCCGGGCTGGTTTTCGATTTCCTGCCGGAAGGCAGCGTGGGCAGATTCAATCCGCTGACGCTGGGAAGTACATTCCTCACTACGGGTTAGCTCCAGGCTGGCCAGGGCCGCGGCACAGGCTACGGGGTTGGCCGTGTAAGAATGCCCATGGAACAGGGCCTTCATCTTGTCGTCGCTGAGGAAAGCCGTATAAATGGGCGCGGCGCAGGTGGTCAGGCCCATAGCCAGGGTGCCGCCGGTAAGACCCTTGGAAAAACACATGATGTCGGGCTTTTCCGTGAGCAGCTCGCTGGCGAACAGCGGCCCGGTACGGCCGAAACCCGTCATCACTTCATCGGCAATACACAGCACGCCCTGCTGGTGACAGCGGCGCAGCATCTTACTCAGTACCTCCGGCGAATACATAACCATGCCCGCCGTGCCCAGTACCAGCGGCTCGAATATGAACCCGGCTACGTCCGGGCGCTTCAGTACGGCATCCAGTTGGCTGAGAACAACATCTTCCTGGCCCGGTACCGGTACATCAATAAACTCTACATCGAAGAGAAGAGGCCAGAACGGCTGCGTAAAGGCCCCGCGGCTGCTCACTGCCATAGCCCCAAACGTGTCGCCATGGTAAGAGTCGCGGAAGCAGAGGAAAGTGCGCCGCTCCGGCTGCCCGTGGTTATGGAAATATTGCAGCACCATTTTCAGGGCTACTTCCACGGCCGTGGAGCCATTATCGGAATAGAAAACCCGGGCCTGATTTTGGGGCAGAAGCTCCAGCAACTGCTCCGCCAGCTCTACGGCAGTAGGGTGCGTGAAGCCCGCAAACAGCACGTGTTCCAGGGTGCTGAGCTGCTCACTCACGCGCCGGGCAATGTGCGGGTGGGCGTGGCCGTGCAGGTTTACCCACCAGGAGGAAATGCCGTCCAGGTAGCGCGTGCCATCTTCCGCAATCAGCCAGGAAGCCTCCCCGCGTACGATGGGTACGGGCAGGGGGGCCGTCTGCATTTGGGTATAAGGGTGCCACAATACGGCGTGGTCCCGGTCGGCAAGTGTAGGCATGAGCAGTAAACAGGGAAGGTGGCAAAGGTAAGTCAGCCGAGGCTGCCCGCCCGCATTTTGCTAGGGCCTCGCCTCCTCCGCAAACCACTGGCGAAAATCTGCCG
Organism: Hymenobacter sp. BT730; assembly: GCF_030542105.1. Taxonomy (GTDB): domain Bacteria; phylum Bacteroidota; class Bacteroidia; order Cytophagales; family Hymenobacteraceae; genus Hymenobacter. Next base: position 119,077 of record NZ_JAUOFB010000004.1, read on the forward strand.
CATACCGGCTCACCATAGCTGCATCAATAACTGGTTCTGGCAGAATGCGGGGCATCACGGGCACCCCTGTATGGCACTGGATAAACTCCTCGGTAGTAGCGTTAGGCTCGCCATTAAAAATAAGGCCGCGCACCCGCACGCCCCGCAGCTGTAGCGCCTCCAGCGTGAGCAGGGTGTGGTTGATACTACCCAGGTAATTCCGCGAAACTACTACCGCTTCCAGACCAAACTGCTGCAGCAAATCCACCATCAAAAAACCTGGTGCCAGGGGCACCAGCAAACCGCCCGCGCCTTCTACCAGCAAATGGTTGGTAGTAGCGGGTAGTTGAAAATCGTCTGGCTTTAAGTTGATATTCTCCGCCGCTGCGGCCGCGTGAGGTGACGCCGGCATTTGCAACCGGAACTGCTCAGGCCAGAACGTACTCACCGGGTTTTGCACGAGGCGGCGTACGGTGCCGGTGTCCGTTGATGGCTCCAACCCGGCCTGTACTGGCTTCCAGTAATCAGCCTGCAGGGCCTCGGTTAGAATGGCGGAGGCAACCGTTTTGCCGACATCGGTACCAATGCCAGTAATGAAAAGACGTTCCAAAGTGAGGGATGAAAGCGTGAGTTATTCCAGGATGACCAGTTTTAGTTCTTACTCAGTACGCTGGCCAAGTCGTCAATTTCGGCCTCTGTGTTGTAGGAATGCACAATGATCCGCAGCCGCTCAGTGCCTGCAGGTACGGTAGGAGCCACAATCGGCCGCACATCAAAGCCAGCTTGTTGGGCTGCGGTAGCTATGGCCCGTACTTTTTGGGGGCCGGGGTTCTCCGTAAAAAAGACCGGATGAATAATGTGGCTTGCCAACGGTACCTGGAGCCCGGGCACTGTATTTAGAGTGGCCTTCAAATAATCAGAAAGCGTAAATAGCTGCTGCCGCTCAGCCACCAGCGTAGGCAGTACCGCATATGCTGCCAAAAGAGCTGTGATGGTAAGTGGTGGCAGAGCAGTAGTGTAGATAAAGGGCCGACTGAAATTCAGTAGATAGTCGCGTAGTACCGTAGAGCCGGCAATAGCGGCGCCTTGACAACCCAGGGCTTTGCCGAAAGTGAGGATGCGGGCAAAAACCGCCTCTTCCAGGCCCAACTCCACCACCAGCCCTTCACCTTTTGGCCCGTAGAGGCCGTTGGTGTGTGCTTCATCTACAATCAGATAAATTCCTCGTTCCCGGCAAAAAGCGGCCAGCTCGGGGAGTGGGGCCATATCACCATCCATGGAGTATAATGCTTCCACCGCCACAAAAACAGCTCCGGTGGCCCGGGTAAGCTTCTTTTCCAGGTCGTGGAGGTCGTTGTGGCGGAAACTCCAGGCGGTGGCGAAGGAGCCGCGGATGCCGTCTTTGACGGACGCATGTGAGGCTTCGTCGTAGAGAATGGTGTCGCCGCGCCGGGGCACGGCGGTGAAGAACCCCAAATTAGCTGCATAGCCGGAGTTGAAAAGCAGTGCGGCCTGGGCATGGTGAAATTGGGCTAACTGCGCTTCCAGCTCTTGGGCCGCTGCTGAATTGCCCGTGAGCAAACGGGAACCAGTGCTACCCGCTGCAGCCGTTGCGGCCCGCTGCATCGCCAGACGCACGGCCGCATGCCCACTCAACCCCAGATAATCATTGGAGCTGAAATCTATCAACCCGTCTGCCGCAAGGGTAAGGTGCCGGCGTGTGCCTTCGGCTTCGCGCTGGGCGAGCTGGGCTTCCAGACGCTGGTGGAGTGGAGAGGAAGTGAACATAGGTGAAGGCGCTTCAGTAGCGGAGCAACAAAAAAGGACGGGAATGCCCAGTCCTTTTTTGTGGTAGAAATCATGTTGCTAGGCGGCAGCAGAGCAGACTAATGCATCGTAACGGCATTGGCCTGGAGCACCTGATGAAGAAAGAGCACGTGGTAGGGCAGCGAGTTTTGCCAATATTCCCAGGTGTGGGCGCCCGGGCGCTCTGCATAGTCGTGTGGGGTGCCGTTGTACACCAGGCGCTGGTGCAGCTCGCGGTTGGACGTAATCAGGAAATCATCTACCCCACAGTCAATGATAAGCGGCAGGCCGTTAGCCTTCAGTTTATCCACCAGTGGCAGTACCATGTAATTGGCAAGATAGGTTTCCGGAGAAGCTCCAACGGGGCCTAATATAGGCTCAAACCGGGCCGCAGTGTTTTTAGCGTCTTCCGGGTTTAGCTTCCATTTAGCGGTATTGATGTCTACAGCCCCACTCATGCTACCGGCCGCACAAAATAAATCGGGGTGGCGCGCAGAGAGGTATAAGGCGCCATGTCCGCCCATAGACAGGCCAGTAATTACCCGGCCTTTTCGGTCCCGTATGGTGCGGTAGGTCTGGTCTATTTTCTGAATGACTTCCTGGGTGATGTAGGTCTCAAACTGACTTTCCTTGTTGACGGGACTATCAATGTACCACCCAAATGTTTCGCCCTCGGGCATTACAATGATGAGGTTGTACTGATCGGCCAGGCGGTGCACCAATTGCTTATCGGGCGTTTTGGCCAGCCAGTCGGAAAAGTGGCCGTAGGCCCCGTGCAGCAGGTACAGCACCGGGAAACTGGCTTTTTTCTGCTTGGCGTAGGTGGCCGGTAATACTACATTGGCGCGATACGTCTTGTGCATCGCCGCACTCGGAATAGCCAGCGTATCCACTTTCGCTGCGAACGAAGTACCCGCACAGCTGAGTAGGAGTGCGAAAAGAAGAAGGCGAAGTTGGGTCATACCTGATGTAGTGTTGTGTAGGCAAGCAAAGTGGCAGCAGCAGGCTCTAAGCTTTCAATTAAGCCCGTCCTGCGAGCAAAGCCGAGCCAGAACGGGCTTAAGAGTGGGAGAAAAGTCTTCCGGTAAAACCTACGCTTCTACCGAAGCCTCTTTGCCCAGCACCATAGCGCCTTCCGGCACATCCTTAAACGACTTGCGGGGCTTGAGGCCCAGCAGCGCGAACATCTGTTTGTCGGCGTCGAAATCGGGGTTGGGGGTAGTGAGGAGCTTTTCGCCGGAGAAGATGGAATTGGCACCGGCCAGGAAGCATAAAGCCTGCTCCGTAACGGGCATTTCCTGGCGGCCAGCCGAGAGGCGAACCATGGTATTCGGCATCAGAATGCGGGCCGTGGCAATCATGCGCAGCATTTCCCACACACTCACGCGGGGCTGGTCGGCCAGGGGCGTGCCTTCTACCGGCACCAGGGCATTCACCGGCACCGACTCTGGGTGAGAAGGTAGCGTGGCCAGCGTATGCAGCATGGCAATCCGGTCCTCGTCGGTTTCGCCCAAACCAATAATGCCGCCTGAGCACACCGAAATACCGGCTTTGCGCACGTGCTCCAGCGTATTCAGCCGGTCGTCGTAGGTTCGGGTAGTGATGATATCGTCGTAATGCTCGCGGCTGGTGTCCAGGTTGTGATTGTAGGCGTACAGGCCAGCCTGCTTCAGGCGCTCGGCCTGGTATTCATTCAGCATACCTAAGGTGCAGCACACTTCCAGGCCCAGGCCATTTACCTGCTCCACCATGCCCAGAACCCGGTCAAAGTCGCGGTTGTCGCGGATTTCGCGCCATGCGGCGCCCATGCAGAAACGGGTGCTGCCGCTGTCTTTGGCGCGCTGTGCCGAGGCCAGTACTTCAGCATCGGGGAGAAGCTTGTGGGCTTGCACGCCGGTGTGGTAGCGGGCGGCCTGGGGGCAGTAGGCGCAGTCCTCGGGGCAGCCGCCGGTTTTCACGCTCAGCAGAGTGCAAACCTGTACTTCGCCGGTGGCTTGCGTTTGGGCATGAATAGCGGCAGCCTGGGTTACCAGCTCCAGAACAGGCTGGTTATAAATGGCTTTTACTTCGTCGAGAGTCCAGTCGGTACGGAGCATACGGGGAAAGTAGGTTGGGTGGGTTGCGGATTGGAGGGCTGAAACGGCAGCGGCCCGCCGGAGCTAAAGCTGCGCAGCGGGCCGCAAGATACGCGAGAAGCGGATTTTACTGTTAGTATGAGGCACGCGTCGGCATTAAATACCCTGCATCGGGATATTTTCAGAATGTTGCTCTACTTAGGTCGCTCCAGCTGATACCAGTGGTGCGGTACGCCGTCCAGATCGAAGGTGTTCTGGAAACGCAGGCCAGCCTTTTGTAGCACCTGATTAGAGGCCAGGTTTTGAACGTCGGCAATGCCACATATCAGCGGCAGGCGCATGGTGTCGAAGCCGTACTGCACGGATACCCGGGCCGTTTCGGTGGCATAGCCGTGGCCCCAGTAGCGGCGCAGGAATCGGTAGCCCAGATCATAATAGTTGATGCGGCCATTGGTGGGACCTACCACTAGTTTTAGTCCCGACCAGCCCACAAAGTCACCGGTGGCTTTTTCCACCACAGCCCAGCGGCCAATTCCGTTATCGACGTACTGCTGCCGCACAAAGGCAATTTGCTCCTGGCTCTGCTCAAGAGTATGCACGGGCTTGTTGCCGAGGTAGCGGTGTACCTCAGGATCGGAGTCCATTTCGAACATGCCCGGCGCATCGGCAGGCAGCAGCTCGCGCATCATCAGGCGGTCCGTTTCGACGAAGATTTTCATGGAAATGCACTGAAGAAGACCTTTCGGCTTCGCCCAGCTCAGCCTGATATTAACCTATTCTTCTCTTCCGACTGTAGCCGGTAGCATGCGCTACCGGTTGCCGCCTCGACCAGCGCCGCGTGTGCCCCGGCTGCTGGTTTTGCCCTTAGGCGGAGCAGAGCTACGTCCAGCACCGGTGCTTCTGCTGCTACCTGGCCGGCTGGGCTTACCTGCAGCCGGGCCACCAGCCCGTGAGCCGGTTGGGCGCGGACCCACTGGCCCGGTAGGCCGGCCCGAGCCGGCTGCGCGGCCGGCCGTAGCCAAGCCCTTAGGAGCGGCCGGCTTGCGGCCCGGACCGGGCTTCTCTACCCAGGCACCCGCGTCTGGTTTGCGGCGGGCCGTCCGAGGGGCTTCATCCTCGGGGGCGTGCGTGCGGGGCTTGGCGGTTTTGCGGCTGGGGCGGTCGGCCCATTGCTCTGCAGTAGAGGTGGATTTCTTGCGGCGCGGCAGGGCACCGTCATCGGTTTTACTTGAGCCCTCCAGCATCTCAAACAGCACTTTCAGCTCTTTCTCCTTCAGCTCGCGCCACTCACCCAGGCCCAGGCCCTTAATATTGATATTCATCACCCGGATGCGCTCCAGCTGCACTACTTCGTAGCCGAAATGCTCGCACATACGCCGGATCTGGCGGTTCATGCCCTGAATAAGCGTGATGCGGAAGATGTAGTTGGTTTCTTTTTTTACCTCACATTTCTGCGTCATCACCCCCATAATGGGCACGCCATTGGCCATAGCCTCAATAAAGAGGTCGGTAATGGGCTTGTCCACCATCACAATGTATTCCTTCTCGTGCTTGTTGCCGGCCCGGAGGATTTTGTTGACGATGTCGCCGTTGCTGGTCAGCAGAATCAGGCCCTGCGACTCCTTATCCAAGCGGCCAATGGGGAAGATGCGTACCGCGTGCTTAATGGCCCTAATAATGTTGTCCTTAATGCCAGTATCCGTGGTAGTTACAATGCCGGGCGGCTTGTTATAGGCAATGTACACGGCATCTTCCTCGGCACGCGGCTCAATAACGTTGCCGTTCACCACCACCCGGTCCTTGCTGGTCACCTGGTCGCCGATGTTGGCGCGCTTGCCGTTCACGAACACGTTGCCCTGCTCGATGTGGCGGTCGGCCTCCCGCCGGGAGCAGATGCCGCTTTCGCTGATGTATTTATTGAGACGAGTGGCCATACTGCTGGGAATTCGGGGCAAGGAAAGGAAACGGAAAACGACCACAAACAAGGTGGCCCGCCGGAGCCAAAGCCACGCAGCGAGCCACAAAGATACGGCGGAAGTCAGGTAGCGCTACAACGCCTGCAAATACGCGGCTATAGCCCTAGTTAAATCCTCCGGTAATTCAGCCGGTAGGCCCACCTGAAGCTCCTGCTGCTGACTGGTTTGATTGTCGGTATAAGTGCCCTCATCAGCTGTAAACCGAAGCTGGCCCTGTTGAAAGGTGCGCTCCTGCAAAGCGGGTTTGGAGTTCATGGAAACAAATCCAAGCTTATTGATTTGCTGACTTTTTCTGTCAAAGATTAGCCAATGATACACCTTGTCCGGGTCTGCCCCATCAGGCAGATCTGTGCGCTTGATTTCAACAATGGAGGTCGAATCGTTTACTAAGTAAAAAAGTGGGCGGTAGGGCACAGGAATTATTTACGATTGAAGCGACATGAAGTAAATAATCAGCCCAATGAGGGGGATAAAAATGAGCAGGCAAATCAGCAAGGGTTTCCAGATTTTCTTCTTTGGAAATGTTTCTTTTTGTGGGATAACCTTGTCAGAATAAGCCGTCAGGGCTAAGCCCCCAATTAAACCAGTAACTACTCCTATAGTGCTGCTATTGCTGGCGCGCTCAGGCAAGTAGGAAACCGCTATGAGCACGAGCACGGTATAAATAATGCTGCCCCATAAGGCCTTGCGGGCAGCATCGAAGCGGCCAACCGCTTTGAAGTTCTGGGCCGTCAGCACGCCACCGACTATTGCACTAAATAGAATAGAAAAAATGCGAATAGCCTGCGCAGAATACAGCGGTGGATTGGGAGATGCCGTAGTGGGTTCCATAATTCAAATGATGCCGCAATTTCGGGCGTTTAGGGTAAATTATACTTTTGCCATGAGGTTGCCTAGTAGGTAAGGCAGTAACGGCGACAGAGGTAGAGGCCCCGCCTATAATACCACCTTCTTCTCACCCTTATTCACACCCAGGATAAACTTGGTTAGCCCAGCCATGTACGTCTGCTGGTCATCATAGAAGCTCATGTGGCTGCCATTGGGGCAGATGAGGGCGGTACCATTCTGTACTTTGTTGGCCACCATGCGCATGTGCTCGGGGTCCATGGTATCGTGCTTGCCGCCAATGGAGAGAACCGGCACCGTGAGCTTGGGCAGGTCGGGGGTCCGGTCCCAGTTGAGCAGCTTGCCCGATACGCCAAACTCGCTGGGGCCCTGCATAGTCACGTACAAGGACTGATTCATTTTGCTGAAGGAGCGGTTGACGGGCTCGGGCCATTGGTCCAGGGGAATGCGGCAGATGTGCTCCACGTAGAAGTTGGGCATCAGCAGCTCCATATAGCGCGGGTTCTGGAAATCATTTCGGGCTTCAATCTCCCGGATTTCCTTCAGCACCTCGGGCTTCATCTGCTTGGCCAGCACGTTGTCGGCATATTTGCCATATTCAGGAATGCTCATCATCATATTAGAAATGATGAGGCCTTTCAGGTTTTGCTGGTATTTGAAGGCATACTCAGCGGCCAGAATACCTCCCCAGGAGTGGCCCAGCAGGTAGAAGTTGTCCTTGTTCAGGTTCAGGGCTTTGCGCACCTGCTCTACTTCCTCCACGTAGCGCGGCAGGCTCCACATGGCCGTGTCCTTGGGGTTATCGGAGTTGCCGCATCCCAGCTGGTCGTAGTAAATAAACTCGATGCCTTCCTGGGGCAGGAAGTTTTCCATGCACTCAAAATACTCGTGCGTGGCACCCGGGCCGCCGTTCAGCAGCAGCACTTTCATCTGGGGGTTGTTGCCGAAGCGCTTGGTCCAGACGTTAAACTTGCCCTTGGGGGTTGTAATGGGAATTACCTGTACGCCACCATCCTGCACGCCCGTTTCCTGGGTTTGCGTATAAGAAGCCAGCGAAGATTCGGAAGTATTTTTCTGCTCCTGCTGGGTGCAGGAAATACTGCCCAGGCTCAGGCAGAGCAGAGAGGCTCCGAGTAGTTGTTTCAGCATGTTGGAGAGAGGCGTTGAGGTAGAGTGGAAAAGACTAAACCTAGCTATAATTCCTGCCCTTCCCAAAGCCGACCCCGGCAGCCTGCTTAACGCTTCGGCCCGTAGTAGTTTACTTCTCCTCGGCCAGCCACTGCAGCGCTTTATAGTCGCCGGGGCCGCAAAAAAGGCGTAGCACGTCATCGGCTATTTTCAGCCCGTTGGCGCTGTTGGTCAGGAACAGGAGGGTTTCTTTCCGGTCGGGAAACACCATGAAAAAGCCTTCGAAATCATCATTGCTACCCCAGTGCCATAGGGCAGGGCCGTGGCTGGTGTTGGCCAGCCCCAGGCCGTAAGCCCAGGCAATGTCTGCGTTGGTGGGGGTGAGGGCGTGGCCGCACCGGTTGGCATCGTTGGCGGGCTGGAGCAGAAGCCGGTGCGTGGCGGGCTGCAGGCCTGTGCCCACCAGCAGAGCCTGTATAAACCGGTTATAGTCGGTGGCCGTGGAGAGCAGGCTGAAGCCCGCGTTGGGCTCCGTAAACCGTCGGATTTCGGTGGGCTTTCCCGCTTTATCGTGCCCGGTGGCAGCGTTTTTGGCAAAGCGCGGCTGCCACACGTAGCTGCTGTGGGCCATTTTCAGAGGAATGAAAACCTCCTCCCGGGCCAGCTGCTCCAACGATTTGCCGGTAATCTGTTCCAGGGTTTTCTGCAGCAGCACGAAGCCCTCCCCGGAGTAGTTCCAGCAGCTGTCGGGCGCATATTTAAGGTGCAGGGCTGAGGTTTTCCAGCTTTCGGCAAGTGGGTTTTCGGCCCAGTTGGGCAGGCCGCTAGTGTGCGTGAGGACCATGCGGGCCGTAATTCTTGCGGCACGAGGCTCGTTTTGCAGGCGCGGGTAGGGGTGGTAGCTCAGCAGAGGCTTATCCAGAGCCAGCAGGCCCCGGTCGTGCAGGCGCAGGGCCACGTACGCCAGCACCACCTTGCCCAGTGAGGCCGCCTGCATGGTAGAGCGGGGCGTTAGTGCCCGGTGGGTATCTCCCTGCTCATAGCCGAGCGTATAGTTTTTTACTTGGTTGTTCTTCGTGTACACCAGCTGAATGCCGGTTACCTGCTTTTGCCGGAGCAGTGTGGCCAGCTCTTTTTGTTGGGCGGTGGCCGCTACGCAGCTCAACAGAAAAAGGAACAGAGCGAGGTGAATTTTGGCGGGCATAAAGCTTTTGTGAAGTAGTAGCCGAATAGGGCGTTTGACTTTCAGATGACGTGAAGCTTTGAATGGTTGCTTAGCAAAACAAACGCGGACCTCCCTAAATAGGGAGGTCCGCGTTTGTTTTGCAGTGTTGAGATGAAAGCAAATTTTATTCAATATTTTCTTTCATATGAAACGCTTTGCTAGATTCTTCCAGTTCTTCGTCAGTCTTGTTGTGATATTTGAAGTTCTGTAGTTGCCACTTATCTGACGCTTTATAAAACATAATATTGAAAGTTAGTGGCTCTCTATCATGTCGAACTAAATAAGTAAACATCAGTAAGTTAGGGCCAGCACTCCGCTTTGTTAATAAATCTGCTCCGTAGAATTTGCCATCAGCCTCTATTTGCTTTCTTAATTGTCTTTTTACGTCGTCTATTCCGTCAGTTATTTCTTTCGAAAACTTGCTATTAGAAAACAGATAGTCAACTGCTTTATCCGAATCAGCCTGTTTGTATATTTCAAAAAACTTATTCATCATCTCATGAGGAGTTGATTGTGCTCTTGCCGAATTAAAAATCAAAAATACAAATGCAATGAGGAGACAAAATCGCATGAGTTTGTACTTAAAATTGTGCAGTAATTAAAAAATAAAATTTGATCTAACTGATTTAAAAGATTAGCCCAGTGTGTGGTACACGGCCTGCACGTCGTCGTCCTCTTCAAACTTCTCAATCAGGTTCATTACTTCTTCCAGCTCGTCGCCTTCCAGGTGTACCGTGGTGTTGGGCACGCGCTGCAGCTGCGAGGAAAGAACCGGCAGGCCCTTTTCGTCAATGGCTTTCTGCATCTGGCCGAAGTCAGAGAAGGCTGTTTCCACCACAATAAGGTCTTTCACATTGCCGTGCTCATCTTCGTCCTGAGCAGTATACACGTCTTCGGCACCGGCATCAATTAGCTCCAGTTCCAGCTCGTCCAGGTCCAGGCCTTCGGCGGCCAGTTTGAATACGCCTTTGCGGGTGAAGGTATAATCAGAAGAGCCCGCAGTGCCCAGGGCGCCGTTGCCGCGGTTAAAATACATGCGCACGTTGGCTACCGTGCGGGTAGGGTTATCAGTGGCGGTTTCAATTACGATGGCCACGCCGTGGGGAGCGTAACCCTCATATACTACTTCCTGGTAGTCTTTTTCCTCGCGGCTGCTGGCGCGCTTAATAGCGGCTTCCACCCGGTCTTTGGGCATGTTCACGCCCTTGGCATTCTGGATGGCGGTGCGCAGGCGGGAGTTGGTATCAGGGTTGGGTCCTGATTCCTTCACGGCCATTACAATTTCCTTCCCAATGCGGGTAAAGTCCTTGGACATCCGGTCCCAGCGCTTCATTTTGCGGCCTTTGCGGAATTCAAACGCGCGTCCCATCTATATAAAAGGTGATTAGGTGAGTGGGTAAACTAGGTAAGAAGGCCAGTTAGGGCCGAAAGGGCCGCAAGTTAGCAGAAAGCCCGGGCAGGCGCAACGCAGGCCCCATAGCAACCGGCAGGTTACTGCTGCCGCAGCGTGTACACGCTCTGGTTGCTGGCCGGATAGCCCTGCAGGGTAATGGTTAATAGCCCATTGCGCAGCTGAAAAGTGCCTTCATCGGTGCGGGGCTGCCCTTTCTTATCAGTATAGGAAAAGCTGATACGGTTGCCGGAAAACGTAAAGCGGCCGTCCTGGTCGAAGGGCATGGTGCCGCCGTTCATGGCCAGCGTCAGGCGCTTCTGGTAGGTGCCATCGGGGCGGAGCGTGAGCGTGCCACCTACGCCCCGGGCCGGCATGGGGTCCGGACTGGTAGCTTTATCCAAAATAGCGTAGCTGAGATACGAGTAGGTAGTGAAGAACGAAGGAGTAGGCCGGGCCACGTATTTGGTACGCTGCTGGGCCTGGGCCGAAGCAGCAGGCAGGAGAAACAGGCTGCCGAGAGCCAGAAGTAGAATACGCATCATACCCAAAGATAGTACATGGGCCCCGCGTGGATAGTGTCAGGAGCCGCTTCGGTATGATATATTTGACCCATGCCCACTTTTCTCCGTGAACTCATCCGTCCCGCTGCCGAGCTGCCCCAGGCCGACGTGTGCCTGGTAGGCTTACCCCTCGATTTTGGTACTGTGCTGGAAGGCGGCCGTGCCGGCGCTTCCGGCGCCCCCGATGCCATTCGCCGGGAGCTGCGCCGCTACCATAAAACCTACAACCTGGAGCACGACGTCTCCCTGGACCACCTGCGCATTGCTGATGCCGGCAACCTGCCCCTGCGCCACCCAGACCACGCCGCCAACCACGAAACCATCCGTCAGCGCTTGGCGGAGCTGCTGCAACTGTACCCGCTGGTGGTGGTGCTGGGTGGCTCCCACGATGGCACCTACAGCACTGTGCGCGGCCTCTTTCACGCCGAAGGAGAAAAGCCCGTAGGCGGTATAAATCTGGACGCGCACGCCGATGTAAAGCACAAGCCCGACCTCATCAGCAGTGGCACTCCCTTCGGCAAATTGCTGCGCGAAGGTCAGTTGGATGGCTCCCGGTTTACGGAGCTGGGGCTGCATTCCAACCTGAATACCCGGGAGGATATAGAGTTTCTGCGCACGCAGCAGGCGCACATTGTGCCGCTGGCGCTGGTGCAGCAGGGTGGAATGGAGGCTGCCATGCGGGAAGCCCTACACCAGGCCACGGCCACTGGCCCGGCCTTTGTGAGCTTTGATATAGATGGGGTAGCAGAGGCTTATGCTCCCGCGGTGTCGGCACCCAGCGCCGACGGCTTCACTCCGCGCCAGGCGGTTGAAGCCGCTTTCATGGCCGGCCAGAACGCCTTTGTGCGCCTTTTCGAAGTAGTGGAGTTCAACCCCATTTTCGACCGTGACAACCAAACGGCCCGCTTAGCTGCCACCATCATTACCGCATACCTGACCGGTGTAGCCAGCCGCACAGCCAAAAGCCAGAAACTGCCTCCCATTTAAGGGAAGTAATGGATTGTTATATCCTTCAGCCACCATAAAAATTCTGATAAAAATGAAAAGGCAGGCAACGGTTTAAGAGCGAATACAATCTATAGCAACGAAGTCCTTTAATCCTGGGCCCCATATTCACTTCTTACCCTACTACTTTGCTATGAAAACTACCTGCTTCGCTTTGCTGCTCGGCCTTGCCGCCTTTTCTGCCACGGCCCAAACGGCCCCTGCCTTCACCAGCACCTGCCACGATAAAAACTCCTCTGGCTCCAATAAGCAGTTCTGCGAAACCCGCGACCTGACTATGGCGGCGCCAGCTTCGTCGGCAACGCTCACGATTGATGGCCGGGCCAATGGCGGCATTACGGTACACGGTTGGGATGGGAATGACGTGCGGGTGCGGGCCATTGTAACTACCTGGGCTAAATCAGAAGAAGAGGCACGCAAGCGGGCTTCCTCAATCAGCATCACCACCAAAAACGACAAGCTCCGCGCTGAAGGGCCTTCCAGTCCGCTGGGAGATAACTGGGCGGTAAGCTATGAGGTATTTGTACCCCGCCAGACTTCCCTGGCCATGAACACGGTGAATGGTGGTATTCGCATTGATGATATGCGGTCCAACATTCAGTTTGACGCGGTGAATGGCGGTATTTCCCTGAACAACGTGGCGGGCTACGTGAAAGGCAACACCACCAACGGCGGCCTGCACATCAAGCTGGCCGGCACCAAGTGGGAAGGCAAAGGCCTGGATGTTTCCACCACCAATGGCGGCATTACCTGGGAGCTGCCTAAAAATTATTCGGCTCAGCTGTACACCAGCACCAACATGGGCGGAATCAGCGGCGACCTGCCCGTGACTAAAACCGGCATGATGAGCAAAGAAATTACGGCCAGCCTCGGCCAGGGCGGTGCTCAGGTGAAAGCCGTTACCACCAATGGCGGAATCAAAGTCAATCAGCAATAGCTAATTACTGTTGATATATAAAAAGGCCCGCCGGAACGTTCCGGCGGGCCTTTTCTTGTTTATAGGGCCCATTCATGCTGCGTGGTCCTCACGCGCCGCCGGGAAGACCACCACACGGCAGAGGCTACCAAAGCGGCCACGCTGCCCGCCAGAACCAGCTGCGCGGGTAGCGGATCGGGCGGAGCAGGGGGAAGATATTCTACGCCGTTTTCATCGGTGCGGGCCGGGTGATTTACGTAGCGGCCATGCTTGGGAATAGGGAAGTGCGTGGCGAATTCCAGCAGCTCATCGGCTACGTGGGGGCCGCGCATCACCGGGCCGTGCCCGCACCCAATGGCATTGGGCCGCAGGTGGGCCAGCTTCGCCACCGATTGCCAGGAGGCCTGCCAATCGAAGGTAATAGGGGTGCCGGCGCGGCTGATGCGCGGCAGGCCCAGCAGAATAGCCGGTACCGAGTCATGGTCGGTGGTGGCAAAGGCATCACCACCTAGCAGGGTGGCATCTTGGTGGCGGAAAAAGGCTACCTGCCCGGGGGCGTGGCCGGGCACGTGTATGCACTGCCAGCCGGGCATAAACGGCGGCTCATGCAGGTCGGGGGCCAGGGCCTGCACGTGGCCATCAAACTGAAAAGACTGGGGCGGGAAAAACCGGGATACAAAGGCCAGGGAGCCCCCCACGGTAGGGTCGGCGGGCGGGTATACGGCCCGGCCGGTCAGGAACGGCATTTCCAGCGCGTGCGCATGAATGGGTACCTGCCAATACTCGGCCAGGGCCAGCGCAGAGCCGGCATGGTCCATGTGCCCGTGCGTCAGAAATATGGCTTTGGGCTTGCTCTCGTCTCCAAATAGCTTGGCGGCAGCTTTTTTAATGGTGCCCTCGCTGCCCGGCAGGCCGGTATCTATCAGCACCCATTCGCCCGGCTCGCCGGTTTCCACAAAATACAGATTCACAAAACGCTGAATGCGAAGCTGGGTAATGCCAGCAGCTACCTGTTCCATAGGAAAGATTGTGTGAAGTGATGGCGCAATAATATTCCTACGCAAATCATTCGCAGTCAGGTGCCTCTGCTGATGCCCATGCACTTGGTTTGTCCGGAGGGGTGTCTCCGATTTCTGACATCGGTTAAAGCTGATAAGCCCCTTGCCATGAACGTTCCTCGAAAAGAAAAGCCCTCTGCAGATTGCAAAGGGCTTTATCGGATTTAGTAAGCAGAACCGGGTTAGCGGCCAGTGGTAGAGCCTGTGCCCGAAGTGCCACCACCTGTTGACCCAGCCCCAGTAGTACCGCCGGAGGTAGTGCTTCCAGCCGTAGTGCCAGTTGTGGTGCTACCTGTAGTGGTGCCTGCGGTAGTAGTACCGCCCCCGGCGGTAGTGCCACCCGCCGTTGAGCCGCCCGTACCCGTTGTGGTAGTGGTGCTCAGGGTGCTGGTATCGGTATTTAAGGCAGGGTCAATGGATGTGGCTGAGGTGGTATTGGCTTCGTTGACGCCAGTGCCAACGTCCCGGGTTTCGTTACCTGCCCGGTCGTTACCGCACGAGGTAAAGGCTAATGAGGCTGCAACTAAAGACAGGCTGAGAATCAAATGCTTTTTCATCGGAGGGCTAAAGAATAGAGTGAAGTATAGGGTTGGTTGTAGCCGCTGGTAAGCAGCCTTAATACTAAGTGGGGAGTACGTAACTAATTCAGAGACAACTATAATATAATTATGTTCATGCTGTGGTAAGCTCGTCACTGAGCAGCACCGAATGGAATAAAATCAATGTGGCTTTGACTCATTTATGCTGTTTCAGAGCGGTATAATGCCCCAATCAGAACTCGTTTTCAGTGCATTTATAAGCAGGTAAGGCAATTAATACGAAGCGGCTGGCCTGGTTAAAAAGCCCGTTGCCACCCGCCGAAAACCAATATCTTCGCCGCTCCACTCAACACCCAACATTAGCTTTCCCACCCATGCCGCACTCTGCCCTGGAAACCCCCGAACTCAACCTCGAAGCCAACAGCCAATCCTCGGAAGCGAGCAAACCAGCCACCCGACCCATGTACTACGAGTACAAGCCCGAGGAAACGGTAAAGGCCATGCACGGCAACACCCTGCGCTGCAAAACCTGGGAAGCTGAAGCCGCTCTGCGCATGCTGGAAAACAACCTCGACCCAGCCGTGAGCCTGGTGTATGATGAGCTGATTGTGTACGGCGGTGCCGGCCGCGCGGCCCGCAACTGGAAGGAGTACCAGACCATTGTGCGCACCCTCAAAAATCTGGAAGCCGACGAAACCATGCTGGTGCAGTCGGGTAAGGCGGTGGGCGTGATTCGCACCTGGGCCCACGCCCCGCGCGTGCTCATTGCCAATAGCAACCTGGTGCCCGCCTGGAGTACCCAGGAATATTTTGATGAGCTGGATAAGCTGGGCCTGATGATGTACGGGCAGATGACGGCCGGCTCCTGGATTTATATTGCCACCCAGGGCATTCTGCAGGGTACTTATGAAACCTTCGCCGCGGTGGGCGATAAGCACTTCAACGGCACGCTGGCCGGCACCGTCACCGTTACGGCCGGCCTCGGTGGCATGAGCGGCGCTCAGCCGCTGGCCGTGACGATGAATGACGGCGTGTGCCTGGTCATCGAGCCCATTGACGCCCGCGTGAAGCAGAAGGTGCAGGAAGGCTACCTCGACGAGCAGGCCCGCGACCTGAACCACGCCCTGGAGCTATGCGAGCAGTATAAGCAGGCGCGCAAAGGCTGGAGCATCGGCCTGACCGGCAACGCCGCCACCGTGCTGCCCGAGCTGCTGCAGCGCGGCTACCACGTCGACATCGTGACCGACCAGACCTCGGCCCACGACCTGATGGACTACATTCCTGAGGGCGGCATTGACCAGGTGCTGCAATTGCGCAAGGATAACCCCGAGGAGTTCAAGCGCCAGGCCCTGCAGTCCATTGTGAAGCATTGCCAGGCCATTATTGATATGCAGGCCGCCGGCGCCGTGGCCCTCGATTACGGCAACAACCTGCGCGGCCAGGCCGAAAAAGGCGGCCTTAAAGTGCGCGACGAGCACGGCCAGTTCCTGTACCCCGGTTTCGTGCCCGGCTACATCCGCCCGCTGTTCTGCGAGGGCAAAGGCCCCTTCCGCTGGGCCGCCCTCTCCGGCGACCCGCAGGACATCCTACGCATAGACTGCGCCCTGCTGGAAACCTTCCCCGACAACAAGATGCTGGCCCGCTGGATTGAGAAGGCCCAGGCCAAGGTGCCCTTCATCGGCCTGCCCGCCCGTGTGTGCTGGCTGGGCTACGGCGAGCGGGAAAAGTTCGGCCTGGTTATCAACGACCTGGTGGCCCGCGGCGAAGTATCGGCCCCCATCGTCATCGGCCGCGACCATCTCGACTGCGGCTCAGTGGCCTCGCCCAACCGCGAAACCGAAGGGATGAAGGACGGCTCCGACGCCGTAGCCGACTGGCCCCTGCTCAACGCCCTGGCCAACACGGCCTCCGGCGCCGACTGGGTATCCATCCACAACGGCGGCGGCGTGGGCATCGGCAACAGCACTCACGCGGGTATGGTCATCGTGGCCACCGGCACCCCCGAAAAAGCCGAGCGCCTGCGCCGCGTGCTCACCACCGACCCCGGCATGGGCGTCTTCCGTCACGCGGATGCGGGCTACGAGCTGGCTCAGCAGGTAGCTGAGGAGCGCGGGGTGAAGATTCCGGGTGTATCGTGAACAAAAAAACTTGGGAAATCATAGGAGGCATTGCACTAATAATAGGCGACTTCCTTCTGTTTCTAGTCTGCTTTGCTGAACCTGCTGTTCCTAAGGTTGTGGGTAAATTATCATGGATTGTGTTTTTTCCGCTAATAATTCTGGGTGTTTACCTTATTGGCCGCAATCCCACTTCAAATCGTCAGAAGTAATTGCCTTCGACGGTGCCATTCTCCAAGGTTAACACTACAGTAGTCTGAAATCAGACATGTGCTTATTTCACCCCGTACTCCTTTACCTGCTGGCGCAGCAGGTAGCCAAGGAGTACGGGGTGAAGATTACGGGTATTAAAAAATTAGTGTAATAAGCTAGGAACGTATGGGCTTTGAGTTAAACCCCTTCGCAGTTTTTGTTTTTGGCATAATGGCCGCAATCCTGGTATTTGCCTACCGAGGAGCGAAGCGTCACCATGACAGAATGCAGACACATGGTGTACGTGTGCAAGGTCTAATTGTGCGCAATAAGATAAACTGGGGAAGGACAACAACTGTGCGTCCTATTGTTCGATTTGTGACTCAGAATGGGAAGACAATTGAAGCAGAATCTGTATATGGAGTATCTTTTGCTATACCTCGTTATCCAAAAGGAGCTACTGTAACGGTGACATATAATCAAGAAGATCCTTATGAATTCGATATTGCAGATGCTAGCCGTAGGTATATCTGATGATTGTATTGCTTGTAGCTCTGGGATTTACCAAATGGCATCTTAATGCCAGCGCTGCCTGTGTTTCCTCAGGCGGCGCTGTTCATTCTAAAAAGGTGGATGCAACTGCTAGTCATAGGTAGGCATAAGCCATAAGCTAACCCTCACCATCTACCCGTCCAAAAAGCAATTCCCCACTTCCGCTGTTTACTACCCTGCGGCGGTGCAGTGCCGCCGCGCAAACCATACAAACTATCCCTGTTATGAACATCGGAATCATTGGCGCCGGCCATATCGGCAGCGCCCTTGCCGTGCGGCTCACCAGCCTCGGCCATAAAGTATACATTGCCAACTCCCGCGGCCCCGAGACGCTGCAGGACTTAGCCCGGAAAACCGGCGCTACTCCCGTAACGGCCAAGGAAGCAGCCCGTCACGGCAGTGACCTCATCGTGGTAACCATTCCGCTGAAAAACATTCCCGATCTGCCCAAAGACCTGTTCGAGGGCGTGGCCGCCGACGTGCCCGTCATCGACACGAGCAATTACTACCCGCAGCTGCGCGACGGCCGGATTCCGGAGCTGGAAAGCGGCGCCCTGACCGAAAGCGAGTGGGTGCAACAGCATCTGGGCCGCTCGGTGGTGAAGGTGTTTAACAACATCTACGCCCACCACCTCGAGCAGAAGGGCCAGCCCGCTGGCACGCCCGGCCGTATCTCCCTGCCCGTAGCCGGCGACGATGCCGCCGCCAAGCAGAAAGTAATAGCCCTGGTGGAGGAACTGGGCTTCGACGCCGTGGACGCCGGCACGTTGCGCGAATCGTGGCGGCAGCAGCCCGGCTCCCCCGCATACGGCGCCGATATGCCAGCTGACAAGTTGCGCGAGAACCTGGCCAGCCTGGGTACCCAGCGCACGGATGCCCAGCACACCGAGTTCCAGGGCAACCACGCCCAGCAGGAACAGGCCATGGCGGCGCAAGGCATCAAGCTGCAGTAACTGACGGCTGGGTAGCTGGCGGCTGAAAACCGACTATTTAAGCCGTTATGCTGAGCGCAGCCGAAACAGCTCCCAGGTAATACGAATTCGATACCGCGCCGTCTGGGGAAACTCAGACGGCGCTTTTTTTCTGCTGCTTGCCACTCAGGGCGTATCATTCGGGCCGTTCCGGTATTATTGTTCCGCCCTCCACACTACTTTTCCCTGCCTCATGAAACTGCTGCTGACCGAACGCTTCACCGCGTATGCCTTGCTACTCCTTATTGCACTGACATTGATGTTCCACGCGTTGATTATCACCGGCGTGATTCCCTTCGGCATTGTGTGGGGCGGTAGAATGAAAGATCAGGCCCAGATGCTGACCTTCGAAACTATATCGGTGGCAATAAACCTGGTAATGTTAGGCGTGGTGGCAGTAAAAGCTGGCCTGCTAGAGGTGCGCATCCATCCTGGACTGATAAAGACGGCGCTGTGGATCATGTTTGGGCTGTTTTTGCTGAACACCCTGGGTAATCTGCTGTCGAAAAACGAGGTCGAAAAGATGATTTTCACGCCCATTACGCTGTTATTGTCGCTCTTTAGTCTGCGACTGGCCCTTGGAAAATCCAGCGCTATACCCAGGCGCGAACTTGCTACTCATGCCTGACATTAGGGCGGGGTTATATTTCAATTGCTGCCCCAGCGGGGAATAAATATAAACCTGAGCTAATATTGAGGCCGTTAATCTTCTCAACGGCTTATGCGTTCCGCTCTCCATACCTACCATTATTGGACCGGCCTGCTGCTGTCGGTTTTTATCCTGGCTCACCTCGGCAACCATTTGGTGGCGTTGTGGAGTGTGTCGGCGCACCTGGCTACCATGGCAGCACTGCGCGTGGTGTACCGCAACCCGGTGGTGGAAACAGGCTTGCTGCTGGCCGTAGCGGGGCAGGTTTTCACGGGCCTGCGCTTGTATTGGCACAGCCGCAGTCAGCCGCAGCGGCCGCTAGCGGGCCGGATTCAGATTTTCTCTGGCTTGTACCTCGCTTTCTTTCTGCTGGTGCATACCGGCGCGGTACTCACGGGGCGGGCCTGGTTTGGGCTCGATACAAATCTGTACTTCGCGGCGGCGGGCATCAATACCTTTCCGTTTAGCCTGTTCTTCATCCCGTATTACTTTCTGGGGGTGACGGCCGTCTTTCTGCACATAGCCAGCCTACACTATCAAAAAGGCACTCGTCTTTGGGGTGAAGCAAGCGCGCGTCGGCAGGCGCTGAGTATTGGCGGCGCGGGGGTAGTGGTGGCGCTGCTCATTCTGTTTGCCATGACCAACCGCCTGCAAGGCTTGCCCATTCCTGCGCGCTACCTGCAGACTTTGGGGAAATAATGCTACCTCCTTGCACGAGTTTGGTGGCCGCGCCAGGAGGTGGCATACAGCCGTATTGTTCTGATACTTATTATATTAGTTAGTCAATATGTTCGTGCCGCATTAACTATCAAGGCCAGCCAAGGGCAGCTACCCGCCTGACCGATGGAAGCACACTACTGCTCCTGCGCCCACACTGAGGTGGCCCCCTACGTTGCTGCTATGTGGCAAGTGGAGGGGATGCCCGCGCATCAGCAGGAAACCATTCTGCCGAAAGGAATTATTGAGTTGATTTTCAGCTTTGCCGGCACGCTGCAGGTTGCGGTGGGGCCGGAAGCCCAGGTACAGCCCACGTCTTCGTGCTTTATCAGCGGCCTCGCCACCCGGCCATTGCAGCTGCAGGCGCCGCCAGCGCAGGCGTTGTTTGGAGTGCAGCTTACGCCGCTGGCCGTCAGAAAGCTGCTGAAGGTGCCCGCCGGCGAATTTTTAAACAGCCTTACGGATCTGCGGTTGCTGAGCCCGGCCTATGAGGCGCTGACCAGCCAGCTGGCGGAAGCCGGCACCTTTGCCAAGCGGCGGGCCCTCATAGAGGCCTGGGTGCAGCGCCAGCTCAAGGCCGTGCCGGTGCAGGATGCGGTGGTTTCCGGATATCTCAGCAGTCCGGCTGCGGCCGTGTCGGTTACGGAGCTGGCTGCCCGGGCGTGCTACTCGCCGCGGCAGCTCAGCCGGAAAGCGCACGAGCTGTTTGGGATGTCGGCGGAGGCTTTGCTGGGGTACCGGCGCTACCTTAGTGCGCTGCAGGCCCTGCATCAACCCAACAAAAGCCTGACGGAAGTGGGGTTGGAAAGTGGGTTTTACGATCAGGCGCACTTTATCCGGGAGTTCCGGCATTTTACTGGCATGCCGCCGGGCAACTACCGGCAGCGGCGCAGCCAGCGGCCCGGGCACTTGTTCCACTAAAGTTGTCCGATATATACAATTACCCGGTTTCAGGGCGCAGGATATTTGTGTAAACAAACAACCTACCGCTATGAAACGCACCTTCCTTTTCGCCTCGCTCGTGGTGGCATCGGGCCTGATGCTCACCAACATCTACAGCTCCATTGTAGACGCGCCCTCCTGGGGAAATAATATTCCCTATTCCATGGACGTGGCCCGGGAGTACTATAAGGCGTCGAACCCCGGCAATTTCTTCCGGATTTTCTCCCCGCTCAACCAGGGGCTGGGGCTGCTATGCGTGGTGCTGTTCTGGAAAAGCGGGCGCAAAACCCGTCAGTTTCTCATCGGGGCCTTTCTGCTGTATTTTCTGGCCGAAGGCCTCACGTTCCAGTATTTCTACCCCCGCAATGCCATCATGTTTGAATCCGGCACCACTGATCAGGTCATGCTGAAAAACGTGTGGCAGGAGTGGAGTACCACCAACTGGTTCCGGACCCTGGTGGTAGCGGCGGGAGTAGTATGCTCGGCCCTGGCCCTGCACCGCACCTACACCGCCCCACAGCAGCCAAAGCTAGCCGAAGCGTAATAGGAGAATAGGGTACGGCCTCAGCAGCCAAATGAAAACAGAACAAAAGCGCCGCACTGGATAACCGGAGCGGCGCTTTTATTCTATATAAGCGAGCTTTTGTAATTCGCTTTAAGCAGTATTCAGCGACTTTCTTAGCCAGCCAAATCCGCAAAAGGCAACCTTATTTCTTGCTCAACACCAGCACGTCCATAGCGGGAACGGTTACCTGCTTCACCTTCTTTTTGGTTAAGGCGTTGCGGTATTTGTTCCTGGTCAGGACCTCATGGGTGAAGGTGGCTGGTTGGCTGCCACGGTTGAAGATGACCAGCACATCGTCGGAGCCCTGCTGGCGGCGGAAGGCGTAGAGCTTCTGCGCGTCATCGGTGGCTAGGGTAGTGAAGGTGCCCAGGCGCAGGGCCGGGTGCTGCTGGCGGAGCTTGATGAATTGCTGATACCAGGCAAACAGTTCCAGATTAAAGGCTACCGGGTCGGCATCGTGCTGGGTTTGGTCGGGGTTGAAGGTTTCGGGGTCGTAGGTTTTCTCGGCCCAGAGCATGGGCTTGCGGCAGTCGGGGTCGTTGCTGCCCCATAGGCCGGCTTCGTCGCCGTAGAAAATCATGGGCGAGCCCAGGTACAGCATCTGGAAGGCGGCAATCAGCTTCTGCTTTTGCAGCTGAGCAGCGGTGGGCTTGCGGGCGTTGTAGCTCTTGTTGTTGCTTTTCTGGCTCCAGTTAAAATACGCGCCCCAGTCGCCGAACTTCTTGCCGTCGGGGTTGGCCACGGCGCTGCCAATGCGGGTGGCATCGTGGCTGTCTACCAGGTTTTGCATGTTCAGGGCCACGCCCGGCCCGAAGGCTTCGCGCAGTTCCTTAAGGCGGGCATCAAACTGCGTGGCTGTAGAAGCAGTGGCGTCCTGCACGAAGAAGTCGTGCACGGCAAAAGCGAAGTTGTAGTTCATGGTGGCGTCGAACTCGTCGCCGCTCAGGTAGGGCCGGGTTTGCTCAATCGGAAACACCAGCTCGGCCGTCATGTACGCCTGCGGGTTAATGCTGCGCACGTGGGCGCGCCAGCTTTTCCAGAAGGGGTGACCCACGTCATAGGCCACGTCCAGGCGCCAGCCATCAATGCCGTGGGATGCGCCTTTGTCCATGGGGTTCATCCAGCGCTTGGTAGCGTTGAAGATGTACTCCTTGGGGCCGGCCACAATGCCGTTGGCGTCTTCTTTCAGCTCGGGCAGGGTCTTCACCCCAAACCAGCCGTTGTACTCGAAGCTGGTGCCCTTGGAGGCATCGCGCCAGCTTTTCACCATAAACCAGTCGGCGTAGGGAGAGGCCTGCTGGTTTTTCTCCACATCCTGGAAGGCAAAGCTCTTGGCTCCGAGGTGGTTGAATACCCCGTCGAAGATGATGTACATCTTGCGTTTGTGCACTTCCTCAATGAGCTTGAGCACCAGCATATCGGCCTTGGTCCACACCCAGGTTTCGGGCTTGAGCGGGTTTTCCGTGGCCATCAGCTTTTTGTCACCGTCCGGGTCGGGCCCAAAAGTGGGGTCGACGTGGTGGTAGCACAGCGCGTCGTACTTGTGCGAGGAGGGCGACCAGAACACCGGCGTGAGATACACGGCCTGCACGCCTAGCTTTTGTAGGTAATCCAGCTTATTGAGCACGCCCTGCAGGTCGCCGCCGTAGCGCCGGCGCTGGATGTTAAACCAGATGTCCTTGCCGTTCTTTTGCTCGTAGGGCTGCAGCTGGTACCAGTCGCTCTGCCAGGGATGAATCTCAAAGGGAGAGGTGTCGTCGAAGGGGTAGGCGCCGTTCTGATCCGTTACTTTGGGGTCGTTGCTGGGGTCGCCGTTGCTGAAGCGTTCCGGAAATATCTGGTACCACACCACGCCCTTGCTCCAGGTGGGCGTGAAGTCGGTTTGGGCGCTGGCTGGAGCGGTTATAAGTAGCTGCGCCGAGGTAACGAACAGCGCTGTGAGAAAAGGTTTTATCATCATGCAACATGCAAAAAGTAGACGGGACGGAGGTTTAGCAGTGCCAACATACGCAAGCCTGCGCAAAGGAGCCAAACAGAAGGGACAGGCCTGCTTCTGCTTGATAAGCTGTTGCGGTATAACCCCGCCCACTTGCTTTAGGAGCGAGCCGGAAAACCTTTCTGTCCGGCGTTACTTTTTCGCCAGCACCTCCCGCACCGGAGTCCACCGAATTTCCGGGTAGCGGGCATTATCCAACGGCTCCAGTTTGGGCAGGCCGCTGAACATATTGTGTAAGTATTGCATGCCCTGCCACGGCGGAAAAACGTCGTCGTTGGCAGGCATCAGGGCTTTGGTTATTTTAATGACGGTACCAAAAGCGCCCAGGCTACCCACGCGGAATAGCTTGAACTGCTGCCCCGTTACCTGACTGGCAGCGGCCTGCAAATCCCGGATACTGGCCACTTCGCCGGCCACGCGCAGGTAACGGGGCGTGGTGGCATCCAGGGCGGCCGCGGCAGTAAACTTAGCGGTATCAGCCAAAGTAGTAAAGTCCAGGAGCTGGTCCGCATCACCCCAATACACCACCCGTTTCAGGCCAAACAGGATAACCGGCGCCTGCCCGGTGAGCAGGTCGGTAAACATGCCGTTGAGGATGGAGGTAGCCGCAATAGGCGACTTATCCAGCACCTCGGCAAACTCCCGGCGCAGGTCCAGGTTGCGGTTGCTGCCGTTGGGGAGCTTGGTAAAATCGATGCAGTAGTCGGAGGGAATAAAGCGCGGCACGCCGGCTGCCACGGCTGCCTTGAGCAGCCGCGTCTGCGCACTTACTATCACTTCCCGCAAGCCAGACAAAGCCGAAACGACGCACGTTGCGCCAGCACAGGCTTGCGTGAGTTCTATCAGGTTATTGAAATCAACCTCCACCAGGGAAACGCCTTGTTCCCGTAACGCGGTAACGGATGGGTTGGTGCTTCCTTTACGCACCAGTGCCCGTACGCTGGCTCCCCGTTCCAGCAGATTCTGGGCAATCTGTTGCCCCAGAGCCCCGGTAGCGCCTGCCAGCACAATGGTAGCTGGGTGGGCGGTGTTTTCAGTTTTCTGCTCTCCTGGTACCGGAATAGTAGGCATGGGTTAAGAAATAGGGTGTCAGCTGGCGAGGAATATTTCTCCTTCGAAGGCCGGCCAAATCCCAGCCGGACATCGTTGCACGGTACTACCGCGCTGCGTCCCGGAATGTTATGAAAAGTGCAAGCCATAGGTAAACCAAGTAGCTTGCGTTTAAGCCACGCAACTGCGCCAACCGGCACTACTGCCTAATTCTTCCAGCCACTCTCTATGCCCACGCTCGTTCCCATTCTGCGCATTTTCGATTACGCAAAGGCCCTGGAATTTTACGTCGATTGGCTGGGCTTCACGGTAGACTGGGCGCATCTGCCGGCGGAGGCGCCCGTTTATCTGCAGATATCAATGGCGGGCGTAGTGCTGAACCTCTCCGAGCACCACGGCGACTGCAGCCCCGGAGCCCGCGTACGGGTAGTGGATTTTGCCGATCTGACCGGATATCATCAGCAGTTGCTGGCCAAAGACTACCGCTACAACCGCCCCGGTCTGCACGTGCCCACCTGGAATGCGCAAGCCCTGGAAATGGAAGTTGTTGACCCCTTCGGAAACCGCCTCACTTTTACAGAAGTACCGACCGAGGCTTCCCAGGATGCAAAGTCTGGCTAATATTCGGCCCTGGGGTAATCCGCTTCATTCAGCTATAGATCAGCATTTCACCCGTATTGTCACCGTATTTCTTGTCTAATGGCAGGCTAGGGGGCGTGGTGATGTCCGTTATTTCCCTGAGGTTGGTGTCTTGCTGTTGGGTAGGCTGGGGATAGTTGATTTTTGTGGTTGCGCTAATAGCTTTTTTTTCGTCGGTGTATCATCTGTCTAAATTCCTGTTAGGACACTGTAGCACGTGTATTATAGGCTAACAAGCTCGTCTGTAAAGACTTAATAGGCAGGATAGGTATATGAAAGTATAACGTTTGTCATGTGCTTGGAAGTTTTTGATTTGGTATCTTCACTATGCTAGGAAGTCAATACTTAACCATCCATTGCTATGACCGAGAATCCAACGGAAACCGCCCGCATTACCGCCCTGAAGCGCTACGATATCCTGGATACGCCCGCCGACGGCACCTTTGACCGGATGACGGCGCTGGCTTCTAAGGTCTTTAATATGCCCATTGTTATTATCAGTCTGGTGGATACTGACCGCATCTGGTTTAAGTCGCACCACGGCGTAGAAGTGGCCCAGATAGACCGGGAGCCCGGCCTGTGTGCCTCAGCTATTCTTTCAGATGAGCTCTATATTGTGGAGGATGCTCGCAAGGATCCGCGTACCATGGCCAACCCGCTGGTGGCCGGTGAGCTGGGGCTGTCCTTCTACGCTGCGGCCCCACTCACCACCCACGATGGCCATAGCCTGGGCACCTTCTGCATTATGGATAAAAAGCCCCGCTATTTAACGGATTCCCAAAAGCTGATTCTGCAGGATATGGCCAGCATTGTGATGGATGAAATAGAGCTGCGCCTGGCCGTGCGTACGGCCATTGGGGAAAATGCCCGGCAAAGGGCAGAGTTAAAGAAGCAATCTGGGGTACCTGCTTAGAGCTTCTCCCCGCAGTGCCAGCAGAATTCCGCATCGTTACGGTGCCCGTCGGCCTGGCACACGTGGCACCTTATCTGTTTAAAGGCCGGAGGTGCCGGCGCGGGCTGCGCCATCTGCGCCGATACAATGCCCGTAGGCACGGCAATTATGGCGTAGCCCAGAATCATCAGCACCGAGGCCAGGGCCTGGCCCAGCACCGTTACGGGCGAAATGTCCCCGTAGCCTACCGTTGTTACGGTCACAATGGCCCAGTATATGCTCACCGGAATGCTGGTAAAGCCATTCTCTCCCCCCTCAATTACATACATGAGGGTGCCTACTACAATAATTAAGGTCGAAACGGCCGTCAGAAATACCAGAATCTTGAAGCGGCTGGCCTTGAGGGCGGCGGTAATAAACTCGCCCTCGCCCACAAAGCGGCCCAACTTAAAAATGCGGAATACCCGCAGCAGCCGCAGCGTGCGGATAACCAGCAGGTAGCGGCTGCCCGGCACCAGCAAAGAAACCAGCGTGGGCGCTATAGCCAGAAAATCAATAATGCCCAGCCAACTCAGGGCATAGGCGAGTGGGCGTCGCACCACCAACAGCCGCATGATATACTCCAGCAGAAATACACCCGTAAAAAACCACTCTACGGCCTGCAAATAGGCCCCATAGCGGGCCGCAATGCTGGCCACGCTTTCAAGCATCACGGCCAGCACACTCAATATAATGGCCGCCAGCAGCACAATATCAAATGCACGTCCGGCCGGCGTGTCTGATTCAAAGATGATGTGGAAGGCGCTTTGCTGCCACTTAGGCGCTTGTTCGCGGGGGCGGATGTCCATACACAGCAGGAGTGCGCTACGCGTTGCCGTAGCTATTCAGCTGGTCTAACTTACGAAACAAGCATGTGATGCGCTGACATGTCGCACCAGGCAGGCTCCTGCCACATAAAAAAGTCTGTAACCACCCAGTAGGCGGTTACAGACTTTCCCTGTACACATTCAAACGCTTTCTATGGATTGGTAGACCACATGCCGGCTTCTTTGATAAAGATGCGGCGGTTGAGTTTGAGCTGGGCAATGATGAACTCGGCAAGGTCTTCCGGCTGCATTACTTTCTCGGGGTTGCCATCGGTGAGGTTGTTGCTGATGGCCAGGTCCGTAGCCACGGTGCTGGGCGTGAGGGCAGATACCCGGATATTTTGCTTGCGCACTTCCTGCATCAGCGACTCGGTAAGGCCCATAATGGCAAACTTGGAGGCACTGTAGGCGCTGGTAGTAGCGGCGCCGCGCTGGCCGGCCGTGGAGGCAATATTGATGATGTCGCCGGTTTCGCGCGCAATCATGTCCGGCAGTACGGCGCGGGTAGTGTAGTAAGTGCCCATCAGGTTTACCTGCACAATATGCTCCCACTCGGCGGGCGGCATATCTACCAGCTTGGCAAAAGTGCCGAT
This sequence comes from Hymenobacter sp. BT730, assembly GCF_030542105.1. GTDB lineage: Bacteria > Bacteroidota > Bacteroidia > Cytophagales > Hymenobacteraceae > Hymenobacter. The sequence continues at coordinate 146,324 of NZ_JAUOFB010000004.1, forward strand.
GCCCGCATTGTTGATGAGGATATCAATGGGCCCCAACTGGGCTTTCACCTGCGCTACGGCGGCTTCCACGGCTTCGCGGTTGGCTACATCGGCCGTAACTACGGCCGTTTTTCCGCCCAGGGATTCTATTTGCTGGGCTACTTCTCTGAGCTGACTTTCGGTGCGGGCCAGCAGCCCCACGTGCGCGCCTTCCTGCGCCAGGGCCAATGCTACCGCGCGCCCAATTCCTTTTCCCGCGCCCGTAACCAGGGCAACTTTTCCGGTGAGTGATTCCATGAAGGGTTCAGATAGTATGAATAATGAAGGGTATAACCGAAGCCAGCGCTCAGTGTTGCGTCGGGCGTGTGCAAACAGTTTAAATGGCGCCATGAAGAGTGGTGGGAAAGCCCGGCAGTTGTGTGCTCAGCGCCGGTCTTTCTAGGTTTTCTGCCCCTGAGTTGGTATATTATTAATCCGGAACAGGAAAACGCAAGGCTGGCTGCAGGGGAGAGCCGGATACTGGCTGAAGGTTATGCACCACATCGTTTATCATAGCTATGCCGTGGGGCAGCAAAGCACCGACGACCTCACATTTCTGCTGCAGCAGGCACGCGCCAATAATCTGCGGCTGGGCATAACGGGGCTATTACTCTATGGCAACGGCAGCTTTGTGCAGGTGCTGGAAGGCGAGGAGGAAGCAGTGCGGGAAGTGTACGCTAAAATCCAGGCCGATTATCGGCATACCCGCGTGCATACCCTCGCCGATGGGCCCATTCAGGCACGCATGTTCAAAGACTGGTCCATGGGGTTTCAGCCGCTCTCGGGCGAGAACTTTGAGCGCCTCTCCGGATATATCAATCCTTACCGCTCCAATTTTTTAGATGACTACTTGCCCGAGATTGATGATGGCATGCTGGAGATGCTTAAATCCTTTGTAGAGGACGAAAGTCAGCAACAGTAAAGCATACGCCGTGGCTTTGCTGCTTTTTATTAGGCGCAGCGAAAAGTATTATGGAAAAAAAGCCGGGCCGATATACAAAGGATTCTCAATTCTCAGTGTTAAAAATATTATTATCATAATATATTAAATATCAAATAGTTATAAGGCGGCATTGGCTTCAAAGAGCCTGTCTACTAGGAATGTATTTGTACCGATATGAACCTAAATCAGGGTGTCCCCGTTACCCCCATGTCATTCGACGCTGCTTCTAATGCTGATCAAACAACGGGTCAGCCAAAAAAAAGGCGTACGTTTACATTGTTAAAGGCAAAATGCCTCGTGTCACTACCATTCCTTCCGTGTTGAAAAATAGTAGAGTTCCGTTGCCAGTTGCTTCATTTTCACCACTTTCCTAAGCATCATGTCAACAGGAACCGTAAAATTCTTCAATGAAACCAAAGGCTTTGGTTTCATCAACGACGCCGCTACCGGCCAAGACGTATTTGTCCACGTAACGGGCCTCATCGACGAAATTCGTGACAACGATAAAGTTGAATTCGAAGTGGAAGAAGGCCGTAAAGGTCTGAGCGCTGTTAAAGTGCGTCGCGCTTAATTACCGCGAACTTCCTATGAAGTTAAGAAGCATGCCCCAGGGCATGCTTCTTTTTTTGTGCCCTGTCCGCCGGTTGCTGCTCCACTGTCAGGATGTGCCTTGCTGATGCACGGAGTAAACTTTCCCTTAACGCTGGGCTGGCTTTTGACGCTGTAATTCTGTAGTTTATTTCCTGCAACAGGTCTGGGAGTTTCCCGGGAAGGAACGGCCGGGCAAGGCCGTCATCGGAGGAAAGAGAAGCAAAGAAGAGCCGCCTATGCCCACAGTGCCATGTACAAAGTGTCTGAAATAGCTCCCGATGTATACCGCATTTCGGTATTCGTTAAAGAATACAATCTGCAATTCAATCATTTCCTGATCCGCGACGAGGAGCCCCTGCTATACCATGCCGGGATGCGGCTGATGTTTCCGGAAGTGCTGGCCGCCGTACGGGAGCTTCTGGACCCTGCCAGCATCCGGTGGATTGGCTTTAGCCATTTTGAAATGGATGAATGCGGCGCCCTGAACGAGTGGTTGCAGATAGCGCCGCAAGCGCAGGCCGTGTGCAGTGATATCTGCGGCATTATAAATATGGCCGATTACGCCATCCGGCCGGCCCGGCTGCTGCCTGCACCCGAGCGGCTGCAGACCGGCAAATACGCCTATCGGCTCATTGCCACGCCCCACGTACCCCACGGCTGGGATGCGAGTGTGCTGTTTGAGGAAACAAACAAGACGCTCCTGTGCTCCGACCTTTTTCATCAGAACGGAAACTGTGCGGCCATTACCGACCATGATATTCTGGGTGCCCATCGGCAGTCGATGCTGGAATATGAAAAAGGGCCGCTGCTGGAGTACACGCCCTACAGTCCCAATACTGCCAAGCTGCTGCAGACGCTGGCTGAACTGCAGCCCAAAACGCTGGCCGTTATGCATGGCTCTTCTTTTATGGGCAACTGCGCGCAGGCTTTGCTGGATCTGGATGGGGTAATGAAGGAGCTATGGGGGCAGCCAGGGTATAGCACCCTTAAAGCCGGGCCACAGCTGGTGGCCTGAGTCAGCCTGGCCAGAAGCGTGCGGCGGCTTTTGCCCCGGAAGCACTTTCTTTGTGCCGAACTCTGGCTTCGTCCCACATGCAATCTGCCCGCACCGTTTTCCTGATTCGCCCGGCCCGCTTTGCCTTTAATGCGGAAACGGCCGCGTCCAACCATTTTCAGCATACTATTGCCGGACTGGAGGCCGATGAAGTGCAGCAGCAGGCATTTGCCGAGTTTGATGCCATGGTAGCTACGCTGCGTGCCCACGGCATGCAGGTGCTGGTATTTGAGGATACCGCCGAGCCGCACAAACCCGATGCGGTGTTTCCCAATAACTGGCTCACGCTGCACCCCGATGGCCGCGTGCTGTTGTACCCCATGTGTGCGCCCAACCGCCGCCCGGAGCGCCGCCCCGATATTCTGGCAGCCTTAGGTCAGCAGTTTGCCATCCGGGAAATCCTTGATTTCTCGGCCCATGAGCAGCAGGACCGCTTTCTAGAAGGCACCGGCAGCATCATCTTCGACCACGAGCACCGCATAGCCTACGCCTGTCTTTCGCCCCGCACTAATGCCGGCTTGCTGCAGGAAGTATGCGCACAGTTGGGTTACCGTCCGGTGACTTTCCGGGCCTACGATGCCCTGCAAAAGGAAATCTACCATACCAACGTCATGATGTGCCTGGGCGCAGACTTTGCCGTGGTGTGTCTGGAAAGCATTACCGATACGGAGGAAAGGGAATCGGTTATTGGATTTCTGACTGCAACCGGCCATAAAATTGTGCCTATCACGCTGGCGCAGGTAGCCCGCTTTGCCGGCAATATGCTCACGTTGCAGCCGGTTGCGGGGCGGGAGCTGCTGGCCATGTCCCAGAGTGCTTTTGATGCGCTTACTCCTGAGCAGCGGGATGAGTTGAGCAGATATTGCGAGCTGGTGCCACTGCCTATTCCTACCATTGAAACCATTGGGGGCGGCAGTGCTCGGTGTATGCTGGCCGAAGTGTATCTGCCTGCACAACCGAGCCCGGCTGGGTAAGCGGGCCTAAGGGTTTCAGTAGCTTGAAGTAATACTCATGGGTATGTAGTGAGGCGGTTTTGGTGGCTATGTTTCAGGTATCAGGAGTTTTTGGTAACTTATATAGACCACAGAAAGTGGGAAGGCAGTAGGGCAGGACGGGCTGTTGCTTCACAGAAGCCGGCTACAATACACACATGACGTACGACTTTCACAAGCTGTTAGAAGTGCCGGTAGAGGGGCCAATGCTGACGGGGGAGTTGATAATTCCCACCAATGCCCGTTCCTTGGTTATTTTCTCCCATGGCAGCGGCAGCAGCCGCCTTAGCTCCCGCAATAACTTTGTGGCCAAGGTGCTGCATCAGCACGGAATTGGCACTTTCCTCTTTGATCTGCTCACCAAGATTGAAGATACTATCTACGCCAACCGGTTTGATATTTCGCTGCTCACCAGGCGGCTGGTGGAGGCTACGCGCTTTCTGGATAGTCTTCCCCTTGCGGCTGCGCTACCCTTTGGCTATTTCGGAGCCAGCACGGGGGCGGCTTCGGCGCTAGGTGCGGCGGCGCTGCTGCCAGCCCGCATTGGCGCGGTAGTGTCGCGCGGCGGGCGTCCTGATCTTACCGGGCCTGGCCTGGCCCACGTGCGGGCAGCTACGCTGCTAATAGTAGGCAGCCTGGATGTAGAGGTGCTGGCGCTCAATGAGCAAGCCTTGACCGTGTTGCCCGGCACCAGGCGCCTGGCCATTATTCCCAGCGCCACGCACCTGTTTGAGGAGCCTGGCGCGCTGAACCAGGTAGCAGAGCTGGCTGCTGGCTGGTTTAGCAACTACCTGCAGCCCGTGCCGCAACCCACTTCTTAACCTGCCTGCTGATGTTCCTGAACCGACATGACGCGGCTGTACAGCTGGCCGAAAAGCTGCGGAAGTACCGGGGACAGGACGGCATTGTGCTGGCTATTCCGCGCGGTGGGGTGCCGCTGGGCGCCGTTATTGCGCAACACCTGGGCTTTCCGCTGGAGGTGGCGCTTTCCAAAAAAATAGGCCACCCCAACAACCGGGAATATGCCATAGGCTCCGTTACGCTGGATGGCTCGGTAGTGAATGAAAATGCCGCTGGAGTGCCCGTTCGGTACATTGAGGAAGAAACGACCCGCATTCAGGCTAAGCTGCGCGAGAACTTCCACCTGTTTATGGGTGGCCGTACTCCCACGAACCTTCACGGCAAAACGGTTATTTTGGTAGATGATGGTATTGCCACTGGGCATACCATCGTCAGCATTGTGCAGGCCATTCGCCACAGCCAGCCCGCCAAACTAATTGTGGCGGTGCCAGTGGCCCCGCCGCAGGCTGCCCACCGGCTCCGGCCGTTGGTTGATGAGTACGTATGCCTGTTGCAGCCGCAGGATTTTATGGCAGTAGGCCAGTTCTACGTCGATTTTGAGCAGGTTAGTGATGAAGAAGTCATTCAGCTGCTACACAACAATGCCGCCCCGGCAGCAAGCCGGGGCGGCATCTAAGCAAAGTTTCTTGTTGATTTCTTATTGCACCGGGGCAGATGCCTGGTTCAGGCCCAGCACGGCGCTGGTATGCGCCCGCAACTCTTCCACCAACTGCGGATTGTCGTTCAGTTCCTGCCCGTAGGACGGAATCATCTCCCGCATTTTAGCCTCCCATTCCGGGGAGGCTGCCTGTTGCGGAAAGCAACGCTTAACCAGGCCCAGCATGATGCTTACGGCGGTAGAGGCTCCCGGGGAAGCACCCAGCAATGCGGCAATGGAGCCATCCGAGGCAGCTACTACTTCGGTGCCGAACTCCAGCACGCCACCTTCCTTCGCATCTTTCTTGATTACCTGCACCCGCTGGCCCGCTATTTCCAACTCCCAGTCCGGACCCTGAGCAGTGGGCATATACTCGCGCAGGGCCTCCAGCCGGTCTTCCGGCGACTGGCGCACCTGATCAATGAGGTACTTGGTCAGCGGCATATTCTTAAGCCCGGCAATAATCATGGGGCGCATGTTGCTCAGCTTCACCGATAAAGGCAGATCCAGGTATGAGCCCTGCTTGAGGAACTTGGTACTGAAGCCCGCATAAGGCCCAAACAGCAGCTCCTGTTTGCCATTTATCACGCGCGTATCCAGGTGGGGTACCGACATAGGCGGTGAGCCCACGGCAGCCTTACCGTACACTTTAGCATGGTGGCGCGCTATTACTTCGGGGTTCACGCACTTCAGCCACTGTCCGCTCACAGGGAAGCCACCAAAGCCAGCGCCTTCCGGAATGCCTGATTTGATGAGGAGCGGCAGCGAACCACCACCCGCCCCAATAAAGACAAACGGCGCCCGGATTTTTATTTCCGCATCTGAAGCCAGGTTTTTGGCTTTCACTCGCCAGAGGCCGTCTTCCTTTTGCTTGAGCTTTTCTACGTTATGGTGAAAGTAGAACGATACCCCCGGCTTGGCCTGCAGCAGGGTAAACATACCGCGCGTGAGGGAACCGAAGTTGACATCGGTGCCCAAGTCCATACGGGTGGCCGCTACGGACTGCTGCGGGTCGCGGCCTTCCATTATCAGTGGCATCCACTGGGCCAGCTCTTCGCGGCTTTCTGAGTATTGCATGCCCTGAAAAAGCGGTGACTGCACCAGGGCAGCATGGCGCTTGCGCAGGAAATCCACGTTCTTATCGCCCCACACAAAGCTCATGTGCGGAATGTGGTTGATAAAGCGTGTGAGTTCTTTTACCTGGTATTTCTCCGCCAGGTACGACCAGAATTGCTTGGACTGCTCAAACTGCTCGGCAATCTTAATGGCTTTGGAAATGTCAACGCTGCCATCGGCCTTTTCAGGTGTGTAGTTCAGCTCGCAGAAGGCGGAGTGGCCGGTTCCGGCGTTGTTCCAGGCATCAGAGCTTTCGGCAGCTGCTACATCCAGACGCTCAAAAACGGCAATGGTCAGCTCGGGACGCAGCTCCTTAAGCATCATGCCCAGGGTAGCGCTCATAATGCCTGCTCCAATCAGAATAACATCAGCGGTGAGCGGTGCGGAAGTGTCAGAAGTACTCATATAAAAATATCGATGCGTACAGGTTACGACGAAACGCTGTAAAGGGGTTCCGGATATTTAACGGACGGCCGGAGCGTTAACACGCTAACCATTCTGCTCAGGCTCAAAATCAAAAGCCTGCAGCAAGGCCCAGGGGCCACCCTGGTATGCCCACAGGCGCAGCCCGGTGCCCATAGCTGTAAAGGGGGTGAAGTCACTTTGCAACTGCTCAAATAAACGCCTTGCCTTTTCGGGGTGCACTTTATTCTGAATAGTAACGTGCGGCCTGCGGCGCTGCTGATCCTGCGGTGTGAGGGAGGACTGCCACAGCTGCTGCAGCCGGCGATGCAGGGCCTCTACCGCGGGGCTTTCCAGCGCAAATGCTACTCCCTGCCCCAGAAACCTTACCCCCGTTACCTGCAGCGGCATGGGCGGCAGCGTGGCGCTAAGGGCACTTAGCTGTTCTACTATCCGGGGCAAATCCGGGCCCGGCAAGTGGTGAAACAGCGTGAGGTGGGCATCGAGGTAATTCCGCTCGGGTGGAAAATGCTGCTGGCGGAGCTGGTTGAAAAACGCAAAGGCTTCCACATTCAGCTGCAGCGTAAGTATAAGTGGCGCATCGGTTGTGGCCAGCATGCTAGGCCTCCTGGCGGCTGGTGGCCAGGGCTTCTGTACTGAGCAGCACCTGCCCGCCCCGCTGAATAATATCAGCCCTGGCCTGGGCAAATCCTTCCTCCGATATAGCGCGGGTGGCGTCGGCCAATACAATGGTTTCAAAGCCCTCAGCCAAAGCATCTTTAGCCGTGAAATACACGCAATAATCTGCCGCCAGGCCGGCCAGGTACACTTGCGTTACGCCACGGCCGCGTAGGTAGTCGGCCAGCCCGGTTGATTTCAGATGGCCGTTGTCATAAAAGCCGCTGTAGCTGTCAATCTCGGGGTGCATGCCCTTGCGAAAAATAGTCTCAATGCGGTGGGTCTCCAGCGCCGGGTGCAGGTCTGCCCCCGCTGTAGACTGCGCACAGTGGTCGGGCCAGAGCACCTGCGACTGGCCATGCAGTTCAATAGTAGAAAAAACGGCCTGTCCGGCATGTGCCGATGCAAAGCTTTTATGCCCGGCCGGGTGCCAGTCCTGCGTAGCTATTACCAGCTCAAACTGGGTCTGCAGTGCATTTACCAGGGGAATAATAGCGTCGCCATCGGGTACAGCCAACGCGCCACCGGGTACAAAATCGTTTTGAATATCTATCAGCAGTAGCGCCTTCATACCAGGAAATGCAGAAAAAGAAGAAGAATTAACAGAGCCAAAAACACTATCAACAGCTAAGCCGGTAGATTGTCACGGAGCACCAAAAAACAGCTGGCTGCAAATGCATTTCAAAACCTAATGCAGCATGATTTATATATAATAAAATATATATTGCTGAACCACATGAATATGTGATATTTACGGCCACAAGTTGGCTTACATTTGTAGAGTGATATACTAGTCTATACCAGAAGATTTGCTTATAGTTTTTGCACTTGACAGGTAATTATTCAGTAAGAAATACGCCGTAATGATTTATAAAGGAAAGGTTATCGAAAACCCGGTAACGGGGCAAATTATACGTTTTGTAGTAACGGCCAGAGAATCGGACGGGGAAAAGGTGGAGGTAGAGGTGGTATTTCCTAGAAGCACGATACAGCCTCCCAGTCACTCTCATCCGCGGCAGCATACGTGCTTTGAAGTAACCCAGGGAGAGTTGCATGTACGGTTAGAAGAGGGGGAGAGGGTGTTGAAAAAAGGGGAGGTGCTACGTCTGCTGCCGGGGCAGCCCCATACCTTTTGGAATGCCGCCGACCTACCTACCGTGGTGCGTTGGACGGCGACACCGGCACTGCGCAGCGAGGAATTCCTGACGGCCATTTTTCAGTTGGCGCAGGATGGGCAGGTTTCTGCTGCCGGCAATCCATCGTTGTTGCAGTCGGCGTTGCTCATGCAGGAATTTCGGGAGGAGCTTCAACTCTCGGCACCGATGTATGGGCTATGGGGGACCCTTTTTGCCCTTCTGCGGCCAATTGCTCGGATTACCGGCTTACAGAAAGTACCCCAGCACTAGCGCGGTTAGCTGCGAAAGACACGGGTACGTAAAAGCCTCCATCCGCACCGGTTAGAGCAGTGGCTGTAACTCCTGCGGCGTATTCTACTCCTGCATGTTTGCTCACTTAAAAGCACAGGCCAAGGCACTTAAGGCCGAACTCTATGCCTTGTATTATGCCGCGCAGGATGCGCGCACGCCTTGGTATGCCAAGGCATTAATGGGGTTTACCCTAGCCTACGCCATGAGTCCCATCGACCTGATTCCGGATTTTATTCCGGTATTAGGTTACCTGGATGACCTCCTGATTGTGCCCGCCTGTATCGCCCTCAGTATTCGGTTGATACCGGCCGCGGTTATGGATGAGGCGCGAATACGGGCACGGGAGCAGGGCCTGGCAAGAAAGCCTAACTGGGTGGCCGGAGCTATTATTCTGGTTTTGTGGGTGGTGGGGCTAGGCATTGCGGGGCACTACGCCTATACCTGGTATTACCAGCGCACGCGTCGGCCCTAACGCACCTCCACTTTCTGTGAAAAGGCCACGCCGGCGGCATCGGAGGCCGTGAGGTAATACAGGCCAGCGGGCAGCCCGGCAGTAGCTATGCGTAGCGGCGTAAACCGGGCAGGCGCTGATAGGCGGCGTACCACCTGCCCCAGGCCATTGAGCAGAAGCACCTCACCGGGCCCGGCAGCCCCTTCTACCAGCATAAAATCGTGGGCGGGGTTAGGGTATACCCGCCAAGCCGTCAGGGGCTGATTATTCACGGTTTCAATCGGGGAGTAAGCTAGGCTGCCATCTAAATCCTCCATAGCCAGCCGATAAAACAAGGTGCCCGAGGGGGGCGTTTGGTCACGGGCCTGGTAACGGGCGCCGTGGCTGGCGCTGGTGGCCGGCACGGTGGCTACCTGCGTCCAGCTAAGCCCATCCTGACTACGCTGCACAACAAACTGCCGTGTTTGGTCTTCGGTAGCGGTTTCCCACTGCAGCACTACCTGTCCGGCTGCGGCACGGGCCGTAAAGCTAACCAGGCTAACAGGTAGCGGCAATGCCCCGGCAAAGCTTACCGCATCGCCGCGTGAGCAGCCAAACGTGCCGGGAAATGCCAGGCCGGTATAAAAGCCAGTGGTGCGGTCTATCCGGAAGATGCTGCCGCTATTGGCCGTTACCACGTACATATTCCCCACTTTATCGGTGAACATGGAGCCAATATCCTGCGGGCTTGGGGTGGGAATACGGTTGGCAGCGGGAATAAGCGTGGTGGTAGCAACCGGTGCCGAGCCAGGGTTTTTGATAGTAAGAAACTTAAACTCCTGGCCCAGATAGCTCACCAGATTTCCTGAGAAAGAATCAAATACCCAATCCTGAATCCCGCCTTCGGGCGTAGCGCTGCTGCCTCCAGAACTGATAAAGGCCTGCACCTGTAGCCGAAAATTTTCTATCACCTGTGCCGTAGCTGGGTCACTGATATCCAACAGTCGCCAGGTAGCCGTAGCGCTGGGTACCGGGAGCAGCGGAACCGTGCCTACGTAGAGCTTCACCATATCTATCTGGCCCGTAAATAGCCCATATCGGAAGGTGGCAGCACCCACGTAATAAACGGAAGCCGGACTACCATCTCCCACAAAATTCAGGGTCTGGCTAAGAAACACGGTGGTAAAAGTGGGCCCCGGAACTGATGGTGGTACTATTGCCCCAATTTTGGTAGCCTGCGCCGTAGCCAGGTTAATCTTATATAAGTTGGGTGGGGTCTGAAAATTACTGATGGTAAGGGGCTGCACTACATTCAGGCCGTAGGCTGCGCGCAGAGCTACGTCCGGATTATTATCATAGCCCAGCGCGTTTAGAATGAGAGGCGTGGAGCCTTCGCGCACCGTGGCAATGGTCGTGAGTGAGCCATCGGTATTTATCTTTTTTAGAATAGAGGGGTTCCCGGCGCTGGCGGGACAGGCGGAGGTAACGGCAAAGCTGTTTGTGGGAAACTGAGCATATAGCTCCCGATCAACTATTGCCAAAGCCAGGATGAGTAATAATTTTTTCATTTTGCGCACTGATAACTATTCAACTTGCAGCAGCCCATTCCTCAAAACCGGTTTGTCTAACCGTGCCTATCCAACTCAATATCCATCGTTTAGCTGCTTAATATAGGATTAAAATATTTTTTTATATAACAAATTAAATCAAAGCTTCCCATTCTTCTCTCATGCCCTATACCCTCCTTATCCAGAACTGTAGCCAGTTGTTAACCATGGCCAGTAAAACTGGTTTGTCTCTTCAACCCCTGAGCAGGGAAGAGCTAACTGAATGGAAAATCATTCCCAATGCCTACGTGGCCTGCGTGGGGGACACCATTGTGGCCACTGGTCCTATGGTCGAGCTGGATTCCAGCCAGCTTGCTGAGGATACCACCGTAATTGATGCCGGGGGGCGCGTAGTGATGCCTGGCTTGGTGGAGTGCCATACGCATCTGGTTTTTGCCGGAAACCGTGCCCACGAGTTTCAGCGTAAGCTCCGGGGCGAGTCATACCTGGATATTCTGGCCTCGGGCGGGGGTATTCTAAGCACGGTGCGCGCCACCCGGGCCGCTTCAGAAGAAGACCTACTGACGCAGGCCCTGCACCATCTGGAAGGGTTTCGACGCTACGGCGTGACGACTGTGGAAGCCAAAAGCGGCTATGGGCTGGATAAGGAAACGGAACTGCGGCTGGTGCGCGTGGCGCGGGAAGCCGGGCGCCAGCAGGCTGCACAGGTGGTCTGCACCTTCCTGGGCGCCCACGTGGTGCCCCCCGAGTTCAAAGGCCAGCCCACCGTCTACCTCGATTATCTGGTAGCCGAGGTATTACCGGAGCTGCGGGGCGAGGCCGAGTTTGTGGATATTTTCTGTGAGGAAGGTGCCTTTAGTATAGCCGATTCCCAGGCGTATCTGGCGCAAGCCAAAAACCTGGGCTTTCAACTCAAGATCCACGCCGAGCAGCTGCACAACCTGGGCGGCTGCGCTATGGCCGCGGCGCTGGGCGCCATCAGCGTAGACCATTGCGACTACCTCTCTGCCGAAGATGCGGCCCGCGTAGCTGCAACGGGCCGCACAGTGGCCGTACTGCTGCCCTTAGTGCCGCTATTCCTGCGCCAGCAGCAGTATGCGCCGGGCCGGGAACTGATCCGGCAGGGTGTGCCCATTGCTATTAGCACCGACTTTAACCCGGGCTCTTGCCCCAGCAAGAACCTCTGGCTGGCACTTTCAGTGGCCTGTTTGAATATGGGGCTCACGCCCCGCGAGGCTCTTGCGGCCGTTACCCTGAATGCTGCCTGGGCCATCAACCGTCAGGAAAGCATTGGTAGCCTGGAGCCCGGCAAGCGGGCCGATATACTGGTGCTGGACTTAGCCGACTACGAAGAAATTCCTTACTGGCTGGGCGAAAACCCCGTTCGTACGGTCATCATCGGGGGGGTGCCGCAGCCGCACTAATAGCTAATGCTACAACTGGCGGGCCACCACCAGCAGGCTGATCCAGCCCGCAATAAAGAGCAGCCCACCAATGGGCGCTACAGCGCCCAGCTTGGTATAGCCCGTGAAGCACAGTGCCAGCAGCGAGCCACAAAAAAGCACCATACCGCCCAGCCATAAACCAGCCGTGAGCCCCAGGCCGCGCAGCTCTGGGCGGGCCGCCAGCAGAACGCCTACCGCGGCCAGTGCCAGCGTGTGGTAAAACTGATAGCGCACGGCCGTTTCAAACGTGTCAAACCGGCCAGTAGCTTCCAGCATAGGCCGTAAGCTATGGGCTCCAAAAGCGCCAATGCCTACGCCAAGTGCCCCCAGGAAAGCAGCGAGTTGCAGAATCAAACGAGCGGACATAGGGAATCGGTTAGGGGTGGATTGTTGGAGGATTTGACCGGAATAGCTCTTGTAGTCGGGCTTGTTGCAACCAGCCTTCTAAAATTAGCCAGTAGGAGCCCATTACTCCCGGGCCCCAAAAATAGCGCTGCCTACCCGAATCAGGGTGCTGCCTTCCGCAATAGCCAGCTTATAGTCGGAGCTCATGCCCATGGATATTTCCCGAAAAGCTGGCTGATCAGCAAAATAGCGGCTCTTCAGCAAATCAAAATATCCTTTCAACTCCCGAAATTCCCGCCGGAGTTGGTTTTCATCCTTTGTGAAAGTAGCCACGCCCATTACCCCGGTCAGCTGCACATGGCGCATGGCCTGGTACTCAGCTGACTGTAGAATGGCCTCGGCTTCCGGGAGCGAAAGACCGGTTTTGGCTTCCTCTTCTGCAATATGAAACTGTAGCAGGCCCTGAATAACCCGGCCATAGCGCGCGGCCTGCTTCTCCAGCTCCACTAGCAGTTTCAGGCTGTCAATGCTTTCTACGGTATGCACAAACGGGGCAATATATTTTACCTTGTTTGTCTGCAGATGCCCAATCAGGTGCCATTCTATATCGGCGGGTAGCTCAGGCTGTTTGGCCACCATTTCCTGCACCCGGTTCTCACCAAAAAGGCGGCTACCGGCCTCATAGGCTTCCCGCAAACGCGCCACCGGATGGGTTTTGGTAACCACCACCAGCCGGCAGCTGGTGCCGGCCAGCTCCTGTTCAAACAAGTGTATATTTTCGGCGATGCTCATCGGAATTGATCAGTAAAGGCTAAAACTGAGCGTGAAGAGCGGCCCAGAACAAGCAGGCCATTAGCTCAACCATCCGCTCTAGTCTTCCATAGAATTGGTGAGAAATGTATTTTTCAGGCCCAGCCAAAACACCCACAGGCCCACGCACCAGTAGAGGTAATAGCGGTAATAGTCGCGCGTGTTCCGAAAGCGGGTCTGCCGAATTTCAGATTTTTCGAGGCGGTCTATCTGTCGGAAAATCTGCCGCAGCGCCTGGGTGTCTGTGGCGCGGAAAAACTGCCCGCCGCCGGCTGCCGCCAGCTGGCGCATGGTACTTTCATCCAAGCGGGTTTCTACGTAGCGGGGGCGGCCAAACTCGTCAGTGCCGAAGGGGATGGTGCCGTCCTGGCCCAGCCCGATGGTGTAGAGGCGCAGGCCATAGGCGTGCGCCAACTGGGCGGCCAGCAGCGGATCGAGGTTGCCGGCCGTATTTTCCCCGTCGGAAATTAGGATACACACTTTGGTTTGGCTGGGCGAGTCCCGCATACGGTTGGTAGCCACACCCAGCGCGGTGCCAATGGCCGTACCGTCATTGGCAATCATGCCCAGGTGCAGCTCTTTCAGGTTTTCTCGCAGCAGGTCGTAGTCAGTGGTGAGTGGGGCCAAAGAATAAGCATCACCAGCAAAAGCCACCAGCCCGATTCGGTCACCCATGCGGCCATCCACAAACTCGCGGGCCACCCGCTTGGCGGCTTCCAGGCGGTTAGGCTGCAAGTCCTGCAACTCCATAGACCCCGACACATCCAGTACCAGTAGAATATCGATACCCGCCCCGCTTTGTATTACTCGCTCATCAGTGCGCTGGGGGCGGGCCAGAGCAATCAGACCAAACAGGATACTTAGCGCCAGCACCACATCCGGCAAAAACCGCAGCACAGCACTCCAATCGGTGCGGAGCCGGCCCGCCACGAAGGCTACGCCAAGCCGCCGCCGGTTGCGGTACGCCAATAGCCAGCGTAACCCAAACAGCAGGGGCACCGCCGGTAGGAGTAAGAGCACACGCGGCCACTCCCAGGTATAGCTAGTCAGGGTACTGTAGCGAAGCCCTTCCAGAAAGGTCAGCATACAGCAGCAACCAGAAAAAAGTATGGCGTCATGGAGTTCAAGCGTGCAATATGGCCCAAACCGAGCGCAAATACCACTTTTACCGGCAGGCTAGCCCGCCTGATAAACCGCGCTATCCAGAACGCCGCGTTGAGTAGCTTTCTGGTAGCGCTCCTCCGCAAAATGGCGCAGTAAGTCAAACGCCCGATTAATTTCCTGGGTGTCCTCCGTAAGCATATGGCCGTAAATCACCTGGTCGGCGATGCGCAGGGCGGTGCTCACGGATGGCGCATGGTTGTACAGGCCTTCAATTTCCCGGGTAGTAAGGGTATTGAGGTTATTGTTCTCGAGCAGGGTAAGGTAGTTTTTCCAGAGCGTAATGGCCCGCTCCATGTTGGTGGTAGAGCGCGACAACTCAAACCGCTCTATGTGGCGGGCATATTGTGCCAGGAAGTAAGCGTGGTTTTTTCGCAGCTTATAACGCTGGTAGCGGCGGCGCAATGCCCGGCGAAAGGCCAGCACCAGCCCCCCGCCCAGTAGCAGCAGGCCACTCAGTCCGGCCAGCCAGTAAGGGTAATTAAACCGGTCGTCAATGGGTACCAACGTGGTGGTTTGGCGAAGGGCTGGCAGCGTGGTAGGTACCGTTTTTGGCGCCGTGTAAAGCAGGCGCACCGCCGCGGGGGCAGAAAGCAGCGTCAGCGTATCGCGGCCACGTAGCACCGTTATAGGCAGACGTAGCTGCTGCACGGAGTCCAGCGAGAAAGTGCGCAGCCGGTAGACCGTTCTGTCTAAGCTACGACCTTGCCGGGTGCGGGTAGGGTAGTACTGCTGCCCTAGGTATTCAAATGGGCTGAAATCGGCCACTGAATCCGGAAAAATTACTTCCAGCCCCGGGTTATGCGTATGGCGCAACTCATATTCTACCACTTCGCCCACGTGCGTGGCAGGGCGTAGAAAGCGCCCCCGCGGCGTTTCGTCTGGTTGCGCCAGGGCAGGCCCCGTTAGCAGGCCCCAAACCAGTACCAGGCAGTGTTTCTTACCCACGATTGCCTCGCTGATTGCGCCGCCGAAACAGATTGACTAACTGGGGCAGATAGTCGGCATCGGTGGTGATGGATAAAAACTCGGTGCGGTGGCGGCGACAGATCTGGCTGATCTGCTCCCGGTTCTGTTCATAGGTAGCCCGGTAGCGCGCCCGGAAGGTGGCGGAAGAGGTATTTACCCACACCGTGCGGTTGGTTTCCTGGTCGTGCAGGGGCACAATACCTAGGGGCGGAAACTCCCGCTCGCGGCGGTCCAGCAGCTGCACTACTACCAGGTCGTGCTTGCGGGCCAGCATGGTTAGCTCCCGCTCATAGGCCGTATCAATAAAATCGGAAATTAGCACCACCACCGAGCGCCGCTTCAGCAGCCCAAGGGCCTGCTTTATGCCAGCCGCCACGGCCGTGCTGGGTGAGCGGGGCGCCAAATCAAATAAGGATTTAATGAGAGCATAGGCGTGCCGGATGCCTTTGCCCGGCGGCAGATATAGCTCTTTCTGGTTGGAAAAAGCCAGGATACCCAGTTGCGCCGACTGCCGGGCGGCCGTCAGGGCCAGAATCCCGCAGATTTCGCGGCCCACATCCAGCTTGCGCCGGCCTTCGGCGCCCACACGTTGCGAAGCGCTGACGTCGAGCAGAAGCAATACCTGTTGTTCCCGCTCTTCTTTATAGGTTTTAACGAAGGTGCCGTGGCCTTTGCTGGATACGGCCCAGTCGATGGCCCGCACCTCGTCGCCGTACTGATACAGGCGCACATCATCAAATTCCAGTCCCGTGCCTTTGAATACGGAGTGGAAGTCGCCCTGCAACTGAGCGTCCACGGCCTGGCGGATCCGGATTTCAAACTGCCGCAGTTTGCGCAGCAGTAGTTGTAGTGGCGTGGCCTGAGGCGTATTCATTCCGGCTAAACTAACGCATCTTCCTAACTTTACAGCGTGAAAAGTCTCTCCCTCCGGGCACTTGTGGCCCTAAGTGTACTACTAGGTGCTTGCCAACGGCCCGAAGAGCCCGTGCCACCGCAAAAGCTACTGCCCAAACCAGACTTTGCCCGGCTGCTGATGGAACTGCACCTGACGGAAAGCCGCATTGATGCTGCCCACCTCTCGCGCGACTCCTCCGTGGCCTTGTTTGAGCAGGTGAAAGACAGCCTGCTGCAAAGCCACCATACCAACGACTCCACCTTCCGGCAGACGTACCGGTACTACAGCGTCCATGGAAAAGACCTGCAGGAAGTATACGATGCCGTGATTGACTCGCTGAATCTGCGCGGCGTAAGGCTACGGGGCAAATCGGCTAAGCCAGCCGAGCCCCGTTCGGAACCGGAGCATCTACTGTAGTCAGCACAATGTCCCCGTGCTCGTCAGCCACGCCGGTAACCAGGATTTCGGAGCTGAACGGGCCGATGCGGCGTGGTGGAAAATTGACCACGCACAATACCTGCCGGCCCACCAGGTCCTGGAGTTGATAGTGGCGGGTTATCTGGGCACTGGAGCGCTTCAGGCCAATTTCCGGGCCTAGATCTACTAAAAGCTGATATGCGGGTTTGCGCGCCTCGGGAAACTCCCGGGCTTCCAGAATGGTGCCGATGCGCAAATCCACGCGGGCGAAATCATCCCAGGTAATGAAGGAAGCGGAATCCATAGGTAGCTTTTGCCGGCAAGCTACCAAAAGCCGGACGTAGCTCACAAAAAAGGTGGCCGGCATTGCGCCGGCCACCCAAAGTGTATTGAGAGGTATGTACTCTTAGTTTGCTGCCGCAAACGCCGAAAGCTCCTGCAGGCGCTGCTGCACATTCTGGTCCCAAGCCTGCTGCTTGGCTGCATTCAGGCCGTGGTTGGTTTCCTGATCGTAGCGGGCTTCTTCCCGGCGCCAATCATTAAAGGCTATTCGGGTGAAGTTGTTGAGAGCAGGCTGGAGATGGTCGCAATTGAACTTTGCCAAGGCAATCTTCTGCCGGACGCGCCGGGCGTGCAATTCCGTTAGGTCAAAATGAATCTGCTCATGCCGCAGCAGCTCTGGTTTAGCCTGGGAGGCATTGCGTACCCACGACTCACTGGGCGTGAAAACGGCCCGTACGATGGTAGTAACCTGGTAGTTAACGCAGCTTACGCGCACGTCCAGATTAGCCGAAGTTAAGGCTGCCAGCTCAGCCGGCAGGGTAGGTCGCGCCTGAAAATCAGACCAGGTCAGGGGGCGGTTAGACTGCCATTCCAGAGTAGCTTGCGCCGGAATGGATTGTTGGGAGGTAGGCAGCAGGGCTGACAACCAAACCAACATAGGGAAGAGCATAGAATTCATCATAACCAAAAATAGGATTTTTTTGGTTAACGCGCTAATGCTATTTGTTGGTTCACAGCAAAGGCACTAAGTCGACGAAAACGCCATAAAAGCACCCCGGCTACCAGGCTAAGGCCCGTCAGTAGCCCGATCCAAACGCCCGGTGCGCCCATCTTTAATCCAAAGCCTAGGCCGTAGCCCAGTGGCAGTGCAATAGCCCAATACGCCAGCAGGGCCACTATGGAAGGCACTTTCACATCTTCCAGTCCCCGCAACGCCCCCAGGCCTACTACCTGCAGACCATCGGAAACCTGAAACAGGGCGGCAATCAGGAGCAATGTAGCAGCCTGAGCCAGCACCGAAGGGTCGTGGTTATAGAGCGTGGGCACGAAATGACGGCCCAGAATCAGCAACAAGCCCATGCTGCTCATAAAGAGAAAAGTCAGGAAGTAAGCTGTAAGGCCAGCCTGCCGGGTATTGTGGGCACTGCCCAGCCCCCGCTGGTTACCTACCCGAATGGTAGCCGCCGCCGCAATGCCGCTGGCAGCCATGTAGGTAACCGAGGCAACATTAATAGCAATTTGATGCGCTGCCAGCGCCGAAGCGCCCAACCAGCCAATCATAATAGCCGAGAAACTGAAGGCTCCCATCTCAAACATCATCTGCACCCCAATGGGCATGCCCAAGCCCAGCAGCCGGCGCATGGTACTGCCCGAAGCCGTGAGCCAGCTGCCGGCAGCTTCCCGGTACGGCTTTAGGCGACTGGCACGCAAAACATAAAGGGCCATCAGGGCGGCCATTAATACCCGGGCAATAAGGGTGGCCCAGGCAGCGCCCATCATGCCCATGCGTGGAGCACCCAGGTGACCAAAAATCAGTGCATAGCACAACAGGGCATTAACCACGTTGGCCATAATAGACAGGAACATAGCCTGCCGGGTGAGGCCCAGGCCTTCGGCAAACTGCTTAAAGCCCTGGAAAATCATCAGGGGAATCATGGAGGCAAAAAGCACGCGCACCCAGGGGGCCGCTAGCTTCACTACCTCGGCAGGCTGATTCAGATACCCGAGCAAATCCGGGACAATCAAACCAAAAGCAGCTAGCACCAGGCCGGCAACGGTGCAGAGCATTACCCCATTGATAAGCAGCTGTCCGATACGAAGAATATCCCGCTGCCCGTCGGCGGTAGCTACCAGCGGCGTAATACTCATGGAAAGGCCCAGCCCGAACACCATTACTACGGTACTGACGCTGACGCCCAAGGATACCGCAGCCAGGGGAACGGTACCCGTCTGGCCCACCATGATACTGTCGCAGACACTCACCATAATGTGGCCCAGCTGGCTCAGAACCACGGGGTAGGCCAGCAAAAGGGTGGGTTTAATATGCGGGCGGATAGCAGTAAGTGGCATGGCAACAGAAGAAACGAATCAACCGCAAAGGTACAACCCTACCGCGGGCCGATCATCCTTAGCTTACCTTACTGCTTCAGCAATGCACCCCGCAACCGCTCCAGAGCCGTACGCAAAGCTGATTCCGGCACGGCGCAGGAAATGCGCATAAACCCGGGTGCATGGCAGCCAGCGCCGTCCACTACGTCCACCCCGGCTTCGTGCAGCTGGCAGGTAAGTGCATGCGAGGCTGCCGTGGGAGAGAGGGAGGAGTCAAGAAAACCCCGAAAATCCGGGAAGGCATAATACGTGCCTTCCGTAGGTGCCAAGCGCACTTGTGGAATATCTTGTAGCCCCTGCAACAAAAGCTGGCGCAACGGCTGCAGCTTAGCCAGCAAATCCGCGGCAATAGGGCCGGCGTTGCTGGCGGCAGCTAGTCCGGCCAATTGATTAAGGCTGGCCACCGCGCCGCCGGTTGCATGCTGCCAGCGCGCGCACTTTTGCGCCAGTTCTACGGGAGCTACCAGGTAGCCCAGGCCCCAGCTCACCATGGCCAGCGACTTGGAAAAACCATTCACTACCACGTGTTGCTGCTGCGGATCGGGAAAATCGAGCAAGGAAGGTACCGGAGGCCCAAACGTGACAAGGTTATAAATTTCGTCGCTGAGCACCAGCATATGCGGATGGCGGCGGGTTACGTGCAGCAGGGCCTCTATTTCTGCGCTGGTATAAATGCGACCAGTAGGGTTGCAGGGGTTGGTAAACAGCAATATCCGGGTACGCGGTGTGAGGGCGGCTGCTAACTTTTCGGGGGAGAGGGTATATCCATCATCCGGCGAAAGGGGGAAGGTCTTTAAAGTGCCGCCAGCTTCCGCTATCAGGGCATCGAACCCAAACCAATTGGGCGTGGGCAGCAGCACTTCATCGCCGGGGCGCAGCGCGGCGCGCAGTACGGCAAACAGCGCCGCTTTGGTGCCCGCCGTTACCACCACCTGCTCCGGACTGACGTTGGCCGCTTGATACTGGTGAGCCAGTACTGCACGCAACTCAGGAAGTCCTGCCGCCGGGCCAGTAGGCAAAGGCCTGCCCTGGAGGTAGGGTTCCAGCTGCTGCAAGACCAGCGGCGGGGTAGGAAAATGGGGGTAGCCCGATGCCAGGCTGATTAGGGCAGCAGAGGATGACACAATGGTAAGATCAACAAGGAAAGCTATTGGACAGGAGCCAGCACCACATCGGCAAAGTATTGCCGCTCATCCGTGAAGAAGGCCACCACCTGCAGGTCAGCCGCCGCCGCCAGTTCCTCAATTTGAGGACGGGTAAATTTGTAGGAATTTTCGGTGTGAATGACTTCCCAGGCGGCAAAGGGCACGCTGAAATCCAACGCGGTAAAATGCACCGTCTGGGCCCGGCGGCTCACCAGGAAGGAGCGCACAGCGCCGCTTAGCGGGTCATAGTCAGTATAGTGGGCCCAGTGCTTCAGGTCGAAGTCAGCCCCTAGCTCGCGGTTTAGGCGGGTAAACAGGTTTAGGTTGAAGGCCGCCGTAACGCCTTGGCTGTCATCGTAAGCCGCACGAATAAGGCGCGGGTCTTTCTGCAGATCGAAACCAATGAGCAGCCGGTCGGCGGGAGCCAGATGGGAAGAAAGCTGCCGGAGGAACTGCTGCCGGTCATCGGGCAAAAAGTTGCCAATATTAGAACCCAGAAACAGTACCGCTTTGGGAGCTGCATCTTGCCGCACCTCCGCCAGCGCCGAGAAATAATCGGTTTCAATAGGCTCTACCTGCAGCTGGGGCAGCTCCCGCTGCAGGCTTTCCGCCAGCCCGGCCAGTGCCCCGCCTGAGATGTCCACCGGCTCATAGGTAAAAGCAGCACGCTGCTCCAGCAAATGCCGCAGCAGCACTTTCGTTTTCAGACCGTCGCCGGCACCCAACTCCAGCAGCCGAAACGGTTTGTTGCCAGCCGGCCGCAGCGCCTGGCTAATTTCGGCCTTCTGACCGGTAAAAATGCCCAGCTCGGTGCGCGTAGGGTAGTACTCCGGGAGCTGCATAATTTGCTGAAAAAGCCGGCTGCCCTCATCATCATAGAAGTACATCGATGATAAGGTTTTGGGCGTGTGGCTCAGGCCTTGGCGCACGTGGTGGGCAAGGGCAGTATCCGCAACAGAGGCTGGCGCAGTGGAAGAAGCAGGCATAAGGGAAAGCGGAGATGAAGAAAATGGCTTTTCAGCCGAAGAAAGTGGCTAGCGGGCCAGCCGGATGCCGGTAAACTGCCAGCGCTTATCAGCATGGAAGAAATTGCGGTAGCTCAACCGGATATGGCTGGCGGGCGTGGCGCAGGAGCCCCCGCGCAGCACCAGCTGATTTACCATAAACTTGCCGTTGTACTCCCCCAGCGCCCCGGCTGCTTTGTGGTAGCCCGGGTAAGGGTGATATGCCGAGTACGTCCATTCCCAAACGTCGCCCCACAATTGATGACATTCCGTGGGTGAGGCATCTGCAGCGAGTGGTTTAGGATGATACAGCCCACTTTCCTGAAAGTTGCCTTGTGGGGTAGTGGGGGCAAACTGGCGGGCGGCAATTTCCCATTCTGCCTCAGTGGGCAGCCGCGCCCCGGCCCAGTTGGCGTAGGCATCTGCCTCATAAAAGCTAACGTGCGTGACTGGTGCCGCCAGCTGCAGGGGCTGCAGTCCGCGCATGGTAAACTGAAACCAGCCTTCCGGGCGGTGCACCCAGTACAAAGGAGCTTGCCAGCCTTGCTGCTGCACCATATCCCAACCTTCGCCCAGCCAGAAACGGAAGTCCTTGTAAGCGCCGGCCTCCATAAATGCCAGGTACTCGGCGTTAGTCACCAGCCGGTTTTGCAGGCTGAAGTCTCCTACGTAGGTGGGGTGGCTCGGGAGCTCATTATCGAAGCAGAACCCTGGTTCCTGCTGGCCGATAGTATATACGCCTCCCGCCACGGGCAGCCAGGCGGCAGGCGGGGGCAGTGGGGCTTCGATGTTTTTTGGGGGAGCCGCCCGATAAGCCGGGGCCAGGGGGCTGGTGCTGAGAATGTACTGAATATCGGTAAGCAGAAGTTCCTGGTGTTGCTGCTCGTGTTGCAGGCCCAGCTCAAATAGCTCGAAAAAAACTGCGGGCAGCTCGCTGGCATAAGCATCCAGCAGGCGGCGGATGGCAAGGTCCACGGCGGCGCGGTAAGCATACACATCGGCCAGAGCAGGGCGGGAGATGGTGCCTCGGTCGGCGCGGTTTACCCGGCTGCCCAGGGAGTTATAGTAGGAGTTGAACAGGTAGGCATACTCCGGGTGGAAAACGGTGTAGTCCGGTAGATATTCGCGTAGCAGAAACGTCTCAAAAAACCAGGTGGTATGCGCCAGATGCCATTTGGGCGGGCTAACATCCAGCATGGGCTGCACCACGGTATCCTCAGGCAGCAACGGCCGGCAGATGGCCTCCGTTTGGGCCCGTACCAGGGAATAGCGGGCCAACAGCGCTTCGCCGGTGCGGGTGGCAGGAGTCAGGACTTCAGGCATGGCGTGGCAGGGTTAGGGCGGAAAGGTAGGTATTTCAATAACTGCTGAAGCCTGGGTCAGGTTTTCGGGCCCTATCCATACCAAACAGCTTTTACCGGCAAATACGTAGCATTGGGCCAGGTTGATAAGGGGTAGAGCGAAACCCGTCGTTATTTGCCCTTCTCTTTCATAACTAGTTCGCCATGGCTTTACACCTGCGCTACTCCCGCCGTGCTTTGCAGTTCAACTTTCCGGCCCGTACTTCCCGTGGTGCCCTGACAGAGCATATAGCCTGGTACCTGCATCTCACGGATGAGCGCCAACCACAAGTTCAGGGCATTGGCGAAGCAGCTCCTTTGGCCGGTCTCAGCCCCGACCACCGGCCCGATATAGAAGCGTTTCTCAGGGACCTATGCACCCGCTTTAACGCGGCCGGTTATCAGCAATTTACTCCGGAAGAAGTGCCGGTGCTGGTTGCGCCGGAGTGGCCATCCATCCGCTTTGCCCTGGAAGCCGCTGCTCTGGACTGGCTGCACGTAGGCCGCCGCATCCTCTTTGATACTGCCTTTAGCCGGGGAGAAGTCGGCCTGCCCATCAATGGCCTGATCTGGATGGGGGATGCTGCCTTTATGCGGGAACAGATTCGCCGGAAGCTAGGGGAGGGCTATTCCTGCCTGAAACTTAAAATCGGGAGCCTGGATTTTGCCACGGAATTGGAGCTGCTGGCGGAAATCCGGGCCGTAGCCAGCCCGCAAGAGCTAACGTTGCGGGTAGATGCCAATGGAGCCTTCAGCCCTGAAAACGCAGCGCAGCGCCTGGAACAGCTGGCTGCTTTTAGCCTGCATTCCATTGAACAGCCAGTGCAACCCGGGCAGCCAAACCTCATGGCCACCCTGTGTCAAACCTCACCCGTGCCCATTGCCCTGGATGAAGAGTTGATTGGCGTAACGGATGCCCAGAAGCAAGCCGCCCTGCTGGATGCGTTGCAGCCTGCATATATTATTCTGAAACCTACGTTGCTGGGAGGATTTGCGGCCACCCGGCGCTGGGTAGCGCTGGCTAAGGAGCGGGGCATTGGCTGGTGGCTTACCTCCGCCCTGGAATCCAATATTGGCCTCAATGCCGTGAGCCAACTCACAGCAGCTCTGCAGGTAGGTGATTTTCCGCAGGGCCTGGGTACCGGGCAACTCTACCATAATAACATCGCCAGCCCCCTGCATATACAACACGGTTACCTGCATTACGCTGCTGGTGGCGCCTGGGAAATACCCGACTAATGCACCGAAAAGGCTGGTTTCAGAAGTGCATTTTTCTTATATTACCCGATATCTATGTTGCCCTGATGCCTGCCCTCCTGTTCACCTTTGCTCATGCTTATTACCTGCCGCGGATCCGCTGCTGGGCGCTGCTGGTTGTGGTGTTGCTGCTGTTGGTGGCCCCCGGTTTCAGCCAGCCGGCAGTGTTTCAGTTTGCAAAGGCGCGCAAGCATCGGGTGGAGCTGCCCTTCGACCTGCAGCGCAACCTCATCATCGTAAGTGCCCAGCTCAACGGCAAGGGGCCGTATAACTTCATGCTCGATACTGGTGTGGGTACCTCCCTTATCACCGATCCGCATTTACAGCAACAATTGCAGCTGGCGGAAGGGCAGCGGTTTCGGGTGGCCGGCGTAGGCGAGGAAACGGCCCTGGAGGCTTTTATGACGGAAGGCGTGCGGGTGGAACTGGCCGGTGTAGTGGCCCCCAAGCTCGACATGCTGGTTTTTTCTGATGATGTGCTGGACCTCTCCAGCTACGTAGGTGTACCCATTCATGGCATTCTGGGCCGGGACCTGTTCCAGAGCTTTATTGTGGAGGTGCAGCCCAGTGAAGGTCGGTTGGTGTTGTTTGACCCCGTGAAATACAAGCACCCCCGGGGCCGGCGCTGGTCCAGTTTGCCCCTGGAAATGGAGGGTGACAAGGCTTACATCACCACTAATGTCACCCTGCACGATTCGCTAACGCTCCCACTAAAGCTGATTCTGGACACGGGCGCCGGACATGCCCTTTCTTTGGAAACCGGCTCCGATAAGCGCCTGACCCTACCGCCCAAAGTACTGCGCACCCAGCTGGGGCGCGGCCTCAGCGGCTATATCAACGGATATATGGGCCGGGTAACCTCCATGCAGCTGGGAAAATATCACCTCGACAACCTCCTGACCTCTTTCCCCGATGATGCCGATGTGCGCCAGCGCACCGAAACCTTCCGCAATGGCAACATTGGCCTGGAGTTGCTTAAGCGCTTCTCCCTTGTTATTGACTACCCGCACAACCGGCTGCTGCTAAAGCCCAACTCCCTGTACCACGACCCTTTTGAGCACGATATGTGCGGCCTGGATCTGGTAGCAACCGGCCCTGATTTTCGCTCCTTTATCGTGGTGAAAATTCAGCCGGCATCTCCGGCCGCGGAAGCAAAACTGCAACCCGGCGACCAGCTGGTGGCTATTAACATGCTGCCGGCCAACACCTACACGCTTACCCAACTCAGTCGGTTATTACATTCTGCCGATGGGCGTAGCATTCTGCTGGTGGTGCGCCGCTCCGATGGGGAACTGCACACCGCTATGGTGAAGCTGAGGCGGCAGATATAATTGGGGTTAGGCGAAAAATCCTACCTTACAAGCCCGTCATTTCTGCCCGATTTCCACCCAATGCCCACGGCCACTTCGTCCGCGCTGCCCCAGCCACCACCCGGCATTCGGGAAAATCAGCACATCTATTCTGATTATTTCGACGAAGAATTTGCCCGCGAGCTGGATGAAAACATCCTGCAATTGCTCGACCGGGTCTGGTTTCGCTCCAAGCTAGTGGGCTTCGAGGACTTTCCGCAGCGCAACAACCCCGACCGCCCCCTGATTTTTGCCTCCAACCACTCCGGCATGGCCTTTCCCTGGGATGCTATGGTGGCCCTGGCGCACCTGATGCGCTGCCTGCCCAAGCCGGACGATCTGCCCCGCCCGCTGTCGGCGCCGCTGCTGTCCAAGTCCACGCTCATGAACCCGTTTCTGGTGCGGGACTTCTGGAAAAAGTGTGGCTGTGTTGATGCCACCACGCTCAATTTCGAGACGATGATGTACTACCAGGAGCACAACCTGATGCTGTATCCGGAGGGCGTGCCGGGCATCGGGAAGGGGTTTAACCGCAAGTACCAGCTGCAGCGCATGGCCACCAGCATGCTGCGCCTTGGCATTCAGCACCGCACCGATATTGTGCCGTTTTACACCATCAACGGCGAATACCTGAACCCCTATGCGTATAGCTGGGACTGGATAAACCGCCTGAGCAAGAAAATTGGGATTCCCTTTTTGCCGCTGGGACCCATTATTTTGCTGGTGCTGCTGCAGCCCTGGTGTTTCTATATGGCCTTTCCGGCCAAACTCACCTTTGTGCTCGGTAAGCGCATCAGCCCCTATGAGCTAACCTCTAAAGCCCACGATGAGCTAAGCCGGGAGGAGTACTTAGAACTCAGCGAGCAGGTACGCCAGCATATGCAGCAGGAACTGGATGCCGCCGTGCAGCAACACGGCCGGCACCCGTACTGCTGGCAGGAACTATGGCAGCGCATGAAAGAAAACAGCCGCTATTTCCCCTTCTTTCTGCCTTTTGCCTGGCCGGCCTTATTCACTGAGTTTGAGCGGCAGTACGTGAAAGAAGGCCGCCGCAATATCAACCTTAATCTGACCAGCCCGGGTGCCTGGCTACGTATGATCTGGCGCAATCCGTTTACCATCAGCTTCTTTATTCCCATTCTGGGCTGGATTCCTATTGCCATTCGTGGCTACCGGGGAAATACGATTAAAAAGTTAGAGCAGTATTGAGGTCAAAAGTCTTATGGCCGCCTCGGCATTTTCTTTACTGATTTCAGAAGAAATTCTTCTTGTAAATCAAACTCTTAGCTAACACCCCTGCGCTTATTCTGCGTATACCCGTTCTAGAGTTGCCCACCGTTCCCA
Organism: Hymenobacter sp. BT730; assembly: GCF_030542105.1. Taxonomy (GTDB): domain Bacteria; phylum Bacteroidota; class Bacteroidia; order Cytophagales; family Hymenobacteraceae; genus Hymenobacter. The sequence continues at coordinate 172,913 of NZ_JAUOFB010000004.1, forward strand.
CCCATGCCTTCTTCCCAACATTTGCTGCTGAAGCAGTTTCTCACGGCTGCCACAGGGCCACTGGCCCGGCAGCGGCCGTCCTTAAGTAAGCTACGGCTGGCGTGCGAACTGGGCGCTTTATTTCAGTTTCTGCCCTGGAATGTGTTTCTCGAAGAAACCTGCATTGAAGGTATGGAAGCGGAATGGCTCCGGCCCCGGGGCGTCCCTGCGCATCGGGTGTTGCTGTACCTGCATGGTGGCGGCTACGTGCTGGGCTCGCCCAATACCCACCGCAGCATGATTGGCGCCTTGGCCCAACGCTGCCAGATGCAAGCTCTGAGCATTAATTACCGCAAAGCCCCCGAGTATCCCTTTCCGGCCGCTTTGCAGGACGCGCTTTTGGCCTACCGCTGGCTGCTGCAGGAAGGATTTCAACCCCATAACATTATCATAGCCGGCGACTCCGCCGGGGGAGGGCTGACGCTGGCCTTGTTGCTGGCCCTGCGCGATGGGGGCGAGGCCCTGCCCGCCGCCGCTATTGGCCTTTCCCCGTGGACGGATCTGGCCCTACCGGCGGGCACACTCCATCGGTTGGCACAGGAAGAAACTCAGGTGCTGGAAGCGCTGGAAATCCGAAATTGGGGCGCTATGTACGCCGCCGATACGGCCCCGGGAAACCCGTTGCTTTCGCCCTCCAAAGCAGCTTTACACAACCTGCCACCGCTCCTGATTCAGCTTTCCGATGCCGAAGTGCTTTGTGAAGATGGGTTGGGATTTGTAGAAAAGGCCCGGGCTGCGGGCGTACCTGTTACGTTGCAGCAGTTTGAAGGCCTGGTGCATTGGTGGCACTTGTTCTGGCGGTTTCTGCCAGAAGGCCGGCAAGCCCTGGATCAGGTTGCGGTGTTTGTGCACGGTATCTGGTCTGCTCAGGTAGAAGCGGCGCGTCTGGTAGAGGTGGCCCGCAAAAAGGTAAAAGTGCCTGTTCGCAACAGCCTTGTTCAGCTTAGAAAATGGGTTTAACCATTAACTGGTATAAGCAGAGTCGAGGAGTCATTGAGTAGCCTGCTTCAGCAGAAAACGCTAGTCGAAAAAAGTCAGTGAAAAAATCTTTATCCTCACATTCAACTATATAGTGCGCTTTTCGTAGGTTTGCGCTAAGTAGTCGGCTTGCATACTACTTTTCCCGGCGGGCGGGTTGCGGCGCCGTTATTCTTTCACTTTTTTCTACCTCTACCTTTTATGGAAGATCTGTTTAAAAAATTCATCAACGCCGGTGTCGGCTTCGTGTCGCTCACCAGTGACCGGGTGCAGAACACCATCGACATGCTGGTGAAAGAAAGCAAACTGTCGGAGAAAGAGGGCGAGAAGATTATGGAAGAGCTGCGCAAAAACACTGACACCAAGCGCAAGGAGTTGGAAAAGCAGTTCAACAGCATCACTTCGCGCATGATGAAGACCGTGGGCCTGGCTACCAGCAGCGAAGTAGAAGAGCTGAAGCGCACCGTGAAAGGGGGCTCCAAGTCTTCAACTTCCGGCAGCAAATCAGGCGCGGCGGCAAAGCCAGCCGCGAAGTCTGCCGGCGCCAGCAAAACCAGCGGTGCTGCTAAAAGCGCTACTGCCAAAGCCGGTAGCGCATCGGCCAGCAAAGCTTCCAAACCAGCCGCAAGCAAGTCAACCGGTACAAAATCAGGCTCCAAGAGCGCCCCAAAAGCTTCTGACTCTACCGGTGCTTCGGCTTCCTAGTCGTCTCCTACAGCTTATCTGAGAAAAAGCCAGTTCCACGCACTGCGGGGCACTGGCTTTTTCCTTGTTAGTGGCATTCAGTCGCTATTTTGCACTTTCCTTTTGCTCACGCCGGCCTCTAGCGCATGTTTAAGAATACCATATCAAATCTGGGCCGCATTCGGCAGGTAGCAGAAGTGCTGGTGCGTTATGGGTTTGCGGATGTGGTAACCACGACGGCGCTGCGCCGCTTGGTGCCGCAGAAGCAGCGCCTTTCCTGGCGCAATTCCCAGCAGGCGGTGTTTGAAACCACGCGTTGGGAACGGGTGCGCATGATTATCGAGGAGCTGGGTCCCACCTTCATAAAGCTGGCCCAGGCCCTGAGCAACCGCGCCGACCTGCTCCCGCAAGGACTAATTGACGAGTTTGAAAAGCTGCAGAGCAATGTGCCGCCATTTGATGTACGCATTGCCCGGCAGATTATTGAGCAGGAGCTGGGAAAGCCGGTAGAAGAGCTGTTCAGTGAGTTTGAAGAAGTAACACTGGGCTCAGCCAGCATTGGGCAGGTGCACCGCGCCCGCCTGTATACCGGCGAGGAAGTGGTAGTGAAAGTGCAGCGCCCCGACGTGCAGGAAAAAGTGCGCACCGATCTGAGCCTGCTCCACGAATTGGTGCGTCTCACCAGCGGCTTCCTGCGCAAACATGGTCTCTCCAACCCCCAGGATATTGTGGACGCTTTTGAGCGGAGCATGCTCAAGGAAATGGACTATACCTCCGAGGCGCGGAGCATGGACCAGTTCCGCAAGCTTTACGCCGACTACGAGACGTTCTACATTCCCAAGCCTTTCCGGGAGCTGAGCACCGCCCGAGTACTAGTAATTGAGTATGTGAACGGCTGCAAAATTACGGATAAAGTGCAGCTAAATGCCTGGAATCTCAGCCCCGAGAAGGTGGCGGAAACCGGCATGGATATTTACCTCACGCAAATATTTGAGTTCGGGCGCTTCCACGCCGACCCGCACCCCGGCAACGTGCTGGTACGCCCCGACGGCACGCTGGTGCTCATCGATTTTGGCATGGTGGGCAAGCTCACCAAGCAGCAGAAATACGCCTTTGCCGGCGTGTTCATCAGCATGGCGCAGCAGGACCCGCGCGCCATGGCCCTGAGCTTCCGCCGCCTGTCCATCACCAGCGACATTCCTGACATGCGCGCCTTTGAGGCCGACCTCAACGAAATAATTGAGGACTTCTCAACGCTGGATGTGAAGGAAATGAATATGAGCGACCTGGCCGACTCGCTGCAGGGCATTATCTATAAATACAAGCTGCAGGTGCCCGGCGCGGTGTTTCTCATTCTGCGGGCCCTCGTTATTTTGGAAGGCATCGGCAAAGTACTGCACCCGTCCTTTAACACTTTTGAGTTTGTACGACCTTACGGTGCGCGCATTATGGCCGAGCAGTACTCACCGGAAAATATTCTCAGCGAAGCCCAATACACCGGCACGCAGTTGCTGGCGCTGCTCCAAACTCTACCTACCGATTTGCGCCAGATTGTGCGCAAAATTTCCCGCGGCGACCTGCGCGTGCGGGTAGAACTGGGCGGATACCAGCTGCTCCTGCGCAAAGCTGACCAACTGGTATCGCGCACTATTATTGCCCTGATTGCGGTGGCGTTTTTGCTGTTTTCGGGGCTGAGCCTGCTGGGGCATTATTCGCCGGAAATGCGTTACTCGCATGGTATTCCGGTGCTGACGTGGTGGAGCCTGGGTATTACTGGTTTTCTGTTTTTGGTATTGCTGATTTTAGGAACGAAGCGGGAACGTAAATAGCTTCTGTTAAAAATTTTACCCCAAGTATTTTGCTGTAATCATTTTTATTTGAATTTAAATTTGCAAATCGAATACACCAAAATCCTCAACTGGCATATATTTTCCTTGGTCTTTATCAAAGTAATAAATATTGACAATAGTTTTTTTATTTACTGTGTCTATTTTAATAAAACCTTTGTATTTATACCCGTTTTTGCTCACTATTTTATTAGCATTGATATAGTTTATGTCTTTTTTTAATATTTTAATTACAAAATTGTATGTATATTTTTTGCCTTTAAATGCAGAAAATAAATCGTGCGTCATTAGCCATTTTTCACTTGCTATTGTTAAATAACAATATTTATCTATGCAGCTTATTTTGGTATTTGTTTTCAAACTGCCAGTACAAGAAAGGCAAAATAACGCCAATGTCAGTAAATGTATTTTTTTCATTATTTTAAATAAATGTTTGTCGATTAATAAGTTATTGACAATTGGTTCAATCTTATTCAGAAACAAAAGTAAAAAACTATTCATTGCTATTTGCAACTGAGAGTTCAAAGCGCGAAAATAGGGAAGGCAAATAGATAATACTGCAGTAATGCCTTATGCTAATGTTTATATAAAATAAAAACGGCTTGCGAAGGATGTCGTCTTAAATACTCATAGGAACAAAAGTAGAGAGCCTAGGAATTACCGGACTTCTGTTTTTGGTGCTTCCGATTTTAGTAACTAAACGGGAGCAGAAACTTTAATAAATTGTATGCCTTTTGAAATATCTATACCCTGGCGAATTTTTTACTGTCAATCACAGACGTCCCTATTTTTGGGCGTAAAACACAAATTTTACGTCCAGGTACTGAGCAATACTATCTGCCAGGTGCAGCGCTTTCTCCTTTTGCCAGAAAGAGAATTTTTCAATAATAATTCCTTGAGGAGAATTCTGTACAGATAGCATGAGAATATAATAGATCTGTGCAGTCTCTACCTGCCAACCTCTACGCCCCGCTATTTCATATTCTGAGAAGTACTTTACTACTACACCAGTAATAGGTGGAAGTGGTTGCCATTCCCCCGATTTTACCCCAAATACGTTAGTAAAGCGCCGGTAGCGGCGGCCTGGAAGGTCTAGTTCAAACTCTGAAGGTTCAGTCCGAAGAATCAACCCGGTGATTATTAGTACTGCACTGAAGAAGAGCAAGCCAAAATGAAACCCTACGAGCCCTAAACAGAATATTAGCGCACCTGTAGTCATCAAAAAATACGCTCCGTAGCCTTTAACTGATTTTATTGGATTGAGTGACGTTTCAAATGATTTGGGCGGCATTAGATACAATAGTAAGATGCATAAAAAAGACCGGGCCAACTGACCCAGTCCTTCGTCATGGTGCTGCTGATTTTAGGAACGAAGCGGGAAAAAGGAGAGAATAAAGCACAACTATTGTAGAATCCAGTAATAGCCCAGCTGAATACCTGGAAGACCAAAATCGGGCATATAGTACCGATACACGGCATTTAATCGTACCTCCTGTCGGGGTGACAGAGGTATGCTTACACCAGCATATGCGTCCAAGTGAAATCTTAATTCTCCTGGGTTATTGGAGGTAGAAACAATTTTAAACGAAGCTGTGCTCCCAAGCGCCCTTTGTTCCGTTTCTACCTTTCCCAATGAAATGAAATCAATACCTGTACCACCGCCCACAATGAAATTAGGACGGCGGGAAGGCCCCATTTGCTTTCCAATGAGAAGAGTTGCTGAAAGAAATTGTAATCGTGCACGTACCCTTTCCTCTATATCTAAACTGGTTCCTCCATTGCTTCTAACCTGGTAAGGAGTCGTAGACTCGAAAAGGGCGGTGTAATCTAATTTAACTTTGGTTTGAAGGCCACTGGCCCGAAAAGCCATCCACTCCACACCGAATTGTCCACCCCATCCAGAAGATTTTTGACCATAAAAACCTTCTTCCTCAAGTGGAAAGGCAGTAGTGCTGACTCCTACTGCTTGTTTCCAGGCCGATTTGTTTGATAGCTGCCGGGGCTTCCAATTTGGCTCTATGCATTGGTTATACTGGGTCAATACTTTTTGCACGTTAGCTTCAGTAAAAGGAAGCTCCAGCATTTTGGAGCTTGTATGCTCAAGGGTGGGGCAGGCACGTAAATGTTTGTTGATTACGACATGCCAGTTCGTAGCATTCAGTTCATAAAGTGTATCAGTAGCTGCGGGGAGTAGCAGCATACCAAAGTCGTTTGCAAATGAATACAGGCTGGCGGGGCCGGCTTGCTGAAGCAGCACAAAGCGAGTGGCCACATTACCAGACGCCATTTTTACCTTTCTACTAGGAATAGGATGCCTCCCTTGTAGTCCATAGCCCAGCACCTGATCTGCTTGGAATATTTGCGGTTGATTGCCCGAAGGCGAATACAAATAGATACGAAGGTTGCCCTTCTCAGCTAAGTCGCCTCTTAGCGTGTCCCCTTTTAGGGTAATAACATAACCAGGCAACCCCTGCGCATAAGTTGATAAACTGCAAAAAATCAGAAGTAGCAAGCTGTAAAATCGAAGCATATAGTGTGAAACGCCAGTGGATAAAATGAATACAGAAAATGAGCTATATAAGCACAAAAAAAGACCGGGCCAAATGACCCGGTCTTTCGTCATGGTGCAAAGAAATCCTATTTCAGCTGCATATCCTCAATAATGGCCGCAATTTTCGCCTCGGCTTTTTTCTCTACCAGCTTATAGTCTACCACCGATTTCAGCGGCTCTTTCACGCTAAAATAGAACTTGATTTTGGGCTCGGTGCCGGAGGGGCGGGCAGAGATTTTGCTGCCGTCTGCCAGGAGGAACTGCAGCACATTGGAGCTCTCTAAACCAGTGGTGGTTTCCTGGCCAGATTGCAGGTTGCGGATGACGCCGGTTTTGTAGTCGCGCAGTTCCACTACGGGCAGGCCGGCAATGGTGCGGGGCGGGTTGGCGCGCAGGTCGCGCATCATGTCCTGAATCTCCTCGGCGCCGCGCTGGCCTTTTTTGGTGAGGGAAATCAGATGCTCTTTGTAGTAGCCATAGGTAGCATACATCTGCATCATTTCCTGATACAGCGTGTGGCCGTTGTCTTTGGCCACGGCCGCCATTTCTGCCAGCAGCGCGCAGGCCGATACAGCGTCTTTATCACGCACAAAGTCGCCAATCATGTAGCCGTAGCTTTCCTCGCCGCCGCCAATGTAGTTGGCTTCCCCTTCCAGGTCGCGGATGATGCCGGCAATGTACTTGAAGCCGGTCAGGGTCTGGTAAGCGGTTACATCGTAGGCGCGGGCCACGTCTCCCAGCACGTCGCTGGTCACAATGGTGTAGACGATGAAGTCCTTATCGGTCATTTTGCCGGCCTTGTGGCGGGCAGAAAGCAGATAATGTGTGAGCAGCGCTGCCGTCTGGTTGCCATTCACCAGCACCCATTCGCCATCGGTGTTTTTCACGCCAATGCCCACACGGTCTGCGTCGGGGTCGGTGGCCAGCACCAGGTCGGCATCCAGGGTTTTGGCCAGGTCGAGGGCCATTTGCATGGCTACTTTCTCTTCCGGATTCGGCGACAAAACGGTAGGAAAATTACCGTCCGGCGTGGCCTGAGCATCTACAATGTGCACATTGGTAAAGCCTAGCTGTGCCAGGGCTTTGGGTACCATGGTAATGCCGGTGCCGTGCAGTGGGGTGTACACAATCTTCAGATCATGCTGGCGCTGAATAGCTTCCGGGTTGATGCTTAGTTCCTTTACCTTGGCCAGATAGGCGGCATCCAGCTCCGCCCCAATCAGGTGAATGCGCGACTCATCTGCCTGAAACTTTACCTCGTCTACGCTCTGAATAGCGTTTACCTCAGTAATGATATTGGCATCGTGCGGGGCTACTACCTGGGCACCATCATTCCAGTAAACTTTGTAGCCGTTGTATTCTTTGGGGTTGTGCGAAGCCGTGATAACGCAGCCGCTCTGGCAGCGTAAATAGCGGATGGCGAAGGAAAGCTCCGGTGTGGGCCGCAGATCTTCAAACAGGTAAACCGTAATGCCATTGGCTGAGAAAATGCCGGCGGCAATGCGGGCAAACTCGCGGCTGTTGTTGCGCGAGTCGTGGGCCAGGGCCACCTTAATTTCCTGATGCGGAAACGACCTCAGCAGGTAATTGCACAAACCCTGCGTGGCCATACCCAGCGTGTAGCGGTTCATGCGGTTGGAGCCTGTGCCCATAATGCCGCGCAAACCACCAGTGCCAAATTCCAGGTCGCGGTAGAAAGCATCACTCAGGGCTTCTTCCTGATCGGTATTAATCAGCGCCTGTATATTGGCTTTGGTCTCGGCATCGTAGCTGCCATTTAGCCACGTGTTTATTTTCTGCTGAATGTCGGGTGTTAAGGCCATAGATAGGGAGAGAATAGGAGGGATTCAGGGGAGTGGGTAAACATCAGAAAAAATCTGTCATCCTGAGCTCCGCAAAGGACCTTATTACGTCAGAACGATACTGGTTGTGACAACTCGTTTCGACGCGATAAGGTCCTTCGCGGAGCTCAGGATGACAGACGTGTATTTTAAGGCGGGTGTTACAGATTGCCGCGTAGTGCCTGCTCGCGCTCAATGGCTTCAAACAGCGCCTTGAAGTTGCCCTTGCCGAAGCTCTTGGCACCTTTGCGCTGAATGATTTCATAGAATACGGTGGGGCGGTCTTCCACAGGCTTGGTGAAAATCTGCAGCAGGTAACCTTCTTCGTCGCGGTCTACCAGCAGGTTCAAATCCTTCACCGATTGCATGTCTTCGTCGATGTGGCCGATGCGGTCCAGCAGGTCGTCGTAGTACGTGGCGGGCACCGACAGGAACTCTACGCCGCGGCGGCGCAGCTCGCTCACGGTATGGCGAATGTCGTTGGTAGCAATAGCAATGTGTTGTACGCCGGGCGAGTGGTAGTAGTCGAGGTATTCCTCAATCTGTGACTTTTTCTTGCCTTCGGCGGGCTCGTTGATGGGGAACTTCACGTAGCCATTGCCATTGCTGACCACCTTCGACATCAATGCCGAATATTCCGTGCTGATGTCGTCATCATCAAAAGTGATGAGCAGCTTAAAGCCCATAACATCTTCGTAGAACTTCACCCACTGGTTCATCTCGCCCCAGCCCACGTTGCCTACGCAGTGGTCGATGTGCAGCAGACCAACGGGCGCGCCCTGCGGTACCAGGCTTTTCTTGGCCACAAAGCCGGGTAGGAATGGGCCGCTGTATTTGCTGCGCTCCACGAAAGTGTGGATGGTTTCGCCGTAGGTGTAAATGCCGGAGAGCGTTACTTCGCCGTACTCGTCGGAAATGGTGTGGGGCTCAAAAGCGGGCTTGGCGCCGCGCTTGGTGGTTTCTTCGAAGGATTTGCGGGCATCATCCACCCACAGGGCCATTACCTTCACCCCGTCGCCGTGCTGGCGCACATGGTTGGTAATGTCAGAGTCGGGGAGGAGGGAAGTAGTGAGGACAATCCGGATTTTGCCTTGCTGCAATACATAGCTGGCCCGGTCGCGCACGCCGGTTTCGGGGCCGGCATAGGCTACCAGCTCATAGCCGAAAGCCGCCTGATAATAGTAGGCCGATTGCTTGGCATTGCCCACGTAAAATTCAACGTAGTCAGTACCATTGAGGGGAAGGAAATCCTGGGCGGGTTGGGCCTTTACTTCCGGCGAGGTCATCGTTTGCATGGCAGAAACAGCTTGGGTGGGTTCGGGTGGAGATATTCCGGTTGTGTGGGGTAAAAATACAGGTTTACCCTAAATCGTTCCGCGAAAAGTACAGACCCCTTCCGGTCATCGGATGTTTTGGCCCGAGTTGTGCGGCAGAATTGCCGAAACCTACGCACCTTTGCATTGAACCCAACTATGTCTGAGGCCATGAATAAAGAGGAACTCAACCGCGCCCTTATCACGCTGATCGAGAAGAAGCAGGAACTGCACAAGCTTTCCTACGACAACCCGCGCTACGATGATATTGAGGAGGAGCTGCACGACCTCGAAGACGACTTCAACGATGAATACGGGGCTTACCTGGAGGAAGTACTGGAGAAAGTGCACGAGAAGCTGTGCCCTGATACCGACGTGCTACTGCCCACCGCGTATCTGCCCAACGATATTGGCGGCGACACCGACTACCTGCCCTCTCACAAGGAAGGCGTATGGGTAGATTCTGATGAATTCCCCAATAAAGAAGCGCGCCTGGTATTGGTGCCCAACCCTACGCGCATAATTCTGTCGGTAGGGGCAAAAGTGCGCAAAGAGGTCTGGAAGGCCTAAGCACATGCTCTACCGCATAGCGGAATCGTCTGACTGGGAGCAGGCCCGGGAATCCGGCGTTTTTGCCAGTGCTGATCTGGCGGCCGAAGGCTTTATTCATGCCTCAGAGCGCCAGCAGATTCTGGAAACTGCGCGCCGCTACTATATGGGGCGCGAAGGCCTGGTGCTGCTGGAAATAGAGGAGGCTGCCCTTGCAGCCGCGGGCGTACGGGTAGAGCGGGAATGGGCCGAAAGCCGACAGGAATATTTTCCACACGTTTTCGCACCGGTACCGTTAGCAGCCATCCGTCGTACATGGCCTTTTAAGGCTTCTGACGATGGGGACTTTTGCCTTCCCGAAGCGCTAAAGCTTATTTGATCCTAATCCTTAGAATACAAAAAGGCCGCTGCAGATGCAGCGGCCTTTTTGTATACATAACATTTGTATACATAACAGCAGAGGAAATTACAGCAGATCAGCCAGTTCCAGCCACCGTTCGCCTTTGGCGTCCAGATCAGCATCGGTGCGCTTGAGCTGGGCGGCCCAGTCGGCTAGCTCCTGGTGCGAGCCAGCGCCGGAGTTCAGCTTTTCAATGAGCTGTTGCTTCTGTACCTCCAGCTGCCCGAGTTCTTTTTCCAAGTTATCGTACTCTTTTTTCTCGGTGAAAGTGGCTTTGCGCTTGGCGGGAGCCGCTTCAACGGGAACCACGGGAGCAGGCTTGGGAGCTGGAGCAGCCACAGCTTTCTGCGCCTTTTGAGCGTCGCGGGCGGCCGTATCTGCTTCCTTTTCCTCCAGCCACTCGCGGTAGTCGGTATAGTTACCGGGGAAGTTCAGGACGGCGCCGCCAGGCTCCAGCACGAAGAGGTGCTCGGCCAGGTGGTCGAGGAAGTACCGGTCGTGACTTACGATGAGCAGGCAGCCGGTGAAGTGCAGCAGGAAGTCTTCCAGAATGTTGAGCGTAGCCAGGTCCAGGTCGTTGGTGGGCTCGTCAAGAATCAGGAAGTTGGGATTTTTAATGAGCACCCGCAGCAGCTGCAGGCGGCGCTTTTCACCCCCACTCAACTTGCTGACCAACGTATATTGCTGGGCCGGTGGGAATAGGAACAGGTTCAGGAATTGACTGGCCGTGAGTACGTCGCCGTTCGCCAGCTCCACCACTTCGGCCACTTCCTTCACAATGTCGATGACACGCTGCGAGGGGTCGAATTCCAGCTCGGTCTGGGTGTAGTAGCCGAACACGGTGTTCGTGCCTACGTCGATGGTGCCGGAATCGGGCTGCAGCTTGCCTGTAAGCATGTTAAGCAGCGTGGATTTGCCCGCGCCATTCGGTCCTACCAGGCCAATCCGGTCCTTCTTTTTAAACACGTAGCTGAAATCGTCGAGCACTACGTTGTCGCCGAATTTCTTGTTCAGATGGTGGGCTTCGATAATTTTTCCTCCCTGGCGGGTGGTTTTCACACTCAGCTCAATCTGCTGCTTGCTTAGGTTGGTGCTGGCCTTTTCCTTGGTTACGTAGAAGGCGTCGATGCGGGCTTTTTGCTTGGTGCCGCGGGCCTGGGGCATGCGGCGCATCCAGTCCAGCTCCTTTTTGAAGAGCTGGCGGGCCTTTTCTACTTCCACGGTTTCGCGCATTTCGCGGTCGGCCTTTTTCTCCACGAAATAGGCGTAGTTGCCCTGATAGCGGTACATATTGCCTTTATCCAGCTCCACAATTTCATTGGCTACCTGGTCGAGGAAGTACCGGTCGTGGGTCACCATCAGCAGGGTGAGGGTGGGGGAGGACAGGCGGTTTTCCAGCCACTCAATGGTAGCCAGGTCCAGATGGTTGGTGGGTTCGTCCAGCAGCAGTACATCGGGCTCCTCAATGAGCACGCGGGCCAGGGCCACGCGTTTGCGCTGCCCGCCCGAGAGCTGGCTGACGTTGCGCGTCAGCAGCTCGCCCAGAATGCCCAGGCGGGCCAGGATTTGCTGCACCTGCGCTTCGTAATCCCAGGCATTGAGAGAATCCATACGCTCCAGCACGCGCTGCAGGTCGTCGGACTTGTGGTTGGGGTCGTTTACGACGTGCTCGTACTCCTGAATGGCCTTGAGCGTGTCGTTCTGACTGGCGAAGATGGTTTCCTCCACCGTCAGGGATTCATCAAAAACAGGTTGTTGGCCCAGATAGGTTACCCGAATGCCCTTGCGGGTGCTGACCAGGCCGGTATCGGGCGTTTCCAGGCCCGCCAGGATGCGCATCAGCGTGGTTTTGCCGGTGCCATTGATGCCCACGAAGGCCACGCGCTGGCCCTGTTGCAGACCAAAGTTTAAGTCTTTAAACAGCCACCGGTCGGCGTAATTTTTAGAGAGGTTCTCAGCAGAAAGCAGATTCATACTGCAAAGGTAGCGGGCTGCGCGGTAGAACGCAGGGAATAAGCTGCCAAACCTCCTCTATCAACTGGGTTTGCGGTTAAATAACCTGTACCCGGTCTGTGTTCAGCTCATCCCGCAATATCTCGAGGCCCTTGTAAGCCAGCGGCCGCCCCGTATTGGTGGTCAGCTCACCACCGTCCTGGTGGAGGTAGGCTACATCGAGTACTAGTTGTGTGTATTTCCGCTCACCCAGCTCAATGGCAATCGGGCGCCCAAAATTGGAATCGAAGGCGGCCAGTGCGCGGTCAATTTCTTCCAGGATGGTACTCATGTACAGAATTTCGGATGGAATGGTGGGCTAAGATAGTATTTTGCTAAAAATATCAGCATCCGGCAGAGTGTTTCCTCCGATGCCGGCCAGCAAAAAGCTATACCTTGCGGCCCTATGGCATTATCTGCTCCCGACCTCAGCACCCGTCCCATCGGGGTTTTTGATAGCGGCATCGGCGGCCTGACTGTGGCGCGCGCTGTTAGCCGCGTGCTTCCGCATGAGCGGCTCGTATACTTCGGCGACACCGCCCACCTGCCTTACGGCGACAAAAGTACTGCTGCCATTCAGGCCTACTCAGTCAAAATCTGTGATTTGCTGCTCAAGCAACATTGCAAGGTCATTCTCATTGCCTGTAACTCTGCCTCGGCTGCGGCCTATGAGCTGGTGCGGGAGTATGTAGGTAGTAAGGCTCGGGTACTGAATGTAATTGACCCTATTGTAGCGCATGTAGGCGCCACCTATGCTAACCGGACGGTTGGGCTCATTGGCACCAAGCAAACTGTAAACAGCAACGTATACCGCAAGAAAATAGACGACCTGGACGTGGGCGTTGAGCTACATTCGCTGGCCACCCCGCTGCTGGCGCCCATGATTGAAGAAGGCTTCTTTAACAATACTATTTCGGACAACATCATCCGGACATACCTCACCAACCCCTTGTTGGAAAATATTGAGGCGTTGGTGCTGGCCTGCACGCATTACCCCTTGATTAAAAAGCAGATAGCTGATTTTTACCAGGGTAAAGTAGATGTATTGGATGCTTCCGATGTAGTGGCGGAACATGTGCGGCACTATTTAAAGGAAAACCATCTGGCCGCCAAGGCTGGGAGTACTTCCCCGGTTCACCACTTTTACGTATCGGACTTCACCAGCTCCTTTGAGCAAAGTACCCGTATTTTCTTTGATCAGGAAGTACAGCTGGAGCATTACCCCTTGTGGGAGTAAGGAAATTAGAGAACCGGGGCGTTGAATGCCTTTGTGTGAGTTTCCGGGTAAAGTATTAAGAAGCAGGGGCACTGGTTGTCCAAAGCTGCCGGAGGATTGAAAGCCCCTCCAATACCAGTGCCCGTTGTGCTTCCCAGCTTTGGTGGTTGTGTGGGGAAGGGGCCAGTAACTCCAGGATATCATCTGCGCGATGGGGCAGGTTTGGCTCCTGGGCCAAATGGGAGAAAAGAAAGGAGCGGGCCTGCTCAAGCGGACTGTGCCTGTTTCCTTCGCCAGAATTGGACGCTTCATCCAAGGCAGTACCGTAGAACTCTATTTGGGCTAGAAGGCCGGAAATATCCATGTTGAACAGTGCATTTGTAGGAGAACCGGCGCCAGTTTAGCTATAATATTCTATTAATTATTTACACGGAGCCGTTTGAGCAGACCCTCGCCTTGCAAGGGGTTATCACTCTGCGGCTTCATAGGGCTAGTATTGCGCCACTTTAGTTGCTTTAAAATGGCCTGGAGTAAAACCAGCCGTGAAAAGGATTATTAACGAATCATCCAGATTCAGCGTAGTAGCTTTGCGCCTCAGCTTCCTGCTTATCTGGCACACCTACTTATGTCCTTGTCTTTACGCCTGTATTTTGAGAATCCGGTTGGTCGTATACTGGAGCACCCGGATGGGTACGCGGTAGTGCAATACCATGCTGGCAAACGGGAATTAGACTATCTGCAGGCATTTTTACGGCATACCGGGCAACTGTTGCAGTTGCGTGGCTGGAACCGACTGCTAGGGGACCAGCGTCAGATGTCTCCCTATACAGAGGAAGAAGGGCAATGGATTGTGGACTATTGGCTTTCCCACCAGAACCAGGGACGTGAGGTATATGGCGCTGTTATCCTGCCAGAGGACGAATTTGCCCGCCTTTCTGTGGACTTAGTAGAGCAGGAAGCCAAAGCTGCGGCCCTTACCTACCGCCTCTTTAAGAATGAGGCTGATGCGTTGGTATGGTTACGACAAATTCCTGCCGCCTAGAAAAAGGGACTTTGGCTTCCGCCTGCTTTCAATTTGCAGGGGTATCCTTCTACCAATTTAACGTAGATAACTACCCACGACCATTCTAGCTCGCGGATATACTATTAGAAATCGAGAGTTAACAAGTGCCCTTAAGCTTTGGTAGCGAGTTGCTTTTCCAACTCGGCAACCCGGCGGAGTGCTTCGGCCTGGATAGTGCGGGCGGCCAAGCGTAGTTCTATCTCATCCATTATAATACCGGCCATATCCTGCAACACCTGTTTCTGCGGCTCAGTTAAATAGCGGGGCTTTCTATCAATGATGCAAAAAGTACCCAGCTTATATCCTTCCTGCGTGATAAGTGGCGCCGCGGCATAGAACTGCAGGCCAAACTCACCGGCCACTAACGGGTTAGTCAAAGTGCGTGGGTCGCGGCGAGCATCTTCTACCAGATACACTTCGTCGGATAGGATAGCAGAGGCGCACAGGCCCGGGTCCCGACCAATTTGCTCTACGTCCAGCCCGTGGTGCGACCTAAACCAGATACGGTCCTCATCCACGAGGCTAATAATGGCAATAGGCATATTGAATACCTTAGCAGCCAGCGCCGCCATACGGTTCATGCTGCCATCGGGCGGGGTGTCCAGAATGTCATAGCGCTTTAAGGCGACCAGACGAGCTGCTTCCGTATTGGTTTGTAACATAGCTAGAGTAGAGCAAGAACTATCCTCGAATCCTGAATTGGGATGCGAGGCAGGCTGGTATAAAGGTACCCAATTAAATCAAGTAAAACTGTTTTGAAGTACAGGTGCTTCTGTTCTAATAAGCAGGCATTACGACGAGCGGTAGTGCCAGTCAGCAGCATAGGGTGGTCCTAAAACTGGTAAGCTCCAGTGCTTTCTTGTTTCTCATAGGAAAGCTAGACTGCCTAGTGAATTCTAGCCGTCACTTATCAGTAACACATGTTTGCCCGCTTCCAATATGCGGGCGCTAACAAGGACTATATGGTATCAGGCAGTCTTGCTCGGGGAGCATTACCACTGAATGAATATTATTTAGCTCCAGCAGATTTATGTGGCTTGAATACAATTCGGAATGCCTGAAGAGCGGCCGGGTGATAAATGGTGGCATGTGTCTCTTCGGGCATCGGCTGGTAGTACCAGGTAATATTAGGCGGGGCGGCGGCTTTTAAGGCTGGCTGCAAACGGCGTGATTCAGGAATTTCCTCATTTTGACTGCTGGACGCCACATATAAGGTTTTAGCCGGGCCGTGGTAAGCACGCAGGCGCTTATCAGCCTGGTCTACCAGGTTGCCCTTGTTCCACCATAAACTGGGGTCAAAAGCTATATAGGTGTCAAATAAGTCAGGCTCCAGCAGGAAGGTTTCCATCACAAACAAGCCGGCAAGTGACTCTCCAACAATGGCTGTTTCAGCGGTAGTGCGGTAGCGTTGCCGAATCAGGGGCATCAGTTCCGAGCGAAGAAACTTCCGGAATGCGGCCGAACCACCCACGCGCGGCGCTATTTTACGGTCTTCCGGCTGGGTGGTGGGTCCGGTAAGGTCGCGCCGGCGCTCGGTGTTTTCGATGCCGACCAGAATAAAAGGGCGCATGGTTTGATTGCCGGTAGAAACCTGAACCAAGCCCGCCACATGCAGGAAATCTTCAGCCAGACCCCCGTCGGGCATATATAATACGGGTAGGCGGATAGCCGCCGAATCAGAGTAGACCGGGGGCAGGTACACGTTAATGCGGCGGGTTTCGCCAAGGGCCGCAGAAGTGAGCGTAAAGGTTTGGCCGATGGCCAGCGGGGCGGGTTGGCCCTGGGCTTGCACCGGTTGGAAGTGTACTGCGCCAAACAGCAGGAGAACAAGCCACAATAGGGAAAAAACTTTCACAAGCAGTTGATAATAGAATGGGAGGGAGCGGCTGCCGCTGAGCCTGCGGCGAATGGTTTTTTAGATGTAGGACAGCCACCAGTACGTATGCCGTTGCTTGTAGCGTTGGTACCAGCGGCAGGGAAAATAGAGAAGAAGTACCACTATCACCCAAACGGAGTAGGCCCGTAGCAGGCTGGATTGATAAGCCGCCGGCCATTCCTCTACGGAGATAAACGAGAAGTTTACGGGTTTGCCAAATGTTATGTGTGTCCAAATCCAGGCGCCTCCGCAGATGAGCCCCAGGTGCAGCAGGTAGTAAAAAAACGGTACCTGCCCATAGGTTCGCAGCCATTGGGCCAGGCGGTTACTGGCATTTTCGGCCACGCTGAGAAGCAGCAGGGCCACGCCCAATGTGAGGCAATCGAACAGCAGCGAAGGGGGATACTTCGTGACGTTGATAAAGGATAAGAGACTATACTGCCAGCCCCGCTCCTGCACACTCCAGGGGCTGGGGTCGCCGTACCAGTTGGTTGCCCGTAAGATGACAAACAGCAATAGTAACCCCGCACCAACGAGGCGCAGGCGGTTGATTCGTTGTGGTAGTGGTAACTGCAACCATGGCCCGATAACATACCCCGCCAGCATAACCCCAAGCCATGGACCGATGGAATAAGCAACCAGAAAGGGCGGCAGGGCAGCAGGCGCATACACAAACGGACCGTTGTGCAGCAGCGCCCAAACTAAGTTGGTAGCCGTAACTGGCTGAATGGCTGGGAGCAGGTTATGCAAGCCAATGATAGCCAGGGCCAGCCCCGCCAGCACCCAGCGGGGCAACCAGATCAAGCCAGCAAGCGCCACCATACTCCAGCCCATGACCCAGATTACTTGTAGCAGAACTAAGCTAAAATCCCAGTGCACCAGGGTATTAATCACGAAGAGCTCTAAGGCTACCAACCACAAGCCCCGGGTAAGCAGAAACCAGCTGACGGCCTGTAGTCTGGTTTGTTTTTGCTGGTAGAGGTAGATACTGGCGCCCGATAGAAATACAAACGTGGGGGCGCAGAAGTATGTGACCCAGCGTGTGAGAAACAGCAGCACGGAAGCATGAGCTACATCCTCGGCCCGCACTGCAGTAGGGCTCCAGAATTCGCGGGCGTGGTCTAAGGCCATAATGACCATTACCAATCCACGCACCACATCAACAGCCTGCACCCGCTGAATAGCACTACGGGCAGCCGGCATTACCACCTTATTGGGGTTAAGGGCAATAGTCATGGGAGGTAGTTTTAAAAATAGGTTCAGGCGTTTAAAACTTGGTAGGCTATGCAAGCGGGTCCGGCATAGAATCGACCTTAAAAATCATTATGGCTGTGGATACATGTTAGGCTACTGCCGCCAGGCAAACTCCCTTGCCGGGGATAATATACCCAGAAACCGAGCAAGTGAAAGAGGGCTTCGGGCGGTTTATCCAATACAAATTATTCTCGGCTATTTACCCTCTAATGTTGGTAAGCTATTGTAGGCTGCTGCTTGTAGTTAGAGTATTCAGCAAGTATAGGTGGGCAGTGAGGAATGATGAAAGCTTCTCGAAAATCAGGTAAACAAAACGACCCGCCGGGGCGGGTCGTTTTGTTTGAAAAAGTGCTAGACTAACAGATTATAAATTCTCAATAGCCTCCTGGCTTAACTCGCCATTCATGATGCTTTTCAGCTCTTTCTCATGCTGGAGCACGTTGCCATAAACAGCTTTTAGCTGCGCATCTTTCAGGCTTGCAAATGCGGCAGAGCTATCAATTTTATTTTCAATGATGTTGTTAAGCGCCGCCATAAAGAGGCTATGCATATCATTAGCCGACAGAATGTGGCCCATAGGCTTTACTTCCTGCGCAATAATCCAGCCCAGGCGGGAAGCAGCCAGACGCTGGTTAGGCGTGCCATGATGCCCGGTGGAAGTGAAACTGCAGTCACCGATGTTATAAAACAGCTCAAAGAATTCGGCGGCGCTTTTCCAGTTATAGGTGGCACCACGCTTGTGAGTCAGGTAATAGCTGGAAAATACGTCAGCTTCCAGTTCCGTTTTGCGGGTCTGCTCAGCGGTGTTTACCCGGGGGCCATACCACTGGGTATAGTTTTTAAACTGCACCTGGTGCGCCCACTCATGGCCGAGAATACCCGCAAAGGTGACATTTCTATCCACGCCGGCATCCGTCATAATCTGCACAATGCCGTCACCAATCACAATCATCTTACCCGTGGTAGCAAAGCCATCCAGAGATAATAAAGGCGAGTTCTGGAAAGCAGTGCTGGGCTTGATTACGTTTTCGATGAGGTAATCCGCGTTTTCGTAGGCCTCCGCTGTGGTAGCAGTAGTAGCGTTAATGTACACGGCCGCAATGGCGTCGCGATTCTGCAGCGTCTTGGTATGCTGACCCTTTAGAGTGATTTCACCAGGCATATTCCAGAAAGACTCCAGATTGCGTTTGTGCTTATCGGCAAAATTGGTCAGGCTACCATCCGCTCCAAAGTATTGAGCAGATGTATCGAAATAAGTATAATACTGTGCAATGGTAGCCATCAGATCATACCATTCCCATTCCAGGTCGCCAAACTGCGCAACATATGGGCTTAAGGCGTAGTTGAAAGGAGTAGGGCCGCAAGGGCTTTTTACTACTGCATTAGCCAAGGATGGGTCCAGCACGGCGTTACCAAAAGCTCCGAAAGAGCAATCAAATTTGGAAGCAGCCAGCGTAGTTTTATCTAGTTTTAGATTTCCCTCTCCAATCACCATCTGACTGGTAGCACCAGCCTTAAGGCCGGTTTTGGGGTTGGCCGTAGCCGCCACTTCTTCTTTGTCGCAGGAAACGGTTGCAAAACCGAGTCCGCCGCAGATCAGCGCAAGGGTAAATGATTTTAGCTTCATGTAATTAGAGTGGGGTAGGAAATTTATGGATTGGATGAATAGAATGACGCTGGCTAAAACTAAGATAAAACATTAGCATTGTTATAAAAAGTAAAATAAATAATAGATAATTGCCATAATTATGTTGCTCATCAATAGCAGTTAGAATTATATCTACTCGGTATTGGACAACAAGCCTGCCCCCGAAGTTCCAGCTTATTGATTTCTAAAGAGAGGTTTTGTCCAGTAAACTGTTCAAAGGACAACCAAACCCGACTCGTTAGCCCGCTTGGTTTCTTCTAAGGGAAACAAGCGTTGCCCAAGCAGCTGGCGGAAAGTGAAAGCACTAATATTTCTCTTGGGGTTCAGCGAAGGATTTAGCATTTTCCTTGCATTGGTTTTATAAACCAATGCAAGGCTAAAACCAGCCGTGCAGCGGTAGCCGCCTGACTATATTACCGCCCAGGTAACATCTACTCTATAGCTGCTATGCCTACTACCTCGCACACTCCCATTGCTTTTATTCCCCCCAAAGGCTGCTTGCTAGCTATTGGGGGCCACGAGCGGCGCCAAACCCAGAACGAGGAAGACCGGGAAGATGCCTCATCTGAATTTATCCTGAAGCGGTTTGTAGACGAGTTGCCGGCTAAGCACCTGGTGGTGGTGGTGCCTACCGCATCCGGCGAGCCGGAAAAGGCGGTGAAAGAATATATTAAAGTATTTACCGCGCTAGGCGTAGAGCATGTGCGGGTGCTCAATATCCGGAGTCGTGAACAGGCAGAATCCAGACGCGCACTTGAGCTTATTGAGCGTGCAAATGGTGTCCTGTTTACCGGCGGCGACCAGCTTCGGCTAACGGCTGTATTAGGCGGTACCCAACTACTACAGAATTTGCAGGAACGATACATGCTGGAGCCCATAATAATAGCAGGCACCAGTGCCGGAGCCTCAGCCTTATCAACCCCCATGATTTATCAGGGCCGTAACGATGCCGGCTACCTCAAAGACGAGATTCATATTACTTCCGGTCTGCAGTTGCTGCGGGATGTAGCTATTGATACGCACTTTGTTGCCCGCGGGCGCATCGTGCGCATGGCTCAGATCATTGCCACCAACCCCGGCTGTATTGGCCTGGGCCTGGAAGAGGATACGGCCGTGCTCATCAGCAAAGGCAAAGAAATGGAAGTGCTCGGCAGTGGTATAGCCGTGTTGCTGGATGGCCGCCATTGCACCGGCAATACTATTCATGAAATTAAGCCGGGTGAGGTCTTTTCCATCCGCGACCTGAAGATTCATTTGCTGGCCAGCGGCCAGCGTTATGTCCTTCCTGCCTAAAACCATTAGCATTTCCTGGCCGATATGGATAGGAACGGATGCCACTTTTAGAGGGATATAGCGCTATTAAAAAGGTAGCATAATCGTTTGGAAAGCATTTATAGTATTAATAATTGTATTAATATCATATAATATTGAATGTAAGATTGTAGAAGCGGTATGTTATTGCATTAATAGTATAATATTAAAAATATTTTGGATTATTACATTAAATAATTAGGTTTAGGGGCTGGAAAGTTTGCTTGAACAAGCCAACAGTTCTGGTTGAAGTAATTGAATTTATGGCATCTGCCTTTAAAGCAGTTGCCTTCTTCCCCTATTTCTATCCTCTATGGCCAGAACCACAACGAAAGCGCCTAAACCAGTTCTGCCTCCCCTCTGGTGGCGTCCCTGGACCATAGCCATGGGGTGCATAGCCGGGATACTGTTACGGCTAAGCCCGGCTCAGGCTCAGGAAAAGCTTCCTGCAACACCAAAAGAAGCGCCCGCTGCCAAGCTGGAACTGCCCCCGCCCGCCGATAGTACCCATGCAAAAAGAATGGCTGGCCTGGAAGTGGGCACCATGGTAGTTGATCAGACTATCAGCAAAATAGGTCATGACTTCTATGACGTGTTCTATGCGCAATGGGAAGCACCCGCCGGTGCCAACGATTTTATGATTGTCATCCGGGAAAAGCCGTCACGGGGCCTGGGAGCCATGGTTTCGGTTCAGATAAATGATGCCGATATCATGGAAATGCCCATACAGCCCAAATACGACCAGATAGAAGCCAGTGCTTTCAGTGCTGTGGCCGTGGCGCAGGAGTACCTCGTCAATCTGCAGCTAACCCAAAGCCAGCTGGAAGAGCACGCCGACCAGGTGGGCAATGGCATTTATTAAGTGCATGAATTCAAACGCTATACCGGATATCCTATGAGAACCTTCTTTACCAAGCGTTTACTGGTTTTGGGCTGGCTACTATTTCTGGGCTGCCAGCATCAGGCACTGGCCCAGGATTTGGTTTATGAGCCTAAAAACCCCGCTTTTGGGGGCGGAAATAGCTTCAACTACTCCTGGCTGCTCAGCTCAGCTCAATCACAGAACAAGCTGGAAGACCAGGATCTGAAAAAGGGCTTTGAGCGAGACCCGCTGAAAGACTTTGAGGAAAATCTAAATCAGCAGATTCTCAGTAATCTGGCGCGCAAGCTGGTGGCTTCACAGTTTGGGGAGTCTGAGCTGCAGGAAGGAACCTACATTATTGGTGTATATGAAATAGTGGTAGCTCCCAGCTCCGACGGCGTCTCCGTTCAGGTGACGGATACCGGCACCGGCGACCAGACCACCGTGGTCATTCCTTTTTATTAACCCTTGGCCTAATCCCATCTTATGGCTTCTTTAATGCGGTGGCTTCACGCCGGCCTGATGGCTGGGGTAGGCCTGCTGGCTAGCTGTGCGCCTTATTTTCACCAGCCATTTGCCTCTATGCCGGCCCGGCTGGGGGCTGAGCTGCGCGCCAACAATGATTTTAAAGCCCTGCCACCCGCGCAGCAGCGCGTGGTAGTGGCCGTATATAAGTTTCGGGACCAAACCGGGCAGTATAAGCCCTCGGCTAATGGCTCCAGCTTTTCCACGGCTTTAACTCAGGGCGCCACGTCCATTTTGCTCCGGGCCCTGGAAGAGTCGCAGTGGTTTGACCCCATTGAGCGGGAAAACCTGGGTAACCTGCTTAATGAGCGGAAGATCATTCGCTCCAGTCGGGCCGAGTACTCTGACCAGGGTGGCGGCAAGCAACAGCAACCCCTGCTGCCGCCTCTTTTGTTTGCAGGAGTACTCCTGGAAGGCGGGATTATTTCCTATGATGCCAACGTTATTACCGGTGGGGCTGGCCTACGCTACTTTGGGGCCGGCGCCTCGGGGCAGTACCGGCAAGACCGGGTAACGGTGTACCTGCGGGCTATTTCTACCAGCAATGGTAAAATTCTGAAAACGGTGTACACCACCAAGACCATTCTCTCGCAGCAGGTAGATGCCAGCCTCTTCCGATTTGTGAAGTTTAAGCGCCTGTTGGAGACCGAAACGGGCTTCACTTACAATGAGCCGACGGAAATGGCTGTAAAAGATGCCATTGAGAAATCAGTGCAGGCTCTGATTATGGAGGGCATTCATGAGGGCTTATGGGCCACCCGCAACCCCGAAGACCAAAATGGACTGGCTCTGCAGGCTTATTTGAACGAGAAAAAGGAAAATCTAAACATCGATTTTCTGGACCGCGCTTTATCTGACCGGCGCGGCCACCTGGGCATGGGCCTGCTGGCGGGCGGCCAGCATTATGCCGGTGACCTGAAAGGGGCCCTGACCCGCCCCGGCGCCGAGGTGACCCTACGCTACCAAGGCCCCCTGGACAATAAGTTCTCCGTAGCACTGAACATTGGGCAAAGCCAACTGGCTGCGGCCGACTATTATCAGCAGACCCACTACTATGCCGAGCTGTGCGGCTTATACCGCCTGCTTCCGCGCGATAAATACACGCCTTACTTGCTGGCAGGTGGGGGTTTTCTGGTGAAAGACGGCCTAGAGACAAGGCCTATCAGCAGTAAGTCTGATTTTTTGCCGCACCTGGTAGCAGGCGTAGGAATGGAATATATGCTCAACAACCGGATTGGGCTAAGCGCAGTGCTCAATTCGCATTACATTCTTTCTGATAACCTGGATGATACCAATCAGGGTAAGTACAATGATTACTACTGGGGAGCCTTGGGTGGGGTAACACTCTATTTTGGGGGCACCCTGAATCGGGTTAAAAGCCTAACAAACCAAAAAAAGTAAACTGATATATAACAAAAGAGATAAATATTTAAAATAAAATAATAATATCCGCTTGTTTAATAACTTTAACAATATATATTTGGATTATTCCTCCGGAGGGAATTGTCCTTTTCTTACTATCTCAGTCTACCAAAACAAAACAAACGATGAAAAAGCTAAATCTAATTGTAGGTCTAGTATTTATGGCCGGAGGAGCCTTTGCTCAGCAGAACAGCAGTGATGTGGAGCAAATAGGTGATTTGAATGAGGCCACAGTTGATCAGTCAGGCTATAGAAATGAAGCATTTATAGGGCAGGGAGGAGATGAGAATAAAGCTTCGCAGGCACAGTATGGGCGCCATAATGCCGCTTATATTGTTCAGCTGGGTGATGAAAACGAAGCTTCTCAGGTACAGGAAGGCCGGCGCAATGAAGCCAGCATTCTGCAGGTAGGGCTAGCTAACTATGCATCTCAGGACCAGGTTGGTCGTCGCAACTTAGCTGAAGCAACACAGGTTGGTGCTGGCAACTATTCTGATCAAAATCAGGATGGCCGCCGCAACGCTGCTTATGTAGACCAGGTAGGTTTGCTGAACAGCGCTTATCAGGAGCAGTCCGGCAACCGTAACCTGGCATCTTCGTCACAAGTAGGGCTGCTGAACGCTTCGGAGCAGTATCAGTATGGCAACCGCAACCTGGCTACGGTAGATCAGTCAGGTGGTGGCAACTATGCTGGCCAGTATCAGGAGGGAAACCGCAACGGTGCTACCATTGCCCAGAGCGGTGATTTAAACTGGGCAGGACAGTTGCAGAGCGGCAACCGCAACTGGGCTGAAATTGACCAGGAAGGTGATGAAAACTTTGCCGGTCAGATTCAGGTAGGTAATGATAACTACGCCAGCATTGATCAAGACGATGCTGGCTACCACTATGCCACCCAGATCCAGGTAGGTGATGGCAACAGCGCCATTACGAAGCAGGGCTTGTATGGCCAGCATAGCACCGTACTGCAAGTGGGTGATGGAAACTCAGCAGTAGTACATCAGGACCACCCCTAGGCTACCCATTATATTATAGGAGTAACAGTATCCTACCTCGTGTACCTCGTGTATGCGGGGTAGGATATTTACTATTTAACCCCAACTATAGATCCGGGGAAGGGTTTCAAGTACTAACTGCTCTATCTAACTGCTCTATCAGGTTTTAGTTAACGCTCTATAAAAGCTAATAAGGCTTTTGGCAAGCTTACATCATGTTTTTGAAGGGTATTTTATAATTAATTTATTAATTATTTGGTTTTATACAGGGATAATGGTAAACTCATCCTTGTAACGGAGCTACTGAAAATTCAATAAAATAAAAATAATATTGATTTATTACAATTGTTGTCATTCTCTAAAAACTTCCTTTGGTTCTCTACGCTATGCAAACTTCTTCTCGCTTCCTTTCCCTACTCGTAGGCTTTGGGCTTTCGATTTGCTTAACAGAAGTGAGGGCCCAGGGCGTTGCTCCGGTGGAGCAGCAAATGGCACAGGAAATAAGTAAGGCTTCATCAGCACTATCATTACCGACTTCTACACAGGATCAGGCAATAATTATGCAGCAGGGGGCTTATAATGAGGCTAGTGCCATGCAGCGTGGCAGCACCGCTAGCTTGTCTAATCTGGTAATGATTGAACAGGCAGGCGTTGCTAATATGTCGCAAATAAGTCAGCAGGGGAGTGGACTTCGCACTACTGTGCAGCAGCGGGGTACTGGTAATATGGCTGCCTCAGACTTGCGCGGAGACAACCTGGAAAGCCTGATTCAGCAGACTGGCGACGATAATCTGGTGCTGCAGCAGGTGCAGGGCCAGGACCAGCGCTATGTTATTCAGCAGGAAGGTGTCGGCAATGAATTGCGCCAGATAGAAACTTCGGCCACTACCCGGGGCTATGAGGTGTACCAGCGGGGCAATGGCATCCGCATGACCATAGTGCAGGGGCAGGCCACGCCCTAATGGCGGCTAGTATCATAGCCAGCCCCGCACTTTGGGTAATTGTATGATTTTCTGGATTCTGTAGTTATTATTTCTGATTACTATGAGACTTTCTGTTCTACCATTGGCCGCATTTGGCGTACTGTTTCAGCCCATTTTAGGTACGGCCGTACCTCGCCGCAACGGTTCCAGCCCTTCCTCCTGCGAAGCAAAAGTTGAAATGCGAAAGGAAGGGAAGTTCCTGGTTATTCTGGGCCATTGCCACAATGCCAGCCCGGTTCCGGTATGGGTACGCTATGAGTTGCGTACGGACCGGCGTGGTGCTGCCGGGGCCTCGCACAATGCCCAGGCCGGGCGCATGCTTATTCCTGCCGAGCAGGACATTATTATTTCCAGAACTACACTTATGGCCGGCCCGCAAGATGCCTATCAGGTGTGGCTGCGTCTGCTCGACGACCATGGCTCCCCTATATCCGATGATTCCCTCCGGTATTCTCCAGCCTTGGGCTGTTGATGCCTACTCAACGCGCTGCTGCTTTCTACACCCACCGTTCGCCCTATGTTCATGCTTCGTTTTACCCATAGCCAGAGAACCTGGCTATGGCTCCTGCTTGTGGTATTGCTGGTAACGGGCTGCAAGGAAGAAACTATTACCCCTACTTTATATGGCTCCGTGCAGGGTGTGGTGGTAGATGCCCATAATAACCAGCCGCTGGCCAATGTTATTATCACCACTAATCCCGCTACTTCTTCCTTTGCTACCGATGAGGAGGGCCACTTTTCGCTGCAAAATATTGCTGCCGGGAAATATTCTATATCGGCCCATAAAGTAGGTTTCAAGGGTGAAACCAGCAGCATTACGGTAGGAGAGAGGCAATTAACCGAGGTTACGCTGGCGTTGGAGCAATCTGTTGATAACCAGGCACCGAATGCACCCTTTAATCCGGTGCCGGCTACCGGCTCTGTGGATCAGCCCGTCACGCTCACCTTGCGCTGGCAAGGTAAAGACCCAGACAAAGGGGACAGTCTGCGTTATGATGTGCAGCTTTATGAAAGCAATTCTACTGACCGCAATACCCTGGCAACTGCTATTCGGGACACATTTTACACAGTTTCTAACCTTAAGTATAACACGGCCTACTTCTGGCAGATTACGACGCGGGACCAGGACGGCCTAACTGCCCGCAGTGAAGTATGGACGTTTCGTACGGCCTCTTTCCCTTTAAACCGCTATGTCTTTTCCCGCACCGTAGACGGGAACACTGATATCTACTCTGCCAATGCTGATGGCAGTACGCTGCAGCGCCTGACAACCGCCGCCTTCACAGAAACAGCCCCACAGATCAGCCCCACCCGGGACAAAATTGCTTACACCTCCAACGACACCGGACAATACCAGCTCTATACCATGAACCGGGATGGATCCGGGCAGCGGCGCATCACCATGCTCTCGGTAGAGGGTTACCAGAATGCAGGCATAGGGTATTGCTGGTCGCCGGATGGTGCGCAGCTGGTTTATAGTCACTACGACCAGCTCTACCGCATTAATCGAGATGGTACCGGCCTTGCACTCCTGGCTACGGCACCCACAGGTCGCCACTTCCGCCAGTGCGACTGGACCGTGCAGGGGAACCTGCTGCTGGTGCAAACCATTGGTGCCAAACCCTACGACTCCGAGATATACCTCTACAATGCCGATGGTAGTAACCCACGCCTCGTTGTGAAAAACCTGCCGGGCCGCGTTGACTCCCCATCCTTCAGCATTGATGGCACTGAAATGCTGTATACGCACGATGTCGCAGGGTTTGAATCCAATGCCGGCCGACAGCTAAATAGCCACATTTACAAGATGAAGCTGGATGGTACCAATTTGGTTGATTTATCAGAAGGCAAGCAAGCCGGTACTAATGACAAGGAGCCTCGCTTCTCACCAGATGGAGCCTCGGTTATCTTCGTAAATCAGGCCAATGATAGCCAGACACCGCCAGAGGTATGGGTAGTAGGCATGGACGACGGTGACCTGGACCGCTCTAAACTATTCGATAATGCGGACCTGCCGGACTGGAAGTAGGCGCGCAGTTTTATAAGTTAATACACAACAGACGAGGCTCCTTACACGCACGCAACAGAACGTGCTTGTAAGGAACCTCGTCTGTTGTCGTATAAATAGAGTCAGAAAGTTAGAACTAAGGGTATTGAGTTTTCATAAACAAAATATAATGGAGTACTATAATATAGATATGTAATAATAAAGTTTAATATTAATAAAATACAAAATCCAAGATATTCGATGTAATAGGAACCTAAATCAGTCAAGGATTGTATGTCAGCCAAAATCAGCTTTAAGCAAGTTTTGAGCTGAAAAAATTCCTAACATCTTCATTTTTTCTCCTTTACCTAAGGTTATTGGCATGAAATATGCGAAATTGCGTCCAATTATTGTTTAAAAGGAAGGAACTGGGTTGGGTCAAAATAATTATAAAATATGTAGAAATAATCAAACAACGGCTAGCTTCTTTGCTCGTACAATCACCTGTTGGCTCGAGCGGTAGAAGTCAATAATCTATTGATAACAAAACCTTTTCACTCTGCACTTTTTCTTTTTTAATATGAAACACACATACATGCGTGCCCATAAGCCAGTCCCTCTGGCTGCCTTATGGATTTTCTTCTTGGCATTGTTTGCCTTGCCTTCTTTTATACAGGCTGCTCCAAACTTGCGTGTAGGATACTTTGGTACCCAAGCCTTTCCAGCTACACAAGTAAACCAGAAGTCAACTGCTACTGGTGAAGTGGAGATAAAAGGTACAAGTCTTGACGGTGATGTAACTGTATCGGTTGGTGCTGGTTTTGAGTTGAGCTTGTCGTCCAGCTTCACCTCAACATCCACTAGCATCACATTGCCCCGAGAAAATAATGGTGGTGGTCTAAGCACAACTTCTGTTTTTGTTCGCTTTGCTCCAACCGTTGCTCGATCATATAGTGAGACTTTAACTGTTTCGTCTCCCAATGCAACACCGGCTACTTATACTTTAACAGGTACAGGCATTGCGCCCGCTCCTCTGCTAAGCATTAGCCCAAGCTCATTTACTTTCGCAGATACGCGAGTAGGGCAAGCCTCTTCTGATCAAACCTTTAATGTCTCAGGTCAGAACCTGACTGGTTCGGTTACGGTTACCTCCAACTCCACTGAATTCCAAATCCTGAACCCTTCGACGGGTGTTTATGGAAATACACTTACGCTGAATAGTTCCAACAGCGCTACTTTAACAACAACCATCTCGGTTCGCTTTAAACCCACTGTTTCCAATCCAAATGATCGGACTGGTATAGTTACTGTTTCTTCGAGTGGTGCCCAGAGCCAGAGCTCTACGCTAAATGGTAAGTCGCTTCCCAATAATCAGCCTTACCTGACGGTTGATCCTACTACGCTGAATTTTGGCACTGTTTCGGGCACAGGTTCGGCACAGTCTCTGTATTTCACAGTAGGTGGTGGTAATCTAACTGCTACGGACTCTATTAAATTGGTTCGGGACAATAGCAGCATCCAGTTCCGTATCAAGGACAGCAATACTGCTTTCACTGGTAAACTGACGATTGCTCCAGTTAATGGTCAGGTTCCGGAAACCATCATTGAAGTTCGCCTACGGGCCGTACCTTCCGGTGCCTATGACCATAATATTACGGTTACTGTGAATAATACTGCTTTGCTGCAGTGGGTTCGCATTCTCGCTAATAACCCTTTTGCTAACGGTACTTCGGCTCAATCGTCAATTACTGCTTTGGGCGCTAGCAAACTGCCGGTTTTCTCAACGGTACCCGGCCAGCCTTCAGACTCTCGTTCGTATAAAGTAACCGGCGAATTCCTGGTGCGCCCTATTCTCCTCACTGCGCCGCGTAACTTCCAGATTTCGCCTGACTCACTTTTTACTACTGATGCCGGCAATAACAACTTCACGTCCTACTCACTAACGCCTATAAATGGTAGTGTAGCTCCTACCCGGGTATATGTGCGTTACCTGCCTACGGTTGCTGATCTGGAAAGCCGTGATATCAGCCATGTAAGCGAGCCTGCTACCACCGTAAACGTAACAGTTGTTGGTAATAGCCGTCCCTTCCTGAGCCTGGATCCAGCTTCGTTCCTGGATTTCAAAACCCCAATTGTTATTAATCAGAAGTCGGAAATCCGGGAGCTGAACCTGACTGCTTTGCGGGCACGGGAGCTGATTCGCATTTCAGTTTCTCCCGATGAAGACCCTGCTAATTATAACACCACCAACAAGCAGCAGTTTGAAATTTCGCTTACTGGCAATGAGGGAGACTTCCACACCTTTATCGAAGTACAACCATCTGCTTCTACTTACTCCGTAAATACGAAAGTCTATGTTCGCTTCGTACCAACCCGTGTAGGTTTGCCAGTAGCTGAAGTACGTTACCAGAGCAAGGAACTGTATACTACGGATAGCAATGGTAACCAAATTTATAAAGTACTGGATGACCGTCTGAAAGGCTGGGCCCTGGCAATTGAGCCCACTAAGCAAACTACTTTCAGTGCTGTGCGCAGCAGTGACTATACCACTGGTACTGTAACTTACATTCCTGCTTACGATGGTGATACTTATGAAACGAATGGTTTCGGTCGTTTCCGTCTGGTGGTAGTTAGTGAGAGACCAACTCTGCTTCCTCCGAATGATAACCCTAAAGATGGTATTGCCTACAATCCGGGTTCTAATGGTTATAGCACTGGTGACCAAATCAGCCCCGGCTATTATGTAGTGGCCAGCGGCTCGGGTAGTGTTGCAACGTTCACAGGCCTTGATAGAGCCAGAACATACTATGTATATGTTTTTGATTACAACGCTAACAACCCTGGTCAGAATGCCATTAACGGTGTTGCTTACAACTTCAAGACTCCTACCACTTTCACTCCGATAACGGGTTATATTATTCCCGGTGACCCGGTTCTGTTGCCAGTACAGCTCACCAGCTTCACGGCTAAGTTGAACAACAAGCGTGTGGATCTGAACTGGGCTACGGCTTCGGAGAAGAATAGCAAGTCGTTTGAAGTTGAACGCTCGGCAGATGGTATTAACTTCCAGACGCTAAAGTCGGTAGCAGGGCAGGGTAATACCACTACCCGCCACGAATATGCTACAGTAGATGCTCAGCCATTGGCTGGTACTTCTTACTACCGTCTAAAGCAGATTGACATCGATGGTAAGTTTGCATACTCAGGCGTAGCTACTGTTGTCAACGCTGGCAGCGGTACTGTAGCCATGTATCCTAACCCGGTTCGTGACCAGTTGAATATTCAGCTGCCCGGCAATGCTAAAGGTGGTTTGGTTACGGTATCTGACCTCACTGGCCGCGTGCACATGAGCAAGACGCTTTCGGCAGAAGGCCGTCTGGACATGACCAGCCTGAAACCCGGTATCTATGTGGTGACCGTAGTAAGCGGTGGTCAGCGCTTCACCCAAAAAGTAGTGAAGCAATAGACGCACTAGTTATTGTATTTGATTGAGAAAGGCCTCCTGGATTTCCAGGAGGCCTTTCTTTGTTTTAATCTATTTGTTAATGATTCAATAACAGGATTTTAGTGTTCAAACTGCGGGAAGTTATAATATCTTTGTGGCCCGATTTGCGCCTCTTCTTCTCTTTTTCATACACTGCCCCTCATGCTTACACCTTTACTTAATTGTTTACGAGCCCCTTCACTTCGTGTCAGGGGTTTCTTTTTGTCATTGGTACTGCTTCTGCTACCGTTGCTGGGGTGGGGTGCAGGCAGCTCTACTCTTGTAATCAGTCAGGTATATGGCGGCGGCGGTAATAGCGGCGCAACGTATAAGAATGACTTTGTTGAACTATATAATCTGGGAACAACATCTGTAAATCTGAACGGCTATAGTATTCAATATGCAGCTTCTGGTTTAACGACTACAGCTAGTTTTTCGAATATTTTTCAGCTACCGAACGCCTCTATAGAGCCGGGTAAATATTACCTCATTCAACTTGCGGGAGGTGCCAACGGCAATTCCTTTACTGCTGATGCAATTGGCAGTTTTAATATGAGTGCAACTGACGGTAGAATAGCTCTTGTAAATGGCATTACAGGAATTAAAGGCCCAACTGACGGAAGTGTTATTGATTTTATAGGATACGGTGGTACAGCTACTAATAACGCCTATGAAGGAACAGGACCAGCGCCAGCAATAAGCGCAACGAAAGCAGATTTCCGGATCAATAATGGCGGTACCGATACGGATGATAACGCTGCTGACTTCCTTGCAGGAACGCCTACGCCCCGCAACTCTACTTCATCGGGGATTGCGCCTTCCGTTACTTCAAGCTCGGCTTCTTTTGTGCGCTATACAAGCGCTACCTTAAGTGGATCTGTTACTGCGGATGGAGGAAGTGCAGTTACGGAGCGCGGCTTTGTCTATAATACTTCTACTAACCCTCGTATTGGGGTTGGTGGAGCCCTAAAAGTTACTTCGGGCTCAGGTACGGGTGCATTTACGTCAAACGTCACTGGACTGACGGCCAACACTACCTACTATTTCGCAGCTTATGCCACGAATAGCACGGGTACTTCCTATACTACATCACGTCAGTTCACAACCTCTGGCGTGCCATCTTTCACCGTTACGCCAACTGCACTGCCGGAATCTGGTAAAATATTCACCGCCACTGACTCGCGTGCCTCTGCTTACCACTGGTATTCCTTTAATGGTACCAATCTACAATCCATAGATAACGTTACTATTACGGCCTCAGCCGGTTATGAAGTAACCCTAGATACTATAGGCACAGCGCCACAAAGCACTATTTCAGAACCAGGAGGAAACCTGAATACGTCGAAACGGATATTCGTACGCCTGAAGGCTGGCGCAGTGGCCAATCCGGTGAATGGCACCATTACCAACAGTTATCCTGGCTTGGCCAGCCAAGTAATAACTCTCACAGGTAAACGGGTTGCTTCTCCCACGCTCACTGCCACTCCGGCTACCCTCTCTTTCTCTACTACAGCTCCCGCAGCTTCTTTGGAGCAATCCTATCATTTGGTAGGGGCTAACCTGACCCAGAGTGTAACCACAACAACGGCCATTGGCTATGAAATCTCCGCTACCAGTGGTGGACCCTATACCACTAAGCTGAGTCTGACGGCCGGCCCTGGCGGCGACCTGGACCGCTATGTTTATGTGCGGTTGAAGGGCAACCAAGGGGCAGGCACTGTTAACGGAACGATTGAGAATTTCTCTGGTGCATTAGGTGCTCCCGTAACAGTGAAAGGAACCGTTACTCCAAACCCGTCCTTGGCTACTCAGCCTAAGGTGCAGGGCAGCTTTACGTTCGGTGCCATTACTGGTAGTTCTATCCAGGTAAACCTGGTGCGAGGCGGCGGCACGCGTAGGCTGCTGGTGGTGCGGGAAGCAGCCGCCGTAAATGGTGATCCACAAGATGGAGTAATGTATGCAGCCAGTGCCCGTTATGGTGCTGGTGACGTGACCCAGCCCGGCAACTATGTAGTATACAATGGAAACAACACTTCCATAACCGTAACGAACCTTACCGCTGGTACGGTTTACTATTTTGCCTTATATGAATATAATGGCAGTGGAAATAATGTCAATTTTCTGACGCCAGGTTTCACAGGCAATACCAGCACTACTACGGTGCTTCCCACCGGAGGACCCGGCGAGTTGGTGCTGGAGGAAAACTTTAACTATGGCCCTAGTGCCAAACTAACAGACAATGGCTGGCTGGTGGTCTCCGGATCAACTAATTCAATTGTAACCAGTGCGGCTTCCCTTAGCTACGCAGAGTATGGTTCGCTGACTGGGGGCAGCTATGCTGCCAATGTTTCCAACTCCGGGGAAGATGCCCTGAAACCAATAGGGCGCACCTTTAGCACCGGCGACATGTATACCTCCATGCTGGTTCAGGTGAATACTGTAGGGGTGAACAATGAATACTTTTTTGCCCTTAGCCCGGCCTCCCTCTACACCAGCTATACCGGCCGTATTCACCTGAAAAATGGTTCTCTGCCTAATACCTTTAACGTAGGAATCAGCTTTAACGGCACAGTAACGAATACAGCCCAGATTGTATATGTAACGAATGCCAGCAATACGGTGGCGGATTATACCGCCGGCAACAGCTACCTGTTCGTAGTAAAGTACAGCAAGAAAGCAGGCACGCTTGATGATGAGGTTAA
Organism: Hymenobacter sp. BT730; assembly: GCF_030542105.1. Classification (GTDB taxonomy): domain Bacteria; phylum Bacteroidota; class Bacteroidia; order Cytophagales; family Hymenobacteraceae; genus Hymenobacter. The sequence continues at coordinate 206,435 of NZ_JAUOFB010000004.1, forward strand.
GCTGTTTGTATTCGATGCGGGAGTTCCCACCTCTGAGCCTGTAAATGCGGCTAATACCGCTACCGTAACAGCTGGTTTTACTGGCAATGGTGGCACTGCCTTTACAACGGAACAAAACCCGGCAGGTATCACCCTGCGCCAGTATAATGCTAATCAAAGCATTACGGTTGATGGCTTGCGCGTAGGTACAGGCTGGGGAGCTACCGTAGGGCGGCCAGTGTTTGTAGATGATACGTACAACCTACTAGCAGGCAACTATTATGATGTAACGCTGACCGGTGCTACTTCTAACATCCAGGCCGTAGGAAAGTCATACGTGCAAAGCCAGCTGAACCTGCTGAATGGCCGGCTGCTCACTTCGGCCACAAATTTGGTAACGGTAGGTAGTGAAGCTCAAAACAACAAGGGCAACAATAATAGCTTTGTAGAAGGACCGCTAGCCCGGGTCTTCCCGGCATCCGGCTCTACCTTAACCTTCGGCGTAGGTCGGGATGGAATCTACCGGCCCTTTACCTTGGGGCTGCTCAACAGCACGGCCGCCACGGTGCTCAGTACCGAGATGGTGAATGAAACTACCCCAAACGGTACGTCATTCGCTACAGGTTCTGATCTGAACCGCACCTCGCGGGTGCGTTATTTCCGGGTGACGCGCCTGAGCGGACCCGATGCCAGCGCCGCCCAGGTCACGCTCAACTATGGCCAGGATGACGACGTGGTAGAGCCCGCTACTTTGCGGGTAGGAAAATCGGCCAACAACGGGGCCGATGCTTATGCCAACTTAGGACCTGTAACAGGCGGTACCGGAACACCAGCCGGTTCCATTACCTCAGATCTATTCACGGAAACATTCGCCACACCTGTCATTTTTGCGCTGGCAAATAAGACAGGCGGCTTCAATCCCCTTCCTGTGGAGTTAACGGCCTTCACTGCCGAGCGTAAGGGCTCAACTGTGCAGGTGAAGTGGACTACTGCTTCTGAGCGCAACAGTGCATACTTCCTTGTTGAGCGAGCTTATGAGGGTAGCTCATTTCAGGCAATTGGGCGGGTAGCAGGGCAGGGTAGTACCTCTACTCAAACCACTTACCAATTTGAGGATGCCAAGGCAATGGGTGGACGGGCTTACTACCGCCTGCGTCAGGTAGACCAGGATGGTGCAGCACACCTTTCTACTGTCCGTACAGTTCAAGGAACGCAGCTGATTACGGGTATTTATCCTAACCCGGTACAGCAGGTACTGCACGTGCAGTTGCCAGTTTCTGACAGCCCCGTGCAGGCTGTTATTACCGACCTTGTAGGGCGGGAAGTTTACCGTGCACTGGTTCCCGCTTCTCAGGAGCTGGATTTGCACCAGTTACCACAGGGTAGCTATATGCTGATGCTCGAAGGACAGCAGCTACGCTCCACCCATAAGCTGGTAAAGACTAACTAAGCTTTTCTAGCTGTTCAAAAAGGCCCCCTTCTGTATATACAGAAGGGGGCCTTTGGTTTTTATAATATGACTGATTTGGTGGCTGTTAGTTTCCTTATCCATTGTTTTCCAGCCCCTTGTTGTAGGATTGATACCCGTGAGTCGTACAGTGCTTACAATTAGAAGTAGGAGGGAGACTTGCCTGACCGTCCGGCTTTGTTGAGAAAAAGATGAAAAAGGCAGGAAGCAGGGCCGGATTTCACGTATCCTTTAAGGTTTGTAGGGTAACAGCATCACGACTTCCGCCAGAAATCAGTCAGGTAAACAGGCCTTAGTACTCAGCTAAGTCAGTGCCTTCTCAAAGTCTTACCGCATTATTATATGTCTCAGAACAATCTGTCATTTGATCAGCTCCTTTTTCATAACTCCTTTGTAGATGAACTTCCGGGCGAAGTGGCGCCCGATACCAAACCCCGGCAGGTGCCAGGCGTGTGCTATTCTCAGGTGAAACCCACCCCAGTGCGCGAACCGCGGCTCTTCGCATGGTCGGAAGAGCTGGCCGACTTTCTGGGTATAAGCCGACCACCGGAACAAGGCCCCGCCGTCGACGCGCTGGCCGGCAACCTGGTCGTGGACAGTATGAAACCATTTGCGGCCCGCTATGGGGGGCACCAGTTCGGCAACTGGGCCGGGCAGCTCGGCGACGGCCGGGCCATTTCCCTGGGGGAACTCACCGCTCGGGATAGTTCTTCCTGGGAAATTCAACTGAAAGGAGCCGGCCCCACGCCCTACTCCCGCCGGGCAGATGGCCGGGCAGTGCTGCGCTCCTCGGTGCGGGAATTCCTATGCAGCGAGGCCATGCACGCGCTGGGGGTACCTACCACCCGGGCCCTAAGCCTGGTGGGCACTGGTGACTTGGTGGTGCGTGACATGTTTTACAATGGTAACCCTCAGCCCGAACCGGGCGCTATTGTGGCGCGGGTTGCCCCCACGTTTGTGCGGTTCGGCAACTTTCAGCTCATGACGGCCGCAAAGGAGCTAAGTAATCTGCGTGCCTTGGCTAACTACGTAATAAGCCGCTTTTATCCTGAGTTAGGCGAACCGTCGGAGGCAGTATACCAGCGGTGGTTTGCGGAAATATGTCGCCGTACGGCTGTTATGGTAGCGCACTGGATGTCAGTGGGCTTTGTGCATGGGGTGATGAATACCGACAATATGTCTATTCTGGGCCTTACCATCGATTACGGCCCTTATGGCTGGCTGGAGCCGTATGATCCTACCTGGACGCCCAACACGACCGACTTTAGCCACCACCGCTATGCATTTGCGCAACAGCCTCAGGTAGCCTTATGGAACCTGGTGCAGCTGGGGCGGGCCTTAACACCACTTGTGCCCGAGGTAGAAGGGCTGAATGAGGCGCTGGAGCTGTACCGCACCACTTTTACAGCCACGCAACAGGACATGATGCGCCGTAAGTTGGGGTTGCTTACCGTGACGCTGCCCGAAGACACGGCACTGCTAGAAGATATCCATCAGGGCCTGACTACCTCGGAAATGGATATGACGTTGTTTTTCCGTCAGCTTTCCCATGTAGCGCCGGCCTTGCGGGACAGCACACAGGAAGAAGAGCCGCTCTTTCGCCAGCTGATAGAAAATGCCTCTTATACCCCGGAGCCATCGGCGGTGCATGATACCCTTTTGGCCTGGTTACGGCGGTATGCACAACGGCTACAACACGAAACAGCTACCGGAGAAGCTATCCGGGTAGGCATGCTGGCCGCCAACCCTAAGTATGTACTTCGTAATTACCTGGCCCAGCAAGCAATTGAAGCCGCAGAGGTGGGAGATTTATCGTTACTCAACCGGCTGATGCAGGTTCTGACGAATCCCTATGATGAACAGCCCGAGCATAATGAGCTGGCGGATAAGCGGCCGGAATGGGCGCGCTTTAAGCCCGGAAGCGCCACTCTTTCCTGCAGCTCCTAGGAGAGAATCAATTACAAATTCAAGGACTGTTTAACCTACACTTTTGGTTCCAATTGCTTTAACGGTTGCTAGCTCCTTTGTCATGGCAGAAGGACATTCCTGTGTGCGTTAAGTCGTTCATTTCTTTGTATGAGTGGTATCTGTCTGTCGCTAATAAACCGGATTAGCCATCCTATCGGAAGGGTTATATACTTAGCCTTATGCAAGGCACCGGGCTTGCGGTATAGGCTTTACTTAGAGCACGGCAGCTATACCGCATAATTTTCAAAAGAGCCTTCTACTACGGTAGAGGGCTCTTTTTTTATATGCTTAAGGAAAAAAACTATAATTCAAATGTTGTATATAAATAATAATTAATTGCATATTAATAGAAATAGGGAAAAAAATAATAAACTTAATCCAAATTATATGTTGGCAATCACAAAAATTCCGCGTAGGGGGGGTAGGCTTTGCCTAACAGTCTGGTGGTTAGCTATTCTGTCCATATTCCTAGTGAGCAAACAGGCGCTGGCTCAGGAGATGGTTATTAAACAAGGGGAGCAAAGCTATTCATCGGGCAGTACCTATTCTGATTTGACTAGCTTGATTGGAACCTCTGTTGATGTGGTTTTTACCATTGAAAACCCGGGAACAGCTGCTCTTAATCTGGTAGTAGATCCGGTTAACACAAATTCTGATCGAAGCCCGGCTTACGTAACTCGTAGTGGGAGCGACGAGAATCAGTTTTCAATCCAGACACAACCTTCAAGTCCAATCGATATTGGTGGTACTTCTACTTTCACGCTGAGGTTTACTCCTACATCAAGCGGGACAAAAAATGTAATCTTGACCCTCCTGAATGACAGTGGTCAGAATCCTTATACGCTGAACATTAGTGCCTCAGTTCAGGAGCCGGAACCAGTGGTGCCGGAAATCAATGTAAAAGAAGGCTCTACGTCGTATGCGGCAGGCAGCACCTTCTCGTTTTCGACCACGGAGGTAGGTTCGACAACCAACGCCACGTTTACGATTGAGAACCTGGGCAATGGCGAACTGAACCTGACGGGTACGCCCCGGGTGGCAGTAAGCGGGGTAGATGCCAGTCAGTTTACCGTGACGGCGCAGCCAGACAGCCCCGTAGGGGCCAGCGGCTCCACCTTCACGGTTCAATTTGCCCCAACCAGTGTGGGGACCAAAACGGCCAAACTTACCATCGATAACAACGACAGTAACGAGAGCAGCTACGAAATTATCCTGGAGGGCACAGCTACTAATCCACCCGCTCCGGAAATCAGGGTGAAAGTGGATGGCACAACCTATGCAGCAGGAACGGCTGTGCCCGATTTAGGTACGCTATATACCTCCGATTCGCCTCAGGATATTACTGTTACCATTGAGAATTCAGGTGATGCAACTCTCAATTTCTCTGGGTCATTGGATACTGACAGCTCGCCGGAATTTGCGTTGGTAGGCTCGACGAGCGGTGCAGTAGACGGGACGCCTGCTACCCTGACTTTACGGTTTACCCCTACCAGCACAGGGGCGAAGACTGCTAAGCTTATCATTAACAACAACGACAGCAATGAGAACCCCTATGTTCTAACCTTTAGTGGTACCGTAGCCAACCCGGCAGTGCCGGAAATTGATGTGCAGGTGCAAGGACAGCCAGATACCAATGTGCATAGCTACGACTTTGGCACGGTGTACACTGGCGGAGGGCAAAAGGATATTACGTTCACCATTCTGAATACCGGCAATGCAGACCTGACGCTAAGCGGCAATCCAGCGCTGAGCGGTTCAAGTAACTTCACCGTAGTGGATAACCCGAATATGACTGTGTCGGGCCCCAATGGCTCCACGTCCGTTACGGTAAGATTTACGCCGACGGGCAATGGGGTAAAATCCAGTACGCTCACTATTGCCAGCAACGACAGTGACGAGGGGAGTTACACTATTTCTCTGCAAGGCACAGCTGCTGACCCGCCCGCCCCGGAAATAGATGTCACGCAGAATGGTACGTCACTTGCTTCGGGGGCATCCTTCGCTTTTGGCTCGCAGGTAGTAGGCAGCTCTTCGGGAGCTATAGAATTTGAAATTCAGAATTCCGGTACGGCCCCGCTAACGCTGTCCGGAAACCCCAGAGTTGCGCTTACCGGCTCGGGGTCCTTTACGGTTAGTGCCCAGCCCAGCAGCGGCTCTGTGGCTGAAGGCGCGTCGGAAAAATTCAGCGTACAGTTTACCCCAAGTAGCGGCGGGGATAAAACGGCAACGTTGACCATCACCAATAATGACAGTAACGAAGATCCGTATACGATTACGCTGACTGGCCACGGCCTGGCACCTGAAATTGATGTGCAGCAGGGTGGGGCACCATTTGCGTCCGGTCAAACCTATACGTATAGCGGAACTACACTTACCGGCGGCGGTACGGCAGATGCGACTTTCACTATTGCGAATACGGGAGATGCCGACCTCCACCTGACGGGCAGCCCTAAAGTAACGAGCAGCTCCTCGGAATTTGTTGTGCTGGAGGACCCAACGAGCCCGGTGGCCGGAACCCTCACCTCCTTCACGGTACGTTTTACGCCTACAGCCCCCGGGTTGCGAACCGCCTCGCTCACCATTGCGAATGACGACAGTGACGAGGGCTCGTACGTCATCAACCTGAGCGGGCAAGCCGCTGACCCGGCTCCGGAAATCAATGTGAAGCAAGGAACTGCCTCTTATGCAGTAAGTAGTACCTACTCTTATGCCAATACCGCAGTAGGAGCTACCACGGATGCGGCATTCACCATTGAGAACCTGGGAAATGGGGTGCTGTCCCTCACGGGCTCGCCCTTGGTAGCTTTAAGCGGAACCAATGCGAATCAGTTTTCCGTGACAGCCCAACCCAGTAGCCCAGTAGGGGTAGGGAGTACTACCACATTTACGGTTCGATTTGCGCCCACTAGTGCTGGCACCAAAACCGCCGTGCTGACTATTGCCAATAATGACTCCGATGAAGGTACTTATACCATCAACCTGAGTGGAGTAGGGCAAGCCCCGGAAATTAATGTGAAACAAGGACCGACTTCCTATGCTGTAAATAGTGCGTTTACTTATACCCCTACTACTACGGGCACTACTAGAGACGCTACCCTCACCATTGAAAACCTGGGAAGCGCTACCCTAAACCTGACTGGTAGTCCTGTAGTGGCACTAAGTGGTGCAGATGCCGGGCAATTTTCAGTGACTACGCAGCCCAACAGCTCAGTCAGTGCTGGCGGCAGTACCACGTTTACCGTTCGGTTTGCACCTTCCAGTGTTGGTATTAAGACGGCCGTGCTCACCATTGCCAACAATGACCTGGATGAAGGTGCTTATACCATCAATCTAACAGGTCAGGGTATAACACCTGAAATCAATGTAAAACAAGGCACTACGTCTTATGCTACCAATAGCACCTTTGTATATCCTGGAGGTCCATTCCTTCCGGGCTCCAATAATTCTATCACCTTCACCATTGAGAACCTGAGTACAGGAATTCTCAGCCTGACGGGTAGCCCACGGGTAGCCGTGAGCGGTGCAGATGCCGGGCAATTTTCGGTGACTACGCAGCCTGGTAGCTCGGTCAATGGTGTCGGTAACACCACATTTACCGTTCGGTTTACCCCATCCAGTGTTGGCATTAAAACAGCCACGCTCACTATTGCTAATAATGACCTGGATGAAAATCCCTATATCATCAACCTGAGTGGGGAATCGCAGGCACCGGAAATCAATGTAAAGCAGGGAATTGTCTCTTATGCGGTGGGGAGTACTTTCACTCCGGCTGCTACTTTGGTTGGTACTACAACGGACGTATCCTTTACCATTGAAAATCTGGGAGGCTTAGCCCTAAACCTGACAGGGGTTCCCAAGGTGGCCTTGAGCGGAATTAATGCGAATCAGTTTTCCGTCACCGCTCAGCCTAGTAGTCCGGTAGTGGCTGGAGGCACCACTGCTTTTACTGTGCAGTTTAAGCCCACCAGCGCCGGCACCAAAACCGCCGTGCTGACTATTGCCAATAATGACTCCGATGAAGGTACTTATACCATCAACCTGAGTGGGGTAGGGACTACGCCGGAAATCAATGTGAAACAAGGACCTACTTCCTATGCTGTTGGCTCTACGGCTACCTTTACACCCACAGCCGCGGGCACTAGCGCAGATTTAGTGTTTACCATTGAGAACACAGGAAATGGCAATCTAAACCTCACGGGCAGCCCCCTGGTGGCCTTAAGCGGTACCAACGCCAGTCAATATTCTATTGTGCTACAACCCAGTACCCCGGTCAGTGCCGGTAGTAATACCACTTTTACAGTCCGTTTTTCGCCGATCAGTGCCGGCACCAAAACGGCTGTGCTGACCATCGCCAATAATGACTCCGATGAGGGAAGCTATACCGTTAATCTGAGTGGGGTTGGCCAAAGCACAGAGCCTACTCAGCAGCCTTCTGTGAGTGCTACCGGAATAGGGCCAACTTGGGTACAGTTCAGCCTAACGGGAGGAAATGGGGCCAAACGTTTGGCCGTTATCCGGGCTACCAGTACAGCCGCCGCACCACCCACCGACGGCAGCATCTATACTGCCGGTACACGGTTTGGCCAAGGTAGTTCCACCGGTACCGGCAACACCGTGCTGATAGCCGGCACTGCTACTACTTCCTTTGTATCCAATCTGACGCCTTCCACCAGCTATACCCTGGAGGTATATAGCTACAATGAGGCAGGCGGGAATACAACCAACTACTTGACCACCGCCCCCGGCTCGGTTGTGGCCTCTACCCCTGCGCCCGTCTATACCGCTAACTTCACCACTGCTGCTTGGACAAGCAGTAGCGGTGACCCAGGCAGTGCTAATATGTGGACGCCAGCCCGCATTGATCCTACCGGGGATGATGTCCTGGTTATTAATAGGGGCAATGCCAACATGGTAACAGTAAACTATCAAGGCACCGAAACGATAAAGCAACTGATTATTCAGGCGCCGTCGCAGGTTACTTTTAATGTGCTGGGGTCAACTACTAGCTCCCTTACTCTACTTGGGGCCAGTAATGCGCTCCAGATACCGGCAACCTCCTCTATCATCTTCGATGCGGCTACCGATGGCAGCATGATCATGCAGTTAGGGCCGGGCGCAATCACTTCCATTAGTGGCTCTATTGAGTTCAAGAATAATAATAACAATCGGGTATCAGCGCATCGTTTGCAGGGCAGTCAGGCCGGGGCTATTACTTTCCTGAGTGGCTCCAAATTCTTGGCTACCAAAGGGTTTTCTACTTCCGGTAGTGCTTTTGGAGCTTCGGTCGCTAACTCCGTTATCTTCCAGAGTGGCGCTACATACCGTCAGCAAGCCGGTTCAGCGCCATTTGGGATGGCAGAGCCAGCATCCGCAGTAGATTTCCAAAGCGGTAGTACCTATGAGTATGCCATGGGCGCGGGAAGCAGTCTGGAGTGCTCCGGGCGGAAGTACGGCCACCTCATCTGTGAAACCGGCAGCAGCAGTACCGCCCTCTTTACCCTGCCTATGACGATCCTGAACAACTTAACGCTCCAAAGCGGCACGGTAAATATGAACGCCGCAAAAGGCGTAAGTATAGGGGGTAATCTGTTGGTAGCCGGTGGAAAGCTTGTTTTAATACCAAATGGCAATGGTGCTAATGATTCCCCGAATTTAGCGGTGAGTGGTGACCTAACCGTCAATAATGGCGCAGAATGCACCTATGCCCCCAATGGTAATGCTAACCAGCAAGGCAGCTTTAGTGTGGGCGGCCATCTCACGGTAAATGGGACCGGCAAAATTGATTGCAACCCTACGCCTAAAATCACCATGAAAATGAATGGTACGGCAGGAGGACAATTAATAAGAGGCACTGGCACTTTTATCTGCAATGCCGTCATGATCATTGACAACATGGATGGAGTAACACTACAGAAGCCCATAACGCTTCCCCGGGGAATAGACTTGTCCAGAGGTCTGCTACATACCGATGACGTCAATATTCTGACCATGCCATCTACTGCTCCCGCCACGGGAGGTAGCAGGATTAGCTTCGTTGATGGCCCGATGATTCGCACACTGAACATTAGTGGTGTCTCTACCTCATTGGCTTACCCAATTGGTCGGATTTCGGCTTATCGGCCTTTAACGCTCACGCTCACGCAAGCCGGCGCAGCCTTAACTTCTTATAAGGCAGAACAGATTGAAAGCGGGGCCCCCATTCTGCCTTATATCGGTGAAATCAAGCGGGTTTCAGGAGTGCGGCACTTTAAAATCAGTAAAGTAGCGGGTGGTACCAGCTTTACTGATGGTATTGTAACGCTGAGCTATGGAACGGATAGCAACCGCGACGACCAGGTAGATGCCCCAGCCAAGCTGCGGGTTGCCAAAACCATTGATTCTGAAACCAAATGGCTGGACTTGGGTGGTACTGGCTCCGGAGTTGGTACTGGCACTATTACTTCTACTACTCGTTTCTCTACGTTTAGCTTGTTTGCCCTGGCTAGTGTCGCTGCCAGTGCCAATTCCGGCGACAACCCCTTGCCCGTAACCTGGGCAGGCTTTACGGCTACCGTAGTTGAGGCAGGGGTGCAGTTGGATTGGCAAACAGCCACTGAACTGAACACGGACCGGTTTGAAGTGCAGCGTAGTCAGGATGGCTATACTTTCCGGACCCTGCAATCCGTGCCAGCTGCTGGCAATAGCACGGCCCTGCGGCGCTACCAGGCCTTGGATGAAACAACGCTTACGGGCTTAACTTACTACCGCATCCGGCAACTGGACCAGACCGGAGCTGAGTCCTTCACGTCCGTGCTATCTGTGAGAGGGGGTAAGTTGAACGCTGCCGTCTATCCTAATCCCGTAACAGATAAGCTCAACTACAAAGTAAATGAAGCGGTTACCCGGTGGCGCATATCGGATGGGGTAGGCCGGACCTTATCAAACGGTCATAAGGAGAATGGCTCTTCTACCATAGATGTAAGCAAGCTGGCGCCAGGCGTCTATTTCCTGGAACTGCGCACTTTACACGGTACCTCTATGCACCGGTTTGTAAAAGAGTGAGGAAATTCTCTCCAGAAACAGAAAGCCCTTTCCAGTTATGGAAAGGGCTTTCTGTTTCTAATACTGGGAGGAAGTTTAGACCGAGAAACTCTCCCCGCAGCCACAGGTGCGGGAAGCGTTAGGGTTATCGAAATAAAAGCCTTTGCCGTTCAAACCGTCCGAGAAGTTAAGCTCGGTACCGGCCAGGTAAAGGAAGCTTTTCATATCAACCACCACGCGTACGCCTTTGTCCTCAAACTCCTGGTCCATCGGCTTCACTTCATTATCGAAGTCCAGCTTATAAGACAGGCCAGAGCAGCCGCCACCCGCTACCGAAGCGCGCAGGCGGAAGGTAGGGTCCAGGTGAGCATCAGCAATCAGATGCTCAATTTTTTCCTTGGCTTTATCTGAAACGGTAATCATGGCTTATGGAAGGTGTTATCAGTTGGTTGCTGATTTAGCCCCGTTAGTAATAAAACAGGCAGCAACTTTCAATTAACAATCAATTAGGAGGAAGGATTCAATACAACACTGAACACAGTAATAGTGTTTAGGTCGCGGCCGTAGTAGAGCTTGTCCAGCGCTTCGTAGGCGTTATGGGCCCGGAAGTACGAGGTTTGCAGCTCTTTGTCGCCGCGGGCGCGCCATTGAATGGTGTAGGAGCTTTCGGTGTCACGGAAGCGCTGTACGTAGGTCAGCATTTTCCGCAGCGCATCCAGCTTATCATAGCCTTCCTCGTAGCGAAACAGGAAGCTTTGCTGGTGGCGCGGATTGACAGTAATCAAATCCAGGCGTACCTGCCCATCCAACTGCCGAAACTCAAACAATAGATTACCGGGACCCATGCCCAGATGATCTTCTATCTGGCGCTGAATGCGGGCACTTTCTACGTGTACGTCGTTGGAAACCTCCATTGAATGCGTATTAAAAGCTGATTGCTGAGTGTGTATGGCGAAGTATGGGCAACGAAAGCTACCCATGCTTCGCCATACACACTCAGCAATCAACCATTAATTAATGGTGTGACTTAGCTACTTCCAGCTCAGGCATTCCATTCTTTACCCGATAGTCGTTGATAGCCGACTTGATGGCATCTTCAGCCAGTACCGAGCAGTGGATTTTTACGGGTGGCAGGGCCAACTCTTCCACAATTTCCATGTTGTCGATAGCCAGGGCCTCGTCAACGGTCTTGCCTTTTAGCCACTCGGTGGCCAGGGAGGAAGAAGCAATAGCCGAGCCACAGCCGAACGTCTTGAATTTAGCGTCGGTAATGGTGTTGGTGGTTTCGTCTACCTCAATCTGCAGACGCATAACGTCGCCGCACTCAGGAGCGCCTACCAGGCCGGTACCTACGTTCTTTTTGCTTTTGTCCAGCGTACCTACGTTGCGTGGGTTGCTGTAATGGTCGATAACTTTATCGGAGTAAGCCATGGCTTTTTTTCAGTTACTGATTGTCAGTTGCGGGTTGCCAGTAAAATTATGGTTGCTGAAATGATTCCGGATACTGGCGACTCGGAAAGGGCAACTGAGGTTTCTTAATGTTCAGCCCACTCAATTTTATCGAGGTCGATGCCTTCCTTGAACATCTCCCACAGCGGAGACATTTCGCGGAGCTTGGTCACGGCTTCTTTCACGTGGCCAATGGCATAATCAACCTGCTCATCGGTGGTAAAGCGGCTCAGTCCAAAGCGGAGGGAAGAGTGCGCCAGGTCGTCGCTCAGGCCCTGGGCCTTCAGCACGTAGCTGGGCTCCAGGGAAGCCGACGTACAGGCCGAGCCTGACGAAACCGCCAAGTCTTTCACGCCCATCATCAGGCCTTCGCCTTCTACGTATTTAAAGCTGATGTTGGTGGTGTGCGGTAAGCGGTGCTCGCGCGAGCCATTCACGTAGCTTTCTTCCAGCGTAAGCAGCTCTTTTTCCAGCCGGTCGCGCATGGTGGAAATACGCGCATTGTCGCTCTCCATGTCCAGGCGGCACAGCTCAGCGGCTTTGCCGAGGCCTACAATACCGGGCACGTTCAGGGTGCCAGAGCGCATGCCGCGCTCGTGGCCGCCACCGTCCATCTGGGCGGTAACTTTTACCCGTGGGTTTTTGCGACGCACGTACAGTGCACCTACACCCTTGGGGCCGTACATTTTGTGAGCGGAAAAGGCCATCAGGTCAATGCCATCGGCCAAAACATCTACCGGAATTTTACCTACGGCCTGCGTAGCATCCGTCATGAACAGGGCACCGTGCTTGTGGGCAATGGCGGCAATTTCACGTACGGGCTGAATAGTGCCGGTTTCATTGTTGGCGTACATAATGCACACCAGAATAGTCTGGGGCGTCATGGCCGCTTCCAGTTCCTGCAGGCTGATAAGGCCTTCGGAGTTAACTGGCAGGTAGGTAACACGGGCACCCTGCTTTTCCAGGTGCTTGCACGTGTCCAGAACTGCTTTATGCTCAGTGGTAGCGGTAATGATATGGTTGCCACGCTGGGCATACATTTCATAAACGCCTTTGATACCCAGGTTATCGGATTCGGTAGCGCCCGAGGTAAAGATGATTTCCTTTGGGTCGCAGTTGATGAGCTTGGCAATTTGCTCCCGAGAATAATCTACCGCTTCCTCTGCCTGCCAGCCGAATGCGTGGTTACGGGAAGCCGCGTTGCCAAACATTTCAGTCATGTAGGGCAACATAGCCTCCAGCACCCGCGGATCCATGGGAGTAGTGGCGTTATTATCGAGGTAAATGGGTAATTTAAGCATGGCCTAAATAGGTTGTCAGCGGAGAATGATTCGCCGGTAGAACACGGAAACCGGCAAACAGGTTTTACTTTGCTGCACAAAAGTAGACATATTCCAAACAAGCTGTACCCGCTTCTTCCACACAATTACTAGTATGTTCACTAACCTGGAACACCTGGGCCTGGCCGTGCAGGACCTGACCGCAGCTACGACCTTATATACTGCCTTACTGGGCACGCCACCCTATAAGCAGGAGCATGTAGCCAGCGAAGGGGTAGACACCGTCTTCTTCCGGGTGGGCGGCTCCAAAATTGAGCTCTTGGCTGGCACCACCCCGGAAAGTGCCATCACCAAATACCTCAGCAAGAAAGGGGAGGGCATCCACCACGTAGCGTTTGAGGTACAAGACATTTATGCCGAGATGGCGCGGCTGCGGGCCGAAGGTTTTACGCTGCTGAATGAAGAACCCAAGCGGGGTGCCGATAATAAGCTAGTATGTTTTGTGCACCCGAAAAGCGCCGCCGGCGTATTGGTAGAGCTGTGTCAGGAAATAGCAGGTGAAGCGCCGCGCGTGTAACTTCTATCTCATCTGTCCTTATATATATATATATAATAGTGTTGGTACGCTTCGGTGTGCGCTCTTAATCTCCCCGCCATGAGCAAGTTTTTTCTTCAGGAAGTAGAATCAGCAGTAGATGCGCTGTTACTGCAGCAGGTTATTTTGTACCCCACCGATACTGTGTGGGGCCTGGGCTGCGACGCCGAGGTACCCCCTGCGGTCGACAAATTGTATTCGCTAAAGCAGCGGGCCTTGGATAAGCCCAGCATTGTGCTGGTAGCCGACGAGCAGATGTTTGCCAAGTATGCTGCCGTGGTACCACCCAACCTCTCAGAGCTTATCAAACAGCAGGATAAACCCACCACCTACGTAGTGCCGGCCAGCCCAACGGTAGCCAAAAACCTGGTGGCCTCCGACGGCACTATTGGCCTGCGGGTAGTAAAAGATGATGAGTTCAGCCATAAAATTGTGCGCCGGCTGGGGCATGGGGTGGTTTCTACCTCGGCCAACATTAGCGGCAAGCCTACGCCCGCTACCTTCGCCGAAATAGAGCAGGAGGTGATAAAAGGGGTAGATTATGTGGTGAACTGGCGGCAGGACGATTCTACTGCTGCCGCTCCCTCCCGCGTGGTGCGCGTGCAGCCTGATGGCTCTTTGGAAGTGCTGCGCGACTAACCGGCAGTAGAAAGCACAAATGGCCCGGCCGGGAGTTGTTACCTTTGTAGCTTCTCCGCGTTCCGCTGCTGCCCCATGAAAACTCCCCAGCTTCCTGATCTTCCTTTATTCCAGACGATAGCGCAAGCCGCCGGCGAGCTGGGCTACCCAGCCTACGTCATCGGGGGCTTTGTGCGCGACCTGGCCTTGGAGCGCCCCAGCAAGGACGTAGATGTGGTTTGTGTGGGAGACGGTATCCGGCTGGCACAGGAAGTAGGCCGCCGCCTGCCTTCTCAGCCCCGCGTTACGGTGTTCCGCAACTTTGGCACGGCCATGCTGCCCACACCGGAGGTGGAAATCGAGTTTGTTGGGGCCCGCCGGGAAAGCTACCGCGCGGAGTCGCGCAAGCCGGAAGTGGAAGCCGGCACACTGGAGGAAGATCTGGCCCGCCGCGACTTTACTATCAATGCCCTCGGCCTGAGCCTAAACCCCCAGGACTTTGGCACCCTGATAGACCGCTACGACGGCATGGGGGACCTGAAGCGGAAAATCATTCGCACACCCCTAGACCCCGACATTACTTTCTCTGATGACCCGCTGCGCATGATGCGCGCCGTGCGCTTTGCTACCCAGCTCGATTTTGATATTGAGCCGGAAACCTTCGATGCCATTGCGCGCAATAAGGAGCGCATCCGCATCGTGTCGCAGGAGCGGATTACGGATGAGCTGAACAAGATTATCATGACGCCTAAGCCCAGCTACGGGTTTAAGCTGCTGTTTCATAGCGGGCTGCTGCCGCTGATTTTCCCCCGCATGGCGCAGCTGCACGGCGTGGAGAAAGTAGGCCAGCACGCTCACAAGGATAATTTCTACCACACCCTGCAGGTGCTGGACAACGTGGTAGCCACCGGCGGCGACCTATGGCTGCGCTGGGCCGCCATTCTGCACGATATTGCCAAACCCGCCACCAAACGCTACGACCCCAAAGTGGGCTGGACGTTTCATGGCCACGAAGACAAAGGTGCCCGCTGGGTGCCCCACATTTTCACGGAGCTAAAGCTGCCCTTGGGCGAGGAGATGCGCCAGGTGCAAAAGCTGGTGCGCCTGCACCTGCGGCCCATTGCGCTGGTAAAGGAAACCGTAACCGACTCGGCAGTGCGCCGCCTGCTCTTCGAAACCGGCGACGATATTGACCGGCTGATGCAGCTGTGCAAGGCGGATATAACCAGCAAAGACCACCAGCGCGTGGCGCGGTATCTGCGCAACTTCGAGCGGGTGGAGGAAAAGCTGAAAGAAGTAGAGGAGAAAGACCATCTGCGCAATTTCAAGCCCGTCATCACGGGCGAAATCATTATGCAGACGTTTCATCTGAAGCCTTCCCGCGCCGTGGGCGAACTAAAGGAGGCGGTACTGGAAGCTATTCTGGAGGGCCAGATCAGGAATGAGTTTGAGGAAGCCTTCGCCTTCCTGTTGCAGCTCGGCAAGGCGAAGGGGCTTCCTCAGGGTCATCATTCACTCACCAAATAGACCCTTTCTCACTCTCATCCTATCTATAGAGAGCGGCCGGGGCCCAAGGGTTGCCCGGCCGCTCTATTAATTTTTAGTAGGTCAGTAAAGTTCTGTAAAGCACGGCAAAGCTCCGGCTAATACATGGTAGTTCGAGAATACCAGTGTTAAGGTTTCAAGAAGTTATTCATCCTGAGACTGGTTGATGGCCCGTACATGGGAGCCACCCGATTCATCTTTTTCAACACTGCTGGGGTTGCCGGTATAGTATACGTGGCTGGAACCAGTTGCTTCAGCCTTCAGCCGCTCAGTTACACGCACCCGGGCATTGCTGGCGCCGGATACGTCTACCGTAGCCTGATTGGAGCGGAGGTTGAGGGCTTCAATCTGACATACGCCTGAGCCTTCTACTCGCAGCTCCCGGGCTTCGCCACGTGCCGCGGTTTTGCAGGCGCCATTCAGCTCTAGCTCCAGGCGGGGTACGTTCACATTTAACTTGGCCGTGCTGGCCCCGCTTTGCTCTACCTGCAGTGCCTGCCCTGAGAAGCCGGCTATATCACCCCGGCAGGCTCCACTTAACTCGATGTGACGAAGCGTGGGCAGTTGTACGCGAATTAGTACCGGCTCTTTCATATTGGAAAGGCCAAACAGACCATCGCGGCGGGAATGAATAGTGAGCCGGTCGCCGGTGGTTTCTACGCGCAGGTTGCGCAGGTCGCGCTCAGAGCCGGCGGCTTCTACCTGGTACGTATCGCCGCGGCGTACATACACGCGGTAAGCACCGCCTACCTCTATGGAGCTGAACCCTTGATTGTTAAACGTGCGGCGGCCACCTTCATAGGCATCAAGATCCGTAGGGAAGTCCAGCCTGCCGAGTTCAATGTTGATGTCATCGTCACCATCAGAGTCGATGTTCACATTGAAGTCGTCTTCATCGTTATTGTCGTCATCGTCCGCATCATTGTTTTCCAGGGCGCTGGCCGGGCAGTTGATGCATTCCAGCTGGTTGCCGCGCATGCGGAAGGTGTAGCGCTCCACATCCTGAGGAATAGTGGAGTTCACGAAGAACTCACTACCCAGCCAGTCGGCAAAAGCCCGGGTCATGCGGTACTGCCGGTCGCGGGGCAGGCGCAGAGTCAGCATTAGACTCTGGTCGCGCAGGTGAGCACCCGGAGCATAACGGAAATGATTGTCAAAGATGAGCGTAGAATCGTTAGTGGCCCGCATCCGATATATGATGCTGCTGGCGGCGACCCGGGCGGCCTCCTCTTCAGAGGGCCCTTTGGCCGTTACTTCACGCATTACACTCACAGCTGCGCCGCTATCGGCGGCTACCAGCACGGAGCCCGCCCAGCTACCCCGGTCGAGGTAGTGCAGGTCCAGCTTAACCGGATTTTTAGTAAGCGTAGGGAAGACCTGCTCCTGGGTATTCTGGCCTTCTTCCTGATAGTTGCGGCTGATTTGAATACCACCAATTACGCAGCCTACTACGCCCAGCATCCATAAACCCAACAGCGTAAGGGCAGCCGAGCGGCGAAGTACGGTACGGCGCAATAGCAGCCCCACACCTGTGAGCAGCATAGCCAGGGCAGGTATAAAGCTGGTGAGAAAAGCACTCAGCAAAAACCACCAAGGCAGCTCGCCAAATACCGTGTAGGCCGGTACTCCATCCAGTTGAAACTGCTCGGAGGTGAGAATACCTACGCCGGCACCCAATCCTATCAGCGTTGCCAGCAGCAGGAAAAAGCCGAAAATAATAAGCATCACGGCCACGAAAATCCGGATAATGGAGCCGAGCACGCTCAACAGCGGACTCAGGTTGCGAAAGAGCTCTTCCAGAAAGGTGCCTACCGGGCGGTTAGAGGCAGTTGTGCCACCTTCTACGGCCTGGTTACGCAGGTTGCTATCGATACCTGACAAGGTAACTGCGTCGCCACGCATCCGGAGTCTGTCGGAGGCCGTTTTGGCCTCCGGCAGCAATATCCAGAGAATGATGTAGAGCGGAATACCAAACCCGGCAAAGATGCCCAGCACGAACAACAGGCGAAAAAGCACTACATCGTACTTAAAATAGGCAGCCAGACCGGCTGAAACCCCACCTACTTTGCCATTGTCAGTGTCGCGGTAGAGTTTTTTGAACGTTGGATCCTGCTGCGACTCCGTGGGGATGTCGTAGCGCTTGGGAAGCGCTATCCAGAGAATCACGTATGCAATCAACGTCCAGCTAGCCAGTTGCTCCTGCAGTCTGTCCAGACCGATGTTGTCGAACAGGAGGGGCAAGGCAATCAGGCAGATTAGGAAACCCAAGCGTACCCACAGCGCCTCAATATTGAAATAGCGGGCAATACCGGCGGCTACCCCCGCAATTTTGCGGTTTGCCATGTCGCGGTACAAGCGGCGGGTCTCGGTGGCGGTGGCTGAAGCGGCCGCACCGGCCTCGGGCATGCGGCCATTCACTACGGCATCGTGCAGCTCGTCCTCGTCCAGCTCTTCAGCCGTCTGAAACTCACTGACGCGGCCCATTTTGGCGGTCATTTCTTCTACATCCCCCAGCGTAATTACCTGCTTGGTGGAGGATAGGCGGGCGGCGAAAAGCTCGGCAATACGTCCCTCAATGTCCGACACGATTTCATCGTGCCCGGGGTAGCCCGAGAAGTGCGCTCGTACTTCGGCCAGGTAGCGGCCGAGTACTTCGTAGCCATCTTCCTCAATATGGAAGATCAGGCCCTGCAGGTTAATACTGATGTTCTTTTTCATCTGGTGCTGCGGTTCAGAAAATACTGGTCAGAAACTGCCGGCCGTTACTCGGCGGCGGAGGTGGAAGGGTGGGTGCGGATAATCTGGATAGAATCCTCGATTTCCTCCCACGTCAGGCGCAGCTGGTGCAGGAAGTCCTGCCCGGTGGGCGTGAGCGTGTAGTACTTGCGGGGCGGACCGGAAGTGGATTCTTTCCAGGTATAGTCCAGCAAACCGGCATTTTTCAGGCGAGTGAGCAGTGGGTAGAGGGTGCCCTCTACCACAATCATGCGGGCCGCCGTCAGCTCTTCGAGCATGTCGGAGGCGTAGACCTCGCCCCGGGCAATGATTTCCAGGATGCAGAACTCCAGAATTCCCTTCCGCATCTGCACTTGGGTGTTCTCTACTTTCATAGGGCTGACGCGTGGTAGTGGATGAAGAATGAGACAAAGATAGTAAAAGGTACTATGCAACGCAAGGTACCTGTTGAAATATTTTTGATAAAAACCTCTTTTATTAATTTTTTATTGGAATAAGTCCAGTTTCTCCTATATTAGTACTATGCACAGGTTCCATAAGCTTGTGTTTTTGGAAGGTATACCTGTTTTTGAGGCCTTTCAACTTCTTGCCGAAACCTGGAAATAGCGGCCGTTTAAGCCCATTTTAATTCTGATAGTTTACTCGCACTATTCGCCGGATATTTGCGTTGTGCAACGAATTCTACCCCTTCCTGCCTCTTCCTATATGCCCGACTTCTCCCGTTTTGCTCGGTTTCTGATTTATAGTGGCCTTGGATGGGCCTCGGTTTCAACGGCTTTGGCGCAGGGTGAAGACCGTACCCCTAAGTATGCCAATGAATTTCTGAACATCGGGGTGGGCGGCCGCGCACTTTCTATGGGCAATACCCAGGTCAGTCTGGCACAGGATGCCACAGCGGGTTATTGGAACCCAGCTGGTCTGCTGGCGCAGAAAACCAAATACGATGCTGTGCTAATGCACTCGGAGCTTTTTTCCGGCATTGTTAAAAATGACTATGCCGCCTTTTCTATGCCACTAGATGAGCGCAGTGCTATTGGGGCCAGCATCATTCGCCTGGGGGTAGATGATATTGCCGATACCCGCGCACTGGTGAATGAGTATGGCCAGATTGACTATAATCGGATTAATTACTTCTCCGTGGCCGATTACGCGCTGCTGCTTTCTTATGCCCGCAAGCTGGATAAGATAGAGGGCCTGCAGGTAGGAGCAAATGGGAAAATTATTTACCGCAATGTGGGCAGCTTTGCCACAGCCTGGGGTTTTGGGGTTGATGCTGGTGCCCAGCTGCGGCGGGGTAACTGGCAGTTTGGCCTTATGGCCCGGGATATCACCACCACAGTTACGGCGTGGTCTATTAACAGCGAGAAGTTTCAGAGTAGCACCCAGGATACCTTGGCCATTCCCAAAAGCAGCGCAGAAGTTACGCTGCCGCGCTTTGTATTTGGCGCTGCCCGGTCTATCAAATTGCCAGGGCAGTTTACAGCGCTGGTGGCCACCGACCTGGAGTTGACAACAGATGGAAAACGCAATACCCCCATTAGCACCAGCCTGGTTAGCATTGATCCGCATCTGGGTCTGGAAATCGGCTACCATAATGTGGCCTTCCTGCGGGGCGGCGTCAGCAACTTTCAGAAAATAGAAGCTGTAGGCACGGGAAAAGAAGAATGGCGCGCTCAGCCCAGCCTGGGTGTAGGCTTCACTACCAGCGGTCTGCGGCTGGATGTTGCTTTGTCCCGTCTGGCAGTAGAAAAAGTGGGCCAACGCTCCCAAACCAATTCCATTATTGTTTCACTGGGCTACGGATTTCAATAAGCTGGAGCAGTAGTAACCTCAGTGTCTTTTGTCAAGGATTTCATCATTTGCTATATGAATCACCGATACATGTTAACGAAATGGCGTAACGGCCTGCAGTGGTGTGCTCTGCTGGTTTTGTTATTGTCTGGCTTGCCATTGGCGGCTCAGTCGGGGCCCTACGGCAACGAGTGGATTGTTGCCGGCCAACCGTATTATAAAATAAAGGTGGTGCGAGATGGTATCTATCATCTCGATTATCAATATCTGACCAAAGCGGGCATTTCTGGTGTAAACCCCCAGGATTTCCAACTTTTCAGGCGTGGTAAGGAAGTGGCCCTCTATGTAGGCGGAAATAATTCCTCCCTGGATCAGACTACTTATCTGGAGTTTTACGGGCAGCGGAATGATGGCCAGCTTGACCGGGGCATGTACCTCAAGGCCAAAGATCAGCCACACCAGCTATATAGCCTATTCACCGATACAGCTGCTTATTTCCTGACCTGGAAAACCGGCGCAGCAGGTAAGCGCATGGCCGAGTCGAACCAGGCGGGCACAAATCCGCATGCTTATTGGTGGCAGAGCAGACGCATGCTTATTACCAATCAATACCAGGCAGGAGATAATGAGTTGCTGGCCTTCGCTTCCTGGGCAGAAGAAGGGGAAGCTTATATTTCAGGAGACTTCAATTCCAAATACACAAAAGAAGTTGTCCCCCTGGATAGTATTAGAAATATTGTTAGAAGCGGCCCCAATCCACTGGTTAGTGTAGCATTAGTAGGGGCTTCCAATTACGCGCATACTACAGATATTTCGGTGGTGCCACCTCTCCCCGGTACCACTCGTTTGTTAGGCTCATTACTCTATTCTGGGTTTTCAACTAAAAATGCCGCCTTTTCAATTCTAACCTCGGATGTTGATACGAAGGGTAAATTGAATATTCTGTTTGCGATACATTCTTCCGCAACGGACCCTAATGACCGGTTTCGAATAGCTTATTTCAAGGTAAAGTACCCTCAGCTTCCACGTTGGGCAACTACCCGCTCCATTACCTTTCAAAACGACTCCACTTTAACGGGCTCAGCATATTATACGCTAGATAGTATACCGGCTACTACACATGGTTATGACATTACGAACCCGTATGCGGTAGAACGCATTGAGGGGCAGGATATAAGTGGGAGTAAACGTGGATTTGTGTTCCCTGCTGCTAATGGGCAAACGCGGAGCCTGTTGGTGGCTGATGCCGCAAAAGCGCTGGTGCCTGCCCCGGCTCGTAAGATTGATTTTCGCTCCATTGACCCTGCTAAAGTAGGCTTCCTGATTATCAGTAATTCGGTGTTGATGCAGTCGGTAGACGGAGTTAGTAACCCGGTGCGGGCATATGCTGAGTATCGTGCGTCAGCTGCCGGTGGTAAGTATGATACACTGGTAGTGACCAGCCAACAACTCTACGACCAATTCCACTACGGAGAAACCTCACCCTTGGCTATTCGTCACATCGCTCAGTGGCTAATTGCGGGCGCTCCTAATACTTCCCGCTATATGCTCTTATTGGGAAGAGGATTGTTGCCGGGCGAAAAAGGGCCTAATACAGGCCTGTACAGGCAGGGAGAAGCGAACTACCCGGAAAAGAATCTGGTACCTACGAGTACCCGGGGAGCATCGGATATTTTCTTCTCCGCTGATTGGGAAACCGGTTCTTATCTGGCGAAGATTCCAACAGGGCGTATTGCCGCCCGCACTCCGACAGATGTATTAAGCTATTTAAACAAGCTAAAGGAGCACGAAGCCCTGGGAAACGAGCCTTGGCGTAAAAATGTGCTTCATATGGCCGGCGGTGAGGATAAGGCCCAGCAAGCGCAGTTTCAGGCTTATATGAATAAGTATAAAAAACGCGTGGAGGCCCCCTTATTTGGTGGCAGAGTAGTTCGCACTATTACCCGCACCTTGGAGGGAGATTATAATCGTTTCCCGGTATACGTTAACATTGCCTCCGAGCTGAATGCCGGATTAACGTTGATTACTTATTTTGGACACGGGGCGCCAACTACTTTTGATTTGAACCTGGGCAACCCCAATGACCCTGTTAATAACTACACGAACAAAGGCAAATACCCCGTATTTATTATCAATGGATGCGCAGCGGGTAATGCCTTTACTGCTTCACCCACCTCAGTAGGTGAAATCTGGACGCTGGCTCCTAATCGAGGAGCTATAGGCTATCTGGCCGATTCTGACTTCGGGTACGAGCACCAGCTGGATTATTACTGTGATAATCTGTACAAGGCACTTTTTAACGACCCTGCCTGGTATGGCAAGCCCATTCCGGTTGTGTTCCGGGAAGTAGCCCGGCAGGTTCTGGAGCAGTTTCCCAGCGACCCACATGCTATTTCGCTGGCCATGAATACAACTTGGCAAGGCGACCCAACCCTGTCGTTGTATGCGCCGGATAAGCCGGATTATGCTACCGATGATACCCGCTTAGAAGTGGCGCCAGCTGCTGGTCAGACTAAGGTGCAGGCTACCTCTCCCACGTTTTTACTGAAAATTGGCGCCAGCAACCTTGGCAAGCTTACCCGCGACTCGCTGCATATTTCCATTACCCGGGAGTATCCATCAGCCAACGGCCGGGCCAACGAGGTGATTACCCGGGCGTTTCCGCCATTAAGCCGTGATTCCATCCTGACGGTTGAAATTGCCAATACCGGAAATGTATTCGGCCAAAACCGATTCACTGTGCAGCTGGATGCTCCTGGTAAAGTAGACGAGTTGAATGAGAGCAACAACCAGGCATCCATTACCTATAATTTCCTGCAAGGCGGCGTAACCCTGCTTTCGCCGATTGAATTTGCCATTGTACCCTCGAATGCGGTGCATTTGGTGGCACAGAACAATGACCCGCTGGCGGCACCAAGAGCTTTTGAGTTTGAACTGGATACAGTACCAACCTTCGATAGCCCGGCAGTATTGCGCACCAGCGTCACGGCCAGCGTATCCCCTGACTGGCGACCTACTCTGACGGGAGCGGCTAAAGATAGTATTGTCTATTACTGGCGGTTACGCTTTAAAGATCCGCAGGCTGATGAAATCCAGGACTGGGCAGTAAGCTCTTTCCGGGTAATCGAAAAAAGCCCCCAAGGCTGGTCTCAGAGCCATTATGGCCAGTTTGCCCGTAATGAAGCACAGGGACTTAGCGTTTCCTCACCGGCATCAGAATGGAAGTTTGAAGAGCTGAAAAAGTCCATTACCCTGCGAACTGGTGGAGGCGGAAGTGCTACGGGCAACGGAATTACCTTTAAATCCTTGTTCGGTATTCAGGTAGAGGACGAGGCAACCTACAACGCCAACTGTGGTACAAACCAGGCCAACATCCTGATTGCGGTTTTCAATCCAACCACACTCGAGCGGGTTACAGACATTGCCGGTGGGCCTTACTTGCAATGCGGCCAGGCACCGGATTTGTATTATCATTTTGGGGATGTGAATACTGCCGCCCGTCGCACGCAGCTGACCACTTTCCTGAATAATATTCCCCAAGGATATTATGTAGCGGCGGTCAGTCTGAACCGCGTGAAGTTCAGCACTTTCCCAGCTACGCTCAAAGCAGCCTTCACCTCAGTGGGCTCAGCGCTGATTGATAATCTACAGGATAGCGACCCGTTCGTAATACTAGGGCAGAAGGGCCTGGCAGCAGGCAAAGCGCAGGAAATGACTGCAGATCCCAATAGCACCACTCCCCGCTATGATCAGGTCATTACGCTAACTGCGCCCGTCAAAACGCAGGGCACAAACGGCATTCTTACCTCTACCCGGATAGGGCCCGCCCAGGAATGGGGTACTCTATTTCATGAAATCCGTAGCGGTGCTTCCGGCCAGTACATTTTGAAAGTAATAGGAATTGATGCCGAGGGTGCCAGTAAGGTACTCTACGAAACAGTACAGGGTAAGCAGTTTAGCCTGAGTGAAGTTTCGGCAAAGGATTATCCTTATCTGCAATTAGAGTTGCAGTTGCAGAATGTGCAGAGCCGGCAAGCACCCCAGCTCAAGCAATGGCTGGTTACGTATCAGGGCTTCCCCGAAGGCCTCGTTCGTCGTGACCTGGCCACGGCTGGCAGCTATGATAACGCTACCTTGGAGAAGCAGGCTGAGAGTGGAACCATCACGGTACCGGTTGTCTTCCAGAACGTTTCCACAATAGACTTCTCCGATAAAGTGAAGGCAGTAGCTACGGTGCGCAATGGAAATACTGTTAGCCCGGAAGTAACACTCACCGCACCCCGCATTCTACGGGCCGACTCTACCGTAACTTATCTGTTTAAACTAGATGTAGCCGGTTTAACAGGTGCTACCTCGGTACATGTCGATGTGAACCCTAAACTGCTGCCGGAGCTCTACTACTTCAATAATCAGCTGGACCTGAGCTTTAATGCGCCCGATAAAAACCTGCCGCCAACACTGGATGTAGCTTTTGATGGGCAGCATATCCTGAATGGGGACATCGTTTCACCTTCACCTGTCATCACTGCCGTGCTTCACGATGAGGACAAGGTACGGGTCGTGAAAGACCCCAATAACTTTCAGTTGCTGCTCACGCGCCCCGGCGGCACAGTGGCAGAAAGAATTGATATGAACAGCCCTGCCGTAACGTTCCGGGCCGATGCAGCTAAAGGCACCGCTCAGGTGGAATATCGCCCCGAAAAGCTGGCCGATGGAGTGTATAAGCTGCAGGTTCAGGGTACAGACGTGAATGGTACTAATGCTGCGGCTGAGCGGTATGAGGTATCATTTGAGGTAATTAATGCCTCAACCATCACCAATATCTATCCCTATCCCAACCCGGTAACCAACAAAACGCGCTTTGTCTTCACCATGACAGGCGCTGAGCTTCCCCGCGACATGAAAATTCAGATCATGACGCTGACGGGCAAAGTGGTACGGGAGATTATGATGGCGGAACTGGGGCCCTTGCATATTGGCAACAACATCAGCCAGTTTGCCTGGGATGGTACCGATGAATTTGGTGACCGGCTGGCTAACGGCACGTACCTCTACCGCGTTATCATGGATCAGCCCGGTCAGTTTGAGCGCCGCCGTACGGCCGGTGATAAAGCCTTCAAGAAAGACTGGGGCAAACTGGTGTTATTGCGCTAAAATTGCCGCAGGCTATTGTTCTCATAAAAAGCCGCCTTCTGGGTGGCTTTTTTTATGCACCCTTTGCTGCAGACCGGCTAGGTATATTTGCTGTCCATTCCGTACTTACACTCCGCGCACCCTCCTTATTCCATGGCAACTTCAACCATGAAAGCCCTGAGCTTTCACACTTTTGGCGGCCCTGAAGTGCTGCAGTACATCGATGTGCCGCGGCCTAACCTTATGCCGGGTCAGGTGCTGGTGCGTACCCAGGCTATTGGGTTGAATTTTGCCGATATCTACCGTCGGAATGGTAATTATCATTTGGCGGGGGAGCCGCCCTTTATTCTGGGTTATGAAGCGGCAGGCGTGGTGGAAGAAGTAGGGGAAGGAGTACAGGGAATTACTCCCGGCGACCGGGTCGCCTTTGCTGATTCTCCTTTTGCCAACGCCGAGTTGGTGAGCGTCCCCGCCGACCATATTATTCCGCTGCCACCGGAAATCAGCTATGAGCAGGCAGCCGCCTTACTGCTTCAGGGCCTCACGGCGCAATATCTTACAGCCGATAGTTATGCCGTGAAACCCGGTACGGTAGCCTTAGTGCATGCCGTGGCCGGTGGTGTCGGGCAGCTGCTCACACAAATGATTAAAGCGTTGGGTGGCACGGTTATCGGGCTGACGTCAAGCGAGGAAAAACGGCGGCAGGCCCTAAATCAAGGTGCCGATGCGGTGTTTCTCTATCAGGCCGACTGGCAAAAGGCAGTTCTGGAATACTGCGGACCACAGCGGGGTGTAGATGTGGTGTACGAATCAGTAGGCACCACCCTGCCCGAGAGCTTTGCCGTGACGCGCCCGGGTGGCACGGTAGTATTCTTTGGTATGGCCGCCGGCGACCCACCACTGATAGATCCGCGCATGTTAATGGATACCTCCAAGACCCTGACCGGAGGCGACTTGTGGAACCACCTGACCTCAAGGGAGGAGCGTATTCGTCGGGCCAATGCCCTATTCGAATTGGTACAGCGAGGAGCCATACGCACTAATATTACGGCGCGGTTTGCCCTCTCTGCCGGGGCCGATGCGCACCGGCTGCTGGAAAGCCGCCAAAGCACGGGCAAAATTCTTTTGCTGCCTTCCTGATGGTATTCAGGTAAATGGACTAGCGGCGACGGAGCGTCACAAAGCTAAAGGGAAAGGCATGCTTTTCATCAGGCTCATGCCGCTCCCGGGTTTCCTCCTGCCATACGGCGCGGTCCAGCTCCGGAAAATATGCATCTCCCTCAAAGTGGTGGTGGACTTCTGTCAGATAAATGACATCAACGGCTGGTAAGGCTTGCTGATAAATTTCACCTCCCCCAATAACCATTACTTCCTCGTCCAGCTTGCCGGCTGCCTCTAACGCTTCCGGTACAGAAAAAGCGGTAGTAACTCCCGGGGCTTGCCAATCTTGCTGACGGGTAACAACAATATTGGTGCGGCCCGGCAGGGGACGGCCGATACTTTCATAAGTGCGGCGGCCCATTATAATAGGATGCCCCAGCGTAAGCTGCTTAAAGTGCTTCAGGTCATCAGGAAGGTGCCAGAGAAGCTGGTTATTCCGACCAATGACGTTGTTTTCGGCGACGGCGACAATAAGGGCTATCATAGAGCAGTGGGAGAAAGAACTGCAGTATTGAAACCCCGGAGAAAATCAGCAATCAGCAGCCGCTTTTTGCCCTCCAACTGCACATCCAGCAAATCCAAAAGGCCATCGGCAGTTTGAATGCGCAGATACGTGCGGCCATCCGTAAGCCAGCTGCCGGGTCCGGTTTCTGGATTTGGGCCGCTGGCATCCTCATCGGCCAGCGCCTCCGCCCGAAACACTTTCAGCGTGCGCCCATCGGGTAGCTGGGTAAAGGCGGTAGGAATAGGAGAGAGGCCTCGCACCCAATTCACCAGCGCCGGGGCAGAGCGCGTGAAATCAAGCCGGCCGGTTTCCTTCTGAATTTTGGGAGCCGAGCGCAAATCCGGCAGCTCACGCTGTGGAACGCTGGGCGCTGTTCCTGTTGCTATAGCTCGGACGGTGCGCAACGCCAGCGCCGCGCCGGCCTCCTTTAATTTTTCATACAAAGCGCCAAAATCATCCGTCGGCGCAATGTCTATCACATCCTGAAAAATTAGGTTGCCGGTATCTATTTCGTGCTGCAGGAAGAAGGAAGTAACTCCGGTTTGCGTGTCACCGTGCATGAGGGCCCAATTGATGGGGGCGGCCCCGCGGTATTGCGGCAGCAGGGAAGCATGAATATTGATGGAGCCCAGCCGGGGCATATTCCAAACCGCTTCGGGCAGCATCCGGAAAGCCACAACCACTTGTAAATCGGCGGCAAAGGCACGCAGTTCCGCCTGAAACTCCGGCGCCTTGAGGTTGGTGGGCTGCAGAACGGGCAGCCCATGCCGCACTGCCGCCTGTTTTACGGCCGACTCGGCTAGCTGGCGCCCACGCCCGGCGGGTTTATCGGGGGCAGTAACTACAGCTACCACGCGGCAGCCCGGCCAGCTGATCAAGGCTTCTAGCGTGGGCACCGCAAATTCCGGCGTGCCCATAAAAATCAGGCGGAGAGGATTTTCAGACATGGTATTGAATACTACACAGCACAGCTTGTCGCAACTGTTTGGTGCAGTAAAGGAAGGGTTATTTGAAATCAGGATAAAGCAGGTACTTCTTGCGCATGAGCTTGTACTGGCCCAGCGCGGGCTCCCATGACTGCCGAATTTCCGCTTCTGATTTGCCGGCTATCATTTGTTGGCGGAGGCTGAGCGTGCCGGTCAACTGTTCAAAGTATTTGCTGAAGAACTTTTCCTTAGCCGTGCTCTGACGATAAAAATCCAGCAAATACTTAAGAGTGAAACCCGTAGAATCGTCGGCGGTGGGTTGGTGCAAATTTAGGCCATAGCACAACTTGCCGTTCTGGGGTGGCGTGGGGGAACCACTGTTTGGGCGAGGGGTGAACTGATAGGGGCGGGAGGAAGGTTGGGTAGGGCTGCCAATTACTTCAAACGGCATATCGGTACCGCGACCCACGCTTACGTCGGTGCCTTCCAATAAGCAGATGGACGGATAAAGCTGCACGGCTCGGGCCGTTGGCAGATTCGGCGAAGGTCGTACTGGCAATACATAGCGGGTGGCATGGGTGTAGCCAGTTACCGGTACCACCGTAAGGCGGGTTTGGCGGCCACCGGCCAGCCATTTCTCACCGTTAATCATGCGGGCCAGCTCGCCCACTGTCAGGCCATGCACAATAGGAAGCGGGTGCATGCCCACAAAAGACTTATGAGCTGGTTCCAGCACCGGGCCATCTACATAGTAGCCGTTTGGGTTGGGCCTGTCCAGCACAATAACTTCTTTCCCTTGCTCGGCAGCGGCTTCCATTACATAATGTAGCGTGCTGATGAACGTATAGAAGCGTGCTCCTACATCCTGAATATCAAACACCAGCACATCCAGATCCTGCAGCATTTCCGGCGTGGGCTTTTTGGTGGCGCCGTACAATGAGCGTACGGGGAGGCCACTGCGGGTATCGCGCCCGTCTTTAATGGTGGCGCCATCGGCAGCTTCTCCACGGAAACCGTGTTCCGGGGCAAAAATGCTGCGTACCTGCACACCCTGCGCCAGGAGGGTGTCTACCAGATGAGAGCCACCTACCCGCGAGGTTTGGTTCACTACCAGTCCTACCCGCTTACCGCGTAGCTGTGGCAAATATTTGGCGAACTGCGCCGCGCCTACCTGTAAAGGAGAAGCAGCTGGAGTGGCTGCCCCAGCCGGCGAAATAACCACTGGTGCGTTGGCAGAAGCAGGTGGCGTGCCGGTAGGCGAGGTAGCACAACCCGAGATAAACAGCGAAGAGAGACTACAGAAGCCGGAAAGGAGGAGGGAGTGCATCCGAAAAAAGGATAACTGGAAAACTGGTGACAGACACGTAGCTTTACGGCAGTGAACGTTGCGCGGTACATATCCCACAAAATTGACGGCGCCGACTCGGGGTCTTTCACCTCGACGGTGACAAAAATAGCAATCATCAGCATTGCCCTTGGGGTGGCGGTGATGATTGTGTCCTTTGCCATCCTGGAAGGCTTCCGAAACGAAATTCAGAGCAAGATATTCTCGTTCGGGGCGCACCTGACCATCAGCAAGTACGACAACAATAACTCGCTGGAGGTAGAGCCTATCGGCAACGGTCAACTGCTGAATGATTTAAAGCGTTTTCCGCAGATAAAATCTACGCAGCCCTTTGCCCGCAAAACGGCCATTATCAAAACCAAGGAAGAGGTTCTGGGTGTGGTGCTGAAGGGTATTGATGAGCGGAATAGCCCCTCGCTCATGCGCCAGAACCTGGTTGCCGGCCGCTTTATCACCTTTCCTGATACTGCCGCCTCCGACCAGGTACTACTATCCCGCAAAGTAGCCGATAAGCTGCGCCTGAAAGTAGGCGATGATGCCCTGTTCTACTTTATTCAAAACCCACCCCGCATCCGTCGCTTCACGGTAAGCGGCATCTACCAAACAGGCCTCGATGAGTTTGATGAAGTCTACGTTATCGGCGACATCCGGCAGATCCGGGATCTGAACGCCTGGCCCGATTCATTGGTGGGCGGTATGGAAGTGGTGTTAAAGGATTTCAACCAGTTGGATCCTATAGCCGATAACCTTTACGAAAATCTGCGCTACGACCTGAAACTGGATAAAATCACAGAGGAATACGCGCAGCTATTCGACTGGCTGCAACTGCTTAACCGCAACGTAGTAATCTTCCTTCTTCTGATTGTGTTTGTGGCCACCTTCAACATGGTTGCCACCATCTTCATCATGATTCTGGAGCGCACCAATATGATTGGGGTGCTGAAGGCCATTGGGGCCACCGATAACCAGATCCGGAGCATGTTCTTTTTCCGGGGCCTGAATCTGACTATCAAAGGCATACTATATGGTAACCTCATTGGCCTCGGGTTCTGCGCTATTCAGTACTTCTTCCACATTATCCCCCTCGACCCCGAGAACTACTACATGGATCGGGTGCCGATTCACTGGGACCCACTAATTATCGTGCTTTTGAACGTGGCTACGTTCCTGATGTCCTTGCTGGCCGTGCTCATTCCTACCTTCCTGATTTCCCGCATCAAGCCGGTAGTAGCCATCAAGTTTGACTAATCAAGGTAAATAAGCCAAAAGCAAAGGTCCTGCTCTCATTGTAATGAGAGCAGGACCTTTGCTTTTGTTTCACTGATAAAAAAAGGTTCGATTAGAGCCACTGGCTCTGCAGAATCAGGTTGGGATCGGGGCATAGTTCCGCCCACTTTTCCCGCTCCTCCGGTAGCGCTACGCCGGGGTAGTCACCTACGTAGTCCTGCATATCGGCAATAATCTGAAAGTGCAGGTGAGGTGGCCAGTCACCGTTTTCGGGCGCGGGCCCCACTTCGGTGAAAGCTACGCCTTGTTCCACCGTCATGCCGGGGCGCAGCAGCGCGGTTTCCCGGCGGGTCAGGTGGCCGTAGAGGGTATAGAAAGTAATGTCTTCCAGCTGATGTTGCAGGATTACCGTCGGGCCATAGTTGCCAAAACCCTCGTTGTCTTCCACGCTATGTACTACGGCATCCAGGGGTGCCAGTACGGGTGTGCCAGCGCGTAGCCAGATATCTACGCCTAAGTGCAGGGAGCGGGGCTGGGCGGTATCACCGAATAGCTCCGGGCTCCGGCGGTATATCACCCGGTCCTCCAGGTAGCCTCCCACGCCAATGGCCGCATCTTTTTCCACTAAGAGCTTTTGCACTAACTCTTCAAAAGAAGCCGTATCACGCAGGTCGGCCTGGGCCACTACTGGATTAGCGGCAGTAAAATCCAGACAAGTGACTTCGGGGGCATTCAGATCAACGGGGAGTACCGGACCAAATTCGTGCTGATGACGTTCCAGCAACTGAGCAAGTGCAGACATAAAAGGGAGAAAGTACGGCCGAAGCCTGGAAGATGTAAAATTTGGAGATGTACCCGTGAAAATGCGGGTGCCAAGCTAAAACGAACGGTGCAGAATCCCGTACTTTGCAGCCCGTTTAAAACCCGTGGGCCTTCTGTCTACGTAAACCTTTTTTTAGTCAGTTTACCACCCGAATGAGCTCTCCTTACCTTACCCTTAACGTCGTTGAACTCACCCAGGAAACCCCCGACGCCGTTACCATCCACCTGGAGCACCCCGAGCGCCAACCAATTGCCTGTCAGCCGGGTCAGTTTCTGACCCTGATTTTGCCTTGTGGTGCGGGTGGAAAGAAAGAACGCCGCTCGTATTCGCTCAGCAGCACGCCTAACGAAGCGCCGCGTCTTTCGGTTACGGTAAAGCGGGTGCCTGGGGGCCTGGTCAGCAACTATTTGCTGGATACGGTACAGGTAGGCCAGCAAATGGAAGTAATGGCGCCGCTGGGCAATTTTACGCTCAAAACCGGCGCTAAAACGGCCCGTTCCTTGGTGCTGGTAGGGGCTGGCAGCGGTATTACACCCCTCATGAGCATGCTGAAAGCCGTGCTGCAGGAGGAGCCCCAAAGCCACGTGCTGCTGGTGTATGGCAACCGCAATGAAGAATCCGTTATTTTCCGGCAGCAGCTGGCGCAGCTGGAAGCACAGTATGCCGGCCGCCTGCAGGTAGAGCATATTTACACCCAGCCTTCGCAACCTGTGGCTGCACACCAACATACCGGGCGCCTGAACCGAACCATGCTGCTACGTATTCTGGAGCAGCGCCACCAATTCCCGGCCGAGCAGGCAGAGTATTACCTTTGTGGCCCCGATGGCATGATGGCCGAAGCCAAAGCGGCCTTAGAACTGCTGGGAGTGCCCACCCCCAACATTCATCGGGAAAGCTTTATGGCAGCCGCCGACTCCAGTGAAGTGGCTGCCAACCAGCCCAACGGACACGGAGACGTTTCAGTAGCTACTGAGGATGATGCCACACAGCCCCGGACCGTTACTATTCAATATGAAGGTTCTGAGTACTCCGTAGCTGTAGCAGCTGGCCAAACTATTCTGGAAGCTGCTCTGGATCAGGATATTGATTTGCCTTATTCCTGCCAGGCCGGTTTATGTACGGCTTGCCGTGGGAAATGCCTGTCAGGCAAAGTACATTTGGATGAGCGCGAAGGATTATCTGACGCCGAGATGAAACAAGGTTATGTGCTGGTATGCGTGGGCCACCCCCTTACCAGCGACGTTGTTATCGAAATCGGTTAATTTTTCCTTAGGGTATTCTTCCGCGAAAACTCTTTTGCCATGGTACACTCCCCCGAAGCCGCTCTGGCTACCGATACCCAGCGCCCGCCCCGTCATTACTTGCCTGAAAGCTTTCTGGTAAGTGACTGGGCTACCCTCGAGCCCTATTTCATAGAGCTGCGCGAACGGCCCCTGCTTTCTGCTGCTGAGCTAGAACGCTGGCTGCTGGATAGGAGCGAGCTGGAAAGCGTGCTGAGCGAGGACATGGCCTGGCGCTATATCCGCATGACCTGTGACACGCAGGATGCCGGCCGGGCGGAAGCGTTTCAATACTTTGTAAGCGAGATTGAGCCCAAAGTAGCCCCTTACGACCACGCCCTCAACGAAAAGATGATGGCCTCGGAGTTCTTGGGCCAGCTGGACGAACAGCGCTACCGCGTGTTTATCCGCTCCGTGCGCCAGGCATTGGAAATCTACCGCGAGGCGAACATTCCCCTTAAAACTGAAATCAGTACCAAGCAGCAGCAATATGCCGCTACCGTGGGCGCTATGACGGTAACGCTGGATGGGGAAGAAATGACCCTGCCCCGCGCCGCCGACCGCCTGAAGAACCCGAACCGCGCCGTGCGGGAGGAAGCGTACCGGGCAGTGCAGGAGCGCCGCTTGCAGGATGCGGTGCCTCTGGATACGCTCTTCACGGAGTTGGTGCAGTTGCGCCACCAGATGGCCCTCAATGCCGACTTCTCCAACTTCCGCGACTACATGTTCGCGGCCCTGGGGCGCTTCGACTACACCCCGCAGGACTGCAAACATTTCCACCAGGCCATCCGGGAAACCGTAGTTCCGCTCATTGATGACCTGGACCTGGCCCGCCGCCAGGATCTGGCTTTGCCGGAGCTGCGCCCCTGGGATTTGGATGTGGACGTAAGTGGCAAAGCTCCCCTGCACCCGTTTGAAACCGGCGAAGAGCTGTTAGATAAAACTATTACCGTATTCGAGCGCCTCGACCCCTTCCTGAGCGACTGTCTGCGCACCATGCGCCAGATGGGCAACCTGGATCTGGAGTCGCGCAAAGGCAAAGCCCCGGGCGGCTACAACTACCCGCTGGACGAAACCGGGGTGCCCTTCATCTTCATGAATGCCACTTCTTCGCTGCGCGATGTGGTGACGATGCTGCATGAAGGCGGCCATGCGGTGCATAGTTTCCTCACGCGTCGCTTGCCGCTGTCAGCGGATAAACATCCACCATCCGAAGTAGCCGAGCTGGCTTCGATGAGCATGGAGCTGATGAGCATGGACCATTGGGACGTGTTTTTCTCAGACCCGGAGGAGCTACGCCGTGCCAAGAAAACACACCTGGAAAGCGTGCTGGAAACCTTCCCGTGGGTAGCCACTATTGATAAATTTCAGCACTGGATTTACGAGAATCCGCAGCATACGGAAGAAGAGCGGCACCAGAGTTGGATTACTATCTTCAATGAGTTTAATCAGCGCACAGTAAGCTGGCAGGGCCTGGAGAAATACAAGCCATACCTCTGGCAAAAGCAGTTGCACCTCTACGAAGTACCCTTCTATTACATAGAATACGCCATGGCTCAGTTGGGCGCCATTGCCGTATGGCGCAACTTCCGCCAGAACCCCCAACAGGGGTTGGCTGCCTATAAGCGTGCCTTAGCACTGGGCTACACTGCTCCCATCGGGGAGATATATGCCGCCGCCGGCATCCGCTTCGATTTCAGCACCGAGTACCTGCGTACGCTGGCTGATTTTGTGCATGATGAAATGGCGAAACTCTAGCCTTTACCCATTAAAAAAGCCGCTGTATACCTAGAGCGGCTTTTTTAATGGGTAAAGGCGAAAGAGAACTTAATTCTGAGGAGAAGGAGAAACCGGCTGAATGCAGGTTAATCGTACTGTTTCCCCTACCATACAAATACTAACAGCAGACTCCAGTTCATAGGCTATATACAGCTTCTCCTCATCGTGCGGGGTGTAAGCTTGCCAGACAGGGCCCAGAGGCTCGAGACGCTGCCCGTCGCTTAGCTCCAGTACCATACGGCAGCCGTCCAACCCAGTCAGGTCGCGGACGGTTACCAACGTGGTGCAATCGGGCGCGGCCTCCTCATGGGCACAGCCGGGCAGCAGGGAAGTTGCTAGCATTAAGAGGAGCAGAGGGCGGAATAGAGTACGCATGTTGCTATAGATATGATAGGTAGATTTATTTAGACGATTTACTAAGTGCAGATAAGGTTGCATAGCAACGCCCTGTCTCCTGATTTTTACAGGAAGCAGGGCGTTGCTTGCGAGTCGACGAACAAGTTACTGCTGAATAGTAAACAGCGGCAGGGGTTTCAATTTGGCGTATTTCCCTCCCAGCTGTGTTATCTCAGGTTGATGCACCTGCAGATAGTCATTGAAGCGTTTAGCGGCTTGGTCATAGCGCAGCCGGTAAGCAACCACTTCTGCATCGTATTGCTGAATGCCCTCGGTGAGGTTGCGTACCAGCTCACTTTTCTGGCCTGTTTCCGGCATTGCTACGGCATACACCGCCCGCAGAACTGAATCCTGCGCGGCGTCATACACATCAATCCGGGTAGATTCCTGCATGCTTTGCTGATTGTAGCGCAGGCCTTTCAGCCGGTTGTTCGCTTTCAGCAATTCTTTTAACTGAGAACGGTCGGAGCCAGGCTGGTTTTCTAATTCACGGATTATCTGGCGGGTGGCACTATGCTTGGCATTATCACTGGTAATCATTTCCGTCCAGCGCGCTTCCACGGTGTCTTGCAGTACACTGAGCTGGGCTTTGGCAGCGGCTGGAGAAGCCGGATCTATAGGAGCAGGGGTTCGGTTACAGGCCTCGAGGCCGGCTATGAGCAGGAACAGCGCCAGCGGCAGGATTTTTTTCATGAAAGCAGTAACGCCGCAAACGGCGAAATAGTGAGATAAGAGCGAAGAAAATTAAACGGGCTTAAACTGCTCAAACATCTGCCGGCAATTGTGGCAGTAGTGCATGGAGCGGCAGAGCGTAGCGCCAAAGGGCGTGCGCATTTCCGTATTCTGGCTGTTACAATAAGGACAGGTAGCGTACTCCAGAATATCCAGATCCAGCACTTGGTTATAAACTGGCGGAGGCGCCAGCCCAAAATTCTTCAATGCCAGGCGCCCTTTCTCGCTCACCATGTTGGTATTCCAGGGTTCCTCGAAGCTCATTTCAATCTGCACGTTCTCTACGCCGTGCGCATGCAGCACCCGCTCCACGTCGCGCTGCATATAGTCCATGGCCGGGCACCCAGAAAAGGTAGGCGTCATCTTCACCAGCACGCCCCCGTTTTCCTGCAGCACCACATCCCGGATAACCCCTAAGTCTACCAGTGAAAGCACCGGTATTTCGGGGTCCTTCACTTCTTCCAGCCAAGTCAGTATAGTGGGCTTATCCATCGTAGTTGCCGTTAGAATAGGCGTCATGCTAAGCTTGTCGAAGCATCTTGCTTGTGTGGTACACCCACCCACCGAAGCGCGCAAGATGCTTCGACAAGCTTAGCATAACTCGTAAAGTAGCTTACCAATCAGCCGTGGGGTCGAGGCGGAATACTTCGGCCATTTCGTCCAGCAGGGGCTGCAGGAATTCGGTGTGTTCCCCAGTACGGCCGCCGTACACGGGCGTTAGGATCTGCAGATCGGGCATTTGTAAGGCCGTCTGGCTGAGGATAGCACGGATGCTTTCTTCCCAGCGGGCTTTCAGCGCATCTTCACCAATGAAAATACCTTCAGCAATAATAGCTTCTTCCTGCTCCGTTTTCTCAAACAAACCCAGCGCATAAGGTAACGTGTAGTCCAAGGACTGTTGCAGGCGTGCAATAGCCTCTTCGGTGCTGGAGCCCAAGCGCTTTACCCAGGTATTGGCGTGCAGCACGTGGTATTTTAGCTCACCTTTCAGCTTGCGGGCTACCTGCGCCAGCGGCTCATAGCTGCTCTGGCCCAGGGCCTCAAAACGTAGCAACTCGGCGTGGTCGTAGAGGAAGTGGCGAATCAGGCTGAAGTCATACTCGCCGATTGGCAACTCTACCAGCTGGCAGCAGTGAAATTGTGGGGCGTTGCGGGTGAAAGCTACCGTATCCGGCTCCGCTTCGCCTAACTGATTCAGCAGTAAATACAGCTGCAAACTGTGGCCTAGCTTGTCCTGCGCCATGGAGGAAAAGGCTATGTCTTCCTCCAGAATCGGGCCCAGGCCATTCCATTCGGAGTTGCGGTGACCCAGAATCAGCTGGTCGTCGGCGAGGCGGTACAGGAGGTTTTTGAGTGCGGCTTGGTTCACGACGTTCAGGCTTGGGGAGCGTTTGGCTGTTGTTCTTGTTTGAAGCGCTCAATGCGGTCCTGCACACGGTACGCCATAGCTTCCCGGTACTTTTTCTCCGGATTGGTGGCCCACATATCCTTGTCTTCTTCCTCGGAGTGCAACACATCCGCGGAGCGCACCACCCACACGTTTACCACGGGGCGCTGCTCACCAAACACAGCCTTAGCTATCTGCAGCGCCTGACCGGGCGTAGCGGCCCGTACCTTGCCAACATGCGTGTGCGCTTTGCCGCGCTTTTTCAGGTGGAAGATGTCGTAGTCTTCCTCGCCGGCCGCATATGCAGCGGCATCCTGCGCTTCCTCGGAAGGAGCAGTTGCCGGAACCTCGCCCCGGTCATCGGGCAGCGTGTCGTAAACCGATTCCGTGTCGCCCACATAGCCGGTCAGCTGAATGCTGGCGGTGGGCACTACCCACATGCCCGTGCAGGGAAAGCGGCGGCTATACTGCTCCTTAGCAAAGAGAAAGGCCACATCAGCAGAAGGGGCATGCACCGGGCCTACATACACGTAGGCGGTGCCTTCCTTTTTCTGATGAAAGACTTCGTAGGTCTCAAACTGGTCCAGCAGAGCCTTGTCGGGCGGGGGAGGAGGAGCATCCGGCAAACCCAAACGGTTAATGCGCGGATCGAGGGAGTGGAGCACTGGTGGGAAAATTATGAAATATGAATTCTGAATGCCGAGGGGTGGGGCGGGGTGGGACGCTTGCTCTACAATTCAGAACCCATATTTCAATGCTTAAAAGAGCAGCCGGTGGGTTAGGCCAGCGGCTTTACATATTTGGCCTGGGGCGAGAGCAGCGCGCGGCGTACCCAGGCACCATTTTCTTCGGCGGCGCGGCGCACGGCCAGGCGCTCCTTGTTGCAGGGACCGTCGCCGTTAATCACGCGCTTGAAGTCTTCCCAGTCGGGCTCGGTGAACTCCCACTGGCCGGTTTCTTCGTTTTTGTGCAGGTTGGGGTCGGGCAGGGTGAGACCCAGCTCCCAGATTTTGGGCACGTACATATCCAGGAACTGCTGGCGGCAGTCGTCGTTGGTGGCCATTTTCACCTTCCAGCGCATCAGGATTTCCGTGTGCGTGCTCATTTTGTCGGCGGGGCCGAAGAACGTCATGATGGCGGGCCACCAGCGGTTCAGGGCTTCCTGCATCATGCGGCGCTGGGTGGGCGTGCCGGTAGCCATGTGCGTTACGGCATCGTGGCCGTACTTCAGGTGGAAAGCTTCCTCGGCGCAAATTCGGTCCAGGGCCCGGCAGTAAGGACCGTAGCTGCCCTTGGCGTTGGCCAGCTGGTTTACGATGGCGCCGGCGTCAATCAGCCAGGAAATAACGTTGGAGTCGGCCCAGGTAGGGGTGGGGTAGTTGAAGACGTTGCTGTACTTCGACTTGCCGTTGATCAGGTCAGACAGCATCTGCTCCCGGGTTTTACCCAGCGTCTCGGCGGCCGAATACAGTAGCTGCGCGTGGCCTACTTCGTCCTGCACTTTGGCCATTTGGGCCATTTTGCGGCGGAAGCCGGGCGCGCGGGTAATCCAGGTGCCTTCGGGCAGGGAGCCAATAATTTCCGAGTGCGCGTGCTGCTCAATCATGCGAATGAGCTGCTTGCGGTACAGGGCCGGCATCCAGTCCGAGGGCTCAATTTTTTCGCCCCGGGCAATGCGTGCCTCAAACTCGGCCAACAGAATCGGGTCTTCGTTTTCTAAGCCATCGGCCTTCACCGGGGCTTCAAAAGTGTTTCCTCCGCCGTACATAATGCGCTGGGGTAAAAAGGTGGGAAGTGAATTTATTGGGTGGGGCCGGCTAGTCGCCGATTAGTACGAGGTTGTTGTCAGAATCAAATTTGAAATCTGCTAAGCTTTCTAATGTATCTGCCGAAACGGGCATTTTAGATTTCTGTAAGCCTTGTAAAAGGGGTAAACGGTGATTTTCGTGAAGGACCGTACGACCATATACATCGATTTGCAAACCTGTTTGCTGTTGAACATAGTTTAAGGCGTCCTGAATAGAAGCATTATCATAGTTCAGGCTACCAAGCAGCAGCTTAGATTTTCCATTTATGGTATAAATCTCCAACGCCATAATTCTCACAACGCTTAAATTGTTAAAAGCCCGCGCAACAGCTGCTCCGCCAGGCGGTGCGCTATGTCATCGGGGCTGAGTTTGCCGTTGGGTTTGTACCAGGTAGGCAGCCAGTTCAGGCTGGCCAGAAGCGTAAGCGTGGCAAAGCCGGCATCGGGAGCATGTAGCTCTCCGGTGGTAAGGCCCTGCTGAATCAACTCGTGAAAACCAGTTTCGTACCGCTCACGCAGGGTGAGAAACTCCGTGCGGGCCGGCTCCGAGAGGTGGCGCCACTCGTGCAGAAATACTGCGGAAGCAGCCACGTCCTGGGTAAGCACGCGCACATGGCTTTCAATGGCCCGGCGCAGCTGCTCTGCAATCGTTTGCGCTTTATCGTATGTCGAGGCTTCA
Organism: Hymenobacter sp. BT730; assembly: GCF_030542105.1. Classification (GTDB taxonomy): domain Bacteria; phylum Bacteroidota; class Bacteroidia; order Cytophagales; family Hymenobacteraceae; genus Hymenobacter. The sequence goes on from NZ_JAUOFB010000004.1 coordinate 246,064, forward strand.
AATCCGGCAAAAAAAGCGTCGGCCAGCCGGAAGCAAATCCGGTGCAGAATCTCCTCTTTACTGCGAATGTGCGAGTAAATGCTGCCAGCTTCAATACCTAAGGCCGAAGCCAACTCCCGCATACTGGTAGCCGCAAAGCCCCGTGACCGAAACAACGCCGTAGCGGTCTGGTCAATCTGTGCTTTGCGGGAGAGGGTTACGGATTCCATACTAGGTCAACAAAGATATGGTTCCTAACGTTCGTTAGCAAACGATTGTTGCCCGCCTTACTAGGGTACTACGCTCCACTCCGCATGTCAGTACTGGCTTCTGTCACCATATCTTCTCTAGCAATTTCGGCCAGCGCGTAGACTATTGTACTTTTGCACCCTCATTTAATTGAATTCCATGAGCGACATCACGCCACTCGATAAAGTAGGGGAGTTCGGTCTTATCCACCGCATTCAGAATACCATCACGCTCCAGCAGCCCAGCACTGTGTTGGGAATTGGGGATGATGCCGCCGTTATAGCCCCGGCCGCTAACCATGATGTGGTGGTGAGCACGGATATGCTGGTGGAAGGCGTGCACTTCGACCTAACGTTCTGCCCGCTCAAGCATGTAGGCTATAAAGCGGTGGCCGTAAATGTGTCGGATATAGCCGCTATGAATGCCACACCCACACAAATTGTGGTGTCAATTTCTATTGGGGCCCGGTTTTCGGTGGAGGCTATTGAGGAACTGTACGAAGGTATGCGCCTGGCCTGCGAAGCTTATAATGTAGATTTGGTGGGCGGTGATACTACCGCCAGCCGTGGTGGACTTACTATCAACATCACGGCTTTGGGGCAGGTGGAGCACGGTAAAGCAGTGCGCCGCAGCGGTGCCGGCCCTAACGACCTGATTTGCGTAACCGGCGACCTGGGCGGTGCTTTCTTGGGCCTACAGGTATTGGAGCGCGAAAAGCAGGCTTGGCAGGCCGACCCCGAAACCCAGCCCGAGCTCAGCAAATACCCCTACGTGCTGCAGCGCCAGCTCCGCCCCGAAGCCCGCATGGACATCATTCATGAACTACGCGACCTGGGCGTGGTGCCCACCAGCATGATTGATATTTCCGATGGGCTGGCCTCCGAAACGCTGCACCTGTGCCAAGCCAGCGGAACCGGTGCCCGCATTTTCTCCGAGAACCTGCCCATTGCCAACCCCACGCTGGAAGTAGCCGAGGAGTTTAACCTAGACCCCATCATGTGCATGCTCAACGGCGGCGAGGACTACGAACTGCTCTTCACCGTTCCCCTTTCTGCCCACGACAAGCTCAAAAACCACCCCGATATCACCATCATCGGCCACATGATAGACAAGAGCGAGGGCGCCAACCTGATTACTAAAGCCGGTCAGCCGGTGCCCCTGCGTGCCCAGGGTTGGCAGCACTTCTAAAGCAGGAATAAATTTCAGATAGTATAAAAAAAGCTGTCATCCTGAGTGAAGCGAAGGACCTTATCACGACAAAACGACTTCGTAACAACGACTCGTTTCAACGTAATAAGGTCCTTCGCTTCACTCAGGATGACAGTTGCTGTTAGTCTTCCGGGTAGGGGATGTACACGAAGTTGGTGAACTCCTCATCCAGCACGAAGAGGCAGCAGTATTCATCAGCGTCGCGGTAGGTGCTTTGGAAGGCTTCGATGCCCTCCTGGCCCACGATGCCTTGCTGCACAAACAGCTCCAAGTAGCTGGCGAAAACGTGCCATTCCAGGTTCAACTCATCGGCATTCACCAGCAGGCCACCCAGCGGCACCTCCTGGCGGGCAAAAACGAAAATGGGGTACTTCGAAATATCTCGCTTCCGAATCTGGGAGGAGGCCTCCATCAGCGTATCAGAAACGGTAGCGAAGTCCTTGGTGATGGTGCCGAGGTATTTGCCGTTCAGTTCGGGGTCGTTGGTATAGTCCATTTTAGTTTATGCTATTCTACCAGTTTTCTTTAATATATATGAAATGGCAATTACAGCTAGGCAAAAACCAATTATGTAGTAGCCTATAGTATTTTGTTTGCCCCGAATAAAGTAAGGCTTACTATCCTTATCAATAAAATACGCTAAACGAGAAACTTCAGGGTCGCTGCTTAGGAAGGTTTCGTCGTAGTAAATAGTAATAACGTCACCAGCTTTAAGGTTGTCAATTCGTTGAAAATCTGGTTTTGAACCGTCAATATCCTCACCGATAAGTAATTTGAAATATTTAGGATAATCCTTGATCTTCAGGTAGCGTATTGGCTCATTGTTGAGATTTATATGCCCTTCTATCTGTAGTGAATTAGAGATATTAGTGAGTTTACTTGTCAGATGGAGGAAGTCGCCTTTTTGTTTTTGGTTCCGATATAATGTGCTAAAGCATAGAATTATAGTGAATAACATTCCAAAAAAGAGCTTCCAGAAAACGGGTGCTTTGTAAGACATAAAGTTCCTGCAAACCTACCGCAACTCCAGCAATACCACATTCTCCACATGGTGCGTGTGCGGGAACATATCCACCGGCTGCACTTTCGTCACTTTATAGGCCTCATCCAGCAGTTCCAAATCCCGGGCCTGGGTGCCGGGGTTGCAGCTGACGTACACGATGCGCGCTGCGCGCATTTCGAGCAGGCGGGCCACTACGTCGGGGTGCATGCCGGCGCGGGGCGGGTCGGTGATGATGACGTCGGGGCGGCCGTGCTTCTGGATGAACTCCGCGTTGAGCACGTCCTTCATGTCGCCGGCGTAAAACTCGGTGTTGGTGGTGCCGTTGATTTCGGAGTTGATATAGGCGTCCTTCACCGCTGATTCCACATACTCTACGCCCACTACGTGCTTGGCCTGGCGGGCCACAAAGTTGGCAATGGTGCCAGCACCGGTATAGAGGTCATACACTAGCTCCGAGCCGGTAAGTTGGGCAAAGTCGCGGGTCACTTTGTAGAGGTTGTAGGCGCCTTCAGAATTAGTCTGATAGAAGGATTTGGGGCCTACGCGGAAGCGCAGGCCTTCCATTTCCTCGTGGATGTACGGCTCGCCCTTGTAGCACACCACGTCTAGGTCGTGGAAGGTTTCGTTGCCTTTGTCGTTGAGGACGTAGTTGAGGGAGGTGATTTGCGGGAACCGCTCATTGATATAATCTAGCAGCGGAAACAGCGCGTCGTGCGCGTAGTAGCACTGCAGAATCACCATCAGGTCGCCGGAGTTGGCCGTGCGGATGATGAGGTTGCGCAGGAAGCCTTCCTGCGTGACCAGGTTGTTGAAAGGTAGGTCGTGCTCGTGGGCGTAGTCGCGCACGGCCAGCCGGATCTGGTTGCTGGGGTCGGGCTGCAGCCAGCAATGGTTCACGTCCAGAATCTTATCGAAGCGGGCGGGAGTATGGAAGCCCAGCACGCGGCGGTCATAGTCATGGCCGCTGGCAATCTGCTCGTTGGTGAGCCAGCCATTGTGGCTGAAGGTGTACTCCAGTTTGTTGCGGTAGTACGTCTGTGCCGGGGAAGGGAGAATGGGCTGGATTTCTGGTAAGGCCACTTTACCAATGCGCTGCAAAGTATCTGCTACCTGCTGATGCTTGAATTTAAGCTGGGTTTCGTAGCCTAAGTGCTGCCACTTGCAGCCGCCGCAGGTTCCGAAATGCTCGCAGAAAGGCTGCACGCGCAGCTCAGAATACTTATGGAAGTGCGTGGGCACGGCTTCCAGGAAGTTCTTTTTGGCTTTGGTTACGCGCAAATCTACCACGTCGCCGGGGGCTACCTGGGTTACAAAAATGACCAGATTCTCGCGGCGCACCAGGCACTTGCCCTCGGCCACCATATCGGTGATTTCGACTTCGCGAAGCAGCTCCGCGGGGATGTTTTTTACTGATTTCCTCACAAGCGCAAAGGTAACCACGGATTTGACCGGATTTATCGGATGTCGCGGATTTTGTGATGCTCGCGGCATCTCAGGTGCGCTCAGAAAAACCGTACTTTTGCCTTTCCCGGCTTGCTGAGCGGGTGGCTGAATTCTGCTAAGACTCTATGAAAGGAAAAGTTGTACTGATTACCGGCGGCACCTCAGGTATCGGCCGCGCTTGTGCAGAGGTGTTCGGCAAGGCCGGTGCCAAAGTAGTTATCACGGGCCGTAATGAAGCGCGCCTGCAGGAAACCAGCACCGAACTTAAGCGCCAGGGCATTGAGCACCGCACCGTTCGCGCCGATGTAGGCAATGAGGAAGACTCACGCCGCGCGGTAGAGGAAACCATTGCCGCTTTTGGCCGACTGGATGTGCTACTAAATAACGCCGGAATTTCCATGCGGGCCCTGTTTCAGGATGCCGACCTGGATGTAATCCGGCAGCTGATGCAAACCAACTTTTTCGGGACTGTGTATACCACCAAGTTTGCGCTGCCGCATATCGTGGCTACAAAAGGCTCCATTGTCGGCATCAGCAGCATTGCGGGTTACCGCGGCCTGCCGGGGCGCACGGGCTACTCGGCTTCCAAGTTTGCTATGCAGGGTTTCCTGGAAGCGCTACGCACGGAACTGCTGCCGCAGGGTGTGCACGTGCTGGTAGCCTGCCCAGGCTTCACTTCCTCCAACATTCGCAACGTGGCCCTGGCCGCCGATGGCTCCCAGCAGGGAGAGTCGCCGTTGGATGAGGGCAATATCATGAGCAGCGAGGAAGTAGCAGAGCACTTGCTGCGCGCCGTGCAGCAGCGCCGCCGCGATATGGTGCTCACCAGCCAAGGCAAACTCACCGTTTTCCTGAATAAGTGGATGCCCAGCCTTACGGATAAACTGGTGCTGAATCATTTTCGCAAAGAAAAAGATTCGCCTTTGCGCTAACCTATTCAAGGGAGAATTACTGTTATATCTCAACCAAAAAGCCCCGGGCTTGCAGAACTTTCCTGCTGGCCTGGGGCTTTCTATTTTTAACAGATGAGAAGATTGCCCGTGCGCCTGGGTACTTCCGTTTTAACAGGAACGAAGGCCTTACTCTACCAATAGCAGATTTTGGCGGCGGATGTAAGCCGTGCGCCCGTGCCATTCTACCTGATACCAGATATCCTGTTCTCCCTCCACCTGCAGCCGGTCACCGGCAGCTACCACGGTCAGCCAACCGGCGCCAGCGGCGGGTCCGCTCATCAACGCTGCCCGCGGCTGACATACCACACCCACGTTTTCCGGGCGAAGCAGATTAAGCAATACCCCAGCCAGCAGCAGATACATGCCATAGAGCACCCACCATTCCCGAATAATACGGCGGCACTTTAGCAAGCGTATTAATAAGACTGTGCCCGCGATTACCGCTACTATAAAGGCGGCTTGCAACAACTGATTGTAATAGCGCCGGAAGGGAATAAGTAAGCGCTGCGGCCAGGAAGTAGTATACCCATCGAGACGGTTGTTTTGGGCCAACTCAACCATTTTATTCCAGGTAGCCTGCGAGGGGGCATGCGTCTGAAGTACATTTAAGTAGTACAGTGCTGCCGGATAATGACCAATTTGTTCCTGAATGTAGGCCATGCGCACCAGCAACCGGGAGCTATGCTGTTGGCCTTGGTGCAGGGTTTGGCGGTAGAGCTTGTAGGCAGGTAGCAAAGCACCCACCTCGAACAAGGAATCTGCTTTAATAAGGGCTTTGCTATCGTTTTGGGCCAGAACGGTTTGGCAGAAAAACAGGCCCAGAAATAAAAAAAAGTGAGTTTTTTTGAGCAAAACGTTTGCAGGATAAGGATCGGCCCTCTACTTTTGTGCCACAATCAGCGAATAACACACGTCGATTGCAAAGTAAAGGATTCTGTAGCTCAGCTGGTAGAGCAATACACTTTTAATGTATGGGTCCTGGGTTCGAATCCCAGCGGGATCACCAAAAGCCTCGTTTGCAAGCTGCAAACGAGGCTTTTTATTTACTGGGTATGTAATAGGGTAAGTGACACATTCAGTAACAATTGGTTATTAAATAATTGTACCTCCCACCTATAACTAGGTTCTGCAGGCTTTTTTACTGATTCCCGAGGCGGAATGGAAACAGCTTCTAGTACTAATACAGTGACTAGGGGAGGCCGAAGAAAAACGGGCGTCTGGAAAAGCCTTTTGCCCATTGATGAAAACCTAAATGTGTGGCAAGCTTCAGCCTAGCTAGGTATGAAACCCGAGGGTGTTCGAAATGCTCGGCGGGCTGGACGTCTTAAAGGGGGCACTACAATGAAAAAAAGCGGGGCTTTTACGCGTCCTAATTATACCGCTACGTATATCAATAAGACCGGCGCTGGAGGTCATAGAGGATTTAAGAACTGTCGGAGGTGGTCCAGCATAGTAGCCAGGTGCAACTAGGCACCGCCCTGTTTGGGCAAGTATGTGGTGTCGCCCACCCGGACCTGGTTGGGACGGTGGGGCCGGCTGGCCCAGCAAGCGGTTGGGCACCGCACACCGGCCCGGTCGGAATGAGTGGTCCGGGGCCACGACTTGCGCCTTTTACCAGCAGTAGAGTAATTTCAGCCTGATGCCTAACTGCTGGGCCGCAGCTTGCGTGCTGTGGCTCTCGGAGGCCAGGAGCAAAGCCTCCGCCTTAACTGCCTCGTTGTATTGACGCCGTTTGTCGAGTGACGTCCCGCTGGATTTTGCTGCCATAACAGAAGAAATATATGTCCTTCTTCTGTCCGCCATTCCTAGACTACCTCAATCTGCAAAACCGCTCAAGATGCCTGTGAAAAAAAACTGTTTTTAGTCCATTTAAGCGGGGTAAGCATTCAGGAGCCCTAAATTTTAACAGGCTTATAGTGCTGCCTTTTGCAATCAGATACTGTTGAACTTCCGTTTCCAGCGCTCTGGCAAATCGGCACTACACATGATGTTACAACGATACGCGAGGCAGCAGCTTCGCGCTACATAGCCTTATATTCCTTCCAGCTCTTGATTTTCAGGTCCTTCATCTCCAGCGTGCAGAAGGCCTGAATAAACGCCTTGGCCAGGCGGGCGTTGGTCAGCAGCGGAATGCCGAAATCGACGGCCGTGCGGCGGATGGTGTAGTCGTTGTCCAGCTCCCCCTTGCTCAGGTTTTTGGGGATGTTGAGGACCAGCTCGATTTTCTTCTCCTTCAGACAGGTCAGCACGTTGGGCTCCTGCCGCTCATCGGG
>NZ_JAUOFB010000005.1 GCF_030542105.1 Hymenobacter sp. BT730
AGCCCCACGGCCTCATCCCAGCCCGTCGACAAGGTCGTCGACGTAAACCCCGTCACCGGCGCCTGACCGCGCAAGGGGTGGCTACCGATTAAGACACTCAGAAAGAAAAGAAGGAAGAAACAGTTTTTCATCGTCTGCTCCTTTTAATGCCTTGCAATACATCCTCAACCCTCCCCTGCCACAACGGTGTGGTGAAGCTCTTACTCAGCTTGCTATCGGTCCATTCCAAATCCGGAATGCCTACTTTTTCTCAGGCCTCTATTTTATAGAAGCATGGCTGGCCCAAAATGAGCAAAGCCTTTTATGTTAACTTTTTCCTATGGACGGGGCCGTAATGTATATAGTCCAGTATAGGCAAGCAGCACCGTAATCATCTCCCTCACTACCCCTCTACCTGAAAGGCGTCTATCAGCTCTATCTTAATTTACAGTAAAAATATATCATAGTAAATATAAAATATTTTATACTATTGCTTTGTATTAAGATTGGAAAAGGGCGTATTACCCTGCTTGTCTGGCCAGATAAAGCCGCAAGCTTTTTATGCCGTAATTGGAGCCGCCTCCACATCCAAACAATGGTGCTGTCAGCATAAGGCAATACCAACAGCACTAAACTTCGCGGCACCAAAACTCCGGGAGCCACCGGGTTCCATTGCGCTTACTCCTTTTAGCTTATGCTCAATAAAGTTTATCGGAACCTGTTCTGTGGCATTCACTTCATTCCAACGAGCGTTGATTCATTTAATGTTATAAGCTCCTACTTGTCTGGCAGCTGCCCTAAAACTTGTCCTTGCCACCTACTTGCCGAAGCTACGCAGGTTGTAATTAAAGCTTAGCAGGAAATACTGCGTGAGCACGCGGCTGCGCACATCTTCCAGATAGGTATCGGTTACGTTGCGCACCACGCTCCGATTTTGCCGCAGCAGGACATAGGCCTGCAGCTTTAACTCTCCCTGCCGGTTGACAAAGAACTGCCGCGCCACACTGGCATTCCAAAGCACCACTTGCTGGTTGTAGCCCTCGCCCCGGCCGGTATACCGATTTACCCACACCTAGCTGGTGAAAACCCAGCGGCACGGCAGTTGGTAGTATAATCCCCCGAGAGGGTTTGGGTGAGGAAAGAAGTGTTTGCTGGGGCAGCAGGGAGTAGGTGGCCCGCTCTTAGGTGAGATTACCGCTTAAACTGAATTCGAGCTGATCATTAAAGGCCGAATTGATGCTCACTCCTTGTCCCAGGCTCCAGTTGTGGGCATGTTCGGGCTGCGCGCTTACCAGGTTAGTGCTACGCGTCAGGTTGCCGTTGGTGAAAAGATTCACGTTCAGCTTGTGCCAGGCCAGCCGCTGCCCCAGGGATAAGAAGCCGTTTAAGGTGGTATAGCCATCGGCATTCACCGGGCGGATAATCTGCACGCCGGATGGGGTAAATGCCGTGGACGAGACAATCCGATCCTGCACGGAGTTGCCACGCAGCAGGGCATACACGCTGCGGTTATTCACCGCATTAAACTGAATATAGGTGGCGGAAAGCGAGTGAATAAACTCCGGTTGCCCACCCGCACGTTCAGCGGATTGGTGTTGTCAGGTACCCGGCAGTAGTCCATAGCTTTCAACCTAGTGAGTTACCCGCCTTAGTTCTGGTGCACAAGGTGTGGAGTTGTGGCGGCAGCCAGGCCTGCCCGATGTGGACGAGCTGGTTCCGCTATTGCTGAGTAAAATCCGCCCCGCCACTATGTCTGCACTATAAGCCAGTTTCTGCAAGATTGAGAAACAGGATTTTAGGGAAGTGCTGAAGCATAAGCAGTTCACCGTATAACTTATTTTCGTCCCTTAACATATAATTAGTTCCAGGGCAGTCCTCGGAAAAGGAGCAGTTTTAGGTTATATCGAGGCAGCTTCCTTAAAGAGTAATTTTTCAGGATAGCTTACGCAAATCAACTACTATTATTGGCAAGCAAACAGACCAGGCAGAAAGGGCAGGGCTTAAATGCCGTAGAGGAATAAAAAGATGAAATACAAAGAAGTGATATTAAATCCCCAAAGAGGTGTTGCTGGCATATTCTTTAACGAACCCATTAAAGAATGCCTCCCTGATGAATATGAGTTCTTTCAAGCAGGCGATGATTTCTTGGAAGATCTATACATCCTCAAAAATCCCCCTTTGTCCGTTTATGTAGATGACAAGAAAAAAATAAGCTCCATAACGTGCAGATATTCATGCATATATAAAGGATTCGAATTAATCAGAATGCCTTTAGTTGAATTTCAACATCTATTTAAAATAACTATCATACCCAGTGGCACATATTATGTGCCTGGAATGAATAAAAATGGCAAATATCAAACTGTGTATGAATGTGAAGAGTTAGGAATACAATTATGGGTTTGGAGAAATCGTATTATAACAGTGTCTTGCACTAATTGAAATAAATACCCTAGTTCTGCTGGCCTAGTTGACCTCGGGGTGTGAGTGGAGTCCGGCCGGTATTGAGTTTGCCCAGTAGCAAGGAGGTAAAGGCACTAAGGGCCGCTTCGATGTGAAGTTCTGGTGCCATAAGGTCCAGTAAATCTGCGCTGGCGGTTCTTAACAGCTTGTCACATTTTACAAACGGTGGTTTAAGTAATGGGACAAGCTCAATATTGAGTTTCAATAAATCTCAGGCATTGGACCTTATTTAAAGGCGAAATTTGCTAGTCTTTGCCTTTGACTTAACAACTACAATTTGTTGAGCTTCGACTTAGATAGTCCGTTGTTAGAAATATGAGCTTTCTACAATAGGACTGATATACTCAACATAAACATATACACTAACGTGTACCCGGGAATACAAAAGCCCCGTTTCCAAACTGGAAACGGGGCTTTTTCTGCAGAGGAGGAGGGATTCGAACCCCCGGAGGTTTAACCCTCAACGGTTTTCAAGACCGCCGCAATCGACCACTCTGCCACTCCTCTAAAGGTTCCGCGGTAGTAAACAAACAACTTTTCCCGCGAAAGAAAAAGCTGCTGGCAGAGAGGGGGGGATTCGAACCCCCGATACCCTTGCAGGTATAACGGATTTCGAATCCGTCGCATTCGACCACTCTGCCACCTCTCTAAGGCCCAATTGAGTGGATTGGGACGACAAAAGTAGCTTTCTGCCCTGCCTGGCGCAAGCTTGCGTTCCTATTTTTTTGTTTTTTTTCCTGGAATGACTCTTAATGATTGGCTAACTCCTCATTACGAATCACATACCGTTTCAACCTTCCGGTTACGGCATCAATGCTCACATTTACTTCAAATCCCACAATAAGCGTCATACACACAAAATCAAGCCACACCATAAAGCCCACCAGCGCCCCAATAGAGCCATAGAAGTGGTTGTAGGAATCGAAGATTTTGATGTAAAGGATGAATAAAGACGAAACCAGGAAAATGAGCAGCGTGGCCACTACCGCGCCGGCGGAGAAAAAGGGCCATCGGTCCTGCACGGCTGGCACGTAGTAATAAATAAGGCAGGTAGTGAGCAGGAATAGCCCTACTACGGAGCCATAACGCAGCAGCATGATAAGCACGGCCGTGAGCCGCTCGGGCACAATTTCGTAAAACACCAGCGTGTCAATGATATAAGTACCAAAGAAGATACCGGCAATAGAGATGATCAGCACCATGGCCAATACCACCGTCAGCAGGGTAGCTATGACGCGCTTCCGCAGGTAAGTACGCCGTTTAAAGGTGTGGTACTTTTTATCGAAGGCATCCAGCAGAGCCATAATGCCATTGGAGCTAAGTACCAGCGCCGCCCCAAAACCGAAAGAGAGCAAGCCCCCGTGCGGAATGTTCACAATGTCCTCAATGGTATCGGCAATGACTACGTACATCTCCCGCGGAATGAAATCGGAGAGAAACTGTAGAATATCCAGGTTCAGGTTAGGAATCTGGATGTAAGGAATGAGCGTGAACAGAAAGATAATGGTGGGAAAGATGGAAACTGTGAAGTTGAAGGCCATGTAGCTGGCCCGCTTCGTCACACTATCCAGCTTTAGTTCCTGAATCATGTGGTCTACCACATCATAAACGGAAGCCTTGCCCCTATTAAAACGCAGCCGCTTCAGCCAGACAATAAGCTTCCGGTACGTGCGCTGCTGGCGCATGTTGGAAACCTGATACCGGCGGGGCATACGCATTAACATATCTGCATTCTGAGTGATGAAAGTTGGAGTATCGGGAAACTTAGCTTTCATTTCCCTTCAGGAAAGCAGCCGGGGCAGGCGCTTCCGAAGGCAGCTTTTGCTTGGGCGGCGTGAGGGGGCTCGTAAGTTCGTCTTCACTAAAAAAGGGCGCCAGCTTGGCCTGAATATCCTGTGGAATAGGTACCGGGCGGCCATTGGCAGTACTCACGAATACCATCAGTGTGTGGCCTTCCGTAAGCAGTTCCTGAGCCTCATTATAAATTTCGTACTCAAACAAAATGCGTGAGCCTTCGGCCGGCTGCTTTAACAGTAGGCGCACCATGAGCAGGTCATCGTAGCGGGCCGGGCGGCGGAAGCGGGTGCGTATCTCCCCTACCGGCATGCCTACACCATCGGCCTCCAGGTCTTTGTAGCGGATGCCCAGCTGCCGGAAAGCTTCCGTGCGGGCTACTTCAAAGTACGCCGCGTAGTTACCGTGGTACACATAGCCCATCTGGTCGGTTTCGGCGTAGCGGACGCGGATGGCAGTGTCGTGGCTATACATAGTCAGTTGCGTGTTCATAGTTCCCTTGGATAAGTGGCCCGCTAAAGGCCAACTATTCACTGGAAACCGATTTATTTCATAATTCCGGCCCGGCTCAGGGCAGCCTGATACCGGCGGGCGTTTACCAGATGCTCCTGCTCATTACGGGCAAAGGCATGGTAACCGCTGAAATCTTCCTTGGCACAGAAATACAGGTACTGGTGGCTTTCGGGGTTTAACACGGCATCAATGCTGGCAATGCTGGGCAGGTTGATAGGGCCTGGGGGCAAGCCTGCATATTTATAGGTGTTGTAGGGCGAGTCTTTCAGCAAGTGTACGTTAAGCACCCGCTTGATGGTGAAATCCTGGTTGGCGTACACCACCGTGGGGTCGGCCTGCAGTTTCATGCCGCGCTTCAGGCGGTTGAGGTACACGCCGGCCACGCGGGGGCGCTCATCGGCGTGTTGCTGCTGCTCGGCTTCCACAATGCTGGCCAGTGTGCTTACCTGCGCCCGGCTGAGGTTCAGGGCCTTGCGCTTGGCGTCGCGGGCGGGCGTCCAAAACTTCTCGTATTCCTTTTTCATGCGCTGCATGAGATTATCGGGCGAGGAGTTCCAATACAGCTCGTAGGTATTGGGAATGAACATCGTCAGGATGCTCGTCGTGTCGAAACCCAGGCCTTTGGTGTAGCTGGGGCTACTCAACAGCGAATCGAACTGACCAGGGCGCGAGTCGATGGCCGTGCTGAGCTTGCGGGCCAGGTCCTCGCGCAGCCGGATGTTCTGAAAGGTGAGCTTAAGCGGCGACTGCCGGCCGGCGCGCAGGTCGGAAATCAGCTGACGGTTGGTATAACCATCCTTCAACTCGTAACGACCAGGCTTCACCAGCTTATCATACTTCATCAGGCGAGCTACAAAGTGCAGGCTGAGCTTGTCCACAATCACGCCAGTGGCATCAATGGAGTCCAGTACGGCTTTGGCCGTTTCGCCGCGGCGCACCAGCACATAGGTGGGCCGGCCTTTGGTTTCTACGTTGGCCGTGAAGAAAACCTGGTAGAAATAATAGGAAAACGTGACGAACAGTAGTCCCAAAATGGCCGTAATGGCGGCAAACCGGTTGCGGCGGCGAATAGCGCGGGCTTTGTAGTCGATGCGGGGTGTTGTGGCCATGCGAAGGCAGGACGAAAAGTAGAGATAGAAAAGAAGAAAGTCGATGCCAGACCGGTAGCGTCCGGGTTGTTACCGCTTCGACTCGCAAAAGTACGCTTCTGCGCTTCATCTTTTGCCAACCTAGCCTCTACATGCCAGTCTTAAGCAGAATTAGCAGCCCAAGCGCAACCCCAGCGGGGAAAACACCGAACTAGTGAAAGTTATCTTTTCGGCTTAGTACATTGCCCCGGTCGCGCCTGCCTTGCTGTAAGGCGGCCTACCTGGTTTTTATTGTTTCCATCTTAGCTCCTCCCCTATGTCTGCCACGCTGCTTCGCATTCACCCCGATAACCCACCGCTAAACCGCATTCAGCAAGCGGTGGACATCCTGCGTAACGGCGGTGTCATCATTTATCCAACTGATACGATTTATGGGCTGGGTTGCGACATTACCAATTCCAAAGCCGTGGAGAAGCTTTGCCGCATCAAAGGCATCAAACCAGATAAAGCCAATCTGTCCTTTATCTGCTCCGACCTTTCGCACATCACCGACTACGCCAACGGCATTACCACTCCCATCTATAAAGTGCTGAAAAAAGCGCTACCGGGGCCGTTCACATTCATTTTTGAAGCCAGCACCAAAGCCCCGAAATATGGTGGCGTAAAGCGCAAGACGGTGGGTATCCGCATACCTGACCATAACATTTGCCTGGCACTGGTGCGCGAGCTGGGCAACCCCATTGTGAGCACCTCCATTCGGGATGAAGACGAAATTCTGGAATATAGCACCGACCCTGACCTCATCTTCGAGAAATACCGGCCCCTGGTAGACCTAGTAATCGACGGCGGCTTTGGTAACAACATTGCCAGCACCGTGGTAGACTGCACCGATGAGGATTTCAATATTGTGCGCCAGGGTGCCGGCGACATTGAGCAGTATCTGTAGAAAACCAGTCCGTTCCTTCAGTAGAAATCCCCAGGCAGTTGCAAAACTACCTGGGGATTTCTGCCTTATAATAGGCTGGATAACCTGTGAATGTTACTCCCCGGCCGGGCGCTGGTGCTTCCAGCGGCGGTGCGACCAGAGGTAATCTGCCGGGGCAGCCTGAATATCTTTTTCCATGGCCCGCGCAAAGGCTTCTGTTATCTGATGTTTTTCTGGGTCCAGGGGCGTATTGCCATCGAACAGCTCAGTGAGAAACGCTTCATAGTGTCCGCGCCGCAGGCGTCGGATGCTCACATACACTACTGGTAGCTGAAACTGTGCCACCAGGCGGTCGGCACCAGTATAAAAACCGGTTTCTTGGTGCAGCAGTTGGGTCCAGTAGCGGTTTTTGGGGTTACTGGGGCTTTGGTCGCTGAGCATGCACAGTAGCTGCTGCCGGTCTGAACTGGCAACCATATAGCGAATCGTTTCGCGCATAGTAACCAGCTCAGCCCCCGTGCGGGTGCGCAGCTTGTACATGAAATCATCAAAAAATGGGCTATTCAGGGGCTGGTACACACCTACGGCCGGTGCGTTTATCTGCAAGACGCCCGAGGTCAGAATCCATTCCCAGTTACCGGCATGAGAGCCTACTGCCAGCATAGAACGTCCCTGGGCCAGCTTATCCGTGATGATGTGCTTATTAGGAAACGAAACGCGCCTGGACAGTTGGGCCGGTGTAGCCTGCCGCAACCATAGAATCTCTACTATCAGCTGCGCAAAGTGCCGGTAAAACCGACGGGCCAGCTGCCGATGCTCGGCCTCAGTTTTTTCCGGAAAGGAGTTACGCAGATTTTCCAACACCACCTTTTCCCGGTAGCGAAACACGTAAGCCATTAAAAAGTAAAGCACTTCGGCCAGCCCGTACAAAACGGTGAGCGGCAAGGAAGCCAGCCCCCGTAAAAACCAGTCGAGCGGACGATAATACCACGGATACGTGGGTTGGGCAATAGGTGAACTCATGGATTAATAACGGCCCCGGCCGGGGCGTACGTGTCGGGCTGGCGCTGCACCCGCGTGGTTTTACTGGCCACCAGCTTGCTTTTGGCCCCGCGAACTTCCACAATTAAATCGTAATCCCCGGCCGGCAACTTGGCAATATCCATGGTTGCAATCAGCAAATGGGGGGCTCCGGCCACGGGCTTGGCTGTACCAGCCAGGGTGGCCACGTCACGAGTGGCCCCTACCGGACGCAGACGATATTTAGTTGTGAGGGTTTGCTCCTGCGGGGCATTATACAGCTCGGCATACAGGTATAGCTTATCGGCACCACGGCCATACAGGCCGCCAGGGGTGCGCACCAGCATATAGCCGCCCCGGTTGAAGTTGGTTTGCGCCGAAGAGCGGGATGCAGGCTTAGCCAGCACCACCACGTCGCTCAGGCGCAGGCCGGGCTTATCAAATTCCAGCGTAATGGGCACCTCCACAATGCGGTTTCCTCCGGCCCGGTATTGGTCCGTTACCTGCCCCCGCACCGTATATACACCATCGGGTAACATAATGCGCTTCTGAAAGCTCATGGGGTTTTTCAGTGCCTGCGTAGTATCATTCAGTACCGGTGGCCGGAGCTTCACTACTTCGCTATACACGATTTTGCCATCCTGGGCCAGGACTTCTAAGGTTAGGGACGCCGCCGCCTGAAAAATTCGGGGGGCGCGGCGCTTGTAGGCCAGTGAGTTGCCATCTACGGTAGCATACATATCCAGTACGCCACCGTTCCGTCCCCGGTCGTCGTTGCGAAAAGCTGCTACATCCAGCGTAAGCTTGGGTGCCCCGGCCAGCGCCGCAAAGCTCAGAAAAACACCCAGAAAGGCGAACAGAAGTCTTTTCATGACAGGTTGACGGGCTAAAGGTACGGCAAAGCAATAGTACAGACCGGAGCAGCAACTTGTAACTTGGGCGCGGCTGGCCGGTTGCCTGTCCTCCCTAAGCTAGCATCATGCCTGTTTTATTTGAAACTCAATATAACCCTCCAGCGGCATTTTTTGCTGAGTTGGCAGGCCAAGATTCTCTCTGGCTGGAGAGCCAGGAGCATTACCGAAAGCAAACCTACCGCAACCGTTGCCTGATACTAACCGCACAGGGCGTAAAGCCCCTTACCATCCCGGTAGTAGATGGCAACCGGAGCGAAAAAGTGCTCATTACCGCGTTGGAAATCGACTATCGGCAGAACTGGGTGCACCAGCATTGGCGCACCTTGCAAACCGCCTATGGGGGTAGCCCGTATTTTGAGTATTATGCCGACTATCTGCACGACATTTACGTACAGAAACCGGCGCTGCTATTCGACCTGAATCTGGCGCTGCTTTCTTTTTACCTGCGCTGCCTGCGGCTGCGAATTCCTGTGGAATTCACCTCCGAATATCATCCTATGTATGACTCCGACACCATGCGCGACCGGCGCGATTGGCTGTCACCCAAAGATCCTATTGCCCCGGAACCTGACAGGACGTCGGTACGCCCGTACGCGCAAACCTTTGGCGTACAATTTGTACCTGGTCTGAGCATCCTGGACCTGCTGTTTATGCAGGGGCCAGCCGCCGGCAGTTTTCTCGTGTAGGGCCTTTGCCGCTTCTATTTCCGAACCTTAGTCCGTACCCACCTGTTTTCAGGTAACTACGGCCTCCCCTGCCTTAAAACATGTTTTATACGCTTGCAGGGTTCCGTTTTTCTTCACTACCTTATCTGCATGGAAGCTAAATTCTCAAATCGAGTCAAGGAGGTCATCTCCCTGAGCCGGGAAGAAGCCATCCGGCTCGGTCACGATTATATTGGTACCGAACATCTGTTGCTAGGCATGATTCGCGAGGGCGAAGGCACGGCCATTGGACTACTCAAAAAACTGGGTGTTTCCGTGGACGAGCTGAAGTATGCCTTAGAGCAGGCCACCCGCAATACGGCTACGCAAGGCACCAGTATTACCGGCTCAATTCCGCTGACGAAACAGACGGAAAAAGTTCTCAAGATTACGTACCTGGAAGCCAAAATCTTCAAGAGCGAAATCATCGGCACGGAGCACCTGCTGCTCTCGATTCTGCGCGATGAAGACAATATCTCTTCCCAGATTCTGGCTAAGTTCAACGTTAACTACGAAGCAGTGCGCGACTCCTTAGACTACCACGGCAACACGCCGGGGCCTTCCGCCGGTCCTTCCGATACCGACGACGACGATAACGACAAACTGTTTGGCAGCTCTTCCAAATCAGGCAGCAGCTCTACGGCCAAGAAACCGGGCGAAAAGTCGCGCACACCCGTGCTCGATAACTTCGGTCGTGACCTGACCAAGCTGGCCGAGGACGACAAGCTAGACCCCATTGTGGGCCGCGAAAAGGAAATTGAGCGTGTAGCTCAGATTCTCTCGCGCCGCAAGAAGAACAACCCTATTCTCATTGGTGAGCCGGGTGTAGGTAAAACGGCTATTGCCGAAGGCCTGGCCCTGCGCATTGTGCAGAAGAAAGTATCCCGTGTGCTGTTCAACAAGCGCGTGGTAACGCTGGATCTGGCCTCTCTGGTGGCCGGCACCAAGTACCGCGGCCAGTTTGAGGAGCGCATGAAGGCCGTGATGAACGAGCTGGAAAAGTCTCCGGACGTAATCCTGTTCATTGATGAGCTGCACACTATTGTGGGCGCTGGTGGGGCTTCCGGCTCGCTGGATGCCTCCAATATGTTCAAGCCTGCCCTGGCCCGTGGCGAGATTCAATGCATTGGCGCTACCACCCTGGATGAGTATCGGCAGTACATCGAGAAAGACGGCGCTTTGGCCCGTCGTTTCCAAATGGTCATGGTGGACCCCACCACGCCCGAGGAGACTATCGAAATCCTGCACAACATCAAGGACAAGTACCAGGACCACCACCATGTGGTGTACACCGACAAGGCTATTGAGGCCTGCGTAAAGCTGTCGGACCGCTACATGAGCGACCGGTTCCTGCCAGACAAGGCCATCGACATTCTCGATGAGGCCGGTGCCCGCGTGCACATCAACAACATTGTGGTTCCCGAGGATATCTTGAAGCTCGAAGAGAGCATTGAGAACATCAAGACGGAGAAAAACCGCGTGGTGAAGTCGCAGAAATACGAGGAAGCCGCACAACTCCGTGATAAGGAGAAAAAGCTTCTGGAGCAGTTGGAACAGGCCAAAAAGAACTGGGAAGACGAGACCAAGAAGAAGCGTTACACCGTGAAGGAGGAAAACGTGGCAGAAGTTATTGCCATGATGACCGGCATTCCGGTGAGCCGCGTGGCCCAGAACGAAAGCCAGAAGCTGCTCAACATGGGTGAGGAGTTGCAGGGTAAAGTAATTGGGCAGGAAAAGGCCATCAAGCAATTGGTGAAGGCCATCCAGCGTACCCGCGTAGGCCTGAAAGACCCGAAAAAGCCGATTGGCTCGTTCGTGTTCCTCGGCCCCACCGGTGTGGGTAAAACGGAGTTGGCCAAAGTGCTGGCTACGTACCTCTTCGACAAGGAAGATTCGCTCGTGCGGATTGATATGTCGGAGTACATGGAGAAATTCAGCGTATCGCGCCTTGTGGGCGCGCCTCCCGGCTATGTGGGCTATGAAGAGGGCGGTCAGCTGACGGAGAAAATCCGCCGCAAGCCGTACTCGGTTATCCTGCTGGACGAAATTGAGAAGGCGCACCCGGACGTGTATAACCTGCTCCTGCAGGTGCTGGACGATGGTATTCTGACCGACGGCCTTGGCCGCAAGGTGGACTTCCGCAACACCATCATCATCATGACCTCCAACATCGGAGCCCGCGACCTGGCGGACTTCGGAGCAGGCATCGGCTTCGGCACGAAGGCCCGCAACGAGAATATGGATGAGCTGACGAAGAGCACCATCACCAACGCGCTGCGCAAAACCTTCTCGCCGGAGTTCCTGAACCGCTTGGACGATGTAATCGTCTTCAACTCCCTGGAGAAGAAAGACATTCACAAAATCATTGACATCTCGCTGGCCAAGCTCCTCTCGCGGGTGCAGGCACTGGGCTACCGCGTAGAACTGACGGAAGCCGCCAAGGACTTCGTGGCCGAGAAAGGCTACGACCCTAAATTCGGTGCTCGTCCGCTCAACCGGGCTATTCAGAAATACATTGAAGACCCGATTGCGGAGGAAATCCTGAAGGCGCAGATTGCCCAGGGCGACGTTATCACGGCCGACTTTAAAGAAGGTGCCGAGGAACTGACGTTTGCCGTAAGCAAGAGCGGGGAAACCCCCAAACTCGCCAGCGACGAACGGCCGGAGGAAACTCCGGAACCCGACGCGCCGGATGCTGAGAAGGGCAAATAACTGCCAAGTGAAATACGGAAAGGGCTGACCAAATATGGTCAGCCCTTTTTGTTTATGCCGTGCAAAAAATCGGGCGCCAATCTTTTCGCCTGTTGGTTACCTTTGATCTTCTTTCCGGTTGCTTTTCCGATTACCCTATCCCCACCCAATGTCTGACCCACACGCTGAAGCCCAACTGAGCAAAACCGAAATTCTGGCCCGTAAAAACGCCGAAGCCCTGCTAGGTGGAGGTCAAGCCCGCATCGAGGCCCAACACAAAAAAGGCAAGCTCACGGCCCGCGAACGGGTAGACCTGCTGATGGACGAAGGCTCGTTTGAGGAAATCGGCAAGTTTGTGATGCACCGCTCCAAGGATTTCGGCCTTGACAAGGAGTATTATCTGGGTGACGGTGTAGTGACAGGTTACGGCACTGTAAACGGCCGTTTGGTCTATGTTTTCTCCCAGGATTTCACGGTTTTCGGCGGCTCTCTGAGCGAAACCCACGCCGAGAAAATTGTGAAGATTATGGACCTGGCCATGAAGAACGGGGCGCCGGTTATTGGCCTCAATGACTCTGGCGGGGCCCGCATTCAGGAAGGTGTAGTAAGCCTGGGCGGCTACGCCGATATCTTCTACAAGAATACTCTGGCATCCGGTGTAGTACCTCAGTTATCGGCCATTATGGGCCCGTGCGCTGGTGGAGCCGTGTACTCGCCCGCCATTACTGACTTCATTCTGATGGTGGAAGACACGAGCTACATGTTCGTGACCGGCCCCAACGTGGTGAAGACTGTAACGCACGAAAACGTGACCAGCGAAGAGCTAGGCGGTGCCAGCACCCACTCGGCCAAGAGCGGGGTAACGCATTTTTCCTGTGCTAACGAGGTATCCTGTATCAACCACCTTAAGCAGCTCCTGAGCTACATGCCGCAGAACTGCGAGGAAACCGCTCCGGCCCTGCCCTACGAGGCGGCGGATGAAAGCCGCCCGGTGCTGGACACCATCATTCCCGAAAACCCCAACCAACCCTACGACATTCGGGAGGTGATTGAGGGCATTATTGATGCTAGCTCCTTCCTGGAGGTACACCAGAACTTTGCCGAGAACATTGTAGTCGGTTTTGCCCGTTTGGGCGGCCGCAGCATCGGCATTGTGGGTAATCAGCCATCGGTGCTGGCAGGCGTGCTCGATATTAATGCTTCTACCAAAGCGGCCCGTTTCGTACGGTTCTGCGATTCGTTTAACATTCCCCTGCTGGTGCTGGAAGACGTGCCCGGCTTCCTGCCCGGCACCGACCAGGAATGGCGTGGTATCATTACCAACGGTGCCAAGCTGCTCTACGCTTTCTGCGAGGCCACCGTGCCGCGCATCACTGTGATTACGCGCAAAGCCTATGGCGGGGCGTATGATGTAATGAACTCCAAGCACATTGGGGCCGATATGAACTACGCCTGGCCTACGGCCGAAATTGCAGTAATGGGTGCCAAAGGTGCTGCAGAAATCATCTTCAAGCGGGAAATTGCCCAGGCCGAAAACCCCGAAGCCAAGCTGCAGGAGAAGGTAGATGAGTACCAGCAGAAATTTGCTACGCCTTACCGCGCCGCCCACCGCGGTTTCGTGGACGAGGTAATTCTGCCCTCGCAGACGCGTCAGAAGCTGATCCGAGCCTTCAAGATGCTGGAAAACAAAGTGGATACGCTGCCACGTAAGAAACACGGCAATATCCCGCTGTAATTATCCTGGCTGTACTTTTTAGCGTTAAGCTAATCAAGACACTTACTTCTTAATTTTCGCTTGTAGTTTTTTATGCGACAGGAAAGCTTCGATTTTCTTCAGAAATACCTGAACAACGCTTCTCCCACCGGCTTTGAAAAAGAAGGCCAGAAACTGTGGCTGGAGTACATTAAACCGTATATCGATGAATACTTTGTCGATACTTATGGCACGGTGGTAGGTGTTATTAATCCCGAAGCCAAGTACAAAGTTGTTATTGAGGCCCACGCGGACGAAATCAGCTACTTCGTTAACTATATAACCAAGGAAGGCTACCTGTACCTACGCCGCAATGGCGGCTCCGACCCTTTGGTAGCTCCCAGCAAGCGCGTGAACATTCACACGGCAAAAGGCATTGTAAAGGCGGTTTTTGGTTGGCCAGCTATTCATGTGCGCAAAGTAGAGCAGGACAAGGCCCCTACTATTGAAACCGTATACCTGGACTGCGGTGCTTCCAGCAAGGAGGAAGTAGAGGAAATGGGCATTCATGTGGGCTCCGTTGTCACCTTCGAGGACGAGTTCATGGTGCTGAACGAGAAGTTTTATGTAGGCCGGGCATTGGACAACCGCATTGGTGGCTTCATGATTGCCGAAGTAGCCCGCATGCTGAAAGAGAATAAGAAAAAGCTGCCTTACGGCCTGTATATTGTGAATGCTGTGCAGGAGGAAATTGGACTGCGCGGGGCTGAAATGATTGCCCACCGCATTCAGCCCGATGTTGCCATTATTACGGATGTGACGCATGACACCCAGTCGCCGATGTACGAAAAAAAGACATCTGGTGACCTGTTCTGTGGCAAAGGTCCGGTTATTACCTATGGTCCGGCGGTGCAGAATAACCTGCGCGACCTGATCATTGAAACTGCTCAAAAGGCTGAAATTCCCTTCCAGCGCGCTGCCGCTACCCGCGCCACCGGCACCGACACCGACGCATTTGCCTATTCTAGCGCCGGGGTAGCTTCAGCCTTAATTTCCCTGCCGCTGAAGTACATGCACACCACGGTGGAAACAGTGCACAAAGACGACGTAGAAAACGTCACCAAGCTCATCTATGAGTCGCTGCTGCGCATTGAAAACGGCCACGACTTTCGATATTTTAAATAGCCAGTCCCCTTTGTCATTCTGAGCAACGTGAAGGGCCTTCTTCCAGCTTAGCGACTCGTGTAACAACGACTCGTTTTGATGGGAGAAGGTCCTTTGCATTGCTCAGGATGACACCTTTAACCATATGGAGCTTCCTGCCCTTCCCCATCTGCCACTCACCGTAACCGACCAAATGAAGCGGCGAGTGACCGTGTCGTTTCCGCCCCGGCGCATCATATCCCTGGTTCCTTCGCAAACGGAGCTGTTGTTTGAACTGGGTTTAGGCGAGCAGGTAGTGGGCGTTACTAAATTCTGCCTGCATCCGGCCCAGGCCCGGCAGCAGGCCACCATTATAGGAGGCACTAAAGATTTCCATTTTGACAGAATTGCTGCGCTCCAGCCCGATCTGATTATCGGTAACAAAGAGGAAAACTACCAGGAAGGCATTGCGCACCTGGCAACCCAATACCCTGTCTGGATGAGCGACATCATTACCCTGGCGGAAGCCCTGGATATGATACGGCGCGTGGGTTTCATCACAGGCAGAAAAGAGCCGGCTGAAGCCTTAGCAAAGGCCATTGATGGGTCTTTTCACGGCCTGAATCCGCTTTCTAATGAGCAGGTTCCGGCGGCTTACTTCATCTGGCGCAAGCCTTATATGGTGGCTGCCAGCGGAACATTTATTGATGAAATGCTGCGTTTAGCCGGCTTCCGCAATGTATTTCATTCTCTCTCCCGTTACCCAGAAATCAGTGCGGAACAGCTGGCCGCAGCCCGCCCACAGCAGATTCTGCTTTCCTCAGAGCCCTATCCTTTCAGTCACAAGCACCTGGCCGAATTTCAGGCTATTTGCCCTACGGCAAAGATACGCATCGTGGATGGGGAGTTGTTCAGCTGGTACGGCAGCCGGCTTCTACAGTCAGCCGCCTATTTTCGGCAGCTGCACACGTAGCGCGGGGGCGGTGCAGCTGCACGTTACAGCTCAGGGTATATTTCGAACCCGGCCTTTTCCAGCTCTTTCCAGAACTGCGGGTAAGATTTGCGCACAACCTGTGGCGCAGCAATGGTGAGTGCGCCCCGCAGAGCCAGCGGCGCAAAGGCCATAGCCATGCGGTGGTCGTGGTAGGTTTCTATGGTCTGATTCTGCACATGGAAGTTAGTGGCAGTAACCCGGAAGCGCCCCTGGCCTAAGTCAGCGAGTGCAGCCCCAAACTTGGCCAGTTCCGTTTGCAGGGCAGCAATACGGTCCGTTTCCTTGATGCGCAAACTTTCCAGGCCAGTCATGTCCAGCGGAATTTCCAGGGCGGCGGCCACTACTGCCACCGTTTGAGCCAGATCAGGGCAATGCGTGAAGTCTTGCGCCACGGCCTGACTGGCCGGGACTTGCGTCAGGCGCACTCCATCAGCCACGTATTCCGTGGCCACCCCCAACTGCTCCATAATGGCTACGATGGCCTGGTCGCCCTGCAGGGAATGGAGACGTAGCCCGGGCAGCGTAATTTCGGAGCCAGCCGGGCCCAAAGCCACCATAGCGTACCAATAGCTGGCGGCCGACCAGTCACTTTCCACGGTATAATCGGCGGGCTGATAGGGTTGTGGGCGCACTTCCAGCACGCTGCCCAGGTCGCGGGCACTGGCGCCAAAATGCTGCATCAGCGCCTGGGTCATCCGAATATAAGGCCGCGAGCCCACGGTGCCGGTAAGCCGGATACGCAGGCCAGCTGGTAGCATGGGCGCAATCATCAGCAGCGCTGAGATGTACTGGCTGCTGATGTCGCCGCGCACCATGAGTTCGGGCATTTCTTCGGTTGGCCCTGGGCTCCACCCCTGCAAATTCAGGGGCGGGTAGCCTTCCTGCTCGGCATAGCTGATGCGGGCTCCTAACTGACGCAACGCATCTACCAAAACGCCAATGGGTCGCTGGCACATGCGGGCCGTACCCGTGAGTAGCGCATGACGGTTGGTCACGGCCAGATAAGCGATGAGAAAACGCATGACAGTGCCGGCATCTTCCGCGTCCACTACGGCTGCATCGGGTACTGCCAGCAGGCGCTGCATCAGCTGCGTATCGTTAGCATCTGACAGATTTGCCAGGTTTCCGCCGCCAGCCAGGGCCTGCAGAACCAGAACCCGGTTGCTTTCGCTTTTGGAGGCCGGTAATTGAGCCGTGCCACTGAGGGGGCTGCCTGTCCAGCGCAAGGAGAGGGAAGTTGAACTCACAGATGATGGTAATAACGAAGCGAATCGGCTAGTTCCAGCAGGGTTACCGGCTGGTTGTACAGGGCCTGACCTATGCCCTGGAGCAGTGTGCAGTTGATGGTAGAGCCGGCATTTTTCTTATCCTGCCGGGCATAGTCAGCAATGGCGTCGGTTTCCAGGGTCACAAAATGTATCTTCTCGAATACTGTGAACAGGAAGGTTTCAATCTTATCCAATTCTTCCGCGCTGAGTAAGCCTTTCTGCACGGACAGCCAGCTTTCACAGATCATACCGGCCGCAATGGCTTCTCCGTGCAGGATTTCGCGGCCGGGTTGCGTGAGCAGGTAGCTTTCCAGCGCGTGGCCTACGGTGTGGCCAAAGTTGAGCACCTTGCGCAGCCCGGTTTCCAGCGGGTCCTGCGCTACAATCTGCCGCTTAATGGCCACGGAATGCTGAATGAGTGGCGTCCAGTCTTCTACAAAGATTCCCTCCCGGCGGTAGGCATCAAATGCCGGGGCATCGGCAATCAGCCAATGCTTCACCATTTCCGCGTAGCCCGATTTTAATTGCCGGGGGTCCAGCGTAGTCAGGAATTGGGGGTTGATGAATACGCCAGTGGGCTCCTGGAACACGCCCAGTTGGTTCTTGTAGCCCAAATAATCGATACCGGTTTTGCCGCCGACACTAGCGTCTACCTGCGCCAGCAGCGTAGTAGGCACCTGTACAAAGAGAATACCGCGCTTATAGATGGCAGCGCAAAAGCCGCCCAGATCGGTAATAACACCGCCGCCCAGATTAACCAACACCGCAAAACGGTCGGCGCGCTGCTCGGTTAGCGCGCTCCACACTGTCTCGCAGGAAGCCAGCGTTTTGTACTCCTCCCCTGCCGGAATTTCCAGCAGTTGATGGCCTTCGGGCAGATAGGGCAGCAACTGATTATAGCACAGGCGGCTGGTGTTGGCATCCGTCAGCACAAAAACCTGGCTGATGGCCGGCCGCCGCAGCAGCTCCGCCAACGCAGGTAAAGCTTCGGGACCAATAATGGGGGCGTTTTGAGTCACAATGGCAGGAGTTGCAGGAAATCCAGGGATAAAAATAGCGGTAGGCTAGCTCCACGTACGCAAAGCAGATTACTCCGGCCGGTTCAAAATCTGGGTTTGCTTACGGATGCTTTCAATGTGAATGAGCTTGTAGAGCTCCTCCACAAACTTCTCATTTACACCTACCCGGCCGGCCCATTCAGAGCGCGAGGCAAAAATTTCCTGCCAACGGTCCAGCTGCAGAATCTTCACGTTGTTTTCCTTTTTATAGGCAGCCAACTCCTCTACCAAGGACATGCGCCGGGCCAGGGCCTCAATGATTTCCCGGTCAGCTACGTCCATCTTATGGCGCAGTTCCTCCGCCTTATTGAGGTATTCAGCATTGTCAGAAGAGCGGTAACGGTACTTCAGCTCGGCCAGGATTTCGCCCAGGCGCTGGGGTGTTACCTGCTGCTCCGCATCGGAAAGGGCGTGGTCAGGATCAGGATGAGTTTCAATCATCAGCCCATCATAATCCAGGTCGAGAGCTTTTTGAGCAATAGGCAGCAGCAGGTCGCGGCGGCCCCCAATGTGGCTGGGGTCGCAGATAAGCGGAATGTGCGAAAAGCGGGTTTTCAGCTCAATAGGCAATGCCCAGGTAGGGGCATTGCGGTAGCGTGAGGGCGCAAATGTGCTGAAGCCGCGGTGAATGGCAGCCAGATCTGTAATACCGGCTCGCTCCAGCCGCTCCAGCGCCCCGGCCCATAGGGCCACATCGGGGTTCACGGGGTTTTTCACCATTACCGGTACACCCGTACCGGCCAGGGCATCGGCCAGCTCCTGCACGGCAAAGGGGTTTACTGTGGTACGGGCCCCAATCCAGAGCACATCCATACCATGGGCCAGGGCCTGCTCTACGTGGTGGGGCGTGGCTACTTCTATGGCTACGGGAATGCCTATTTCCTGCTGTACGCGCTGCAGCCACGGCAGGGCGGCCTTGCCCATGCCTTCAAAAGAGCCCGGCCGGGTGCGGGGCTTCCAGATACCAGCACGGAACAAATCAATATTGCCCAGCGCCTGCAGGCCGCGTGCCGTGGTCATTACCTGCTCTTCGGTTTCGGCGCTGCAGGGGCCGGCAATGAGTAAGGGTTGACCTTTGGCCGCCAGCCGGCGGGTAAAAAATGTATCGGTGAGGGGTGTCACTTCCATGGAGGGCAATTGAATACGGGCAGCCGGGTCTGTTTTGTTGGCCCAGGCATCTGTCGGGAAATAGTACCAGATGCTATACTAACTAACACAGCCAAAACGATGTTTACCGGCTATCTTCGTGGCGCGAATGTGCTATCAGTAGGCACCGCTCAAAACTACCACCTGCATGCCCCCCACCCAAGCTCTTCCCGTTTCTTTTGAAGATACCGCCATTGCCTTCGTTTCTAAATCGAATGCCGAGTTGCGGAAAATGTACGCCCTGTTTGCGGCCATGAACAACAATGGCCTGGTGAAATTAGGCGGTGGAATGATGAAAACAGCCTTGAAATGGCACATTCCCGGAACCAAGTTTCTGATTAAGCACAGCATTTTTGAGCAGTTCTGCGGTGGTGAGACGATTGAGGAGTGTTTGCCTGTGATTGAGGAATTAGGTCGCTACAATATTGGCACCATCCTCGACTACTCCGTGGAAGGTGAAGGCAGCGAGAAAAGCTTTGACCACACCCGGAACGAAATTTTGGGCACCATTGATATGGCCCACCGCTCGCGCCACATTCCATTTTCGGTATTTAAAGTAACCGGCGTGGCCGATGCTGCCCTGCTGGAAAAAATACAGGATAAAAAGCCGCTCACCCCAACCGAGCAAGCCAGCTACGACAGAGCCCACGCCCGCATTGATGCTATTTGTGCCCAGGCGCACCGCTATGGCGTTCGGGTGTTTATTGATGCCGAGGAAAGCTGGTTTCAGGAAACCATTGACCAGCTCTCTTATGAGATGATGGCCAAGTACAACAAAGAGTCGGCTATTGTATGGAATAC
This sequence comes from Hymenobacter sp. BT730, assembly GCF_030542105.1. GTDB lineage: Bacteria > Bacteroidota > Bacteroidia > Cytophagales > Hymenobacteraceae > Hymenobacter. Next base: position 20,195 of record NZ_JAUOFB010000005.1, read on the forward strand.
CTACCAACTCTACCGTCATGACCGACTGGAAGCCATTCAGCAGGCCTGCACGGCAGCAGAGCAAGGCAATTATTTCCTGGGTGGCAAATTAGTGCGGGGTGCTTATATGGAGAAAGAAACCCGGGTAGCTGCTCAGCGCGGCAACCCTAACCCCATCAACTCCAGCAAAGCCGCCACCGACGAGCTGTATAACCAGGCCTTACGCTTCTGCGTGGAGCATGCTGACCGCATCAGCATTTGCGCCGGCACTCACAATGAGGACAGTTCTCTTCTGCTTACCCAGCTCATGCAGCAGCACAACCTGCAGCCCGGCGACCCCCGCATCTGGTTTGCCCAGTTGTATGGCATGAGCGACAACCTCAGCTATAACCTGGCTCATGCCGGCTATAACACAGCCAAGTACGTGCCATATGGCCCTGTGGAGGCTGTCATGCCCTATTTACTGCGCCGCGCTGATGAAAACACGGCCATTTCTGGCCAAAGCAGCCGCGAGTTTTTGCTGATTCAAAAAGAGTTGAATCGTCGGAAATCAGCCCGTTAAGATTGTATGGCTATTTATCAGCCATTTATTAGCAATTTGCCGCTGCCCTGGCACTTATGCCGGGCAGCGGTTTTTTTGTAATTTCCGCAGTCCTTACCACCTGCTTCCCTCCATGAACGGCCGAGTACGCAACCATTTAATTCGTTTTTCCCGCACCCAGATAGGCACCACTAGCTATATCAACTTAGTGCAGGAAGCTGAGTTGGGCCTGAACCTGGATATTTCGCACGAAAAATCCCGCCTGAACGAAATATTGGCGGAAATTTCTGAGCATGAGTATCGGGCGGGCCGCCCAATTTTAAGCTCCCTTATTAAAGTAAAAGGCTCCAAGGGCCAGGGCGACCAGTTCTTTAAGCTCTGCGAACGGCTGGGCTTAGGCGAATGGCGCACCCTGAAGCAGGACGAGGAGTTTCTTCCTAGACTCCGCCAGGAATGTCGCGACTTTTGGCAGAACGACGTGAATTACAAGCAGTTTGCTTGATTAATATAGCATAATTCAACTATTCACATTCTAATAGAATTTAGGCATTTTCCCTTCTAATCTGTAACCTCCCAGGAAGGTGGGCCGTTAAGCTACCAGAATCCCACAGTGAGATTCGCCGGTTTTTTCAACTGGCACTCTATGTTTTCTTGTACTCTTAACTCCCACATCCAATGAATACCAACGAATCAAACAATCCCTCGAATACTGGCACTGGCTCGGGCGCAAACTATGGTAGCGGCTCTGCCGGCTCCGGTTATGGCTCAACTGGCTCTACTTCGAGCGGCAATATGGGTAATTCCAGCACTGGTTCCGGTGCTTCAGGTGATGATTACAGTGCAACAGCCAAAGGCGCTGCCGCAGCAGGTACTGCCGGTGCTGTAGTAGGCCGCGGCGTTGATGCCGTACAAAATGCTGCTGACGAAGCAGCACATGCCGTAACCGGCCAGCCATACCAGAATACGTCTGGTCCCCGCATGCTGACTTCTACTTTCCGTGACCGTGACAGCGCTGAGCGTGCTTATAGCTCGCTGTCGTCGCGCGGTTATTCTAAAGATGATGTAAACCTGCTCATGTCGGACGAAACGCGTAAGCGTCACTTTGGTGACCACACGGCTGATACCGACCTGGGTGATAAGGCCATGGAAGGTGCTGGTGTAGGTTCGGCCATTGGTGGTACTGCTGGTGCTGTCATTGGTGCTATTGCTGCCATTGGTACTTCAATAGCTCTGCCAGGCTTGGGTCTGGTAATTGCTGGTCCAGTTGCTGCCGCGCTGGCAGGTGCTGGTGCAGGTGGCCTGACAGGCGGCCTGGTAGGTGCGCTGGTAGGCTCAGGTATTCCTGAGGATCGTGCTGCTGAGTACGAATCCGACATTAAGAATGGCGGTATCGTGATGGGCGTGAAGCCCCGCAGCGAAGAAGATGCTAAGTATTTCGAGTCGGAGTTCCGTCGTCACAACGGTGACCGTATCTATAGCTAAGCCCTTTTGGCCTTAGTTATTAAAAAGTCCCTCTCCGGTTTTGGAGAGGGACTTTTTCTTTTTGGAACTTCTTGAAAAAGGTGCAACCTTCTGCCCGTTGCTGGCACCTATGGTAAAGTACGGGGGCACTTATTTTACGCCGCTGCACGTTATAGCCCAACCAGACACCCCGGCAGGCTCGTAGAGTTAGGACCGGCTTTTGCATACGCTTTTGCGTATATTTGTTTACGACCATTTTAGCATCGGTTTCATGTCATCTCTGCGTTTAAAAGTAGGCTTGTATGCCTTTTTGGTGTCAGCCGTTTTCGTGCTGGCATCTTACAAACTGTATCACCGTACCACCAGTCGGGCGCCACAGAAGGATGAGGTATTGATAAAGGCCATGCTGCAGGGCCTGAGTGCAGCTCATTACCAGCCGGAGAAGATTGATGACGCCTTTTCCAAGCGCGTCTTCGATCTGTACCTGAAGCGCGTGGACTACAATAAGATGTTTCTGTTGCAGTCTGATGTGGCACAACTGCGCAAGTTCCAGGCATCAATTGATGACCAGGTGCGCGTAGGCAGCCATGAATTCCTGGACCTGACTACCCAGATTATGGATCAGCGGGTAAAGGATACACAGGCCCTCTACCGGGATATTCTCTCCAAACCTTTTGACTTTACAACCGAAGAATCAGTAGAAACTGATTCTGACAAATCGACTTTTGCGGCTGATAAGGCAGCTCAGCGCGAGCAATGGCGCAAATTCCTGAAATACGAAACCATGGTTCGTATTTCGGAAATGATGGACGCTCAGGCCAAAAAGGACCCCAAGGTAGCTTCTGCGGAGCCCAACCGTACGCCGGCTGAAATGGAAGCAGAAGCCCGCAAACGGGTACTGAAGAACTACGACGACAAGTTCAGCGACCTGCTGCAGAACGATGCCAATGACCGGTTAGCTCTGTATGCTAACACTATTGCCAATACCTACGACCCGCATACCGAATACTTTGCCCCCCGCGACAAAGAATCGTTCGATATTGCTATGACTGGCCGCTTTGAAGGCATTGGTGCTTCACTGGGCGAGAAAGAAGGGCAGATTAAAGTATCCGAAATCATCCCCGGCAGTGCTTCTTACCGCCAGGGCGAATTAAAGGCTGGTGATATTATTCTGCGCGTAGCTCAGGCAACAGAGGAGCCTGTATCAGTTGAAGGCTGGCGCTTGGATAAGGCTATTGCCCTGATTCGGGGTAAAAAAGGCACCGAGGTTCGCCTCACAGTGAAGAAGCCGGATGGCGCTATCAAAGTCATTCCGATTATCCGGGACGTGGTAGTAATTGAAGAAACCTTCGCGCAGTCGGCTACCATCAACGAAAACGGCAAGAAAATCGGTTACCTGCGCTTGCCTACGTTCTACGCCGACTTTAATGACAACGGCGGCCGTAGCAGCGCTGCTGACGTGCGTAAAGAGTTGGAGAAGCTGCAAAAGGAGCATGTAGAAGGCGTAGTGCTTGATTTGCGCTACAATGGCGGCGGCTCCCTGCAGGATGCTGTAGAAATGGCGGGCCTCTTCATCGATAGTGGCCCGGTAGTGCAGGTAAAAGGTGGCCAGGGTGCCGCTACGGTACTAAACGACCGTGACCCGCGCGTACAATACTCCGGTCCGCTGGTTATTATGGTGAATAAGTACAGCGCTTCAGCTTCTGAGATTCTGGCTGCTGCCATTCAGGACTACAAGCGGGGCATTATTATGGGTTCGGCCAGTACTTATGGCAAAGGCACTGTGCAGCGCATCTTTGATTTGGATGATGTACTGGGTGATTTCAGCAGCCTGAAGCCTTTTGGCTCCCTTAAGCTGACTACTCAGAAGTTTTACCGTATCAATGGCGGCTCTACCCAGTTTAAAGGCGTGGTGCCGGATATTGTACTGCCCGATGCCTACAGCTACCTGGACCAGGGTGAGAAAGAAGCTGATTATGCGCTGAAGTGGGACGAAATTGGTGCGGCCCGTTACCGTACCTGGAATTCGCCTACCTTACCTCTGGACAAAGTAAAAGTGAAAAGCCAGGCACGTGTGGCTACCAACCCATCGTTTAAAATGGTAAACGAAATGGTACAGCGCATGCGCAAGCGGAAAGATGAAACGGTTGTATCTCTGAAGCTGGCTGCTTTCCGCACCGAGCAGGAGAAGGCCAAAGTAGAGTCAAACCGCTACGAAGAGATTAAAAAGGCGGCCCCTACTCTGGCCATTGCGCCGCTGGCAGCTGATGTGCAGGCCTTGGGTGGCGACACCGTGAAGGTGAATCGTGCTTCGCGCTTCACTAAGAACCTGAAAAAGGACATTGACCTGACGGAAGCCGTGGCGGTTATCAAAGACCAGATCTAAGCCCGGTGGAATACTAAGCAAAGCCTCCTGTCTAAGTAAGACAGGAGGCTTTTTTATGCCCACATTTTACATGACAATATGCTTAGCAAATCGACTCCAAAAAAGCGCATGTATTTCACGGCTTAAAACAGTCAATAAACCCTCTTTAAAGCATATTAAAGGGCTGAAATAATAAGCTATTTTTTTTAGCAAATATGCAACTCATTTTAGAATCATGCTGTTTACTAATCATGACAACGACACTGGAAAACAACATCATTCCGCTCGTTACGGACGAGCAGAAACAAGCGGAGGAAACGTGGCGCAAATCCATTCCAGCCCAGGTTTTCCTTAACTACTTTTTTGCCATTAACTATCATATTCAGGAGTATGACGATACTGCTGGTGGCGTACAGCACCTGCCCTATTTCCGGGCGCATCAGGCGGAACTGACGGAAGAAGATATTCTGGCCGTTACGAAACTGCTGCATGCTTCCTGGAGCACGGAATATGCCCTGCGTGCCACGGCTGAGCTAGGTGATGAAGATTACCTGCGCAATGCCCTGCACTGGACGTTCCCGCAGGCGTATCATGCCATTCTTTCCGGCCTGCAGGCTTTCCTGTATACGGCGGGGGTGCGTAGCAACAATCCGTCCCTGATTCGGCGGGAAGTGGGCCGTCTGGTTGTGCGGAATGCATATCCACGCCCGGTTTCCTTCTATGCAGCAGGCGCTTATGGCGACTTCAGTATTCATCGGCTGCCACTGGCAGGCTATAAGCCAGGGCTGCACATTGCGGGCAAGGAAATAGAGGCTCAGGCTCAGATTGGGCAATTCCTACGCACTACTCGCAAGATCAAAGCCCAGGCTACCCGCCTACAGGTGCAGGCTAACCCCAACACGGCTATTCGTAGTCAGAAAACAGGCAAGGTGCTGGATAAATGGACGGCTTCGCACTGGCAGCAGATTACCTGGCGCCTGGGCTACACTACTATCTTCGACCTGCTGGGCCGCCTGCGCATTTCGCAGACCAGCCGGGAGATTGAGCGATTCGTGGAGGCTGACATTGACTTTAAGCTGTTCCATCAGTCGCTGCTTAATATTGTGAGCTACCTCAATGGTATTCATGAGAGCTACGTAGCCAAAGCCATGGGCCTGGAGCGTTATGAGCAGTTGGTAGCCGAGCTGCCGAAGCACTTGCAGCACAGCTTTGTGCAGGAGCGCTTACGCAAGCAGGTGGTACCAGCCATTACGGGCATCAGCCCAACCACTCATATGGAAATGGCTGCCTAAGCTTCGCCTCTTTTAAACACTACTCCATATATCGTAAGCGTCGCTCCTTTGGGGCGACGTTTTTTGTTTTTATGGCCGTTACGGGCTGGCAGGTCGAAGCAGCAGCGGCTAATTCTGTTTCGACAGCCGGGATTCGGAATATGCGGCTTATTTTTGCAGCTTGATTTTTCGGGGCCCGTGTGGGCCTTATGTTTAAGCCTCCTCCCCCATGCAGCACCTCAGCGAACAGGAGCAACTGCGCCGCCATAAGCTGGACGAACTCCACAAGCTCGGTATTGAGCCTTATCCTTCGGAGTTGTTCGATGTGAATTTCTATGCTCAGGAAATCCACGACAACTACCATCCCGAGCTCAACAACTTTCAGGATGTAAGCCTGGCCGGCCGCGTGATGTCGGTACGCGTGATGGGTAAAGCCTCTTTTGCCGAACTGATGGACACCACCGGTCGCATACAGCTGTATGTGAACCGCGACGAAATCTGCCCCGGCGAAAACAAGGACCTATACAATATCGTTTTCAAGAAGCTCATTGATCTGGGCGACTTTGTAGGGGTGAAAGGCCATGTGTTTAAAACGCAGGTGGGCGAAACCTCCATCCACGTAACGGGCCTTACCCTGCTGAGCAAGAGCCTGCGCCCCCTGCCAGTGGTGAAGGAAGCCGTAGATGAGCAAGGCAACAAAGTAACCTACGATGCCTTCACCGACTCCGAGCAGCGCTACCGCCAGCGGTACGTGGACCTGGTGGTGAACCCGAAAGTGCGCGAGACCTTCATCAAGCGGACGCAACTGGTGCAAGCCATGCGCAACTACCTCAACGACAAAGGTTACCTGGAGGTGGAAACCCCCATTCTGCAGCCCTTGTACGGTGGTGCCGCTGCTCGCCCCTTCAAGACGCACCACAACACGCTGGACATGACGTTGTATCTGCGCATTGCCAACGAGCTGTACCTGAAGCGCCTGATTGTGGGTGGCTTTGATGGGGTGTACGAATTCTCCAAGGACTTCCGCAACGAGGGCATGAGCCGGTTCCACAACCCGGAGTTCACCCAGATGGAGTTGTACGTAGCCTACAAAGACTACTACTGGATGATGGATCTGGTGGAAGAAATGGTAGAGCGCGTAGCCATGGCGCTGCACGGCAAAACCGAAGTGCAGGTAGGCGAGAACCTCATCAACTTCCAGCGCCCCTGGAAGCGCTACACCATGGCCGAATCCATCCAGCACTTTACCGGTGTGGATATTTCGGAAATGGATGAGGAGGCGTTGCGCGCGGCAGCCAAGCAGCTGCATGTGCCGCTGGAGCCCAGCATGGGCAAAGCTAAAATCATTGACGAAATCTTTGGGGAGCATGTGGAGCCGAAGCTGATTCAGCCCACGTTCATTACCGACTATCCGGTGGAAATGTCGCCGCTGGCCAAGAAGCACCGTAGCAAGCCGGGCTTGGTGGAGCGTTTCGAGGCAATCTGCAATGGCAAGGAAATCTGCAATGCCTTCTCTGAGCTGAACGACCCCATTGACCAGCGCGCCCGCTTTGAGGAGCAGCTGGAGCTGGGCAAGCGCGGCGACACGGAGGCCATGGTGCTGGATGAAGACTTCCTGCGGGCTCTGGAGTACGGCATGCCGCCGACGGCCGGCCTGGGTATTGGCATTGACCGCCTGAGCATGATCATGACCAACTCCAACTCTATTCAGGATGTGCTGTTCTTCCCGCAGATGAAGCCGGAATACACTAAGTCAGAAAACGCGCCTAAACCGGAAGCCAAAGCATAAATGCTTTAGGGCTTGAAAACCGAAAAGCCTCCTGCGTAAATCGCAGGAGGCTTTTCTTTTATAAGCAACTTACTATGATAACCAGAGCTTTACCAAAAGAAATGTGCGATGGGCAAGTACGATTTTACTGAGAGGCTGTTAAACCAGATCCTAACAGAAGCTCCACTGCCGGCAATTTTACTTTTCGTAAACGAACTCCGTACCTCAAATAAGTCGGTTATGTTCTCTTTAACGAGGCCCTGATAAAAGGGTTGCAGTAGCCACATTTTTTTCTTGTCAAATGCGCCCCCTCTTAAAATCGAAAAGCCTCTCACATAAAATGCGTGAGAGGCTTTCCTTAACAAAGAGCTTACCCTTCCAATTGGGTCGAGGCGAAGAAACTTGCGGTGAACTGGTCAGATTTTACTATTAAAACAAACAAACCACGTTTTAACAGAAGGTCAACCGTCGGCAATTTTACTTCGTTTGATTCTCCAATTTTCTTTTAAGCTATTGTAGTCATTTAAACGTCCTCACCCTCAAAAGGTTACCAGCAATTATTACTTTTTTTGACGGAGCTGAAGGTAGCTACCCTCCTAAACGAGTGTCGCCGCTCATTTCGTCGGTGTCACTATCGGCAGCAGGCTTATTGGTGGCGTTACCGGTTTCGGTGCCCGATGCCATGGACTGCAGTAGATCATCAGCCGCGGAGCGGGCCTGGTTATGCTCACCCGTGACACCGCCGGTTTTCAGGTCGTTGAGGCGGCTAATACCTTCCTGAAGCAGCTTGCTGAGGTCTTCGGAAAAGCGGCCTGCCGATTTCCGCAGGGCGGTGCGGGTTTCCTCGCCGGTTTCGGGGGCCAGAAGCAGCCCGGTTACAATACCGGCCGTTGCACCGGCCAACAATGAGAGAATGACTTTACCGCTGTCGTTTTTCATAGCGTGTAGAAAGCTTAAAGGAAGTACAAGGAAAGAACATTTACCGTAGAGGTTACCCTCTGGAAAGTAACGCGGCTGGCCAGAAAGAGTTGACAAAAAAGAGCCTTTCCCACTGAGGAGAAAGGCTCTTTATACCAAAATGCTGTAGCGTTAACTACGACCTACAGGTCGTTGAGCATTTTGGTGATTTCGCGCTTGCCTTTGCCCAGCTTCTGCTGCAGGCGGCCTACCAAGTCTTCTTCCTGGCCTTCTACATAGTTCAGGTCATCATCGGTGAGCTGAGCGTACTGCTGACGCAGCTTGCCTTTGCTCTCGTTCCAGTCGCCTTTCATTTTCAGGCTGCTGCCAACACCGGTTACGCCCATATCTTCGAGCTTCTCCATGTAGCCTTTGAATTTGGAATCAAGCTCCTCTCCGTACTTGGAGAGCTGCTCGCCAAACTGGCCGCTGTATTTAGTGGCTACCGTACCCAGCTTTTCGCGGGTGGCTTTGCCTTTATCAGGAGCCATCAGCATACCGGCAATAATACCGGCGCCGGCACCGGCAAGAACAGCGAGGAGGATTTTACCTGAGTTGTCTTCTTCGTGATATGACATGATTAGGGAGGGAGAAAGTGTGAATGGTTAATGTTAGGGTTGATGCCTGACCGATAAGCAGCCAAATACTTAGACTTTTCTTCTAAGTAAAAAACATCAATGCCTGCCTATACGCAGGGTAAGGGCTTGGGTTTTATGGAGCCCGCAAAAAAATAGCGAAGAGCAAATATTCCAGAATCTCCGGGCCATTCCCATACTTGCTCCGTATTTTGGCGCCAGCACTTTGCTTTTGTGTTCTATGAAACTACTCCTGGCTTTGCCGCTGCTACTGGCCTTCAGCTGCCACCGCACCGCTGCCCCTACTGCCGAAACCAAGCCCTGCATTGACCCCAGCAAAATTCGCAAGGATATGATGTGCACCATGCAGTATGACCCGGTATGTGGCTGCGACGGTAAAACGTATGGCAATGCCTGCCAGGCGGGTAATGCCGGCGTCACGAGCTTTACCAAGGGGGAATGCCCCGGCACTACCACCAACTAATTTTCCATTCTATGCTACACAAGCGCTACTTCCGCCAGCAGAACCCCTTCCGGGTCCCCACCACCGATGGCAAACTCATTGAGGAGCACATTGGCTGGGCCAGTACCCAAACCAGAGAATACAGTGTGGCCCACATGGTGGCCCCACCCCATTGGAGCGAACCGCACCAGAACCCGGAGTTTGATGAGGTAACGATTGTGATTCGGGGTCGCAAGCAGTTTGAGGTAGATGGCGACCTGATTGAACTGGGCGCCGGCGAATCCTTGCTCATTAAAGCCGGGGCCCGCGTGCGCTATTCCAATCCATTTGATGAAGAAGTAGAATACTGGTCTATCTGTGTGCCCGCTTTCACAATGGACTCGGTAAACCGCGAAGAAGATTAGCGCTGCTAGCCTCTATTCCCACTTCCTCCTTTTGCTTCGCATATTATGGATCAGCGCATTATTACTCTCTTTGATGAGTACACCCACGCTCCGCTCACCCGCAAGGAGTTTCTGGAGCGTTTGGTAAAGCTGGCAGGCGGCACGGCACTGGCGGCCGCCGCTTTAGCTGTGCTGGAGCCCGGCTATGCGCAGGCGGCTACCCTGGAAACGGAAAAAAGTAAGCTCCTAGCGGAAGAAGTAACCTGGCCAGGTGATGCCGGCGTTACAATGAAAGGCTACCTTGTACAGCCGAAAAAGAAGAAAAAGCGTGGGGCCGTAGTAGTGATTCACGAAAACCGTGGCCTTACCCCGCATATTAAGGATGTAACGCGGCGTGTGGCGCAGGCCGGTTATCTGGCCCTGGGGGTAGATGCCTTGTCAGTGTTTGGCGGCACTCCTACTAATGAGGACGAAGGCCGCACGCTGATTGGCAAGCTGGACAAGCAGCAGAATTTGAATAACTACCTGGCTGCCCTGCGCTATCTGCGGAGTCGTCCGGAAAGCAACGGCCGTACCGGCTGCGTGGGCTTTTGCTGGGGTGGTGCTATGGCCAACCAGTTGGCTCTTCATGACCCTCAGCTTAACGCGGCTGTAACCTATTACGGCACCCAACCGGAGCCTACCGCCGACCTCACCCAAATAAAGGCCACGCTTATGCTCCATTATGCTGGCCTAGACGAGCGGGTAAATGCCGGCATGCCCGCCTATGAAGCCGCGCTAAAAGCCGCTGGCGTATCATTTGAGCAGTATATTTACCCGGGTGTCAACCATGCCTTTAACAACGACTCTTCGCCGGCCCGCTACAACGCCGAAGCGGCTAAAATGGCCTGGGAAAGGACCCTCCGTTTGTTTAAGGAGAAATTAAGCTAATCCTACTTCCAGTTATTGATGAATTTATCTACCCGTTTCAGCACCATCTTAGTTACCGCTTTTTGCTGCGGGGTGCTCTTAGGAACTAGCGCGGAAGCTTCTGCGAAACCTACTGGTCACTCACTAAGAAAGCAGGAGCCCGAAATCAACAAGCATAGAGACACCACGGGGGAATATCTGGAAATAAAATCACTCACTATTAATGGGAAACAACCCTTTCTGGGGAAAACGGCCGCGCTATTTAAGGTACTGGGCCTCATGAACCGGCTGGTAGAGCCTGATAAGAATGATGTATGCAATTCCTATTACGATAAGCCTTTCCGATACGCCTACTTTAATAATTCTCTGGTAGAAGTATACCGCGACACCGCTGCCATACGGTCACTTGATTTGCGCCAGTATCCAAAGCTGGAGTTGCGCACGGCTACCTTCCGGCTCTCTCACAAAACCACCTTAGCGGACCTTGCTATGGTATTCCCTGAGTCCGTAAAAGCACAGTCTACCACCAATATGGCCGGCATGGGAAACATAACCACAGTAAGCATTGCCACTAAGGCCCAAGCTACTGAGGATGCCTGGCTGCTCTTTTTTGAGAATGGCCGATTAATCCGAATAGATTACTGGATGCCCTGTTAAATAAAGCCTACGATGATAGCCTAAGCCCAGCTGTCGTACTAAATGCCCAGGCATTTAGTACGACAGCTGGGCTTTTATACCTCCCTAGTATATCCTTCTAGGCTATGGAGCCAATGTTGCTTCTTATGCTATTTTCTACAACGGCCGGAAGGCTAATATGGCTCATTAGAACCTCAACGAACCATGAGTTAAAGCAGAGTACATCCTGCCTTCTGCCGGGCAATTTTCTCTGATGCCCTACTCAAAGGGAGCAATAGATGAGCAAAACCAGCAGAAAGTTGCAAGGGTAGAAAAATATTTTTCTACTTAAGGCGACCTATATCCTCTCCAAAGCATCCTACATAGAGGTTCGTGCTAGTTTTACTGGTAAACCTGTACATATCAAATGGTTAAAAGAATAATTAGATAGCAAGCTGTCAAAACAGAGAGTTTATACCAATCTTTGATAGATACTAAATATTAAAATAATATAATTAATACTCCAATAGAGACACTGTAATAATTTATAACAATTAGCGTGAAATCAGTGAATACTTTCAACTGAACTGAGCCATTATTGCCATTATATCAATTGAGGTGTATAATTGTAATCCTCTGACGGAAATCAGAGCGCCACCTCACTCCTATTAAAACCTTTTAATTTCACATCTCTCTATTATGAGAAAACTCTTACTCATGAGTTTCCTGTTCATAGTGGGCATCCTGCATGCAGCCGTTGCGCAGGACCGCACCATTTCCGGACGGGTAACTGACGCAAGCACCAATGATGGCTTGCCCGGTGTTACGGTTCTTTTGAAGGGCACTTCCGTTGGGGTATCCTCCAGCAGTGATGGTAGCTACTCGTTATCCGTGCCCGCTACAGGCGGCACTTTGTCCTTTTCATTTATTGGTTACACCGCTACTGAGCGGGTTGTAACGGGTGAAAGCCGTATCGATGTAGCTCTGGCACAGGATAACCGCCAGCTTAGCGAGGTTATCGTAACTGGTTTCGGCATTGCTCAAGAGCGTAAAGAACTTACAGGGTCTATTGCTACTGTGAAGGCCCGTGATTTTGAAAACCAGCCTATTGTAGGTGTAGACCAGGCCCTGCAGGGCCGGGCCGCCGGTGTGCAGGTGACCCAGAACTCGGGTACGCCCGGTTCGGGTATTGCCGTGCGCGTCCGTGGTAGCGCCTCTATTGGCGCCGGCAACGAGCCACTGTATGTTATTGATGGCTTGCCAATTAACACGGGCAGTTACAGCAATATTGGTGTGGGGAACCAGCAAACCAACGCCCTGTCTGATCTGAACCCCAACGACATTGAGTCAATGGAGATTCTGAAAGACGCGGCGGCGGCGGCTATTTACGGCTCACGTGGCTCAAACGGTGTGGTATTAATTACCACCAAGCGCGGTCGGGCAGGTCGTACTAAGGTGTCGCTGGATTACTACCGCGGTGCCCAAACAGCTTGGAAAAAGCCGCACGCTCTCACAGGCCAGCAGCAAACGGAACTGTTCCTGGAAATGGCCCAGAACCGCTACCCAGTGAATGCCGCAGGCAATATTTCGGCTTTCGGTGTAAACTGGCGCAGCTATGCTGACCTGACGGGTTATCTGTTCAGCGACGCTGATCTGAATGTAGATGATAATGGAAAGTACATCATCGAAGACAACGGTGACGGCATTCGGGACCTGGCGCAATTCCAAGACCCAAGCAAGGCCCCTAACACCAACTGGGCTGACGAGATTCTGCGTACGGCGCCTATCACTAACCACGAGTTGAGCATCAGCGGTGGCACGGAGAAGTCCAGCTACCGTGTGAGCGGCAGCTACTTCGATCAGCAAGGTATTATCCTGGGCTCGGGCTTCAACCGCGCCAGCGGCCGGGTTGTACTCGACAACAAGCTGTCGGACCACATCCGGATGGGTGTAAATCTGGGCCTGAACCGCTCGGTAAACACCCGTATCCAGAACGATAACAACATTTACGGAGTACTGAGCACGGCCATTCTGGTAGCCAGCGATATTCCGAAGTACAAAGCAGACGGTACCTATGCCAAAGATCCGGCATCGTCTACTGAAAACCCTATTGCTGCTGCCCGTGAGCCGTATAATAAAGGCATTAGCTCCCGTCTCATTGGCACGCAGTACACGGAGTTCGAGTTCATCAAGAACCTAAAATACCGTGCTACCTTCGGCCTGGACTATATTCAGTTCAAGGACGAAACCTTCGATCCAACTACGACCAACTCTGGACAGGGTACAAATGGCGCTGCTGCTATGTCCATTGGCACGGATGCCAACTTCAACCACATTAGCTCCCTGCTTTACAACAAAACGTTTGGTGACCATTCGCTGAGCGGTCAGTTGGTACTGGATTACCAGCAGAGTACATATAACTCACTAATTGCGGAAGGTACGGGCTTCCCCGGTAACACGGTTCGTCAGTTGTCGGCTGCGGCTTTGAAAACCGAAGCATTTTCAAGTGAAACTCAGAACCGCCTGTTTGGTACACTGGCCCGTGTAAACTACAACTTCAAAGACAAGTACCTGTTTGGTGCTACTCTGCGTCGTGATGGTTCTTCGCGCTTTGGCCGCAACAACCGCTACGGCTACTTCCCGGCCGCCTCGGTGGGCTGGCGCATTTCGGAAGAAGCCTTCCTGCAGGATAATGCTATTGTTTCTGACATTAAGCTGCGTGCCAGCTATGGCGAAACGGGTAACCAGGCAATTGCCAACTTCGCTTCACGCGGTCTGATCAATACAGGCGCCAACTTTGATCAGGTAGGTGGCTTGGCCATTGGTCAGCTGGAAAACCCCAACCTGAAATGGGAGCGGACAATTACCGCGAATATTGGTGCCGATATCGGCCTCCTGGACAACCGCCTGTACCTTGCCATAGACGCGTACAACCGGGATACCCGCGACCTTCTGCTCGCCCGCCAGGTAGTAGGCAGCTCCGGCTACCTGTCTTACCAAGAGAATATTGGCAACATGAACAACCGCGGGGTAGAATTGGCCTTAAATACGGTGAACGTACGTGCTGAAGGTGATGGTGGCTTCAACTGGGAAACTAACTTCAACATTGCCTTCAACCGCAACGAAGTAACCAAGCTGGTTGATGGAGATAAAGGCACTCCGGTAGGCTTTGCAAGCTGGCTGGAAGTAGGGCAACCCATTGGGGCTTTCCGTGGCTATCGTACTGATGGTCTATTCCAGGCGCAGGAAGAAATTAACGCGTTGGACGCTATTGCGCAGCAAAAAACCGGTATTGCTACAGCTCGTTACCAGTCTTCGCTCACGCGCCCCGGCGACGTGAAGTTCCGTGACTTGAATGGTGACGGCCGTATTACCGGCGCCGACCAGGAAATTATGGGTAATGCTCAGCCGAAGTTTTTCGGTGGCCTTACTAACACCGTACGTTTCAAAGGCTTCGACCTAAGCGCCTTTATCCAGTACAGCTACGGCAACAAGATTTACAATAACAACATCTCGTTTGCCCAAGGCATGAACAGTGTGTTCGGCCAGGATGCTGCTGTACTGAACCGCTGGACGCCTACCAACACGAACACGGATATCCCCCGTGCTGTTTACGGCGACCCCAACAGCAACCGTCGTGTATCGGACCGCTTCATTGAGGATGGCTCTTATGCCCGTCTCAAGAACCTGACGCTGGGTTACTCGCTGCCCAAAACTCTCTCGCAGCGGGCCCACCTCAGCACCGTGCGCGTGTATGTACAGGGCCAGAACCTGTTCACGGCTACCGACTACTCAGGACTTGATCCGGAAGTAAACACCTTTAGCGGCTCGAACACCGCGCTGGGCACCGACTTCCTCACCTTCCCGCAGGCCCGCACCATCACCGGTGGTATCAGCCTGGGCTTCTAAATCAGCTTAAATCCGACATTTCATAATGGTACATATTCGTTCATTTAGCCGGCGCCTGCTTCCCGCAGCGCTAGCCCTCACCTTGGGTTTCGGCATTACTTCCTGCGAGAAAATCCTGGATGTAGAACCCAAGGCCAGCCTCGACTCTTCCACTGGCCTTAAAACTCCTGCCGATCTGATGGCCGGCCTTCGGGGCGCTTACGATGCTGTGCAGAGTGTAAACTACTATGGCTTACGCTACCAGCTGTTTGCAGATCTGGCAGCTGATAACGCCCGCCACACTGGTACGTTCCCCAGCTTTGGTGATATTGCCAAAGGCGGTATTCTGCCTGATAATACCGAGGTAACGGCCATGTGGAACACCATTTACATGGCTATCAACCGGGTAAACTATGTGATTCAGGAGGCTGAAAAGCTGAATGATCCGAGCTTTGATAAGAACGGTGCCATTGCGGAAGCCCGCGCCCTGCGTGCTTTCCACTACATGAACTTGCTGGCTTACTGGGGTGGTTCAGCCCAAGGTTATGGCTACCCTGATGGTTTAGGTGTGCCCTTGCGCCTGACGCCAACTACTTCTATTACCGGGGAAGAAATTAAGCCTAAAGCCCGCAACACAGAAGCAGAGGTTGTTGAGGCGATTCGTGCTGATCTGGATTTTGCGGAGCAGAACCTGACTAGCAGTTCGGTTGGCGCTGGTGGCCTCAACCTGGGAGGTGTACTGGCTCTTAGAGCTCGTTTAGAACTCCGTTTGCGCAACTATGCGGCGGCATCGGCTTATGCTGAAAAAGTAGACACGGAGTGGGGCATTTCTATTAATGCAGACTATGGCACTCTATTCTCACAAAAGAATTCGTCAGAATCTATCTGGGAATTGCCTTTTGACGCAGTTGATGCTAACCAGCTGGCCTTCTTCTGGTTTCCGGCTGCTTACGGTGGACGTAATGAGGTTGACCCTGCTACAGGCTTAGGGCCAGCCCACGAGGCCGGTGACCTGCGGCGTAGCGTGAATGTATCTACCTCTCCGAGCGGCACTACGCGGAAGTATTCCCGAATTGCTACTAGTGATGACAATGTGATTCTGGTTCGCGGTGGTGAAGTAGTACTTACCTGGGCCGAAGCTTTGGCTCAACAGGGCCAATTGGAACAAGCTGCTGAGTTGGTAAATATCATCCGTGCCCGTGCTGGCCTTGCTGCCCTTGCTGCTGATGTAACTGCAGACCAGGCAAAGCTGGTAACGGCTATTTTGAAAGAGCGCCGCGTTGAGCTTGCCAATGAAGGCTTCCGGTGGTTTGATCTGCGTCGCACCGGCTTGGTACTGGCTACCCTGCCTGCCATCACGCAGGATTTCCGCACCCTGTGGCCTATTCCACAGCGCGAAATACTGATCAGTAATGGTATAATAACTCAGAACCCTGGTTACTAGAATATAGTAGTTGATTTGAAAAGCCTCCTCCATCTCGGGGAGGCTTTTTTTGTGCCCTTAGCAACTGGGTTGATGTTGCTCCCAAGCTCAACTAGTTAATCATATTCTTTAACCAGGCAAGTCGCGCTTCTTCATCAAAACACCCGGCAACAATGCCGGGCGTTTTGTCTTTCTAATAACCCCACTCCTACCTCCCGCGTCTAACCCACTTGTTGCTACCAAGTCTTACACTGTCTTCGGCATGAGTCTCTGGGAAATTATAAAACGCCTTTACCCATACGTTCTCCCCTACCGGCCTTTAGTCATCGGCACCTTGCTATTGACGCTGGTAGGCTCTTTGGCGGCGCAGGTAAACCCCTTTGTATTGCGGTATACAGTTGATACCGTACAGGGCCTGCTTAACCAAGGACTCGGCCTGGCTCAGGGGGCTGACATGCTGCTGCTGGTGAGTGCCCTTTTGCTGGGCAAGGAAGTGGTAAACACGTTTATTCAGTTCGGGCAGAAGTATTACGGCGAGAAAATCCGCATTAATGTATCCAGCACCCTGTCTCAGGATGCGGTGCGCAAGATTCTCTCCTACCAGCTCGGCTTCTACTCCGACAGCGGCAATCAGACCGGCAAGCTCCAAACCCGCATCGACCGGGGCGTGGAGAGCCTGATGAAGCTGGTGCAAAACTTCTTTATTGACATACTGCCCCTGTTCGCCAACGCCATTGTAGCGCTGGTCGTCATGTTTATGGCGAACCTGTACGTGGGGCTGGTGGCGGTAGCGGTGATGCCGGTGTACTTCTGGATCAGCTACCGGCAGGCCGACCGGCTGAATGGCACCCGCCGCGCCCTGCGCAGCCTGCGTGAGCAGAAAAGCCAGGGACTGGTAAATATCATTGACTCAGCAGTAGTCATCAAAAGCTTTGTGCGGGAAGACTATGAGGAGCAGAAGCAGAACCAGTTGCAGGAGAACCTGCAGGCTGCGCAGCTGGAAACCCGCAAAACCAACTTTCGCTACGATGGCCTCAAAACCTTCACTGAGCAGGTAGGCGTGGTCCTCATCATCATTCTAACCGCCTACCTGGTGCTGGACCGGCAGATATCCATTGGGGCCATCATGTTTCATATTCTGCTGTTCAACAACGTATCGGCCCCTATCCGGCAGTTGCACCGCATTTATGATGAGATGAATGATGCCCTCACCTACTCGGAGGGATTCTTTGATATTCTGGATGCGGAGGATGCTACGGAAAAGACCGGAAAACTGCCGCCCGACCATTTACAGGGCACATTTGAAATCTGTAATGTCGATTTCACCTATCCCAGCGGTACGCAGGCGCTGCACGATGTATGCCTGACGGTGGAGGCAGGGAAAACCACTGCCTTGGTTGGCCTCTCTGGTGCCGGAAAGAGCACTATTATCAACCTGCTCTGTAAATTTTATGAGCCTGACCAAGGCAAAATGTTGCTGGATGGGCGCCAGCTGGCTGACTATGATACCCACGCCTTGCGCCAGAAAATTGGGCTGGTGCTACAGAAAAACCACATTTTTAAGGGCACTATTGAGGAGAACATCCGCTACGGCAATATGCACGCTTCTTTTGAGCAGGTAATGGCGGCCGGCAAGCAGGCCTACCTGCACGAGCAGGTAATGCAACTACCCAAGCAGTACCAGAGTGATGCCCAACAACTCTCAGGTGGGCAGCAGCAACGTATTGCCATTGCGCGGCTGTTTCTCAAAAACCCGCCTATCATCTTCCTCGATGAGCCCACAGCCTCTTTGGACGCTATTGCTACGGAGCAAATTAAGAACTCCTTAGATGCCATTAAGCAAGGCCGCACAGTAGTCATTATTTCCCACAGCCTCGCTCAGATCGTAGATGCTGACTGCATTTACGTGATGAAGCAGGGCCGCATGGTGGAAAGCGGCACCCACGAGCAGCTCTACGAACTACGTGGTACCTACCGCGAGATTTTTGATGCTTCAGCCCGCAGCCTCAATATTGAGAAACTGGCCCGGGTAATGGTAGATGATGGGGATGATATAAGTGATACGGCGGCATAAGGAAACCGCGTTTAGAAGGCCTCAGCGGCAATTTTTCATATTACCTGAATACTTAATGAGTATTTACCGGGTATTGCCGTAAACCACTAAGCGAAGTGCGAATTCACCGCCTTTTAGCAGGCCATTTTTGGCCTTCAGCAGCAATACCTCTTTCATGCACAAATTCACCATAGAACGCCTCACTTTCGCTACCCTTAGTGAGTTGCCAGACTCCTGGCAAAATCAGGATTACAAAGAGCTGCTGCTCAAAATGAATTATGATAACCCTGAGGAAATAGAGCCGGCGGAGCTGAAAGCCATGTGCCAGATGTCGCTGACAGATCTGGAACCCACGGAAGCCGCGCAGTTGGTATTAAGCTACTTGTTTGCGGATGAGCTCAATGCCGGCCAGATAGAAAACCTGGCCCATCAGATGCTGACGGAGAAGCTGTGGGAAGAAAACCCGGAGTTGGCACAGCATAAAGGCTTTTTTAAAGCCACACAGCTACTATACGAAGCCTACAACGGTAAATTTCCGCGTACCGAAGCAGTACAGTTTCAAGTGCGGATTACAGCCGAAGATGAGGAAGGCCTGGCAATATTTAATAGCCAGCCGGAAGCTCCCCTGCTGCGCCTGCTGGCCGCTGGCATGCCCAATAATACGCTCTTAAAACGGCTCTTTAGTGAGCAACTGGCTGGCACCAGCTTCTCCGAGGCTCAGGACATTATCTGGCAGCTTAGCACGGTAGAAAAGGGAAAAAATGATATTGTCTTTGATATCGTTAGCTCCGCCTACTGGCTGGATGACTTCAAATATGCCGATACCTACGAGGCGGCTACTCAAGCGGAGGAGGCAGCAGCAGACGCTGAGTCAGAAGGCAGTGCAGATACTCAGCATTAGATACGGTACTAGCTACAGCCTTGTGAATCTCTACCCAAGGCTGTAGCAATTTCACTTTTCTCTTCTAGGAAACAGGCAAGGCGACGGCCAGTGGCAGGGTGATAATAAACTCTGTAAACTCTCCTTCCTGCGTTTCTACCCGGAGTGTGCCCCCGTGGCCGCGTGTGATAATATCGTGGCAGAACGATAGCCCCAGGCCTGTTCCCTCTCCGATGGGCTTGGTAGTGAAGAACTGCTCAAATATGTTGGCCCGGTCAGCAGCCGGAATGCCCAGGCCATTATCCCACACGCAGATTTCTACACCGCTAACCGTACGGCGCGTGCTCAGCTTCACTTGTGGGGTGTACCCTGGCCCTTCCAGTTGCTGGCGTTGCTGCACGGCGTACAGGGCATTGGAAAACAGGCAAATAAGTGCCCGGCCCAGATCATGCCGCACTACTTCCAGGCTACCCACAGCGGGGTCCAGCTGGGCTAGCAGCTCAGCATCAAACTGCCGGTTTTTGGCGCGTAGATCCTGGTAAGCCAGGCGCAGATAATCGTGCGCCAAGGTATTTAGCTCCGTGGGTTGGCGCGGCCCGGGCGTATTGCTGGAATACTCCAGCATCACCCGCACAATAGATTCTACCCGCTGACTGTGCTCGGCTATTTTGTTTTGATATTGACTCAGGTTCAGCAGCATTTCATCCAGCATCTCCTGCTCGGCGGTAATGTAAATGCCTTCGGGCAGTTCTACGCGCATTTCCTGACACAACCCCACGCTGACACCCGCCAGGTCCTTAATAATCTTGGCAGGTTGCTGAATTTCGTGGGCCACGCCTGCCATCAGCTCGCCTAGTGAGGCCATTTTCTCCCGCAGTACCAATTGACTTTGCGTCGTTTTAAGTTCTTGCAGCATATTGGCCAGCAGGTCGCGCTGGGTTGTCAGCTCCTCTTTTTGCCGGGTTACCTGGGCGTGCAGCCGATGCAGCCGGCTGTTGGCTTGGCGCTGTAAATAATTGCTCCTCCACTGCAGCAGCACAATTAAAATAAGCACGGCTAAGCCGGCCATCAGGGCATATAGGCGGGTACGGGCTTCAAATTGTGTACGCTCAGCCTCTAGCTGACGCAGCCGCCGCTGCTCGGCAAACCCAATGGCATCCAGCCGTTTAATCCGCTGTGGGTTGTACAGGCTGTCCTCAGCTGTTACCATGATGCGCATATATTTCAGGGCGCTGTCAGTCTGCTGACGCGCCTGGAAGGCCTTGGATAGCAGTCCGCTGTTCCGCACAATGCCAATAACAAACGGCAATGTCAACCCAACTTTCAGGGCTTTCCGGGCATAATACACACTGGAATCTGCCTGATGCTGCATAGCATACAGCTCTGCTATATACTGATAGGCCCGGGAAAGGCTGCGCAGGTCATTTTCGGGGATGGAAGCATGCGCACTGCGTCGGTAAAAGGCCAACGCCTTGTCGGGGTGCTTGCGGGCGGCCTCCAGCAAACCCATTTCCCGCAGCACGTAGGGCAATGGATTCCCCCAACAATTGTATCCCTTGTTTTGAGACTGCAGGGTAAGCGCATATGCTTGCTGCAGGAAATAGGCTGCCGAATCGAGCTGGCCGGTGCCAACATAGGTAGAGCCAATATTGGTGAGCACACTAATTCGTTGCGAATACCCCCCTACCTGCTGTCCCTCGTAAATAGCCCGGGACTGAAAGTAGTACTGTAAGGCAGGCCGGAAGTCATCGAGGGCCTGGTAAAGCAGCCCGGTCTGATTCAGGATACGGGCAATAGCTTCCCGGTCGTGGCTTTTTTCTGCCAGGCGCAGGGCATCTAAGTTGGTGCGCAGGGCCTGCGGCAGGTTGCCCCGCTCACTCAGAATAATACCAATGCGCGAAAGGCAGCGGCCTTCACCTTTGAGGTAGCCAATGCGTTGCGCCAGTTGTAAACCGTCCCGCGCATATCTCAATACTGAATCGAAGTGCGAGTACCGGTACGTTGCGCTTAAATCAGCCAGAAGTAAGACCCGGCTGGTATCGGTGGTGGCTTGACTAAGAGCTTTCTTTATTGCTGCCGTTTCCGGGCTTTGTGCCCGGCCTGGCAGCGCGAGCAACAGCAGCAAGGCAAAGCCCACCAAGGCCTGTTTCATACCCACAACTTACCCGAGAATCGGACCATATGTCTTAAATCTATTCTTATATAGGCAGTAGCAACATGACCGGAACAAGGCAAGCAGCTATAAATATATTCTTTTACTTATATCATTTTAATCTTACCGGCTAATGTATCAATAAAAAGCAAAAAAAAGCTACTCCATTACTTTCCTCCTTCCTGCTGAGCTATATAATCTTATTCCGAAGCTTAATCGGTAATTAACCTGGTTTAGAGCGCCCTATGAAAAATAACTCACCGCACATCCTGAATACTTCAGCCAACCTGATGGGCCTGTGTTTCATCGTGCTCACCTCGCTGAAAGTCAATAAGCTTTCCGATGCTTCTATTATTGATGAGCTGACGTCCGTAGCCACACTCTTTTTTATTACGAGCTGTATCCTATCGTTTTTATCGATGCGGGGCAGTGGCCGGACCAGTACCTTTGAGCGGCTGGCTGATCTGATTTTCCTGGGCGGGCTGCTGATTATTTTCGCTACAATTTCACTTATTACACTGAATATCATTCGTTAGCGCGGACCAATCCTTTCCCTTCCTACGCCCCTTTTCATTATGCTTATTCTCGAAACGGAGCGTCTAACGCTGCATGAGTTTTCCACCGGGAATGCTGCCTTCCTCCTGGAGCTGATGAATACCCCTGGCTGGCTTCAGTTCATTGGCGACCGGAACATTCGCTCCCTGGCCGATGCACGTCACTACCTGGAAACGGTGCTGATACCCAGCTACGAGCAACATGGCTTTGGTTTCTATAGCACCCGACTTAAATCTACGGGCACCCCTATTGGCATTTGTGGTCTGGTAAAGCGCGCCATGTTATCGGAAACAGATATTGGCTTTGCGTTTCTACCGGCTTATATGGGACAAGGCTATGCCTTCGAAGCCGCAACTGCCGTAGCCCATTTTGCCCTGAATTCTCTACGATTACCTCTTCTGCTTGCTATAACAGAGCCGGAAAATGAGCGCTCCATACGTCTATTGGAAAAAATCGGGTTACATTTTGAGCAGTCTATTCATCTTGCAGACGAAGATTTGTTACTTTTTACTACCGCTAAGCCAGGGTAGTTTGCAGTAAGAATGCGGCATTGATATTCAGACTATACTTATGGTTTTGGCAGAAAATTATTTGTAGATGCACATAAAAAAGCCCCGGCCATTATCGGCTGGGGCTTTTTCGTTTTCGGGTTAGGAAAGTCGAATTACGACTTCGAAGCCATAATAGCCTCTACAATTTCTTCAGAAATGCCGGTGGTGCTGAAGCCGCCGTCGTGCATGAGGTTCTGCATGGTTACGTAGCGCGTCAGGTCCGAGAACAGGCTGATGCAGTAGTCGGCGCAGGCTTCGGCCGGAGCGTTGCCCAGCGGAGCCATTTTGTTGGCGTACTCATAGAAGGCATCAAAACCGCTGATGCCGGTGCCGGCCGTGGTCTTGGTGGGCGACTGTGAAACGGTGTTCACACGCACCTTTTTGAGCTTACCCAGGCGCTGGCCGTAGCTGCGGGCAATGCTTTCCAGCACCGCTTTCGCCTGCGACATATCCGTGTAATCGAGGAAAGCGCGCTGGGCCGCAATGTAAGACAGCGCTACCACGGAGCCCCACTCATTGAAGGCATCCTGCTTTTCAGCTACCGCCAGCATTTTGTGCAGCGACAGGGCCGATACGTCCAGCGTCTTCTGGAACCACTCGTAGTTCAACTCACCGTAGTGCTTGCCTTTGCGAATATTGGCGCTCATGCCAATGCTGTGCAGCACAAAGTCAATCTTACCACCGAAGTGTTCCTGGGTGCCGGTGAACAGCTTTTCCAGGTCTTCCATGGAAGTGGCATCGGCCGGAATGATGGGCGCGTTGCACTGCTCGGAAAGCTTGTTGATTTCGCCCATGCGCATAGCCAGCGGGGCGTTAGTCAGCACAAAGCGGGCACCTTCGGCGTGGGCCTTCAGGGCTACTTTCCAGGCAATTGATTCTTCGTTCAGGGCACCCGAAATGATGCCGACCTTACCAGCGAGTAGGTTATTGGACATGCTATTGAAATGAGGGAGTGGCTAAGCAACCGTCCTTGCTACAAACGCAACGACAGGGCAATTTAGCAATTCAACCATTCCCTTCCCTATCCCATCATGACTTCGCCGCGCATGGCCAGCAATTCGCGGGCACTCTGGAAGGCATGCTCACTGGGGTTAGCCCCCGAAATCATCTGTGCAATTTCGCGGATGCGTTCCTCCGTGTTCAGCTGGCGTATGCGGCTCACGGTGCGGTCGGCGCGGTCTTCTTTGTACACAAAGTAGTGCCTATCGCCGGCGGCGGCCATTTGCGGCAGATGCGAAATAGCCACCAGTTGGTGCTTCTGCGCCATTTGCTGCATCATTCGGCCCACTTTCACCGCTATTTCCCCGGAAATACCCGTGTCAATTTCATCGAATACTATCGTGGGCAGCGCAGTTTTATCGGCCAGCATATATTTGATGCACAGCATCAGGCGCGAGAATTCCCCACCCGAAGCCGCTTTGCTCAGGGTTTGGGGCTGGGCACCTTTGTTGGCCGTGAATAGTATGCTCACCACATCGGTACCGCTGGGACCGGGCTGGCCAGTGTGGTGCTGCACTACAATACGCGCGTGCGGCATCCCCAGGTCCGCCAGCAGGGCAGACAGCTCCAGCTCAAACAGCGGGAATGCCTTTTGCCGGGCATCGGAAAGCCGCGTGGCCTGGCGCGTGACTGTGGCCAGCGCGCCATCGGTATCCTTACGCAGGCGGGAAATTTCTTTGTCCAAATTAAGCACGGAGCTTACCTTCTGGCGTAGCTCTTCCCGCACTTCCAGCAAGCCTTCCATATCACGAACCTGATGCTTGCGCTGCAGGTTATAGAGCACCGTGAGGCGGCCCTGCAGCTCATCGAGGCGCTTGGGGTCGGCTTCGGTGCGGC
The DNA here is from genome assembly GCF_030542105.1 of Hymenobacter sp. BT730. Lineage (GTDB taxonomy): Bacteria > Bacteroidota > Bacteroidia > Cytophagales > Hymenobacteraceae > Hymenobacter. The sequence goes on from NZ_JAUOFB010000005.1 coordinate 44,820, forward strand.
GCTCGGCGGCTTCTACCTCATCGGCAATATCGTGCAGCTCAATCAGGCAGCTGTCGAGGCGCTGCTTTAGCTCTTTGAAGGCATCGGCGTAGCCGGCAATCTGGCCCAGCAGCGTAGCCGCTTCTTTCATGCTGCCAGTGGCGCAATACTCGCTTTCTGATAGGGACTGGTAGGCATGGCTGAGCTTCACCTTGATTTCCTCGGCGTGCTCCAGCTGCTTGATTTCCTGCTCTTGGGCTTCCTGGTCTTCGTTATCGAGGCGGGCCTCTTCCAGCTCGTTCAGCAAAAAGCTATGGTAGTCCAGCTCTTTGTTGGCCTGCGCCACCTGGCTTTCCAGGTCCTTAAGGTCGGCTTCCAGCTTGCGGTACTGGCGGTAGGCGCTGCTGTATTGGGCCCGGGTAGGTACCAGGCCGGCATACAGGTCCAGCAGGTTTAGCTGAAACACGGCATCCCCTAGCAGCAGCGTGTCGTGCTGGGAGTGAATGTCCATCAGGTTGGCGCCAATGTGCCGCAGGGTTTCCAGCGTTACGGGCGTATCATTTACAAATGCCCTGGACTTACCGGCCGGACTAATTTCCCGGCGCAGAATACACTGGGTATCGTAATCGAGGTCTTCGGACTCAAAAATATCCTGCAGCTGGTAGCTGGAAATATCGAACTGGCCTTCAATTACGCACTTACGCTCCGTGTTGAAGAGCAGGCGTGAGTCGGCGCGGTTACCGAGCAAAAGCCCAATGGCACCGAGCATAATAGATTTGCCCGCGCCGGTTTCGCCGGTAATAATGTTGAGCAGGGCCGAGGGCCGCAGCTCCAATTGCTCAATAAGAGCGTAATTCTGAATTCGAAGATCAACGAGCATAATCCGCGCAAAACGGGCTCCTGACCCGTGGTTAGCACTTTCCAATCCGCCAGCACTCGTCAGAGTGTAGCCTGCTAACCACAAATCTACTAACTCAATTAGTTAGTTGCTAAATTTTTTATTCTACCGCTGTAGAATCGACTGATACTTGGCTGAGTTGGTCGGATCAACTTCGGTCAGCATCGTTACCACTGTTGCCTTCTGTTCCTGCTCCTGGCTGGTGCGGAAAACGTTGGCAATTTCATCGGCCTTGGCATCAAAGAAAGCCCGGATAAGCAATGTACCAGGACGGCGCTGGGCGGCCTGCTGGATGCCCTGCAAGGCACTTACCATACTGATGCGGGCTTCTTTCGGCTTCTCAATAAATACATCCAACCCCTGCCGGTAGTAGGCATACAGGGCCGTACGACAGGCTTCCAGCTGTGGGTCCTGCAGGTTGTTCAACAGCCAGTAGCGGTTGCGCGACTCTCCGTCTTTCCAGCCTTTGTCGTTTTCCAGAGTTTGAGCAGCCGCATTGGCCATAATCTGCCGGGCTACGTCATAATAAGGCGAGCCACCCATACGGGCGAAGCTGTCGTGGTCCATACCAATGATGATATAGGCATAAAAGCTCAGCAGCGACGAGAGGTTGGAAACAAAGGACGTTTCTGAGTAGTCCAGCGGGTTCTGTGGGGAATAGGTAAACACCCAGCCTTTGTCCGCAAAGGTCAGCAGGTTGGTTTCATAGCCCGTGCCATATACCGGCCGCGAACTGACAATGCGAGCCGTGGCCTGGTAAGTGCCTGTTTGCGGAATGGCCTGAATTCCAATGAAGAGCTTACAGTTGATGCGCTCCTCTGGCCGGTACGTGTCATTGGTCCAGCGCCGCTTGTTCAGGAACTGGCTGATGTCCTTCTCCATCTGCGACACCAGCTGCCGGTCGGCAATAGTGACGTTTTCTGTACTAACGCGCACTTCGCAATTGAGCTCCTGCGCTGTAGCTACCATAGCAGTGCAGCACCACATCAACAGGAAAAGCAGCAGAGATTTAGGCATGGCGCGGAATACGGGCAAGAACGGCAGCCACAATATCGTGGGCTACAGCCGCTTTGGGCTTCAATTCAAAGATAGACATTTGCCCATCAGCTGTTAGCAGCGTCACTTTGTTGGTATCGTGCCGGAAACCAGCCCCGGCATCGCGCAGGGAGTTCAGCACCACCATATCAAAGTTCTTGCGGCGCAGCTTGTCGCGGGCGTTGTCTTCCTCGTTGTTGGTTTCTAACGCAAAACCTACTGAAAATTGTTCGGGCCGCTTGGTCTTGCCCAGCGTGGCAGCAATGTCAATATTCTTAACCAGCTCCAGCGTGAGCGTGTCGCCGGCTTTCTTGATTTTATTTTCAGCCACGTGGCGCGGCTTGTAGTCGGCTACGGCAGCGGCAAATACCCATATATCGGCCGTAGGCGCTTCAGCCGCGGCGGCGGCGTACATCTGGTCGGCGGTTTCTACACGTTGGGTGTGGATGCGCGCGTGGCCGGGGTCGGGCAGGTTGGTGGGGCCGCTGATAAGCGTAACGTCCGCGCCTTCGGCGGCAAAGGCTTCGGCTAGGGCGTAGCCCATTTTGCCGGTGCTATGGTTGCCGATAAACCGGACCGGGTCGAGGGGCTCGTAGGTAGGGCCGGCGGTGATGAGGACGCGCATCAAATGAAAAAGGCTGTCATGCTGAGCGCAGTCGAAGCATCTCGCTAGTGTGGTATACCACTGCAACGAAGCGGGCGAGATGCTTCGACAAGCTCAGCATGACACGTTATGATGGATTAAGGGATTCCTCCAATTCCCGCACAATCTCCTCCGGCTCCAGCATGCGGCCAGGGCCTTCCAGCCCGCTGGCCAGTTCGCCGGCTGGGGAGTCGAAAATATGGTTGCCGAAGGAGCGCAGACGAACCAGGTTCTCCTGCGTGGCCGGGTGCTGATACATATCCAGGTCCATGGCCGGGGCGAGGAACACCGGGCAGCGGGCCGAGAGGTACACGGCGGCCAGCAGGGTAGGGCAATGGCCGTGCGCCAATTGTGCCAGCGTGTTGGCGCTGGCGGGTGCTATGAGGTAAGCATCAGCCCACAGACCCAGGGCCACGTGGTTGTGCCACTCGCCGGTGGCTTCGTTTTTCAGGAAGCCCGTGAGCACCGGCTTTTTGGAGAGTGTGCTGAGCGTAAGGGGCGTAACAAAGGCCGAGGCCGAGGGAGTCAGAATGACTTGCACCTCAGCCCCGGCCTTTACCAGGAGCCGCACTAAAGCAGCAGCTTTATACGCAGCAATACTTCCACACACACCCAACAGAATACGACGACCTTGCAGCGACATCAGCGGGTATCAGCAGAAGAATGAATTACTCGCCGCTTTCCTCAGCGCTTGGCGTGCGGTAGTGAATCTTACCTTCCAGGAACTCTTCAATAGCCAGGTTGGTAGGTTTGGGCAAACGCTCGTAGTGCTTCGAAATTTCGATTTGCTCGCGGTTTTCGAATACTTCTTCCAGGTTATCCACCGTGGTAGCAAACTCAGCCAGCTTGCTGTTCAGCTCTTCTTTCAGCTTCACGGAAATCTGGTTGGCACGCTTCGAGATGATGGCAAGAGACTCGTATACGTTGCCGGTGTCTGCGGCCAGATCCGACATGTTGCGGGTCACGATAGAGGCAGATACGCTGTTCGGAGTTTTCATATAATGAGAAGCTGTGTTACAAATGGTAGGCTACGCCCTGGCAAAATAGGCAGATCAGCCAACAAAAAAATTATTTCGAAGCGGCGGCGTCTTCTGGTTTCAACTTAGCCAGCTGCTCGCGGGAGTCATTGTACATGGTTTCGGCCGCCTTCAGGTTTTTGCTTTGCGGATAGGTGTCCAGCAGATTCTGGTAGAACGCAATAACCTCCAGATACCGTTCCCGCTGCTTTTCTTCTACGCTTTCCTTGGCAAACTCATACTGGGCAGCCACTTTTAGATAAGCCGCTTCCTCATTGTAGGCAGAAGCAGGAAATTGCTGTTGAAACGTAGTAAAGGCAATAACGGCTGCCTGGTTGTAGCGCAGCTGATAATACAGTTTAGCACCGGCAAAGGATTTGGTTTCCAGTTTAGTCTGCAGCTCCTTCGACATGTTTTCGGCGTCGGGCCGAAACTTGCTTTCCGGATACTGGTTCAGAAAATCCTGCAAGGACTCAATGGCCGTGTAGGTATTGGTCTGGTCCAGCTCGTATTCCGGCGAGTCGCGGAACAGGGACTTGGCGTACATAAACGTAGCTTCCTCTGCCAGGGCCGAGGTAGGGTACGTTTCGTAGAACTGCTTGAAGTAGTACGCGCTGAGCACGTAGTTGCGTTCCTGGAAGTTAGTATTAGCAAAGTAATACTCCGCTTTTTCTGACTCTGGGCGGCCTTTCAACAGGGGTAAAAGCTCTTCCAGCAGCGTACCGGCCCGGGCATAGTCGCCCTTGTCGTAATACTGCAGAGCGGCATTATATTTTTTGTTCACATCGTCGCTCTTGAGCAGCTTTTGATAGCCGGTACACGAGCCGAGCAGCAAGCTGCCGAACAATAGAACAAATACAAGGGGACGAATCAAGAGCATAAGGGGCGCAAAGGTAACGGATTACGGAGCCGAATCAAAGATATGGCCCTCGGGAGCTATTTCAGCGGCTTCCGGCGCAGGATATCCACCGGCCGCACTAATGCTTTCTTAGGTGCAGGCGCTACGGTGGAAGGTTTTGGCTGAGGTGTCATGGCTTTCTTGACAGGCTTGGCTGGGGACGAAGTAGCCTTTTTAGGAGCCGCCGCAGGCTTGGCTTTTGCCTTGGTAGTTGTTCGGGTTTTTGCGGAGGTAGTGGTTTTTCGTTTGGGTTTGGGCTTTGCTTTCACGGGCGGCGCGAAATGCTTACCCAAAGTGCCGCGGCGGGTGGGCCGCTCTTTTTCCCGCCATTTGAACCCTGCCAGTTGCCTGTCCTCATCTTTCAGCTCATGCGGCGGAATAAAGCTGGCATCGGGGTTCGTAAGAAAGCTGATGGTCTGTAATTTATTGTCAGGGGAAAAGCGCAGGGCCATGTTAGCACTTACCGCTTTGTTCATGCCCGTTAGGCTGGTATCACCCTCAAGAGCAAAGTAGAGGCTCTCCGCGTTGCCAAGCACATCAACTTTTTTTAATTTATTTCCCTGGAAGTAGCCCACCATGTTGCGGCCCTTCACCTGGTTGTAGTTCAGCAGCGTGTCTTTGCCGGCAATAAACGAGTTGGCATACAGGCGCATCTGGTCTATTTTCTGGCGGCGCAGACGCAGCTCCATGCTGTCGGCGGTGAGCTGGTTGGTGCCGCTCCACAATACGGGGGTGCGGTTGAGGTAAATAACCGAATCGGCCCGGTCATAGGTGAGCGAGTCGCAGCGCCCCTGCAGGTCGGGCCGGAAAATGCGCACCTTTTTGTAGGCATACACCACGCCGCCGGGCTTGGCGGGGTTTCGGCTGTCCACACTCATGAGCGTATCGGCGGCCAGGTACAGCGTGTCCCGGTCGGCAATGTTGCGCATCACGGCATTGCCGTACACCTTGGCCCGGCCCAGCGCACGCCAGTACCGGCCCACGTCGCCGCGAATGGTGATGTTGTCCTTCTTCGAGACCATGGATACCCGGCCTGTGGCCAGCCCGTACTGCTGGCTTTCATCGTAATACAGATTATCGCCGCCCAGCAGATAGTCCCGGGTTTCAATTTTGGCGTTGCTCTTAAAGTTTGACACCCGCGTGGCAGTGTTATAGTAGCCGTTTTCCGCGTACAGCGAGCCTTGCTGCCCTTTGATGCGCGTGGGGCTGAAGAAGTACACGATTTTAGAAACCGTGTTGTACTGCAGCGTATCGCTGTTAATGGTGTAATCTTTGGTTTTAACCTGTACGCTGCTCTTAAAGCTGAATACCTTGGTTTGAGTATTGTAGTAGCCGCGGCGACTGTCCAGCGTATTTTCAGGGTCGGTGAGGTGGCCGCCGCCGCTGTAGTAGGCCAGCTTGCTGTTCAGGTCATAGTCCAGCACAGGTGCCGTTAGCGTCATGCGCGGGTCGCGCATCACCACGTTGCCGGTCATGCGCGCCTTGCGGGCGTCGCCGTCGTAGGTGGCCCGGTCGCCGGTAATGGTGAGCGTGTCGTTCTGCACAATGCGCACGTTGCTGAACGCCTCAATGGAGTTGCGGTCGGTGTACTGGTAGGCCGAGTCGCAGTACATAAACGTGTCGCCCTGCTTAAAGCTCACGTTGCCAATCAGCTTGCGGATTTCCACCCCGTTAAACTCGCCCCCAATCAATTCCTGGGTGCCGGGCAGCAGCTCAATGCGCTGGCCTTTGGCCGGTGTAGCGGGTTTGCGGGCAGGCGTTTGCTGTGCCCAGCCAATAGCCGGGAGCAACAGGCAGCAGAAGAGAAAAAAGTGCTTTAGAGACGACATTTCGGCGCAAAGGTACAGAAGCCCCGCTGCTAACGGCCATCTTTGTAGTTCTGATACAATTTATGCCTTCCCAAAGGTAAAAGTACCCTCCCATGCTCGACCGCATCCTTCAGTATATCGAAGAAAATAACCTCTTCTCCCCCATTACCGACCAGCTGCTGGTAGCTGTGAGCGGCGGCCAGGACTCCGTGGTGCTGGCCGATGTGCTGCACCGCCTGGGCGTACAATTCGCCATTGCGCACTGCCACTTCGGCCTGCGCGGCGACGAGGCCGACGCCGACGAGCAGTTTGTGCGCAAGCTGGCCAAGAAGTACGAGGTGCCCTACTTCGTGGAGTTCTTCCAGACGAAGGCGTTTGCTCAGCAGGAAGGTATTTCCACCCAAATGGCCGCCCGGGCTCTGCGCTACGCCTGGTTTGAGCAGATCCGCCAGACCCAGGGCTTCCAGTACATTGCCACCGCCCACCACCAGCGCGACGCCGCCGAAACCATGCTCCTGAACCTCACGCACGGCACCGGCTTGGCAGGCCTGCACGGTATCCGGCCCAAAAACGGCTACCTCGTGCGGCCGCTCCTGGCCATTGGCAAAGAGGAGCTGTTCGATTACCTGGTGGAGCAGCGCCTGATCTGGCGCGAAGACGCCTCCAACGACAGCCCCGTGTACCAGCGCAACCGCCTCCGCCATGAGGTGCTGCCCGTACTGCGCGACATCAACCCCAACCTCGACCAAACCCTACAGTTTACCGCCGAGCGCGTGGGCGGGGCTGAGGAAATTCTGCGGCGCTATGTGGAAGAAACTGCCCACCACGCCCAGCGCACCGAGCCCGAAGCTACTTACCTCAACATTGCCACCTTGCAAAAGACGGCCGCCACGGCGCTGGTGCTGCAGGAGCTGCTGCGCCCCTTCGGCTTTACCTACCCCGTGGTGAAGGAAATTGTAGCGGCATTTAACGCTGAGCCCGGCCGCCGCTTTGAGTCTCCGTCGCACCGGCTGGTGAAGGACCGGGAACAGCTGGTTATCACGCCCAAAAACCTGTCGAAGTTTGGCACCCACCAGATTGCCGCCGGGCAGGAGGTTCTTAAGATAGACGGCCTGCACCTGCGGCTGGAGATGCTGGAGGTACCGGAAGGCTTCGAGATTCCGAAGGGCAAAGCCGTGGCCGCGCTGGATGCCGACAAGCTGCACTTTCCGCTCATTGTGCGTACCTGGCAGGAAGGAGACTGGTTTATGCCCATCGGCATGAAAGGCAAGAAGAAGCTCTCCGACTTTCTGATTGACCAGAAAGTGCCCCTCAACCTGAAAGACAACGTGCAGGTACTGGTTTCCGGCGACGGGAAAATTGCCTGGGTTATTGGCTTCCGGCCCGATGACCGGTTTAAGGTGACCGAGGAAACTGAGCGGGTGCTAATAGTGAAGCGAATGTAGCCAAGCGAACTTTCGCAAAAACCCGCCGCCCGAAACCCGTTTTCGCTTAGCTTTACGGCCGCGAATAAATTCTCACACCCAACCCATCACCCGATGAAAGTTACCGTAGTTGGGGCTGGCAACGTGGGCGCAACCTGCGCCGATGTTCTTGCCACCCGCGAAATTGCCAACGAAATTGTTCTGGTTGACATTAAAGAAGGCTTCGCTGAAGGTAAAGCCCTCGACATCTGGCAGAAAGCGCCCATCATCGGGTACGATTCCCGCACCGTAGGCGTCACTAACGACTACAGCCGCACCGCCAACTCCGACGTGGTGGTTATTACCTCCGGCCTGCCCCGCAAGCCCGGCATGAGCCGCGACGACCTGATTTCGACCAACGCCGGCATCGTGAAAACGGTAACCGAGCAGGTAGTGAAATACTCGCCCAATGCCATCATCATTGTGGTTTCCAACCCGCTGGACGTGATGACCTACCAGGCACACCTCACTTCGGGCCTGCCCCGCGAGAAGGTGTTTGGCATGGCCGGCATCCTGGATACCGCACGCTACCGCGCGTTCCTGGCTGAGGCCCTCAACGTAAGCCCCAAAGACATTCAGGCCGTCCTCATGGGTGGCCACGGCGACACCATGGTGCCCCTGCCCCGCTACACCACGGTGGGCGGTATCCCTGTAACCGAGCTTATCAGCAAGGAAGAGCTAGACGCCATTGTACAGCGCACGGCCGTAGGTGGCGGTGAGCTGGTGAAACTGATGGGCACTTCTGCCTGGTATGCTCCTGGTGCGGCAGCTGCCCAAATGGTAGAAGCCATTGTGCGCGACCAGCGCCGTGTATTCCCCGTGTGCATCGAGTTGCAGGGCGAATACGGAATCAACGGTGTATACCTGGGCGCTCCGGTTATCCTGGGCAAAAACGGCATCGAGAGAGTTATTGAGCTGCAGCTCAACGACGAAGAAAAAGCCATGCTGGAAACCTCACGCGGCCACGTGAAAGAGGTAATGGACGCCTTGGACAACATGAGCAAGGCTACTGCTTAAGCAGGCTTAACGCCATAAATAAAAGAGCCCCGCCAGTTTTCTGGCGGGGCTCTTTTGTGGGCTCCTGTAAACTATTCTTTTCTTTGCCGGAGCTAAATCTGGAATTCTTATTTCTGGCTAGCCCGGAACAGCTTCTGCTTTTCATCCTTGGATAGGCTCTCATAGCCGGAGCGCGAAATCTTGTCCAGAATGATGTCTATTTCGTCCTGCTCGGGTTTGCGGGGCCCGGCCTTTTTGGTGGCGACTACCGTGGCAGCTTCTTCGGCGCGGTTGCGGTGCGTCACGCGCAGGCGGGGCCGGCCGCTGAGCAGGCTGCCCAGCCAGTCGCCTACGGCTTGCACGGGGCGGCCCAGGTCGCGGCCGCGCTGCAGCTGCTTGATGTACAGATAGCCGAGGATAGCGCCGCCAATGTGGGCAATTTCGCCGCCGGGGTTGTTGCTGTTGATGCCGGCCAGGGAAATCAGGACCACTACGGCCGCAATGTATTTGATGCGGACAGGGCCCAGCAGAATCAGATTGAAGGTGTAATCAGGTAGCAACGTAGCAGCAGCCACAATGATGGCCGTAACGGCAGCCGAAGCACCCAGCATAGGAATCCCCAGCTGCTCGCGCAATACGGGCACCAGGTTAAAGCTTAGCAAAAAGAGCAGGGCCCCGGCTAGAGCACCCAGGATATAAATGCTCACCAGCTTTCGGTCGCCAAGGTACTCGCGCACCAGAGAACCAAACCAGTACAGGTTAAGCATATTGAAGAGAATATGTAGAAAGCCTACGTGCGCAAAAGCATAGGTAATAATGGTCCAGGGGCGCCAGGCCAGAGAAGGCAGGTCGGAGGGAATTTCCACCAGCCGCACCAGGCGAGCGTACAGCGCATCGCCGCTGCTCAGGTGCAGAATAGCGCCCAGCACTACCAGCACCGCAAAGACCAGCACGTTTATTAACAACAGCTGATTCAGCGCATTATCGCGGCGGCTAAAGGCTGTTCGGATGTCGTGAATAATACTCATGGACGGGTGGGAATCGGAATCGGTATCAATACATTTTGGTACGACTGCGCTGCCAGATCATCAGCAGAACAAAGCCGATGAGCATACCACCTAAGTGGGCAAAATGGGCTACGTTGTCGCCGGGGGTGCGGTATACGCCGCTATATAGCTCATACAACCCATACAAAAAGACAAAGTATTTGGCTTTGATGGGAAAAGGAAAGAAAAGCAGCATCAGTTCCGTGTTGGGGAACAGATAAGCAAACGCAAAAAGTATCCCGAATAATGCGCCGGAAGCGCCCAGCATGGGTGAGTTTACGCCCCGGTCATACCAGTTCTCCATGGAAGTGGTAGCGCTTTGAATCAGTTGCTGGTCACTGGGAGTAGCATGCAGTTGCCGCACTACGGGCGCAAACGCATCCTCGTACTCTTTCATGTTTTTCTGCACAAAATCCTGCAAATGCACATCCGTAGGCTCGGCCTTAAACAGCTCAATTCCTTGCCGCATGTCATTCAGTTCGTAATACCGTACCCCTGAATACAGGGCGCCAGCCCCAATGCCACAGATCAGCCAGAAAGTCAGGAACCGATTACCGCCCCACCGCTGCTCCAACAGGGGGCCAAAGGAAATCAGACCGAACATATTGGAGAATATATGGCCCAAACCGCCGTGCATAAACATATAGGTTACAAACTGCCAAGGTTTGAAATAGACTGACTCCACCGGAAACAGCGCCAGAAAATTCATCTTACTCGCTAGCTGAGTCTGCAAGATGAAGACACCGATGTTGATAAAAAGCAGCGTACGAACCGTAGGGGTCAGGTTGAGCATGAGCGCAGCAGTAGCGGAGTAGTGAAATGTCAGGCTTTACGGAAAAGGTCCTGGAGTTGGCCAAGTTCCAGCAGCACCAGCGTGTGGCGGCCATCAGGCGTGTAGTTAGGCACCTGGCAGGCAAAGAGCCGGTCAACCAGCGCATTCATTTCCACTTCTGAGAGGCGGGCATTGCTGGCTTTGGCGGCTACGCGGCGAGCCATGGCGCGGGCCATCTGCTCGCGCTGGTCCAGCCGTACTGTGCCGGAGTGGGTGCGAAACTGCTCAATAATTCCTTCCAGCAACTCTTTCTCGTCGCTGGCCGGCACATCCGCCGGAATGCCTTCCACCGCAATGGTGTAGCGGCCAAACTCAGAATAGCGGAAACCCAGGGCCTGCAGTTCCTCCGTCAGCTCGCTGAGCACGGCAAAATCCTGGGGCGAGAAGGTAATGGTACGCGGGAAGAGCAAGGTTTGCGAGGTGGCGTTTTCGCGCTCCAGCTGCTGGGCATACTGCTCAAACAAAATCCGCTCCCGCGCCGCTATCTGGTCAATCAGCATTATTCCCGACTTCACGGGTACCAGCAAGTATTGCTGATGCAGCTGTATCACCTTGTTTCCCGGATTAACGGGCGGTTCGGGTAGCGGTAGTGCTGGGGAGGGCTCGGGCAATAGCTCGGGCTGGCTTTCCACTAAAGCCGCGGCCGATGGTACCGGAACCCCTACAGCTGTGGCCTCATGCTCTACATCGGGCACACTAATTTGCCCCAATGACTTATAAAACTGCTCCAACTCCCGCTTGGCCTGCTCGGTAGGCCGGGGCGGCAGCTGGCGGGCGTAAGCATCGGTTGCCTCCTGGCTGCTGGTACGACCAGTTCCCGGGGAACCAGGTGCCGCAGCGCGCGAAGCAGCGTTGGCCAGGGCGTCGGGCTGGAAGTCGTTGTTGGAATCGAAGGGATTTTTCGCGTCCGGCGACAGGCGCAAAGGCTGAATGGGCGCGAAGTTCACGTTGCCATCAAAATCCAGGGACGGTGCCATGTTGTGCAGACCCAGGCTTTGCTTGACGGCCGCCCGCACAATGGCGTACACGGTTTTCTCGTCCTCAAACTTGATTTCCGTTTTGGTGGGGTGCACGTTAATGTCAATGGCCTTGGGGTCCAGCTCCAGGAACAGCACGTAAAACGGGTGCGTGTCTTTGGGCAATAAACCCTCATAGGCCGTCAGCACGGCGTGGTTGAGGTAGGCCGAGCGGATAAAGCGGTTATTGACGAAGAAGAACTGGTCGCCCCGGCTTTTCTTAGCCGATTCCGGCTTGCCGATGTAGCCCTTTACGGCCAGAAACGGGGTTACTTCCTCTACCTGCGCCAGCTGCTCCTTGTAGCCATTGCCCAGCAAAGCCACAATGCGCTGGCTGAGCTTGCCGGCCGGCAGGTTAAAAACCTCCAGGTCGTTTTGGTAAAGCGAGAAGCCAATGTGCGGGTTAGCCAGGGCCACGTGCTGGAACTCATCCAGGATATGCCGCATTTCTACCGCATTGCTCTTCAGGAAGTTGCGGCGGGCCGGCACGTTAAAAAACAGGTTCTTTACGCTGATGCTGGTCCCATCGGGGCAGGCCACGGGCTGCTGGCTGGTTATCTGCGAACCTTCAATCAGGAGCAGCGTGCCAGTGTCCTGCTCCCGCTGCTTGGTGCGCAGCTCTACCTGGGCCACGGCGGCAATAGAGGCCAGCGCTTCCCCCCGAAAACCAAGGGTGCGGATGCGGAACAGATCATCGGTAGTGCGAATCTTGCTGGTGGCGTGCCGCTCCAGGCTCATGCGCGCATCCGTAGCCGACATGCCCGTGCCATTATCCACTACCTGCACCAGCTGTTTACCGGCTTCCTTTACAATAAGCTGCACTTGGGAGGCGTTGGCATCCACGGCATTTTCCAGCAGTTCTTTTACTACGGACGCCGGGCGCTGTACTACCTCACCGGCGGCTATCTGGTTGGCCAAATATTCGGGCAGCAACTGGATGATATCGGCCATAACAGGAAAAAGCTAGACTTGATAATGAGCGGGTTATCCGAAAAAAATTCAACTGGCACGATATTCTACACGTCCAGCCTCGGGAAATAATCCGTAAGTTTGTGGTCAGCAATTGCCCGTGGGGCATCGGTCGGATGCCCGCATCGGTGCATTGAGAAGTGAGTGGAAAGGGGCCTGCATTCAGGCGTGTAATGCGGCAACAGCTCGCCCCCACGGAACTTTTCAGAGCTGGCAAAAGTAGGGCTATTTCCGCTCGGATTCAATTTTACGCAGTCATAACGGGAGTCGATGCTCAAGGAATTTCGGATTAGACTTTTACTGGTTTTTATCGCCTTTACGGGTCTGATCATCTCATCTTCTGCACCACTTGAGAAGGGCGCCCGGCCCAGCAGTGCCGCTGAGCAGTCCTGGGTTGATAGTGTGTTTACCTCGCTCACCCCCGATGAACGGCTGGGTCAGCTGTTTATGGTGGCGGCCTACTCCAATAAGGACCGCAAACACACACAGTACATCGATTTTCTGGTAAAAGACTATCACATCGGGGGAATTATGTTCCTGCAGGGCGGCCCACTCCGTCAGGCTTCCCTTACCAACCGTTACCAGGCCGAGGCGAAAGTACCCATGCTGATTGCCATGGATGCCGAATGGGGCCTGGATATGCGCCTGGATAGCTCCATGCACTTTGCCAAGCAAATGACGCTGGGCGCTATGGACGACGACCAGTACGTGTACCAGATGGGCCGCGAAATTGCCCTGAAGCTCAAGACGATGGGCGTGCACGTGAGCTTCTCACCCGTAGTGGATGTTAACTCCAACCCCAACAACCCAGTAATTGGTAACCGCTCCTTCGGCGAGAACAAGGAGGAAGTATCCAAGCGGAGCGTATCCTATATCCGGGGCCTGCAGGATTACGGCGTTATTGCCGTTGCCAAGCATTTCCCCGGCCACGGCGACACCGATACGGACTCGCATCTGGCCCTGCCCGTTATCAATACGGATATGGCCCGCCTGTCTAATGTAGACCTCTACCCTTTTCAGAAATCTTTTGAGGCGGGCGTGATGGGCGTAATGGTGGCCCACCTGTACATGCCGCTGTTTGATACGGTACGTACCCAGTCTACTACTCTCTCCCGCAACCTGGTAACGGGGCTGCTGAAAGAGAAGATGGGGTATAAAGGCCTCGTTTTCACCGATGCGCTTAATATGAAGAGCGTATCGAACCTCTATAAGCCCGGTGAGTTAGATGCGTTGGCCCTGATAGCCGGCAACGACGTGCTGCTGTTTTCGGAGGATGTGCCGGTGGCTATTCGCAAGATTAAGGAGATGGTGGCCGCCAACCGGATTTCGCAGGAGGACATTGATTACCGGGTACGGAAGATCCTGCGCGCCAAGTACTGGGCCGGCCTTAACCGCTACAAGCCGGTGGATCTGGCCCGCCTGACGGAAAACCTCAACCGCCCGCTAAGCCGCGCGGTGCAGCAGCAGATTTACGAGCATGCCATTACGGTGGTGAAAAACACGGAGGATATCCTCCCCTTTCACCGCCTGGATACGTTGCGGATGGCGTCCATTACCATTGGTGCGCCTACCGGCAACATCTTTGCGCAGACCATGGCGAATTATATGCCCTGCGCAACTTACTCTGTGCCCAACCGCTATGCCCCGGACTCTACGTTCGACCGGCTGGTGGAACGGCTCACTCCCTACAACACCGTAGTAGTGAGCCTGCACAACATGAATAATACCCCTGCCCACAATTATGGCATTGGGGATGGTACGCTGCGCTTTATTCAGCGCCTGCAGGCCAACCCGCGGCAGAAAATAGTGGTAGTGGCCATGGGCAATGCTTATGCATTGAAATATCTGGAAGAAGCCCGTACGTTGGTATGTGGCTACGAGGACAACCCAACTTCCCAGAACGTGGTGCCCCAGGTGCTGTTTGGTGCCTTACCGGCCAAAGGTCAGCTGCCCGTCACAGTCTCGGAAAAATTGAAAGCCGGTGCTGGTCTGCCTACTCCCGATTTCCGCCGTCTGCGCTACGGTACCCCCGAAAGTGTAGGGCTGGATTCAAAAGTACTGGCCCAGATAGACAACATTGCGCTGGAAACCGTGGCATATGCCGCTGCTCCCGGCTGCCAAGTGCTGGTAGCCAAGGATGGCGTAGTAGTATTTGACAAAAGCTACGGCTATACCACCTACGACAAGTCGAACCCGGTAACCAACAGTACTCTCTACGACCTGGCTTCCGTAACCAAAGTGGCTGGCACATTGCAGGCCATTATGTACCTGAAAGACCAGGGCAAACTGAACCTGGACGCCAAGCTTGCGGACTATCTGCCCGAGCTGCGCACTTCCAACAAGAAGGATATGGTGGTGCGGGATGTACTGTTGCATCAGGCAGGGCTGAAGCCGGGCATCCCCTTCTGGGAGCGTACCGTTACCCGGAGCGGTGGGTTGAAATCAACCTTTTACGCCAGCACCAAAACGGAGGACTTTCCCCTAGAGGTAGTACCGGGCACGTATAGCCTGAAATCGGCCGAAGACTCCATGTGGGTCTGGACGGTACGCTCCGGCCTGCTGCCCAAAGTGAAAGGCAAATACCCGTCAGAATACAGCGACCTGAGCTTTATTGTGCTGAAACGCCTGAGCGAAAAGCTCCTGGGTCAGCCCCTTGAAAAATTCCTGCAGGAGAATTTCTACAATTCTCTGGGTCTGAATACCATGACGTATCACCCGCTGGAGCGTTTCCCTAAGTCCTGCATTGCCCCCACAGAAAACGACACCTATTACCGTCGCACGCAGCTTCAGGGCACCGTGCACGACCAGGCAGCGGCTATGATTGGGGGCGTCAGCGGACATGCCGGGCTGTTTTCCAACGCCAACGATTTGGCCATTCTCATGCAGATGAACCTGCAGAACGGCCGCTATGGCGGGCAGCGCTACTTCCAGAACCCCGTGGTAGCAGAGTTTGCCCGCTCTACCGAGGCTGGCAGCCGGCGCGGGTTGGGCTGGGACCATGGCGACCCGAGCAAGCCGCATGGGCCTACTTCCAACCTCTCACCAGTAAGCACGTTTGGCCATACCGGCTTCACGGGCACCTGCGTTTGGATGGATCCCGAAAACAAAATCATGTATATCTTTCTTTCCAATCGGGTGTATCCGGATGCCGGCAATAACAAGCTGGTGCAATTCAATATCCGCTCACGCATCCATGAAGTCATTTACAAGTCTTTAATCAAGACATGACCTGTTGTTTGATCATCCGTTCTTCCTGAACTGCCTGATGGCGGTGGGACATTCTTAGAATGACCCACCGCCATTTTTTTATGGCAAGTCTTCCGCTTATCTCCCAAGGCCCGTTATAGGCTCCAGCACTTATCTAACTTTCCCACAGGTGCATGCCTGTCTGCTTTCCCACCCATGAACATCGGAATTGTTTGCTATCCTACTTTCGGCGGCTCAGGCGTTGTAGCTACTGAACTTGGTAAGGCGCTGGCGCTGAAAGGGCACCACGTGCACTTTATCACCTACAGCCAGCCTGTCCGCCTCGATTTCTTCAACGAAAACCTTTTCTATCACGAGGTATACATTCCGCCATACCCGTTGTTCCAGTTTCCGCCTTACGAGCTGGCGCTGGCCTCCAAAATGGTAGATATTGTGCAGAACGAAAAGCTGGATGTGCTACATGTGCACTATGCCATTCCGCACGCCTCGGCGGCCTACATGGCCAAGCAGATTCTGCTCACGCGCGGCATTCGGATTCCGGTAGTCACTACCCTGCACGGCACCGATATTACGCTGGTGGGTAAAGATGCCAGCTATGAGCCAGTTGTTACCTTCAGCATCAATCAATCCGATGGGGTTACGGCCGTATCCGCTGATTTGCGCAAGGAAACCTACGAGTACTTTGCCATTGAGAAGGACATTGAGGTAATTCCCAACTTCATTAACCTGGAGCGCTTCCAAAAGCAGAAGAAAGAGCATTTCCGGGCAGCTATTGCGCCTGAAGGCGAAAAGCTACTGATCCACACCTCTAACTTCCGGGAAGTGAAGCGTGTGGAAGATGTAGTGCGGATTTTTGCCGGTGTGCGTAAGGAAATACCCGCTAAGCTCCTGCTGGTAGGCGACGGCCCCGACCGCCCCCGCATAGAAAAGCTCTGCCGCGAAACCGGTTATTGCAATGATATCCGCTTCCTGGGCAAACTGGAGGCCGTGGAAGAGGTGCTCAGCATTTCCGATCTGTTCCTGATGCCTTCAGAGAAGGAAAGCTTTGGTCTGGCGGCGCTGGAAGCCATGGCCTGCGAAGTGCCTGTTATCAGCACCAATGCCGGCGGCATTCCCGAGCTAAATGTGCACGGCGTAACAGGTATGCTCAGCGAAATCGGCGACGTGGCTGATATGGTTAAAAATGCCCTGTATGTCCTACAGGAAGAGAACCTGCCACGCTTTAAAGATGCCGCCCGCGCCCGGGCCGAGGAGTTTGCGGTAGATAAAATCCTTCCTCGCTACGAAGACTGCTACCAGCGCGCTATTGCTACGCAAATGGCTGTTATGTAATACAAGGCGCCGATAGCAGCTAGAACTCTCCTGCTGCTGATCGTTCCACTAAAAAGCCCTTGACGTTTATAAACGCCAAGGGCTTTTTAGTGCAATTATAGTTTACTAATACTGTGGCCGGTAAGCCAGTTAGAACAACTGGGCGGCTTCCCGCTTCACTGCAAACAGGGCCTGGGCCGTGGGGTCTACTTCTTCCGCAATCAGAGTTTCCAGCACGCGCTTGGCCAGCTCAGTGCCGCGGGACTGCTGGGGCGTGGGCATGGCGTGGTAGGCCTTATTGATCATGGTAAGTACGTTTTCCTTTGCCTGCTTTACCTGTCCCCAGGTTTCGGGGCTCATGTAGAGCTGCTGCGAGAGATTGTGCTCATACTCTGCCCTGATTTCCTGCAGTAGCACGCGGTGGTAGTCGGGCGCCGTCTGGCCGGCGCTGCTCAGGCGCACCAGCAGGTTGTTGGGCGTAATGCGCTCCAGCAATAAGGTAATGCGCTCAAAAGCTTGCAGGCGTAGCGGCAGCGTGGTTTTGCTGGTTTCCAGCCGATACTCGATTAGGCGGCGTTGCTGTTCCTTTTGCAGATATTCTTTGATGAGGAAAAATAAAGCGCCGGCTACAATTAGCGCAGGCAGGATAATTTTTAGCAGATCGAAGACGTAGGTAGTGGTATCCATGTGGGCAAGAAGGCCAAACAAGTGAAGAAAGAGAAGCTAAGGTACCGGGGTGCTGCCCGGCTGGCAAAGATATACGGTGAACCCCAGCCTTATGTCTGTTGTTATATGCCAAAGCCCGGGAGTAGCAGCAGTGCGCCGGGCTTTGTATCTTTGCCGACTGTTTTCGTCTAACTCTGCACACACTATGGCAACCGCCACGAAACTTGCTCCCATCAGCCTCACTCCCCGCGCGTTGGAAGAGGTAAGAAATATTTTGCGTGAGAAGAATGTCCCGGCCGAATATGGCCTGCGCGTAGGGGTGCAGGGCGGCGGCTGTTCCGGCCTGAGCTACCTGCTGGGCTTTGATAAACCCAAAGAACAGGACGAAACCTTCGATCTGGACGGGGTACGCCTGGTCATGGATAAGAAGCACGCCATGTATGTAATGGGCATGGAGGTAGACTTCCAGGATGGCTTGAACGCCCGTGGCTTCATCTTCAACAACCCCCAGGCCAAGAGTACCTGCGGCTGCGGCACTTCGTTCTCAGCATAAGCTGCTTGGAATTTAGTATTAAACAAAAGAGCCACCGTCATAGCGGTGGCTCTTTTGTTTGCTGCCTCCAAGATTCCTCCAACACTTTTCTCTGTTGGCGTACCGCTTCCCACGTGGCTATATCCCACTCATTGGGATAGTCGAGTGATTTTCGCCGTGGACTTTCGGCTACGATGTAATGAAAATAAAATTGTTCGGTGGCCATCAACTCCGGAATCTGCGTAGTCAGCCCATCTTCTTCAATAGTAGTGATAATTAACCCTTCCTTTAGGGCCTTCCCCAGCCGCTTAGGAATCCAAGCGCTACCAGCCTCCCAGGCATAAGAGTCTTCATCCTCCGTACCGATGTGCAGTTGGTGAAAGTCATTTGCAAACTCTATTGCCGTCAGCCATTCCCCTGTATTAGGACTAGTTTCAACATTACTACCCAGCTCGGCTATTCGCATACTGAATGTCAATTGCTCGGGCACAGAATTGCGTTTCTGAATATAGAATAACCACGCTTTTGCATAAGAAATGCTCCTGCTAGTCGGAAGGTGAGCCTCCGATACAGGTGTTCTAAGAATAGTTACGCGGTGTCCCACTGTAAGCAGCACAGTCGAAAATGCTCCTGTCTCTACCACCACAAATGCGCTATTTGAATTCACCCGCAATTCTAAAGCGCCGAGGCCAGACTCGAATATCTCTTTATAAAGGCAATGCATAGTAGTATCGACTCAATAAGTCTTCGTCATATCCTCCGGCACTACCAGCACATAATCCGCTTTCTGCCGATTCTCTTTATCCAGATCCTTCAACTGTTCCTGCGAGACGGTGCTGATGGTCATAATGCGTAGCTGGGGCTCAGCCTGGCGCAGGTACCAGACAATGCCATCGTGGTTATCGGAGTGGTAGCTGCCGTTGAGGTGCAGCAGCAGCTGACCGGACAGGCGGCTTTGGCGGATGAAGTAGGCCATGGTAGCATCCTTTAGCGCCTGGGCCTGAATAATGTTCTGTACGCTGCTGGCGTGGGCGGCATCAGCCCCAAACATCTTGCGCATGTTCTGGTAACCGGGTAGCTCGAAATCTACTGTAATGGGCAAGGGCGCAAACCAGGTTTTTTCATTGGTTGCCAGGGTATCAAGGGCCGTGAGGCCGCCTTTGGCGACGAGGGAGGCATAGCGGCGCGGCACGTTGGTGCCTACTACACGCAGCTTTTGCTGCCGGGCCAGCTGTAGGAGCGGCTTATAGTCGGTAGAGTAATTGGGCCAGGGGCGGCTCTGGGCTTCGAAGGCTTTATCGTCCAGTTCGCCTACGTTGTACTGCTCGACCAGCGGCTGCACGTCACGCTCAAACATTTCCAGGCCCAGCACCAGCTGACCTTGCTTGAGTTGGGCCAGGTCGCGGGCTACCTGTAGCTCCAGCCAATGCGCTATGGGGTTGTTATGCTGTTCCCCAAATAGCACCACATCGGCCTTCGCCAGTGCTTTCAGCATCTTGTCGTAGCGCACCGAGCGGCCAGCACCCGTGAATAATCGGTAAGCTGGTTTATCGGCAGCGGTGAAGCTGGCCAGTAGCAGTGCCGCGGGAAGCAGGAATTTGGATAACATCATACTGGCAACAAGATAAGTGGAGGCATTAACGAAGCTACACAGAAAGCCCCGACGTAGGTCTGCAAGCGCAGCTACATCGGGGCTTTTCAGCTAACCAATAAGTTAGATTATCCTTTATAGAACAGCCAACGGGACAGCTCGCGGTAGTTCACCTTCTTGCCATACATGAGAATACCTACCCGGTAGATACGGCCCGCTACCCAAATAGCAAACATAAATCCGGCAATCAGCAGCAACATAGACAGACCCAGCTGCCAGGCGGGCACACCACCAAAAGGCAGGCGCATCATCATAGCAATAGGCGAAGTCAGGGGGAACATGGACATCCAGAAAGCTACCGAGCCGTTGGGATTGGTAGTCAATACCGCCTGCGACACTACAAAAGTGAGTACCAGCGGCATGGTGACGGGCATCATAAACTGCTGGGTGTCCGTTTCGCTATCCACGGCCGAGCCGATGGCCCCAAACAAGGCACCATAGAACAGGTAGCCGCCCAGGAAATAGAACAGGAAGCAGGCAATCAGCAAGGGCATGTTCAAATCAGCGCTTTTCAGGGCCTGCGAGAATTTAGCGGCAACGTTGTCCTGCTTGGCTGCCTGATCCTGCGTGGTGGTAGGGCGCACCAGGGCCGTGGTACGGGCGGCGCGGTCTTCCACAACCTTATCCGGACTGATTGAGCCGGCCATCACCGAGCTGATGCCCATGGAGAGCAGCACCCACAGGGCCAACTGTGTAAAGCCTACGGCGGCAATACCCAGCACTTTGCCCATCATCAGCTGAAAAGGCTTCACGGAGGAAATGACCACTTCTACAATGCGGCTGGTCTTTTCTTCCATCACGCCGCGCATAATCTGCACGCCATAAATGAAGATGAAGATGTAAATCAGAAAGCCGAAGAAATAGGCCACGGCTGTGCTAATGCCGGTGCTGGAGCTTTTTTCGCCGTCGTCGCTCAGGCTCACGGTTTGCAGGTCCACGTCAGCCTTCAGATTATCCAGCACCTTATGGTCGAGGCCGGCGGCGCGCAGCCGCTGATTCTCAATGGCATTGTTGACGGCACGGTTGATGTCATTTTCCAGCGACATGCTTAGCCCCTTGCGCGAAAACACCTGAAAGCCGGTCGGGTTGGCCACATCCAGCTTAGGTACATACAGCAAGGCATCGTATTTGGCCTTTTTGAACTCCGCTTTGGCGGTAGCTAAATCAGCCGATGCCCGCGTGAAGCTGATATCGTCCTTTGCTTCGGGCAAATTCTCGGTGAAGAGCCCCCCGGCATCAGACACGGCCACTACTTTGCCGCTGTCCGACATTTTGGCTATCAGTACCGGCACCGCAAACATGCCCACCGTGAGCAAGGGCCCGATAAGGGACATAATGATGAAACTCTTTTTGCGTACGCGGGTCAGATATTCACGCTGTACGATAAGCCAGATTTTTGACATGATGGTGTAGTAGTTGCGGGTTGTCAGTATCGGGCTTACGCCAGGATAGAATCGGATTCGGGCACGTAGTCGGGGTGGGTTTCGCGCACCCGACGAATGAAAATGTCGTTGATGCTGGGCACCTTCTCACGGAAGGTGTGCACCTCCACATTGGCAGGCCCGATAAGGTAGCGCAACAAATCATTGGGCTTGCCGTGCACAATGCGGATGCAGTCGTAGAAGTGGCCGTTTTCGCGCTCCTTATGCTCAATTACCTCGAAATCGGGGTGTACCACTATTAGTCGGCCGCGGCCTTCCACCTCATACGTTTGCGTGCGGTAGGCATCACGCACCTCGCTCACGGGGCCATCCAGCACTTTTTTGGAGCGGTTAATCAGGGCAATATGGTCGCACATTTCCTCCACCGATTCCATGCGGTGCGTGGAGAAGATGATGCTGGCACCCCGGTCCCGCATGGCCAGGATTTCGTCTTTCAGCAAGTTGGCATTGATAGGGTCGAAGCCCGAAAATGGCTCGTCCAGAATCACCAGCGTGGGGTCGTGCACCACGGTAGCAATAAACTGCACCTTCTGCTGCATTCCCTTCGATAGGTCCTCGATGTTCTTATCCGCCCATCCCTTAATATCGAAGCGTTCCAGCCAGCCTTTGATTTTGTGCCGGGCTTCCTCCTTCTTAATACCCTTCAGCTGTGCCAGGTAGAGAAGCTGCTCCCCTACTTTCATCTTTTTGTAGAGGCCCCGCTCCTCCGGCAAATAGCCAATGTGGCCAATGTGCGAGGGATTCAGCCGCTCGCCACGAAACAGGACTTCGCCCGAATCGGCCCCGGTAATCTGGGTGATGATGCGGATAAGCGAGGTTTTGCCCGCGCCATTAGGGCCCAGCAAACCGAAGATGGAGCCTTCAGGCACCTCCAGGCTTACCCCATCGAGGGCGGTATGGTTGGCGTACTGTTTATGCACGTCAACAACTTGAAGAATTGGTTTCACGGCAAAAAAGATCAGTGGATGATTTTCAGGGGCTAATGTAGCGTTTTTACTATGTCTATCATGTGATAGGTCAACCCATTATTTTATTCTTCCAACTCCCGCAAAGTGGCTTCTAGCTGATCCAGATACTTGCCGTAGCGGCGCTGTTGCCGTTGCTGGCCCACATAAAGCAGCGCCGCCATAAGGAATAGGGTGACAAATACCACTAGACTCGTCAGGCCCCAGTCTACAGTGCCTTGATGTATGGCATTCAGAATGGCGTTGTGCTTACCATAAGCAATGGCTAGTACCACCGTGGTGAGGAAAGCAATAGCCACGTATGATTTATTCTTAATTAAGGCGCGCATTTGCCGGATAGACTCCCGGATATGCCCGTAGGTGGTACCGTCGCCTAGCCGGAGTTGTTTGATAATCTGCCGCTGCCGGAATACGTACCACGAGACAAAAATAATCATCAGTGCTACGGCCACATCCAGCAGCACCAGGCTCCCGCCCAGCAAGTGTCGCCGACTCAGATTCGTGATATTACCCACGTTCAGAATCACAATTAAAAAAATAATACGCTGGTCCCGCTGCACATTGCGCAGCATTTCACTGACGGGACTAGCCGGTTGGTTGGCAAGCATAGCTTGGAGCTTTTGGTGAGTTAAGGTAGGGTCTGAAGTGCCGGTGGGCTGCTGTTGCCACTGCCGGCGAAAGGCATCGAGTTCCATCAGGCGAGTTGGGTTAAAAGGTGACGGAGCTTATCCTGCACGCGGTGCATCTTCACGCGCACATTGTTTTGGGTGATGCCGAGGATATCGGCCATTTCCTCGTAGGTGCGCTCTTCCAGATACAGCAGCACAAAGGCCTTTTCTACATCAGATAGCCGTTCTATAGCCCGGTAAAGCTGGGCTAGGTCGTCGGCATCGGGACCTGATTCAGGCGGCAGGGCAATGTCTGGCCCGACAGCGTCCAAACGGCCGGTAGTGGGGCTTCGCGTGCGGTGCCGCAACGCCGAAATGGCGACATTCAGGGCAATACGGTAGAGCCAGGTACTTACTTTGGCGCGACCCTGAAAACTAGGCCAGGCCCGCCAAAGCTGCAGCACAATTTCCTGGTACAGGTCCTGCTGGTCGTCGGCATCAGCCCCATAAACGCGGGTCACCCGCCGCAGCAAGGGTTGGTACTGGTTCAGGACAGCCAGGAAATCCGGCGAAGCATCAGCAGACATAGCGGCAGGGTTTGGCTTATAAGTCGCCGCTCCTGCTTCAACATTACAACTCCTGGAATATTTTTTTCAGTATCCCCTACCCCGCTGTCATCTCACAGCAAAATCCTCCCTCACTCCATCTGTCATTCTGAGCTTTCTGAGCTTTGCGAAGGACCTTCTCAAGGCTGAACGACTCGCGTAACAATGAATTGTTCTTTGGTGAGAAGGTCCTTCGCAAAGCTCAGAATGACATAATATTCCATTAGCCACAAACACAAAAAAGCCCGGCTTCCAAACTGGAAACCGGGCTTTTCTACCGTTAGCGCAGGCCCTTACTGGAAGTATTCCTTCACTTTCTCAAAGAAGCCTTTATCGTTCTTGCCAGGGTTGGGCGTGAAGTTGCGTGAGTCCCGTAGGCGCTCCAGCAGCTCGCGCTCCTCGCCGGTCACGCTTTTCGGCGTCCAGACATTCAGATGAATAAGCTGGTCGCCGCGGCCATAACCGTTCAGATCCTTGATGCCTTTGCCGCGCAGGCGCAGGATCTTGCCAGGCTGGGTACCCGGATCTACCTTAATTTTGACTTTGCCTTCGATGGTAGGCACTTCAATGTTAGCGCCCAAGGCGGCATCGACAAAGGATATGTACTGCTCATACATAATGTTGTTGCCGTCGCGCCGGAGTACTTCGTGCGGCTCCTCCTCAATCTGAATGAGCAGGTCGCCGGGTACACCACCACGCTCGGGGTAGTTGCCTTTGCCGTTCATGGAGAGCTGCATGCCCTCGGCTACGCCGGCCGGAATGTTAATCGGAATGATTTCTTCCTGCAACTGGCGGCCTTCACCGTGGCACACGTCGCACTTGCTGGTTACCACTTTGCCTTCGCCGTTACAGGTAGGGCAGGTGGAAGAACTCACCATCTGACCCAGCATGGTATTTACCACACGCTTTACCTGGCCCTGGCCGTGGCAGGTGCTGCAGTCCTTCAGATCGGTACCGTTTTTAGCGCCGGTGCCGGAGCAAGGGGCACACGCCACGTAGCGCTTCACCTTGATTTTCTTCTCTACACCGTTGGCTACCTCTTCCAGGTCCAGCTTCAGCTTGATGCGCAGGTTGGAACCCTTACGCACGCGCCGGCCGCCTTGTCCGCGGCCTCCGCCGCCAAAGAAGCCCTCGAAGCCACCGCCACCGAAGATGTCGCCGAACTGGGAGAAGATGTCTTCCATGTTGGGGCCACCGCCATTACCGCCCACACCCTGATGGCCGAAACGGTCGTAGCGGGCGCGCTTTTGCTCGTCTGACAGCACTTCGTAGGCCTCCGCGGCTTCCTTAAACTTGTCCTCGGCAGTAGGGTCGTCGGGGTTTTTATCGGGGTGATATTTGATGGCCACCTTGCGGTAGGCCTTCTTTATCTCATCCCCCGCCGCGGTTTTGGCCACACCCAACACCTCGTAATAATCTCGCTTCGTTGCCATTGTTGGTTTACTCGTCTGTCATGCTTTTTGGTGAGCATGACCAATATTTTTACTGGCCCAATACTACTTTGGCGTGCCGGATAACCTTGTCGCCCAGATAGTAGCCTTTCTCAATCTCATCCACAATTTTGCCCTTCAGATCTTCGGAAGGAGCCGGAATCTGGGTGATGGCCTCGTGCAGATCAGGGTCAAACGCACCGCCTTTAGCTTCCATAGAAACCAAGCCTTTCTGCTGAAGCGTCTTGGCCAGTTTTCCGTGAATGATGTCGATGCTCTCGCGCACAGCGTTGGCATCCTCGGTGTCTTTGGTGAAGTTGCGGGCCCGGTCAAAATCATCGAGCACAGGCAGCAGCGCCACCATCAACTCCTGATTGGCGGTCTTGAACAGGTCCGTACGCTCTTTAGAGGTGCGACGCTTGTAATTTTCAAACTCCGCGGCCATGCGCAGGTACTTGTCCTTCAGCTCAGCTAGCTCCGCATCGGTTTTAGAGCCTTCCTGCTTCGGCGCGCCCTCTACTTCGCCCAGATCGGGGGCATTGGGGTCTTCAGGCAACTCGCCGGCAATGTGGTCGGCAGCAGCACCAGCCGTGGTTTGGTCAGCCTGCAGGTCGTCGGGGTGTGGTACTTTATCGTCAGCCATTTTCGCTTGAAATCGTCGGAATGGATTGAATCGGTTGGACATAAGCAATTGCCGCAGGCACAAGGAACCTGCCAAATGCCCGGCAGGTGTCAATTTGGCACAACAACCTTACCTACCTGGCTTTTAGTTCGGAAAATTCGGCCGAAGTCTTACTGTGCGTGCAGTTCCTGCCAGATCATATCCTTCAGCTGCTGAATATTCTTGTTGGTCAGGCTGGAAATGAAAATGGTGGGAATATCTGTCGGCAGCGTGGCTTTGATTTCAGCTTCCAGCTCCTCATCCAGCATATCTGCCTTGGTAATAGCCAGCATGCGGCGCTTGTCCAGCAAGTCCGGATTAAACTGCTCCAGCTCGCTGAGCAATACCTGATACTCGGCCGCAATGTCGGGTGAGTCGCAGGAAATCATGAACAGCAGAATGGCGTTCCGCTCAATGTGGCGCAGGAAACGGTGGCCTAGCCCCCGACCTTCGGCCGCACCTTCAATGATGCCGGGAATATCGGCCATCACGAAAGATTTGTAGTCACGGTAAGCCACTACGCCCAGGTTAGGTACCAATGTGGTGAAGGCATAGTCCGCAATTTTGGGCTTAGCCGCGGATACCACAGAGAGTAGCGTGCTTTTGCCAGCATTGGGGAAACCCACCAGGCCCACATCAGCTAGCAGCTTCAACTCCAGAATGACCCACTCATCAATGCCAGGCTCACCGGGCTGCGCGTATTGTGGGGCCTGGTTAGTAGCGGATTTGAAGTGGTCGTTGCCGAGGCCACCGCGGCCGCCGGGCGTGAGGATAACGCGCTGGCCGTCTTCGGTTATCTCCACCTTTTTCTCGCCGGTTTCGGCGTCGCGGGCAATGGTGCCCAGAGGAACCTGAATAATGATATCGTCGCCCTGCTTGCCGGAGCGCAGGTTTTCGCCCCCGCCTTCGCCTGCCTGGGCAATGAGGTGCTTCTGGTACTGCAAGTGCAGCAGCGTCCAGAGCTGGGAGCTGCCTTCCAGGATGATGTGGCCACCGCGGCCACCGTCGCCACCATCAGGACCACCATTGGGCAGGCCTTTGGCGCGGAAGAAATGGTGCGAGCCCGCTCCACCCTTACCCGAGCGACAATTGATTTTAACGTAATCGATGAAGTTATTAGAAGCCACTGGTTTGCGTGTTGATTACTGAAGGTTGCCGGTTGACTTGGCAGCCAACTCAAAAACAACTGTCATCCGGAGCGCCGCGAAGGACCTTATCCGCGGGAACGACTCGTCGCAACGAGGATCATTCTGGCGGGATAAGGTCCTTCGCGGCGCTCCGGATGACAGACGTTATCTGCTACTGCCCAAATGGGCAGCGGCTACAAAGTTACGCTTTTACTTCGTCGGTTGCTTGACGGCTGCTTTCCGGGGTGGCAGGCTGATGCTGATCAATGATTCTGCAGATCTGCCCGAAGATGTCTTCGATAGCGCCAATACCATTGAGCGCATGGAATTTATTCTGCTGGGCATAGTAGCCGGCCACCTGGGCAGTTTCGGTATTGTAGACAGTTACACGCTTGCGGATTTTCTCTTCGTTCTGGTCATCGGGGCGGCCGGAGGTTTTGCCACGCTCCAGCAGGCGCTTTACCAGCTCTTCTTCGGCTACTTCCAGCGCCACCATGCACGACACGTTGGTGTTGTGCTGGGCCAGCAGCTCATCCAGGCTCTGGGCCTGGGGCACTGTGCGCGGGAAACCGTCAAAAATAAAGCCGGCAGCTTGCTTATTGGCTTGCAGGGCGCTGTCAATCATGCCAATCACCACTTCATCGGGCACCAGCAGGCCTTCGTCCATCAGCCGTTTGGCCCGCAGGCCCAGCTCGGTGCCCTGCGTAATCTGCGCCCGGAGCAGGTCGCCGGTAGAGAGATGCACGAGGTTGTAGCGAGCAATCAGCTTTTGACTTTGGGTTCCTTTACCGGCGCCGGGAGGGCCGAACAGCACAATATTTAGCATAGAGCGGAGCGTTTCGCGAAGGAGAAATGCGGGAGGTTGGGAAAGATACTGAATCAGGGGCAAAAGCCCGGTACGGCAATCGGCAGATTTTGGCTACCCTTTGGGGTTAAACAGCCTTATAAACGTCGGGGTAGTTACGCCCCAAGCCATCATAGTCCAGGCCATAGCCTACAATGAAATCATTGGGGATACTAATGCCTACGTAGCGGATATGCAGCTCGTGAAGCAGGCATTCGGGCTTCATAAACAGGGTAGCTACCTCCAAAGAGGCCGGCTGCTGCTTATTAAACTGCTCCAGCAGTAGCTGCATGGTGTTGCCGGTATCTACAATGTCTTCCAGCAGCACTACGTGGCGGCCTTGTACTTCTTCCCGCAGGCCCAGCACTTGCTGTATGTGGCCGGTACTGCCAGTACCTTCATAAGAAGCCACCCGGATAAAGGTGATTTCGCAGGGGATGGTAATTTCCTTCAGCAGATCGGCGGCAAACATGAAGGAGCCATTGAGCACTGCCACAAACAGCGGCTGGCGGCCAGCGTACTCCTGATTCAGGCGTTGGGCCAGCAGACGAATAGCCGTCGAAAGCTCATTTGCCGACAAATACGGCGCAAACTCCTTGTCGTGCAATGAAATAGTAGACAGCGTCATCCAGCGCGGGGTTGATTTTGGGGCGTAAGCGAGGCCAAAGGTAGCAGAAAAAAAACAGCCCCTCCGCGCCGGAGGGGCTGTTTCATTAGTCAATATTCACGGCCTTAGCGAGTTTCGCGCAGCATCATGAAAACAGCTTTTGCCGCGGCGGGCGCTATATCAGCGTATTGCACCTTGGGTCTGGAGAGGCTTTCCAGGGTTTGTTCGGCAGGAGCTGGCATGGCTACTCCGCGCTGCGGAGCAGCATCGGGCGCTGCAATGTGGGGCGCAATAACCAGGGATACGATGGACATCAACTTGATGAGGATGTTCATGGACGGGCCGGAAGTGTCTTTGAATGGGTCGCCGACGGTGTCGCCGGTTACGGAGGCTTTGTGGGCGTCGGAGCCTTTATAATGCATGGTTCCGTCAATCAACACGCCTTTTTCAAACGACTTCTTGGCGTTGTCCCAGGCGCCACCGGCATTACTCTGGAACATAGCCATCAGTACACCACTCACGGTTACTCCGGCCAGCAAACCGCCCAGTATTTCGGGCGAAGAAGCGCTGGAGAACATGCCCCGGCAGCCAAAGCCCACTACAATAGGCGTGAGCAAGGCAATGGCCCCAGGCAACACCATTTCCCGAATAGCCGCCTGCGTGCTGATAGCCACGCATTTTTCATACTCCGGACGACCTGTGCCTTCCATAATACCCGGAATCTCGCGGAACTGACGACGCACTTCCTGCACCATAGCCATGGCGGCCCGGCCTACGGCAGCAATAGCCAATGAAGAGAAGATGAAGGGAATCATGGCGCCGATGAAAACGCCGGCCAGCACGGGCGCCTTACTGATATCAATAGACGTAATGTTGGCCGTGCCCATGAAGGCCGCGAACAATGCCAGCGAGGTGAGGGCAGCCGAAGCAATGGCGAAGCCTTTGCCCGTGGCAGCGGTTGTGTTACCTACCGCATCCAGAATATCGGTCCGCTCGCGCACTTCCTTGGGCAGCTCGCTCATTTCAGCAATACCACCGGCGTTATCGGCTATGGGGCCGAACGCATCAATAGCTAACTGCATGGCCGTAGTAGCCATCATACCCGCTGCAGCAATAGCTACACCATACAGGCCAGCCGCTTCATAGCTTAACACAATACCGGCGGCCAAAACCAGGATAGGGAGAACGGTTGATTCCATTCCTACCGCCAGACCACCGATAACGGTAGTAGCGTGACCGGTGCTGCTCTGCCGAACAATGCTGAGCACAGGACGCTTGCCCATAGCCGTGTAGTATTCGGTGATGATGCTCATGAGCGTGCCCACTATCAGGCCGACTACCACAGCATAGAAAATATCCATGGCGTCAAACGTAATTCCGCGGATTACCAGACTACCGGAGGGCATTATCCACATAATCAAGAAGTAGGATGCCACGGCCGAAATGAGGACCGATATATAGTTACCCAAGTTGAGCGCCGCCTGCACATTGCCTCCCTCCTTCACCCGCACCATCAGAATACCGATGAGGGAAGCCACAATGCCCATACCAGCAATAGCCATGGGCAATAGTATGGGGGAAAGACCATCGAACTGGTCACCGGTGGCAATTACCTCGCGCCCCAGCACCATGGTAGCCAGAATAGTAGCTACGTAAGAGCCGAACAAGTCGGCGCCCATACCGGCCACGTCACCTACGTTGTCACCTACGTTATCGGCAATGGTTGCCGGGTTACGCGGGTCGTCTTCGGGAATACCGGCTTCTACTTTACCTACCAGGTCGGCACCAACGTCGGCTGCTTTGGTATAGATACCACCGCCTACGCGGGCAAACAGGGCAATGCTTTCTGCGCCTAGCGAAAAGCCGGTGAGTACTTCCAGCGCCTTTTCCATCTCAACGCCGTTGGCACCGCCTTGGCCTACCACAAACATCTGGTAGAATACAATGAATAGGGAGCCCAGACCTAGTACGGCCAAGCCAGCAACACCCATTCCCATAACTGAGCCACCGGAGAAGGAAACCTTTAGTGCCTGCGAAAGGCTGGTACGGGCAGCCTGTGCGGTGCGCACGTTGGCCTTGGTGGCAATTTTCATCCCAATAAACCCTGCCAGGGCCGAGAATACGGCACCAATGATGAAGGCTACTACGATAACGGGACTGGATTTTTCACCCGTTGAACCCAGGTAGAAAAGGAAAGCACAGGCAATGAGCCCAAATAAAGCTAACACACGGTACTCCGCTTTGAGAAACGCAATAGCACCATCAGCAATGTAGCCGGCAATGGTGCGCATTCGTTCGTCGCCGGGGTCTTGCCGCGTCACCCAGCCGGAGCGCAACCACGTGTACAAAAGGGCCAGTATGCCCAGCCCAGGCACTACGTAAAGAAATGGGGTCATAAAGCGGTGGTAAGAGAGTTGGTGTTGGGTTGGATGAGAACAGACAAAGGGCTGGTAAAATAGAGGTTATTCGCTAAACCTCAATTTTATCAGCCCTTTGGCAGTAGTTTTTGTGGTATGTTCTTACATCTTTCGGAAGTAGTTCACAAAAACCCGTTCAGTAATCCAATATAAGCCGTAGCATATAACTGTTACAAGGGGTACAATCAATAGGTAGTAACGCTCATACCAAAATAGTTTTCCTGTTATAGCTACCATAAGCCCATAACATAATAGAAGTAAGGGGTAGTGATAGAGGTACAACGAAAAGCTAAATACCCCAAGCTTATGGAAGGCTCGAAAAACAAAGTTATTCTGCGCTATTTTTCCGGCAAGCAAAACTAATACGGCTACTACAGCGAGAATTCCTGCCATAAATGCGGCCAGCAACTTTAACTTCACTAGGGCCATTCCTATCAGCAACAAGAGCAATCCTAAGACCAAAGCCCATAAGAGCAAACCAGGCAACTTACGTACCCTTTCTAAAATTTTTGTTTTTACAATAGTGTCATACAATGCTGCCCCAAGCGCAAAGAACAGATTGTATTGCAGCATCCATACCCAAATAGTAGTGATGCCCATACGAATCATGATTACACTAATAATATAGCTAAGCACTGACAGAGCATAATATGACGGAGCCATTCTGAATACGAAAGGAACCAATAGATAGAATAGCGCTTCGGGCAGCAACGACCAATACACCACATTATTACCCAAGTATTCTATATTTAAGGGCAAAAACACTATTGATTTAAGTAACTCCCAAAAGTCAAGTACTTGCATCGACATCCACGCACTGTTTAAATTTTGATTAAGTTCTCTTGAAGAACCCGCTTGGATTGTATTCAAAAAGTAATTAGATAATATATACAGAATAGTCCCTGCTAATAATAACGATATTATGAATGGTGGATAAATACGCACAATTCTATTAAAATAAAAAGACCAAGGTGTTCTGGGTTTTCGAATAAAAGCATAACGAATAAAGAACCCGGATAGAACAAAAAAGAAAATAACCATTTCATAGCCTGCCGCGCTCAGCATATCTACACTAAAGGCAAAATAATCAATCAGTTGCCACCCGCTTCGCGGTATAGCTTCTAAATACTGTTGCCCACCAGACCATAGAATAAACTTGGCATGATATATAACTACATAAAAGGCACAGAAACCTCTGAGCACATGTAGTGTATCAAGCTGCTGGTAAGACAAGTGGGAAATTACCTCTTTGGGTGCAGCCAGTTTTTGCGCGCTCATTAGTTGAGTGTTTAATTTTTTCACAGAAAATACCTTCAAAGGTATCTGTTCTTGTATTACAACTCCCGCATCAGCACCTGATATAAAGCCAGCATACTTTTAATATCCTGCTTATCCACAATTTCGTGCGGCGTATGCACATTATCTTCCGGAGCCCCCACAAAGCACCAATCCCAGGGCTGGGCACCGTGCTGTAATTCCTTAGCATCGGAGCCACCACTTCCTTCTACCTCCAGCTGGTGTGGAATGCCTGCCTTACGAGCTATGTCCCGAATACGATTTACATAGGAACGACGTGGGATAAGTGAGTCACGCAGTGAAATAACCACGCCTTGCCCCGGATCTACTCCTTCCGTTACCCAGGTGATATCTGAGATGAGCGCCTGGTGTACTCCGTATTGCTCATAGATGTACTTCGCTAAATAAGCCACGGAGCCCCCACCATGTTCCTCCCAACAGCTGAACACAATAATTCCATGCTCCAGAGTTTCGGCCAGCCGTAAGGCATTCCAGACGCCCAAACGGTTATCCAGATAACAACTCTGGATAGTGGTTTCTGTCTCCCGGAAGTTGCACTGGAAAGTTAGTTCAGTACCCCGCTCAATCTCCCGGGTGAACTCATAGCCCAATGCGCCCGTTTCTTCGTCAACGGTCAGGCTGCAGGAGATGTCACCGTACGCATCTTGCCCTACAAGTTGGTATCCTGGCTCTGTAGCCGGGCCACCAATACGCACTAGTTCGTGGCCATAGCGCACTGTGAAACCAATAGAATCAATATGCGCAAAAACAGCAGTGCGGGGCTTTCCAAAAATCAAAATAATACAATCTTGAAAATCCTTACCGACTACCATCTCCGGCTGGACACTCCAAGAGGCCTTGTGTTGGTTTATGTAGTTTTGCAGAAACTGCGACAAAGCCGTTTCATTTCCGGATGGTGCCGGAATACGGCACAAGGTGTGTAGCAGCTGCATAGGAATATCTACTTTGTCCAAATCTAGTTTAATTGCCCTACTTTCGTCCTATCGTTGCATCACTGCCAAGTAGTTGTTGCGCTGATTTATGGCCGTACTATAGGCTCGTTACCATGCTCAAACTGCATTTTATCCTGTCTATCTTTTGCCTGCTTCCTTTCTGGGGACAGGCACAGCAGACTGATACTGCCCGCTCCGCTGATCCAATCCGCAATATTGAGCTGGAGAACGTAGATGTTGCCCCTGGCGCCGTAGATACTAAAGGCTGGCTGTTGCTTGATCGGGATATTCAACTGGAACTGGATGGAGCCGTTGAAAATCTATACAACTTCAAATTCGACCGGGCCGAGAAGCAATTCCGTTCCTTACGTCGGCGCTATCCGAAGCACCCGATGCCTTATTTCCTGCTGGGCCTGAGCACCTGGTGGAAAATAGTCCCCACGAATGTACAAACCAAGCAGTACGATAAGCTTTTCTTTGCCTATATGGATACGGCCGTGGTATACGGCGAAAGATTATATGAGCAAGACAACAAGAACTATGAAGCCTGTTTTTTCTTAGCGGCAGCCTATGGTTTTAGTGGCCGCTTACATGCAGAGAGAGGCAACTGGCCCAAAGCTACCATTAGTGCTAAACGGGCATTGAAGTACGTTGAAATTAGCAATGAAGCCAATGGTCTCAGTCCGGAGTTCCTGTTTGGGCAGGCCTTGTTTAACTACTACTCGGTTTGGATCCCGGAGCACTACCCCATATTGAAACCGGTACTGCTGCTGTTCCCCAAAGGCAATCAGCAGCTAGGCCTGCAACAGCTACGCAATGTGTCGGAAAATGGCTTCTACACGGGTACAGAAGCCCGGTTTTTCCTCATGCGGATTCTTAACAATGAGGAAAACAATCCAGCCAATGCAATGCCCGTGGCGCGCTATCTGGCCACTACCTATCCCGACAATGGCTACTTCCAGCGCTTTTATGCCTTGTTGTGTTACAATGAAGGGGAATTCCGGGAGTGTGAAAGGATAAGCCGCGAGATACTGGATAAAATCAACCGCGGCATGCCAGGATATGAAGGCATCAGCGGCCGTTATGCCACCTACTTTCTCGGGTGGATGATGCAGAACAAGTACAAGGATCTAGCGAAGGCCAAAGATTACTACCAGCGCTGCATTGTATTCGCAGAATCGACTGGTGATACGGATGGGGGATTTTACCTGTATGCTAACCTGAATCTGGCGCGCTTAGCTGAAAAGGAGAAAGACACCCAGACTGCGCGGCGTTATTATGATATCGTCCGCGAGAAGTCAGAACGAAGGTCGGAGCAGTACCGGGAGGCGAAGGAATATTTGAAGAAGCATAGGAAGTAAAGGATAAAGGGCCGACATGGAATTAAAAGACCTTTTTTTAACACCCATATATCTTGGGGTGTTCTATGCCATTGCCTTTGCAGTACGCCCCCGCTTTACAAATATTTATACCAAAAAATATTTTATCCCTGCTTTATCTGTCAAATTAGCAGGGGCTGTTCTGCTCGGCGTAATTTATCAGTTCTACTACGGCGGAGGCGACACATTTAATTATTTTAATCACGTTAAAATAATACACAAAGCTTTTTCAGATTCCTTTGCAAAAGGATTTCAAATACTACTATCTCACGGCGAGTATAATCAAAACACGGTACAATATACCGCATTCATGCCGTGGTATCGTGCCCCCACCGAGTTTTTTGTAGTAAAAATCGCCTCGGTTTTTAGTCTATTGTGTTTTAATACTTATTCAGTAATAGCACTATTATTTGCCATTACAAGCTTTGCGGGAATGTGGGCAATGTATATAACCTTTGTCCGAATTTCACCTGTTTTATACAACAAATTAACATTACCCATTTTCTTTCTTCCCTCTGTGTTTTTTTGGGGATCCGGCCTAATGAAGGATTCGCTTTGCATAGGAGCTCTGGGCTGGACATTTTACGGGTTTTATCACATTTTCATTGAAAAGAAAAATATTTCCAATGCCCTTGTTTTAGGTCTACTTGGAATGTATATTTTAATTTCCGTGAAAGTATATATTTTACTTTCTTTTCTACCTCCAGCTTTGTTATGGGTTTTTAATGAAAATAATCAGCGCATAAAGTCCACTGCATTAAGATTAATACTTAAGCCATTGTTCATAGTTCTTGGGCTAGCCACGGGGTACTTAGGTGCAACTAACCTAACTGCAGGTGATGAGAAATATGATGTAAACAAAATTGGTGAACGAGCCAAGATTAATCACGACTATCTTACATCATATGTAGAGAGTGGTTCTGCTTATGACATTGGCGAATTTGATGGGTCTTTAAATTCCACAATAAAAGTAGCGCCACAAGCAATTATTATATCTATTTTTCGCCCCTTCCTTTTTGAAGTAAGGAGCCCTATTATGCTTTTATCGGCTTTAGAATCCACCTTATTCATTTGGCTTACTATTATGTTGTTTTACAAAACTGGATTCTTCCGAAGTTTTGCAATAGTGGCCAGTACACCAATATTGATCTTCAGTTTTCTCTTTGCTATTATTTTTGCTATTGGCGTAGGCGTCAATAGTGGCAACTTTGGAACATTAGTAAGATACAAAATACCACTAATGCCATTTTATCTTTCAGCCTTATATATCATGCAATTTAAATCTAATCTCAGAATACGCACTACTAAATAAAGCCACGATTTTATATGGATTAAATTAATTTATACGATGCCACGTATTTGGCTTGCATTTCCTTAATTATTAATTCATAAACGATTATAATGGTTGTAATACTTATCAAAGTAACGAGAATTTTTCTTACTAATAAGGTTGCTATATATTACTAGAAACACCTGTGGAAAGGTCTATTACAATCTGGCTGGTAGTGAGCAATTAGTTTAACTCTCATCATCTGCCTCTTAGTTAGGAGAAAGCAAATTATATATGCTCTCCTATGTCAGGGTTCTCGCTTAATATTTTCTACAAAAAAACACCCATTCAGGCAAGCCTGAATGGGTGTTTTTTTTGGCAGCTAGGCCAGTGCGTGCTATAACTACTTCTTAACGCGTTCAACTGCTGCTTTCAGGCCTGCCTTTAGGTTCTTAAGCAGGCCGCCTGTTCCTTCTGTATTAACATATACAGTGTTATGCTCACCAGTAATTTCATTGGCCGGACGAGTCTTGGTGTAGTAATACACAGCCAGCGACTTACGTGTCATGCCACCAGGGGCAGCCAAAGGTTTGGGATGCCCGTGGAAGGAAACCTCGTTGGTTTCGAAAATAACGCAGCGGTTAAAAATGGGAGCCACATTTTCTAACTGCTTTTTCTTTTTCATGTCCCAGAGCTCCAGATGGCCGTTGTACTCATCCTTCCAGTCTTTGTTCATATACACAATGGCGTTCATGCGCCGATGGTATTTGGTGGTCTGGTGATAGTTGAAGTCAACGTGTACGTCAAGGAAAGCGCCCGTTACGGATTGGTGCAGTCCGCCCCCGAAAAGTTCATCATCCCCCATCAGCTCCGGAATACCGGTAATGTCTTCCACCATGTGAAGAAATTTCTCCCCGTTGAACTCGTCAAAAACTTGTTGTAGCAATGGGTGCTCATTGCCAAACTTGGTGAGGGCAAACTTATTTTTCTGGTTTATATATGTAGTACCATCCCAGTTGCCGGTCGTTACGTCTGGATAAGCCTCCAAAATCTGCTCGGCGGCCTCAGGGCGGAAGAATCCGTCATATACAAGGTAGTGGAAAGGCTTTTTAGGGTCGTTCCATTGCTGTTTCAGCTCAGTAACGTGGGCTTGCAGCTTTTCGAAATCGATTAATTCCTGGCTCATCAGAAGGAGAATTTGGTTTGTTTATTTTATATGGCTCCGTGGGTTGAACTCACTTCGAACCAATTGAAAACCGTAGCTAAAAGTACGATAATACCCTAACACTTGTAACGCAACACTGCCCTGAGAAGACAGGCCTCAGTTGCTTGGCCCCACATGACATTGAGTGCAAATCCGATTACAGCTGAGCAAAAATATGGTCAGCGGTGGGTAGGTACTGGCTCAGCCCGCGGTACGCAATACCGGCGGCCCGGCATTTTTCCCGCAGCTCGACCTTATCCATCTGCAACAGCTGTTCTACGCGTGGGTATACGCGGGTAGCCTCAGCTTCAGTAAAGCCATTAACCACCACTCCTACATCATATTTTTCTGCAACTAAGTCATCCTCAGACACTCCAGCGCATACTAGGTACGGCAGGCCGCAGCATAGGTATTCACCAACTTTGATAGGTGAGCGAAACTTTTGGGAAGGAAGAGAAGGCACGGCCACAACACCAAAATCGGCGGCAGAAATGTATTCTTGAACTTGCTCGTAAGGGCTACGAGTTATAGTATAGCAACTCTTTGGCAATCCTTCGGCCTGCATCAGGCCATCAATATGGGTTGGGGAGTCGGGCGAGACGATGAGAAAGTGTAGCTCAGGATTTAGCTGGTGAAAGCGGTTAAACAGAACGGCTATTTCTTGGTCATAATATATACCGCCAAACTTACCTAGATATAGAATCACCTGCTTATCAGCGGGAATATGGTACTTAGCCCGGACCCGCTGTCGGCCTTCTGGTCGGAAGAAAATTTTGGTCTCATCTACGCAGCTCGGCAACTTGTATACTTTGGCCTTAGTACCCCATTCCTGCATTCGTTTCATCATATGCACCGTACCAGTGGAAAGGATATCTGCATTCATGCCCGATACCCGCTCCATATAGTGCAGGCCACGATAAGCCAGGCTGGTTTCGGGCCAGACGTGACAGTCCCGCATGAACTCACTATGGGGCTCATACTGGAAACCATAGTAGCGCAGTCCCAGCAACTTGGCCATAACAAAGGCAAAAGCACCGGCAATGGTACCCAGTGCCCCAATGCTGCGGGCTCCAGGGCTGATGCGGAGCTTAAGCACCAGAAAAAAGCCGCTCAGCAAGTCATAGGCTTTTTTTAACAGTTTAAAGCGGCCGGAATGCCACTTCAATGGGTGCCACTCAATATTATCTGCGGCTAGATAGGCCCGCATTTGGGCGGCCTGCTCTTCATTTAAGGCGTATTCTTCCTGCTCGTAGGTAATCAGATGCAGGCGAATATCTGGTTGCTGACGGCCAGCATGCTGCATAAAAGGCAGCATATTAGCTTTAAACAACGGGTCATTACAGCTATTATAAACGTACGCTATTACGTGGCGGAGCTTCATTATTTGGATGATTCGTTAAGCAAGGCTTCCCATTGCTGCATGATTTTGGTGGGCGCGAAATCCTGCACCCGGGAATATGCTTGCGCCGCATAGTACGTGGCCTGAGCGGAATCGGCTAACATATGCGTCAGGGTAGCTGCCCACACCGGCGCTACTTGCTCTAGCTTGTCTTCAGCCAGTAAGGGCAGCAGCACACCAAACTCGGCCCACTCGGGCGCAGAAGCATACTGTGTAGCTGGCGTTTGGGGCGCCAGAATTTCCCGGGGCCCAGTAGGACAGTCGGTAGAGGCTACCGGCACACCACAGGCCATAGCCTCACACAGAGCCATCGGAAAGCCTTCGGTGGCTGAGCATAGTAGCGAAACGCTGGCCCGGGCAATGTACT
This sequence comes from Hymenobacter sp. BT730, assembly GCF_030542105.1. Lineage (GTDB taxonomy): Bacteria > Bacteroidota > Bacteroidia > Cytophagales > Hymenobacteraceae > Hymenobacter. Next base: position 83,360 of record NZ_JAUOFB010000005.1, read on the forward strand.
GAAAGGGGTTGCTTTGGAAGCCGAAGAAGTAGACGTCGAAGTCAGAGGTTAATGGCTGATTGTCCCATACCTGCCAACTACGTAAGCCCAGTTCCTGACAACGGTGTATTACGTCGGCACGCATAGGCCCGTCACCGAGCAAAGCCAACTTGGGTGCTTTCTGGCCTTGGGCACGAAGGGCATGCAGCACATCAATGAGGGCTTTCTGGTTTTTTTCCCGGGCCAAGCGACCAGCTGTAATTAGAATGGGGTGATTAGCAAAGAGCTCTTGGGTAGAAGCAGGTAGCTGCTCCTGGCTGCGACGACGGATGCCTTCTACGTCGAAGAAATTATTGATGGTCACTACTTTTGCTGGCGCCAAACCAAATGTATCGATAAGCTCCTGGCGCAGGTCCCGGCTTACTGGCACTATGTAGTCAGCGGATCGATAAAGCCAAGGCATGAGCACACGTCGGCGTAGCCAGCCTAGTACTCCGCGGATGTTCGGGTCATGGCGCTTCGAGTTGTGAATGCACAGCAGCACCTTTTCCGAACCTTTGCTTAACAAGTTCAGATAGTCAGCACCTTCCAGATGGCTGATACATACGTCAATCTGGTGCTCCCGTTTCAGCTCTTTTACCCGCTTAATCCGTTTAATGAAGGTATTAAGCTTGCCCAGAATGCCCGAGCCAGCCGGCACGTCAAGTCCTATCAGCGTATTTTGGGAAGGAAAAGCTACTTCCCTATCACCTTCAAAAACACACTCAATTACCCGATGATGCCGAGCCAGTTCCTGCCCATGATCATGAAAAACCCGCTCGGCCCCCCCATAACTAAGTTGTGGTATGAGCAGCAGTATATTCTTGCGTGGAGAAGGGACATTCATGCGGAAAAGACAAAGCTAGCGGCGCTTTAAATGGCGCAGCACAAAATTTTTAGCCGCAAATTTAGCGAATAAGCGGGGGGGCAGTTTGTAGTACCTGGCTAAGGGCTGGCTATAGTACTCCCTCCAGGAGTTGTAACTTCTGTCTGGGTTGAGGTAACAAGTAAGGAACCACCGCTCCGCCACTGCCCGCAACATTGCCGCCGAATCAGCAAAACCGCTTTGCTGATTACTAGTATGGATTTTCCAGAGCCACTCGTGTACCTCAGCCAGGGTAATATCACCCAGATGGAAAGGATGATGAGAAATGGTATTGTGCAAGTGGAGTTCCCGAGCCGAATACGGTACGCCAAAGGTTTTTAACAGTCGCTCCCGAATTTCATTAGCTACCCGTAGCCGCTCATCATATATAGCGGGCCGCACACTATGGGCTAGCACACGGTACTGCACCAAGGCCTCTGGTAGGTTAGCAATGGTAAGTAGGGGCAAATAGCGTCCAAAGAAGTCATAGTCTTCCGTCTGACGCAACTGTTCATTATAGTGCAAGCCTCTACTCTGCCATAAGCTACTACGCAACATAACTGAAGGATTGCCGATAGTCATATTAAATACCATCATGGCCCGGGCATCGGCGGGTTGGGGAGGGTATTTAAATAGCATCTGACCTGCCCCAAAACACTGTACCCAACTGCCGACAATATCTATTTCTGGATGCGCATCCAAAAAAGCCACTTGTTTTGCTAGTCGCTCAGGGTGGCACAGGTCGTCGCCATCCATCTTAGCCACCAGGTCGCCTTTTACCAGGGTCATACCGAAGTTATCGGAACCAGCCCGACCTAGGTTTACAGGGTTGGTATAAAGTCGGATCCGCGGGTCGTTCAGAGCCTGAATGCGCTCGGCCGTCCGGTCCGTTGACCGGTCATTGACAATTACAATTTCAAAATCCTGAAACGTCTGATTGAGCAGACTTTGCAATGTCTCCTGTATGTAGGCTTCAACGTTATATACCGGTACTAGGACCGAAACCCGGGGCGACATAGGCAGAATAAATCAGGGGAAAAGGGCTGCAGATGAGTTAAGCAGATTTTTGCTCAACCCACGCCAGTAAATCGAAATACGATAAGGAACGACGGAACAGTTCCATACCATTGGTGGTATAGTCGGGCACCACCACGCCGGCAGCTAATCCGGCAATAGGCTTTTTCAGGAGCAGCAATTGTTGATATGGCAGCGCAGTAAATTCGCGTACCAACTCAGGCGTAGCGAAGTCTTTACTACCATCAAACTTCACTCGTAAATTATCCCAGTTTATGCGCGCTACACGGCGCAGCCACTTTTCAGCAGCTTCTTCCGGTGTGTGGTAGTGCAAAAATTGAATCTCTACTTTGTCGCCAAGCGAAGCAATGGGAAATGGGTGCTTATGGGTCTTTTGCAGATCATTAATAATTTCATAGCGTGACTTTTCTAAGAATACTAAGGGCAGGCTCAAATAGTATTTAGGGTTACGCAATAGTTCAATGTAACACGGGGCCATTAGCATCAGGCCAATAAAAGGCGTGTTGAAAGGCAGTTCAAAGTGTTTGTAAACCTCCGCGCCCCAGCAGTCGTTGGAAATTACCGTAAAGTCGCGGTTGCGAAGTTGCTGCTGTTCCCGAAGGCGGCGCCTTTGGTACATAGCCTCATTAATTTTACTGCGTACGCGGTTAAGAAGTGACATATAAACCTCTTTGGGTTAATTAGTTTCTGACAGCCGCTGTTGCAGAGCACGCACTGCACAGAAAAGCCGTTTTGCTTCCCCCCAATTTGCCAGGGAGACCCGGAAGTTTTGCAGCAACCGAAGTGCTTCGAATTCCGCTATTTCGCCTTCTTTTGGAGGATGCTGCCAAACTATCATTACCTGGCCTGCTCGATGAGCCAGCTCTTTAGTCAGCCACAAAAGCCTCTTGGCATACAGAAAATTAAAACCAGCATCGCTCAGGTTAGGATGCCTGGTGACAAAGTAATACACGATACTGATCAATAAAGCAGAAGGTGCACCAGGACCAATCCGTAGTAGATATTCCCAGGTCAGCCGGTTCCGATACATATAGTGCCTGAATCGTAACCGCTCGTCATACCATAGTTTGTAGCCTGCCAGCCGCAGCGCTTCTCCAAGTTCGATATCTTCTCCTCCTGCCAGTATTTTGCCGCGCTTCACTTGGGTCAGAAAATGAAAGCCATGTGCTTGTAGCTTTAGCCAAGCGGAGCGGCGCACTACGGAGCCGGCACCATATACAAATCCATCTTTGTCCGGATATGGACCACTTATACCACGGTTTTGCGGTCCAATAGCATATACGGCCTGCACTTCTTTGAACCAATCAGGTGGCGGCACTTCGAAGAAGCCTTCGGCGCAAGCACCAAGAACCCCGATTTCAGGGTTAGCCTGCATTATCTCAAAAGCCATCTGGGTATAATCTGGTGCAAGCAGATTGTCATCATCTACTATTGCAACAGCTTCATAACGGGCTACATCCAAGCCTCGCTTTAAGGCATGCTCCTTGCCCGCTTTAGGCTCATCAAGTACCCGAAAAGGCACATTCACGGGAAGCAGCTCTTGCCCTAAACGCATAGCTACAGCCAAGGTATCATCATTGGAAGCATTACTAATTAATAGTACCTCCCATAGTACATGTTGTTCTACCCTCTGCGCTGCCACAGATCGAAACACATTGGCTATTCGATCAGCACCATTATGCGTACAAATGAGTAGTGTTACTCCTTCCAGAGGATGCATGCAGTAAAATATTATACAAGCTTTTTTGGCAATACATAGAATATATTTATCTCAACAATTATTTACAAATAATATTTTCCATTCTACACATATCACACTTTACTCTATTACTTAGCTCTATTTTTATTTTGCTCGTTTATTTAACCCGGCGTAAAACAGGCAGAGACAATAATATTAAATTTTTTATTTCGCTCATATTTGGAAACTCACCAACAGAGAACTTACAGTATAGTGATTTAACGAAATAGTTCCGCGCTTTTTTATACTGTTTATTTCCGGCCATTATACCGGCCAGAATGTTATAATTATCACTCTGTTTTAGAGTTAAATTACGGTGGTATTTCTGCTGCAGCTCCTCATCCAAGTACTGACACATTTTTCCCAGGCGCAAAAGGAACTGTTCTTGCTTGCCTGACCGAGTAACACCATTAGAATGCACTCGGTAAACACTCATGAGGTCCGACAAGTAACCTATACGCCCTTTGGTAGCCAAAAGGGCGAAAAGTGGTAAATCTACAACCACTGATTTATGGACCCAACTAGGCAGAGTAGGCAACACACCATTTCGGTACATTACAGATGCAGTTGCAATAAACCAACCGCTGGTAATATCATTTAAGCTGTATTCTGGCTTCTCATTCTGGTTCATTAAATGAGCTTGCCGAGCCGGATCATTTTCATATACCACTTCGGCATTATGAAAACACATAGTAAATTCAGGATTCGCCTCCATAAAATCTACCTGCTTTTGAAGCTTGTGCATACTGGTCCAGTAGTCATCCCCTTCAATAATAGCAACGTATTTGCCATGTGAGGCCTTCATCGCACGCTCAAAATTGCGTGACACCCCTAGGTTAGTATCATTCGATAGCAGACGAATTACCTCAGGGTGTTTTTGCAGATAATCAGTCAGAATTGTGGGTGTCTGATCTATAGAACAATCATCGGCAATTACTATCTCAATCGAAAAATTGACATTCTGAGCCAGAATGCTGTCTAGCGCCTGCGCTACATATTTTTCGTGGTTGTAAGTCACAACCATCACACTTACCAAGGGGGTACTTGAATATTTCAGCATAGGCCGAAGGAGAGTCAAAGAGAACTCAGATCATTCTAGAAAAATGAACTGATTATTTGGCCGCACTTCGGAACAACCAAGCGTTAAATAACTTTGGGCTAAGAGTTATGGCTCGAAAGTAATCCAGCCAGCCATTTATCCCCTTCTTGTTTTGCCGCATCAATAAGCTACGCTCAAAATACCAATATTGCAAAATGGAATCATATCGTTCTGCAAAGGCTGGAAAGAGCTCTTGATACTGTTTTAGTTCAAAGATACGTTTATTGATAACCGAAAGGCTTTTCGTACGATTCGAAACCCGGGAAACACTGTCTTGGTGATGTCTGTATTTCGACATTACACGTGGCAAGTAGTAAATATTGCCATGTTGAGTTAAGAGCAATTGCAAGGTATAATCACCACTATATACCTTAACATACCAATCCGGTAATTGTAAGGCGGAACGCCGGAATAACATAGATGCTGTAGGTATACCCCATCCCTGTACAATTATATCCTTCTGAGAAATTATCGGCCTTTCAGGCGATAACATATCTGGAAAGGTTGTGCTAAATAGCGTTGTCTGAATACTTCCATCATCAGCAAATGTTTCTGCATCATGAATGCAAAGCACACAGTCAGGCCGTGAGTCCAGTATTTCTACCTGAAGCGCGAGTTTATGCTTATCTGTCCAGAAATCATCACCCTCTAAAAGCGCAATATACTCACCTGTACAGGCAGCAAGGGTTGCCATTAGGTTAGGCATAATGCCTAGGTTTGCAGCTGGCAGCAGCGCCTTGACCCTTTCCGGATAAAGGCGTTGATATTCCTGAACAATAGCTCGGGTGCTATCTGTTGAACAATCTTCACCAATGACGATTTCTACGTCAAAGTTAGCTTCTTGCATCAAGGCAGAGTCAATTGCTTGACGCAGAAACCGCTCATGATTATAGGTGATGCAACAAACACTTACTTTCGGGGGCATACTGAAAATTTAAAGAAAAAGGAAAGTAAATCCCTTTTATGTTTAATTAGTTTTTAAAGGGAGTGCCCGAGCCGGCACACCAACCACTGTAGTATAATCGGAGACGTCTTGGTTAACAACAGCGCCTGCACCGACTACAACATGATGACCAAGGCATACGCGTGGTAGTACTGTAGCGTTTGCTCCAATGAAACAAAAGTCGCCTACTTGTACTCCCCCCAACAACCGAGCACCAGGAGCAATTTCACAGAAGTCCCCTATCACGGCGTCGTGATGTATGCTTGCACCTGTATTAATTAGCGTTCCTTCACCAATTCGCGCATTCGGCGAAATTAATACTTGATGCATCACATTAACTCCCGCTCCTAACACACTCCCATGCTTACTGATTGAAGCAGAGGCCGAAATTGCGGAACTTAATTCTCCACCTAGTTCCTGGAACTTACGAGCTAAATGATGACGAACTTTGACACCGCCAACACCTAAAACAAAGCGTTTGTCGGATGCCAGCCATTCTACAGCCAAATGCGGCGCATTAAGGATAGGATATAGGGCAAAAAGCCTATCTGGCATGTTAGGCGTTACATCATCATAGAAAGCTACAGCCTCAGCGCTCCACTCGTTTTCGAATAAGTGGAGAATTTCAATGGCATGCCCGCGTGCCCCAATTATTAGCATACTCTAAGCAGAAAGATGAAGTATTAATCAAGCAGCTTACACTATTATAATAGCATAAGCTGTGTGATTAATACTTTTACACTATGCCTTTTAGGACCTATACCGCAGACATCTAAAAGTCAAGACCAATTATATCATTTAGTCCTGCAGTGTCTCAACAATAACTGCACAGATCCGTTCCACATCAGCGTCCTCCAGACCATAGTAAAGAGGCAAACACAGTACACGTACTGAGACGTCTTCTGATACAGGTGCTGGTTGTTTATCCGTATAATCTAAAGTATTTAGTGATGGGTAGAAATATCGCCGCGGCGTTATACCCTCGGCAATAAGTGCATCACGCACCTTCAATAAAACTTCTTCTGAAGGTAGCAACGTCGGATAATATGAGTAGTTGTATTTTGTTTCGTTATGAATACGCGGACGTGCAAAGGGTGTATGTGCAAGCAAACGGTCATATTGCTCACTAATTTCCTTACGCCTCCTGATAAGTTCATTTACACGAGGCAGCACACATAACCCCATAGCAGCATGGAATTCTGAGCTCTTGCCATTCACGCCTACACCCCAGAATGCTTCTGGGCCATTGTGGCCAAAGTTTCGCATGTAACTAATCTTATGAGCTAACTCATCATCATTCGTTACAATTGCGCCACCTTCTACTGTATGAAAAAGCTTAGTTGCATGGAAGCTTAAAGTGGAAATATCTCCATAATTAAGTACAGAGTTATTCTTATACGTTACCCCAAAAGCATGAGCAGCATCATATATAACACGCAAATTTCGACGTTTAGCAATTTCCTCGATTGCCTCTACGTCGCAGGGATTACCATAGACATGCGTAGCCATAATTGCCACTGTCTGAGGTGTAATAGATGCTTCTATTAGCTTTGGGTCAAGGCAAAGCGTCTCAGGGTCAATATCCACAAATACAGGCTTGCAACCTTCCCATACCAGACTTGATGTGGTAGCTACATAGGAGAAAGGGGTGGTAATAACCTCACCTTTTAATTCTAAAGCCTTAATAGCTATTTGCAGAGCAATAGTACCATTGTTCACGAAAAACAGATGCTTTACCCCTAGGTAGTCACGCAACTGCTTCTCCAGTTCAACGACCAATGGGCCTGCATTTGTCAGATATACTCGGTCCCAGATGCCGGCAAGATATTCCACATATTCTTCCAGTGGCGGCAAATACGACTTTGTGACGTTGATATTCATGCAATTCTGGGTTGAAGTGTTAAAAGCTAATCAGCAATCATATAGCTAAACTATACTTTGTGCTAAATCAGCATATTGGTGTTGAGCAACAATCTTGCCTTGACTTAATTCATAGATACGGTCACATTCTCGCAACGTAGTAATACGATGCGCAATGATAAGAATGGTTATATCCGTTTGCGAAAGCTTGTTAATTGCTTCATTAACTTCCCGCTCTGTTTCATTGTCCAGCGCGCTAGTAGCTTCATCCAGCATTAGTATTTCTGTGCGCTTATACAGTGCACGGGCAATACCAATGCGTTGTCTTTGGCCACCAGAAAGTTTAGACCCTCGTTCACCAATAAAAGTATCAACTCCCAAAGGTAAGCTTTGAATAAAGCTCTGTAATGAGGCTTGTTCTATGGCATAGTTCAAACGCTCCTGATCAACATCTTTATCGCCAAGGGTAATATTATCTTTAATTGACGCCTGCATAAGGAAAGTATCTTGCTTTACATAGCCAATGATACTATGCCAAGCTTTTAGATGCTGAGGTGTCAAGGGCTTCCCATCAACTAGAATACTTCCCTGCTGCTCTGTATAGAACCGCAGAAGCACATTCATCAACGTTGTTTTACCTGAGCCGGAACTACCGATGAACCCTACCTTCTCTCCTTTCCGAATGGTAAGACTAATATCCTGTAATACTACTTTCTCTTCTTTAGGAAAGGAAAATGATATATGATCAAGAGCTAATGTCTCTTGAAAACTCAATGGCAGCTGCTCTTCCGGTATCTGCTCTTTATATTCAGGAGTCCGAAAATCCTCTAAATTTTCAATAGCATATTGACTTTGCTTAATCTGAACCATGGACATCAGGATCCGGTTCACGGAAGGCATTAAGCGATAAGCTGCTGCAGCAAATAAACCTACTAATGCAATAAGGTTGGCAGAATTAGTAGCGACAAATAGAGAATACAAGAAAATGGTGAGCACACCCAGAATGGCAACCATTTCAATGATACGCAAAGGCATTAGGGAATACAAATATGATTCCGCATCTAGCTTTCTCGTTTCACGCTGAGTTTCTAAGAGTTGGTCACGAAAGCGACCTTGCTTATTTGCAAGTCGCAATTCGATAAAACCCATAAAAATATCTGTTATCGTAGAAATAGAAATTGGGCTTAGTTCATTAATTCTCTTGCCAATATATTGTGTACGGGAACGAAGAACCCGATAAGTAATAAGTGTAGTAGGCAACAAGACGATTACCAACACTGCTAATAGCAGCGGTTGATAAATCATGATACCAATTATAATAACTAAAATTATGGTTAACTCAGAAAAGAATATGAACATGGGCCGGATAACCATATTCACATAAGTACTTGGCACTTGCAAAGAGCTATTGATTAAACTAGCAGAGCCATAATCATTGAAATGCCAAAAGGGGAAATTTAAATATTTCTCAAGTTGTGAGCGCACAATTTGCAAACCTACTTCTGCAGTAAATGCCGTTTGCATGTAGTTAATCCAAACAGAAAAAGCATTTTTTAATAAAAAAAATACAAAAATAACAACTACAAGAAATAGCAAAAAAGATCGGTCAGATTCAAAGCCTAGTGTTTGGAACAACCAATTAAAATATTTGTTTTGGTGTATTCCTGCAGGCTCAGCGGCAACAATCATTATTGGCACAAGTGTAGCCAAGCCAATTACATCTAGTAGAGATGAAATTAGCAGTAAGAAAAACATCCATATTGTTTTTCTCTTTTGCGAGGCACTCAGATAGTACCGAATGCTTGAAAGGCTGTATTGAATTATTCCGGTGTTCATTTATTGAAGTTCTCTTCGGCAATAGGAAGTTGTTGCAGTAGGGCAGGATAGCTTACTTGCTGAAAAGAAGTAACAAAGATACATCTTTCTCACGGCTTAACTTTTTATACAAATAATATTCCCTATATAATATATATCAAGTTCACGGTGCGTATAAGCACTATGATTTACAAAGCAGTCAGGCTATGTAGCCTGACTGCTTTGTAAATCATAGTTTCTAATTCTAGCTAAACATGTTCCTTGAAATACTCCAAGGTACGGCGAAGACCTTCTTGGCGGTCCACTTTGGGTTCCCAACCTAAAATCTCTTTCGCTTTAGTAATATCCGGCTTGCGCTTCATCGGGTCATTCATAGGTAACGGACGGTAATCCGGCTTGAATTCCACGCCAGTTAAACGGGCTATTTCCTCACCAAATTCCTTAATGGTGATTTCAGAGGGATTACCGATGTTCACAGGCAAATGGTAGTCGCTCAAAAGCAAGCGGTAAATCCCCTCCACTAAGTCATCTACGTAACAGAAAGAGCGCGTCTGCGAACCATCACCGAAGACAGTAAGTGCTTCACCCCGCAAAGCCTGCGACAGGAATGCTGGCAATACACGGCCGTCATCCAAGCGCATACGTGGGCCGTAGGTATTGAAAATTCGGATAATACGGGTTTCCAGACCATGATGATTATGGTAAGCCATCGTAATTGCCTCCTGGAAGCGCTTGGCTTCGTCATAGCAGCCACGAGGACCTACTGGGTTTACGTTGCCGTAGTACTCCTCTACTTGTGGATGAACCTCTGGGTCACCATACACTTCTGAGGTACTGGCAATCAGAACACGTGCTCCTTTTACCCGAGCCAAGCCCAGCAAATTATGCGTACCTAAGGAGCCTACTTTTAAGGTCTGAATCGGAATCTTCAGGTAGTCGATGGGTGAAGCAGGTGAAGCAAAGTGCAGGATATAGTCCAGTTTGCCGGGCACGAAGACGAACTTCGATACATCGGCGTGATGGAACTCGAAATTCTCGCTGCCAAACAAATGCTCAATATTCTTCAAGTCACCTGTTACTAGGTTATCCATGGCAATGACATGGTAGCCTTCTGCCAGGAACCGGTCGCAGAGGTGCGAACCTAGGAAGCCTGCTCCGCCAGTAATCAGAATACGCTTCTTCTCAGACATGCTTTCAGTTATTTATTTGGAGGTATTAGCTGTTGATAAGGTTGCCAGATAAGGTTTTATATAATGAATAACAACTCTAAGCAGGCTCTTTGTGCGTAGTACGGATACCGATGCAGTGATAGGCAAATCCTGTTTTCTCCATCTCTTGGGGTTCATAAATATTACGGCCATCGAAAACCACTTTTTCCTTTAATAAGCGTCCAACTACCTCAAAGTTGGGCGAGCGGAACTCGGGCCATTCGGTAACAATTAGCAACGCATCGGCATCTATAACAGCCTCGTATTGATCCTTCGCATACGTAATCGTATCGCCAAGCGTGTGTTTAGCTTCCTGCATTGCTACTGGGTCATAGGCTGATACAATGCATCCTTCGGCCAGCAGCTTCTCGATAATTACAAGTGAGGGAGCTTCGCGCATATCATCCGTCTTAGGCTTGAACGATAAGCCCCACATAGCCATCTTTTTGCCTTTGAGGTCACCATCAAAGTGCTTTACTACTTTATCAAACAGCACTTCTTTTTGGGCTTCGTTCACGCTTTCCACTGCCTTCAACACCTGCATGTCATAGCCATTTTCAGCAGCTGTTTTAATAAGCGCTTTTACATCTTTGGGAAAGCATGAGCCGCCGTAACCAATGCCGGGATAGATGAACTTGGTACCAATCCGGGCATCAGAGCCAATACCTTTGCGTACCATGTTCACGTCGGCCCCCATGATTTCGCATAGGTTAGCAATATCGTTCATGAACGATATTTTGGTCGCCAGCATGGAATTGGCAGCATATTTCGTCATTTCGGCCGAAGGGATATCCATGAAGATGATGGGGTGGCCGTTCAGCAGAAATGGCTTATAAAGTTTGCTCATCACCTCTTCCGCCCGCTCGGATGAGACGCCTACCACAATACGATCAGGCTTCAGGAAATCATCAATAGCAGCGCCCTCCTTCAGGAATTCAGGATTGGAAGCAACATCAAATTCAATATCAACCCCACGCTTTTCAAGTGCTTTTTCAATCTCCTTACGCACTTTGGCCGCCGTCCCTACAGGAACTGTACTCTTTGTTACAATTACACCGTAGCCATTCATATGCTCACCTATGCCACGAGCAACTGCTAAGACGTATTTCAAGTCTGCGGAACCATCCTCGCCAGGAGGAGTTCCAACTGCAATAAATGCTACGTCACAGTCTTGAATGGCTTCACCTAGATTCGTGGAGAAATGCAGACGATCGGCAGCAACATTGCGTGAGACCATCTCCTCTAAGCCCGGCTCGTAAATAGGCAGGATTCCTTTATGGAGGTTGTCTATTTTCTTCTGATCTATATCAACACAGGTGACCTCAATGCCTACTTCGGCAAAGCATGTACCCGTTACAAGGCCTACATAGCCGGTACCTACTACTGCTATTTTCATATTACCTGTATGCTTAAATAAGTCTGTTATCGTTCATGAAAAGTGGGCATTACATCATCCACTTTTTCCACCAGTGCTGAAACACAATGAGCGCCCAGATGCGGGCGTGCACATCACCAGGGTTACGCGAGAAGAGTTGCGCTTTTAATGAGCGAATAGCATCTACATCGAATATACCCTGCGACTCAATGAAAGTGTCCGACATCAGGTCGTCTTCGATGAGGGGACGCAGCTCGTTGCGGAACCACTTCAGCAAAGGTACTTCAAATCCGTGTTTCGGACGCTTGTAGAGTTCTTCGGGCAGCATGGGCCGGAAAGCATCCTGCACGATTTTCTTCTTCATTTTCGCGTCGATCTTGCTTTCGACGGGCAAGGAGAAGGCGAAGTTTACTACGTTGTAATCCAGAAATGGACTGCGTACTTCCAAGGAATTTGCCATGCTCATGAGGTCCACTTTGGCATTCATGTCATAAGGCAGCACCAGGTTCATATCCGTTAGGAGCACCTCGTTCAGGTCGCCATCGGCGCGCAGATTTTGGAGGATGTCCTTGCGGCGCTTTTCTACCAGCTTCTTTCCTACTTTGCGGCGAGAGGCAGCGCTGAGCAGGCTACGAGCATCCTTCTCCGAAGCTAATGAGGCCCAATCCCAGTAACGGTCCTTGGGCCCGCTGCTCATGCCACGGGAAAAGCGTTGGAACTGGCGGACTTTGTTTCCTAAGAAGGAGTTGCGGGATTTTGGCAGTACTTCCCATAGTATGCCCAAGCCAGCTACGGCTTCGGCTTTGGGGCCACCGCGGCGCACCTGCCATTCGGCCATGTGCTTGTTATAGCCGGCAAACAGCTCATCGGCACCGTCGCCGGAAAGAGCAACGGTTACTTTTTCGCGGGTTTGCTTGCTGAGGATATACACGGCCAGTGCCGAAGAATCGGCGAAAGGCTCATCAATGTAATTGAGCACATCAAAGATGTGGTCGTAGAGGTCCTGATTGGTCAGGGAGAAGACCGTATGATTGGTCTTATGCATTTTGGCAACCAGGTTGGCGTACTTCGTCTCGTCGAAGAAAGGCTCGTCCTTGAAACCAATGCTGAATGTGTTCAGATGCGGCGTATGCCGGGCAGCCAGCGCCGTAATAACAGAGGAGTCGATGCCACCGCTCAGGAAAGAGCCTAATGGTACATCGGCCACCAAGCGGCGCGCCACTGACTCATCCATCAACTCTACCAGCTTCTGCTGCTGCTGCTCGTAAGTAAGCTTGTTTTTTGCAACCTTCTTGGGGTCATAGGGAATACGATACCAAGCTTTGCGCACCACTTTCTGCCCCTTGATAAACAGGTAATGGCCGGGCAGGAGCTTTTTTACTCCTTTGAAAATAGTAGCAGGGCCGGGAATGTAATTGAGCTGCAGGTAATGGCTGAGCGCGGCATAGTCCAGCTTGCGCGGCACGCCCAAGGCCATCAGCGCCTTCATCTCCGAACCAAAAAGAAGCTTGTCCTCGTCGCGGTATACCAGCAGGGGCTTCACCCCCATCCGGTCGCGGGCAATGAATAAGGAGTCTTCTTCTTTATCGTAGATAGCCAGCGAGAAGAAGCCGTTCAGCTTTTTCAGGAAGCCGCGGCCCTCCGTGATATACAGCTGCAGAATAACTTCTGTGTCGGTCTGGGAATGAAAGGTGTATCCTTTCTTTACCAGCTTTTGCCGTAGCTCTCGGAAGTTGAAAATTTCGCCATTAAAGATAATGGTATAGCGGCCGGCCGCGTCCGTCATGGGCTGATTCCCATCGCACGATAAATCCAGGATGCTTAGGCGACGATGACCCAGTCCTACCCTATCGTAAACGTAATGTCCCTGCGAATCAGGCCCACGGCTGCTGATAGCGTCAGTAGAAGCATGAAGCGAAGCCAGCGAGTTGCGGCCTGCATCAGTAAAAGCGAATATTCCGGTGATTCCACACATAATGAGCGGGCAAAAGTACGAAGTATCGGGTAGCAAGTTTTGAAAAAGTACTGCCGTCACTCGTAACCAAACGTTTAAGCCGGGAGTACAGCTCTATATAATCCTCTTCTATAGCTTTTCCTTCCTATGAATCTGCAGCAACAAATGGATTTACAACAGCAATTTGAAGCCGCGGTAACGCGGGTAGATGGGCTTCCCCAGGAGCAGGCCGGTCCGCATATGACCGAACTCTACGGCTTATATAAACAGGCTACCCAAGGCGACCATGATAACCAACCGGATACAGTTGACGTGGACGAGCACGACAACCCGGATGGGCCCAAAGGCATGTCGCAGGCACAATGGGATTCCTGGAGCAAATACAAAGGCATGAGCGAGGAGGCAGCTAAGCGGCAATACATTCAGCGGTTGCTGGAAATAGCCGGCCCGCTGGATCAGGAAGCCGTTCTGCTCACGGGTAGCGGCCAGCCGGCTACTCGCGACCAGGTAACCGACCAAACGGCGAATGAGCTACCCTCCCCCGGGACAGAAAAAGCTCAACGGGAAGGGCCTGGTATCTCAGCCGGAGGACTGCGCGGTAATCTGAACGCCGGAGCACCCTACGGCGGCGAAGACGAGCTGAAAACGCAGCAATAAAGAATTTAGAATTTCCCTTCCAGCAAATAACATAGGTGCAGCATCGGTCGATTTTCGGTTGATCAGCGCTTATTTTTTACCCCATACTTCACGGAACAGCTCATAGCTGCGGATATAATCCGCTTCGTCATAGAGCTCGGAAGCAAACGTGAGTTGGATAGCCGTTTCCGAGTACTGCATGGTGTGCCAGCTGTTGGGCGGGATATAGACGCCTTGATGCGGACTGTTGAGACGAAAGCTCAGTAGTTCTCCATCGGGCCGCTCAACAACTACAATGATGCGCCCGGACAGCGCCACCAGCACCTGCTCTGTTTTGTAATGTGCGTGGCGACCCCGCACTATGGTTTCTGGGGTATGATAGGTCCAGAAGGTTCGCTTGGGCACGAAGGGCAGCGTCCGGCCTTCCTCGGCCACGGAAATAAAGCCGATATCGGGTTCCCCCAGTTTCGAAAAATCGATGAGGTGGGGAGCTAGCATGCAGAATGCGAAGGAGAAGGCAGCACAGTTGATTAAAAGATTTTGCCAGGGTTCATAATACCATGCGGATCGAACACCTGCTTGATACCGCGCATCAGGTTCAGGTTAGCTTCTTTCAGCGCAATACCTATATAGCCCTTCTGCACCAGCCCGATGCCATGCTCCCCGGAGATGGTCCCGCCCAGCTTCACGCAAAGCTCAAAAATCTCACTGATGGGCTGGCGCAGGCCCACATTCCATTGCTCATCCGTCAGGTTACCACGGATAATGTTCACGTGCAGGTTACCGTCGCCGGCATGGCCGTAACACACGCTTTTGAAACCGTAGCGCGCACCTATTTCTTTCACTCCTCTCAGCAGGGTGGGCAGCTCGGCACGGGGTACTACCGTGTCTTCTTCCTTATAGACCGAGTTGTAGCGCACTGAGTTACCGATGTTGCGGCGGATTTTCCACAGCTCGTCTTTCTGGGTGGCATTGTCGGCCAGCAAGATTTCGCCTACGTCGTAGCCTTCCAGTACCCCATATACTTGCTCGGCTTCCTTGTAAAGCTGATCCAAATCCTGCCCATCCAGTTCGATTAGCAGGTGGGCCCGAATGTCCTCAGGCAGCGTCAGGGGAATTTTCAGATAGTCCGAGGACCAGGCAATAGCCTCTCGCTCCATAAACTCCATGCCGGAAGGAATGATACCGGCCCGGAACACGGCCGCCACGGCTTCGGCTGCCTGCTCCTCCCGCCGGAAAGGCACCAGCATCAGGATATTATGTTGCGGATACGGCAGCAGGCGGAAAACTACCTTTGTAATAATCCCCAGTGTACCTTCTGACCCAACCATCAGTTGCGTGAGGTTGTAGCCGGTGGAATTTTTCAGTGTATTGGCGGCTGTCCAGATAATGTCGCCGGTTGGCAGCACCACTTGCAGGTTTAGGACATAGTCCTTTGTAGTGCCATACTTCACGGCTTTGGGGCCACCACTGCTGTGGGCCAGGTTGCCGCCCAGGAAACAGCTACCCTTGCTGGCAGGGTCGGGCGGATAAAATAGCCCGACCTCTTTCACCGCATTCTGGAATACCTCATTTACCACCCCTGGCTCTACCGTTGCCTGCAGGTTGCGCTCATCAATTTCAATGATTTTATTGAGGCGCTCGGTACTGATAACTACGCCTTTATGTATCGGCAATGCACCGCCGCTTAACCCGGTGCCGGCACCGCGTGGCGTAATGGGCAGGTAGTTTTCGTGGCACAGCCGCACAATCTGGCTTATCTCTTCGGCGTTAGCGGGCCGAAGTACTACCCCAGGCTCAAAATGCAGGTCTTCTGTATGGTCCCGGCCATAGTCGGCATACACGTCGGCTTCCACCCGCTGGGCCGTGAGAACATGCGTCTTTCCTACGATGCGTTCAAAGGCCTCAAGTAGTGCCGGGGTGATGATTTGAAACTCAGACATTTTCTGCTTGATGAGGAACTCGCTTATCTTTGCCCCGATGAGGCATTACTCTGCTAAGGTACAGGTTTCGGCGTTCCGGGTTCATTGGTTTTACTATACAGTGCTGGCATTAGTGCTGTTTCTGACGGGCTGCAACAGCACCCGAAAAGTGAATTACCGCAACGGCCGCTATGTATCAGCCCGCGAAATGGCGCGCATCAAAGCAGAGGAGCGCCGGCGGGGCGGGGCCCGCAAGACCAAAACTGTACGTAATGCGCCGGCCGGGCGCAGCAAAGTAGTAGCCAAGCGCAAAGGGCCTACGGGCCCTACCAGCCGGGATATTACCACCGTTATCGAAACGGCCCGCTCCTACCAGGGCACACCATATAAGTATGGCGGCACCACCCGCATGGGGATGGACTGTTCCGGGCTACTCTGTGCTTCTTTTAATGCTATTCAGGTACCCATTCCGCGCTCCTCAAATGAGCAGGCTCTGTGGGGCACGCCCGTTCGCCCGCAGGAACTGCAGGCCGGCGACCTGATTTTTTTTGGAGCATCGCCTGGCAGTAGTACTATTACTCATGTGGGTTTGGTAACGGAGGTATCGGCTGAGGGAGTGCAATTTATCCATTCCTCGACCTCCTTAGGCGTAGTGGAAAATAGCTTAGAATCCGACTATTATCTCAGTCGTTTTATTCGAGCGGTACGTCCAAAAATCTAATTGTTAGGCGTACCTTTGCGGCGAAATCGTGGTATGGGCGCAGCTGGGGCATATTGTTAATATTTCGATAATATCTCCCCCGGCTGAGCTCCGTACTTTTGCATCCGTTTTCAAGGCATCCTCATTTTTCACCAATTACCCTTTTTATGAAGAATTTAGGTTTACGCCACCTCTTCCTACTGCTGCTGATGGTACTATCGGCGCAGATGGGTTGGAGCCAGGGCACGACCACCGCAGCCATGAACGGTATTATTACCGACAAGGCTGGAGCAGGCTTGCCTGGGGCAACGGTAATAGCCGTTCATACCCCTACCAACACACAATATGTGGCCCCCACCAACGCTGAGGGTCGCTTCAACATCCAGAACATGCGTGTGGGTGGCCCTTACACCGTACGGGTAACCTTCATTGGCTACAAAGAAGCGGTACGTGAAGGTCTTTCGCTGGCCCTGGGTCAGAACCAGCGTTTGGACATCAACCTGAGCGAAGAAACCACTCAGTTGAGTGGCGTAACCATTACTGGTCAGCAGGACCTGGTTATCAATTCTGGCCGCACGGGTGCTTCTACCAGCGTACAGCGCGAGCAAATCCAGCGCCTGCCTACCCTGAACCGTTCCCTCCAGGACTTTACCCGTCTGACGCCTCAGGCTTCCGGCAACTCGATTGGCGGCAGCAACAACCGCTTTAACAACATCACCATTGATGGTGCGGTAAACAACGACGTATTTGGTCTGGCTGGCAGCGGTACTCCCGGTGGCCAGGCAGGCACGCAGCCTATCTCGCTGGATGCTATTGACCAGATTCAGGTAAACGTAGCTCCTTACGACGTTAAGCTGGGCAACTTCACCGGCGGTGGCATTAACGCCGTAACCCGTTCCGGCACCAACGACCTGTCTGCTTCTATCTATGGTTTCTACCGTGATGAGAACACCACGGGTAAAAGCATTTCGGAGCCCCGCACGAAAGCAGCGGACTTCTCGAACTACCAGACCGGTGTTCGGATTGGTGGTCCCATCATCAAAGACAAACTGTTCTTCTTCGCCAACGGTGAAATTTCCCGTCGTCGTGAGCCCCTGCTGTTCCTGCCCGGCACCTCAGAGTCGCGCTTCCGCATGGGTGAGCTGGATACCCTGGCTCTGCGCACCCGCGAAAAATACGGTTACGATATCGGTAACTACGGCGCCTATACCCGCCGCACCGACAGCGACAAGATCTTTGCTCGTCTGGACTGGAACATCAACAGCAACAACCAGCTGACCCTGCGTCACAACTTCGTACAGGCTTTCGACGACAACTTGTCGCGCAGCTCGAACAGCATTCGACTGGGCAACAATGCTTACGTGTTCAATAACGTAACCAACAGCACAGTACTGGAGCTGAACAGCAAGTTCGGCGAGATTGGCAACAACCTCATCCTGAGCTACGGCCGTATCCGTGACAACCGTGATGTAGCCGGCAGCATCTTCCCGCAGGCTCAGATCAGCGACAAAGGTCGTACGCTGTTTGTTGGTAGCGAGCGTAGCTCGGTAGCCAACGAGCTGGACCAGGACATCATCGAACTGACGGACAACGTGACCAAGACGTTTGGCAAGCACAACTTCACGCTGGGCACGCACAACGAAATCTTCAAGTTCCGGAACCTGTTCATCAACAACCTGAACGGTCGTTACGATTTCAGCTCGATTAACAACTTTGTAAACGGCGCTCCTAGCCGCGTACGGGCTACCTACTCGCTGGACCCCAACAACCCGTTGCCAGACGCTGGTTTCACTGCGGCACAGCTGGGCTTCTATGTTCAGGACGAATACAATGTATTGGACAACCTGCGCCTCACGGCTGGTGTGCGCCTGGATGTACCCGTATTTGCTGATCAGCCCGCGAACAATCCGCTGGTGGAGAAGACTTTCGGCTCGGATATCAGCACGTCCAACACACCAAATGGTGAGCTCCTGTGGGCCCCCCGCCTGGGCTTTAACTGGGACGTGAATAATGATTCCAAAGTACAGGTACGTGGTGGTACGGGTGTATTCACCGGCCGGGTTCCATACGTTTGGATTTCCAACGGCTTCACTAATAACGGCCTGACGCTGGGCACCATTGACCTGCGCAGCACTACCGCTGCTCCGTTGGCGTTTGAGCCAGACTACACCAAACTGAGCAGCACGTATGCTAGCGGCGCGGTGAAAACCACTGAAATCAACGTTATCGGCAAAGATTTCAAGATTCCTCAGGTATGGCGCTCTAACCTGGCTGCTGACTTCAAGCTGCCCGGCGACGTAACCTTCACCCTGGAAGGCATCTACTCCAAGACGCTGAACGATATCTACTATAAGGATATCAACCTGAAGGCCCCCGTTGGCCGTCTGGCCGGCGCAGATAACCGCCCGGTGTATGCTGCCAGCACCAATGACCGCCGGGTAAACCAGGCATTCACTAACGTACTGCTGCTGGACAACACCAGCAAGGGCTACCGTTACAACCTGACGGCGCAGGCGCAGAAGGCATTTGCAGGTGGTTTGAACACGTCGTTGGCTTACACCTATGGCGAGTCGAAAGACATCAACAGCGGCACGAGCAGCACGGCGCTTTCTAACTGGGAGTTCAACCAGATTAATGATGACCCGAACAACCCGGCGCTGTCGTACTCCACGTTTGATCTGCGTCACCGGATTTTGGGCACAGGTGGATACACCTTCAGCTACGCCGGTGATAAAATGTCCACTACCCTTTCGGTAGTATACGAAGGCCAGTCTGGCCGTCCGTTCACGTACCTATACGGCCAGTTGGGACGGGATTTGAACAACGATGGTGCTTTCTCCAACGACCTGTTCTACATCCCCCGCAACGAGAGTGAAATTTCGTTGGTAGCCCCTACGGGCGACAACCGCACTCCTAGCCAGATCTGGGCTGACCTGGATTACTTCATCAGCCAGGATGACTACCTAAGCAAGCACCGGGGTGAATACGCGGAGCGCAATGCCGCCCGTACCCCCTGGACCCACCAGTTTGACTTCCGTATTGCCCAGAATTTCAACTTCTTGGCCGGCGGCAAGAAAAACTCGCTGGAGCTTTCGTTAGATATCATTAACGCCGGCAACCTGCTCAATAAAGACTGGGGCCGTCAGTACTTCGTTACCAACAACGCTTACGAACTGCTGAAAGTGGAGAGTGTAGATGCATCGGGACGTCCTTCTTTCTCGTTCCCCAATGCCTTCTCGCCCACCACAGGCAAAGCCTATGATGTGAGCAGCTTTACCTCACGTTGGCAGGGGCAATTTGGTGTACGGTATAGCTTCAACTAACCGCCTCACCGCACAGAATGAAAAGGGCAGAGAATAATCTCTGCCCTTTTTTTGTACTATTTTTATCTATAATCCAAAAATGTGATTTTACCCGGATAGATAAAAACCCGCTTTAAATCCATCTGAGCAAGTATTTGGCAAAAGCGGAGGCCGGCCTTACAATATGATTTTCTTTTATTAACCTCTTCATAGCGTGAGACTTCGATAAGCCTGCTACTTTTGTACCGTTTTTCACTTAAACCGTCATATGAAAACACTTCTTCTCCGTCTGAGTATACTGATGTTGCTCGCGGTGGCTTTTAGTAACACTGGCTGGGCTCAAGGCACAACCACAGCAGCCATGAACGGTACTATTACCGACAAGGCTGGCGCCGGGCTTCCTGGGGCAACGGTTATTGCCATCCACACGCCCACCAACACGCAGTATGTAGCCCCGACCAACTCGGAAGGCCGCTTCAACATCCAAAACATGCGCGTAGGTGGCCCGTACACCGTACGGGTAACCTTTATTGGCTACAAGGATGCGACTCGTGAAGGCTTATCTCTGTCGCTGGGCCAGAACCAGCGCTTAGACATCAACCTGAGCGAGGCTACCACGGAGCTGGGCAACGTGACCGTAACCGGTCAGCAGAACCCAGTTATCAATTCTGACCGCACGGGTGCTGCTACCACGGTAGCCCGCGAGCAGATTGAGCGTCTGCCTACGATTAACCGCTCTTTGAGCGACTACACCCGTCTCACGCCGCAATCAAACGGCAACAGCTTCGGTGGCCGTAGCAGCAGCTTTAACAACGTGACCATTGACGGCGCTATTTTTAACAACGCCTTTGGTCTGCAGTCTACAGTAGGTAGCCAGGCAGGTGCTCAGCCTATCTCGCTGGATGCTATTGACCAGATTCAGGTAAGCATTGCTCCCTTCGACGTACGTCAGGGCTCGTTCACCGGCGCCGGCATTAACGTAGTAACCCGTTCCGGCACCAACAAATTTACTGGCTCGCTGTACGGTTTCTACCGCGACCAGGCCCTGGTAGGCCGCAAAGTAGGCGACTTTGAGCAGGACTACCCCAAGTTCCGCCTGCACAACGAAGGCTTCCGTTTTGGCGGCCCTATCATCAAGGACAAAGTATTCTTCTTCGTAAACGCCGAGCGTGAACGTCGTAACGACCCGCCGACGGGCAACTTCACGGCTAACCGCTCTGATACGCCTCCGGCAGTGGGCTCCCAGACCTCGCAGGCATCGGCCCGTGACCTGGAAACCCTGCGCACGTTCCTGCAGGATAAGTATGGCTTCAGCGCTGGTGACTTTGAAAACTACCAGCTCCGCTCCAACAGCGACAAGGCTACCGTGAAGCTGGACTGGAACATTACCCAGAACCACCGCTTCAACATCAAGTACAACTGGTTGCAGTCGTATGCTGATATCCCTCCGAGCACCTCGGGCGCTATCAACAACCAACGCTCCCAGTCGCAGTTTGGTCTGCCCTTCTCGTCTTCTTACTACACCATCAATAACAACCTGAACTCGTTCATTGCTGAATTGAACAGCACCTTGGGTGGTGGTAAGTACTCGAACAATCTGACGGCTGGCTTCACGGCTTTCCGCGACTTCCGCGAAAGCAGCGGCGGTATTTTCCCGCTGGTTGACATTGGTACCCAGGTGGGCCGTAGCACCGGCGCCGGTCTGAATGGTATTACAGCCTCAAACTCCCTGACGACGTTCGGTTACGAGCCCTTCTCGGCTAACAACATCCTGAACTCGGATGTAGCGCAGATTGGTGACAACTTCACGGCTTACCTGGGCAAGCACAACGTAACGGTGGGTACTTATAATGAGTACTACAAGTTCAAAAACGGTTTTGCTCCGAACTACTACGGTAACTACTCCTACAACTCGCTGGAGGATTTCTACGCTTCGGCCGGATATAACTACGACCGTAGCACAGGTGCTTACACGCCGTTGGCAGCTGGCGAAACCCGTCCGGGTCCGGCCCGCTACAACCTGCAGTACTCGGCTCTGCCCGGCGGCTTCCCCTTCGCGGAAATCACCGCTGCTCAGCTCGGCCTGTATGCCCAGGACGAATGGTCGCCGCTTAATAACCTGAAAGTAACGTATGGCCTGCGCGCCGACTTACCTTTCCTGACCTCTGACCTGCAGCAGAATACCAATGTTGCTGCCCTAACCTTCCGTGATGGTGTAAAAATCAACACGGGTGAAGTACCTGAGAAGCGCGTGCTGCTTTCACCCCGCGTTGGTTTCAACTGGGACGTAAACGGCGACAGCAAAACGCAGCTGCGCGGTGGTACGGGTATTTTCACCGGCCGCGTTCCGTTTGTATGGCTGTCTAACCAGGCCAGCAACAATGGTGTGCAGTTTGGCTCGTTCAGCACTGCTGGCTCGGTACCTACTACTTCGTCTAACGGTACGGTTAACCCCAACGCTTCGATCTATCCTTTTGACCCGAGTGTCACTGCGTATGTTCCGAAGAATGCCTCGGCCAACACGGCCTATAACCTGGCTGTAACGGATAAGGATTTCAAATTCCCACAGGTATGGCGCACCAACATGGCCGTTGACCAGGAGCTGCCCGGTGGCATCATCGGTACGCTGGAAGCGTTCTACACCCGCGACCTGAACGCTGTATACCATCAGAACGTGAACCTGCCCGGCAGCGAGAGTGCTCCTTTCGCTCGTGCGAACGGTGCTGACAATCGTCCGATCTTCTACACTTTTGGTGCACCCCTGACTGGCGCTAATGCCGGACTCGTGTCTACTACCCGGAATTACCAGATTTACGGTTCAGTTCCAAGCAGCCAAGGTGGTAACACGGCTGCCCGCCCGAACATCAGTGATGCCATCGTAATGAAGAACACCAACAAGGGTTATTCATACGCTGTTACGGCCCAGTTGCAGAAAGCCTTCACCAGCGGTCTGTTCCTGAGCGCGGCTTACACTTACTCGGACGCTCGCTCGGTAAACGATGGTGGCTCTATTGCCCAGTCTATCTGGCGTGACCGTTCCGTCTCCGGTGACCCGAACGCCGAAGCACTGAGCTACTCGCAGTTCCTGCAGCAGCACCGCGTAATTGGTTCGATGTCGTATCGTAAGGAGTACCTGGGCCACCTGGGCACTACGCTCTCCATGTTCTTCGAGGCTGCTCCAGCCGGTCGCTTCTCGTATGTGTACTCCGGTGACATGAACGGCGACAACCAGACGTCGAACGACCTGATGTACATCCCCCGCAACCAGAGCGAAATCAACCTGCGTGACATTACGCTGACGGCTGCTCAGGGTGGTGGCGTTTACTCCGCTGCTCAGCAGTGGGCTGACCTGGATTACTACATCAAGCAGGACAAGTATCTGAGCCAGAACCGTGGTGAATATGCGGAGCGTAACGGTGCTGTTCGTCCATGGCAGAATCGCCTCGACGTACGTCTGTTGCAAGATATCTTCACCGAGATGGGTGAAAACCGCAACACGCTGCAGCTGAGCATTGACATCTTCAACGTTGGTAACCTACTCAACAAAGACTGGGGTACTTTCCAGACGGCTAACCGCACTAACCCACTGACGTTTGATGGCTACAACGCTCAGGGTCAGCCAGTATTTGAGTACCGTTACCTGACGAACCCATCTACCTCGACGGTAAATGGTGTTACCACGGTAAACTCTGCTGTTCCTCTGTCCCGCACCTTCCGCGACGATACCGGTGGTATCGGCTCGCGCTGGCAGGGTCAGGTTGGCCTACGCTACATCTTCAACTAAGTCAACGGCTTAGTAACTTTAAGAGGGCGGAGAGGTTTCTCCGCCCTCTTTTTTTATAAAAAATGCAGCCTGGAGCTTGCAGATTCAGATATCGGCTGTACTTTTGTACCACCAAATGCTTCTCGGCAGCTGGTATTTGAAATAAGGGGGATTAGCTCAGCTGGCTAGAGCGCTTGCATGGCATGCAAGAGGTCATCGGTTCGACTCCGATATTCTCCACTTTTCTTTAAAAGCCTGACTTCATCAGTCAGGCTTTTTTTATGCTCTTACTTAATGGTCTATTGAAGTTGATACTACGCCTCTTCCCACAAAAAAAGCCTGACCGATGAAGTCAGGCTTTTTTGTGGGGAAGAGGTACCGGAACAAACGAATAGATTGGGTGCCTTACGAAGTTAAACGAATAGCCCTTCTACAGACAGGTACCGCTCTCCGGTATCGTAACAGAATGTGAGGACGCGGCCACCCTGGGGAATTTCCTCTAGCTTTTTGGCAACGGCTGCCAGGGAGGCCCCAGAGGATACTCCTACAAACAAGCCCTCTTCGCGGGCGGCTCGCCGAGCCATGTCATAAGCTTCCTGCTGGCTGATCTGAATGGTGCCGTCCAGCACTTCCCGATGCAGGTTTCCGGGAATAAAGCCAGCTCCGATACCTTGTAATGGATGCGGCCCTGGTGCACCACCGCTGATAACCGGTGAAAGCTCCGGCTCTACCGCAAACACTTTTAGGTTAGGGAATTTTGGCTTGAGCACCTCCGCCACGCCGGTGAGGTGGCCACCGGTGCCTACACCCGTAATATAATAGTCGAAGCCATCGGGCGCATCCCGCAGAATTTCGGCGGCGGTGGTTTCGATATGGACTTTCACGTTGGCCGGGTTATCGAACTGCATGGGCATCCAGGTGCCAGGCGTGTTCTGAACAATTTCCTGAGCCCGCTCGATAGCACCTTTGGTGCCTTTCTCGCGGGGAGTTAGTTCCAGTTCGGCTCCGAAAGCAGCCATCAGTCGGCGGCGCTCAATGGACATCGATTCCGGCATGACAATAGTAATCTTGTAGCCTTTCACGGCCGCTACCATAGCCAGCCCTACGCCCGTATTGCCGGAAGTAGGCTCCACAATGGTCATCCCCTGGATGAGGGTGCCATCCTGCTCTGCCTGCTCTACCATGGCCAGAGAAATCCGGTCTTTAATGCTACCGCCGGGGTTGGCACGTTCCAGCTTCATCCAGACTTCTACATCGGGGCGGTGTGCAAAGAGGCGGTTCAGGCGCAACAGCGGGGTGTTGCCAATAGTATCCAGAATGGTGTTTACTTTCATGAGCTATGCTTCAGTGTAAATGGTGTCAGATAGAAGAATGGATAAAAACGCTGGCCCCGGGCATGGGGCAGGATTCTGCTCAGATCGAAAATGTAAAGTCGGCAGTGGGGTCTTCCGTACGGGTGACATGAATCTGGGCGCGGTGGTACACCCTGGAATGGGAGGGTACACTTTCCGTTAGCCAGACATTTCCTCCAATAATACTGTGGCTACCAACTACCGTGCTGCCTCCCAGAATAGTAGCGCCGGCATAAATAACTACGTAATCTTCAATGGTGGGGTGCCGCTTGATGTTGGCCAGCTCCTTTGTTACACTGAGTGCCCCCAGGGTAACGCCCTGAAAAATCTTTACATGCCGCCCAATTACGGCTGTCTCGCCAATAACTAATCCGGTACCATGGTCGATGCAGAAGGAGGAGCCAATCTGTGCGCCGGGGTGAATATCAATACCGGTACGGGCGTGGGCGTACTCACTGAGCACGCGTGGCAGTAAAGCAATTTTTAGTTGATGCAGAGCATGTGCCAGCCGGTATAAGGCAATGGCATAAAACCCCGGATAAGTACGCACTACTTCAGTTTGCCCCTGCGCGGCCGGATCGGCAGCCACAATGGCGGCCGCATCCTGCAGCAGCAACTGGTGCAACGCCGGCAGGCGGCTAAACAGATGCGTGGCGGTTTCCCGGGCTATATCGGGTGCCATAGGCAAAGCCGTCAGAATAGCTGCTAGCTGCAACTGCAGCTGCTCCAGCGTAGAATCAATGGCCTCTTCCGTAGGTAAAGAATGCTCAGCACGCTCCGGAAACAGTACATTCAGTACCTGCTCAGCTAATTGGCATAGGGCCTCTCCCGGCACGGGAGCAGCGACCTGTTGATGAGCCTGAGCAAGCGTGCGAATAAACGACGAATCCATAAGAACAATAGCAAATCAACGCGTAAGAATACGGCTACACCGAGGACAGAGCGTACATAACTCTGGCCTAACCCGAAGGTTTAGCGGAGAGTAACCGCACACCTCCGCTGCGCGTTAGATTGGAAATATAGTATCTGGTCTTTCATATTCACCATATCAGTACCTTTTATGGCCGACACCACCATCACCAAAGTTGATTCCGCCTACTCGCCTAAGGGCCACGATGGCGAGAAATATCTCGCATCCGGGATTCACATGGCCATGCGCCTGTGGGAAAACGAACAACCTGCCGCTGCCAAAGAGCCGGCAGCCCGCCCGTATGAAACAGTGGGCTACGTTATTAGCGGACGGGCAGAGCTACATCTGGCCGGGCAAATGGTGCTGCTGGAGCCCGGCAACTCCTGGGTAGTGCCCAAAGGGGCTGAGCACAGCTATAAAATACTGGAGCCTTTTACGGCAGTAGAAACTACTTCTCCCCCGGCCCACGTGCACGGCCGTGAGGATAAGTAAGGATTTGGCCTCCTTTAACCGAAACTGCCCTGCCCGCAAAAACGGGCAGGGCAGTTTCGGTTACTAAGCAGTAAGGTTTATCCCATTAGCGCAGACTGAGTACTACCCGCACACCAGTAGCATCCAGACTTTGCCAGGGTGTGGCCGATACATGCCCAATAGAACGGCCCGGGTTTGGCTTGTGTCCCCAACGGTTGCGGTGCGTGAGGTAGCCTAAGTGCGCTGAGAGAATACCGATACCGGCTCCGGCCACCACGTCGCTTTGCCAATGGCGGTTGTTAAGCATGCGCAAAGCAGCCACACTGGTAGCCAAGGTATAAGCTCCCACACCGTACCACTGGCTTTTATCACGAAACTCGGTGTGGACAATGCTGGCCGCCAGAAAGGCCTGGGCTGTGTGGCCTGAGGGAAAAGACTGCATATTGGAACCATCGGGCCGACGAATGTGCGTGGTGTATTTCAGGGCCATAACGGCCGCTCCGAATATCAACTCCGACTTGATCACTACCAAAGCCATGTTCAGCCGGTCGTTGTGCGATTCTACGCCGGCCAGCGTAGTAGCGGCTAGTTCCAGGTAAGGTGCTAGCACCAGGTAATCATCTACGTGAGTATGGAAGTTGGGGAATTGGCGGTGCAGGTCGCGCTGTGCATCGTAGCTGCTGTATAGGCCATTGCCATTAATGGTAGTGAGGCCATACCCTATCAGTAATGCCGGAATGGCAGTGGCGCGCACCACCTTGGTCTGATACCAGCGATTCGCCTTTCCGGGAACTTCGTACTTGTGCACCGAGTCGGCTGGGGCGGTAGTTTGGGCATTAGCTGGTATGGGGCTTAAGCCAATGCTAAACCAAACCAGAATAATGGCGCAGTAAGACTGCCAGTGAGAGCCAAGAAAAGTGGGCTGATTTGAGTTAGTAAACAAAGAAAATCATGTTAAATACCTAACAAATATAACAACTCATTCTCATGCTGAAGGGAAGCACCTTTTATGTAATAATGCTTGTCACCTAGTGTGAATTCATACAAATCAGTATTTAAAATTTGCTTTTTAGTCAGCATTATTTCTGTTAAAGCACAGGAATTAGATTGTGCATTCATACACAACCATGGATAGGTCTTAAAACAGACAAAATCATCTTGCAAACTCAATTCGCTGATAACTCTATTCATGAATTTCCCAGCTCTTATAACGCCAGTGTAATAATACCCCCACCCTACCACCAATACATCTAATGCATAACAATAGCCCCTATAGGGTGAATCACCTACTTTAGCCCAAGTGGCAATAAGTAAAATTGTAAGGCTAATAGGCCCATAAAAATATATAGTGAGACGAGCGTTTCTTTCCATATTTTCAAAATATTGGTAGCCCGCCTCATTTGCCTTAAATACAATTTTCACCTTTCTTATATTAGTTGTCTGTCTATGGCAGCAGTTCAATTCGGTCAATCCTATCCCCTATCTGCAGCTTGCTGACGATATCCATTCCTTTCTCTACCTGCGCAAAAATGGTGTAGCGGCCATCCAGGTGCGGTGTGGGCGAATGGGTGATAAACCACTGGCAGCTTTCCGTGTCTTTGCCCGCCGAGGCCAGGCCCACGGCTCCTTCACTGTAGCGCAGATCAGCAAACTCTGAGCGCAGATTATAGTCGGAGCTGCCCCAACCGTCACCGCGCGGGCAGCCGCCCTGCACTACAAAGTTGGGTACCACGCGGTGAAAGTTCTTCTCATTATAGAACCCCGCTTTCACCAGCTGCACAAAGCTGGCCACCGAGCCTGGAGCCTGCTCTACCAGCAAGACCAGCGTAACGGGGCCTTTGCTGGTATGCACCACCGCTTTCTGATTAACCGGAATTGTCTGCACCACATTCCAGTCAATGGGGTGCGTGGCGGCTTTGGCTATGGGCTGAGCAGTAGGGGCTTTTTTCTCCAGATAGTCAATGGTAAGCTGCACCGACTGCCAGGCCTCCAGGTCGCGGGGCAGCACCAAGCGGCGCTGCGCCTCCCGCAGGAACGCAGTACCGGGCAGCTCAGTGCCTAGCGCCAGCTTGGGGTCCCGGATAGCCTCGGCCGCCGTGCCCATCAACGCTACATCGCCACTGCTGATGGCCTTTTTCAGAGCCTGAGCAAACGCGGCGCGCTTATCTGCCGGAAAGGACGCCTGGTTGCGCATGGCTACCAGCGCTTCTATTCCATATGTACCCAGCACCACGGGCTGGCCGGATGCAAATGTGGCCTGCTCTACAAATGGATAGGCCGCAGGGTCTTCGCTTAAAGCCTTCAATAAATAGCCCTTTTCGTATACTGAGCTAGTCTCGGCAAACCGTTTCTCAATTGCGGTCCGGATATCAGCGCGGGATGGGCCCTCCTGCCGGAGGGCGGCCGCCAGCAGCGTCGCCCGTACGCGCCAGGGAGCTGTTTTATTGGCTTTATCCAGAAACAGGGTGCCAGGCTCCCCGGTAGCATGGACCAGAAAGAACTCGGCGGCTGTTAGAGCTACGTGTTCTTCGCTATCGGCCAGGGCATCCCAGGCAGCTTCCTTTACCGGGACGTACATGGCTTTCGTCATGGCACGCAGGGCACTTAGCCGCACCCGGTAGTCTTTATCCCGCCGAGCCAGCGCAGCCAGCGTGGCGGGCACTTCAGGAGCATTTACCTTGCCCAAGGCCAACGTTGCGGCAGCCCGTACGGCATAGTCAGGGTCGGTTTGGCAGGCTTTGGTAATTTGAGCGGCAAAGGGAGTCAGGTTGAGGTTGCGGATGCGAGCCAGGGTGTTGGCCGCTGCCAGGCGGGCCCGGTAAGGCGTAGGCATGGCCAACAGCTGCACCACGCGGGTAACAGCTGCATCCGAGGTAATACCTCGCAGCCCCGCCCGATACAGGCCCCATGCCTGCCCTACCTGGGCGCTGGTGTCCTGCAGCAATGGGGCGGGCAGCCGCACCAGTGTTTCAAACGATGCGCGGGAGGTACTACGCCCCAGGGCTTCCAGCACGTAGCGCCGCACTGCCCGGTCGGACTCGGTGGTGATGCGGGCGGCTAGAGCTTCCTGGCCGGCGGTAGTATCAGCTGTTTGTCCTAGCGCGAAGGCGGCAGCCCGGCGCACGGAGGCATCAGGGTCAGCGGATAGCAACCGGGCCAGTGCCGGCACGGCCGTACGGTCCTGCACGGAGGCAAAAGCCAGCGCGGCCTCTCGGCGGTAAAGAGCTTCCGGGCGCTCCAAAAAAGGGAGCAGCGTACTGGTGCTGCGCTCATCCTGAGCTGTAGCTATCTGCCGCAGCGTAGCATCAGCATACTTATTGGGAGGGCCAGGAGGCGCGGAATTCGCGGAGCTGGAAACCGGAACACGGGGGGCGCAGGCCGTTAGGCACAGGAGCAGGGCAGCGGCAAAAGTAGCCCGGGAGGAGCAGGTAGGGAGGTGCATACGCAGCCAAAGTAGCCAAATTCTCGGGAGCCTGCCACTGGCGGGCAGGCTTCGGCGTGGTTTTAGCTGAGCGCAGACAAATCCGGTCTGCTCCTTACCTTCGTCCTCTATGAACTCTTCCCTACTCCGTCGTTGTACGCTGCCCGTTCTGGGCCTGCTGCTGGCTGCTGCCTCCTGTACTGCTCCGCGTTCTGTTATCCACTCGGGTAAGGTTACGCCCCGGGGGCAGTTTAAAGTGGGCGGTGATGTTATTTTCAATGTAGGAACCAAAACCCTGAGCGAGCTGGGTAATGCGGTGAAAGACGAAGCCGCCGCCGCCGCCAACAAGGATACTGTCAACTATAATAAACGGTTTGAGCGGGTGCAGACCGCGGCGCTGGCCTATGTGCTGGACCCCATTCAGCCCAATTCCGACCTATACCTGCGCTATGGCTTGCTGGACCGGGTAGACGTGGGTTATAAGTATGCCTTCGGCACCCACGTATTCGATGCCATGTACCAGTTCCTGGGCCCCACGGGCACTCCGGAAAACCCCGAGGGCGCGGCTGGTGCCACCTATGGTAGCATTGGCTTTCAATATGCTACCCAACGGGCCAAGCTGCCTAGTGTGCCTTTTTTGGATGATGTGGCAACATTCCTGAATTTCCGGGCCACCCGCCACGACCTGATGATACCGCTGGTCTTCAGCCGCTCATTGGGGCCGGAGGAGGAAATTGGCGCGCTGTCCTATGGTGTGGTTTATAACCATACCTTTCTGCGCTACGGCTTTGAACCACAAAAGCTTTTCCTGCCGGGCAGCAACACCCCAGTTGCCGGGTTAGTACGTCGTAATAACTTCGCCTCTTTCGGCATGTTCGTAAACGGTAAGTTTGGCTTCCGCTACGCTTATATTCTGCCGGCGTTATCAGTGTTCTACCAGAATTACGGCACGTACGAGCTCCTGAACGGCGCCTCCTCTAAGATGAAAGGCGTCACGTTCATTCCTTCCCTGGGGCTGCAGTTCCGGATTCCGGCCGGGCGGCGGTAAGTCAGTCGGCTTACTTTTCGTTGTTGAGGTAGCCCTTTGTAAATACGCGGTATTCATCGAAAATGGAGCGCACAGAGCGGCGTAGAACCGTTACGCCCTGCGTACCGGCGGGCACGGTTACGCCCCCGGCATACCCATTCCAGATAGCGCGGTTAGTCCGATTATCAATCAGGGTAATGAGCAGGGTACCATCCCGCAACAGCAAGCGCAGGGGCTGGTAGGCCTCCCGCTGACTCATCGGCGTGGTTTCCGTCTCTACCTGGCCCGAGGCCAGCCAGGAGGTAAAAGCAGGCTGCGCAAACCCCCGAAAGCGCAGGTCGCCCTCATACACGTTAAAGTTTACCAGTAAATCGGGGCGGCGGTCCGTGAGCTGGTAGCCTTGCTGGCGCAACCGGGTGCGGATGGCGTCGCGCAGGATTCGTCCCAGCTTGCTGGTGTCAGCGGCCAGTCCGTCGCCGGAGACGAATGAGAAAGTGCGGTAATACCGGAAGTCGGCCTTATAGCTATAATCCGATTCAATCTGGGCCTCATAAGCGGTAAAACAGCCTGTGAGTGAGAGACCAAGGGCGACTAGTAGGATGGCAGATGGTTTCATAGGCTTATAATAGATATTGAATAAGTAAGATACTGATCTTACCGCAGCTTATCTACTGATTTCCAGACCAAAATGGATTCCTTGCCCTGAAATATTTTGGCCTTTCCCTTTCCCTATTTTCCACTACCGATACCCGGCTGCCTGCAGCTGAAACAGCTCAGCATAGCGCCCGCCTTTGGCCAGCAGCTCGGCATGAGAGCCAATTTCCACAAACTGCCCGTGCTCAATCACCAGAATCCGATTCGCCATGCGCACCGTGCTGAAACGGTGACTGATGAGTACGGCCGTTTTGCCTTGAGTAAGGTCAGCGAAGCGCTGGAATACTTCGTGCTCGGCGCGGGCATCTAAGGCGGCCGTGGGCTCGTCCAGAATCAGGAGCTGGGCGTCCCGCATATAGGCGCGGCCCAGGGCTATTTTCTGCCATTCTCCTCCGCTTAGGTCTACCCCTTTAGAAAAGCGCCGGCCTATTATCTGGTTATAGCCATCGGGCAGCTTGCGCACTACGGAGTCGGCCAGGCTTTGCGCGGCGGCCTGCTCAATGCGGGGCTGGTTGTCTTTTTCGTCGATGCGGCCTACGGCCAGGTTCTGGCCGGCGGATAGCTGGAACCGGACAAAATCCTGGAAGATGACGCCTATTTCCTGGCGCAGCTCGGCGGGGTCGTACTCGCGCAGGTCATAACCATCGAGCAGAATGCGGCCTTCGGTGGGGTCATAAAGCCTGGCCAGCAATTTAACGAGGGTGGTTTTCCCCGCACCGTTTTCGCCTACCAAAGCCAGCTTTTCCCCGGCATGCAGCGTGAAGTTGAGATGGCGCAAAGCCCAGCCGGCGGCGTTGCGGTACTTGAACCCTACATTCTCGAAGGTAAAACCTTGTTGAATAGGCCGCGGGAAAGGCCGCACGGGCTGGGCTTCGTTGCGCACAATGCGGGGCTGCAGGTGAAAAAAGTCGAAGAAATCCTGCAGGTATAAGGCGCCTTCGGCTACGGAGCTGAAGCGGCTCAGAATGCCTTCCAGCAAGCCCCGCATCCGCCCGAAAGAACCCGCCAGGAAGGTAAGCTGGCCAATGCTGATGGCCCCTTTTACGGCCTGACTAATGATGTAAACATAAGCGGCGTAGTACCCGGCGGCACCAACGGCAGCGAAGAAAGCGCCCCACCCGGCCCGGCGAAGGGCCAGTACTTTGTTTTTCTGGTAAAACTCATCCGAAAGCACGCGAAACCGGTCAATCAGAAAACCAGACAGGCCAAAGATCTTAACTTCCTTAGCCGTTTCATCGGAAGCACCTGTCTGGCGTAGGTAGTCCAGTTCGCGCCGTTCCGGCGTCCAGGAATGTACCAGCGAGTAGCTGCGCTCATTAAAGTGCGACTCGCCCAAAAACGCCGGTATCACGGCTATCAGCAACAGCAATAGCAGCCAGGGGTTGAAAGCGGCCAGACCTACAGCCAGAAACAGCATGGTAATGACGTCCTGTGCCTGCGCCAGCACCTGCGACATGAGTACGGTGCGGGAGAGAGTTTGGCGGCGGGCGCGCTCCAGCTTATCATAGAAAGTGCTGTCTTCAAACTGGTCCAGGTCCAACTCGGCGGCGTGTTCCATCAGTCGCACCGAGGAACGGTTGGCAAACAAGTCGCCCAGCAGAGAGTCGAGCAAAGCCACGGCCCGGCCCAGCGTATCCGAAAGCACCGCTAGCCCAAACTCCAGCGCCAGCAAGCCCAATACCGGCGTGAGCACACGCTCGGCCGAGGGCAGACGGCTGAGGCTGACAACCGTATCCAGGATCAGCTGACCCACATATAGCATGGCCAGTGGAAGGGCTGCCCGCACCAGGCGCAGGGCCATATTACTGAGGGTGAGTGCGGGGCTGGTTTCCCAGATTAGCCGTAGAAATGCGGGCAAATGCCGAAGCGCCGATACCCGCTCGCGCACTGTTAGCGTGGGCTTACCATCGGGGCGCGGGCGTTTAGCAGAAATTGATTTAAAAAAAGAGGAGAACCAGGACATATGCAGGGGCAATGGCACACTTCGCGCCGAAGTGAAACGCCGGCCGTTTTGGCAGAACACACTACCGCCCGGTAGGTGCTACAACCAACAGAACACCTTGCGGTTCCTGCTGATTCTGCAGATCCTACCGGGCGGTATGCGTTACCCGCTACAGCGGTTAGTACGGCCGGGCTTCGTGGGCAGTGGCTTCGGCCTGCTCTACGGCCTGGGCATTTTTGCTTTCATTAGCCTGGGTAGCGCCAGCCTGATGTTTCTGGGCATTGCGGATGCCTTCGGCTACGCGGCGGCCCCAGTCCGGGTCGCAATTCGTGCAAAGCTCAATCATCTTGTCCTGCACTTTCTGGTTGGCATCAGCCAGGGCGCCTACCATGTTATTGATGAGGTCGTCCCGCTCCCAGTCTTCGTGCAGACGGTACCGCTCGCCGGCCTGCTTGAAGTTATTCTGCCGGTCGATGGTTTCCCGAATCAGGCGGCCTTTGTACTCGGGCATGTGGTCAGGGGCGGTGCGAGGCGCTTCCTTGAGGCCGTTCAGGCTGCTGGGCTCGTAGTTGATGTGCAGATTCTGACCGGGCGCGGAGTCCACATGGTAGGCCATCTGGCCGTCGCGCTGGTTGGTAGCTACGTGCTTTTTGGGCGCGTTGATGGGCAGCTGCAGGTAGTTAGTACCCACGCGGTAACGCTGCGTGTCGGAATAGGAGAACGTGCGGCCCTGCAACATCTTGTCGTCGGAGAAGTCGAGGCCGTCCACCAAAACCCCGGTACCAAATGCGGCCTGCTCTACCTCCGCAAAGTAGTTTTCCGGGTTGCGGTTCAACGTCATCTTGCCTACGGGCAGGAACGGAAACTGCTCCTGAGGCCAGATTTTGGTATCATCCAGCGGGTCGAAGTCCAGTTCCGGGTGCTCGTCGTCACTCATAATTTGCACGCACAGCTCCCACTCCGGGAATTTACCCGCCTTGATGTGGTCGAACAGGTCCTGGGTGGCGTGGTTGAAGTTCTTGGCCTGAATAGCTTCGGCTTCGGGCTGCGTGAGGTTTTTAATACCCTGCAGCGGCTCCCAATGGTACTTCACCAGTACGGCTTCGCCCTGGGCATTTACCCACTTATAGGTATTCACACCGGAGCCCTGCATTTGCCGGTAGTTGGCCGGAATGCCCCAGGGCGAGAACAGGAACGACACCATATGCATGGCCTCGGGCGTGTTGCAGATGAAGTCAAAAATTCGCTCCCCACTCTGCCGGTTGGTGACGGGGTCGGGCTTCTGGGAGTGAATCAGGTCCGGGAACTTCATAGCGTCGCGGATAAAGAACACCTTGAGGTTGTTACCTACCAGGTCCCAGTTGCCATCCTCAGTATAGAACTTCACGGCAAAGCCACGGGGGTCACGCAGGGTTTCGGGCGAGTGGCCACCGTGTCCTACCGTGCTGAAGCGCACGAATACCGGCGTTTGCTTGCCTTTGGTGTTGAAGAGCTTGGCGCGGGTGTATTTTTCAATCGGCTCGTCGCCTACTTTACCATAGGCTTCAAATACGCCGTGGGCACCCGCGCCCCGGGCATGCACCACGCGTTCCGGTACCCGCTCCCGGTCGAAATGGCTGATTTTTTCCAGAAACTGATAGTTCTCCAGCGTAGCCGGGCCGCGGTTGCCCACGGTGCGGAGGTTCTGGTTATTGGTGAGCGGGTGACCTTGGCGGGTGGTGAGGGTCTGGCTGTTTTCGCCGGCGGCCGTGCGCTGGTCCTGCGAAGAACCGGCCCCTGTTACAGCCGTGCCAGTGCCATCAGCCGGCGTATGACCTTTTCCACCAGCGGCTTTTTCTTGCTCTTTATCCATAAGTCCTATCGAGAAATGATGATTTGCACCTAAAATACCAAGCAGACAGGCAGTCTGTTTATAAATGCATCAACAAAATTTTGGTCTTTATGAATGGCAACACTTTCCGTAATGGCTTTATCCTGGCGGGTACTGGCTGAGGCCGTTACCTTTGTTGTAATGCCCCTTCCCGTTACCTCCTCTCGTGTGTACAACATTGGCTTCTGGCTGATGTCGTTGTCGTCGTTTCTGTTTTTCCTGAGCTTTAATATGCTCGTGCCGGAACTGCCCGACCACCTGACCCGGCTGGGCGGTGCTGACTACAAGGGACTTATTATTGCGCTGTTCACACTTACTGCCGGCCTTTCCCGCCCTTTCAGCGGTAAGCTGGCCGATACCGTGGGGCGCATTCCGGTGATGGTATTTGGCTCTTTGGTTTGCTTTGTGTGCGGGTTCTTTTACCCCTGGGCCACCACCGTTTTCGGCTTTCTTTTCCTAAGACTAGTCCACGGCTTCAGCACCGGTTTTAAACCTACTGGCACGGCCGCCTTCATTGCCGATATTGTCCCACTGAACCGGCGCGGCGAGGCCATGGGTATGCTGGGGGTAGCAGGCTCCCTGGGCATGGCGGCGGGCCCCGCGCTGGGCAGCCTGATTACGCAATGGTTTTCGCTGAACACCATGTTCTACTGCTCCTCTGGCGCGGCGCTGCTGTCGTTGCTGGTGCAGGGCACGCTCACGGAAACGCTTCCTCAGGATCAGCGGGAGCGGTTTAGCTGGCGTCTGCTGCGGCTCAACTGGGGCGAGATACTAGAGCCGCGGGTGCTGGCCCCGTCCCTGGTCACGCTGCTGTGCCTGTTTCCGTATGGCGTAATTCTCACGGTGGTGCCCGACCAGAGCCAACTGATGGGTACCACCAATAAGGGCTTGTTTTTCACCTGCTACACCGTAGCCTCGCTGGTAGTGCGGCTGGTAGCCGGCCGTGCCTCTGACCGCTACGGCCGCGTGCCGGTGCTACGTGCCTCTACGGCGCTTATGCTGGTTTCCCTGCTTGTGCTGGCCGGGGCACATTCCCTGGGAGTTTTTCTGCTGGCCGCCGTACTCTTTGGGCTGGCAGGCGGTATAAACTCCCCTACCCTTTATGCCTGGACCATTGACCTGAGCCACTCGGAACGGCGCGGCCGGGCCGTAGCCACTATGTACATTTTTCTGGAAGCCGGTATTGGCCTGGGTGCCTTATTGGCCGGCTGGCTCTACGGTAATGTGGCCGCCCATCTGCCCTATGTCCATTATGTAAGCGCCGGACTTACGCTCATTGCTTTAATTTATCTGTTCGTTGGGGTTCGCGCGCGCCATACGGCCTAACGAAACTTTTGTTTAGGATCTGGCATATTATTTTTAATGTGCAGCCTCTCCCAGTATAATACAACTCCCTTAATTCTGTACATTTGGAGAAGCGTACTGGGCTTGTACTCTGGCAAGAGCGCATGCGGGTACCTATGTGCTTATAAAAGCAGCTATTTCATTCTTTTACCTCTTATTACTTGTGTTGAATCCTTTACGAATCAGGCAGCGCGTGCTGTTGCTGGCCATAGTTTGTTGCGGCTTTTCGGGTCAGGCGCAAGCCCAGGCAGATCCTATTAAGTTTGGTAAAGTCAGCGTAGCTGATTTCACGCCGCTAGCGGCAGATTCTGCTGCGCCGGCGGTGGTATTGTGCGATTTTGGCGTGTCGAAAGTGGTGGGCGGCGACGATGGCTTCCGCCTGAACTTTGAACGCACCACCCGGATCCTGATTCGCCGCAAAGCCGGCTATGATTGGGCTACTGTAGAGGTACCGCTCTATCATCATGATGAGCGGACGGAGCGCATTAAGGCACTTAAGGGCACCACCTATAATCTGGAGGGCGGCAAGCTAGTTGCTACCAAAATGGGCAACGAGAGCATCTTCCGGGACAAGGTGGACGAGCACTTCAATAATTGCCGCTTTACCCTGCCTAATGTAAAGGAAGGCTCTATTATCGAATTTACTTACACCCTGGATTCCGACTTCCTTTTCAACCTGCAGGACTGGCAGTTTCAATACACCATTCCCGTGCGCTGGAGCGAGTACCGCACCCTGATTCCGGCTTACTTCCGCTACAAACAGATTACGCGCACCTACCTGCCTTTCACGATTCAGGAAGAGAAGTCAGTACCATATTCTACCCGGGTGTCGCAAACCCTGGATGGGCGGCTGGACAAGCAGGACATTCCCATTTCAACCAATGCCCTGAGCAGCCGCTGGGCTATGCAGAATATCCCTGCCCTGCAGAAGGAGCCTTTCATGACTTCCAACCGCGACTATTTTTCCTCAGTCGAGTTTGAGTTGGCGGTGATTCAGTATTACAATCAACCCCCGAAGGATGTAGCCAACACCTGGGAAAAGATTGCGGAAGACCTGTTGAAAGAAGAGTACTTTGGACATGATCTGAACCGCACTTCGCCAATAGCCGCCGCTATGGCCGAGTTGCCCGCTCGCTACCCCGAAGAACAGGCCCGAGCCGCTGCGGTAGTGGCCCAGGTACAGCAAGCCGTGAAGTATAATGGCGAAGAGCGGTTTCTGACCCAGGTTTCCCTGAAACAGGCCGTGAAGAATGGGCAAGGAAATTCGGCGGCGGTCAACCTGCTACTAGTGCAGGCCCTGCGCGAAGCTGGTCTCAATGCCAACCCACTGCTGTTAAGCACCCGCTCACACGGGCACGTGCTGCTGGATATGCCCGTGCTCAATCATTTTAACTATGTGGCAGCCCACGTGCGCCTGGCCGATGGCAAGGACTTTCTGTTGGATGCCACTGACCCGTTGCTTCCTGCGGGCATGCTGCCGGAGCGCTGCCTGAACGGGCAGGGCCGTTTAATTACGGATATCCCTGCCCAAAACCGCTGGGTTTCCCTGGCCCCGGCGCAACGACATACGGAGTACAGCAACGCCAACCTTACTTTGGCGCCCGATGGTACCCTGCAGGGCAAAGGCCATTGGGAATGGGGCGGTTATGCTGGTCTGGAAGCCCGCGCCACCGGCACCACCGACCTGGTGCGCACCCTGCGCCAGCATCTCGGCGACGAAACCCCAAACCCCGCCCCGGTTCTGCCTGCAGCCGCCGATATCAGTAAGCCGCTGGCGTTGGATATGACTGTTCAGATTCCGGGGAGCGAAGCCGGAGCTGCAGGAACTATCTACCTCGCCCCTATGAAGCATTTTGGTTTGACAAGCAACCCGCTCCGGGCTGAAAACCGCTACTTCCCGGTGGATTTCGGTACGGGGCGCGACAGAACACATCTGCTCACTATTACACTGCCCAAGGGATATAGTGTAGCGGAACTGCCTAAATCCCAGGTTTTCACGCTTCCCAATGGAGGTGGTCAATTCCAGTACTCCTGCCTGCAGCAAGGCAATACTATCAGTATAACCAGCAGGCTGAGCCTCCCCAAGACCCAGTACCCTACAACTGAATACAGTGCCCTACGGGAGTTATATGACCGGGTAGCGGCCAAGCACGCCGAGCCCTTGGTGCTGAGCAAAATCACTAACACGCAGCCTTAAACTGCCTTTCTCTGCCTTTTCACTTCTATTTTCCTTTTATGATATCACGCGTACTCTTATCCTGTGGCCTGACCGCGGGCCTGGTACTGACTGGCCTTACCCAGGCCCATGCGCAAGCCGACCCTATTAAGTTTGGCAAGCTGGACCCAAAGGACTTCGACGCCAAAAATTTTGTAGCTGACAGCGGAGCCGAGGCCGTTATTCTATGTGACTTTGGCCGTTCCCGCATTGACTATCAGCAGGATGGCTTCCGGGTAGTATTCGACCGTATTACCCGTATCAAAATCCTGAAGAAATCAGGCTACGATTGGGCTACGGTCCGCATACCCCTATACAAGAAAAACTCGGGCGAGGAAAAGGTCACAGCCCTGAAGGGTATGACCTATAATATGGTGAACGGGGAAATGGTAAAAGAAAAGCTTGAAGCGACGGGCATGTTTACCGAGCAGGTAGATGTCAATCATTCGGCCCGCAAATTCACCCTGCCCAATGTGAAGGAAGGCTCCGTTATTGAGTATGCCTATACAGTTGCCTCCGATTTCGTCTATAACTTTCAGGATTGGCAGTTTCAGCACACAATTCCGGTGCGCTGGAGTGAATACCGCGCCA
Organism: Hymenobacter sp. BT730; assembly: GCF_030542105.1. Classification (GTDB taxonomy): domain Bacteria; phylum Bacteroidota; class Bacteroidia; order Cytophagales; family Hymenobacteraceae; genus Hymenobacter. The sequence goes on from NZ_JAUOFB010000005.1 coordinate 123,390, forward strand.
ACATTCCGGAATACTTCGATTATAAGATGTTGATGCAGGGCTATGAGCCCCTGGAGGTGAATGAGCACCCAATATCTACTGGTCAAATGACGGTGCGCTGGTCAGGCCAAACCAAGTTCGGACTGGCAGATACCCGGACGGCGGGGGGAGCTGAAACCCTCACTCCCCAGGTGACCAACCACCGCTGGGCTATGAAGAATGTGCCTGCCTTCCGCGACGAGCCTTACATGACGACCCGGCAGGACTATATTGCCCGCATTGATTTTGAACTGGCCGGCACCAAAATGCCCGAGCAGCCATATGATATCAAGCTAGGCACCTGGGTAAGTGTGGGCAATGAGCTGATGGGCAACGAGAACTTTGGACTGCAGCTAAACCGTACCGGCTTCCTAAAAGCCGAGGTAGCAGCTATTGTAGCGAAATACCCCGACCCGACGGAGCGCGCCGCCGCTTTAGTAGCTCTCACCAAACAGAGCATCGGCTTTGACGGTAACGACCAGCTCACCAGCAACGATGGCATTCGCAAGGCATTTGAGCAGCACCGGGGAAACTCTGCCGATGTAAATCTGCTGCTGATTGGCTTGCTGCGGGATGCCGGCTTAACCGCTACCCCGGTTATCCTCAGCACCCGCGACCATGGCCGCATCGATGAAAACGTGCCTATGGTTAACCGTTTTAACTATGTACTGGCCCACGTAGCTCTACCCGACAATAAAGAGCTCCTGCTGGATGCCACTGAGCCCCTGGCCAGCGTGGGTATGCTGCCGGAGCGCTGTCTGAACACCATGGGCCGTCTGATTCCCGACAAGGCTGATCAAGGGCGCTGGATTGAAGTGGCCTCCTCACAGCGCTACGTGCATTTCCAGATGGCGCAACTGGCGCTGGATGAGCGGGGTGGTCTGACCGGAAAAGTGCATGACGAGCACGGCGGCTATCAGGCTCTGCAGGCCCGGACCAAACTACATGCAGACGGGGAGAAGAAATATGTGGAGAATAACTACCTGAAGGCTAATGAAGGCTGGGAGATATCGAAATATACTTTCCAACAGAAAGACGTGCTCAGCAAGCCACTGGCACTTGATATGGAAGTGAAAGTGGCCGGTGGTGAGGCCGCTGCCTCCACCATCTACCTTAGCCCTATGCGGCATTTCGGGGAAAACCGTAACCCCTTCCTGCTGGAAAACCGCCTCTTCCCGGTAGACTTTGGCGCCGCCCACGATGAAACGCACATGCTCACTTTCACGCTGCCCGCTGGCTACGAGGTTGAGGAGCTGCCCAAGAGTGTGCTGGTAAGCCTGCCTGATAATGGGGGCCGCTTCCAGTACAGTGTTACCCCCAGCCCCGCTGGTCTGCAGGTAGTAAGCCGCATTACCTTCAGCAAGCCGTCGTACTCAGCCGAAGAATACGCGGACCTGCGAGAGTTCTACAATCATATCGTGGCGAAGCACGCCGAGCAGATTGTGCTCAAAAAGAAATCCTGATATGCGGCTACATTTCCCTCTTATAGCTGGGCTGCTGGCGTTTACCAGTACTGCCGGGGCCAGCCCCAAGGTGCGTTTTCCGGTAGCTGCTATGCCGGCCGCGTTGCGTGAAAATGCTCATGCTGTGGTGCGCCTCTATGACCATACCTTCACGGTAAAGTCGGCGGGGCAGGCAGTAAACACGCTACATTTTGCCATTACGGTGCTCGATGAGCAGGGTGATGACTACGCTACTGATATAGTGAGCTATGACCGGTTTACCAGCATTAACTACCTGCGCGGCACCGTGTACGATGCCAATGGAAAGTTACTGCGCACGTTACGCTCATCGGATATTAAGGATGTCAGCCTTTCTTCCGGCGCCAACCTTTCCGATGATAACCGGGCCCAGGTAGCACGCCTGCAGCAAGGCAGCTATCCTTACACGGTAGAGTTTGAGGAGGAGTATACCACTTCCAACACGCTTTTTTACCCGGTGTGGCGTCCGCTGCTGAACACGCATTTAGGAGTAGAGCAGTCACACTTCCAGGTGCTGATGCCTGGTTCGCTCCCGGCGTTGCGTTATCGGGAACTCAACCTGCCTGCTGAGGTGCAAGCCAAACATCAGACGGTAGGTAATCAGATTGTGCATGAGTGGAGCATAGCTAACCTGCCCGCACTGGAACTGGAGGCCTACAGCCTGCCTGCGCGTGAACTGCTCCCCGCCGTGTATACTGCTCCTTCGCAGTTTGAAGTACAGGGCCATACCGGTGACTTATCTACCTGGGAAGGCCTCGGGAAATGGGAATATAAGCTAAACGAAGGGCGCAATGTGCTGCCGGAAGCCGTTACGGCCCGCATGAAAGAACTGGCCCAGCGCGTACCGGATATGCGGGAGCGTACCCGCCAGGTATATGAATACTTGCAGGGCAGCACCCGCTATATCTCCGTGCAATTGGGTATTGGAGGCTGGCAATCGGCACCCGCCACAGAGGTAGCAACCCGGGGCTACGGCGACTGTAAAGGCCTTTCCAACTATGGCATGGCCTTGCTGCAGGCGGCGGGTGTACCCTCCTACTGTGCCCTGGCCGGCGCTGACCAGCCCGATATTCAGACGGACTTTCCCAGCAACCAGTTCAACCACATGATTCTGTGCGTGCCACTGGCTCAGGCTGGCCGGCGCGACACGGTCTGGCTGGAGTGCACCAGCCAAACGGCCCCCTTTAATTATCTGGGCGACTTTACCGCCGGGCGCCATGTGCTGTTGCTCACGCCGGAGGGCGGCCGGCTGGTACGTACCCCCGTGTACCAGTCCACTGACAACACGCAGTTCCGCCGGGCTGATGTGCAGCTGGATGAGTTGGGCAACGCTAAAGCTACTGTACGGACCCGCAGCGCAGCCTTGCAGCAGGATGATCTGGCCAGCTACATGCATAACCTGACGCCCGAAGACCAGAAGAAACGCGCCTACAGTCAAATCGGAATTCCCAGCTTCACCATCAGCCGCTATAACCTGGCGGCGGCCCCTGCTGCCCCGCTCCCGGCCATGGTAGAAACCCTGGAATTAACGTTGCCTCGCTATGCCACCATCACCGGCAAACGGGTATTTGTAGCGCCTAATCTGCTGAATCAGTCGGCGGCGCCGGAGCCCATGCTGGGCGAGCGGAAGACCGACATGTGGCAAAGCTTTGCGTTTCTGGATGCCGATACGGTGCACCTACTCATGCCCCGCAGCCTTCAGCCCGAAACCATGCCTGCTCCGGTACAACTCTCTTCTCGGTTCGGCTCCTATTCGGCTCAAACGCAGGCCCTGCCCGATGGCACGGTACAATATATTCGGCGCCTGCAGCTTAACCGCGGGCGTTTTCCTAAAGCCGAGTATCCGGCTTACCTGGAATTTCGGCGAAAAATCAGCAAAGCAGACAAATCAACGTTGGTTTTTTTGAAGACTGACGTCTGATCCCAGGCACTTACGCTGACCTGATGGCGGCCCGTTTCCTGCATAGGAGACGGGCCGCTTAGTTTAGGGCCAGGGTTGCGGCTGATTCCGTACTTTAAAGTCATTTTTGCTTGATGGCGCCCTTTTTATGACATTTCCTGTTGCCGGCCCGCCCCGGCGCTATCCTGCGCCGGCTATGCTTTGTGCGCTCCTGCTGGTGCTGCTTTGGGGCATGCCTTCCCTGGCCCTGGCTCAGCGCGTGCTCTGGGCTGATGCGCCGCACTCAACTGCCACCAAGCACGCCGTTCCCAAAGGCCTGGGGCGCTACCGTGCAGTAACGTTCCAGCTCGCCACCTTACGGGAAACCTTACGCCCCGTCTCTACCGCAGCCCAGCGCGCAAGCCGTGAAACTGAAGTAGTCATTTCGTTACCGCTGCCCGATGGTACTTCGGGCCGGTTCCGCCTTACCACCGTGCCCGTGCTACCGGCACCGCTGGCGGCACGCTACCCGCAAATTGCCACCTATACCGGGCAGGGCCTGGATGATGTAACAGCCACTGCCCGGTTGGACTTAACGCCAGCAGGATTTCACGCACAGGTTCTTTCCGCTTCCGGTACTATCTACATCGATCCGGCCGCACCGGGCTCTGCTACCCATCTGGTCTTTCACCGCACGGCGCTTTCCGGTATGCCGGCCACTTGCTATACGGCAGCTCCTTTGCTGGCAGCTCTTCAGCCGCGCCGCCAAACAAAGCTGCTCACTTTCGGTGAGCAGCTTCGCACCTATCAAATTGCCGTGGCCTGTACCGGTGAGTACACGCAGGTGAAGGGCGGCTCCCGAGCCGCGGCCCTGGCGGCTATTGTTACTTCCATTAACCGAGTATCCGGCATCTATGAGCGGGAACTGGCCATTCGGCTGACGCTGGTGCCAAAAGAGGATTCCATTATCTACCTTGATCCTGCTACCGACCCCTATACTAACCAAACCGACGATAACACGCTCAACGCCAACCAGCGCACAATAGACAAGCGCATCGGCGAAGCCAACTATGATATCGGGCACCTGTTTAGCACCGACGGCGGCGGGTTGGCACTGCTGGGCGTAGTGTGCGTGAATGGGGAGAAAGCCAAGGGCATTACCGGGCTTTCTAACCCTACCGGTGATGCTTTCGATGTGGATTTTGTGGCCCACGAAATCGGGCACCAGTTTGGGGCCAGCCACACATTTAATGGCAACACAGGCAATTGCAGCGGCGGTAACCGCGAGGCCCAGACGGCTTATGAGCCGGGTAGTGGCAGCACCATCATGGCCTATGCCGGCATTTGTGCCCCCCAAAACCTGCAACCTAATAGTGACGCCTACTTCCATACCAGCAGCCTGGAAGAAATTATTAATTACACCGCCATAGGAGCCGGTAACACCTGCGCCGTGGTAACCAACACCGGCAACCACGCGCCCTCAGCCAATGCGGGTCCGCGCTACCTGATTCCGACCAATACGCCTTTTATACTGACGGGCTCCGGCAGTGATGCTGATGGCGACGCCCTCACGTACAGTTGGGAACAGTTTAATCTGGGTCCGGATGGTTTCCCGGATTCTCCCAGCGGTGATGCCCCCATTTTCCGGTCGTTTTTGCCTACCAGCAGCCCGGCCCGCACGTTCCCCCGCCTGACAGACATTCTGGCAAACCAACACACCATTGGTGAGTTGCTCCCCTCCTACGGGCGTAAACTGGTGTTTCGGCTGACCGTGCGCGACAACCGCGCCAGTGGAGGCGGAGTGGCTACGGATACCGTTACCATACCGGTAATTGGCACGGCCGGGCCGTTTAGGATTAAGGAACCCTCGGGCGCGCAGATATGGCTGGCGGGCTCGCCTCAGCTCATCCGCTGGGATGTTGCCAATACGGACCAGGCTCCCATTAATACCGCCACTGTCAACATCCGACTGTCTACCGATGGTGGGCTGACGTTTCCGGTAGTACTGGCTGCCAACACCCCGAACGACGGGCACGAAACCATCACGCTGCCCACCTCCACCAAAGCTACCGCAACGGCCCGCATTAAAGTAGAGGCAGTAGGCAATGTGTATTTCGATATTTCTGATGAAAGCCTGACCATTCAGGTACCCGCGGGGCCGGCATTTTCCATCAGCCAAGCGGAAGAAGCTCCTGCTACGCTGGAATTATGCCCCGGCACAACGGGCCAGGCCAGCCTGACAGTAAGTTCCCTTAATGGTTTTAGCGACGCGGTTACGCTGACGGCTAGCCAGCTACCACCCGGCGTAACGGTTTCTTTCTCCAACTCAGTAGTACCTCCTACCGGGACAACGGTTGTTACGCTGAATACGCCTTCTACCCTGAGTTCGGGGACATATTCCGTCACGATTGAAGCCTCCAGCGGCGCTCAGACACGAGCGTATGTTCTGCGTTTCACCATTCGTCGGGCAGTAGTATCGGCTCCTTTGCTGCGCACCCCACGCACTAGCCCCCAGGGCACACTGCCCCTATTTGCGTGGTCACGGGCGCCCCGGTCGCAACGCTACGAGCTGCAAGTGGCTACCAGCCCCGATTTCGCTACTCCCGAGCTTACCTCCACTTCCTCTGATACTATCTATCTACTTAAAACACCGCTACAGGCGCAAACCACCTACTATTGGCGAGTGCGCGGCATAGGCACAGAATGTGGTCCGGGCCCATTCTCGACGGCGGCTTCTTTCCAGACCGGCACTATGGACTGTGCTTCGTATGCCAGCCTGGATGTGCCCAAACGCATGCCTACTGCCGGAGCCGTCAGCACCACCTCCGTTATCCGGGTTTCTACCGATGAGCTTATAACAGATGTGAATGTGCGCGACCTGCGTGTCTCCTATCCTAATCTGGGTGACCTGACCGTGGAGCTGACCGCTCCCTCGGGCCGCAAAGTAGTGCTGATGGAAGGCCCCTGCCCCGGCAGTGCCGACCTGCACGCCAGCTTCGACGACCAGGCAGCCAGTACTATTAACTGCCCTCTGAATACCGGCCAGACAGTACTCCCCACCACTCTTCTGGCACGTCTGCAAGGCCAGCCTGCTAAGGGTGACTGGACTTTAACCGTCCTGGCCCCACAAGCCCAGGAGGGCAACGCTTTGCTGGGATGGCGACTGGAGCTATGCACACTGCGCGGCACAGGAACCACTGCCCTTTCCACAACCGACCCTTTGGCCGGAGCAGCCCTTTTCCCTAATCCGGCACCTGGGGAGTTCTACTTACAGTTTGAAAACGCCTGGGCAGGCACGCTGCAGGTGCGCATTATGGATGCTATAGGCCGGGAGGTACACGCCACCAGCTTCAATAAAACAGCTAACCCGCTTACCTCTCCTTTTACCCTGCCCCAACTTGCCGCCGGACTCTACTTTGTGCAGATACAGGCTCCCGATGGCAGATCAGCTACGCTTCGCTTGGTAAAGCTCTAGCATAATACTAGAGAAATGCTTCCATCATTACAGCAACCGGCCCTTCCTCAAGATTGAAGAAGGGCCGGTTGCTGCAGAGGAAATTACTAAAGCCTAAAGCCGGTACCGAAGCTGTGCTTTTACCTCGGAACGCTCTGCTCCCTGGATTTCCTCCAGGCCGGAGCCTACCGTGTCTACGTCGCGGTAGTGGGTAGTGGCGTAGCGTACCCAGAGAGTGAGGTGGCGGTTCATGCGTACTTCTGCCAGCAGATACATGCGCGTGCCCCGGCCGCTGAGGCCCGGTACGGAAAACGCGTAGAGCACATCCTGCTCGAAGGCATACTGGCGGGTATCAAAATTATCAGTGTCGAAGAGAGCATAGCGGGCGCTCAGGCGCAGCGGCCGGCCAATAGCCACGGAGGCGTCCTGGGCCAGCAAAAAGCCGGTGCTGGTAGGGCCTGTCCCTTCCCGGTAGCGGGTACCCTGCACGCGGGTGCGCAGGCTAAAGGATGGGGTAACTTCAGTATTGAAATACGCGAGCAGGCTGTGGCGCACGGTGGGTTCCGGGTCAGCCGTCAGGCGAGTAGCGTCAGTATCGGAGTCGTAAGGCTTGGTGCGGGCGCGAAACTGGGCGTAAAGCGTACTGGTTTTAGTGGGCTGATAGGTGAGACGCAGCAGCCAGTCGTTGCCGTGCGTGGGGGCGCCTACCCGATATTTCAACCATGGGAAGCTGAACTGGTCGTAATAGGCAGATAGCTCCCAGCGGGCAATGGGCCGCACTTTCAGACCCAGATATAAGCCACTTTCGTTGATGTTGCGGGTATTTTCACTCAGCGCCAGCCCATAGAACGTGTGGAAGTCGCGGGCATAATAGCGGTACAGCACCGAAGCATCAATATTCGATGACAAGCTGGCCAGCAGGCCATTTACCGTTCCAATGCCGCCGCTGGAGGAGCGGGCTGTTTCCCCGAAGACGTTCCAGTTGCCGCGGGAGTATCCGTAATGCGCCCCTACGACCAGGTTGTTCTTACCCTGAAACTCAAAGGCATTATAAGGTTCGTCGCGCTTCTGAATGGCTTTGTCGTAGTGCGTATTCACGGCTGTCAGCCCCATTGTCAGGCTGCCATCGGCGCTTTGGTAGCCAATGTTACCGCCGCCAATGGTTTCCTGTAACTCTTTGCGGTTAGCCAGTTCAGAAGCCGTGCGGTGAAAACCCGTGAGCACAATGCCGGATGAAAACTCATCAAAATCAGCCAAAGAATCCTGGGCCTGCTGCACATTGGCATCTACCCGCTTGCGGGAAAGAAAGCCGGTAGCCTGAATTTGCTTGGTAAGTGAAGCCGTAGCGGCCGCCCCGCGGTAGAACGTGCTTTCCAGAACCGAGGAATATGCCCGCACCCCCAAGCTGCTGCGCCGGATAGTAGTAATGGTTTCAGCTCCCTTACCTACCTGCAATCCGGACGAAAGAACCAGCCCCTGTCCAAATTGCAGCTGATAGTCGCCCAAAGCCAGGGTTTTCAGCCGGCCGCGCTCCTGCAGCAGCATATGTGCCGACAAAAAATCGGGACCGAAGCGGCGCTTATTGGGGTCCCATGCCAGTTGCTCGCCGGCATCTTTCTCGGCGGTAAAGCCAAAGCTGAAGTCGCGGGTGTGGCTGACGCGGTAACGCAGCATCAGCTTATCCGGGGAACCCAGGTAGCGGGAAGATTGAGTGCCGGTGCTGCTGGTAGTGGGTTCGGAATAGCCTTTGCGGTCTTGCAGCACCCGCTCATAGCGCAGGAACAAGGCGTTGTTATCCTCCTTGTAAACGCGCTGCCACAGCGGGCCGCGGGCCGCGTTGGGGTTTGCATTCACCACCGTTACAAAAGGCGACACGCGGTAAATGGTCCGCAGATCAAACTCCGGAATGCTTTGCAGTTCATAGATGCTTAGCATGGAGCCATACTGTTTGCGGTGCTCCAGCAAAGCCGCAATCTGTTGTTCCCGCAGCAAAAGCAAGGAGCGTAGCTCCTCGGCACTCGCTGTGTTTAGGTTCAGTGGCGTTTGGTAGTACTGCAGAAGGGTTTCATACAGGTCCTCGTAAGGCACATCGTCGCTCTGCGGTTCCGCAAACAGCTCCTGTACCAGGCGGTCAAGGTCGGCGGGAGGGCGCACGTATTCCTGCGCCTGCGCCTGGCCACTGCTAAGCAGCAGTAGGGCTGCCACACCGGCACCAGCCATCAGCCCATGTAAGGGTCGAATGAATTTCATGATCCGGCGCGCTTATTTAGCCTCCAGCCGGAAACCGGCCGAAATATGCTGGCTTAGCCCCAGCGACGAGTGCCAGGACGCGGCATAATCTACCCGGAAGCGGCCGGCATGGAAACCGGCTCCTCCGGTTACCTGCTCCGATACCCCTAGCACACCTACACGCAGCGCCAGAGCTTCCAGCGCCTGGTATTCCACCCCTGCGCGAAAGTCGGCGGCGTGGTCCACGTCTTTTTCCACTTCGGCGTTCAGCATCACCTTTTCGGTGGGGCGGTAGGATAGGCCGGCTTTCAATACGGTAGGAACCCGCTCGTCTTCGTACTCGGCCAGATGGGCTTGGTTGAGATTATAGAGGTAGGCACCAAACACCAATTTACGCGGAATCAGCTCGGCCTGCGCTCCTACCGAAGCGGCTACGGCGCGGCGGCTGCCCAATCCTTCAATAGCTACCTGCAGAACATCAGCCCGCACACCTACGCTCATCACGCCGGTACGGTATGCATAGCCCAGGCCCACGCGCTGCTCGTTATATAGTTTGTCGCCGAAGCGCTGCAGTTCCAGCCCTACTACGCCGTAACGGGGTTCTTCGCCCGTGAGTCGTCCCAAAGGTGAGGCTACTGCCAGTCCTACGGTGTTAAGTGAGCTAATCAGAAACCGATTTTCTGCATACACGCCTACCTCGGGGCGCGTAAGCTGCGAGAGCCCGGCCACATTGTTGCCTAAAGCCCAAACATCTGAAAGCGTAACAGCAGTATTGCCCATTCCGGCGGCACGGGCACCATGCAGCCCAGGGCCATTGCCCTGCGCCAAACTACACTGTGATATCAAAAAAAGCCAACTTAATAGCAGGTAGAGTTTTCCCATACTCGAAAGGTACAGGGCTATTTAAGCTTGTACAAGCAGGTAATTAGATATTTTCGATGAGCTTATATTCCGGATAGTTCCTAAGCTACCTCCTACCTGACTCAACGCATGGTGTTGCCTGTACAACTGCTATAATTACTTGGCATTTGAATGATAAAAACAGGACATTTATAGCCTTATTATAGGAAAAAACTGTACATTATACTTCTCTACGGCCTACGAGTGCTGCACCTGCGCCTGCACCCTAAATCCGCCGGGAGCCCGTCCTATGTTTGTTCGCCTGACTAGTATGAGTTTTGCTCCCGAGCAGATTGAAGGAGCCAAGAAGGTTTATTTCGATGATATTGTGCCCATAGTCCGTAGACAGCCCGGGTGCCTTGATATTATGCTACTGGAACCTATTGATGAAACCGACGAGCACATTTCCTGTACCATGTGGAACAGCAAAATAGAAGCCGATGCCTACGAGACGAGTGGCGTGTATCAGCAGATGGTAAACAAGTTAACCAATAGTCTTTCGGGGCAGCCCAGCCTGAAATCCTACTATGTTCAGCACACGCGGAACCCGGAAGCAGCCAAGTCTTAACCTATTGAGCTCACACCAAGGCCCGTTTTCATGTGATAACGGGCCTTGTTATTTGGCGAAAAGCAGCTTGCGCGGGCAGTGACTGGGAACCCAAACCAGCCTAAAAGGCTTTCTTTTGCTGAATAGAGCGGCTATTCTCTGGGCGGCTTGGTAGGTTGCTAAACTATGAATTCTTTTTTTCGACTGCTTTTTCTGGGTATAGTCTGGTTTTATCGCCACCTGATTTCGCCCCTTACCCCAGCCAGCTGCCGCTATACGCCCACCTGCTCGGCTTACGCAGCCCATGCCCTGCAAAAACATGGGCCGTGGCGCGGGGGATGGTTGGCGCTGCGGCGCATTGGCCGCTGCCATCCCTGGGGTGGCCATGGTTACGACCCAGTACCCTAATGGCGCCGTTTTCCGTATAGCCGCATATGCCTCTACCTAAGGGTAGAGGCTTTTTTTCACGCTGATATCTCGCCTAATGCGCAGTATGTTTGGTTATTCTCTGGCTGCAATGCTGCTTTTTAGCAGCTGCTCGCAAGCACAGAGCGAAAAGTCGGCCGACGAGCCCAAAGGCTCTTCCGGCAAGAAGCACAAGAAAGAGTCATTGGAAAACCGCCTCACCGCTGATGCCGTGCCCGGCCTGAAACGCCTGGGCCAGCTGGAGGGGGTGAAGGAAAGCTCAGGACTAGCTATGAGTCAGCCGGGCACTTATTATACCATGGGCGACCAGGGCAATCCGCCTATTCTCTATAAATTTGATGGGGATGGAAAGCTGCTGGATGAAGTGCGTTTAAGTGCTTCTAATGAGGACTGGGAAAGCATCACGCATAGCACCGACGGCACCTTGTTTGTGACGGATGCCGGCAACAACGACAATAACCGCCGCGACCTGACCATTTACCGGGTAAATCCAGCTCAGCCCAGTGCCGTCGGCGAAATTCACTTCACGTATCCCGATCAGCAGGAATTCCCACCCAAAAAGAAAGAGCGCAATTTCGATTGCGAAGCCTCCGTGTGGCATGATGGGCAGATTTACCTGTTCACCCGCGACCGGGGCAGCAAGGCCATCAGCAAAGTATACACCGTGCCCGATAAGCCCGGCACCTACACCGCCCGCCGCGTAGCCAGCCTCAGCATCCCGGATGAAGTAACGGATGCCAGCATCAGCCCCGATGGCCGCCAGTTGGTACTCATGGGCAGCGAGCAAATGTTTGTATTGAACGGCGCCTCCATGAGCGGCCTTCTGAAGGCCAAGCCCCGCCGTATTGCCCTAACCGGCGCCGGCCAGACTGAAGGCGTTTTGTTTACCGATGATCAAACCCTGCTCATCAGCTCCGAGCAAGGCAGCCTCTACCAGTATAAGATGCCTTAAGCGCCGATAACTGGCCTGGCGGGGCCCATCTGAACCACTTACTGCCCGGAGCTCCTGGAGTCCGGCGGTCGGTAAGGTTCGGATGGGCCCCGTTTCTTTGCTACCTTCACCGGCTCAAACCCTCACCCGTGCGGCCCGGCAGTTGGCGGTCCGCGCAACCAATGCCCTTCTATGGCTGACCAAACCACTCTTACCGGCCTGCGCGCCGGCGTGCTGCACGGCGACGAAGTGCAGCAGCTCTTCGACCACGCCAAGGCGAACGGCTATGCACTGCCCGCGGTAAACGTTACGGGTACCGACACGGTAAACGCCGTGCTGGAAGCTGCCCGCGACCTGAACTCGCCGGTTATCATTCAGTTTTCTAACGGTGGTGCCCAGTTCTTCGCTGGCAAAGGCCTCGCTAACGATAAGCAGCAGGCCAGCATTGCCGGTGGCATTTCAGGCGCGCAGCACGTGCACCTGATGGCCCAGGCCTACGGCGTACCCGTGATTCTGCACACCGACCACGCCGCCAAGAAGCTCCTGCCTTGGATTGATGGTTTGCTGGAAGCCGGCGAGAAGCACTTCGCTCAGTACGGCCAGCCGCTGTACTCCTCGCACATGCTGGACCTCTCGGAGGAGCCCATCGAGGAGAACATCGAAATCTGCAAAGAGTACCTAGAGCGCATGGCCAAAATTGGCATGACGCTGGAAATTGAGCTGGGCGTAACCGGCGGTGAGGAAGACGGCGTAGACAACTCCGATGTGGATTCCTCGAAGCTCTACACCCAGCCTTCGGAAGTGGCCTATGCCTACGAGGAGCTGAGCAAGGTGAGTCCCCGCTTCACTATTGCTGCTGCTTTCGGCAACGTGCACGGCGTGTACAAGCCCGGCAACGTGAAGCTGCAGCCCGTTATTCTGAAGAACTCGCAGGATTTCGTGAAGGAGAAATACAACCTGACCGATGAGCGCCCCATCAACTTCGTGTTCCACGGCGGCTCAGGCTCGTCGCAGGAGGAAATCCGCGAAGCCATCAGCTACGGCGCCATCAAGATGAACATTGATACGGACCTGCAGTGGGCGTTCTGGGATGGTATCCGCGCCTACTACCAGAAGAACGAAGGCTTCCTGCAGAGTCAGATTGGTAACCCCACCGGCGAGGACTCGCCCAATAAGAAATACTACGACCCCCGCGTGTGGCTGCGCAAGGGCGAAGAAACCTTCATTGCCCGCCTGAAATCGGCATTCGAAGACCTCAACGCTGTGAACCGCCGCTACTAGTTTTTAGCATTGGTTTGAAAACAAGAAGGCCCGCTCTCAGCTGAGAGCGGGCCTTCTTGTTTTATGCTATTGTGAAGGGACTAACGGGTTTTTACCGCTGCCTTATTGGCTTCTTCCTCGCTTAAATCCCGCACGGCATAGCCATAGGGGTTGTTGGGCCATTTGCCGGCGCGCAGTAGCACATACACACCCAACAGAATCAGCGGAATGCTCAGCAGCTGCCCCATGTTGAACTGCAGGTTGTTTTCGAAGTCAACCTGATTCTCTTTCAGGAATTCCACCAGGAAGCGGAAGCCGAACAGCAACACCACGAACAAGCCGAAGAGCAAACCGCGTGGCGTACGCTCCTTATACTTGTTCCAGAGCCAATACAGCAGCACCAGCAGGAAAACGCAGAACAGGGATTCGTAAATCTGGGTGGGATGGCGCGGCACGGTGGTGTGTTCGGCATCGCGCGGGAAAATGAACGCCCACGGCACGGTGGTAGCGCGGCCCACAATTTCCGAGTTCATCAGGTTGCCCAGACGGATGCAGGCACCACCTACGGCTACTACAATCACAATCCGGTCCAGCACCCAGAGGTAATCAAACTTATGCCGACGGCTGAAAATCCATAAGGCGAGCAGAATGCCAATGGTGGCGCCATGGCTAGCCAGTCCGCCGTGCCAGATCTTCAGAATCTCCCAGGGATGCTGCTTATACGCGGCCCAATCGTAGAAAAACACGTGGCCCAGGCGCGCACCCACCACCGTACCGATAATCATGTACAGCGTGATAATATCAACCCATTGCGCCGATACCCGCTCGGTGCGGTAAATGTGCGTGAGGATGAACGAGCCCAGCACAAAGCCCAGCGCGAACAGCACGCCGTACCAGCGCAAGGTAAGCGGCCCCAACTGGGCAATGATGGGCGAAACATCCCAGGTGATGTAAGCAAGCAGGCTCATAAGCAGTGGCAATAGTATGAATGCCCGAAAGGTAGTAAATGAATGAGCAATGAAGCGTATCGAAGGATTATGCGGAACATACTGCTTATTCTTCGATACGCTTCATTGCTCCGGTATTCCCTAGAGGGCGTTCAGCTCTTCCGTGTAGCCACCGCTCAAAATGGGAAAACGCAGCCAGGAGCGCGGGTCTACGTTGTAGTCGTCGAGGTGGAAGGATGGGGCATACCGTTCCCGTTTCCACTGGTTTCGGCTCCAGAGCGAGTAGAAGCGCTTGACGTAAGTTTTGAGCAGCTCCGGATCTACGGTGGCATCTTCCTTCACCAAAGTATCCAGTACTTGTTTGGGGCTAAGTCGGTCGTAAAAAGCCAGGCGCTCAATGCGGTTGAGCAGGATGTAGGGCATCAGGTCCCGCTCGTCAGTCTGCTTGTCTTCCAGGGGGCGCAACTCGGCGGTGGGCTGCAGGTTGTTCACGCGGTGCAGGGCGGTGTAGCCCAATTCCGCTTCGGCCCAGCGCAACCATTTCTTTACAAAATCTTTGTCTACGCCGGCAATGGGCGAGATAGAGCCGGCCGTGTCACCGTCCATGGTGCAGTAGCCCACGGAAGCCTCCGAGCGGTTTGATGTGGTCAGGAGCAGGCAGTTCTGAACATTGGCCAGCAGCCAGATAGCGGGAGCCCGCACCCGGGCCTGAATGTTCTGCAGAGCCAGGTCGTCGGTTTGCCAGGTCAGGTCGCGGCCCAGGGCGTGCTCAATCTTGCCCACATAGCCGGTTACTTCCTCATCAATGCCCCAGTTATAGAATACCGCCCCCAGGGCATCGGCCAGCTCCTGGGCAGAGTTGAAGGTATCGTCGGAGGAATTAACGGTGCCCTGGTAGGCAGTTATCAGCAGGCGTTTGGTGAGCTGCTGGTTAATGGTGGCCTGCTGATTATCCGGAGTGGAAAGGGAGGCGTCTTTGGGTCCCCGCGCGGCTTTGTCAGGTACGGGTGCTACGGCTCCGGCCCACTGCTGAATTTCCTCTGTAGTGAAGCAGCCCGAACGGCGCATAAACTCAGCCGTACCTAGTTCGGTGGTACCAAGGCGCACCATCTCGGCCACGGCTATGGCGCACATGCAGGAATCGGCCCCGCCGCTCAAGCTCAGCACGAAGCCCCGGCTGCGGGCTTTGCGCAAGTAGTCAAATAAGGCCAAACTCAGAGCCTGGTTCAGCTCTCGGTATTCGTCGGGAGCGGGCAGCGGGTCAATGGCATCAACAGCCGTAAGCTCCGAAGCAAAGTCGACATCCACGCACTCCATATCCACTTCCTTGAAGCTCATAAGCTGGTTGCGCAGCAGCAGGTGGCCGTTGCGGGCCACCAGAATTTCGCCATCGTAGGTGATGCGGCCGGCTTCGTTGCCCAGCAGGTTGGCGTAGAGGTAGGTGCAGCGAAAGTTGCGCGAGGCGTTCAGCACCAGGTTATAGCGCACATCCGTCTTGCTCATGGCAAAGTGGCTGGCCGAAGGATTCACAATCAAATCCACGCGGCCTACCAGGCGGCAGGCGGGGCGCACATCATCGGGCCGCCAGGCATCCTCACAGATTTCAAAGCCGAACTTTACGCCTTGGTGCTCGAAAATCAGGTCGCCTAGGGGCCACTCTTCCCCTCCCAGTGGCACAGTAGTCGTTTCGCCGGCTGGCCAGGCGTGGAAGAAGCGAGGCTCATAGTGCACACCATCATTAGCGAGGAACTGCTTGGCGGCAAAGCCCAGAATTTGCCCATCGCGCAGCACAGCCGCCGTGTTGTAGGTGCGGTGGTTAAGGCGCACCGGTAGGCCTACTACCACGCAAATGCCTTTCGTCCAAGGGCGAATCAGCTGCAGATGCTCCAGGGCTGATTGGGGAAGCCAGTCGCTCAAAAACAGGTCCTCACAGCCGTAGCCCGTCAGACACAATTCCGGCAAACAAAGCAGCTGCACCCCGGCGGCTTTAGCCTGCTCAATGGCCTCGCGGATGGTACGCAGGTTATGTTGCCAATCGAAAGGAATCTGGTTGAGGGCGGCGCCGGCTATTCGCATAATTCGGGAGAAATGTAACTTCTGCAAAACAACTCCATTTCTGCGGATTGGGTTACGAACAAACTACCATTCCCTGAAAAGCAGAGGAATTTGCCTTTAAAATGCGAAAGCCCTTGAAATGCAAAAAGCCCTATACTCCTCTGTAGGCGTTAAGGGCATTGTGCTAAAAAGCGTGGTAACGGGTGGAGTCTCGTCCTTTTAAGGCAGATCTACACTCCTAAAGTCGTTAGAGCCCGCTCGGCGGCCAGCTGTTCCGCCTGCTTTTTCGAGAGGCCCATGCCGGTGGCTACTTCCTCATCATCCAGCATCACCGTAGCCGAAAACTCCATCACGCCGCCCGGGCGGGCTTCGCTTTGCATATCGTAGCGCAGGTTTTTGCCGTGGCGCTGCGCCCACTCAATGAGCTTGCTCTTGAAGTTGGTGGTGGTTTCCGTGAGAGACTTCACGTCCACAAAAGGCTTCACCAGGCGGCTGAGCACAAATTTGCGGGCCGCTTTATAACCCTGGTCAAGGTAAACAGCACCTACCAGTGCTTCCAGCGCGTTGCCGTTTACGGAGCGCGAGCGGGCCGAGCGGCCCTGGGTCACGTCCAGCTGCACCAGCTTATCCAGCCCGATTTTTAGGGCCAGGCCGTTCAGACTTTCTCGGTTTACAATGCGGCTGCGCATCTCCGTGAGGAAGCCTTCCTGCTCGTAGGGAAACTTCCGGAACAGATATTCGGCTACCACCGCGCCCAGCACGGCGTCGCCGAGGAATTCCAGCCGCTCGTTGCTTTGGTGACGGGCCGTATCGCCCTGCAGGCGCACCACGGAGGCGTGCGTGAAGGCCAGCTGGTACAAGCGGATATTATCGGGCGTGCGGCCAGTGAGCGTGGCAATAGCCTGCCGGAAGGCCCGGTCCTGCCCTACCAATCGGCGGAAAAAGCCGAATAGCGGAAGTGGCTGGCCGGGCCTAGGCATTAGTCGCGGAATTTGCTGAATACCACCGACGTGTTGTGACCACCAAACCCGAAGGTGTTGCTGACCGCAATATTGATTTCCCGCTCCTGAGCTTGGTTGAACGTGAAGTTCAGCTTGGCGTCCAGTTCGGGGTCGTCGGTAACGTGGTTAATAGTTGGCGGTACGATGCCGTGCTGCATAGCCAGGATACAGGCCACAGCCTCAATGCCGCCCGCACCACCCAGCAGGTGGCCGGTCATGCTCTTGGTAGAGCTGATGTTCAGGTTGTACGCGGCTTCGCCGAATACTTTCTGAATGGCCGTCACCTCAGCTCCATCACCCAGTGGCGTGCTGGTGCCGTGGGTGTTGATGTAGTCTACATCTTCGGGCTTGATGCCAGCATCACGCAGGGCGTTCTGCATTACAATCACCACGCCTTCGCCGGTAGGATCCGGAGCGGTAATGTGGTAGGCATCCGACGACAAGCCGCCACCGATAATTTCGGCGTAGATCTTGGCGCCGCGGGCTTTGGCGTGTTCATAGTCCTCCAGAATCAGCGCGCCGGCCCCTTCGCCCAGTACAAATCCGTCCCGGTCCTTATCGTAAGGGCGCGAGCCGGTTTGCGGGTCGTCGTTCCGCTCGCTCATGGCTTTGAGGGCATTGAAGCCCCCTACGCCCGCCTCGGTAATGGCGGCTTCCGAACCACCCGTAACGGCCACATCAGCCATACCCAAGCGGATATAGTTGTAGGCCGCCACAATGGCATCGGAAGATGAAGCGCAGGCGGAGGTGGTCACGAAGTTCGGACCACGGAAACCGTTCTTGATGGAGATGTTGCCCGACGAGGAGTCGGCAATCATCTTGGGAATGAAGAACGGATTGTAGCGCGGCGTACCATCGCCCTTGGCGAAGTTGAAGCACTCGTCCTGGAAGGTTTTCAACCCTCCAATACCAGAGCCCCAGATAACCCCTACCCGGTCTTTATTTACCCCTTCCAGCAGGCCGGCGTCCTTAATTGCTTCATCCGAAGCAATGACGGCGAACTGCGTGAACAGGTCCATCTTACGGCCTTCCTTCCGGTCGAAATAATCGTCGGGGTTATAGTCCTTCACTTCGCAGGCGAAGCGGGTCTTGAACTTACTGGCATCGAACCGGGTGATGGGAGCAGCCCCACTCACACCGGCTTTTAGCCCTTCCCAGAAGGTGGGGGCGGTTTTGCCGATCGGGGTAATGGCACCCAGGCCGGTCACAACAACTCTCCGAAGAGACATAGGCTGGCTCAGAGAAGCGAAAGAATACGAAAACTAAAAAAGCAAAACGGCCGGCGGCGAGCCGGCCGGTAAGCACTAAGGGAGCAGCGGTAGTCTTACAGACTACTTAGCGTGCTCTTCGAGGTAGCTGATAGCCTGACCCACGGTACCGATGTTTTCGGCCTGATCGTCGGGAATCGACACGTTGAATTCTTTTTCAAATTCCATGATCAGCTCAACAGTATCCAGCGAGTCAGCACCCAGGTCGTTGGTGAAGCTGGCCTCCGGAGTTACTTCCGAAGCTTCTACGCCGAGTTTATCGATGATGATGGCCTTTACTTTTTCTGCAATTTCAGACATTTCCGTGGGGGTTTAAGGAAAACTCAGCCACAAATAACACCATCTTCCCTAACATTGTCAAACAAACACGCAATCTTGTCTTTCCTCTCTTCGTTATGGCCCGCTCCTGCCGGCAACCCGTAACTTTGCTGCCGTTGGCCTAACTGCTTCCGCCATGCTTACCCTAGACGTTGAGTACGACTGCGACTTTGATCTTTTTGGCATTGTTTCTTCCAGCCGCGAACATACCCTGGCCTGGACGCTGAACAACGCCCTGCGCCTGCGCCTGGTGAAGCAGCAGGATATAATCTATGACCTGCTCTCCCGCGGGCGCCTGGTCATCAGCAATTATCTGCATGCTTCTGAAACCCTGTCGTTGCGCTTGCTGCGCAACCGCTCCCTGGATCCATCTATCCTGAAAAGGCCCTTTCTGGCCCCGGATATCAAGGAATATGACTACCTGCTGCAGGTAAGCAATGCCAGCGACGAGTTTTCCGGCGACGAATTTCTGGCCCGCTTAAGCGGGCTTTCAGTGGTACAACATGCTTGTCAGTTCGACCCTAATTCATTAAAATTCAAAGAAAATCTCCTTTTTTGAGCGTTCTTGTAGCGTGAAGCGGCTGCTTTGGGCATCGTGGCACCATGCCGGCAAAACGGCATAAACGATGTGCGAAGCAGCCGCTTCACGCTACATTTGCAAGGCACTTCTCAGTTGCCTTTGTCTAAGAGAATCACTTATTCCTTTTGCATGGAACCGCGTCCTAAGTTTAATAAGACCAAGATTGTGGCCACTGTTGGCCCCGCCTCTAATACCTATGAAAAGCTGGGCATGCTCATCCGCGAAGGTGTGGATGTATTCCGCCTCAACTTCTCGCACGGCAGCTACGAAGACCACCTCGCGGTTATCCATAATGTACGCCGCCTGAACAAAGACATGCGCACAAACGTGGGCTTGCTGCAGGACTTGCAGGGCCCAAAAATCCGTTTGGGTGATGTAGAAGGTGGTGGCGTGGAAATTAAGGCCGGCGACAAGATCAAACTGGTGTGCGGTGAGAAGGAAATCAGCACGGCCACGCGCCTGAGCACGATTTACCTGGGGCTGGCCCGCGACGTGAAAGCCGGCGACATGATCCTCATCGACGACGGCAAGATTGAGCTTCGCGTGCTGGCCACCGACCGCGACAAGGAAGTGGACGTGGAAGTTATTTATGGCGGCCTAGTGAAACCCCGCAAAGGCATCAACCTACCCGACTCCGAAGTATCGGCCCCCTCCATGACGGAGAAGGATATTGAGGATCTGAAGTTTGGTCTGGAGAATGATGTAGACTGGATTGCCCTCTCGTTTGCGCGCCGCGCCGAGGATATCCGCTTCATCAAGAGCCTGATTGCGGAAAGCGGCAAAACCGCCCGCGTAATTGCCAAGATTGAAACGCCGGAAGGCCTGCGCAACCTCGACGAAATCATTGCTATTACCGATGCCGTGATGGTAGCCCGTGGCGACCTGGGCGTGGAAGTGAAGATGGAAGAGGTACCGATGGCCCAGAAGGAAATTGTGGCCAAGTGCAACAAGGCCGGTAAACCGGTAATTGTGGCCACCCAGATGATGGAGAGTATGATTACCGCTCCCCGCCCCACCCGTGCCGAAACCAGCGACGTAGCCAACGCCGTGATTGACGGAGCCGATGCCGTAATGCTTTCCGCTGAAACCGCTGTGGGTGCCTACCCAGCCGAAGTTATCCGCTCTATGGTAGCCACCATTCTGAGCGTAGAAAGCCGTATGCCCAGTTTGTACAACCACTGGCATACCATTACTCCAGAGTCGCCTTCCTTCATGGTCGACAGCATTCTGTCGGCGGCCTGTCACTTGGCCAAAAACACGGGTGCCAAAGCCATTACCGGCATGACGCACCGGGGCTATACGGCCTTCCAGATTGCCAAATACCGCCCCAAGGCCAACATCTTTATCTTCACCGATAACCGCCCCCTACTCACGGCGCTCAGCCTGATCTGGGGCGTGCGCGGCTTCTACTACGACCGGATGGTGAGCACCGACAGCACCGTATCGGACATCAAGTACGTGCTGACCACCACGGGCCACCTGGATGCGGGCGACGTGTTCATCAACACCGCTTCGATGCCCATCAATGAGAAGGGCAAAACCAACATGGTAAAAGTGAGCGTGGCGTAACTAGCAGTTCAGTAATTGAAATAGAAAAGCTCCTCGGATATCTTCCGAGGAGCTTTTCTATTTCTAAGCCTCCTTACTAATGCTGTACACGCACCATTACCGGCACCTTGCCTGGTTGCTCCAGACGCAATAGGTACAGACCGGCCGGGTAGGCTGCCAATGGCACCTGCAGCTGCGTACTACCGGCCGCTGGTTCTGCCTGCCAGAGTGCCCGCCCTGTCAAGTCAGTTAAGCTGAGCTTTGCCCCCTTTACAGCAGGCAAGACCCAATCCAGTGTAACCACTCCTGTCGCAGGATTCGGGTAGGCGCGGACTGCCAGCGAACTGCGGGCGGCCCGCACCGGCAACAGCACCTCATATTGCTGCCGAGTGCCGAAGGTGGAATAAGTGCCGTCTGGCAGGCGCCGATGGTAGTATACAAGCCAGGTATCGTTGTCATATACCATGCCTACCGGTGCGCTAAGGCGTTGAGGGTGGGCCAGGTAGTCCATGCCGGTGGCGTAAGCCTGGTCCCGCTTGTATACCCGGATATATTTGGGGCCCGGCAGGGTGGCACCGGCTTCTGTACTCAGGGGCAGCGCCAGTGTATAGTTTTCCAGGCCTGAAACCGTGGTTTCTTTCTGGTACTCCCAGGTGAGCAGGCTCAGCGGCGGGTGGTTTTTATCGGCCCACTGCCCCGTTTTTAGCGATACGGCCATGCGCCCCCGGGTGCGGGGATGGAGAGTTTCTGCATACACATTGTTACAGGGACTGCCGAGCCCGTACCCTCGGGTAGCCCGCTCTTCCTGATACGTGTATTTCAGACTATCCTGAGTTTGCCCCCGGCTGCTGATGCGCCGCAGAATATAGTCTTTGGCGCAGGGCAGAGAGAAAATCCAGTCATACTGTTCATACCCAAACTCGTCGCCCGGCTGAAAGTCGAAGGCATGAGCGGGGTAATAGTCAGATTCGGCCCAGGTAACGGGCACGCGGGTGGCTTGCAGGTTACTAGCCGTAGCGGCATCCAGGCTCAGCCATTGCGGGGCCTGCAGTAAGCCGAGTTCCTCCCCTATCAACACCTGCTGCCCGGTACTGAGCAGCACCGTGGCTACGTTATCCCAAACGCCATGTACACTTTGCTGGCTGCGGCTGCTTAGTACCGCCGTAACACCCATTGAAGCTTGCCAGGTACTGCCTACGGCCGCAGCGGGGCGTAGCAGCATCTGTACGGGTGTTTGCAGGGCATCAGCCAAGGCTTCCAGCACTACCTCCTGGCTGCCGGGCACAAACCGCAACTGCGCCCCAAACAGGTTATTGTCAGACTTATGAAATAGTCCTGAGGAGGCGGGGTCGGGCCGCATGATTCGGTTAAACCGATACACGGAGTCGGTTCCTATCATAAAGGCGGAATCCAGCCGCAGCGTGTGTACCTCGGCTTTACCCGCCGCCTGGTATGAGTATATCAAGCCCGGCCGGAATAGGCGCCAATCCTGTGCTACCGCCTGGTAACTACTGAGGCATAAACCCAACAAGAATAACAGGGAATAAAAATACCGCATAGCATAAGAAAATACGCTTCGAGCCTAAAGCTACCGTTTCCCGCTCGTGCGCCTACCTCATGCGCAGCGAAATAAAGAAAAACATGAAAAGGCCTTGCGTCTGCACGCAAGGCCTTTTCTATATGAGAGCAGAATGTCGGTTGACTACTTAAGCAGCCAGCGACTTCACGAACTTAGCCAGCTTCGATTTGTTATTAGCAGCTTTGTTCTTGTGAATGATGTTCTTTTTAGCCAGGCGGTCCAGCATAGACGATACTTTCTTCAGCAGCTCTTGTGCCTGAGTAGCATCGGTGGTAGCACGCAGTTTCTTAACGGCAGTGCGGGTAGATTTAGCCTGGTAACGGTTCAGTACGCGCTTAGCTTCGTTGGAACGGATGCGCTTGAGGGCCGATTTATGGTTCGCCATGAGTATGTAAAGGTGACGGTCTGCTCGAAATCAATTCAATTGGGTTGGCAAAGGTAAGGCTTTGATCGATAATAGCAAACCAAAATGGGTAAAATGCGCGTCACCATCGTACAACCGCTGCCCGCACTACTATACCACCTTTTTGCGTGAAGTATCTGACCCGCACCATCTGGCTGCTTTCCCTGGTGAGCTTGTTCACGGACCTGGCCAGCGAGATGCTGTACCCCATTATGCCCTTGTACCTGCAGAGCATAGGGTTTTCGGTGGCATTGATTGGGGTACTGGAGGGTGTAGCCGAAGCCACGGCGGGTTTAAGCAAAGGCTATTTCGGGCAATGGTCGGACCGGCTGGGGCGGCGCCTGCCGTTTGTGCGCTGGGGCTACGGGCTGAGCGCCATTAGCAAGCCGATGCTGGCCGTGCTGGCAGCCCCGTGGTGGGTTTTCTTGGCCCGCACCCTGGACCGCTTGGGTAAAGGGCTGCGCACCGGCTCCCGCGACGCACTCCTTTCCGATGAAACCACTCCTGCGTTTAAAGGCCGCGTCTTTGGCTTTCACCGGGGCATGGATACTGCTGGCGCCGTGCTGGGGCCGGCCGTTGCGCTGGTCTGGCTGGCGTATCACCCGGGCGAGTACCGGCTCTTGTTTCTGCTGGCTTTCCTGCCAGGCCTTGCCGCTGTATTTACCACCTTTTTAGTGCGGGAAAATCCACGGGCCAGATCTATACAGCCTATGCAGCCATTCTGGGCCGCCTTCCGGTACTGGCGAAAGGCGCCAAGCAGCTACCGTCTAGTAGCTGGCGCGCTGCTGGCATTCGCCCTTTTCAATAGCTCCGATGCGTTTTTGCTGCTACTGGCCCGACAGCGCGGCCTGCCTGATGCGCACGTTATCGGGCTGTATATTTTCTACAACCTGGTGTATGCGGTGGCTGCTTTTCCGGCAGGTTTCCTCGCCGACCGACTGGGTCCCCGTAGTATGATGATAGTCGGGCTTCTGCTGTTTGCCGGCGTATACCTAGGCATGATCTGGGCCCACCAGTCATGGATACTGGCCCTGCTTTTTGGTCTGTATGGATGCTACGCTGCTGCCACGGAAGGTGTAAGCAAAGCTTGGATCAGTAACCTCTGCCACCCCACCGATACCGGAGCGGCTTTGGGTACCTTTGCCGGGCTTAGCAGCCTAGCGGCGCTGGTAGCCAGCTCGCTGGCCGGGGTGCTGTGGCTGTGGGGTGGCGCTGCCCTGCCGTTTGCGCTGGCCGGCGGCATGGCAGTAGCAGTAAGTCTGTTTTTAGGGGTGGTCAAGATTTCGGAAGCCCGCCCGCAGCCAGCGGAATAAGTTTTTCTTCTATCTCCTGAGCGGATTTTTATAAAAAATCAGGCTGTTATAAATAGTATGCAAGCCGCATTATTTGTATATTAAGTAAAGCCTTGCAGGCACCATATTTTCTCGCAGTTGGTTACTCTCCTACCTTATTCCACTGACTGTTATGCCACTCGTTTCTACCTCCGGATATCAGCCGCCCATGTATCTTTTTAATGGGCACCTACAAACGATTGTCCCCAGCCTTTGGCGCACTGTCCCGGATGTTCGCTACCAGCGAGAACGGGTGGAAACTGAGGATAGTGACTTTCTCGACTTAGACTGGTCCCGGGTATCCGGTGATACCCCTTCTGATACGCTGGGCATTGTCTCGCACGGCCTGGAGGGCAGCGCCGGCCGGCCGTACGTGCGGGGCATGGTGCGGGCCCTCAACCGGGCTGGCTTTGATGCGCTGGCCTGGAACTATCGTAGCTGTAGCGGCGAAATGAACCGCCTGCTGCGCTCCTACCACCTCGGCGACACCGACGACTTGGACTTTGTGGTACGCCATGCCCTCAGCAAGCTGCGTTACCGCCGCATTTTCCTTACCGGTTTCAGCGCTGGCGGCAACGTAACCCTCAAATACCTGGGCGAAAAGCCGGAGCGGGTGCCGCGGGAAGTAAAGCGGGCCGCCGTTTTCTCCGTGCCTACCGATTTAAAATCCAGCTCGCACCATATTTCGCGCCTGGAAAACCGGCTGTACCTCAACAACTTTATGAAGACGCTGCGGGAGAAAATCCGGCAGAAAGCGGAGAAGCTACCCGGTCAGGTAGATGTATCGAAGCTGGACGATTTGCGCTACTTCCCTGAATTTGATGATCAGTATACGGCGCCTATGCACGGCTTCAAGTCAGCGGAAGAGTATTACGAGCACGCTAGCTCCGGGCGCTACCTCAGCAAGATTGGCATTCCTACTTTGCTGGTTAATGCTGAAAATGACCCCTTTCTCCCGCCTGCCTGCTTCCCCCGGGATGTAGCTTCCGGAAGCGAGTTTGTATTCCTGGAAACCCCGCACGAAGGCGGGCACGTGGGTTTTGGCGAAGGCACTCCCGATGGGGAATATTACTCAGAGCGCCGCGCCATTGAATTCCTGACGGCGCAGGTACCGGCGTAATCATAACTCCATCGGCCCAAATCGGGCACTTAAAATTTCCGACAAAAAAGCCATTGACCACTGCGCGGTAGTCAAGGGCTTTTTGTTTGGAGCCTGATGGAAGGCTTAATGAGCAGGAACTAGTTATTCGGAATGAAAACGACCTTCTTGGTTTCAAAGAATTCCTCCTGGAAATAGTCTTTCAAATCGAAGACCTGAGCGGGCAGGCCGGCTTCATCAATTTCTTCCGTCAGGTCACCGCCTTTCAGGTAGTAAAGTCCCGTGGTAGCGTCCTTACTGGGTTTGTAGCTATGCTCAATCCAGGGGTGGAAAGTGGACAGGCGGGCTACGGCGCGGCTCACCACGTAATCATATTTATGGCGCACCTGCTCAGCACGTGTTTGCTCGGCCGTAAGGTTGGGTAGACGCAGGGCGTGAGCCATGTCTTGCACCGCCTTTATCTTCTTGCCAATGCTGTCTACCAGGTGAAATTTCACCTCCGGAAACAGAATAGCCAGCGGCAAGCCCGGCAAGCCACCACCCGTTCCCACATCCAGCACCGATGAGCCCGCTGGAAACTCCACCACCTTGGCAATACCCAACGAGTGCAGAAAGTGCCGCTCCGCCAGGTTATCCATATCCGTGCGGGCCACCAGATTCAGGCGCTCATTCCAACTATGAAATTCGGTATCGAGCTGGCGAAATAGCTGGCGCTGGTGGTCGGTGAGATGCGGGAAGTAGTGAAAGAGGATATCCATGGTAGCACAAAGGTAGGTGCGCAGCGCGGCACCCTAAAATGGTAGGTCATCCGGAACTCAGGTTAGGATGACAAAATTTTGCAACAAAAAAGCCCCGGCACAGGCCGGGGCTTTCGATTTAGATGATGTGCTTCTTGTTCTTCACCATGTCATAGAGCAACTCACGGGCGCGGTGCAGCTGGGCTTTCACGGTGCCCAGGGGGGCTTTCAGCTCCTGCGCAATTTCCTCGTAGCTCAGCTCATCGAAGTAGCGCAGCGTTACCAGGCGCTGATACTTATCGGGCAGCCGGGATACCACGTGCTGCATGATTTCGATCTTCTGATTTTTGATGGCCGTTTCGGCCGGGTTCAGATTGTTGTCGCGGAAATCAATGGTGATTTCGTCGCCGTTGTCAATCTTAATAGCCGAGTCAATCGACATTGTTTTGATTTTATTCTTGCGAATAAAGTCGATGCAATTGTTGGTGGCAATGCGGAACAGCCAGGTGCTAAAAGCGAATTCCGGGTTGAATTTATGCAGGTTGCGGAAGGCCTTGGCAAAGGCTTCAATAGTTAAGTCCTCGGCATCGTCGGGGTTGCGCACCATTTTGAGCACCACGTGATACACCGGCTTCTTGTAAATCTGCATCAACTCAGCGTAGGCCTTTTCATCGCCCTGCTCTACAGCAGCACGAATCAGCTTAAAGTCATGCTTGGCTTTAGCCGAAAACTGTTTCTGAATTTCCTGATTGTTTACTTCCATCGGAGTTTGCGGTAGAGGAACAGCGAAATTCCCAGAGCGAGATAATAAAAAAAATAGACAGCGTCTAATACCGGCAGCACAACCACTGGCTGGCGGTCATCGAGCCGCCTCCCCAGGTAGGTATAGGTGATGCAGACAGCTGCCGTGCGCAGCCCCCACACCGTGGCCAAAGGTATCCAATCCGGGCGGGAAAACAGTAGAACAATCGTGACGATATAAAAAAGCAGATTGCTCCCGATAAAGTTTCCTATTCGCAGCCTATCGGCCAGGCGGTAATGCCGGCCGGCCGATAGATGCCGCCTTTTTTGCAGCCACCAGGCGCGCCAGCTGGAGGCTGGTTCGCTGAGCGTATGCGCCGCCGGGCTGGCCACTACCGCCACGCGGGCTCCGTGCTGCACGGCGTCCTGCACCAGCAGGTCGTCGTCGCCGCCGAGGCTACGAATGTGAGAAGCAAAGCCTTTGGTGGATTGAAAGACTGCGCGGGTATAGGCGAGGTTGCGCCCCACGCCCATGTACGGGTTGCCCCGCCACGCGAACGACAGATACTGCGCTCCGGTTATCAGGGTTTCAAATCGAATCAATTTATTTAAAAACCCGGTTTCCGGCACATACGCCGAATATCCCACCACCATATCGGCAGGCTGGGCAAAGCCGTGCTGCATCAGCCTGATCCACTGATTGGTAGTCGGAATACAATCGGCATCGGTGAAAAGCATACGCGCATAACGCGCCGTTTTAATGCCTAGTGTAAGGGCGTATTTTTTCGGCGAAAGTCCGGCCGGCGTGCGGTCTACCGTGACCAGCCGTACGTGCGGATAGTACTGCGTGAGCTGCTGCACATATAGGTAGGTATCGTCGCCGGACCGGTCATCAATCAAAATAATTTCGTAGCCGGCAGGGTAATCCTGTTGCAACAATAGTGGCAGCAGGCGGCGCAGATTTTCTAGTTCGTTGTGGGCACATACCAGCACGGAAACCGGCTCAGTATCGGCGGCCTGGTTTTCCTCAGTGGGTAGCTCCTCCGGCCGGCGGGCAAAGGGCAGGAAATAATAGCCCAAGAAATAGAACTGCACCAGCACGCACGCAATCAATAGCCATAACAGGGGAGAAAACGGAACGGGCACGGC
The DNA here is from genome assembly GCF_030542105.1 of Hymenobacter sp. BT730. Taxonomy (GTDB): domain Bacteria; phylum Bacteroidota; class Bacteroidia; order Cytophagales; family Hymenobacteraceae; genus Hymenobacter. Next base: position 151,271 of record NZ_JAUOFB010000005.1, read on the forward strand.
GGATAGGCGGGGTAAGCCAGCAAAAATAGGGATTAATCACCGCTGAACGGCAGCTACCGGCTACCTTTGCAGGCTTAAACTGATGGTAGCCGGCTTATAGCCGAATGGGAAGGCTCCGAAGCTCCTTTTCCTGCTATGGCTTCCCCTTTGCCGGCCACCTTGCTCCTTTCTCCCGCATGACGTTCGACCTCGTAGCTCAAGACCCCCACACCAAAGCCCGGGCCGGGGTGGTACATACCGCCCACGGCAGCATTGAAACGCCCATTTTTATGCCGGTGGGCACGGTAGGCTCGGTAAAGGCTGTGCACCAGCGCGAGCTGAAAGAAGATATTAAGGCCCAGATTATTTTGGGTAATACTTACCACCTGTACCTGCGCCCCGGCCTGGATGTGCTGCGGCAGGCGGGCGGGCTGCACAAGTTCAACGGCTGGGACCGGCCTATCCTCACCGATTCCGGTGGGTACCAAGTGTACTCGCTCAGCAAAACGCGCAAGATCAAGGAAGAAGGCGTCAAGTTCCGCTCCCACATTGATGGCTCGCAGCATTTGTTTTCGCCAGAGGGCGTGATGGATATTCAGCGCGTAATTGGGGCCGATATTATTATGGCCTTTGATGAGTGCACGCCCTGGCCCTGCGAGTACGACTATGCCAGCCGCTCCCTGGACATGACGCACCGCTGGCTCAAGCGCTGCATTCAGCGCTTCGATAGCACCGAAGGCCTGTATGGCTACCAGCAGACGCTTTTCCCCATTGTGCAGGGCAGCACCTTTAAGGATCTGCGCGTGAAATCGGCGGAGTTTGTAGCCGAGCAGGGCCGCGAGGGCAACGCCATTGGCGGCCTGAGCGTGGGCGAGCCCGCCGAGCTGATGTATGAGATGACCGAAATTGTGTGCGACATACTGCCCAAGGACAAGCCCCGCTACCTGATGGGTGTAGGCACTCCAGCCAACATTCTGGAGAACATTGCGCTAGGCGTAGATATGTTCGACTGCGTAATGCCCACCCGTAACGCCCGCAACGGCATGCTGTTCACTACGCAGGGGATCATCAACATCAAAAACAAGAAGTGGGAAACCGACTTCTCCCCCATTGACGCTGAACTGGGCGGCTACGCCAGCACGTTTTACACCAAGTCTTACTTGCGCCACCTGTTCCAGAGCACGGAATACCTGGCGGGCATGGTGGCCTCGGTGCACAACCTCTCGTTTTACCTGTGGCTGGTGGGCGAGGCCCGGCAGCGCATCCAAAACGGTACCTTTCTGGAATGGAAGGAGCGCATGGTAAAGCAGCTGATGGTACGGCTGTAAGTGAGCGTTACGTTAGTGGTGCTGCCGATACCGGCAGGATAGATTAAAGCATCTGAATGAAGCTCCTCGATAAATACATTCTCAAGAAATTCCTCACCAGCTACCTGTTCACGGTGGTTATGCTGGTGTCGGTTATCTGCGTGATTGATTTCACGGAAAAGAATGACGACTTCATTAAGCACAACCTGGGGGCCTGGAAAATTATTTCGGAGTACTACGTGAACCTGTTTCCGTATTTCGCCAATCTGCTTTCCCCTATCACCGTGTTTATTGCCACGGTGTTTGTAACGGCCCGGCTGGCTGCGCGCACCGAAATTGTGGCCATGCTGAGCAGTGGCATGAGCTTTCAGCGGCTGCTGGTGCCGTATATTATGGGCGCCACCATTATCGGGGTTTCGATTTTCGGGTTGATTGGCTGGGTTATTCCCAATGCTAACAAAACCCGCGTGGCTTTTGAGCGCGCCTACATTAAAAACCCCTTCCGTTTTCAGGCACGCAACATCCACATTAAGGTAGGCCCCAAGAGCTACGCCTACATGGAGAGCTACGACAACGTGAACAACGTGGGCTACCGGTTTGCGCTGGAAACCATTGAAGGCACTCAGCTCAAGCGCCGCCTCACGGCCAATGCCATAACCTGGGACTCCACCAAAAAAGCCTGGCGCCTCACACCGCAGCTGGTGCATACGTTTAATGGGGAAAAGGAAACCCTGCGCTCCTACCCCGCCCGCGACACTACACTTAACTTATACCCCAAGGACTTCGCCAGCACCTATCGCCTGAGCGAGACCCTCACGCTGCCGGAGCTCAACCGCTACATAAAACAGAAGCTGGACCGCGGCTCGGATGACACGGAAATCTACCTGATTGAGAAGTACGAGCGGTATTCGTATCCCTTCGCCATCATCATTCTCACCATTATCGGGGTTATTCTGAGCTCGCGCAAATCACGCGGCGGGGTGGGCGGCCAAATTGCGCTGGGCTTCACGCTGGCCTTCGTGTTTATCATCTTCGTGATTTTGAGCCGTAACCTGGCTCTGGTAGGAGACCTGTCGCCGATGCTGGCGGCCTGGGTACCCAGCCTGGTGTTTACCATGATTGGCGCCGTGCTCTATCGGTTTATTCCCAAGTAGAGCCCCGAAGGAAGCTTTTGTTTACCCAACCGCCCAGTTTATCCCCCTGCCATGCTTAAAGACTACCTCCGGCTCCATTTCATTGTCCTGCTGTGGGGGTTCACGGCTATTTTGGGCAAGCTGATTTCAGTGCCGCCGGTGGAGCTGGTATTCTGGCGTACGTTGCTGGCTTCGGCAGGCCTGGCCGGGCTGCTGGTGATGCGCCGGCAGGAATGGCGCGTGGCACCGACGGAGGCGTTACGTCTGATGGGCGTGGGCGCGCTGGTAGCCACGCACTGGATAACCTTCTTTCTGGCCGCTCGCCTGTCCTCGGTTAGCGTGTGCCTGGCTGGCATGGCTACCCTGGCTTTGTGGACGTCCTTACTGGAGCCTCTCATGCTGTGGCGGCGCATCAGGGCGTATGAAGTAGGGCTGGGACTGCTGACGATGGTGGGTCTGTACTTAGTATCGCAGGCGGAGCTAGACCAGCTGCTGGGCCTGGGCGTGGCGGTTATTTCGGCGGGTTTGTCGGCACTGTTCAGTGTGGTAAACTCGCAGCTGGTGAAGCGGCACGCCCCGCTCCGGCTCACGTTCTATGAAATGCTGGGGGCCTGTGTAAGTATTGCTTTATTCTTCCCGATTTACAGCCACTTCTACACCAACGGAGCCGGCCTGCAACTGGCTCTGCAACCCATGGACTGGCTCTGGCTGCTGCTACTGGCTGGTTTCTGCACGGTGTATGCATTTTCCGCTTCTGTGGAGCTGATGAAGCGTTTGTCCGCCTTCGTCATCAACCTCACCATTAACCTGGAGCCGGTGTACGGCATCCTGCTGGCAGTGCTCATCTTCGGCTCGCAGGAAAAAATGTCGGGTGGGTTCTATCTGGGCACTATCGTTATACTGTTCAGTGTGCTCATTCACCCGGTGCTGGATCAATGGGCAGCCCGCCGGCGACGCAAAGCCGAGGCTGCCGAGGTCATGGTCTAAGCGCTGGCTTTACGCTAGAGCTTCCCATTCCACACCAGGTATTCCGTGGGTAATGCCATTTGGGGCGGCTCTTCCATGCCCGGAAACAAACCGTACACTGCCGAGCCTGAACCGGAGAGGCTGGCATATACTGCCCCGGCGGCATACAGCGCCTGCTTCAGCTCGCCTAATACCGGATGATAGGGCGTGAGAGCATCTTCAAAATCATTGCTGACGGTGTCGCGCCACGTTTCCATGGGCTGTGCTAAGGCAGCGCGCAACGCATGGCGGGGCGGGCGGGGCTGCACCCGGGCATAAGCTTCGGCGGTGCTAATGTGCAGGCCGGGGTAGATTACTTTGCAGGCAATGCCTTGCAGACTGAGGGGAATCGGCTCAAAAACGTCCCCCTTCTCATAGGCAAAGACGGGCTGGTTCTGAATAAAAAAAGCGCAGTCGGAGCCTAATTGCCGGGCGTAGGTTTCCAGTTTTTCCGCTGAAAGCTGAAGCGAGAACAGCTCATTTAAGGCCCGCAGCATGAAAGCAGCGTCGGCGGAGCCGCCACCCAGCCCGGCCCCAATGGGTACCACTTTGTGCAGGTGCATCTGCACCGGTGGCAGGTTAAAATCGGTCTTCAGCAGCTCGTAAGCACGGCGGCAGAGGTTGGTGGCCGGGTCGCCGGGGATGGGAATACCGGTTAGCTTGAGGGTGGTGTCGGTGGCAGGCAGTACTTCCAGCGCATCGCACCACGGCAGCGGAACAAACACCGATTCCAGGTTACGGAACCCATCGGGCCGTACGCTGGTCACGTATAGACCGAGGTTGAGTTTGGCGTTGGGAAATACGAGCATAAAGCAGCGGATTGGGCCGCGCAAGCTACGGCCGGCAAGCCAAAATCGAGCGTCCTTACCGCACAAACTCTATTTTTGGCCGTACATCTGCATCAGTCTTAGTTTCGTATGTCGTCGGCAGTGATAAAAGGCTCTTCCTGGTATGCGCTACGCGGCAAACGGCTGCTGGATGTAGGCTTAGCCCTGCCCTTAGTGCTCTTCACGTTGCCGCTGTTGCTGCCGGCGGCCGGTCTGTTAGCCCTGCAGAACCGGGGCCGGGTGCTGTTTCGGCAGCAACGCCCCGGCTTACACGGCCGCTTGTTCACGCTCTATAAGCTGCAGACCATGACAGAAGCCCGCGACGCAAACAGCCAGCTGCTGCCCGATTCGGACCGCCTGCCCCGACTGGGCCGCTGGCTGCGCGCTACCTCTATCGATGAGCTTCCCCAGCTCTGGAACGTGCTGCGCGGCGACATCAGTTTGATTGGTCCGCGTCCCCTGCTGCCAGAGTACCTACCTTTATACTCGCCGGAGCAGGCGCGGCGTCATCTGGTGCGGCCGGGCATTACAGGTTGGGCGCAGGTCAATGGTCGTAATGCCATTAGCTGGGAACAAAAATTCACCTACGACGTCTGGTACGTCGAGCATCTCTCCTTTAGGCTTGATATTCGCATTCTGCTGCGCACGGCCGGGCGGGTGCTGAGCGCCCACGGTATTTCGGCCGAAGGCCAGGCTACCATGGAAGCCTTCCGGGGCTCCCCTATTTCTTCTGAATCTGCTAGTAACGTATGACGCAATTATTCTTTTCTGATTTACATGATGCTGATCATACTGCAATTCGCCCATTAGCCATTTTTGGTGCCGGAGGCCTGGGCCGGGAAATATTGATGCTGGTTCATCAGATAAATGAAGTGTCGCCTACCTGGGAAGTCATCGGTTTTTATGATGACAAGCACCCCGCCACCGATACGATTAACGGCATTCCGTACCGCGGAACAGCCAAGGACCTGAATGCTACCACCGAGCCCCTGCATGTGGTAGTAGCCGTCGGCAGCAGCCACAGCCGCGCCGCTGTGGTGGCCCGGCTCACCGCTCCTCACCTGGAGTACGCCATCCTCATCCACCCGGATGTGGCTCTGCAGCCTTACCAGCAAGTACAAATTGGCGCAGGTAGCATTATCACGCAGGGCTGCATTCTCACCACCGATATTCAACTGGGCCGGCATGTGCTTATGAATCTGGGCTGCACCATTGGGCATGATGCGGTGTTGGAAGATTTCTGCTCCCTGATGCCTCATGCCAACGTCGGCGGCGAGGCTTACTTGGAGACAGGCGTGTATCTGGGCACTAACGCCACGGTGCTCAACCAGGTGCGGGTAGGTGCCCAGACCATTTTGGGGGCTGGTGGGGTGGCCGTCCGCAACCTGCCGGCCAACTGCACCGCGGTGGGCGTGCCGGCTTCCGTCATAAAAGTGGTGGGTTCCTCGTTGTAGAGCTACCAGCTAATTTTCATTTGCTTTTTTCGGTCTGGAAGCGCTTCCACCGGTATTCAGTATCTTTTTCCACCTATGCGCAGTCAGGACCACGACCGGATTTACTTATCACCGCCCCACTTAGGGCGGCACGAGCTGAATTATTTACACAAAGCCATTGAGGATAACTGGGTGGCCCCTGTAGGCCCCAACATCACCGGTTTCGAGCAGGATATCTGCCAATACACGGGAGCTGGACATTGCGTAGCCCTCACTTCCGGTACCGCTGCCATTCACCTGGGCTTGCTGGCACTGGGCGTGGGCCCCGGCGACGAAGTTCTGTGCTCCTCCTTCACCTTCGTGGCTTCCGCTAATCCCATTACCTACGTGGGCGCCTCTCCGGTTTTTGTGGATAGTGAAGCGGAAACCTGGAACATGGACCCAGCCCGACTGCGCGAGGCTATTGAGGATCGTCAGCGGCAAGGCCACACGCCCAAAGCCTTGATTCTGGTGCACCTGTACGGTATGCCAGCTAAGATGCGCGAGTTGATGACCATTGCCGAGGAATTCGGCATTTCGGTCCTGGAAGACTCGGCCGAGGGCCTAGGCTCCCTCTACCACGGGCAGGCGCTGGGCACCTTTGGAGCGGTAGGTGTATTCTCCTTCAACGGCAATAAGATTCTGACTACCAGTGGCGGTGGTGTACTGATTACTCCCCGCCAGGATATAGCCACACAGGCACTATTCTTGGCCACCCAAGCCCGGGAATCTGCGCCACACTATCAGCACGAAACCACCGGTTACAACTACCGCCTCAGCAACCTGCTGGCCGGTATTGGCCGGGGGCAGATGGGCCTGATTGAGGATCGGGTAAAGAAGCGCCGGGAAATCTTTGCCTGGTATCAGAAGCATCTGCAGGGTATTCCCGGCCTCACCGTAGGGCCCACGGAGCCCGCGAAAAGCCGCAGCAACCGCTGGCTCACCACCGTGCTGCTGGATCCGGAACAGACCAGCGTTACCCCGGAACAGCTACGCCAGCACCTGGAAACGCACAACGTAGAGAGCCGCCCACTCTGGAAGCCGCTGCATTTGCAGCCGCTCTTCGCCAACGCGCCTATGTACGGTGGTGAAGTCAGCGCCCGCCTATTCCAGCAGGGCCTGTGCCTCCCCTCTGGCTCCGCCATGACCGACACCGACCTGCGCCGGGTGGTAGATGGGATAAAAGAATTGCTGGTGTCGTAGGCAGATTCTAAGCCAGTGCTTGCTCCAGATCAGCAATCAATTCCTCCACGGGCTCAATTCCCACTGATACGCGAATCAACCCCACGGTAATACCCAATTCCTCCTGCTGAGCGGGTGTAAGGGAGCGGTGTGATGTACCCAAGGGATAGGAAATAGAGGAATCAACCCCTGCTAAAGAAGGCGCAAACGGAAAGCGCTTCACGCGCTGCATAAAGTTGTTTACGGCGGCAGTTTCATCGGTCAGCTTAAAAGAAAGCATACCGCCATACAAGCCGTTGCCCTGCTCTGCTGCCAGTTGGTGCTGCGGATGTGAGGTCAGTCCCGGATAATACACCTCCTTCACAGCAGGATGGTTATTCAAGAACTGCGCAATGGCCAGAGCATTATGGCTATGTTCCCGCACCCGCAGGCGCAGGGTTTTCAGCCCACGCACGGCCAGCCAGCTTTCCATAGGGCTCAGCGTAAGGCCGTAAAACACCCCAATCTGCTTGAGTCGCGCTATAATGGCTGGGTCAGTAGCTACTACCGCCCCAGCAGTTACGTCGCTGTGGCCGGCTATGTATTTAGTTACGCTGTGCAGGGAAATATCAGCCCCAAGCGCCAGCGGCCGGGTAAGCAACGGGGTAGCAAACGTATTGTCTACTACCAGCTTCAGGCCATGACGGTGACACTCTTCGGCCACGCGGCGCAAATCAGCCACGCGCAACAACGGGTTGCTGATGGTTTCGCAAAGCAACAACCGCGTAGTGGGTTGCACAAAGGACTGCAAAGCCTCTAGCTGCTCAAAGGGCACATAGGTAGCAGAAATACCCAGCCGAGTCAGCTCCGCATTCAGCAGCGCAGAGGAGCCCCCATAGATATCAGCGGCACAGAGCACATGGTCGCCGGCCTGACAGCAGGCCATGATAGCCGCGAAGATGGCCGCCATGCCCGAGCCAGTGGCAATAGCTCCGGCTCCACCCTCCAGCTTATTCACCGCTTCGGCCAACTCATCAGAGTTTGGATTGCCGTTGCGGGAATAGAGGTAACGGCTGCCGGGCTCCCCAAAATACAGCTCCAGTTCATTCAGGTCTTCAAATTTAAAAACCGAGGTCTGGTAGATAGGGGTGATTTTGGGGGTGATTTTCATGCAGTATGTAAAGCGACTTATGCTTCAGCCGAATTTCGGTAAAAAGTGACCTTTAGATTTCCGAGGCTATTTCATTGCTCGCAAATCTTTATTCAATTGGGTAGCAGCCATTCTACCTTCTGGTAACTTACGCAAGGTCGTCAGGTACTCCTGCGCTTCTGCCTTCTTCCCCAGATTGATAGCCAGTTGAGTCAAATTGGCCAGAGTCTGCCAGTCATTGGGCCGACGGCTGTTGGCTTGCTTATATAATCCATAAGCCTTATCATCTTCCCGCTTAATGCCGTGATAGACTGCCCGATTAAAATATCCCAATGCACTTTCCGGGTAATATCGACTGAGCAGTTCGGCTAGCTGCCCCGCTGCCTCAGTGTCCTCGGGCGTGTTGGCCTGCCAGTAGGGCAGCATGTATTCTTCCAGATTCTCAGGGAGAAAAACCGCTTCCGGTTTTGGCAGCGGCTTGGCATCAATCCACCTCCAAGGCTTACCACTGGCTTTTCGGTCGGCTAGTGCAGATGTTAGGACCTCTATTTCCCGAGCTGCATCGTGGGTCATTTCATAGGTTTTAGCCAAGCCGAACCGCATATCCAGCCGTTCTGGTGCCAGCCGAATTCCTTCGCGTAAAGTTGCACGGGCCGCTTCCAGCAGTTGGGGCTCGTAGCCTTCGTTGATGGAGCCCGCGTCTTTGCCATTCTTTTGAAGTTCTACGCCCCGGCTAGTAGTAGATGTCTTATTCACTATCACTCTATATGCCATCCGCAGCTGATAATTAAACCGTGCTACATACCAGTTAGGGTTGTCGGGTTCCTTGAGTTGCCAAGTAATCAGAACCTTACGAGCTTTTGCCGTATCGCCAGCCTGCATAGCTCTCCTAAAATCAATCTGAGGAGTCTGGGCAGCAATAAAGTTGCTGCTGAGCAGCACAATTCCAGCAGCCAGTAAAGGTTTTAGCATGTATATAATTGGTCAATAGCGGATGATTGAATGATGGCTTGAAGCTACGGTAAGTCAACCATCATTTCAATTATACACGGCCCCTAATACAAAAATAGCCCCGTAGCCTATGGCTATGGGGCTATTAATATGAATTACAAAGCTTAAGACACTACCGCTTCAGCCAGCACAATAACGTTGTTGCGCAGTACTTCCACCACGCCACCTTCGATACGGAACGACTCACGGCCGCCGATACCCATGATGGTTACCTCACCTGGTCTCAACGCGGAGATAAGGGGAGCGTGGTTATTCAGAACCTCAAACAGGCCATCGGCACCCGGAAACTGAGCCGAGGAAACCTCGCCTTCATATACTTTCCGGTCCGGGGTGATGATTTCCAGATGCATCTTCTTGGTGGTTGAGTGTGAAGGGCTGATTGCCAGATGCAGACCCATGAAGAGTCCGCACCTGGCAATCAACAACCAAATTACTTGGCTTCCGCTATCAGCTTCTCGCCCTTGACAACGGCATCCTCAATGGTGCCTACCAAGTTGAAAGCAGCCTCGGGCAGGTGGTCATACTTGCCGTCGATGATTTCGTTGAAGCCTTTGATGGTGTCCTTGATGTCAACCAGTACGCCTTTCAGACCGGTGAACTGCTCGGCTACGTGGAAGGGCTGCGACAAGAAACGCTGCACCCGGCGGGCGCGGGTTACCGTCAGCTTGTCTTCCTCGGAGAGTTCGTCCATACCCAGAATGGCAATGATGTCCTGCAGTTCTTTGTAGCGCTGCAGAATCTCTTTCACGCGCTGGGCCGTGCCGTAATGCTCTTCGCCCAGTACTTCTACCGACAAAATGCGCGAGGTAGAGTCCAGAGGGTCTACTGCGGGGTAGATACCCAGCTCGGCAATCTTACGGGACAGTACGGTGGTAGCGTCTAAGTGAGCAAACGTCGTGGCTGGAGCCGGGTCAGTCAAGTCATCGGCAGGTACGTAAACGGCCTGTACCGAGGTGATAGAACCGCGCTTGGTAGAGGTGATACGCTCCTGCATGGCACCCATTTCGGTAGCCAGCGTGGGCTGGTAACCTACGGCCGAAGGCATACGACCCAACAGAGCCGATACTTCCGAACCCGCCTGCGTGAAGCGGAAGATGTTGTCGATGAAGAACAGGATATCACGACCAGCACCGGTGCCGTCGCCGTCGCGGAAGCTTTCGGCTACCGTGAGGCCCGAGAGGGCTACGCGGGCACGGGCTCCGGGAGGCTCGTTCATCTGACCGAACACGAGGGTTGCCTTCGAGTCTTCTAGGGCTTTTTCGTCTACTTTGGAGAGGTCCCAGCCGCCGGCTTCCATCGAGTGCTTAAACTCGTCGCCGTACTTAATTACGTCTGATTCCAGGAATTCGCGGAGCAGGTCATTGCCTTCGCGGGTACGCTCACCCACACCGGCAAACACCGACAGACCACCGTAGGCCTTGGCAATGTTGTTTACCAGCTCCATGATGAGTACGGTTTTGCCTACACCGGCACCACCGAACAAACCAATCTTACCACCCTTTACATAGGGCTCGAGCAGGTCAATTACTTTGATACCGGTGAAGAGTACTTCCGAGGAAGTAGCGAGGTCTTCGAAAGCCGGCGCATTGCGGTGAATGGAGAGGGCACCGTCGCTCTTGGGCTGGGCAATACCATCAATGGCATGGCCGATAACGTTGAACAGACGGCCTTTGATACCATCGCCCGTAGGCATGGTGATGGGCGAGCCCAGGTCACGAACTACAGCACCGCGGGTCAGGCCCTCGGTGGAGTCCATGGCAATGGTGCGCACACGGTCTTCGCCCAAGTGCTGCTGCACTTCCAGCACGACTACCTGGCCGTTATCTTTGGTGACTTCGACTGCGTCGAGGATATTAGGAAGCTTGGAGCCTTCACCCGCGAAGCTTACGTCCACAACTGGACCGATAACCTGGGTGATTTTGCCGGTATTCGCCATGTGCGATTCTATGATATAGGGTGGGCAAGATTTCAGGGTGCAAAACTACGGCTTAATCCCGGCTTTGCCAAAGTCCGCTTGGTCAGAAAAGTTTTTCTGTAGCAGCAAAAAGTTTTTTAACTGAAAATCAGCCTTTCAAGCCTGAAAAAAGGCCTCCATTACACCCAAAACGCAGAAGTCATTCAAAAAATATTTGAAGGAAAACTTGCCCTGAATTAAAGCCGTTGTACATTTGCGAACCCAAACGGCAGTGCTGGCTGGGAAATTGTCCGATGGTGTAACTGGCAACACGCTTGATTTTGATTCAAGAAAGTCCAGGTTCGAGCCCTGGTCGGACAACCGACTAAGAAAAGCGAAAGGCGCTGAATCTTCCTCTCCGGAAGGTTCGGCGCCTTTCGCTTTTTCAGTTTCTGTCATTCCTACCAACAAGTTGGAATGAGCTATTTTCCTTCCCACCCTCTTTTACTATTGCCATGGCACCCCAGGTAAAAATCTTCACAGGAAACGCCTCCCACGAGCTCGGTGAAAAGATAGCAACAGCTTTTGGCCAGCCACTCGGCGACCTAAGCCTGCAGCGCTTTGCGGACCAGGAACTGGGGCCCAGCTTTAATGAGAGCATCCGCGGCTGTGCCGTATTTCTCATTCAGAGCACTAACCCACCCGCTGAAAATCTGATGGAGCTGATGCTGATGGTGGATGCCGCCAAGCGCGCCTCTGCCGCTTCCGTGACGGTAGTGATGCCCTATTACGGGTATGCCCGCCAGGACCGCAAAGACAAGCCCCGCGTGAGCATTGGCGCCAAAGTAGTTGCCGACTTTGTGCAAAGCGTGGGCACCGACCGCCTGATGACCTGCGACCTGCACGCTGGCCAGATTCAGGGCTTCTTCGATATTCCGGTCGACCATCTGGACGGCGCTACGGTATCGGCGCCTTACATCAAGTCGCTGAACCTGGATAACCTCATTTTTGCCTCCCCAGACGTGGGTGGCGTGGTACGCACCCGGGCCTTCGCCAAGAAATTCGGAGCCGAAATCGTAGTCTGTGACAAAATGCGTCTACGGGCCAATGAAATTGCCTCCATGCAGGTCATTGGCGATGTAACCGGCATGAATGTGGTGCTGGTAGATGACATTGTAGACACAGCCGGCACTATCTGCAAAGCGGCCGAGTTGCTGATGGAGCGGGGCGCTAAATCTGTGCGGGCAGTAATTACGCACGGCGTGCTTTCCGGCCCAGCCCACGAGCGGATTCGCAACTCAGTATTAGAAGAGCTGGTAATTACCGACACGATTCCTCTAAAAGAGGAGAACCACAAAATCAAGGTAATTTCGCTGGCTGATTTGTTTGCCCGCGCCATTCGCAACGTGGTAACGCACGAGAGCATCAGCTCCCTGTTTGTATAGCGGCTTTCGATTCCCAAACAATCCGCCTATCTTTGCGGCCCGTTTGCCTGCTGTGGGTAGGCGGTCCAATTCTCCAAAAACCACTTTTATGAAAAGCCTCGAGATTGTAGGGTTTAAAAGAGCGAATCTCGGTAAGAAGGATGCGAAAGCACTGCGCCTTGACTCGTATGTACCGTGCGTATTGTACGGTGGCGGCGAGCAGGTTCACTTCTCGGCTCCGGCCATCCTCTTCCGCGAATTGCTGTACACGCCAGAAGTTCACATCGTTGATCTGAACGTGGAAGGCACCATGTACCGCGCCATCGTGCAGGATGCTCAGTTCCACCCCGTGAACGAAATGCTGCTGCACGTTGACTTCCTGGAGCTGGAAGAAGGCAAAGAAGTGAAAATGGACATCCCCGTGAAGTACATTGGCGTTTCGCCAGGTGTACTGGCCGGTGGCAAACTGGTAAGCAAGCTGCGTAAGCTGAAAGTAAAAGCTACCCCAGAAAACCTGCCCGACTATGTGGAAGTAAACATTTCGGATCTGGCTCTGGGCAAATCCATCAAAGTGAGCAAAGTAGAGCCTAAAGGCTTTGCTATCCTCACCAACCCCCAGGCTCCCATTGCTACCGTAACCATCCCACGTGCTCTGAAAGGCACTCTGGCTGCCGAGAAGTAATCCTGGATTTTTGGAGCCAGGTAGCCCTGCTAATTTCAGCATCGTATCTGGCTCCGGGAACTGATTTAAAAAGCCGCTCTATTAGTAGAGCGGCTTTTTATTTTGGCCTTTTGCTGTACTAGGCTGTTTATGCTGGCCAGATTACATCTAAAGCAGCACTATTCGCCTATTAATTGTTTACTCTGTGATATGAAATACCTCATTCTGGCGCTGGGAAATATTGGAGCCGAATATGCTGATACGCGCCATAACATTGGGTTTATGGTAGCCGATTATCTGGCTAAAAAACACGACGCGCACTTTGAGGTAGGACGGCATGCGTTTGTGACCGAAATTAAACACAAGGGAAAAACCTATGTGCTGGTAAAACCTACCACGTATATGAACCTAAGCGGCAAAGCGGCCGCGCATTATCTCACCAGCCTCAAAATCCCGAAAGAGAATATGCTGGTAGTAACAGATGATTTGGCCCTCCCTTACGGCAAGCTGCGCCTAAAAGGCAAAGGCTCGGCCGGCGGGCACAATGGCCTTAAGCACATCCAGGAAACGCTGGGCACGGATGAATACGCCCGCCTGCGCTTCGGTGTAGATGCTAATTTTCCCAAGGGCCGGCAGGTTGATTATGTGCTCAACCCGTTTTCGGCAGATGAGCAGATTGATTTACCCTTGCGCATTGAAAAAGCTGCTGACGCCGTGCTAACATTTGGCACCATGGGCTTAGAGCGCACCATGAATGTGGTGAATGTGAAATAGCGCCTATACAAACCACAACAAAGCAGCTGCCATCCGGAGCTTGCGAAGGCCCCCTTGCCTGGTTAAACGAAAATCGTAACAACGACTCGTGCTAACGTGACAAGGCTCTGCGCAAGCTCCGGATGGCAGCTGCTTTATTAGGTGTGTATTACCCGTTAATTAATAAGGCTATGCAATGCCCGAACCAGGCCGTACATGGCTGCTGGGCTGCATTAAAGACAGGGAGCCATCGGCATTTTCGGCCATCAGGAGCATGCCCTGGCTTTGAATTCCTTTGATTTCGCGGGGGGCCAAGTTGAGCAGCACCTGCACCTGCTGGCCAATCAACGCCTCCGCCACAAAGTGCTCGGCAATACCTGATACAATGGTGCGGGGCTCCTCAAAACCTAAGTCTACACTGAGCTTTAATAGCTTTTTGGTTTTGGCTACTTTCTCAGCAGACAGAATAGTGCCTACGCGCAAATCCATAGTCTGAAACTCCTCGAAGCTAATATCGGGCTTAGCGGGGGCGGCTACGGCAGCCGCCAGTTCGTTGGCCTGCTTGGTATTTAGCAGTTTTTGTACCTGAGCCTCTACCGTAGCGTCTTCAATTTTATCAAAGAGCAATGCAGCTTCACCAATCTGGTGACCAGCAGACAGGGCATCCGCACGGCCGGCAGCCTGCCAGGATTTTTTTTCAGTGCGCAGCATTTGGCCCAGCTTATCGGCTGAAGCCGGCAGGAAAGGCTCCAGCAGGGTTACCAGGCTAGCTGCCATTTGGAGTGCTACGTGCAGCACCGTGCCGGTGCGAGCTTCATCGGTTTTAATGAGTTTCCATGGCTCCGTATCGGCGAGGTATTTATTACCGGCACGCGTTAAATTCATTAGTTCATTTAGCGCATCACGGAAGCGGTAATTGTCAATTAAATCACCAATGCGCTGCGGGAATTCAGCCAATTGCTGCAGCACTTCTCCGTCCTGCGCCGTGAGTGCACCAACGGCGGGTACTTTCCCGCCAAAAAACTTGTGCGTGAGTACCACGGCACGATTAATAAAATTACCGAGGTTGGCTACCAGTTCGTTGTTGTTACGCGCTTGAAAATCTTTCCAGGTGAAATCATTATCCTTGTTTTCCGGGGCGTTGGCGCACAATACGTAGCGTAGCACGTCCGCTTTGCCCGGAAATTCCTGCAGATACTCGTGCAGCCACACAGCCCAGTTGCGGGAGGTAGATATTTTGTCGCCTTCCAGGTTTAGGAATTCATTGGCAGGCACATTATCCGGCAGAATATAGTCGCCGTGCGCCTTTAGCATGGCGGGAAAAATAATGCAGTGAAATACAATATTATCCTTGCCAATAAAATGCACCAGCTTAGTGCCTTTATCCTTCCAGTAGGTTTCCCATGTATCGGGCAACAAATCTTTAGTAGCTGATATGTAGCCAATAGGTGCATCAAACCACACATATAGTACTTTGCCTTCAGCACCGGGTACCGGCACGGGCACACCCCAGTCCAAATCCCGGGTAACGGCACGTGGCTGCAAGCCCTGGTCTATCCAGGATTTACACTGGCCGTACACGTTGGTTTTCCAGTCGTGCTTATGGCCCTGCACAATCCACTCGCGCAGCCAGGGCTCATACTGGTCCAGCGGCAGATACCAGTGCTTGGTTTCGCGCAATACGGGCTGGTTGCCGGAAAGCATGCTGCGTGGCGAAATAAGCTCCGTGGGGCTCAGGGAAGTGCCACATTTTTCACACTGGTCGCCGTAGGCATTGTCATTGCCGCAGTTGGGACACGTACCTACAATGTAGCGGTCCGCCAAAAATTGGGCAGCTTTTTCATCGTAATACTGTTCCGAAACCTGCTCAATGAATTTACCTTCCTCGTACAGCTTTTTGAAAAAACCACTGGCAACTTCACTGTGCGTTTTAGAGGAAGTGCGCGAATAAATATCAAACGATACTCCAAACTCTTGGAAAGAGTCCCGGATAATGGCGTGATACTTATCCACCACCTGCTGGGGCGTAACACCTTCTTTTTGCGCCCGAATAGTAATGGGCACTCCATGCTCATCGGAACCACAAATAAACTTAACGTCGCGGCCGTTGGCGCGCAGATAGCGCACATAAATATCTGCCGGTAAATACACACCCGCCAGGTGCCCGATATGCACGGGGCCATTGGCATAAGGCAGGGCGGCAGTTACAGTATAGCGCTGAGGATCAGATTGCATGAGAGAGAACTAAAATCACTGACAAAAGAAAATGCCCGTGTAGTATGGAAGTTGAAAATGAATGCCTTTAGGGGGCCTAAGAACCGAAAAATGCGAAAACAAATAGAAGTAGATTGGTCCTATTTCGTTGCTAAATCAATTACTTCTATATTCCCTCACAACGGCAGAAATTAATTGTCGTACTGGACTGGAAAACACCACCAAACTCTCTCCCGGAATGAAAAAATCAGACAAAGGCCAGGCAGGTAAAAAAGCCAAGAAAGATCCGGCATTGAAGGCAGAACGGAAAGCCACTAAAGCGGCCGCCCGTGCCACCGATTCTATAACGGATAATCGCGCCGACAAAAAGTCCAGTCAGAAGAAATCCTTGAAAGCAGCTGCCAAGCAATTGCAGAAGGAATTGGACGACCGGATGAATGAGATGGTGAAACAGATTCGCAAAGAAACGAAAGAGAAGCTGAAGGAAGTAGTGCGTGAAGCAACCCGTCGTTTGGATGTAGATACGGAACGCATGTTTGAGCAGGCGCTGCACACCATTGTGCGGCATTATGACTCCGCCTCGCCTGCTTCTTCCGACAGCATTTCTACGGATATGGGTGCGGCAGTAGCTCCGGCTACCGGGCAAAGCTCGAGAGCCAGCACTAGTGCGCGGAATACCGCCCCACGCCGTTCGCGGAGCACGGCTGCCAGCGCAAAAGCTGCTGCCAGCGAAGCGCCGGCTCGCCGGGGTCGTCCAGTAGCGGCTAAAACAACGGCTGCACCCGCGCGCCGGGGCCGCCCATCTACGGCTAATTCCGGCAGCAATGCGGCGGATACGGCTGCTGATTCCAACGCACAAACCAGCTAATCAGTCTTTAAATAGCTCTCCCAAAAACAGTCCACCGTTTCGCAACTGAAACGGTGGACTGTTTTTTTATGGGCTATTACTGTGGCAGCGGCCGTAAGGTGTCGCCCACCGGGCTTTGCTTTAGGCGCTGCACGCGGGTTTCGGGGGTGGTATTGTTGGGCGCATTGGTATTGATGTTTTCCACTCGCTGCCGGGCATTGGTGCCGCTGGCCTGCTCCCCTAATGGCACCCGCTTGGGGGTTGCATCGGGTACAGAGCCGCCGTAGCCGGCATTACTGTTATAGGCCGCTTGCCGGTCCGCATCAGTCTGAATTTGGGTAGGTGGCTGACGGGCGGCATTCATTTCCGCCGAGGTTTCTTCAGTAGTAGTGCAGGCAGACAGCAAGCCGGTACTCAGGCAAGCCCCGATTAGTAGAAAGTAAACAGTGTATTTCATGGAAGTAGGAACTAAGGCCATTCGGAAAGCGGGTGGCTATGCTACAACGCAGCCGCCAGAACGTGCGTTGCTTTTTACGAGAGGCTACTAGCAGAACACCGGTTTTCCGGGCACAAAACAGCCCGCTGGCATCTATTGCCAGCGGGCTGCTAATAAGAAAATACCCGACCGGCTATTTCGAAGCCTCGAAGGTCATACCATCAGAATCCATGCAATAGCGCAGGCCGGTGGGTTTAGGTCCGTCGCTGAATACGTGGCCCAAGTGTCCGCCACAGCGGGCGCACACAATTTCGTCGCGGCTCATGCCCAATGTATTATCTGATGTGACTTTCAGGCTAGCCTCTGAGGCCGGTGCCCAGAAGCTAGGCCAGCCCGTTCCCGATTCAAACTTAGTATCGGAGGTAAACAGCAGGTTGTGGCAACCGGCGCAGTAGTAACGGCCTTTAGCGTGATTATCGAAGTATTTATTGGCGAAAGCCCGCTCCGTACCCTGCTGACGCAGGATATAATATTGTGCCGGGGTAAGCTGCGCTTTCCACTGCGCATCGGTTTTGCGCACGGGAAACTCATCAGGCTTGCCGGTTCTGGGTTTGGCCCGCGGATAGGTTTTAGCCGCTGTAGAAGCCTGGCTTTTCTCTATCACTGCGCTCTTTTTTTGAGAGCAGGCCGAGCCCAGGGTAAGCACTGATAATAGCAAAATCAGAAAGGAAGCACGCATAGAAGGAAGTCAAATCGGGAGAAAAATCAGGCAGAAAAAACCGGTCTGTTGGTTGAAACAACATACGCAGTGCCCTATCGGTTCGGGTTTACTGCTACCAAGAACAAGCCAAAAACCGGCTCTATTGAAGTATAAGGCGGAAAGCTGACCTTATATTTTAAACCTGGAATTGTATTCACCTCCAGCTTGTTACCACCCCCGAGCCCAAAGCAAGGACCAGGCAGAAAGCAAATGGACCGGTTTCGGTCGGTTTAATCTTCATTGCTCAGTAACAATTATTTACTGCGCGCTTTTGCCGCAACATTCCGTACCTTTGCGGCCGGAAAACCCATTGTATGCAGAACATCCGTAATATCGCCATCATCGCGCACGTTGACCACGGCAAGACCACGCTCGTGGACAAGATCATTCACGCCTCTAAGCTGTTCGACGAGCACCAGCACTTCGACGACCTGATCCTGGACAACAACGATCTGGAGCGTGAGCGAGGCATTACTATCGTTTCTAAGAACGTATCGGTACGTTATAAGGACGTTAAAATCAACATTATCGACACCCCTGGTCACGCCGACTTTGGTGGTGAAGTAGAGCGGGTACTGAAAATGGCCGACGGCGTATTGCTGCTCGTCGATGCCTTTGAAGGTGCCATGCCCCAGACCCGTTTCGTACTGGGTAAAGCCATTGATTTGGGCCTGAAGCCCATCGTGGTGGTGAACAAGGTGGACAAAGAGAACTGCCGTCCCGACGAGGTGCACGAGCAGGTATTTGACCTCATGTTCAACCTGGGTGCTTCGGAAGACCAGCTGGACTTCGTAACCCTGTACGGTTCCTCCAAGCAGGGATGGATGAGCACTGACTGGAAAGTGAAAACCGACAGCATTATTCCGCTGCTCGACGCCGTAGTGGCTTCTATTCCGGCTGCTCCTACCCTGGATGGCACGCCCCAGATGCAGGTTACTTCGCTCGACTACTCGTCGTTCGTAGGCCGTATCGCCATTGGCCGCGTGCACCGCGGCACGCTGAAAGAAGGCGCTAACATGAGCCTGGTGAAGCGTGATGGCACTATCAAGAAAGTAAAAATCAAAGAACTGCAGGTATTCGAAGGCTTGGGTCGTACCAAGGTTTCGGAAGTTAGCTCCGGCGAAATCTGCGCCGTAACCGGCATTGAAGGTTTTGATATTGGTGATACCCTCGCCGATGCCGAGAACCCCGAAGGTCTGGCGGTTATCAGCATCGACGAGCCGACGATGAACATGCTGTTCACCATCAACAACTCGCCGTTCTTCGGTAAGGAAGGTAAGTTCGTGACCTCGCGTCACCTGCGTGACCGTCTGTTCAAGGAGACGGAGAAAAACCTGGCCCTGCGCGTAAAGGAAACCGATAAGGAAGACACATTCCTCGTGTATGGCCGCGGTATCCTTCACTTGTCGGTACTCATCGAGACCATGCGTCGCGAAGGGTTTGAGCTGCAGGTAGGCCAGCCGCAGGTTCTGTTCCGTGAAGACGAGAACGGCAACCGCACCGAGCCCATCGAGCACCTGGTGGTAGACGTACCAGAAGAAACTGCTGGTAAGGTTATCGAGCTGGTGACGATGCGCAAAGGCGAGCTGACTATCATGGAGCCTAAGGGCGACCTGCAGCACCTGGAGTTCAACATTCCCGCCCGTGGCCTGATTGGCCTGCGTAACAACGTGCTGACCGCCACCGCTGGTGAGGCTATCATGAACCACCGCTTTGCTTCTTACGAGCCTTACAAAGGCACCATCCCCGGTCGTATCAGCGGTTCGTTGATTGCCATGGAAACCGGCCCCGGCACCGCCTATACCATCGATAAGATGCAGGACCGCGGTGAGTTCTTCGTGGAGCCCGGTGAGGAAGTGTACGCTGGCCAGGTTATCGGTGAGCACACCCGCCCCAACGACTTGACCATCAACATTCAGAAAGGCAAGAAACTCACCAACATGCGTGCTTCGGGTACGGATGACAACGTGAAGATTGTGCCCAAGCGTCAGTTCTCGCTGGAAGAAGCCATGGAATACATCCAGAAGGATGAGTACCTGGAAGTAACTCCCAAGTCGGTTCGGATGCGTAAGATTCTGCTGGACGAAAACGAGCGTCTGCGCTCGGCGAAGAAGATCGACTAAGCTTTAATTAGCTGAAGTAAAAAGGGGTGCAGCCGATGGCTGCACCCCTTTTTTTATGTCCGGCGCACGGTAAATTCCGTGTAGCCTTGCAGCTGACCGGGAGCTACTTCTACTCTTTCTACCTGCGCGGCGGGAGGACCTTTTCGGCACCATCTCTCCAACGCGTCCAACGCTTCGGCCGGGCCTTCTGCTTCAATGGTCACCGTACTATCGGAATTGTTGCGTGCAAAGCCAGTAAGCCCTAAACGGCGTGCTTCCTGCTGGCTGCTCTGCCGGTAGAAAACGCCCTGTACCTGCCCGTAGATGCGAAATGTGCGGTGTTCGATACTCATATTTTATACGATGCCAATACCCAGTACCCTACCATTATTTAGCTTACCAATGCACTAACCGCTGTAAACGGCGCAATAGGCCCTTACGCAAGCCATAACCAACTGGCTATTGTATAGCGAAATCTATATTTTGCCGCCGATGCCAACTCCATACTTCTATTCTCTCTGTATTCTGTTGCCCCTGGTTGCCACGACTGTGGCCCTGTTGCTAGGTGGCTGGTGGCGACGCTTGTACGTAGTCGGGGCCCGGCTACTGCTGGGTGCGCTTATGCTGGGCGGCGGGCTGTATAAGCTTTCTGAAAACCATATTCCTGGGTTGATGGGGCCACCTGTAAATCATGCCTGGCTGGCCAAACAGGGGCTGATGCTGTTTGCGCAGTTTATTGGGGTAGCCCAGCTACTCATTGGTGTGCTACTGCTTACCAGACGCTTTGCGTTGCTTGGAGCCGTACTGCTGGTACCCATGTGGCTAAACATCATCTTCCTGACCTGGTCACAGAACTGGGTGGGTACGCCCTGGCTGACTAGCGGCTTTCTGGTGCTGACTATCGGCCTGTTGCTGCACGATTTCGACCGCCTGCGCTGGGTGCTGTATCCACCGCAGGACCCGGCAGCCTTACGGGCGCAGCCATGGCGCACGGCCGGCGCGGGCCCCGAAGCCTTATGGTGGTTAGGTATCGGTATTATTCTGGTGGGCAGCCTGCTCTATTTTATCTCTCTGCAGATAATGCTGACCACAATGGCGGTGGGAGCCGTGCTATTGCTGGCTATTCTGGTTTGGGAGTGGCGACAAAGCGCCTAGCGCTGCTGGCGCTGGCGCACGGCTTCAAACGTGAGAATAGCCGTGGCAGTGCTCACATTCAGCGAGTCAATAGCCCCTCGCATAGGAATAATAATTGTCTGGTCGCAGGCTTGCCGGAGTTCGGGGGTGAGGCCGTCGGCTTCGGTGCCCATTACGAGGGCTGTGGGGCCACGGAAGTCGCAGGTAGTATAGGGCACGGCCGTATCAGTGAGGGCTGCGGCGTAGGTGCGGATGCCATGCTGATGGCACCAGGCAAGCAGTTCCTCACGGGTGGTAGCGACCGTAGGCACCGTAAAAATGCAGCCGATGCTGGAGCGAATAGCGTTGGGATTATATAGATCGGTGCGCGGGTCGCACACAATCACGGCATCGGCCTGAGCAGCATCGGCGGTGCGCAGAATAGCCCCCAGGTTGCCGGGCTTCTCCACGGCTTCTAACACCAGCAATAGCGGCGCGGCAGGCAGCTTCAGGTTGGCCAGCTTATGCTGGGGTGGGCGAACCAATGCCAGTATTCCGTCGGAGCCTTCCCGGTAAGCTACTTTTTCAAATACCGGTTTCGATACCGTAAACCACTCGGAGTCCCGGTCCAGCATACCAGCCAAGGCCTCCTGCTGAGCTGGCGTGGCTAGCTCCGGGCATACAAAAAGGGTATGTACTGCCACCCCGGCCTGGCGGGCAATGGTCAGTTCTCGGTAGCCTTCAATGATGGTAAGCTGCTGCTGGCGACGCTCCGAAGATTTCTGCTGCAGGCGCAGCAGATTCTTAATGCGGGGGTTCTGCGGACTGGTAATAGCATCGGGAGCAGCGGGCATAGGAAACGGGGTTGGACGGGGCGCGAAGATACGAGGGAACCCCGCCGCCAAAATTACGTTGGTGGGCCAAGTTTCTTACGTTTGCAGCCTATGCGCTTAAATCTTACCAATAAAATTACGCTGGGCTTTGGTATGGCCGCCCTGGTGCTGCTGCTCACGGCGGCCGTGGCTTACTACAGCAACCAGCGCTTGTGGTTCTATACCAAGCAGGTGTCCCACTCCTACCAAGTGCTGCAGGCTACCGCCGACCTGCGTACCGAGCTCCGGGATGCACAGGCATCTGTACGTAACTATCTGCTGCTGGGCGACACCTCCTATATCCGTCCGTTTCGCCGGGCTGAAGGAAATCTGAGTAATCACTATGCCACTCTGCGCCTGCTGACCAGCGACAATCCCGCACAGCAAAAACGCCTGGATACGCTACGTGCCGTGATAGATCAGCAGATGGCAGAGCTGGCGGGCTGGACCACTGTGCGCGTTACGTCCCCCACGGCCCGCACCATGATTGTGCGTACCCAGGCGCAGCTGGAACGCACCCGCAACATCCTGGACATCATTAAACAGGAAGAAGATGTACTGCTGCAGGATCGGGATGACAGCCAGAACTTCTATGCCAATACTACTCCTATTGCGCTAATGCTCTCAGCATTACTGGCTATAGCGCTGGTACTTTGGCTGATGCGCCGTATTCTGCAGGAGCTGCAGGCCAATGATCTGCTGCAAAAAGAACTGGAGCAAATCAACCAGGCCACCAAACAACGCATTAGCATTATTGATAACCTGGTAGAGCAAATTGTGCAGGGCGACTACAGCATTAAAATTAAGGATGAGGAGCGCGACAGTCTGGGCCGCCTGACCCACTCCCTCAACCGCATGACCAAGCAGCTTTCCGAAGCGTTCAGCTCGCTGCAGAATCGGAACCGGGAGCTGGACCAGTTTGCCTACGTGGCCTCCCACGACCTGAAAGCACCGCTACGGGGCATTATGACGGTGGTGAAATGGATTGAGGAGGAATTAGCCCAGGAACTCTCCCCGCAGATGCGGCAGTACCTGGATATGATGAAAGGCCGCCTGAGCCGGCTGGAAGACCTCATTAATGGTCTGCTGGCGTACGCCCGGGCCGGCCGCACTACCCCCCGCATAGAAGCGGTAAATGTGGCCGAACTGGTGCGCGAGGTAGCCGATATGGTGGTGCCGCCCACCTTCCAGCTGCAGCTTAAAGAATTACCTACGCTGACCACTGACCGGCTGAGCCTACAGCAGGTTTTTACCAATCTGTTCAGCAACGCCGTGAAATATCACGACCAAGGAGCCGGCACGATTCACGTCAGCAGCCGGGAGCTCAAGAAAATGTACGAGTTTACGGTGGCCGATGACGGGCCCGGCATTGCGCCGGAGTACCGGGAAAAGATATTCCTGATGTTTCAGACGCTGCGCGACCGAAACACAGCCGAAAGCACCGGCATTGGTCTTAGCATCGTAAAAAAGATTATTGACGAGCAAAAAGGCAATATTCGGGTAGAGGAAGCTGCCCATGGGCGCGGTGCAGCCTTTATCTTTACGTGGCCGAAAGCCACCACATCAACGGCTGCTCCCGAACCCGCCGTTTCTATTACCTCGTAACATTCCCCCTGTTTATATGCGCTCTGTTCTGTTGGTGGAAGATGATTTTTTTGACACGATGACCGTGCAGAAATCATTTGAAAAGTTTAGCGTGCCACACAAGCTCTATACGGCCTTTAATGGTCTGGAAGCCTTGGATCTTCTTCTGGGCCGGAATGGCGTAGAAGCTATCGAGCCCCTGCCAGACGTAATTCTGCTGGACTTGAACATGCCCAAAATGAACGGCTATGAGTTTCTGGCCGAAGTGCAGAATCATCCGCAGCTAAGCCAGATTCCAGTTTTTATCATCACAACCTCGGCCATGGATGTGGACCGGCTCACGGCGCAAAAGCTGGGGGTGCGCGGCTACATTCTCAAGCCTCTGGATTTTGAGACTTCCACTGATATGGTGGATAGCATGAGCCTACTGGAAACGCTGCTGAAATAGGCCGCCTACCCTATCAGCCGCCTACCGTATGTAGAGCGGCAGAAGCCATACGGTTTCTGCCGCTCTTTGCGTTTAATAGCCTGAGAATATTCCGGGCCGTGTAGCGCAAAAAGCACGCAACCTTCCGCCGAATTTTATTCTCTTCCCTTTAGTTTTAGCTATCTGGTGGCTTTTATCTTGCCCGTCCGGATTCCCTCTCACCGTTTTTGCACTTCTGCTCTATGTCACTTCGTTCAATTATTCTGGGTCTGCTGGTGCTTGCCAGTACGCCGGTTGCCGTTCTGGCACAGAATGCCCCTCGTCAGCTAAACACGCTTCCCTCCCTCCCCGACTCTGCCCGCCAGCGAGAGCAGAATAAGCAGCCCACGCAAACCGCCACGCCTGCCGGGGCACAGACCCCACAAAGCGGCGGCCTGACTACTCTACCGCCAGTAGAAACCACCCGTTTTCGGGTGGGCCTGAAAAGTGGCCAGGAACTACGCGCTTTGGATGTAGAAGTAAAAGAACCTTTCCTTGGTAAGAGCTATTTACTGCTGGACGGGCAGCAGCGCCTGGAGCTGAGTCAGATTCGCTATTACGAAGATGAGTCGGGCTTTTACGTGCGTACCAACCTGCCGGGCTCTGCCCGTGAAACCACCCTGCGCCGCGACCGGGCAGGCCGTATCAGCCTGTATTCCATGACGCGCACCCAGTACGTCAACAACGGATACAGCCCTTATGGCTATGGCCGGGGTGGCTACGGCTACCCCTACGGTTTTGGCGGGGGCGGCTACCGCACCACCAAAACTGAATACTTCAGCAAAGACAATGGTCCTGTGCAGGACCTGAACCTGCGCAACCTCAGCGTAGCTACCCGGGATAATGCCGGCGCCCAAAGCATGCTGAATGAAGCCCGCCGCTACCGCACCGTTACCACGCTCAGCTATCTGGGCGCGGGTGCCTTAACAGTAGCTGGCCTGGTGTCATCCTTCAACGGTGGCAGCCGCAGCATTTCCCCCCTGATTTACGCCGCACCCGTGCTGCTGATAGTGCCACTGGTATTTCAGGGCAAACAGCAGCAGAATATCAAACAGGCCATTAATCTGTATAACGCGCAGGCTACCCGGTAACATCCCGGCACCAGTCAGGCACGTACAAGCGCCTGTGCCTTCCCTTCTTGCTTCTGCTGAATTTGCTGCCCTGCAGGCCAAAGCCTTGCTGGTGCACGAGCGGCTATGCCAGGAATATGGGGCACCATTCCGGTTTTTTAGTCATAAAGATGCCTTAAGTGAGCTGGTCAGCGCCGTGCTTTCACACCGCACCCGCAACCAGGACTCCCACAAGGCTTACCAGCAATTGCGGGCCCGATTTCCTACTTGGAAAGAGGTGCGTGATGCGCCGGTGGCCGAGGTAGAAGCCGCTATTAGCACCTGCACCTGGCCCGAGCAGAAAGCACCCCGCATTCAGGCCATGCTACGCGAAATCAGTGAGCGGTGCGGTGGCCCCTGCGACTTATCCTTTCTGGCCGATATGCCGGTAGCTGAAGCACGGGCCTGGCTGGAAAGCCTGAACGGCGTGGGGCCCAAAACCAGCGCGGCTACTCTGTTATTCAGCACACTGCGCATTCCGGCTATGCCGGTTGATAGTCACCATCATCGGGTAGCACAGCGGTTAGGGCTGATATCGGCCAAAACCGGCCCCGATGCGGCGCATGCTCAGCTGGCAGCTCTCTTGCCTCCGGACTGGGACGCCCAGCAGGTGTACGACCACCACGAAGCCTTTATGTACCACGGGCAAAAGTGCTGCTACTTTCAAACGCCGGCCTGCGGCCGGTGCGTGGTGCTGGACCAGTGCCCGTTTGGCCAGAAAAGAGTGAATGCAGCAAGTATATAAGGCTAGGAGAAAGCAGCGGGAATGGAACGCTAACAATTCTTGATATTGCCTGCGGAACCCGGAATCCGGTTCTTTCCTTATTATTTCTCCATCACCTTTCTCCTTCTAACACCATGCAAAAAACCTATGGCTTGCCGGCACTGCTTTCCCTGTTCGTTCCTGGGTTGGGGCAGCTCATCAAGGGGCAGATTCTGAAGGCCTTTCTGATCTGGGCAGTAGGTGGCGTACTGAGCTTTTTCCTGGCCTGGACTCTGGTTGTTCCCTTTGTTATCTGGGCCTGGAACGTGTACGATGCCTATAATGACCCGGCCTAAGCAGTGGCCATTCTGTACATCAAAGCTAAACCCAATGCCCGCCAGAATGCGCTGGTTCTGGCCCCCGATGACGCTATTACCATTCGCCTGAAAGCCCCAGCGCAAGACGGCAAGGCCAATGCCTGTTTGCTGGAATACCTGGCTAAGCTGCTGGGCCAGCCAAAATCCAGCCTGGAACTGCTGACGGGGCATACCGCCCCTTTCAAAAAAATTGAGGTAGCCGGCATAACCGATGAGCAGGCGCTAGCCGTACTCAGGCAGCACACTACTCTTTCCTAACCCCCGTTTTTATGCATTTACCCATGTGGATTATGGCCGGCTTCTGGGGGCTGGTTTCCGGCTCAGCCTTGTTGTTGGGCGCTGCGGTGGGCTATTTCACGCATGTTTCCCAGCGCGTGGTGGGGGCTATTATGGCCTTTGGCAGTGGCGTACTTATTTCCACGCTTTCATTAGAGCTCATGGAAGATGCCTACACCAAGGGTGGATTTGATTCGGCAGCCATCGGATTTTTAGGCGGTGCCGGCGCTTTCACGCTGGCGAACTGGATACTGGCCCGCTACGGAGCCAAACACCGCAAGCGCTCCGGGCACCACCAGGCCACGGAGCGCCAGCAGGTGCAGGAGGGAGCCACCAAAGGCAACGACCCCGGCGACGATAACAGCTCGGCCCTGGCCATTGGCGCCTTGCTGGATGGTATTCCGGAAAGCATTGTTATTGGGCTGAGCTTACTGGCCGGCGGGGCAGTAAGTACCGTAGCAGTAGTGGCGATATTTCTCTCCAACCTGCCCGAAGGACTTTCCAGCGCGGCGGGCATGAAAAAGGCCGGCCATTCAGCACGCTATGTTCTGCTGTTGTGGGGCGGCATTGCCCTTGTCTCCGGCATAGCTTCCTTAGTGGGGTACACAGTATTCAGCCATTTCTCGCCTGAGGTGGTAGCCATCACCACCGCCGTAGCAGCCGGCGCCGTGCTGGCCATGATTGCCGATACCATGATACCGGAGGCCTTTGAGGTAGCCCACAACTTTACTGGCATGATTACCGTGCTGGGCTTTCTCCTCTCCTTTTTCCTGAGTAAGATGGATATGTAGGCAAGCGCCTACTACACGCTGGTTGGCTGCAGCTCGGGGCGGAAAGTTTGTTCAAACTCCTCATCCACGTGGTAGGTAGACTCTTCGTGCTGGCTTAGGTCAAGGCCAAGTTCTTCTTCCGCTGATTTCACCCGCAGGGCAAAAAACCGGTCAGTGATTTTTAGCAATATCCAGGCACCAACAAAGGAGTAGGCTACCACAATCAGCAGCCCCAGCACGTGGTAGCCGAACGTAGTGAAGGAGCCGTACACTAAGCCTACTTTATCGGCGAATACGCCCGTGAGCAGCATGCCCACAATGCCGCCCAAACCGTGGCAAGGGAATACATCCAGCGTATCATCAATAGTGGTGCGGCTGTTCTGCCAATGCACGGCTGTGTGGCTTACTAGTGCGCCTACCACGCCAATCAGCAGACTTTGGCCATAAGTCACGTAGCCGGCGGCGGGGGTAATAGCAACCAGGCCTACCACTGCCCCGGTGCAGGCGCCTACGGCCGTGGGCTTAGCGCCACGGGCCACTTCTACCAGCAGCCAGGCTACTAAGGCCGCAGCAGAGGCCAGGTTTGTATTGACAAAAGAAGTAGCGGCCAGTTCATTGGCACCCAAAGCAGAGCCAGCATTAAAGCCAAACCAACCAAACCACAGCAAGCCGGTACCCAGCAGCACAAACGGTACGTTGGGAGTAGAGAAAGAGCTTTTCCGCACGTGGGCATTGCGGCGGCCCAGCACCATAGCGCCAGCCAAGGCGGCAATACCTGCTGAGATGTGCACTACCGTACCACCAGCAAAATCAAGCACCCCCCACTGACGCAGGAAGCCCTCTGGGTGCCACGTCCAGTGGGCCAGCGGGCAGTAGATGAATAGGGTGAATAACACCATAAAGGCCAGATAGCCCTTAAAGCGGACCCGCTCGGCAAAAGAGCCGGTAATGAGGGCCGGCGTGATGATGGCAAACTTCAGCTGAAAGGCGAAGTAGAGAATGAAGGGTATGCCCGCGGCAAAGGCGGCGTTTGGGGCCGTACCCACATTGCGCAGCATAATGAAGGTAAACGGGTTGCCGATCAGGCCGTGCCAGGAGTCGCCGTAGGCTAGCGAAAAGCCTACGAAGTAGAACACCAGGGAAATAACGCCCAAGGCCACAAAGCTCTGTAGCATGGTGCTGATGACATTTTTAGGCCGCACCATGCCCCCGTAAAAGAACGACAGGCCTGGGGTCATAATGAGCACAAAGGCCGTAGCGGTGAGCATCCAGGCTACATCGGCGGCATTGAGTGAGCCTGCCGGAGCACTAGGATGCGGCAAGTCAATAAAGGCAGCCAGCAAGCATAAGACCACCAGTGTAAGCAGGGTAAACAAGCTTACACTCGGACGAAATAAAGAAGAAGTGCTCATTTTGAGAATATTTCAGTCAATCAACTACCACCCTACCATTTTTAAAGGCAATATACGTTTCAACTATGTATATTTTCCAAATACACCCTAAGTTTTAAAGGACATACTTAAATCACACATACAAATTCGCAACATACCCCATCAAATTTCATAGTCAATTTTCATCTAACCACCTTTTAACTGAAAATCCCCACTACAACCAGATATGACTAGTTATAGCGGGGATTTGAGAAGGCCGCGCCTGCAGAAATATACAGAAGCTGGCTGAGCTGAACTATTGAATCCGGGTAAGCCGCAGGTGGTCAATCATGGCTTGATTGACTTCACCGTTCATATTCTCATTGGCAGGCAGGAAGCTTAGCTGCAGCGTCGTGGTTCCTTTCTTGAGCGGCACTAGTATAGGGTTCGAATAGCCCCAGTCAGACCACTCTTCCACTCCGCGCTGGGGCAATACGACTGTACCCAGTTGCTGTTTTCCCAGCCGGAGCGTTCGGATGGCGCATTTGTTACTGGTATTGATGGGGCCGTTACCGTTGGCGTAGCGGAAATCCGCGGCGTACAGACCATCTGCCGGCACGGTCACGCGCAGGGAGATTTCCCGGTTCAGGGATTTATTGATTTCAACAAACCCTTTACCAGTGGCCCCCTTGTAGGGCTTGGTGGATTTATTGGCAGCCGCTTCCGCTTCCACCACGCTCCGAAATTTGTCTGACTCTACTGCCAGCGGCTCACTGGCAAAACCCTCAAAACCCTGCGCATCCACGGCTAGCACCTGGTACTCCGTGTAAGCTGTGGGCGCGGGTACCGGAAACGTAGCCTCAGTGGTACGCCCGGCAAACTGGCCGTTGCGCAGTACCTGGTAGGCCGTGGCTCCTTCCACCGGTGCCCAGGTAAGCTTACCGCTGGCGTAGCGCACGGCTGGCGTCATCGGGGCCACGTGGTGCGCCACTTTGTTTTGAGTGGTAGCGGCAAACGCGAAGCCCGGCAGTTCTATCTTGATGTTATGGGTGCCCGTAAGCGTCGCCAGCACGGCAGCATCGGCTAAGGGCTGCCCATCCAGGGTAATGGTGCGAATACCTTGGCCAAAGCCCGTCATTTCAATGTTCAGCACGGCTTGCCGGTATTTAAAGCCGGTGAGTTTGCGCGTGCCCTGCAAGGCTTGCGGCACGAAGGGCTGAAACACGAGACGGTCGGCCTGAAAGTCCATTCCAAACAAACCTTTATACACCAAAGCCAGGGAGCCGGAAAGGCTCCAGAGCATATTGCTGGAGTTGATCTGGGTACCGGCAAAGTCGCCGTTGCTGGCCACGAAGTTTTCCTTGTTGGTGAGGAATAGGGCGGCAGGGCGGCTTACGGCCATCAGACTCTCCATAAAGGCCGTTTCATTGCCGGTCTTAGCGGCCGCCAGCCCCCAATAGCTCTGCACAAAGGGCCACACGGCATTGTTGTGGTAGGGCGGAATACCCGAAATCTGGGGGTAAATGCACGGAATCCCGTAGTCCATCACGGGCGTGCGGGACAGTACGCTCTGGGCCCGGTCGCCCTCCGTTGCCCCGAAAAGCACCGTCAGGGCCTCCCCCAGCGCTTCTGCCTTCGGCGACACGGTGAGAAAGTTGCGGCCGTAGCGGTATTGGGCGTAATACCCTTTGTCCGCCAGCCACAAATGCTGATTAATGCCTCCCTTGATGCGCTCGGCCAGCGCCCGGTGTTTAGTGGCCGTGGAAGCTTCGCCCAGCTTATCAGCCATCATAGCCAGTACCTGGTTGGCCTGAAAGTGCACAGCATTCGTGCCCAGGTTCTCTGACTGATAGATGTCGACTGGCTGCATCCACTTGGGGTAGGTCTGCTCGCGCCAGTCCAGGAACGACGACTCGCCGCGCACCAAGCCGGTGGTAGCATCGTAGGCGTTCAGAACATCATCTTCAATAGACTTTTTGATGATGGGGTACGCCTGGCGCAGCCAGTCTTCGTCGCCGGTGGTTTTGTAGATTTCCCAGGCGGCCGTGGCCCAGATCATGCGGTCCGTGGAGCAAGGATAAGCGCCGCCCGTCCCGGTATCCTGAATAATGCGGCCCTCGGGCGTGACTTTGCGCAGCAGGCTGGTTTTGGCTACCTCAGGCTGCAGGGCCGCCTGGGCCAGAATGATGCTGTAGCTGATGTCGCGCGTCCAGACGCCGGCCCACTCCTGGCCAGTCCGGAAGGTGCTGTCGGGCTCCACGGCGCGCTTGGCTTCTTCCAGGGCCAGGTTGTAGAGGGCATCCAGCAAGGGGTAGTCGGAGGAATACTGCGGGAAGCCGGCGGTGTCCAGCGTTTGTTTCCACTGGCCGGCGGTGGTTTTGGCGTCGGAATGGGCGTTGAGCACCACGGTGGTTTCGTAAATGCCGTTGCCGTTGGGGTCTTTCAGCTCCAGTTGGGGCTTGTTGATGAGGTTATCAAAGTCCCAGCTCAGCGGGGCCGTGTTACCGGCCACAAACACCTTCTTGAAATCCTGCTTGTAGAGCTTTTGGCCGTTGTAGAGCTGGTAGAAGCCCTGCTTCTCAAAAGCCGCCAACATCGGCCGCAGATCCAGCTGAATTTTCAGCGGAGTGTTGGGCGCCAGATAGGTATTGGCTGGCACCGGAGTTTTGTCTACATACTGCTGCCCAAACACGATAACCGGGGTTTCCAGGCCCGCGTTGTTGGGTCGTGGTACCGCCACAAACACGTGGTCCTGGCCAGGCTGCATTTCGTTGTCCTTGCCGTTGAGGCTAAACTTGAAGTTGACCTGCGGGCTCTGAAACTCGTTGGCCGGGCTTTGGTAGTTCGACGTCAGCTCGGTGCGGGAAAGAGCCCGCGCCACGTGTTTGCCTTGCACCAAAGAGTCGCGGTACACAGTATAGGCCGCCGACTGCCAAAGCAGCGGGGCAGCTTGCGGGGCAGCAGTAGCTGAAGCCGGCGGGGTAGTAGGAGTTTTGGCCATCTGACACGAACCTAGCAGCCCCAGGGCTAACAGGAAACCGGTGGAATAAGAAGAAGTAGCGTGCATGAAGCAAAGTAACCAGATTATGCCTGTTACCGAAGCCCTGCCGGTATCCTCTTTGCCGCCGCTTCCCGAATCCGGTACTCCTGCTCCTGTTTCTCGCCTCAGGCAGGCTGCGCTGCCTACGCCAGAAAGCGCCCTTCTACGTTGTCCAGGTATTTTTGGGCCGAGCCCGTGTTCAATAGCATTATCTGCTCCTGAGGCTGTATCTGGCCATTTTGCAGCAATTGGCGGGCCGCCATCCACACGGCGGCGCCTTCCGGCGCCACAAACAAGCCTTCCTGCCGGGCCAGCTCGCGCATCCCTTCCAGCATTTGCTCATCCGTAATGCTCACCGCTGTACCCTTAGACTCCCGTAGCACGCGCAGCATCAGTGGCTCGCCCAAGGGCCGCGGCACGGCCAGCCCGTTGGCAATGGTGGCGTGGCCCACATACGCCTGGCAATCGGCCTGCCGCCCCGCCAGCGTTTCAATAAGCGGGCAGCAGCTGGCCGCCTGCACGGCTACCATGCGCGGCAGCTTCGCATCCATGGGTAGCCAGCCCAGCGCCTGCATTTCCTGAAATGCCTTCCAGATACCGATGAGGCCGGTACCCCCGCCGGCTGGGTACAGTAGCACATCGGGCAGCTGCCAGTTGAGCTGTTCGGCCAGCTCGTAGCCCATGGTTTTCTTGCCCTCCAGGCGGTAAGGTTCTTTCAGGGTAGACACGTCCAGCAGGGCATTATCCGCATTCAGCTTTCGGACTAAGGCCGCGCAGTCGTTGATGAGGCCGTCTACCAAGTGCACTTCGGCCCCATACCAGTAGCACTCCTCCTTAAAGGCCTTGGGTGTGTGCCGGGGCATTACCACCACGGCCCGCATGCCCGCCCGGGCGCAGTAAGCCGCCATAGCCACCCCGGCATTGCCGGCCGTAGGAATAATGCAGCCGGTGGCGCCTAGCTCTTTGGCCTTGGAAATAGCCATACTCAGGCCGCGGGCTTTGAAAGAGCCGGTGGGGTTTTGGCCCTCGTCTTTCAGTAATAGGGTACGCAGACTATGGTGCGCACCCAGGCGCGGCAGCGGCAACAGGGGCGTCCAGCCTTCGCCTAAGCTCACCCGGCAGGCATCGTCCAGCAACGGCAGCAGAGGGCGGTACCGCCACATGGAGTTCTCCGCCAGGTTAATGCCCTCAGCGCGGGAAAGGGGCTCCCGCAAGTCATAATCTACCAATAATGGCTGACCGCAACAGGCCGAAACGTGCTGCATACTGAAGGCTGAATATGGAGTATGGCAGGCCGCACAATGCAGGCCCTGGAGCCGAGTGGTGATATCAAGGAGAGTGTTCATAGCAATAGCATGAACGCAAATCTCTCCGAAGCCTATTCCGGAAACAAATGGCTATTTGGAATAGCCTATTCCGATTTAGAATAATGACGACGAGCAAACTGCACGAAGTTTTTGTAGGGCACATTGTTTTCCGTGCCTTTGCGCTGCACAAAGTCAAAGTGTCGCACCAAGTTCAGGTCGTGCACGGGCACTTCCATCAGTTCGCCCGAGGCTAGTTCCTTCATCACGGCCTGCCGGGGCAGAAAGGCCAGACAGGTATCCACGCGCACAAAGTTCTTCAGGGCCTCGGTGCCGCCCAGCCGCACCTTCACCCGCAAATCGGTGAGCTTGATGTGCCGGGCCGCCAGCGCCTCTTCCAATACGGCCAGCGTGCCGGAGCCCGGCTCCCGCAACGCCACGGGAATTTGCCGCAGGTCCTGCGCAACCAGTTCTTCCCGGTGCAGCGGATTGCGCGCGGAGCACACCGCTACTACCTCATCCGTCAGCAAGGGCGTGTACGTCACGTTGCTGACTTTATGAATGCCTTCGATGATGCCCAGGTCAATTTCGTGCTCCAGCAAGGCCTTCAGGATGTTCTCGCTGTTGCGGTTTTTCAGGGTGAGCTGCGTGTTCGGAAACTTACCCAGGTAGGCCGATAGCACCGGCGGAATGATGTACAGCGAAATAGTGGTGCTGGCCCCGATAACCATGCGCACCTGGGGCGAGAAGTCTTTGCTGAGCGTGGTAAATTCCTGGTGCAGCTCGTGTTGCAGCTGCTTGGCCAGGAGTAGCTTTTGGTACAGCAGCTCACCGGCCGGCGTCAGCACTACGCTGTTGCCGAGCCGTTCAAACAGCCCGGTTTTGTAGTATTCTTCCAGCGCTTTTACCTGCTTGCTCACCGCCGACTGGCTTAGAAACAGGGTTTGGCCGGCTTTAGTAAAGCTCAACTGCCGGGCTACTTCCAGAAATATTTCGTGGGCGTGGGAAAGCATGGTTACTGTACTGCAATAAGCTGCCGCCGGATACTTTATTTCATCAGTTTCTGCAGCAACGCCTGCCCTTCGGGCCACAGGCCCAACCCCGAATCGGAATTGAGATGCCCCTTGGCTCCCACATTCATGAAACGACTGCCCCAGGCCTGGGCAAATTCCTGAGCGCGGGCTAGGGTCACATATTCGTCGTTGGTGCTGGCTACTACGATGCTGGGAAACGGCAGCTTATGCAGCGGCATAGGCGCAAAGCCTACGGCTTCCGGCGGAAAATCCGGGCGGTCTACGTCGGCGGGGCCTACTAGCATAGCGCCCGCAATGGTTAGCTGCGTGGTACGGGCCCAATGCGCTATGGTAGCGCAAGCCAGGCTGTGCGCAGCTAATACTACGTTGGGCCCGGCACTGGCAACGGCTGCTTCCAGCTGTGCTACCCAATCGGCACAAACCGGGTGGTTCCAGTTATGCTGCTCTACGCGCTGGTAACCGTAGTGCTGTTCCCACTGACTTTGCCAGTGCAGCGGGCCTGAGCTACCCAGGCCAGGAACCGTGAGGATAATACTGGACATAAATGAGTGGTTGATGAATAAGCAAAGGTAGAAACCCGTCACCACCTCATTAGAGCACCAGCCGGTCAGATCTTAGCATAATATCCCTCTAAATCCCTATCCATTCCTCATTTTTTCTACCTTTCCGGCGCTATCCTCCCTATCCCCTATTCCATGTTGCGTCGGACTCTTTTTCGCCTGCCTCTGCTGGTGTTGCTGGCCCTGTTGTGTGCCTGCTCCAAAAACGGCTCTACCACCGGCCCCGATGCCAACGGCGAGGAAATAGACCCGTACCAGAACCTAGTATTTCAGTTTGATGAGGACGTAGTGAGCAAGGACCAGCAGGACCGCTGGGATACCATTCAGTACGTAAAGTTTGAGCCCGCCGTGCGCGGCAAATTCAAGTGGAGCAGTGAGCGGGAGCTGATTTTCTCCCCCCTCACGCCCTTCCGGCCCAGCACCACCTTCACGGCCGAGTTGCAAGCCGAAAATCTGCCTTCCGATAAGCGCCGCGTGTCGCTGCCCGAGAACCGCACGAAATTCCATACGCCCTATCTGCAGCTAAATACCCCACAGGCCTTCTGGGGCCGCTCCGCGCGGGCTGCCGGCACAGCCGAAATGCGCGTAGAGCTGCCGTTCAATTACTCTGTGCGCCCCACGGATGTAAAGCCTTTGCTGCGCCTCACACAGGACGGCCAACCCGTAGCCTTCGAAGTACCCAACGCCGAGCCGGGCCAGAACGTCAGCGTGCACCTCACCCAGCAGGTACGCACCGGCAGCCCGCTGACGGTAGCCCTGGCGCCCGGTCTGCACGCCGTGGGCAGCGACCAACCCACCGCCCGCGACTATTCCGCCGAAGTAACTGTACCCGACCCGCAAGCCCTGGAAGTGCGCTCCATCACCGGCAATATGGAAACCGCCGAGGCCACCATTTCCATTCTCACCAACCAGCCCGTCAGCCAGCAAGAGTTGCAGAGCAGCCTCACGGTAACGCCGCAGGTACCTTTTCAAATAGAGGAGCTGGAAAGCGGCGTGGCGCTGAAAGGTGGGTTTGAAGTGGGCAAAAGCTACCAGGTTACGCTGCGCCAGGGCCTGCGTGGGGCACTGGGCGGGCAGCTGGCCGAAACCACCACCCAAACCGTGAGCTTCTCTGATGAGCGGCCCAGCATTCAGTTTGCCTCCGCCGATAAAGCCATGTACCTCGATGCCCTCGGCACGCGCAACCTGGGCGTGCGCATCAACGAGGTAGCCAAAGTGAAGGTGACCATTGCCAAAGTCTACGCCAACAACATCCAGCAGCTGTTGCGCGGCGGCCCGCAATACGGCTACCCGGAATATGACGAAACGGACTCCGGCCAAGGCGAGGAAGGCGAATACGTGGACCGCTCCTTTCAGTATTATGACGTCGAAACCTTGGGCAACGTCCTCACCGAGCGCACCTATACCGTAGGCGGCCTGCCCAAAGAGCAAGGGCTGAGGCTCTTGAATCTGAGCTTGAAAGACCTGGAGTTTTCGGGCGGCATGAAGGGCCTATACATTGTGAAGGTACAGGACACCGAGCGGCAGTGGCTGCAGGTCAGCAAGCTGGTGGCCGTATCGGATATCGGGCTGATTGTCAAGCAGGGCAAGGCTGGCAGCACGCTGGTTTTCGCCAACTCCATCCGCAATGCCCGGCCGCTGGCCGGCGTGCAAGTGCGCTACGTGAGTACCAACAACCAGGTCATCGGCACCGGTATTACCAACCGCGAAGGCGTGGCCAAATTCGACAGCACGGCCGCCAACAGCCGGTTTAAGCTGGGCATGCTGGTGGCCCAAAAGGACGCTGATTTCACCTTTCTGGACCTCACGCGCAGCCGCGTAGAAACCTCCCGCTTTGAGGTGGGCGGCCTGCAGAGCAACGCCGCCCGCTACCAGGCCTTCCTCTACGGCGACCGGGACCTGTATCGCCCCGGCGACACTATCCGCACCAACACCATCATCCGCACCGAAGGCTGGAAAAACCCGCCCGCTAAGCTCCCCGTCAAGATTCGGCTGCTGCTGCCCACCGGCAAGGAGTACGCCAGCCTGCGCAAGCAGCTCACCCCGGAAGGCACCTTCGAGGCCAGCTTTATCCTACCACCCAGTGTGATGACGGGCATCTACACGCTGGAAGTCCTGACCGGCAACGACGTGCTGCTCACCTCACGCAAAATCAGCGTGGAGGAGTTTATTCCCGACCGCATGAAGGTGACGGTGAAAGCCGACCGCGCCGTAGCCAAGCCCGGCCAGACCGTTTCGGCGCTGATTACTGCCCAGAACCTCTTCGGCCCACCCGCCGCCGACCGTAAGTTTGAAGTAGAATTCTCGCTGAAGGAAAAGCCCTTCACCCCCAAAAACTACCCCGGCTACACCTTCGCCATCAACAGCGGCGAAAAGCAGCGGGGCAACTACGGCGAGCAGGAATCCACCCCCATTTCGGCCCGCTTCGAGAAGACAATGCGCGAAGGCTCCACCGATGCCAACGGCCGCGGCACTGCCACCTACGAAGTCCCCGATTACACCGACCTCGGCACGCTGGAAGGCGCGGCTTTTGCCACCGTGTTCGATGAAACCGGCCGGCCCGTAAACCGCCTCGCTACGTTTGAAGTGCAAACCCAGCCGGTCATGTTCGGGGTGAAGAACCTGGACGAGCTGGTAGCCACGCGCACCCAGCTGCCGGTGCGGCTGGTGGCCCTCACGCCGGCCGGCGCGCCTACCACGGCTCAGGCCCGGGTGCAGGTGGTGCGCCTGCTCTGGGAAACCGTAATTGAGCGCCAGGGCGGCCGCTACATCTATAACTCACAGAAGCGCGAGCAGGTGGTCTTGAACCGCACTGTTATGATACCCAGCGGTGGCGCCGATGCCGGGCTGAATTTCGCGCCCAACTACTCCGGCGAGTACGAAATACGGGTTTCCCGGCCCGGCGCCAGCACCTACGTAGCCCGGCGCGTGTACGCCTACGGCTTCGGTGATACGCAGAGCAATTCCTTCGAAGTAAACAACGAGGGTGAGGTGACTATTGAAGCTGATAAAGCCAAATACCAGCCCGGCGAAACGGCCCGGCTGCTGCTGAAAACGCCCTTCCCCAGCCGCGTGCTGGTAACCGTGGAGCGGGACAGGGTGCTGGACCATTTCTACGTGAACACCGACGAGAAATCGGCCCGCGTGAGCATTCCTATTCGCGCCGGCCACGTGCCCAATGTGTACGTAACGGCCACCGCCATCCGCGAAATCAAGGACAACCGACTGCCGCTTACCGTGGCCCGGGGCTTTGTGCCGCTGATGGTGGAAAAGCCCGAGGCCAGGCTGAAAGTCGCCATAAAAGCGCCCGCGCAAAGCCGCTCGCAAACCTGGCAAACCATTGAAGTCAGCACCGCGCCCAAAGCCAAAGTGACGCTGGCGGTGGTAGATGAGGGCATTCTGCAGATGAAGGACTACCGCACGCCCGACCCACACGGCTACTTCTACCAGAAGCGCGCCCTGGAAGTGCAGGCCTACGACGTGTATCCCTTCCTGCTGCCCGAGCTAGGCACCAGCAGCACCGGCGGCGACGTAGGTGACCTGGCCCGCCGCACCACGCCCGTGCCCAACCGCCGCGTAAAGCTGGTGGCCAAATGGAGCGGCGTCCTCACCGCCGATGCCAGCGGCAAGGTGCGCTACAAAGTGCGCGTGCCCCAGTTCAGCGGCGCCCTGCGCATCATGACCGTGGCTTATAAAGACGATGCTTTCGGCTCCGCCGAACACACCATGCGCGTGGCCGACCCGGTAGTTATCAGCACCGCCCTCCCCCGCTTCCTCAGTCCCGGCGACACGATTGACGTGCCCGTTACGCTGACGAATACAACTGGGAAGGTTATGAATGCCGTTATTACACTGAAATACAACTCACTTTTAAAAATTCCTAAACGAAAATCTATTTATAAAACTGATAAGGTCAGTGGAGAGGTGGTAGTATGGACGCCTATTCTCAACAACATAACTGAAACTCTAAAGCCTAACTCTGAAGGCCGAGTGCAGTTTCATATTGTAGCGAGTGGCATAGGAGTAGGTTTAATAACGGTTTCAGTAAAGACTAACGGTTCTAAAGAGACCTTTACTGAAACCATCGAACTACCCTTACGCCCTGCCTCGCCGCTGCAAAAACGCACCGGTGCGGGCGTGGTGTCAGGCGGCGCATCGCAGCAGCTGAATCTAAAAACTGATTTCCTCCCTTCTTCCCTACGGAGTCAACTGGTAGTGAGCCGCTCACCGATGACGGAGTTTGCCCGGGATTTGCGCTACCTGTTGCAATATCCCTACGGCTGCCTGGAGCAAATCGTATCGGCAGCTTTCCCGCAGCTGTATTACGGGGATTTGGCCGCCACGCTAGGGCAGAAAACCGGCACTTCGAAGGCGAGCATGTTCAACCCTAACTACCACGTGCAGGAAGCTATCCGCAAAGTAGAAGCCCAGCAGATGTACAACGGCAGCCTCAGCTACTGGCCCGGCGGCGACTACGACAACTGGTGGTCCACGGCCTATGCCGCGCACTTCCTGCTGGAAGCCAAGCAGGCGGGCTTTGCCGTGAATGAGCCGGTGCTGGACCGGGTGCTGCGCTACCTGCAGGCCCGCGTGCGCAAGCGGGAAATGGAGACCTACAACGTCATCCTGACCAGCGGCCAGATTCAGCCCCTGGCCCAGGCCAAGCGCGAAACCGCCTACTCGCTCTACGTGCTGGCCCTGGCCGGCCGCCCCGATGCCACCGGCCTGAACTACTACAAAGCCAACCGCCAGCTGCTCACTTCTGATGCGCGCTACCTGCTGGCCGCCGCGTTTGCCCTCAGCGGCAACCAGCGCGGCTACCAAAGCACCGTGCCTACCCGCTACAACGCCGCCCCCACTGCCGCCTCCCGCGAGCTGGGCAATTCCTTCTCCTCCCCCATCCGCGACCAGGCCCTAGTGCTTAATGCCCTACTCGCCGCCGACCCCGGCAACCCGCAAATCCCCGGCATGGCCCGCGAGCTGAGCCGCCAAGTGAAACGGGCCGGCTGGCTCAACACCCAGGAGCGCGCCTTCTCCCTGCTGGCCCTGGGCAAGCTGGCGAAGAAGAACGCCGGCAGCACCGTAACCGCCAGCCTGCTGGCCGACGGCAAAGCCATTGGCAACTTCTCAGGCAAAGACCTTACTGTTACCAACGTAGCCAACCGGCAGTTGGTCCTCCGCACCCAAGGCCAGGGCAGCCTTTATTACTTCTGGGAAACCGAAGGCATCAGCCCCAGCGGGCAGGTGCACGAGGAAGACGCCTACCTGCAGGTGCGCCGCTCCTTTCTCACCCGCACCGGTCAGCCCGTGGGTGCGCCCACATTCCGCCAGAACGATTTGGTGGTAGTCAAAATCACGCTGCAGGCCCCCGGCACGGCCGGTGAAATCAAGAACGTGGCCATCACTGACCTGCTGCCCGCCGGCCTGGAAATCGAAAACCCACGCATCGGCGCCGTGCGCGAGCTGGCCTGGGCTACCGATGCCGCCCAACCCGACTACCTAGACGTGCGCGACGACCGGATTAACCTATTCACCACCGCAACGGCCCAGCCCAAATCCTTCTACTATCTCTGCCGTGCGGTATCCAAAGGCACCTTCAAGCTAGGCCCCGTGAGTGCCGATGCCATGTACAATGCTGAGTATCACAGCTACAGCGGTGCGGGGGTAGTGCGGGTGCGGTAAGTTCACTCCCCTGGCTACCTAAGCAAATCAGGTGCAGCATCTTCGGAGGCCCATCGTAGAAAGCTGACTACCCATAACAAGAACCTCTTTTTCAATGGTTCTTGTTATGGGTAGTCAGCTTTTATACCAACCCGAATCATGAAATCAAAGTGTGTTCCTTCCATTTGCCGGCAGCATGGTACTTTATTCGCTTTGCTGGCACTTTTACTTTTTCTGGGAGTGCTAGCTGGACCTGCCCGGGCAGAAATTGTTACTCTCAACGCCAATGACAATGGCAAGCAAGTACAGCTGACCGTTGGCGACCAATTGATTGTGCGACTGCCTACTATTTCGCCGCGCTACGGCTGGCGGCCTACCCAGGCGTACCCCGGGCAGCTAACTGTAACGGGCACCAATATCCTGCCGGGTATCGAAAGCGGCGTACCAGGCGCACCGGCAACGTTCGAAATTCGGTTTATGGCTATTGGCCCGGGCGGCTTGGATCTAGCGCTGGTATCGGCGCGTCCCGGCACAGGTTATTCGTCTTTAGGTGGCTATTTCCACGCATACGTCACCATCGACAAACCTGGCGTTGCCAAGAATGTGAATATCACTGAATATGGCAACCACAGTCGCGTGACCGTGAACCAGGATGACCAGCTGCTTATCCGACTGGACAACACGGTGGGCTCAGGCTATACCTGGGAAGTAATGCCCCTCACCAATGATGTGGTAAAGGCAATAGCTTCTTCATCCCAAACCGTACTAAAGAAGCCGAGAAAGAAAGCTAAACAAGGCAGCCCCGATGATGTAACGTTTCAATTTCAGGCGATGCATCCCGGCCAGACCACGCTCCGGTTTCTATACCGCAATGCCACTGATAACGAAGCCCCGCCCCGGCGTGACTTTGAGCTCCAGGTAGAAGTGCCCAAGCCTCCTAAATAAGGGAGCTTGGGCACTTTTAGCTAGTAGGCTGAACAACTGCTTTACCAGCTAGCTCACTAACCGGCTCCCCTGTTTAAACCGCGCCACCTTCGCCTGAATTTCTTCCAGCCCGAGGTTATGCACGCTGCCCAAATGGGTGGTGTGAAACTCGCGGTGCGGCTCGTAGCTGCCATCTTCCACGGCCTGGCCCACCTGCTTGTACGCGGTGCGGAACGGCGTGCCGGTTTGGATAAGCTGGTTGATGTTTTCGACGGAAAATACCGCGTCGTATTTCCCTTGGTTCAGCAAGTCGGGCTTGATTTTAAGTTGGGGCAGCGCGAACAGCACGATGTCCAGTATGTCCAAGAACTGCGTCATCGGCTCGAAGAGGATTTCCTTCAGAATCTGGAAGTCCCGGTGGTAGCCGCTGGGCAGATTGCTGGTGGCCAGTATGAGCGTATTGGGCAGCGCCTGCAGGGCATTGCAGCGGGCGCGAATCAGCTCAAACACATCGGGGTTTTTCTTGTGGGGCATAATGCTGGAACCGGTGGTGAAGGCAGCGGGCAGCTCCACAAAGGCTAGGTCCTGGGAGTTATAGAGCACCAGGTCGTAGGCCATTTTGGCGAGAGTGGCGGCCATGCCGGCCACCGCAAACGCTACCGTTTTTTCAGTCTTGCCGCGCAGCATTTGCGCGCCTACGCTGCTGACGGCTAAATTGCCAAAACCCAACTCCTGGGTGGTCTGCAGGCGGTCAATCGGGAAGCTGCTGCCGAA
Source organism: Hymenobacter sp. BT730 (assembly GCF_030542105.1). Lineage (GTDB taxonomy): Bacteria > Bacteroidota > Bacteroidia > Cytophagales > Hymenobacteraceae > Hymenobacter. The sequence goes on from NZ_JAUOFB010000005.1 coordinate 193,344, forward strand.
GCCGGCGCCGGAGCCCAGCGGGTTTTGGTCGGCTACGGTGTGGGCGGCTTCGAAGAGAGCCAGATCCAGCAACAGGTGCTCGGCGTAGGCCGAAAACCACAGGCCGAAAGAGCTGGGCATGGCGGCCTGAAAGTGCGTGTAGCCGGGCATCAGGTCGGTGCGATGCTGCTCAGCTTTGCGCAGCAGCACGTCTACCAGCTCCAGTGTGCGGGCTGCGGCGCGCTCAGTGTAGTCTTTCAGGAAGAGCTGAATGGCCGTTAGTACCTGGTCGTTGCGGGAGCGGGCCGTGTGGATTTTCTTGCCTGCGTCGCCGAACTTCTCAGTCAGGTAATACTCGATTTTGGAGTGCACGTCCTCAAAGCTTTCCTCAATGGTGAACGTGCCGGCTTCCAGCTGCGCGGCCAGCTCCGTGAGGCCTTGTTGCAACTGCTGGTTTTCGGCTTCGGATAGCAATCCGGCTTTAGCCAGCATGTTCGCCTGGGCTTTGGATGCCTGTACATCGAAGCGCGCGAGGTACATATCCAGCTCCCGGTCGCGGCCCACAGTGAACTGTTCTATTTTCTTATCGACGGCAATGCCTTTGTCCCAGATTTTCATGTATTAAGTGGTTTTGTTCTAGGCTAAGGCCATTCGTTATTGCTTACTTTCAGGCCACCGCCTTTCTTCGCTTCAATTTATTTTAACCCAATTTCTCAGCTATGCAGAAAATCACCACGTTCCTGACTTTCAAGGACAAAGCAGAAGAGGCCGCGAAGCTGTATACCAGCATTTTTAAAGACTCAAAAATCAATAACGTCACACATTATAAAGGGGGGCCCATGCCCGCGGATAGTGTAATGACAGTTGAGTTTGAGTTGGCCGGGCAAAAATACGTGGCGATGAATGGAGGGCCTCACTTTACCTTCACCGATGGCATTTCGTTGGCCGTGAGCTGTGCCGATCAGGCTGAAATAGATGAATTATGGCAAAAGCTAACAGCTAATGGAGGCCAGCCGGGCCAGTGCGGCTGGCTGAAAGACCCCTTTGGCGTGTCGTGGCAAATTACGCCGGTAAATCTAGGGCAGTTACTGCGCAGCGACGATCCAGCAAGGGCGCAACGCAAAATAGGGGCTCTGATGCAGATGCATAAAATTGACATTTCCGCCCTGGAACAAGCCTAGCTTCATAGCTCCAGCCCCGTCAGCAGGTATACGTAGCCCTGGATTCCCTGGCGGATTTCGCTGAGCAGAATGTACTCATCCGGCGTATGGGAGCGGGCGGAGTCGCCGGGGCCGATTTTGACGGTGGTAAACGGCATCATCGACTGATCGGACAGCGTGACGGAGCCGAACGTGCGTCGCCCCAGCGCCAGACCGCGCTGCACCAGCGGGTGCTCCAGCGCAATGCGCGAGGAGTTCAAATGCGTGGAGCGCGGCGTCACCTCCGAGCTGATGTGCTGGCGCACCAGCTCCACCACTTCCGAATTAGAATACAGCTCATTGGTGCGCACATCTACCACAAACGTGCAGCGGTCCGGCACCACATTGTGCTGGGAACCGGCCTGAATTTGCGTGACCGTCATTTTCACCGGCCCCAGCAGCTCCGAGACATTCGGGAAGCGAAAATCCTTCAGACACTGAATATCCCGTACGGCTTTGTACAGGGCGTTTTCCCCTTCCTCGCGGGCGGCATGGCCGGTACGGCCGTGCGCTACGCAGTCCAGCACCACCAGGCCCTTTTCGGCAATGGCCAGGTCCATTTGGGTAGGCTCACCCACAATGCCTAGGGCAATTTCCCCGAGTTCGGGCAGCACGCTGCGAATACCACCGGCCCCGGAAATTTCCTCCTCGGCCGTGATGGCGCAAATCAGGTTGTAGGGTAGGTTTTCCTGGTTGTGAAAATGCAGGAATGTCGCCAGCAAACTCACCGCTGAGGCGCCGGCATCGTTGCTGCCGAGGCCGGTGAGTTGGTCGCCTTCCACTACCGCGCCGAACGGGTCATAGGTCCAGGTAGCGCCGGGCTTCACGGTATCGTGGTGAGAATTGAGCAGGATGGTGGGCTTGCCGGGGTCGAAATGCCGGTTGCGGGCCCACACGTTGTGCCCTTTGCGCTGGGGCTGGGCACCGTGGTGCGTCAGGAAATCGAAGATTAAATCCGCCGTTTTCTCTTCCTCGCGGGAGAAGGAAGGCGTCTGAATCAGCGCAATCAGCAACTGAATGGCCTCTTCGGCCAGCGTGGCGCTTACTGCTGACATAGAATAGTCTTTACCGGCTCATTAATCTTCAGCGCATTTTCGATAACTACACGCTCCACGCCCGCCTCCAGCGCAGCAAAGGCGTTATCGAGCTTGGGTACCATGCCGGCCGCAATAACGCCTTCCGCTTTCAGGTGCTGATACTGCTCCGCCGTGATGCGCGGAATGACAGATTGCTCGTCGTTCATATCAGCCAGCACGCCGTCCTTCTCGAAGCAGAAGTGCAGCTCCACTTCGTACAAATCGGCCAGGGCGCGGGCCAGGGTGCTGGCAATGGTGTCCGCGTTGGTATTCAGCAATTGGCCTTGTCCATCGTGGGTAATGGCGCAAAATACGGGTGTGAGGCCGGTTTGCAGGAGCTGATCTACCAGCTCGGTGTTGATGCTGTCCAGGGGCAAATCACCCACAAAACCGTAGTCTATTTCCTTGACCGGGCGCTTGGTGGCCCGGATGACGTTGCCATCGGCCCCGGAAAGGCCCAGCGCATCTACCCCGAAACTCTGGAGCAGGGCCACCACCTGTTTGTTGGTTTTGCCGGCGTAGAACATGGTAACGATATCCAGCGTGGCCGCGTCGGTAATGCGGCGGCCCTGCACCATCTTCGGCTCGATGCCCAGATCGGTAAGCATCTGGCTGGCGCCTTTGCCCCCCCCGTGCACCAGAATCTTTTGTTCAGGCACCTGCGCCAGCTCGGCCAGGAAAAGCCGCAGTTGCTGTTCATCATCAATGATGCCGCCACCAATCTTGAATATTTTCAGGATGTTACTCATTATTGAGAGGAAAGAAAAATGGCGCACATGGTATCAAAACGCCCAAATTTCTATTTAAAACGGGAACCAGCAGCAGTATGATATTTTACTGGTCACTCATTTTTTTTGGACTGATCCAGCAAAGTTTCCGAAAAAAAACGTCTAGTTTTGCAACGATTTCAGGGTCTACCGCATTTTAGACCGCAGAAACCCATCCACCGCGCTGCGGTTCTGGTACTTGTCATGATTCGTCTCTCTTCTATTGCACTTACGCGTCGTACCGCCCTACTGGTGCGAATAATGCCAGCTTAAGAGCTGGCTTGCAATACCTCGTCTGCGTTCCACTGCGAACTGCCAACCGACGAAGCCCGCTTACGTAAAGCGGGGCTAACCAAAGAGAAAATCAACGAATAACTGACCGACACGAGTGTAGGCCCAAGAGTATGCTTCCAACGCGGGTGAAAGTATGTCCCCGCCTGGCGCGACGCTAACGCGCGTCTCCGCTCTGCCATCCTTCTTTTTTCTGGCATAATCCCCGGTTACTGCTTCTCTCCAGAGGTGGTTATGGCAACTCCGTCTACAGGCGGTTTGCCCCCGTGCATCTGCTAATTCCCCTCCGACTTTCTGCCGTTTCCTGTCCGGATAGGCCCCATCGTCACTTTTCCCATGATTCTACGAGTTGCGAATGCTGCCGACGCGCAGTATGTGGAAACGCTTTGTCAATGGTACGAGCAGTCGGCCAAGCAACGGGGCGTGGGTATCGCCAAGCGCGACCCCAACTACCTGATTAAGAAGATGGTACGCGGCGACGCCATCATTGCCTTCATGGATGATCAGCTGGCCGGCTTCTGCTACATCGAGACCTTCGAGGACAACAAATTTGTCGTCAACTCGGGTCTGATTGTAAACACTGAGCTGCGCAAGGAAGGCTTGGGCCGCGCCATCAAGCACCGTGTGTTTGAGCTTTCACGCACCAAGTATCCGCAGGCCAAAATCTTCGGCATTACCACCAGCGGACCGGTGATGAAGATCAACAGCGAGCTGGGCTACCGCCCGGTTACATTCCAGGACCTTACCCAGAGCGACGACTTCTGGAAGGGCTGCGGCAGCTGCAAAAACTACCAGATTCTGCAGGACAATAACCGCAAAATGTGCCTGTGCACCGGCATGGTCTACGATAACCTCAACGACCAATTTGCCCAGCAGCCCCAGGAAACCATCAACTTCATCGAAGAACCTCAACAGCACTAATGAAAAAGGTAGTTCTCGCCTACAGCGGCGGTTTGGATACGTCTTTCTGCGTTGTGTACCTCACCCGCGAGCTGGGTCTGGAAGTGCACACGGTTATCGTCAACTCCGGCGGCTTTTCCGAGGAAGAGCTGGCCGCCATCGAGAAGCGGGCCTACGAGCTGGGCTCCACGAAGCACGAGGTAATTGACGTGACCCAGCGTTTCTACCACGACTGCCTGCGCTACCTTATTTTCGGCAATGTGCTGAAGAACGACACGTACCCGTTGAGCGTCAGCGCGGAGCGGATGTTCCAGTCGCTGGCTTTGGCCGAGTACGCCCGGGAGCACAAGGCCGACTACATTGCCCACGGCAGCACCGGCGCCGGCAACGACCAGGTGCGCTTCGACGTGGCTTTCTCGGTGATTTCACCCAACACGGAAATCATCACCCCCATCCGCGACCTGAAACTCTCGCGCCAGGCGGAAATTGACTTTCTGAATAAGCACGGCTTCGAAATGAGCTGGGAGAAGGCCAAATACTCTATCAACAAGGGTATCTGGGGCACCAGCGTGGGCGGCGTCGAAACGCTGACCTCGCATCAGGCTTTGCCCGAGTCGGCCTACCCCACCCAACTCAGCGAAACCGAACCGACCAGCATTGAGGTAACCTTCGAGAAAGGTGAGCCAGTAGCGCTGAATGGCAAGGCTATGAATCCGGTAGAGCTGATTCAGGCGCTGAATGAGCTGGCTGGCGCCTACGCCATTGGCCGCGACACGCACGTAGGCGACACCATTCTGGGTATCAAAGGCCGCGTGGGCTTCGAAGCCCCTGCTCCGCTGATTCTGCTGAAAGCGCACCATTTACTGGAAAAGCACACGTCTTCGCGCTGGCAGCTGCTGCACAAAGACTACGTGGCCAACTGGTACGGCACGCTCCTGCACGAGGCCCAGTACCTGGACCCGGTGATGCGCGACTTTGAGGCCTTCCTCACCTCGTCGCAGGAGCGGGTGTCGGGCAAGGTATTCGTGACGCTGAAACCCTACCAGTTCGAGCTGCAGGGCATCGAGTCGAAGTATGACATGATGCGCTCCAAAGTGGCCACCTACGGCGAGGAAAACGACGCCTGGGACGGCCGCGACGCCAAAGGCTTCATCAAAATCTTCAGCAACCAGCTGCGGATTCACTCCTCCTTCAACGATGAAAATTAAGGTTGGCATCGTCGGCGGGGCCGGCTACACGGCTGGGGAGCTGATCCGTATTCTGCTGCATCATGAGTTTGTGGAGTTGGGCGGCATCGTCAGCTCCTCTAACGCCGGCAACCCCGTCTATCAAGTCCACGATGATTTGGTGGGAGAGACAGACCTGGTATTTGCTTCCGAGTTGGCCGGGGATGAGGACGTGGTGTTTCTATGCCTGGGCCACGGCAATTCGAAAGCTTGGCTGGAGAAAAACTCCCTACCCGAAACCACCCACGTCATCGACCTGAGCAACGACTTCCGTCTGGAAGCGGATGCAGAGTTTGAAGGCCGGGAGTTTGTGTACGGGCTGCCGGAGCTGAACAAAAGCCGCATCCAGCAGGCCCAGAGCATCGCCAACCCGGGCTGCTTCGCCACGGCTATCCAGCTGGCCTTGCTGCCCTTGGCGCAGGCTGGTAAGCTGACGGATGACGTGCATGTGTCGGCTATTACGGGCTCCACGGGTGCGGGCCAGAGCTTGTCGGAGACGGTGCACTTTTCGTGGCGCACCAATAACGTGTCCATCTACAAGCCCTTCACCCACCAGCACCTCGGCGAAATTGGGGAGAGCCTGGCGCAGCTACAGTCTCCGCTGGAACTGGATATCCACTTCATCCCCTACCGCGGCAATTTCTCGCGGGGCATTTTCGCCAGCGTGTACACGCCGTCGGACCTGACCCAGGAGGAGGCCTGGGAGCTGTATAAGAAGTTCTACGCCGATGCACCCTTTACCACGGTTTCTGACAAAGAAATTCACCTGAAGCAGGTGGTAAACACCAACAAGTGCCTGCTGCACGTGCAGAAATTTGGCAAGCAGCTGCTCATTACCTCGGTTATCGATAACCTGGTGAAAGGCGCTTCGGGCCAGGCAATCCAGAACATGAACCTGCTCTTCGGCTTGCCCGAGACGACAGGCCTTCACCTCAAATCGGTGCTTTTCTAATGGAGCTTTTCAATGTTTATCCGCTCGTCAACATCACGCCGGTAAAGGCGCTGGGGGCGAAACTATGGGACGATAAGGGCCAGGAATACCTGGATTTCTACGGCGGGCACGCCGTGATTTCCATCGGCCACAGCCACCCGCACTACGTGCAGCGCCTCACCGAGCAGCTGCAGAACATTGGCTTCTACTCCAACTCCGTGCAGATTCCGATTCAGCGGGAGCTTGCCCAGAAGCTAGGTAAGGTATCGGGCTACGAGGACTACTCGCTGTTCCTGTGCAACTCAGGGGCTGAAGCCAACGAAAACGCCCTGAAATTGGCGTCCTTCCACACCGGCAAGAAGCGTGTAGTCGCCTTTAAAGGCGCTTTCCACGGCCGTACGTCTGGCGCAGTGGCCGCTACTGATAACCCCAAAATCGTAGCGCCTTTCAACGCTGACCACGCCATTTCCTTCGTGGAATACGATTTGGCAGCAGTAGAGCAAGTGTTACAGGGCGGCGACGTTTGTGCGGCCATTATCGAGCCTATTCAGGGCGTGGGTGGTATCATCATGCCTTCCGATGAATTCCTGCAAGGCTTAGCTGCGCTGTGTAAGCAATATGGCGCGCTGCTGATTGCCGATGAGGTGCAGAGCGGCTATGGCCGTAGCGGCAAGTTCTTCGCGCACCAGCACGCCGGCATCCGGCCCGACGTTATTTCGGTGGCGAAAGGCATGGGAAATGGCTTCCCCATCGGCGGCATCCTGATTGCGCCGGAGCTGAAGGCCTTCTATGGGCTGCTGGGTACCACGTTTGGCGGCAACCACCTGGCCTGCGCTGCGGCGCTGGCCGTGTTAGAAGTCATTGAGCAGGAAAACCTGCTGGCCCACGCTACCGAAATGGGTAATTATCTCCGCACAGAGCTGGAAGCCAATGCCGGTGCCGAGGAAATCCGCGGCCGGGGCCTGATGGTGGGCATCAAGTATGCCTTCCCCATCAAGGACGTGCGCGACAAGCTGCTGTCAGACTACCACATCTTCGTTGGTAATGCCTCCGACCCGACGGTGCTGCGTCTGCTGCCGCCACTGAACATTACGAAAGCCGAGGTTGACCGTTTCCTGCTGGCGCTGTATGCGCTGACGGAAAAGTCAGTGACGGCCTAGCCTTAGAAGGCAACTGCATCAATTATGAACGTGCTTAAGGTTTTCCTAATCACCTGTTTCCTTTTGATGCTAGGGTACTGGCTGTACGTAAGCTATTTCTCGAAAAGCAGCAGGGTATATAAGCAGATGCACTAGGTAAAAACCGGCATGACGCAACAGCAGGTAGCCATCATTCTATCTGTCCCTGACACGGTTTATCAGTGGAATAAAAATGACGACTCCCTTTTGGTGATGCAGTATGATATGGGTTTGGGTGCTCCTGATGACCTGCGTGTGTTTCTGCATCATGACACCGTAGCGGCAGTCACCTACAATCAATAAAGAATCTGCTGGAGCAAGTAGCCTTCAAACGTCTTTCAACGGAATCAACGAATTGGAAAATACAAAATTGGTCAAGCTAGTGCTGGAAGACGGCACTGAAATCGAGGGACAATCTTTCGGGGCCTTTACCTCGTCTGCTGGGGAGGTCGTGTTCAGTACGGCCATGACGGGCTACCCGGAAAACCTGACGGACCCCTCCTTTGCCGGCCAGATCCTGGTGCTGACCTACCCCATGGTGGGCAACTACGGCGTGCCCGGCGAGGAGCTCTACGAGTCGATTTCCCGGATCTTCGAGTCCGACAAGGTGCACATTGCCGGCCTGGTGGTGAACTACTATTCTGAGGAGCACAGCCACTGGAACGCGGCCAAAAGCCTGGGCGACTGGCTGAAGGAATACAACATCCCCGGTATCTGCGGGGTGGATACGCGGATGCTCACCAAGAAGCTGCGCGAGAAAGGCGCGATGCTGGGCAAAATCGTCGCCGGGGAAGATGTGCCCCTCCATGACCCCAACCAGGACAACCTGGTAGCCCAGGTGAGCCCCACGGAGGTCACCCGCTACGGCCACGGCCAACATAAAATTGTGCTCGTGGATTGCGGCACCAAGACCAACATTATTCGCTGCTTTCTCGAGCGCGACGTAGAGCTCATCCGCGTGCCCTGGGACTACGACTTTACCCAGCTCGACTACGATGGCCTGTTTTTAAGCAACGGCCCCGGCGACCCGAAGATGTGCCAGGCCACCATTGCTCACCTGCAGCAAGCCCTGCAGCAGGACAAGCCCATCTTCGGCATCTGCCTGGGCTCCCAGCTCATGGGCCTGGCCGCGGGCGGGGACACCTTCAAGCTCAAGTACGGCCACCGCAGCCACAACCAGCCCGTCAAGCTCACCGGCACGCAGCGCTGCTACATCACCAGCCAGAACCACGGTTTCGCCGTCGATACCGATACGCTGCCCGCTGACTGGACTATGTTGTTCGAAAACCTGAACGACGGCACCTGTGAAGGCATCAAGCACAAAACCAAGCCTTTCTTCTCCACCCAGTTCCATCCCGAAGCCGCTGGCGGCCCCGAGGACACCGAGTACCTGTTTGATGACTTCTTGAAGGCAGTTGCTGAGTATAAAGCTAGTGAATAGCCTCTCTCGTCTGTCATGTCGAGCGAAGCCGAGACACCTCGCGTGCTGATGTTGCAATACTAACTAGCGGCGCGGGTGAGATATCTCGGCTACGCTCTACATGACAGTCAAATTTTTAAAAAGAATTTTTCGCCCTCTTCTCTAGTAGATGAGCCTTGGGGTAAAGCCCCGCCAGCACATACGAATGAACAAACCCACCAAAGTACTGCTCCTCGGTTCCGGCGCGCTGAAAATCGGCGAGGCCGGCGAGTTCGACTACTCCGGCTCGCAGGCGCTCAAGGCGCTCAAAGAGGAAGGCATCCGCACGATCCTCATCAACCCCAACATTGCCACCGTGCAGACCTCGGAGCACCTGGCCGACGACGTGTACTTTCTGCCCGTGACGCCCTACTTCGTGGAGGAAGTCATTAAAAAGGAGCGGCCCGACGGCATCCTGGTGGCCTTTGGTGGGCAGACGGCGCTCAACTGCGCCGTGGCCCTGTACCGGGCCGGGGTATTTGAGCAGTATAATGTGCGCGTGCTGGGCACGCCCGTGCAGAGCATCATCGACACGGAGGACCGCGACATTTTCAAGGA
>NZ_JAUOFB010000006.1 GCF_030542105.1 Hymenobacter sp. BT730
ACGCGGGGCACCTACCAGCCCTTCGTTACCCTGCTGACCAACGATGGGGCTGTCGTCACGGCAACGGCTCAACCCATCACCGAGGCGGTGCTAGCCGGGTTCGACGTCTACGTTATTGCCAACGCCCGCGGGACCGGCGACTTAAACGATACGCCCGCGTTTACCGAGGCCGAGTGCACCGCCATTCAAGCGTGGGTGCGCCAGGGCGGCGGGCTGCTCTTAATCACGGACCATTTCCCCATGGGCGCTGCAGTGGAACGGCTGGCCCGGAAATTTGGCGTGCAGATGCAAAAGGGCCTGGTGCAGGACAGCGTGTACCACGACCCGGCGGTGAAGGATGAAAGCCAGCTGGAATTTTCCCGGCAAAACCACTTACTAGCCGATGGTCCCCTCACCCAGGGCGTGGAGAAGGTCATCACCTTCACCGGGCAGTCGCTGAAGTGTGAAAACCAGTGCCTGTCCTTTCTGAACCTTTCCGATGCGGCCTATGATTTGACGGCTCAACCTGCCATTGTCAAGGACGGGGACGACACGCGGGTGACGGTGACCTTTGACCACCCGCAGTCGGCGAAGGGCCGGTCTCAGGGGGTGGCCCTCCAGGAGGGGCAGGGCAAAGTGGTGGTGCTGGGCGAAGCCGCGATGCTCAGCGCCCAACGCAACCGGGACAACACCAAATTCGGGATGAATGTGAACCCCGACAACAAAAAGCTGGCGCTGAATATCGTCCACTGGCTGGCCAGCAACTAAAGCCTGGGGCCTGAATGCCATTCCCGACGCGTCAGGCGCCGGCAATACCGGTCTAGGATAGCTTAGGACAGCCCGCTCCTATTCCTAGGAGAATACTTCTTTCAAAATTTATGCGGTCCGGGCCATGAGGATAACAGGTAAACAAACGACCATCTTTTGATACCGCCACACCGGTTAGCTGGTAGTTATCATCTGAAAACACTTGTTCCCATTGATTGCTACTTGTACTCATGAGTGGATAGTTTTAATTGAAATGTTACCAATAGAAATTTTACAGGTCAATACGTTTCTATGCTTGCTTTTTATAAATAAACTTAAAGTGTCCATTATCCTCCGGGCCACTCTTTTCATCATGAAATTTTACCAGCAAGACTTATAATTTTGAACTTGAATAAAGTGGCAAAACCTTCATCCTGGGTGAAAATAAAAATATCCTCCGAACGAGAAGCAATGAAATCTTCCTCCTCAGAGCCTCTGATGATATAGTCTTTATCGGCCGAAGCAGTCCGGTTGTTTTTAATTTAATCAAGGATTAAAATTCTCCGCCGTAACCTTAAGCAAATCCATATCCGGGAAACTGCCAAGCAACGAAAGCGCATGTTTAGTTAATTCCTGGGGAATACGGCCCGCGAGGTGTTTTAAACGGGCACCATTGTCAGGAAAAACATCGAAAATGCCATACTCACCATTAGGCAGGCGGATGGCAAACCACGCAATAGTCTCTTCTTCTGCCATGGCCAAAGGCTGGGCATCTTTTAAAAATTGTACCACCTCCTGCTCGTGGCCCTCTTTCGCTTTAAAGGTGAGCAATAGTCCTTTTGTATTAGGTTCAGTTGGCGGTTGGGATGGTAGTTTGCTGGCAAGTATCTCTATTTTCTGGATATGCGGGGAGGTTTCAAATAATTCATCTGCTTTTTGTAGCAAGGCGCTGGCAACCGCCCCGTTAAGATGTGCATCACGGGATTCTTCATCAGGGAAAAAATCGACTATGCCATATTCAGACCGGCCAAAACGAACGGCAAACCAGGCTTTTGTTCCGGCCTCCTGCCGTACTAATGGAAGGGCAGAAGAAAGAAAATCTTCTACCTCGTCATCTTTGCCGTGTTTCGCCTCTAAACGAACGAGTAATCCTTTTGTAGTCATAGTCATGGTTCAATGAATTAATATGATTCTTTAAATTTCGTCTATTAAAGTGCTAGAAATTAATAGATTTCTATGCTTGTCTATTCCTAAGTTAGGTTTTCCTGTTTCATCCTTTTTTCGCCAAGTCGCGGCAAGGCAAAGTAGACGTACAGCAGCAAAACAGGGACAATGCTGAAAGGCACGCTCCACAGGCAGATGATTAAGGCAACCAAGTGCAGCGCAGGGGCAATTGCATATTCCTTTGTTAGAAAACGAATAAGCCTCTTATCAGTCTGATCTTCCAAAATTTCATCCTTTTTAATTGCGTACCACCAAACACAATTGTAAAAAAATGTCATTAGCACCAATGTGCCATGATATATCAATGCTGCCGTTCGCTCATCTGGTTTGCCTACATGACGAGCCAATAATCCGGTGGTAAAAGATTGAAGTGTAACAAACATCAAAAATAAAATATTCAGTATAAGTAGGTACTGGTCCGTCTGTTTTATATAAATAAACATATTGTGATGATTGGACCAGGCAATACATATAAATAGGAAAGACGCCGCGAACGCCGCATAAGCAGGCCATTGTTTGACAATCTCTTGTAGCAAGCCTGTTTCGGTTTCCGGTTTAGGCAGTTCAGTGGCTAGCAATGTTGCCGCTATAGCTAAAACAGCATCACTAAAATATTCGAGCCGATCAGTTGGCCGATGATTATGCATAAGAACTGTTTAAAATTCAACAATAATATTACCCTGACATCATCACTGGTTTCTTCTCTTTGCCGGGTTGAATTCGTGGCAATGGCCATAGAGTTCCTGCTTGCAAAACAGGCAGCTGCCGCAGGCAATGTTGAACGGCACCAGCACATGGTCGCCGACTTTTAGCTTTTCAGCGCCTGAGTCGACGGCTTCCCCTATGCCGGTAAATTCATGATCGAAGGTCATGCCCACGCGGGTGTCGGGGACCAGGCCATGGTAGAGGTGCAGGTCCGAGCCGCAGATTTAAGGAGTGGGTCACCCGCACAATGGCCTAATCGGGGTGTTTGATTTCGGGTCCGCACGGATGCGGAAGGGCCCGCGAAAATTCATGGCTAACATAGACCAGGTAGGTTAAGAGGAGGTTGAAAAAAAGCAGGTGGTGAACCCGCAAGGCGCACCTAGCACAATCATTTCTTCTACCTGCTCCGCAGAGAACTGAACCCGCAATGGCGAATGAGACAGAAGCCCGAGGCGATTCTCCTACGAAGGGGCGCAGAGCATCAACTACCGGTAATACAATCTCTTACGAACGGACCGGGGAGGTGGCTAAAAACTAGAAAATAAAACTAGAGAATACGGATTTCCCATCCGTTTTACTACGGAATCTTCATGCTCCAATCGGTTTTCACGACTGGAGCAGCAGGGGCAGTTGGCCCAAATGGTGCCCACCGCTCCACAGTGGGTTTAAGAAAAGGGTAGAATTGGTAATCGCGCAATAGCTGAATTCCTCATTAATCATTAATAAGGCCCCCTCAAGCTTAGCAAAGGCCGACATAAGTAGCTACTTCCTACCAAGTAAAGGTATTTGCCGAAATATTACCCCATGGCCCCAGTCACCTTTTAGGGCTGATATAAGCGTCGCTCAGATTTGATCATGACTCAACGAACGAAGGCCCTGCTGTTTTTCCTGCTCCTGCCGACGTGCGCGTTTGCGCATGGAGAAGAGGTGTTGGCCACGGTTTTCCTCTTCCTGGGGTCCCTGTTGCTCTTCTTTGTGTTGGTGCTACTGATCCCTGTGCCCTATGCGCAAAAGCAGTACTGGTCGCCGTTTATTTGACTACCCTGGGTGTAGCAGCTTACGGAACCAGTGGCCTGCCGTACCGGGATAATATGACCTTGATCAACTGGGTGATCGGGCTAACCCCGGTATTGACTACCGGTGCGGCTTATCTGTGGATGTCGAGCAGATGAAGGAAGCAAAACATGGACTAGACAGGACTTTTCTGTATGAGGCGCTCCTAGAAAGTCCTTTCCTCCTCTCGTTTCTGTCCCTATACATATGATTTACTTATCGGACAGCCTCCAACAGCTGCACTCGGAAGCCACGAGCAATCACGTAATCAACACCCAGGAACAAAACGCTATACGGTTTTTCCACTGGAGTCAGCACTTCTTCCGGCTCAAAGTAGCGTAGGGTGACTCCCTGTTGGTGGCAGATGGAGATGACCTTTCGCGCGAGGGATAAAGGAGCACTCTGCAGCAGGATTCCTTGCCCATGGCGGATACTGGTGCGCGGGGCCTCCCGGTGTTGAAACGTATAGGAGCGCCAGGTGCGCCAGCCATGGCTCACTTGCGCTATGCACTGTTCAATAGCTTCTATCAATGCCTCCGGATTGCTTGGTTTCGATCCTAGGTGGAGCGTTACCTTCGGTTCGTTGTGATCCAGAAGCAGCGGATGCTCCACAAAGTAGACGAAGGCCCCCTCTGTCCCTTTCCGCAATCGGAATTCCGCTTTGCTGATAAAATCAATGCGGTACCTGCCAATCGAAGTGGCTACCTCGATATAGGTGGCTTGCGTGAAGGTGATAGCGGCAGACGGGCAAATAGCGAGCAAATCCGGGAGCAACATACCGGTACAGAAGCCTATAGAGAAAGGGATGATAAACTAGCGGCATCACGCTGTTGACCGCAGCAGTCTGCCATTATGGGTAGCCCTTTAATTGAACATAAGCTATAGCCCCCATCTTATATCACTCACAAGGTATCTTCAAATTATCTCTTAACATAAAGTGAGGTATCAGACGAGTCTGAGAATCGTGGTAGTTTTTGCTCCTACCTTCCCTACCTTGGAATGGTGGTACTTTGGCGAGTAACAGGGCTTCATTTGGGCGTTCACGCAACGCCTTCCTTTAGTCCCTTTCGTAAACAGTGAATGGTATACTAACTCCTTAAACTCCCCGGCAGTGTAGCGCCCTGCTTGCCACCAGGTGTTGTGTCGATTCTCAATGTTGAGTGAAAGGAGGAATAACTTGCTCGTATGATGGAAAATGCTTCTTGGGCTAAACAAGTAGTTCGGGCCATTAGTGACGTGGCAGACACGGCCTTTCAGCAACGGGCATGGATGGGGGCTGGTCCCGAGATGTCTTCCTTTGTGGAAACCTATTCCACCCTGTACGATGATAATGCCTTCGATGACTTCTTGGCTCAGCCAGAATGGAAACTGACAGGGTTGAACCACGCTGTGCGGCAGGAAATGGTACTCCTCGACCAGTTATTCCAAGCCTATCAAGAACCGGAGTCGCATGCAGAGATACTTGCCGACCCTAAGTGGCAGGAAGTGGTTCAACAAGCGCAGCAGGTCCTACGAACCATAGGTGAAGGACCAGCCAATGCTGAGCAGGAAGAAAACAGCTAGAGTTTAAGAAACGGTGCTTTAAGTAAGGCATGGGTGGACCTTATCTGGAGCTTGTCACATTTTACAAACGGTCGTTTCGGTAACGTGACAGGTTGGGCAGCTTATAAAAGAGCGTTTCCCACCTATGCCCGGCCCATTTGTAACAATAAGGGCCGCCTCACTTAAAAACGAGGCGGCCCTTCCCATAGGCAGGAGCTGGCAACTACTTACCTGACGAGGTAAAACAAATATACGCCAAGATACCCTTCTCCGCTTGAGACATGAAAAAGGAAAACAGGCACAGGAGCAAAATATAGAGGTATGTACTCCTACACATATCCCGAGAAAACAAAAAACCCGTTTCTGGATCAGAAACGGGTTTTTGTGGAGCTGCAGGGATTCGAACCCTGGTCCAGACAAGGAAGGCGTCGAGCTTTCTACGTGTGTATCTATGCTTAAATTTTCGTGGGAGCCCAGGCGCACATCAGGCCCTTGGTTTCCCCTTATCTGTTTGAGTTTCGCCTTGGCATCACAGCGCCACCAAGACTATCCTAACTACTTACGACGCCCCGAACTCACCCGTGAGAAGGAAGACGGGTGCGGGACGATGACATTACTTAGTACCTAGACTAAGCAGCCATGGCGTACGAATAGTCGCCATTTATTGTTTGGACGGCTTTTTAGCGGGAGATTCATCCAACTCCCGACACGCTTACTCGCGACTTGCTCAAGCTGTCAATTCCAGTCAGCCCCAGAAAAGAAAGAACGATACCCGCCCCAAGAGGCGGGGTGCGAAGGTACGCACATCAGGGAATAAACGTTGCTGCGGGGTGAATTTGTTCCATTTAAAGTAGTCCGGAGCAAGCACTATTGGCTACTTTCTACAGCCGACGCCCCACTTCCAAAGCCCGGGTTTTCGCGGTATCTTTGTGGCTAGTCGTATGGAGAATTTCGTTGTATCTGCCCGCAAGTACCGCCCAGCCACGTTTCGCAGCGTGGTGGGTCAGCAGCACGTAACCACTACCCTGCAGAACGCCATTCTGAGCAACCACCTGGCGCAGGCGTTTCTCTTTTGTGGGCCGCGCGGTGTGGGTAAAACCACCTGTGCGCGCATTCTGGCCAAAACCATCAACTGCACCAGCCTCACGGCGGAAGCTGAGGCGTGCAACGAGTGCGAGTCGTGCCGGGCGTTCAACCAGAACGCATCCTTCAACGTGCACGAGCTGGATGCGGCTTCCAACAACTCCGTGGAGGATATCCGCTCCCTGGTGGAGCAGGTGCGCTACGCCCCGCAGGCCGGCCGCTACAAGATTTATATCATCGACGAGGTGCACATGCTCTCCAACGCGGCCTTCAACGCCTTTCTGAAGACGCTGGAAGAGCCGCCGAGCTACGCCATTTTCATTCTGGCTACCACCGAGCGCCACAAGATTATCCCCACTATTCTCTCGCGCTGCCAGATCTTCGACTTCAACCGTATTAAGGTAGATGATATGCGCAGCCACCTGCGCTACGTAGCTACCCAGGAAAAAGTACAAGCCGAAGACGACGCCCTGCACCTGCTGGCCCAGAAGGCCGATGGCGGCCTGCGCGACGCGCTGTCCATGTTCGACCAGATGGTGACCTTCTCGGGCCACAATCTGACTTATAAAGACGTTATCCAGAACCTGCATATTCTGGATTATGAGTACTACTTCCGCTTGGTTGATGCTCTGCTGACGGAGAACCTCTCGGCGGCTTTGCTGCTGTTGGAAGAAGTGATGCAGAACGGCTTCGACCTGCACAATTTTGTGGTAGGCGCCGCCGAGCACCTGCGCGGTTTGCTGGTGTGCAAAGACCCGGTAACGGTGCAGCTGCTGGAAGTATCGGAAGGCATTCGGACGCGCTACGTGCAGCAGGCCCAGGCTGCGCCGCTTGCGTTTCTGCTCTCGGCCCTGAACCTGGTGAGCCAATGTGACCGGGAGTTCAAGCAGGCCAAAAACCAACGCCTGCACGTGGAGCTTACGCTCATGAAGCTGGCCTACCTTAACGGGGCCGTGCAGTTTGCCCGTGACCTGCAAGGCTCCGCCTCCGCCAGCAACGGCGAGGCGAAAAAAAAAACTAGTGTAGCGTCAGTTGCCGCTCCTGCTGCCAGTAGCCCGGCTAAACCACCCGTAGCGGCAACCCCGCAACCCACTAGCGACTCGCAAACAGCCGCTGCGCCTATCAAAGCTATTCCTGCCGATCCGGAGCCCCTGATTCCGGTGAACAACGGCGTAGAGGAGCTGCACGATACGCCCAGCATTGAGAATCCGCCTACGCCGGTGCCCACGCACCGCCAGGTGCTGGACAGCACGCCGCACGTGGAAACGGGCCGCCCCAGCGTGGCTGGCCACGAACCCGGCGACATACCAGTAGTAGCGGCGCCCATTCGGCCCATGCCTTCTCTCGCCAAAAGCGGGAGCATCTCTAAATTACCCAGCCTGGCCGGCATAAAAGAACAGGCAGCCCGGGAAAACACGGCCAGTCGTGCTACGGCTGTGGAAGAAGATGCGCCCACTATGTCTGGCGCGCTGCCCACCATTGATGATGCCCTGTTGCAACAGGCCTGGACCACGCTGAAGGACAGCTACAAAGCCAGCAGCATGAGTGTGTACACCGTGTTGAACCGCCCAATCCAAGCCGATGAAAAGCATGTCATCAAGCTCCTCGTTGATAACCCGGTGCAGGAAGACGTGTTCAACGAGTTTCGGGCGGAGCTGACGGGTGAGCTACGCCGCCGCACCGGCTACCCGCGCCTCACCTTGCAGGCCGAAATAGTAGAGCAGCAAAGCTCCGGCCGCAAGCTTTATACCTCTGCTGATAAGTTTGAGTATCTGGCTGAGAAATTCCCCGCGCTGGTAGAAATGCGCCAGCGCCTGGGCCTGGACACGGATTTTTAGGGAGGAGAAGCAAAGAAGTAGAACGCAACTCCCCTCCTTTTTAGGGAGGGGTGGCCGCAGGCCGGGATAGTAAATGACGTTGTTTCGTTTCACGAAGCCCTACCGTTATAAATCAAAAGGTGGTCATGCAGAGCGCAGCCGAAGCATCTCGCTGGTGTGGTAAACTCCAATGAAGCGGGCGAGATGCTTCGGCTGCGCTCTGCATGACGTTTCAGTAAACAACGCCACCCCTAACCCCTCCTCATCTGAGGAGGGGAACTAGCTTTTAGCCGAAGCATAACATAACGAGGTTTTAGGCACGCCATCAGCTATTCTGGCTTTGTTCTTTTCTATCAAGCTAGAATCCAAATTGGCTTTTAATTACAAGGCGGGCGGCCTATCTTTGATTTCTTGTTTCCTGCCTGAAATTCCGCTTCTGCTCTCGTGAAAAAACCCTTTCTGCTTTTGTTCCCGGCGGTAGTTGCGCTGGGCCTGACAACTCAGTGCCAGTCCAGTAAGCCTGCTGCTTCGGTCACCGAAACGGCTACCGCCCCGGCTTCCCAAACCAAGGAATATAAGTATACCACTGTAGAAGGCGACCCGCTGAAGGCCCGCATCTATACCTTGGATAACGGCCTGACGGTGTACCTCTCCGACTACGAGGACGCCCCACGCATTCAGACTTACGTGGCGGTGCGTGCCGGCTCTAAAAACGACCCCAGCACGGCTACCGGCCTGGCGCACTACCTGGAGCATATGGTGTTCAAGGGCACTTCCCGCCTGGGCACGCAAAACTGGGCCGCCGAGAAAACCGAGCTGGACAAGATTGAGGCGCTCTACGAAGTCTACCGCTCCAAAACCGACCAGACCGAACGTAAGCGCCTCTACCATCAGATTGACTCCATCTCCAGCGTGGCGGCCAAATACGCCGTGGCCAATGAGTACGATAAGGTGATGGGCGCCATTGGCGCGAAAGGCTCCAATGCCTACACCGCCAACGAGCAGACCGTGTACCAGGAGGATATTCCCTCCAACCAGATCGAGAAGTGGGCCGCCATTCAGGCCGAGCGTTTTGGTGAGCTGGTGCCGCGCCTGTTCCACACGGAGCTGGAGGCGGTATACGAGGAGAAAAACCGCGGCCTCGACAACGACTTCAACAAGGAGTTTGAGGCCCTGAATGCCAGCTTGTACCGCAAGCACCAATACGGCACCCAAACCACCATTGGTACCATTCAGCACCTGCAAAACCCGTCCATCACGGAAATCAAGAAGTATTTCGACCAGTATTATGTACCGAACAACATCGCGGTAGCCCTGAGCGGCGACCTGGACTACGACCAGGCCATCCGGGTAATTGACAAGTACTTTGGGCAGCTGAAGAGCAAGCCGGTACCTACGTTTACTGTGGCCCAGGAAGACCCCATTACGGCGCCCATTGTTAAGGAAGTGAAAGGCCCCGACGCGGAAAACGTCATGCTTGGTTTCCGCTTCCCCGGCACTACTACGCCCGATGCGCTGGTGCTGCGCATGATTGACAAGATTCTGAGCAACGGCCAGGCTGGCTTGATTGACCTAGACCTGAACCAGCAGCAGAAAGTGCTGCAGGCTGCCTCATTCACGGACATTAACTCCGACTACGCCTCACACATTCTCTACGCCACCCCGCGCCAGGGCCAGAGCCTGACGCAAGTGCGCGACCTGCTGCTGGGCGAGCTGACGAAGGTGAAAAAGGGCGACTTCCCGGATTGGCTGATTCCGGCCATCATCAACAACGAGAAATTGCAGCGCACCAAAAGCTACGAGAGCAATGAGGCCCGCGCCGGTGCTTTTGTATCGGCCTTTATTGCCCGTCAGGACTGGAAAGACTACCTCAAGCAGATTGACGACTTCGGTAAAATTACCAAGGCCGATGTGATGCGCGTGGCCAACCAGTACTACCAGAACAACTATGTGGCCGTGTACAAGCGCACGGGCAAAGACCCCAATACCGTAAAGGTGGTGAAGCCGGCCATTACGCCGGTGCCCGTAAACCGTGAGGTGGCTTCCGGCTTCTACAAACAGGTAACCGAAATGCCTTCGCCGGAGCTAAAGCCGGTGTTTGTGGACTACAAAAAGGATATTCAGGAGCTGAAGCTGGCTTCGGGTGTGCCGGTGTTCTACACCCATAACACCGAGAATAACCTCTTCGATTTGTATTACGTGCTCGATATGGGCACCAACAACGACCCGCGCCTGGGTTTGGCGGCCGACTATTTACAGTACCTGGGAGCCGGAAAATACTCGGCGGCACAGCTTCAGCAGGAGTTCTACAAGCTGGGCTGTTCCTTTGGCGTGCAGAGCGGGCAGGACCGCATCTACGTGAGCCTCTCTGGCCTCGACGACAACTTTGAGCCGGCTTTAGAGCTGTTTGAAAGTCTATTGGCCAACCCCAGGCCCGATGCCGCGGCCCTGAAAAACATGGTGGATGGCGTGCTGAAAGCCCGCCAGGACGCCAAGCTGAACAAGCAGGTGATTCTGAGCCAGGCCATGGTGAACTTCGCCAAGTATGGCCCCAAGAACCCCTTCACCTCGCAGTTGAGTGAGAAACAGCTGAAGGCCCTGAAACCCCAGCAGCTTACGTCGCTCATTCAGAAGCTGCCCACATATGAGCACCGGGTACTGTATTACGGGCCACGTTCGTTGGAAACGTGGCATAAAGAAGTCACACCCACTCAAGATTCCAAAACGCCTCAGACCCGCGTGCTGGTGCCTGGAATACTAGACATTCTTGAAAATAAGCACCGCACACCCGCCACGCTCACCCCTGTTCCAGCTAACAATGACTTCGTGGAGCAACCTATGAAGGACCGCAAAGTCTATTGGGTCGATTATAACATGGTGCAGGCCGAAATTCTGTTTTTGACGAAGGGTGATGCGTACGACAAGAATCTGGTGCCTACGGTGAGCCTGTACAATGAATACTTTGGCGGCTCCATGGGCAGCATCGTGTTTCAGGAGCTGCGCGAGAGCAAGGCCCTGGCGTACTCGGCTTCGTCGCGGTATGCCAATGCCGATAAGCTGGGCCGCTCAAACTATATCCTCTCCTACATCGGCACGCAGAGCGACAAGCTGCCCGAGGCCATGGCCGGCATGCAGACGCTGCTGAATGATATGCCCGTGGCCGAAGCCAACCTGCAGATTGCCAAAAACGCCATCCGCAACAGCATTGCCACGGAGCGCATCACCAAGTCCGATATCCTGTTCAGCTACGAGCGCGCCAAGCGCCTGGGCCTGGACTACGACCTGCGCCGCGACGTGTATGAGAAAACGTACAACATGAGCTTTGATGACCTGAAGAAGTTTCAGGAAGCCAAAGTGAAAGGCCAGAACCAGAGCATCCTGGTTATTGGCTCGAAAGAGCGCCTCAACTTCTCGGAATTAGCCAAATACGGGAAGGTGCAGCAGCTCACCTTAAAAGAAATTTTCGGGTATTAAGGCAGAGCTTAGGAATTAGGGCCTTGCTCTTAGTTTCTTTGCACCGCCTTATAGGCACCCACCTTGTTTTTGTAGTACCCGCGGCCAGAACTCTCCGTCACTCCGGCCCGGTCCGGCATCTATCCTTTCACATTAAACTTAAGACCTAAGACCCTAAGTCCCCAAGTCCTTACATACCAATGGCAGAGCAAAAAATCACCATCAAAAACGGCAAGCTGAACGTACCAGACCAACCCATTATTCCCTTCATTGAGGGCGACGGTACGGGTCCGGACATTTGGGCAGCTTCCGTAAAAGTGTTTGACGCGGCAGTAGAAAAAGCCTACGGCGGCAAGCGCCAGCTGATGTGGAGAGAAGTGCTGGCCGGGGAAAAATCATTCAAGCAGACCGGTAACTGGCTGCCCAACGAAACGCTGGATGCCTTCCGCGAATTCCTGGTGGGCATTAAAGGTCCGCTCACTACGCCCGTAGGCGGCGGCATTCGTTCCCTGAACGTGGCCCTGCGCCAGGAGCTGGACCTGTACGCCTGCGTACGTCCCGTGCGTTGGTTCCAGGGTGTGCCTTCACCCGTGAAGCACCCCGAGCTGACGGACATGGTTATCTTCCGCGAAAACACCGAGGATATCTACGCCGGCATTGAGTACATGAACGGCACGCCCCAGGCTCAGAAAATGCTGGAATTCCTGCAGGACGAGATGGGTGTGAAGAAAATCCGCTTCCCTGAGTCGTCATCGTTCGGCATTAAGCCCGTTTCGAAGGAAGGCACCGAGCGCCTGGTGCGCGCCGCCATCCAGTACGCCATTGAGCAGAAGAAGCCTTCCGTGACCATCGTGCACAAAGGCAACATCATGAAGTTCACCGAGGGTGCCTTCAAAACCTGGGGTTATGAGTTGGCCGAGCGTGAGTTCAGCGACAAAGTATACACCTGGAGCCAGTACGACAAAACCGCCGCCAAGCAAGGCCAGGAAGTAGCCGATGCCCAGCAGAAAGCGGCCCTGGAAAGCGGTAAAATCCTCATTAAGGACAGCATTGCCGATGCTTTCCTGCAGCAGATTCTGCTCCGCCCCGCCGAGTACTCGGTAGTGGCTACCCTGAACCTGAACGGCGACTATATCTCTGATGCGCTGGCAGCCATCGTAGGTGGTATCGGTATTGCGCCCGGTGCCAACATCAACTACATGACCGGCCACGCCATTTTTGAAGCTACCCACGGCACGGCGCCCAAGTACGCCAACCTGGACAAAGTGAACCCCGGCTCGGTTATCCTCTCGGGTGCCCTGATGCTGGAGTACATGGGCTGGCAGGAAGCCGCCGACCTCATCTATAAAGGCATCGAAGCCGCCATTGCCTCCAAGCGCGTGACCTATGACTTCGAGCGTTTGATGGAAGGCGCTACCCTGCTGAAGTGCAGCGAGTTCGGCGACGAGATTATCAATCGGATGTAGTAGTTTGGCTCTTGCCAATTCATAAGAAACCCCGCGTTGGCTTTAGCTGGCGCGGGGTTTTTGTTTACGTTTAATCAAATGGATTTTTTTAAAATTTTCCTTACAATAGCTCCCTTTATTTCTGCTGGTTTAGCTAGCTTCCTTACTTATTCCTTCGGCACGAAAGCCAAAAGAAAAGAATACCTATATCAAAACCGTGTCGAAAGCTTCAGACAAATAGCAATTAAGGTTTCAGAACTGAAAAAGTATTGTTTTGGAAAAATAGCTCTCATTCAGGGCAATGAATTCTCTCCCTTTTTCGACTTAGAAGGCAGCGGATTAATGCATAGAAGTGCTATTGCTGACACTGTTGACTTCAATCAAATATTCCTAACCAAGAAGAGCAGGCAGTATTTGGATGAACTTATTGCTCACATGTCTTTTATCTGCAATAAAGAGCTTGCTATATCAGGAAGGGGAATGCATGAAGAGCCTTCGAATGACAGTTCTGTATATGAGTCAACAGTTAAAAAAGCTGATGAATGCCTAGCAGTGTTGTACCGAGAGCTTGACTTAGATTAAAGCTCCTCACTGATACGAGCTTAAATCTTGTGACTAGCCTTTAGGTGAACTTCCTGTTACTCCTGCTATCCAATCTATGCCTTTGTTCCCACCTCTATCCATTCCGCTCGCAGCCGTATCCGTAGGCAAGCCCCAGCAATTAGGCTCGCCTGATGCCCCAAACCCACTGGCACGAAAATGGGTAACGGGCATTCGTAAAACCGCCGTTACGGAACCGCTGTGGCTGGATGCGCTCAACCTAGCCGGCGACGGGCAAGCCAACCTAAAAGCCCACGGTGGCCCCGATCAGGCATTGTGCGTGTATCCCGGCACCCATTATAGGTATTGGTCGGAGCGGCTGGGCCAGTCCCTGCTGCCCGGGAGCTTCGGCGAGAACCTCACGCTGGCCGGCCCCTGCACGGAGCAGGATGTCTGCCTCGGCGACGTATTTCAGTGGGGAGAGGCGCAGATTCAGATTTCACAGCCCCGCTCGCCCTGCTTTCAGCTGGGTTTGCGCTGGCAGCTGCCTTTACTACCCAAATGGCTGCAGGATTCAGGCTTCACGGGCTGGTACATGCGCGTGCTGCAGCCCGGCCGGGTGTCGGCGCAGGATACGCTGGAGCTAATAGAGCGGCCCTACCCTGAGTGGACGGTGGCCCGCGCCAACAGCGTGAAATATGAGCTGCGCGAAGACCTGGCGCTGTCGGCCGCGCTGGCCGCCTGCCCGGCATTGGGCCATTTGTGGCGGCAGAAAATGCTGGGCCGCACCTCCGGCGCCCTCCCGCTTTATGACGACGCCAACCGGCTGGAAGGACTTACCGCTGGGTAGCCCCACCAGCCGGTTGCCGGACGACTTAGTTTACCTGCTTTAGATACTCCGCCGCCGCGGTGTTCTTGGGATTGAGCGCGAGGGAGCGTTGATAGTTCTTTTTGGCCTGCGCCTTGTTATCCAAAGCCGCGTAGATTTCGGCCAGACTATCGTAGGCATTGGCGCTCTGCGGATACAGGCTCACGTTCAGCCGGAAGATTTCCAGCGCATCCTGCGGCTTGTTCTGTTTCAGCAGCGAATACCCCCAGGCATTCACCTCGTTTTCAGGCAACTGTAGCTTGGCATCTTTCTTTTTGGCCTGCTTCACGGCTTCCTGGGCGTGCGTAAACCCGCGCTGGCGCAGCTGCTGGTGCAGCGCCCGAATGGTGGGTGGCAGCCCAAAGCCCGTGGCCAACTGCATATCAGGAATATAAAAGCCCGCCAGCTCGTCGATGAAGGTATCGGGGTTGGCACCCGTCAGGTTGGTGAGCACCACAATGGCCAGGTCGTCGGCGGGGTAGAAGAATACAGCCGAGCGGCCACCACCCACTGGCGCCACTGCCCGATGCTCGGGGCGCGAAATGGTGGGCCAGCCCAGGGCATAGCCGTTCAGCAACCGGCTGAAGCCATCCTGCCCGCCGTTGTTGAGCTGGCCGGGCGTCCAGAGGGTAGTTATGCTGGCAGGTTTCAGCAGCTGGCCCTGTTGCAGGGCCAGCATCCAGAGGGCCATTTCCTCGGCCGTAGAGCTCATGCCCGCGGCAGTACGCAGCATCGGCGAAAACACCTCAAACATGTTGCGGAGCTGACGGCCCCGGCGCATTTGCCCATCAATGTTCTGATAATATGTGTAGCCCCGGGCGCTGTGCAGCAGTACGTCGTGCGCATCGCCGGAAGAAGTCAGCGGCATGCCCACCACGTTGAGCTGCCGCTCCTGAATAAACTGCGTGAAAGGCTGCCCGCTGAGCTGGTTGATAATTTTGCCCAGCAGCAGGTAGTTGGTTTGATTATAGGCGAACTTCTCACCGGTCTTAAACTCCATGGGCAGGGTTTGCACCTTGGCCCAGGCAGCAGTTTCGTTTTCTTCCGTCACCTGCACGCCTTCGGGCAGGATGTCGGGCAGGCCGGAGGTGTGCGTGAACAGCTGCCGCACCGTTACGGTCTGCCAGGCCGCGGGCAGGCCCGTCAGGTACCGCGACACGGGAGCGACCAGATCCAGCTTGCCGGCTTCCACCAGCTGCATGGCCGCTACGCCCACAAAGGCTTTGGTAATGGAGTTGAGCATGAAGCGCGTTTGCCGGGTTACCGGCACCGAGTCCTGCACATTGGCCAGCCCGTACTGCCCCAGCTTCACAATTTTGCCATGCCGCATAACGGCCAGCTGCAGGCCCGGAATGCGCTTTTGCTGCATGATGGTAGTCAGGAACGTGTCCACGCTGTCGGGGGCGACAGAGCTAGCTTGCACCCGAAAAAAACTGCTCATCAGGAGCAAAAGCAGGAGTCCTGGCAGGAAGCCTCGGGGGTGGATAAGGGTTGTTTTCATGTAGCGTAGGGGACAGGAATAGGAGATTTAAAAGGCAGATGCGCTAACCAGGGTAAACGTTGCCCGGTTTTATTAAAAATTCAATATATACTATAAAATACATGTACCTCGCGGCTGGTGCGGGTTTAGCCGTCGGGGCGTAACTTGCGGCTTCATTCAGTTCAGGTATGATGCTGGTTTCTTTATTGCGGACTTCTTTGGGGCGCCTGCGGGCGGTTGGGTTGCTGGAAGGCGTTTCCTTTCTGGTTTTATTGGGCATTGCTATGCCGCTGAAGTACCTGGCCGGGCAGCCGGAAGCCGTGCGCCTGGTGGGTATGGCCCACGGAGTACTGTTTGTGCTGTATGTGCTGCTGGTTATTCAGGCCGCTCTGGAGCATAGCTGGAGGTGGCAGAAAAGCCTGCTGGCACTGGTGGTATCAGTGCTTCCCTTCGGCACCTTCTGGGCCGATAAAAAGCTTTTCCGGGGGTAGTACCTTATTTCCAGGTGCGGCCTGGCAGGACTAATAAAATAAAAAGGGCACCCCAACCGGAGTGCCCTTTTGCCTTATTACGGCGGAGTAACTGGTTATAAATTACCAGCCGAATGCGGCAGGTACTCCATGCTTTTCAGGCGCTGGTAAGTGTCCTGCGACTGGCTGTACTGGCGCTCAATTTCCTGCCGGATTTCACCCGACAATCCCGGAGCCTGCAGGGCTTCCCGGTAGGCTTTCAGGGCCCATTCCTCGCCGTAGATGTTGGAGCCGAGGATGGCGTTTTCATCGAAACCCGTAACGGCAGCTTTGGCGTCCATCCAGCCCCGGTAGAGTTTGCCTTTCATCGTGGTGCTGGTTTCTGGCCTGATGCCTTGCTGCCGCAGGTAGCTGTTGAGCTTGTTGGCAAACTGCTGGCTTTGGTTGACCAATTGGCTATAATAGCTGGTAAGCTCGGGGTCCTTGCTTTCTTTTACGGCGCGCTGGTAGCCTTCTATCCGGTCGTTTACAAACAGGAGCAGCTCCTGCAGCGCGTCCGTCTGGCTTCTGACCAATGAGCCACCCGAGCTGCCGCTCTTCAGCAAGGAGCTTACCCCCAGCAGCAGCAATGCGCCGCCCAGAATTTTTTGCGTGGTGCTCATACTCCCAATCATGCCGCCTACCGTGCCTTTGCCAAACAGCGCAGAGCCTTTGCGGGAGGAGTATATATCGTGCTCGTCATACTCCGGGCTATAGGAGGCATAGCGGGACGAGCTGGTGCGGCCGGCTTTGCGGCTTTCCCAATTGGATTGATTTGCATAGTCCATAATTGACAGAAAAAAAGGGTTAAAAATCCAAAAATCTGTTCTAGCAATTACGGTGGTACCGGGGAGCAAGCAAGTAATACAAGAGTCAGGTATTCAGCACTTCACCCCCATTGGGATGCAGCGCCTGACCCGTAATATAGGAAGCGTCTTCGCAGGCCAGAAACACGTAGCATGGGCCTACTTCGGAAGGCTGGCCGGCACGCTTCATGGTAGTATCCTTGCCAAACATGGCCACTTTCATAGCCGGGAAGCTGGCCGGAATAAGCGGCGTCCAGATAGGACCGGGCGCTACGGCATTCACCCTTATTTTCTTGTCGGCCAGCTGCTGGGCCATAGAGCGGGTGAAGGCCGTGATGGCCCCTTTGGTGGAGGTGTAGTCTACCAGCTGCTCATGGCCGCGGTAGGCGTTGATAGAGGACGTGTTAATGATAGAGTCGCCTTCCTGCAGGTGCTCCAGCGCGGCTCTTGTGACGCGCACAAAGGAGAAGAAATTCACCTGAAAGGTATCCTCCCACTGCTGGTCGGTTATTTCTGTAAGGTCTTTGCTGGGAAACTGCTCGGCGGCGTTATTCACCAGGATATTGAGGCCACCCAGCTCCTCCACGGTGCGGGTCACTATTTCCTGGCAAAAGCCAGGGTCACGCAGGTCGCCGGGCATGGAGAGGCAGCGGCGCCCCTCCTGCTCTACCAGCTGGCGCGTTTGGTAGGCATCTTCTTCCTCAGATGGCAGGTAGCAAAAAGCTACATCGGCACCCTCACGGGCAAAGTGCACCGCTACCGAACGACCTATGCCGGAGTCGCCGCCCGTAATGAGGGCAATTTTGCCTTGTAGCTTGTCGCTGCCTTTGTAGCCGGGGCGGATATATTCCGGCTGGGGCGTCATTTCGCTTTCCAGACCAGGCTGCTGATCCTGGTGCTGAGGTGGTTGGAAGGTTGGTTTAGCATTCATAACGATTCAGCCATAATGTAGATAGACACTTTTCCAACGCAGGCAAAGTGGATAGGTTAATGGTTGAGCAGCAGTTTCATTTAAAAGATTTTGTCGTCGAAGCGAAGGGTACTCAACAGGAGGGCCTGGATTTTTTAGCGGTCTAAAGTCGGGGCTGATTTGTTTTCATTAGCCCGACAACCTGCCAAAGCAGCAACCTGCAGCGGCAGGATAATCCTCGCCAAACATGCCACGCCCTTCTATGTCTGTATCGGCCCATCTGCTGACCGACCGCCAGCTGCTCTTTTTGCTTTTGGGCTGTTTAGGAGAGCAAAGTCGCCGTAGAAGGCAAACTGATATCTTGGCGGCCCAACCGCTACCCTACTCTTTTCCAACCGACCTTTTCTTTCGATGCCTAAAATCATTTCGCCCCAGGTAGAATATGCCGGCCTGCTGGCCCAGGTAAAACAGCTGACGCCGGAAATCTTTGATCAGGACGGCCGCTTTCTGAATTTGCTGGAAGGCCGCTGGCAGGAATCCGGCACCCCCCGGGAGTTTATCTCGCCGGTAGATGGCACGGCGCTGGGTGGGCTGCCCATGCTGGACCACGCCGCCGGCCTGCGCGCCGTGCAGGCCGCCAAGCAGGAAGCCGCCGCCTGGGCTGCCACCGATTTGGATGAGCGAAAACGCCGCGTGCAGGACTGCCTAAACCAGCTGCGCCCGCAGGTAGACCTCATTGGCAAGCTGCTGATCTGGGAAATCGGTAAAACCTACAAGCTGGGCTTTACCGACATTGACCGCGCCATTGAGGGCGTGCAGTGGTACGTGGACAACATTGAGGGCATGCTGGACCAGCGCAAGCCCCTCGGCCTGGTAAGCAATATTGCTTCCTGGAACTACCCCATGTCGGTGCTGCTGCACGCGGTGCTGGTGCAGGCGCTGTGCGGTAACTCCGTTATTGCCAAAACCCCTACCGATGGCGGCTTTATTTCCCTGAGCGTGACGTTTGCCATTGCCCGCCGCTGCGGCCTGCCCGTTACGCTGGTGAGCGGCCCCGGCGGAGAGTTGAGCGACGTGCTGGTTAAGAACGAAGCTATTGATTGCCTCTCTTTTGTGGGCGGGCGCTACAACGGCCGCAACATTGCTGATGCCCTGAGTACCCACAACAAGCGCTACATGCTGGAAATGGAAGGCGTAAACACCTACGGCATCTGGGATTACTCTGACTGGGATGCCCTGGCCGACCAGCTCAAAAAGGGCTACGACTATGGCAAGCAGCGCTGCACCGCCTACGTGCGCTTTGTGGTAGAGCGTCGCCTGTTCCCGCAGTTCCTGGAAACCTACTGGAACACCATCCGCAGCCTGAAAGTGGGCAACCCCACGCTGGTAGATAATGTTGATGATAAGCTACCGGACCTGGCCTTCGGCCCCGTTATCAACAAAGCCCAGGCCGAAGACCTGGACCGCCTCTACGCTGATGCGCTGAAAACCGGCGCCACACCTATCTATGATGGCAAGCTGGACGACAGCCTGTTTCTGCCCGGCCAGGACCGCTCCGCTTACCGCGCCCCGCGCGCCCTGGTAAACCTGCCACGCCAGAGCGAGCTGTACTTCAAAGAGCCCTTCGGCCCCATCGACAGCATTGTACTGGTAGACCGGGTGGAAGAGTTGGTGGGCGAAATGAACATTAGCAACGGCGCACTGGTAGCCGCCGTGGCCTCGGACGATGCCAAGTGGGCCGAGCGCACGGCAAAGGAAGTACGCGCCTTCAAAGTGGGCATCAACAAGCTCCGCTCCCGCGGCGACCGGGAGGAAGTTTTCGGCGGTTTGGGCGAGTCGTGGAAGGGCGCGTTTGTGGGTGGCAAGCTACTGGTAGAAGCCGTTACACAGGGAAATACGCCGGTGCTGGGTAACTACGAAGACGCCACGCTGCTGCCGGAAAAGCCTTAGGCAGAGAATTTCGATTAAAAGTAAAAAGCCAGTTCACCACCCTAAAAATGAAGGGGGTAAACTGGCTTTTTACTTTTAATAATCAGTTTACCCTTATCGTCATTAGGGCACTTGGCGGTTGAGGTCTATATTTAGACCCATGCTCCAAGTATCAGACCGCGGCATGGCGCTGCCTTTATCTCCGTATCGTAAGCTGACGCCTTACGCGGATGCCGCCGAGTCCCGGGGCGTACACGTGCACCACCTCAACATTGGCCAGCCCGATATTGAGACACCGCCTACCATGCTGGCAGCCGTACAGCAAGCCAGCATCCGGGTGCTGGAATACAGTCCCACGGCCGGCTACCCCAGCTACCGGCACAAGCTGGCCAGCTATTACCAACGCGTGGGAATGCCCGTGGTGGCCGATGATATTCTGGTGACTACCGGCGGCAGCGAGGCCCTGCTGTTTGCCTTTATGTGCTGCTTTAATCCGGGTGATGAGCTGATTGTACCGGAGCCTTTCTATGGGCCCTACCTGGGCTTTGCGGAGGCCGCCGGGGCCCGTATTGTGCCCGTAATGTCGCACCTGGATAATGGCTTTGCGCTGCCGCCTATTGTCGAGCTGGCCGCCCGTATTACCCCGCGCACCAAGGCCATACTCATCTGCAACCCCAACAACCCCACCGGCTACGTGTACCGCCGCGACGAGCTGGAGCAGTTGCTGGCCTTGTGCCAGGAGCATCATCTGTACCTGTTTTCAGATGAAGCTTACCGGGAGTTTTGCTACGATGCACCCTTTCTCAGCCCGCTGCAGCTGCACGGCGCCGCCGAACATGTGGTAGTGCTGGACACCATTTCCAAGCGCTACAGCGCCTGCGGGGCGCGCATCGGGGCCTTTGTAACCAAGAGCAAGGCCCTATTCCAGGCCGCTTTCAAGTTTGCGCAGCTGCGGGTGAGTCCGCCGGGCCTGGCGCAGCTGTTTGCCGAAGCGGCCGCCGAGCTACCCCTCAGCTACTTCGACCATACCAAGGCCGAGTATCGTGCCCGCCGCGACCTGCTGCTGCGCCGCCTGCGCGCCATGCCCGGCGTGGAGTGCCCTACGCCCAGCGGCACGTTCTACATTATGGCCCGCCTGCCCGTGGACAGCACCGAGCGGTTTGCGCAGTGGCTGCTGGAAGAGTTTGACCACGATGGCCAAACCGTAATGGTATCGCCGGCATCGGGCTTCTACGCCACCCCTGGCGCAGGCCAGAATGAAGTACGCTTAGCCTACGTGCTGAATCTGCCGGCGCTGGAGGCAGCCATGAACTGCCTGGGGCATGCCCTGGAAGTGTATCCCGGTCGGTGTTAATAGCCCGCTGGTCGATAGTCCGTTGGTGGGAGCCAGACAAACATCTATCTTCCGGCCCTTCCTTTCCTGATTTCCCTTCTACTCTTCTGCATGGCACAGCCTACCATAACCGAAACTTCTTCTGCTAAAAAATACTCTGCCGGTCTGCGTATCTGGCACTGGGCTAACTGGGCCGTTATTTCGGGCCTTCTGAGCACCATTCTGTTTCTGAAGGTTATCATCAATATGCGCGGCCTGTTTCCGAAGATGCAGGAGGCCCTGGCGAAAAATGGCATTGAAGCCACCAAGGAGCAGCTGCGTGGTATTGGCGGGCTGGTCAGTCACCGCATCTGGGACTGGCACATTTACCTGGGCATAACCCTGTCCGGGCTGCTGCTGTGGCGCATTGTAGTGGAGATTACCCAACCGGCTTCGCAAAAGTTCAGCGCCCGCCTGCATCAGGCCAAGCAGTCTACCCAAGATGCCCCGCTTAAGCCTTTCCGCCTGCGGCACTCCGTGGCGGTAAAGTATTCTTACCTGATTTTTTATGTGCTGCTGCTGGTGATGGTCGTGACCGGGCTGGCCCTCACTTACGCTGATGACGTGGAGGCGCTACACAAGCTGGAGCACACCATTAAAGAAGTGCACAACGTGAATATGTATCTGATCCTGGCCTTCTTTGCGGTGCACCTCGGCGGGGTGGTCTGGGCAGAGCTGACCAAGGACCGCGGCGTGGTTTCTGAGATGATTCACGGCGGCGGGCCCCATCCGACGGATAAGCGGGCCTGATCCTTGCAGACTGAGTTTTTCTCAGGAAAAACGCCCGCCGAATGGTAACTTCCATCCGCCCTGGCGGCCACAATGCTGGCTCCTGGGGCGGATTTTTGGTTTCTTATCACTGTTTTGTATGCGCCGTTGTCTTTTGCTGTTGGGTGTTTTAGGATCGGGGTGGCTGATAAGCAGTACACCGCCGAAGCCGGCCGCCGCTCATTTTCTAACGCTGCGCCGCAATGGCGAGGCCATTGTGGCGGATACCCTCAGCTCCCGTTTTGATGTAACCCCCAGTGCCGGCCAAGTCCTCACGCTCACCATCGTGCCCGCCGACTCTCCCGATGACCCCGGCCTGACCATTATGGTGGATGAATTTAAGCCCGTCCCCGCCGTATACCGCTTCAAGGAGATACTGAGTGGCCACGTGCGTGAGGCCTCCTACCGCGTGGGCGAGATGTCTGCCGAATCCAAAGCCTGCCAGCTGAACGACGGCGAAGTGCGCATTACAGCCGTGGATTTGGAGCATCACCAGCTCACGGGCACATACCGGGCAGTACTTTGCCAGACCAATGTGGCCCGCAGTGCTGCCAAACGGCTGGTACTGGAAGGCAGCTTTACGTACCCATATGAGGTGCGGTAAGAGCACAAAAAAACGTCCTGCGAAGCGCAGTTGCCACATCTTGCCGGGGTAGCCATTACCATCCCGTGAGATGCGTCAACTGCGCTTTGCAGGACGCTAGTACTTGATTCTGTGCTTATAGCGTGGCCATATCAATCACGAAACGGTATTTCACGTCGGATTTTAGCATCCGCTCGTAGGCTTCGTTGATGTAGTTGATGGGAATCACCTCCACGTCGGAAACGATGTTGTGGCGGGCGCAGAAGTCGAGCATTTCCTGCGTTTCCTCGATGCCGCCGATGAGCGAGCCGGCAATGCGGCGGCGCTTGGCAATGAGGTTGAAGGCATGCAGCTGCGGGGCTTCCGGGGGTACCCCCAGCAGAATCATCGTGCCATCACGGCGCAGCAGATTCACGTACAGGCTCATGTCCAGCGGCGCCGAGACAGTGTTGATGATGAAGTCGAAGTAGTTGTTCACGCGCTTCAGCTGCTCAGCATCCCTGGTAACCACAAACTTGTGGGCACCCAGCGCTTTGGCATCGGCCTCTTTGTTAGGCGAGGTGCTGAGCACCGTTACTTCGGCGCCCATGGCTACAGCCAGCTTTACGGCCATGTGGCCCAGCCCGCCCAGTCCCATAACGCCCACGCGGTGCCCCTCACCTACTTTCCACTGACGCAGCGGCGAGAAGGTGGTAATGCCGGCGCACAGCAGCGGGGCCACTCCGGCCAGCGGCAGCGTATCAGGCACGCGCAGCGTAAAGGCTTCCGCTACCACAATATGGTTGGAATAGCCGCCGTAAGTGGGCGCGCCCGATTTCAGCTCGCGGCCGTTGTAGGTGCCCACAAAGCCTACTTCACAATATTGCTCCAGCCCCTCGCGGCAGCTGGGGCAGGTACGGCAGGAGTCTACCATGCAGCCCACGCCGGCCAGGTCGCCGGGCTTAAACAGGCGCACATGCTCGCCTACTTTTACCACCCGGCCTACTATTTCGTGGCCAGGTACCATGGGGAAGATGGAACCGCCCCACTCGTCGCGCACCTGGTGCAGGTCGGAATGACACACGCCGCAAAACAGAATTTCAATTTGCACATCGTGCGGGCCTACTTCGCGGCGCTCAAACTGGAAAGGCTCCAGCGGAATGTTTGCCGCAGGAGCAGCATAGGCTTTGGTTGGTAGCATAAAACAGGTTTATAAGTGCGGAGATAGAAACGTTAACTGATCCGGCGAAGGAAAGTTGGTGTGGATGCAGCGCATATTGCGCTTTCCCTATTTTTGAGGAATTCTACGGCTCCTCTATGTCTGCACTTTATTCGCCTTCCCGTCGGTTTTATGGCGGCTGGCTGTTGGCTTTTTTCTTCCTCAAAATACTGGGGCAGTACTTGCTCATTCACCCGGCCTACGAGCTCCACCGCGACGAATACCTGCATCTTGACCAGGCCAACCACCTAGCCTGGGGCTACATTTCGCTGCCGCCGCTAACCTCCTGGGTAGCGTGGCTGGTGCAGGCACTAGGCAACGGGGAGTTCTGGGTGCATTTCTTTCCGGCGCTGTTCGGGGCGCTTACGCTGGCCCTGGTGTGGGCCCTGGTGCACGAGCTGGGCGGCGGGCTCTACGCCAAACTGCTCGCCGCTACGGCCGTGCTGCTTTCGGCGCTGCTGCGCCTAAACCTGCTGTTTCAGCCCAACTCCTTTGATATTCTGGCCTGGACGGCCGCTTATTACTGTCTGATTCGGTACCTGAACACCCGGCGCACCGGCTGGATGCTGGCCTTGGGTATAGTGCTGGGCCTGGGCCTGCTAAACAAGTATAATGTGGTATTCTGGGCGGCGGGTATGCTGCCGGCCCTGGCGCTTTCCGAGCATCGGAACCGGGTGTTTGGCCACCGGGCTACCTATCTGGCGCTGGTCCTGGCACTGCTGATTTTCCTGCCGAATCTGCTCTGGCAAATACAGCACGGCTTCCCGGTGGTCTGGCACATGCAGGAGCTGCAAAAAACTCAGCTGGTACACGTAGAGCGCGCCGGGTTCCTGAAAGAGCAGCTGCTGTTTTTTTTGAATAGCCTGTTTGTGCTGGTGGCAGCCTTGGTGGGCCTGTGGCGTTATGCCCCTCTGAAGCCCTATCGGTTTGTGGGCTGGAGCGTGCTGTTTACGCTGGTGCTGTTTACGTACCTGCGGGCCAAGGGCTATTATGCCGTGGGACTGTACCCGGTGTTGCTGGCCATAGGGGCCGTGTATCTGGAGCACTTGCTACGCGCCGGGCGCTTGCGCTACGTGCGGCCGGTATTAGTGGCGGTTATAGCCGCATTGTTTATACCCATGCTGCTGATTGCCTTTCCCAACCGGCCACCCAAGGTCATTCAGCAAAAAGGTGAGCGGTATCGGGCAATGGGTTTGCTGCGCTGGGAAGATGGCCGCGACCATGCCCTACCCCAGGATTTCGCCGATATGCTGGGCTGGCGCGAAATGGCGACCAAGGCCGTGCAAGCGTATCAGCTGTTGCCTGATTCCCTGCGGCAGCACACGCTGGTGCTCTGCGATAATTACGGGCAAACCGGTGCGCTCAATTATTACGCCCTGCACCGGCTGCCTCCGGCCGTTTCCGTCAATGCTGATTACGTGTACTGGTTTCCGGACTTGCGCCACCTCCAGGCTATTGTATTGGTATCCAATGATGCGCTGTCGGCGGAAGATGCCCGGCATTTTGCCCACGTGCAGCAAACCGGCACCGTAGCCGAGCCCCTGGCCCGGGAGTTTGGCACCCGTATTTACCTGCTCATCGGCCCCGATGCGGCTATTCTGCGTCAGTTGGAGCAGGAGATAACGGATGGGCAGCAGCTAAAATAGCCGGCAGCTTACTGGGCCTTCTTTAATTGTTCCTGGGCGCCTTTACTGGTTTCTGCGGCTTCTACGGGCGGAGCTGCCGCGGCTGGCGGCGCCGTGTGGCCCGAGCGCAGCATTTCTTCCACCTGCGCGTGCAGCCGCTTCATAGACTGATGCGCAAAGCGGCGCTGCAGCATCCGCCCAAATAACTTAAAGCCCAGCCAGTAAAACGGGTTGCTGATCTTGCCTACCTGCGAAAAAGCATGGATGCGAAATACCACGCGGCCGGTACTTAGAAATTTATGCACGGTGAAATCAATCTGCCCGCGTTCAAAATGGCCTTCCAGCGTGCGGTAGTTGTAGCCCCACACTTGTTCTTCGCCCTCGGGAGAAGCCCGCTTTTCATCGGTTACGCCCCCAATACGCACGCCAAACCAGAAGGTAAAAACCAGGAAGCGCCCCCGTAGCACCATCAGGCGTTTTTCCAGCGGCTGCTCAGGCACGAAAATGCCGGTAATCAAGTCGGGAGGCGGGAAGGAATAGCGGCGCAGTACCTCCCGGGCAGCGGCCCAGCTACCATGCTCCTCCACGGGACCAGGCGTTTCGGGTGGCAGCTCTATTTCATAGTCATCCACGCGCCATCCGTTTTCGGCGGTGTACTCATTGGTAGCGGTTAAATCGAAGTTGACTTTGGCCTTTTCGTAGGCTTCCAGCCGGGGGCGGAACTGTTCCCAGAGCGGCCGCGGCTCAGCCGTGTTTAACATCGTGCTTGGCATGGTCGTGGTCGATGGTTTCAATAGTGACCGGGCCCAGCGCCCGGCCGCCGCTGTCTGCAGCCACCCGCTCGCAGAAGATGCGCCAGGTATGCTCCTGCACCAGCTTGCCCACGCCCAGGGTGTCATAGGCAAAAGCCACGAGGCCGTCGCGGGAGCGGGCCCAGGAGTGAATTTCGAAGCGAAAAACCTCCTGTGGCTGGCTTTCCAGGGAAAAGCGGATACGCCCCGCTTCCGGGTGGCCTTCCAGCGTTACAAACTCAAAAAAGGTTTTCTCGACTTTCGTTACCCGCACAGTACCATTCCAGGGGCCCAGAATCTTGATCCGAAACTCGTCGCCCACATCCAGGCAGTCAGATGCGCCTTGGCTTTTCTCGAATTCAGCCAGTAAGTCGGGGCAATACTCGGGCACGCGGCACCGCACGTGCTGCATAAGTTGCTCCACTGTTTGGGTGGCGCCCACAATATCCACGAAATAGCGGCGCTCCAGCAGCGGACCGGCCCCATCTGGCGCCTCCTGTTTGGCTTTACTCATGTGGCTTGTTTATTTTATGGCGGTATGTGCCCGGCTTGAGGCTAACGCAAGCAGTGAATTTCAGGTTGACATAAGCTGAGGCGCACAGGGTTTCCTACATTTGATACACGCAGCGTTTAGGCGGTTACGCCGTCTGTGGCTACGTTTTCTTTTCTCTACTTCTTTCTATGCGTAACTCCTTATTTGCTGGCCTGGCGCTTGGCTTGGGCAGCTTGTTGTTGAATCTGGCCCCTCGGCCCGCGTTGGCGCAGTCCGGCCCCGCTTCTTCCTTCGTAGCCGACAGCCTGGACCGCTACATCCAGCGCGGCATGCGCCAGTGGGAAATTCCTGGCCTGGCCGTGGTCATTGTGAAAGATGGCCAGGTAGTGGCCGCCAAAGGCTACGGCGTGCGGGCAGTGGGCAAGCCCGAGCCGGTAGATGCCAACACCCTGTTCATGATTGCCTCCAACACCAAGCTGTTCACGGGCACTGCCATTGCCAAGCTGGCCGAGGAGAAAAAACTCTCCCTCAACGACCACGTGCAGCAATACCTGCCCGGCTTCCGCCTGTACGATTCCACTGCTACCCGGCTGGTAACCGTGCGCGACCTGCTGGGCCACCACCTGGGCACCAAAACCTTCCAGGGCGACTTCACCTTCTGGGACTCCAACCTCAGCCGCCAGGAAATCATTGACCACATGCGCCTGCTGAAACCAGTAGCTCCCTTCCGCCAGGACTACGGCTACTGCAATGCTGGTTTTCTGGCGGCCGGCCAGATTATTCCGGTAGTTACGGGGGGCACCAGCTGGGAAGACTACGTGCAGCAGAACATGCTGCAGCCACTGGGCATGAACAATACTTACATGCTCACAGCCGGTATGGGCCAGCGGCCTAATCTGGCCCTGCCCTACACCAACACCTACGCCCCACTCAGCCTGCTGCCCTTAGACCAAGTAGACAACCTTGGCCCGGCCGCCAGCATGGTTTCCTGCGTGAATGACCTGGGCAAATGGCTGCGCCTGCAGCTGGACAGCGGCAAATACGAAGGCAAGCGCGTGCTGCCTTGGAGTGTGCTGCGGGCCACGCGGGATGCCAATACGCTGCTGACGACCCGCAGATCCACTCTACTGCCCACGCACTTCCGCACCTACGGGCTGGGCGAGTTTGCTACCGATTACAACGGCAAGCAGGTATACTGGCACACGGGCGGAGCTTCGGGCTACGTGAGCAACGTGTGCTTTGTACCGGAAGCCGTCCTGGGCATTGCTATTCTCACCAACCAGGACAACCAGAGCTTCTTTGAGGCCCTGCGCTACCAGTTGCTGGATAGCTACTTGGGCGTGCCCTACGTGGACCGCAGCGCCCAGTTTCTGGCTGCTTCCCGCCCCGGCAACGAGGAAACCAAAGCGGCCGTGGCCAAGCTGAAGGAACGGGTAGCCAAGAAGACCAGACTGGCGCTACCGCTTGCTGCCTATGTGGGCCAATACACGCACCCGCTTTACGGCCCCATCACCATTGAGAAAAAAGGCAAGCAGCTGGTAGCCAGCTTCAGCCGCCACCCCGCCCTGCGTGCTACGCTGGACTACATGGACGGCCAGGAATTCCGCGCCACCTACTCCAATGCTACCTACGGCATATTCCCGGCGGTTTTTGCGGTGAAAGACGGCAAAGTGCAGAGCGTGGAGCTGCGCGTGAACGAGGGCATCGACCAGGACCCGTATCTATTTGCCAGGAACTAATAATTGGTATGGATGAATGCCCGAACGGGCCGGTGGTTGCACAACTACCGGCCCGTTCGTCGTATAGGGAAGTAGATAACAACCGTCCGCTCGCGCGGAGTCGTGGCATTACGCTAGGGTGCTATACCCCAGCATTGTCTTCACGCCCGGTGTCCCGATTTCGCTCAACCGGACGAACGATTTTGTCCTTCTAATTCCTGACTTGATTCTTATGCCCTATTACCGTCCCGCCCATCCGCCCGTTGATCCACTGATAGTCCGAGACCTGACGCAGCTGCAGGAAACTATGCGCAAGCAGGTGCGCCTGGAGCCCCTGGCCCATGAGCCGCAGTTTATTGCCGGCTGCGACTCCTCTTTCCCGACACCGACTACTATCCTCTCGGTATTTGTGCTCCTGAAGTACCCGTCGTTGGAGTTGGTGGAAAAGGTGTGGAATACGGAGGTGGTTGAAATGCCCTATGTGCCGGGCTTCCTGTCCTTCCGCGAAGCGCCCAATCTGCTGAAAGCGTATACCAAGCTGCACCAAAAGCCCGATGTGATTATGGTAGATGGACACGGTATTGCGCACCCCCGCCGTATGGGTATTGCCGCACATCTGGGCGTGTTGCTGAATAAACCCACCTTCGGGGTAGCCAAACAAAAGCTCACCGGTACCTATACCGAGCCGGATATCACCAAAGGCAGCATTTCACCACTCACGGATAAAAACGGCGAGCTGCTGGGTGAAGTAATTCGCAGTAAGGACAAGGTAAATCCGCTGTTTGTGAGCCCGGGCCACCGCTGCGACCAGGCCACGGCCACGCGCCTCACGCTGGCCTGCCTGCGTGGCTACAAGCTACCCGAGCCTACCCGCCTGGCCGATTATTGGGCCGAGGAGTTCAAAAAAGAGCTACGCTAAACTGATAAGTATGGGCCGCTATTTTATATCAGTTGCCGGGGTGGTGAGCATGACGCTGGGCCTGCTGGCATGCAAGCCCGATTCGCAGCCTACCACGGCATCCACCTCCCCTACGGCCGCAACACCGCCCCGGCAGGAGACGAAACCAGCTACTCCTCTTCCTGATACTACCCTGTTGGCTGCCTGGCAGCAGTTCGACCAAGCCATACGAGCCCATGACACGCTGGCCCTGCAACGCCTGCTGGACCCCGCCGTAGGCCTGTGGGTACTGGAGCAGCCCGGCGCTATGCCGCGCGTCACGCACGTAGCCCACGTGCGCGACTTCCGCCGTGACTACCAAAGCCTCCCCCTGTTTTCGCTGGCGGAGCAACTGATGACGTGCTCCACTCCGCTGGTGGTAAAGCAGCTACCTGCCTTTGACTGTGGCATGCAGACGGATACTACCTCCGGTTATGCGCGGGATGGTTGCTTCGTTAGTTCAGCGGCTGAGTTTCGCCGTCTGGATGTGTGGCCCTATGCTACGGTAGTGGGTGGTACGGCTGCGGAAGGCCAAGGGGCGCAACGCCGCGCTATGCGGACCATCCTGCAAACCCGCTTCAGCTTTAAATTTCACTTTGCGAAATCAGCCGACGGTACCTGGCGGCTTGTGTTTCTGGATCTGCGTATTCCCTGTAGTGCCTGACAGGGGGAGCAAGCCAGACATGGCAAACGCCTCTTGTAGCGCCGCTAATGACTGGCCCGCTGGTTCCGGTAGCTCCAACAGGCGCGCTACGGCAGCATACACCGGCTGTGGAGTAGTTGCTTCACCCATTATTCCTCTATCTAAAACCTGCTGCTGCGACTTAGAAAGCTTCTGCCCATTGGCGGCGGGCAACAGCGGGTGATGCACAAACCGGGTGGTGCTAAATGCCGCCGTGGCAGGTACCTGCGCGGCCAGCCAAAGCTGGGCAGCGGTACTGGGCAGCAAATCGAGCCCGCGCACAATGAGTGTGGTGCCCAGGCGCACATCATCGGCAATAGAACCAATCTGGTAAGCAGCGGTGCCGTCTTTTTTGCGCACCACAAAATCGCCCAGGTTCTGCGCCAGCGGCACTTCTATCTGGCCTTGCCAGAGGTCGGTGAAAGCAATACGCAGGGTCAGGGGTACGTGGGCCCGCCAGGCGGTTTCAGGTATATCAAAGGAGACGTGCTGCTGGCGGCAGGTACCGGGATAGAGGCCATTATGGGAAGCACGTAGGATATCGGTACGGGAGCAGCGGCAGGCATACAGCAGCCCGGGCACGGCACGTAGCTTGTCCAGTAACTGTTGATATTCAGCCAGGCGGTGCTGCTGGGAGTAGCTCCGCTCAAAGTCCTCGGGGCCGCTGGGGCCTTGGTCATAGTCGAGGCCCAGCCATTCTATAGTGCGGAAAATATTGTCCAGGTAAGCCGGGCGGAGACGGGCGCGGTCCAGGTCATCAATGCGCAGGTGCAAAGTACCGTGGGCACGGCGTACCAGCAGCCATGTCAGCACGAAGTTGACGGCATTGCCCAGATGCAGGTAGCCGCTGGGCGTGGGCGCTAGGCGCGATACGACGGGAGAAGGATTGGCGCTCATTTAGACGCGAAAATTACGCTTCCCGGGCATTTGCAGGCGGCAGGATGGTTGAAACAAAAAAGAAAGTCATGCCGAGCTTTTCGAGGCACCTCGCCCGCTTCGTCTGTCATCCTGACGAAGGAAGGGCTTTTTCCCGCAGAAACGAGTCGTTGTTACGATGGTCGTTCCTCAGGCCTAAGGGCCTTCCCATAGCTCAGGATGACGTTTCTATCTATATGACGTTCGTTCAACCTATAGTTCTTACTTCAGCCGGAAACATTATTACCTCAATTGATGTATGTACATATATCAGACAGAAAACCACTTACCTTCTGCCCTGATTTTCAACCTACAGCATTATGAAAACGGTTTTCCACGCGGCTTCTACCCGCGGCCATGCCAGCCACGGTTGGCTTAACTCTTACCATACCTTCAGCTTCGGCGGCTACCAGAACCCGGATCGGGTGCATTTTGGGGCTCTCCGGGTGCTAAATGATGATACCGTGGCGGCGGGCATGGGTTTTGGCCGGCACCCGCACGACAACATGGAAATCATCAGTATTCCACTGTCCGGCGACCTGGAGCACCAGGACAGCACCGGCCGCAAAGCCGTTATCCGCCACGGCGACGTGCAGGTGATGAGCGCCGGTACGGGCATTGCGCACAGCGAGAAAAACCACAGCAACACGGAGGAAGTAAAGTTTCTGCAGATCTGGGTGTTCCCTAATAAGCGCAATGTAGCGCCGCGCTACGACCAGCAGACCTTCCGGGCCGAGGACCGCCACAACCTGTTCCAGCAGATCCTTTCCCCTTCCGCTGATGATGCGGGTGTCTGGATTCATCAGGATGCCTGGTTTCACCTGGGCGACTTCGACGCTGGCCAGACCACGGAATATGCAGTTAAACGCCCCGGCAACGGCGTATATGTATTTGTGCTGGAAGGCGACGCTACGGTGAACGGCCAGGCCCTGCACCGCCGCGACGGTCTGGGCGTTTGGGATACGGACTCGCTGCAGATTTCCGCCGATAGCCATACCCAACTCCTGCTCATGGACGTACCCATGAGCCTGTAAGCTGAGTTTTCAGCCTGCGTGTTCTTTTTTCGGCGGCTTTGGCTGCACTTTTTCGGCTACGGATCCTACCCGCGCCTTTTTGATTTTTCGATATGAAAGTTGCCACCACCACTTACCCGGTTCATGAGCTGATTCGCAAACGCTGGAGCCCCCGCTCGTTTGCCAGCTATCCGGTAGCGCCCGAAACCATGGGCCAGCTGTTTGAAGCCGCCTCCTGGGCCCCCAGCGCCATGAATGAGCAGCCCTGGCGCTACATCTACGCCCACCACGCCGATACCGAAGCTTTTCAGAAAATGGTAGACTGCCTGCTGCCCGGCAACCAGCCCTGGGCAAAGAATGCGGCCGTCCTGGTGCTGGCCTTGGCCAAAACCCACTACGATAACGGTACGCCCAACGGCGCTGCCCTCCACGACCTGGGCCTGGCCAACGGCAACCTGATTCTGGAAGCTACGGCTCTGGGGCTGCACGGCCACTTTATGGGCGGTTTCGACCGGGCCAAAGCGCAGGCAACCTTCCATCTGCCCGAGAACCTACAGCCCGCCGTCATGATTGCCTTAGGCTATCAGGGAGAAGCCGAACAGCTGGAGGAGCCCTTCCTGAGCCGTGAAAAGGCTGGCCGCCAGCGCAAGCCGGTACAGGAAATTGCCTTTCATCAAAGCCTGTAATCTTCACACATCTTCCCGAGCATTCTTATGCACTACCGCATCATCCGCGCCGCCGAACGGGGCCTGAAGGATATTGGCTGGCTGCAGAGCAACTTCACGTTCTCCTTCAGTAACTATTACAACCCCGAGCGCAGCGGCTTTGGCCTATTGCGGGTGTTTAATGATGATTTTGTGCAGCGTGGAGGCGGCTTTGGCCTGCACGCGCACAGCAACATGGAAATCATCTCGGTGCTGCTGGCCGGACGCATGAACCACAAGGACAGCTTGGGTTACTCGGAAGTGATTGAGCCGGGTGGCGTGCAGATTATGAGTGCCGGCAGCGGCCTGCGCCACGAAGAGCACAATGTGGGCGACGAGGAAGTGAACTTTCTCCAGATCTGGATTGAGCCCAAGCTGCAGAATGTAACGCCCCGCTATCAGCGTCGGCAGTTTCCGGAGGAAAAGCGCCGGAACCAGCTGGTCACTATTGTGAGCAATGAGGAAGGCACGGCACATTGCTGGATCAACCAGAATGCGCGGCTCTCGCTGGGCTATTTTGAGGCCGGCCGCACACTAGACTATGCCCTGAATCCGCTGAATAAAGCGGTATTCTTATTTGTGATAGAAGGCAGCGTGCTGGTAAACGGGCAGGCCGTAGAGAGGCGCGACAGTATAGGCCTGTGGGCTACCGATAAAATTGCCATTGAATGCTCTGCCGAAAGTAAGTTCCTCCTTATTGAGGCTCCTATTAATTCCTGAGCCGCTCCACTTACCTTATACCTAAAAGCCTCTCGCCCGGGAGGCTTTTTTATTTACCAATAACCGCCCCTCCAGGTACCTGCGCCACAACCACTCCGGTCTGATTTACGTTTTAGCAAACACAGGATCAACTGGTTAACTCCCTCATTTTAAAAACAAAAACCATGCGGCTCCCTAAATACATCTTCGCTCTGCTGCTCGCATTCTTTATGCTGGGCAGCAACCTCACCAGTGCCGTGGCCCAAACCAAGCCCAAGAAACACTGGAGTAAAAAAGCCAAAGGCGCCGCTATTGGAGCTGGTGCCGGTGCCGTAACGGGTGCCGTAGTGGGCGGTGGTAAAGGTGCCGTAGTAGGTACGGTAGCCGGGGCCGCAGCTGGCGGGCTTATCGGCAAGAAAAAGGATAGGAAGAAAGACCCCGTGCGCTATAAGCACTACACGCGCAAAGATTAAGCAGGCTGCCCTTTTCCCGAACACTCCAGTCGCTCCCGCTGGGGTGTTCGTTTTTTTGCCCGGACCGGAAATGGCCTGCTGGTTGGTGTGCGAAACCCGGGGTGCCAGTAAAGCATACCTTTCGCTTTATAGGAAGAAACTATTTCCTACCTTCTGGCACCCTATAACCACCCACCCAGGTGCTAACTCTCTCCACCCCTTTATTCCACCGAATGAAGCCCACTTCCTTCCTAGAAACCGAGCAAAGCCATCTGGCCCTGGCGCAGTACTACCGCTGGTTCCAGATCTACGAGCGACCCTACACAGAGAATCGCATAAAAAATGCCACCGCGCTGCTGGCTGATGATGCTTTAATCAAGTCTGTTATAGGTGACCTGAATGGCCCGGCCGAGTTTC
This sequence comes from Hymenobacter sp. BT730, assembly GCF_030542105.1. GTDB lineage: Bacteria > Bacteroidota > Bacteroidia > Cytophagales > Hymenobacteraceae > Hymenobacter. Next base: position 34,458 of record NZ_JAUOFB010000006.1, read on the forward strand.
AGGAACGCTTAATGGAATACAAGGACTGGCAAAATGCGCATCATGTGCAGTATGCAACCATCACACCTCTCTCCGATGATAAACTGTCTCTGCTAGGCCACGCCCTTTTTCAGAACATCCGCCCCGATGGCACCCGTCACAGCTTCACCATTCAGTATGATGCCCAGCTGACGCAGGTATCCGGTGATTTACCGGTGTTCACTTTTTTTAAGCTTACCCCTACCAGCACCGTAGAACCGGCTGAGTTTGCTGACGCTTATCCCCAAAACCGGGTGACTTCTTTTATGCATTACTGGCTGTATTGCATGGAAACCCATAAGGGTGATGCCACCAAAATGAGGGAACTGTTTACGCCAGATTTTGAGCTGAATATGGCCACGGGCGGACATATTAATAATTGGGAGCAGTTTGAGGCCTGGATAAAATCTACCTACTCCCGTATTCGCTATACCAGCCACCGCACCCGCAATCTAACGGTACAGCCCAATCCTGATGGCACCCTATCTGCATCGTTTATGATGGACTGGCAGGGCATTTCGGCCGATGGCGAACCCATGATAGCGGAGATGCAACACGAGTGGCTGCTGGAAGATAACCTGGACAACCGCTTTGCGGCACTTAAAAAGGTACAGGTGGTTGCTACCAAGCCTTTTCAGGTAAGCTATTCGTTTTAACGGGCGGCTTTCCGTTATAGGTTTCAGATGAGTGACCTTGCTGCCTACCAGGATTACGCCGTAAAAGCGCCCGACCCCAACCCCGAGAATACCCGCCAAGTCCTAACACAACTGGGGGCACATTTTGCCGGCATTGATCAGCAGCGCGACACGTATTTTGCTGAAGCGCGTGGCAAATTAAAGCTCAGGGAAGGCACCATCGAACACCTGCTGATTCATTATGAACGGCTGCCCGATGCACAGGGCGCCCAACGTACCCGCACGTATCATTACGAGGCAAGTCCCAGCCCGGAGGCGGTAGCGGCCTTGTTCGCCAGCCGTGCTGTACTGGGCGTTGTAGAGAAGGTGCGGCGTATCTACTTCCTCAGCAACGTCAAATTTCATCAGGACACGCTCCCCAATGGCGGGCAGTTCATTGAAGTAGAAGCCATGGATAAGTATGGGCAGTTGGCTCCGGAGCAGCTGCGGCAGCAATGCTTGGCTTACCTAACCTTGTTTGGCATAGAGCCAGACCAGATCCTGCCGGCCGGCTATGGCCCCCAGGCGGCACCGTAGTCCCATATCCAGACTGGTCAGTAGAGGTTGCTAGCCCGGCGCATCATAGGTAATAGCTACCACCTCTACTTCTTCTTCCTTCGGCCCCAGGCGCAGGGCAACGGTTTGCCCAAGCCGGGCGCCTATGACTGCCCGCGCAATAGGGGCTACAAAGGCTACTTTGCCTTCGGCAATGGACGCTTCGTCTACGCCTACAATGGTAAAATGGCGCTCTGCTCCAGGTTTGCCGCCGCTGCGCGTGCGCAGGGTGATGGTAGCGCCAAACCGTACTTCGTTGGTGGGCTGGGTACGCGAATCTACCACTTTGGCGCTGCCAATCCGCTCCTGCAGGGCTCCCAGGCGGCCATTGAGCACGGTAAGGCGGCGGGTGCGGTCGGCTTCATTCTCGCGGTTGGCCTCGGCCTGGGCACGCTCAGCCTCCAGCGCCAGTAGCTCAGCGCGAAGCTGCTCGAGGCCTTGCGGCGTTACATAATTGGGCGTACCCGGTGGCAGTGCCGCCCGCGGCGGAATAATGGGCGCCTCCAGGGAATCATCTTCTTTGGTAAATGCACGGCTCATGCTTCCTGCTAACGCAGCCTGGGGTACCAGGTTACTGCTACATCTGCTACGGGTTAGCCCACAAAAGGCCATACCAAACCCTGACCGAGCAGCTGTGCTCGGCTAGGACTTGATGTAGTTAGGAAAAGCAATTGCCAGCCTATTTACCCGGAATAACGCCCAGCAAGTGTAGCACCCAGCCAAGCAGGTAGAAGCTAGGAATCAGCAGCATGTACACCCACCAAGGAATGTGACTCATTCGCTCACGGAGGCCAATTCTTCTTCTCGTAATTGCCATAGCAGTATCCAACGTTACTGTGTTGTCACCTCAATATAAGCAACTTACGTCATATTTTATCCGCATATTTTTCAATTCAGCAGGGCTTTTTACCTGGCGGAGCTTTTCTTTCCTGGACGAGGAAAATGGCGCTGGATCAGGGGTAGTGTAGTTGCTATGCAACGGGGCTATATGGGGTTTAAATGCGCAAAGCCTGTATTACTATTCAACCTGCCGGCCAAATCTGCGTAAGTCGTAGCACGTTTTTGTTATTGTTTTTACCCATTTATTACCTCTTAACCATGAATCAACCACAGCAACCTAATCAGGGCGGCAACACTGGCTCTGCCAATTCGCAAGCAAACAATACAGGCAGCCGTACCTCCACCAGCACTAACACAAGCGGAGCTGATGATAACTCTTTGCTGGGTCAGGCTAGTCAGTGGCTCGGCCAGGGAAATGTGTCAGATTTAATCGGACGTTTGCCGGAATCGGTACAGGGCTTGGGCACCAAAGCCGTAAGCCGCTTCAACCAATTAACGACCACACAGAAACTGGTAGGCGGCGCCCTGCTGGTACTGGGCGTGAGCTACCTCACCCGTAGCGGCTCTAAATCATCTAATGGCGCTAAGAGCGCGGCTTATGATTACGATTCCTCGGATACGGCTGACACCTTGCACGAACTACTTTTATTTGTAAACGACCGGATAGAAGGCTACCAGCGGGCCGTGAAAGAAAGCCAGGATCCACAGCGGACTGGCTACTATAAGCAGTTGGTAAGTCAAAGCCAGCGTTTTGCCAACGAGCTGAACGATTACCTGCGTCGCCACGGCGACGACCGGGAAACCAGCACCACGATGAAAGGCAAGCTCTACCGGGGCTGGATGGATACAAAAGCGGCCCTGACCGGCTTCGACGAAGACGCCATTCTGGGCTCTAACATCTACGGCGAAGAGTGGGCTATCAAAGCCTACAAAGACGCCTTGGATAGCGGCTCACTTTCCGGCAGCCTCCGGCAGGCTGTGGAGCGCCAGTATGCGCAGTCGCAGAAAACGTATCAGGAGCTAAAGCGCATGGAAGGCAAGAAGTAAGCAGCCTTTTCACGCATTATCAAAAGCCATTAGGGGCCGCACGAATTCGTGCGGCCCCTAATGGCTTTTTTGCTTTCCCATATAGATCTGGCAGGCTATTTTCCGGTTTCGGTGCCTTCCAGCTTATAGCGGTTCATGAGTTTGAGCAGCACGCCGTTGGTCCAGCCAAAGCCGTCCTGCAACGGGTACTCGCCGCCGCCGGCTTTCAGTTGGGTATCCAGTACGTTGTACTTCTCCATCAGCTTGCCGGTTTGCTGGAATACGCTGGCGTTTAGATGCACCCAGCGGGTAGCAATAGTGCGCGCCAGCGCTGACTGATGGTAGCGCTCCAGCCCATCAATAGCCAGCCATTGCAGCGGGGCCCAGGCATTGGGCGCATCCCACTGCTGGCCACTTTGGTTTAGTGTGGTTACCAGGCCGCCATCTTTCAGAAACTTATCCTTCAATACATCCGCTACTTTTTTCGCCTGACTGGATGAGGCCAGCCCAAATGCCAGCGGATAGACGCCTGCCAGCGTTGGCACCATGGAACGCTGCTTCAGTCGAAGGTTATAGTCCTGAAACCAGCCAGCATTCTTATCCCAGCAGTATGCCAGTATGGCTTTTTTTCGTTGCTTGGCTTTGTTGTGAAAGGTCTTTGCCTGCGCAGCGTTTCCCTGCAGTTGATAGGTTCGGGCCAACGTGGATTCCAGGTAATACAGCAAGCAGTTTAAATCAACTGGGACAATATCCAGGGTTTGAATGGAGCCCAGTTGGCCATCGGGGCCAAACCAACGGGTGCTGAAATCCCAGCCAGAAGCGGCAGCAGCGCGCACGTTCTGGTAAAATGCATCGGGCGTTTGCTTGCTTTGTTTGGCGGCCGCTACGTCTTCGGCGTAGGACTCTTCCCGGGGCTGCTGGCTGCTGTCCCAGTAGCGGTTGAGCACCTCGCCATTGGGCATTTTTACTACCATGCGGTGCATGGTGCCGGGCTGCTGGAGGGAGTCGGTGCCGCCCATCCAGAAGGCATATTCCCGCAGCAGTTGGGGCTGGTAGCGCACCAGCGTAGCCTCTCCTTCTTCTTCGGCCAGCAGGTTCACCATCAGGGCAAAAAATGGCGGCTGCGAGCGGGTGAGGTAGTAGGTGCGGTTGCCGTTGGGAATGAAGCCATACTGGTCAATCAGGTAGGCAAAGTTGTCCACCATGTCCCGAATAACCGGGGTGCGGTGGCTTTGCTGCAAACCCAGCATGGTAAAGTAAGAATCCCAATAATACACCTCCCGAAACCGCCCGCCGGGTACGATATAAGGCCGCGGCAATGGTAGCAAGGAAGAGAACTGGGTTCCGGTATCCGGCTGCCGTTGCAGCACCGTCCAAAGCGTATCAATGTGGTGACGAATGCCGGCCGAAACCTGACTCTGATAGTGCCCGCCTACTTCGCCGGGGGCTATAAAATGCATGGCGACAAAAGCCTTCAGATCGAAACCCGGCTGGTCTTTTTGCTGCTGGTAGGCACGCAGTATGGCTTCCGGTTGCTCCCGGCCCACGGCATCCACGAAGGTTTTATTATCGGGAAACACGTGGGCCAGCTGCACGGCCTCAAACAGGCCGGGATATAGCTGCCGGGGCGAAGCTGTCTGGGCCTGCCCGCGTACACTCAGCAGCAGGCAGCCCAGCAGCAACAGCCGGTTGATAGAATAAGGAAGGCAGAGAGTCCTGCGCATGCGTTAACCTTTGAGGATGTCCTACTTCTGCAGTTCCAGCACCAGGGCGGTTTTGGCCGGCAGTTGCAGGGTGGAAATGTCGTTAATGGTTTCGTTGGTCAGTACGTTGCGGGCTTTGGTGAAGCCTTTGGTGCGCTCCACAAAGCGGGCCGTGGGTAGCACTGCTACTTTATCGGTGGGGTTGGTAGCTACCATCACAGTACCACTGTCATTGTAGCGGAAGTACACGTAGAGGTTGTCCTGCGGCAGGTACTGCATGAGTTTGCCCGAGTGCAGCGCAGGGTGCGTTTTGCGGTAGGTGGCCAGGGTGCGCACAAACTGGAAGGCCGCATTTTCCTGAGCCGTGCGACCGGCCGCCGTGAACTTGTCTTCCTTGTCGCCGGGCCAGCCGCCGGGGAAGTCCTTGCGCACTTCGGCATCGGTGGGGTTCTTGAAGTTCTTCATCAGGATTTCCGTGCCGTAGTACATGCTGGGAATTCCACGGGTGGTAAGCAGCCACGTAAGGCCCATTTTGTACTTGTCGAAATCCTCGCCGATAACCGACAGGTACCGGTCGTGGTCGTGGTTATCCAGGAACGTGACCAGCTTGGTGGGGTCCTGGTACACGGCATCCTGGGCCAGGGCCTCATACATACGCTGGGCGTTGCCCTCGTGCTTCAGCCCTTCTACCATGGCGCCTTCCAGCACGAAATCCAGTCCACCGGGCTGGTTGGATTTGAAGGGGAAGTTGATGTTGTTTTTCACGTAGTACGACTGGTCCACCACGTTATTCACCGACGACTCGCCGAAGATGTGGATGCGCGGATACTCCGTGAGCAGGGCCGCGTTGCAGCGGTTCATAAACGGCTGGTCGTTGTACATGTAGGTATCAATGCGCCAGGCATCTACCCCAAAGTTCTCCACCGACCAGATGGCGTGCTGAATCAGGTAGTTGGCCACATATGGGTTGCCCTGATTCAGATCGGGCAGGAAGGGTACAAACCAGCCATCCAGCGTCACCTTGCGGTCTATCTGGGAGGCGTGCGGGTCCGTGATGGGCTGCTGGCGGTAGGACGTGTTGGTGTAGGTGGGCCACTGGTGCAGCCAACTTTTCATGGGCAAATCCTGCAGAATCCAGTGGGTGTTGCCTACGTGGTTGTATACGGCATCCTGCACTACTTTCAGGCCGGCCGCGTGGGCCTTTTGCACAAAGGATTTGTACGCCTCATTGCCCCCAAAGCGCCGGTCAATGTTGTACTGGTCCGTGAAGCCGTAGCCGTGGTAGGAGGCGCGCATGGTGCCGCCCTCGTTGGTGAGCGGCTGGTTGTTCTCGATAACGGGCGTAAACCAGATGGCCGTAATGCCGAGGTCTTTTAAATAAGGAATGCGCTGGGCGGCGCCCTGCAGGTCGCCGCCGTGGCGGAAGAAGGGGTTATTCCGGTCGTGGTTGGGGTCGCGCAGGTCGGCGAATTTATCGTTGCTCGGGTCGCCGTTGGCAAACCGGTCGGGCATGGCCAGGTAGATGAAATCGGCCTGCGTGACACCCTGCCCTTTGGGGGAATTATCGCGCGCTTTCAGCTCCCAGGTTTTGGTGACGGTCTGGCTGCCTTTTTTGCCCACAATCCGCACGGTGCCGGGCTTGGCCGAGGCCGCAATGGTCAGGTCCAGGAAAGCGTAGTTAGGGTTCTCGACGGTGTTGGTTTTCACCAGCTTCACGCCAGGGTAAGCAATAGTGTAAGTAAGCGTGCCGGCGTTGGGACCATACACCAGCAACTGCAGATTGGGCCGCTTCATGCCTACCCACCAATTGGTAGGGTTGATGCGCTGAATGGCCGGGGTTTGGGCCAGGGCTATTTCCGGAAGTACCAGCACTAGTAGGGCCAGCAGCAGACGTAGAAAAGCTTTTATCATCTTGCTTATGGGAGAAATTGAAGTGTAAGAGGAAGTAGCTGTAGAAGGTGGAAAAGTAGCGTTTATTACCACCACTTTCCCACCCTTTCAGGAAATCGAAAATAAGAGGCCTTAACAGAGCTAATCCAGCAGTTGCTGCATCTGGCGGGCATTACCTACCGCTGCGCCACCCATGCCATTATTGAAATAGAGGTACACCTGCTTTACCTGTTTGGCGGCCTGTATTTCGTGCGCAATGCGCTGCAGAAAAACCTCATCATAGGGCGTTTTGTAGAGCTCCGGCACGCCGTGAAAACGGTAGTACAACACGTCTGTGTTGGCCACTACTTCGTCGGGCAGGGGCATGGGGTGGCTCTGGCCCACAAAGGCAATGCGGTGGCGGGCCAGTTCGCGGTACACCTCCCCTTCCCACCAGCTTAGGTGCCGAAATTCTACTACGTTGGTAAAGGCAGGATCCAGGCAATGCAGCAGGCGGGCCATCAGCTCCTCAGTATACGCGGCTTTGGGCGGGAGCTGGAAAAGTACGGGACCCAGCTTGTCGCGCAGGCCTTCCTGAATGGTGCCGTAGAAATCCTGCAGCACTGGCTCGGCCTCGGCATTAAACTTTTTGTAGTGCGTTACCAGGCGCGGGGCTTTCACAGCGAACTGAAAACCGGGCGGGCTCTGGTCGTAGAGCTTTTCCAGAAAGCCCAGCTCCGGCATTTTGTAGAACGTCACATTCAGCTCCACGGTGTTAAACTGCGTGCAGTAGTACTCAAACCACTTGCGCGGCGGCACTTCCGGCGGGTAGAAAACACCTTTCCAGTCGCGGTACGAAAAGCCGGAGCAGCCAATATGGTAAGCGGGCATCAGAGAGGACCATTGGTGGGAGCGTCCTTCTACGCGGTTTTTGGTAGGAGTTGTGATATTATCCAGATAGATAATGTGCCGTTGGCCATCCGGCAGCCTGCCTTTTCACCGAAATTGCAGGCTCCTTAACGATAAATTCAACCATGAAACTTATAGATAAAATTGCCTGGCTGCACCTGCACGAAGGCAGGCTGCTGAGCACCCGCAGCCGGGGCAAAGACCGGTACTACATTCCCGGCGGCAAGCGCGAAGCCGGCGAAACCGATACGCAAACTCTATTGCGCGAAATTCAGGAAGAGCTGACCGTCCAGCTGGACACGGCTGGTATAGTGTACCAAGGCACTTTTGAAGCGCCCGCGCACGGCCACCCCGATGGTATCCGGGTGCAGATGACCTGCTACAGTGCCCCTTATACCGGAGAGCTGCAACCCGCCGCCGAAATAGAGGAAATAGTGTGGCTCACGTACCGGCACCGGCCGTTGGTATCGGCTGTAGACCAGCTTATTTTTGATTGGCTGCGAGAGCGGCAGCTGCTGGCTGATTAGTGCGGGAGTGTGCGGGAGAAACCTCCAGGCACCCAATGTAGTAAGCAACGGAAAACCTTATGCCCTTTATCCTCTACTCCTGCCGCCATGAACACCGTGCATACTTTTTCTGCTGAAACCGAAGAAGCCCTGTGGCAGCAGGTATCTGCTGATATTAAGCGGGAAGAAGGATTATTAGAATACAACGCGGAGCTGATTCAGAACGGCTACCACATTGAGCTGGATATAGACATTGACTTAGGCGGCGGCTTTGAGGGTGGCTATGAAACTACCAAGTTTACGGCCCGGGTGCCTAACCACACCTCCCTGCGCTTTGCCCTGCACGAGCAGGACTGGGTGCATGAAATAGGCAAGTTTCTAGGCCTGACCGATGTAGAGCTGGGCGACCCGGAGCTGGACGCCGCCTTCATCATCACTACCAACGATACGGACGCCCTGCGCCGCCTGCTGCTCTCGGAACCGGCAGTGCGTCAGATGCTGCTGCGCTACCAGGAATTCCGCCTCACGCTGGCTCCTGCCTCGCACGATGCCGACGCTGAAGTGTACCTGACGTTTTCCAAGGATGCTGCCCTGGTAGAGCCCGAGCAGCTACGGGAAGTGTACCATATGCTGTATACCCTGCTGCGACAACTCTCTCCTTTACCGACTAGTAACGGGCTGAGTAGCTAGTCCAGTCAATCAACGCCTGCCTCATCTGCTAATGACCAAGGCACTAAGTGGCGCCCGCCAAAATCTACTGCACTACTGAGGCTACCAGCCTGGTATCAGCCCACCGCCAGGCGGCGTCCAGTTTCTGCTTGGTTTGCTGTGCCTGGGCCGTATTTCCAGAGGCCAGATAGGCCTGGTACAAGCCCGACAACGCCCAGCCATTATGAGGCAGATGCCGCAAATCCTGCTGGTACACCGCTATGGCCTCCGGATACTTTTTGGCCACCAGCAGCACCGCTCCCAGCTGATGCCGCACGGAAAAAAACCAGTCTGGCGGCTCGTTGTATTTGAGCTGGTCTTCCAGGACTACGGCTTCACGCAGCACCGTAATGCTTTGCTCGTACTTGCCCTCCTGCTGCAGAATAGCACCCTCCAGCTCCCGTTGGGCAATTTCAGTAATGGCGTGCATCTGGTTAATCCCGAATAGAATCCCCTTTAGCGCAGCTGTATCCCGGCCCAGAATGCGCAGGCTGGCCAGCTCTTTTCTGGCATTAGTCGGGTTCTTTTTACCCACCCAGGCCATGCCCCGCGCATAGTGCCGGATGGCTTGCGGATACACCAGCGTGGTATCGAAATTACGCATGGCCAGCACCTCATCCCAGCGCCCAAACTTCACGGCTACGTTATAGGGCGTGGTATAGAAATGCTGCAGCGAGGGCCCCATCATCGGGTCCTTCATCAGGGGCTTGTTGACGTATGCCGCCAGCTTTCTGGCGCCACGTAACGCCAGCTCCTGGTTGCCTTCCAGGGTAGCAGTGGCTGTTAGAAAGTGGTAGTTGTGCGGGTAATAGCCCAAGGGATAAGCGCCCTGCGCGTGGCAGGCGGCCGTGTAGCTGCTATCCGCCTGCAGGGCGCGCAGGTTGGCCAGCGTGCCCGCATGGTAGGCGCCGGTACGGATGTAGGTGTGGGAAGGCATGTGCAGCAGATGGCCCGCGCCGGGCACCAGCGAAGTCAGCAGCTGCGCACTGTGGTTGGCCGCTTCCGGGTGAGCCGAGGCCTCGGTGGCGTGAATGTAGAAGTGGTTGGCCCCGGCATGCTGGGGACTTTGCTTGATTACCTGCTCCAGCGTGTTCATGATTTCCGCCGTCCAGGGCTGGGGCTGGCCATTTTTCTGCCAGATGTCCCATGGATGCAGGTCCATCAGCGCCTCCGCGTACATGGCCCCAATGTCGGGGTCGGTGGGGTATTGCTGAAACACGGATTTGAGGGCCGCCGCGTAGGCTTTGTCATAAGCGGAGCGGTCCGTAACCGGCGTGGGTGGGTAGCGTTTGGCCAGGGCCGCAATCAGGGCCTGCTCTTTGGGCGTGGCCCGGGCGGCCAGGCGCTGCGCCGTTTGCACGGCTTTGTAGGCCCGGCTGAAATTATCGGGCTCCATACCGGCATTGTAATTAGGCCCCAGCACGTAGCTGTAACCCCAGTAGGCCATGGCGCAGGTAGAATCCTGCCGAATGGCCTCGTAAAACGAGCGGGCCGCCTCGGCGTGGTTGAAGCCATACGCCAGCATCATTCCCTGCTGAAAATAAGCTACTGCCTCTGGCTTTTGGGAGGAGATGGACATGGTGATGCCCGTTAGCCCCGGCAGCTTCGGCGCTTTCTTGCCTGAAGTGTACCAGGCCGTATCGGCAATGATGGGCGCGGCGCAGCTGGTCACGGTAACAGGCTGCCGCGCGGGCGGTACTGCGCTGCTCGTATTCTGCTGCTTGGTGACACAACCCGCCAGTGCGGCCAACGCCAGTAGCCAGGGGTTTATTTTTTCCTTCAGCATGGCCCTCTTTCCTTTAGATAAAACATGTCTTAGAAGCCCGCCCAACAGCTATGGCACCTTCCATGGGCTGCACTAGCTTGCTATGCGCCCAAAAGAGCGTTGGCTAGGAGCGGCAACCGGCCAATCATATAATTACATAAAATAATAACTATATACAAAAACGCATATAGAGCGAATTTGGCGCTATTTCCTACCGCAACCCCACTTTACGTAGTCCTCCCAAGCCGCCTTTTCGGAATTAATTTGTCTGTTTATCAGTAAATTATATAGAATTCCATTCACCCTTAACACTTACAGCCATGAACGACCAAACCGCCTTGATTACCGGTGCCTCCAGCGGCATTGGCTTCGAGCTGGCCCGCTGCTTCGCGCGCGACGATTACCGCGTCGTGCTCGTGGCCCGTCACCTCGATGAGCTGAAAGAAGCTGCCCGCCTGATTCACCAGGAATTTGGGGGCATAGACATTGTGCTGCTGCCCTATGATTTGAGCCTCCCCGAAAGCTCTGAGCAGATTTATGCCGAAACCACCCAGCGCGGCCTACGGATTGACGCCCTGGTGAACGATGCCGGATTCGGTGAAACCGGCTATTTCACCGATACTGACCTTCAGACCGAACTCAATATCATTCAGGTAAATGCGGCCTCCTTAGTGCACCTCACCAAGCTTTACCTGCGGGAAATGGTAGCGCGCAACGAAGGCCGGATTATGCAGCTGGGCTCGGTGGCCTCCTTCTCGCCCAGTCCTTGCCAGGCCGTGTACGCCGCTACCAAGGCCTTTGTGCTCAGCTTCACGGAGGCAGTGCAGCACGAGCTGAAACAGCAGAAATCGGCCGTTACTATGACCCTGCTCTGCCCTCCCCCCACCGATACCAACTTCTTCCGCACGGCGCACGCCGAGAATACCCGCGCCGCCCACCGCACCGCCGATGCCCGCCAGGTGGCCGAGGATGGCTATGATGCCATGATGGATGGCGAGGCCCGTTCCCTGCCCACCTTCACCGCCAAGGCAAACTTCTTCTCCAGCCTGCTCCTGCCCGATTCTGTACTGGCCACGCTGATGAACTCCCAACTGCACGAGGAACACAAATAAGGCTTTAACACTACGCCCACGCCTTCCAGCTACTAGTAGCTGGAAGGCGTGGGCGTTTTCAAGCTGTAGTGAATCATCTAAAGCCCGGCCTGGAAAGCCTTTTCCTTAAGAAAGCGCCTGCGGCGGCGGAGAGCCCGCTGGCCGGGACTTATCCTCGGGCAGGGGCACAAACTCGGCATTATCGTTTGGGGGCAAAGCAATGCGCCCGGCCTTCCAGTCGGCTTTGGCCTGCTCTATCCGTTCCCGGCGCGAGGACACAAAATTCCACCAGATAAACCGCTCCCCTAATGGCTCGCCACCCAGCAGCATGAGTGTGCTGGCTTCGTGGGCCACCAGTACCGGGTCCTGACCAGCGGTAAACACCAGCAGCTGGCCCGCCGTGTAGCGCTGGCCGCCCACTTCTACGCTGCCCTTGGCCACGTAGGCGCCGCGCTCAGGGTAGCCGCGCGGCAGCCCGAAGCGGGCACCCGGCTGCAGTACCACGTGCAGATAAAATAGCGGGGAGTGGGTTTTTACGTCGTTTCTCAGCCCAAAAGCGTCGCCGGCAATGAGCCGCATCCACACGCCGGGCTCGGTGAAGATGGGCAGCTCCTGCGGCTGGTAGTTGGTGAAGGCCGGTGCCGATTCCTCGGCAGCTTCGGGCAGGGCTACCCAGGTCTGAATCATTTCCAGGGCGCCGCCGGCCAGCGCGGCCGGGTCCTCAAACCGCTCCGAGTGAGCAATGCCGCTGCCGGCCGTCATCCAGTTTACTTCGCCGGGCCGAATGATCTGCTCCACGCCCAGACTGTCGCGGTGCGTTACCTGGCCGCCGAACAGGTAGCTCACGGTGCTAAGGCCAATATGCGGGTGCGGAAGCACGTCCAGGTTATGCATTTCCGATGGTGTAGCATTTACGGGGCCGGCGTGGTCCATGAAAATAAACGGCCCCAGCATGCGCCGCAGCCGATAAGGGAGAATGCGCCGCACGTTAAACCCAGCGCTAATGGCCGCCGGCCGGGCATCAATGACAAGGTCGAGCATGGGAAGGAAAGAAAAAGTGAAGATGACAACCGGCTACTGCCCTACTAACGCCAGCAGCTGCCGGGCATTGCCAATAGCGGAGGCATCAATATCGTTATTGAAGTAGACATACATTTCCTGCACCGGTACTTCCGCCTCCTGCACTTCCTGCACCAGTCGGCGCAGGAAGTCTTCTTCGTAGGGCGACTTATACAGCTCGGGCACGCCGTGCAGGCGGTAGTAGCCGGTAGAGGTGGTCTGCACCACGGCATCGGGCAGCAAGGGGTGGCTTTGTCCGCAGAATATCACGCCCCGGTTGGCCAGGGCCTGATACACCTCCGCCGTCCACCAGCTGGAGTGCCGGAACTCCAGCACGTTGCGGAAAGCGGGGTCCAGACTGTCGAGGATGCGGTTCAGCCGGTCTTCGGAATAGGCCATGCGCGGGGGCAGCTGAAAGAGCACGGGGCCCAGCTTGTCGCGCAGCCCTTCCTGCACCGTGGCGTAGAAATCAGTGAGCAGTTGGGTAGTGTTGTTGAACTGCTTATAGTGCGTGATAAGGCGCGGAGCTTTTACCGAGAACCGGAAGTCAGCGGGGCTGGCCTCGTACCAGGTTTCCAGAAAAGAAAGCTGCGGAAACCGGTAGAAAGTCACGTTCAGCTCCAGCGTTTGGAAATGCTGGCTGTAGAACTCAAACCACCGGCGCTGGGGCAGCTTATCGGGATAAAACACGCCTTTCCAGTGGCGGTAGTGGTAGCCGGAACAGCCAATGTGCCAGGTGAGCATAAGCAAGACTGGTTGAAACGAAGCGTGTACGGGCCACCGGACCGTGCGCGTTATCGGGTGCTTTGCTTACGACCGTTTCAGGCCCAGGCGCTCCACCGTTTCGCCCTCAAAATCAAACTGAATGAGAATGGCAGGCTCCGCGCCTACCACCCAGCCATCGTGACCCGGCGCGATGGCTACTACCTGCGGCGCTACATACTCTTCCACTGCTCCATCGGCGTACTGAACGGCGAGGTGGCCGGCCGCCAGAAAGCCCACGTGCGCGTGCTGGCAAAGCTCTGTGCCCACCTTCGGCTTGATGTCCTTCGACCACCGGAACCCCACCGGATACACCATCCGTTTCACGCGCGAGTTGCCGGTTTGCACTACATCAACTTGTACACCGCCAATTTCGTGGCGCGTGGCATTCTTTAAGGGGCCTAACAGGTCAGTGGTATTCATGGCTATGGGCGGGATGAAGTGTGGTAGTAACAGGAATCTAGCAGAATGGAATATAATAGATTAGTTACGTAACCAACTGCGGTTCCGGCACAACGCTGCTCTTGCTTACCCAGGCTGCAGAAGCGTTTAGGTGACATTGCGTAAGAAGTCTTAATTTTGCGGCCATCTCCATAAAACCCTGGTTTATGTAATAGCTGATTTCTTTCAAAAAACGAGTAGCCAACCCATGCGGCGGATGGCTATATCCCATTGCTTTTTGCGAAAGAATTCATGCTACTTCTACAAAACCTTGGGTATGCACACCCCAATAAAGATGTGCTGTTCGATGGCCTGAATCTGGCCGTCAACCACCACCAGAAAATTGCCCTGATTGGCAATAATGGCGTCGGAAAATCTACCCTGCTGAAAATTATGGCGGGCCTTCTGCCGCCTTCCAGCGGGCACGTACAGGCCAGTTCCACGCCGTATTATATTCCGCAGCATTTCGGGCAGTTCGACGACCTGACGGTAGCGCAGGCCCTGCACATCGAAGGCAAAATCATGGCCTTGCAGGAAATCCTGGATGGCCAGGCCACGGACTCTAACCTGGCTGTGCTGGACGATGACTGGACCATTGAGGAACGCAGCCAGGAGGCCTTACTACAGTGGGGACTGGCGGAGTTGAGCCTCACGCAACGCATGGCCAGCCTCAGCGGCGGGCAGAAAACCAAGGTTTTCCTGGCCGGCATAGCCATTCACCAACCCGAAATCGTGCTGCTCGACGAGCCCAGCAACCACCTGGATACCGCCGGCCGGCAGCTGCTCTACCACTTCCTACAAACCAGCTCCAGCACGCTGCTGGTAGTAAGCCACGACCGGAAACTGCTGAACCTGCTCGATTCCGTGTGTGAATTGAGCAAGCGGGGAATTACGCTGTACGGGGGCAATTATGAGTTCTACGCCGAGCAGAAGCAGGTGGAAAGCAATGCCCTGAGCCAGGATGTGAAGAGCCGGGAAAAAGCCCTGCGCAAAGCCAAAGAGACCGAGCGCGAGGCCCTGGAACGCAAGCAAAAGCAGGACGCCCGCGGTAAGAAGAATCAGGATAAGGCAGGCCTGCCCACCATTATGCTTGGCATGATGCGCAATAGCGCCGAAAACAGTTCTGCCCGCCTCAAGGGCATCCATGCCGAGAAAGTGGGTGCCCTTTCGCAGGAGTTGAGTGAGCTGCGCCAGGAGCTGCCCGATACCGACAAAATGAAGCTCGGCTTTGATAACTCTACCCTGCACAAAGGCAAAATATTGCTTACTGCCCAAGAGTTGAACTATGACTACGGCTCCCATTTGCTGTGGCGCGAGGCTTTAAACTTCCAGATTCAAAGCGGCGAGCGGCTGGCGCTACGCGGCCTGAACGGGTCGGGCAAAACGACCTTAATCAAACTGATGCTGGGTGAGTTGGAACCGACGCAGGGCACGCTATACCGGGCCGGGAATAAAGCGGTGTTCATTGATCAGGATTACTCCCTCCTCCACGACCAGCTCTCAGTGTATGAGCAGGCCCAGCAGTTCAATACCTCGGGGCTGCAGGAGCACGAAGTCAAGATTCGCCTGACGCGCTTCCTGTTTACCAGGGCGTATTGGGACAAACCTTGCAGCATCCTGAGCGGGGGCGAGAAAATGCGGCTCCTGCTGTGCTGCCTCATGATTAGCCACCAGGCCCCCGACCTCATCATCCTGGACGAACCCACCAACAACCTGGACATCCAGAACCTGGAAATCCTGACGGCCGCCCTCCACGACTACTACGGCACGCTTATCGTGGTATCGCACGACGAAGTTTTTCTGCAGCAGCTCCACGTGGAACGAGCAATTCTGTTGGGCTAAATCCGCAGCACAGCTTGCTAAAGCCCTTTCTACAATTACTTTACCCATACCCCAAACAAAATAACAGGCACTTACTTTGAAATACAAAGTTCTTTTAGTTGCTTTATAACTGACACTAAAGACTTACTCTCATGACCCTCAACAAAAGCATTCTGCGCATTGCCCTTGTCACAGCGTTCCTCTTGCTGATACCCCTGGTGGCCATGCAATTCAACACGGGAGTAACCTGGACCTTGTTCGATTTCGTGGTGGCCGGCACGCTCTTATTTGGTACGGGCCTCACGTATACCCTGGTGGCGGGGAAATGGAACAACACCACGTATCGAATGGCCGTGGGCGTGGCGGTGCTGGCCGGGCTCCTGCTGGTCTGGGCGCAGCTGGCGGTGGGGCTGGTCGGGAGCGAGGACAACCCCGTGAACCTGCTGTTTGGTGCGGTGCTTCTCGTTGCCATCATCGGGGCCATAGTGGCGCGCTTCCGGCCCCGGGGCATGTCTAATGCCATGTTCGCGGCCTCACTCACGTATGTGGTAGCTACCATTATAGCGGTGTTTATCTGGCTGCCCTCACCCGCCACCGCTGAACCCCAGGTGGGCCTGGTGAATGTGCTCGGGGCCAATATGGTTTTCGCTGCGCTGTGGGCTGTTTCGGGTTGGCTGTTCCGCCGGGCCAGTACCGCTGGCTCAACTCAGAACGGGCAGTTGGCGTCGTAGTTCATTAACCATAGAATTGCGTCCTAAATTATTAGCCTACAGAATATTATAACCATCCATAAACAAGAAATGCCCCGCAACCGGAGAGGTTGCGGGGCATTTCTTGTTTATGGATATAAAGGCTTTACTTAGTCTTGCCCGTCTGTAGCTTCTGATAGAACATAGCGGCAGCAGCCTGCAGCAGAGGCAAATCCGTGGTGCGCTCTTCACAGCGCTGCATATCATAGTGGCAAAGAGTACCGAAAGGCTTACCCGCCTCATCCTGAATCAGTACGCCACAATACGACACCACAGAAGTATCAATCACGCCTTTCACCCGGTCGTCAACCGCGGAATCGGTGATTTCCAGGGGAGCTTCCTGCCGGCCAACCAGGGAGCAGTAGGTGGCTTCCATGGGCGTAGCGCCGCCTTTGAGCAACTCAGAATCGTACCGGTCAAACAACAGTTCATTGTGCAGCACGTCGCCATCAAAGCGGAAGATACCGGTATAGCGGTGCGGCGTTCGACTGTTGAGATACTTCAGTGCCGCGTGAACTCCCTGCCGCTGCACTATCTCTTCCAGAGTCGATATTTCTTGCTGTTGCGGAGCATCCTGCCCTTTCAAAGAAGTTCTCATGCTATGCAATTTCGGCGTCAGATACTCAGGCCAGCTGGCAAACGTATGTCTACTCTGCCTAAAGGTAGAACACCTGCCTTTTGTTTAAGCAGGAAAGATTTGTAGTAATCTAAATTGCTCCGCTGGCTGGGTTTCGTTGCAGAGCATTTGCCTGCCTGACATGCTGAGCTTGTCGAAGCAGCTCCTCTACCGCTTTGCCCTGTACTGGCGCGAGTTTAACGGAGCGTAACTCCTGAAAATTCCTGGCGGGAGGCTACGCCTTCCGCCGTTCGCACCGCTTGCAGCCGGACTTGGTTCTGCGTAGCCTGCCGCTGCGCGTCAGTACAGTACCACCTCTATCACCTGGCTGGTCCAATGAGCTACATGCCCGCGCTGGTTAGGGCTCTGCCGCAGTAAGGGCAAGTCATGCCCCGTTCGCAAAACCGCTATAACTTGCCGGCCAGCTGAGCGGAGCACTACCGCCATAAACGTTTGATAACGGCAATCAGGTAACGAGCACACAGAATATGACTTCAGGTTTTTTTGCGCTACTGGATGATATTTCCGCTTTGGTAAAAGCAAGCGCGGCTAGTTTAGATGACGTACCCGCCCAGGTAGCCAAAACCACCGGCAAAGTATCCGGCATTGTCATCGACGATACGGCGGTGACGCCCAAATATGTCGTGGGCCTCGACCCATCCCGGGAGCTTTCTATTATTTATCAGATAGCCAAAAAATCACTATTCAATAAATTATTGATTCTGAGCCCGGCCGCCCTGGTACTGGGATATTTTGCCCCTTGGGCCATTACGCCTATTCTAATGCTGGGCGGGGCGTATTTATGCTTCGAGGGGTATGAAAAGGTGCACTCTATGTTTAGCCAGCACCACGAGGTGGACGTGGAAAGCGAGCAAGTAGAAAGGATTACGCCGGAGGAGTTGGAAAAGGAGCGCGTGGCAGGGGCCGTACGTACCGATATTATCCTGTCGGCCGAAATTATGGCCATTGCTTATAGCCAGGTAACCGACCAGCCGATCCTAAACCAGGTTTTCGTAATGCTTGCCGTGGCCGTTTTTATTACGGTGGCAGTTTATGGCTTTGTGGGCTTAATTGTGAAAGCCGATGATGTGGGGGTGCATATGGCCCAGGATAAATACCACCCCGCTACCCAAAAACTGGGGCGCGGCATCGTAAAATTCATGCCGCACTTCCTGAATATCCTAAGCTATGTGGGCACGGCCGCCATGCTTTGGGTAGGGGCCGAAATTATAGCCCACGGCATTCCATTTACCGCTCATTTACTGCACGATCTGGAAGAGGCGTTAGCCCACCTACCGGCGGTAGCATGGCTTGCCAAGGCGCTATCCTGTGCTATTGGCGGGTTAATGATTGGTTTCGTAGTTGAGAAAATAGTGCTGCTGGTGAAGAAGGTATTTCGGAAGGGAGAATAAGCTGCGCGGTTTTTCCGGCTTCCATCCCCTGTTTCTCCAATACTGCGGTGCTGACGCAAGTTTAGCGTACCGTTCGTGAGGCTACGCCTTCCATTGCCTGTTCTCTTGCCGGGTTGCCCCAACGTAGTTTGCCGCTTATTCCCAGTTACGTTATTCTTCACTACAATTTCTGACCGAAAATCTTCTCTTCATATCAGCACCTGCCCATGCGTCTGCTCTATATTACTCTATTTATTCTTTTGCTTTTTAACAACCGCTCTGTACAGGCTCTTACCTATAATGAGCCTTGGCACGAACAGGTAGTAAAAAATGCCGATTTTTTCGTTTTGGCTAAGGTCATATCGTCTGATCCAGACAAAGGATTGACGGCAAACATTATCCGTTCATTGGATGGCAGTAACCTCTCGGGCATCATTACAATAAATAATTTTTATCAGCTTGATATCTGTAGTTCCTCCGGTGGCCACGGACCTGAGTTTCATTTTGAGAAAACTGATACCTGTTACTTCTTTTTAAAGAAAAATGCAGCGGGCGTCTATAGTATAGCTACCCCAACCTCAGGATTTGCGCCTGTAGCAAATAAGAATGTTCGGGCTACATACCGCCATAGTTATCATCAAGCATCTGTTCCGCAGTCGGTATATGAGCCTACTATGACTGCTATTTTTCGCAAATACCATGGGCAAGATTTTGACACTGCTTATATCAATGACTTCATTAAGAAGTCACTTGCCTTAGCACCTGCTAAAATTGACGAAGAAGGCATGTCAACCTTCTTTTTACAGCATGTGGCCTTAGAAACAATGTTTCATCTAGGATTGACCAGTAACTATGCGCTTGTTCTTCCCTTCCTGCACGATACCAGTAATTTTCATGCACAGTTGAGTGCTGCTCGTGCCCTTACAGGTATTAACACACCGGAATCAAAACAGCAACTGCTGGCTATGCTTAACGACAAGGCAACGGGCGACTTCCCTAAGACGGTAGCAGTATGGACGTTGGCCTCTTATAATCCCAAAGATTTGAAAAAAGACTTAGAGAAGCTTCTTAAAAGAGCATCCAAAGAGGAAACCGGATTCGGCGGAAATTTTATGGACCCAAGAATCTGTACTAGTGTCCCAACGGTGAAAGAAGCACTTACTAAACTAACTGCACAGTTATAGGATCCGACTAACCATATTATGCGCTCAACAAAGATCATACTGCTTTTTTGTCTGATTTATTTCGGTTAAATTTCAATTACACGGTCAAAAAGACAGCAAAAACTCTTCTGCACCCGGTTTGCTAGGCCACTCGTAGAACTTCTTAACCGAAGCATCTACTTAAGCCCTATCAGCCATGAACTTTAACAACTATACCATTAAGGCACAGGAGGCCGTGCAAAAGGCCACTGAAATTGCCGGCGCCAACCAGCAGCAGGCCATTGAAACGGGCCATTTGCTGAAGGGTCTTTTCCAGAGCGACGAGAATGTGTTGTCGTTTCTGGCCAAAAAGCTGGGTGTCAACTTGAATATTCTTACCCCGCGTCTGGATGCTATTGTGGCCGCCTACCCCAAGGTGAGTGGCGGCTCGCCGTATCTGTCCAACGATGCTAACTCGGCGCTGCAGCGCGCCTCAGGCTACCTCAAGGAGTTCGGGGATGAGTATGTATCCGTAGAGCACCTGCTGTTGGGCTTGCTGGGCGGCAAAGACAGCGTGGCTACGCTGATGAAGGATGCGGGCTTTAATGAGAAAGACCTGAAAGCCGCTATTCAGGAGCTGCGCGGGGGTCGAAAGGTTACTAGCCAGACCGCCGAAGACCAGTACCAGAGCCTGAACCGCTACTCCCGCAACCTGAACGAGCAGGTCCGCTCCGGCAAAATGGACCCTGTTATCGGCCGCGACGAGGAAATCCGCCGCGTTCTGCAGATTCTCTCCCGCCGCACCAAGAACAACCCCGTGCTGCTGGGCGAGCCCGGCGTGGGTAAAACCGCCATTGTGGAGGGCCTGGCCCAGCGCATTGTGGCCGGCGATGTGCCCGAAAACCTCAAGGACAAGATCATCATGTCCCTGGACATGGGCTTGCTGGTGGCCGGCGCCAAGTACAAGGGCGAGTTTGAGGAGCGCCTCAAGTCCGTCATCAAAGAAGTAACCGACTCCGATGGGCAGATTATTCTGTTCATTGATGAGATGCACACGCTTATTGGAGCCGGCGGCGGTGGCGAAGGCGCTATGGACGCGGCCAACCTGCTGAAACCCGCCCTGGCCCGCGGCGAGCTGCACTCCATTGGCGCTACCACGCTCAAGGAATACCAGAAGTACATTGAGAAGGACAAGGCCCTGGAGCGCCGTTTCCAGGCCGTAATGGTGGATGAGCCTTCGCAGGAAGATGCCATCAGCATTCTGCGCGGCATCAAGGAGAAGTACGAGCTGCACCACGGCGTGCGGATTACAGACGACGCCGTTATTGCCGCCGTGGAGCTGAGCAGCCGCTATATCACCGACCGTTTCCTGCCCGACAAGGCCATTGACCTGATGGACGAGGCGGCCGCCAAGCTGCGCATCGAGCTGAATTCCATGCCCGCGGAACTGGACGAGGTGCAGCGCCGCATCATGCAGCTGGAAATTGAGCGCGAAGCCATTCGCCGCGAAAACAACAAGGACCGTGAGGCTATCCTGAGCAAGGAGTTGAGCGAGCTGAGCGAGAAGCGCGACGACCTGAAAGCCCGGTGGGAAAACGAGAAATCGGTGCTCACCAACATTCAGGAGCAAAAAGAAGCCATTGAGCGCTACAAGCTGGAAGCCGACCAGGCCGAGCGGCAGGGCGACTACGGCCGCGTGGCCGAGCTGCGCTACGGCAAGATTCAGGAAGCCGAAGCCAAGCTGAAAGAGGCGCAGGACATTGCCAACGCCAGCAAAGAAGGCGGCTCTATGCTGCAGGAAGTGGTAACCCAGGAGGACATTGCCGAGGTGGTGGCCAAGTGGACGGGCATTCCGGTGAGCAAAATGCTGCAATCGGACCGCGAGAAGCTGCTGCACCTGGAGGAAGAATTGGGCAAGCGCGTGGCCGGCCAGAGCGAAGCCATTGCGGCCATTTCTGATGCCGTGCGCCGCTCCCGCGCCGGCCTGCAGGACCCCAAGCGGCCCATTGGCTCCTTCATTTTCCTGGGCACCACCGGCGTGGGTAAAACCGAGCTGGCCAAGGCCCTGGCTGAGTACCTGTTCAACGATGAAAACGCCATGGTGCGCATCGATATGAGCGAGTACCAGGAGCGCCACGCCGTATCGCGGCTCATTGGGGCACCTCCCGGCTATGTGGGCTACGATGAGGGCGGCCAGCTGACGGAGGCCGTGCGCCGCAAGCCGTACTCGGTGATTCTGCTCGACGAAATCGAGAAGGCCCACCCCGATGTGTTCAACATCCTGCTGCAGGTGCTGGATGATGGCCGCCTCACGGACAACAAAGGCCGGGTGGCGAACTTCAAGAACACCATCATCATCATGACCTCCAACACGGGCGCCGACATCATTCAGAAGAACTTTAAGGAGCTGAATGAATACAACCACGATGAAGTGGTGGACCGCACCCGCGAGGAAGTGGTAGAGCGCCTGAAGCAGCACATGCGCCCGGAGTTCCTGAACCGCATCGACGAGATTGTGATGTTCCAGCCGCTGAAGCGCAAGGAAATTCGCCGCATCGTGGATATCCAGTTCAAGCAGATTCAGCAGCGGCTGGAAGAAGCCGGCATCCGGCTGGAAGCTACCGACGAGGTGCTGGACTTCCTCGGCGAGCAGGGCTTCGACCCGACCTTCGGTGCCCGGCCACTGAAGCGCGTGATTCAGCGCCTGGTGCTGAACGAGCTGTCGAAGGACATTCTCTCCGGCCGCGTGAGCAAGGATGCCGTGGTGGAAGCTGTGCTGGAAGACGGCCACATCCGGTTTAACAACGTGGAAATTCCGGCCGTTGGATAATTAGCATTGATTAACAAAAAGCCCCGTTGGCATGTGTCAGCGGGGCTTTTTGTTATTGGCTGTGGGACGAAAAAACGAAGGCAGGTTTAGTTTCTTCCCATTCTATTGCAGTGCTCATTTATAAGCTTAGTTTGGCTTTATAATTCATACGAAGCTTCAACTAAAGCCATGGCCACGCAACCCACTGATGCCATTACCCAGGAAGGAAAGCATGTTGAATCTTCATCCCGTGATGCATTTACCATTGGCCGAAAAGTTGGCATTCTGTTATTGCTGCAGTTAGCGGCCGCTCTCACGCTGCCCTTTATATTGTCTAAGTCCATAACGGTTGGCTCGCCGGCTTTTCTGACTGCTGTGGCCGCGCATTCCTTTCAGATTCGCGCGGCGGTGCTTCTCTCTTTTGTGGGTGCCGCGCTAACGGTATATCTGGGGGTCACGGCATATCCGGTATTCCGGCGCTATAGTAAGTCGGCGGCGCTATTGTTCTTGGTTGTTTGTGCCATCAGTGCAACCCTGGATATCGTGCAGGCCGGCACTATTATGTCGATGCTGGCTATCAGCAATCGGTTCGTTGAATCCGGCACCACCAATTCCGAGCTCTATGAGGTGGTTGGTGCGGCCGTTGCTTCCGCGAGACGCTCAGCCCACGCTACGCAGCTGCTTGCTATTGGTGCCTGGATATTTGTCTTCTATATTTCTCTGTTACGCTTCCAGCTGGTCCCGCGTGCGTTAGCGGTGCTGGGAGTTATTGGAATTACCCTGCAATTCATTGGCGTAACCTTAATGATGTTCCTTGGCTACCCCTCCATCGGACAGATGGCCATGCCATTGCTTCCCATTCAGATAATGGTGGCGGTCTGGCTGATTGTGAAAGGGTTTTACTGGCATCCGGACCGGCGCGAGCTTAGCGCAGCGTAATTCCTTGCCAGCTCTGAGGTGGAAGAAGGTTACATCGAGTTTAACAAAGTGGAAATTCCGGCGGTCTGGTAAGTAAGAATAATTAACAAAAATCCCTGCTGCCATATGGCAGCAGGGATTTTTGTTATACAGCATCAGTATACCCTTTGAAATGCTTAGGCTTTAAACGCCGTCGAATGTTTTTAGGAATTGGTTTGCCTTGCTGGTAGGCGGTGATGATTTCTTCTTCCCGTTGTTTACTAAACCGCACGCTTTTAGCAATGGTAATACCTGAAAGTATTACGCCTATGCCAAGCATATTCCCTGCTCCATATACCCCTTGGGCGCTAGCCACCGCACCATATCCCAGAAAGTAACCAGCCGGGAAGCCTAAGATGGCGCTGCCCGTACGACGACTGGCAAACAGGCGTTTCACAGCTTTAGCGGAATCGGCAGAAGCCGTTATTTGAGTAGAAACTCGTGTTGTTTGAGCAGAAATGGATAAGGTACTCAACCCTAATAATCCAGTGAGCAAACTGGCCCGGAGTATAGGTGCAATCATGAAGAAAATGGATAGATAGAAGGTGAATTATCCAGCAATTCTATCCCATTTTCCTCGATAAGGAAAACGCACCAACCATCATTCTTGAACTAAGAATATATTATCTGTCCTAAACTTAATTTCATGACAGGCAATCCTCGCTGGTGTTTTGCAAATTCATGGTATTAATGCCTTTGCTGGCTTTTAGAGGCATGCAAGCCGTTTATTTACCAGCGCCAGCCCACAGTAGCACCACCGTAGTAATTGCGACCCGGCGCGGGCTGGTAGTAGCGGTTGCCAAATGCGTTCAAATCGTTGCCCAGACTGTAGCGCCGGTCAGTAGCATTTTCGATGCCGGCAAATACATCCAGTTCTAAGTGTTGGCGGAGCACCTGGTGCCACCCACCGCGGGCAGCAAAGGTCCAATAGCCGCGGGCAAAAGTGGTATTGGCATCATTGAGAGGCAAACGAGCCTGGTGGGCGAGGCTGGGCGTTAAGTAAAACCCTTGGCGGAGGCTGGCATTGAGGCCTGCACTAAGGGTGTGCGGCGCGGTACCGGTGAGGCGGTTGCCGCTAAAATCGTTGCTGCCTTGCTGGTAACCCCGAAAGCGGAAATGGTTGTAGGTATAGCTGGCCCAGGCCTGCAGACCGGTTTCGGGGTGGGGCACATTACTTGTACCCTCATCTGACTGCGCTGGCTGCCACAACCAGCCACTGGCTGCCACCTCGGCCCCAAGCTGACGAGTGGCGCCCGAGTTGGAAAACAAAGCGGTGCCCTGTGCATTGCTGCGGGTTACAATGGTTTGGCGCAGCTCAAAATCAAAGACCGATACATCGAAGCGCAGGCGGTTGTGGAATAGCTGACCCCGCGTACCTAGTTCGTAGCTGGTGCCGCGCTCCGCCTGCAGATTGGCATTGAGGCTGCCGTCGGAAGGACGGATTTCCTCTTCGGTAGGTGGCGAAAAGCCGGTGCTTACGCTGGCATAGGCGGATATTCCGGGGGTTACCTCTTTCAGCAGAGCTACCCGGGGTGAGATTTCCGGACGAAAGCGACGCTCAAACCGGTAGGCATCCGGGCGCGCGGCTGCATCTGATACCCGGGCAATGTGGTAGGTCAGCCGGTTGTAGCTGGCGCCCAGCGTCAGGAGCCAGCCAGCGGGCAGGTCCCAGTCGGCTTGTGCAAAGCCAAAGCCAGTGCCAGTCCGGATTTCATCGTCGTAGCGCAAAGGGCCGGGGGTGCCGCCGAGGTTGGTATAGTTGCGGGAATTCTCAAAACTGCCCTGTAGCTCTGCTCCCACCGCCAGGCGCAGGGCCTGTCCGGCTAAGCTACTTTGGTAGCGAAAGGTGGTTCGCCCCCCTACTCCCAGCATGGTGTTACGCTCATAGTCTACCAGAAAAGGCGTGCTAATGACCGAGCCGGACAGGTAGAGCGTCGTTTTGTTCACCAGGCGGGAAGTGAAGCGGTACTCGTGCGTGCCGCCCACCAGCGCCGTGCGGGAGCGGTAGGCGGCCTGTTGTGCCACGGTGCCCGGCCCGGCGGGGCTATTGGGGCGAGCCTGCCGGGGGTTCTGCTGAAACTGCGCCAGGGTAAGGCCGCCGGGCAGCTGATAGTCCAGATTCGTGTAGAGCAGATGCAGCGCCACGCTGCGCTGGCTGGAGGGTGTCAGCTCACCATCGAGGGCCACTACCTCACGGCGCAGAGCACTTTGCTGCCGGTATCCATTCAGGGTTTGGCGTGCGTACTGGGCGCGCCAGCTGGTTGTTTCCGTACTGCTTTCCGCAGCCACGGTGTAGCGCCGCAGCCCAAAGCTGCCGCTGGTAAACCCAGCCTGGGCGCGGGTACTGCCCGCAGCCGGCCGGTGGGTACTGAACAATACTGCTCCGCCCGTTCCGGCCCCGTAGGCGCTGCCCGCAGGGCCTTTCACCACCTCCATACGACCAATGATGGCGGGGTCCAACAGATTCAGCGGGGTGCTGCCACTAGCCTCGGTGAAGGGAATATCGTTGTAGTAGACTTTCACATTGCGCACTCCAAACGGCGAGCGGAGCGTGCTACCCCGCATGCTGAGGCGGTAGCTGGCCGTAGCGCGCTCTTCCAGCCGCACACCCGGCAGCGTATTCACGGCGGCCGTAAGGGAAGGCTGGTTGAATTGACTGATGACGCGGGCATCTATTACCCCAATACTGGCCGCCGTTCGGCGCAGGGGCAACTGCTGGCCGTAGCCGGTTACGGTGGTTTCCGGGAGCAGTACGGTGCGGGTGGTATCCGGTGCGGGCAGGGTTTGCGCCAGTAGCGGGACGCTGCCCAGCAGCAATCCACTCAACAGGAAAAATCGGAACATCAGGGACAGGAAAAGCGGGTTTCTCCCAACGCGGAAGCCGTGCAGCGGGTTTGGCCGGGGCGGCGGCCAGTCGGGAATGATGATGCAACAACCAGCAAGCCCCCAATGGTTATAAACCAATGAGGGCTTGCGTAAAGTCAGGCTGTAGCTGACTTATTTTGAATCGTTGTTCGTTTTTTGGGCCGGGCGCTGCATCTGTTCCCGCTCTTGTTGCTGGCGAATTGCCTCGCGTAGGTAGGCCGCTTCGGCAAAGTGATTGGCATTAAGGCGGCTGCGGTATTTAGCAGGAATGGGCTTACCGGCTGCATACGCGGCGTCTACGGACTTTAGATGCGCTTTATTGAACATATTGGCATGCACAATAAAGCCCACTATGGTACCGGCCAGCACCGCAGCTCCCAGCGGGGGCGAAACCGCTTCATCGGCTACACTGCGGTTGCCGTACTCATCGGTGTGCTCTACGGGAAGGGCCAGCAGGGTGCCGGCCATGAAGGGCAGCACGTAAACCCAGCCCGCGTAGCGCTTTTTGCGGAACATGCTCAGCAGGGCGCCGGTAGTATCGGCCTCGGTACTTTTGGGGTGGTAGCTGGGCAGGTACCAATCGTTGAACAGCAGCACCGCTCCGGAGTCAACGGGAATAACGGGTTTGGTAGTAGCTGCTGCTGATGGCAGTGGTGGCGTTTGGGCCTGCACCGCCAGGCCAGTCAGCAGGAAGACCACGAGAAAGGCTAGTTGCTTCATGCTTAGTTGGCCGGCTTAACTTCGACAGGCTTGTACTGGATAATCGGCTGGTCGAAGAATCGGGGCTTCAGCTTGCGGCGCACATTGCGCGGGAGTGGTTGCCCGGCGCCGTACGCCGTGACGGTCTTTTCCAGGTTGCTGTTGCTATAGTGCACCATCTTGCCTATCCCATAGGCCACCAACGGCAAAACCACTAAGGCCGCAGCCGGGCTGGGTGCCTCCTCCTGAATGACGTAGCCGCCCCCGATATCCGTCTGCCGCCCGCTGGCGGTAACAATGCGCAGCGCCGTCAGGGCCGAGCCTACAATCCAGCTGGCGCCGCCGGCCTGCCGCTTGCTGTAGAGGTTAATCACGGCCTGCGCCGTATCGTTTTGCAGATATTGACTGCGCAGGCGCTGCTTGAAGGTTTCGGACTCCAGATTGGTGACCGGAGCCTGCGCCAGGGCACTCACGGCAAACAAGCTCATAAAGCCACTTAAGAGTAGGGGTTTAATCATAAAAGCGAAACGATAACTGAGAAGTAAATTTCCTCGCAAAATACTGCCTTCGCACAGGAGTAACAGCATTACTGCGCCTGATTTCTGGCTTCGATTTACGGCTGCATTTCAGACCTGTCTTCAGTTCGGCTTCTTTCCATCTTCCATCTGCTGAAGTTATGCCTGCTGAATAATTCAGCACTTAGCGCAGTTTTGCCAGCTGCCGGGGCAACTGACGTTGCATACGCCGGGGTAATTCATGTTTCTGCTCGTAAATCAACACCATTTCCCGCTCGCTAACCCGCGAGTTCCTGGCGGAAGCGTTAAGAGCGACATAGCCCAGGACACCAGTGCTAATTGTACCTACCACGATTTTTATAATAGAACTCGTTTGGGGGTTATCTGTTCCGCCGCCGGATGAGTGCCAACTAGGCCCAAAATCCCACTCACTGAGGACCGAATAAGCGGTACCAACGGCAAGAACGGGAGTCAAACCCAGCATCACTCGCGCGCTGCGGCGGTGTTTTAGGTAAATAGCCTGAATGGCCCGCAGGGTATCGGCGTGGGTATAGGTTGCGGCAGCAGCTGCCGGTTGGGCACTACGGATGATGGAATCAGCGGGGGTTTGCGACCAGGAGCTATGAGCTATACCGGTAAGTAATCCGAGAAAAAGCACTAATCGGAGCATAATCAGGAAGTAGTATATAGACACTTACGGCGGTAATATAGTAGTTCAGACTCCCGTGCCTAGCTTTGCCGTATGTCGTCCGTATTCCAGACCTACCTTCAATTAGGCTTCTTTCACATCTTCAATCTGCAGGCCTACGACCATCTGGTGTTTCTGCTGGCTTTATGCGCACCCTATGTGCTGCAGGACTGGCGGCGTGTGGTAGCCTTGGTTACCAGCTTCACCGTGGGGCACTCCATTACGCTGGCATTGGCTACCCTTGGTTTTATGCAGTACAGCCCCTCCCTGATTGAAGTGCTGATTCCCATTACCATTCTGCTCACGTGCCTGGTGAACCTGCGCAAGGCCGGGCAGCGCCCCAACCCCAAGGCGCCCATCGTGCTGGCGTTGCCTAACCTACTGGCTGTCAGCTTCGGCCTGATTCATGGCCTCGGGTTTTCCAGCTACCTGCGCGAGTTGCTGGGCCACCAGAGCCGGCCAGTGCTGGAACTGCTGGCTTTCAATGTGGGCGTGGAACTAGGGCAGCTCTTAATTGTGTCTTTGATCCTGATACTGGGCTTTATTGTACTGCGCATGCTGCGTGCTGCCCGCCGCGACTGGCTATTGGTAGTAAGCGGCGCCGCCGCCGGTATTGCGGCTATTTTATTGCTGCAGCACGTGTAAGGCAGGCTAAAGTCCAACCTGTATAGGGGCTGCTAATCTGATGCAACGTTATCAGCCCAAAAGTGTCTTATTTCGCATTGCCATTTCGTAGCTTTGATTTTCTGTCCTTTGCTTTTCGTTTCACCCCAGTTTTCATGCTGAAACATTTCTTCCTCACAGCCGGTGTGGCGGTGCTGGTAGCGGGCCCTTTAGCCGCCCAGAACACCAACTCCGGCACCGATAAATTCTCCCAGTTGGGGCCAGAGCTGCCCACGCCCAACACGTATCGCACGGCCTCCGGCGCCCCCGGCAGCGAGTATTGGCAGCAGCGCGCCGACTACAACATTCAGGTGAAGCTGGATGATGAGAAGCAGTCCATCACGGGTTCCGAGGACATCACCTACACCAACCTCTCGCCCGATGTGCTGACCTATCTGTGGGTGCAGCTGGACCAGAACATCATGGACAAAAACTCCATCACGCAAGCCACGGAAGTCGGCGAGCTGTCGGATAAGATGTCCTTCCGCGGGTTGGAGTACCTGATGAACTCTGATTTTGAAGGTGGCTTCAAGATTTCGGAAGTAAAGCTGAAGGGCGGCAAAGCCCTGCCCCACGTTATCAACCACACCATGATGCGCATTGACCTGCCCACGCCCTTGCGGCCCAAGCAGGCGGTTACGTTCAGCATCAAGTGGAGCTATAACATCAACGACCAGCTGAAAATCAATCAGCGCTCCGGCTACGAGTTTTTCCCCGAGGACAAGAACTACCTCTACGAAATTGCCCAGTTCTACCCCCGCATGGCGGTGTACTCTGACTTTCAGGGCTGGCAGCACAAGCAGTTTTTGGGCAATGGCGAGTTTGCCCTGCCCTTCGGTGACTACCGCGTGAGCATTACGGCTCCCGCCGACCACGTGGTAGCTTCTACCGGCACCCTGCAGAACCCTGGCGAAGTACTAACCGCTACCCAGCGCCAGCGCCTGGAGAAAGCCAAAAACGCTAAAACGCCTGTGCTCATCGTGAGCCAGCAGGAAGCTGAAGCCGCCGAGCAGAAGCGTGCCAAAGGTACCAAAACCTGGACCTACGCCGCTAAAAACGTGCGTGACTTTGCCTGGGCTTCGTCCCGCAAATTTATCTGGGATGCCATGCAGATTAAGCAGGCCGGCAAGCCCGTAATGTGCATGAGCTACTACCCCAAAGAGGGCAACCCACTGTGGGGCAAATACTCCACGGAAGTAGTAGCGCACACCATTAAAACCTACTCCAAGTACACCATCGACTACGAATACCCGGTAGCTATTTCAGTGCACGGCCCAGTGGGCGGCATGGAATACCCCATGCTGTGCTTCAACGGCGGCCGCCCCGAGAAAGACGGCACCTACTCAGCGGAGCGGAAATACGGGATGATTTCGGTGATTATCCACGAAGTGGGCCACAACTTCTTCCCCATGATCATCAACTCCGATGAGCGCCAGTGGACGTGGATGGACGAAGGCCTGAACACCTTTGTGCAGTACCTCACGGAGCAGGAATGGGAGCGTGGCTACCCCTCGCGCCGCGGCGAGCCCAAGCTGATTGTGGACTACATGCGCACCGGCAAAAACGTGCAGACCCCGATTATGACCAACTCGGAATCGGTGCTGCAGTTTGGGCCGAACGCCTACGCCAAGCCCGCTACCGGCCTGAACATTCTGCGCGAGACCATTCTGGGCCGTCAGCTTTTCGATTACGCCTTTAAGGAATACGCCCGGCGCTGGGCCTACAAGCACCCCGAGCCCGCCGACTTCTTCCGCACAATGGAAGACGCTTCCGGCACCGACCTGGACTGGTTCTGGCGCGGCTGGTTCTACACCACCGACTACACCGACCTCAGCATTGAGGGCGTGAAGTGGTACACCGTAGACTCCAAAAACCCCGAAATTGAAAATGCCCGCAAGCGCGAGCAGCTGAACGCGGCCCCCAAGACCCTTTCGGAGCAGCGCAACCTGCAGGATATCAAGCGCACCCTGGTAGACGACAAGCCCGAACTGAAGGACTTCTACAACCAGTATGACCCGCTGGCTACCACGGAGGCCGACAAGAAGCGCTACCAGGAGTATGTATCTAAGCTCACCCCTGAGCAGCAGAAGCGCCTTTCCGGCGGCCTGCACTTCTACGAGGTAAGCCTGAAAAACCTGGGTGGCCTCACCATGCCGGTTATTGTGCAGATGACCTACGAGGACGGCAAGCAGGAAGTAGTGAACATCCCGGCTGAAATCTGGCGCAAGAACAATGCCCAGGTAACCAAGGTGTTCATCACCGAAAAGCCGGTAGTAAGCTTCGTGCTGGACCCCTTCCTGGAAACGGCCGATACAGACCTCTCCAACAATGCCTTCCCGCACCGGAATTCGCCTTCGCGCTTTGAGCTGTTCGAACAGCAGCAGCGCGTGCAGACTAACCCGATGCAGAACGCCATGCAGCAGACGGAGAAGAAGTCAAGCGGCAGCAGCACAGGCGGCAGTAACTAGATATAGATAATAGTAGAAATATCACTCGTTAAACGACCTCCTTGCTTAGGCAAGGAGGTCGTTTTTTATGTAGCTTCCAGAAGCTAAATACACCGTGCTACATATGAGCTTTCAAGAGGATAAAGAGTACTTCGCGTTTAATGAACAAAGATTTAATTATTGGCCTATATACGATACTATCAAGCAGTATTACCCTCTTGGGATATATACCAATGAAGAGAGCAGGGGATTATATGATAGTTATCCTGGCAGCAAAGCATTGCAGTCAGTTATACATAACAATATCTGGAACAAAAAGAATTTCAGCCAAGGATGGAGCGAATTTGAAAAATTCCTTCGCCAATACTTTAAGAGGCAGGTTATAGGGACGACCTATGCAAATGCACCTAGCTTTAGTTCCTATGTATTATTAGAAAAAACCCACTTAGATAAGCTATTCCATTATAAAGAGCTGCATTTCACCGTTAGTTTACTTGGCCCCTTCTACACGATTTATGGCCTTGATTTCACTGGTATTAAACTAGAAGAAATATGGGACCCATTAGATACTTCAAATAGAAGAATAGTTGACCGTAGCTCTATTAGTGCTATTACAACTTCTCCTTACCTAGAGTATGAAACTCACTTTATTGACTTAGAGGCACAGATAAAACAGCGTTATCCTCAGTTTCGGATGGTTCCATTCAACATGAACATGAAGAGCATAAAAGGACTACGCACAGGATTGTATCTTCAACAAGAAAACTGTGTCTTCCACGCTTTATTTAATGAAATCCATTCTTTAGCTGATACTCACATAGTTCGTGGGGATAAGTTTTATGGCCATAACGAATGGAGAATTTAGTAGATAAGACCAACTTGTTAGTTAGGAGTTTGAAGAATTACGTTACCTAAGTTTTCAACAACTTTTCACATGGGACTACTCGACGGCTTACTCGGCAATGCATCAGAAAAGGATGCGCAGGAACTACAGGATGAGTTGACGAAGGTGCTGGCTTCTACCGAGCGGGTAGAACGGGCCTACGTGCTCATCCGGGACCAGATAGTGTTTACCAACAAGCGCCTGATTACCGTGGATAAGCAGGGAATAACGGGCAAAAAGGCTGAGCTGCTGAGCATTCCTTACCGCAGCATCACGCAGTTTTCTATGGAAACCACCGGGCACTTTGATATTGAGTCGGAGCTGAAAATCTGGGTGCGCGGTCAGGCGGCCCCCATCATCAAAACCTTCCGCGACGATAAAAGCATCCACGACATTTACCGGGCCCTGAGCGAGTACGCCTTGTAGAGCAGCTGCCTGCAATCATTTCGGCAGGCCAAGGCTCCTTAAGGCATACCCCTACTCTACCCCTGTTTATGCATAAGTTATTTCTGGCTACCGTTGTCGGCTTGTTAGCCTTGGGGCTGATTAGTAGCTGCAGGGAAGAAAATGTAGATCTGCAAATGGACTGCGCCCGTGGCCGGGTAATTAGCCACAGCTGCAACGGCTTGCTTATTCAGTTGCTAGAGGAGCCTACCATTGGTCAAAGCATTACGTATCAGGACACGGTATATACCAACGTTTTTGGCACCTACTCCCCACTTTCTGATACGCTAAGCGCTGGCGACACCTTCGTATTCAGTCTGCAGCCTGCCACTGATGCGGAAGCGGGTGCTCATCCTTGCCTGGCCATCTACCAGAGTTTCGACGTGCCCCAACTCACAGTGGGGCCGGCTAAATGCCAGAAATAGTTCTGGCTCCCAGGGCTGGCTATGTTAAACCGTGTTTAGCATAAGGGGCGGTGGGCCTGACTTATTATTTCATCTGCCCATGGCTCGATTTACTCGTACCCAAACCATTGCCCAAGCGAGGCAAACTCCGCTTATTCCGGTGTTTTATCACGCGCAGCAGTCCTATGCCCGCCAAGTCTTAAAGGCCTGTTATGAAGGCGGGGTGCGGCTTTTTGAGTTTACCAATCGGGGCCCCAACGACTTTACCATCTTTGCCGAGCTGCAGCGCTTTGTGGAAGCAGAATACCCCGACCTGCAACTGGGCGCGGGCACTATTTTCACGGCCGAGGAAGCGGAGCACTTTATTGATGCCGGGGCCGATTTTATCATCCAACCCATCATCAGCCCGGAAGTAGCCGCCGTTTGTCAGCGCCACGATTTGGCCTGGCTTCCCGGAGCCATGACGCTCAACGAGGTATACCAGGCCCAGCAAATGGGGGCCGCCTTGGTAAAGCTTTTTCCATCGGCGCAGTTAGGGCCAGCCTACCTGAAAGCATTGCGAGGCTCGATGCCCACCCTGCCCATAATGGTTACGGGCGGCATCCAGCCTACCGTACCGGTCCTCACGGAATGGCGCGATGCGGGCGCCACTTGTGCGGGGATTGATGCCCGCCTGCTGCTGACGGATAATCCAGCCACCTTATCGGCGCAGGTAACTATGCTGCTGCGGGCCCTGAGTACCAAAGTAGAATAGACAGGACTTATGAAACAAGCAGTGGGGCCCGGTAACGAATAGTACGTTACCGGGCCCCACTGCTTGTTTTTAGCCGAATAGGCTACCCTACCGGCGTTTGAATAGCTGGCGGTGCGGGGTTGTACTGGGGCGTAGCATTCTGGTGTTCGGCGGGACGCTTGCCTTTGTCGTCCTTCATATCCCGGCGGCTGAAGGGACGAATAATGAGGCGCAGCGCTTGGTCGGAGCTGAAGTAGCTGAAGGCCCAGTCGACGAAGGCTACCACTTTATTGCGGAAGCCCACCAGTGTCATCAGGTGCACAAAAAGCCACGTAAACCAGCCCATAATGCCGTTGAAGTGCACATCTTTGGGCAAGTCTACCACGGCCTTGTTGCGGCTCACAATGGCCATAACGCCTTTGTTCAGGTACTTAAAGTTTTCGGGCGCTTGTCCCTGCAGAACCCGCACCAGGTTCTTAGCCAGTAAATCCGCCTGTTGCTGGGCTACGGGTGCCAGCATGGGCAAGCCGCGGGGCATTTCCTCGGTCACCATATTGGCTACGTCGCCAATAGCGAAGACATTTTCGAAGCCTTCCACGCGGTTCCACTGGTTGACGTTGATGCGCTTATTGCGCGCCACAATTTCGGGCGGCAAGCCCGCCACGGCAGCCCCATTTACCCCGGCTGCCCAAATAAGGTTTTCGGTTGGAATAAAGTCAGTTTCGGAATAATAAGCCCGGCAGTTTTCGTAGCGCTTTATAGAAGTATTCAGGCGAATCTGCACGCCCAGCTCTTCCAGATATTCCTGTGATTTCTGCTGCGACTTTTTAGACATCGGCCCTAGTAGCTCTCCCCCGGCTTCTACCAGAATAATCTGCATCTGGCGCAAATCCAGCTCGGGGTAATCTTTGGGCAGTACGTGCTTGCGCATCTCCGCCAAAGAGCCACTGATTTCTACTCCAGTGGGCCCACCACCCACGACTACTATATTCAGCAGCGCCTGCCGCTCATCCGGATTTTCGGTGAGCAGCGCTTTTTCGAAGTTCTGAAAAATAAAGCTGCGCAGATTCAGGGCATTGGGAATGCTTTTGATCTGCATGGCATTGCGCTCCAGGCTCTCAATACCAAAGAAATTGGTGAGGGAGCCGGTAGCCAGCACCAGATAGTCGTAGCGAATGTCGCCGATGTGGGTAACCACCGTGTTGCGCTCCGGATCTACGCGCTGCACATCGGCCATGCGGTAGAAGAAATTCTCCTGGCCCGCAAATATTTTACGAATGGGATAGGCAATGCTGTCAGCTTCCAGCGCGCCGGTAGCTACTTGATAAAGAAGCGGTTGAAAATTGTGGTAGTTATTCCGGTCGATGACCACTACCTGCACTGGGGCGTGGCGCAATTCTTTAGCCAGACGCAGGCCGGCAAAGCCACAGCCTACAATTACTACCCGCGGATTTTTTGAAACCGGAAGGTTCGTATCCATATAAAATCAGCTACTAATGAAGCAAACACTGGCTTTACCGGGAAAACCCTTCGGAGGTTGCCTTGCGCAGCACGGGAACCGGGTAAAACGAAAAACGCCATGCTGGGGAGCATGGCGTTTCGTATGGTGGATTAGCACAGACGCTTAGTATTCGTCGTCCGTTTTCTTTTTGAAGTCGCCTTTTTTCACCTGGTTGATAAGCTGCAGCCAGCTAAAGGGGTTCAGCAGTGGGTTGTTGGCCTGCACCGATGGGCCGATGCCCATGCGCCGGTCCCGGTCGAACTGCTGCTGCTGCATAGTTTGGCGGTAGTTACCCACACTGGTAACCGGGGCATTGTTGAAAATGCGCCGCATAATCTCCTCGTTAAGGTTTTCGGCGGTGCGGGAGCCCCGCTCGGTGGGCAAGCGCAGGGCCAGAAAGGCCTTTTTAAAGTCTTTTTCCGTCACGTAGGGAAAAATGCGCACTTCCGGCAGCATGGTGGCATCTTCCTTCAGCTGCACAATAACGGAGTAGCTCTGGCGCGGGTAGTCCGGCGGAATTACCACCCACTGGTTGCGGTAGCCCAGGGAGCGAATCACAATACTATCACCGGCCAACACGGGCAGGGAGAAATAGCCGTAGGCGTTGGTGGCTGTGCCACGGCCGGCCTGGGGTACCATTACGGTGGCGCCTGGTACGCCCAAAAGGGAGTCGCCGGTAGCTACAATGCCCGTAAACTGCACTACGCGCCGCTGGCCCTGTGCCTGGGCACCCAAAGAGCAGGCCGCCCATATCAGCAGCACTAACGCGGCAAAAAGGTATTTATATCGAACTACAACAGACATACAAGGCATTACAGACTACAAGTATACGGCGCTTTTGGGGGGAGCCGGCCGGTTTAGCGTAAATTTGTGGCGCCCCCGGCCACTGGTTCTGCCCTCCTGCTTTTACAAAAGATGCGCCTAAAACACTTCACCGTTGCATTTGGCCTCCCAATTTTTAAAGCCCTCGGCGACGAAAGCCGCGTCCGCATCCTGCACTTGCTCTGGCGAAACCAGGAAATGTGCATTTCCGACCTGGAACAGGTGTTGGACTTCACTCAAACAAAGACTTCCCGCCAATTATTGTTTTTAAAAAATGCGGGGCTCGTCAGCTTCCGCCGCCTCGATAATTGGGTGTTCTATTATCTCAAGGACGAGGTGATTGAGTTGATGCAGCAGTTGCTGGGCTACCTGGAGCGCGACCCGCAGCTGGTGCAGGACCAGCAGGTGTATCAAACGCTCTGGTCTAACCGGGAACTGGCCGCGTATAAGCTGCAAAACCGCCGCTGGATCGGAACGCCCGTTTCTTAATCCATCCGTCCTTCTCCGTCTGCCCTCTTCCCTCTTCCCATGCTGCTTGATCATCACCTATTCGTCTGCACCAATCAGAAAAACGAAATCGGCCAGGATGTTGCCAGGGCGCTCAAAATGGAGCTTAAAAAGCAGGGACTGAAAAGCCTGCTGACGGGCGAAAAAAAACGCCGGAACCGCGTGCAGACCTGCAACTGCCTGGACCAGTGCAAGCACTGCAAGAAAGGTCCTGGCGCGGCCTTAGTCATTTACCCTGAGGGCACGTTTTATGGCGACGTGAAGCCGAAAGACGCCGCCGAAATTGTGCAGAAACACTTGGGCGAAGGCCAGGTTATTAAGCGGTTACTGATTGATTAATTCGCTTAGTCATCCAAATCTGCCTGTTATCCTTCACCGGGTCAGAAAGACAATGGAAAATACCCTCATCCCTCATTACTAGCTTCCTTGAAATCTTATCGTCACCTCTTTTTCGACCTTGACCACACGCTCTGGGATTTCGAAACCAATGCGGATGAAACCCTACGTCATCTGTTCGACCACCATGATCTGGCGCGTTACGGCACATTTACGGTCGACGAGTTTATTCAGGTGTATTCCGATATCAACCACGGCCTGTGGCGCCTGTATCAAAACAATAAAATAACGCAGCAGCAACTACGCGCCACTCGTTTCCCGCGAACCTTCGTGAAGCTGGGCCTGACAGAAGCGGACTCGCCGGCCGGCATTTCAGAGCAGTTCACGGATATTCTACCTAAGAAGTCAGCGGTATTTCCCTACACCTATGAGGTGCTGGACTACCTACGTGACAAAGGCTACGAGCTGCACCTGATTACCAATGGCTTCAAGGATATTCAGTACATCAAGCTAAGTGCCTCCAGCCTGACGGACTATTTCCAGGAAATTGTCACCTCTGAATGTTGTGGTCACCTCAAGCCCGATACGCGCATTTTTCAGCACGCGCTGGAGCGCACCGGTGCCACGGCCTCCGAGAGCCTGATGATAGGCGACAATCTGGAGTGTGACGTGCTGGGTGCCTATAATGCCGGTATTGATCAGGTGTATTTCAACCCCGAAAAGCGCCGCCACTTTAATGAGGTAACCTACGAAATCAGCTGCCTGAGCGAGTTGCGCGAAATCCTCTAACCACGCTTTTCCCATCAAGGGCTGGCAATTGCACCGTTCCTCCCGACCTTTGCCCGCTATGGTACAACTCATCGGACTCTCGGGAAAGCGCGGCAGCGGCAAAGACACCGTAGCTCACCTGATTCAATTATTGCAGCCCGAGCGCAACTGGCAGATCATGTCCTTCGGGGATGCCATTAAAGCGGTATGCGCCACGCTGGCGGGCGAAGACACCGCTCCATACTACAACCAAACGGGCAAAACCGAGCTGCTACCCGCTTTCGGCCGCACTCGCGGCGAAATGCTGCAGCAAGTGGGCGCGGCCCTGCGCGCCTGGGACTACGAAATCTGGGTGAAGGCATTTTTTGCCCGTCTGCCGCAAAATCAGTTTGTCAT
This sequence comes from Hymenobacter sp. BT730, assembly GCF_030542105.1. Taxonomy (GTDB): domain Bacteria; phylum Bacteroidota; class Bacteroidia; order Cytophagales; family Hymenobacteraceae; genus Hymenobacter. The sequence goes on from NZ_JAUOFB010000006.1 coordinate 72,540, forward strand.
CATTCCGGATGTGCGCTTCCCCAACGAGGCCCAGCCTATTCTGGACCGCGGTGGCATTATGCTGCGCGTAGAAGGCGACCCACTCCACCAGCGCGGCGACGGCACCCGCGACGACAACCACCCCAGCGAAACGGTAATGGATACGTATGACCAGTTCACGGCCGTACTGCGCAACTCCGGCTCCCGCCAGGAGTTAGAACAGCAGGTACGGAACTTGCTCCAAAAACTTTAGAAAACAGTGTTATCTGAGCCTATATGCCCTTTAAAGAAACTGCACGTTGGACACTGTTATTTCTGATAACAATTCCTACTAGCTGTGTTCTGCTATTCACTTTTATACTAGGCAACTACTCGAGTTGGGTAACAAGCCAAGGACCCTCGGCTACAGCTATTGTACTAGCAAAGCGAGACAGTGTCCCTTCTAGGGCCATGACTCGTGATTATCGAGTCCGAGTTGTTTTTCAAATCGAAAACACCAGGTCAGTTATTGCTGACGCTGAAGTGAACAGTAATACGTATTCCTCTCTCCATATTAATGATAGGGTTAATTTACATTATGATGCTAAGCAGCCCATAAAAGTGGCTTTATCCTCAGAAGCATGGTTTCACTGGAACAGTTTGGCTGTACTACTGTTGGGCCTAGTATTGCTTTTGCCAATAGCCACAGCAAAGCATTATATCAGGAAGTGACTTATAGTATTTCCTAACCGATACCCGCTTTACTCTCTACCTTTGCCCCGCCCATCCCTACAATAATCTGCAACCCAAACCCGCAACCGCTATGGCCAACGGCTTTTTTAACGTTCCCACCCCGATTAATGAGCCTGTAAAAGGCTATGCGCCCAACTCGCCGGAGCGCCTGGAGTTGCTCAAGACTCTGAAAGAGCTTAAGCAGCAGCAGCGCGACATTCCCATGCACATCGGCGGCAAGGAAATCCGCACGGGCAAAACCCAGAAAATCACTCCTCCTCACGACCACCAGCACGTCCTCGGCCATTTCCATGCCGGTGATGCTTCGCACGTAGGTCAGGCTATTGAAGCGGCTCTGGCCGCCCGCACCTACTGGGCCGAAATGCCCTGGGAGCACCGCGCCGCAATCTTCCTGAAAGCCGCCGACCTGCTGGCCGGCCCCTACCGTGCCCGCCTGAACGCAGCTACTATGCTGGGGCAGAGCAAAAACGCCTTCCAGGCCGAAATTGACGCCGCTTGCGAGCTGATTGACTTTTTCCGCTTCAACGTGCACTTCATGCAGGAAATCTACCGGCAGCAGCCGGAGAGCCTGCCCGGCATGTGGAACCGCCTGGAGCACCGCCCGCTGGAAGGCTTCGTGTTTGCCCTTACGCCTTTCAACTTCACTTCCATTGCCGGTAACCTGCCTACTTCCGTAGCCATGATGGGCAATGTGGTGGTATGGAAGCCCGCCAACACCCAGATTTACTCAGCCCAGGTGCTGATGGAGCTGTTCAAGGAAGCCGGCGTTCCGGATGGCGTTATCAACCTGGTGTATGTAGATGGCCCTACCGCCGGTGATGTTATCTTCTCGCACCCCGATTTTGCTGGTATCCACTTCACCGGTTCTACCGGCGTGTTCCAGAACATCTGGAAGACCATCGGCCAGAACATCAGCAACTACAAGAGCTACCCACGCATTGTGGGTGAAACCGGCGGCAAGGACTTTATCCTGGCCCACCACTCGGCGCATCCGCGTCAGGTGGCCACGGCCATCAGCCGCGGTGCGTTTGAATATCAGGGCCAGAAGTGCTCCGCGGCTTCCCGCGTGTATATCCCCAGCAACATCTGGGATGAGGTGAAAGGCTACCTGCAGGAGGACCTGAAGTCGTTCAAAATGGGCGATGTGGAGGATTTCTCCAACTTCATCAACGCTGTTATCAGTGAGACCTCCTTTGATAAACTGGCCAAGTATATTGACGGTGCCAAGGCCGACGACTCCGCCGAAATCATTGCCGGCGGTAACTACGACAAGTCGAAAGGCTACTTCATTGAGCCCACGATTATCGTGACCAAGAACCCGCAGTACATCACCATGTGCGACGAGCTGTTCGGCCCCGTGCTCACACTGTACGTGTACGATTCGCAGGAATTCGAGAAAACGCTGGACCTGGTCGACGGCACCTCGCCCTACGCCCTCACTGGCGCTATCTTCTCCCAGGACCGCTACGCCATTGATCTGGCCTCGAAGCGCCTGGTGCACGCCGCCGGCAACTTCTACATCAACGACAAGCCCACAGGCGCTGTAGTTGGTCAGCAGCCCTTCGGCGGTGCCCGCGCCAGTGGCACCAACGACAAGGCCGGCTCCATGCTGAACCTGCTCCGTTGGGTGTCGCCGCGCGCTATCAAGGAAACCTTCGTGCCACCGGTCGATTACCGCTACCCCTTCCTAGGCGTAGACAACCACGAGGACCTGAACGTAGCGAAAGGCGGCTTCTAAGCCATTTGCCTTTGTATAGAAAAAGCCGCTCCGGATTACCGAGGCGGCTTTTTCTATACTACGAGTGTCATGCTGAGCTGGCCGAAGCATCTCTCCCGCTTCGTTGTGATGAATTAATCTTCGCTATCATCTTCAATTAGCCACTCAGCCTCATTATTTACGGGGCGAGGTAGTCTACCCTCTAGCCATGTTTTGAGATTATCAGGTGTGAAGTTCTTATCAGTATTTTCAATTACCCAAGACAGAAATTCCTGTGGGCCACCATTCATGTAAGGTGGTGGCGAAACTGGATAAAAAGTAGTAGGCAATTTCTCATCTAAGGACAGGTAATTGACAATATGGCCTAGTTCCTGAACTACTTGCCAAGCCAGTGGATGCTTAATATCAATTCTGAACTTCACCCACCATATCCCCTCTCCGCTTATTCCTTTCCCAATCGTGCCTTCAATGGCCGGTACTTGCAAGAGAAGGCGCTGAAGCGAGTTGAATATTTGGTCATTCATCATTGACAAATATGATATTCATGCGAAGCAGTAGAGATGCTTCGGCCAGCTCAGCATGACACATTCTACTACAACTCCGCCGGTGGCTGCGCCCGCATCGGCGTAATGTCTATTTCATCATAAATATCACGCACCCGCAGCGTGCTGGCCAGTTCCGGAATTTCGAGCGTGTCCGTCAGCTCGCCCAGCGGCGTGAACGACCACACGCCGCTTTCTTCGCGCCGAAACCACTCTACCAGGCAGGTGTGCTGGGAAACCAGCAGGTAGTGCTGCAATGAAGGGAGCTGTTTGTACTGATTGAATTTCCAGCTCCGGTCATGGTCGGCGGTGGAGGGCGAGAGGATTTCGATAATGAGCACCGGATGGCGCATGGTGCGTTCAGCTGCCAGATCTTCGGTATCACACGTCACCATCACATCCGGATAGGTATGATAATGACCCTCCTGGACCGCTAGCTGCACACCTTCCAGAAAAACGCGGCATCCTTTGCCACGCACGGCCTGCCGCAAGGCGAAAGCGCAGTTTTGCGCAATGAGGTTATGCCGGGGAGTAGCCCCCGACATAGCATACACTTCCCCCTCAAAAAACTCGTGCCGCTGCTCTGAAACTTCTTCCAGCGCCTGGTACTCTTCTACGGTATAGCGCCGTGGTGGGGATTGAGGATGTGCCATATCACAACTGCTGATTTGCCCAAATATACGCCATTCCCTTACCCACCCGGTTTAACCTTTGTTCCCAACCCTCCAAGCCCTACCTTTGCCCTTCAATGCCGTTCCCGAACGGCCTTTTCCCGTTGCTGCTTATGCTTCTCGCTGTAACTACCAACTACCAGCCTTCTGACTTTCTGCCGATTATCGTGCAGTTTGTGCTGGCTATTGCCTTCGTGGCTTTTTCCATGATTGCCTCTCACCTCATCGGTCCGCGCCGCAAGAGCCGCGTGAAAGATGAAGCCTTTGAGTGCGGTATCGAATCGGTGGGCAATGCGCGCACACCTATTTCGGTGAAGTACTTCCTCACAGCCATTCTGTTTGTACTGTTTGATGTGGAAGTAATCTTCATGTACCCCTGGGCAGTGAACTTCCGGGAGCTGGGCAAAACCGGCTTCTACGAAATGATTGTGTTCCTGGCGCTGCTCATGGCGGGCTTTGCTTACGTCATTAAAAAGGGCGTCCTGCGCTGGAACGAAGCCCGTTAGGGCAAACTTTTAGCCCGAAACGGGTGTTCAAAAGTGGAATTTTCCACTTTCTTCTACTGACCTTTCCTCATGGATAATAGAGTTCCTGAAATCAAAACCGTAGAGGCACCGGAAGGCATTGAGGGTGCAGGCTTCTTCGCTACGTCGCTGGAAAAGGTGGTGGGCATTGCCCGCGCCAACTCCCTGTGGCCGTTGCCTTTCGCTACTTCGTGCTGCGGTATCGAGTTCATGGCTACCATGGGCTCGCACTACGATATTTCCCGCTTTGGCTCCGAGCGTCCTTCGTTCTCGCCGCGCCAGGCAGACCTGCTGATGGTGATGGGCACCATTGCTAAGAAGATGGCTCCCATTGTAAAGCAGGTATACGAGCAAATGGCCGAGCCCCGCTGGGTACTGGCCATGGGCGCCTGCGCCTGCTCCGGTGGTATTTTCGATAGCTACTCCGTGCTGCAGGGCATCGACCGGATTATCCCGGTAGACGTGTACGTGCCTGGCTGCCCACCCCGCCCCGAGCAGGTGCTGGATGGCCTGATGCGTGTGCAGGATCTGGCCAAAAACGAATCTATGCGCCGCCGCAACTCGCCCGAGTATCAGGCCCTGCTGGCGTCTTATAACATTAAGTAAGAAGCCGGCAGCGGGGAGCGGGAAGTTCATTCCTGCTCCTCGCTGCCCTTCTCTCCTCTAGCTTCTTCCACCAGAATGGCTGAACAGAACGAAGAATCTCCCGCTGCCCAGGAAACTGCCGCGGCACTGGACCCGGCCGCGCAGAAAAACGCGCAGCTGCTGGCTTTGCTGCACCGCTTGTTCGGGGCCGATGCCTTTACCGATGTAGAGGAGCCCTACGGCATGCTGACGGTGACCACCACGCGTGAGCGGATTCACGATATCCTGGCCGGCCTGCAACAGGACCAGGAATTGCAGCTCAACTTCCTCACCACCATGTGCGGCATGCACTGGCCGGAGCGTGAAGGCGAGGAGCTGGGCATGGTCTACATGCTGCACAGCCTGGTGCACAACATCCGTCTACGCCTGAAAATTTTCTTCCCCATTGCCGACCCCGTAGTGCCCACGATGACGGACATCTACGCTACGGCCAACTGGATGGAGCGCGAGGCTTATGACTACTTCGGCATTCTGTTCCCCGGGCATCCTAACCTCATTCGCATCCTCAATGTGGAGGACATGGACTACTACCCCATGCGCAAAGAGTATGCGCTGGAGGACGGTACCCGCGAAGACAAAACCGACCTTTTCTTCGGCCGCTAGGCCCCTGATACCTTTATCATGGCAGTAAACGACACGCTGGAAGGCACCCATAAAATCATTGAGTCAGCGAAGGAGCAGGATGCGCGCATCAACCCGATGCACCCGGCCGTCAACGACTTCAACCAGGAGCTGACCACGCTGAACCTGGGGCCCACGCACCCCGCTACCCACGGCATCTTCCAGAATATTCTGCAGATGGACGGAGAGCGAATTATTTCGGGCGTGCCCACTATCGGCTACATCCACCGCGCCTTCGAGAAAATTGCTGAGCGCCGGCCTTTCTACCAGATTACGCCCCTGACGGACCGTATGAACTACTGTTCGTCGCCCATCAACAACATGGGCTGGCACATGACGGTAGAGAAGCTGCTGGGCGTTACGGTGCCCACCCGCGCCCAGTATATGCGCGTGATTGTGATGGAGCTGGCGCGTATCACCGACCACCTCATCTGCAACTCCATTCTGGGGGTAGATACCGGCGCATTTACGGGCTTCCTGTATGTGTTTCAGGAGCGTGAGAAGGTGTATGAGATTTACGAGGAAATCTGCGGTGCCCGCCTCACCACTAACATGGGCCGTGTGGGTGGCATGGAGCGTGACTTTACGCCCGTTGCCCTGCAGAAGCTGCGCGACTGGCTGAAGACCTTCCCGGCTGTGATGCGGGAGTTTGAGAAGATGTTCAACCGCAACCGCATCTTCATGGACCGCACCCAGAACGTGGGCGGTATCACGGCGGAAAAGGCACTGAACTACGGCTTCACGGGCCCCAACCTGCGCGCCGCCGGCGTCGACTACGACGTGCGGGTGATGAACCCCTACTCTTCCTATCAGGATTTCGATTTTGAAATTCCGGTGGGCACCAACGGCGACACCTACGACCGTTTCCTGGTGCGCAACGAGGAAATTTGGCAGAGCCTGCGCATTATCAATCAGGCCTTGGAAAACCTGCCGGAAGGCCCCTTCCACGCCGATGCGCCGCATTACTACCTGCCACCCAAGCAGGCCGTGTACCAGAACATGGAGGCCCTTATCTACCACTTCAAAATCATCATGGGTGAGATTGAAGCGCCGGTGGGTGAAGTGTATCACTCCGTGGAAGGTGGTAACGGCGAGCTTGGCTTCTACCTCGTTTCGGACGGGGGCCGCACGCCCTACCGCCTGCATTTCCGCCGCCCTTGCTTTATCTACTACCAGGCTTACCCCGAAATGGTGGTGGGCTCAACCCTCTCCGACGCCATCGTGACCTTGTCGTCGATGAACGTTATTGCCGGGGAGCTGGACGCGTAGTTTTTTGCTGAATTTGACTGATATGGAACCGACTACTGCGCCCGCTAAGCCGCAATTTTCTGAAGCTGCGAAGGCCGAAATTGCGCGCATTTGCAAGCAATATCCTGAAGAGCGCCGCAAGTCGGCCCTGCTGCCTGTGCTGCACATTGCCCAGGCAGAATTTGGCGGCTGGGTAAGCCCCGAAGTACAGGACCTGGTGGCCGAAGTACTGGGCCTGGCCCCGATTGAGGTGTACGAGGTGTCGACGTTCTACACCATGTTCAACCTGAAGCCGGTAGGCAAGCACGTGCTGGAAATCTGCCGCACGGGCCCCTGCATGCTGCGCGGCTCCGATGAGCTGACCGCTCATCTGGAGCGCATCACCGGCGCTAAAGTAGGCGGCGCCCCGTCAGAAGACGGTTTGTTTACCCTAAAAGAAGTGGAGTGCTTGGCCGCCTGCGGCTTTGCCCCCATTGTGCAGGTGCGCGAGAAGTACTACGAGCAGCTGGACACCCAGGAAGCCGTGGATGCTATGCTCCTGGAGCTGCGCAACCAGGTACACCGCCCGGCGCTGCCGTGGGAAGAAAATGGCCTCCCAAACGCGCTGGCCAACAACTAACGTCTTTCAGCTTACCGCTCAGAACTTATGGGACGCAAACTGCTGACCGAACATATTAACGTTGAAGGCATCGAAACCCTGGAGGTATACCGCAAGCATGGCGGGTACCGCTCGGTGGAGAAGGCCATCAAAACCATGACGCCCGATGAGGTGGTGGAAGAAGTGAAGAAGTCGGGCCTGCGGGGCCGCGGCGGCGCTGGCTTCCCCACGGGCATGAAGTGGAGCTTCCTGGCCAAGCCTGAAGGCGTTCCGCGCTACCTCGTCTGCAACGCCGACGAATCGGAGCCGGGCACCTTCAAGGACCGTCAGCTGATGTCGAAGCTGCCGCACCTGCTCATCGAGGGCATGATTACGAGCTCCTACGCGCTGGGCGCCAACACCTCGTACATCTACATCCGCGGGGAGTTGTTGTACGTGCTGCGCATCCTAGAAAAAGCCATTGCCGAAGCCTACGCGGCCGGTTACCTGGGCAAGAACATATTGGGCTCGGGCTACGACCTGGACCTGTACGTGCATCCCGGTGGTGGCGCTTACATCTGCGGTGAGGAAACGGCTCTGCTGGAATCCTTGGAAGGCAAGCGCGGCAACCCGCGCAACAAGCCCCCATTCCCGGCCGTGCAGGGCCTGTACGCCCGCCCCACGGTGGTAAACAACGTGGAATCTATTGCCGCGGTGCCGGTAATTGTGAACGAGGGTGGCGAGGAATACGCTAAAATCGGAGTTGGCCGGAGCACCGGTACCAAGCTGATTTCGGCCTGCGGCCACCTCAACAAGCCGGGCATCTACGAAATTGAGCTGGGCCTGCCCGTTGAAGAATTCATCTATTCCGATGAGTACTGTGGCGGCATCTGGAAAGGCCGGGAGCTGAAGGCGGTAGTAGCCGGGGGCTCTTCCGTGCCGATTCTGCCCAAAGAGCTTATCCTCAAAACCGCCGCTGGTGAAAACCGCCTGATGACTTATGAGTCGTTATCGGATGGTGGTTTCGTGACGGGTACCATGCTGGGCTCAGGTGGCTTTATTGCCATGGACGAGACGACCTGCATCGTGCGCAACACCTGGAACTTCTCCCGCTTCTACCACCACGAGTCGTGCGGGCAATGCTCGCCCTGCCGCGAGGGTACGGGCTGGCTGGAGAAAGTGCTCCACCGCCTGGAGTACGGGCACGGCCGCATGGAAGACATCGACCTGCTGGTGAGTGTAGCCAAGCAAATCGAAGGCAACACCATTTGCCCGCTGGGCGAAGCGGCTGCCTGGCCGGTTGCTGCCGCTGTGCGCCACTTCCGCGAGGAGTTTGAATGGCACGTGACCAACGCCAAAGATGCTGTGCAGCCCGGCGCAGTATTCCCCGGCAAGGCCGTGTTGGTTTAATTTTCTGGTAATTGACTTTCTCTTCCCTCACGGAAGCTTTGAATAATGGCTAAAATAACCTTCGACGGCATCGAGGTGGAAGTTCCGGACGGAACCACCATCCTCAACGCAGCCCGCCAGATTGGCGGCAGCATTGTGCCCCCGGCCATGTGCTACTACACGCCCCTGAAAGGCTCGGGCGGCAAGTGCCGCGCCTGCCTGGTGCGCGTAGCCGCCGGCTCGGCCAAGGACCCGCGCCCCATGCCCAAGCTGGTGGCCTCGTGCGTAACGCCCGTGCAGGATGGGATGATAGTGGAAAACACTACGTCTGAGCAGGTAATGGACGTGCGCAAAGGCATTGTGGAGATGCTGCTCATCAACCACCCACTGGACTGCCCCGTTTGCGACCAGGCCGGAGAGTGCGACCTGCAGAACTTCGCCTACGAGCACGGTGTAAGCACCACCCGCTACGTAGAGGAGCGCCGCACCTTCGAGAAAATCGACATTGGGCCGCTGATTCAGCTGCATATGACGCGTTGCATCCTGTGCTACCGCTGTGTGTACACCGCCGACCAGCTGACCGACAAGCGCGTGCATGGCGTACTGGGCCGTGGCGACGCCGCTGAAATCGGCACGTACATCGAGAACATCATCGACAATGACTTCTCCGGCAACGTTATTGATGTGTGCCCGGTAGGCGCTCTGACCGATAAAACCTTCCGCTTTAAGCAGCGCGTGTGGTTCACGAAGCCCGTGAATGCGCACCGCGACTGTGAGAACGAGAAGTGCGGCGGCCGCGTGGTACTCTGGTACAAAGGCAAAGATGTGCTCCGCGTAACGGCCCGCAAGGACGAGTACGGCGAGGTAAAAGAGTGGATCTGCAACACCTGCCGCTTCGACAAAAAGGAAACCGCTGACTGGACCATCGAGGGCCCGGCCCACATTGACCGTTCCTCGGTTATTTCGGCCAACCACTACGAGCTGCCCGTCGTGAATCCGCAGGTAATTGCTGATTTGCCCGAAAGCTCTATTCGTGATTTGGAGCAGAATCCGCCCATGAAACTGGGTAACTAGGTTTAGTATACACGGTTCTGCCACCCTTTTCTGAGGGTGATTTTAAGCAAGCAACTCTCCCATGATAGAAATACCAACCCTGGGCTGGCAATCCATCGTCATCTTCGTTGTATTCGCGCTTTCGCTGCTGATTGCTACGTATTGCACCTACGCTGAGCGGGTAATTGCCGCGTTTCTACAGGACCGCGTGGGCCCGGACCGTGCCGGCCCCTATGGCCTGGCCCAACCCCTGGCCGATGCGGTGAAGATGTTCACGAAGGAAGAATTCTTCCCCGGTGGCGCCAATAAGGCTCTGTTCATCTTCGGCCCCTGCCTGGCCATGATTACGGCCCTCATGTCGTCGGCGGTTATTCCGTTCGGTAACAACGTAAGCTTCGGCAACAACCTCTTTTTCCTTCAGGGAATTGAGGTGAACATCGGCATGCTGTGGATCTTCGGCGTGGTTTCGCTGGGCGTATATGGCGTGATGATTGGCGGCTGGGCTTCCAACAACAAGTTCTCACTACTGGGCGCCATCCGGGCAGCTTCCCAGAACATCAGCTACGAGCTGGCCATGGGCATGTCGCTGATTGCGGTGCTGATGATTTCCGGCACGTTGTCGCTGCGCGAAATCACGCTGCAGCAGTCCATTGCCGGTGAGTGGCACTTCTGGAACATTGTGAAACAGCCTTTGGGCTTTATCATCTTCCTGGTGTGCGCTTTTGCCGAAACCAACCGTACGCCCTTCGACTTGCCCGAGTGCGAGACGGAGCTAGTAGGCGGCTACCACACGGAGTATTCTTCCATGAAGCTGGGCCTATACCTGTTCTCGGAGTACGTGAACATCTTCGTGGTGTCAGCCGTGATGAGCGTGCTGTACTTTGGTGGCTTTAACTTCCCCTTTCAGTACGAGCTGCGCGACTGGCTGGTGAGCAACCATGATTGGACGCTGGCTTCAGCTCAGAACCTGATTACCTTCCTGGGTACGGCCGGTCTGTTCCTGAAGATCTTCGCCTTTATCTTCTTCTTCATGTGGATTCGCTGGACTCTCCCGCGCTTCCGCTACGACCAACTGATGCGCCTGGGCTGGACCATGCTCATTCCCTTGGCCGTAATCAATATCCTCATCACCGGCGGGCTCATCCTGTTCGGGGTGATTTAGTAACTTATCAGTAGCTCCCAAGCTGCTCCCTGACTATGCAACTCACCAACCGAGCCAAGGTACTGGAGAAAAAGCCGATGACGCTGGCCGAGCGGGCATACCTGCCGGCTATTTTCCAGGGGCTAAGCATCACGATGCGGCACTTCTTCATGAAGAAGGCCACCATCCGCTACCCCGAAGAAACGCGCCCCTTCTCCCCCATCTTCCGCGGCCTGCACGTGCTCAAGCGCGACGAGCAGGGCCGGGAGCGGTGCACCGCCTGCGGCCTCTGCGCCGTAGCCTGCCCCGCCGAAGCCATTACCATGGTGGCCGGCGAGCGGAAGAAAGGCGAAGAAGGCCTCTACCGCGAGGAGAAGTACGCCGTCAGCTACGAAATCAATATGCTGCGGTGCATTTTCTGCGGCCTCTGCGAAGAAGCCTGCCCGAAAGCCGCCGTATACCTGCAGCCCGATAAAATGGCTCCGCCACGCTATGAGCGCGACGAGTTCATTTACGGCAAAGACCGGCTGGTAGAGCCCGTGTCGCCTGATGCCCGCTCTATCCGTGGTATTCAGCTGACGCCGGAACAGGCCGAGGCGCTGCGCAGCAAGCTGGCTTAATTCAACTCCTCTATGGTGCTGCGCCGGCGCGGCACCACATTATTACTCTGATATGTCTCCACTCTTTCTCTTCCTGGCATTCGTGGCGCTGCTGAGCGCGCTGGGCGTGGTGTTTGCCAAAAACCCGGTGCACAGCGTACTGTTCCTGATCCTGACGTTCTTCGCGCTGTCGGGGCACTACCTGCTGCTGAACGCGCAGTTCCTGGCCGCCGTGAACATCATTGTGTACGCCGGCGCTATTATGGTGCTGTTCCTGTTCGTGATTATGTTCCTGAACCTGAACGTGGATACGGAGCCGCATAAACCTGCACTGGCCAAAATTGCTGCCGCCGTAGCTGGTGGCTCGCTGCTGCTCATCATGGTAGCCGCCATGAAAGACGTGCAGCCCGCTGGTTACGATGCCGCTACGTTCAACTCGCAGATTGGCATGGTGGATAAGCTGGGTATGGTGCTTTACACTCAATACCTGTTGCCGTTTGAGCTGGCCTCGGTGTTGTTCCTAGTGGCTATGGTGGGTGCCGTAATGTTGGGCAAGCGCGAACTGGGAGAGCGGAATTTCTAGACTTTCTTGTTCTATAAAAAAGCAGCGGCTGAGTTTTCAGCCGCTGCTTTTTTATGTTTGCCTCCATGGAAATCAAGCTATACAAATCACCTTGGCGAGCAGTAAAGCTTTTATTAGGATCTGGCGCTTTTGTGGCCTTAGGGGTGTGGCTGCTTCAGCAGGAAAATACGCAGCCATTAATCGTCTGGGCCTGTGTTCTGTTCTTCGGTCTTGGTATCCCGCTGGGCATTTTTCAACTACTGGACCGTCGCCCGCAAATCATTATCAATGAGGTGGGCATTTTTGATAGAACCACTTATAAAGGCATTATCAATTGGGAAGTAATTCAGGATGCCTATTTAGTAAGCGTACACCGGCAGAAAATCCTTTGCCTGGTAGTGCCCGAACAGTTCGAACCCTCCTACCACAAAGGGGTTCTTTCCCAATCCTTAGCGGAGCTTTCCAAATCCCTGGGGTTTCAGGAGCTGAATATTCCGCTGGGTATGATCAGCATTAATGAGTTGCGCTTGATTGAATTCATTCTGGCCATGGCAAAGGCGGAGCATCCGTCCCGTGCCACACTTTTGCAGGAGTATCAGGCCTAACCCCCATCTATCACCAGCCTCCCCGGTAGCTTTCTCCTAGTATGACTTTACCCGAAGCCACTTCCGCACCACGTGGCCCTTCCACAGCCACAAACCGGAGAGAATTACCACCGGCATAAACACGAACCGCACGGCAAAAGCAGCCCTCGCAATGCTGGCCACGGGGCCATAGATAAACCCCAGAATCGGAATGCTGAGCAACAGGTGTAGCCAGCGAATCAGCTTACGTTCGGTTGCAGCTTTCATAAGGTTTCTGTGAAAGTGACGGATTGCATTTCACAAAAAAGCGGCGACTGATGTCTCAGTCGCCGCTTTTCGTTTATTGGGCTTGGGAAGCAGACTGAGGTTGCTCAGCGGGCATGCGCATCCACGGCGGGCCGCAGCTGGTGCGCATTTTCTGGCGGAATTTCTCCCGCTCTTCTTCCGTCATGCCCTGCATGCGGGTTTCCATTTTATTGCGCCAATGTTCCTGGGCACGGGCTTTCCAGGTAGCGCCTCCCCCACCTTTGTGAAAACCGCCGAACAGGATGCGGCTCAGGACCAGCAGCCCCAGGGCCTGCACAAAGGTGAGTAGTGGCAGGCCGAAAATGGCGGGCATGAGCCAGTTCCAGAGGCTCATCACTACAAAGCCGGCCAGCGCCACAAATAGGGCGGCAAAAAGAAGGAATTTTAGGCCGCGAAGCAGCCAGAAGGAGCGGTTCATATATGAGTTGTTGTCGGGGTGCGAGAAGGAGGTATGACTAGCCGTTAAATCGTCGGCTTATTTAATCCGTGAAGAGGTCGGTGTAGAGGTCCTGCAGTTTGGTGCGCAGCTGCTGCACGGCGTAGTGCTTGCGCGAAATCAGGGTTTTAAGGGGCACGCCGGTTTCTTCCTCCATCTGCCGGAAGGTTTTGCCTTCGAACTCATGCCACACAAACACCTGGCGCTGGGCGGGCGGCAGCTCATCCAGGGCATCCAGAATGGCTTCCATAATGGCCTCACGGGCCAGTGCGGTTTCCGTGGAAGAGTCGGCGGCGGGCAGCACGTCAGCCAACAGCAAGGATTCTTCCGCGTCCTGGGTGGCATGGAAGGCGGCAGCTTCTTCTAAGGAAGAGGTTTTGGGCCGGCGGTACCGGTCGATGATTTTGTTGCGGGCCACGCGAAATAGCCAGGCCGCTACCTGCTCCACAGGCTTTACCATGCGGTAGCTTTGCACCAGCTCGTAGAACACATCCTGCAGCACGTCTTCCGCATCGGCCTCATCCGGAATACGCCGGCGGATGAACGACAGCAGCCGGCCGCGCTGCGCGCGCACGGCCTCCTGTATCTGCTGATCCTGGTGGCCGGCCGTCATGAAGGAGGCGTCGTCGTAAGTGATAGGTAGTGTTGCCATTCTGCTGATACAGACGGACAGGCGAAGAAAATACTTTATTGATGGATGCGCATTTTTTATTCGTCCTAAAAAGAGGAAGGCAACGACCAGAAGTCGTTGCCTTTCATCTTAACCAAATCAAAATCTTTGTTCTCCTAAGCCTACACAGGCGTTAAAGAACGGGGTAGCTTATTTGCCCATGGCGGGCAGCATTACCTTCAGCTCGGCGGAATACAGGCGGCCGATGAAAGGCGACGCCACAAACTCGCGCACTTCGCTGTCGAATACATTGCTCACCTGCGCCGAGGCGGTGAGGTATGTGTTGATGCGGTAACCAGCGCTCAGGTCTACGTTCACGAAGCCGCCCAATGGGCCGTAGTTCCAGGTGCGGCCGTAGCGCGCGTTTTCCTTAATGCCCAGCTCGGGGTTGGCCTCGGCAGCTACGTTGATACCGGAGAAGAAATCATATTCCTGTACCCAGCGCGTGAACACCGAGCCAAAGAACTTCTTGCCGCTGTAGTTCACGGCCAGGCTCATTTTGTGAGCAGGCGTGTTGATGGGCAGGTCGATTTCCGCTACTACTTTGCCGTCCTTATTGCCGTCGTTGCGCAGGTCTTTCTTGTCGAGTTCGTAGCCGAACCAGGAGTAGTTCAGGGCCAGGCCCACGGTTTTGGTGAGGTAGTAGTTCAGGCCCAGATCGGCGCCGTAGGTATTTACCTTGCCAAAGTTCACGTAGGTGAGCAGTACCGCCGCACCGGCATCGGGCGTGCCCGGAATTACCTGACTGATGGGCGTATCGCCGCGCTTCACCACTTTGCGGCCCTGCGTGGCAATGTTGATGGCTGGGCTCAGGAAGTTTTCCGACACGTTGTAGTAGGCGTTGGCATCTACGAAGAACTTCTCCGAGAGCTTGCCTTTGTAGCCAGTTTCAAACGAGTTGATGGTTTCTACTTTTAGCTTTTCGATTACGGTGCCGTCGCTGAGCGTGTAGCCTTCCCCGTTGCCAATCAACAGGCCGCCGAACAGGTAGCCATCCAGGTTTAGAATGGTGGGTGCGGCAATGCCGCGGCCGTAGGTTAGGCGCACCGACTGGTCGTTTTTCGTCCAGACTAAGGCCGCTTTCGGAATGAAGTTGAAGCCGTACCGGTCGTGCTGGTCAGCGCGGGCCGCTACAATGGCTTTGAAGCCCGAGCCAAAGGCCCGCTCCACCTGGCCATATGCACCAATCTGATTGATGACGATAGCGCCGTTCTGGTCGAACAGGTAGGTGTGCTTGCTGTCGGCTATGTCGCGCTGGTACTGAGTGCCCAGCACCACGGCAAAGCCTTTGAACTCGTTGTTGTACTGCAGCTCCCCATTGATGCGGCGGGAATCATCACGGAACAAGGCGCCGCGCTTCAGGGCAATGCCGGCATCCTGGTTCTGGCCAAACCACTGCTCGCTGTAGGAGCGGCGGCGGGCCTCTTCCTCACTGAAACCGGCATCCTTAAAGCTCAGGTAGTTCTGGGTGCGCTGGTTGATGGCGTAGGTTTTATCGGTCATGCTCCAGGTGTGGTACAACTGCGCAAACACGTGCGGCGACACGTAGCGGGCGTGCAGGTAATGCACCTGCCAGTCCTTAATCTGGTTGCGGCCGGCGTTGGTCTGAGCCACGTAGCTGGAGTTGTTGCCGCCGTAGCTCAGAATCACGTCGGCTTTATCGGTCAGGCTGTAATACAGGGCTGCTTCGCCGTGCAGGCTCTTGAAGCTGCGGTCCAGTTCCAGCTCCTCGGCAGCGTGGAATTTGGGTGGCACGGCGGGCGTAGTCGGCGTAGCGGCTTTGGCAAATGCCGTGTTGTTGTAATACACGGTATCCACGTAAGGGAAATCCATGCCCTTGGTGTATTCTCCGGTCACCTTAAAGGCGAACTTGGAATTCAGAATCTGCGCGTGCCGGAAGCGGGCCGAAAACACGCTTTGGTTGCCTACACCCAGCGCCGCCGTGGTACCGGCGGAAGTGCGCGGGTCTTTGCTCAGGGTGTTCACCAAGCCATTATGGGCATTGGGGCCGTACAGCGCCGCCGATGGTCCCAGAATCACTTCTACCCGCTCAATATCCTCTTTCACTACGCTGGAAAGCGGCCCCAGCGGCAGACCGGTGGCAATGAGCGTGGAGAGGCGTGCATCATTCATCTGCAGGTTTTTGGGGTTGAAGGCGCTGTTAAAGCCGCGCACGTTCAGGCCCGTACCCAGCACGCCGGTCCGGATGTAGTCCACGCCTTTCTGGCGGGCCAGCAACTCGCCCACGTTAAAGGAAGGCAGCTCCGAAATCTGCCGGGAATTAATAACGCTGATGGTGGCCGGAGCTTCCGTTAGCTTCTCAGGCCGGCGCGAGGCCGATACTACCACTTCCCCGGCCATGACGGAGGCGTCGCTCATGGTAACGGTGCCCAGGTCGGCTACGTCCTCTCCCACTGTCACGGTGCGGTCGGGCAGCTGGTAGCCTACCATGGAAAAGCGCACGGTGTGCGTGCCGGGCGAAATGCCACTGAGCGTAAAAGTGCCATCGGAGGCGGTGGCAGTGCCCATGTTGCGGCCGGGGAGCGTAACGTTTACGCCCGTCAGGGCCTGCCCACTTCCATCGGTAACGCGGCCCCGGATGCCGCCGCTCTGGGCCACGGCCCACAGTGCCTGGGTGCTCAGCAGGAGAATTAGTAGAATTCTGGAGGCCATAATAGGTAGGGTTATTTGAGTGGGAAGTTTGGGTTGGGAGAGAGTATAGGCTGAATCTACAGGGCTCCTTAACCGCCTGCTTTCCACGGCATTAAAAAAGGAAGGTGGACTTAACCAACCTTCCCTCTTCACTTAATCAACAACTATCTTTTTATCAACCACTTATCTCCGAGACCAGCAGCATGGACTTTATACGCACGCACAGGTGCGGAATGCAGGATTTTACCTCCGCCAGCAGGTCCAGCAGCAGGCGCTGCTTGTGCGCATTGCCAAAATGTGGCCTCCCCGACTCTACCATTTTCGCTACTAATTGCTCGTCATCAATTTCGTTTTCTACATACCTACTAATGTGGTAATACCACTGCAGCGTGGGCAGATAATTAGGCCGCGCCTGGTATTCCGCCTCCTTGTGCAGTAGCTGAAATTTGCGACACGCTTTCAGCAGCTTATCATATTTTTCCTGCAGCACCAACGACTGAAAATAGGCCACGAAAAAGATGTGCCAGCGGTGCGCCAGAATATCCTTGCTGTTATCGCGCAGGAAGCTGTCGGCCATTTTTTCGCCGTCGGCGGGCTGGCCGTTCAGGTTCAGGCATTTAATGTAAAAAGCCATAAACCCGATTTTATTCCGCAGGTTATTCGTGTGCCGCAGCGAGGGAAATGACTGCTTCATTAAAGCCAATGCCTCGTGTATTTTGCCCTGCCGCAGCAGAATGGCGCTGTAATTATTGAGGTAATGTAAGTGGTCGGTATTTTTCTGTTTAATAGATAAATACCCGTACTCTTCGGCCTGCTGCAGCACGTCGAATTTAGAGTGCAGCAATACGCAATTGGCGTAATAATTAAACAGGATGCGGCGCGAATAAAATACGCCCTTTTTGAGCAGCACATCCAGCGCATCGTACACCTCTTTCAGCTTATCAAAAGCCGAATAATTAAAATACAGAAACGTAAGCCGCACCACCGCGAAATAGCGGTTTAAACCATCCAGCGTTTCGTCATTAAAGGTATCGAGCAACCACTGCTCCCACTGCCGGCTTTCGGTGGTATTCTGTGCGTACTGGCTGGTAATGTCCAGGGTAGCATCGTGCAGTTTTTGGAATACCTCCTTGCTCTTCTCGTAATTCGGGCGCTGCCGCTCAATGAACTGCGACACCGTGTGGTGGTCTTTATAGCGCATCCGGATCAGCAGAAACTGCCGGTAGCTCAGCGTCAGCTCATAGAATTTGGTGAAGTAATATTCCGGCCTATCATAGCGCGCAATAGCCTGCAGCAGCACTTTTTCCTCCGCGGGGCTGATGGAATCCGTCATGATTTTCTGATCCAGCTGGTTGATGTGGATCAGGTGCTTGTCCACGTCAATGCTGTCCAGCCGCTGCTGAATCCACTGCTTCAGGTTGGAGTACTTGCGCTTATCAATGGCCGTGCGAAACGCTACCGGTGTGCGCGGGTGCTGGCAGTTATGTTCAATAGTCTGCAGAATTTCCCGGTTGTCGGCGTCCTGAAACTGCTGCACCTGCATGAGCCAGGCAATTTCGTGTGGCAATACATCCGACGCGAAATCAGCGAATTTCTCCAGTTTCTTTTTCATCGGGCAGGCGGGAATTGGGTTGGTAGCGCGCCTTCGAAGTTAGTGCTTTCGTCTTCGCGAAATGCAGGAATATTTCCGGCAATTTTCACCCCTCAATTGGCTCGATAATAAGTCGTCCTTTATTCAACCATCAGAAAAACCGCGGAGGTCATTAATCCAAATTTAAGTTGTAAACCATTGGATATCTGCTTACTTAGTGAAGCACATTTATCCATCATTCTATTATTCCTCTGCTGATATGAAAAGACTGGAAAACAAAGTGGCCGTTATTACGGGCGGTGCCGGCAGCATTGGCAAAACCACCGCCAAGCTGTTTTTGGCGGAAGGAGCTAAAGTAGTGCTGGTAGACCTCAAAGAAGACGACCTGAAAAAGGCCGCCGATGAGCTGCAGGGCGGGGCTAACCTCACTTACTGCGTCGCCGATGTTACCCAGTCAGACCAGGTCCGGAAATACGTGGGGGAAACGGTAAAAGCCTTCGGCAAGATTGACGTGTTTTTCAATAACGCGGGCATTGAGGGCGTGGTAAAACCCATTACCGAGTATCCAGAGGAGGTTTTCGACAGGATTGTGGCCGTTAACATTCGCGGCGTGTGGCTGGGGGCCAAGTACGCCTTGCCCCAGATGAACGATGGCGCCAGCATGATTATTACCTCCTCAGTGGCGGGCCTCAACGGTAGCCCCAACGTAAGTGCCTACATCACCAGCAAGCACGCCGATGTGGGGATTATGCGGGCCGTAGCCGTAGAGGCCGCGCCCCGCCGAATTCGGGTAAACTCCGTGCATCCCTCGCCGGTAGAAAACCGCATGATGTATTCTTTGGAAGAGGGATTCGCCCCCGGTCACGCCGAGGACGCCCATAAATCTCTGGTTGCCACCATACCGCTGGGCCGCTACGCCCAGCCGGAGGAAATCGGCCAGCTCGTATTGTTCCTGGCCAGTGACGAAAGCCGCTTTATTACCGGCACCACGCAGGTAGTAGATGGCGGCATGGGCGTGATATGAACTAGTACTGTAGCCAATAATGCCACTGGCCCCACCCGAAACCGATTGGTTTCCGGCGGGGCCAGTGGCATTATTACTACGACTATACGAAGTGATACAGGAACGTAATAACGCCGGTGTACGCCGGCTTTTTAACGTCTTTGATTTCCATTGTTACCTCTATGCGTGCCTTGGCAATGCCGCGCAGATCTTTTACTGAAAGCAGCTTGGCGTGCAAACGCACCTCACTATTCACCAGCACTGCCTGATTAAACCGAAGGCTTTCGATTTCATAGTTCACCTGCATTTTCAGGTTCTCAATGGCCACAATCTGACACCAGAAATACGGCAGCAACGACACCGTGAGGTAGCCATGCGCAATAGTGGCCCCAAACGGGGACTCCGTTTTGGCCCGCTCGGCATCCAGATGAATCCACTGGTGGTCAAGCGTCGCGTCAGCAAATTGGTTGATCTGCTGCTGGGTGATGGTGTGGAAATCGGTTACGCCCAGGTCCTGCCCTTCGTACTGGGCCAGCTCAGCCAGGCTGCTGATAGTAATGATGCTCATTGGAAATGAAAGTGGTGGAGGAAACCAGTAACGCAAAGATGCGTTGCCGGGGCCATTTTATTCCGCCACAAATTCCTTCACCAGCTTATTAAATTCCGTGGGCTGCTCGTAATGCGCAAAGTGCCCTGCCTGCGGCAGCAGCACCTGCCGGACCTGCGGCAGCCGCGCCACGCCGGCGGCGGATACCTGCGCCGTAGTCAGCGTGGGGTGCAGCCCCCGGTTCGGTATCAGGAAATCATCGGCCCCAAACACCACCAGCGTGGGTTGCTGCACCTGCGGCAGGCGCTCAAACACCGGCCCGTCCAGCATGCCCGACATGCTGTTGACTACCGTTTGCGCGTACTGCCGGAAGTCCTCGCACTGCATCATAGCCAGCCGCTCTTTTATCCAGAGGTCCACGCTGGCTGGCATCTGGTAGAAGTTGTACTTGTGGTTCATGCGCACCTGCGCTTCCGGTGTGTTGACGATGGACTCCACCGTGTAGAAATTGCGCAGCACCTGGGCTTCCGAAGCGGTAAACGTCTCGAAACCGGCCGGGGCCACCAGCACCAGCTTTTTGATTTCCTGCGGGTATTTCAGGGCGGCCGTCACGGCAATCTGCCCGCCCATGCTGTGGCCCACTAGCGTCACATTTTTAAGTTTCAGCTTGCGGATAAACTCGTGCACTACATCGGCATAAAACTCCATGGTGCCGGGGTAGCTGCCTTTGGACGACTTACCATAGCCGGGCAAATCCAGCGCCAGGCAGCGTGCTGATTTGCTGACTTCGGGAATCGTCCGTTCCCAGGCCCGCACGTAGCTGCTCAGGCCGTGAATGAAGATGAGCGTTTGCGGGCCTTTGCCGGCATCCACGTAGGCTATTTGCAGGTTGCTGGCCAGCTTGGCGGTATGCTCGGGCAAGCCGTAGGAGCCGATGACTTCGCGCATCGACAGTTCTTCCGTCTGAAAACTCATAACCGGGTAGCTGGCTAGAAGCAGAAATAGGATGGGCAGAAAGCGGAGGGCGCGGTTCATAGGCTGGCTTTCAATACCTTTTTATTGATTTTGCCGGTATCGTTTTTGGGCAGCTCTGGCACCAGCTCCACGTACCTGGGCACTTTAAACCGGGCCAGGTTGCCGGCGCAGTAGGCCAGCAGCGCCTCGGTGGAAATGGTAATGTCTTTGGTCACGATGAAGGCCTTGCCTACCTCGCCCCAGCGCGCATCCGGCACCCCAATCACTGCCACTTCCGACACGCCCGGGAACGTGAGCAGAAACCGCTCTATCTCGGCGGG
This sequence comes from Hymenobacter sp. BT730, assembly GCF_030542105.1. GTDB lineage: Bacteria > Bacteroidota > Bacteroidia > Cytophagales > Hymenobacteraceae > Hymenobacter. The sequence continues at coordinate 93,624 of NZ_JAUOFB010000006.1, forward strand.
GTACACGTTTTCGCCGCCGGAGATATACATGTTCTTGATGCGGTCCATCACGAAGAGGTAGCCTTCCTCGTCTTGGCGCAACAAGTCGCCGGTGCGGAACCAGCCGTCGGGTATGGCCTGGGCGGTGGCTTCGGGGTTGCGCCAGTAGCCGGGCGTAACTACGGGGCCGCGCAGGCACAACTCCCCTACTTCGTTCGGCCCCACGGTCTGGCCCTGCTCGTCAATTAGCTTGATATCGAGGTAGAAATTGGGCCGACCGATGGAGCCAATTTTGCGGATGGCATCGTCTTGGTGCAGGGAAAACAGGTTGGGGCCAACTTCCGTGAGGCCGAAGCCCTGTCGGATTTTGATGCCTTTCCGGTCCCAGGTTCGGATAACGTCCAGCGGCAGCGCCTCGCCACCCACAATGAAATAGCGCAGGCTGCTGAGGTCGGCAGCGGCAAAAGCCGGGCTTTCCAGCATCATTTTGAGCATGGTAGGCACACCCATGAAAATGTCGGCCCGCTCCTGCTCCAGCAGCTGCAAAATCCGCTCGGGCTGGAATTTCTTGAGCAACCCCACCGTAGCGCCGCGGTGCAGAAACGGCGTAACCAGCACGTTCCAGCCGCCGGTATGGAAAGGCGGCATGCAGTTGATGGTGGTGTCCTGGGGCGTAATTTCCAGGCTCATGGTAGTGTTCAGGCTGTTCCAGAGCAGCATGCGGTGCGTGTAGAGCGCGCCTTTTGGGAAGCCGGTAGTGCCGGAGGTGTACAGGATGAACACCGGGTCGTCTTCGTCGGGCTCCAGCCCCACAAACAGCGGCACGTGCGGTAGCGCCAGCCCCTGCTCACAGATAGCCCGCACTTCCTGTAATGGCCACACCTGAGGCACCGTAAGAAGCGAGGGCAGTTGCGAGGCTTTCTCTTCAAACTGTTCCTCGTATATCAGCAGCGCCGGCTCGCAGTTCTGCAGCAGATAGTCAATTTCCGCCCCGGCCAGCCGATAGTTCACGGGCACCAGCACCAGGCCGGTTTTCTGCGCCGCCACAAACAGCGTCACGTACTCCAGGCAATGCTCGGCAATAACCATTACCCGGTCGCCGGGGCGCAGGCGGTGGCGTTGGGTCAGCTCGGTGGCCAGGTGGTTAGCGGCCTGGTTCAGCTCGGCGTAGGTACGTGTGCGGCCCGTGTCCAGCTCATTCAGCGCCAGCTTGTGGGGCGAGTACAGCGCCCACTTCGCTACCCAGTCTTTGGTGTACATGATTGGAGAAAATTGAGGGTGGGAATGGGGAATCAGAAACGAAGACAGGCAAGCTAAGCGGCTACCGCCACGGTTTTTTCCGGCACCGACGCGCGGTGCAGGGCCAGGTACAGCACGCCCCCCACGACCACAGCGGCCACAATGCCCAATGCCGCAGATACACCGGGGTTGCGCACCGGCAGCTGCATGTAAGGCGTAAGCCGACCGTAGTACACGCCAAAATGCACCAGCAGCGCCGTAACGGAAGCCACCGTAACGGCCAGGCGCGGGGCATCCCGCAGAAAGATACCAAAGCTGATGGGCACAAAAGCCGCCGCGAAATAAGCGTACACGCCGTTCTGCGCGAAGATGGCCACGCTCAGTTTGGCGTTCAGCAGCTGGTCGTACGACAGCCAGATGGCCACCGCGCCCAGGACCGTAATCACCAGCCGGTTCAGCCAGATTTCGCGCCGAAAACCGCCCGTGCCGCTGAATACCGTGGGACTCAGCAGCGGCTTAATAATATCCGACGTAATGGTACTCGACAAGGACTGAATCAGGCTTTCCAGGGTGGAAATACCGGCCGAAATCAGCCCCATAATCACCAGCAAACCCACGTACACCGGAAACTCCCGCACCACGTACGCCGACATGATCTTGTCCATCTTCAGCTCCTGCCCATTCAGCTGCAAACCGGGAAAAGCTAGGCGCGCGTAGAGGCCGGCAAATACCACCGAGAAAAACACGGTGAGCACCAGCACCGCCGTGAGCAAGTAACGGTTTACGTCCCGCTCGTTGTCCAGCAGCAGGGATTTGGTGATTAGGTGGGGCTGGCACACAATGGCCACGCCGATAACTATCTGGCAGAAAATGATTTCAAAATAGTCGCGGAACAGGTAGCTCTGCGGGTTGGTAGCATGCGTCAGGGCGGGGTCGATGGCCGCGAGCTTCGCCAGAAAACCGTGCACGCCCTGGCTGAAATGCTCGTAGCCGGAGGTAAGCAGCACCACCGCTACCACCAACTTCAACAGGGCCTGAATAGTGTTGGTATACACCATGGAGTTGGCCCCGCCAAACATCATGTAGCCAAAAATGAACACCACAATCCCCACCAGCACCGGCAGCGGCGGCGCATTCAAGGCATTGCTGAGCACCTGCGTGAGGCCTACACAAATGAGCACGATAAAGGTGATGAGTAACAAGGACAGCCACCCGAAATAGCGCGTGAGGCCGGTACTCTGAAAGCGCGAGCCAATCCACTGCGCCAGCGTCAGGGCCTTCACGGTTTGGCCGTGCTTGCGAAAGCCTTTGGTAAACACCACCAGTGAAATCATAGAGGCCAGCGGCATCACCACCCCAAAGGAGAGCATCCCACTTAGGCCATACAAGGCAATAAAGCCAGGGTTGATGATGAACGTAGCCGCGCTGGTCATGGAGGCCGCCAACGACAGTCCCACCGCTATGGGCGAAAACCGCACCGAGCCCACGGCATAATCAGCCATGCTCTTGATGCGTAGCGCCCCGCGCACCACGAAAAACAGAATCACGGCCGCATAGCCGACCAGCAGCAGAGCAGTGGCGGTTACCTGTTCGGGAGTAGCTATGTTATTCATGATGGGGTAAGATAAGGGCTATCAGAATCGGAACGCAGCGCCCGCGAAGGTTAGGCCACCGCCGGAGCCAATCAGAAAAATAAGGTCGTTTTCCTGGATGCGGCCGTTGGTTACGGCATCATCCAGCGCCATGGGAATGGCGGCTGAGCCGGTGTAGCCGTAGCGGTCCATAATGATGGGCGCCCGCTCGCGCGGCACCTGCAGCCGGTCCAGGGTTTCGTGGATGGCATGAATGTTCAGCTGGGTCATTACGTAGTGGTCCACGTCCTGCGGACGCACGCCAATATCGGTGGCCATTTCCTCGGCCAGTCGGGTCCAGGTGTCCGGGTTCAGCTCTTTGGGGAAGCGGTGCACAAACTTCAGCTTGTGGTCGTTGCGGGCCACTACTTCGGCCGTTATGGGCTGATTAGAGGCGCCAGCGTAAATGCCCATCCAGGAGGCGTACTGGCCTTCGGTGTGCAGGCGGCTGGTCAGGAAGCCCCGGTCGGTGCCGGTGGCGGCGGTGAGCAGCACGGCCCCAGCCCCATCGGCAAAGAGCGTGACGGTTTTCTTGTCCTGCAGGTCCAGGTACTTGCTCATGGTGTAGCCGCCCAGCACCAGCACCCGGTTGTAGCGCGTATCGGCGCTGATGTACTTGGCGGCCACATCCAGCGCCGTGACAAAACCGGCACAGGCCGCATTCAAGTCGAAGGTGCCGGCGCGGGTGGCCCCCAGCCGATGCTGCAATACTGTGGCCGTGGCCGGCGACACATACTCGGGCGTATCGGTGGCCACAATGAGCAGATCCAGCTCATCGGGCCGCACGCCGGCGCGGTTCAGGGCCTGCCTGGCGGCATGCTCCAGCAAATCGGCTACTGATTCGCCCTCGGCGCACCAACGGCGCGTGTGGATGTTCACGTTCTGCCGTAGCCAGGTGTCCACGTCTTCGCCCAGCAACTCGTTAAAGTAGCTGTTGGGCAACTCGCGCGCCGGCGCGTAGGAGCCGGTGGCGGTAATGAGGGCGCGGCGGGTGGAGGTTGCTGGCATCGGGCTAGATGGTTACCGCGCCGTCCACACTCAGCACCGTACCGCTCACAAACCCGGCCTCATCGGAAGCCAGAAACAGGTAAGCGGCGGCAATTTCCTCGGGGGTTCCCAGGCGGCGCAGCGGGGTGCGCCCCTTCAGCATATTGATGACCTTTTCGGGTATAGTCTCAATCATATCGGTGGCAATGAAGCCCGGGGCTACGGCATTCACGGTGATGTTGTACTTGCCCAACTCGCGGGCCAGCGTCTTGGTCAGACCGATGAGGCCGGCCTTGGTAGCCGCGTAGTTGGCCTGCCCGAAGTTACCGTACAGCCCCACCACTGAGGAAGTGTTGATTATGCGGCCGCTCTGCTGCTGCTCCATATAAGGTGCCACAGCCTGGGAGCAGACGAACACGCCGGTCAGGTTTACATCGAGTACCTGCTGCCACTGTTGCAGGGTCATTTTGCGCAGGGTGGCGTCGCGGGTAATGCCAGCGTTGTTGATGAGCACATCGATGCGGCCAAACTGCTGGTGGGCGGCCTGGGCGGCGGCCTGTACCTGCTCGGGTTGAGTGGTATTGACTAAGGCAAAAGCGGCGCGGCCGACCTGGGCTTCTAACTCGGCGCGGGTAGCTTCTCCCTTTTCCTGGTTCACATCCCAGATAATGACGGTGGCGCCTTCGGCCGCGAATCGTAGGGCCGCAACCCGGCCAATTCCGCTGGCGCCGCCGGTAATGATGACTACTTTATCCTGTGCTCGTTTCATGCTGAGGTTGTATGCAGCCTGAAAGTAGCGGGGGCCTTTTGCCTGGTGCAGGAACCCAAAAGAAAAAACGGGTGGACTTAAGCCATTTAACTCTTTATCAGCGCAACTATATTGCTGTATTTCAATTAATTACTCCCTAATTACCCCTACCCGACTTTCCTACAAACCCAGCCATTCCCACACTACCGAAGGCATAAAAAAAGGCAGCCCCAAGTGGAGCCGCCTTTTTAGGCTTTTTTGAAACAGATTACTCAACTACCAGCTTCTGCGTGAGGCGGCCTTCCGCCGTTTGCAGCGAGACGATGTACATCCCGGCAGCCAGCTTAGCGGCAGGCTTCACGGCCATATCCTGCTGGTCCAGCGTCAAGTTCACCGCCATCCGGTACACCTCGCGGCCGAAGCCGTCGGTGATACGCAGCGTGCCGGCAGTGCCTTTCAGACCCTGTATCAGTACATTGAATTGAGTGCCCTTGGCAGGGTTAGGATAAGCTTGCAGTGCTGCTTTGGCAATGCCGGCCATCTTCACCACTACCACGGAGCTGTACGCCGTGCGGCCGTCATTATCTACCTGGCGCAGGCGGTAGTACGACTGGCCCTGGAATGGACGGGCATCGGTAGCGGCATACTCAACACGGGTAGTGCTGGTGCCTTGGGCTGCCACTTGGGCTACTGCTTCAAATGCCCTACCATCCAGGGAGCGTTCTACTACGAAGTGCGAGCTATTGCGCTCCATGGAAGTAGCCCAGGCCAGCTGCACTTTAGTACCTACCATCTTAGCGGTGAAAGCTACTAGTTCTACTGGCAGCGGCGTGTAGGCATTGTTGAGCGGGTTATCTACTAGGTTGGTAGAAGCCAAAGCAAACAGCGAGTTGTTGGTGATGCTGGTAACACCTGATGTAACGTAACCGGCAGGAGCAGCTGGCGAGAATACACCAGCCCCGCCTTCGTTCGTCCAGGTGCCGCCAGCAGCCGTAGCCCGCGCTACGCGTAGGTTGCTGGGCACATTAATCTCTTCATCATTAATATTGGTGTTAAAGCTAAGCTGTACCGTAGGGTTCGTTATAGCTCCACTCAGTGCCGTAATGCTATAATAGCGCACTCGTGACAGGTTGGAAATGCCCGAGCCGGCTGCTACGGCACCGGTTGCTGAAGTTTGCACCATCTCAACCTGTACCTCCGTGCCCGCGGTGCTGCCACCCTGTGCCACAATAGTTACCGGACGGTAGAAGTTGATAGAAGCATCACCCGGCTTAAAGTTGCCCACTGGGAATGTGCGCGTGGCCCCTGCCTCTGTGGGGAACGTAATGGCCAGTTTGCCCAGAATATAGGCATTTAGGCTTTCCCCCGTCACTGGCTGTGTAGCCGTGTTGGTCAGATGCAGCGTGTTGGCTCCCGTCACAATATTACCCTGGTTCAGATTAAGCAGGTTGCTTACCGTTGCGCTCTGCTGCATGGTTAAAGCACCCGTACCTTCCTTGTACACATTGTAGAAAGTGGTAGCCAGCGTACCGCCCAGGTTGCGGGCCGTGTTGCTCAGGAAACGGACAGCACTGGTCCCAGCGGTGAATACGCCGGAGTTGGTCCAGTTGCCCTGCAGGTAAACATTGCTGCTGCCTGCGTTGAAAGTGCTCTGGTTGGTGAAGTCACCAGTCAGCGTCAATTTGTTGGCATTGGCATTGTAAATACCGGAGTTTACCAGATTACCCGTAACTGTCAGGTCGCCGTTGCCGGCGCTGAAGAGATTAGACGTGGCCAGGTTGCCCCCTACGGTAATAACACCATTCTGACCAGCGGCATTGAACGTACCGGAATTCGTGAGGTGAGAGGCCACCTTCAGGGCGCCCGCGCCCGTCTGATAGCTACCCGAGTTCACTAATACCGTTCCAATGACCACGTCACCAGCTGCGGTAGTGATGGTGCCGGCATTCATCAGAGAGGTACCAACAGTGGTTTTACCACCACCCAGCGTTAGCGTAGCACCGGTATTATTGGTTAGCGACTCTGCAATAGAAAGAGCACCATTACCCAGATTGAAGGTACCGTTGTTCACGAAACCCTTAGCCGGGTTCACCAGCGTCACATCAATGTCACTTTCGTTATTGATGGTGGTGGTGGCATTTACCAGCACAGAGCCATTTACCTGCAGCGACACGTTACCCAATGACTTCGTGGTATTAATACCGGAGAAAACCAGGTTATTGTAGATCGAGCGGGGCGGCAGCGTCACAATAAAGCCTGTGTACTCTACTGTACCACCAGCCGTGCTCGTAAAGTCAGTGTAGTTACCGGCCGGGAAGGTTGAAGAGTTAATAATCAGACGACCTGTGCCCGTTACTACCCCAAAGTTATTGGAGGTGAAGTTGCCAATATTTAATGTTCCGCTCAGCGTGAGTGAGGACGCGTTGCGGCCTGCCTGAGAAGTGTTAATCACGTGGCCTGGCAGAATCACGACCGGGGTACCGGCTGCAGGAGCCGTAGTAGCCGTCTGACCGGCTGGAGAATCCGAACCATCCGGGTTAAACGTCCAGGAGCTGGGCGTATCCCAGTCAGCACCAGTGGTAGTGATATTAGGAGCTGCATTGCGGCTGTAGTACACTTTCACTGCCTGGAATTCACTCGTTAGCCCAGCCGTGTAGTCACCATTGATGTAGCTTACATACGTATTAGCCGTAGTGGAAGCCAAATTGATAGTGTGAGTAGCAGCATCCACAGAAGTAGCAATACCCCCAATAGGTATCCACTGATTAATCAGGAAGCGCCCCGTCCGGTAATTTGCTTCCTGGGCTGCTGTTGCATCTGTGCTCACATATTGATAGACGTGCCGAACGGACAACCCGCTAAAGCCCGTGCTACCCACCCGCCAGTAATACTTCAACTCTGTATTGCTGGCAGCATCTGTATTGGAAGGATGAGCCGAGTTAACCGGCGCTACTGTAATAGTACCTACTGCCGTATTGGCGTTAACCGTATAGGTTGCCGGTGTATATTTCCCGGTAACACCTACTGGGAAAACAAATGAGGTAGCAGCAGCCGGGAAGGATTTCTGCACCCCTTCATCTGCCACGTTACCGTTTGTGATGATCATCTTGGTGGTAGAGAAGGTGCCACCGGCTACTGCAGTACTGCTGGTATTAGTCAGTTTCAGCAGGTTGGATCCAATAGTCAGGTTACCATTGGTCAGCGTGAGTATACCATCTACCTGTTGCGCTGCCAATGCGGTAGCGCCATTGCCGCCATTATTGATTTCCAAATTGCCGAAGATGCCGTAGCCGTCACCGCCAATGGTCTGAGCAACAGCGCCAATGAGTGCCACCTTGCCCGCACCACTATGCTTAGCCGAGTTCACTACATTGCCCAACACTGAAATAGTGTTGCCACCATCAGCCAGTTCCCCTTTGGTCAAGGTAAGCTGCCCATGTACACGCAGAGCAGTATTGTTAGTCTGCAGGTTTACTTGACCGCTGGTGTTCGTGTTATTAATAACCAGATTGCCGAAGTTGGTCAGATTACCAGTGGCCCCGGTGAGCAGTTGGTTATTAGTCGAGGCGTTCAGGGTAGTAGTTTGGGTAGCCAGCTTAGCCTGATAACCGCCTACCGTTAAACCGGTGGTAGCTGTAGTGTTGCCGTTAGTAAAATTGCCGGCAATTGAAACATCCAGTCCATCTGTATTGAATATGGAGTTGGCATTACCAATTGTCAGGTTCCCCTTCAGCGTGAGCGGGTTCTGAAGCAGAGTAGCTGTGTTATTATTAGCAGTACTAGCTCCATTATCCACTTTCAGGCTAAACAGCGGAACGGTTGTATCCAGCTTCAGGTTAGCCGCTGCCGTTGCAGTTGGATTACCCAACACAATTTCGCCTCCGGTAACTGTGCTGGTAGCCGGGTGCAGATATACATCTGCCGTAGCAGCAACGCCAAGGGTTCTGAGTACCGTCAAGGCACCTCCTGTCATGGTAAAGGAGCTACCTGCGTTCAGCACTTCAAACTGGGCCCGGCTAGCATCAAAGTTGTTGCCTCGCACCAGTACGTTGCCACCGCTTTGGCTGTACGTCAGGGCGCCTTGCGTTGTAGTAAGTGGGCGACGAATCTGCCCATCTACGTTCAACGTTCCGCTCGTTACCACAATTTCCGGCTGCGTAGCACCAGAGTATTCGATGCTACGACCTACGTTGATGGTACCAGCCAGCGCGCTCAGACGACCATCCAGCTGCAGAGTAGCTCCAGTGGCCAGGTTAATAACTGCTCCAGCTCCATTTACCGACAGGCCAGCCGTATTTCCAATGGTATAGGTGCCAGCATTCACCAGAATGGTAGAACTCGGTTTTGCAAAGCTGAAGGTGCCATTCGTAAGCACCAGCCAGTTATCCGTAGCAGGAACTGATAAAGTACCTGCTACATCCAAGGTTAAAACCGGCGTGCGGGAAGTGCCTTTGTTAACCGTGAGCTTATTAATGGATGTGGCGGTGCCGGTACCCGTTATTTTCTGGTCGGTATCACCTACAAAGGTTACATCAATCTTGCCACCAGCAGGTGCCAGGGCAAGCGTACCGTTGTTGATGACGCTACCACCAATCTGCAGCGTATTAAGTACCGTACCAGTTATAATGCCGAAGGTAGCGCCAGTGCTTACAAGCACATTATTGCCTACAGTTACATTGCGTGTGGCAGCACCATAACGTAGCTGTCCATTCTGAACCTGGACATTACCATCAATTGTCAGGTCCCCATTGGCACCTGCGCTTAGCGAAACCAATCCATTGAAACCGGTTTGGGTACCTGTGCTCAGGTCATTATAAATATGTAGATTCTGATTGGGCAGCGTGAGTGTACGACTAGTACCAGCATTCAGAACCAGATTGTAGTAACTGGACACTGTATTAGCAGGCAGTGTGTAGGCAAAAGCGCCTACTGTATAGTACTCTACCGTACCACCCTGTGGACCTAGGAAGTTGGCAAAATCGCCGCCGGGGAATACTGCCGGCGAAACCGTGCTGGCAATTCGCAAAGTACCGGAGCCCTGCACAATTTCCTCAGGCAGCGAACCAAAGTTGTGTCCCGTAGTAGTACCCAGGTCTAGTGTAGCCCCTTTGTCGATTTGCAGACTACCTGAACTGGCTCCATTAGCCGTTACCGTTACAGTGTAGTTGTTGCCAATAAACACGGGGTTGCCGGCACCTGGCACATCTGTAGCAGCTACTCCATCGTAGCCCGTTCTGGACCAAGTATCCGCAACGTTCCAGTTTCCGTTTTTACGGCTGTAAAACTTATTGATAGTCCCGAAGGCCGTGCGGTAGTCACCGGCAGTATACTCGCCATTAATATTGACAGCAGAGAAGTTGATATCAATGGTGGCAGCGTTTTTTACTACATCAGTAGCCAGGTTGTTTGTCTTCCACGTTACAGTAGCGGGGTCGTAGTAAGCCGCTACGTAGAAAGCCTTATTTCCCCCAATGAGAGCATTAGAAGCGGTGTATTTATGCACCACCTTATTAGCTGCCAGACCAGCAAAATCAGACTCAGATACCTTCCAGAAATATTGCAGGCTGTTTGGCTTATCCGTAGAGAAGGGGTTCACCACCTTCACTGGTGCCACATTTATCTTACCATATCGTGCCGGCGCTGCCATGAGGTTAATGGCGGCTGGGGTATAGTAATATGTGCCGCTTACCTGCGTGCCCACCGGAAAAATGAAGGTCTCAAGTGAGCCATAGGTTTTGCGGATACCCCCGTCGCTCTGGTTACCAGCCGTCAGAATCATGCGGGCGTTAGAGAACGAGCCGCCGCTGGCCACAATGGCATCTTTGCTTACGGAGGTAATATACAAGCGGTGGGTACCGATGTCGAACAACCGGTCATTAGCTAGGGTAAGGGTACCGCTGACTGTTTGATCAGCCGTGGCCTCTACTGCTTTCGGGCCATACGTAGCATCCGCCGTGCTCAGACTATTGTTCAACACCAGGTTGCCAAAGATGCCGGAGCCATCACCCCCGATGGTTTGATGCGTAGTGCCTGCCAGTGTGATGCTGCCGGTGGTGGTACCGCTGCTGGTATGCGTGGCCGAGTTCACCACATTACCCAGCACCGTCAGCACCTTGCCGGCATCATTAAATACGCCGCTAGTGAGTGTAAGCGTGCTGCGTACCCGCATAGAAGTGGTAGACGAACCGGCCAGCGTCAGCGTGCCGTTCGACTTGTTCATCAGCATTTCATTCAGGCCCAAAGCACCGGTTATGCCAATGGTTCCATCAATCTGCAGGTTCTGATCCTTGCTGCCGGTAAAGCTTGTGATGTTAGTACCGGGCAGGTAGACGGCTTGCGCGCCCACTATAAAATTACCCTGTACTGTTACGTTGTTGCTGTTAGTCTGCAGCGTAGCCTGGTTAGCACCGCTTGTCAGCGTCAGGTTATTCAATACGGTAATGGGTGCCATCAAGGCAGCCCCTGTCGTACCTGCAGCTGCAGTTGGCTCCGAAATCGTCATATTCCAGAACGGAGCAACCGAATTGATATTAACTGTGCCTGGGTAAGCATCAGCGGCAGGTGGTAAGATGATATTAAAGTCACCACCAGTAACAGAGTAGTTACCTACTGCTGTGGCGATATCAACCCCATCATTGCCTTCGGCATTGTATACGTTAATGATGCCACCACTCATGCTGAAGGTTTGCGTAGCAAAGGGGATGGCAAAACGCGCATAGGTTTTCTGCTTATCCAACTGTGCACCTGTACCCCTCACGTTAAAGGTTCCGCCCGTCATCGTAAAGCTACCTACTGGGGTACCTTCCTTTCTTGGGCTGAACTTTTCTACGGTTACAGTGCCGCCTTCAATCAGGTAGCTGCCTACATCGCCAATTACTGCACCATCGTTGCCAAGGCTGGTAAATGACCCGCTTGAAATCCGGAATAAGCCGCGTGCAATTAAGCCGCCCGAAATGCCTTTGTTACTACCACCAGTATTACCGGGCAAAGTCACCGATGCCCCGTCAATCCAAAGACCAGCGGTGGCAGGCAGTTCATATCCGCCCTGTCCGTTGGTATCACCCATCAGTCTCGACAAGGTGATATTTTGGCCCAGCTTCAAAGTACCGTTCTGCAAATCAACGATATACCCCGAGTACGCCTCATTTAACTGGAAATTACCTGCTACGGCCGCAGTAATAGATAAAATGTATTGCTGGCCTGCCCCCTTATTAACAATAATGTTATTGAACTTAGTAGCGCCATTGGCTTCCAGGCTTCGGTTTGTAGTCCCGGTGAAAGTGATACTACCTGTGCTATTGATGCTGCCGTTGTTGGTGATATTACCACTGGTAGTAATAGCGCCACTGCCTGAAAGCGTAGTGCCTGCCGCCAGGGTCATGTCACCGGCAATGGACAGGGTGTTTGCACCCAAGGCCAACGTCAGGGCACCTACACCTGACTTCTTAGTGGTCAGCGTACCCAGTACCGTAGTGCCGGTTGCAACGGAAGCCGTCATAGCCGTTGCCTTACTGTTGCTGAACAGCAGGTTATTGTATTGGGTAACTGAAGGCAGAGTAATCGTACCTAAGTCGTAAAACTCCACTGTTCCCGTTCCCGCATCGTCAAAATTATTGGTCGTAACGGCAGGAAAGTTTGTGCTGGCTAAGCGAAGCAGGCCCTGGCCTTCCAACTTGGTAATAGCGCTGCCGAAGCTAAAGGTCTGCATGTCCAACACGCCACCTTTCTGAATAGTAATGCTATGCCCGGTGGTAGCAACGTTGGCCGTTAGATTAACGGTATAGCCATTTAGTATTACTACCACGTCCCCGTTAGCCGGCACCCCCGTATTCGTAAGCACGGAGCCTGTGGGATCAGTTGTCCAAGTTTTAGTAGTAGCTGTATTAGCCCACGGGCCATTTGTACCCCCACCTACATAAGTATAGTAGGTGGTTGCATGTGCTAAGGCACTACTGAGAATCAGTAGTAACAGAGTAAGTAATCTTCTCATAAGCAGCAAGTAATATGAAGTAGGTTAAGCAAATTCAGTATGGAAGTGCAATTTGAGAACTTTACTACTTATAAAGTAGACTTAGTATAGTACAGAATGAGATAATTATCATTTTTTTGCTTTTTTATAAATATTACTATAAATTTTATATAAATAGGTCTATTATATTTTTGACCCTGTTCGTACTGTGCGCGCTTTATAATCCGGCTTATCTTTATAAGTAAAGCGAGAATAAAGTGGAAGGCTAACTTGTTGAATCCTAGTAAAGTTCAACTCCTTAAGAAAAACCCAAGGCTGATTATTGCTTCCTCTGTGGGAAATGTGCTACACTGCAAATGCAGCAATAGCCTGGTATGGATTTCCCGATTTTCAGGATACCTTTGCCAGCTAATTGCCCCGCCCTGTCCAGGTAGTGCGGGGCTTCGTTCCGCCGTCAGCCTTCCCGCATGGATCAGAACATACCGCAGGTTATCCAAACGGTTCCTCTTCAGTACTACGTCTTCTTCGCTACTGCCCTGTTTTCTATAGGCGTGCTGGGCGTTCTTACCCGGCGCAATGCCATTATTATTTTTATGTGTGTGGAGCTGATGCTCAACGCCGTAAACGTGTTGCTGACGGCCTTCTCGGCCTACCGCGCCGACCCTAACGGACAGGTATTTGTATTCTTCATTATGGCCGTGGCCGCTGCCGAAGTGGCGGTGGGTCTGGCTATTATTGTAATGATTTACCGGAACCTGCAGAATACTGACGTCAACCTGCTCAACCGCCTGAAGTTCTGATTTCGCTTCTGCTCTGCCAAGCAGCCGGAAGCCTCTATAAGGCTCCCCGCTCTGCTCCGCAGGACTGAAACAATTCTGCATCTCTCTTATGCAAGAAACTGTAATACCCGCTGCCGGCGCGCCGTACTCTACTTTGTTGTACGTCCTGATTCCGCTGTTGCCGTTCCTGGGCTTTCTCATCAATGGTCTGCTCAACCGCCGGCTTTCTGGCACCGTGGCCGGGCTCATCGGTAGCGCTACCGTACTGGGCTCGTTTGCCATTTCGGTGTTTCTGTTCCTGAATTTCCAGTATCAGTACACCGTCACGCTGTTCGACTGGATTTCCGTCGGCTCCCTGCAGATTCCCTTCTCCTACCAGATTGACCAGCTCAGCCTGATTATGCTGCTGCTGGTAACGGGCGTGGGTTTCCTGATTCACGTGTACAGCATCGGCTACATGCACCACGATGAGAACGTGGGCAAGTTCTTCTCCTTCCTGAACTTGTTCATTTTCTCGATGCTGGTGCTGGTGCTGGGCGCCAACTTCGTGATTCTGTTTATCGGCTGGGAAGGCGTGGGCCTCTGCTCCTACCTGCTCATTGGCTTCTGGAACAAGAACACCAGCTACAACAACGCCGCCAAGAAAGCCTTCATCATCAACCGCGTCGGCGACCTGGGCTTCCTACTTGGCATCTTCCTGATCTACCTCACCTTCGACTCCGTACAGTACGCCGAGGTATTCCAGAAGGCCAGCACCCTGCAGATTGGCACCATGACCGTGACGGCCATTACGCTGCTGCTGTTCGTGGGTGCCGCCGGTAAATCGGCCCAGCTGCCGCTCTACACCTGGCTGCCCGATGCTATGGCCGGCCCCACCCCGGTTTCGGCCCTGATTCACGCCGCCACCATGGTTACGGCGGGTATCTATATGATTCTGCGGGCTAACGTGCTATTCACGCTGGCTCCCCATACGCTGGAAGTCATTGCCATCATTGGGGCGGCTACGGCGCTGTTCGCGGCCACCATTGGGCTGGCCCAGAATGATATTAAGAAGGTACTGGCTTACTCCACCGTGTCGCAGCTGGGCTACATGTTCCTGGCGCTGGGCGTTATGGGGTACAGCACCAGCCTGTTCCATGTGCTTACCCACGCCTTCTTCAAGGCGCTGATGTTCCTGGGCGCGGGCTCCGTGATTCACGCCATGAGCAACGAGCAGGACATGCGCCGCATGGGCGGCCTGCGCAAGGCGCTGCCCATCACCTTCATTACCTTCCTGATTGGCTGCCTGGCCATTGCCGGCATCCCTCCTTTCTCGGGCTTCTTCTCGAAAGATGAAATCCTGCTGCACGTGTATGAGCACAACAAAGTGCTGTACGCCGTGGGTCTATTCACCGCTTTCCTGACGGCTTTCTATATGTTCCGGCTGTTGTTCCTCACCTTCTTCGGTGAGTTTCGGGGCACCCAGGAGCAGAAGCACCACCTGCACGAGTCGCCGGCCAGCATGACGCTGCCGCTGATTATCCTGGCTATTCTGGCTGCTGTGGGCGGCTTCATGAACGCGCCGCTGGTGCTGGGCAAAGGCTACCTGGCCGATTATCTTGCTCCCCTCTTCACCTACTCGCAGCGCCTCAACCCGGCCGCTTTTGGCGCCGAGGTTGACCATGCTACCGAGTACATGCTTATCGGCCTTTCGGTGGGTGCGGGCGTGCTGGGCATCCTACTAGCCTACGTGCAGTACGTGAGCCGCGGCGTGCGCCCTGTGGAAGATGGCGAGTCACGCGGCTTCCTCGAAAACCTGATTTATCACAAGTATTACATCGACGAGCTGTACAATGCCCTGATCGTGCGCCCCATTATGTGGCTCTCGCGCGGCCTGTACCGCTTTGTGGAACAAGGCATCATCGACCCGGTGGTAAACGGCTTCGGCCGCGTAACGATGGGCGGCGGACAGCTGCTGCGCTACGTGCAAACCGGCTCCGTGGAAACCTACCTCATCCTGATGGTGGTGGGTATCGTGCTGGTGCTGGCGCTGAATTTTGTAAAGTTTTAAGTAACCTAACTCTGTTCTATGCGCGGTGTGCTGTTGTTTTTGGGAGATTTTGGCAGTGTAGAACTAATGATCATCCTGATCATTCTTCTTCCTATTGTTTCCGTTCTGCATTTCCTGCCTTCTATTATCGGCTTCAAACGTCCTGATAGGCTCCTGATTTTTTTGGTTAACCTGCTAGCTGGTTGGTCTATCATTGGCTGGTTTGTAGCACTGTATTTAGCTCTCCGCAAAGCCCCAGTACCTAATCCTTTTTCATCTTCTTCTGCCTTCACTGGTACTTCTGCAACTTCGGTAGCAGATGAGCTAGGAAAGCTGCGTGATTTACGCAACCAGGGCGTATTGACCCAGGAAGAATTTGAGCGTCAAAAGAACAATCTGATTAGCTAATGCTCACTGTCCTCCTTCTACTTTGGCCCTTGGCGGCCGCCCTGCTGCTGCACTTTTTCAAAGGCAGAGCTGCCCGGGTGGCGGCGCTGGGCGCGGCCCTGATTGAATTTGTTCTGGCAGCGTATGCGGCCGTGCTCTTCAGTAATAACAATACCGGTCAGCTCTCCTTCAACCACGACTGGATTGCCTCCGCAGGCATTAACTTCCACGTGGGCATGGATGGCCTAAGCCTCCTGCTTGTGCTGCTGACAGCTTTCCTAGTGCCGATTATTCTGCTGGCTTCCTTCCGCCGCAACTTCGAGAATGAGTCGGTGTTTTATGCGCTGGTGCTGTTCATGCAGACTGGCCTGATTGGCGTATTCACGGCTCAGGACGCTTTCCTATTCTACTTCTTCTGGGAAATAGCCCTGATTCCGATTTACTTCCTGGCCGGGGTTTGGGGCGGCGTGAACCGGTCCCGCGTCACCTTCAAGTTCTTCCTCTATACTATCGTCGGCTCGCTGTTTATGCTGGCGGGCTTCGTGTATCTGTATTTCCAGACCGGGCCCGCTGCCAACGGTCTAGCGGCGCATAACTCCGAGCTGGCCTCGTTCTATAACCTGAACCTGCCCGCCGAAACCCAATCCTGGCTGTTTTGGCTGATTTTTGCGGCCTTCGCCGTGAAGATGCCCATCTTCCCCTTCCACACCTGGCAGCCCGATACCTACACCGAAGCGCCGGCTCCGGCGACCATGCTGCTCTCAGGCATTATGCTGAAAATGGGTATTTATGGTACCATGCGCTGGCTATTGCCGGTGGTGCCCATGGGCGTAAATCAGTGGCAGAATCTGGTGCTGATTCTCTCTATCATCGGCATTATTTACGGCGCTATCATTGCCATTCGGCAGCAGGATATGAAGCGCCTCATTGCCTATTCCTCCCTCTCGCACGTGGGTTTGATGGCAGCCGGGGTATTCTCACTCACGCAAATCGGGTTGCAGGGCGCCAGCATTCAGATGCTGGCCCACGGCGTGAACGTGGTGGGCATGTTCTTCATTGTCGACGCTATTGAGCGCCGCACCGGCACCCGCCTGATTCCTGACCTGGGCGGTCTGACGCGCCAGGCGCCGGTACTCACGGTTTGCTTCCTGGTGCTGTTACTGGGTACTGTAGCGCTACCGCTCACCAACGGCTTCGTAGGTGAATTCCTGCTGTTGGCCGGGGTATATCAGTATAATGCCTGGATGGGTGCTGTTGCCGGTGTTACCATTATACTAGGTGCTGTATACCTGCTGCGCATGTTCCAGCGCGTGATGCTGGGCCCGGACTCGGCGCACACTGCCACCTTCACCGACCTTACCGGCTCTGAACTGGCCCTGCTGGTGCCACTTATCATGCTGGTTTTCTGGATTGGCCTGTTCCCGAACACGTTCCTGCACCTGTCGGAAGGCAGCGTGATGAGCATTTTGAACGAGGTAGTAAAACGCTAAGCTTCTGCTTCGCTCTATATTGAGACGAATATGAATTCCATCATTCTACTTTCCGTTCTGGGCCTTGCGAATCTGTTTCTCGGATTCCTGCGCTCCAACCGGCTCCTGTTGCCCGCAGCCATGCTCATGCTGGCGGTGGTGTTCGGGGTGAACCTTATTGACTGGAACGCCGGCGCCCAGACGTTCTTCAGCGGGATGCTGGTTATCGATAATTTCTCGGTAGCCTTCACCGGCATTGTGGTACTCACGGCTCTAGTGCTCCTACCCTTCTCGCAGAAATACGTGCGCGACGGCGAGGCTAACCTAGCCGAATACTATTCGCTGCTGCTGTTCTCGCTGGTAGGCGCCATTATGATGGTGAGCTACAACCACCTGCTGATGCTGTTCCTGGGTATCGAAATCCTGAGCGTGGCCATGTACGTGCTGGCCGGCTCCGATAAGCGCAACCTGCGTTCCAACGAAGCCGCCCTGAAATACTTCCTGATGGGGGCATTCTTCACCGGCGTGCTGCTCTTCGGCATGGCGCTGGTATATGGCGCTACGGGCACCTTTGAGCTTACTAAAATTGGGGAAGCAGTACTGATTCCCGCTAATGCCTCGCTGACGCCCATGCTGTACATCGGCATGCTGCTCATGCTGATGGGCATCGGCTTTAAAGTATCGGCGGCGCCATTCCACTTCTGGACGCCGGACGTGTACGAAGGAACGCCTACCTTCTTCACCGCTTTCATGAGCACGGTGGTAAAAACCGCTGGTTTTGCTGCCTTCCTGAAATTGCTGGTGCAGGCCTTTCCGGCCGCCTCGGCTATGGGTATCTGGCTGCCTACCCTTACAGCCATGTGCATACTCACTCTGCTCATTGGCAACGTGGGGGCGGTAGCGCAAACCAGCGTGAAGCGTATGCTGGCGTACTCCAGCGTGTCGCATGCGGGCTACCTGCTGATTGCCCTAGTGGCCTTTAACGGGCAGTTGCAGGGGGCTTCGGCTAATGGCATTTTCTTTTACTCACTGGCTTACTCTATAGCTACAGTGGCAGCTTTCGGCGTATTGAAGCTGGTATCAGATTCCCGCGGCCGCGAAGACTACAACGGGCTGAATGGTTTGGCCAAAACCAACCCGCTGCTGGCCTTCGTGATGACGGTAGCCATGCTTTCCCTGGCTGGTATCCCGCTCACGGGTGGCTTCTTTGGTAAGTTCTTCATCTTCTCGGCCGCTGTGGAGAATGGCTATATCTGGTTGGTCGTGTTTGCTGTGGTCATGTCGATGGTAAGCATCTACTACTATCTGCGCCCTATTATTGCCATTTACATGCACGATGCCGACGCTGATTCCGCACAACCGGTTTATGTGAGCAGCTTTCAATCAGCCGCTCTCCTTTTGCTGGCGCTGCTGACGATAGTGCTGGGTGTGCTTCCCGGCCTGGTAAGCGGTATTTTGTAGGTCAAGACCAAGCTGATACCAGCAAACAAAAAGAGCGGCCCATATGGCCGCTCTTTTTGTTTGCTTATGATGGCACATTTTCTAAATACGCTCGCAAAGAAAAGCCCATTCTCATTGCTGAGAACAGGCTTTTGCTGGTATCTAAAACCGACGCTACTTTTTCGTCACGCGCACATCTACGCGGCGGTTCTGCGCGCGGCCTTCGGGGGTATCATTGGAGGCAATGGGGTGCTCCTGCCCATAGCCTTCCGCCGCCACACGGCCGGCATCAATACCGCTATTCATCAGCGCTTTGCGGGCAGCATTAGCGCGGTCGGCGCTTAGCGTTAGGTTCATATCGGCCTTGCCTACATTGTCTGTATAGCCGCCAAACTTAATGGCGGCGTTGGGGAAGGCTTTCAGGATGGCGGCTATGTTCTTTAACTGCGCCTGCGACTCGGCCGTGAGCGTAGACTTACCGGTATTGAAGTACACCCGGTCCAGGCTGAACCAACCCTGGGTCTTGTCGTCGCTCACCGTCATGGTGGCATCGTTGAGGAAGTTGAACAGACGGGCTTCCGTGGAGTTGGACCCTACATTAAGCACCGTGCCATCAGAAAGCTTGATTTCCGTAGTGGAGCCAGTGTCATAGATGTAATTGCCGGTAGCCTTATCATAGCGGCCTGTGGGAGCGGTAGCCGGTGCGGCTGGCGCCATACGGCTGGTCGTGTCCATCGGCGCTTCCGTGGTGGTAGTGTCAGTGGTGTCTGGTTCCCGGTTGCAGCCCCGCATAAAGTACCAGAGCGCGGCCAGGGCCAGTAAGGCCAACAACAGCCAGGGCCAGCGGGCAGGGGTGGCTGTGCGCTCCGGCACGGAAGCAGCACCCCGGTTGGTATCCGATGGATTCCGGGCGGCCGCCGACATCGTGCTGCCCACGTTGCGCGCCGCCCCGGCCGCAGCATTTCCCACGCTGGCGGCGGCCCCGGCAGCGCCCAGTCCCAGACCGGCTAACATATTACCTAAGCCACCCGGCAAACGACTCAATGCTCCGGACAGGCTATTGCGCTGGCTGTTGATATACGTGCCAAAGCCTACTTCATCCAGATTGTTCTGCGCCGCGTGGCGGCCCATTAGCCCCAGCCCTACCGGCACAGCCATGCTTAACAGACTATGAATAGAAGAGCTTTTTACGCCAGCCTGTTGCCCTATCTGCTCTATGGCAGGGGTATAGCTGCTGCCCAATACCGAGCGCAGGAGTTCGGCACCGCGGTTTAACAAGCCGCCATCAGCATCGGCAGTCATTGTGCTGCCGCGGGTCATGCCTCCAAGTAAGTCGCCCAGATTACCCAGAATGCCAGTGCTATGCGCCTGCCGGGCCATCCCATATACCTCAGCCGTGCCGCCCGGCTGCTGGGCACGGCCAAACAGAGCGGCCAGGGCCAGCGGAATAACGCTACGCAGGGCCGTACCAACACTACTTTCACTTTCGCCCAGCGCAGTGCTGGTTTGGTGCACCGTGTCGCTGCTGAAATAGCCTTCAACAAGCTCAAGTAAGTTCTGGCTCATGGTAGTAGGGTTTAGGGTGAAGAATCTCCCTACTTACGTAGCCATACAACCAAAGGCTATATATAAGCCTAAATATTCATGATTATATCCAAATTTTTTCAGTCCATTTTGTCTTATTACCCTGACCGCCCTGTTTCAGACGCGGCGCATCACCGCCGCTACTTCGTCGGCATACACAATGGCCTCGTCGCCAAAAGGCTCTTCGCCCCTAAATTTCTGCAGAACCCGGGCTGTGGTGATGATATCCTTCTGGCAGTAGTGCACGATGCGCGGTAAGTCTTTCTCGTTGTAATACACCCGGGCTACATCGGCCCCACTGATATCATCTTTGGGGGTAGGAATGCCGAACATGGCGGCCAGTAGCGCCAGGGAAGTGAAGGATTTTCGGTCACCAAACTTCCATAGTTCCATGGTATCCAGGTGGTTAATCTCCCATGGCTTTTTGCCGGCCACGTCCAACTGGGGCGGCAGTTGCAGGCCGTTGATAAGCAAGCGGCGGCCCAGGTAGGGGAAGTCGAATTCTTTGCCGTTGTGGGCGCACAGCAGATATTGGGGCTTGCGGGCCAGCAGGGTAGAAAACTCGCGCAGCATCGTTTTCTCATCGTGGTCGGCAAAGCTTTTCACGCGGAAGCGCCACCGCTCCTCCTGCTTGTCAAAGAAGAAGCAGCCCACGGAAATGCACACTACTTTCCCGAACTCAGCGTAAATCCCGGCTTGCTCAAACAACGAAGACGGGTGTAGATGAGCAGGTATTTCTGTCACGTCGGCAGCGCTGGAGTGCCAGCCTTTTTCCCGGCGCAGGGCGTGGCACTTATGCTCCCACAAAAGCCGCAGCATGTCATTCAGTTCATCGTGGCAGCCTACGCAGGGCACGGTTTCAATATCGAGAACGAAGACTTGATCCAGAGAAACTTTGTGCAGAATCTGCATAACGGGGCGCGGCTAACGGTATTCGGATTCCGAAGATACTTTTTTTAGTAAGCTGCACAGAAGAATTTTAACGGAAGAACCAGGCACATAGAAACGCCCGGCCCAGAACTTGCGTCCTGAGCCGGGCGTACGCGGGGCACCCCGTGCAGCCAGGGCGCCTAAAGTTGCTGAAGCCTGTTGGCTGCTAGGCCAACGCGGGCCGGTGCAGCATCCACAAACCCAATAGCATAATGGAAATGGTAGTAGTCGAGGAGGAAGCCGCTGGTTTCATAGGTAAGGCCACCCGCTCCGGAACCCTCCGTTACGACCCGGATTTGCCGAAGCAAGTGGCGAAGGGTAAGTTGGGCTGCTTTGCCGGCATTGTCAATCACATGAATATGTGATGCGCTTGCCTGCAGTTTAGGTCAGCCCCTGGCGCAGGGCCTTGCTCACGGCTTCCGTCATGGAGCGCACGTGCAGTTTTTCGTAAATTTTTTTGATGTGTGAACGGACAGTATCCAAACTGATGCCACGGTCGGCGGCAATCATCTTGTAGCTGTAGCCTTCCACCAGCAAGCCCAGAATCTCCTGTTCGCGCGCACTCAGGTTCGCCGGCGACTCATCAGGCACGGCGCGGGGGGGCACCCGGGGAAACAGCTTGAGCACCTGGCGGGCAATGGCCGGCGTCATGGGCGCGCCACCCGCCCGCACTTCTCCAATGGCTTCCAGCAGCTTGGCCGGCGGGGTTTTCTTCAGCAGGTAGCCGTCGGCCCCGGCGCAGATGGCATCAAACACCCGGTCGTTTTCGTCGAATACTGTAAGCATTACCACATTTACGCCGGGGGTAGTGGCTTTAATGCGCCGCAACCCTTCAATGCCGGTAATGCCGGGCATATCGATATCCATTAGGACTACATCAGGCTGCAATCGGGCTATGTCAGCTTCAGCCTGGGTACAGTTGCTGAGGGCACCAGCCAACTCCAGCCCCGGCGAGCCGCCCAACAGCTGACTCAGGCTGGCGCGCAGGTCGGCGTTGTCTTCGTAAATCAGAACACGAGTGGGCTTATCCATAGCAGAAAGGAACGAATGGGCGGGTAGAGATTTTACCGAAGATACTGGAAGGGACGCCTGGGCGGCTTCACATAATAATGTGAGTAGCCAGCCGGTTTAGCTGCTTAAGGGCACACTCAGTAGCAGCTCGGTGCCTTGGCCCGGTGCGGTCCGGATTTCCAGTTTGCCGTGCAACGTTGCGGCGCGGGCCCGCATGTTGGCCAGACCGTTGCCGCCACCCTGGGCAGGCGCTTTCATATCAAACCCTACCCCGTCGTCGCTCACTGTCAGTAGCAGGCGGTTGTGCTGGTGGTCGAGGTGAATGGTGGCTTGCTGACAGTTGGCGTACTTGGCCAGGTTGTTTATGGCTTCCTTGAAAAGCAGATAAAACTCCCGGCGGGCCCGCATTTGGAGGCGCAAGCCCTGCACCTCGGGCGTTACAGTAAACGAGAAGTCAATGCCACGGGCTTCCAGCACCTCGGAGGCAAAGATGCGCATGCGCGTGGTCACGGCTTCCATGGAATCATGCGCGGGGTTGATAGCCCATACAATATCATCCATGGAGTCCAGCATACGGCGCGAGCTTTCCCCTATCTGATCCAGCAGCGCCGCTGCCTGCTCCGGGCGGTTTTCATGCTGATGGTTGCGGGCCAGCTGACTTAAAATGGAAATGCTGCTGAGTGTAGAGCCCATATCGTCGTGCAGGTCGCGGGCAATATGGTGGCGCACCCGCTCCAGGGCCAGCAGTTGCCGCACCCGCACCCGATATAGCAGAAACAGCACCGCAAAACCTGCCCAGCCGGCTACCACCCGAAACCACCATGTCTGGTACCAAGGCGGTGTCACCATAATTTTCAACTGGGCTCCCTGCTGGTTCCATACCCCGTCGTTGTTAGCAGCCCGCACCTGAAAGGTATAGGTACCGGGGTCCAGGTTGGTATACGTTGCCTCCTGGCGGGCGCCGGCCTCAATCCATTTTTCATCAAAGCCATGCAGTTTATACTGGAAGCTGTTCTTGGCAGGCAACTGATAATTCAGGGCCGCAAACCCAATGGAAAAGAAGTTATCGTGTGGGCCCAGGTGCAGGGTACGCCGCTCCGTAATGCTGGTATCCAGGGGCACGGGCTGGTTGAACTTTCGAAAATCGGTGAGCACAACGGGTGGTACTACGGCATTGCTGGGTACTGTGGCGGGCAGAAAGCTCAGCAGCCCGTTGCTCCCGCCGAAGTACAGGCGGCCATCGGCGGCGCGCAGATAGGAGCCAGCGTTGAACTCGTCCTGTAGCAGCCCGTCGCGGGTATCGAAGGTGCGGAAGCGCTGCGTGGCGGGCGTAAAGCAGGCAATACCCAGGTTAGTGGATAGCCAGATGTTGCCGCGGTCATCTTCCGCCATACCATACACCACGTCATTAGGCAGGCCCTGCGGCTCCCGGAAAGTGGTGAAGAGGCCTTTTCCCAAGTCATCGAGGCGGTTCAGGCCGCCACCTTCGGTCCCAATCCATAAGGTACCGTTGCGGTCCTGCAGAATGCAGCGCACAAAATTGCTGCTCAGGCTGCGGGGCTTGCCGGGCACGTTGCGGTAGGGCACGCACTTCCCGGTGCGCGCATCCAGCAGAACCAGCCCGCCACCGCCAGTACCCACCCAAAGGCGTTGCTGCCGATCAGTGTACACCAGCCGTACATAGTTAGTCCCCAGGCTGGAGGCCGGCTGCCGGGGGTCGTCGCGGAATACGGTGCAGCGGCCGGTGACGGGGTCCAGTAGGTTCAGGCCGCCCTCCGTACTCACCCACAACTTACCGGATCCAGCCGGACTAATGGCCCGCACCGCATTGTCGCTGAGCCTGGCGGGCTCAGTAGATTGATGGCGGAGGTGCGTGATTTTGCCCGTAGCGGGGTTCAGGCAGTCGAGCCCACTGCGCTGAGTACCTATCCAGAGGCGGCCTTCAGTATCAAAGCACAGGGCCCTCACAAAATCCTCGCTCAGGCTCTGCGGCTGCCGGGGGTTGTGTCGGTACATCTGGCGCTGGCCGGTAGCAGGATTGTAGCTAATAACGCCCTGCGTTTCGGTACCGGCCCACAGGCGGTGTTGGGCATCTTCAGCTACGGCCCAAACGGGCTCCGGTTTTGCCGTCAGCGGCACCGGCACAAAGGCATTGGGGCGGGGCGAAAACGAGCTGACGCCGGCATCTGTCCCTACCCACAGCAACCCATTCCGATCCTGAAACAATGCCTGCACCGTATTATCAGGCAGGGAGTAGCTATTGCCGGGGCGGTGCTGATAAACGGTAAAATCATTTGTAGTACGGTCCAGCAAATGCAGGCCTTCAGTAGTCCCTACCCAGAGTCTGCCCTGCTTGTCCTCTACCAGCGCGCGCACTTCGTTGCTGCGCAGACTCCGATTATTACGCGCATCATAGCGCCAAGTAGCGGGAGGTTGATGACCGGTGAGAGCTACGCGGCGCAGGCCATTGGTTTCGGTGCCCACCCAAAGCAAGCCGGCCTGATCGGGGTATAAGGTGGTAACTGCAGAGGAGGAAGACCAAGCCGGATGCCCCACTAATTGCTGCTGTGCAGTATCCAAATGGCACACCTGCCCGGCCCCGGTACCTACCCAGATGCGCCCCTGCGCATCTTGGGCAATGGCCCGAATGGAGTTAAGACGTGGGTTGGCCGGCGCGTTGCCGGGGTGGGCAAATAGCTGAAACCGGCCGGATTTGGGATTGTAGCGATGCAGCCCGCCTTCTGTGCCGGCCCATATCGTGCCCGACCGGTCGCAGAAAACGATGCGAACAAAGTCATCCGTTAGGGTGCCAGTCTGGCTTTCCTGGTGCTTGAAAACCCGGAATTTGCCCGTAATGGGGTCAAAGCGGTTCAGGCCGCCGCCGCCGGTGCCAATCCACAGGGCACCCTGCGCATCCACAGCCAATGACAGGATAAAGTTGCTGCTCAGGCTCCCCACTTGTTGTGGGTCGTTGCGGAATACTTTGAAGGTGCTGCCATCGTAGCGGTTCAGGCCATCCTGGGTACCCATCCAAAGAAAGCCGCGCCGGTCCTGCACCACACTGTACACGCTGTTTTCCGACAGGCCTTGCTCCGCAGTGAGGGTGCGGAACGTGAGAGGCATAGTAGGCTGGGCTGAGGAAATCCCCGCCAACAGGACCAGAAATGGCAGAAAGAGAGCAGGTAGAAAGCTACGGTTCATGCTGATTTGGCGAGCACCCACAATGCAGGGCCGGCTCGTCAAAGCTAGCAAAATAGGTGGCTGGCGCTACTCCTGCCGTGCCCAGGTTTTTCAACTAAGCAATTTCGCAATTATGATTAGGAGAATACTCTCCGAAACATGCTTCCACTTATGGTTAGCTCACAGACTCAACCATTCATTATGTGGTGGCTCACCACAATAGTAGACAATGTCACATTCTCCAAATATCAGTACGATACCCTCTGCATAGGGCCCGATTTGATCTAGTGCCATTGCAACAGACATTTCCTTTCCATCCAATTTCTTATCAACAGAAATGATATAACAATTGGGTGCCTTTGATAGTCTCGCAACCTGTTTTAGAATATCCTCCTTATAAAATGCATTTGCTCTCCTGAGTTTACTGTACTCGAAATCCTGTCCGTGGTAAAGCATGTTGAGGAATTCACCTCGGCGCTTCGGTTTCTCAATAAAGCTTAGGTATCGTTGACATTTATTACTGACCACATATTTATTAATAAAGACTGTTTCTAAAGCGAAATTCATAAACTGAAGGTAAGAGAAACAAAAAACGGCGCTACTAAGGGCGCCGTTTTTAATAGCAACAAAAGTATCAGAACTATTACTTAGCTACCACCGCCGTCTTAATACTCAACTCCTTTAGCTGCACCTCTGAAATAGTTGAAGGCGAATCAATCATGACGTCGCGGCCCGAGTTGTTTTTGGGGAAGGCAATAAAGTCCCGGATGGAGTCGGCACCGCCGAAGAGCGAGCAGAGACGGTCGAAGCCGAAGGCAATACCGCCGTGGGGTGGCGCGCCGTACTCAAAGGCATCGAGCAGGAAGCCGAACTGCGCTTTGGCCTCTTCATCGGAGAAGCCCAATAGCGAGAACATGCGGGCCTGCACGGCACGGTCGTGAATCCGGATGGACCCGCCGCCCACTTCCACGCCGTTTATCACCATGTCGTAGGCGTTGGCGCGCACCTGGCCAATGGTTTCGGGGTTATCGAGCAGCGCTACATCCTCGGGCTTGGGCGAGGTGAACGGGTGGTGCATGGCGAAGTAGCGGCCTTCTTCCTCAATGTATTCCAGCAGCGGGAAATCGACTACCCACAGGGCGGAGAAGGTGTCTTTGTCGCGCAGGCCCATGCGCTGGCCCATTTCCAGGCGTAGCTCGCTTAGGGCTTTGCGGGTTTTGTTGGAGTCGCCGGCCAGAATCAGCAGCAGGTCGCCGGGGTTGGCGTTGAAGGCGGCTTTCCACTTCTGCAGCTCTTCCTGGGAGTAGAATTTGTCTACCGATGATTTTACGGTGCCATCGGGCTCCACGCGGGCGTACACCAGGCCGGTGGCTCCCACCTGTGGGCGCTTCACGAAGTCCGTCAGCTCATCCAGCTGCTTGCGGGTGTACACGGCGGAGTTGATGGCATTGATGCCTACTACCAGACCGGCGTTATCGAACACGGGGAAGCCCTGGCCTTTTACCAGGTCATTCAGCTCCACAAACTTCATTTCGAAGCGCGTGTCGGGCTTGTCGTTGCCGTAGTAGCGCATGGCATCGGCGTAGGTCATGCGGGGCAGGGTGCCAATATCGAGGCCCTTCACTTCCTGAAACAGGTACTGCACCAGCCCTTCAAACGTGTTGAGGATGTCTTCCTGCTCCACAAAGGACATTTCGCAGTCAATCTGCGTGAACTCGGGCTGACGGTCGGCGCGCAGGTCTTCGTCGCGGAAGCACTTCACAATCTGGAAGTAGCGGTCGAAACCCGACACCATTAGCAGCTGCTTGAAAGTCTGGGGCGACTGCGGCAAGGCGTAAAACTCGCCGGGGTTCATGCGGGAGGGCACCACAAAGTCGCGGGCACCTTCTGGGGTGCTTTTGATGAGCACGGGGGTTTCTACTTCAATGAACTCCTGGCCATCGAGGTAGCGGCGGGTGGCCTGGGCCACGCGGTGGCGCAGCATCAGGTTCTGGCGCACGGGGTTGCGGCGCAGGTCCAGGTAGCGGTATTTCATCCGCAGGTCGTCGCCGCCGTCGGTTTCGTCTTCAATGAGGAAAGGCGGCAGCTTGGCGGGGTTCAGCACCTCCAGCTGCTCCACCCGGATTTCAATGGCCCCGGTGGGCATTTTGTCGTTTTTGGAGTAGCGCTCAGCCACTTTACCGGTCACGCAAATCACAAATTCGCGGCCCAGCTCCCGGCCTTTCGCGCGGATTTCCTCGCTCTCCACGCCTTCTTCCAAAGCCAGTTGGGTGAGGCCATACCGGTCGCGCAGCACAATCCAGAAGATACCGCCAGCGTCGCGGGTGCGCTGTACCCAGCCGCAAAGCGTAACGGTTTGGCCAATATGGTCGGGGCGAAGTTCGCCACAGGTGTGCGTACGGAGCATAAACAGAGATAGTCAGATGAAAAGAGCCGGCGGCCCGCCGCAAAGATAGAAGACCGGGGCGGGCGTACCACACGCCTGCCCACAAGCTTGTTGATTTTGCGGCCGATGGGCGAACTTACACCGCCCATGCCCTGGTGACGCAGATTTTAGAGCAACACAGGAATTTAAGCACACCCCCGCTATGAAAACAAGGTAGAGCCGGCCTCCTACCCCAAGCCTTCCAACGGCCTCAACCGCGCCCGGAAGTCGTTTATCTTAATCCTTAATGGGAAACATGGAGAAAGAAGGTCACTCCGCCGAAAACGTGAGGGCGCTTACTGAGAAAAAGGCATCACCCCAAACAGGAACCTCATAGCAAGCCCGGTCGTTATGAGTCGGGTTTTCGTTTATAGGAGCACTTTGCTACACTTGTTGAAATATTCGCGTATACGCCGCTCAAAGCAACATTTTCAAGTTTGGCCCGACTTCTGCAAAGACCGTTAGTACGGGCGGTTGCTCGCTTCCTTAGCCTTCTCTACATTCTTATGAAACGTTTCGCAATTCTTGCCCTCGCTACTGCTCTCAGCTTCTCCGCCGCGCAGGCTCAGACTAAAATTAAAACGAAGGCCAAAGACGAAGATGCCTCGGTGAAATCGAAAAGCACCACGCACGACTCGGTGGTGCTCAGCGGCCCTATTAAGCGGGTAGAAACGCTTTCCGGCATCGATGTATATCCCAACGCCAGCACCAACACCATTCTGCTCAGCTTTACGCAGCAGTTCACCGTGCCTGGCACCTTAGTGATGACTAACTACAAAAACGAACCGATTTACACCACGCCGCTGGATCCGGCCAACAACACCGGCCAGCCGGTAGACCTGGGCCGCATCCCGGCCGGCACCTACCTGGTAGAAGCCAAAACCGGCAACTATGTGTACTGGAAGAAAGTGCGCATTAAATACCCCACGGTAGCCAGCAGCAGCACCAAAAAGAAAAAGCATCGTCGCTAATCGGCTTTTTGCTATCGAATTGCAGCCTCCGCAGCCAGCCTGGTTTCGGAGGCTTTTCTTTACGGCCGCGCACGGTAGCTGCTGCCTTTCCCGTTTTTCACCCAGATTGCAGCGCCGAAATGCCTTGCCTCCGGCTCCTTCCCTTTTCCAACTTATGAAACTCCGCCTTTTTTCCTCCCTCTTGCTGGTCTTCTTACTGACGTTGACAGCTTTGGCTGGTCCGCGCCCCAAACTCAAGAAAACCTCCATTAATAACCGCATCAGCCTGGGAGTGCCCGTGGGTTTTATCCCGCTGCCCGATGAAGGCATTGCCGCCAAGTTTCCCGCTCCGCGCAAGCCGTTGGCCGTATTCAGCGACCCAAGTGGCCGCACGGATTTGAGTGTGGCCCAAAAGCAAACGCCCTTCACCAGTCAGGACTATGGCTTGCTGTTGAAAGTGTACAAAGCCAGCATTCAGAATATGTATACCAAAGTCGAATTCCTGGCCGAAGACATTCGCACCATCAACAAGCGGGATTTTGTGGTGCTGGAATTCATTTCCACCCTCTCCGATACGCGCCGCAACGGTAACCTGGCACCTATTCGCCGCTACCAGATGGTACAGTATGCCATTGATGGTGACCAATTGGTGGTATTCACCTTCACGGCGCCAGTGGAAGATCAACCCAAATGGCAGCCCACGGCGCAGGCCATTATGCAGAGCATTTCTATGAAATAGCAAGGCCGCTGTGGATAGTTAGAATCATTTTCCTGATTTTTGAAAATATATTCTGTCAATTATCCACATATCCACAACACTTATCCACATCCCTTTTCCGTGACACTTTCCCTTTATTCCGATGAGCAATACATGCGCGAGGCGCTAAAGCAGGCGCAGTATGCGCTGACGGAAGAGGAAATTCCGATTGGGGCGGTAGTGGTGATGGACCGGCAGATTATTGCCCGCGCCTACAACCAGACGGAAAAGCTGCACGACGTAACAGCCCACGCCGAAATGCTGGCCCTAACCGCCGCGGCTAATCATGTCGGCAACAAATACCTTTCCGACTGTACCCTGTATGTAACCGTAGAGCCCTGCGTGATGTGCGCGGGCGCCAGCTTCTGGGCCCAGGTAAAGCGCGTGGTATATGGCGCCTCCGAGGACAAGCGCGGCTTCCGGCGGCACGGCAACCTCTTACACCCACGCACGGAGCTGGTTAGTGGTATTATGGCCAACGAATGCGCGGCCCTGATGCAGGAGTTTTTCGCCCGCAAGCGTAAATAATCTACTTTTGGCGCCGCTGCTGCCCGCGCATCGTAACCCAAACGGCCCGGCGGCGGTTAGTAGATAATTCCCTCCATCCTTCACTAAAACTCCTTTCGCTATGGCTTTCGAACTGCCCCAGCTGCCCTACGCCTACAATGCCCTTGAGCCACACATTGATGCCCGGACTATGGAAATCCACCATACCAAGCACCATCAGGCTTACGTGACCAACCTCAACAATGCCATTGCCGGCACCGAGCTGGAAGGCCAGAGCCTGGAAGAGCTGATGCACAACATTGCGGCCGCTCCGGTTGCGGTGCGCAACAACGGCGGTGGCCACTGGAACCACTCCCTGTTCTGGACCATTATGAGCCCCAACGGTGGCGGTGAGCCTACCGGCGCTATTGCGCAGGCCATTACAACGGCTTTCGGCAGCTACGAGAAGTTCAAAGAGGAATTCACTAAAGCCGCCACCACGCGCTTCGGCTCCGGCTGGGCCTGGCTGTGCAAGCAGCCCGATGGCTCGGTCCAAATCTGTTCTACACCTAACCAGGATAATCCCCTGATGCCCGACACTGGCTGCAAAGGCACGCCGGTACTGGGCCTGGATGTATGGGAGCATGCCTACTACCTCAACTACCAGAACCGCCGCCCCGACTACATCGCGGCCTTCTACAACCTGATTAACTGGGATGAGGTAAACCGCCGCTTCGCGGAAGCCCGCTAACCATTGGCTGCTGACCACTCAGCAGCTATCTACGGACCCGGCCGACTTGTGCGACCGGGTCCGTTTTTCGTTTATATAAATCTTGCATTCAGCATCTGATCATTGCCTTTGCCATAACAAGTAAAGAGCTGGCGCACCAGATAATCGGATTGATTGTTGTATGATATCCTGTGCTTAGATCGGTCTTTTCCTCATCCTATCAGAACGTCTATTTCTGACTGATATCCTCCATTATATCCTCTCCCTTTCTGTATCTTTCTCTTCTCTATGGATACTCAACTTGTCGCCAAATCGGCGGGGGCTTTGTCTGATAAATACCGCCTTAGCATTGTACTGGCCCTAAGTCAGCAACCTACACTGGCGTTTGCCCAGGTGCAGGAACTGACGGGACTGTCGCAGCCCTGCGTCTCGCATCAC
Organism: Hymenobacter sp. BT730; assembly: GCF_030542105.1. GTDB lineage: Bacteria > Bacteroidota > Bacteroidia > Cytophagales > Hymenobacteraceae > Hymenobacter. Next base: position 124,772 of record NZ_JAUOFB010000006.1, read on the forward strand.
CTGAAAATACTGGCCGACAGCGGACTGATCCAGTTACAAAAGAGCGGCCGTTGCGTTAGTATTTCCCTCAACCGTGGAGCGCTGCAGGAACTGGCCTTGTTTTTAGGCGGCCTCAGCTAAAAACACAAAAAATTTACCGTAATCCATCCAAACATTTGAATGAATTGATGCTTTACAGTGTCTATCATCATAATCTAACGCTGACTTTTCCATATGGCTTCCAAGCTTTTTTCGCCGGCCCAACTGGGCTCCCTCACGCTTTCCAATCATATCGTAATGGCCCCCATGACGCGCAGCCGCGCGCTGGGCAACGTGCCTAACGCCCTGATGGCGGAATATTATGCGCAGCGTGCTTCGGCCGGCCTTATCATTACCGAAGGCACCGCGCCTTCCGCCAACGGGCTGGGCTACGCGCGCATCCCCGGTCTTTTCAACCTGGAGCAGGTAGCCGGCTGGAAGCTGGTGACGGATGCTGTGCACGCTAAAGGCGGCCGAATCTTTGTGCAGCTGATGCACACGGGCCGTATTTCGCACCCGCTAAATATGTCTGCTGATGCCGAAATCATTGCCCCATCGGCTATTGCCGCCGCCGGCGACATGTGGACGGATCAGGAGCAGATGAAGCCCCAGCCTACTCCCCGTGCCCTGACTACGGAGGAAGTAAAACAGGCAGTACAGGAATATGTAACCTCGGCTAAGCTGGCTATCGAAGCTGGTTTCGACGGCGTGGAAATTCACGGCGCCAACGGCTATCTGATCGACCAGTTCCTGAACCCCAAGAGCAACCAGCGCACCGATGAATACGGTGGCAGCACCGAAAACCGCGCCCGCTTTGCTCTGGAAATTGCCCAGGCTACGGTAGCAGCCATCGGCGCCGAGCGCACCGGCATCCGCCTCTCCCCTCACGGCGCCATGAACGACGTAGCCCCTGCTTACGACGACCTGCAGGACCTCTACTTACACCTGGCCACTGAACTTCAAAAGCTGAACCTGGTGTACCTGCACCTGGCCGACCACAGCAGCATGGGTTCCCCCGAGGTGCCCGCTACTGTGGTGACCAGCATCCGCGAGCAATTCACGAACACCCTCATCCTGAGTGGTGGCTACGATGTAGAGCGGGCCGAAGCCGACCTGCAGAGCGGCCGCGCCGACCTCGTAGCTTTCGGCCGTGGCTTCATTGCCAACCCCGACCTGACCGAGCGCCTGGCACAAGGCACCGAATTGGCCCAGGCCGACCAATCCACATTCTATGCCCCCGGCCCCGAAGGCTTCCACCAGGGCTACACCGACTACCCTGTGCTGGCTGAAACGGAGGCTGCGCGCTAACCACCTGGCTTGTTAAGCATGGAAAGCCCTTCTACCAGTGGTAGAAGGGCTTTTTTTTACTAGCTGCTCCGGCAGAATGCTGCATGAGCCTAACAAGAAGCTATACTATATAACAGCGGCTACTGCTTATAAAAGGCCTATTCTGCCGGGACTTGGTTTGTCGGCTCTGGGAAGTTTTCTTGTATCTTTAGGTGCAAAACGTACTTCCTACTTTCCCCAAACCTGCCCTGCATGAACACTAAGCTGCGTCTTATTGTATTGAGTTTCTTACAATTCTTTATTTGGGGTTCTTGGCTGATAACGATTGGGGCTTATTGGTTTAAAACCAAAGAATGGTCGGGGGCTGAGTTTGGGGCTATTTTCTCCACTATGGGTATTGCGGCCATTTTTATGCCCTCCCTCATGGGCATTCTGGCCGATAAGTATTTCAATGCCGAAAAGCTTTTCGGCGTGCTGCATATTCTGGGCGGAGCCGTCTTGATGATGGTGCCTTCCGTCAACGACCCCGGCACTATGTTCTGGGTGATGCTGCTGAACATGATTTTCTACATGCCTACGCTGGCCTTGTCTATTGCCGTGTCGTACTCGGTATTGAAAAAGGAGGGGTTGGATGTTGTCAAGGATTACCCGCCTATTCGGGTATGGGGCACCGTGGGGTTCATTGTGGCTATGTGGACGGTGAGTCTGCTGCATATTGAAACTTCCGCCAGTCAGTTTTACGTGGCTGCCGGGGCGGCTTTCCTGCTGGGCATCTACTCCTTTACGCTGCCTGCCTGCCCACCGCAGGGGGCCAATCAGTCCAACAAGTCGCTGGCTGATGCGCTGGGGCTCCACTCCTTTGCGCTGCTGAAGGACCGGAAAATGGCCGTCTTCTTCCTTTTTGCGCTGCTGCTGGGCGCCGCCCTGCAGCTGACCAATGCCTACGGCGACGTCTTCCTGCACGACTTCGACAAAGAGCCTGTCTACAACGGCACGCTGGCCGTGCGATACCCGGCCATTATCATGTCGATATCGCAGATTTCGGAAACCCTGTTTATCCTCGCTATTCCGTTTTTCCTGCGGCGCTTCGGCATCAAGCAAGTGATGTTCTTCAGCATGATTGCCTGGGTGCTACGCTTTGGCCTGTTTGCTTACGGTAACCCCGGCTCCGGCCTCTGGATGATTATTCTCTCGTGCATTGTGTACGGCATGGCCTTTGATTTCTTCAACATCTCGGGCTCTCTCTTCGTGGAAACGCAGACCAAGCCGGCCATCCGGGCTAGTGCCCAGGGCTTGTTTATGATGATGACCAATGGTTTTGGGGCAGTACTGGGCAGCTCCATCAGCGGTCTGGTTATCCAGCACTTCTTCACTAACCCCGACAACACCAAAGACTGGCACGGCATCTGGCTCTCATTTGCCGGCTACTCCCTGGTTATTGCGGTGCTGTTCGTTATTCTGTTCAAACACAAGCACGACCCACGCGCAGTGGATACCACGCAAGTGGAGCCGCTGCTTACCGTGGAGCAAGCCTAGGATAAACGCCTATATTGTCTCCTACCTCGAGGCCGGCTGCATGGCTCCAATCAAAGCAGTTTCTTTCTTCTTTAACCAGAAAGGCCTGCGTAGGTAATCTAGTTTTAAATCAGCATAAAAACAGTTTATAAATAGCCTGTTTTTAGCAAACAAAAAACCCATCTGGCAAGCTGCCAGATGGGTTTTTTGTTGATTTCACGGAAGAGAAGTCAAAAGCTAGCTTGCTTTATCTCTCCGGCTAAACTTAGAACTGCTCGTTAGCAGCGAAGAAGAAGTCACCTTCGATCTGCGCGTTTTCATCGGAGTCAGAGCCGTGTACGGCGTTGGCCTCAATGCTCTTGGCGTACTTCTTACGGATGGTGCCTTCAGCTGCCTGAGCGGGGTTGGTAGCACCGATGAGCGTACGGAAATCAGCAACGGCGTTATCCTTCTCCAGAATAGCGGCTACGATGGGGCCCGACGACATGTACTTCACCAGGTCTCCGTAGAAGGGGCGCTCTTTGTGTACGGCATAGAACTCACCGGCACGCTCTGGCGTGAGGAGAACTTTTTTCAGGGCTACGATGCGGAATCCGCCTTCCTCCATCATGTTCAGGATGCCACCAATGTGGTTTTCCTGGGTGGCGTCGGGCTTAATCATCGTGAACGTGCGGTTCGTGGCCATATGGTTTCTAACGTTTGGGTTGAAATGAATTGACTTAGGGGAAGCAAACGAGTTTGCGGCCGCAAAAGTAGCCGATTGAAAACGAAGAATGCACCATGTGGAAAAATCTACCGCTGGCCTTCCGCGCCCCGCACCTTGGCCAATGCAAGGCAGAATGGCCCCGGCAGAACATTCAGCGCCATTCCTGCCGGCTTTCTGCCCCCAACTGAGGGGCGCATTTATTATTTAGCGCGCCGGATTGTACTCAGTTGGCGCACCAATCCGGAGGCCGGTTTGTTGAAACCCGGATTATTTCCGATTTTTGCCCCCTTGTACACGGCGTAAATCACCGGATTTCAGCTACCTATCAGCAGCAAATGCACGATATAAACGCTCTGCGGGAGTTGCTAGCGCAGCCCAAGCAGATATTTATCACCACACACCACAAACCTGACGCCGACGCCCTGGGCTCGTCTTTAGGGCTGGCCGGGTACCTACGCAAAAAGGGACACCATGTAACGGTGGTTACTCCCTCTGACTACCCCAACTTCCTGGCCTGGATGCCCGGTAATGAGGATGTCATCATTTACGAGCGTAACCAGAATGATGCGCAGGTGCGGGACATTATCAACCGCGCCGAGGTCATTTTCTGTCTCGATTTCAGTTGCCTGGGCCGCATCAATGAGATGGGCGAGTACATTCGCCACGCGCCCGGCACCAAGGTGCTCATTGACCACCACCTGGAGCCCGAGCAGTTTGCCGATCTGGACTTCTCCAACCCCAAAGCCGCCGCTACGGCCGAGCTTGTGTTTGAGGTAATCCGGGACCTGGGCGACCAGCACCTGATTGATGTGGGTATTGGCGAGTGCCTCTACGCCGGCATTATGACGGATACGGGTTCTTTCCGCCACCCCAGCACTTCCCGCAACGTGCATCTGATTATTGCTGAGCTCTTGAACGCCGGCATTAACCTGAGCGACGTGCACCGCCGCATCTACGACTCACACTCGGAAATGCGCCTGCGCTTCCTGGGCTTTGTGCTGAAGGACAAGCTCACCGTATTGCGTGAGTACAACACCGCCTACATTGCCATTACCCAGGACGAGCTGCGTCAGTACGACTCTAAAACCGGCGATACGGAAGGCCTGGTCAACTTTGCCCTCAGCATTGAAGGCGTAGTATTTGCCGCCATTCTCATTGACCGGGGCCCGGCCGTGAAGATTTCCTTCCGCTCCGTGGGCGACTTCTCCGTGAATGAATTTGCCCGCAAGCACTTCAACGGCGGCGGCCACCACAATGCCGCCGGTGGCATCAGCTATGAGCCGCTGGAGCCTACCGTGCAACGTTTCCTCGACTTACTGCCTCAATATCAAACGCAGCTGGTCACGAGTCCTTTGGCAGTTGCGCCCCCTTCGGCGTAACTTGCCTGAAATTTATTCCTCATCCTCTTTTCCTTTTCATGCGCTCTACCAGCCACTTTCTGTACCTCGCACTGGCTGCCGGTACTATTAGCCTATACTCCTGCAACAAAGGCAGCGGGGACTTCGCCAAAACCAAGTCTGGCGTTGAATACAAGATTTTCAAGAACGAAGGCGGCAAATTCACCTCTAGAGAGGTAAGCGAAAGCGACACGACCTACAAAGGGCGCATCGGAAAGATTATTGCGCTGGACGTAGAGTACCGCACGGCCAAAGACTCGGTGCTGTTCAACTCCCGCAAGCAGCAGGGTGTACCGGTTATGGTGCCGCTGCAGGACGTTACCACCAAAGGCGGCCTGGAAGAAGCTATTTCCATGCTACAGCCCGGCGACAGCGGCGTATTCCGCTTTAACCTGGATACCATTTTCGAGCGCTCCTTCAAGACGCCCGTTCCTCCCTTCATGAAGAAGGCTGGTAATACAATGACTGTGTACGCCAAAGCCGTTAAGCTAATGTCGCGCGACGAGGCCGTGGTGGAACAGCAGAAAATGATGGCCGAGCAGCAGCAGAAAATGATGGCCTACGCTGAGCAGCAGCTCAAGAAGGACGACGTAGTGCTGCAGGACTACATCAAGAAAAACAACCTGAAGGCGCAGAAAGACCCTTCCGGGATTTACTACATCGTGAACACCGCTGGCACAGGCGCCAAGCCTAAAACCGGTCAGGTGGTATCGGTACAATACAAAGGCACCCTGCTTGATGGCAAAGAGTTCGACTCTTCGGCTAAGAGCAACGGCGGCAAGCCAATTCAGTTCCCACTGGGCGTGGGCCAGGTAATTCCGGGTTGGGATAAGGGCATTGCCCTGCTCAGCAAAGGCACCAAAGGCACCCTGCTCATTCCTTCGTCGTTGGCCTACGGGCAGCGCGGCGCTGGTTCCGACATTCCGGCTGATGCTCCGCTGCGCTTCGATGTGGAGCTGGTGGACATTCAGAATGCTCCGGCGGCACCGCAGGGCGGTCCTGCTATGGGCCGGTAATTAGCCGCTGAGGTTAGTAGAAATTCATATCCGCGCCGCAGAATAGCGGCGCGGCTTTTTTCCCACATTATGGTACGCTCCTTTTCCTTGAAACGCTCCTTCCTTCTCCGCACCCTGGCAGTACTCCTGGCATTTGCTGCGCCAGTGCTTTCCAGCTGCAGCTCTGAGCCCGATTATATCAAAGCCGCCAAGCAGCATGAGGCAGAGCAGAAGGTGAAAGACCTGGCGGCTATTCAGGAATGGCTCACGGCCAATAACTACGCCGGCTCGCAGGTGCAAACTACGGAGTCGGGTATTTCTATTGTGACGCTGGAAGCCGGTAATGGACCTGCGGTAGCGAAGGGCAAAACCCTGCAGGTAAAGTACATTGGCAAACTCCTGAATGGTGTCAAGTTTGATAGTTCCATTGATAACGGCTCCGTGTGCGGGTGCTTTAGCTTTTTAGTAGGCGCTGGGTCCGTTATTCCAGGTTGGGAAGAAGCCGTGCTGCTGATGAAGGCAGCCGGCAGTACCCAGGATCAGACAGGCGACCACAAGCTTATTCTGATTCCCTCATATCTAGCTTATGGTGCTTCGGCCCGCGGCAACATTCCAGCAGACTCGCCGCTGGTGTTTGATATGCAGTTACTCGGCCAAAACTAGTCCATGCAGATCTGCCGGATTACAGGAAGAATGGCTATTCTGACGCTGCTCTTGCTGCTTGCTCATTTATGCCCGGCCCAGATACCGGGTGCCGCCGCTGATACTGTGAAGCTGGCCAGCGGTGTGCGCTACGTAGTGCATGAGCGTGGGGCAGGCGCTATTCCCCGTTCAGGGCAGGTAGTATACGTGCACTACACGGGCTTTTTGCCCAATGGGCGCATGTTTGAATCCTCGGCGGCCGAAGGGCGGCCGGTTCGCCTGCGGCTGGGCAGGAAAGAGGTAATTGCTGGTTGGGAAGAAGTACTGGCTTTGCTACCGGAAGGCTCCAGGGCCTGGGTGTACATTCCGGCCCAACTGGCCTACGGCAGAAAAGGCGTTATGATGCCCGACGATGAGCAGCAGCGCTACTTAATTCCGCCTAACACCGACCTCGGCTTTGAGCTGCAGGTAGTGAAGGTGAAGTAAGTTGGCAGATAACAATTTTTATTAATTGTAAAAGAAAAAGCCCCGCCCATTATAATGGGCGGGGCTTTTTCTTTTACAGCTATTACTCTGCCAGCACTTCAGACAGGACCGCTAAGGAACGTATTTCACCAAGCTTTTCTATATGAAGCTGATAGTAGCGAATGAGCACCAGCAGCAGTTCCCGGCGTACGCGGCCATTGGGCACGGTGGCATGGCCCGGGTCGCGCAGCAACTCATCAAAATACTGGTCGAACTCCTGAAAGCGTAGCACGGTGGGGCCGGAATCGGCGGCAGTAGTGGGCGCGGCGCCGGCAAAGGCCACCTGGGAGGTGATTTCCTGGCCTGACTCGGCGCCAAAACCTAAGTAAGAGGCCAGGCGCAGCAGAAACGCCAAAGCAAAATTCTCAAATCCTTCCTTCTGCTGATCAAAAGCCAGAATAGAATCGTGCAGGAAAGTGAATAGGGGCACGTTTTCCTCTTCTTCCAGCACTGTGCGGCTCACTACTTCCGAGAGAAACAGCACTACACTGCTCTTGCGCACATCATAGGGAATAGACGAAAATGACTCCGCGCACCGAAACTCCGATAACCGGGTGATGCCGCCCTGCCGGGAGGTATACGCCACCAGATCCAGCAGTGTAAAGGGCTGAAACAGTGCAATGCGCCCGGGCGGCTTGGCTTTGCGGACCCCATTTACCACATACGTCTGCAGGCCCAGTCGCTCGGTATAGACGCGGGCAATAATGGACGTTTCGCGGTAGCGGATATAGCCTAGAACAATACCGCGGGTTTTAATGAGCATATAGCAGCTTGAAAGACAGAGGAATATAAATAAGCGGCGAAATTACCCGCTTCAGGTGTTTCCCGGCTGGGTATACTATAACAAAACACCGGCCCTACGCATTCAGCTCGTCCGCCTTATTTCTGATATTACTTCTCCACTACCGCTACTTTGCTGATGCAGCCATTCTGGCCATCTGCATCGGAGCTTAGTACCAGATAGACTCCTGACTGGACCCGGCGACCGTTATAGTCCTGCAGGTTCCAGACCACGGTGCCGCCGCTGGCGCGCGTTTGGTACACGAGCTGGCCAGCTACGTCAGTAATCTTGACCACCGCATTATTGGCCAGACCGGAAATGCCCACCTGCCCCGTGAAATTACGGCGCACCGGGTTGGGGAAAACCTTAGCGCAGCTGGGTGCCCCTTCCGTTACGGTAGCAGAGCCGCGGTAGCTAACCAGACCGGCTTCCGTGGCCACAAAAACGTCCCCGGTTTTATCGTTCACAGCCACATCTACAATGCGGTTGGAGGGTAGCGGACTATTGGCGGTGGTAAAGTGCTGGAGTGCCTCGTCGCCGTCGGCGTTAAAGAGCCAGAGGCCGTTATCGGTACCAAACCATTTGCGGTTGCCGCCATCTACGGCAATGGCTTTTACCACCTCTGTAAAGAGCAAGGGAAAGCCACTGCCCGCGCCACGGCGCACAATAGGCGCCCGCAGCCCCGGGCTACCCGCCAGAAACACCTGACTGGGGTCGTTGTACACGGCTACTCCGGCAATAGTAGCTACCCATATATCGCCGGCGCGGTCCTTTTCTACATCGTACAGCTCCAGGGCCGGCAGGCCACCATCTTCTTTGGTAAACAGCCGATGCGACTGGGTTTTCCGGTCATATACTACCAGGCCCCGGCCATTTTTGCGGGCCTCGGTAATCCAGGCGTAGCCATTATCGTCGATAGTAATCCGGTCCAGATTTTCGGCGCCGGAAAAATACGGCACCGTGGTCCATTGCTTGGTGGCAGGCTGGTACAGGAACAGGCCGGAGGTATTGGGTGCCTCGTGCCGGTTTACTACCCACACATTGCCTTCAGCATCCAGAGCCACATCATTGATACGAGTAAACTTGGGGTCAGCAATAACGCTCAACAAGGGGTTAGGCTGATTGCTGACGGGGTTAAACAGCCGGAATTTGCCCGGCCCCTGCCACTCCAGCAGCCCGTTACCATAGCTCCCGATATACAGTGTGCCATCGGGGGTACGCACGCCGCGCGTCAGGTCTTTGGGCTGAGGATACAGGGAGAGGTCCGGCAGGGTTCTGGGTGTCGTATTCTGCCAGTGCCCATTCGCATACTCGTAAAAGCCATCATAGAGCTCTGCCTGCAGATACCGGTCGCCATAGCCGCCGGTAAAAACCGTTACGCGGCCATTGGGCTCCGTCAGGATACTGAATGCCCGGGCCGTTTCCGGAGCATTGGTCACGAAGCGGGTAGCTTGCTGGCCATCGGGCGTAACGGCGACCAGACCATTGCCATCATCCGCAATATATAGCTCCCCGTTGCGGGCGCGCGTAACGGCACGCGGGTTCTGAATCAGGTCCGGCGAATAAATATGGGCTTGCCCGTCGCGGCCCAGCACGGCTACGTTCCGCTCCAGGGCTACCAGCAGGCCAGCGGCTGAAGGAGTCAGCTGCCTATATTGATTTGCGGCCAGCGCGGCCAGCGGAACCCACTCCTTGCCGGTGAAGCGGTACAGCCCTACGCCGTTTACGCCCGCATACACCTTTTCCTCCTGGGTAGCCAGCGTGCGGTACGGCTCACCGGAACGACCCGAGCCGCCGGTATCGGTGCGCCAGCTATGATAGTCTACCAGATTATCGGTGAGGCGGCCACGTAGCAAACCCTGGGAGGTAGCCGCGTACAGCGAATCGTGCAGAATAGTGGTGGCAAACACGCGCACAGCCTCACCACCCGGCCCAATATTGGTGTAGGTGTCGCGCACTTCCAGCCGATTCATATCGACTACCACTAACCCAAAACTGCCCGACAAATACGCTCGTCGGGCATGGAAATAGATGCTGTAAATAATTTTCTCCCCGGTGAGCTGCTTACGCAGAATGTCAGAGAGGTTATGGATGGAGCCATCGGGCCGCAACACGTCCAGATTTGCATTCCGGTACACGACCAGCACGGACTGCGTCAGGGAATCATAGGCCACAGTACGCACGCCTACATCGTGTAGTCCGTCGCGACGAGAAAGCAACCGGATGGTCTTCAGCTCCTTATCAAACAGTACGAAAGCATCATCGGTGGCTACGTATACCCGGGAGCCGGCATCGGCCAGGGCGCCGGCCCGGTTAGTGGGCAAATGCAGCTGCCAGTCGCCAAAGCCCACAGCGCCCTGCCCCCACGCGGTGCCAGCTACCAGCAGAAGGCCAGCAAGCAGGCCGGCAAAAAACCACCGCAGGCAGTGTACAAAGTGCAGCATCAGCAAAAGCAGCAAGCGTGAGGGGAACCAGAAGAACGTGAAAGGCTGGCTATTGGTGCTTGACCGTGGCCCCGCTTGCCTCCGCTTCTTCCGACTTATCCTTCAAACCCTCCAGAAAGCAGTGGCGGCAGCGGGCTTCGTAAGAGTCGGTTTCGCCCAGCAGAATTTTGTCTTCGGAAGCGGCAATACGAAAAGAGTAGCTGGCAATTTCGCCGCAGCGCACGCACACAGCGTGTACCTTGGTTACGTATTCAGCCACGGCCATCAGCGCAGGCATAGGCCCGAAGGGCTTGCCCATATAGTCCATATCGAGGCCAGCCACAATTACACGCTTGCCGTGGTTGGCCAGCTGTATGCAGACATCTACCACGGAAGCATCAAAGAACTGGGCCTCATCGATACCCACCACGTCGCAGCCGCTGGCCAGCAGCAGCATTTCCTCCGGCAGCTGCACGGGCGTAGAGCGGATGCTGTTGGCATTGTGCGATACGACATCCAACTCGTGGTAGCGGGTATCGAGAGCAGGTTTAAAGATTTCAACGTGCTGACGGGCAATCCGGGCACGGTTCAGGCGCCGGATCAGCTCCTCTGTTTTTCCCGAAAACATCGAGCCGCACACGACTTCAATCCAGCCCCGGCGGGGCGTTTCACGGGCATTGCCGACACGGGGTTCTATAAACACGGAGTAATCAGTTTTCGGTGGTCAGTAGTCAGATGCCTGACAGTTCTCAGAACTCTAAAGTACGGCTTTCAGCGGCTAAGCTCAAATCCTGGACCAGCCGCAGGCAGCTTATGATAAGACAATCAAGCTATAAGAAATACCGCAAAGCGCTGCTTTGTATCAGGCGTTAGGGAGTAGTGCGCAGCCAGCCCTGTGCGCTATGATACCACTACTTGGTGTATTGAATATGCGGCAGCTTGGTAGCCTGGGGCACATGGCCGGTTACCTGGCCAGCGGGCAGGCGCGTCTGGCAGGTGAGGCGTTCGGTGGCAAGCAGGCGGCCGGCGGCACGGTAGCGCAACTCCGCATCGGTTGGCGGCGTTAGGAGCTCAGCCCCTTCCTGCACAATAATGCGGCAGGTAGTACATCGGCCTTTTGCCCCACAGGCGTGCATCCAATCGTGCCCCGCCGCCTGCAAGGCGGCCAGCAAAGTGGCTCCGGCTGGCACCTCCAGCGTGGCACCGGGCATATTTTGCACCGTCAGTGTGGGCATCTTTCTCTAACTTTCCCGCCTGAACAAGGCTTGCGATGAAGGACAAATATAGCCAACCCAAACTCGAAGAGTACGGCCGCCGCTTGGCCACCCTGCTCTGTGAACGACATTTTGGTCCCCAGCCGGGGGCCACGCTTGATGGGCCAGCCGTGCTGCGGTTTACGCCGGTACGGCAGGTAAACCTGTTTGTGGTGCAGCAGCTGCTGGCCAAATGGACTGAGGAAATGGCAGCTCTGCGTAGCCCCTACTTTGATTTTGAAGATACAGAGGTGCGGCAGGCACTTACCCAGTTCATGAACGTGCTTTCCCGCCGTATTCGCCTGGGTCGGGAGGTGTTTGAGCCACTGCTGGCCCGGGCCGTGACGGATACTTTACGGGTAGCGGCGGAGCCGACAGTGGGTTTTGATGAAAAACTGCTGCATGGCCGCGCAACTGCTGCCAAGGAACAACTCCTGGAAGGGGTGCGCTATATAGATGTAGAGAAGCCCCTGTTTCAGGGTTTTCTGGAAAGCTTGCCCACTACTACTGCCCTGCCGCGGGAGGAACTGCTAAAACAGTTCCGGCAGTATCAGGAGGCCAACTACCAAACCCTGCACCCGCTGGAAACTGTGGTGAATGAGCTAAGCGCTTTGCTTCCTCTTTCGGAAATAGACCTGCGAGAAGAGGAAGCTACGCCACTAATAGTCGCCGCCGCGCCGCTGACGCCGCCCGCAGCCCCACAGCCCTCACCTGTAGTTCAGGCAACCACAGCACCTGTTGCGCCCCTGACCCCTACCCCTGAACCAGAGCCGGTAGTGCAACAGGCTGCCCCCGTAAGCAGCCCGTTAGCTGCTGAAGCACCGGCAACCGCAGCGGAAAAACCGCTTTATGAAAAGCTAAAAACCGAGCGCACCTCGCCCCCACTGGCCGAAACACTGCGTACCGAGCGCACAGCTGCTACGCTGGCTGAGAAAGCCCCCAAAGTAGAGTCGTTGCGGGAGGCTATTTCCATTAACCAGCGCTTTGGCTTTATCAATGAGCTGTTCAATGGCGAGAACATGGAATATCATGCGGCCATTCAGAAGCTGGATGCAATGAGCGACGCGGCTTCGGCGCGTCGCTACGTACAGGAAGACCTAGCCAAGCAATATGGCTGGGTGCGCAAAGAAGAGCACGTGAATAAGCTCCTGCGCCTGATTGACCGAAAGTTTGAGTAGCCCTACCTGCTAGATAAGTGAACTTCTGCCCTGCTGCGCCCCGCGTAGCAGGGCTTTTTTTAGCGGTTCAAATCCTGCTTGCGGTAGGCATCAATAGCCAGCAGAATAAACAGCAGAATAGTAAACGACCACAACGATGAGCCGCCATAGCTGAAAAACGGCAGCGGGATACCGACCACCGGCGCCAGGCCAATGGTCATGCCGATGTTGATGCAGAAGTGGAAGAAAATAATGCTGGCGACGCAATAGCCATAGGTGCGCCCAAACACTGATTTCTGCCGCTCAGCCACATACAAAATGCGGGAGAGGAGGGCTACAAAAAGAATGATAACGGTGATGGTGCCTAGCCAGCCCCACTCCTCGCCTACCGTGCAGAAAATAAAGTCGGTGCTTTGCTCAGGCACAAAATCAAACTTGGTTTGCGTGCCTTGCAGGAAGCCTTTGCCGGTGAAGCCGCCGGAGCCAATGGCAATTTTAGACTGCGTGACGTTCCAGCCCACACCTAAAGGGTCAGCAGACGGGTTCAGCAGTACTTCAATGCGCTTGCGCTGGTAGTCATGCAGCACGCTGTTGAAGAAATAATTAACCCCGAACACCATTCCAATTACAATGGCCCACACACTGAGTGCTACGGGCAGATGGTGCCGGAAAATGCGCGTGTTAAACACGAACACCAGGACCAGAATCAGGGTGAAAGCGCCCAGCAGCCAGAAAGTGGGCACCAGCAGTGCCAGAATCAGAATGATACCGGCTGAGGCCAGGATAATCAGAATCAACGGCGACATGCCCTCCCGGAAATACGCCAGCAGCAGGGCCGCGTACACCAGGGCCTGCCCGGTTTCGTTGGAGGCAATGATAAGGGCAACGGGCAGCAGCGTCATACCAGCCAGCACCAGTTGGTCGCGCCAGTTCTGGTGGCGCAGGTTAATGCTGGCCATGTAGCGCGACACGGCCAGGGCGGTAGTGAACTTGGCAAACTCTGCCGGCTGCAGGCGCACAGGCCCTAGCTCCAGCCAGGAGCGGGAACCGGCAATGGGCCGGGCAATGAACAGTGTGAGCAGCAGCAGCACAATCATGCCGCCATACAGCACGTAGGCCAGTGTATCGTAGGCTTTGTAATCAATGACCAGCAGAATAACAATCAACACCACGGCGGTGCCAATCCAGACCAACTGCTTGCCGTAGTTAAAGTCGAAGCTGAACAGGGAGCCGGGGGCCTCCGGCGAGTAACTGGCCGCGTACACGTTCAGCCAGCCTAGCAGCACCATGAAGGCATACAGCCCCACGGTAACCCAATCTATACTGCGAGAATAGCGCGCTGGTGCGGGCATAGTGGAATGAAAGCTGAAGAGAGAAAAGGCCGCAGCGGCCGAAGGCTTAGTGTTTCTTTTTGCTGATGAATTTGCCGTTCATTACCCAGTACTCCCACCGCTTACGACCGGGAGACACGCTGCCGCGCAGGTATTTCTCCATCATGAGCGAGGCCAGCGGGGCGGCAGATACCCCACCAAAACCGGCGTTTTCGATAAACACGGCAATGGCAATTTTGGGGTCTTCGGCCGGGGCAAAAGCCGCAAACGTGGCGTGGTCTTCACCGTGGGGGTTTTGCACCGTACCCGTTTTACCGGCCACGGAAATACCCAGGCTGGCCAGGCTGGCAAAGCTGCCGGTAGCACCCCGACCCCCATCTACCACGGCCTGCATGCCGGGAATGAGGGCCTCAAAATATTGGGGGTCTACGGTAGTCACGTGCTTCACCTGATACTCCGGCCGCGGCCCGCCTTTCCCAATTCCCCGCACAAAGTGCGGTGGGTAGTAGTAGCCTCGGTTAGCAATAGTGGCCAGGATATTGGCCATTTGCAGGCCCGTAATTCCGATTTCGCCCTGCCCAATGGCCAGCGAATATATCGTGCGGAAATTCCAGTGGTTTTTGCCGTAGCGCTTGTCGTAAAAAGTTGGGGATGGAATCAGGCCCATCCGTTCGCCCGGCAAATCCACGCCCAAGTGCTGGGCCAGGCCAAAGCTTACCACGTTCTGCCGCCAGTCGGCCAGCCCCAGGGCTGCGTCCTGGTTTTTCTTACTGGAGCGGCCGCGCATCACGGTAGCCCGCATTACCTGATAGAAATAGGGGTTACAGCTGTTTTTAATGGCAATGCTCAGGTTGCTGGGATTCTCGTGACGGTGGGTGCAACGCACCAATTTCCAGTTGCAGGGAAAGCCGGTAGAGGGCGTTACCACCCCTTCCTGCAGGGCAATCAACTCGTTTACCAGCTTAAACACCGAGCCAGGGGGATAGGTCGCCATCAGGGGGCGGTTAAACAAAGGTCGCTCCTGGTTGCGCAACAAATCCATGTAGCGGTTGCCCAGGCCTTTGCCCGTGAGCTGAGTGGGATTATAGAATGGCGCCGAGACAAAGGCCAGAATCTCCCCGGTTTTAGGATCAAGGGCTACCACGGAGCCACGCTTCCCTTGCATCAGCTGCTCGCCGTAGCGCTGCAGCTCCAGGTCGATGCTGGTGTGCAAATCCTGCCCGGCTACGGAGAGGGTATCAAACTCACCATCCCGGAAAGATCCTTTCTCAATGCCACGCACGTTTACCATGCGGTACTGCACGCCGCGGTGCCCCATCAGCTCATTCTCGTAGAAGGACTCCAGCCCACTAATGCCCAGGTTGTCGCCGGGCAGATACTTGGCGTATTTAGGTTTTTCCAGGTGAGCCGGCGTTACGGGCCCTACGTAGCCCAGCGCGTGGGCCAGTAGCGTATCCTGATAGGAACGAGCCATGCGGGCTTTGATGCTGAAACCCGGAAAATCCATCAGGTTATCCTGGATGGCAGCTAGTTCGGGCGTGCTCAGGTTCTGCACCAGCGGCGAGGCCTTCACGCGGGAGTAGATTTTGGCAGCCAACAGCGCTTCCCGCAACTCCTCTATGGGCAGTTGCAGCAACTGGCAAAAGCGGGCCGTATCCAGGGTTTTTACTTCGCGCGGCACCACCATCAGGTCGTACACCGGCGTGTTCTGCACCAGTATTTTGCCGTTGCGGTCGTAAATCAGCCCCCGATAAGGGGTTTGTACGATGCGCTGCAACGTATTCCGGTCGGCGGCCAGCTTGTAGCTACCGTCGAGTACCTGAATGTAGAAAAGGCGGGTACCAAATACCAATGCCACGGCCAGGAAGATGGCCAGAACCACGTATTTGCGGCCTTCGAGATATTGCAAAACAGAGAAAACTAATAGTACGCAGCAACGGCCTAATGGCCAGATTCACAAAGGTAAGTGGTGGCCGCTTAGCAGAGAGTAATCCTTAAACTACCAGCAGGCGAAAACAGAGCAAACAACACAACCAACCAAACTTTTCGCCCACATAACGGACAATACCCCCCCCTCAGTTCCAGGAACTCACACCACTAATAAAGCTGGCTTATTTACCGGCTGCTGCGCCGCGTAGAGAAGAAAACCAGCTGGATAATGAGTAGCACAATTCCCGTAAACAGGGTACTCACGATAATCTTGCCCAACGTCAGCCCGATTGAGCGCAGGCCACCCAGCTCCACAAAGAAAAAGGCGGCATGGTGGATACCCAGCAACAAAACCGTGTAGACCACAAACCATTGCCACCCCATGCGGTGAATATTTACCGAGTCAGCGGCATCGTAGCCGTCGCGGGGGGTGAGCAGGCGCAGCACCCAGGGCCGCAGGTAGGCTACCAGCACGGATGCCACCGCATGCACGCCGCCGGTATCAAAGAAAATATCCAGCGAAATACCCATGATAAAGCCCAGCACCAGTTGCAGTACAATGGGGGTGTTAATGGGCAGAAACAACAGAAAGCCCAGGTACAAAAAGCACCAGCCCAGCCCAAACAGGCCGTCGGGCGCCAGCCGGCTGACCACAAAAACCTGCAGCGCCAAGTACAGCGCAAACCGCAGCAGCTGAATTATAATGGTCCCAATGGCTCCTTGCATTAGCGCGTAGCTCCTTCCGGCTTTATGCCCGAGTGTACCGTGAGCGTGTCGCGCTCGGCCTGCGAGCGGCTACCCACTACGTACACGTAGGTCAGGTTTGAGAAATCGGTAGCCAGGCGCACCTGCACCGTCCAGAAGTTTTTGTCCGGCTCTTTCCGGAAACCATCAATCGTCCCAATCATCACGCCTTCCGGGAATACGGCGTTATAACCGGAGGTAACCACCGTATCACCCCGCACCAGCTTATTTTGGCGTGGAATGTAGTCCAGCAGCGCGTGCTTGGGGTCGTCGCCCAGCCACTTAATACTGCCAAAGGTGCCGTCGCGCAGAATTTTGGCCGAAATAGTGGTTTTGGAATGCAGCAGAGAGGTAACAGTAGCATAATGCTCACTGACCACTTTCACGCGGCCTACCACGCCCGAAGCCGCAATGACACCCATACCCGGCTTGATGCCTTCCCGGTTGCCCACGTTCAGGGTCAGGTAGTTATCCACGCGCTGCAGGGTGTTACTGATCACACGGGCTGGCGTAAGCGGGTACTCGGGGTCGGCGGCCGGCAGGTTACGCATGCCCAAAAGCAGCGAGTCCGGCTTGCCTTTGGCCTGCAAACGAGCCTGCGTGATGCTGTCCTGCCTGACGGGCAGTACGGGAGCTTCGCGGCGCGATAAAGTAGTGGGAAACAGCTGCTGCCGCAGGGCCGCATTTTCGGCTACCAGCGTGCGGTTTACATCTACCAGCCGGAAATAGTCATACACCTGCGTGCGCAGGGCCAGCATCTGGCCGGTATACTCATTGGCCGAGTTGAAGAAGGCCGCCCGCTGATATGAGCTATTGCGCAGCAGCAGAAACACGCTTATCACCTCCAGCAGCACAAATACCAGCGCCCCCCGATAGCGGAAAAGGAAGGTGAAAAGATTTCTCATGGGGTACTTCTGAAGTAGAAAAAGTGAGTTCTGAATTGACCAGTCATCAGATCTGGCCCTAGCCTCTGACTACATAAACAGTCAATTCAGAACTCATCATTCAACACTCAGAATTAGGTAAGCAGCACGCTGCGGAAGGCCTGAATATCCTTAATGGCAGCTCCCGTACCACGCACTACGGCGCGCAAGGGGTCTTCGGCAATGTGAATGGGCAGCTTGGTTTTGGCAGCCAGGCGCTTGTCCAGGCCGCGCAGCAAAGCGCCACCACCGGTGAGGTGAATGCCGTTTTCGTAGATATCCGCCGACAGTTCGGGCGGGGAGATTTCCAGCGCCTTCAATACTGCCTCTTCAATCTTGGCCACCGACTTATCCAGGGCAATGGCAATTTCTGAGGAGGTTACTTTGATAACCTTCGGGATACCGGTCATCAGGTCGCGGCCACGTACTTCGAAGTCCGGGGGCGTTTCGTCCAGCTCCGTCAGGGCAGCGCCTACTTCAATCTTGATACGCTCGGCCGAACGTTCACCAATCAGCAGGTTGTGCTGGCGGCGCATGTAGTCCAGAATATCCTGGTTGAAGACGTCGCCGGCGGTTTTAATGGACTGGTCGCAGACAATACCGGACAGGGCAATAACCGCAATTTCGGTGGTGCCCCCTCCTATGTCAATAATCATGGAGCCGATGGGCTGCTCCACGTCGATACCAATGCCAATGGCGGCGGCCATGGGCTCCTGAATCATCCAGACTTCCTTAGCGCCGGCATGCTCAGCGGAGTCACGTACGGCGCGCTTTTCTACTTCCGTAATGCCCGAGGGAATGCAGATAACCATCCGGTGCGACGGTTGAAACAGCCGGTTCCGGGTATCAATCATCTTAATCATCCCCTTAATCATCTCCTCGGCGGCGTGGAAGTCGGCAATTACGCCGTCCTTCAGCGGGCGAATGGTTTTGATGTTATCGTGGGTTTTCTCGTGCATTTGCTGGGCCTGACGGCCTACCGCAATGACTTTATTGGTGGTGCGGTCTTTAGCAATGATGCTCGGCTCATCCACCACGATTTTATCGTTGTGAATGATGAGGGTGTTGGCCGTTCCCAGGTCGATGGCAATGTCACTGGTCAGGAAATTGAAGAAACCCATTGAGTAGCGGCAAATGAATGAAAACGGGCGGGTTGCGTCCGTTAAAAGAGGTGCAAAAGTAAACAGATTTCAGGGAAGAACGACTTATAGTACTTTGGCATTGTGAGGGAAACGCAGCAATCTAGGCTGAGTAACACCCAAAGCTTCGTAAAGTGAAAAAGCCCCGGTGCCAGCACGGGCACCCAGGGCTTTTTTATTGAGTAGTTTCTCTTACAAATCAGGGTAAGAAATTATTTTCTGTTAATGCTTGAAGTGGCGCACGCCCGTCAGCACCATGGCCATGCCCAGCTGGTCGCAGGCATTGATGCTGTCCTGGTCTTTGATGGAGCCGCCGGGCTGTACTACCGCCCGGATGCCGGCCTCGCCGGCAATTTCCACGCAGTCGGGGAAGGGGAAAAATGCATCGGAAGCCATAACGGCCCCGTGCAGATCGAAGCCGAAGGAGCGGGCTTTTTCAATGGCCTGGCGCAGGGCATCCACGCGGGAGGTCTGACCAACGCCGGAAGCCAGCAACTGGCCGGGACGGGCCAGCACAATGGTGTTGCTCTTGGTATGCTTGCACACTTTCAGGGCAAACTCCAGCGCCGCCGTTTCCTCGGCCGTGGGGGCCGATTTGGTGACGGTGCGGAAATCCTTGGCGGTTTCCGTCTGGCGGTCGAAGTCCTGCTCAATCATGCCGTTCAGCAGGGTTTTTACTTGCTTGGCGGGGAACTGCACCGGCTTCTGACGCAGCAAAATGCGGTTTTTCTTGCTTTGCAGAATAGGTAGCGACTCAGCCGCAAACTCGGGCGCAATCAGCACTTCAAAGAACAGCTTGTTCAGCTCTTCCGCAGTGGCTGCGTCCACGGGCTTGTTCACGATAATCACCCCACCGAAGGCGGATACCGGGTCGCAGGCCAGGGCGTTGAGGTAGGCCTGCTGCAGGGTTTCCGCCTGGGCCACGCCGCAGGCATTGGTGTGCTTGAGAATGGCGCAGGCGGCGGGGCCATCGGCCTCAAACTCTTGCATGAGCAGCACGGCCGCATCCACATCTACCAGGTTATTGTAGCTGAGCTGCTTGCCGTGAAGCTGGTCGAAAAGGGCATTCAGGTCGCCGTAGAACGTGCCGGCCTGGTGGGGGTTCTCGCCGTAGCGCAGGGCAGTGGCGGGCTTCTGGCTTACTTTCAGAACGGTGCCTTCCAGCGCGGTGCCGCGGCTCATGTAGCGGAATATTTCAGTGTCGTAGTGTGAGGTGGCTTCAAAAGCAGCCGCCGCGTACTGCTTCCGGTCGGCCAACTCGGTAGCGCCGTTCTTTTCGCGCAGCAGCTCAGTCACCGCAGCGTACTGGTCACGGCTGCTGACTACCAGCACGTCACGGAAATTCTTGGCGGCAGCGCGTAGCAGGGAGATGCCGCCGATGTCAATTTTCTCAATCACATCCTGCTCCGGCGCGCCGGAGGCTACGGTTTCCTCGAAGGGGTACAGGTCCACAATCACCAGGTCGATGGGTGGAATCTGGTGCTGCTCGGCTTCCTGCCGGTCACTGGCTTCGTGGCGGCGCTGCAGAATACCGCCGAATACTTTGGGGTGCAGGGTTTTTACGCGGCCTCCAAACACTTCGGGGAAGCCCGTCAGGCTTTCCACGGCAGTAACCGGGGCGCCCAGGTCTTCAATGAACTTCTGGGTGCCGCCCGTGGAGTACAGCTGCACGCCATGCTGACGGAGGACCTCAATCAGCGGCTCCAGCCGGTCTTTGTAATACACGGAAACCAGGGCGGAGCGAATGGGCTGCATCATAACAAGAAAAGGTTGGGCTGAACGACGGCACGAAGGTAGGCAGCCCAAGCTTAGCGGGGCAAGCCGCTATGCTACCGAATTGTTACCTGTGTCTATTTAATAATTCAGCATCCTTCACAAAGGCGGGCCCAGAAGCCAACCTACTTTCCATTCGGCAGGTCATTCCATCAGCTTATTCCCTGTTTTTAAATGTGCCGAAGGGAGAAATCTTCTTAAAAAGCCTCATTAAAGGCGAAATACAGGCCGCTGGATTCGCCCGACCCAACGCCATAATCGATGCGGATACTTAGCCGGTCTTTGCGGTTGACGTCGATTCGCAGACCGGCGCCGCCGGCTACGTTAAACTGGCCGGGGCGGAAATCGGAAACCTGAGGTTGCACTTGCCCCACCCCGCCAAACAACACACCCCGCAGCCGCCAGAACAGTTGCTGCCGCACCTCTGCCTGGGCTGCTATAAGTTGCCGGTCCCGGAAGCGGCCTTCGTAAATGCCGCGCATCATTCGCTCGCCACCTAGATTGGCCAGCTCCCGGAATGGCACGGTACCAGAATGAAATATACCCTGAACCTGCCCGGCCAGCACCGTTTGTTCTGCTTCTGCCGGCCCCAGCACCCAATACTGGCGGGCATCAAACTGCATTCTTGTAAACTGATAGTCGCTGCCTAATGCCTTGCTTACGAAGAGCACGCTGGCATCCAGGAAGCGGCCCCGGTGGGCGCTCAGGATGTTGTCGCGGGTATCATAGAGCAGGGCGGGGCCCAAGCCCGAGGTAAGCGTAGCCTGCCGCTCCCGGGCGTCGCGCTCCAGTAGCCAGTTGGGGCGGGTGCCGTCGTCGGTGAAGGCATCATCAATCCGCACATGGTACATATTGGTCAGCCGGTACAGCCCGCCCACAAACAGGCCTGGCCGCAGACGCTTCAGTACCCGCTGATTCAGAATAAATACCTCGTACGAAATGTCGCTTTTTTCACTTTTTCGGGTGTCGTTGCCTACGCCGTAATAGTAAATCGGGAAGTTGAAGTACTGCGCCTCACCGCCAACAAACCACCTTTCTCCGGGCGTAAAGATGGAGTGTGTGAGGCTGGCGCTGGACTGCTTGCGCTGGGTACGATAGGCCAGCACCCGGGCATTAGAGCTACGGGTGGTGGTATCGGGCCCAAAGCGCCACACGGGAAGCACCGCAGCGCCGTAGGCCACGCCCGTTTCAGGCTGCGAAAATACAATGGGCAGCACCGCTATTTTAACGCGACGCGGCTTTTTAAGCGGGCTGGAATGAGCTACCGAATCGGTGGGCGACTGGGCAGCGACGGACAGCGTAAGCAGACTCAGCAGCAACGCGGCCCCAAAACGAAACGCAGGCATACGGCGGGCGTGGTTGGAAGAGGGAGGGTTCCTAAATGTACAGGTTTAACCCAGACCTCCTACCGCTTACTTTCGTTGCCCAGGGTCTTTTGAAGCACTTCATCAACAGCAGGATAAAGCCCATTTATTCTGTATGCCAACTGGCATTATATAGTTCAGGCGCAGAAGTAATTGCTCCCGTCCCCTCCACTCTTATAGCCAGTAGCCAGCCTGTGCCAAGCTTTACTGTTGAACTGTTCTATACCAGCAGCATAGAAAGTACGCCTGCCAGCATGAGGAGCTTGCACCAGAGACTAAGCCGCGCAAAGTGACTTTTGCGGTCGGCGCGGGCCAGTTGCCAGGAAAATAGCAGTAGTGGCAGCAGTACCAGCCCGCCAAGCCAAGCACCCAGAGCCCAGCGGCCCGTATGCAGGCTCTGCCAGATGGCGCCGGCTAGGAGTACGGCCAGATTCAGCAGGAAAAAGCCGGCTATCCACTTGGATTTGGCCACACCCGCCACAATAGGCAGTGTACGGCAGTCGTGCTGCGCATCGCCGCGCATGTCTTCTATATCCTTGATGATTTCGCGCACCACGGAGAGCAGAAAGGCCGCCAGCGCATATACCCATATCGGCTGGGTACCTGTACGCAGCTGCAGCTCTGGTAGCAGCACGGAGGCGGCCGTGAGGGCCGCAATGCTCAGATTACCGACCAAAGCCACCCGTTTAAACCGCACCGAATAGCCCCACAGCAGTAGCGCCGAGCCCATATGCACCAACCCCAGCAACGGTGACAAGGCACCGCTGATCAACACACCCAGCCCAGACAGAATGAGATGCGTGAGCATGGCGTGGCGCCTATTGATGGCACGCCCTACCACCAACCGTTCCGGCCGGTTGATGGCATCTATCTTAACATCATAGTAATCATTGATGATGTAGCCGGCCGCCGCCACGCATACTGTTGCCAGCACCAGCAGGGCAAAAGGCACATCCAGGCGTTGTAGAATGGGCAGATGCGGCTGTAGCAGACCTACGCGCACTAGCACCATACATAGCATAATGAGCAGCAGATTGGGCAGGCGCACCAACCGCCATAGCTCGCGCAGCCCTGCACCGGCAGGGGCAGCAGTAGCAGCAGAGGCAGGAGGAAACGGGGCGGCCATAGGCAAACACAACTCCGGGGAAGATACAAAGATGCGACAAGCTCCATACACTGCGAGCAGGGCGCAAAAAAAGGAAAGCCTCCCCATAATGGGGAGGCTTTCCGCAAGCAAAAAACCTTGTCAGGCGAGATGCCTTACAGTTTCTTCACATTCACCGCATTAACACCTTTGCGGCCTTCCTGCGTGTCAAACTCCACGCGGTCATTTTGCTGAATCTGGCCCCCGTTAAGGCCGGTAACATGGACGAAGAAGTCTTCCTTCGTGCCGTCTTCCGTAATGAAGCCGTAGCCCTTCGACTCATTATAGAATTTTACGGTTCCTGTTTTCATGAAAAGAATAAGAAAGTGTGAATGGATGATTTTGTAAAGATAGAGGGATTTTATAAAAACACAACCGGTGCTTTTCGTCCCTGAAAATCAAAAAAATCCACTCTAAAACCCTCTCTACCAGGTCTGTTGGCACTTCATAACGTTTTCCACCAGCTCGCGCACGGCGCCTTTGCCGCCGGGTAGCTGGGCTATGTAATTGCAGATTTCGCGCACATCGGTGGCGGCATCGGAGGGGCAGGCGGCAATGGCGCAGCGGCGCATTACTTCTACATCGGGCATATCGTCGCCCATGTAGGCAATATGGGCGGGGTCGAGGCGGTGCAGGTTGATGTACTTGTTGAAGATGACCATTTTATCATCGACCCCCAGGTAAATATCCTGCACATCCAAGGACTCCAACCGCCGACGCACCCCTTCTTCCTCGCGGCCGGAAATAACCACAATGCGGTACCCCTTGCGCAGCGCGTGCCGAATGGCAAATCCGTCGCGGATGTGGAAGGCACGGGCCTGCTCACCGGAGTTCAATGCCAGCAGAGTGCCATCGGTCAGCACTCCGTCCACATCAAAAATAAAGGCCTTCACTGCCGATAAATCCGGCGTTTCTACAACTACTGACATGCAAGCGGGATAAATAAAGGATATCCGGGCAAAAGATAACGAAGTCCTGGCTGGGAAAGCAGTTGGTGGCTGCTACGCCAGAACCAATGGCCCCGGCATTTTATTTTTGATTATCACGCCACTCATATACCCACTTGGCCTGAATCTGCTCCAGGTGGCCTTCAGTGGCCTGCTCACGGGTGCCTTCAAAGTTAGGCAGGCTTAGGACCCAGTCCAGCAGATCGGTAAAGCGGATTCGATAAATCTTGGCTTCGGAAAAATCGTCGCCAAATTTCTCGTACAGGGCCATGGCAATATCTTCATGGTCGCTCCACTTAATGGGGGGCTCGAAATAGTTCATCTTAGTTCAGTTGAGGGTGGTCAGCTGTCCGCACTGGTCTTGCTGATGAAGCAGCGTAAACGTGCCTGAAGCAAATCAGTATAGGAAACTGAAAATTAATGGCCCAGAAAATCCTGCGGCGGCACTAGAATAACCAGGTCTTCGTGACCCTGTACGACGCACTGGCAGCCCAGACGGGAGTTGATGCGGGGGTTAACAGCCCGATCAATAAAGTCTTCTTCCTTGTCGCTGATTTCTGGCAGATCATCCTCGCCCTGTAGTACATATACATGGCAGGTGCTGCAGCCGCAAACCCCGCCGCAGTTATGCTGCAGCTGAATTCCGTTGTTCAAGGCTACATCCAGTACCGATTCTCCTTCCGCGGCCACATGGGTCTGCTCGGGCTGTCCGTCCTCGAATTTAAAGGTGATATTAACAGCTTTCACGGCGTGGGGGTAAAGTGGCAAATTGCGGGCACAAAGGTAGGCAGGCAGGCCCCCGAATCAAAGCTGGGAGTCGGATATGCTCGGCTCCTGTCCCTGCTGCCGCTGGATATCGATGGTAAGCTGAGCATAGAGGTTTTGCCAGGCAGGGTGTGCCGCCAAAGCTGCCTGATGCGCCGCTAAGGTGGGCTGGTCGTTGCGCACAGCCGGGCCGGTTTGCACGCTGAACGGGGAATGTGCCAAGGCTTTATCTACTGTTTCCCGCACCAATGGCTCCAGCAGCTGCAGCGGCAGCCCAGCCTCTGCCATGAGCTGATGACTGATGCCTAGTAGGTGGTTGGTGAAGTTGCAGGCAAAAACTGCCGCTACGTGCAGAGCCTGCCGCTGTGGCGTGGCCACCAGTTGAGTACGTTGTGGGCTTAGGCTGCGGGCTAGCTCTAGCAGTAACGTTTCAGCAGACGGCTCGGCGGCTTCAATGCACAGAGGCACCTGCTCCCAGTTGATAGCGCGGCCGGGGCTGAAGGTTTGCAGCGGGTAGAACACGCCTCCACGCAAGGCTGGATAGGCCGCGAATATTGCAACTGGCACCGTACCGGAAGTATGTGCTACCACGCTACCCGCTGGAAACCGCGCCTGCTGCAATACTGCCGGAACAACCGCATCAGGTACCGCCAGCAAATAGATGGTAGCGGGTGGCACCTGTGTAAAATCAAGTGAGGTGAGCACGGGCGTACCGGATACGGTGCCTGCCACGGCAGCCGCATGCGCTGGCGTGCGGCTCCATACGCCACTTACCGCCCAGCCCGCCCGGGCCAGTGCGGGCACCAATTGGGCGGCTACCTTTCCCGCTCCGACTACCAGCACGCGCCGGTCAGAATCAGAAATGCTTGTCATAGAAGGCACAAAATTGCGCCGAAAGAACCGACTTATTCTTCGGACTCAATATTTTCCTATCTAACTTGGCTACGTCCTAAAAGTTAATAGCCCGACTTAGCCCATAAACCAGCACCTTTGCGGGTTGATTTATTTGATTCTACCACTCCTTTTTTACTATATGAAGCATTTGTACGCATTAGTTCATCGTTTTGCCTATGCCATTGGCTGCCTGGCCCTGTATCTGGCCGCCGGGCCCGTTCAGGCCCAACGCCTGGATTACTCTAGCCGGGGGTTTTCTGCCTTTGCCGGCACCTATACCGACTTAGGAACCACAGGTACGGTAATTACTATTCCCGCTGACGCCACTAACTCGACGGCGCAGGAAATTGGGTTCACCTTCCACTTCAACGGGCAGGATTTCACCCAGTTTGTTTTCAATTCCAACGGGTTTTTGCGGCTGGGGAATGAAGGGGCCAAAACCGTGGACTTCGAATATGAGGCAGACCTTACCCATAGTGCCATCACCACCGCTGACCCTGCGGATGCAAACCTGATTGCCCCCTTCCTCATAACCTTAACGGGCTCTTCTACTCAAACACCCGAATACCGCGTGGCTACCACCGGTACGGCGCCTAACCGGGTTTGTACCATTCAGTGGGAAAACGTAGCTGACCTGGGTGTTAAAAAGCCCCGCCAGTTCGCAGCTATGTCGTTCCAGGTAAAGCTTTACGAAACCAGCAATACCATTGAGTTCGTCTACGATAAGATTACGCCTACCACTAATACCGCCACTCCCATTGGAGCGGCTGTTGGAATAAAGGGGTCTAAGGCAGCAGAAAATCAGGTGGTGGTGCTTTCTAAAGCTAGTACTGTAGCCTGGGCAGCGCCCACCAAGGTTGCCAATTTGCCATACAGTGATGCATTTGCCACGCGCCGCACGGTATTGCCTACTGCCGGGCTCACCTACCGGTTCAAGGCTACACCTCTGCTGGATGCTACGGTTTCCAACGTCTATACGCTGGGGCAAATGCCGCTCACGGGTGCTGCCCCCCATAAGGTGAAGGCGCGCATTCTGAATACGGGTATCAATGCTTTAAGCGGCGTAAAAGTAACGCTCACGGTAACCGGCGCGGTAGAATTTACCAGCACACGCACCATTGACCTGCCCCAGTATGAAGGAGCCATTGTGGAGTTTGATGGCTATACCCCCCTGCTGAACGGCACCAATCAGGTAACGGTTAGTCTAAGCAGTGATAATGATGAGACAAACAATTCGCTGACGGTAACTCAGGAGGTTAATCCTTCACTGCTGAGCTACGCCGATAATAAGCCCATACTGGCCAGCACGCGCCGCGCCGGGGAACGGCTAACACTGGTACGCCATTCCCTGTTGCAGCCAATGGCCGTTCAGGCTGTTCGGGTACTGATAGCCAATAACACCTATTGCAAGGGCCAAACGGTATACGGTGTGGTAACTGACGCCGCCGGCACTATCATTGGCCGCTCGCCCAACTATCGTATTCAAGCGGAAGACCTCAGCCAGGAACTCACCTTCCGCCTGTACTCGCCTATTAAAATGGAGGCGAATACCAACTATTATCTTGGCCTGGCGCAAACCCTTATTACGGGCGGCGAATACGACACCTACGAAGCAGTAGCGGAACAGGCAGAAAGCCCTACCCGGCCGGACAGTGCCTATTTCCGGGCTCCACTGGCAGGCGGCATGCCGCACTCTGTCATGGTTTCGCGCTTTGTTATCAGCGCCCAACTGACTGACGTACCCACCTGCCTGGCCCCGCTGCAACTGGCTGCTTCTGACATTAAAGCGACGGGCGCTACGCTAACGTTTACGCCCGTAGCCGGAGCCACTACCTATGCAGTAGAGTACGGCCCGCAAGGCTTTATGCCCGGCACTGGTAAAGGCACTATTGTTAACAATGTAGTGGCCAGCCCTTACCAGCTGACCGGTTTGACCGCCGGCACATTGTATGATGTATACGTGCGCACTGCCTGCTCAGAAACCAGCACCAGTGGTTTTGTAGGTCCCGTAACGGTACAAACGGAATGCGGACCAGTAGTAGCCGCCGCCATTCCCTATACCTTCAACTTCAGCAATGTAATGGTGGGCACGCTGCCTTGCGGCGTTACCGTCTTCAATGCCAACCCCGATCAGGACGAATACAAGTACACCTGGGTGGTAGCTACAGACCCCGGCTTTGACTACCAGAAGGTAATGCGGGCCGATTATGGCGGTGCCGGTCCTTCCGATGACTGGTTCTTCACCGCGCCGCTCCAACTCAATGCCGGAAGCCGTTATTTGGTTAGTTTCGACTACCGGGGCGAATTCCCTGGTTTACCAACGGCTTTGGCGGTAACCTACGGTAGCGCCGCTACGGTTGAGGGTCAGGATAAGGCCCTATGGAGCAACACCGAAATTGCTACTAGTGAATACGTGCCGGCGGAGGGTGTCGCGCTTATTGAGCCCACTACTACCGGCAGCTACTACGTTGGCTTCCATGCCATCAGCGAAACGGGCCATGGCTATTTATATGTCAAGAATGTGCAGGTAGTAGCCGCCGATGTAACGCCCGCCTCCAGCGCTCTTTCCCGCTCTATAAGTGCTTACCCCAACCCTACTGCTGATCAACTTCTGCTGGAGGTGCGCGGAGCCAATGCCAAAGGCACCCTGCAGGTAGAAATTGTGAATATGCTGGGCCAGCGCGTGTACGCCAGCTCTGCCCGCGACAACTTCATCAACCGCCTGGATGTGTCTAAGCTGGCCTCCGGCCGATACATCCTGAAAGTGCAGTCAGCGGATGGCTACGCCGTGCGGGCCATTCAGGTACAGCACTAATCTGCATTATCTCAGGCACAACAAAAAGCCCGAACCACAATGGTTCGGGCTTTTTGTTGCTATTACACTTCTTGATACCGCTACGCTACCTGAGCGGAAGCGGACTGCTTGCGGCGGGCTGGGGCATCGGGGCGCGGCGGCTCCTGCTTGCGCTGGCGTAAGGCCATCAGGAAGCCCAGGCCCATAAGCAGCGTGCCGCTCCAGAGCAGGTTAATGAAGGGCTTCTCCATAGCTTTCAGAATGATGTAGTCCTTCTGTGTGGTGCTTACCCCAAAGGTGAACTTGCCTTTGGTGGGGTCTACGTTGTTGAAGGACAGGCGCAGGCCCAGGTCTTCTACTTCATCGGGAATACGGCCAATCATTTTATCGCGCACTACAAACACGGGGTGCACGTGGTACTGCTTCTTCTCGCCGGACACGATAAAGTCGCCCTGAATGGCGAGGTCACCGGGTTTCAGGCCCAGGCCCGCGCTTTCGTGAGCCGGCTCAATGGCGCGCAGCACGGCAAAGTAGTCGTTCAGGTAAATCGTGTCGCCTACGGCCAATACGTGTTCCTTCACCTTGCTCCAGTCCTTTTCCTTGGAGGGGTCAGGCACAGTGCTGATGTGGGAGTAGATGTCATGGTCCCAGAACTTCTTGATGTCCGGGGAAGCCAGCAGGCCCTCACCCATTTCCTCGTTTACCTGTGCCCGGGGGTAGAGCGTGAAAGATTTACCGGTTTTCCGATCTTTGTATTCGACACGGTAGTAGGTGTTCTCAGGGCGGATTTCGAGCGTGTCGCCTACTTTATAGTACACCCGGTCGTTCTGCTTTACCTCGGCGCGGGCAATGGCTTTGAACTCATCGTCGGTGCGGAAAAGCAGGTCTTTATTGACATACTCCGGCAGGCCGGGAACATCATAGTACTGGCCCGTGTAGCTCACGTCGTAGCCCTGCATGGGGGCGGCTTCATTGCGCCACAGCAACACATTGTCGCGGTTTACATCCTCCGGAAAATCCTTGGAATACACCAGGCCCGATACGTTCTGCGAAATGATATTGGAGTACCCGGCCGAGGCCAGAATGCCCAACAGCATCAACGCAATACCCAAGTGTGACACGGCGCCGCCCGAAAGCTGAATGCGGCGCTTCAACAGGCGCAAAATAGTGCCCACATTAGCCAACACGCCAAACAGACCGGCCGTTACCAGCACAATGTAGACTGGCTTCATAGGGTGGCCATAATAACGCACCAGCAGCATGGCCAGGGCGGCGCCCAGCAGCGTGAGCACTACCGGCACCGTGAGGGAGTTGGTCAGGCTTTCTTTATCGTTGCGCTGCCACCACATCACCTGCCCCAGACCGGAGAGGAAAGCAATAGCCACGCCCATCCAAAGCTGGAACTTGGTGTAGTGCGCAATCTGGTCGGCGGGCAGGGCCAGGTTCGATTTGATGCCCAGGAAACCCAGGAAGGCATTATACACCGGAATGCTGGTAGTTACCAGTACCTGGAACGCGCCCAGACACAGCACCGTGGCCCCAATGAATACCCACAGCTCCGGGTTATAGGTCGTCAGCTCTTTCTCCGATACGGGGATATGCTTCCATTTCGAAACCAACAAGACCACCGCCAGCACTACAAAAGCAGCCAGGTAAATAATCAGCTGGCCGGAAAGTCCTAGGTCCGTGAAGGAGTGCACGGAGGCATTGCCCAGCACACCGCTGCGCGTGAGGAAGGTAGCGTAGAGGATAAGCAGGAAGGTGGAAATCACCAGCACAAATGCGGTGCGCAGGCCCGTACGGCGGCGCTGCCACAGCACCAGGGCATGCAGCCCGGCTACCAGCACCAGCCACGGGATGTAGACGGCATTTTCTACCGGGTCCCAGTTCCAGAAGCCACCAAAGTTCAGCGTTTCATAGGCCCAGTAGGCGCCCATCATAATACCAATGCCCAGTACGGCACCGCCCACCAGACTCCAGGTAATGGCCGGCTTCACCCATTTAGTTAACTCGTTCTTCCAGAGGCCGGCAATAGCAAAGGCAAACGGCACCAGGGTGAGGGCAAAGCCCAGAAACAGCGTGGGTGGGTGAATCACCATCCAGTAGTTCTGCAGCAGCGGGTTCAGGCCAGTGCCATCGGTAGGCACAAAGTTGGGGTTGAGGCGAAATACCGGCGCATCGGTCAGGAAGTCGCGCAGCAGGATAAAGGGCGAGGAACCAATTTTCATGTCCAGCACCACCACCCCTAGAATCATGGAGGTAAGGAAGAACTGCACACCCGCAAATACGGCCATTACCGGGGCTTCCCACTGGCGGTTGAAACGCATAATGGCAAAGCCCAGCAGTACGTGCCAGAAAATCCAGAGCAGGAACGAGCCTTCCTGCCCTTCCCAGAAGCAGGAAATCATGTAGTACACCGGCAAGTGGTTGCTGGCGTGGCTCCACGCGTAATGGTATTCGTATCGGTGGTTATAAATGATATTGAACAGGCAGATGATGATAGAAAACACCGCCGCGCCATGTACAAAAAACGCCCCGCGTGCCAGCCGTAGCCAGGAGGCATCGGCAGAGCCCAGGGGCTGGTTGCGGGCCGCCATGAAGTAGGAATAGGTAGCAACAATGGCCGCCACAAACGCTACAATGACACTCAGATGTCCGGCGTCGCCAATAAATGTGTTCAGCATATCACTTCTGAATTATGAATTCAGAACTATGAATTGAAAATCGGATTCCGCTTCAAGCAGCATACAGCCGCCCAAAGCGGAATCAGCATTCCGAACTCATAATTCCATACTTACCGCGCAGCGGTAGCGCCTTTAATATCTTTCTCCACGTACTTCGAGGGGCACTTCAGCAGGATCTTATCGGCCACGAACACGTCGTTGCGCATAGCGCCTGTAATCACCACCTGCTCGGATTTGTCGAAGTCCTGAGGCTTGGGGTTGAAGTACACCACGCGCTGGGCAATGCGGTTGGTATCTACCAGCGTGAAGGCGAAATAATTGGGGTCGAGCGTGGGGTTGTATTCCAGGCCCATAATGTTTTTCTGCGTGTCGCGGGGCAGGCGGCCCACTACGTGCACTTTGGTGGTATTGCCTTCGGCGGCCAGTTCGCGGGCCTCCTTAAAGGACACGTATTGGCTTACATCACCGGCCGTGGTTACCAGAATGCCGATGGCAATGGCAATGACGGTCAGGATAAGCAGGTGTGATTTTTTCATGGTATTACGGAGCGGAAAGCACGAAGCTGGCTGTTGCGGGGCCAACTCATCTGAACAACCAAAACGGGCCGAATAAATCCGCCGGTCCAACGGAAATCTAAAGGAACTGAGCACAGTGAAAGTTTATCCCGGAACACTTCCAGGCTACCGGCTGTGGTCAGCTGCTTTACTTTATTTCTTTTTCCAGCCGGCCCAGTTTGCGGTCCAGGGAAATGAGGTAGGCGAACAGGGCGGCCAGCAGCACGACGATAACGGCCACCACCACATATATTTTACCGCTCTGACGCAGCATATCAGCCATTTCGGGCGTGTCGGTGGCAGTTTGGGCGGCGGCGTGCAGCACAGGCAGCAGCAGAGCCAGCACCAGCAGAAGGGCGTTACGCAAGCTGTTTTTCATATACTTTTTGTTTAAGCAGCGAAAGGCGCACAGCCAGCTGTGTAATCCAGACGCCCAGCAGCGTCCAGCCAATCACAGCCGGATAGAACACCAGGCGCATATCACTGTCGAGGTCGTAGCGGGCAAAAGCCGGGTTACCGCCCGCGCCCGGATGCAGGGAATCAGTAAGGCGGGGCAGAATAAAGAAAAGCGGCATGGCTGCCGAAAAAGCGAAGATGTTGTAGATGGCTGATACCCGGGCGCGCTGCTGCTCATCCGTAAAAGAAGAGCGCAGCACCAGGTAGGCCCCGTAAATCAGCATAGCAATGGCCGCGCCGTTCAGCTTGGGGTCGTTGGTCCACCAAGTGCCCCAAGTAAAGCGGGCCCAGATGCTGCCTGTTGCCAGGCCAATCAGGCCCATCAGAATGCCGGTTTTAGCAAACTCGTGCGACAAAGTATCCAGGCGGCTGGTAGGATGGCGCAGGTAGCGTACGGAAAACACCACGGAGGTTGTCAGGATAATCGTCATCCCGAACCACATGGGCACGTGGAAGTAAAGGTTGCGGATGGTTTCGTTGAGGATAGCCAGGCGCGGCACCGGCATCAGCAGCCCGGCTATAGCCGTGTACAGCACCAGCACCACGGCCAAAACTTTCCACCAATTGCTCTTGATCATAGAAACGTTGGAATCAGCTTCGCCACAAAAAAGGAAACAGGATGTAGGACACCGCGCCCACAATCAGATTCAGGGCCACCAATGTGAGCATAGAGCCCCGGCTGGCTTCCCATTCCAGCCCATCCAGCGCGTTTTTCGACACTTTAATGAGCATGAGCAGCATCGGAATCATGATGGGAAAGCCGAGCACGGCCATGAGTGTATGGCTGTTGGTGGCTTTGGCCGCAATGCCCGATACCAGGGTGAGGGTAGCCGCAAAGCCCAGGGCGCCCAGCAACACATTACTTACAAACAGAGGTACATCCTGTACGGGGTTACCCAGTACCAGCGCATACACGCCAAAGCCCACGGTAGAAAGCCCCAGCAGCAGCATGGCGTTGTAGCCAATTTTGGCCAGAATAACGGCCTGCGGCCGCACCAGAGCATAATAGTAGAGCTGCCGCCCGCGGCTTTCCTGCAGGAAGCCCTTCGCCACGGCATTCACGGCGGTGAAGAGCAGAATAATCCAGAACAGGGCATTCCAGGCCGGCACCGGTAGCTGGCCACCACGCAGGGCAAAGCTCATGTAGCACACAAACACCGTGCTGCCCACGTACAGCAGCATGCCACTCAGGGCCGCGCGCTGTCGCCATTCCAGACGAAAGTCCTTCTGTATCAAATACCAAATCTCACGGAGGAGCTGCACGGCAACAGGAGTGGTGAACGGGACGGCAAAGATACAACCCAACTCCCGGATGGCCACACCCCGGTGCTACCTATGACGAATGTCATGCCGACACCAGCCCCGAAAAATGCCAAAATCCCTTGCCTGCGGCAGCAGACAAGGGATTTTTCAAGTAGCCCTGGAAATGGCCGGTTAAAAATCGTACCCCAGGGTGAAGTAGAACTTGGGGCCATTCCGCTCATAATCCTCTTCTCCCCAAGCCACATCCAGCTTACCGTAGAAGCCCAGAATAGTGCTCCGGGCGCCTACACCATAGCCCATCAGTAGTGGGTTGCGGAAGCGCACCACCGTGGCCGAAAAGGCATTACCGTTGCTGGGCCGGATCTGGGTGTTATAAGAGTTCTTCTCTGTAAAGGGGTTTGCACCGGAGTAAGCGCTGCCAGCATCGCCGAAGGCAGTGAGCTGCAGATTGCGGAAGAAGCCGGAATAGATGGGCTTGTTAGTGAAGTACTGAATAATGGGAATGCGTAGCTCAGAGTTAAACAGCACGTATTTGGGGCCACTGCGGGCATTATAGTTGAAGCCGCGCATGTTGGTCACAAATTCCTGGTAGAACACATTGGCCGGCTCCCCCCGAAACACCTCGCTGGCCGGACCATTGTAGCTATTGTTCAGCCAGTTGTCCATACCACCCAAACGGAAGGTTTTGGGCGACTTACCAAAGAACTCGCCATAGCTGGCGCGGTTAGCCCAGATAATCTGCCGGTGGATTTTCTGATAATGCCGCAGATCCACGAAAAACTTATTGAAGCTC
Source organism: Hymenobacter sp. BT730 (assembly GCF_030542105.1). Classification (GTDB taxonomy): domain Bacteria; phylum Bacteroidota; class Bacteroidia; order Cytophagales; family Hymenobacteraceae; genus Hymenobacter. Next base: position 158,968 of record NZ_JAUOFB010000006.1, read on the forward strand.
TGGTTGACGTCCCGCGTGGCGTGCAGCACTTGTACCCCGGCTTTCATGCGGGTGCCTTCCAGCATGTTTACACCGGTAGAAATGGCATTATCAAACACCAGTTCAGAACTGCCGCCCAGGAAGTTTTCCACCACATCCCGATCCGAAAGCTTATCCAGCCGCGTGGTCCGCACATTTACATAACGGGCCGCTACGCGCACACTCAGGTTAGGCGTAAGCGGATAGGCCAGGCGCGGAGCCACCTCATGGCGGGTAAAACGGGTATCACCCAGTTCAGTGCCTACGCTGTAAGACTGTTTCTGATAGCTCAGGCCCCAGTCATAACGGCCGCGCAGGTTAGAATACTCGGTGAAGATGTTGCTGGTTCGCAGGTCGGTAAGGGCGAAAATCCCGGCCCGGATGCGGTGGTCCTCAAATAAGTCCGACATCGATGCCTGCCCAATCAGCCCCCACCCCAGCAAGGGGTCTACGTACACAGTAGACACTACTTTATTGATGCTGAACTGCCGGCCGTACCGGATGGGGCCTACCAAGCCAATACCATCGGCAGGGGCCGTAGCGGCTGCCCGCTGAGCCGTACGCTGTTGGCCACGTATAGGCGTATCTTCCTCATACTGGTAGTCCTGCCCCTGGGTCCGTTGGGTAGTTTTTTGTTGCTGTGTAGAGTCAGTAGCTATGGGGTGTTGCACGGTATCCTGCACAACCGGGGCGGGGGCCGGCGTAACGGTGGCCGGCTTGGAGCGGTCTTCCAGAATTTCCTGACGGGCAGTTTTCGAAAGCTGCAGGCCGGCGGGCAGCGGATACGCCGGGTTTAGGAACACAAAGGGGCGGGCACGGTCATTGGCTACATACGCCAGCGTAGAAGTGGCGGCGCTGTAGTCATAACTGCGCAGGTTGGGCAGCAGGCTGGTAGCCGGGGTACGCTGCTTGGTTGTGAGATTGTAGCGGTAAACGTTGCGCACGCCGCTTTCCTCACTCAGAAAAAGCACCTCGGTATCAGACAGAGCCCGCGGAGCGCTTTCGTTGGAGATAGTGGCCACCAACGACTCTACCGGCTGCGGACGACCATCCAGATGGTACAGAAACAGGTCGTAGTTATTCACTACATACGCAAAGTTGTTCTTCGTCTGCCCCGTGGTATCCATCCAACGGTTAGAGCTGAACACAATGCCCTGTCCATTGGGCAGAAAAGTGGGCTGCACATCATCAAACAAGTCATTGGTAAGCCGCTCCGGCGTGCGGCTACCGCTGCGCAGCAGAAACAGGTCGTTCTGGCCATTCACGGCCGCACTAAACACTAATGATCTGCCATCGGGTGAGTATTGCAGGCCCATTATCTGCGTATAGCGGCTCAGAATAGTGGAGCCTTCGCGCCCACTAAATGGTAAGGCTTCCCAAACGCGGGCCAGAATACCGGCCGGGCCGGCATTAGCCGGGCGCAGCCGCAAGCTCATTTCACCCCGGTCGGTTTCGGCCACGGCCAACTCGCCATTATTGCGCCAGGCCAACACAGGCAAGCGCTGATCTACCTGCTGATCGGGGGTTTTATAGCCGCCGCGGTGCACTACGTGCCGGTTGCCGCCGGTAGCAGCATTGCTCACAATTACCCGGTAGCGGCCCCGGTCGTTCATCACGTAGGCCAGCTGACGGCCATCAGGACTGAGCGCTACCTGCGAGTACTGTACCTCGTGCCGGTTGCGCTTCACCAGCCGGGCTTTACCATCGGGCAGGGTGGTGTAGGGAGTGGTAGCCTGGGCATTCAGCTGGCGGTAATAGATCAGCCAGTCTTTCAGAAAGGTTTTATACGGCACATTCAGCGAGCTGCTGATGCCAGTCTCTACGTCACGGGTAATGCGCGTGAGGTTTAGGATATTCTGAATGGAGGTGTAGCCGTAGCGCTCAGCAATGTAGTTCCATACCGACTGCCCAGCCAGTTCGGGGCTGCGGGCGAAGAAGGGGGAAGGACGGTTGGCGTCTATCTGCTGCGTCATGTCGCGCATATACTCGTCCATTTCCACGCTCCAGCCCTCGGCGGTATAGGCTGCCGCGCCGGTTATAAACCAATCCGGCAATTGCAGCAGGTAGTTGCTTTGGATGACTTCCTTTAAGGAGCCGCCATACATCATGTCGTGCAGCAGTACCCGCGTTACCTGAAAGCTTACGTCGCGCTTCAGCTGGGTTTGCTGGCCCTGGAAGGCAATCTGCACTTTATCCATGCGCAGCAAATCCGTTTCACCGCCCATCTGGTACTTGTCATCGTTCAGGCCGATGTTGCTCTGCCGCAAATCCGTGACGGAGTTGTAGAGCATGAGCGTGGTTTTGGAGTAGGGATAATACCCCAACAGCGAGGTGATGCGCTGCAACTCCTTTTCCGCGTACTCGGCCGTGCGCCGGGCCGTAGCCTCGCCGCCGGCGTAGAAATACACGTTGAAGTTGGCCGTGGAGAAATAGCTCCAGTCAAACTTTTTATACTGAATCCGGACCCGTCCAAACGGCTCCTGCGACGTTTGCGCCACCGTGCCAGTGAGCGTGCTCAACCACAACACGGCCGTCAGTAAGCCAGCCAGGAAGAGCCAGTGCCGCCGTTGCCGAAAGGAAGTATACAGGTACATCATCGAGCTAAAGAGCAAAAAATATCAGGAAGATATAACCGCTGCCAGAGAGGCCGCAGAATAGAACGACTGAAAGCGCTGAATATTGACCTCGGACCACATTTCTGTAGTACCCACCAGCACATCGGCAAAGTGCTCAGCCAGCAGGGGGGCCATAAGCACACCCTTGGACCCGAAGCCGTTGCATATACTGAGTAAAGGCTCCGCCGGATGCGTGCCCAGTAAGGGTTTTCGGTCGCGCACGGCCGGGCGTACACCCGCCCACTGCTGCAACACTTCAAACGGCAGGCTGGTTACTTCCGCAAAGCGCTGACTAAGCTCGGTGCGGGCCTCTGCCGTAGTGCCCGCCGCAAACGGCGGCCAGCGGTAGGTAGCACCCACCCGGAACCGCTCCTGCCCCAGCGGCACCACATAGGCTCCTTTATTTAATACCTGCGCTTCTGATAAACCCGGGCAATGCACGTCTAGTACCTCGCCCTGGTTGGGGGTAAGTGGCAACCAGCTAAACCACGGATTATATACTGCCCCCGCACCTTCGCAGAAGATAACGCGGCCAGCCTGCACCGTATCGGCATAGCTGACGTCCGTGGCATTGATAACAAGATGCTCCGGGGCGAAAGTTTCCACGCGCAGCCAGCCTTCTGCTACGCCTTTTTTAGCCTGAGCGGACAGCATTTCCCGCACCTGCACATACCCGCCTCCGCGGATACGCATGCCACCAAAATCCTGCCGCACGCCCGGTAATGGGGGGAGCTCCGCGCTAAGCTCTTCCACAAACTCCTGCCAGGGGTGGTCGGCGCTGCGGGCCATGGCGTTGTTCTGATCCGCTACCGAGGAAAACAGCTTCAGAATGGGCATTAGATGGAGAAACGATTCGCCCAATTCCTGCTCCAGGCTTTGGTAGTAGTGAATGGCAGCGGGTAGAAATTCGGCTACCCGCCAACCCAGCGCCAGGCGCTTACCAGCCACGGGGTTCAGTAGTCCGGCTGCCACATTGGAAGCCGTATCCACCGGCGCCGCATCCAGCACCAGCACGCGGTGGCCGCGACGGCGCAGTACGGTAGCTAGCGTAGCACCGGCCAGTCCGTGGCCTACGAGCAGATAATCGTAGTACTCCCTCATGCGGCCAAGGTACACAAGTACGGCCCGAATGTGTAACTTACCTCGCCATTGAGCCCGTTTTTGGGCTGATTTCAGACTTTTCTGCATGCTTGTTTCCGGGTTTACCTTCAACGCCTTTTCCGAAAACACTTACCTCCTGCACGACGATACCAAAGAGTGCGTCATTGTAGATCCGGGCTGCTACTCAGCCGCCGAGCAGCAGGCCCTGCAGCAGTACATTGAGGAGCATCAGCTACGGGTAGTATTGCTGCTGAATACGCACGCCCACATCGACCATGTGCTAGGCAACCGGTTTATAATGGATACTTATAAAGTACCCTTCCTGCTGCATGAGGCCGATTTTGCTACCCTGCGCTCCGTAGAAGCTTACGCGCCGGCCTACGGCTTTGCGCAATACCAGCCGGCTGAGCCGACGGGCGCACTTACCCCGGAAGAACCCATACGCTTTGGCCAGACTGAGTTGGAAGTGCGCTTCACACCGGGCCACGCTCCCGGCCACGTGGTGTTCTACCATGCCCCCACGCAGACGGTCATCGGCGGCGACGTGCTGTTCCAGGGTAGCATTGGCCGCACCGACCTGCCGGGCGGCGACTACGCCACGCTCATCAACAGCATTAAAACGCAGTTGCTCACCCTCCCTGATGAGGTAACGGTGTACCCCGGCCACGGCCCGGCTACCACCATTGGCGCAGAGCGCCGTTCGAACCCGTTCCTGCAGTAAGGGACAATTATTCCCATACTTTCTACCACCACCAAGACTCTTCCCTTGAAACGACACCTTCCCAACGCCGTTACCTGTCTTAATTTATTTGCGGGCTGCCTGGCGCTGGAACAGATTTTTGCGGGTAATCCGCAGGCGGCAGCTTACTTAGTAGGTATTGCGGCGCTGTTTGATTTTGTGGATGGCTTGCTTGCCAGGGCACTGCACGTCAGTTCGCCGATTGGCAAAGACCTCGACTCACTGGCGGATATGGTTTCGTTTGGGGTGGTGCCAGGCGCTTTCTTGTTTACACTTCTGCAGCAGGCGCTTCCCGCCGCAGGCCTACCCGCATGGCTGGCCTATGCGGGTTTTATCGTCACGGTATTTTCAGGGCTGCGGCTGGCTAAGTTCAATAATGATACCCGGCAGACCACCTCCTTTATTGGTTTGCCCACGCCAGCCAACACGCTGCTGGTGGCTTCGCTGCCGCTTATTCTGGCAAACGATACTTTCGGCCTTACCTCCTATATTCTGAACCCGTGGGTACTGCTGCCGCTCTCACTGCTGCTGTCTTATCTGCTGGTAGCCGAAATCCCGCTATTTGCGCTTAAATTCAAAAACATGAGCTGGCAGGACAATTCCCTACGTTTCATTTTTGTGCTGCTGGCTCTGGGCCTGGTATTGTTACTTCAGGCCACCGCTATTCCTCTGATTGTCTTGTTATACGTGGCCCTATCCATGCTAAAACCCAGCTATAGCTAGGCTACACAATAAACTCCCTGAAAGGCAGTTACTATCGGAAGGCAGGAATGAACCGTCGGTGTGGCGTAGCTGTTCCTAACGCCTCTCCCCTGCTCGTTTATCTTGCTCTTGCCGCTGATTTAAACCTCTATGCCCCGTCGTCCGCTGTTGCTGCTGCTTTGGATGCTGCTGGGCTGGTCGTGGGCCGGACAGGCACAGACTCCCGATGACCACGCGCTGCGGGTAGCGCTGCATTGGCAAGGCACCGAAACCGTTTACCTGCCCCAGGGCCGCACCAGGCAGGTTCCTACGTTTGCAGAAGCGGGTTTCCGGCCTGGTCAGTTGCTACCCTTTTATCAGTTTAGTGTTGATGGCCGGGTGGCTACGGATGAGTTGCAAGATGCCGTGTACGAGCCACTGACTGCGGCCGAAATAAAAGCGCTAGGCACTGCTCCTATTGCCGGCACATCAGAGCTTCGCCGCGCCAGTGGCATGGAGAATCGGCAGGCCCGTACCCTTCTTACTCTTACACCTCTGCGCCGCAATGCTGGCACGGGGCAAGTGGAAAAGCTGATTTCGTTTACCTACTCCTACACCATTCAGCCGGCAACGCAAGCCCTGCGCCGGGGCGGTGCCCATGTCTACGCAGCTAACTCTGTACTAAGCCAAGGCCAATGGTACAAAATTGGTGTACCCGCTAGTGGTATTTATAAGCTGGACAAAGCTACCCTACGCACCTTGGGCCTGGATGTGCAGACCCTGGACCCGCGCCGTCTGCAGCTTTACGGCAACGCTACCGGCCAGCTCCCCCAGCTCAATAGCGCCCCTCGCCCTGATGACCTGGTGGAAAATGCCATCTACGTATCCGGCAACAACGACGCAACTTTTAACGACGAGGAGTATGTGCTTTTCTATGCGCGAGGACCCCATACCTGGGAGCCCAACCCCAGCAGCCCGCGCACCTTTCGGCATCTTTACCATACCTATACCGATACCGCTTATTACTTCCTGACGGTAGGAGTTGTCCCCGGCCGCCGTGTAGCACCGGCAGCCACCATTACTGGCACGCCCACCGCCACCGTCACCGCCTTTCCCGATCATCAGTTTCATGAAATTGATCTGGTAAACCTGCTTAAATCGGGCCGCCAGTGGCTGGGCGAAGGGTTTGACGCTGGTACCACACAAAAGGATTTTTCCTTTTCCTTTCCTGATCTGGTAGCCAATGAACCCGTATCCGTTACCAGCCTCACCGTAGCCACTGCCAATACAACTACGTCTTTCCAAGTGGCGCTTAACGGGCAACCTATCGGCTCCCAGTCTATTGCCAGGCTAAGCGGCGACTACTTTCCAGAAGCCGCTAACCTGCAGTTGTCCACCTTTACCAGTTCCGCTCCCAGTACCACCGAGTTAAAAGTAAGTCTGACTTATAACGCCGGCGGCGACTTCTCAGCGAAAGGCTACCTCGATTACCTGGAAATTACTGCCTGGCGCAAACTGCGCTTGAGTGGTTCAGCCCTGGAATTTCGCGCCTTGGCTAATGCTACGGCTGGTACTATACAGGAATTTGTGCTGGAGAATGGCGCCAGTGCCACCGTGTGGGATGTTACCAATCCGCGTCGGGCGCAGGAGCGGCCGTTAACCAATGGCACCTTTCTGGCTCCGGCCGATTCTCTTCGGGAATTTGTGGCTTTCACTGGCAGCAGCTTCCCGCTGCCCCGCCTGTTCGGCCGTGTAGCCAATCAGAACTTACATGCCCTCAGCCAGGGTAACCAGCTGGATGCGGTAATTGTAACTCATCCGATTTTTCGGGCAGAAGCTGAGCGGCTGGCCGCACACCGCCTCCGCCACGACGGCCTGCAAATGCAGGTGGTCACCACCGAGCAGGTGTATAATGAGTTCAGTTCCGGCGGTCAGGACATCACCGCCATCCGCGACTTTATGAAGATGGTCTACGAGGCTAACCAGCGGCCTGCTGGCTCGGCACGCATGGCCTTGCTTCTCTTCGGTGATGCTTCCTACGACTACAAAGCCGACCCCGGCAATGACCCCAAATTTCTGCCTGAATACTGGTCTCAGCGGCAGATAACCGACAAGAATAACCAAAACTACGTCCCGGTTTACGAATCCTACGAGTCGTTTGCCCGCATTTTTCCCCGCGCTTTCAACGATGGTATCTCCTTTTCTTCGGATGACTATTTCGGCCTGCTGGACGACAATGAAGGCGAATGGAAAGAAAGTTATGAAGCTGATATAGAGCTGCTAGATATTGGCATAGGCCGTCTGCCGGTGCGTACCCCTAACGGCGAGCCGCACTCTACCGCCCAGGCCCGCCTGGTAGTGGATAAGCTAATTGCCTACGATCAGCCTACCAGCTTTGGCAAGTGGCGCAACCGTATCACCTTCGTTTCGGATGATGGGGATTCCAACCTGCACTTACGCGGCGCTGAGCTATTGGCCAACCAGATAATGAAGCAGGAGCCGGCCTACAATGTGCACAAGGTGTACCTGGATATGTATCCGCAGGTAGTGGTAGCTGGTGGTCAACGCTCACCGGAAGCAGCCCGTGCCATTGACCAAAGCCTGGAGGAAGGCTCCCTGCTGATAAACTATACCGGGCATGGCGGCCCCAAGGCGTGGAGCGATGAACAGATTTTTACCATCGAATCCATTAAAAAGCTGCAGAATACGCAGCGGCTGGCCTTTCTGCTCACTGCCACCTGTGACTTCAGTACGTATGATGACCCCGGTTTTGACTCCGCCGGGGAGGTAGCACTGACTGATGTAGCGGGCGGCGCCATTGGCCTGCTTACTACTACCCGCGTCGTCTTATCTGGCAATAATTCTCTGCTGAATCAGCAGTTTTTTAATGCCGTCTTTAAAGAAGAAAACGGTCGACTACCAAGCTTAGGTGAGGTCATGATCCGCACTAAAAACCAGAGCGTTTCGGGTGCTTACAACCGCAACTTTGCCTTACTCGGCGACCCTTCTATGCGGCTGGCCTATCCAAACTATACTACTACGCTGCGCGAGCTGAACCACCACGCCATAACCACCACACCAACGGATACGCTCAAGGCTATGTCTACGGTGGCGTTGGCGGGGGACGTAACTGACCGGTCCGGCGCGCTGGCCTCTTCCTTTTCCGGTACGGTACAGGTAACCGTGCTAGATAAGCCTGCACCAGTGGTTACCTTGGGCAATGAGCCTAACGATGGGCAGCAAACGGTGCAGGTACAGGAAAGTGTGCTCTACGATGGTAAAGCCACGGTGCGTGACGGCCGCTTCCAACTGGAGTTTATGGTGCCGCGCGACATCAACTACAACATTGGGCCCGGTAAAATCAGCCTGTATGCGGCCGCGCCTCAGTTGGGCCTGGATGCGCATGGTGCCAATAAAGATGTCTTGGTAGGCAGTGTAGCCTCCGATATAAAGACCGATACCATTCCACCCGTAGTACAGCTGTTTCTGGATTCAGAATCTTTCGTTTTTGGCGGCCTTACCGGTTCTGAATCCATGCTCTTGGCCCAGCTCAGCGACAGTAGCGGTATTAACACAGCCGGCGCCGGCATTGGCCATGAAATAACCGCTGTACTGGACAACGACCCCAGCAAGCTCCTCGTTTTAAACAGCTACTATACCGCCGATGTCGATAACTTCCGTAGTGGCCGCGTACGGTACTTACTAAAAGATCTGGCCCCCGGCCCGCACGTATTGCGCCTAAAAGCCTGGGATACCTTCAACAACTCCACGGAGCAGGAATTGGAATTCATTGTAGTACGTAACGAAAAGCTGGCGCTGGAGCACATCCTGAACTATCCTAATCCGTTTGCGACCACCACTACGTTTCACTTCGACCACAACCGCCATGGTGAGGATCTGGACGTACAGGTGCAGATTTTCACCGTCACTGGTAAGTTAATTCGTACTCTGGCCACCTCAATCCCGACCAGCCCTGCTCACGTAGGTACGCTCAGCTGGGATGGGCGTGATGAATTTAATGACCAAGTTGCGCGTGGCGTGTATCTATATCGGCTTCATGTTCGTTCTCCCCGCGACGGTGCGCAGGTAAGTAAGTTTGAAAAACTTGTCCTCTTGCGTTAACCTGTTTACTTGCATCTCCATTACCCACCTTTTCTAATGTATATGTTGTCGAAGTTGACTGTGCGACTGAGTTTTCTCACCACCACCGGGCTGCTCACCTTGTCGGTAGCCGCTTCGGCCCAGCAGCGTGATGACCACGCCATTACTACGGCCGTGCCCATCCTCACACTCAGTCCTGACGCCCGCTCCGCTGCTTTAGGTGAGGCTGGTGTGGCCATTTCGCCCGACGCCAACTCCATGTACTATAATGCCGGAAAGCTGGGCTTCGTGCCGTACAACACCGGCGTATCACCTTCCTACACACCTTGGTTGCGCTCTATTACAGATGATATGGGCTTAGCTCATGCCTCTGCTTACCACCGTGTAGGCCAGCGCGCCGCTTTTGGAGCTTCGCTTACTTACTTCGATCTGGGCACCATTCAGTACCGCGACAACCTCAATAACTCCAAAGGAGATTTTAACCCTAAGGAATATGCCTTTAGCGTAGCCTATGGCCAGCGGCTGAGCGAGAACCTTGGGGTAGGTGTAGCAGCGCGCTTTATCCACTCTAACCTTACGGGCGGCGATACGGATACGAAACCCGGCAACGCAGCTGCAGTAGACTTGGGCGTGTACTACACGAAAGATCTATCCATCGGTGTCCAGGATTATAACTTGGCTCTTGGCGCTTCTATTACCAACATCGGCAATAAGATTTCCTACACGAACCCCGAGGAGGGCAACTTCTTGCCCACTAATCTGAAAGTAGGTACAGCTATTACCAAAGAACTGGACCCCTACAACAAGCTTACCTTTACTTTTGACGCTAATAAACTGCTGGTACCAAGTCCCTATTACATTACGGGCGATACCACGGGCAGCGGCAGACAAGCACTGGAACAGATAGATTCTGAAAACAGAGCGCGAGCCAGCAAATCAGTGGTTAGCGCTATCCTAGGCTCCTTTGGAGATGCTCCAGGTGGCTTTAAAGAGGAAATGCAGGAAATAAACCTGTCCGCTGGCTTAGAGTATTGGTATAAGGATTTGCTAGCCGTACGTGCAGGCTATTTCTACGAGCATCCCCAAAAAGGAGCCCGGCAGTACCTCAGCTTTGGAGCTGGATTGCGTTACCAGGTTTTCGGAGTTGACGCCGCCTACTTGGTCCCTAACGATAAGAACAATCCCCTTTCGCAAACTTTACGCCTCTCTCTGCATTTTAACTTTGGTGAAGGCGCCAACACTTCAGGCGCTACAGACTCCCCGATACCAACCAATTAGCCTATGCTCAACCGCTTGGTTGCCCCTCCCGTTCAGCCGCTGGCCAGTGTAACGCTGCCCGCGGCTGATGTGCTTTTACTGCCTAATGGCAGCCGTCTGCACGTTCTCCATAATGCGGCTCAGCCCGTAATACGTCTGCAAGTAGTGTTCCGTGCCGGAAAATGGTACGAGCCCGCGCCCGGTGTTTCGCTTCTAACAGCCCGTATGCTCTTGGAAGGGACCCGCACCCGCACGGCTCGCCAAATAGCTGATGAAGTAGCCTTCTACGGTGCCTCTCTCGAATGTGAGCAAGGTTTTGACCGGGCTACCCTAACACTGTATTGTCTTACTCGACATTTAGAGAAACTGCTGCCCTTAGTATACGATGTCCTTTCTGAGCCTACGTTCCCTGAGCCAGATCTAAGTTTACTCAAAACCCGCACTATTCAAAATGTGCAGGTAGAGCGGCAAAAGACTAGCTATTTGGCAGCAGAACGCTTTTCTCGGAACTTATTTGGTAGTGCACATCCCTACGGTATTGTGTTCGATGAAAATAGCTTTCAAGCTATTACCCAAAGTGAAGTATTAAGCTTCCACCGACACGCCTATAATCTGGCAGGATCAGAAGTCTTTCTTTGCGGTGATGTTACCGCAAAGCATGTAGAACAGGTTCAGGCTTTAGTAGGAATAGGAAACCGGTCCTCTCAGGATCAATCTCCCCCTACTGCCTTTACGGCTCCATTAGCCACCCCAACACAAGATTACGTTACCGTGTCCGATAGTATTCAATCTTCACTTCGCATCGGGAGACTATGGCCATCCTCAAATCATCCGGACGCGCATAAGCTTCAGGTACTGGCTAAAATCTTAGGTGGCTATTTTGGATCACGGCTAATGAAAAACATTCGTGAGGACAAAGGTTTCACATATGGTATCTACGCCAGTGTAGGCCCCCGGGAGCACGCTACTAGCTTTGTCATAGGAACTGATGTAAATGCTGCCAGTACTAAAGCCACAATTACCGAAGTGCATCATGAACTTAAAAAGCTACAGCAAGAACTAGTTCCAGCAGATGAGCTGCTAACTGTCAAGAATTACATGGCAGGCAAATTTGCAAACGAACTTAGTACTGTCTTTGAGCAATGTGACAAGTATAAAAGCTTGATATTCCTCAATCTCCCTGTATCCTATTACACTGACTTTTTACAGAACGTTAGTAATATTACTACGGCTGAAATTCAAGAACTGGCCCAACAGTATCTCTCGCCAAAGGACATGATTGAAGTAGTTGCCGGGCCTGAATCCAATTAGAATGCATTAGACATAAAAAATCCTGCTAGTTATTTCTAGCAGGATTTTTTATGTCTAATGCATGCTTATAGTTACTCGGCTGCAGTTAATAAGCCTAATTTAAAAAAGTAAAAGCGCTTCAATCATCGGATTCACTCTTCAAAGCCCTAGAATTGGCCAAGCAATTCAACTTTGTGTACAAGCAAGAAGGCCTCCCGCAGCACGAAGTCGCGGGAGGCCTTACAAGATAGGGTTGGCGGCG
>NZ_JAUOFB010000007.1 GCF_030542105.1 Hymenobacter sp. BT730
TCCCTGCTCAAAACTTTTTCCAGTGGCCTGATGCCTGCCTGCCCTGCCGCGTTCCGGTTTGGGAGTGCAAAAGTGCGACTCTTCTCCCCCATTTCCAAACCCCCGCCCGAAGAAATTGGCAGAGTAAGTGGGTAAGGCAAGCCCGGCTTTCGCTAGTGCCCTGAGCAATAACCGGTTGAAGGTTTCCTTTAGTTCATCACCCTCTTAAAAAAGTTTTGAGTAGCCTGTTAATGGCTTCTAGCTCCCCTTTCATGGCCTTTGTATATAAAGCAATCTAGCGTTGAGCCTCTTTCTCAAATAGAGATGAAAGGTCTGGGCGACGGGTGCGTGGACGTTTTGCTTCGTATTGATATAGCACGTGCCCTAATGCTTTCAGGAAGGGCATACCGATGGATTCATACTCATAAGAACCATCATTCAGAATACCATCTTGATTTACATAGAGCACAGCACTGAGCATAAATTCGCTTTTATGCGTTGAATCGGCGAAAAAGGCTACATCCGCCAAATACCCGTGCGACATTCCTACTACATTATATATGCGTAGTCCGGCCTGTGCATGTTGATAAGGCTGACGACCATAGTATAGATACTTCTTATAGGCATCGAAATAGGCGCGGTTGCGGTAACGCGAAAAACCAGAGCGGTGCGGTGTATTATATAGGTAATGCTGGAGGAAAGCATAATCATCGGGGGTGAGCTGGAAGCGTTGGGCAGATGGAGTAGCTTCTGGGAATAGAATTGCTTTGAGCATATCCGTCACATTCTGCAACGGGAGATAGTTAGCAGTAGTAAAATCATAGGGCTGATAAATAATGTACCCACCAGCTTGGTAGCCACGGCCTTTCTGGATGCGGCCTAATGGCAAAGGGAAAGAATGCGGGTTTACAGTGGCGGGCTGCTGATAGATAACCTGGCCCTTAGTGGGATTCAGGAAAGCAATAGGGTTAGTGTGACGGTTAGCGGCTGTATCACAAGGAGCAAAGCGGCGTGTGATGCGGGCAGTGGGGTAACCTAACTGCCACAGCCGCTCATTGAGAGGGCGCTGCCCTAAGAACTCATAAAGACGATTATAGGCTGCGTTGTCGCTGACGAGTAGCATACGCTTGATGTAATTGCCAACAGTATTTACCTGGTCGGAATCGGCGGAGGGAAGGTAGGGGGCGGTGGTTTGGCAGCGGAAAGCTGCCCCAGTAGCCATTGGAGTGCGACGCGTGAGCTCACGCTTACTTAGATGGTGTAGCTTTTCAAGAGCTAAAGCGGCAGTGGGCAATTTTACTAGACTGGCCGGGTTGAAGTATTGCCGGGCATTGAGGTGATAGTTGTATTGGGTAAAGTGTGGATGGTTCTGTTGGTCGCGGTTAATTTGAGTGTAGATAATTTGTAGCTCGTACTTATCGGCGTGGTTTACTACTTCGGCTAAGCGGGCGTCACTATGAAGCAGACTATCGAGCAAATCCCGGTGGACAGCTAGCGGCGCAACGTCAGGTGCAGAAAGCTGCACCTTAGAAGGACTGCTGGCGCTACTACTCATTATATATAGGAGTATACAGAACAGAAATGGATGTAAGGGCTGAAGGATGCACATTCCTAATTGGGGTATTGAAACGGAAAATCAGTGAAGCAATTGATTCCTACGAAAGCACTGCTGCCCCTTCCCTATTTATTTGGTAAAAAACGAAAAGAGGTTGCGACTTATATGCCACAACCTCTTTACTTCCTGCTGCCAGATAGGCGCAGCTTATACCTATTATATAGAGTATAGCCGATGAGCTACTCCCCTACTGCTTTATTACGGCGGGCCAGCAGCAGGTTAGAGTCGTTTTGGCGCCAGTTGTAGCCGGTGCCAAAGGGCAATGGACGGGGACGATGCACTGAATCGGTATAGGCCTGGGTTAGCTCGGGCTGATAGTGCTTCGCGAAAAGGTTGATAGGGCGCTTATAGGTGCCATAATAAATGAATTGCCAGTCAGAAGCGGGGAAGTATTTCATGGCAATGCCGGAATCATCCTGCAGAACATAGTTACTGCGGTCCATTATCAGGTTGCGCACTTTGCTGAAATATGGCTTGTGCATGAGGTACGTGGCCGACTTAACGTAAGTAACAACCGGGCCCAGGATGCGCACATACTGTAGAATGGCATCTTTGGTGGTGCCTAGCTTCCAGTCGCTGAGGTCGGCGGAGAAGTAGTACACACTTTTCTCCTGGCCTTTAGCATCGCGCAGCTTCATTTCTACGCCGGGAATGATTTTGGAGCCTGGGCGGTGAATGGTCATCGTATCGGCTTCGGTCATCTGGCCCTTGTTGTCGAGCTGGAGGTAGCGGATATCGGTTACCTGGTTGCCGGTGCGCGAGGCAAAGAGCATCATCAGCGGCAAAGCGCCATCCAACTCAACGGATTTTAGGTCGATGGCCATATCGTTGGTGCGGAAAAAGCTAAAGTTCAGCACTGACCACAGGGAGGCTTTGATGGCGCTGAACAACCTAGGATTTTCCAGCGTGCTACGGCGTGGCACAGTACCTACCGGCTCTAAGCCCACCAATACAAAGGTTTGGGCGGTAGGGAACATGGTGTAGACATTCAGGAAGTCGGGCCCGCTGAAGGGATAAAACACCGTGGAACTGCTACGGCGTACAGAATCCAGCTCACCGGCGGCCCAAGCCTGGATGCGGCTGGTGCGGGTGTTGTGATAATTGATCCAGCTTTTGTCGGCATCGGCGGCAAATGCCTGCCAGGCGGGCTGGGCCGTAAGGGGGCGCAGGTCGCTCTGGTGGCTAACGGGCTGACCAGCCAGGTAGGCCGCTACGTCCTGCATGGCCGTAGTATCCGGGGCCGGCACCGCAACAGTTGGAGTAGCGGCGGTATCTACCGAAGTAGGGGAAGCCGGTTTTTGCTGTTCGCTGGCTGTGTCTTTTTTCTCTGAGCAGGCAACGAGAGCCGTGAAAGCAAGTGGTGCCAGAAACCTGAAGAGGGAAATTCTCATGTAGGGGATATAGGAGGACAAAATGGTAGGAGCAGCAAGTTAGCTTTTCAGCATTTTCACTCCTTATATATAGAGTGTAATGCAGTAGCTGACTTTTGCCCCTTTGCCGGGCGGCTAACCGCCTTATATACCAGCAGACCCAATAGTACCGTAGCCAACCCGTACGCGGATTCCATGGGTTTATCACGCAGCAGGAACAGGAGCGTCCAGCCACTTAAGCCCAAAAAGAGCAGGGGCGTTATGGGGTAGCCCCAAGCCCGGTATGGGCGGGGCAAATCGGGGCGGCGCCAGCGCAGAATAAATAGCCCCAGCACGGTGAGGAAAGTGAACAGGCTTAGAACAAAGCCAGCATACAGCAATACTTGTTCAAAGGTGGCTGTGAGAATAAAAACCAAGGTAAGCACCGTTTGCAACAGCATAGCCCGCACGGGAATACCGGCCCGGCTTACGTGAGCCAACGCGCGCAGGCCCGTCAGGTCCTCTCCCATTACCTGCACAATGCGCGGCCCGGCAAAAATCATGGAGCTGATAGTGGATACCAGCAGTACCGCAATAACGCCGCCCATCAGGCGGCCAATAGCAGGACCGAACAGCGAATTAGCCGCCACGAAACCCACTTCGACCTGGCCAGCCAAAGCATTTAGTGGGGTGGAATACAGGAACACGAAATTCACTCCTATATATAATAGAAGAACCACGGCCGTACCTATGAGCAAAATGCGTGGCAGATTCCGTTGCGGATCATCCACTTCCCCCGTCATATATACAGCGGCATTCCAGCCGGAATAGGCATAGGACACATAAATCAGGGAAACGGCAAAGGCTGGGCTTAACACTTCCTTCCAGCTCAGCGCACTGGGACTGAAGGATAAGGGCTGTGGAGTGGCGGCCACCAGCCCGGCACCAATAAAACCAACCAAAACCAGCACTTTAATGGCCGTAATCAGCACCTGCAGGCGGCTGCCGACCTGCTTACTGCTGGCATGTACCCCTGTGAGCAGCAATACTACTACCACCGATAGCACCTGCGGCTGCACCGAGGGCCATACATTTTGCGCATATTTTCCCAGAGCCATTGCCGCCAGCGCCGTGGGAGCCGCAAACCCAACCGTAGCCGATACCCAACCGGACAGAAAGCCTACCGCGGGGTGGTAAATCCGGGAGAGGTAGTGGTACTCACCGCCCGAGCGGGGCATGGCCGCGGCCAGTTCGCCATAGCTGAGCGCCCCGCATAGGGCAATGAGTCCGCCCACGGCCCACAACATCAGCAGCGCAAAGCCGCTTTTGAGGCCCAGTATCTGAAACCCCAGGCTGGTAAATACGCCGGTGCCCACCATATTGGCAATAACGATGGCAATGCCCGTGATGACACTGATTTTGTAAGCGGCTTTTTGGGGTTGCGTCATAAGAGCTATTTACCGGCAAAGATGCAAAGTTGCTTTTTGCCGATGCAGAAGTAGCCTCCTGCGGGACCATGCAAACCTCAGCAACGCAAAAAGCCCCTGCCGTTTTATAACGCCAGGGGCTTTTAGATGACCTTGCCAAGAATATTTCCGACGAATCAGGCTTTCGGACGCTTGTACAGCGGTACCGTGCTGCAGGGCTCGCCATACATAATGCTGCTGGCCACCGGCAGAAGTTTCTGCATAATGGCCACGTAGGCATAGGTAGGCACGGGTTTCTCACCACAGCCTTTTACCACCATTTTAGCATCCCGGTACTGTTCAGCGTCAATGCCCGCAATGGCTTCCTGAAACAGCTCCTGCTCCAAGGCTTCCAAGTTGCCGAACACGTACCGGTGCGCATGGCCCTGCAGTTTGGAAGCCAGCAGCATGTACGCCCAGGTAGGTACAATGGCATCGGCGGAGCAGATAATGGCTACATTCTTGCCGTCGTACTGGCTCCAGTCGTGGGTTTTGATGAATTCGCGGAAGTCCTTTTCCCGCAGCATTAAGCCATGGAATAGGTTTTCTTTGATGTCATATACCACCCGCTCACCGGGATGAATAAATTCTTCCAGATTGAGCGTAGTGAGGGCACTTTGCGTGACGCGGTTGATGAGGGTGTCTTCCATTATATAGCTGATAGACGTTAGAGGGAAGATTTTTTTGACAGCTTGCCTCCTAGTGCTAAGCCTTAGACTTGGGGGTAGTGGTGTATACTTCTTTTAAGTAGAACGGCTCGTAGTAGGCCACATCCCGGAAGTCCTGCTCCCGGAAAGCCTGCACAGCCAGCGCCCCTACCGCCACTGCAGATGGCTGAATATCTGCCAGAAAATCGGCATGGGCATTACCGGCCACAAGCGGCTGAAACTTAATGGCGCCGTTACCAAAGCATAACAAGCGGTGGTGGGCTAATTGTTCGGCCAGCGTGGTTTCCTCCAGAATAAGCGGTGTGGGCGCCAGCACTTCCCGGCCTTCGTGGGTGTAGAGCGCGGCATATACCTCCATACGACGGGCATCCAACATGGGGCAAAAGAGGTATTGCTCCGGCCGGGCCGTGTAGGAAGCTACCTGATAAGCCAGCGCCTGCAGGGTACTGATAGCCACCAACGGAATTTCCAGCGCAAAGCAGAGCCCTTTTGCTGCGGCCGCTCCTATGCGCAAACCGGTGTAGGAGCCCGGCCCATCAGAAACCGCTACGGCCGCTACATCCTGTAACGTGTACTGGCAGTTTTCCAGCAGCTGATTCACCAGCACGCTCAGGTGCGAGGAGTGCGACTTCTCCAACCGCAGTTCCGACTGCCCCACCAGACTACCATCGGCTACCCGGTGCAGGGCTACGGAGCAAATGGTGGAAGAAGTTTCGAGGGAGAGAATGAGACTAGGCATGCTGCAAAGGTAAGTGCTACAATGGCAGCCATACACTAATTACCTAATAGCAGAAGACAAAGTAGCTTCTTCCAGCGCCTGCCGTTCTCGCATCTGCCTTTCCCACAAACGGTTTATTCTTGGCTGGATGAACCAGATGCCAATAGGCCAAAAGAGGAATAACAAGAAGGTGCCTATGCGTCGGGTTGCATCAGGCAATTGTCCTGTCTCCTTCTCTTCCAGCAAGGAAGTAATAAACCAGTGAACGTGGAAATAGGCAAATACAACATACAGGGATAATAGGAATCCCGCGTTTTTACCTTTAAAACTAGTGGTGGTAACATGAAACATTGGATCATCTATTATACTGCTATACCCTACTGCGGCTAAGAATATAAAGACGTCGACCAAGAACCACTTGAAATTATATCCATGAACAGATACCCCGAGCCGGCCCATAGCATTGACCAGATAAACCAGCCAACTCATCAGGAACACCGCTTTCAAAAAATTAAAAATGGATAAGATATCCACATCATTTGTAAACCATGAAGCGACATGAGGCACCAGCAAGAAGCAGAATAATTGCCAATGCTTCAGACGAAGGATATAGTCATTCATAATAACTGCACTCTAACCAGAGGATAAAAAGAAAGCTACCCCAAAGATGAGGTAGCTTTCTTTTTATCCAATTCTTCTTCCGTTTTTTACTTCGTACCGGCACTCTTCATGGCGCTGGCCGCTTTGCCGCCGGGCTTAAGCAAGGCAGCATAGCGGTTGGGCTCGTTCAGCACCTGCACAGCGGCCAGAATATTGGGGTCGTCATCAAAGCTGGCTTCAATACTGCCTTTCTGGAAGTAGTAGCGCGACACAATTTCCTGCTCCAATAGCTCCCGGATTTCGGGTTTAAAGCGAATCAGGTCGTTGCTTTTGTTGGTAGAAACTTTCCGGCGGATAGCTTCCAGCTCGTTTTTCACGTCGTCGTAGTGCTTTTCCTCTTTGGCTTTCTTCACTACATCGGCCAGGCTTTTCTCTACCTCAGTGCTGTAGCTAACATCTTTGCCCTGCAGAAACTGAATAAATTTCTGGTACTCGGCATCCGAAAGCTTAAAGTCCCGGGCCGGCGGAATGCTGGCATGCTCGGCGCGGTAGCGCGTAGCAAAATCGAAGAGGTAGTTTTTCTGCAGCAACAGGCGCGTAATTTCAGCTATATCCTGCTCCGCTACTTCAATATCGGGCGCTACGCCGCCGCCATCAAATACGGTACGGCCCGTCTGGGTTTTGAAGGCCGTGCGCAAGGAGTCCGGGAACTTGCCCAGCGAACCATCATCAGCACGGTGTGAGTAGTCAATTTCCTGAATGCAGCGGCCGCTGGGAATGTAGTATTTGGCGGTGGTAACCTTCAGCTGCGAGTTATAGCTGAGTGGGCGCGTGGCCTGCACCAGGCCTTTCCCGAAGGTACGCTCCCCCACCAACACGGCGCGGTCGTAGTCCTGCAACACCCCCGATACAATTTCGGAAGCCGAAGCCGAACGGTTGCTGGTAATAATGGCAATCGGAATCTGGGTATCCAGCGGCGTATCCAAAGCCTTATAGGTCTTGTTCCACTCCGTTACTTTCCCCTTAGTGCTGACGATATCCAGACCTTTATCCACAAACAGGTTGGAGATATTCACTGCCTCGTTCAGCAGTCCACCAGGATTGTCGCGGATATCGAAGACTATTTTCTTCGCGCCCTGCTCCTTCAGCTTGCTCACCGCCAGACGCACTTCCTTACCGGCATCTACCGTGAAGCCGGCCAGCTGGAAATAGCCAATATCATTGGTGAGCATGCCGTAGTAAGGCACGTTGTCTACCTGAATTTTGTCGCGGGTGATGTTGACTTCTACCGGCGCATCCTGGCCGTAGCGCGTCACCATCAGCTTTACCTGCGAGTTGGCCTGCCCCTTCAGCAGCTTGCTGATATCGGAGTTGGTCTTTTTCTCGAGGCTTACACCGTTGATGTTCAGGATTTCGTCGCCAGGCAGCAGACCGGCTTTCTGGGCCGGGAAGCCCTCATAGGCCGCCTGCACAATGGTTTTGGTCCCGCGTTTCACTACTACGGCCCCAATACCGCCGTACTGGCCGGTGGTCATGGTGCGGAAATCCTCGATATCGTCCTCGGGAATGTAGTTGGTATACGGGTCCAGGGATTTGAGCATGGCATCAATCCCGGTTTTCACCAGCCTGGAAGGCGGCACCTCGTCTACGTAATACGTATTCACCTCCTTAAACAAGGTGGCAAAAATGTCGAGGTTCTTGGCAATTTCGAAGTAGCGCTCGTTGTCGGACGCTGACCGAAAGGATACGAGGAGAGCAGCGCCTCCTAGCAGAAGACCGGCAGCAATAGATTTTTTACGCATAGACTGAGCAGGAAGCAAGTAAACAACCCTACGAACCAGACACCGCGCCGGCCTGCGGCGTTGCATCTGTCAACAAACGCTCTAGCCCTGAAATTAATTTTTTTTCGACCAGCGTAAAAGGCTTTTTTTCCTTGCCGGTATAAATAATGGCCAGTAAGCCCACGCTATGGCCTCCTGCTGCCTCCGTGAGGCGAAATTTATTTAACCGATATGCTTCGCGCATCAGGCGCTTAAAGTAGTTCCGGTCAACGGCCCGCTTAAAATTGCGCTTGGATACACTTACCAGTACCTGCGGCGGCGCCATAGTAGCGGCGGGGGCAGGCAGCCATATCAGCCGAAGGGGGTATAAACCAAAAGAAGAACCCCGCGCGAATAGCTCATCAATGAGCTTTTTTCGGCACAAGTGTTCTTCTTTCGAAAACGAATAAGAGCGCGCCCCCGGCGTAGTATCATCCATGGGTGGGAGCAAAGCGGCGGCAGCCGTCAGCGGTTTAGCGCTTATGACGGCCTTCGTCGGATACGCTGATGCGCTTGCGGCCTTTGGCACGACGGGCGGCCAGCACACGGCGGCCATTGGCGGTTTCCATGCGCGAGCGGAAACCGTGCTTATTGCGGCGCTTGCGCTGCGAAGGCTGAAAAGTACGTTTCATGATATGTGAAGTGACTCAGTAACAGGTAAGGCCGGCAAAGGTACGCCCTTGTTTTGAAAATGGCAACGCTTCTGGCGGCTTTTTGCAGCAATAGCGCAAACAAGTTCCCGCAGCACCCCGGGAAAGTCCCTCACAAAAGTACCACTATCTGCCGGGCAAACCCGTAAGAAAGCCCGCGTTTATCAGCCGGATAGGCGTACCTTTACTCCTGATTTTCTGCCCTGCCGCCCCCGCGCTTACATGATTCACTATTACGTTTCGTTTGAGAACCCGCTCACGTTCTACGCGCAGGTTCAGATAACCTTTGAAGTACCCACTACGGCCTCTGGCGCGCTGGAATTGCAATTACCCGCCTGGCGGCCGGGCCGCTACGAGCTGCAGAATTTCGCCCAGAAAATACAACGGGTGGTGGTAGAAGATGCCGCTTCCAGTGAGGCCCTCCCCTACCGCAAGCTCACCAAAGACCGGTGGGAAGTACGCGGCGCGGCTGGCCGCACCGTGCGGGTTCGCTACAATTTCTACGCCCACCAAATGGATGCCGGTGGCTCTTGGCTGGATGAAACCCAGCTCTACCTGAACGGCGTACAGTGTTTTATGTATGTAGAAGGCCGGCAGGAGGAAACCTGTCAGTTGACGCTGGCCCTGCCTACGGGCTGGCAAATTGCCTGCGGCCTCCCGCAAAGCGGCCCCAACACGCTCCAAGCCCGCAGCTTCGACCATTTAGTGGACTCCCCCTTGATTGCCAGCCCTACGCTGGTGCATCAAACCTACCAGGTGCAGGGCATTCCCTTCTACGTTTGGATTCAGGGCGAATGCACGCCTGACTGGTCCCGCATTCTGCAGGACTTTGCCGCTTTCACCGAAGAGCAGCTAACCCTATTCGGGGGCTTTCCGGTGTCAGACTATCATTTCCTGAATGAGATTCTTGCTTATAAGCACTACCACGGCGTAGAGCACGGCAATTCCACCGTTATTACGCTGGGCCCCGCTGAGTTGCTGATGACGGAAGGGCTGTACAAGGAGTTTCTGGGCGTGAGCTGCCACGAGCTGTTCCATACCTGGAATATCAAGAGCATCCGGCCCGCCGAGATGCTGCCGTACGACTACGCCCGGGAGAATTACTTCCGCACCTGCTACATAGCTGAGGGCATTACCACCTACTACGGCGAGTATCTGCTGGCCCGCAGCGGCGTGCGCACCGTGGAGCAGTACTTCCAGGAGCTGAACACGGTGCTGCGCAAGCATTACGATGATTACGGCCGCTACAACCTTTCCCTGGCCGATGCCAGCATGGACCTTTGGCTGGATGGCTACAAGCCCGGCGTGCCGGACCGCAAAGTATCCGTGTACCACAAAGGGGCTTTAGTGGCCATGCTGCTCGACCTCACTATCCGGAACCTCTCCCAGCACCAGCGCAGCCTGGATGACGTGATGCGCCGCCTGTGGCAGGAGTTTGGCCAGACAGGCATTGGCTACACCGAGCAGGACTACATGCGCCTGGTAACCGAAGTAGCTGGCCAGGATATGCAGGCCTATTTCTCTGACTACGTGTATGGAACCGCCGCGCTGGAAGAACCGCTGGCCGAGGCGTTGGCTACCGTAGGCTGTATGCTGTTGATTGAAGAAAACCCCTCGGCTTCCGAAGGCACCTTTGGCTTCCGGGCAGTAGTGAAAAACGAGCGGACCGAGGTTACTGATATTCTGCCCGGCTCGCCGGCTGCTGCGGCCCTTACAGTAGACGATGAAATTGTAGCTGTGAATGGCCGCCGCGTAGCTATGAATCTGCAGTCGTTGCTATCCACGGATCATCTGCCCCAGTATGAGGTAACGGTGTTCCGCCAGAACCGGCTGCTGACAGTTACGCTGCAGGGCAATGCAGCGCAGCGCTATTGGCAGAAAATCACGGTAGAGAAGCTACCGGATGCCACCCCAGCCCAGCAAGCCAGCTTCCGGCAATGGCTGAAACAAGAATTTTAAGCGCTGTGCTCTCGATAGTATGATGCCATCTGTACGCATCCTTTCGGGGCTGGCACTGAGCATGCTGGCGGCCTGCTCCCTGCGGGTTCAACCCAAAGAACAGGCTAAACCCCAGCCCAGCGGCACCTCCCTAAAGCGTGCGGAGCCGCGCCCCATCTACCGCTGGGCCCACCTGGATACTCTCACGCTGGAAGGTGGCCGGGTGCTTAAGCTGTACCCTGCTCCTGCCTCCGTCTACAACCGTTTGCCTGCGCCGGCGTGGCTGGTTACAACCTCGGCCGCTGAAGAAGATGCCGAGCTGGATATTTCCCTGGAAGAACAGCGCCGCCTGCGTACCGCAGGCCCTGCAGTACGCCGCGTAGGCCGTAGCTTACTCCTGCGCACTCGTAGCGGTGCTACTATACGCCTCACTGATAATCCCGCCGAGGACTACGATACCAACATTGCTTTTGAGTACGTAGCCACCCTGCCTAGTATCAGCCAATGGCTTATCTCAGTGCATTTGTATGAAGGCGGCTATTACATGCTGGTAAGTCAGCACACGGGCCGCCGCACCAAAGTGTGGAGTCCACCGGTAATTTCCCCCGATGGGCAGCATTTTGTATGCGGCAACTCCGATGTGCTGGCCCGCTACGAGCCCAGCGGCCTGCAGGTGTGGGAAGTGCAGGGCCAAAACCTGCGCCTGCTCTGGCAGCGTCAGACCGAATGGGGCCTTAGTCAGCCCCGCTGGCTTGATAACCGCAGTATCCTCTTCGGTCAGGATTACTTTGATAATGGCGACGTGGATACCCGCGTGATGCGCTTGGCCGTGGTACCGTAAATCATCAGACCAACTCGGATTTTACCCAAACAAAAAAGCCTCTCAGAAATTTTGAGAGGCTTTTTTGTTCTGTTTTTTAGGGGCAACTAGTGACGAGTGTCGCCACCTTTGCCCACTTTTTTATTACCATCAACGGACATAGGCTTGTTGCCTTGTGGGTTGCTGCGGGGCTTATTGGCCTGGGTATGGCGCACTTCATTGAAATTGCCGCCGGGCGTATTGCCTTTAATCTGGTTGCCAGCTTCCGTAATCATATTCTGATTCAGGTTCTGGGTCTGATTACCTCCACTATTCGAGTGATTCCGGGTTTCTGGATCTACCGGAGCAGCATTAGGCTGCATGCTATCGGGAGCCTGGGGAGTTTGCTGCTTTTTATCGGAAGGCTTATTCTGCTGATTTTTCATGGCGTAGAAAGCTTTGGGTGAAAACTCTACTGTCTTGTACCGCTTTCTGGTCGCCAGGGTTGTCAAAAGAAACGGCCTTCGGCCCCCAGATTACAGGGATAGCCGAAGGCCGTTTTATAGAAATCAGCGGGGCTTAGGCGTTTTGCACGACCGAAGCAGGAACTACCGCTACCAAATCAGCAAACTGCTGCTCGCGGGCCTCCACTTCTTTATCGGTGAGGTGCAGCAAACGCTCGGTACCAAACTTCTCCACGCAGAACGAGGCCATGGCCGAGCCGTGAATCACGGCGCGCTTCATGTTATCGAAGCTGATATCGTCGGTAGCAGCCAAGTGCCCAATAAAGCCGCCTGCAAAGGTGTCGCCAGCGCCGGTGGGGTCAAACACTTCTTCTAGTGGAAGGGCGGGCGCAAAGAAAATCTTGTTTTTGTGGAAGAGCAGCGCGCCGTGCTCCCCTTTCTTGATGATGAGATACTTTGGACCCATGGCCATGATTTTGCGGGCCGCCTTCACCAAAGAATACTCGCCGGAAAGCTGGCGGGCTTCTTCATCATTGATGCTGAGCACGTCCACCATTTCAATGGTGCTGATGAGTTCTTCCAGAGCCACGTCCATCCAGAAGTTCATGGTATCCATCACAATCAGCTTGGGACGGTTCACGAGGCGCTGGATCACGAGGCGCTGCACCTGCGGGGCCAGATTACCCAGCATCAGGTATTTGCAGTCCTGGTAAGCATCCGGAATAATGGGGTCGAAATCGGCTAGTACATTCAGCTCGGTTACCAGCGTCTCGCGCGAGTTCAGATCGTTGGCGTATTTACCCGACCAGAAGAATGACTTCTCGCCTTCCTTGATTTGCAGACCTTCGGTATCTACTCCGTGCTTTTCCAGCAGGCTGATATCTGACTGCGGAAAATCGTCGCCAACTACGGCTACCAGTTTCACAGGCTTCAGCGAGTAGGAAGCCGATAGCGAGATATAGGTAGCGGCACCACCAATAATCTTGTCGGTTTTGCCGAAGGGGGTTTCCAGCGCGTCGAACGCTACGGAGCCGATAACAACCAGACTCATAAGGAGAGGATCTAAAGTGAGGTCTGCAAAAATGCATTGCCAAGGCAACGCTCTAATCAACAAAAAAGTCCCCGGAAATTTCTCTCCGGGGACTTCCATTGGGGTAAATAATGGGGCTCGAACCCACGACCTTCGGAATCACAATCCGACGCTCTAACCAGCTGAGCTATATCTACCAGGTAGGTAATGGAGCGACAAAAGTAACGCCTAAAGGAGAAATTACAAGCATTTCAGGCAGATTTTTTTCTAGCTCGCTGACCGGAAATACCTAGTAAGCTGACCCTCTGTGACTCTTTCCGCCGGTATTCCCCGTACCTTTGCAGATTCAAAAGCATTTTACGATTATGTCTGATTCGCCCCAGCCGGCAGCGTTTGCCGATTTCAAGCTCAATAAGCAATTGCTCACGGCCGTAGCCGAAGCAGGCTTTGAGCACCCTACGCCCGTGCAGGAGCAAACCATTCCGCTGCTGCTGGCCGGCCACGACGTGCTGGGCATTGCTCAGACCGGCACCGGCAAAACCGCAGCCTTCGGCCTGCCGCTACTCATGAAAGTGAAGTATGCACAAGGCATAAATCCCCGGGCCCTGGTCCTGGCTCCCACCCGCGAGCTGGCTATGCAGCTGGAAAGCCATCTGCAAAAGATGGCCGTGCACACCGACCTGCGCATTTTTGCTATCTACGGCGGCCTTGGTCCTAAAACTCAGATTGAAACCATTGCCAAGGGCGTAGATATTCTGATTGCCACGCCCGGCCGCCTGATGGAGCTGTATCTGAAGGGCAACTTGGTACTAAAGGAGATTAAAACTCTAGTGCTGGATGAGGCCGACAAAATGATGGATATGGGCTTTATGCCCCAAATCCGCCGCATTCTGGAGGTAATTCCGAGCAAGCGCCAGAACGTGCTGTTCTCCGCCACCATGCCGGATAAAGTATCGGTGCTCAGCGAGGAATTCCTGGAATTCCCGGTGCGGGTGGAAGTAACACCCGCCGCCACCTCGGCGCAAAATGTAACCCAGTCGCTGTACGAGGTGCCCAACCTGCTGACCAAAATTAACCTACTGGAATACCTGTTTCTGGACTGGGACGCCTTCCACCGGGTGATGATTTTCACCCGCACCAAGGAACACGCCGAGAACGTGGCCAGCTTCCTGAAGCGTAAGGCCCACGGCGAGGTGCGCGCCATTCACGGCAACAAAGGCCAGAATGTGCGCATTAATGCTATGGAAGCCTTCAAAGCCGGTGAAATCCGCTTTCTGGTAGCTACTGATGTAGCTGCACGCGGCATTGACGTCCCTCAGGTAAGCCACGTCATTAACTTCGACGTACCGCTGGTGTATGACGACTACGTGCACCGTATTGGCCGCACAGGCCGCGCCCAGCACACTGGCGCCGCCATTACCTTCGCTAACGAAGCCGAAATGCACCATATGGCTCGCATTGAAGAGCTCATCAACCAAAAAATTCCGCTGGTAGCAATGCCGCCTGAGGTAAAGGTGATGGAAACCCAGTTCGATGAGCAGCAGGGCATGGACCGGGAGATAGATGAGCGCCGCCGCCGGGAGGACCCATCCTTTCAGGGCGCTTTCCATGAGCGCAAGGAATATGTAAAGCCTGGTGTTACGATTGACAAGCGTACCGGCAAAACCTATAAGGAAGGGCCCAACCGTAGCCAGAAAGGCAACAAAGCAAACCCTTCTAAAAAGACTGCTTCCAAACCAGCCGTGAAAGCAGCCAAAGCTGCCATGGCCCGGGCCAAGCGCCGGAAGTAAGTCTTAGAAGCATAAAAAGCCGCTCCGGATACCCGGAGCGGCTTTTTCTATGATAGAGGAATGGCTAGTGCTGAAAGATGGGTAGATGGCTGAACCGGACCGCCAGAGTGGTAAACAAAAAGCCCCAGAAAACGGCACTCCACAGCATATGCAGCATAATTTTAAAGCGAGGCACATGGAGTTGGGTAGCAATTACGGTACCGCCAATGGGACTAAACAGAATAGGCGTCAGGAATGCTATACCGCCCATGCCAAAGCGGGAATAAATCATAACGATGCGCCGGGAGCGTTTGGAAAACAACGGCTTACCGTGTTTAATCCTTTTCCGGCGCTGGTGCAGGGCCCATGCCTTGCCAACGCTTGAAATCAGGATAACGCTGCACATCATACCGGCTACAGTAAGGCCGACAGTAGCCATATAAGGTACTCCTGAGGCCACCCCAGCTACCGGGCCGCCAAAGAATTTCACCATGCTAAGCAGGAAAACAGAAGCGTATTTTAGAATATGAGGTACCACAGATGTTTTCGGTGCGGAGAATGGAAGTTGAGAGCTATTCTAGCGTCAACTAAAAGTAACAGGTTGAGTCTGCCAGAATAGTTCCGGCAGATCATCTCATTGTTGTCTGTGTATGAACAGATGAAGTGGGTATACGGGAGCCGCTCTAGTTAGCGTGCCAGGCAGCTAATTCCTTTGCTATAGTTTGCTGCCGTAGGAAAGGTCGCCGGCATCACCAAGACCGGGAACAATATAAGCCTGTTCGTTCAGTCCTTCATCAATAGCGGCTACCCACAAGGTGGCTTCCGGAATTTCGCGGGTTACATACGCTACGCCTTCGGGGCTGGCAATAACGGCGGCAATGTGCACCTGGCGGGGTGTACCAAAGCGGAGCATAGCCCGGTAGGTTTGCACCAGAGACTTGCCGGAGGCCAGCATGGGGTCGGCCAGAATCAGCACCCGCTCATCCAGACTGGGGGCCGTGAGGTAGTCTACCTGCACCTGCACCTGCGAAGTACCTTCGATGCGGTAGGCGGCAGCAAAGGCGGAGGGTGACTGATCGAAGTAATTCAGAAAGCCCTGATGGAAGGGAAGCCCGGCCCGCAACACGGTAGCCAGCACCGGGAAATCATGCAGGTGCATGCTGCTGGACTGACCCAGGGGCGTGCGCACCGTTTTGGTGGTGTAGCTAAGCTGGGAGCTGATACGGTAGGCCATGATTTCGCCCAGCCGCTGCAGGTTGCGGCGGAAGCGCAGGGAGTCGCGCTGCACGTCTACATCGCGCAGCTCGGCCAGAAAGTGGTTGGCCACGGAGGGCTCGGCGCATACGACATGTACACGAGTGAGGTCGGGAGCAGACGTAGGTTTCAGCGCATCCATGAGAGGTACCAGGGTTTTCGGGTTTGGGAAAGGGCCACATAGGGCACTGCTGCGGCACCGAAGTTGGCGAAAAATCGGGCAATAGAAGGTATCATGCCGCCTTCAAAATCGAGAAGGAGGCCACGCGTGCCAGCGTGCTGCTGGATTATGTAGTTGAGCAGCAGTAGGGGTGCCCCCACCTGCCGCCCCATTTCAGAGGACGCCGCAAACAAGTAAATAAGCCGGTGCGGGTGAGTTACAAAGGCTGCGCCTGCCAGTAGCTCATTGGTTTTCGGCCCGCGCACTTCCAGCACCTGCCCCATTCCCCGGGTCTGTAATTCGGCCAGCAGCTTTTTTAACCGGTCGTAGGCCTGTGGTTTCAGCCCTGCTGCCTGCCCGGCAGCTTCCGTCTGAAAAAGTGTAATCAATGCCTCGGCCGATAACGTTGGGGTTACTACCAGCGGCGTCTCGTGCTCCTGGTTGCGCCGCAGGCGCCGACGGTAGTCTGCCTCAAACCCGGCCAGCAACGCCGGATAATGGGGAGCCAGGCTTAGCTGGTAGGTTTGGCGCTGGGTGAGATGAAAGCCGGCAGGGGCACTGGCCAGCTCCAGCCCTGTATGCAGTTGCAGATAGAAGCGGGCAAAGCGGCCGGTTACCAGTGTGAGATAATCCAGCACGTGGCGGTGACGACTACCAGCTGTAATGAGCAGGCCCAACTGCTGGGTAAAGGGCGGCTGATATACTTCCCTACCCCACGGACGGCGCTTTATGGGCAGCGGAAATAAGGATAAATAGACCTCGGTGTTATCTTCAACCTCTACCACGGCATCCCAGCGGCCAGCCGTAGCGGCCAGCCACCAGGAGTAGGCATACGGCACCGGTTCCGTAGCTGTGGCCACACAGGTATCCCAGGCAGCCAGGTTTAGTTGTGCATGGGGCAGATAGCGGAGCGACAAGGGATAAAGCAGTTAGGATAGCCCACAAGAGTACGCAATATGCCACACCACGGCCAAGCAAATGGGGTAATCCGGAGAAAAACCAACTCCTTGCGCGTAACTGCGTAGGTTTGCGCCACTGGCTGCCGCGTTGGCAGCACTGTCTGCTTTCGTATGAAACGACCTCTCCTGCTTTTGCTCGCTACCGGGACGCTGCTGGCGGGCCCGGCTATTGCTCAGGATTCCACTGCTACTACTCCGCCTGCGGCCCCCATCGATACGGCCAAGACGCCGGCCGCTTCCCCCTGGCGGGTATACAATCAGCCCCTGGACACGCAACGCAAGGGGCAAAACAATGCGGTAAAGGCACCGGAAATTGCCCAGCCACAGGCGGTTCCTTCGGCACCATTGGTTACGCAGCCACAGGCAGTTCCTCCACCGCAGCCGGCACCCACCACCCGCTCCCTGCAAGGCACTACCTATGTGCCGCTTGATGCGGATATCTATCGGTTGATTGACCGCTACGCAGCAAAGTCCGGCTCTGATTCTTTACAGGAGCTACACACGGCCGTGCGGCCCTACCCGCGCGCTATGGTGGCCCGCCTGGCCGAGCAGATGCTGCGCGACTCCGCCGCTGGCCTCTCCCGCGCCGACCGGTTTAACCTGCGCTACCTGCTGCGCGACAACTGGAACTACACCAGCCAGGCCGCGGCTGTAAATGAAAGCAGCCGCCCGGTGCTCAAGCATTTCTACCGCCGACAGTCCGACCTGTTTTCGGTAAACAACCCTGACTTTACCCTGCGCATCAACCCGGTGATAGGCATACAGCTGGGCAAGGATACGGATAGTGATGGTATCCGATTCCTAAACACCCGCGGTGTACAGGTAGAAGGCACTATTGATGAGAAGCTGGGCTTTTACACCTTCCTGGCCGATAATCAGACGGCTGTGCCGGAATACGTGCGTCAGCGCATTGTGCGCGACAATATTGTGCCGCATGAGGGCTATTGGAAGCCTTTCAAAACCAAGCCCGGCCAGTACGACTTTCTTTCAGCACGCGGCTACATTACCTATGCGGCTACCAAGCACATTAACGTGCAGCTGGGCCACGACCGAAACATCATCGGCAACGGGTACCGCTCCCTGATTCTTTCCGACTATGCCGCCCCATATTTCTTTCTGAAGCTTAACACACGCATCTGGAAATTCAACTACCAGAACCTGTTTGCGGAAATGACGGCCGACAAGGCCAATGCCGATACCATCTATCAGAAGAAATACTTTGCCCTGCACCACCTCAGCCTCGACATCACGCCTAACTTCAATGTAGGCGTGTTTGAGTCGGTGGTATTTTCCCGGGGCAAGGGGCGCTTTGAGCTGCAGTACCTGAACCCTATTATCTTCTACCGCAGCGTAGAGCAGCAAATTGGCTCGCAGGACAACGCCCTGCTGGGGATGGATTTCAAGTGGAATATTGCCCACACCGCCCAGCTCTACGGTCAGCTGATGCTGGATGAGTTTGTGGTCAGTCAGGTGCGCTCGGGCAATGGCTGGTGGGCGAATAAGCAGGCCTTCCAGGTGGGCGCCAAGTACTTTGATGCAGCCGGCATCCGTAACCTGGATCTGCAGGCAGAGTTCAACTATATCCGCCCGTATACTTACGAGCACGAAGACAAATTCCGCAACTACCAGCACTATAACCAGCCGCTGGCGCACCCCATGGGCGCTAACCTATGGGAAATGCTGGGCGTGGTGAGCTACCAGCCCCTACCGCGCCTGATGCTGGTGGGCAAGGGCTTCTTCTCAGAGCAGGGCCTGAACACTACCTTCAACTCCGATTTCCCGCCTTATACCCCCGTTACGCTGAACTATGGCAGCAATGTGTTGCTACCTTATACCACCCGCGTACAGGAATTTGATAACCGCGTAGGTCAGGGCAATACCACCCACCTGTTCCACGGCGACCTGACGGCTACCTACCAGCTGCGTCATAACCTGTGGATTGATGCCACCCAGATAGTGCGCCACCAAAGCTCGCAAGTTGCCACGCCGCTGGAAGGTACCGAAGCTTATTCGGCCCTCACTCTGCGCTGGAATATTGCCCAGCGTGTGCACGAGTTTTAAGCTGCAATCCTCTTTCCGGTTATGCGCCACGACCCAGCCGCCATGCTGCTTTTCCGGCCGGTCAATCAGCAGGAACTGGATTTAATAGCCGCTGCCGACTGGCTGGCCTTTCCGCCGCGCCTGCCCGAGCAGCCCTTCTTCTACCCGGTGCTGCATGAGGCCTACGCCAGCCAGATTGCCCGCGACTGGAACGTACCCTACTATGGCATCGGCTACGTGCTACGCTTTGCCGTGGATGCCGATTACGCCGCCACCTTCCCGGTGCAGAACGTGGGCGGGCCCGAGCACGACGAGCTCTGGGTGCCGGCCGAAGAGCTGGCCGAGTTCAACCAGCATATTCTGGGGCAGATTGAGGTGGTAGCCGTGTTCAACGCTGAGTAGCGCCGGAAGCGCGAAGTGGCCCGGCCGCAATCGGAATCCGGGGTTACCTTTGTAGCCTCCATGAAGACCTACCTCCGCATTCTGCAGTACGCGCGGCCTTACGCCGATTTTCTGCCCTTCTACTTTCTCTACACCATCCTGGGCATCATTTTCAGCATTGGCAACTTTGCGCTGATTATTCCCTTGCTGAAAGTACTGTTTGACAAGACGGGCAAGGTGCAGATGAATGCGCCGGAATACCTCCCCAGCTTCGCCCCTACCCTCGATTACGTTACCAGCACCTTCAACTACTACTTTGCCCACGTTATTGCCACTCAGGGCAAGATGGGTGCGTTGCTATTTGTATGCCTGGTGCTGGTGGTTTCGGTGTTTTTCAGCAACGTATTCCGCTACCTGAGTTTGCGGCTGGTGGCCCGGGTGCGGGCCCGCGTTATTCGCAACATGCGCCGGGCGCTCTACCACCGAGTTATTCAGCTGCAGCTCGGCTACTTTGCCACCGGCCGCAAGGGTGATTTGATGTCGCGCTTTACCAACGATGTGCAGGAAGTGGAGGGCTCCGTGGTCAATACCCTCACAGCCGTTATTCGTGACCCGCTGACCATTGTGGCCTTCTTCGCGGTACTGTTTTACATGTCGTTTAAGCTCACGCTGTTTACGCTGGTGCTACTGCCGATATCCGGAGGAATTATTGCCAGTCTGGCCAAGCGGCTTCGCTCTCAGGCCAAAACCAGCCAGAGTACGCTAGGCTCTATGCTTTCGGTCATTGATGAGACGCTGGGCGGCATCCGCGTTATCAAGGCCTTCAATGCCCAGGATTATATCAAGGAGAAGTTTGAGCAGCAAAACGACCTGTATGCCAAGACCTCACGCCGCATTGATAATACCCGTGACCTAGCTTCTCCTTTCTCCGAGTTTGCCGGGGTACTGGTAGTTGCGGGCCTGATTTACTTTGGCGGCACGCTTATTCTGGGTGGCAATTCTGATCTGGAAGGTGAATCGTTTATCACCTATATCGTGCTGTTTTCGCAGGTGCTCACGCCGGCTAAAGCGCTGTCGTCGGCGTTTGGCAACATCCAGCGCGGCCTGGTGGCTGGCGAGCGGGTGCTGAGCATTATCGATACGGAGCCGGTGATTCGGGACAAGCCCGATGCCCAGTTACTGCCCGCTTTTGAGAAGGAAATTGAATTGCGGAATCTGCAGTTTACCTACGGCGACCAGCCTGTTCTGCAGGACATCAACCTCATTATTCCGAAGGGTAAAACTGTGGCATTGGTGGGTCCCTCAGGCGGCGGTAAATCCACGCTGGCGGATCTGCTTCCTCGTTTCTATGACCCCACCGGTGGTCAGATTCTGATTGATGGCCACGATGTGCGGGACTGCACCATTCACTCCGTGCGCGACCAGATGGGCATTGTAACCCAGGAAAGCATCCTGTTTAACGACACCATCTTCAACAACATCCGCTTCAACCAGACCCAGGCCACGGAGGAAGAAGTCATGAACGCTGCGCGCATTGCCAATGCCCATGAGTTTATCATGAGTACGCCGGAAGGCTACCAAACTGTTATTGGCGACCGGGGCACGCGCCTTTCTGGGGGCCAGCGGCAGCGCCTGAGCATTGCGCGCGCCGTGCTGCGCAACCCGCCCATTCTGATTCTGGATGAAGCCACTTCCGCCCTCGATACCGAGAGTGAAAAGCTGGTGCAGGAAGCCCTAATGCGCCTGATGCAGAATCGAACCTCCCTGGTTATTGCTCACCGCCTGAGCACCGTGCAGCATGCCGATGAGATTGTAGTGCTGCAACACGGCCGCATTGTAGAGCGCGGCACCCACGATGAATTGCTACAGCGCGGCGGCCTTTACCAACGCCTGAGCCAGATGCAAACCAACGTAGCATTGGCCTGAACTCCGGTGCAAGCCAACGCAGAACCGGGACTTTGCGTTTAGACGGGCGCTATGGCCCGCAGTGCTACTGAATTGGATATCTCCTATATTTAATTCGCCAAGCCAATGCGGCGGGCCAGTGCTGTTCGTTTTATACTCTCTAAGCCCTTCTTCCATGCTTGCTCTCAAACGCCTCGTCACCATCCTGGTTATGGTGTATCTGCTCCTGGCGCTACTGTTTATTCTAAGCCCTGCTGCCCGTGAGGGTGTGGCCGGTGCATTTGGCCTCGGTACCAACTTAGCCACTTTCTACTGGGTCCTGTTTATAGTAGCAGTGGTATTACTGGCTGTGCAGCTGCTGGTTGAGAACCTGGACAGCACTATGCTGCGCCGTAATATTTCTCAGCACGAAGGCAAAATCAACGAGTTGAAAGCCCGCCTTTACGATCAGCAGATGGAGCTGCGCGAGCGGGAGTTTCAGCAGCGCCCCGGCGTAGCCACGGGTACTACTACCTACCCCGATCCGGCTTATGTAGCTACTCCAGCCCCTACCCCTGCTCCGGAAGCACCGCGGCCCGTTTTCCCGCAGGAAGACCCCAGCCTCACGAATGCGCCCCTGCAAAAGCCAAATACTTTTATTCCGCCTGCTTCAACTGATACAGATGAGCGACCAGTACGGTAATTTTACGCCGTGACTGATTCTCTTTCTGACCTCATCCGGGCCGAGCTGACGGAAGCCCGCTCTGTCCTCGACCGTTTTTTAGCCGATCCGGCCAATCTGCAAGCCATTGAGCAAGCAGCCCGCCTTATGGCGGATTCCCTGCGTGCTGGCGGCAAAATCCTAACCTGTGGCAATGGTGGCTCCCTCTGCGATGCCCAGCATTTTGCCGAGGAGCTAACGGGCCGCTACCGCCAGAACCGCCCCGCGCTGGCGGCCATTCCGCTCACCGAAGCCTCGCATATGAGTTGCGTAGCCAATGATTTCGGCTACGACCATGTGTTCAGCCGCTATGTGCAGGCGCTGGGCCGCCCCGGCGACGTGCTACTGGCTATAAGCACCAGTGGCAACTCGCCCAACGTGCTACTGGCCGCCGAAGCCGCCAGGGCTGCTGGCATGCGTGTGGTCAGCCTCACAGGTAAAGATGGCGGCCAGCTGGCGGGCATCAGCGACGTGGAAATACGCGCCCCGCACAGCGGCTATGCCGACCGGATTCAGGAAATTCACATCAAAGCCATTCACATCATGATTATGCTCATTGAGCAGCTGGTGGCCTAAATTGATCCACCCAGTTCAAAGAAAAGTCGGCTCTAGTGGGTCGGCTTTTTTTATAACCTGCCACGTCTCAACCCAGTATCTTCGCTTTCTAAAACCCTATCCTCATTACTTCTTTATTATGCTGACGAAAACCTACGGCTCGGCCGTGCAGGGTGTTAATGCCAATACTATTACCATTGAAGTAGTTGTATCGCAGGGGACGAATTTTTACGTGGTGGGGCTGGCTGATAATGCTATTAAGGAAAGCCAACAGCGAATTGAAGCGGCCCTCAAGTTTCGGGGCTACCGCATGCCACGTACCAAAGTGGTAGTGAATATGGCTCCGGCCGACGTACGAAAGGAAGGCTCTGCCTATGATTTACCCATTGCCCTCGGTATTCTGCATGCCTCACAGCAACTTACCACCGAGCGGCTGGGCGACTATATTATTATGGGTGAGCTGGCACTGGATGGAGCCTTGCGGCCTATTCGTGGGGTGTTGCCTATTGCCATCCAGGCCCGCAAAGAGGGCTTTAAAGGCATTATTCTGCCGAAGGAAAACGCACAGGAAGCGGCCATCGTCAATAATCTGGATGTCATTCCGGTAGAAACAATGCAGGAGGCCATCGACTTTTTTGAGGGCCGCCAGGATATTTCCCCGCTCAAGGTGGATACCCGCGACATCTTCCAGCATGCCGCCAATCAATACGCCGCTGACTTTGCCGATGTGCAAGGACAGGAAAACATCAAGCGAGCGTTGGAAATAGCCGCTGCCGGCGGCCATAATGTGATTATGATAGGCCCTCCTGGTGCGGGCAAGACTATGCTGGCCAAGCGCCTGCCCAGTATTCTGCCGCCCCTGACGATGCATGAGGCGCTGGAAACCACTAAAATTCATTCGGTGGCAGGCAAGCTGGGCACCAATGCGTCCCTGCTTAGTACGCGGCCGTTCCGGGCGCCGCACCACACTATTTCCGATGTAGCCTTGGTAGGCGGTGGCGGCAACCCGCAGCCGGGCGAAATTTCCCTGTCGCACAACGGGGTGCTGTTTCTGGATGAGTTGCCGGAGTTTAAGCGCACGGTTTTAGAGGTGATGCGCCAGCCGCTGGAAGAGCGCCGCGTTACTATTTCCCGCGCTAAAATCAGCATTGATTTTCCGGCCAATTTTATGCTGATAGCCAGCATGAATCCCTGCCCCTGCGGATACTATAACCACCCTGAAAAAGAGTGCGTGTGCGGGCCTGGCGTGGTGCAGCGCTACCTCAATAAAGTAAGTGGCCCGCTACTGGACCGTATAGATCTGCACGTGGAAGTAACGCCGGTTTCCTTTGATCAGATGACGGAAACCCGCCGCTCGGAAACCAGCGCCGATATTCAGCAGCGCGTTTCCACGGCACGGGAACGGCAGGCGGCGCGGTTTCAGGAATTTCCCGACATTCATTCCAACGCTATGATGCCCCCGCAGATGGTGAAGGACTTGTGCCAGATAAACGATGCCGGCCGCCTGCTGCTGAAAACCGCTATGGAGCGCCTGGGCCTCTCCGCCCGGGCCTATGACCGTATTCTGAAAGTGGCGCGCACCATTGCCGACCTGGCCGCCTCGGAGGATATTCAGATTCAGCACCTGGCTGAAGCTATTCAGTACCGCAGCCTGGACCGGGAAGGCTGGGCGGGGTAAGCCGCAACCGATAGCTTCTATTTCTCCTGCTTCCATTTCCCCTTGCCTAGTTTTGCGCTGCCATGTATAAAACCCTGTTGAAGCCGCTTTTTTTCCAGCTGGATGCCGAACGGGCGCACCATCTGGTATTCGATAATCTGAAGCGGATGGCGCAGGTGCCAGGTGGATTGGCGCTGTTGCGGGGGCTTTATGACTACCAAAATCCGGGGCTGGAGCGGGAGGTATTTGGGCTGAAATTTCGAAATCCGGTGGGACTGGCAGCTGGCTTCGACAAGAATGCGGAGCTGACCGATGAGCTGGCTTCCCTTGGCTTTGGCTTCGTGGAAATTGGTACCGTAACGCCCCGCCCCCAGCCAGGCAATCCGCTGCCGCGCCTGTTTCGGCTGCCGCAGGATGAGGCATTGGTGAACCGCATGGGCTTTAATAACGCCGGAGCTGAGGCGGCTGCGGAGCGGCTGCGTCACCGTCGCTCCAGTATTATTATCGGCGGCAACA
The DNA here is from genome assembly GCF_030542105.1 of Hymenobacter sp. BT730. GTDB lineage: Bacteria > Bacteroidota > Bacteroidia > Cytophagales > Hymenobacteraceae > Hymenobacter. The sequence continues at coordinate 24,993 of NZ_JAUOFB010000007.1, forward strand.
TTGGCAAAAACAAAGACACCCCCAATGAGCAGGCCGCCCAGGATTATGTGGCCTGTGTGGAGGCGCTGCACGAGGTAGTCGATTATTTTGTGGTGAACGTCTCCTCCCCTAACACGCCTAACCTACGCCAGCTGCAGGAGCGTGAGCCGCTGATTCAGTTGCTGCAACAGGTACAGGAGCGCAACCAAGCCCTGCCTAAGCCCCGGCCCTTACTGCTCAAAATTGCGCCTGACCTGAGTGATTCTCAGCTTGACGACATTCTGCTGATTGCCCGCGAGACCAACCTGAGCGGGCTGGTAGCTACTAATACAACTATTAGCCGGGCGAACCTGCGCACTGCTCCTGAGCAGGTAGCCAGTCTGGGGGCAGGGGGGGTAAGTGGGCAGCCGTTGCGTCAGCGGGCTACGGAGGTAATTCGCTACCTGCACCGGCGCAGCGAAGGGAGCCTGCCCATTATTGGTGTGGGGGGCATACACTCAGCCCAGGATGCGCTGGAAAAGCTGGAAGCCGGTGCTTCGTTGGTGCAGCTATACACCGGATTTATTTACGAAGGGCCGGCAGTGGTCAGACGTATAAATCGGGCACTACTGGCCGCTCAATAGCAACTAGACCTTACAGCTTCACTCCTGCTTTCCATTCCAGCACATCGGCAGCGCCGCGGTGTACCTTCAGATCCACGGCGCCAAACAGGCGGTTCGTGAAATGGTACTTTAGCCCTACCCGCTCGTAGTAAAAGTTGTTGGATTTGTAAGGGTTGTACACGTATACGCCCAGGTGCGTGACTAAGGCCAAGCGGCCGAACAGCAGCTCGTGGCCTAGGAAAACGCCGGCTTTTTTCACATCCACCAAAGGAACGTCCTGACGGGCGGTATCCCGCTGCTCGGCGCGCAGGGAACGATCATAGAAACCTTCCAGACCCAGTAGAAGATTACTTTTCCGGTTGACACGCCGGCCTCCTACTACAGAAACGGAGTTGACCAGGTAAGTTTTGAGGTCGATTTCATTCAGCCGCTTTATGCCCAGACTGGTGCTTAGATACAGGAAGTTTTGGCCTATATCCTCGGGTTCTGGTGGGGGCGGTACGTCCAGCGGCCGGAAGCTGCGTTGCTGATGAAAATTGAGGCCCAGCACTACGGTGGGAATATTGATGCCCAGGTTAGGCTTAGCAGTAGCCCCATTGGAAAAATGATTGAGCCCCACTCCCACCAGCAGGCCTACCCGTGGGGACAGAGCCCAGTCATACTCCACGCGGGCCTGCAGCATGGCATTGCAACGGGAGCTGACTAAGGCATTCTTATGGTTGGACTCCTGGGAGAAAACCTGCGTAAACCAGCCTATACCGGTTCCTAACCGAAAGTTCAACTCCTGCCGGGTGGTGCGCCAATACGTTTTATTGAGGTAGAACGAAGCCGCGTAGCTACGTCCCAATACCGGGTTGTGGTAATCGTAATATACCAGCGCCAAGCCTATTTTGGGGTAGCCATACCAGGCATGCCAAGGGGCGTGGCCCGTCGTCTGGCGCTGTAGATTCAGCTCCAGTCCGGTAGGATGCGCCCGCACCAGATGCCGTACCCGCGACGAGTGCGCCACTATAAAGCCCCCCTGTGCGTAGAAGCCACCCACCCACGGCACACGTGGCGTCTGGGCACTGACAGTGCCTTGGCCCCCGGTCAGCATCATCACCCCAAAAAGAGCTACCCAAATGCGCATACCGGGAAACAAGTTAGCCACCCTTCAAAAGTACGAGCCGCGGCTTTACTTAGGGTAGCCTGCAACGCCTGGAGCGTAAAATCCATCTTACCTGAGCAGCCAGGCGCGGTCAACTCACTCCATTGCCGTAACATTGTCTTTTCATTGGGGCCGGCAGTCTATTTCCTGGCTGGTTTCTACATTATCATTCACAGCAATTTCTCTTTCGCATGGTTAAGAAGGCCGTACTGGCAGTTGCCCTCGCCGCTTTTGCCTCGGTGGCCCACGCCCAAAATCCTGGCAAGCCCCGTTTGGGCCTGAAAGCCGGGGCTACCCTGGCCCGCCTTACGGGCAATGAGCTGGATATACTGGCTGGACCCAACTACCGGGTGCAGCTGGGCGACCGGCACACAGGCTATAATGTGAGTCTGGCGGCTACAATTCCCCTTTCCAGCACCGGCTTGTTTACCATTGCCCCCGAGCTGCAACTGAACCATAAGGGCTATAAGCTGACCCAAACGTCTCTGAACACTGAGGAACTGGGCGCAAGCGAAACGCTACGCATTAATACCGTAGACCGCACGCTTTCCTACCTCGACTTGCCTCTTCCGGTGCGGGTAAACACCAATGGAGGTATGTATTTTGAGCTGGGTCCTCAGGTAGGCTACTTAACGGGCAGCAGCACCGATACCGAAACCTACAGCAAGTTCTCCGACAGCCGTAAAGAAACTACTACCAATGCTTCTTCCAGCGCAACCGGGGACGTAGCCAAGTGGGAATACGGCGCCGTGGCTGGCCTGGGCTATCAGTCGCGCAACGGTCTGACTATTGGGGCACGTTACAACCGCGGCTTTCAAACCGTGCTTGATACCGATGCCATTGAAAGCAAACCGAAGAGCGCCAACGACGCCATTATTATACAGGTGGGCTATTTGCTGCAACTGGGCAAATAATCAGGAGGTTATCCTGCAAGAAAATGGTCTGGCCGCGAGGTTGGACCATTTTTTTTTGCGGCAATATGTATCCGTTGCTGATTTCTCCGTTTAAGGCCCCATGGAACCCCGGGTTGGGGTGCCGATGTGCAATGTTCAACTAAACCCTTGTTGCACCATGAAAAAGACAACAATCCTACTCGCTTCTCTCCTTGCCGCTGTTACTTTCTCCGCTCAACATGCCCAGGCTCAGGGCGTACGTCTGGGTATTAAAGGTGGCGTAAACTATTCTAATCTATCCGGTGACCTGACCGACGAGGACCGCTTCGAAAGTAAGTGGGGTGCGCACGGCGGCGTGATGGCCAATTTCAGCGTAACCGACGATGGCTTCTTCTCTATTCAGCCTGAGGTGCTGTACTCGCAGAAAGGCTTTCAGTATGCTGATAATGAGTTTACCATTGGCTCCAATAAATACAAGTACAAAGGCGACCGTACCTACAACTACATTGATGTACCGGTCCTGCTCAAGATTAACGCCGATGGCTTTTTCTTTGAGGCCGGCCCGCAATACAGCTACCTGCTGAAAGTAAAGGATCAAACTGAGCGTTCCGTAAACGGTAACACCTACCAAAAAACGGAGGGCATCGAAAACCTGGACAACGTGAAGCGTAGCGAAATTGGCTACGCCGCTGGCCTGGGGTATCAGTCAACTGCTGGTTTCCTGGTGGGTATCCGCTACAATGGTTCGTTCACTGATTTCGGTGAAGACGGCTACCAGGATGATGACGTAAAGAATGCCCGTAACTCTGTGTTCCAGGCGTCAGTAGGCTACCTGATTGGTGGTAAATAAGCCGTAGCTTTTCAAGCAAAAAAATTTGGGCGCTTACTTTCTTCGGAGAGTAAGCGCCTTTTTGTTTCATAGTAATTTCTGAATACTGGCACAATTCCTGCAGCCCCTTTCTGCCTCTACTGCAACGCCCGCTCTCGTCCTCATCCCCGAACTTTTCTTTCTTCTTTGTTCTTCGATTTTGCATGAAAAAGGCTGTATTTCTACTCGCCACCGTGCTTTGTACCACGGGTGCTGTGCAGGCACAAAAAACCGTATTCGGAATAAAAGCCGGGGCCAACCTGAGCAATATAGCAGGCTCTGATGCGCCGGATGCCAACAAGCTTAAGCCTGGCGGCTTGGCTGGTGTTCTGGTGAATTTCCCGGCCTCCTCAGATGGTTTTTTGTCCATCCAGCCGGAGCTGCTATACTCTATGAAGGGTACTACCCGTAATGAGGGCACCTTTAAAACTACCCTACATTATCTGGATGTGCCCGTACTGGCCCGGCTAGATCTGCAGGGGCCTTTCTTGGTGCTGGGCCCGCAGGCCAATATTTTGCTGACTTCTAATTCTGGCAGAGATGGGTACAGACCAGTCAACTTTGGCGGTACTGCCGGGGTAGGTTTTCAGTCGGAAACCGGGCTAAGCGTAGAACTACGCTATAATCGGGATATAACTTCTCTCAATGAAGACAACGGTAACATTACGTTACATAACTACAACTCTGTGTTGCAAGCGCAGGTAGGCTACCTGTTTCTTGGCAGTAATAACCCGGCGTTTAACCACGCCAGACGTAACCGCAGCAAGTACTAATAATCAGTTATTTAACTTATATAACCCTGCCTTTCCTACGGAGAAAGGTAGGGTTTTTTATACCAGCAATGCCTGAATGAAGCAGATTGGCACATTTTTCGAATAGAGCCCGGCATACGATTTCCTTTCCCTAATTCGTATTTGACCTTATGAAAAAGTCCACCGTTCTCGTAGCCGCTTTGCTTTCTGCCGCGGCCTTTTCTTCGGCCCACGCCCAAGGCGTGCGTTTGGGTCTGCGCGCCGGCGCCAACTACACTAATCTGTCCGGCAACATTAAAAACGAAAACACTTACAATAACAAGCTCGGCTTTGTGGGCGGCGTTATGCTGAACGCTCCACTTGTGGAAAATTTCTTCTCCATTCAGCCCGAGCTTTTGTACTCGCAGAAGGGATTTGAAAACAAGCCGAATGAGTACGACAACACTATTGCCGGCATTGGTTATAAGGAAAAGCGCGAAGGCAAGGTAAACTACAACTACTTGGACCTGCCTATTCTGGCCAAGATCAATGCCGATGGTTTCTACGTTGAGGCCGGCCCGCAGATTTCTTACCTGCTCAGCTCCAGCAACGAAACCAAAACCACCCGCACTAACACCGTAAGCGGCAAAACAGACACGTTTGAAGCCCAAAATAAGAACGATGTCAGCGACCTGAACCGCACGGAGCTGGGCTACGCTGCCGGCCTGGGTTATCAGGCAGAAAATGGCCTGAGCATTGGTCTGCGCTATGCTGGTGCCTTCAGCGACCTGGTGAAGAGCGAAAATGGCGACACTTACTTCAACGGCGACCTGAAAAACGCCCGCCATTCTGCCTTCCAGGTTTCCTTGGGGTATTTGATTGGCAATAAGTAAGCAAAGCGGCTATTGCCAATATGGCCCCTTCCCACCATGGGAAGGGGCTTTTTGTTGCCCCGGGAGTAAGCATGGAAGGTTTTCGGCGTAGTTTCGCACTTGTACAGTATGTCACCCTGACTTTCATTTCCCATGAAGAAAGCATTTCTCCCTCTTTTACTGCTGGCTGGCTTAGCCGGTACGGCCCAGGCACAAAGTAACGTATCGTTAGGCCTGAAAGCGGGCGGCACGCTTGCCTCGTTCGTGGGCAAACAGGCTCGAAGTGGCGGTTACACACCTGGCTTCCATGCCGGCATCTTCGCCAATATCGGCTTTACCAACATGCTGGCTTTCCAGCCTGAACTGCTGTACTCGCAGAAAGGCGACTATCAAGAACTGATTCCGAACCCTGCTGACAACAAGCTGAGCTATGTGGATGTGCCCCTGCTGCTGCACGTGAATGCCGGGGGGCTGTTCTTTGAAGCCGGGCCGCAGCTAGGGTTCTTGGTGTCGGCCAAAGAGAAGTACAATACCACCACCTACGACCGGAAAAGCAGCTACAACCCCTTTGATCTAGGCTACGTGACTGGCCTGGGGTACCAGCGCAAACGCGGTTTGGGCATAGGGCTGCGCTACAACGGCGGCATCACCAACATTGAAAAAGCCACTACCAGCGGCAGTACCACCGTGCAGCGCAACATCCGCAACAGCGCTTTCCAGCTCTACCTCACTTATTCGCTGAACGGCCGCTAGCGTGTCGGCAGCAACAAAGAAGCCCGGCTCCTACTACAGGAACCGGGCTTCTTTGTTGCTGCGTAAAGTTACTCCTTCATGCCTGCCGCATAGTTGCGGTAGAAATGTGGAATGGTTTCGATGCCTTTAAAGAAATTGAATACGCCGTAGTGCTCATTAGGCGAGTGAATGGCATCAGAATCCAACCCAAAGCCCAGCAACACTGAATCCAGACCTAGTTCCGACTTGAACATAGCGACAATGGGAATAGAGCCGCCACCTCTCGTAGGAATGGGCTTTTTGCCGAAGGTGGTTTCCAAAGCATCGGCCGCGGCCTGGTAGGCTACCGAATCAGTAGGCGTCACGACTGGCTCACCGCCATGGTGAGGCGTTACTTTTACCGTTACGCTGGCTGGGGCAATGCTTTCAAAGTGCTTCTGGAACAACGCCGTGATTTCCTCCGAAGTCTGGTGCGGCACCAGGCGCATGGAGATTTTGGCGTAGGCTTTGGAAGCAATTACCGTTTTAGCACCTTCCCCAGTATACCCCCCCCAAATGCCATTCACATCCAGTGTAGGCCGAATACCGATACGCTCCACGGTGGTATAGCCTTCCTCGCCGTAAATATCTTTTAGGCCAATGCTCTCCTTAAACTCTTCATCGGAGTGCGGCACGCGGTTCAGCTCGGCCCGCTCAGCTTCGCTGAGTACGGCTACGTTGTTGTAGAACTCAGGAATGGTAATGTGGTTGTTCTCATCGTGCAGCGAGGCAATCATCTTGCACAGCACGTTGATGGGGTTAGGTACGGCGCCACCGTAGAGGCCGGAGTGCAGGTCGCGGTTGGGGCCGGTTACTTCTACCTGGTGGTAGCTCAGGCCGCGCAGGCCTACCTCAATGCTGGGCTGGTCATTAGAGAGAATGCCAGTATCCGAAATCAGGATAACATCGGCCTTCAGCTTCTCCTTGTTGGCTTTCACGAAGATGCCCAGGTTGCTGGAGCCTACTTCCTCCTCGCCTTCAAACATCACCTTCACGTTGCAGGGTACGCCGCCGTCCTGCATCATCATTTCGAAGGCTTTTACGTGCATGTACACCTGGCCTTTGTCGTCGCAGGCGCCACGGGCGTAGATCTTACCATCTTTGATTACAGGCTCGAAGGGGGGCGAGGTCCACAGCTCGTATGGGTCGGCGGGCTGCACATCATAGTGGCCGTACACCAGCACCGTGGGCAGGCTGGGGTCGATGATTTTGTCACCGTAGACGATGGGGTAACCGGCTGTCTGGCACAGCTCCACGTTTTCCATGCCGGCTTCTTCCAGGCGCGTTTTCAGGTAGTCAGCGGCCCGCAGCACGTCGCCGTGGAACTTGGGGTCAGCGGAAACCGAGGGGATGCGGAGCCAGTCGAGCAATTCGCTCAGGAAACGGTCTTGGTTCTGTTCGAGGTAAGAAGCCATGCAGAGGTAGGTAGGTTGATGCTAGATGGGAAGTGGCGTAAAAGTAACACGGATTGGCAGCCTGCTCCAATTAGGAAATTGGAGAAGCCGCTACTTATAATTCCATACTGTAAATGCTTACCTCTTACTTTTTATCCCATGGCATAGGCACGCGGCTTTCCGTGCCGGCGCGCAGGCGCCCGATATTAGCACGGTGGGTGTAAATCAGTAGCAAGGCCAGTACAAAGCCGAACCAGAGCAGCAGGGAATTATCGGGGCGGAAAGCGGGGAATAACTGCAACACGGCAAACACCACGCCCGCCGTCATGCTGCTGAGTGAGACGTAACGAAACAGCACCAGCATCACGATAAAGACCAGAATACACACGCCTACGGTGGCCGGGGCAATGGCCAGCATCATACCCAGTACGGTAGCCACGCCTTTGCCGCCCCGGAAGCCAGCCCAGATGGGGTAGATATGCCCCAGCACGGCTAGCACCCCGCAGGCCAGCTGAAAATAGAGCAGCTGTCCGGGCTGAATAGCACCCTGCTGCATCATGACGGTAGCCAACGAAGTAGCGGCCCAGCCCTTCAGCACATCTACGGCCATCACGAAGGAGCCGGGCTTTTTGCCCAGCACCCGGAAGGTGTTGGTAGCGCCGGCGTTGCCGGAGCCGTGTTCCCGAATATCAAGGCCGTAGAACCAGCGGCCTACCCACAGGGCGGTGGGAATGGAGCCAACCAGGTAAGCGGCCACCAATAGACCGATGACGATGGGCAGATTCATACAAAAAGAGCGTAACGGTGGGAAATAGGCAGAAGAGAGAATGGCCGATTGACGCCAAATATACAGGTACTGCCCACATTGAGCCGGCCCGGAAACAAACAGCCCCGCTCCGGAACCGGAGCGGGGCTGTAGCCAGGGGTTACTGGTCGCCGAAGGGGTCGTCTTCGTTTTTCTTCTTTTTCTTCTTTTTGCTGGTATCTTCTACCGGAGCCACTGATGCATCAACTGGCGGGTTATCCGCTTCCGCCTTTGCCTCTTTTTTGCTTTTCTTTTTGTTGGTTTCTTCTACCGGCGAGGTACCGGCTGCCTCCTTCGCGGCAGCATCAATCAGGGCCTGGTCGTCGTCCTTTTTCTTCTTTTTCTTGCGGTCTACCGGGGCGTCATCTATAGGCGCATCGGTGGGCTGCTGATCTGTGTTCGAAACGTCAAACTCCGAGCCTTTTTTCTTCTTTTTCTTCTTGCCCTCCTCTTCTACGGCTGGGTCCGGTTCGGGCTGGGTCGTAACAATTTTCTTGGCAGCCTCCTTGCCTTTCAGACCCAGGTAGGTTTTGCGGAAGCGTGTGAGGAACTCCTGCACCGTCTGGTCGTCGCCCAGGAAGAAGCCGTACTCAGTGGCCGTGTTGTAGTCGCCTTTGGCTTTGTAGCCCACAATCTCATCGAAAGAGCCGTGCTGAGCTTTGGCCAGTATGGTGTTGTTGGCATACTTGAGGTAGTACCAGGTCTGCGGTTCGGCCTCCAGGTACATTTCCACCACGTCGCCAGTCGATTCTTTCTTGATTTCGATGTAGCCGTCTATCAGCGCATTGATGTCTTTCTTCAGGATGCTGACCAAGCCAATTTTACCCGTAGAGTACCAGGCTCGCTGCTTTTCCGACCACACCAGGTTTACCTTGTTGAGAACCAGGGTACGTGCCAGTTTAGATGATACTTTCTGCAGAGGTGTATAGCCACCACGGCGGTCCATATAGGCGGCAGCTGCTTTGCTGCCTACGAATTCGCCGAGCTTGAGGGCCTGTGCCCGGGAGTTATCCACGGCCTCAGGCAGGCCTTTGGCATAGCGGGCCATATCCTCACCCATAGCTATGAGCGCCTTTTCGGGCAGGTTAATATCCAGCGCCATAAAGGTATCCAGCTCGTAGCGGCTGCTGTCAGGCTTGGCATAGCCCACCCCGGCCGCTTCCATGGTGTAGTCCTTATTGGAATTAATCAGGTTGAGCTTGCCCCGGAACGTCATAGCAGCCGTGGAGTCATTAAACGTCAACACATTGCCCTCCAAAATGTCAGGGCTTTCATCCTGCGGCCCCAGGCGGAACTGGCGGGTTCTTTGATCGAAGGCCAGCGTGCCCTCAGCCTGGAAAATATTCTGGTCAGTTACGCTCTGCTTGGGCCCTACAAACAATGGGTACACCTTGTTAGCTTCCGACATAAACAGGCCCGTAAAGAGAATGGAGCCATCATCTGCCTTTGGTTCCCGAATAGGAATGCGGATGCGGTTGGGGTCAATCGAGTCCTGCACTGCAAACCAGGTAGAAGCCCCTGGGTTCTTGCTAAACTCCAGCCTCGATTGCCCATCAAAAGCAAACCGCTTGTGTTGCGAGTTCATGATGGCACTACCCCGGTACGCAATGCGCGGTGCCAAATGGAATTTATCCTCGGCTTTAATACTAGCAGTAGCCAACGTGGGCGGAGAGATTTTACCGCCATCATTCTTGCTCAGTAGTTTGGCTGCCCGACTACGGTTGTCGCCGCCCTGGGCCTGCGCCGAGTCTACCCGGAAGTTCTCAAACCTGATGGCAAAGGAATCAGCAGAAGCGTTTTTATAGTTATACAATGCATTGCCCACAAAAGACCGCCGCGACAGAATATCCACCTCCCCTTTGTAGAGGTGGTGGTACTTGTGCAGCGTATCCATAGTCACATTCGCATTCTTGAACGCGCGCATATCGGCGTTAGCCGAGATATACACTTTGTTGCTGTCCGGTTCAATCCAGGCATCGGCGGCGGCAATATGGGGCACGCCGCCAGCCAGTAGACGGTACTTGTTCAGGTCGTACATGCCGCTGGAGGCCTGAAACTTCAGGCCGTACTGATCGGGCTTGGTAGAGTAGAAGAAGGAGCGGGTAGAATCGGCGCCTGGTGCTACCCGGAACACAATGGTCTTCTTCTTGAAGTCCCACTTACCGCCACTCAGGGAGGTTTTATACTGCGTATACGGCAGCTCTACGTTAGCTACACCCTCCTTCTCCGGTGAGAAGTCCGCAAACGCTTGCTTGATGTTATAGTCAAACGCCACGTCGGTGGCCGTTACGGCCGGCTTGTTCTGCTCGCTCGATTTGATGTTGAGCACGGCATTATTGCCTTTGTAATGATGCTGCAGGAACGTGAACTTAGGGGAGCGAATCACCGACTGCGGGCCTTCCATCCGACCGGCACCGTACAGGCCTGTGGGCGTCAGCACAGTTTCCCCGCGGTAGGTGTAGGTACCATCATAAAACTTCATAGCCGTACTGGACTTGGCCGTGCTGAAGTACATGGAGTCGGCAGCTACCGCCCACTTCATTTGATAGCCGGGAAGCAGGTTCAGCTTCGGGTACTCGGCGCCTTTGTAAGGGCCTTCCGTAAGCGTAGCGGTAGTGCCCACCGTTACCACGGAGTCTTTGTAGAAAATAAACTGGTCGCTCTTGAGGGTGGCGGCCAGGTACTTTATTTCCCCAATACCCTGCAGACCCCGGTTACTCATCTTCACCTGGTTAAACAGCTGGGCTTTGCCGCCATACAGCGGAAAACCGCCTTTGGGAACATTGTAGGTGAAGCCAAGAGAGCCATCTTCCTGTAGGGCCAGTTTGGTAGCGAAGCGCGGCATAATATTGCCCGACACGAAGGTACCCTTGAAGCCCACCGCCGAGCGGTTCTTGTTGTTGAGCGAGTCCAGCCGGAAAGGCGGAATATCGAAGTACACGGTGGTATCGTAGGCGCCGCCCAGCACTTCCGGCTTGTCGAAGAACACGTAGGCTCCGGTAGTAGCATCGAACGAAGGGTACGCGCCCAGCTTCTTGCGTCCCGACTTATTGTTGGGATGGTTGATGTAGAGCTTACCGGCCGAGGTTTTCTTCTTGTTGGTCAGCGTAAAGTCGGTGTCCTTACGAGCCTTCATCACCGAGCCTTTGGAGTTCTTGCCCTTCACAATGATGGAGTCAATCTTCATCATATCCACGAAGAACCCATCGTAATCAAAGCGAAACTCCTTGCCCTTGAACACGAAGGCCGAAGCCACCATGGTCCCGTTAAACAGGATGTTGCGGTTTTTCTGAATCCGAATCTGGCTGCTGTCAGGCTTCACGAATACCGTCACCGAGTCATCGGAGAAGTTAAACCGGTCTACACCCCGCACCAGCAGATCATCGTTCTGCATGTTCAGCGTGGCGTTGCGCCCACCGCCGGCTACCGACTTAATAGAAATGTGGTCGTAGTCTTTCTTCCCGCGGGCTGAGTTAACGTAATGCAGCGCTTTGGGCAGCAGGAGAATATTGTCGCTGTTGGGGTTGATGCGCACGTAACCATCCCGGGCCAGACCAGCCATGGCAGAGCGTACGTTGGGCTCCTTTACCTGATATGTGGTTACCAGGTCGTTTACCGTGAAGCTCTTGGCGTTGCCGTGGCTCTGGCTGTAGCCCACCACCATTTGCAGTGGGTGCATCTTATTGATGCCTTTGAGCTGCTGATAGCGGGTATTGGTGTAAAATTCCTTGGAATCGAAGGTGGCCGCTACCTGGCTTTTGGCCGTGAGCATGGTAAAGTTGATGAATGGCGTATTGATGGGCCATGTCAGCAGCTCAGTGGCAATTTCAATCTGGTGGTAAGAGTCGGCGTAGGGCGTGGTTTTGTACAGACCTTCTTCCCGGGCCAGCTGCAGCACCTGCCGGGGCTTGGAGAACTTCAGCTTCACCCCGGGGTGATACAGCGAGTCAATCTTGGCCTGGTAGATAGTGACAGCCGCGCGAGCCGAGGTAATCAGCGTGTCGCCCAGCTCATAGGCGCGGGCATCGGCCCGGAACTTGGTTTTCCCATCGGCCTGCACGCTAATAGTGGACAACGAGCCATCAAGGCTGGCGCTAAAGGTGCGCTGCCCATTCAGCGCAAAGCCCCCCACGTATTTGATGTTGTCGCCGATATTCTTGATGCGGGCATCGTTGGTGAGAGAAATAAAGCGCGGGAAGGAGGAATCGGTACTGCCGGGCTTCTTCTTGAGGCTTTTGAAGGCTAGGGCCCCTCGTACCGGGTTTTCCAGCACGGCCGCGTACGTCAGTGTAACGGGCTCAGCCTTAAACTCGGGCTTGGCTACATCAAAGTCGTAGTGAGTCAGCTCGGCGGTAGCCGGGTTCTGGCCTACCTGCCAAGCATATTGCCCGCCCTGGCCCACGAAACGGTTTTGCAAAGGCACCAGCATGCCGCTGGTTTTGGTGATAAGCGCCGAATCGGCACCAAAGCCACCCAGTAGTAAATCCACTTCCTTTAACACAATCACCGGGCCACGGGTACTAGGCGCAGCGTAATCATCAAAGTACTGCGGAGCCGCTACGGGTTCCGGCTCTACCTCTCTTACTACTGGTGCGGGTTTGCCAGCCGTAGTTTTGGCTGGTGCTTTTTTCACTGGTACCGCCTTTTTCTTGGGGGCGCCCCAGCCATCATCGTTGCCCCAGCCACTGCTGCCACTATCTGACCAGTCAGAAGTATCCCAGCCATCGTTTTTCTTCTTGACTGGTTTAGTGGCCGGCTTAGTGGTAGTTTTCAACGGGGCGGTAGTAACCGCTGTGGGAGTAGGCGTGGGTGCAACTACCGGCTCAGCCAATGGCTGGTCGTTCTCATTGTAGGCAAAGGAAAAGCTGCCGCGCACCAGCTCTACCCGGTTGTAGCGAGAGCGGTACAGCATGTTACTGGCCGTAAACTGGGCTAGCGTATTCAACAGCTTCTCGGTTTCCTTCACCGGCTCCTTTTCCACCGTTTTGCCAATCATGGTCAGCAGCTCCGTCATCTGCTGATCAGAGAGGTTCTGCTTGGCATTGCCGGCCAGAATGGTATTGAAAAACAACTCGAAGTGCGGTTTGGGCCGAAACTTTTTGGCCAGCATCTGCTGCGAAATGGCCACAATGGTGCGCTGCTGGGTGGCCGTCAGCTTATTGGAAGCCCACAGGCTTTGCAGCTGGGCGCCGGTGGCTTTGGCAGCTACGTTATTCGTGGAGGCCATCATTGCCTGCACATCCTGGATAAACTGCTCCGGATCCTGCGAGAGTTTACCGGCCTGCGGGCGGGCAGCGGCCGTTGGCTGCTGCGTAGGCTTCGGAGCGGCTGGCTGCTGGGCCTGCGCCACGGTGCTCATTCCCAGCGTTATCAGGCAAAGCCATCCAAATACAAGTTGCTTCATACTCAAACCGTCAGAACATACTTATTCGCGTACAATTTCATCAAAAATCGGCGCATTCTTTTCGAAACGCCCGCCAACGGGCACAATTCCCCGTGGATGAAATCTTCGGCTGGTTATTATCCAAAACAACGCTGAAAATACGAGCACTAGTGCCCGCGGGCCACTAAACAAAAGGAGGGAAAGAGCTGCCGCTCCTCCCCTCCTCTACCGTGCTGTGCTCTGGCTTATTTGCGGAAAATAGCCGACACCCAGTGGTTGCGCGTACGCATGGATTCATACTGGAACCCAGCTTTTTCGGCCGCTGCCCGAATCAGGGGTAGGTCCTCTTCATAGAAACCGGAGAATAGGATGGGGCCGCCGGGCTTCAGGTACTGACCATAGGCGCCCATGTCTTCCAGCAGCACATTGCGGTTGATGTTAGCCAGAATGATGTCGAAGGGAGCTTCGCCTTCCAGGGCGGTGATGTCGCCGAGGCGGGCTTCCACTTTGTCCTGCACGTTGTTTTCTGCGGCGTTGTCGGCGGCGTTTTCCGCGGTCCAGGGCTCTACGTCCACGGCCAGCACGTAGTCGGCGCCCAGGTGCACGGCCATAACGGCCAGAATGCCGGTGCCGCAACCCATATCCAGTACACGCTTGCCCTGGTGGTCGATGGTGAGCTGATTCTCAATCATCAGCGCCGTGGTATCGTGATGGCCGGTGCCGAAGGACATGCGCGGCATAATCACGATTTCGTAGGCCAGATCGGGGCGGGCCTCGTGGAAGGGAGCCCGCACCGATACTTTATCGGCAATAACCAGCGGCTGGAAGTTCTTCTCCCACTCGGCGTTCCAGTTCTGACGGGTGATAATGCGGTGACTGTGCTCTACCTCGCCAATGCCTTCGTAGCGGCTCACAATTTCCGCTACGCTGTCGGGGTTAAACACGTCCTCAGTGGTGTAGGCGCAGAAGCCGTCTTCATTGTCCTCGAAGGTATCAAACCCTACTTCGGCCAGCTCGGCTACTAAAATATCGGCCAGCTCACGTGGCGCCTTCACGCGCAGTTCTATAAAATCCATCAGCTCTGAGTAAGTAAATCCAGGAAGGCGGCCGGGTAGGCCGCGCTGCAAAGGTCGCAGGAAAACTCGGCCTTAACACTTCCGACTTACAAAAGAGCAAGGCAAAGAACCAGCATAGGGAACTGGTAAAACGCTGAAATAATGCCGGCTAGCGCATCAAAAAAGCCCCTCCGCGTAATGCAGAAGGGCTTTTTTATTACCAACAGCTAAACAGTATTACCGCTGGCCACGGCAGCCGGCGTAGCTGCGCACCTTGGTATACTGGATACTGAAATCGGCTAAAGCGCGCTTATCTGTCACGAACAGCACATAATCAGCAAAGTCGCGGGCCCCGGTGAAGTACCAGAAGCCGGCTTTATCGGCAAAGAGCTTGTTGTCTTCCCGATACACCAGAACATCAGCAAAGGCTTCCTCCGGCTCCACATACACGGTAGCAAAGCACTGAGCCCGGCGGCGGGGGTCGGTTTCCAGAAAGATGCTGCCATAAATACGGCAGGCATCTATGGAGCCTACCGGCTCAGCCGCAACAAACGGCACGGCCGGAGCCGGCTGAAACGGGTTCAGCGCCAGAAAACCGGAAAGAAGCAGCGTAATGAGCATGATGTGCTACAGGCAAGAACCTAGCCGAACCGCAAGCCAGAGCTTATAGCTTGCTACTATTTAAAACGACTTTATGATTTCTGTAAAGTCGCGGGACTTGAGGGAAGCGCCACCGATGAGGCCACCGTCTACATCGGGCTGGCTGAACAGCTCACGGGCGTTCTGGGCGTTGGCCGAGCCACCATAGAGAATGGTGGTGTTCAATGCTGCTTCGGCATCATAAGCGCGGGCAATCTGCTCACGGATGAAGGCGTGCACTTCCTGGGCCTGGGCGCTGGTGGCCGTTTTGCCGGTGCCAATGGCCCAGATGGGCTCGTAAGCAATAACCACCTGCTCAAACTCCTCATTAGAGAGGTGGAACAGGCCGTCTTTCAGCTGCTTCTCAATGTATTTGAAAGTCTCGTCGGCTTCGCGGGTTTCCAGGCTTTCGCCTACGCAGAAAATGGGCTTCAGGCCAGCGGCAAGGACGGCTTTCAACTTCTGGCTCAACAGTTCATCATCCTCGCGGAAGTACTGGCGGCGCTCAGAGTGTCCCAGAATCACATATTCCGCTCCTACTGATTGCAGCATTTTGGCCGAAACCTCGCCCGTGAAAGCACCGCTTTCCTTCTGGTGGCAGTTCTGCGCGCCCAGGTGGAACTGGCTACCAGCGGGCAACTGCTTACCAATGGCCGACAGGAACGGAAACGGTGGGCAGATAACCACCTGCACATCGGAGCCGGTTACCTCGTCCTGTACCATGTTGGTGATTTCGGAAACCAGCGCCAGGCCGTCCTGGAGGGTCATGTTCATTTTCCAGTTGCCGGCAACGATGTTCTTACGCATAGCGGAGATGTAGTGAAGGGAAAGAATACGTCAAAAGTAAGCAGACAATTCAGACTCCGGTTATGACGCGCCGGCGGCGTAAAGCCAAGGCCACGCCCACTACGCCTGCCAATACCGCCCCGGCCAGCGCCGCCCACGCTAGTTCCGGGTACTCTGGGCGCCGAGCCAGCCAGATGGCCGCCAGCGCCCAGGCCACTACCAGCGGAATAACCACGTCCCGAAAAGCACTGCCCAGCAGAATGCCCAGTGCCGTAACCACGGCTACCAGCACCATAGCCAGCAGCAACGAAACGTTCAGCTCCGGCTGCCAGCCCAGGTCGCGCAGCGCAATGGTAAGGTTGATGACCGTAGCCACCGAAATCCAGCCCAGATACAGCGCCACCGACACGCTACCAATGGCGGAGCTCTGCTCTTCCAGCACTAGCCGCCGGGCCCGGCCATAAGCAACAATCAGGCTCCCCAGAATAATTAGCATAACGGCCGCGCTCAGGGGCAGCAACTCATAGGCAAACACCACCAGCCAGGCGCCGGTAGCCAGGTTGGCCACTACCAGCGGCCGGGCTACTGCGCTGGGCAGCGGGTTGTGCCGCTGTGCGGGCAGCAGCTGCCACACCGCATACAGCAGTAGGCTCAGAAATATCAGCCCCCAGATGCTAAACGCATAGCCCGCCGGCGTGAGCAACGTGGGATATTTGCCTGATACCACCGCATTGGTCTGCCCATTAAACGGGTAGCGCTGCGACACATAGTTCAGCGCAATGTTGAGCACAATGGCCACGGCCGCCAGTCCGCGCCACACGCGGCTTTCGGTGTAGGTGGCAGAAAAGTGCGGGTGCGGGTTGATTTCCATACGGACCGCGAATAGCAGATAAATGAGTGAGTTACGAAACCATTTCGATTAGTGTTAATTAACACTAACTGGCTTACGAATACCACGCTGTCGGTAACGAAAGTTTAGGTTGGCAGAAACACTAAACCGGTGTCGGCCAACTTCGGCTAGTCGGTCGCCCCCGAAACGCACATTATAGCCATACAGCAGGTTTACAAAGCCAGCTAGTCCTGTCCCTAGGGCCGGCGTGAGTACTACTTGGCCGCGCTTGAAATCAGTATAATATGCGGCCGATATATCCCCACCCAAAGCTGTGGCGCCAAAGGAATAGCCCACTTTGGGACCGAGCAGAAACTTGTCTTTGGTAAATCGAAACTCCGTTGATACATAAGGTCCGAAACTGGCTACGCCCAGTGCCTGCCATTGAACCTTGTGCCGAATAAGACCTACTTCCAGCCAGGCTTTGGGCTGAAAGGCGCCCCCTACGCGCCATACCGTTTTAGGCGGCGCATAGAACCGCGCCTGCTGCCAGTCTAACGAATCAGTAGTTTGGGCCCCGGCAGTAGAGGTCAGCATTACAGCGCAAGCAAGCCAGAATACTGTACAGCGTATAAACATAAAAAGAGGCCTCCGTTACACAGAGGCCTCTAATCTATTGGATAAGTTCGTATGCCGCAGCGCGGGCTGGTTTAGAGCTTACAGCTTCTCCGCCAGGAAGCGTGCCGTGTGGTTGCTATCCTTCAGCTTCGCAAATTCCTCGGGCGTGCCTTCAAACAGCAGGTGGCCACCGTTGATGCCACCCTCAGGGCCGAGGTCGATAATCCAGTCGGCGCACTTGATGATGTCCATATTGTGCTCGATGATAAGTACCGAGTTGCCTTGCTCTACCAGCGCATTCAGGGCCGTCATCAGCTTATTGATGTCGTGGAAGTGCAGGCCAGTGCTGGGCTCATCAAAAATGAAGAGAATCTTATCCTGCTGCAGCGTGGCGCCTTTGGTGAGGAAGGAGGCCAGCTTCACACGCTGGGCCTCACCGCCGGAAAGCGTGTTAGCCGACTGCCCCAGGCGGATATAACCCAGGCCCACATCATCGAGCGGCCGGAGGCGCTCTACAATCTTCAGCTGGTTTTTGAAGAACTCAATGCTGTCCTCAATGGTCATTTCGAGCACCTCGTTGATGCTCTTGTCCTGGTACTTCACGTCCAGAATATCCTGCTTGAACTTGCGGCCCTCACAGGCTTCGCAGGTCAGGTAGATATCGGCCATGAACTGCATTTCAATCTTCACCTGGCCTTCGCCCTGGCACACCTCGCAGCGGCCGCCATCAATGTTGAAGGAGAAGTGCGAAGGTTTGAAGCCACGGGCTTTTGCCAGCTGCTGATCCGCAAACAGACTGCGGATAGCGTCGTAGGCCTTCACGTACGTCACCGGGTTGGAGCGGCTGCTTTTGCCGATGGGGTTCTGGTCGACGAACTCCACGTGCGTTACCTGCCCGTTCACGCCCATGAGGCGGTCGAACTTACCAGTCGCCTCGCCAGCCCCGCCGCCCAGCTGCTTCATGAGGGCCGGCGCCAGAATACGGCGAATCAGCGTGGACTTGCCCGAGCCGGATACGCCCGTCACCACCGTCATAACATTCAGCGGAAACTTGACGGAGACGTTCTTGAGGTTGTTTTCGCGGGCGCCGGTTAGCTCCAGCGCGTTGCGCCAAGGGCGGCGCGTTTTGGGCACGGCCACTTCCATTTTACCGCTCAGGTACTGGCCGGTGTAGGTAGCGGTGTCCTTCAGAATCTCGTCGTAAGTACCCTGGAACATGAGGTGGCCGCCACCGCTGCCGGCTTCGGGGCCGATGTCGATAATCTGGTCGGCCTCTTCCATAATTTTCTCCTCGTGCTCCACCACAATAACCGTGTTGCCCAGCTTCTGCAAGGAGCGCAGCACGCCAATCAGCTGCTCAGCATCCTTGGGGTGCAGGCCAATGCTGGGCTCATCGAGAATATACATGGAGCCCACCAGCGCCGAGCCCAGTGAGGTAGCCAGTGAAATACGCTGGCTCTCGCCGCCGGAGAGCGTGCTGCTCAGGCGGTTCAGGGTGAGGTAGCCCAGGCCCACGCGGTTGAGGTACTCCAGGCGGTTGGTTACTTCCGTTACCAGGCGCTCGGCCACTTTGGCGTCGTGCTCATCCAGGTCCAGGTTCTGAAAGAACTCCAGGGCACGGCTTACCGGCAGCAACACCAGATCGGTAATGCTCTGGCCGCTGATTTTTACGTACTGGGCGTCTTTGCGCAGGCGGGTGCCGCGGCAGTCGGGGCAGGTGGTGCGGCCCCGGTAGCGGCTTTGCAGCACGCGGTACTGGATTTTATGCGTTTGGGTGGAAACCCACTTAAAGTAGTCGTCGAGGCCGTCGAAGTACTTGTTCCCTTTCCAGAGCAGCTGGCGCTCGGCCTCACTCAGCTCATTGTAGGGCCGGTGAATAGGGAAATCGAAGCGGATGCCGTTTTTGAGCAGGGGCTTCAGCCACTCGCTCTGCTTGTCGGTGCGCCAAGGGGCAATGGCGCCTTCGTACACCGTCAGGCTTTTGTCGGGAATTACCAGGTCTTCATCAATACCCAGCACCGAGCCAAAGCCTTCGCAGGTCTGGCAGGCGCCGTAGGGGTTGTTGAAGGAGAAGAAGTTGACGCTGGGCTCCTCGAACACCTCGCCATCCAGCTCAAACCGGTCGGAGAAGGTGCGGGTTTCGTCGTCGAGCTTAATGATGCAGGTGCCGTGGCCCTCGAAGAAAGCGGTTTGCACCGAGTCGGAGAGGCGGAACATCAGGTCTTCGTCGCCGGGCTGAATCACGGCGCGGTCAATCATGATGTACACGTCGCCTTTCACCTCGGGCTGGCCTTCGGCAATCAGCTCCTCTATAAAGGAAGTTTCGCCGTTTACGACTACGCGGCTGTAGCCTTTCTGCAGCAGCAAATCCAGCTCCTTGCTCATGGGCCGGCCCGCTTCGGAAGGCATTAGCGGCGCCAGCACCATAATGCGCGTGCCGCCGGGCAAACGGAACAGGTAATCCACTACATCGGCCACGTTATCCTTGCGCACCTGCTCCCCGCTGATGGGCGAGAACGTGCGGCCTACGCGGGCGAAGAGCAGCTTGAGGTAGTCGTAAATCTCGGTGCTGGTGCCTACCGTGGAGCGGTTGTTCTTGATGCTGACCTTCTGCTCGATGGCAATAGCCGGCGAAATGCCCCGGATGTAGTCGACATCGGGCTTATCCATGCGGCCCAGAAACTGGCGGGCGTAGGACGAGAGGCTTTCCACGTACATGCGCTGGCCCTCGGCATACAAGGTATCAAACGCCAGCGAGGACTTACCCGAGCCCGAGAGGCCCGTAACAACGATGAATTTATTGCGCGGCAGCGCTACGCTCAGGTTCTTGAGATTATGAACCCGGGCATTTTTTATCAGGATAAACTCGCGTGGGTCGAGCTGGTCAATGGGGTCGGCTGCCGGAGCGGCCATTTGCAGAGCGGAATTGTCGGCCATAGATGAGGTAACAGCCACGGGCAGGGGTTTGGTTTCCGGCCTGCGGCGTTTCAGTAGGCGAAGGTACGGCGGGGGCAGCTGGGTTGGTTGCTTTTCGCACACAGAACAGACCTAGGGAGTAGCGGCAAGCATACTACCGTTGGCATGATGGCCGCCACTATCTTGCGTACTAAAGTCGGATTGCCGCTATTGCAAGTGGCGGCAATACAGATGTGATAGGACATTTAATGACACTATGAGAAAGGACACAGCATTTATACTTTCAGCAATCATTCTATCAATTTTCTGCTACGTGACAGATGCCTTTGGCAGAGGTGTGGTGCTAATAGCTGGGGTAGCCGGACTGATTGGAATTATTGCGCTTCTCACGACAGCATCACCGCTGACTGATTTATCCGAAAATGAGGAGCGAGTTCTTCGGCAGGAAAAAAAGCTACTCCCATTTGTATTAGCAATAATTCTCTTCAATATCATTGCTTTTTATGCTGTATATGACTTTATGGGTGGCAGTCCAGATGACAATAAGCTTATTCTTGCTGTAACTACAGCGCTGGGGCTGGCATCTCTCGTGGGATTTGTTCTTGGACTTATCATTTCTGCTTTTCCTTACAAAGGCATGGACTTCATCAATAAATTTAACAGAGGCGCTTTGCTCGGACTGCTCATTGTTCATAGCCTACAAGCCATTATATATGGGATTACTTGGCTAACCATGACTCCCCTGCTGGCGCGAGTTTAGCGTAGCCCGTGACCAGCCATGATAATGAGGTTGTATCTCATCTACCACAACGTGTTAGGCCAGCCCCGCGCCGGTCAGGGTTACTGGGTGAGGTACAGCCGTACGGCATTGCAGCGAGGTAGCAACTATTTATTCGGCGCTTCCGCTACTTTACAGTATGGAATTTTATAATTGCTGTTGAAGCTATAATAAGCAGCCATAGCTTACCGCATATGCAACAAAGCCTTCCTTTTTGCCTTTTATGCTGAAAACGCTCTTGGTAATTCTGGCGCTTTCGTATCTGATACTACCCGCCTCTGGTCAACAACTCCTCCCTTTTATTCAGGCCACATCCAAAAAAATTAAAATTTTGGAAGGCCATTATTTACAGGATGGCGAATTAGTACCCGCGCTTAACCCGGACACGTATTATTTTCATCCTTCTTTCCACCCGAAAAAAATTGCTTATTACACTGATCAGGACAGTATTGTTTTCTGGGCAAAGCCGGGCGATGTATTCAACTTTGCCATTGTATTTAACAAAAAAGATACTTGCTACCAACGCGTAACGTCTGACAATCCGAATAAAGTACTTTATACATCCGCTGGAAAAGGTCTCGTAAATGACACCCTCCCTTTTGTGTTAGGTCCTAACAATGCTATTCACGTAAAGGGGAAAGTCAACCAATCAGAGGTATTGGATTTAATATTTGATACGGGAGCAAGCATTGGAGTACTTTCCGAAGAAGGCGCGGCCAAGCAAGCGGTTTTGCGGAACGACAATAAAAATATTTTTACAATTGGCAATATCGTTATTCGCAATTCACCTATCAGTTATATTAATTATCACGGCAGCTTAAAGGCAGATGGTGTTTTGGGCTATAATGTTTTTGAGGGAAAGGTTATTGAAATTAATTATGACAAAAATATCCTAGTAGTACACCATGGTGCTTTTGACACCAGAGGCTATACTTCCACGGAAATGACATGGCATGGTTCGGCCATGTTTATTGACGGAGCTATCGGAATTAATAATAAACGAGTTAAGGGATTATTTCTGTTTGATACGGGGTCTAAATGGGCTCTTTCGCTCAATAAAGACTTTGCCAGCAAAAATAACTTATATAGGACTTTAGAAAAAGTTGGTTCGCGGCGGGCCAAGGGTGTTGACGGTAAGACCATTAAAAGCAATACGGTAATATTGCCGGCAGTGTATCTGGCCGGTCTTTTGTTGCCCAATGTGCCTGCGGACCTGGAGCTGGGGGAAGAGTCGGAGAGCAGGCTTGCCTTCAACATTCTGGGCAACGATGTTTTAAAACGCTTCAATACGATACTCGATTATCGGAATGGGCTTGTTTATCTAAAAGTCAATGGCTTGCAAACTGCGGCTTATACTAAAACCCTTGATGAAAGGCAGCTTTTGTCTATAGCTGCCCTGATTATTGGCATTGGCCTGATTTCCTGGTTGCTCTACAGGAGGCTCTAGCCGTTTAATAAACTGTGTAGCGACGCGTATTCGCGTCTCCCCATCTGGCGCGAGTTTGTAGCTTGTGCCCAAAATAAGGATGAGGCTGCACCTCATCTGCCGCAAAGCGGCAAGCAGACCCCTCACAAGGTAGAGGGCGGATTCATTCTTTTAAATCTTTTGCATAAGGTCTTGGCTGCTACATAAATCAGATCCGGAAATGCAAATAAAAAGGGGCCACTACCGCGGCCCCTTTTTATTTGCATAGGTGTAATGATACTATAGTAATAATCAAGTCAATAAGGTTTGTATTCTTTCGTTGCCCGGTAACTGAATAAGCTGTCTGATAGCACTATACAAAAGTGCAGCCTTCCCAAGCGAGGTACAAAGGCCAAAAATTTCTTTTTTTGACCCTTCGTTACTTTTAGTGTTCTATAAATGCCCGTTATATCTGCTACGCAGCAAGCCGCTCTTTGCGCGGCAGTGGCTACCCGCTTTGGCCAACCCATCCGCTACCCCAGTCATTGTGAAGCGTTAGAGGCCTCCATTGCCCAGGCTCAGCCCCAGGATGGCCGCTTAAGCGTGAACACGCTGCGCCGTTTTTTTGGGCTGGTGAAGAAAACCGGGGGCTACCACCTGCACACCCTCGATGCGCTGGCCCGCTATGCCGGCCACGCCGATTTTGAAGCTTTCGTAGAGGGCACTTTTACTCCCGCTACCACCGCTGACCCCATTCCCGAAATTCCCGAGCTCCTCGCTTTTCCCCGGCTGCAGCATGCCGAGCGACTTTTGATGGGGTACTTCCTGGGTCAAATTACCCGCACCGATGATTTTACGGCCAACGCTCTGGCCCTGCGTTTAGCCGCCCACCCCGCCGGGCAGGAATACTTTGTGGAAAGCTACGTGGACCTGGCCTATCTAAACGGAGCCTATGGACAGGTAGTGCGGGAGTATTTACGCCACAAAAAAACGCCCGAAGCTCAGCTCTACGGCCACAGCGTACTGTTTCTGGGCGAGTTTCTGGCCGAAGATGAACCCGCCTGGCAGGCCCGTTTGCAGCATCTGCTGGCTCTCTCCATTCCGCCCGATACGCACCCCTTCCCGCGGGGGCGCCGGTCATTTGCTGAAATTGCAGCCACTTGGTATGCCGCTCCCACGCAGCCGCTACCGGCAGTGCTGTGGGAGCAGCTGCTGGATGAGGCAACTCAGATTCCCATTCTCCCCACGGATGCCGGCAACTTGCCCCCTTTCTACAATTACTTTCCGGCCGGATATTATTTCCTGGTGGCGGAGGCCTTCTTTCTAACCAATCAGTTTGAGCCGCTAGCCGCCTGGATAGCGCTTACGCTGGAAGCGTATCCCGCATTGCGGCAGTACGAACACAACGTTTTTAACGAGCTGCTGCGGGCTTTTCAGGCAGTAGCCGCCCTGCGTACCGGCACTGCTACCACCTGGGATTCCTCGTCTCTGAGCGCTGTGCTGGAAACCCATACCTGGCTGCGCGACTATTACCAAGTGCATTGCTGGCTGGCGGGGCTCCATTTTGCCGTGGCCGGCACACCAGATCCGGAAGCTGCCACCCGCATTAGGGAGCAGATAAATCGGTTTGCCCATAAGCGCCGGATGCCCTTTTATGCAAGCCTGGCGGCCCGTATTGCGTAGCGCCAGCTGAATTTTGGGTGGGCTGTGCTTAGTGACTGAAATGTTATGGAGCGGCTACAGCTTCCTGCTCTTGTACACTTACCTTGTATCCCTGTAGGGGAACATTTCAGCAGCTATTTTATGCACAAAGGGAGATTAGAGGCTTTCAGCGACGGAGTTATTGCCATCATCATTACCATTATGGTGCTGGAAATCAAAGTACCGCATGGTAGCAGTTTTACTGCTTTGCAGCCCGTACTGCCCGTTTTCTTAAGCTATATTCTTAGCTTTATATATATCGGCATATACTGGAACAACCACCATCATATGCTCAGCAGTACCAGCAAAGTGAGCGGTGGGGTACTGTGGGCCAATCTGCACTTGCTGTTCTGGTTGTCGCTTACACCTTTTGCTTCGGGCTGGATGGGCGAAAACAGCTTTGCGCCCGCTACCCTGGCCATATATGGCTTTGTGCTGCTGATGTCGGCTATAGCTTATTTTATTCTGCAACGGCTGATTATTGCGCAGGATGGCCCGGAGTCCATTCTGGCGCACGCCATCGGCAAGGACACCAAAGGCAAACTCTCGCCGGTGCTGTATTGCCTGGGCATTGGAACAAGCTTCTGGAACGTATGGATAGCCGGCGGATTCTATGTACTAGTAGCCCTGATGTGGCTGGTGCCCGACACTCGCATTGAGCGCACCCTCAGCAAAACGCATAACGGCTCCTTGTAACCTCTACTCTACTTCTTCAAATAAGGTCCTACCGTCCTCGTCCAGATTTCGTAGCCGGCAGGCGTCATGTGCAGGCTGTCCTGCACAAAAAGCTCTGGACGCGGCTTACCATTCGCACCTAGCATAGGAGTACCTACGTCCACGAATTTCAGCCTTTGGGGATGCTGCCCGATGTACTGCTGGATCAGGGTATTGGCTTCCTGTATTTTGGGGTAAAGTGCCCAGCGCGACGGGCTGGGTTTGATAGAAAGGAACACCAACGGCACACGGCGCAGCTTTTTATTCTGACGCATCAGCTTTTCAAACGAGAGAAATGACTGAAATACTTCCTGCGGTGTAGCGCCGGCGGCAATGTCATTGTCGCCCTCATAAAGCACCACCTGCCGCGGCCGATACGGCACCACCAGCTTTTCGAAGAAATAAATGGCATCAGGAAAGCGGGAGCCACCGAAGCCGCGATTCAGCACAGGCAGGCCTGGAAAATCTTTCGCCAATGTTTCCCACTTCCGAATAGACGAGCTGCCATAGAACAGAATGGGCTTTCGGGGCGCAGGAGTCAGGCTATCCTGCCGCGCAAAAGCGCGGAGTTCTTCCGCCCATTGCGCGGGGTTAATAGGCGGGGCTGATGTGGTTTGCGCAAAGCTGGTGAGGCGAGCCAGCAGCAGAAAAAGCAATCCAGCACTTTGGAATCGAAGAATAAATGGACGCATAGCAGAGAGTATCAGCAGAGGAGGAAGATGCAAGCTACTAGGTTAGCGGACATATGCGAGGCAGGGTAAGCCAAGGTGTAATAATGGGGGTACGAATAGCGGGAAGAGTCTAATTTCTAGCTCGGCTACCGGAACAGTGCCCTACTAGCCTACGTTGTACCAGCACGCCGTATTTTTTCGGCACTCATCTTGTGCTGTAGCCGTCTATGCGTTCCATCTTCTTTGCCTGCCTGCTTCTCTGGCTTTCATTATCGTCGGCTTTTGGGCAGCGTACTGCCGGGCTGGCCGGACAATGGGCCGGCACCCTGAAACTGCCTAACGGTGGGGCATTGCCCCTGCTCATTGCTATGCAGGAAACCAGCGGACGCCGCTCTGCTACGCTGGATGTGCCCAGTCAGGGCGCCCAGGGCATTGTAGTAGACCAGGTAACCGTGCGTGCTGACAGTGTGTTGCTGCTCATCAAAACCATAAAAGCCCAATATGCCGGCCGGCTTAGCGCCGATGGGCGCCAGCTGCAGGGTTTCTGGCGACAGAATGGTGCGCGGCTACCGCTCACGCTGGTGCGCAGTTCCGTAGCCGCTCCAGCCCCTGCACCCAATACTTCCAGCCGCGCTACAGCCAAGCAGAACCGCCCGCAGGAGCCAGTGCCACCCTTTCCGTACCGGGAGGAGGAAGTTAAATTCACCAATCGGGCCGGTGGCGTTACGTTAGGCGGCACACTCACAGTGCCACCCGGCGCTGGGCCGTTCCCAGCGGTGGTGCTGCTCTCCGGGTCTGGTGCGCAGGACCGCGACGAAACAGTTTTTGGTCACCGCCCTTTTCGGGTTATGGCCGATTACCTGGCCCGGCGGGGTATTGCCGTGCTGCGCTTCGATGACCGGGGCGTAGGGCAGTCAACGGGCAATGCCAAAACCGCTACGGCCGGAGACTATACCACGGATGCCCAGGCAGCGCTGGCTTTTCTGCGTACCCGCCGCGAAATAAATAGTAAGGAACTGGGCCTGATTGGGCACAGCGAAGGTGGCACTGCGGCTATTGCTGCCGCCGGCCAGCCCCAGGGCCCGGCCTTTCTGGTGCTGCTGGCTACGCCCGGCGTACCTGGCCCCGATTTAATTACCCGCCAGTCGCTGGACCAAGCTCGTCTGAAAACCACTAATCCTAAAATTCTGGCCGGCGTGGAGCAGCGCCAGCGTAACCTGCTGGGCATTGTACAGCGCATTGCCGATAATAATGCCGCCCAGGCTCAGCTGGTGGCCGCTCTCATTCCTCCTATTGACCTGCCTCCCGAGCAGGCCGCGCAAATTAAAGCTGTGGCCCAAGGTCAGGCTGCTCTTATGGTAACCCCAGCCTACCGCTATTTGCTGAATGATAATCCGCAGAAAACCCTGCGTGCTGTGCGCTGCCCGGTACTGGCCCTCAATGGCAGCAAAGACCTGCAGGTAGCCTCGTCCGTTAACCTGCCGGCTATTGAGAAAACCCTGAAGGCCGTGCCCAACCGCGACGTGACCGTGAAGGAACTGCTCGGGCTGAATCACCTGTTTCAAGCCGCCACTACAGGCAGCTCAGCAGAATACGGGCAGATAGAGGAAACCTTTTCCCCCGCCGCACTACAAATCATCGGCGACTGGCTCGCACAGCGTACCAAGCGCTAAATGGCTTTCAAGTAAGTCTGTACCATATCCTACTATCCGGGAGGTAGCTTCGGCAGTTAATAGCCCGGAAGCTCCCTCTCACTTTTTCAGCTGGTTGAGCGGCAGCATGGTACTTGGGTTTTGAGCCGCCCTAGAATCTGTAAGCAGATAGGTTAAGATTAATTTTCCGGTCTCGTTCTCAGGCGTGTAAGATCTGCCACGCCCAATGCAGTATAAGGTGGCTTGATGATTGTGGATTAAAAAAATGGTTAAATTTCAACCATTACCTGCACCTAACCGCCGCATAAACAGCTTTACCTGGTACTTTATGAATACAACCTTACTCGCAATTCGTAGGTTCTGCACTCTGTTTATACTGCTCCTGCTGCCTGGCATTCTGCTGGCGGGGCCCGAAGCCAACCAGCTCAATGGCCAATGGTCCGGGGCGCTTCGAGTATCGGGAACCGAAATGGACCTCATTGTGACCATTGTGCCGCTTTCTACGGGTGGCTACTATGCTGCGCTGGACATTCCGAAGCAGAAAATCAGCCGAATGCCCATGCAGGCGTCCTTAACCGGTCAGGATGTAGTCTTGAAAATTGACCAGGCCGGCAGCCGCTTTACTGGTAAGCTGAATGCGGAAGGCACCGCCATGACGGGCACCTGGGTACAGCCGGGCATTACCAGCCCGCTGGTGCTCAAGCGCATTTCTACTTCCGTGCTGAATGCCGCTTTTAACGCCGCGCCGCCGTACCGGCGGGAGGAAGTCATTGTACCTAATAAGCCTTTCAAGCTACGGCTGGGTGCTACGCTTACTATGCCCAACGGCCCAGGTCCGTTTCCCGCCGTAGCACTGGTATCGGATCTGGGCGCGCAGGACCGTGACGCTTCTCAGGAGCAGTACCGCATGTTTGCTATTCTGGCCGACTACCTTACCCGCCGGGGCTTTGCCGTGCTGCGCTACGATGACCGGGGCGTAGGACAGTCGAATGGCAAGTATTATGCCGCTACCACCGCTGACCTGGTGACGGATGCCCAGGCAGCTATGGGGTTCCTGCGGGCCCATTACCGGGTAAAAAAAGATAAAGTAGGCCTCATTGGGCATGGCGAGGGCGCCAACATTGCCCTACTGGCCGCGGCCCAGCCCAAAGGTCCCGATTTTGTAGTGTCGCTGGCGGGCTCTGGTCAAACCGGGCAGGCTGTAATGCAGCAGCAGCAGGTGGAAATCATGCGGCTGATTGGGGCCAATGCCAATCAGGTGAAATCGGCGCTGGCGCTGGACAATAAAATGGTGAATGTGATTCGCCAGACGCCGGATAATAAACTGGCACGGGCCAAGGTAGGCGTGCTGCTCCGGCAAATTAATAACGACCTGGCCTTTACGATGGTGCAGGCCCGGGCAGAACAGCTGACCTCGCCCTGGTACCGCTATTACCTGGACTTCAATCCGTTGACGAAGCTCCCCAGCGTGAAATGCCCGGTACTGGCCATGAATGGCACGGCAGATCTGCAGGTAACGGCCAACAAGAATCTTTCGCTGCTAAACAAAGGCCTCCGCAACAGCTCCAAAGTAACCATTGTGAAGCTGCCCGGGGTAAACCATCTGTTCCAGCCCGACCGTAGCGAGTGGGCCCTGATCAATAATGAGCAGCAGCCCGTATTTGCCCCTAAGGCCCTTGCCACAATGGATACCTGGCTTAAAAACCGCACGAAAACCAGAACCTCCCTCACTGCCCCTATTAAAGCCAAGCTGACTTCTCCCCTGCGTAAGCCATCCGCAGACAGAACTGCCAGCCGCTAAGGCCCGATAAACGCTAAAAGAAATACCCCCGTAGTCAGGTCGACTATGGGGGTATTTCTTTTTCTGGTCTGGCTTCTACCCATAATACCGGTAGAATAATCATTAGCCTGTGGCCTAAGAGCAAGCTACTTTGCGCTCTGATGTCAGGCCTTTACTGGTTCTGTTTCTTCTTTTGGGGATAAGTCCAAAGTACGGAGCTGATTAGCGCGCCAGGCCGTTATGGCTACTACCACCAGCGTCATGGTGCCGCCTACAACCACCGAGGTAACTACCCCCAGCAAGCGCGCCGTCGCGCCCGACTCAAAGGCGCCTATTTCGTTGGAGGAGCCAATGAAAATGTTGTTTACCGCCGAAACCCGCCCTTTCATGTATTCCGGCGTAAAGGTGTGCAGCAGCGTAGAGCGCACAATCACGGACACGGAATCAAAGATGCCCGTCATAAAGAGCAGCATCAAGGAAAGCCAGAAATTCCGGGACAAGGCAAATAAGATGGTGGCCACACCAAAGCCCGCTACAGCCCACAAGAGCTTGCGGCCGGCATGTCGGCGCAGCGGAAAATAGGTAAGTAGCACCGCCATTAGTACCGAGCCTACGGCGGGCGCAGCGCGCAGGTAGCCCAGCCCATCGGCCCCGGTGTGCAGAATCTCATCGGCAAAAATGGGTAATAGCGCTACGGCACCGCCAAACAGCACGGCAAACAAGTCCAATGACAAGGCCGCCAGCACAATCTGATTCTGGAAAATAAACCTGGCGCCGCTCAGCACGCTTTCCTTCAGGCCCAGCCGCTGGCCCTCAATGGGTGGCAGGGGCCGGCCCGCAATACTGAGAAATAACGCCAGGGAAAGAATAGTCAGCACTACATCGGTCAGGTAAGCGGCCGAAATACCCAGCTTCGCATATACTAAGCCTCCAATAGCAGGCCCCAGCACGGCGGCCGCCTGCCAGGTAGAGCTGTTCCAGGTAATAGCATTGGCCAGCCGCTCCCGGTCTGGCAGCAGCTGGGGCATAAAGGAGAACAGCGCCGGTCCCAGGAAGCCTCGTGCCAGCCCACTGGTAAATATTACCGCATATAAAGGCAGAGCATGGTAACGCAGCAGTAGGCCGGCACCTTCTGGGCGGGTAAACGACAGTAGCGCCGCCGCACAAAACAGCAACACAACTACCGCCGCCAGAATAATATTCTTGCGACGCACGGAGTCGGCCAGGTGGCCGGCATACAGCGAGACGACAATACTGGGCACGGCTTCGGCCAGGCCAATAAGGCCCAGGGCGAGGGGGTCTTTCGTCAATTGATAAATCTGCCAGCCCACCACTACGGCCTGCATCTGGGTAGCTACCACCAGACACACGCGCGCGCCAATCAGGCGCCTAAACTCAGGAATGCGCAAGGCAGCATAGGGGTCATGCCGTGGCGCGGTTGGAAGGCTGGAAGAAGCTGTCATAACGGATTTCGCAGAGCCGGCAAAGGTAGGCTAAACCGGTACTGAAGTATAGAATAAGGGCAGCTTATTCGCCCGTCTTGATTTAGGCAGGGATTCTGCGTATTATTGACTTATTCTTCCTGCTCTGCCGGTGTGGCTTTGATTTCGGGCCTCTGTCCCTCTCCCCTGCCGGTTTTCCCAAGGCGCCACCGCCTCCCTCCACCTAGCTGCCACTTCTCATCCCAATGCCTTTAGGCATCGGGTACCTGTGCTGCGTTTGTAGCCTGCTGATTTGATAGATACCGCTTAATGCGCTTTGCTATGGTCGATTATCTTGCCTTTTCACATCAGCCCTCTACTTCAGTACTGGTGGCCCGCTGGCTGCGCACCGTCACGCCGGAAGAGTTACGGCAGGGATACCAGGAGCTGCTGTCGATAGCGGCGCTGTATAAGGTGCGTTATTGGTTGCTGGATTTACGCCGCCGCGGCCCCATTAGCGCCGAGCTAACGCAATGGGTGAAGCACACCTTTTTCCCGAATGCTGCCCAAGAGCTGCAAGGCTGTTTATACCTCTCTTACTTTGTTTCTCCTGACCACCTGGAGCTTTTGCAGCAGGCACCGGAGCAGCTCTTGGGCAATACCGAACAAAGTCTGATACGCCTGTTTACGGATGAGCGGCAGGCCACCGAATGGCTGCACCAAACCCGCCTGCAGGAGCAAGCCGCCTGAATCGACTTATTCTATTGATTTGCGTACTAAGCGAAATCCAACCGGTTTCGCTTTTTTATTGTCTGCCGTTTCTACCTGCTCCCTATGCTACGCCTCACTACACTTTGCTTTCTGGCCGCCTTCTGTATACATACTACTGCCTCTGCCCAAACCCAGCCAGCAGCTACCAGCCAGCAAACCGTGCGGATTTCCCTGAAAGACGGCGCGTTTCGTCGCAAAGGCGTCATGATGCGCATTCAAGGCGGCAAGATCAGCCGTTTGTCCTCCTCCCTCAAACTCAATAACGGTACTACGGTGCATCCCGATGGGCAAATTGTAACCACCAGCGGCACCCGGCAGCAGCTGCCCAATGGCCGCGCTATTAACATGCAGGGCGAGATTGTAGGCCTTAGTGATGATATGCTGACGGCGGCTACCATTCAGCAGCTAGACCAAATGGTAACCGGCTACACCGGAACCGTTATCAGCCTGCCCAATGCCGTACCCGCGGAGGCAGCTACCGCCCTGCAGCGCCTGGAGCGCAAAGCCGCTTTGTTACAGCAACTCACCGACCGACTGGCGCAGCG
This sequence comes from Hymenobacter sp. BT730, assembly GCF_030542105.1. GTDB lineage: Bacteria > Bacteroidota > Bacteroidia > Cytophagales > Hymenobacteraceae > Hymenobacter. The sequence goes on from NZ_JAUOFB010000007.1 coordinate 56,719, forward strand.
CACGGCACAGGCAGTACCGGCATCTCCGGAAGCTGCCCGCCTAGATGCGCAGCTAAATGCGCTGGAAACACCCATTAAGCCGTAAGAAAGGCTACTTAAAACAAAAAAGCCCGCCCCGTGCGGGCTTTTTTGTTTGCTTCCAATGCTTTTTTCAGTATTTTGAGTCAATAGAAAGCCGAACTGAACAATTGCACGGGTTCAGGAACATGTGAAAAATTTCTGCTTTTATTCTTATCTGGCATTGTGTTTGGGCGATTGGTTCTTTACATTTGGTCAGGATAGTTTTTCCTTCATCCCAAAATTTCCTTCTTTCTCCCCTAGCTGCACAATATGGCTTAAAGCTCTACGTTCCCTTATTCGTAGCCTTTATGGAAACCATGCAGCCGAGCGATTCCGCGTTGATTTCGCTCTATATCAACGGAAAAGAAGAAGCCTTCGAACTGTTGTTGAACCGGCACAAAAGCCGCGTCTTTACCACGATTATGTTAATCGTGCGGGACGAAGCTGTGGCCGAGGATCTGCTACAGGACACCTTTATCAAGGCTATACATACCATGAAAAGCGGCCGCTACAACGAGGAAGGCAAGTTCTCGTCGTGGATTGGCCGTATTGCCCACAACCTGGCCATTGATTTCTTCCGTCGGGAGAAGCGCAGCCCGCTGCTCAATCTCGACACCTCGAGCCACGCTTTCAACTCTCTCTCGCACGCCGAGGAGGGTGCGGAAGCGGTCCTCACCCGCGAAGAAACCTATAGCCGGCTGCGGGAGTTAATACAGGACCTGCCCGCCGCGCAGAAAGAAGTGCTGGTGATGCGCCATTACGGCGACATGAGCTTTCAGGAAATTGCGGATGCGACAGGGGTAAGCATCAACACGGCGCTGGGGCGTATGCGCTACGCGCTGATCAATCTGCGGAAGAAAATGGCCGCACAACCTGTCTTCTATGATCAAAACCTTTACCCAAGAGAAACTGCTCCGGTACGTATACAACGAATTGCCGGCTGATGAACAAGCCGGCCTGGAGCAAGCCCTGACCCACGATGCCGAACTGGCGGGCCAGTGCGCTGATCTATTGCTAGCCCAACGGGTGCTGGATGGCGTGCGCACCACGCCCAGCACTGGTACTACCCAGTCTATTCTACAGTATTCGCGTACATTTTTAGCCGCGTCCTAAGGGCGCGGCTTTTCTTTTTTATGCGTAAGACCGAGCGGTTTCGCCGCTTTCTGGACTACTTCACCACCCACTTTCCTGCCCCCGAAACCGAGCTGCACTACCGCAGCCCGTACGAGTTGATTGTGGCCGTGGTGCTCAGTGCCCAATGCACTGATAAGCGCGTGAACCTGGTTACGCCGGCTCTTTTTGAGCAGTTCCCCACGCCTGAACATCTGGCCGCAGCTTCTGTAGAGGAGATTTTTCCTTTTATCCGGAGTGTATCTTATCCCAACAACAAGGCCAAGCATCTGACTGGCTTGGGCCGCTTGCTGGTGCAGGATTTCAACTCAGAAGTACCCAGCCAGCTGGAAGATTTGCAGCGCCTGCCCGGGGTAGGCCGCAAGACGGCTAATGTCGTGATGTCGGTGATTTACAACCTGCCGGCCATGGCCGTGGATACGCACGTGTTCCGTGTATCGCACCGGCTGGGTTTGGTTAGTAAAACAGCTACTACCCCGCTGGCAGTAGAGAAAGAGCTGGTACGGTATATCCCGGTAGAGTTGGTTAACAAAGCGCATCACTGGCTTATTTTGCACGGTCGCTACATCTGCGTGGCGCGGCACCCCAAATGCGGGATCTGCCCGCTCACGGATATCTGTGCCTACTATCAGAAGGTGGTGAAGCCTACGGCAGCACTTGGCTTAAACACCGCAGAACAGCTGGAAAACGAGGGTACAGCCGAATAAAATTTTCTATTTAGCACAACTTAGTATAAAACTGGCTTTAACCAGCACAAGGTTCTATTGAGCCCCTGCTACGGTCTCCAGTACCTTTTGCATGGTAGAAGCAATCTGCTGTCGGTCAAATAATTGCCGGGCTGCTTGCTGGCCACGCTGACCGGCAATACGTAGCTGGTCCGGTTCAGACAGTAGTTGCTGTAGCGTGGTGGCCAGTGTATGGGGCTGCCCGGCGGGGACAAACCATCCGGCCCCGTGCTGCTCCACAAATGCCTTTGTCCAACCTTGGTTGGTTACTATCACGGGGGTACCTACGGCCAGGCTGTCGTAGAACTTAGCGGGAGAATTAGCATCCAGCACGGGCATCTCCAGAAAAGCCACTATGGATACTGCGGCCATCCGGAACCACGTGAATACCGCGTGGCGCGGCTGCGTCTGTACCAGCCGGATTGCGGGGCAGCGCGCGGCAGCCGCTCGTATCAGCGACTCGTGGTAGCCTAGCCCCATAAAAAGCCAGCACACGGCAGGATTCTGCACAGCCAGCGCCTCCGCGGCTGCCACTAGGGTTGGTATATCATTAGCCCGCCCGAAAGTGCCGGCATATAGCACCACTTGTTTCCCCTCCAGGCCATACTCCTGCCGTAGCATAGCTACTGCCTCATCCGTAGCGTGGGCAGCCAGATCCAGGTCGGTGCCATTAAGCACGGTAGTTACCTTGGCAGCGGGAATCCCCAAGTCGGTAATGTAGCGCGTCATGTCTGGTGAGAGCGGCAGAATATGGGCAGCGCTTTGGTAAAGACTCTTCTCCATGGCAAACAAGCGTTGCCGAGCCCAGCGCGTGGGCACGGCCCCCATTGCAATAGGAAAGGAAGGCCATAGATCCTGCACCTCAAACACCCAGGGTACATGACGCCGGCGTGCCACCTGGGCCGCTACCCAGGCGGCGGTAAGAGGCGTAGAAATGCCCCAGATAACATCGGGCTTATCCACTTTTAACCCTTGCCGGAAAGCATACGCCACGTATTGCCCAAAGGCCAGTACGCGCCGGGCCGTGCCCATCTTATTATGATACGGTATATCAGCCGCGTGCATTTCTACTCCTGCCGGCAGCCACGGAAACTCCTGCGTCAGGCGCTGCCGCTCCCAAGTGCGCGTGGTGATGAGCGTGACCCGGTGGTGGCGGGCAATGTGCGCTAACAGGGAGTAATGCCGGCTGGTAGCCGGGCAGTCGGGGTTGGTATGATACTGGCTGAAAACGAGGATGTGCACCGGCTAATTCTGAAAGGAGATATGCAAATGGCTCCGGAGTCCAATTAAGCAGCCTGGTACTTCATCCAGAGCTATTTCCGCTTCTGCGGACGGTAGCGCGACTGGTTGAGGATCTGCTGCGCGTCTTTGTTAGCCATCAGTTGCGGCAGCGTCACTTTGGGATTCTCAGCCATGTACTTGCGCACAATCTGCCAGCCTACCCACGCACCAATACGACCAGGCGCAGTCTTATCAATTTCCGGTACGTCGGGCCGTTCCCCCACATACTTCTGTATCACGAAGGGCGTAGTATTATACAGCAGGTTCTTCTCAATGAAATGGCCCCACACTTTGCCCTCATTATAATTTACCCCATCCAGTTCTTTAGCGGTGTAGCCAATCAGCAGGGAATCGGGCGTGCAGGGCAGCATTTTTTCGGCGAAGTATAGTGCCTTGCCAAACTGTACCATCTCGGCCAGCATGGTTTGATTGGTGAGTTGCTTGCGGTTGTATTTACTGGATACGGCCAGCATCACGGTAGGCAGCAAATGTTCCGGCGTGTAGCGGCGGGCAATATACTCGGGCACGTTGGGTCGGTAGCTGGCCTTGGGGCCCACAAAAAAGTCAAGCCCCAGCACCAGCAGGCTGTCGTTCACAAATACGTCCTGGCTCAGCCCGCTCACGAAGGTCTTTACGGGTGGCACCCGGAAATCAGGGAAATAGAAGCGCACATGCTGGAAGGCCTGGTGCAGGTGGCGCTGCAGAGCGGCAGTATCCTTGAAAGCTGCTTCTGTTTCACGGCCTAGCTTCTGCAGGCCTTCGTTGGCAGCCAGCTGGGTTAGGCGCTGGGCCAGCACATCTTCTGAGGGATACTGCCGGCGCTGCAGGAAGTGCGTAGCAAACAAAGGCTCCGTTGCTAGAAAGCGCTTGGCATCAGCCGGTGTCTTAATTTTAAAAAACGGGCGCGTCAGATCCTCCATCTGCACCGGGGCCTCTACCCGGGCCACGGCCGGGTCCAACTCACACGAGGACGTATCGCGGCTGCAGCCAGCCAGCAGGCCAATGGCGCATAGCCACGGCAGAAAGTGAAACAACGGGCGCATGTGGGGGAGAATGAACTTCACGCTTCTATCTTTAGGGCGAAATTAGCCAAAACGAAACGCCGCGCTACGGGCGCTATTGTCTGACCCCGTTTTTCCTTGCTTTTCTATGAAAAAGACGTTGCTGGCCCTCCTCCTGTTGGGCGTTACTGCTACCGCTGCTTCGGCACAAGTAGAAATTGGCCTGAAGGTATCTCCTTCCATTGCGTATCTGCGGGCCGATGGCTCGTCGAATAACTTCCAGAAAGACAAGTCCAAGCTAGGCTTGGGCGGCGGACTGGTGGTAGATTACTTCTTTGGCGAGAACTATGCCTTTAGCTCAGGCTTGGAGCTGGCCGGCAAAGGGGGCACCATCAGCTACAACGACCCGGGTACCGGTACCGCGCAGACGACCAAAATCACGGCTCAGTATCTGCAGATTCCGCTTACCATGAAGCTTTTCACCAATGATATAGCCACCGATACGAAGCTCTATTTCCAGCTGGGTGGTGTGGTTGGGGCCAACATCGGTACCCGCATCAACGGTGAAAAAGAATACACCGACCCCGGCAACAATAATGAAGTATTCAAAGCCAACAAATTCCTGCTGGTACCCGACTTCGGTGTGATGATTGGCTTTGGCAGCGAGTATCAGGTGGGCCAGAGCACCAAGGTATTCGCGGGCCTGCACTACCAGCGCGGCCTACCCAACATCGACAACTATTATGGCGATGAGCGTGGCTTAAAAAATGTAGTACTTAAGAATAGTGAGTTTGCCTTAGATCTGGGTCTGAAGTTCTAAACCGGTGCGCACGCTGCCGCTTGGCGCAGCGCTAACTACATAAAAAAGCCCGCGTTGCTACTAGCAGCGCGGGCTTTCCTTCGTCTTCAGGCGGGGTTTTCGCAGAAAAACCGTCAGTCTGTAATTTCTATTTCACGGTCCTGTAGCCGGCTCATAGCCGCGGCGGCCGAGTGCAGCGCAATATCTTCGCCGTGCTCGTCTTCGATGCGGTATTCCGTCAGACCAAGGGACGTGTCCTTCATAATCTTCACCCACTTGTAGTACTTCAGGTACCACTTCATCTGCCGGCTTACAAGGCCTTTAGTATAGTAGGCGTGCAGGAACGGATGCACATACAGCGTGATGCCCGCTTGGTTTTGAGTTACCAGGAGGTCTTCAATGCTGTTGTCGATTTCATCCGTTACCAGAATAGAAGCGGAAATCTTGCCCGTGCCACCACAGGTGGGGCACACCTCACCGGTTATAATGTTCTCGGCGGGGCGCACGCGCTGCCGCGTAATCTGGAGCAGACCAAACTTGGTGATGGGCAGAATGGTGAAGCGCGCTTTATCGTGCTTCATAATGTCCTTCACCGCGTCTTCCACCTTCTTGCGGCTATCTGCCGACTTCATATCAATGAAATCGACCACAATAATGCCGCCCATATCACGCAGCCGCAACTGCCGGGCCACTTCCTTCGCCGCCAGCATATTGATCATGAGAGCCGTGGCCTCCTGGTCGCCTTCCTGGTTGCTCTTATTGCCCGAGTTTACGTCGATAACGTGCAGGGCTTCAGTGTGCTCGATAACGAGGTAACCACCGCCCGGCACCGTCACGGTTTTGCCAAACAGCGACTTCAGCTGCTTTTCAATGCCGTGCTGCTCAAACACCTTCACTTTGGCGTTGTGGAGCTTGAGCAGCCCTAACTTATCGGGCGCAATTTTCTGGAGGTAGCTACGCATCTCCTCGTACATCGGCGCCGAGTCCACGGTAATGGCATCGAACGACTCGTTGAGCATATCACGCAGCATGGAGCTGGTCCGGCCCAGCTCACCCAGCACCTTGTCGTTCGGCTTAGCCGTGCGCAAGGTTTGGTAGAGCTGGTTCCAGTTATCCACCATGCTTTGCATATCCTTGTCGAGCTCAGCCACCTCGCGGCCTTCGGCTACGGTGCGGATGATGACGCCAAAATTGTCGGGCTTAATGGAGGCAATGAGACGCTTGAGACGCTCCCGCTCCGTACGGCTGACAATTTTCTTGGAAACGCTGATGGTATTGGAAAAGGGCACCAACACGAGGTAGCGGCCGGCCATGGAAATATCCGTGGACAGGCGCGGGCCCTTCGTAGAAATGGGCTCCTTGACGATTTGAACCAGCATTTGCTGGCCCTTTTTCACGGTGTCAGCAATCTTGCCGACTTTGTCTTGCTGCCCGTCAAACTGGAAGGTTTTCAGGGGGCCGACGGTAATTTTCTGCGACTGAACACCTTTCACCCACTTGGTGAGCGAGGGGAAGTTCTCCCCCAAGTCGCCGTAGTGTAGAAAAGCATCCTTTTGATACCCGATATCAATGAACGCGGCGTTCAGACCGGGCATAACTTTCTTGACCGTGCCCAGGAAAATGTCACCAACAGAATAATTGGTGTCGTTGCGGTCGAAATGATATTCGATGAGCCGCTTGTCCTGGAGCAGAGCAATCCGTTCTCCGTCCTGAGTAGAATTAATGATTAATTCGTTACTCAATGGATTAGGCTGTTTAAGGTATATCGCCGAGTTTGTAACACTATGGTCTGACCAGAAACCCGCAAAGGGAAGCCAGTGCAAAGAGCACCAGCTTCCCTTCCAAGCCACGGGGAAAGCGCACAGTTAGCCACTCTCGGGGATATTACATGAGAGATAGACGGACGCTTAAACGCAGTGCGTTACGCCCGCCAGCAAACCCCGGAAGGCTTACTTCTTCTTGTGACGGTTCTTGCGCAGACGCTTCTTGCGTTTGTGGGTAGCAATCTTATGACGCTTTCTTTTTTTACCGCAGGGCATGGGTGAAAGTAGTTAGGGTTAAAAAATGATTATTGCAGCTTCTGCAATTCCTGATCAACCGATGCCGACAGAGCCGGATCGGTACTGTTTTTCTTGACTTCGGTGAACACCTTGCGGGCCTCGGCACGATTGCCGGTTTGCGCCAGGGCCACTCCCAGGTAAAACTGGCCGCTTTCATTCTCGGGGTGATATTTCACCAGTTCCCGGAAACGCTCCACAGCCTTATCGGCCTGGTTGCTCTGCAACGACAAAACGCCCAGGTTATAGAGCGCCTTTTCGTTACGGGGGTCAGTGGCCAGCACCTCGCGCAGCAGCACAACCCCCTGTACGGGATTTTCGCTAGCCATGAACGCCATTCCTAAGTTAGTTTTGGCGTCCAGGTTATCGGGGTTGTTCTTCAGCACCCGCTCGTACAGCTCCCGTGCCTTGGCACTCAGCTGCTTAGCCCGCTCCTCATTAGCTGCAAAGCTGAAGGCTTCGAAGTATTGGTCGGCGGCCCGTTTCCAGGCTTGCTCCCCGGGGCGAGCTACAGCCACCTGCTCATAGTAGTATCCGGCGCTGTCAAATTTATTAACAGCGGCATACTTCTCAGCCAGGTCACCTGCTAGGCGGGTTTTAGCAGCCGCATCGGCGGCGGCGTATTTCGTACGCAGCTGTGCCAGTTCTTTCTGCTGCGCCGGAGTGGCCGCCATATGGGGCTGCTCTGGCGTAGGACTAGCCGTAACCGGCACAGCACCCTCTACGGATGCTGTAGAGGGTGCTGCGGTGCCATTGTCGCGGTTGGCAGTGGCAGCCGCATTTTGCGTCAGCTCCCCTTTGCCTTCCTTAGGCTTCACAATTCCTTTCGGCAACATGAACAATGCCCCCACTATCACCAGAGCGACGAGGACCAGAATTAATTGATGCGAAGAGGAAGTACGAGCCATGCGAAGAAAAAAGCAGGCCGCCGGGTTTTAAGAAAAACCTGGCGGCGCTGCGGCAATGTTACAAAGAAACGAACTTATGCCTGAGCCAGCTCCTTGATCTTCTTGCTGTTTTTGATCTTGCCGATGAAGGTTTTCGACGGCTTGAAGCTTGGAATGAAGTGCTCGTCGATGATAATCGACGTGTTTTTCGAGATGTTGCGGGCTACTTTTTTCGCCCGTTTTTTGTTGACGAAGCTTCCGAAGCCGCGCACGTAGATGTTGTTGCCATCGGCCATGGAATCCTTCACTACTTTGAAGAAGGCTTCTACGGTAGCCGAAACGTCTGCTTTCTCAATGCCAGTCTTCTCGGCAATTTCGGCGATTACTTCTGCTTTAGTCACGCTGGTAAGTGTACTATGGAGTGAAAAAATATACGGGCAAAACTCCCCGATTCTATACGTAAGCCTTTGCCCAATAGGCGGTTCGCCTACGAATTGGGGCCACAAAGGTAGTTTCCTTTTTTTGTTTTACAATACTTTCTCCTGAATCCATGTCGGATGCTGTTCATCTGACAAGCCTTTCTTCCTCACCATTTTGACATCTACTTCCTCTTCTGCCGCTCATCCTTTCTTCTCTCGTGCCCTGCTAGCTTGGTATCCGCGCCACCGCCGGGACCTGCCCTGGCGGCACACGCGCGACCCTTATGCCATCTGGCTTTCAGAGGTAATTCTGCAGCAAACCCGCGTGAAGCAGGGCCTCCCCTACTACCTAGATTTTATCACAACTTACTCCACTGTGCATGACTTGGCAGCAGCTCCTGAGGATGAGGTGCTGCGCCACTGGCAGGGCCTAGGCTATTATTCCCGAGCCCGGAATATGCATCATACTGCCCAGCAGGTAGTTCGGGAATTCGATGGACAGTTTCCCGGTACATATGCTGGCTTGCTGCAACTGCGGGGCGTGGGCCAATACACTGCCGCAGCCATTGCCTCTTTTGCTTACGATGAAAAAGTAGCGGTGCTGGATGGTAACGTATTCCGGGTGCTAGCCCGGGTGTTTGGCATCTCCGCTGATATTGCCGCCCCCGCCAGCCGCAAGGTGTTTCAGCAGCTGGCTGATACGCTGATTCCTGCCGATGCACCCGCTGAGTTCAACCAGGCCATTATGGAGTTTGGTGCTATTCAGTGCACGCCTTTGAAGCCGGATTGCTTGTTTTGTCCTGTGCAAAGTGAGTGCTATGCTTTTCAGCATGGGATGGTATCGGAGCTGCCCGTGAAGAGTAAAGCTAAAGCCGCTCGTACCCGCTATTTCCATTACCTGGTGCTCCGCCACGCGGATAGAATTTATATGCGGAAGCGCACCGGGAAAGATATCTGGCAGGGACTCTACGATTTTGCCCTGACAGAAACAGAATTGCCGGAACTGGCGGCACATTTAATTCTTGACCAGGTAGAAGCGTTGGGTGGCAAGCTGGCTACCGACCGGGTAGAAGAGCCAACGCCTGCTTTCCGGCAGGTCTTAAGCCATCAAAAGCTGGAGGCCCGGTTTCACTCTTTATGGCTGCAGGAGCCCTTATCAGAGACGTCACTTTTAGCGTCGGGCTTAGCTGCTTTCTCCGCAGAAGAAGTAGAGCAACTGCCCAAACCGTTATTAATTACTAATTATATTGGCAAACAAACCTTTAGCTAACACTATTGGAATATTGAAGAAATATGTGTATCTTTAACCTATTAGAAAACAACCCTATTTCATACTTAAAATTTTCATTGTCAGACCATGGCAGGCATCAACAAAGTAATTCTGGTTGGTAACCTGGGCAAAGACCCAGAAGTACGTCATTTGGAAGGCGGCACCAGTGTAGCTCACTTCACGCTAGCCACCAACGACTATTATAAAGACAAGCAAGGCAACCGGGTAGAGCGCACGGAGTGGCATAACATTACTGCTTGGCGCGGCTTGGCCGAAATGGCCGAGAAGTACCTCAAAAAGGGCCAACAGGTGTATGTGGAAGGCAAACTCCGCACCCGCCAGTTCCAGGACAAGGACAATCAGACGCGCTACATCACGGAGATTGTAGCCGATGAAATTTCCATGCTGGGCGGCCGCCCACATAACGATGATACGCCCGCCGCAGAGCAATCTGTGGCGGCGCCTACCACGTTTCGCCAGGAGCCAGAACTTGACCAGCTTCCTTTCTAGTCAGAACAGCCGCTCCGCGGCTTGCAAGCAGCCTCGGCACTTTGCCGGGGCTTTTTTGCGTTGTGCGGCACAGTGCCCGTTAGTGGCTACCTTTGAGTAAAATCCGCATTGTTTCAAATGCCTGCTTCCTCTCTACTCCGCAGCATTGGTGCTGCTTTTGGCTTTCTGCTGCTAGCTACCGGCTGCTCTTCTGCCCCCGATTTTACGCCCAAACCCAAGGGGTTCAACCGTATTGACCTGCCGCCGCACCGCTACCAGCAGCTGGCGCCCGGACACCCGTATACGTTTGAATACTCCCGCTTTGCCAAAGTGCTGCGCGACTCTTCTTACCTAGCGCAGCCGCACTGGATTAACGTGTACTATCCCACGCTGAAAGCCAACGTGCAGATTACTTACACCGACGTGCACCAAAACCCGAAGCTCTACAACAAGATGATGGAGGATGCGCGCAAGCTCACCGGCAAGCACGAAATCAAAGCTACAGCTATTGATGAAAGCCTGCTGAAAACCCCCAGCGGCATGCGCGTATCGGTATTTGAGCTGCAGGGAGAGGTACCGAGCCAGCTGCAGTTTTATACTACTGATAGTACCAAGCACTTCTTCCGGGGGGCGCTGTACTTCCGCACAGCTACCGCCAATGATTCCCTAGCGCCCGTTATTGAGTATGTGAAGATGGACATCCTACATTTACTTAACACGCTGAAATATAAGTAGACAAGCACTGGTCACTGCCTTTGGGTGTCATACCTATTGTTTCTAGATTACCGAATCGTTTTGACGGCTATTCGCTTTCAGCCCCTAGCCAACCGCTCTTAAATGAGTAATTTCTTTCAAACCAAAATTGAGTATCTGCGGGGCGTGGGCCTGCAACGAGCCCAGCTGCTGCAAAAGGAGCTGGGCATTTTCACGTACGGCGACCTGATTCAGCGCTACCCGTTCCGCTACCTCGACCGTACCCAGTTCTATAACATTTGTGACCTGCACGACGACCTTCCCTACGTGCAGGTGAAAGGCGTGCTCCGCAACCGCGAAGTGCTGGGAGAAGGCCCTAAAAAGCGCATGGTGGCCAAAGTAGCTGATGCCAGCGGCGAGCTGGAGCTGGTGTGGTTCAAGGGCGTGAACTATCTGGAGAAAATCATCCGGAACCACCAGGAGTACATTGTCTTCGGCAAGCCCACCCTGTTCAACGGTCGCCCCCAGATGGCGCACCCCGAGCTGGAAGAGGTGACCGAAGCCAAACCAGGCCAGAGCTTCCTGCAGCCGGTGTACAACACCACCGAGAAGCTCAAGAACTACCACCGCATCGACAGCAAGGCTATTGCGCGTATGGTGGCCGATTTGCTGAAGATTGCCCTGCCCCAAGTGCAGGAAACCTTGTCGCCGGCCCTGATACAGCACTATGCGCTGATGGATAAGGCCACGGCCCTGCAGCAAATTCATTTCCCTCAGTCGCCTGAGCTGCTGCAGGCCGCCCGCTTCCGCCTCAAGTTTGAAGAGCTGTTTTATGTGCAGCTCAAGCTGCTGCGCCAGAAAACCCAGCGTAAAATTGAGCTGGCCGGCCAGATTTTCAAGGAAGTGCCCACGCTGGTGCACTTCTACAAAAACATCATGCCCTTCGACCTCACCGGAGCGCAGAAGCGGGTGATTCACGATATCTACAAGGACTTCTGCGCCGGCAAGCAGATGAACCGCCTGCTGCAGGGCGACGTGGGTTCGGGTAAAACCATTGTGGCCTTCATCAGCATGCTCATGGCCGCCGACAACGGCGCGCAAAGTTGTCTGATGGCGCCCACCGAAATCCTGGCCGACCAGCACTATGTGGGGCTAAAACAGTATGCCGACCTGTTGGGACTGAAGATAGGCAAGCTGACGGGCAGCACCCGCACTGCCGAGCGGCGCGTGCTGCACGAGCAGCTGCGCTCCGGCGAGATGCATATGCTGGTGGGCACCCATGCCCTGCTGGAAGATGTAGTGCAGTTCCGCAACCTGGGCCTCACCATTATGGATGAGCAGCACCGCTTTGGCGTGGCGCAGCGCTCCAAGCTCTGGCAGAAAAATCCGCACGTGATACCTCACGTGCTGGTGATGACGGCCACGCCCATTCCGCGCACCCTGGCCATGACGCTCTATGGCGACCTGGATGTGTCCGTTATTGATGAGCTGCCGGCCGGCCGTAAGCCTATTGTTACGGTGCACCGTTTTGACTCCAACCGCCTGAAGGTGTTCCAGTTTCTACGCGACCAGGTTGCGCTGGGCCGGCAGGTGTACATCGTGTATCCGCTGATTGAGGAAAGCGAGGCCATGGCCGATTACAAAGACCTGATGGACGGCTACGAAAGCGTGACCCGGGCCTTTCCGGACTTTCAGATCAGCATTGTGCACGGCCGCATGACGGCTGCCGAGAAGGACGCCGAGATGCAGCGCTTCATTGAGCGCAAAACGCAGATTATGGTGGCTACTACCGTAATTGAGGTGGGCGTGAACGTGCCCAACGCATCCGTAATGGTGATTGAGAGCACCGAACGGTTTGGCCTTTCCCAGCTGCACCAGCTGCGTGGCCGCGTGGGCCGGGGCGCCGACCAGAGCTACTGCATTCTGATGAGCGGCTACAAGCTCAGCAAAGACTCCCGCACCCGCATCGAAACCATGGTGCGCACCAACAATGGTTTCGAAATTGCCGATATCGACCTGAAGCTACGCGGCCCTGGAGACCTGATGGGCACCCAGCAAAGCGGCGTGCTGGACCTGCTCATTGCCGATTTGGCCAAAGATGGCCGCATCCTAACTGAAAGCAGGGCCGCCGCTCAGCAATTGTTGAACGAAGACCCGGAACTGAACCACGAGGAAAACCGCAACATCCGGCAGCATATTGATTCGCTGCCGGCTACGGCCGTAAACTGGAGCCGGATTAGCTAAACCCAACAACATAGGGCATAAAAAAAGCGGAATCACTTCCGCTTTTCGAATTACTCAATAGTGAAGATTTCATCACCGCTCGAGGAAGGCGGTGTACCGGGGGCCTGGTGAAAGTCGCCTGACTTGTGGTTTACCTGCTGCACAAAAAACGAATGGCTATCGGTGGAAGGGGCAGGCGCTGCCTGGGGCTTTTGAGCAACCAGATTTACGTACGTTAATGGTTGCTTGGCAAGCTTACCAACTACAATCAGCGTGAACAATAAAAAAGCTTTGAGTAAAAATTTCATAAGGATGGTGGTCTTCAAATAAGCGCTGGCTGATAGGGCAAGAATTAAGCCAGAGCCGTAGTCAAATCGAGGTAAATCAAAGAATCAGGGGTAAAAGTACGATGATTGGCTGGTAGATGCAGGCGCAAAATGCAGGAACATCTTAGAGGACAAAAAATCCTATTGATAAGTCAATCAGCACTTTTCTACTGTGGGGGGCACAGACAAAGGAACGGTGAAGCGGGAGAGCGAGGGTAAAAAACGTGGTTAAGGATTCGTGAAGATTTCAAAAAGCGGTAGTGGCGATTCGCCGCATTGTTGGCCATGTACGGAACTGAGGACAGAGTTGATACCTTTGAAGAAGACTTTTTCAGTTTTTTTTCATTTTTTCTTGTTAACTGTCTTTTGCCGTGCATCTTAACTTTCTTTTTTGGATAAGCAGTCTTGCTCTGGCCTGGACCGTTGCCGCCACTCCGGCTACAGCCCAAAAGGCAAAAACCGCTTTCAGCTACGTCCCCGAACAGTCGGATGACCGCTACAACCAGCGGGTGCCCCACAAGACGCTGGCACTGGCTGGTTCCACTGATTTCATCGTACTCGGCCATAAATCGGCCACGGAATACACCGTAGAGCGCTATAACACGGAGCTGAAGCGGGCCTGGCAAACCATTATTCCCGTGGCCGCCGGCGAAACCATTGAGGCATTTTCCCGCAACAAGGAGCAGGCGCTGGTGGTAGTGCACCACAAAGATGCCGGCGCCCAGAACCTCTCGGTAGTAGCTGTGGACCTGAACAATGGCCAGAAAGCCGCCGCCAAAAAACTGATGGACGCACCCCCGCGTGACCGGCGCCCCGGCGTGGCTATTTCGCCCGACGGCACGCACATCGTGGCTTTCCGCTACCTCACCCGCGACGTGCAGATCCGGGCCCTGAGCGCGAACATCTTCGATCAGAAGCTAACTAAGCTTAAAAGCCGCGTCTACGATTTCCACGACCTGGGCGACTTCTTTTCCCCTACCGTGTACGTAGCCAACGACGGCACCCAGTACGTGGCGCTGGTAACGGACGGTATGAAAAAGATAGCCGTGCGCCAGTACCGCAACGATAACCCCGATGTCAAGGTCATGTCGGTGGTAGTGGGCGGTACGTTTGGCGGCAAAGTGGTGAATGTGTTCGATACTAAATTCACGATGCACCCCAACGGCGTAATCCTGGGGGCAGCCATTTGCACGGAGCGCGAAACCGGCCAGTACTACAGCCTCAAGCTCCTGAAGTTTGACCCTACTGCGGGCGGCGAGCTGAAGTTTGCGCCGGAATTCCGCTTCAAGCCTGAGTACCTGACCCTGGTGAACAAAGCCACGCAGGGCAGTGCCAAGCGCCTGGAAGACGTGTACCTCTCCGATGTGGTGATGACGCCCGACAGCTCGTTGGTGGTAATAGCCGAGAAGAAGTATGAAGAAGGTGGCGATACCTCACCGGTACACGCCCGGGAGCTGCACCTGTTCGGCTACAACCAGTTTCAGACACCCACCTGGAATACCATCATTGCCAAAGATCAGGTAGCCTCGCCTGCCGAGGGCTTTGCCGGTATTGGCTACCGCATGGCCACCTTCGGCAACCAGCTGGAGATTGTGACCCAGGAAAAAATCAAAGGCAAGTCAGACCTGTACCTGCGCCGGGTAGATGCCCGCACCGGAGTGGTATCGGAACCCAAAAAGCTAGGCCTGAATGTAGCTGCCGACCAGAACCTGGCTTACGTGAAAGACTTTACGACCTGGCTGGATGCCAAAACCATCATCGGCGTGAGCCGCCCCAACAAGAAATCAGCGGCCCTGATGCTGAACAAGATTGTGGTGAAGTAGCCGGAAGCTATTCTCAAAACCAGTGGGGCCAACCGATGTACATCGGTTGGCCCCACTGGTTTTATGGTATTTGATACCGCCTTTGAGCTTACGGGAAAATACCCAGCGCTTGATAGCTCACGCCTATTTTCTCAATGGCATTGTAGAAAGCGGCCGTGCGCAGGTCGTTGATGCCCTCGACGTCTTTCATTACCTGCCGGATGGCGTGGTAGGCCGTTATCATGGTATCCTCCAGCCCGGAGCGGACTAAGTCAATTTCGTCGGCGCCGTGCACAATAAGCTGCCGCTCCTCGGGGGTTATTTTTTTGCCCGAGGTGCGCTCAATAGTATCCACCAGGCGCTTCATGGCGGCTTCTTCCGCCCGCTTGCCCATGCGCCCAAAGCGCACATTGGAAAGGTTTTTCAGCCATTCGAAGTAGGACACCGTCACGCCGCCCGCATTGAGGTAAAGGTCGGGCAGAATCACGATGCCGCGTTCCAGTAGAATTTTCTCCGCGTCTTTGGTGGTGGGGCCATTGGCACCTTCGGCAATGACTTTGGCTTTGATGCGCGCCGCGTTGCCCTCGTGTATTTGATTTTCCAGCGCGGCTGGCAGCAGCACGTCGCACTCATATTCCAGCAGCTCCAGGGACTGAGGAATATCCTGCGCGCCGGTAAAGCCCAGAATAGAGCCGGTTTCCTGGCGGTGCTTGAACACTGCGGCTACATCCAGCCCTTTGGCGTTGAAAATAGCGCCCTCCCGCTCGGCAATACCCGTAATCAGGGCACCCGCCTCCTGGCAGAAGTGCGCGGCGTAATAGCCCACGTTGCCCAGCCCCTGCACGATAATGCGCTTGCCGGCAATACCACTGCTCAGGCCTATTTTTTCTAGCATCGGCTCGTCCTGCAGTAATTCGCGCAGGCCGTAGAACACACCCAGGCCCGTCGCCTCCGTACGCCCCCGGATACCGCCCTGCCCTACGGGCTTGCCCGTAACGCACCCTAAGGCGTTGGTATCCCCATACTTGAAGGCCATGTAGGTATCGGCAATCCAGGCCATTTCGCGGCTGCCGGTACCGTAGTCCGGGGCGGGTACATCCATGCCGGGCCCAATCAGGTTTTTCTTAATCAGCTCACTGGCGTAGCGGCGCGTAACCCGCTCCAGCGTCTGGACGGAGCTGGTGCGCGGGTTAATTTTTACGCCGCCCTTGGCTCCGCCAAACGGCACATCTACCAGGGCGCACTTAAAAGTCATGAGGGTAGCCAGGGCCATTACTTCCTCCTCATCCACATACACGCTGTAGCGAATACCTCCCTTGCTGGGCAGCTTGTGGTGGCTGTGTTGCACCCGAATTCCTTCAAACACCTGCACGTGCCCATCTACCTCCACCGGGAAATTCACCTTGTAAATGCTGTTGCAGGCCCGGATCTGCGCAATAATGCCGGGGTCCAGCTTCGAGAAGCTTGCCGCATGATCGTAAAACTGCAGCACGCTGTCGTAAAAGTCCTTGCCCTTTACTTGTTCGTTGGTCATGGCTCGGCGGTGTTGAAGGTGGATGTCATCAGCAAACGTCATCCGCAAGCTCCGCGTTGTACCTAAAACCAAAAGGCTGCCTCCGGATTGGAAGCAGCCTTTTTACTTGAGTTTCCCTTACGTAGATTACCCCTAATACACGTAATCGTTGGCCTGAATCATGGCATCAGCAATGCGACGACGGGCTTCTTTAGCATTGAACAGGTCGGCTTTGGTAAAGCGCTTGAGGCCCATGGCCAGCAGGCGCTGCTCGTCACCTTCCGTCATGGAGGCAATGGCATCTTTACCGGCCTTGTTCACCAGGTCCACAGTATCGTAGAGGTACACGCGGGCAATGTCTATCTGATTGGCCACGGCTTCTTCGCCCTTGGTGCCAGCCTCTTTCTCCACGCGCAGCAGGGTGCTTTCGGCGGTGTAGACTTTGATGGCCATGTCAGCAATGTTCATCAGCACTTCCTGCTCTTTGGCCAGGGAATTCATGTACTTCTGCACCGCCGTGCCAGCTACCATCAGAATAGCCTTCTTCAGCTTCTGAAGGGTCTTCTTCTCAGCAGCAAACAGGCCGGTTTCTTCTTCGGTACTGAAGTCCGGAATAGCCATCAGTTCCTGCTGCACGGCCTGGGCAGGGCCCATCAGATCCAGCTCGCCTTTCATGGCCTTTTTCAGGATCATGTCTACGGCCAGCATCCGGTTGATTTCGTTGGTGCCTTCGAAGATGCGGTTGATGCGCGAATCACGGTAAGCGCGGTCCATGGGGTAGTCGGCTGAGAAGCCGTAGCCGCCATAGATCTGCACGCCTTCATCCACCACGTAGTCCAGCACTTCCGAGCCTTCTACCTTCAGAATGGCGCACTCCACGGCAAACTCGCGGGCGGCGCCCAGCAACGCTTCGTTGTGGCTCTGACCCTGGCTGAGCAGTTCCTGCTCCATGCGGTAGATATCCATACCAGCCCGGTAAATAGCCGATTCTACGGCGTACGTGCGGATGGCCTGCTGGGCCAGCTTGTACTTGATGGCGCCGAACTTGGAGATGGGCAGCTTAAACTGAATCCGCTCGTTGGCATACTTCACGCTGGTAGCCACCACGCGCTTGGTAGCGCCCAGGCAGGCAGCGGCCAGCTTAATGCGGCCGATGTTCAGGATGTTGAAGGCAATGAGGTGGCCTTTGCCAATCTCGCCCAGCACATTTTCCTTCGGAACTTTCACATCGGAGAGGAATACCTGGCGGGTTGACGAGCCTTTGATGCCCATCTTGTGCTCTTCGTTGCCGAAGCTCAGGCCAGGGGTGCCGCGCTCTACAATGAAGCCCGTGAACTTGTCACCATCTACCTGCGCAAACACGATGAACACGTGCGCGAAACCGGCGTTGGTAATCCACATTTTCTGGCCATTCAGCACATAGCTCTGGCCATCTTCCGTCAGCACGGCTTTGCTGCGCGCGCCCAGAGCGTCGGAGCCCGAGCCGGGCTCAGTGAGGCAGTAAGCGCCCAGCCACTCGCCGCTGGTTAGCTTAGGAATGTATTTGTCTTTCTGCTCCTGGGTACCAAAGTACAGAATGGGCAGCATGCCGATGCCCGTGTGGGCCGCGAAGGCTACCGGGAACGAGTGGCCTCCACCTACGCCTTCCGTCACCAGCAGTGCGGTGTTGAAGTCCATGTCGTAGCCGCCGTACTGCTCGGGAATGCTCACGCCGAACAAACCCAGCTCGCCGGCCTTTTTCATGAGGCCTTCCAGCAAGCCTTCCTCGTGGTTATCGAGGCGCTCCAGCAAGGGGTCTACTTCGGTCTGTACAAAGTCCAGACAGGTCTGGTACATCATGCGCTGCTCCTCCGAGAATTCGGCGGGGGTAAATACTTCCTGAGCGTCGGTTTCTTTGATGATGAACTCGCCGCCCTTGGTCAGTTTATTGGTTACTTCCATGACTGGGTGAGGTATTGAGGGGGTTGGGGATTATCGAGGGGAAAACAAAATTATTCCAATGACTGTCAACTACTTATTAACACAGTAGCTCAACAAATTGTCGTACCGAAATATACAAAAAAATAGTAGGCTAGCCGAGTATATTCCGTAAAGAAAACCCCGAACTGCCGGGGTTGTTCTTGCAAACCAGTGTCATGCTGAGTGCAGCCGAAGCATCTCGCGTGCTGATGTCAGATTACTAACTCAATGAAGCGGTAGAGATGCTTCGGCTGCGCTCAGCATGACAACCGTTTTTTACTTCAGCAGTTCGTAGATACCGGCTACGCCCTGGCCGCCGCCTACGCAGGCGGTTACCATGCCGTATTTCTTGTTACGGGCCCGAAGTTCGTGGAACAGCTGAATGCTAAGCTTGGCACCGGAGCAACCCAGCGGATGGCCCAGCGCAATAGCGCCACCATTCACGTTCAGCTTGCTTTCATCGATGCCCAGCTCGCGCACCACCGCAATAGACTGCGAAGCAAACGCCTCATTCAACTCAATCAGGTCCATGTCCTCGAGCTTCATGCCGGCTTGCTTCAGCGCCTTCGGAATGGCTTTGATGGGGCCCATGCCCATGATGCGCGGGTCGATACCTTCCGTGGCATAAGTCACCATGCGGGCAATGGGCTCCAGGTTGAGCTCCTTCACCATGCGCTCGGACATTACGATTACGAAGGCAGCGCCATCAGAAGTCTGGGAGGAGTTGCCGGCCGTTACGGTACCGTTGGCGGCAAACACGGGACGCAGCTTGCCCAATGCTTCTACCGAAGTATCAGCGCGGGGGCCTTCGTCGGTATCTACCACGAAGGAGCGGGTTTTCTTTTTGCCGCTGGCGGGGTCCAGGTAGGTTTCTTCAACCGTGATGGGCACAATCTGCTCCTTGAACTTGCCGGCCTGAATGGCTTTAATGGCCTTCTGGTGGGAATTGTAGGAGAATTGGTCCTGGTCTTCGCGGGAAATCTTGTAGTCCTGGGCTACGGCTTCGGCGGTGAGGCCCATGCCGAGGTAATAGTCCGGATGCTCTTTGGCCAGCTTGTAGTTGGGCACCGTTTTCCAGCCTACGGTGGGCACCAGGCTCATGCTTTCCGTGCCACCGGCCACGATGCATTCAGCCATACCGGCGGCAATTTTACCGGCGGCCATGGCAATGGTTTCTACCCCGGAGCCGCAGTAGCGGTTCACAATAAGGCCCGAAACGTTCATGGGCAGGGCCAGCAGGGAAATCAGGCGACCCATTTGCAGGCCCTGCTCGGCCTCCGGCACGGCATTGCCTACAATCACGTCGTCGATGCGCGTGGGGTCGAGGGCGGGCACCGAGGCTACCAGGTGCTTGATGACGTCAGCGGCCAGGTCATCGGGGCGGGTGAAGCGGAAACCGCCACGGTTGGCTTTGCCTACGGCCGTACGGTAACCAGCTACGATATATGCATTCATTTCAGTGGAGTCTTGAAGAAAGTGGTGGGGTTGCTCCTCTCCTGGTGGTCAGGCGCAGCATAACAACAACTATCTAAGGTTCTTAATTTCTCAGCGGCTTACCGGTCGTAAGGATGCTCTGAATCCGCTCCAGCGTCTTCCGCTCGCCGGTGAGGCTTAGGAAAGCTTCGCGCTCCAGGTCCAGCAGGTACTGCTCCGATACTTCCGTGGGGGCGCTCAGGTCGCCGCCGCACATCACGTAGGCCAGCTTGTTGGCAATTTTCACGTCGTGGTCGGAGATGTAGCGCCCTTCTTTCATGGCCGAAACGCCCGTCAGGAACATGCCCAGCGCACCTTTGCCGTGCACCTTGATGTTGGTTTTCTGCGTGGGCTGGGTGTAGCCATCTTCCGCCAACTCAATAGCCGCGGCTTTGGCCTGGGCAATGACGCGGTTGCTATTCACCACAATTTCGTCGCCGCGGCGCATAAAGCCCAGATCGAAGGCTTCGGCAGCAGAGGTCGATACCTTGGCGGTACTGATGGTCATGTAGGTGTTGCGGAGCATGTTGTACTCCGGCTCGCCCTCCTCGTACTTGGCCGCGGTGCGCAAGGTCATTTCCTTGGTGCCGCCACCAGCCGGAATCAGGCCTACGCCAAATTCTACCAAGCCCATATAGGTTTCGGCGGATGCCACTACCCGGTCGCAGTGCAGGTTCAGCTCGCAGCCGCCGCCCAGGGTGAGGCCGTGCGGCGTACCCACCACTGGAATGCTGCTGTAGCGCATGCGCATCATAGCATTCTGGAACTGGGCAATCATCATGTTTATCTCGTCGTACTCCTGCTCTAAGGCAAACATGTACACGAGACCCAGGTTGGCACCGGCTGAGAAGTTGGGGGCATCGTTGCCCACTACCAGACCGCGGAAGTCTTTTTCGGCCAGCTCCACGCCTTTCAGCAAGCCCTGAATAACATCAGAGCCCAGCGTATTCATCTTGGAGTGGAATTCCACGTTCAGGATACCGTCGCCGAGGTCAATGACGGAAGCACCGGCGTTTTTCCAGAGCACTTTGCCCGTGGCGCGCAGGTTGTCCAGAATCACGAAGTTCTCGACGCCGGGAATGGCCTTGTAACTCTTCGACTCGAGGTCGTAGTACTGCTTTACGCCCTGCTCGTTTACCTTGTAGAACGTGGTATTGCCGGCGTCCAGCATCTCCTCTACCCACGGGGCAGCGGTTTTGCCTTCAGCCTTCAGCAACTCCAGACCTTTCTGTACGCCCAGGGCATCCCAGGTTTCAAACGGACCCAGCTCCCAGCCGAAGCCGGCGCGCAGGGCATCGTCAATCTTGTACAGGGCATCCGTAATTTCCGGAATGCGGTTGGTCACGTAGGCAAACAGGCCCGCGAACATCTTGCGGTAGAATTCGCCGGCTTTGTCTTTGCCCGCGGCCAGCACTTTGAAGCGGTCCGCCAGCTTTTCAATGGGCTTGGTGGCTTCCAGAGTAGTAAACTTCACCTTCTGGCTGGGCTTGTACTCCAGCGTGTTCAGATCCAGCGCCAGAATTTCCGACTTGCCATTGGCTCCGGTTACTTTCTTGTAGAAGCCCTGCTTGGTTTTGTCGCCCAGCCACTTGTTTTCGCCCATCTTCTTGAGGAAGTCGGGCAGTTGGAATACGGCTTTGGCTTCGTCGTTCGGCAGGCCCTGGGCCAGACCGTTGGCTACGTTCATCAGCGTATCCAGACCCACCACATCGGAGGTACGGAAGGTGGCTGATTTGGCGTGGCCGATAACCGGGCCGGTGAGCTTGTCTACTTCTTCTACCGTGAGGCCCAGTTCCTGCATCACCTGCAGCACGTCCATAATGGCGAAAACGCCCACGCGGTTGGCAATGAAAGCCGGCGTGTCTTTGGCCAGGACGGTGGTTTTGCCCAGGTACAGGTCGCCGTAGTGCAGCAGGAAGTCCACAATGGCCGGATCGGTGTCCGGGGTGGGGATAATTTCCAGCAGCTTCAGGTAGCGCGGCGGGTTGAAGAAGTGGGTACCGCAGAAATGCTTTTTGAAATCCTCGGAGCGGCCTTCCGTCATCAGGTGAATCGGGATGCCGCTGGTGTTGGAGGTGATGAGCGTGCCGGGCTTACGGAACTGCTCCACGCGCTCAAACAAGCTCTTTTTAATATCGAGACGCTCTACTACCACCTCAATCGTCCAGTCGTACTGGGCAATGTCCTTAAGGTTGTCGTCGAAGTTGCCGGTTTTGATGCGCGAAGCATCTGCCTTGCGGTACAGCGGCGAGGGGTTGCTAGCCACGGCGGCCTGCAAAGAGCTATTCACAATGCGGTTCTTAACGGCCGCAGAATCCAGCTTAAGACCTTTTTTTTCTTCGTCGGGCGTCAGCTCTTTAGGAGCAATATCGAGCAGCAGCACCTGCACGCCAATGTTGGCGAAGTGACAGGCAATGCGGGAGCCCATGACGCCCGAGCCTAAAACAGCTACTTTTTTGATGGTTCGATTCATGTGGGGATGAAGCGGGTGCGGGTTGGGAAGTAAGTTGAGTTGAGCGCGCATTGGAAACAGGCACGCCCCAAATCAGCCGGGCTAGGCCTGGTTCGACTTGGAGCGCAGCGGCTTCAGCGTAAAATCATCGAAGAGAGTTTTGCCCTCAATCATGGCTGTAATCTGGGTTACGACTTTAAAGAAGGTATCCAGCTGGTTTTGCGGGATTTTCTCATGCACCTTCTGGTTAAAATGACGCACTGTCTGGCGGGAAATTTCCTTTTTCTTCAGGCCCTCCTCCGTTAGGAAAATGCGCACGGAACGCTTGTCCAGCTGGTCGGCTTGTTTGTAGATCAGGCCCTTTTCCTCCATGCTGCGCAGAATGCGCGTGAGGCTGCGCGTTTCCAGGCCCAGCAGCGGCGCTATTTTGGTAGCCGGGGTGCCATTTTCCTGATCAATGTTCAGGAGCACAAAGCCGATGCTGGTCGTGATGTCGTGCTTGGCAGCCTGCGTATTGTACATGCGCGAAATGGCGTGCCAGGCTACTTTAATGTTATAATCGACGGTTTCTTCCGGTTTCATGAGCTGGGTGAAGTCCGGTAAACATACGTAAATATGTTATGCTTGCATACTAGTTCAGGCAAAAAAAATTTGGCATGCCTAGCATATTATGACGATTTCAGCTGCCTCCCAAATAAAAAAGGCCCCGCCAGAAATAAGCGGGGCCTTATAGGTTATCGGGGGCGGTCTGTATGATATAGACTATCAATTAAGTCGGTATTGTTCTGGAAGATGGCTTTGCGTTTCACCTTCATGGTGGGCGTCATCTCGCCGGTATCCACCGTCCACTGCTGTGGTAATAGCGCCACTTTCTTTACCTGCTCCCACTGCGCAAAGCCCTGGTTATATTTCTTCACCAAGGCTTCATACATATCTACTACCTTCTCATTTTTGATTATTTCCTCGTTTGGCCCATTGCAGGTCACGCCGTTGCGCTTGCACCAGCCTTTTAGGTCATCGAAAGAAGGAACAATCAGCACAGAAGGAAACTTCTGGCCGTCGCCTACCACCATGCACTGCTCTACCAGTGGCGACTCTTTCAGCTTGCCTTCAATTACCTGCGGGGCAATGTACTTGCCGCCTGAGGTCTTGAACATTTCCTTTTTGCGGTCCGTGATTTTGAGGAAACGCCCGTTGACCAGCTCGCCAATGTCGCCGGTGTGAAACCAACCTTCCTCATCAAACTCCTTGGCTGTCAGGTCGGGCTTGTTGTAGTAGCCTTTCATCACGGAGGCCGATTTCGTCAGGATTTCGCCGTCGGGCGCAATCTTCACCTCCGTGTTATCGATGATGGGGCCTACGGTGCCAATCAGGTTGTTTTCGGGCTCGAAGCCGCCCACGGCAATAACCGGAGAGGTTTCGGTGAGGCCGTAGCCTTCCATTACCCGGATGCCGGCCGCCCAGAATACGCGCGCCAGCCGTGGCTGCAGTGCTCCGCCACCGGAAACGATGCACTTCAGGTTGCCGCCCAGCGCTTCGCGCCACTTATTGAAGATAAGCTTATTGGCCAGGGCCAGTTGGGCATTGTAGAAAACACCCTGGTCTTTTTGGGTATCGTATTTCAGGCCCAGATCCAGCGCCCAGAAGAACAGGGCTTTCTTGATGCCCGTCAGCTCATGGCCTTTGGCGACAATCTTATCATATACTTTTTCCAGCAGGCGCGGCACTGTGGTAAAGATGCTGGGCTTCACTTCACGCAGATTGTCGGCAATGACCTCCATGCTCTCGGCGTAGTAAATACTCACGCCGTTAATCATGTAGAGGTAGGTAACCATGCGCTCAAAAATGTGGCAGAGCGGCAGGAAGCTCAGCGCCATATCATCTTTGTTTACCGGCACAAAGCGCTGGGCATTGCGGCAGTTGCTGAGGATATTGTCGTGGGACAGCATCACACCTTTGGGCTGGCCGGTGGTGCCGCTGGTATAGATGAGTGTGAGCAGGTCATCGGGCTGCACGGCGTCTTTCAGGGGTTGCAACGAGGCGGTGGTGCCTTGTTTGCCCATTTCCAGCAGCTCGGAGAAATGCCGAGCCCCCTTAATTTTATCAAAGGTGAAAATATGGGTGGCAGGAACGTTCAGCCCTTCAATAGCCGCCGTTACCTTCTCATATAGTTTTATATCGGCCACAAAAATGGCTTTTACCCCCGCATCGGCAAAGATGTACTTATAGTCTTCCACTGTAATGCTGGGGTACATAGGCACGCTCACCGCTCCAATCTGCGAAATGCCAAAATCGGCCAGCATCCACTCCGGGCGGTTCATGGAGATGATGGCCACTTTATCGTCCTTCTTCAGACCAAGCTGTACTAGCCCCAAGCTGACCAGCTGCGCGGTATCATATACCTGCTGGGTACTCATTTTTTCCCATGTCCCGTTTACTTTGGCAGCCAGGCAATCAGATTTAGGTGAATTCTCCAGCTGGTAAGGAAGAACATCAAAAGCGCGGCGAACTTGCATGAACAAAGACAGTGAGGTGGAAATAGTGGTTAAATAAATTGATTTTTTAGCGGAAACCCTATTTACGGCCAATTGGAATACTGTAGCAGCGGCGTTTTTAACTAGTTTTGTCAGCAGCACTGCCCGAGCCTGATGAACCTTGCGATATTCTTTGATCCGCTTCTCGAAGATCCGCTGGCGGCGGCGCCGGCGCCTACTACGCTGGGCGCATATGCCACACGCTTCGTGGACACATTTCCGGACTGGCGGGCAGCTGATCTGGCCCTAATTGGGCTGGATGAATGGCGCGGCAGCGCCGCCGGTGCACCAGCTACCCATGCGGCCAACACTGTACGTGAGCGGTTTTATCAACTGCAGAAAGGCACAGGCCCCATCCGGCTGGTAGACCTGGGTAACCTACGCCCTGGCCTTACACTGGAAGACACCTACCTGCGCCTGCGGGAAATTGTAGCGGCTTTGTTGGAGCAAAAGACCATTCCGCTGCTGCTGGGTGGCAGTCACGACCTGGATTACGGTCAGTTTCTGGCTTATGAAACGCTGGAGCGCCCCGTTAGCCACGTGACCATTGACTCTCGCGTGGACATGGCCGAGCACGATACCGCGCCGGCTGAAGAATCGCACCTGCAGCGCATTCTGATGCACGAGCCGAACTTCCTGTTTGCCTTTAGTCAAATTGGCCATCAGCAATATCTGGTACAGCCCGGCGTGCTGGCCACCCTGGAGAAGCTGCATTTTGAAACGCTACGTTTAGGCGAAGTCCATACGGATGTCCGGCAGGCAGAACCGCTGATCCGGCAAGCCGATATGATGAGCTTTGACCTCTCGGCTCTGCGCTGGCCTGACTTTCCGGGCTACTACCCGGCCAGCCCCTACGGGCTTACCGGCGAGGAAGCCTCTCAGTTGTGCTGGTATGCGGGCCACAATGACCAGCTCAGTTCCTTCGGCCTATATGGCTACCGCCCCGACCATGATCCGCATGGGCTGGCCGCTTTTGCTACGGCCACTATGCTGTGGTACTTCATTGAGGGCTTTTACCACCGACACGGCGAAACCGATTTTCAGAGTCGCCGCTTTATGCGCTACGCCGTGGGCCTGCCAGGCACACCAGCCAAGTTGGTATTCTACAAAGCTCGGCGCACGGAAAAGTGGTGGCTGGAAGTGGAGAGCCTAGCCGATAGCAACCTCAAGCGCATCGTGCCTTGCAGCTACCAGGACTACCTGCATGCCGCCCAGGGGGACTTGCCTAACCGCTGGATTCTGACGCAGGCCTTGTTAGGTTAAAAGTCACCGAAAACAGCCTGTCCGTTGGCCGTAGTGGCAACCAGTATCCTTCCAAGTCTGGAATGCACGAGTCTACTCATGGAATCTTCTTTGCCCCTAACTGATTTACCCGAATACTCCCGCTCCCAGCTGGCCCTACGTAACGGGCAGGACCGGGACGAAATCTGGGTAAGCTACCAAGGGCTGATTTACGATGTAACCCGCTCCCGCCTATGGCGACGCGGCAACCATTATGAACACTGGGCGGGCCAGGACCTGACCCGCGAGTTGGACGTGAAT
Source organism: Hymenobacter sp. BT730 (assembly GCF_030542105.1). GTDB lineage: Bacteria > Bacteroidota > Bacteroidia > Cytophagales > Hymenobacteraceae > Hymenobacter. The sequence continues at coordinate 83,355 of NZ_JAUOFB010000007.1, forward strand.
GCGCCCCACACGCCCAACGTTTTTGATAGGTTTCCGGTTATAGGGCGGCTGAAAGCAGCTGCTGCTACTGCCCCATCTTAATTTTCGCCAACCCTATTCTTTGTGAGCAACACCGAAAGCCCTTCCCTGTTCAATCATCTGGAAACCCTGAGTACCCACGAATTGCTGACTGGCATCAATAGTGTGGACCAGACGGTGCCGCTGGCAGTGGCTAAGGCACTCCCGCAAATTGAGGCTTTGGTAGAAGCTACTGTAGCCCGCTTACGGGAAGGAGGCCGCCTATTCTACATTGGCGCCGGCACTAGTGGCCGCCTGGGTATTCTGGATGCCTCTGAGTGCCCTCCCACCTTTGGTGTGCCTCAAGGGCTGGTGATTGGGCTGATTGCAGGCGGCGACACGGCTATCCGGCAGGCAGTAGAAAATGCGGAGGACGATGCAGAACAGGCCTGGCAGGATCTGCTGGCGTTTGACATCAATAAGAAGGATATCGTGGTAGGCATTGCGGCCTCAGGCCGGACACCCTACGTCATTGGTGGCCTGGAGCAGGCTCGCCAGCACGGCATTGCTACGGGCTGTATTGTATGTAATGCCGGCTCGGCGGTAGCTGCGGCTGCCGAGTTTCCGGTGGAAGTGGTAACGGGCCCTGAGTTTGTAACGGGGAGCACCCGCATGAAAGCCGGTACCGCACAAAAGCTGGTGCTGAATATGCTCACTACGGCCACCATGATTCAACTGGGCCGCGTGAAGGGCAATAAGATGGTGGATATGCAGCTTTCCAACGCCAAGCTGGTAGACCGGGGCGAGCGGATGCTAATGGATGAGCTGGGCATTGGTCAGGTGGAAGCAGCCGAGTTGCTGGCAAAGCATGGCTCCGTGCGGGCGGCGCTGGACGCGCGTTCTAAGCACTGAAGAAAATGCTGCCTCGTTTCCGAAGCCAAACAATTTACCGAACCAGTTGGGCATTATGCCTGCTACAATTGGGTATTCTTCTGCTGGCCGCGCAGCTTGGTGATGGGTTGTTTACGCTTGTAGGTGCTTCCTATATTACTGGGCCCTTAGGAATTTTACTGCTTGCCGTTGCAGCTATTGCAGCCAGGCAAAGGCGTTGGGTAACCAGCATTATAACCTTACTAGCTGCCCTACCCGGGCTATTGCTATTAATCCTCCTACTATCCTTAACATTAAGTAGCAAACTATAAGTACAATAGAGTAATGTGCCTGTGCTCACTGAACAAATGACCTAGATACCATTGTTCATGTATACGCGTGAGCTATAGTCTGCTCTATATTCTATGCATACCATCGAACCTCATTATAACTGGATAGAGCAGTATTCCGCTGCTGAAGACCCCCGCTCCCCGCTGTTTGAAACCGAGAACAGCTTAGACCACTACGTCAATACTATTTACGGCTACTATATCCATCCCCAGTGGGACAGCCTGGAATCTGATACTCTATTCCTGAAAATCCTGTTCGTGGACTACGAGCAGGGCATCGGCATCATTGAGTTTATTGGCGAGTGGAATGATGCCATTGAGAATGATGTGATGCAGCTTAAGCGCAACATCATAGATTCTATGGTGCACGAAGGCGTCCGCAAATTCGTGCTGATCGGGGAAAACGTCTTCAATTTCCACGGCTCCGATGACTGCTACTATGAGGAGTGGTTTGAAGACGTGGAGGATGGCTGGATTGCTGCCGTCAACTTCCAAGAACACGTTATCAGGGAAATGCGCCAGTATAACATCGACAACTATGTAAACTTTGGTGGGCAGCTGGACGAGCTGCCCTGGCGCACTTATGGCCCCCGCAAGCTCTTTAAGGTGATTGACGGACTGTTAGAACGCCGCTTAGGCTAATAACTAAACTCCCTTAAACGAAAAAGAGGGCTTCTCCCGTGGGAGAAGCCCTCTTTTTATATGCGCTGGGCGCAGAAGAAATTACTTAGCGTCCTTTGCGTCAGCCGAGTTTTCCATAGCGTCAGCCTTAGCGTCAGCCGAGTCACGTACTGCATCAGCAGCAGCCTCGTTAGCACCAGCATCTTCCATAGCGTCAGCTTTGGCTTCGCCAGCTTCTTCTACGTTGTCAGCAGCCTGCTCCTGCGTGTTTTCAGTTTTGCTGTCGCAAGAAGCGAACGAGAAAGAAACAGCAGCAAGGGCGAGGAACAATACCTTTTTCATGGTGGGGTTGTTTTGAAAATGAAAAGTCTTTTTAGGTCGATTCCAACAGAAAGCTCCGCGGAATCTGGTGGTTTATACCGGTTAGTGAAAAAAGGTAACCCAACCTGTAAAAGAATTTCCTTGGCCCTGCCTTATTCGACCGTTCAAACGCTTATTTCTTCCGGAAAATAATACCCACCGGTACACCAGTAAAGTCAAAATGCTCACGCAGACGGTTCTCCAAGTAGCGGGTATAGCTTTCCAGTACATACTGCGGCAGGTTGCAGAAGAAGGCAAATACCGGGTTATGCGTGGGCAACTGCGTTACGTACTTGATGCGTACCATTTTGCCCTTCTGGATGGGCGGCGGATACTTCTCAATTTCCTTCAGCATCACCTCGTTCAGCTCCGAGGTTGGAATTTTGCGGCGCTTGTTTTCGTACACGTCAATGGCCGTTTCAATGGCCTTGTGCACGCGCTGCTTGTTCAGTACGGAAATGAAGATGATAGGCGGGTAGCTGATAGGCGCAATCTTCTCGCGGATTTTCGCCTCGAACTCCTTGGCCGTGTTAGTTTCCTTACCCTCGATGAGGTCCCACTTGTTGACCAGAATCACGATGCCCTTGCGGTTTTTGTCGGCCAGGCCAATAATGTTCAGGTCCTGTGACTCAATACCACGAGTGGCATCCAGCATCACAATGCAGATATCGGATTCTTCCAGCGCCCGGATGGAGCGCAGTACGGAATAGAACTCAATGTCCTCGTGTACCTTGGCTTTGCGGCGCAAACCAGCCGTATCTACCAAAATAAATTCTTTGCCAAAGGCATTGTAGCGCGCCTGAATAGAGTCGCGGGTGGTGCCGGCAATGTCCGTTACAATACTGCGGTCGGTGCCCAGCAGCAGGTTCACGAAGGATGACTTACCCACGTTGGGGCGGCCTACCACAGCAATTTTTGGAATGCCTGCATCGGGCTCCTCTATGCCTTCTTCCTCAAAATGGCTAACCACAGCATCCAGCAGGTCGCCGGTGCCGGAGCCGCTCTGGGAGCTGATGGGGTAGATTTCACCATTGCCCATACCCAGCGCGTAGAACTCGCCGGCGGCGTGGGCGCGGGTGTTGGTATCGGCCTTGTTGGCTACCAGATAAATCGGCTTTTTGCCCTGGTAGCGGCGCAGCACGTTGGCAAATTCTTCGTCCAGGTGGTGCAGGCCAGCATCTACGTCCACCATAAATAGCACCACATCGGCTTCATCAATAGCCAGCTTTACCTGCTTATTGATTTCGCCTTCGAAGATATCCTCGGAGTTGTGCACGTACCCACCCGTGTCGATAACGGTGTAGTACTTGCCGGTCCAGTCGCCGTAGCCGTAGTGCCGGTCGCGGGTTACGCCGGACTCGTTGTCCATAATGGCCTTACGCTGGCCAACCAAGCGGTTGAATAAAGTAGACTTACCCACGTTTGGGCGGCCCACAATGGCAATCGTATTTTTCATATTGTCTGACTCCAGCCGCCGGCCCGACCATTTTCGGCAGTGCCCGGAGTAGTTAAGTGAAGGAAGGTCGGAAGCGTTTATTAACTGTTGTTATACCCGAAGCGGCTCAGGGCCTTGGGGTCGGCGCGCCAGTTTTCGTTGACTTTCACGTGGATTTCGAGGAACACTTTCTTCAGAAAGAATTTCTCCATTTCCTCGCGGGCCCAGGTGCCTACTTTCTTCAGGGCCTCGCCTTTCTGGCCAATGACAATGCCTTTCTGGCTGGCCCGCTCCACGTAAATAGTGGAGCGCATCCGGATGATATCTTCTTCTTCTTTAAACTCATCAATAGCTACCTCACAGCTGTAGGGCACCTCTTTCTTGTAGAGCTTAAAGATTTTCTCCCGAATCATCTCGGCAGCAAAGAACCGCTCGGGCTTGTCGGTTAGTTCATCTTTCGGATAATAAGGTGGGTGCACCGGCAGCTTTTCCAGCACCAGCTCCAGCACCCGTTCGGTACCGAAGGCATTCAGGGCCGAGATAGGCAGCACTTCGGCGGCGTTGGGCAGCTGCTCGTGCCAGTAGGCCAGCTTGGCTTCCACATCGGCCTGGTCAGCCTGGTCTATCTTGTTTACCAGCACCATAATGGTGACGTCCTGCATTTTGCGCAGCCGCTCCACAATGGGTTCTTCGTCGTGCTTTTCGTAGATATCCGTTACAAACAGCACCACGTCAGCATCTTCCAGAGATGAATACACAAACGACATCATGGCGTTGTGCAGCTCATATTTGGGCTGAATGATGCCGGGCGTATCGGAGTAGATCAGCTGGAAATCGTCGCCGTTGAGGATGCCGAGGATGCGGTGGCGGGTGGTTTGGGCTTTGCTCGTGACGATGCTCAGCCGCTCACCTACCAGCGCGTTCATCAGCGTCGACTTGCCCACGTTGGGTTTGCCGATAATGCTCACGAAGCCAGCGCGGTGTGGAGTAGGGATGGTATTCATTTCAGACTCTGAAATTTGGCCCGCAAAGGTACGACTTTTACCCCGCCCGGCCGCCGGTTATTAAAACATCGGGGGTGGCCAGATTGTCTGTACCCCAAATTGAAAGATGACGGATGTCAGTTTTAGTTCGGCAACGGTTGTACGACCTTTGTAGTTCTTTACCCTGGCCAAGTCCTCTGATATGCTCAGAGGACTTGCCTGCTTACCTCTTTCGGCGTTACGGTTTCTATGTCCTCTACCCCCGCTTCTTCTAAAGGCCGCATCGGCGTCCTGCTCGTGAACCTCGGTACGCCCGACTCGCCCCAAACCAGCGATGTGCGCCGCTACCTCAACGAATTTCTGACAGATGCCCGCGTGATTGATATGCCGGCCGCCGTGCGCTATCCGCTGTTTCAGGGCTTGGTAGTGCCGCTACGGGCCCCTAAATCGGCCAAAATATATCAGCAGCTCTGGACGGACCGCGGCTCTCCCCTACTATACCACGGCCTCGACCTGAAAAAGCTAGTGCAGGAAAAGTTAGGGAAGGATTACCTGGTGGCTTTTGGCATGCGCTACCAAAAGCCCAGCATTGAGCTGGCACTACAGGAGCTGCGCGATGCGGCCGTGGAGCGCATTATTGTGCTACCGCTATTTCCGCAATACGCGGCGGCCAGCACGGGCTCGGTGCAGCAAAAGGTGATGGACATTGTGAGCAAATGGTGGGTAGTGCCTACTATTTCCTTCATTAGCTCTTTTACTGACGATCCTGGCTTTATTGCTTCATTTGCCGCTCTGGGCCTGCAGGAAATGCAGAAGCACGACTACGACCATGTAGTATTCAGCTACCACGGTATTCCGGAGCGCCACGTGCTGAAAGGCAGCCAAAATGGGTATTGCAAGCTGAGTAGCTGCTGCAACCACTACAACAAGAACAACCGCTACTGCTACCGGGCGCAGTGCTACGAAACCTCCCGCCTGCTGGCCAAAGCCATGAACCTTGCTCCAGAGCAGTATACCGTCACGTTCCAGAGCCGTCTGCAAAGCCGCCTCCGTGACCCGTGGCTGCAACCTTATACCGATGAGGTTCTGAAAGAATTTCCGGCTAAAGGCATCCACAATGTGCTGGCCTTTAGCCCCGCTTTCGTGGCTGATTGCCTGGAAACCACCATTGAGGTAGGCACGGAATTCAAGGAAATGTTTGAGCAGGCCGGTGGTAAGCACTGGCAGTTGGTGCCCAGCCTGAACGCCAACCCGATGTGGGTAGATGCCGTGGCTGATTTAGTGCATCGCAACTAACTACTGAATATCAAAAACAGCAACGCCTGGCCCTTCTAAGCAGAGTGACCAGGCGTTGCTGTTTTTATTTAAATCGGGTTTAGAACAGGTTACACTATGCGGCGGCGCAGGTTGCTGGCCGATTCCGTAGAATGGCGGTTCTGGTAAAAGTGTTGCTCATTGTAAGGCGCCTGCTCATAAAAAGGTGTGGCATGCTCCGGTAGGGGGAGTTTCAAGGAGCGTAGCATGGCTTCTTCGTATTCCCGGGTAATTTGAATATCGGTGTAAGGTGGGTAATCCAGCACCGACTGTAGGTTGAGGGAAGGCACGAAGATGTTGTCTCCATCCTCATCAATGGTGGCCACACCAATAGGGAGCAGAATGTGGCGCGCCCACTTATCAATTTGAAGCGAAGCATCCAGTTCAATGTCGAGGTAGCGAACTTTCATGGCGTCTTCGTCTACAATCAATTCAAAGACGTCCCCAAACTTTTTACCGTCGCTGCCGCGTACGGCCCAGCCGCGTACATCCACGCTGTCGTCAGCTACTTCAAAGTTTTCCAGGTCGCGCAGGCGGCGCAGGTGCATGCCTTGGGCAGAGGGTATGGGAGTAGGTTCCATAGTAGTAGTGTTATCTCATATACCAGAAGCCTGCAGCCGGATAACCGTGCCTGCTTCTGATACTGGGTTAGCTGAAGCTCTTCAGAATTTGAGCCGCCTGGCTGAAAAATGCGCGTTGCATCTCCTGCTGGGCTGGCTCGTCGCGGCCGCTGAGGGCGTCGGCCTGCTTGGTGAGGCGGTTTACAGGAGCGGCCTGTTCCGGATACGCTTTCTGTTGAATGGCTTGTAGCATAGCCGCAGTAGCCGTAAAGCCTGGTCTCAGGCTGGTGCCAGGTTCTTCCAGGCGGCTGGTGGCACTGGTCAGATCGTTGCGCCTTTCCTGCACGGTCGGATCCTGGCGCAGGTCGTCCCGGTCGGCTAAAGAAACCAACACGCCAGTCAGTAAGTGCAGGCCACGCCGGCCATAGTCCGTAACTGAGCGGGCAGAGTCTGTAGCGAAGGCATAGAAGGCTTCCGGTGTGGCGGCTACCTCGTTAGCCATATCTTCCATGGCCTTCGTGTCAGCCGCAGCGGAGGTATCAGACGTAGCCCCAAGCGGCTGGGTAGTGTTAGTAGGAGGTATGGCGTCAACGGGTTGTTCTGGGTCGGCGCGGAAGAAGAAAAACCAGATCAGACCTAGCACCACCAAGGCCAGCAGTACGGCCAGCCAGGGGCTCAGGGACTTTTTCTTGCGTTGGATATTAATGTCAGCCATATCGGTATATAGTGTTGCTGAGACAGTACGGCACATTTCAGAATTAGGTGCTGTCGGCCTTCTGATTTCACCCAAAAAATAATACCCTCCCTTAAATGCCTAAAGGAGGGTATTATTTTGTCAGACTTATCAAGAGGACATTAGGCCGGCACCTTACGGTACATCTTGGCCAACTGCTCCACGGCATAGTCTACTTCCTGGGGCGTGTTAAACTTGCTCATAGAGAAGCGAATGGTGCCCCGGTCGGGGTCGCAGCCCAAGGCCTGCAGCACATGTGAGCCAGCCTGTGCTCCGCTGGTACAAGCCGAGCCACCCGACACGGACACTTTATTAATGTCGAGGTTGAAGAGCAGCATTTCGTTCATCTCGGAAGGCGGCAGGCTCACGCTCAGGACAGTGTAAAGGCTATGGTCAGCGTCGGCAGACGTTCCATTGAATTCTACTCCGTCAATTTCAGCACGTAGCTTTTCAATAAACCGGTCTTTCAGGGCCTGAATGGTGCGGTGATGCTCGGCCATGTCGCGGTAAGCAATTTCCAGCGCCTTAGCCAGCCCAATGATGCCATACACATTCTCAGTGCCGGCACGCTGGTTGCGCTCCTGCGAGCCGCCATGAATCAGGGCATCTACCAGCAGGCCGGAGCGGCGGTACAGGAAGCCAATGCCTTTAGGCCCATGAAATTTATGCCCGGACCCTACCAGAAAATGTGCTTTTAGTTGCTGCACATCGTGGCGGTAGTGGCCCATCGTCTGCACCGTATCGGTATGAAAAATGGCATCGTGCCGGGCGCAGATGTCGCCAATAGCCGCAATGTCATTCAGGTTACCAATTTCATTATTGGCTTGCATCAGGCTCACAAAAGTGCGCGGGTGCGTAGCTAACAGCTCTTCCAGATGCTCCAGATCAAAGCGGCCCCGCTCGTCGTGGCGCAGATAGCTGAGCTTTAGGTCACCGGCTTTTTCCAGCGCCTGCATGGTGTGCAGCACGGCGTGGTGCTCCAGCTGGGAGGTAATACCGTGTTTCAGGCCCAGCGTACGCACACTACCAAAAGCGGCGTAGTTATCAGCTTCGGTGCCGCAGGAGGTAAAAACAATTTCTGCCGGCGCCGCATTAATCAGGTGCGCAATGGTTTTGCGGGCATTTTCGATGGCTGCCCGCACCTGCCGGCCGTGACTATGAATGCTGCTGGGGTTGCCAAAATGCTCACGCATAAAAGGCAGCATGGCATCCAGCACTTCGGGGTCCAGCGGCGTGGTGGCCGCATTATCAAAGTATACCGCCCGTGATGCCGACGAAGGAGTACAATCAGAAGGAGTTGACATAGCCCAGCAACGAAGTAGAAATAATGATCTGCCAGGCTTCTTTGCACCCGACAGTAGTACAAAAGTAAAAGATTCCCGGTGCCCAGCGCGGACTTTGATGGTGAAAACCCTGCGGCCCACTTCTCCTTAGCACGCAATAAAAAGCCCAGGACACAATGCCTGGGCTTTTCTGCTACAACCTCACTGGAGTGAAGAAGCTTAAACGTTTACCGCAATAATCTCCTTGATGTCGCCAATAATCTTGTTTGCCAGGTAGTCGGCAGTGGCATTAGAATCTGACTCGGCATAAATGCGGATAATGGGTTCCGTGTTTGACTTGCGCAGGTGCACCCACTCTTTATCAAACTCGATTTTCACCCCATCAATGGTATTCACGGGCTGCTTGGCATAACGCAGCTGCATTTTCTCCAGCACCTGGTCGGTGTTTATTTCCGGTGTCAGCTCAATCTTATTTTTCGAGATAAAGTAGTTGGGGTAAGAGGCACGTAGGCGTGTCATCGTTAGGCCGGTTTTGGCCAGGTGGCTCAGAAAAAGCGCAATACCTACCAACGAGTCCCGACCGTAGTGCAGCTCGGGATAGATGATACCTCCATTGCCTTCTCCCCCTATAACAGCGTTGGTTTCCTTCATTTTGGTTACCACATTCACCTCCCCTACCGCAGCGGCGGCGTATTGGCCACCGTGTTTCTCGGTTACATCCCGCAGGGCACGAGTGCTGCTTAGATTGCTAACGGTGTTGCCACCGCCATTTTGCTGTAGCACATAATCGGCTACGGCGACCAGGGTATACTCTTCCCCGAACATAGTGCCATCCTCATTGACCAAGGCCAAGCGGTCTACATCGGGGTCCACTACAATGCCTACATCGAAAGAGCCCTTTTCCAGCACCTTGGCAATGTCCCGTAGGTTTTCAGGCAGCGGCTCGGGGTTGTGGGCAAAGTCACCGGTGGGCTCGCAGAATAACTTTTCAATAGTGGTTACGCCCAATGCTTCCAGCAGCATAGGCACTGCAAAGCCGCCGGTAGAGTTTACGGCGTCTACAACCACCCGGAAGTTCTTGGCTTTAATAGCTGCCACATCTACCAGTGGCAGAGCCAGAATAGCTTCTATATGCGTCTGCAGAAACGTATCGTCGGTGCTGTACTGGCCGAGCTTGGTTACCGGGGCGAAATCAAAAGCCTCTGAGTCGCCGAGAGCCAGCACCTGCTGTCCATCAGCGTCCGAGATGAATTCGCCTTTATCATTCAGAAGCTTCAGTGCGTTCCACTGCTTGGGGTTATGCGAAGCAGTGAGAATGATACCTCCACCCGCTTTTTTAGCTGGCACCGCCATTTCCACAGTAGGGGTGGTGCTCAGACCCAGATCGATAACATGAATGCCCAGGCCCTGTAGTGTAGCTGCTACCAGCTTGCTCACCATTTCGCCCGATAAGCGGGCGTCACGACCGATAACAATCGTATTATTCTGCGTTTTGTTTAGAACCCAGCTGCCGAAAGCGGCAGCATATTTCACCACGTCCAACGGCGTCAGACCTTCGCCTGCCGCGCCCCCGATAGTGCCTCGTATGCCCGAAATGGATTTGATGAGTGCCACTAGAATGTTATTTTTTTGAATGGGCAAAAGTAGAGAAAAGCCCGTTGTTTTTATGAATAATACACGGCTTGCCGTGTTGCGCCGTGGCCGCTACGCTATTACGCAGGCAGCCGCAACAGGGACATATTTTTTCCTCAGCGGCTGCCCTGTTGTATATTTGACTTGATGGATACAACCAATTCTGATGACCGCCGCTCTGAGCAGTTGGCCGCTTTTGGCCGCCTGTTGGATGTGCTTGACCGGCTTCGGGCTGAGTGCCCCTGGGACCGAAAACAAACGATGCAGAGCCTACGGCATCTGACCATTGAAGAAACCTACGAACTCTCGGACGCCATTCTACGGGACGATTTGCCCGATGTCAGCAAGGAGCTAGGTGACGTGATGTTACACCTGGTTTTCTACGCCAAAATTGCCGCTGAGAAAGGGGCCTTTGATATTGCTGATGTACTTAATGCACAGTGCGAGAAGCTCATTTTCCGCCACCCCCACATTTATGGTGATACCACCGTGACCAGTGAGGAGGACGTGAAGCGCAACTGGGAACAGCTTAAACTCAAGGAGAAAGGCAATTCTTCAGTGCTGGGTGGCGTACCTGTAACATTACCTGCCCTGATAAAGGCCATGCGCATCCAGGAAAAAGCCCGTGGTGCTGGCTTTGATTGGGAACGAAAGGAGCAGGTGTGGGAAAAGGTACAGGAGGAACTGGAGGAGTTTAGAGCGGAGTTTGCCGAAGCTGAAAACAGCCCTGAACACCAGCAGCGAGCGGCCGCTGAATTCGGCGACCTGCTCTTTTCCTTAATCAACTTCGCCCGCTTTGCCGGCATAAACCCGGAAGAGGCACTGGAACATACCAACCGAAAGTTTATCCGCCGTTTCCAGTACCTGGAAACAGAAGCAGCCCGCGACGGGCACCAGCTCGCTAACCTGACGTTAGCACAGATGGATGTGTATTGGAACCAAGCCAAGGCTCTGCCCGTAGACGACAAAACCCCTTCTTCTGAGAAATAGCCTTTTTTCCAGATGAATGCTACATAGATGCGTTTAAACGCAAGTTGTATTTGGCAGGGACAAGGCTTTTGCTTAGGTTTGCCAAGGAGAGTATAGGTTCCGGAGTAGTCCCCGTTCACAAGCAGACCCACTGTTTTGCCTCACACCGGCTAACTAGTGCGGGTTAACGGGGCTTCGTCGTCTTTATACAAACCAGCCCTGTTTACACTTTCAAAAATTACCTTTCACCAACCATCCCCTAATTTTCCGGAACAATGGAACAAAAGAATGCCATGAACAAGAACGTGCGGCCTGCCGCTCCAGCTGCGCCTAAGAGCGAAGCCAAAGGCGGTTCCGCGTTTGCCGCCATCGTGATTCCACTGGCTTTTATTGTGAGTATCATTATCTACATTTTTGTACTGGGTAATGGTTCTAACTTCCAGGGTGGCGACAACGCTAATGCTGCACTGCCAGGCAACTACCTGGGCACCGTTTATAAAGGCGGTGTTATTGTACCAATCCTGATGTCGCTTTTCCTGTTGGTAATTACCTTCTCGATTGAGCGCTACCTCACCATCAGCAAGGCTAAAGGCTCTAAGAGCATTGAGAGCTTTGTACGTACTGTTCGTCAGAAGCTGAACTCGAATGACATTTCGGGTGCTATTGCCGCCTGCGACCAGCAGAAAGGCTCGGTAGCCGCCGTAGTAAAGTCAGGCCTGCTGAAGTACCAGGAAATGGCCCGCGAGCGGGGCATGGACAAGGACCAGAAGATCCTGGCTATCCAGAAAGAAATCGAAGAATCGACTACCCTGGAGCTGCCAATGTTGGAGAAGAACCTCGTAATTCTGTCGACCATTGCTTCGGTTTCTACGCTGATTGGTCTGCTGGGTACGGTATTCGGTATGATCAAGGCCTTCTCGGCCCTGGCACAAGCTGGTAACCCTGATGCTGTTGCACTGGCTGAAGGTATTTCGGAAGCTCTGATCAACACGGCTATTGGTATTGCCGGTTCGGCTATTGCCATCATTGCCTACAACTTCTTCACCAGCAAAATTGACGAGCTGACCTACAGCATTGACGAGGCTGGCTTCAGCATCATTCAGACCTTCGCTGCTCAACACGGCGAAAAGGAAACTTACACGGCCTAAGTTGCGGTTAACGCAATAAAGCTCCAGTAAGTCTCGTTTTCTGAATATTCTCAACCACGCTAGAAATGCCTAAAGTAAAGCCCCATAGAACGTCCCCTTCGCTGGATATGACCCCGATGGTGGACCTGGCATTCCTGCTGGTGACGTTCTTCATGCTCACGACTAAGTTTGCCCCTGAGGAAGTGGTGGTGGTAGATACCCCCTCTTCTACCTCGGAATTTAAACTACCCGAGAGTAACGTAATTCGCATCCTGATTGACAAGGATAAGCGCGTGTTTTTTGGCTTGGAAAGCGACAAGGCCAAACCCCTGCTGCTCGACCGGATGGGCGCCAAGTATGGCGTGACCTTCAGCGAGAAGCAGAAACGTGCTTTTGGCGGCCTCAACAGCTTCGGCGTACCTGTACAGCAGCTTGGCTCCTTGCTCAACATGGGCAGCGAGCAGCGCAAAGAAGTTAAGCAGCCCGGTATTCCGGCCGACTCACTGAACAATCAGTTGATCGACTGGGTAATGGAAGCGCGTAAAGCCAACCAGGAAGCCATTGGTAAGCCTACCTACATTGCCATTAAAGGCGACGGCAATGCCGATGTACCGACCGTGAAGAAAGTCATCAAGTTTCTGCAGGAGAAGAACATCAACCGTTTCAACCTCATCACGGACTTGGAGAACAAGCCCACAGTGAGCAAATAAGCGCAGCGCCATGGCAGAAATACAACAACAAGCCGACTCCGGCAAAGGCGGGAAGAAGCGGGCCAAGAAAATGTCGACCAAAATCGACATGACCCCAATGGTTGACTTGGCCTTCCTCCTTCTGACCTTCTTTATGCTGACTACCACGTTCAATAAGCCGAACGTGATGCAGATTACCATGCCGGTGAAACCGAAGCCTGGTGATCCGCCACAGGAGCTGAAAGCGTCGGATGCCCTTACTGTTCTTATAGGTGAGAACAATAAGATCTACTACTACGACGGTCTGCTCTCTGATAAGGACAAACCGGAGTTGAAACTTTCCAGCTATGATGCCAATGGCATCCGGAAAGTTCTGCTGGACCATCAGCGCCAAAACCCCAAAACGGTGGTGCTGATTAAGCCAGACGACAAGTCCAACTACAAAAACATGGTGGATATCCTGGATGAGATGAACATCACCGACCAGAAGAAATACGCGTTGGTGGAAATCTCTAAGGCTGATACCGAACTCATTAAATCTTCCGGGCTATGATGGATAACACTCAGATAGCGCGTGCGAGTCTTAATGATCTTGTATTTGAGGGCCGCAACAAAGCCTATGGGGCTTATGTGCTGCGCCGCCTGTACAACCGTCACGTCACGCGCGCTCTTCTCATCGCCGTTGCTCTATTTGCCCTGTTGGTATTCATTCCAACCATTGCCCGCATGTTCAGCGGCAATGAGGTAGTAGATGACGAGAAGATGTTGAAGGAAAACGTCCTGATGGATGCACCTCCACTGGACCAAACCAAGCCACCGCCGCCGCCGCCGCCGCCAGACGCGCCGCCACCACCACCACCCAAACTCTCCACCATCAAATTCACGCCTCCGGTAGTGAAGAAAGATGAGGAAGTACGGAAAGTGGAGGAAATTCCGGATCAAAAGGAACTGGAAGACAAGGTAGTAGCTACGGCTACCGTGAAAGGCAACACCGATAACCCCAATTTGGAGGGTTTAGAAGGTGAAGGCAACGCGGTAGTAGCCGAAGTGGTGGATACGAAAGTGTATACCTATGTAGAGCAGATGCCGGTATTCCCCGGCGGACAGGAAGCCCTGCTGCAATACATCGGTAAAAACATCAAGTATCCAGCTATGGCGCTGCGCAACCAGATTGAGGGCAAGGTATTCGTAGCCTTCACCGTAAACCCGGATGGGCAGGTGCAGGATGTGAAAGTAACCAAGCCGCTTGGTGGCGGTTGCGACGAAGAAGCAGTACGCGTTATCAAAACGCTGCCACGCTTCTCGCCAGGTAAGCAGAACGGCCGCGCAGTAAGTGTATCGTTTACTGTACCGGTAACCTTCGCTATCCGCTAACAAAAGGCTGTTTTAGCCACATCAAAAAACCGACCTGGACATCCTTTCCGGGTCGGTTTTTTATTTTATTCAAATTTATAGCCACATGCATACTATGTTGAAAACAGTGGCCGTTGTGTAGAGGAAAGCCGGGCAGCAGGTCTGTGGAGAATGGATGGCTTGGGTAACACGCGTCGGGAATCTTTGCTCACCTTTAACCCATACCGCCATGAACACCGCACAATTGCAGACTGCGTCTCTGGACGACATGATTTTTGAGGGCCGTAACAAAGCTTACGGCGCTTACTTGCTTCGGCGCTTATACAACCGCCACTTGGCTGCAGCCATCACCATTGCTACGGCGCTGTTTGCTCTTCTTATTGCAGCTCCTCTGTTAATTCACTACTTGTTTCCTCCTGTGGTAGTGGTACCAGAACTTGGTATTCCGGATAAGGTAATTGACTTGCAGCCCTACACCGAGCCTAAAAGCCAACAGGCAGCCAAGGCACAGCCCATTGTGCGCCCCCAAGAAGAAATAGCGACCAAGGTGGTCAAGACACTAAGCAAAAAGGAGCCGGTAGAGCCAGCCCAGCCCGTTACCCCCGCGGTGGACGGACCACTACAGGGCAATTCTGGGCCAGTAGCTACTGATTCCGGTGCTGGAGTTGGTAGCTCTGGCGGGATTGATTCGGGCACCGTCACAGCCCCGGTTGCGCCGCCTGCAAAGCCTTTTACTTATGTGGAAGTAATGCCTGAATTTGCGGGTGGTTCTAAAGCTTTACAGGCTTACCTGCAGCAGCATTTGCGGTTCCCGGCTCAGGCCTTGCAGCATCAGGTGTCAGGGCGGGTATATGTGGCCTTTACAGTAGGCGTAAATGGCGCCATTTCCGATGTAGAAGTAGTGAAGGCACTGGGCTATGGTACCGGGGAAGAAGCCGAAAGGGTAATCCGTAGTATGCCCGACTGGACACCGGGCCGCCAGAATGGCCAGAACGTACCCGTGCGCTATACGCTGCCTATTACGTTCCGATTTGAATAAGCTTCCTGACCACCGTTCAATATAAAAGCAGGCTATTCCGGGGTATATCCCGCGGAATAACCTGCTTTTTGGCGCTAAATAGCCTTGTTCGTATATAGTACGTTGTGCAGGTAAACCAACTGGTTACTTTTACACGTTTAACCATCATATTCTGTTGCATTAGCGCTTACCTCCTTCTCTATGTTTGAACGCCCACCCACCGACGAGCGGCTTCGCCCGCGTGGCAACCGCAACCTAAGCCAGTATTTCGTATTGGTGATGGGCGTGGTGTATACCGGCCTGGGGCTTTACCTACTTCTAAGCCCCGCCACTTTTCTCTCTCTTCCTTCTACCCCCCGCCGGATTCTAGGCGTACTCCTGGTATTCTATGGAATTATTAGATTTGTTCGCACCTACCGGCAAAACTTACGGCAAACTAATGATGAATAATCCGACTTCGTTGCGGGCCTTAGGGCTGGTTTTGGCCTCTGCCTTGTGTTTGCTCTCCGCCTGTAACCAAGGTGGGCCCTCCGGCGCGGCCAATGATGATACCCCTACCAGCGGCAGTGTGGCTATTGCTGTTGATGCTACTTTCGAGCCCATTGTAAAGTCGCAGGTTGATACGTTTCATAAGCTTTATCAATACGCTAAAATCAGCGCCCGCTACGAGCCCGAGGCCGACGCTATGCGCGACCTGATGAACGATAAAGTGCGCTTGGCTGTTTTAACCCGTGAATTGACAGCCGCAGAGAAGGCAGATTTTGACCGCAAAAAGCTCTTCCCGCGCACTACGCACATTGCCACCGATGGCTTAGCCATTATTGTGCATCCCTCTAACCCTGATACGCTCCTAACCATGGAGCAACTCCGCGGCATCTTTGGCGGCCAGACCAAACAGTGGCAGCAGGTCAATCAGAAAAATAAGCTGGGAGATATTACGGTCGTTTTCGACTCTAACAACTCCAGTACCAGCCGCTATATGCAGGACTCCGTTACAAAAGGGGCTCCGCTGGCGAAGGGGGCGTTTGCCTCTCAGTCGAACCCGGCTCTGCTAGATTACGTTGCTACTCACCCCAAGGCCATTGGCGTCATTGGAGTGAATTGGATTAGCGACCAGGACGACAAGGAAGTACGTGGCTTCTTGGAGAAAATTCGGGTGGTTGGCATCAGTACTTCACCCCGCCCGCAGAAAACCGATGAGTACGTACAACCTTACCAAGCCTACTTAGCGTTGAAGACTTACCCACTCAGACGCAACGTATATGTTATCAGCCGGGAGGCCCGCGCCGGACTTGGCACCGGTTTTGCATCCTTTGTTGCCGGGACCAAAGGTCAGCTTATCATTCTCAAATCTGGTTTGGTACCTGCCACTGGCCAGACGCGTATCGTGAATACGACCCCTAATTAATACTGACTCCCTAGTTCATTTTTCTTACGCTTTTTCACTTAATATTTCACACATGAAGTTCAAGCCCTGGAAGCTCTCGCTCCTCGTTGCCTTGTCTGCTACCAGTACTGCTGTGTTCGCACAGGATATTGCTGGCGCTCAAAAAGCCATGAATCTGGAGCGCTATAGCGAAGCCCGCCGCTTGTTGGCACAAGGCCAGTCGCCGGAGGCCTCCATTGAGATGGGTCGTTTGTATCTGTTGATGGAAAAGCCCGACTCGGCGGCTTATTTCTTCAATAAAGGCGTTACTAACGCCAAGTCGCCACAATCAATGGTAGCGGCGGGTCGTGCCTTTTTGGCCCAAGGCAAAAAAGCCGAAGCTGAAATTCAGTTCGACAATGCAGTTAAAGCCTCTAAATCGAAGGACGCAAAGATCCTGACGATGATTGGCCAGGCTTACGCTGAGTCAAATGAGAAAGATGCCAAGAAAGCCATTGAGTACCTGAACCTGGCTACCAAGCTGAATAAAAAGGATGACCCTCAGACAATGGTTCTGCTGGGCGACATCTACCTGAAGCAGGAAAATGGTGGTGGCGATGCCATGAACGCCTATGAGCGTGCTACGCTAGCTGACCCCAACAATGTGCTGGCACATTTCCGCAAAGGCCAGTTGAATGTTCGCTCGCGCAACTATAACGGTGCCCGTGATGCTTTCCAGAAGGTTATCAGCATCGACCCCAACTATGCTCCTGCTTACCGGGAACTGGGTGAGATGTACTACCTCATTGGTAAGTATGATGATGCACTGAGCACGTTCCAGAAGTACCGGGACATGGCAGAAAACACGCCTAGCACGCAGGCAAAGTATGCTTCGTTCCTGTTCCTGACCAAGAAATACCCTGAGGCGCTGACGGAAATTCAGAAGATTCTGCAATCGGATCCGAAAAACGTGACCATGAACCGCCTGCAGGCCTATTCGCTCTATGAAACCGGCCAGAACGACAAAGCACTGGTGGCCATGGAGAACTACATGAAGACGGCGCCGGCCGATAAGATCATTACCCAGGACTATATCTACCAGGGTAAGATGCTGGCCAAAGCGGGTCGTTCGGAAGAAGGCATTGCTATGATCAAGAAAGCAATTGCTGCCGACCCCTCGCAGGCTGCTGATCTGCAGAATGATCTGGCGCAGGCTTACATTGCTTCGAAAAACTATCCTATGGCCATTGCTACTTACCGGGCAAAGCTTCAGGGTGGCAAAGGAGAACTCACGGACAACGTGTATCTGGCTCGTGCCTATGAGTTCAATAAGCAATATGCGCAGGCGGATAGCCTCTACGGTGTAATTATAGCCGCTCGTCCGACTTACGTACCAGGTTACCTGATGCGTGCCCGGGCCAATGCTAACCTTGATCCGGATTCCAAGCAGGGTACCGCTAAGGCACACTACGAGAAGTACATTGAGGTAGCAAATGCCAACGACCCTTCGAAGTATACTGAAGGTCTGGTAGAAGCCAACAAGTACTTAGGCTACTACTACTACCAGAAAGGTGACAAGGCTGCTTCTTTGCCCTACTGGCAGGCCGCCAAGACCCTGGCTCCTAATGATGCGCAAGCAACCACGGCTATTAATGAAATAACCAAGAAAGCTGCACCGCGCAAAACCACCACGACTACCAAGAAAACCACGGTAAAGCAGAAGTAGTCGTCTGCATTCATAAAAAAAGCCCGCTACTAATGTAGCGGGCTTTTTTTATGACTTACCTCTGAAGGCTAAGCCGACTCTTCGGTATACATCTCCCAGGCTTCCAGCGCGGCCAGGAAGTCAGCGGGCAGTTCAACCTCGTGCTGAATATGGGCGCCTGTTACAGGATGCACGAACCCCAACGACTTGGCATGAAGTGCCTGCCGCGGTATGAGAGCAAGTACCTTCTCCGCAAAAGCCTTGTATGTGCCGGTACGCTGCCCATAAAGCACTTTATCTCCGCCATAGGTAGCATCGGAGAACAAAGGGTGACCAATGTGCTTCATATGCACTCTAATCTGATGGGTACGGCCGGTTTCCAGGTTACACTGCACCAAGGAGACATGCCGGAAAGTGCGAAGTACTTTATAATGGGTTACGGCATGCTTGCCCTGCCCCCCATCAGGATATACAGCCTGCACTTTGCGGTCCTTTAGACTGCGGCCGATATGGCCCCGCACGGTGCCTTCAGTTTCCTTGGGCACACCCCATACCAGCGCCAGGTAAGTGCGCTCAATGGTATGGTGAAAGAACTGCTGGGATAAGTGCGTCATGGCCCATTCCGTCTTGCCAATAACCAATAGGCCCGAGGTATCTTTATCAATACGGTGTACCAAGCCCGGCCGTATCTCGCCATTGCGCCCCGTAGGCAGGTTCCGGAAATGGTAGGCCAGCCCGTTCACTAAAGTACCTTGCCAGTTACCAAAGGCCGGGTGGACCACCATACCGGCTGGCTTGTTCACCAACAGTACCGATTCGTCTTCGTAGCGAATATCCAGTTCCATAGGCTCGGGCGTCACTTTTACTTCGCGCGGTGGTTCCGGAAGCGTAATGGTGATGACATCGAGCGGCTTGACGCGGTAATTCGCTTTAGCTGGCTTATCATTTACCTGAACCGCCTCGGCTTTAATTGCATTCTGAATCTTAGTGCGCGACGCATTAGGCAGACGGTTCATCAGAAACTTATCGAGGCGCAAGAGTTCCTGCCCACGGTCCGCCCGGATGCGGTGGTGCTCATACAGCTCATCACTAGTTTCCAGGTCGTCGGCCTCGAAGTTTTCGTCAGCTAAATCAATCATAAGAGGTACAGAACCGAAAAGGGTAAGCGCAAACAAACAAGAAAGCCGGAACCTTGGGTTCCGGCTTTCCACAAAGCTACTGCGTAAGGCAGACTAGTTCTTTTTCGTCTTTGTTTTGGTTTTGCCAGCAGCAGGAGCCGGTGTAGCGGCGGCAGGCTTCGCAGCTGCCGGAGCCGCGGCTGCGGGGGCGGCATTAGGATCGATACCCATCTTCTTTAACACCAGATCCGAGATGTCACCATCTTTCGGGCCGTGCAGCAGAATAGGCGTAGTGCCGTAGCCGGCATCAGAGTTGAAGACATATGCATAGCCATTTTCATCAGCTACCTGATCAATAGTCTTCTGCAGCTTGTCCAATACCGGCTTCAGCAGGGTTTGCTGCTTCTGCTGAATGGAAGCATCTGCATTGCGCTGAAACTCCTGGATGGACTGCTGCAGATTCTGCAGTTCCTTCTCTTTATCGGCACGTACCACGTCCGTCATAGTAGAAGCTCCTTTTTGGTAGGCTTCGCCTTTCGTCTGGAACTCGGTGTATTTGGCTTTCAACTGATTTTCCAGCTGCGTACTGTAGTCTTTCAGCTGCGACTCTACCTGCTTGCTTTCGGGCATCTTGCTCAGCACATAGTCTACGTTGGTGTAGCCGATTTTTTGCGGAGCAGTCTGGGCGATAGAAGCAGTAGCAGAGGCAACCATTAAGGCCGCAGCCGCCAGCATCAGACGAATTTTAGGAAATGCGTTCATTCGAAAGGAAAAGGAAATTTCTAAAGTGAGAGAGCAAAGTTAATTTTTTCGGCCACTTGTTCGTGGAGCTGGCTTTGGGGTTTTGGGAGCAGGCTTCGCATCTTCCTGCTCGTTGCCCGGCTCATCCGTGGCAGGCGTAGTAGGAGTAGTTACGGTACGTACCGCACCTTTCTGCCCGGGTTGGTTGCGCTCTTCGGAGCCTAGTCCCAACTCCTCTAACACAAATTCTGTGTAATCGTGCGTGGGGTTGGTGTAGAGCATGGTCAGGTCGCCGGCTTTATCGAAGACAATGGCTAGCTGCTTTTTCTTGGCGACCTTCTCAATGGCCTCAAATACCTTATCCTGTACTGGTTTAGTCAGCTCCTGACGCTTTTTAAACAAGGTGCCTTCGTAACCAAATATTTTATTCTGATAGGCCTTGATGTCCTGTTCTTTTTTAAGAATCTCATCCTGCCGCTTTTTTTTCATGGGCTCAGTCAGCAGTACCTCTTCAGCCTGATAGGCGCGGTACATCTTGTCCAGATCCTTGCGCATGGACTCAATATCCTTCTGCCAGTTCTGTGACAAGGTATTAAGTTCCTGCTGCGCGGCGCCATAGGCCGGCATCTTGCTCATGATGTACTCAGAATCAACGTAGCCGAACTTCTGTGCCCAGGCAACCGGCATGGCCAACAAGAGCAGCAATGGCAGCAAACACACTAGTTTTTTCATGCGGAATACCGTGCTGTGCGGCCCGGCAGACTAGCGAATCTGCTGACCGATGATGAAGTGAAAATGACCTTTGTCCTGGGTTCCCTGCGTAACGCCAGGGTAGCGGGGCACAGTGTCTAAACCGTAGCCGTAGTCGAAGCCTAGCAAACCGAATGCCGACATGAAAACGCGGGCACCTACGCCCACCGAACGGTACAGTTTATAAGGATTGTATTCTGAGTAGCGTTCCACGGCATTACCGGCTTCGGCAAAGCTGAGTATGTAAACGGTAGCCGCTGGGTTTAGGGAAACCGGATAACGCAACTCCATCACATATTTATTGTACGCTACCCCGCCGCTGGAATTAGGCGACTGAATAGCATTTACCTCATTCGGGTCATCGTAGCCACGTAAGCCTACGTACTCAGTACCCACCAGGAAGTTGGAAGAACCACCTGATGCCATACCGGAGCCACCCAACTTGAAGCGCTCAAATGGGCCGATAGGACGGCTGGAATTGTAAGTACCAATAAAGCCGAAGTGGGCCCGGGTATTCAGTACCAGTTTGCCAATAATGGGCGTAAACCACGAGGCATCAAACATCCACTTATGGAATTCCACCCATTCATTCACGTTCGGATGGGCCCCTTTGAACGCCGAGTAAGGAGGCGTCAGGTTTACACTAAGCGAAAGGGCCGAGCCCCGACGCGTATAGGTCGGATTATCGGTGCTATTACGGGAAAGGGTGGTGTTCAGGGTGATGTTGTTGGCATTACCCGTACCATTTTGGAAGCCCTGCAGATAGGTATAGTTATTCAGCTTGTACTGGCTAACCGACAGCGAATTGCTCAGGGAGAAATAGTCATCAGGCCAGCGCAGATAGCGGCCCAGGCTTACCGAGGCACTGTTTACTTTAATAGAGCTACCTGTCTTCACATCGAAGTTGGTGCCTACCCGCTGAATGCTTTTGTTGAGGGATACCGACAGCGAATTACGCTTACGGCCGCCCAGCCATGGTTCCGTGAAGGAGAAGGAATAGGCCTGATACTGCAAGCCATTGGCCTGAATATTCAGGGCCAGGCGCTGGCCGTCACCAGCCGGTACCGGGCGCCAGTTGCGCAGGTCACCGGCTTTACGTAGCGAGAAGTTGTTGAACACGAGGCCCACCGTACCAATAAAGCCGGCATAACCACCCCAGCCACCAGACAAGGTAATCTGGTCAGAAGGCTTTTCTTCTACCGTATAGTTGATATCCACCGTACCGTCGGCCTGATTAGGCACTGGGTTGATGCCTACTTTTTCGGGGTCGAAATAACCCAAAGAGGAAATCTCCCGCTGGGAGCGAATGAGCAACTCGCGGTTAAACTTCTCTCCTGGCAGGGTACGTAGTTCCCGCCGAATTACATGGTCGCTGGTTTTGGTGTTGCCAGCAATGTTGATGTCTTTGATTCGAGCCTGTACCCCTTCATTGATGCGCATCTCAATATCAATGGAGTCTCCTTCTACCTTGGTTTCAATGGGGTCGATGGAGAAGAACAGATACCCATCGTTCATGTAGAGCGAGGTAATATCCTGCCCGGCGGGGTTGTAGTTCAGGCGCTTATCCAGCGTTTCCTTGCTGTATACGCTGCCTTCTTTAATACCCAGCACGGAGGCCAGCGTCTTATTATCGTAGAGGTAGTTGCCAGCCCAGGTAATGTTACGGAAGTAATATTTCGGGCCTTCATCCACTCGAATTTGCAGGGCCAGCTTATCTACGTCCTGCACCGTGGTTTTGTGAATACCAAATTTTCCGTTTTCAGTACCTAGCCAGTGATAGGAGCGGCTCTGGGCTGTAGTAATCAGGGAGTCCGATAGAATAATAGCATCGCGGTAACCCTGTGAGTTGTAGTACTCAATTACCTTCTCTTTATCCTCTTCAAATTCCTTGCGCTGGAACTTGCCCGCGTTCAGGAACTTATAGAACTTCTTTTCCTTGGTCTTCTTCATCTGGCCCTTCAGCTTGCCATCCTTAAGAGCCGAGTTTCCAAGAAAGGTAATGTCGCTGATGTGAACACGGGCGCCGCGGTTTACTGCAAATACCAGCACTACGCTATTAGGCAAGGTAGAGTCCGGCCGTTGCGTTACGTCTACTTTTGCATTCAGGAATCCTTTGTTGGTAAAAAACTTACGAACCTGCTCCCGGGTATTACTCAGTAGGGCATCCGTTACCACTTTACCCCGGATAAGCTTAATCTTTGCTTTCACGTCATCTGCCTGAGTCTTTCCAATACCGGTGAACACAAAGTTGGACAGACGTGGGCGTTCCTTTACATCGAATACCAGGAACACCCGGGTGCCTTCAATCCGGTCGATACCCACGCTGACGTCGCCTACAATACCCTGGTCCCAGAGCTTGCGGATAGCTTTCCCAATCTCTTCTCCTGGGATACTCACCGGGTCCCCTATTTTCAGGCCCGTAATGCCTACCAGCGTATTTGGATCGAGGTAACGGGTACCGGTAAAGGTGATGCCGCCCACCTGATACCGCTGAGGCTCTGGGGCAGCTGGCGCATTCTGGGCAAAAGCGGGCGTAGCCAGCCAGCTATACGCTAACAGGAAAGTGAGCAGGCTAAAAACCCGGATACTGGTGAAGTTCATTCGGAAAGACTTACGAAACGGTGAGCTGCTCACTGGTTTTACCAAAGCGCCGTTCGCGGCGTTGGTAGGCACAAATTGCGTCATAAAAATGGTCGCGGCGGAAATCGGGCCAGAGCAGCTCCGTGATATAAAGTTCGGTGTAGGCCAGTTGCCACAACAAGAAGTTGCTGATGCGCTGCTCGCCACTGGTGCGGATCAGCAATTCCGGATCAGGCATTCCGGCCGTAGCGAGGTAACCAGCAATGGTTTGTTCCGTAATGCTAGCCGGTAACAAGGAGCCCGCCGCTACTGCTTCACCCATCCGCTGGGCGGCCTGGGTAAGATCCCAGCGGCCACTATAGCTCAGAGCCAGCACCAAGGTCATGCGGTTACCAGCGCGGGTAAGCTCTTTGGCCTCAGCTAACTCCTGTTGGCAGGCAGTAGGCAGATTTTCTGTTTGCCCAATAGCTTCCAGCCGGATGTTGTTTTTTAATAGGGTAGGCGTTTCTTGGCGAATAGTATGCACCAGTAGCTGCATTAGCGCCATCACCTCATGCTTAGGGCGCGACCAGTTTTCGGTGGAAAACGCATACATCGTGAGGTATTGCACACCTAGCTCTGCTGCTGCCTCCACCGTTTCCCGCACGGCAGTAATAGCATTCTGGTGCCCAAAAATGCGTAGCCCACCCTTTTGCTTGGCCCAACGGCCATTACCATCCATAATGACGGCTACATGGGCAGGAATTCTGGTAGGATCTATTTCGGACCGCGCGGCCATTCGTGTGTTTTGCGTAAAGAGGCTGCAAGTTACGCAAATGGTTGCATTACCCTGCCCGGTTTAGCTATTGCAATAACCGGTTGTTCTCTTTGTACACATCGGGGCAGCGAATTTTATAGAATGTGTAGGAAACACTTAGCCCACTATAAAAATACCAATCCTGGTCATGTCGGTTAGCTAATACCTCGTTTTGCTTGCTAAGCTGATCTAGCTCATCGGTAAATGCTTTCCGGGCCCCCACTTCCATTCCCAAGTTCCAGTGGCGGGACAGACCGACTTTGGCACCAATACCAGCAGGAACGGCCACCCCTATCACGGTGTTCGAAAAGGTCTGCCCATTTTGCAGCACCGTTTTAACCGGGGCCAGAAAACCTGCTACGCCTACAAAAACAAACGGGGTGAAGCGAGTTTTGGTCTTCGCACCATAATAGTCGAAGAAGTTATATTCCAGAATCCCCGCTACCTCATAAATACTTCCTTTCAGGTAGCCTCCACGATTGGCATTTAGCGGGGCAGTATCGCCATTTACGCCGATTACCTGCTTATCATCTGCCCGTAGAAGCCCAGCCAGCAAGTTACCCCGAAGGGTGATGGGTGCCGATATATCTTTCCGGTAAAAAGCAGAAACAGCCGGTCGATTATTGGCAAACCGATATTCAGGAGATAATTCCCCCTTATAGTTTACAACTCCAAGGCCTAAGCCTACTTCACTAGTGTTCTGTGCCTGTGCGCGGAAGGCAAAAAAAACACTCCCTACTTGCGCCAGGCAAATAAGGAGTGTTTTATGCGAGTTCAAATTGATCATCAGACTGGCTGTGGATTAAACATGACAGCCAATGGCTGGCTATCGGAATTTGGGGCTCTTGATTTTAGGAGCGAGGATGTAATTCAAGGTTAAGCCGGTAACGATGTACCAGTCCTTTTCATTGCTGTGTCCCCGAATTTCACCTGCTTGCTGGGCTTCCCCAAAGGTGCCTAATTGTGCACCATCGTTGCGGGTGATGTCATAACCAAAATACTGAGCAGCAGGGCTGGTCAAATCGGCTCTATCCTGAACAAAGTCACCACCTACGTCATCGATGTAGTCGGTGAACGTTTTGCGCCAACCGATTTCGAAACCTAAGTCAAAGTGACGGTCCAACTTATAACGTACACCAGCACCGAAGGGAATGGCAATCTGACCACGCTTATAAGGCGACTTATAACCTTTTCCGCTTACATTCTGACCTTCTGTGCCTAAAGGCTGAAGCTCTACATATTGCCCTTTTAAATCGGCTGGAGCATCCGCTTCGGAACCAACCAAACCTTTGGGGTTGTGTTTGAAAGCGGCTACACCTGCAAATACGTAAGGAACGAAGTCAGGACGACGGATATAGTTGTTGCGGTTTTCGATCAGGTCAAACATGCCAACCACAGAGGCCTCAAAGATATCGTTACGGAAGTTCATGTTCCGGGTATAGCGAAACTTAGCATCTTGGTCTTTATCGTCGGCTGCTTTCTGGTCGTCACCGGTGATGCGGCCATAGGATAAGCCAAAACGGCCCGAAATCCGGGGAGCAAAACGGCGGGTAAAGGTAAAGCCTAAGTTAGGACGGGTAGCACCTAGCCGTAGACTAGCAATATTAGTACGCGGTACGATGTCGCCAAAATAGTTCATGGCGTTTAGGTTCACACCTACCGAGTTATACATTTTCCGCTTGGTAAACCGTTGAGCGCTTGCGTCTGAAGCAACCAGCGCAAAAGCTAGTATAAGCGCCAGGATAAGGGGGAAAAATCTCTTCATAATCGAACGAAGGTTAAGTATATCGGGGTGCAGGAAAAGCTATTGATCCGTACGGACACGATTACAGTCAGTGACAAAAGTAGTGGTTGCCAGCAATATTAAAAATAAAAGCTTCAAAAAGTCCTTATTTTAAGGAAGTAAGCTGCCATCAGGATTGCGGCGGTCATACCCCCAATTTAGCTTGCTACGCAGTGTGCTTAAAAAATTTACGTGGTTCAGTCGTATCAAACGGGCATTAAAAGTTTCCCGGCGTACGGCAATCTGCACAGTGGCATCCACAGGAACCGAGCGGGAATCTAGGGAAAGAAGAAAGTTATTGCTTCGTCCTTCAATCTCAAATGAAATAACGCTGCGGTCGGATACAACGAGTGGACGCACGTTCAGGTTGTGCGGACATACGGGAGAGATGATAAAATTGTTGGTTTGCGGCAGCATAACCGGACCACCACAACTCAATGAATACCCGGTAGAGCCGGTGGGTGTAGATACAATCAGCCCATCGGCCCAGTATGAATTGAGATATTCTCCATCGATATACGTGTGCACCACAATCATGGAGGAGGTGTCGCGCTTTAGGATAGAAAACTCATTCAGGCCGAAATTGACTTCGCCAAAAACCTCCGGGTCAGTATCTACCCGAATCAAACTCCGCTCTTCGACTACAAAATGACCTTTGAACAGCGCTTCAATGGCTTGCGGAATACGGTCGGGGGTAATGGTTGCCAAGAAGCCGAGCCGGCCGGTGTGGATGCCCAGAATAGGAATTTGCAGGCTACCCACGTAGGTAACAGTATCCAACAGGGTTCCATCTCCACCAATGCTGAGCACAAACTGCATACCGCGGAGAGAGTCTCCGCGCCGAAAGGTGGTAACGGTATCCGGTAGCTCCAAGCGGGTATCTAAATAGACCCGGAACGACTCGACAATATATAACTCGGCCTGACGGGCCAGTAAATTATTTAGCAAGGCCTGAATGGCAGGTGCCACACTGTCATCGAAGGGTTTACCCAGAATGGCTATTTTCATATCTAGAGGCAGACTATAGAATGCTGCAGAACCGGATGAGGCTCAGATGGGAAAGGCCGTGCGAATGTATAACCCGGTCTGACCAAGCGCATTGAGGGCGTATTCCAAGGCAAATACCCGGTCATAATAGGTAACCACGTGCAGCCCGATGCCTGCTGCGAGCAGGAACTGGTTGGGCAGCCGGTTGCTGGAATAAACTAGCGAGGCCGGCGCTACCACATAACCCATATCGACAAAGGTATTTAAATATATGGCCAGCGGCAGTGTACTGAACTTCGGATTTTCGGTAGCTTCCAGTTGGAGCTGGCGGGCGCGTAGGATTGGATAGGATAGTCCCTGCTGCAGCAACAGGTAATGCTGTCCATCCACCACATATCGGTCATAGCCCCGCACGAGGGAGGCATAACCCAGCGCACGTGAATCGGCATACGCCAGGCGGCGGTTGGTCAGGCGGGTTTGCCCTTCCAGCCCGGCGCTATAGTATAATTGGTAAGGAAGCGCTAGGTAACGTGTGTATTGGGCGTGCAGAGTAGTATAGCCAGGGCTGGCAGAAGTCAGAAACAGACGCTGTGAGAGAGTAACCTGGGCATAACGCCCGGTAAGCGGGTAAGCAAAATTGTTGCGCTCGTTGATGATGCGAGTCAGGGCTACATCTACGTAGCTGCGTTGCTGGCTACCAGCAAAATAGGCTGGGTTTCCTATCTGAATGGAATCAGATATCTGTTCCCGGCGCCACGCCACATCGAGGGCTGTGCGGCGTTGCACGGTATTGCGCCAGCGCAGCCCTGCTAATAGGTAGGTCCGATGAAAGGCGAAGCCACTTTCTGACCGATAGGTCAGCAGCTGGTCGTGCTCAGTGCGGTAATCAAGCGCCCTACTGCGGGCAAAGGAGGCACCCAAAGCCAGGCCTGGGCGTTGCCTGTTGCCAGGGTTTTCAAAAAACACTTCGTATTTCTGGTTGAAGCCCAATTGCAAGTTGCCGCGCAACTGCTCGTTTCGCCCCCGGAAATTGTTGCGCACCACGTGCACGCCATAATCTACGCGCCGCCATCGGTCAGGCCTATCAAGCCAGGACCGGATATTCCGGTCAGCCAAGGAGAAAATAGGAATGGGAAAGGTATACCAGCGCTCCTGCAGGCTAAAGAGGATGGTAACTTCTCCATCACGACAAACAGTCTGTACTAAAACTGCGTGAAACAGCTGTAGGTTGAGCAGGCGGCGACGGTTGGTTTCCAGGCGGCTAGTCAAGGCAGAGGCGACCAGCGTATCACCTTCCTGAAAGTCCAACTCAGCTCTTAAAATCCGCTCCTTGGTTACTTCATTCCCTACAAAGACAACGGAGCTTACCCGCAAGGTGCTGTAGTTGGGGCAATGTACCCGCACGAGGCTATCCGTTGGGGTACTGCGCGCTGTGTCCGCCACCCAAACCGTCTTCTCAGACGGTAACCATATCAGTAAAGCAAATACAAATCCCAGCACCCGTAGCCGCGCTTACAGGCTCAGGTACTTCAGCAGGGCGTCGTACCGATCCTGCTCGTCTTCTCCCAGTTCGCTGCTGCCGCTGAACTGAGCGCTGATGGTATAGCCAAAACGTTCCAGCGTGGCCGCAATACGGGCCAGGTCCGGCGTATTCAGTTTAAGCGTGAGTCTGATTTTATAAGGCTCATTTTCGTCCCGGGCCACGTGGGCGCTCAATACTTTGGCATTGTTTTCTTCTACGTAGCGGCTGATTTGGGAAAGAGAATAGTCGCGCTCATCCATGGTCAGCACCAGAATACCCCCCAGCCCAATAGCAACGGGCGTTTCGCCGAAGGCTGCCAGCGTATCACTTACCGAAACCACGCCGATATAGTCATGCCGGTCGTCAAGGACAGGAATAAGCTGCACTTTGTTCTGCACCGCCATTTCAATGATATTATAGAAATGCTGGTCACGCTGCACGTGCACATCGGCGTAACCGAATGGAATGCTGGCCAGCAGCTGTTCCGTCCCGTTTACATCCAGAATATCGGCTTCCGTAATCAGGCCCCGGTAGCGGCGGTTTTCGACTACGGGCAGCTGGCCTACGTGAAACTCATCGAGCCACTTCGCTGCCTTGCCGGCTGAGTCCGTCACCTTCAGTGGCGGAATCATTTGATTAATCATGTCTTCGGCAATCATCGAGAGCATCGGCTAGAAGCAGTAAAATGGAAGGTAAGCGCTGGCTAGGCCAAGAACAAACGAGAGCCTTAATACTTTGTTCTAAAACTACCGGAAAGTAACCCAACAGGTTTTAGCGACGGGCAACTACCTGTGGCGTAGTACGCTCCAAAAACTGCGCCAGTAGGGCATTAAAAGCGTCTGGGCGTTCCATCATGGGTGCGTGGCAGCAATGATCCAGAAAGTGCAGCTCAGAATTAGGTAGCAGCCGGTGAAACTCATGCGCCACCTGAGGCGGCGTAATCGTATCATTCAGCCCCCAGATGAGCAGCGTGGGAACGGATATACGGCTTAAGTCCTTCCCCAGATTGTGCCGCTGCGCCGAGCGCGCAATGCTGATGATACGCAGGCACTTGGAATTGGAATTGGTGATGCTGAATACTTCATCTACCAACTCTTTAGTTGCTACGGTGGGGTCGTAGAAAGTATAGGCCACGCGCTCCTGCACAAAGGCGTAGTTGCCGCGCTTGGGGAAAGAGCCACCCATAGAGTCCTCGAACAGGCCACTGCTGCCGGTGAGCACCAGGCGGCTTACCTGTTGTGCGTTATGCAGGGTATACACCAAAGCAATATGCCCGCCTAGGGAGTTTCCCAGCACGGTGTAGGGGCCAGGAAGCTGCACGGCCGCCACAAAGTCTTCCACAAAGTTGACTAGGCCCGGTACACCGGCCTTCAGCAGGGGCATATCGTAGATTGGCAGCAGCGGAATGACCACGCGGTAGTTCGGGCGGAAGGTTTCTACTACGTCTTCCCAGTTGCTGAGGGCCCCAAATAAGCCATGCAGCAACAGGAGCACGTCGCCGCTTCCCTCGTCTACATACTGAAAGCCGTTATGTTCCTTAATTTGAAGTTCCATCGGTTGAGGGAGCCGGTGCGGAGTGCGCACCGGTCTTTGCAATGATACAACACTTGACCCAATTGCGTAACAGCGCCAGCCCATGGGTCGTGAGCAGGGCTTCAGGATGAAATTGCACGCCGTACAGCGGCAGCGTGCGGTGCCGGAGCGCCATTACTTCGGCATGCGCATCGGCAGTAAACGCCAAAGGCAGCAAGGTATCCGGTAACGACTGCAGGCCCAACGAATGGTACCGGGTAACTGGTATGCGCGCCGGCAGGCCTGCAAAGAGCGGATCGGTCAGCTCCACATCAATATCCGAAACCTTGCCGTGCATGGGGCGGCTTGCCCGTGTGAGGGCGGCTCCGAAAAACTGCCCCAGCGCCTGGTGCCCCAGGCAAACGCCCAATATCGGTACCTGCTGATGGTAGGCCGCTATTACTTCTAATAGAATACCCGCCGACTCCGGAGTTCCCGGTCCCGGCGACAATACCAACCCATCAAACCGATGCTTCGCCAGTTCCGTCAGCGGCACATCGTTGCGCAGTACTTGCACGGTGGCGCCTAGCTGCTGCAGGTAGTCCAGCAGGTTATAGGTGAAGGAGTCAAAGTTATCGAGCAGCAGCAGACGCAGTGGTTCCTGCGCAGCTTGGGAGGCTAGCGACGGAAGGTTTGCGTTTGAAGCGGCAGGTTGATTCACTAATATAAAGTCGGCAGCAGTTATGCAGGCCGATATGCTGGGAGCATAACCCTAAAATACGCCCCGCAGTTTCTCCAGCAGGGTACCGGCAAAGGGCATCACAAAACCCATCACCTGCAGAGCAAAAGGCGTGGCCTGGCGCACCAGCGGCAATACCTGGGACTGTGCCACCATATCCGGCGACAACAGCTGCAGGCCGGCCATACCCACACCATGCAGCAGCAGGCTTAGACCCAGCACCCATTTTACCACGCCGGCCGCACCACCTAAGGCATTATCGAGCACGCCCAGTGGCGTGAGGTGCACGGCAGTTTTGAGGAAGGTACCCAACAAATGCACGCCCCACACAATCAGCACAAACACCAGCAGGAACGATACGAAAGGTAGAAACCCGAAGGCCTCGCCCACATAATGCCGCACCAGCGGAATGGCATCATGTAGGAGCATTAGTCCACCAATAGCGCCCAAAATGAAGGCCAGCAGCGAGGCTACCTCCAGCACTAGGCCGCGGCGGAAGCCCTTCACGGCACCAATACCCAACGGAATCAGCAGCAGAATATCAAACCCAGACATTAGTTGTAGGGAGCTAGGAAGCAGAAGTAAGGAGCAGCAAATAAAGCATTGGCTACTCCTGACTTCCGGCTTCACTACTTACACATTGGTGTTGTTGAGCAGGTTGCTTACTACCTGCGAAATCATCCTGCCATCGGCCTGGCCGGAAAGCTCGCGGGCGGCTACGCCCATTACTTTGCCCAGATCAGAAGGGCCGGTAGCGCCTACGCGCTGAATGATTTCCACCAGCCGCTCTACCAGATCAGCCTCGGAAAGCTGCTGGGGCAGGTACTCCTCAATAATAGCCAGCTCGGCCAGCTCAATTTCTTCCAGATCGGAGCGAAACTGCTTCTGGTAGGTTTCAGCGGCTTCGCGGCGCTGCTTGGCGGCTTTGTTCAGTAGCTTCAGTTCGGCATCTTCTGTAATGGTGCCGTGCTGGCCTTCTGCCGTTTCGGCCAGCAGAATCTGGGATTTGATGCTGCGCAGGGCCGTAAGGCGTACTTTGTCTTTGGCCAGCATGGCCTTTTTAATATCAGCGTCGATGATTTCTTTCAGAGCCATAGGTCAGGGAAAATAAGAAGATGAAAACGCCCGGAAGAAGCCGGGCAGCAGACAAGGGCAAAATCAACGGCTCCCACGATTTCCGCGTACTTTTGGGGTAGCCCGGAGGCCCGGGAACCTGATTTGGCCTTGTAGAATGACGAAACTAAGCGTAAACATAAATAAAATAGCCACGCTGCGGAATGCGCGCGGCCACAACCGTCCCGATTTGCTGCAGGTAGCCCGTGACTGTGAGCGGTTTGGCGCGCAGGGCATCACGGTGCATCCGCGCCCCGATGAGCGCCACATTCGCTACCAGGACGTGCGCGACCTGAAACGGGTAGTAACCACCGAGCTGAATGTAGAAGGCAACCCCACGCCGGACTTTCTCGCCTTGGTACGAGAAGTGCGCCCCGAGCAGGTAACCCTAGTGCCGGATGCGCCCGATGCCATTACTTCCAACGCCGGCTGGAACACGGTAGAACATCTGGTGTACCTCATGGGCGTAGTGCAGGAGCTGAAATCTATCGGCTGCCGGGTGAGCATCTTCCTCGACCCCGACCCAGCCATGGTGAAAGCCGCCGTGGGCACCGGCACCGACCGGATTGAGTTCTACACCGAAGCCTACGCCACCGGCTACCATACCAACCGCGAAGCTGCCGTAGCGCCTTACCGCTTGGCCGCCACTATGGCCCAAGAGCTGGGTTTGGGCCTGAACGCCGGACACGACCTAGACCTGGATAACCTGGCCTACCTGAAACAGGAGCTGCCCGGCCTGGCCGAGGTCAGCATTGGGCACGCGCTGATTTGTGACGCGCTTTATCTGGGACTGGAAAACACCATTCAGCTATACCGGCGCCAGCTGGTGTAACTTGCAGTCTGCCCCGCTCCTACCCTGCCTTATGCCTCGTATTCCGCTTACTGATTTTCTCTCCGGCCCCACGCACGCGCCCATTCTGGACGTGCGCGCCCCGCTGGAGTACGCCCACGGCCATATTCCGGGTGCCCTCAATCTGCCTTTGTTTTCCAATGAAGAGCGGGCACGCATAGGCACTACCTACAAGCAGGTAAGCCAGGAAAAAGCGGTGCTGCAGGGCCTCGATTTTTTTGGCCCAAACATGAGCAATATGGTAAGGCAGGCCCAAAAGCTGGCTCCCAACAAAGAAGTGCGGCTGCATTGCTGGCGCGGCGGTATGCGGAGCGGCGCGGTGCAGTGGCTGCTGGAACTGGCGGGCTTTCGAGTGCATCTGCTCGATAAAGGCTACAAAGACTACCGCCGCTGGGTGCTGGAGCAGTTTTCTCAGCCCCTACCATTGTTGGTGCTGGGCGGCCTCACGGGTTCCGGCAAAACCGATGTGCTGCACGTGCTAGCTCATCGGGGCGAAACCATTATTGATCTGGAAGCCCTAGCCCATCACAAAGGCTCGTCGTTTGGCGGCATTGGCATGGAAGCCCAGCCCACCCCCGAGCAGTTTGAGAACAACCTGGCCGGCGCCCTTTCCCGCACCCCCCTCGATAACCTGATTTGGGTAGAAGACGAAAGCCTGATGATAGGCAGCGTACATCTGCCCAAGCCTCTCTACGAGCAAATGCACCGCACCCCCCTGATCGTATTGGAAGTGCCCCGCCCCATGCGCACCCGCAAGCTGGCGGAGGAATATTGTCAAGCTGACCCGGAACTGCTGAAAGCCGCTATCCAGCGCATCAGCAAGCGTCTGGGTGGCCTGGCCACCCAGGAAGCCCTGGCCGCTATTGATGCCGGTGACATGGAGAAGATGGTAGACATTGCCCTTACCTATTACGACAAAGCGTACCGCTACGCCCTGGCAGCCCGCACCGGTACCCAGCTGATTCAGGTACCTTCTGAAACCTGTGACCCGGTGGAAAATGCCGGCCGCGTGATGGCTGCCCTCCGCCGCGAAGGCATCAGCAATTTACCGGCTACCATGAGCCTGCCCGATACGGACGTTGCGTAATCTAGCTGATTACTGGCCCCTCCCCTTTTTGCTATTTCTGCCTTATGACTCCTGAAAACGCCACCGCCACCGTCGACGCTATCCGCCTGACCCAATACAGCCACGGAGCCGGCTGCGGCTGCAAAATCGCGCCCAAAGTCCTCGACCAGATCCTGCACACCAGCATTGCCCAGCCCCACGATGACAAGCTGCTGGTCGGCAACAGCTCCCGCGACGATGCGGCCGTGTACGACATCGGCAACGGGCAGGCACTGATTAGTACCACTGACTTCTTCATGCCCATCGTAGACGACGCCTACGATTTTGGGCGCATAGCCTCCGCCAACGCCATTTCCGATGTGTACGCCATGGGCGGCCGCCCCGTGCTGGCTATTGCCGTGCTGGGCTGGCCCATTGATAAGCTGGCGCCGGAAGTAGCCCGCCGCGTGATTGAAGGCAGCCGCAGCATTTGCCTGGAGGCCGGCATTCCGCTGGCCGGCGGCCACAGCATCGACTCGCCCGAGCCCATCTTCGGACTGGCCGTCACGGGCATGCTCGACATCAAAAACCTGAAGCGCAACGACACCGCCACCGCCGGCTGCGAGTTGTTCCTGACCAAGCCCCTGGGCGTGGGCATGCTGACCACGGCCCAGAAGCGCGGCATTCTGCGCCCCGAGCACGAGCAGATTGCTCCTCAAAGCATGATGCACCTCAACAAAATTGGGGAAGATCTGGGCAAGCTCTCGGCAGTAACGGCCATGACGGATGTAACCGGTTTCGGCCTGCTGGGCCACCTGAGCGAAGTATGTGAAGGCAGCAACCTGACGGCGGAAATTGATTTCAGCAAAGTACCCCTGATTCGGGAGGCCGAGGAATACCGGGCCCAGAAGTCTATTCCGGGTGGCACGGTGCGTAACTGGGACAGCTACGGCCACAAAGTAGGCCCCATCACCGACGAGCAGCGCAACTGGCTCTGCGACCCGCAAACGTCCGGGGGCCTCTTGGTTTGCGTAGCGCCGGAAGGCCGCGCGGCCGTGCAGGAAGTATTTGCCCGCCACGGGTTGCAGCTGGAAGCCTTCGGTGCACTCCGTCCTCACACGGCCGAGGAGCCCTGGATTTTGGTGCGCTAACGGGTGAAGCTTTTTCCTCTTCTGCGCCAGCTTATGGAAATAGGCATCGGGCTGGGGGCAGTGCTGTTGGCACTGCGCTTTGTTACGGGCCTGTTTAGCAAGCGGAGTCGGGTATACGGCCCCAATTTCACCCGGCAGCTGTACCTGTTATTCTGGCCGCTACTGTGTCTGGCGGTGGGCCTGCCTTTTCTGGCTTCCTTCTTTTTGATGGATAGCCTTTCCACTTTTGAGCTGGTACTGCTGTTGGCCCTGGCGGCGGTAGTGCTTGGCTTTTCCGTGCCGGCGCTGGTATTGCATATCCAGTACTATCTACGGAATCAGCAGACTAGGTTGGTTTTCGACCCTAAGCAGAATGTGCTGGAGATATATGAGCACGGTGCCCGCCTGGCTTTCAGCCGCCAGGATATAGTGCGCGTGGAGCGGGTGACGTGTGCGTCCAAACGTATGTTCTGGAGCAACTACGATTTTATCCGGCTGCACTTCCTGCAGGGCCCGCCCATTACGCTCACCTCCCTCCTACTGAACCTGGAGCCGGTGGCAGAATTTCTGCGCAATACTCATCTGGAGAAGCGCACCCGCTGGATATGCTTTGCGTAGTACCCCGACGGTAGCACTGCCTTCCGGCGGCACGCTATTTCCTGCTTTCGCATCTTTGTACCCATTATGCTGCAACTTCATTACCGCGAAATGGGCCAGGGCACGCCGCTGGTCATTCTGCACGGCCTGTTTGGCACCCTGGATAACTGGCAAACCCTGGCCCGCCGCTGGGCCGAGGCCGGGCACCGCGTTATCGTAGTAGACCTCCGCAACCACGGCCGCTCGCCCCACACCCCGGAGCACAGCTACGAGCTGATGAGCCAGGACGTGCTGGGCTTGTTCGACCAACTGCAGTTGGGCCCCGATACCACGCTGCTGGGCCATAGCATGGGCGGCAAAGTAGCCATGCGTTTCGCCCTGGACCACCCCGACCGGCTCGCCAAGTTGGTGGTAGTAGATATTGCGCCGCGCCTTTCGGACATGAACCATCAGGACGACATCATCACTGGCCTGAACTCCCTGCCCCTCGCCACCCTGCAAAGCCGCCAGGAAGCTGATACTGCCCTGGCCCAGTACATTCCCCAGCCTGATGTACGCCAGTTCCTGCTCAAAAATCTGTACCGCCGCGAGGACAACACGTTTGCCTGGCGGCAGAACCTGGAGGTGCTAACCGCGCAAATGCCGGCCGTGGGGGCTGAAATCAGCAGCACGCAGCCCTTCCTGAAGCATGCCCTGTTTATCCGCGGTGGCCGGTCGAACTACATTTCCACCGAAGACAAGCTCTACGGCATTCCGGCGCTGTTCCCCAACTCCCAGGTAGAAACGATAGTAGACGCCGGCCACTGGGTACACGCCGAAAAGCCCGACGAAGTGTTTGCGCTGGTAAAAGCGTTTATCGAGCAGTAATCTGTCTCCCTTATTAATAATGTCATCCTGAGCTTTGCGAAGGACCTGCTCATCGCAGAACTACTAGCGTAACAACGACTCATGTTAACGTGAGCAGGTCCTTCGCAAAGCTCAGGATGGCAACTGGTAGTTTAGTCACCACCCCAACCCACCAATACATGCCTGGTACGCTCTACCTCATTCCCACTGTTTTAGCCGAGGACACGGCCACGCAGGTATTGCCGCCCCAGGTGGCCGAACGGGTAGTGGCGCTGTCGTATTTTCTGGTGGAGAATGCCCGTACGGCCCGGCGCTTTATTAAGCAGGTGGCGCCGCAGCACGTAATAGAGGAACTGCGCATTTCGGTGATTGATAAAGACAGCTCCGAGGCGCAGATTCAGGCGGCGCTGAAGCTGGTGATGGCCGGGCAGGACGCAGGCGTGATTTCTGAGGCCGGCTGTCCCGGCATTGCGGACCCCGGCGCGGAACTGGCCCGGGCAGCGCACCAGTTGGGTATCAAAGTAGTACCATTGGTAGGCCCGTCTTCCCTCCTATTAGCCCTAATGGCTTCCGGGATGAATGGACAAAGCTTTGCGTTTCACGGCTACTTGCCCATTGACCGCAGCCGGCGCAGTGCCACTATCAAGCAGCTGGAGCGCGTAGCCCTGGCCCAGAAGCAAACCCAGCTGTTTATTGAAACGCCCTACCGAAACATGCAAATGCTGGAGGATTTACTCACCCAGCTAACCGGCACTACCCGCCTCTGCATCGCCGCCAACCTGACTGCGCCCAATGAGTTTGTACGTACCAATACCGTAGCCGGCTGGCGCAAAGCCGGGCTACCGGATATCCACAAGCAGCCGGCCGTATTTCTGGTAGGAATGTAGTCTGAAGGCAGCGCTAGGCGTTATTTCATGAGCTGGTACACCAGCAGCGAGGAGAAATAAGCCAGCCCCGTCATGTACACCAGTTGCATCATGGGCCATTTCCAGCCTTTAGTTTCACGGTACGTAGTAGCCAGCGTGCTCATGCACTGCATAGCAAACACATAGAAAATCAGTAGGGAAACGGCCCGAGCCGGCGTGAAAAACGGCTGCCCATCAGTATCCTTGGCCAAGGCCAGCTTTTGCTGCACCGTGCGCATATCGGCATCTTGCCCCACGCTGTAGATAGTAGAGATGGTACCTACGAACACCTCCCGGGCGGCAAAAGAGGTAAGCAGCGCAATACCAATTTTCCAGTCGAAGCCCAAGGGGCGAATGGCCGGCTCCATGGTACGGCCAAAGAGGCCGGCGTAGGAGTTTTCCAGGCGGGCGGAGGCCACGTTGATGTCAGTTTCTTCGGCAGTGAGACCCTGGGCCGTCCCTTGCTGCCGGGCCTGCGTTTCGGCATGCTCCAAGGACTGGCCCGGGCCGAATGAGGCCAGTACCCATAGCAGCACCGAAATGGCCACAATCACCTTACCAGCCTGAAACACGAAGGTTTTAACTTTCTCTACGATGGTAATACCCACGTTTTTCCAGCGCGGCCAGCGGTATACCGGGAACTCCATAATGAAGTAGCTCCGCTCCTTGGTCTTCAGCAGAAATTTCAGGCCCAAAGCCGAGAAAATAGCCGCGAAGAAGCCCAGCAGATACAACCCCATCAGCACAAACCCTTGCAGGTTAAATACACCTAGCACGGCCCGGTTAGGCACCACCAGGCCGATGAGCACCGTGTACACCGGAATGCGCGCCGAGCACGACATGAGCGGCGTGACGAAGATGGTAATCATCCGGTCTTTCCAGTTCTCAATAGTGCGCGCACTCATAATAGCCGGTACAGCGCAGGCCACGCCGGATATCAGGGGCACCACGCTCTTGCCGTTCAGCCCGAACTTGCGCATGATGCGGTCCATCATGAACGTGACGCGGGCCATGTAGCCGGTTTCCTCCAGCACGGCAATGAAGGCGAAAAGCAGGGCAATCTGAGGCACAAACATCAGCACCCCGCCCAGGCCGGCCAGCACACCTTCCGTGAGCAGGTTGATGAGCGGCCCTTTGAAGTTGGTTTGGATAAGCCCGTTAATCAGCGCAATGCCCTGGTCAATGAGCTCCATGGGGTAGCTAGCCCAGGC
Organism: Hymenobacter sp. BT730; assembly: GCF_030542105.1. GTDB lineage: Bacteria > Bacteroidota > Bacteroidia > Cytophagales > Hymenobacteraceae > Hymenobacter. The sequence continues at coordinate 121,945 of NZ_JAUOFB010000007.1, forward strand.
AAATACAGCCTGAAACATCATAAACAGCACCCCAAAGAAGATCAGGTAGCCCCACACACGGTGCGTGAGTACCCGATCGAGGCGGTTGCTGTAGGGCTCCTCCTTTTCCGTGCGCGTCACGGATACCGTGTTCAGCAGGATGTCGTTGATGCGGGCGTAGCGGGCAATGGTTTCCTGCGCTTGGCGCGGTGTAGGCTCAAACCCGTACTTCTGTATCAGTTCCTCGATGTACTTCCTATCGTCGGCGGACAGGAAGCTGATATGCCGGAACTGGTGCGCGTAGTGCAGTGCCAGGTAATCGTTGTGCAGGTTGAAGTAGTAGCGGATCTGCCGGATCATGAGCAGCAGGTCTTCCTCGGGCTCGTAGAAGTGCACCGTGGGTGCGGCTAGCTGCTGGGCCATCACAATTTTGAGGGCCGCTACCCCAATGCCATTACGAGCATTCATGGGAATAACAGGCACGCCTAGCTCTTCCTGCAGGGCAGCTACATCAATGGCAATGCCGTGTTGAGCGGCCACGTCCATCATGTTCAATGACAGCACAATGGGCAAACCCAAATCAGCCAGCTGGGTAAACAGCAGCAGGTTGCGGCGCAGGTTGGACGCATCCACCGTCACCACCACAAAATCCGGGTACTGCTTCGAGGTCCGGTCGTAGAGCAGGTCGGTAATGACCTTTTCGTCCAGGCTCTTGGGGTAGAGCGAGTAGGTACCGGGAAGGTCAATGATTTCGGCGCGCATGCCGGAGGTGATCTGCGCAACGCCGGTTTTGCGGTCTACGGTTACGCCGGGAAAATTGCCCACCTTCTGGTTAAGCCCCGTGAGCTGATTAAACAGCGAGGACTTACCCGAGTTGGGGTTCCCGATGAGAGCAATGCGCGTAAGAGAGCCGGGCAGGCGAGGCGAAGACGTCTCCAGCAATGACGCTGAAAGCGCTGCCCCGGCCCGGCTGGTCATTAGTTCTGGACTTGCCATTCGTTGGGGCTAGTCTTTCAGCAAGATGGTGGCTGCCTCGCTCACCCGCAGGGAAAGGGTATACTCCTCGCCTTCACCAACCAGCAGCGTAATGGGGCACCCCAGCGGCGCCCGGCTATTTAAGCGCACCTGCGTGCCAGGAATACAGCCCATTTCCAGCAGCTTCAACGCCATTTCCGGATCGTTGAGGCAGCAAATCGTTCCGGCTTCGCCCATACGAAGGTCTTTCACGCTTCGGGCAGCAGGCTTAGCAGAAGTGGAACGGATGGGCACGGCGAGGTTATTTAGATTCTATTTAAACAAAGGTACACCCCAATTAAGTTTCGGCCAAAATTCAAGACTGATAGTCCCGTTTTTTCCCAAATAAGCCCTTGTTGTATAACTATTCCCAAACACAATTGATTATTATAAATAATCACAGATTATATGCATCAGTTAGGGGTATTCCTTGTATTTTTGACATATAATCCGCTGCATATGCTTCAACGTATACTCACCTTCATTGCTATTATCCTTCTGTTTCCGGCGCTGGTACAGGCACAAGAAAACCGCATTACAGGCCGTATTGTCGATCAGAAGACCAAAGAACCGATTCCTTTTTCCGCCATTGGACTGAAAGAAGAACAAACCGGGGCGCTAACCAACGAATACGGCTTCTTCCAGATTGCCATGCCCGAAAAAAACGAGCAAGACTCACTGGTAGTGCAGGCACTAGGCTATTTCCGCAAGACAATTGCGGTTAAGCGGGGCACCAAGATGGAGGACATCACCATTGAAGTTCCCAAGCGCATTATTGAGTTGGGTGAGGTGAAGGTACAGGGTGGCAAAATTAAGGACCTGGCACTGGGCGCTAAGTCTTCCACCCCAGGTGAAGGCATGATTCAGGGGCAGCCTGGCAGCCAATATGCTTTCTTCGTGAAGAACGAGAAAGGCAAACACCTGGGCATGATTCGCTCGGTGTCATTCTATATTGGCGAGCATGGATTCCCGCAGGAGCCCTTCCGCGTGCGCATCTACAAGCCCGACGGCAACTATAATTCTCCTAATACCGACTTGCTGACGGACAACGTAGTGGTATCGGCCCCCGGCGGCGGCCAGTGGTACACCATTGATCTGACCCAGTACAACATTCCGGCCCCTGACGAAGGATTCTTTGTGGCAATGGAATGGGTAGTAAGTGGTGATAAGTTCTACACCACCAACTTCTCCGATAACTACACGCCCTACGGTCAGATTATGCGCCCTACGTTCGAGTTCAAAGAGAGCCGCACCTGGAGCTATAGCATCGGCAAGGGCTGGAGCCTGATTACTCTGGTGAACAACGGCAAGTATTACAATGCCATGATTAAGGCCGAGGTAGACGCTTATAAATAAGCGCTACTGCTTAGCCAGAAGCCGGAAAGAGTTTTTCGGGCTTGATTAAACTCCTTGTATTTTTGGCAGTTAAAAGCCTCTCTATGCAACAGCGCGTACTCACTTTTTTCACCTTTCTGCTGGTGTTGCTGCCCGCGCTGGCTTTTGCCCAGAACGACCGGATTGCCGGTCGTATCGTGGATGCCAAGACCAAGGAGCCCATTGCCTTTGCCTCAGTTAACCTAAAGGAAGAGCAAACCGGTGCTCTATCCAACGAGTATGGCTTCTTCCAGCTGCCCATGCCGCAGAAGGGCCAGCTCGACTCGCTGATTATCATGGCCCTGGGCTTTGAGCGCAAAGCTATTCTGGTGAAGCGCGGCACCAACATGGACGAGCTCATTATTGAAGTGCCCAAGCGCAACATTGTGCTGGAAAACGTGACGGTAACGGCCGGCAAAATGAAGGCGTTGGAGCTAGGCTCCCGCTCCAACACGCCCGGTTCGGGCATGATTCAGGGCATGCCAGGCAGCCAGTACGCTTTCTGGGTGAAGAATGAGAAAGGCCGCAAGCTGGGCATGATTCGCTCCGTGTCGTTCTACATCAGTGAAAGTGGCTTCCCGCGGGAGCCGTTCCGCGTGCGCATCTATGCCCCCGATGGCAACTACAGCTCCCCCAATACCGACCTACTGACGGACAACGTAGTGGTATCGGCGCCCGGTGGTGGACAATGGTACACTATTGATCTGACTTCTTATAATATCCCGGCGCCGGAGGATGGCTTCTACGTCGCTATGGAGTGGATTGTGAGCGGCGATAAGTTCTACACCACGAACTTCATGGACTCTTATACGCCCTATGGCCAGATTCTGCGTCCTACGTTCGAGTTCAAAGAAAGCCGCACCTGGACCTACAGCATGGGTCGGGGCTGGAGCCTGATTACCTTAGCGAACAATGGTATGCGCTACAACGCCATGATTAAGGCCGAAGTAGATATGTACAAGTAAGGAGAGAGTACTATCTTTCCTAAAAAGGCCGCCCAGCAAAGCTGAGCGGCCTTTTTAGCTATTCCGCGTAGAACACCCGCTTTACCCGCTCACTTACATTGGTCAGCAGCTCATAGGGAATGGTGCCAATGCGGGCGGCTAGCTCCGAAAGCGTAACCTCCGGCCCAAATACTTCGGCCGTATCACCGGCCTGGGCGCCGGAAATATGGGTGACGTCAGCCATGCACATATCCATGCAGATGTTGCCCACAATGGGTGCCCGCTGCCCCCGAATAACGACCTCTCCAACCCCATTGCCGAACCGCCGGTCGTAGCCATCGGCGTAACCAATGGCCAGCGTAGCAATGCGGCGGTCATGAGCAGTAGCGGAACCCCGCCGGCCGTAACCAACCGTCTGACCCGCCGCCAGTGTTTTTACCTGTGACACGGTAGTGCGCAGGGTACTGACGGAGCGCAGCGCCTCCTGCTCCTGCCCGGTAGCTTCTACCCCATACAGCCCAATACCCAGGCGTACCATATCAAAATGCGCCTCGGGAAAGCGGAGAATCCCAGCCGAGTTAAGTGCGTGCTTGATGATGGAATAGCCTAGTGCCGCTTCTACCAGCGGCGTCATGCGACTAAAAGCTTCCAACTGCTGCTGGGAGAAACTGTTGTGCTGCTCTTCATCGGCACCGGCCAGGTGCGTGAGGGCACTGGCTACGCGCAACCGCTTGGCATTGGCGCGCAGCAGGGCGCACAGCTGGGGCATGTCTTCCTCGGCAAATCCCAGGCGGCGCATACCAGTATCCAGCTTTAAATGAATGGCCGGCAGCGGCTGCTCTGCTGCTACCTGCAGGTATTGCTGCAATACTTCAAACGAATAGATTTCCGGCTCCAGATGGTACTGATGCATCTTCTGGAAACTATCAGGCGACGGGTTCATCACCATTAGCGGCAGACTGATACCCTGCTCTCGCAATTCCACCCCTTCATCGGTATAGGCAACGGCAAGGTAGTCCGCACGGTGAAATTGCAGCAGGTTAGCCACTTCGTAGCTACCACTCCCGTAGGCAAAGGCCTTCACCATCACCATGAGCTTAGTGCCGGGCTGCAGACGCGTGCGGTAAAAGTTGAGGTTATGCACGAGGGCATCAAAATTTACCTCCAGCACGGTGCCGTGGATTTTCTGCTGAAACGCGGACACAATCCGCTCAAAGCCGAATCGGCGGGCGCCCTTTACCAAGATAGTCTCGTGCCGGAACTGCTCCGGCCGTACCTGCGCCAGAAACGCTTCAGTATCGGCAAAAAACTCTTTATCAATGCCTTGAAAGGCCGAGGCATGGGCACTGATATCAGCTCCAACGCCCAGTAGGCGCTCTACGCCGTGCGTAGCCAACTGCGTAGCCACGCGGGCATAGAGTTCCGCCGCGGGCAGCCCGGATTCCAGCAAATCAGACAAAATCAGGCTGCGGCGGCCCCGGCGCGGCTGGCGGGCCAGTACATCCAGCGCCAGCGAGAGGCCGGCTAAGTCGTTGTTATAGGTGTCGTCCAGAATGTAGCAGTCGTTCAGGGCCTGCTTCATTTCCAGACGCATGGCCACGGGGTGCAGTCTATCCAGGCGGTGCTGAATTTCGGTGGCTGGCACCTGCAGCCAAAGCAGCACAGTGAGAACGTGCAGCGCATTTTCCAGGGAAGGCTCATCGGCGAAGGGCACCGTGAACGTGTATTCTTGGGGCAAGGGGCGGTCCAGGGCCACGTGCACTACGGTGCGGTCGGCGCTGGCTTCGGCTACTGTTATGGCTACGTCGGCCTCATGCGGGTGCTGCCGGCTCCAGGTAAACGTGCGGGATTCGTCCAGCACTTCCTGTGCGGTGGCGTGCACCAGGGCATGGTCGCGGCAATAGAACAGGGTATCGACGCCGACAAAAAGGCGCATTTTCTCCCGAGCTTTTTCGGTGGCGGAGGTGAAGCCGGCATCGTGCGCGGTGCCCAGGTTAGTGAAAACACCCAGCGTGGGCTGGATTACGCGGGCCAGCCGCTCCATCTCGCCCCGCTCGGAAATACCGGCTTCAAAAACGCCGAACGTGTGGGTGCTGTTCAGCTCCCATACGCTCAGCGGCACGCCTACCTGCGAGTTGTAGCTGCGCGGGCTTTTGCATATCAGTTCATCGGGGCTCAGCATCTGCGCCAGCCATTCTTTCACAATGGTTTTGCCATTGGAGCCCGTAATGCCCACCACGGGTATGCGGAACTGAGCACGGTGGTGCGCCGCCACCGCCTGCAGAGCCAGCATACTATCAGCTACCAGCAAAAAGCAGGCTTCCGGGTAGGCTTCCACCCCTTGGGGAATTTCCTCGGCGCGGTCTACCACAAACTGGCGCACGCCCTGCTGATACAGGTCCGGCAGGTAACGGTGGCCGTTGTGCTGTGCGCCCCGAATGGCAAAGAACAGCGCCCCGGCCGCAACGCCTACGTGGCGGCTATCCAGCAACAGATGTTGCACCGGGCGGTGCGGAGCAGCGGGCGTTGGCAGCAACGTACCGCCGGTAATATCGGGCAGGTGGGAGAATAGCAGCATACCAGAAAGGAAACAGCAGCCAAGGTACGGGAGTTTGCAGGCAAGCCCACGATGGATAAAAAGGCTGGCAGCGCAACGGCCTGCCAAACAAGCCGTATTTTTGCGCCTTCGCCCTCCAACCACTGCTTTTCTGTGAGACTCTCGCGCTACCATCTGGCCGCTTTTATGGCCTTTCTGATTTGGGGATTTTTTCCTTTGCCTCTGCGCATGCTGAGCAGCTATGCCAGTGGACAGATTCTGTTTTTCCGGGTGGTGCTGTCCTTATTGCTATTGCTGTTGATTAATGGCGTGCTGCGCCTGCCAGCCGTGCGGGCCACCTGGCAGCAATACCAGCAAGCGCCTCACCGAGAGCGGCGCCGGGTACTAGCGCTGACAGCCGTGGGCGGATTGCTGCTGGTTGGCAACTGGTTGCTATTTATCTATGTTATCAACCAGGTAAGCGTGCAAGCCGGCTCGTTTGCGTATCTGATTTGCCCTATTATAACAGCACTGCTGGGCTTTTTTCTATTGCACGAACCCCTGCATTTGAAGCAGTGGCTAGCCATTGGCCTCAGCGCCATCAGTTGCGCGGTGCTGGGAGCCGGCGACGTGTACACAGTAGCACTGAGTTGCCTGGTAGCTCTCACTTATGCCTTTTACCTCATCACCCAACGCCTGCTGCGCAACTACGATAAGCTCATTCTGCTGACCCTGCAGCTTAGCCTGGCGGCAGTAATCCTGATTCCGCTGGCCGGGCCGCTGGATGCTCACCCGTTGGCTGGTTTTCAGGACCCGCACCTACTCCTTTATGCCGGGATTCTTAGCGTAGGCTTCACTGTAGTGCCGCTGTTTTTGAACCTGTACGCGCTGAATGTACTGCCTTCCGGCACCGTGGGCATTCTGATGTATATCAACCCCCTGGTGAGCTTTGTGCTGGCTTTTGTGTACTACCACGAGGCCTCCGGCACCACGCAGGCTATTGCCTACGCCGTTATTCTGGCTTCTGTCGTGCTTTATAACCTCCCAGACCGCCGCAAGGCGCCGCAGCCCGCGCTGCAGGATCGCTAGAAGCCGGCGCCAATGCGCACTCCGGTGCTAAGCTTCTGCCCGGAGCGGAGCGCCGTGTAGGCATCCACGCGCAGCACTTTGAAAATATGCTCAATACCGACGCCCAGTTCTACATACTGGCCCACGGTGGGCGTACTCAGATAATTCAGCGAAGCCACTTCCTGCCATTTCAGCTTCCGCAATAGCGGTACTTTGTTCAGCAGAAACCCATTGAAGTGGTGATTCACGTGGGCTTCCAGGTAGCGGCTGCGGGTGCTGAACCGGTAGTAGTCCAGTAGTTGGAACTGCTCGAAGTTGGCGGCAAAACCTGTGAGGTTGCCCGAGAAATGGCGGTAGTCCATAAACGACAGTTGCGGGTGGCCCAGAAAGGCGCCGGCTGTTATGTTTAGGTGCGTCTCGCCTACCAAGCCCAGGGACGCTTCTTTACGCACTCCGGCCTCCAGGCGTGTGTAGCGCACATCGGAGCCCAGCACGCCGGCCAGCCCTTGCCGCCAGGCCAGGCGCAGCGTAGGGTATTTGGAGCCGAGGTTGAACTTGCCATCGGGCCGGATGATATACTGCTGGCCTGGTTGCCAGGTTAGCTCCACCTGCACCGTGAGCGACTGGTTGCGGCCGAAAGAAGGGTCCGGCAGTTCCTCGCTGACGGCCTGGTTAGGTGTGAAGGCCCGGCCTGGAATATCGATGAGCACTTTCCGACTGTTATTGGAAAGCTGGCGGCGGTCGGCGTAGCCTAAGGCGGTGCGCAGCATCAAACCGTTTACCAGCTCATGGCGCAGGTTCAGCTCGCCGCCGTCGCGCTGGTAGTACTTGGCGTAGTTGTGGTTGCGCAGCAGCGTGTATTGGGTGTTAATGAACGGCGTGAGTTGCGAGTTCGGGTCAAAATCCTCCACGGTGCGGCCCACCATAAACCCCACCCGGGTAAAGGAAAGCGGCCGGAAGGTATAGGCTCCCGCCAGACTGGGGCTGAAAAGCCTGGCCGCTACCCCATACCGCAAGGCGGGCGTGAGCGAGTAGCTCCGCCGGTCTTCGTAGCGTTGGGTGTACGTCACTTCCGGGTTGATAATGACGCCCTCCACGGTACTGTATTGCAGCAGGTTGAATACCGGTTGCACAAACACAGTGCGCCGCCGGAAGGAACTGCTGTACGTGTAGCCTGTGAGTAATAGCTTAGTAGCATCCGGCACGTTGCGTTTGCGGTCCAGCGAGTCCTGGTAGGGCTTTGATTTCTTTACTACTTCAGCACTGTCTTTCACGTGGAAGTCTTTCTGCTCTTCCTCTGTGAGCGGAATAGGGCGCACCTCTTCCCAGAACGTGGAGTCGCGCTCATTCACACCTTTCTCAATCCGAAGCACCTCTCCTTTTGCCAGCGGTTCAATTCCTGCCTCCGCTTCTGGCCGGGCTTCGGCCGCTTTCACTTGTTGCCGCACCCGACTTTTCAGGTTGCGTAGGTCAGGCCGCTGCTTTTTGGCTTCCGCCACGGTTTCGCGGCGTACGGGTCCTGCTACCTCCGGCGTGGTGGGTGGTGGAACAGCTTTTTCCTGCGGACGAGCCGGATAAGTGGCCTGCACGCGGTAGTTGGAAAAAACAGCGTTAAAGTAGCCGCTGCCTTTAAAGCCCATACCTTTCCCAGTCACGTTTACTTTCTGCGACTGCAGCACCCAGATATCGGGACGGCCGGGTGCGGGCATAAACTGCTGCTCAATGCGCACCGTCTCCACGTACTCAATACCGGAATTCTGATCCAGGGAAAGCTCCAGGCTGTGCAGCCGCCAGGAGCCATCTACCAGGTAGATATAGCCCGTGAAGGCGGGGTCGGTGTGGTGGCGGGGCGTTACCCGGATTTTATGAATCTGCTCCCCGTTGCGCTCTGTGGTGCCCACCAGCTCGTAGCGGTAAAACAGCATGGCATTCTGGGCAATGGGCGAAACAAAGCCGCGCTCCGAGAAGCCGGAGTTCAGCAGGTTATCGTAAAAATTGAAGTTGCGGCCCGAGGCCCGGTTGAAGCTGAATCCCTTACTGCTTCCACTCACCCGGGAGGCAATCATCCGCTCCCGCACCACGTTCGGCTGCCGGAAACTCAGCTCCGATACGGATTCCGATAAGTAAATCACGCCCGGTTTCAGGCTGGGGTCGGTTTTGAACAGGCCCAGGATTTTGCCAGGCACATCAATCAGACGCACTAACCCTTTGATATAAGTGCGGGCCGAAAACGCGGCTACCTCGGCGCGGTGGTAGCGGCGCCACTCAATGGCGTGCTGCACTAAGGCATACGCCGGGTCCCGGTCTTTGGCGCGCACTAATACCTCGTTCAGCTTATAGCTTTCGGGCTGTAAAACAACGTCAAGGGTGGTAGTGGAGTCGCCGCCCGCTACACGCACCGTTGCAAAGCGCGGCTGATAACCCACGTACTGAAATACCAGCTCGTAGCTGCCCGGAGCTAAGCGTAGCTGATACTGGCCCTGTTCATTGGTACCAGTGCTTTGAGTAGTGCCGCGCACCGCTACGTTGGCAAAGGCTAGCGGCGCTTTATCAGGACCCGTCACCCGGCCGCGTACAATGCCAGCGTAGGCCAGGCAGGCATTCCACAAGAAACATATACTCAGCAATACAACACGCAGCATACCAGCTCAACTCAGGCTTATTCCCGGTGAAGATAGAGACAAACCAGCCTTGCTTGGTTGCGTGCGTATGACCTGCCAGCCGAACGACTTCGCCTTTGGCATCGTTACTTTATAGCCTGCTACTGGCCCAGCCCATTTTCCTCTCTATGTTTCAGTCTTCGAAAAAGAAAAGTTATACGCCCGGTGAGGCACTCCAGAAAATAGCGGCTTTCTGCGCTTATCAGGAGCGCAACTTTAAAGAAGTGGAAGCCAAGCTGCGCGACTACGGCCTGGATGAAGACGAAGCCGGGGAGATTATTATCAAACTGAGCCGCGAGAAGCTGCTGGATGAAGAGCGGTATGCCAAGAGCTTTGTGCGGGGCAAGTTCCGCCAGAAGAAATGGGGGCGCCGCCGCATTCAGCAGGAGCTTAAGCAGAAAGGATTATCAGAGTACTGCATTAAAGCGGGCATGAAGGAAATAGACGGCGACGAGTATTACCAGAACCTGGTAGACCTGCTGGAAAAGAAAGACGCCCAGGAAAAGGAGCGTCATCCGGCCAAGCGGCGGCAAAAGCTCACGCAATTTCTCACGCTAAAAGGCTATGAGTCGGACCTGATTCGGATGGCTATGGACGACCTGGGCAAAGAGCCCGGAGAGGAAGACTAGCCTAGCGACGAAGCCAGACGATATTCTGAGCGCAGCAGGCCATATAATACGGCGTCCTGCCATTCTTCATACAGGTAATACCGTTCCCGCTGGTAACCTTCCTGCTGAAACCCAAGCCGCTCCAGGCAGCGCCGGGAGGCCGTGTTGCGTGGGTCTACATCTGCCTCCAGGCGGTGTAAACTGAGTTCCGTAAAAGCAAATTCTACCAGCGCCGCTACTGCCTCCGAGCCATAGCCCTGCCGCCAGTGCGCGGAGCTCAGCGCATACCCGATACCCGCATGCTGATTTGTGCTGCTGAGGCTGTACAGCGTACACGTGCCAATGACGACATCATCGGTGCGCCGTGCCACCCCCCACTGGAACAGGCTGCGGCTGGCAAAGTATTCTGCAATCTGGGCCTGCAGGGCTGCCGCTTCGGCTTCTGCCGTCATGGGTGTTCGGCTCCAGTAGCGCATCACGGCCGGATCAGAGAAAACGGTAAATAATGCCGGTATATCGGCAGGGGTGAGCCAGCGCAGGTGCAGACGGCTGGTAACAATGGTAGGCAGGTGCGGGTGCTCGGGCAGGAAGTTATTGGCAGAATTCATCCCCAAGAATACTGCATTCCGTGATTACCGCCGCTTAGGCAGGCGAGGCACAGTCATTTGTTGGGTGAGAACTACGCGGCGGCCGGTCATGGTTTCCAGCATGGGGCGCAGAATAAGCTCCGCGTTTTGCGTTGTCTGGGCCAGAATGCCGGATTGCAGGGCGGCACGGCGCACGTTTTTCTCGGCGTAGCGGTAGCCTTCATCTACCAGCTCGGCATCCTGAAAAAAACCATTTTCTACACTATATACCTTGCTGGCACTGTGGTCTACCTGCCAGGTACACAACTCGGCCGGGGGCAGTGCCACCCGCACCACCGAGTCACCTTCAAAAACCACGTCCTGGGGGCGAACCTTGCGTAAATCCAGACAGCCCACGGCATCACCGGCTACAATAAGGGCCACTTTAGCATCGGGCAGGAAGCGGTAGGTGCTTTTCTTATACTCCACTACATCTTTGAAGCGGTAGCGCACCAACTCCAATCGGCCCAGGTTTTCCACTTTTTGCAGCACCGTGTTATGGGTTACGGTGATGCGCGGGTCGGCCCGCAAGGGGTCAAAACCCGTCAGGGCCGGCTCTACCTTCTTCCACAGAAACCACCCCAACACGAGGAGAAACGCAAGTGGCAGTAGCTGACGTAATAGACGGGCTATGGGCATGTGAGAAACGGGTATTTTTTACTGATAAAGACAGTGAGTAAGGTGGTAGAGCTTAATAACGTGGGTTACCTCAGCTAGCTATACGCTATATCGTGGCCATTTGCTGACTATAGCGAGAAACTACTCTCCTCGGGCCACCAGCCGCTCCGGTTCCCGAAACGCTGCCGGAAGCCGGCCCACCCCTGCAGCCCACCGGTATGAATAGCTACCACGGTGCTGCCCGGCGCAAAATAGCCCTTCGTCAGCAGGTCCAGTACTCCCCAGAGCAGCTTGCCCGTGTAAAGTGGGTCAAGCAATACCCCATGCCGCTCCTGGAATCCTTGAATAAACGCTAGCAGTTCAGGCGAGAAACGGGCATAGCCACCAGCATGGTAAGCTGTCTGCAAATCGTAGTTGGCAAAAATCTGCCCGGTAGTGGCTTGCGTTAGCGCATCTATTTCTGCTCGTAGAAACTCTCCTCCTTTTAGAGCCGCTACACCTACCGCCTCCTCTGTGCCGTGCAAGCCTGTGAGCAGGCCTGCCAGCGTGCCCCCGGTACCGCAGGCTACGCAGAGGTAGTCGAATGCCGTCTGGCTGCGCAGTTCCGTGACCAACTCGGCACAACCGGGTAGCGCCAGGGCATTGGAGCCTCCTTCGGGAATGATATAGGCCGGGCCGGTTTGTTGGAGGAGGTTGGCCAGCACGGCGGGCTCCTGTTTGCGCCGGTACGTGGCGCGGTCCAGGTACAAAAGCTGCATGCCATCGGCTACAGCCTGGTCCAGCGTGGGGTTTAGGGCATTGGCAGGGCCATTTCCCAACTCTTCGCCGCGCACTACACCAATGGTGTGCAAGCCAGTTAGCTTACCGGCGGCCGCCACGGCAGCCAGATGGTTAGAATAAGCACCCCCAAAGGTGAGCAGCGTATGATGCCCCAGCCGTCGGGCTTCCAGGAGGTTGTATTTGAGCTTGCGCCACTTATTGCCGGGCAGGATGGGGTGCGTCAGGTCATCACGCAGCAATAGCAGCCGCACCCCCCGCTCCTGCGCCATAGGCTCGTGCAATTCCTGCAAGACCAGTGCCTGCCCGGCTTCCCATTTCATACTTAAACCACCATTCTTTATGCACCTAAAACAACTGACCCCGCTTCTGGCGGATGAAGGCCGAAAGCGGGGTCAGCAAGCACTCAGGGCACTAACTAGGCCACCAGCTTTTCTTGCTCTTCTACTACCGGCTCCGGCTTCTGGCGCAAGGCATACACCAAGGCAGCTACCATAGCCAGAATCAGAATAACTGAGGAGATGAGCGACACCGTGTTGCCCATCTTATAGGACGTTGGCTCAAACTTAAAGTCGATGATATGCTTGCCAGCGGGCATGGGCAGCGCCCGCAGCACGTAGTTGGCGCGCATGTGGGGAACCAGCTTGCCATCGATGTAGGCATTCCAGCCATCCTTGTAATAGATTTCTGAGAACACCACAAAGCCATCCTGGGCAGCATTAGCCTCATAGCGCAGGGCATCGGGCGCGTAATTGCTGAGGCGAATAGTAGAGCCTTCTGTAGAATAGCTGGTTTTGCTGACGGGGAACTTTGAAACATCCACAACAGCTGTGGTAGCCAGATTGGTGGTGCTGAGGGCGTTGATTTCCTGATCGGGGTTCTGCACTTTCTCAATGTCCCGCACAAACCAGGCATTGCCTAGCGCGCCGGGGTTGCGCTGCACCGGCGTCTTTTGGTCGCCAGTGATGAGGTAGCGCATGTTCAGCATGCCCAGCACCTGCGGGTTTTTGGTTGAAATCTGCCGCTCAATCAAATCCTGGTAGCGGCGCAGCTTGGCACCGTGGTAGCCACCCAGGCTCTTGTGGAAATACGAAGTATTGGCTTCGTTGAAGGGGTTATCTGCATTCAGTACCCGGTAGCTCAGGTCTTTATCCTGCAGGATAATCTGGTCGGCTACGGTAGGCACAAACTGCTGGGCCACGGTTTCGCGCTGGAAGTTGTTATCGTTGAGGTAGCGCTTGTCTACGCTCCACAGATCCACCAGCGTGAGTACGCCCACCAGAGCCACGGTCATTGTAGCGGAGAGTTTGCGCTGCAGGTAGAACCACAGCATGCCGGCCGTTAGCAGAATAAACACCAGGGAGCGGAAGATATCCGTATGCATCAGGCTGGCGCGGTCCTGGCGCAGGGCATCCAGCGGGAAACCCTGCTGCTGCAGCATGCTGTCGATGGGCGAAGCGAAATCAGCCCCCAGGCCAAACAGGAAGGCCAGCACGCAGATACCCGCCGTGATGCCTACCGCATATATCAGCTTGCGCTTCAGGTCGGCGGTTTCGGGCGTATCAACCGGCTTGGGGGTTAGTGCGGGGTGGCCGTTAGCCGCCACTACTTCCGGGCGGCTACGCAGCACGCGGGCCAAGGCCAGTACGGCCAGCAGCGGCACGGCCAGCTGGGCAATAACCAGCGCCATGCTCACGGAGCGGAATTTATTGTAGCCGGGGAAATAGTCGAACATCAGGTTGTTGAATACCTCAAAGTTCTTGCCCCAGGCCAGCAGAATAGATAGAATAGTAGCCGACAGCAGCCAGATGCGGGTGCGACGGTCGGCCACAAACAAGCCTAGGAAGAACAGCATTAGAATGCCGGCGCCCAGGTATACCGGGCCACTGGTGCTGGGCTGAGCACCCCAGTACAGGGGCAGCTGTGCCAGGTAATCCTTCAACTGCATGGGCGGCACGCCCAGTGCACTCAGTGCCTTAGCCGTTTCCGAGGACTCGCTCAGCTTGCCCTGCGAAGCACCACCATAGTAGTTAGGCACGAGCAGCGTAATGGTCTCGCCCACGCCGTAGCTCCAGCCAAACGCATAGTCCCGGTCCAGACCGGAGCCGGCACCTTCTTCCCTAGCGGCAGGAGCCTGGCCAGGGGCTGAAGGCGGCGGAGTGGTTAGCTCAGAGCGGCCCCGGATGCTATACTTGCCGTACTCCAGCGTGGTATACAAACGGCCGAAGCTGACGCCTACTGCCAGCAGCGCAGCCACAGCCAGTAGCGCGGTGCGGGACAGGAAATCGGGCAGACGATTGTTGCGAACGGCAAAAATCAGCTCTACTATCCCAAATACCAGTACCATCAGCAGCAGGTAATAGGTAATCTGCAGGTGATTGGAGCGCAGGTTCATGGCCAGGCCCAGCGCAAACAGGGCCGTGCCCAGTAGCTTGTTCCGTCGGTACGTGACCAGCAAACCAGCCAGTACCAGCGGCGCATAGGCCAGGGCCAGTGATTTAGTATTGTGCCCCGCCGCCAGAATAATAAGGTTGTAGCTGGTAAAACCCAGGGCAATAGCGCCCACGGTAGCCAGCAACGGCCGCACGCCCAGCGCAATAAACAGCACGTAGCCGCACAGCAGCGCCAGAAACAGGTTAGCCACTACAGCCGGCAGGTGCAGAGTAAACAGCTGATGTAGATAGAGGGACAGGTCGCCAGGAAAGCGAGTACTGATGAGGTAGGTAGGCATGCCGGAGAACATGGAGTTCGTCCAGAGTGCTTCCTTGCCGGTTACCTCGCGGTATTGGGCTGCTTCGTGTGCCCCACCGTTAAACTGCACAATATCATGCTGGGACAGAGTTTTCCCGTCGAAGAGGATAGGCGAGAAATATACGGCGACCAGCACCAGGAAAAATACGACGGCCAGCAGGTGCGGCAGCACCCGGCGCCACAGCGGCACGGGGCCGGAGGTAACGGTTGTCATTCGGCGAAAAAAGAAAGCTAAAAACCTGCTTTGCCGGTAAACAGACCGGGAAAGCAGCCCCAAGGTAGCCTGATTATTTCATTTCTGGCAGTACAATTTCAGAATCCCGGCCTTGCCTTATAGCCCTTCTCGCATGAAAAAACCCTTCTACCAGGGCGGCAGAAGGGTTGATTTGTTTTTGGAACACAGACTGCTTTAGCGGAAAGCAGCCCGGCTTATTTCACTTCCTCAAAGTCAACGTATTCGCCGCCTTTAAATTCCTGCGGCTTTTCGGCGGGCTTAGGTGGCACATAGTCCACACGCACATCACCGGTAGCGGTGGAATGGTTGGGCTCGGGCTGATTAAAGGGAGCTTCAAATGGGACCTGCCCACCAAACTGCTGGCTATAGCGGCGGGCCTGTTTTTGCACTACCCGGCCCAGTACCAACCGCAGCACCACCGGCACTACAAAGCGGACAATCAAAGAAATAATAAGAAGAGTAAGCAGGAACTTGACCATCAGGAAGCCGCCTATGCGGCAGGGTTGGTGGGTTGAAAGTAAAAATCGGCCGTTACAACACTTGCCAGCTGGGCCGGGCTGCACGGAACAAGGTCTGAACGCTCAGACAGAACAAATGGTTTGTAGCCCAGCTTTTCCAGCAGAGCCGTTACCTGCCGGCGGTTTTCGAGGCCATTCAGCTCCGTTTGAATAAGTGGTCGGAAACGGCGGAGCGTGTGCTGCATGTGGCGAAATACTTCATACTCGAAGCCTTCTACGTCGCACTTCACAAAATCCAGCCGGGGCAGATCGGCAAACAGTTCATCTGGCACCCGCATGGGTACCTCGTAGGTGCGGGCGTAGTTTTCCTGGGTATTGCTGGCCGCTACCTTGGTCATGCCGTGGTGCAGCAGGCCTTCGCGCTCCGGGGTGCCCATTTGCACGGTGGTGTTTTCGCCTCCTAACGCGTAAGGCAACAAGGTGAGGTTGTTGTAGCCGCTTAGGCGCACATTATCCTGCCAGATTTGCTGAAACAGCGGAATAGGTTCTACGGCTAGCACCCGTCCCTGTGGCCCCGCCAAGCGCGAAAGCGCTACGGAATAATAGCCTAGGTTAGCGCCAATATCCACACACACAAAGCCCGGCTGCACAATCTTTGAGAGGAAAAACAGCTCCGGATACTTCTGCTTGCCCCAACCTGCACCTACCAGGCGCAGGTATATGCGGCTTACCAGACGGATATACCGCTCAAAGCCGAGCGCCTGCACCAGAAGTTTGCGGAGTTGTTTCATTGCGGCCACAAAGATGCCGGAAAGCCGGGAAACCTTGTCCTTCTTTCTAAACAGCTCCTCCCCTACTACTGCCGGGCCAGGCTCCACAGCCGGGAGGCCGCTGCGGTAGCCAAACCACCGATGAGGTACCACGCTATGGTCATGACCTGGGTTTGGGGAGTGCGGTTACTGGGCGCCTCTCCCAGACCCAACGGCCCAGGCAATAGTACCCCGCCTACGCCGGCTGCCAAGCCCAGGGCCGCCCCACGCCACCACACATGCGGCCCCGTACCAACCAAGCTATAATACAGCCCATTGCTCAGGACGTCTCCCGACAGGGTCAGCCTGTACGCCGTCTTTTTATCGGGTTGCGGAGCATCGGCCTTATATAAAAGCTTCCGCAGGGCCCGCTCGCCCAGAATATCCATGCGCGGGGCATCGGCGGGGCGCAAGTGGCGCACCGTTTCATGCAGGGTATTAAGTACCAGCGCACCGACCAGGCCGCTTCCTAAAGACTGGGTAACCGAGGTGAAATTCATAGTAAGTGCGTGTTGTAGTTACCTAAGGTTTGTTTCAACGCCGCTTTTCTCCATGGGGTTAGCTACCGGTCTGCTAAAATTTTGCGCAGCGGGTTGCGCATTGTCTGACAGGCTCTTTATCTTTGCTGCCCCTAGCGGCAATTAGCAGCAGGGAAATGCCTTCTTAGCTCAGTTGGTAGAGCAGCTCATTCGTAATGAGCAGGTCGCAGGTTCGAGTCCCGTAGAAGGCTCCAGCAAAAAGCCCCCGTATGCCTTCAGGCATACGGGGGCTTTTTCGTTCTTGGCTTTATGCACCAACACAAATCCGGCCAGGTAGAAATCTACCCGGCCGGTTGCATTACTGTTTTACAGGGGCCTTACAGCACATTGTCATAGTCAGAGGAAGAACCAAACCGCGTGTCGGTTTCGCTGCTAGGCTTACGGAACGAGCGGTTGGTTTCCGAAGTTGACGAAGAGGAATAAGAAGACGAAGGCTTATTCCAATCGGAACGGTACGAAGACTCCGTGCGTGGAATATTGCCGGAACGATAGTCACGGGCGCGGCGTGAAGCTGAGTCCGTCACATTACTAATGCGGGAGCCCGAAGAGCGCGACGCCAGGTAGCTAATACCACCCAGTAACAACGCACCGCCTACTACTTTTTGCGTGGTGCTCAGCTTGTTAAATTGCTCAGCGGCTTTTGAGCCGATATCCTTAATAGACTGGGGCAGTTGGTTTACAGTGTCACGCAGATTGGCTTGGCCCATCCAGGAATTGCGCGAAGAATCTTCGTTAGAACTGTTGCTGCGCTGCTGTGAGCTGCTGCCCGACTGGTTCTGACGGCCGGAAACAGAAGACTGGCTCTGGCTGCGCGTTTCGCTACCCTGGCTGGTGCTCTGGGCACCCCCGATAGAAGACTGATCCGAGCGGGAAGAAATGTCACCGGAAGCACCGGCTGCAGGCGAATTCTGACGATTTACGCCTGATGCAGAAGACTGGGAAGATTTATTAGCAGCCGAACCGGCTGACGAAGATGAGGGATTCTTGGGGGTGTTTTCCATAAGGCATATGTAGAATTAGAAGTACATTAACCTGCACCGGCAGGCGGGCCGGGCTACCTCTCTATTCGTAAGTAATGACTTAGAGGTTACAACTTTCCCCCGCTTTTGCCATGAATCTGTACATCGGCAATAGCACAAAAAGAAGCTGAAAAGGCGTGCAAAAAGGCGGCGGTGTAGCCGCCATTTTTACCGGACCGCCGACTGCTGCAGCAGGCCTATTGCGAGCCGGAAAATTTAAGAGGGCAAACTATCCGGACCTGGGGCGCGGGCTCCCCGGTGCATCTGCGCAGGGTCGGGCAAGGGACGGCCAGCCGCGTATAAGTGCGCCTCATCGCGCCCGGCCTGCCGGGCCTCTGCCTCAAAGCGGTTAGCATAATACCCCACCCGCATCGACTCTATTAAATACTTCCACAGGAAGCCGACAAAGCCATGTTCCCGAAACTGGCGGATGTGGCACATCTCATGCGCCACCCAGTAAGGATCCTGCAAAAACTCCTCCCGGCGGGCACCACTAAGGTGCACGGTATTGCCCAGCACCATCGCCACACTTTGGGAGCGAAGCACCAGCCGGGCAATGCGGGCAAAGGGTGAGTTTTCTAAAATGCGCGGCGTACTCATGGCTACCAGAAACGGCCGGAATATACGGGGCGGGTTTGCAGGAAGTTGCATAGTCAGTCTGGATCATTCTTTTTATGCATTGTACTTAACCATGTATTTTGATTTTTTTCCAGGATTTAGCTTGGATACACTCCCTTGCTGTGCCTAGTTTTACTCAACAGGGTATTTCAGCAAAGGCTGACTTTTCTCTGGCTTACCTCTTTTTTCAACCTTTTTTACAGCTGCTTCACACCTGGTTATTGAGTAACGAAGGAGTATGCTAAGGCCCTGGCTGGGCCGACCCACCAAAACGATTCTGCCACCACACGACGGACAATGAAAAACAGAATACTGTATTGCCTCGCCGCTGCCTCTCTGGCTCTATCCTTTTTCTTCGAGAAAGCACCCGTTACTGCTGCCGGCGCGCCGGTAGTAGCTGAAGCCTCTCTCTTCCCCGAATTTCTGATTAGCGGCTCTGATGAAGCCGCTAACGACCGGGCCTCCTACCGGGACTCCGTCCTGTATCAGCACTACTCCAGCGCCTTGGGCGTGAAGCTGAGTTACACCGAGGATAAAGACCTCCTCCGTACCGTAGCCGATTGGATGGGCACTCCTTACCGCTTTGGCAGCAACACCAAGCGTGGCACCGACTGCTCCGGCTTTGTAACCCGCGTATTTAAAGAAGTTTACGGCGTAACGCTGCAGCGCAGCTCCCGCTCCATGTTTCAGAACGTGAAGCGCGTAGGCAAAGACGAAATGCAGACCGGTGACCTGGTATTCTTCCGCCGTGGCCCGGGCCAGCCCATCTACCACGTAGGTATTTACCTGAAGGATGGCAAGTTTGCCCATTCCGCTACCAACGGTGGCGTCATGGTTAGCTCCCTGAACCAGGCCTATTATCACCGCAATTTTTATGCAGCTGGTCGCGTAGCCCAGAATTAAGCTTACCTGCTTTTCCTTTTCGCCACTGCCCTGCCTGTACTCCAGGCAGAGCAGTGGTTTTTTATGCCTCCGGTAGCCGGAAGTGCGCAGGCCAACTATTTTTGGGCCCGCGCAGTATAGAATATCCTCCTGGCTTCATTCCGAGCCCTCCCTTCACATTCCAACCTTTCTTTTCCATGGATACTCAACCTCCCAAAGGCGAACAGGTAAGCTCCTCACCCTTTTTTAAACGGGCCCTTCGCACGGCCGAAGAATACGTTCAGAAACCTACCCGCATCAAGCAATTACTGAATGATGCTTACCAGAAAGCCAGCGACAAAAAAGACGTAGGTACCCTGGCGCACGAGGCCTGGGAAGGGCTGCAGCGGATGTTCCGGCTGGTGCGTGCCGCAGCCAGCGGTGAGTACAAAGGTCTGCCCACACCTACTATTGTGGCGGCGGTAGCTGTGCTGCTGTATTTCCTGAGCCCCATTGATCTGATTCCTGATTTTATTCCGGTGCTGGGACTGCTAGACGACGTAGCCCTGGTCGCCTGGTTTACCTCTACCCTGAAAGATGAGATGGACAAGTTTGAGGAATGGGAAAGGACCCAGGCTGTCGTAGTCTCCAGCCCTTCTGCTTCCGCAACTGCTACGCATGTAAACGCCACGGAGCAGCGCCCCGAGCAAACGGCTCCTGCTAAAGCAAATGCCTCCGCTACGCCTGAAGCTGAATCAGCCAAGAAAGCGGGTGTCGACCCAGTGTATACGGAGAAAAGCCCCGCTCAAACCGCTGCTAAGCCGCACGCTGATATTGCGGCCAATACCACCGACAGCAGCCGGGAACCAAACACTTCCTCTAATGCCAATGGCGACACTGGCGGCAACGTCCGTTAGCCTTTCATAACAAGACACAAAAAAGCCCGGCACCAAATGGTGTCGGGCTTTTTTTATTGCCTCCGGGCAGCTGCTAAGCCGCGGCTTCGGGCGTATGGGTGGCTACGTAGTTCACAAAATCTCCTACGGTGCTGATAGGCACCTCATCTGGGATAATGATATGGAAGCTACGCTCCAGTTCCAGAATGATGTCTACGACATCCACGGTATCGAAGCCCAGTTCGCGGCTGAGGTTGCTGGAAATACGCAGGCGCGAAGGTTTAATGGCTTTGCGCTTGCTAATGATGCGCACCACTTGCTGAGCAATGGCACGGGAGGAAGGGTTCGTCGAGGCAATCATAAGGGGACGACGTTCAGAAAACTAGAGAGTTAGTAGTTGGCGAATACCGGTGGAGTAGCCGCCTCAATTTCTTCGGCATCAGCGCTTTCTACAGCGCCGGGGCCGTCTGCCGGCCGGCCGGTTACCTTTTCGCGGATTTTTTCATTGAGCAGATACATAACCGGGACTACCACCAGGGTAATGATAGTTGCAAACGACAACCCGAAAATGATAGTCCAGGCCAGCGGCCCCCAGAACACCACTGATTCACCACCGATGAAGAAGTGCGGGTTGCCGGAGTTGAACAGCTCGTAGAAGTCAATATTCAGGCCAATAGCCAGCGGAATCAGACCCAGAATGGCGGCCGTGGCCGTCAGGATAACCGGGTTCAGACGCGTCCGACCGGCCAGGATGATGGCCTCGCGCAGGGGCATTCCCTGGGTACGGAGCATGTCGGTGAATTCTACCAGCAGAATGCCGTTTTTCACCACAATACCGGCCAGGGCAATGATGCCCACACCCGTCATCACAATACTGATATTCATGCCCGTAATGGCCAGGCCCAGCAGCACCCCGATGATGGAGAAGATTACTTCCGTGAGAATAATGAGCGGCTTGCTGAAGGAGTTGAACTGTGTTACCAGAATCAGGAAGATAAGACCAATGGCACCCAGACCGGCCAAGGGCAGGAAGTCTGAGGTTTCTTTCTGATTTTCCTGCGCGCCACCCATCTTAATTGTGTAGCCGGGCGGCGTGGGGAAGGCCTTCAGCGCTTGCTGAATGTTGGCTACCACATCCGGGCCGGTAAAGCCGTTCAGCACGTTAGAGGAAATGGTAATCACGCGCTTCACGTCTTTGCGCTTGATGCCGCCATAGGTGGTGCCGTAGGTGACATCAGCTACCGCGCTGATGGGCACCTGGCGCACCTGGCCAGTGGCGTCGCGGAACGTGAGCGGCGCATTCACAATGGCATTCACGTCCTCGCGGTATGGCTTGGCATAGCGCACCTGAATAGGGTACTCATCATCCGGCGTCTTGAATTTGCTGGCTTCCGTGCCGTAGATAGACGTTCGCACTTCCATGCCAATCTGGGCGGTGCTGATGCCTTCTCGGTTGGCGCGGGTCCGGTCGATGTTCACGGCAATTTCCGGGTTTCGGTCTTCCAGGTTGGAGCGCAGCTGCTCCACACCGCCAATGTTCTTCGCGTTGATATAGCGAATCACTTCCTTTGACAGCGCAGCCAGCTTCACGTAGTCGTCGCCGGCTACTTCAATGGCAATTTCCTTACCTGTAGGTGGGCCGCTGGCTTCCTGATCTACCGCTACCTCAGCGCCGGGAATGCCTTTTACCACTTCCCGGATTTTATCCATGTAAGTGCTGGTGGCGGGTCCTTTTCGCTCGCTGAGCTCTTTGAAAGCCACACCCACTTTGCCCAGGTGCGACTGCGACACGCCGGAGGCGGTAGCTTCGCCCGGGTCACCGGCCCCGATAGCCACGTTGGTAATCACCGATTCCACGTCCGGGTTGTTGCGACCAATAACGCCGTAAATGCGGTTTTCCAGCACTTTGGTTACCGAGTCGGTAATCTCCACGCGGGTGCCTACCGGCATTTTCAGGTAGGTATACACAAACTTGGGGTCACCCTTCGGGAAGAAGGCTACTTTGGGCTGGCGGATGCGGACTGCCATAATAGACAGGAAGAACAGCAACACCATGCCCACCATGATGCCAATTGGGCGCCCGAAGGTTTGCCAGAAGGCTATGAACCTACTTAAAAATGAAGAATCCTGCGCCGGCACCGGGTGACCAATGGCCCACCGCACCAGACTGGCATAGCCATTCTGGAAGCGCGGCAGCGCCCGGGTCTGGAACCAGGCAATCATCTTCACAAATACAAATTTGTTGAGGAAGATGAAAAGGATAATTGTCAGCGTCAGGTTACCAACGAAGGATGAGCCAAATGAGTAGCCCAGCACTGCTACCAGCGCCAGTCCACCCATAGCCAGCAGAAAATTCCGGCTCATCTTTGGCTGATTGTCCTCCGCGTGGTGGTTTTCGCGCTCCATAAAACTCACGGCAAATACCGGGTTCATGATGAAGGCTACTACCAACGATGACATCAGCGTAAGAATCAGGGTAACGGGCAGGTAATACATGAACGAGCCCACAATGCCAGGCCAGAACAGCAGCGGCACGAAGGGCGCAACTGTAGTCAGGGTACCAGCCAGTACGGGCACGAATACCTCACCGGCCGCAAACTTGGCCGCACGGGGCGTATCCAGGTTCGGGTGCTCGTGCAGCAGGCGGTGAGTGTTTTCGATGACCACAATGGCATCATCCACTACAATACCCAGGGCCAGCAGGAAGGCGAACAGCACAATCATGTTCAGCGAGAAGCCGAAGATGGGGATGAGCAGGAACGCCAGGAACATAGAAATCGGCACCGAGAGGCCCACGAACAAGGCGTTGGTGGTACCCATGAAGAACATCAGAATCAGCGTTACCAGCAGGAAGCCAATGATGATGGTGTTGATCAGGTCGTGGAGGGTAACGCGGGTGTCGTTGGAAGTGTCACCGGTTACGGTGATGGTCAGTTCCTTGGGGAGGCTGGCTTTCGACTCTTCAATGATCTGCTTGATCTTGTCGGAGGCATCAATCAGGTTTTCGCCCTGGCGCTTTACTACGTTCAGGCTGATGCTGGGCTTGCCGTCGAGGCGGGCGTAGCTTTCGCGGTCCTTGAAAGCATCTTCCACGGTGGCAATGTCGCCGAGACGCACGGCGGCGCCGTTCAGGTTTTTCACCTGAATATCAGCAATATCGGAAGCCTTGGTGTACTGACCGGCCACGCGCACGGCGCGCTTCTGGTTGCCTACATCAATAGAGCCCCCGGAAATGGTGATGTTCTCGCTGGCAATGGCGCGCTGGATATCCGAGAAGCCCAGGCGCGAGGCGCGCAGCTTGTTCAGGTCCACGTCCACGTTTACCTGCTGCTCCAGGGCACCAATGATGTCTACACGGGTAATTTCGGGCAGGGCCTCAATCTTATCCTGGAAGTCGTCGGCGTACTTTTTCAGCTGGCTCACGGGCAGGTTGCCGGCCAGGTTGATGTTCATGATAGGCAGCTCGGAGAGGTTAATCTCCTGCACGGTGGGTGGCGTGGGCAGGTCGTTGGGCAGGTCACTGCTGGCCTTGTCCACGGCGTCCTTGATAAGCTGCTTGGCATACTGCACGTCCACGCCCGAGTCGAACTCCACGTCCACGATGCAATAGTCCTGGTTAGAAGTAGAGCTGATCTTCTTCACCCCGTTCACGCTCTTGATTTCCTTCTCAAGCTGGCGCGTGACCAGGTTCTCGATGTCCGTGGGCGAGGTACCGGGATACACCGTGGCCACGATGATGCGAGGAATTACGATATCGGGGAATTTCTCCTTGCCCAGCTTGATGTAGGCGAAGATACCCGCGATACAGAGTATCACCGTGATGATGTAAATACTGGTTTTGTTATTGATGGACCAACTGGTGGGTCCAAACTCTTTTTCAACGTCCTGCATAATATGGTCTTTGCGGGGTGGACGATACTCACCGGCTCAACTGGGGCCAGGAGTGATATTTCTTTATAGACTAACCGTCTGTCCTTCGTTCAGATTCTGATACCCGGCCGAAATCACCTGATCATTGGCTTTCAGGCCGCTGGTGATTTCTACTTTCCCGTTGTAGGTGTTCCCGGTCTGGATAATGCGCTTGGCCGCCACTTTCTGATTGCCTTTCTGCTCCACTACCAGCACGTAGCTGTTTTGTTCGTCCTTCTGCACCAGATCAACGGGCAGCACGGTGGCGTTACTTTGCGCGTAGTTCTGGATGCGCACCGTGGCTACCATGTTGGGGCGTAGCTGAGCGGCTTTGCTGCCCACAGCCCGCAGCTCTACCGCAAACGTGCGGCTGGTGGGGTTAATGGTGCGGCTCACCGTGCGCACGGTGGAGGTAATTTCTTCGTTGCCGAGGTCCGGAATGGTGACCAGGGCCTGGTCACCGGCCTTGATGCGGCTGGCATAAGCTTCTGAGACATCAGCTACAATCTTGCCGCCGCTGCTGCTTACCAGGCGCACCACCGGCACGCCGGGGTTGCCCATCTCACCTACTTTGGCGGGCACCTCATCTACGGTACCGCTGAAGGGGGCCACTACGTTGTACATAGCGCGCTGGCGCTGCTGGGTAGCCAGGCTGCGCTGCAGGGCATCATAGTTATTCTTGGCTTGCAGGTACTGAATTTCGGTGCCAATCTGCTGTTTCCAGAGACGCTCCTGCTTCTGATATACCGTGCGGGCCAGGTCCAGGCGGGTACGCAGCTCGGCAATGCCGGATTCCAGTACAGCGGCATCCTGGGTGGCCAGTACCTGACCTTTGCTTACCCGGTCGCCGCGCTGCACGCGGATGTTGGTAATCATGGCCGGTACGCGGGGCGACACGTTGGCATTTTCATCAAAATCTACCCGACCCTGTACTTCCAGGTAGCTTTTGAAGCTTTCAGGTTTTACGTTGATAACCGATACGGGCGTAGCCTGAATGGTAGCCACGGCGGGCTTACCGGTTTTGGCTTCCAGATCAGCAATTTTGGCGGCGTTGGCGGCTTGCTCTTTTTTCAGTTCGGCCAGCTCAGCCGCGGGGTCTTTTTTGCCGCCGCAGGAAGAAGCCAGCAGGGCGAGGGCCAGGACGGCCGCCGAAGTAGTATTGGTAAAGTTCATGAGGGAAAAGCGGTTCGCTTTCATCAGAGGACGGGAGTTTATAGTGGGTGCCAGCGGCTGCTTATTTCTGGGCCTGATAGAGGCTACCGTTGGCTTTGGCGTAGTCTACTTTAGCCACCAGTACATCGTAGAGGGCCGCGTAGTAATTGGTCTGAGCCTGGCGGAGGTCGGTTTCAGCGGTAATCACTTCCAGGTTAGAGCCTACGCCCTCCTGGAATTTGATTTTGGAAACGCGGGCCACTTCGGTGGCCAGATCCAGGTTGGCTTTCTGGTTATTCAGCACGTCCAGAGAGTTCTGCAGGGTGGTTTCGCCCTGCTGGCGCTGCAGGTCAATGCCCTGCTGCAGTGTGGTGAAGCCTTTGTTTACCTGCTCCAGGGCCAGCTTGGCCTGCTGGATAGAGTATTTCTTGCGGAAGCCATCGAACACGGGCACCTGCAGCTGCAGCCCCACATTGCCGAAGCCAAACCAGTTCTGGTTGATATAGCCAGCGTCGTTGCGGGAGTCGGGGCCACGGAACTCCATAAGGCCACCAAAGGTCGGATCGGAGCCAGTGACGCCATAGGCTGCGTTCAGACTCAGCTTAGGCAAATAGCCCGAGCGGCGGTTGCGCACGTCCAGCACGGCTAAGTCGCGCTGGGTTTCCAGGACGGAATACTCAATGCGGTTGCTATAGTTAAACTCACTACCCGTTTGTACGCTGGTTTGGGCTTCCGTAATGGCGGCGCCCAGAGAATCAGCCAGCACAATGGGCTGGCGCTGGTCCAGGCCCATCTGAAAGCGCAGCAGGTCCACGCTTAGGTCCACCAACCGCTGTGCTTTCTGCTGCTCAATTTTCAGGTTGTTGGACTGCACCTGCAGGCGCTGCACGTCCAGCTTCTCCACAAACCCTTCTTTATAGGTTTGGGTGGTCTGGTATAATAAGGTGTCCAGACGATTCACGTTGCGGGCCAGAAGCTTCAGCCGCTCCCGGGCTACCAGCGTGCTGTAGTAGGCCTTGCTGACCTGCTCTACTACGTCAATTTCGCTTTGCTTGGTCTGTTTCACGGAGAGTTTCTCGTACACGCTGGCCGCCTTCAGGCCCAACAGATACGAGCCATCAAACAGCAGCTGCGAAGCGGAAATGGCGGCATTACCAGCATACTGCAGGCCAAAAGCCAGTGGCGTAGGGCCGGTTTGGGGTGCCTCCCCGTACTTGGGCTGCAGCACCACCGGGCCGCTTTGGGCCTTTACAATATCTTCCTGGGTAAGCGTAGTACCCGAAAGGGGGGCGCCACCAAAGCGGGAGAAGTCAACCAAGGACTTCTGCAGCTTAAAGTTGTCTGTAACTCCGGCTGCGCCATTGATCTGGGGCAGGCCTGCCGAGCGGATTTCGCCCACGCGGGCCTTGGCTACCTGCTCATTCAGGCGGGTAGACTGCAGCGTAGACTTGTTCTGCAGGGCGTAGTCGATGGCCTGCTGCAGCGTCAGGGGCATGGGGGAAGCGGAGGCAACTGCTTGCCCTGTGGAGGGCGTCTGGGCCAGCAGCTGGTGCAGCCCCAGAAAACCCAGCACCGCAAGCAGCAACAAAAAGCGAAGCGTGTTTTTCATATGATAGAGTAAGGGAAGCCTATGCTTCCGTCGCCTGACGGTATTCATTAATGAATTGGTGGCCTTTCAGCGTGGAAAGGCCAATGAGAAAGTGCTCAATCATGGCTGAGTTCACGCGCTGCAGGCCAAATTGCTTGGGCGGAAACACCACGTTGTTAAACATCAGCTCGATTTCGGCCAGGTGCAGGCGGGACAGCACCTCTACATCCAGGTCCGGACGGTACAGTCCCTCATCCATCCCGCGGTGGATATTGGCCGCTATTTTGGCCAGGATAAAGGTGTTTTTGTGCTGATCAAACAGTTGCCAGGCCTGGGGATAATACTTCTGTAAGTCGTGAAAAATACCGGGGTGGATGTTGGCCAGCATATCCCGGTGCCAATCAATCATATTGAACATGGCTTCCAGCGCGTTAGCACCTTTCGCAAACGCCATTTCGCAGTCTACCTCTTCTTTTTGAAGGTGTTGCTGCATCACGGCCAGCACAATCTGGTCTTTGTTTTCAAACCACTTGTAGAGCGTCTTCTTGGACATGCCCAGACGACTAGCTATGTCGTCCATCGATACACTGCGGATGCCATTCCGCATAAACATCTCCACTGCTCCTACTAAAATCCGGTCTTTGATTTCCATTTCGGGAGCAAAGGTACAATGGAAACTTTGTATGGCTTCATAGTTTCCATTAATTTTTTTCTATGTCTTTAACCGCCGTATGTCGCCTGTTTTATTTCTGACGCACCACCCCGCCATTTACTTTAGCGCCCCGCCATTTTTTGGGTAGTTTTTCCTCCAGGACCATTCCTTGGGCTGCCAGACCGCAAAAACGCGTCGGCCGTTGTACCTTGGCTTCCCATATTTTCTTCTTCCCTGTTTTTATGAAAATTCGCACCGGCTTCGGGTACGACGTTCATCAACTCCGCGAGGGCCTCCCCTTCTGGCTCGGCGGCATCCAGATTCCGCATACTCACGGGGCACTGGGCCACTCCGATGCGGATGTGCTCATCCACGTTATCTGCGATGCGCTGCTGGGCGCTGCCAACCTGCGCGACATTGGCTACCATTTCCCCGATACCGACCCGCAATACAAAGGCATTGACAGCAAGCGCCTGCTGGCCGAGGTCATGCGCCTGTTGCGCGAAAACAACTACCAGGTCAGCAACATCGACTCTACGGTGTGCCTGGAGCAGCCCAAGGTGAACCCACACATTGCAGAAATGCAGCGCGTGCTGGCGGAGGTAATGGGCATTCCGGCCGAAGACATTTCCATCAAGGCTACCACCACCGAGAAGCTGGGCTTTGTGGGCCGGCAGGAAGGCGTAGCCGCCTATGCCTCTGTATTGATTACCAAGTCTTAGAAACCGACTCCAGAATTTTTCCCGGCCGCGTGCAAGCTTTCTCCCAGGCTTGTGTCTTTGGTCCCATTCTTCACTTCTCCCCGCATTCACTTTTGTATGAAGCATCATTCTCTGTATGCCTTGCTGCTGGCTACCCTATGCAGCACCGCAGCGGTGGCCCAACAAGCCCCGGCCAAGCACAAGATTAAGGTTAAGCACAAGCCCAAAACCGAAAAAACCGCCGCGCCTGTAATGGAAACCGCGGCACCGGCTGCCGCACCAGTTGCTACGGCCGACTGGAAGCAGACCTACGCCGAAAGCATCACGCAGGAAGACCTGCGCCGCCACCTCACCGTGTTGGCTTCCGATGAGTACGAAGGCCGCGAAACCGGCGAGAAAGGCCAGAAAATGGCCGCCGAATATATTGCCAAGCGGTTCCAGGAGCTGGGCCTTACCGGCCCGGTACCCAATTCGGACAACCCCTACATCCAGCATTTCACTATGGTGCGCTCCAGCTGGGACGCTGCCAAGGCGCCTACGCTGAAAGTTGGTGGCCAAAGCTTTAAGTGGCTGACTGATTTCTACGCTTCCGGCAGCTCACCTTTCCAGGAAGCTACCACCGTGCAGCCCGTGTTTGTGGGCTACGGCATTGAGCAGGGTGACTACTCCGACTACACCGGTCTGGATGTGAAAGGCAAGGACGTAATTGTGCTTATGGGCGAGCCGATGAAAGACGGCAAGCCGCTGCTGGGCAAAGACGGACAGCCCAGCAAATGGGGCAAGGAGTACCGCTCCAAATCAGCGTTGGCTACGCAGAAAGGCGCCCGCAGCGTGTTTTTCGTGAGCTTTAACCCCAACGACAACTTCACGAAGACGGCTGCCCGCATGACGCCGTACCTGCAGAAGCCCACCATCTCCTTCGCCGATGCCAAGGATGCCCGCGCCACCACGTTCTTCGTGTCGCCGGCTGTGGGCTACAAGCTGCTGGGTACTAATGCCGCCGGCATTGCCAAGTATGATGCTGCCCTGAGCAAGGCAGGCAAGCCGGTGAAAGCCAGCTTCAAGCCGGCTAAATTCACGGTGACGGCCCCCAAAACGCAGGAGCAGTTCACTACGGAAAACGTAATGGGCTACCTGGAAGGCACTGATAAGAAGGACGAAGTGCTGGTGGTATCCGCGCACTACGACCATGTAGGCATTATTAATGGCGAGGTGTATAACGGAGCCGATGATGATGGCTCAGGCACGGTTTCGGTGCTGGAGCTGGCCGAAGCCTTCACCAAGGCCAAGGCAGAAGGCCACGGCCCACGCCGTAGTGTGCTGTTCCTGACGGTAACAGGCGAGGAAAAAGGTCTGTTAGGCTCGGAATACTATGCCAACCACCCCATTTTCCCGCTGGCCCAGACCGTGACGGACCTGAACATTGACATGGTAGGCCGCACCGACAAGGACCACGAAAGCAAAGGCGACTACGTGTATGTTATTGGCTCAGACAAGCTTTCCTCGGAGCTGCACAGCATCCTGCTGGCCGCCAACGACCAGTACACGAAGATGGACCTGGACTTCCGCTTCAATGACCCACAAGACCCGAACCGCTTCTACTACCGCTCTGACCACTATAACTTTGCTAAAAACGGCGTTCCGGTGGCCTTCTTCTTCAATGGCGTGCACGATGACTACCACGGCGCGGGGGATGAAGTAAGCAAAATCGAATTCCCCAAAATGGAGAAGCGCGCCCGCCTGGTGTTCTTCACCGCCTGGGAGCTGGCTAACCGCGACAACCGTCCGGTAGTGGACTCCAACAAGCCGTAATCCCATTATCGTTTCTCGCTTAATGCGCGGGAAACGATAATTCTCCATCATAAAAACCCGCCGAACCCGTTTGGGTCCGGCGGGTTTTTATCTTTGTTAGTATCCGCTTACCTAATTGCCGCTCTGCCATGAACCCTACTGCCACCAAATCGTCGAAAGCCTCCCAGTTTCTGGCTGATTCTGATGCCAAAGCCTTCGATCTGGAGCACCGGCGCAAAATCCGGTTCAACATTGGCAAGTACAATGCCGCTGTACAGACCGGGCTGGGCTTCTATCAGGACCACGAGCTGGCCCGGGAACGGGCTTCGTACCTGAAATCCAAGGTCATCAACAACCTGGATCAGTACCTGCTGGAGTTTGAGCGGAACTTCACCGAGCGCGGCGGACGCGTGATTTGGGCGCAGAATGCGGAAGAGGCCCTGCATGAAATCGGCAAAATCATGGCGCGCCGGCACGCCCGCACGGTGGTAAAGGCCAAGAGCATGACTACGGAGGAAATTCACCTGAATCCTTTCCTGGAAAAGCACGGCATTGAATCCGTAGAAACGGACCTGGGGGAGTACATTGTGCAGCTGAATGGCGAACGGCCTTACCATATTGTAACGCCGGCCATGCACCTGAGTAAGCAGGACATTGCCAACATCTTTGTAAAGCACCTCGGCATTGCGCCTACGGATGATGCGCAGGAACTGGTACTCACGGCCCGGCGCCTGCTGCGCAATAAGTACACTTCGGCGGAAGTGGGCATTACGGGCGGCAACTTTCTGGTGGCCGATGTGGGCGGCGTGGCCGTGACGGAGAATGAGGGAAACGCCCGCCTCTCCGCTACTTTTCCACGCACGCACATTGCCATAGTGGGGATAGAAAAGGTAATTCCCAGGCTGGAGGACCTGGACTTGTTCTGGCCGCTGCTGAGCACCAGCGGAACCGGGCAACAGGTAACCGTTTATAATACGGTGTATACCGGCCCGCGTCAGCCGCTGGAAAAAGATGGGCCGGAGGAAATGTACGTGGTGCTGCTGGATAACGGCCGCACCACCTTACTAGCCCAGCCCGACAAGCGCGAAGCCCTGAATTGTATCCGCTGTGGCGCTTGCCTGAACGTGTGCCCCGTGTACAAGAACATTGGCGGCCATACCTACGAAAACACGTATTCCGGGCCTATTGGCTCGGTTATCTCGCCTCACCTGTCGGGCATGGCCGAGAATAAGCACCTGAGCTTTGCTTCGTCGCTGTGCGGGGCCTGCACTTCAGTATGCCCGGTGAAGATTAATATTCACAACCTGCTCCTGAAAAACCGCCAGCAGAGTGTGGAGGAGGGACTTTCCGAAAAAGAAGAAACCCGCGCCATTAAGCTTTGGATGCGGGCTATGCTGAGCCGGACGCTGTTCAACCTGCTGCCCATGCGGGCTAAGAATTGGGTACTAATGCGCCTGCTGAGCCAAGTGGGCTGGAGCAAAAGACGCGAGCCGCTGCTGGTGGCAGAGAAGTCGTTTAACAAGCTCTGGCGGCAAGGGAAACGGCCATAGGGAGTATCCTCTACTTTCCTGCGCAGAGGCACAGAATGCCTGCTCTCTCCTATTGAGGAAGAGCAGGCATTCTGTTTTTAGAAAGCTTTATCTGTACAGTAAAAGGGTATTAGTTAAACGGTTGCCTAGAGCGCTACACCAGCAGCATATAGAATAGATGGTTACAAACAATGATTCTTGGCTACAGAATCACAAACACATAACAATCATATTTATAATATAAATTTTCATAATTATCGCAACCTATTTCTAAAACAAGTGTAAATAAAAATGGAAATAATTATTTCTGTATGTCAAAGTGCCTGACTGCTGGGCTTTGTAGTAGTGACAACAGATTGTAATAGTGGGTAGGACTTTTAAAGCGCATATCTTATGTCAACGCTTACAGAACTTACTCTTGCAAAGAGTACAGGAAGCAAAACCACAGGATTTG
Source organism: Hymenobacter sp. BT730 (assembly GCF_030542105.1). Taxonomy (GTDB): domain Bacteria; phylum Bacteroidota; class Bacteroidia; order Cytophagales; family Hymenobacteraceae; genus Hymenobacter. The sequence goes on from NZ_JAUOFB010000007.1 coordinate 154,111, forward strand.
CTTCTTCCTATTCGTTGAACCCTTCCAGGCATTTCTCCTTCTTTCGTTACGGAAAGGGTATTGCCCTGCTATTACTACTAATTTTCAGCAACTATACCCAAAGCCTGGGCCAAACTCCAGTGTTCAGCTATGGTTTTGAGACTTCCACTGGTAACTCAGCTCTTACTTATATCACAGGGACTGCCAGCCGGTTTGGCCAGATTAATCAACCGCCTGTTGGGGTTACCAATGCATCTCCCCATACAGGAAGTGGTTTAGCCCTAATACAAGCTAACGGACAAACTTATAATGGATATCTCTTCATCAGTCTAGGAAACCTTACTGCCAATACTACTTACGTTGTCACCGTATGGGCAAAGGTGGCTGTCGCCGGAAACTCGGCTAATTCCAATGGCTTTCTAACAGCATATAATACCTCTGACAAAACGGTTGCAGCTACTACCAATGCCTCGGCTATAGTGGCCACCCCTAATACAGCTACTGTAGTAGCCGGGAATGACTATCAGCAGTTTACATTCACCTTCACTACTGGTACTACCAATTTAACCAACCGGTATGTAGCATTACGCTTGTTTAATAATGGCAATGGGACAGGCAATGGCAATAACTTCATGGAAATTGATGACCTAACGGTTGCTACCTGTTCTGGCGTTCCGACGCTGGCGCTAACCCAAACGCAATTCTGTGCAAATGCCTCTCCTTATACATTGGCGGGTGGCACACCGGCCGGTGGCACTTACACTGTAGATGGTGCTGCAGCTACCACTTTCACCCCCACAGCTGCCAACGTTGGTACACATACTGTAGTTTATACCACCGTTTGCGGAAGCAGTACCCCGCAAACTATCACCGTTATTCCTCTACCCACCCTCGCAGCCTTTAGCCCTATTTGCGAAGGATCCTCTCTGACGCTTTCCGGCGGCGCACCAACAGGTGGCACTTATACAGGCCTGGGTGTTACGAATCCTTCTGCCGGCAATTTTGTGTTTAATGCCTCCGGCACGTTAGCCCCGGGAGACTATACCGTTACTTACTCTACCGGTTGTGGCACTGCTTCACAAAGCATTACTATTATTCCAAAACCTACCTTCTCGCAAACTTTCAAAGCAGTATGTGCGGGCACTACGCTTGATTTAGCGCCTTATGCTTCTCCTATTGGCGGTACTTTTTCAGGGCCTGGTGTTAGTTCTGCCGGTGTATTCAACCCCGGTGGGTTAACGGGTACCGGTCCTTTCACTATTACTTACACCACCAACTGCGGTTCTACTACTATTGATCTGAACGTTACGGGTACTTCAGACTGGACCGGTGCTGTGTCAAATGACTGGTCAGATGCCCGGAACTGGTCTAACTGTGTACCCAGCACTACTATTGGTGCCTTTATCCCGGCTTCTGCATCAAACAATTACCCCGTGATTAGCCCGGGCACCACGGTAGCAGTACGCAGCCTGGTAGTGGCAGGCACATGGCTGCCAACCTCAGGGAATATTGATTTACACGGCGACTTAATTATCTCTGGATCAGGGCGATTTGTGCATAGTGGCGGTACCGTTACATTACGTGGCAACAGCCAGATTGTGGGGGTGGCTACTTTCGATAACCTGACAGTGGCCACTACGGGCTCAACGTCTTTGAACGGTAATATTGCCGTAACCGGCACTCTTACTATGCAGAGTGGGGTGCTGAATACAGGAGAGCTAAATGGCTCCGCTGATTTTAGAATTGACTTAGGCACCACCGGTACTCTGATTGAAACAGAGGCCAGCTATGTATTTGCCCGCGTCCGTGCTGAGCGGGTTATTCCTTCTTCAGGCCCGCAAAACTTTGGAGGCATTGGCTTGTCATTGGCCCTAACATCCGGCACTTCCCCCGGCACAGTGGTCGTTAACAGAGTATCTGGCAGTGTTGGCGCCATACAAACCGGCGAGGGAACCAGCCAAAGTATCCAACGCTACTTTGATGTAGTTGCAGTACCTCCGTCAACCGCTCCGTTTATATTATCGGGTACGGTAAACTACCGGCAGGCCGAGTTAAATGGCCTGCCGGAAAACAACCTCCGTGCCTTCCGCTCAGCCAATGGTGGCATTCCCTGGACGCCCCTTCCCAGTACGGTAAATACCGGCAGTAATCTGTTGTCTTTTACCAACCTGACGGCGTTGGGACGTATCACGCTGGGCGACCTGGCCAATCCGCTGCCTATAACGCTGATAGCCTTCAATGCTAAGAGCAGTAATCAGGCAGTACAGCTCACCTGGAGCACGGCTTCGGAAAAGGACAATCGTGGCTTTGGTGTGGAAGTAGCCGCAAAAGGCTCTGACTTTCAGGAACTGGCCTTCGTTCCCTCAGTAGCCGGCAACAACTCTACGGCACTATCTTACGCCTATACCGATGCTACGCCTCGCTCTACTGGCATCTACTTCTACCGTCTGCGTCAGGAAGACACGGATGGCACCGCTACTTATAGTCCGGTACGCTCTGTAACAGTAAGCAACAACGGAACGCAGAGCATCATGGCTTATCCAAATCCATTCCGCCACTCCTTCACAGTAGAGTTGGCTTCGCTGGCCCAGCAACAACCTATCATGGTGAAACTGTACACGCTTACGGGGCAACTAGTATACCATGCTACTCACCAGCTGGCGGCAGGCACCCATACCTTAGAAGTACTGCCCAAGCTTACCGCTACCGGTATTTACAACCTGAGCATACAAATAGGTAACGCACCACCCCAGCATATGCGTGTGGTGCAGGAATAAGTGAAACTGCTCCAAACTCTCTAAGCGGCAGAGCAGGCGAATACTTTTCTTATGAGCAGCATGACCCGGTATGATTCATTCATACCGGGTCATGCTGCTTTTTTGTTTGGCTTCAGTTAAATGTCTTTACCTGACTACTTCTCTGAAGACTACCTGAGTCTGCTTCTCATTTGGCGACATGCTTGCTAAACGATAAGATATGCGGGCTCATGGGCAGATAATACTGCCAAAATACCTGAAGTAACTGAACATAATGTTCAGCCGCAAAATTCAGTTGTATATGTATATGACTATACTTTTCACAAATGCTTATAACCATATATAAGTGATAATAATATAATGGTATTTTAATTATAAATATATAACAAATCAAAGTTTATCATCAAGTAAAAAATTCAACAATCCTCACTTAATCATGGCTGGATTGATTAATAACAATATGATTGAAAAAAATATGAACATGTATGAATGATAATTAAATTTATTCTTCTAATATTATTAATTAGAAAAGGTTACGTTTTTAGCGAGATTCTTCAAAAAAGTAAAATACATAGTTATTTCTTACCAATACGATCATGCAACACGCTCTACCTATTGCAACCACTTTCCCTAGCCTTAGGAGAAAGGGGAAACTACTGAGTGCATTACCGAAGGCCCTTAGAAAAGGGAGCCAAACCTTGTGGCGAGGCGCTTTGCTGCTTTGTCTGCTTCTACTGACTAATGTCAGTCTAAGTATCGGACAGGTATTTTATCAGTCTGGTTTTGAGGGCGGTGACTGCCCAGACACAAACCCAATTGAGAATACTACCTTCGACCCTACCTTTACATATGAAAAAGCAGTAGGGACAACTATTGGGCGGGTGTCACGGAATACAGCTAATGGGTTTAACATCCGTCCTAGGAATGGCTGTTTTGCTGGCCGTATAACCAATGAGGGCACTTCTACTCAGACCTATGATGGCTCTATTATTACAGAGTTGCTCACTTTTGAGCCCGGCTATAATTATACAGTAGAAGTATTTGCCAAAGTATCTTCCACCAGTGGAAGTACTCCCAAGCCCGGCTCCCTGCGCATTATGGGCATTCCAAGTAGCCTAACCCCTACTAACGATAATGCTACTAATAGTGCGAGTCGGGTTATTTATGCGCCTGCAGGCACTACCAGCACTTTCGTACCCACTAACGTTACGCAAGATCTATACACCTCTTTCTCAGGCACTTTCTCTGTTACTGCTACCACGCAATACTATATTGCTTTCAAAATGCAGAGCCCTAGTGTCACTACCGGCGCACAGGCAAAGGATTTTATGATGATAGACGATATCATGATATCGTCTTGCCCAAGTACAACGCTACAAGCACAACCTACTATTTGCTCCACTTTTGCCCCCTTCACGCTAACTGGGGGCTTGCCAATAGGAGGTAACTACTCGGGCCCGGGCGTTACTACACCGGCTCAGAATGGGACGGCGAACTATCAGTTTGACCCTTCTCTTGCAGGTGTAGGTACGCATACAATTACCTATACAGCACCAAATGCCCCTAAATCACAGGGGAATAACAGTTGCCCGCTTTCCGCTTATACAGCTACTCAGCCACTTACAGTTACTGCTCCTACAACGCTACCACCTTTTGCTCCAGTCTGTATGGATGGAACCTCCATTCCATTAACTACTGGTTCTCCGGCCGGCGGTGTTTACTCCGGGCCGGGTGTAGCATTGGTGAATGGCAATTACTATTTCATTCCTCATTGGAATGGGGTTGGTACTCGTACTATTACCTACACGGCTAACGGCTGTTCCGCTTCGCAAACCCTCACAGTAAAAGCCACTACTCTATCTGCTTTTAGTAGCGTGTGTGCTAATGCCGAGGCATTTGTTCTAACGGGTGGAGCCCCGGAGGGGGGGGTATACTCTGGCGTGGGTGTGACCTCTCCGGCCCAGAATGGTACTGCTGACTATCAGTTTGACCCGTCCGCAGCGGGAGCTGGAACCAAGACCATAACCTACACGGCTGATGGATGCTCAGCTTCCAGAAATATCACAGTTATTGCTGTCCCCACGTTAGCAGCCCTCGCTCCTATCTGTGAAGGCACTTCCCGTACCCTTTCTGGTGGCGCACCAGTGGGAGGCAGTTACGACAGCCCCACGGCTGGAGCAGTAACGCAGCCCACAGCCGGAACCTATGTATTCAATGCTGATAAAACGCTGGCGCCGGGTGATTATCAAATTACCTATACTACCAGCTGCGGATCCGTTAAGCAAACTATCAGCATAACTGCCCTGCCCACGCTGGCTGCTTTTACGGCCGTTTGCGTCGATGCGGCTGCCTTCAACCTAAGCGGAGGCCTTCCTACGGGCGGCGTCTACTCCGGCCCGGGCGTAACGCTGGTTAGTGGCACGACTTACCAGTTTAATCCCGCCACCGCTGGGACCGGGAGCAAAACCATTACCTACACCGTCAATGGCTGCTCGGCTACTCAAACTATTGAGGTGAAACCCCTGCCAACCCTCACGGCCTTCCCTGCGGTTTGTGTGGATGCGGCTGCCTTTAACCTGAGCGGTGGAGCCCCTACGGGCGGCGTCTACTCCGGCCCGGGCGTAACGCTGGTTAGTGGCACAACCTACCAGTTTAACCCAGCCGTAGCTGGTGTAGGCACCCATACCATTACTTATACATCTAACGGATGCTCGGCTTCTCAGAGCATTACGGTGAAGACTACCACGCTAGCCGCCTTTAATTCGGTATGCGTAAATGCGGCTGCCTTTGCTTTAAGTGGGGGGGCACCTGCTGGCGGCGTCTACTCCGGCCCCGGCGTGACTACCCCGGCG
>NZ_JAUOFB010000008.1 GCF_030542105.1 Hymenobacter sp. BT730
CTGGTCCGTTCGTCTAGGGGTTAGGACAGTAGATTTTCATTCTACCAACAGGGGTTCGATTCCCCTACGGACTACTCCCCGTCGTTTTTAAAAAGGCCAGCTGCTCTTCCTGAGCAGCTGGCCTTTTTGCTTTTTGGCACTTTCCGATAGCCACCCCTATTTTTCTTTGTGGAAGGATGCAACGAATAGCATCCTTCCGGAGTCCGCTAGTAGATAGCGGGGAGAACTGCATGGCTTTCATCCGCCAAAATCAGCTTACCTTAATGGCGGCAATAGCAGGCGTTGAACGCAGTTGATTGAGGCTGAAGAACTTATTACTATCGTGTTTACATGAAAATACTTTTCCCCTTGTTTACGCTGCTGGGAATAGCTGGCAGCCATTCTTTACTCGCCCAATCCTCCTCTCCCGCCGACACTGTTTTACTGGCACAGGCCCGGCAGGAACTAGCCTCCCGCTACACCAAATCCCTGGCAAAAAATGCCAGCCTGTATACCGGGCCGGAATACCTTGACTATACCAAGATTTACAGCAAGCGCGAGGGGCATCAGTTTTTCCTGAGTGAGCAACGGCAGATTGGCAGCGTATTTTATGATGGTGTGCAGTACGAGCAGGTACCGCTACTATATGATACCCGCTTAGATCAGGTGATAACCACGCTGCCGGATAATCCGCTGAACGTACGTCTGAACCGCTCCCTGGTGAAGCACTTCACTTATGCCGACCATCGGTTTATTTATCTGAAGCCTGACTCCGCCTCGGCCAGTGTAGCGCCCACCGGTTTTTACGATGTGGTGTTTGCCGATGGGATACAACTGCTGGCGCACCGCAGCAAACGCATGCAGGAGCACCCTAAGCAGTCTGGGGTAGAAGTTGAGTTTACGGAAACGGATAAGTATTTCCTGCGCAAGGACAACCTCTTATACCCGATCCAGACCAAACAATCTCTCCTGAAAGTGCTGCGGGATAAACGCCGGGAATTGCAACAGTTTGCCCGGGAGCAGAAGCTTTCTTTTCAGAAGGATAGCCGGGAAGCCGCATTCCTGCAGTTGGTAGAACACTATGTCTCGCTACGGAAGTAGTACTTATTAAGAGTATAGGATTCTTTGCATAAGCCTTTCAGAATTAACTCATTTCTACATGCTGCAACGTCTTACGCTGCTAATACTGCTATTGAGTCTGTCAGTAGTCAGTTTCGCCCAGCAGGCTGATTCTGTTCGAATTTCCGGCACGTTCAACCGCACGCCTTTTCCCGATTTTGTGAAGGAGTTGGAGGCCCGCACCGCTTACCGCTTTTACTTTAATCCTGCCGATGTAGACAGCCTTTCTGTTACCCTGCAGGCTACCGGCAAGCCACTGGCTGCAGTGCTGGAGCAGGCCCTAAGCGGAACGGCCCTAAAGTTTGCCATTGATGCAGACAAGCACGTTTTTGTAACGGCGGGCGCCCCTATTGAAACGAAGCTGCCCGACAGTTTTTTTCAGCCTGAGAACTCCGGAGCCATATTTGCTGCCGAGCCTGACCCCGAACCCCAGGGCAATAACCGGCGCCAGAATATCTCAGAGCAAAAGCTCTACGAAATTGGGATTGACCGGGGCAGCGACGCCGGCAGCAAGGCCACCCTGGCTGGCTACGTGCGCGACAGCAAAAGCGGAGAGCCGGTGATTGGTGCCTCCGTTTTTGTGGAGAAGCCTTCCATTGGTACCGCCACCGACCAGTTTGGCTTTTTCTCCCTCACCCTGCCGGTAGGCCGCTATGAGCTGAAAATCCGGGGTATTGGCATCAAAAACGCCAAACGCCAGATTTCGCTGCATTCTGATGGCAAGCTCAATATTGAAGTAGAAGAAGACATTGCCCGCCTGCGGGAAGTGGTGATTGAGGCCGAAAAGGACCGCAACGTGGCCGGTATGCAGATGGGGGTGGAGAAGCTGGATATCAAAACCATTCGCCAGGTGCCTACCACCTTTGGCGAAACCGATATTCTGCGCGTGGTGCTCACGCTGCCGGGCGTGAAGTCGGTGAGTGAGGGCACTACGGGCATGAACGTGCGCGGCGGCGCAGCCGACCAGAACCTGATTCTGTTTAACGATGCCACGGTGTATAACCCGGCGCACTTATTTGGCTTTTTCTCTGCCTTTAACCCGGATATCATTAAGTCGGTGGAGCTATTTAAAAGCGCCATTCCGGCTAAGTATGGTGGGCGCCTGTCGTCGGTGCTGGATATTACTACCCGGGACGGCAACAAGAAGAAGTTTGCCGGGGCCGGCGGCATTGGGCCGCTCACCAGCCGTCTGATGCTGGAAGGCCCCATTCTCAAAGACAAAAGCTCGTTCATTATCAGCGGGCGGAGCAGCTATTCTGATTGGCTGCTGAAGCAGATTCCTAATAAGAGCTACCAGGAAAGCTCCGCCTTCTTTTATGATGTGAATGCGCACATCACCCATGATTTTAACAGCAAGAATACCCTGTACCTGACTGGCTACAGCAGCAGCGACAAATTCCGCCTGGCCAGCGACACGACCTACCGCTATCAGAACCAGAACGCTACGCTTAAATTCAAGCACGTTTTTGGCAATAAGCTCTACGGCGTGTTTACGGGCACCTACAGCCACTATGCCTATGACGTAGCCAGCGAACGGAACCCCAGCACTTCCTCCCGCCTCACCTATGGCATTGATCAGACCGGCGGCCAGTTGGATTTCAGCTACTTCCCCAGTTCCAAGCATACCATTGATTTTGGGGCCAGCACGCTGCTCTACAATATCTCGCCGGGTAGTCTTACACCGCTGGGGGGAGAGTCGTTAATGCTGCCGGACGTGCTTCCCCGGGAAAGGGGCCTTGAAAATGCGCTGTACATCTCCGATAAGATTGATATTTCCAACCGTTTCTCCGTGTATGCAGGCGTGCGTTTCTCGCTGTATGCCGCCTTGGGGCCCCGGGATATTTACCGCTACTTAGCTGATGCGTCTAAATCGGAAAGCACTATCACCGACACTATTTCCTATGCCTCGGGCAAGGTAATGGGCACTTACCAAGGGCCGGAGCTGCGTCTTTCCGCTAAATATGCGGTAACGGAAAACTCTTCGGTGAAAGTGAGCTACAACCAGATGCGCCAGTACATTCATATGCTGTCGAACACGGCTTCTATGTCGCCCACGGATATCTGGAAGCTGAGTGACCCGAATGTGCGGCCGCAGCTGGGCGACCAGTATTCCATTGGCTACTACCGGAACTACAAAAGAAACACGGTAGAAACCTCGGTAGAAGTTTACTACAAGAACATGCGCGACTTTGTGGACTACAAAAGCGGCGCAACGCTCCTGTTGAATCACCACATTGAAACCGACGTGGTAAATGCCAAAGGCGTAGCCTACGGGATGGAAATGATGCTGAAAAAGCTGTCGGGTAAGCTAAATGGCTGGGTAAGCTATACGTACTCCCGCTCCCTGGTCCAGGTGAATAATGCCACCACCGGTGACCTGGTGAATGGCGGCAAGTTTTATCCCAGCAACTTCGATAAGCCACATGACTTCATGCTGGTCTCGAACTACCGGTTCAGCCGCCGCTTCAGCGCCTCTTTCAATATGAACTACAGCACCGGGCGGCCCATTACTCTGCCGCTGGCCAAATACCAGGTAGGCAACACGGTGCGCGTATACTACTCGGCGCGGAATGCCTACCGCGTGCCGGATTACTTCCGTACCGACTTCTCTCTCAATATTGAGGGAAACCACAAAGTGAAGAAAGCCGCGCACGGTTCCTGGACGCTGGGCGTGTATAACCTGACTGGGCGGCGAAATCCATTCTCCGTGTATTTCAAGTCAGAAAATGGACAGATTAAAGGATACAAGCTGGCCATTTTTGGTACGCCTATCCCCACCATCACCTACAACTTTAAATTCTAGATGGCTGCCTTCCGATACTTACTGGCTAGTGGGCTATGCGCCCTGCTGCTGGGCTTGAGCGGGTGCATTGAACCGTTTGAGCCGGAGGTGAAAGTGCAGGACACGAAAGCCCTGGTGGTGGACGGTTTCATCAACAGCAACGGACGTACTACCATCCGGCTCTCCCATACTTATGACCTGGAATCCACGGCCGGGCCATTGACCGAAGACAAAGCGGAAGTCTTCATTCAGGGTCAGGGCGTCGGCGAGGAGTACAGGCTGCGCGAGGTAAAAAGCGGCACTTATGTATCCGATAGCCTGGTGCTGGATCCGACGAAGAAATACCGCCTGTTTTTCCGCACCCGAGACGTCCGACTGCAGCTGAAGGGACAGTATGCCTCCAGCTACGAAACCGTGAAGACCAGCCCGCCGATTGATGCCTTGACCTGGAAGGTTGTGCCGCGTGGCCTGGAGCTCTACGCCAACACGCACGACGAGACCGGTCAGTCCATCTACTACCGTTGGGATTACACCGAAACCTGGGAATTTACGTCTCTGGCCGAATCCATTATCCAGTATGTGGACCACCAGATGGTGAAGCGCACGGAGGACATTTACCATTGCTGGCAGACGGTTAACAGCCCCAGCATCAGGCTGACGAGCACCAAACGCCTGGCACAAGACCAGGTCAAGGAGTTTCCCCTGATTGAGTTTGTGGAAGGAGATACGCGCCTGCGCTACAAGTACAGCGTGCTGGTGCGCCAGTATACGATGAGTGCCGAGGAGTACCAGTATTGGGAAACGCTGAAAAAGAACACGGAAACCATCGGCTCTTTATTTGACCCGCTGCCTTCCCAGTCTTTAGGCAACATCCGCAACCTGAACAAGCCCACGGAACCCGTGCTGGGCTATGTGGGCGTGGGCTCCATGACCCAGAAGCGTATCTTCATTTCTTATGATGAACTCCCCAGATGGCAGTTTACCACCGGCTATGAAAGCTGCGGTATCCCTGATACCCTGCTGCCTTTGAAGGGAGTCCCCTATCAGGACGTAGTCGACGACCGTTTTGCCAGTCAGTCATCACAACCTATCCGGAAGGATTATGATAGTGGCTATTATCTCTATTCCTCCAAAGAATGCGTGGATTGCCGGGAACGGGGTACTACAGTACGGCCCAGTTTCTGGCAATAAGCCCGGCGGGCCCTCCAATTAAGGTTGGGTTTCGCTGATTCTTTTCTATCACTAACTATTCTTTATGCCACTGCCTGACTTCCGCCTCTCTCTCCTCAGTCTAAGCGGGATTTTGCTGCTGGGCCTAAGCCTGGGCGGTTGCATCGACCCGTTTGAGCCGGAGGTGAAGGTGCAGGACACGAAGGCCCTGGTGGTGGATGGCTTCATCAACAGTAACGGACGCACCACCATCCGGCTCTCCCATACCTATGACCTGGAATCCACCGCCGGACCATTGACGGAAGACAAAGCCCAGGTGTTTATCCAGGGGCAAGGAAATGGGGAGGAGTATTTGCTGCGCGAAGTAAAGGGCGGCACCTATGTCTCCGACAGTCTGGTATTAAATCCCGCAGTCCAGTACCGCCTGTTTTTTCGTACCCGAGACACCCGGCAGCAGCCCATGGGGCAGTACGCTTCGACCTATGCTCCGGTAAAAACCAGCCCGCCCATCGATGCCTTGACCTGGAAGGTTGTGCCGCGCGGGCTTGAGCTTTATGCCAACACCCACGATGAAACGGGCCAGTCCGTTTACTACCGCTGGGATTACACTGAAACCTGGGAGTTTACCTCCGCCGGTCTTTCTTATTTCGTGTACGAAAACCACCGTATGCGCCGCCGCCGTCCGGATGAGGACATTTACCATTGCTGGCAGACGGTTAACAGCCCCAGCATCAGGCTGACGAGCACCAAACGCCTGGCACAAGACCAGGTCAAGGAGTTTCCCCTGATTGAGTTTGTGGAAGGAGATACGCGCCTGCGCTACAAGTACAGCGTGCTGGTGCGCCAGTATACGATGAGTGCCGAGGAGTACCAGTATTGGGAAACGCTGAAAAAGAACACAGAAACCATCGGCTCTTTATTTGACCCGCTGCCTTCCCAGTCTTTAGGCAACATCCGCAACCTGAACAAGCCCACGGAACCCGTGCTGGGCTATGTGGGCGTGGGCTCCATGACCCAGAAGCGTATCTTCATTTCTTATGATGAACTCCCCAGATGGCAGTTTACCACCGGCTATGAAAGCTGCGGCAGCTTGCCGGAAGATGTACCTCCTCAGGAAGGCACCCCTTATTTCGCTGTACTGGAAGAAATGTTCGGCAATGGCAAAAACATCCCGATTAGCCAAAATTTCACTGAGGAGTTTGGGCTCTTCTTTACCTCATACCCAGTAGAGTGTGCCGACTGCACTTTACGTGGCACCACTACCCGACCTTCCTTCTGGCAATAGCAGTATGTCTTCCCTATCTACCTCCGTGAGCAAGCGTCTGATTACTACTTCTACTTTACTGGTGCGGCCCTTACGCCAGCAGTTGGCCAGCGCTTTCCTGCTACTAGCTACTGTGGCGGGCACTACCGCTCAGGCCCAGGCGCCGGTTGATTCCCTGAAGAATCAGTTTCAGCGCTATGCACTGCATGGCTTGCACGAAAAGCTTTTTCTACACGTAGACCGCCCCACTTACCTTTGCGGAGAGGTGCTCTGGTTTAAGGTATACGCCGTGGATGGCACCTACCACAAGCCCCTGCCCATGAGCCAGGTAGCTTACATAGAGGTTCTGGATAAAGCCCAGCGGCCGGTACTTCAAAGCAAAATACCACTGCAGCAATCCGTAGGCCAAGGCTCATTCCTGCTGCCCACCTCGCTGGCCTCGGGCACTTATACCGTACGGGCCTATACCAGCTGGATGAAGAACTTCAGCCCCGACTTTTATTATCAGACATCGGTTACGGTGCTGAACCCGGCGGCAGCCTCTTCTCAGTCCACGGCTAAAGACACACTGGCCTACGATATTCAATTTTTCCCCGAGGGCGGCAACCTGGTGCGGAACATCAATAGCAAAGTAGGCTTTAAAATTGCCGACCGAAAAGGCCGCAGCCTGGATGCTGAGGGCTCCGTACTGAATGAAAAAGGAGTTGTAGTAGCGCGCTTCCGCAGCCTAAAATTTGGGCTGGGCTCGTTCAGCTTCACCCCTGAGTTGGCCGGTACCAATTATACGGCATCGGTAAAGCTGCCCAATGGCCGCCTGCTAACGCGCCGTTTACCGGCCGTAGCAGAGCAGGGTATGGTACTTCATCTGGAGGAAGGCGCCGCCGATGAGCTGACTATCCGCGTATCGGCTATGGGGACGGGGCAAATCACTGAGCCGGTGTTTTTGCTGGGCCATGCCCGTCAAAAGGTAACAGTAGTAGCTTCTGCCGCTTTAAATAATGGTCAGGCCCTATTTCAGGTAAAGAAGCAGGATCTGCCCGATGGCATTTCCCACTTCACCCTGTTCAACAGCCGCCAGCAGCCTGTATGCGAGCGGCTCTATTTCCGCCGCCCCACGCATTTGCTCCGCATTTCGGCCACAACCGATAAAAGAGAGTACAGCACCCGCGACAAGGTAAGACTGCAACTGGGCACAGCTACCCCCTCCCTGGCAGTGGCCCCAGCCAGTCTGTCGGTAGCCGTGTTCCGGCAGGATTCCCTGAGCACTACCCCCTCCACGGACATCCTCAGCTATCTGTGGCTTACTTCGGACATCAAAGGCACCATTGAAAATCCCGGCTATTACCTGACCAGCCCCGATGCCGATGCCCGGCAGGCCGCCGATAATCTCATGCTGACCCAAGGCTGGAGCCGTTTCCGGTGGGCAGATGTACAAGCGGCGAAGGCGCCGGCTTTCGAGTTTTTGCCTGAGTTGAGCGGACATCTGATTCGGGGGCGCGTGGTAAACCGCACTACGGGCGCTCCGGTGCCTAACGTGCATGCTTACCTTACCTCACCCAACCGACAGGGGCGCCTGTTCAGTGCCGTGAGTCAGGCCGACGGCAGTGTAGTGTTTGAAGTGAAGGAGTTTTACGGGGCCAAAGACCTTGTGATACAGCCTAACCAGCTGATGGACAGCACTAGCCGGATAGAGATTCTCAATCCCTACTCCGTGAGCTACCCTTCTGCGGCCGCTCCTTACGCCCCCCTCCCGCTTACAGTACGATTTAAAGACGCTATTACGCAGCGTTATCTGCAGACCCAGCTGCAGAAGTCCTATTTCAAGGGCTACAACAACCACTATACCTTCCCCGCGGTAGATACGCTGCTTTATACCGGCAAGCCCGATGAGCACTACAACCTGGACGAGTTTATTCGTTTCCCGACTATGGAGGACATTATGCGGGAATATGTACCCGGCGTGGCCCTGCGCAGACGCAAAGATGGGTTTCACTTCCTGGTAATTGATGCCCCCCGGAAAACGGTGTTTGCGGCCAATCCACTGGTTCTGCTAGATGGCGTGCCCGTGTTCAGCATTAACAAGATTATGACGCTTGACCCGCTGAAAGTGCAGAAGCTGGATGTATTTACCCGACACTATTTTGTGGGCCAACTAATGTTTGACGGTCTGGTGAGCTACACCACTTACAAAGGTGACTTGGCTGGCTTTCCGCTCAACTCCAATGTGCTGATGCAGGAGTATGAAGGTCTGCAATACCAGCGCGAATTTTATGCACCGAGTTATGAAGCGGCCCAGGACCAAGCCAGCCGCCTGCCCGACTTCCGCACCCTACTATACTGGAACCCGAACGTAATGACCTCCACTACTGGCAACAAGCCGCTGGAGTTCTTCACGTCTGACCAGGCAGGCAAATACCTGGTGGTGGTTCAGGGTCTGGCCGCCGATGGCGCAGCGGGCAGCACCAGCCTTACCATTGAGGTGAAGCCAACACCTAAATCGTAAGTTTCGCTAACTTCTCACTGCCATATGCGGATGCAACATTCAAAACTGTTTTTACTGATAACAGCCTGCGGTTGGTTGCTCAGTCTGAGTGGTTGCATTGAACCGTTTGAACCGGAGGTAAAAGTACAGGACACGAAAGCCCTGGTGGTGGATGGTTTCATCAACAGCACTGGGCGCTCCATCATCAAACTCTCCCATACCTATGATCTGGAATCCACGGCCGGACCATTGACGGAAGACAAAGCCCAGGTGTTTATCCAGGGGCAAGGAAATGGGGAGGAGTATTTGCTGCGCGAAGTAAAGGGCGGCACCTATGTTTCTGACAGCTTGGTGCTGAACCCAAAGGCCCAGTATCGGCTCTTTTTCAGTACCCGGGATAAAAAGGAATATGCCTCGGCCTACACCTTAGTCAAGACCAGCCCGCCGATTGATGCCTTGACCTGGAAGGTCGTGCCGCGCGGGTTAGAGCTTTATGCCAACACGCACGATGAAACGGGCCAGTCCGTTTACTACCGCTGGGACTACACCGAAACCTGGGAATTCACTGCGTATGCCCAGTCCATGCTGCAATACGTCAATGGACAGATGGAACCCCGTACGGAGGACATTTACCATTGCTGGCAGACAGTTAACAGCCCTTCGGTCCAACTCACCAATACCAGACGCTTGGCGCAAGACCAGGTCAAGGCATTCCCCCTGATTGAGTTTGTGGAGGGAGATACGCGCCTGCGCTACAAGTACAGCGTGCTGGTGCGCCAGTATACGATGAGTGCCGAGGAGTACCAGTATTGGGAAACGCTGAAAAAGAACACAGAAACCATTGGCTCCCTGTTTGACCCGCTGCCTTCTCAGTCACTGGGCAACATCCGCAACCTGAACAAGCCCACGGAACCCGTGCTGGGCTATGTGGGCGTCGGCTCCGTATCCCAGAAGCGTATCTTCATTGCCCCACATCAGTTGCCTAGTACCTGGAACTTCAAAACCGGAAATGAGAACTGTGGCGACCCAGACACAATTAAACCGCTTCCATTTGTTCCTTTTAAAGAAATTCTGGATGCTCAGTTTGAAGCTGGCAAGCACCTCCCTATCAAGACATTGTACAATGCTGGGGGAGTGGCCTTTGGCTATACATCTTACCCGGTAGAGTGTGCTGACTGCCGGCTGCGTGGCACCACTACCCGACCTACCTTCTGGCAATAGCGGACCATTATTCAATTGCTGAGAATTTAGCCTCAATAACAGGGCCATTTCACCCACAGCTTATCTTTCAAGAGGCATGCTTGCGCCTTCTGGCTTAGCGCCGGGCCCTCATGCAGCCAACACCCAGAAGCCACCTTAACCCACTCAAGATGTTGGCAGAAAAGCAGGAATAGCCTTTTTTTCCGACTAAAAGCGGTTTTTCACGTACGCACTAAGGATGTTTACCCTTTATCCTGATGCGTATGTCCAGAACGATTATTGTTTCTAACCGCCTTCCTACTAAAGTTCAGCGTACCGAAGATAGCCTCACATTTCATCCCAGTGAGGGGGGCCTGGCTACTGGTTTAGGCTCTATTTACAAGCGGGATGGGAACGTCTGGGTGGGCTGGCCTGGCATAGAAGTACAGGATGGAATGGAGGAAGAATATGTGCGGGAGCAGCTGAAGGCCGATAGTATGTCGCCAGTATTTCTGACGGAAGCGGAAATCCGGGATTTTTACGAGGGTTTCAGTAACTCCACGCTGTGGCCTACTTTCCACTATTTTACCCAGTACGCCACCTACGAGCAGTCCCACTGGGACGCCTATGTGGCCGTGAATGAGAAATTCTGCCAGGCCGTGCTGGAGCAAACCGGTCCACTGGATACCATTTGGGTGCACGACTACCAGCTGCTGCTGCTGCCAGAAATGCTGCGGCGCGCCCGTCCGGACGCTACCATTGGCTTTTTCCTGCATATCCCCTTCCCTTCCTATGAGCTGATCCGTGTGCTGCCTTGGCGCACTGAGTTGCTGCGCGGCATGCTGGGTGCCGACCTTATTGGATTCCACACGTTTGGCTACATGCGCCACTTCCTCAGTGCGGTGTCGCAGCTGCTGGGCTTCTCCTCCCAGAACGGCCAGATTGAAACGCCCACGCGGGCGATTCTGGTGGATGCATTTCCCATGGGCATTGACTATAAGCGTTATGCCCGGGCGGCGGCTTCCAAAGTGGCCAAACAGCATGAAGCTGCTTATCGGGAGGCCCTGCAGGAAGAGCGCGTCATTCTGTCCATTGACCGGCTCGACTATACCAAAGGCATTGCGCAACGCCTGCGTGCTTTTGAGCTGCTGCTGCAGCGCTACCCTGAGTGGCGCGAGCAGGTAAGCCTGATTATGGTGGTGGTACCTTCCCGTGACCAGGTGCCACAATATGCTTCCCTGAAAGAAGAAATTGATGAGCTGGTAGGCCGCATCAACGCGCAGTACCGCACCATTACCTGGAACCCCATCCATTACTTCTACCGCTCATTTCCGCTGGAAGAATTGGCCTCCCTCTACCGCCTGGCTGAGGTGGCCCTTGTAACACCCATGCGTGATGGCATGAACCTGGTAGCCAAAGAGTTTGTAGCCAGCAAGGCCGATCAATGCGGGGTATTGATTCTGAGCGAGCGAGCCGGCGCGGCCCGGGAGCTGTCCGATGCTATTATCATCAACCCGACAGATATGGGACAACTGGCAGAGGCTATGCACGATGCCCTGGTAATGCCTGAGGACGAGCAAAAACAGCGCATGGCTTCCATGCAGGCCCTGGTACGGCAGTACAACGTTTTTTCCTGGACCAAGCTATTTATGGCCCGGCTGACCTATAGTAAGATCAAGCAGAAAACCCTGGCCACGGAAATGCTGGACATAGAAGCTTCTGCTCAACTGCTGCAGGATTATAAAGCGGCTGACCAACGCCTGCTCTTGCTGGATTATGATGGCACGCTGGCTCCTTTCCACCCCGATCCGCAACGTGCCCAACCCGACCAGGAAGTGCACCTGCTGCTACGTGCGCTATGCGAAAATCCCAAAAACCGCGTAGTCATCATCAGTGGCCGCGACAAAACCACCTTGCAAAAATGGCTGGGCTATTTGCCCATTGATTTTATTGCCGAGCACGGGGTGTGGCTGCGCCGGGCCGGCGACGACTGGAGCCTGTTTCAGCCCCTACGCAACGACTGGAAACGGGAAATAAGGCCCGTGCTGGAACTGTATGTAAACCGCACCACCGGCTCCTTTATCGAGGACAAAGACTACTCACTGGTATGGCACTTCCGCCGCGCCGACGCTGACCTGGGTGCCGTGCGGGCCCGGGAGCTACTCAGCCATTTATCTTTTATGACCAGCAATACCGACTTGCAGGTGCTGGAGGGCAATAAAGTAGTCGAAATCAAAAATGCCGGCATCAATAAAGGCACTGCCGCTGCCCGCTGGCTTTCTCCGGAGCAGCCGGACTTTATTTTGGCCATTGGTGATGACCGCACCGATGAGGATACTTTTCGGGCTATGCCTACCAACGCTTATACGATTAAGGTGGGCCCGGGTGGCCGCTCCCAGGCCCGCTTTCACGTGCTTTCTACTATAGAGGTGCGGAAATTGCTGCGTAGCCTGTTGTAGCGCCGGATGCAAAACAAAACGGCTGGGCTTTCTCCAAAAAAGTAGGCCCAGCCGTTTTTATGTATTGGCCATACCCGGTCCTTTTCCGCTTCGCCTGGTTTTGCCGTAGCTTGCGGCTTTTCTTAGGCCAACAATACGCATGCCCCTACTTCAGATAGACAACTTGCAGGTGGAAGTGGTGCGCAAGAATATCCGGACCCTGCGGCTGAGCGTGCATATGCCCGATGGCCGGGTCCGGGTTTCCGTGCCGCTGCGCACTACAGAAACCGCTATTCGGGAGCTGGTTATGGCCCGCCGCGCCTGGATTCATAAGCATCAGCAGAACTTTGCGGCCCGGGAGCAGCCCCGGCAGCTGGCCTATATTACCGGCGAAATGCATGCCTACCAGGGTCAGGCCTATGAGCTACGGGTATATCCCACCACAGGTCCGGCCCGCGTGGTCCTGCAAGGCCAGCAGTACCTGGATTTATATGTGCGCCCCGACAGTTCTGCGGACCAGCGTGGCTTAGTGCTGGCGGCCTGGTACCGGCAGCGCCTGCGGGAGCAGCTACCAGGGCTGCTGGAAAAGTGGCAGCCCGTGGTAGGCGCGCAGGCCAGCGCCTGGGCTATCAAGCAGATGAAAACCCGCTGGGGTACGTGCAATATTCAGGCAAAGCGTATCTGGCTGAACCTGGAGCTCATCAAACGGCCCCTTCCCTGCCTGGAATATGTTGTGGTACACGAACTGACGCACTTACATGAGCGCTACCATAATGCCCGTTTCTGGGGTCTGATGGATGTTTACATGCCCGATTGGCGGCAGCACAAAGCCGAGTTGAACCGGGTGCATCTGCGGAATAATCCCGGGGCCGACGAGTGCTAGTTTCCTTCATATCAATGCGCCCCATGGCAGATTAATTAACGCAAAAAAACTGCTACGGCCCTGGTTACTTACCTACCCTACTAAAGGTAAGGTAGGTAAGTAACCAGGGCCGTAGCAGTTTACAAATAGAAGCGCTACAGGAAATTAGGCTGGTCCAGTTTTTTGGCAATGCGGTAAGCGGCATTCACCAGTCCTACGTGGCTATAAGCCTGGGGGAAGTTGCCCCATTGGGAGCCGGTGCGTGCGTCAACATCTTCGCTCAGCAGACCCAGGTGGTTGGTGTAGGTAATAAGCTTTTCAAACTCCCGGATGGCGTCTTCGGTGCGGCCTACGCAGGCCAGGGTTTCCACGTACCAGAAGGAACATATAAGGAAGGTGGTTTCGGGAGTGCCAAAGTCATCTGGGTGGCGGTAGCGGTAAAACAGCCCTTCGGGTGTCATTAGCTCTCCTTCCAGGGCGCGCAGGTGCGTGTGGGCCCGCTCGGAATTGGGGTCGAGGTAGCCCATCATAATTAACTGCAGCGTGCTGGCATCCAGGTGCGTAGAGCCGATGGCATTCGTATATACGCCGCGCTCTGCATCATAGCATTCTTCAATGCGGTGCGCGGCTTTATGCATTAGCTCGGTAGCCAATGCCTCCATATCAGCGTTGCCCAGGGCCTTGGCTACCTTGCGGGCGGCGTTGCTGCCCGCCCAATGAAACAGGTAAGTATAGCAATGGAACTGGGCGATATGCCGGAACTCCCAGAGGCCTGCATCGGGCTGGTCCATAGTGGCCTCGATGCGGTGCAGGGCCTCGTACACCAGCTTGGAGGGGTTGGTGCGCTCCGGGTCAATAAAGCGGGCATCGACATACAGCGGCAGGAGTGCTACCAGTACCTGCCCATATACATCGTTCTGAATGTGCGTGAAAGCATCGTTGCCGATGCGCACGGGCTGGTTGCCGAGGTAGCCGGCCAGGGGCAGTTCCTGTTCCGTCAGCTCCGAGGCACCGCTAATGCCATAGAGCGGCTGGTATTTGTCCTTGACTTTGGTGGAGATGTTGGCGATGTAGTGAAAATACCGCTCCATCTCCTCAAAGTGGCCAATGTTGTTGAAGGAGGTAAGCGTATAATAGGTGTCGCGCATCCAGCAGTAGCGGTAGTCCCAGTTGCGGGTACTGCCGGGGGCTTCGGGCAGGGAGGTAGTGCTGGCCGCAATAATAGCCCCGGTGTCTTCGTACTGGTGCAGCTTCAGGGCCAGCGCCGAGCGGATAACGGCTTCCTGGTGAAAGTTGCTGATGCTGGTGCTCTTTACCCATTTGCGCCAATACTCAATGGTACTACGCAGGAAGCGCTCTGCCGTGCTTTCCAGTGCCGCCTCCAACGGAGCACCATAAGTCAGCACCAGGTAGCGGGGCTCATTCAGTACGAAATCCTCGCTTTCCAGAATATAGGTAAGCGGAATATCGGTGGTAAGGCGGATTTCTTCATCCAGCCCCAAAAAGGCAATATGGTTAGAGCTGCGCCGCCGGCTAAGCTCGGTCTGGCCATAGTTGCCTACCGGGTTGCAGCGCACCCGCACCCGAGGGCTGCCCGCCAGCGGCTCCAGCTTTCGAATTATCATTAGCGGCTTATAGTACCGCTCATACTGTGGAAAGCGCGGGGCATAATCCGTTACCCGGTAGCGGCCGTTTTCCTGTTCGATTTCCGTACAGAGCACGTTGGTGTTCTGCAGATAGTACTGCCGGGAACGGAATTCGCCGGATGCAGGCAGCACACTGAATTCGCCGCCTTTTTGGGTATCCAGCAAATCGCCAAACACAAAGCTGCTATCAAACCGGGGCCAGCACATCCAGGCCACGGAGGTGTCTTTGCGAATAAGGGCCAGAAAGGCGCAATTGCCAATCAAACCCATATCATAGGTATGTTTTGCCATAGAGTATCGGGGCAGTAATCTGGCTTTTACCGCAAAAGCCAGCTGATAAACCTGTTCAGGTTGTACTTGCCGCCAGCCCCTGAGGTTGTCTTCGATCTTATATAGGCAGGTTCCTGCTTCGGGAAATCCTTCCTTGAGCGCCCCTATATAGCCTTATTTAATTTTGAATTATTTCAATAATTTATTATATTGAATAATTCACCCTCCTAGGGTCTTTTCTCACTTCATTCTACTGTATGATGCACTTTCTACTGTATGTGAGACTGGGAATTGTCATGCTGGGGTGTCAGGCCAGTATCTGCCTGGCATACTCCTTCCCTGCTTCTTTACCCGTCCCTGCTCCTTCCCCTTCCATCGTAAGCCAATCCTTACGGGAGTTGCTGGATACTACCAGTATTCAATCCACTAAGGCGTTTGAACGGCTAGGGCTGCAAACCGGGGCAGGCGTGCGTGCCTTCTATACGCACCAGGCACTTCAGCCAGTCTGGACAACGGACAAGGGCTGGTCGGTTCCTGCTACAAAGGCGCTTCGGGTACTGGCGGCGGCTTCTGCTTATGGCCTCCGGCCGCAGGAATATGGGTGGGCAAGGCTCCAAGCCCTGACCGACACACTAGGCCGCACCCCTGCGGAAACGCAGCCCCAATTGCTGGCGGCATATGAGCTTACCCTAACGGATGCTTTGTTGCGCTATGCGCTGCACCTGCGCCACGGCCGCCTGCAAGCTGCTACCCTGCTACCCCAGGTTTACGATACCGTGGCAACCCTGCAAGCCGCGCAGCACCTGAAGACAGCCTTGCTCGCCTCTGATTTTGCGCTGACCTTTCTGCGTTTTCAGCCCGACGGCCAAGCCTACCAGCGCCTGCTGGCCGCCTGGCACACCAAGCTAAAGCTGTTAGCCCCTGATTCAACTGTGGTACTGGACGAAGCCCGGCAAACCGAATTCAAAAGCGTGGCCATTAACCTGGAACGGTGCCGCTGGTATACCAAAGCCACACCGGATACGGCTTTTCTACTGGTAAATATTCCGGCCTATCGCCTGGACGTAATGGGCCAGGGCCGGGTGCTGCGCAGCCACCGCGTGGTGGTAGGAAAGCCCGCGCTGCCCACGCCCCAGTTTGACGCGCGTTTGTATTTTTTCACCACAGCCCCCGAGTGGCGCGTGCCCCCCAGCATTGCGGTGCAGGAAATATTGCCCCAACTGCGCCGCGACCCTGGCTACCTCTATCGGCACCAATACCATATCTATAATAAGTTGGGGCAGTCCATGAATCCTTACCGCATCAAGTGGAAAACCATTACGGCGGAAAACTTTCCCTACACCATTCGTCAAATGCCCGGCCCCGATAACTCGCTGGGGAATGTATCTTACTACATGCCCAACGAGCACACCGTTTACCTACACGATACGCCAGCGCGCAAACTGTTTGCGCAGAATCAGCGGGCCTTCAGTCATGGGTGCGTGCGCGTAGAGCAGTCAGTAGAGCTGGCGGCTTTTCTACTGCGCCGCAGCGGCGCACCCGAGCGGGCCAAACGTCTGGAGCAGGCGGCAGCGCAGTCCTGGACGCAGCGCATTAATCTGCCCCGCTCCTGGCCCGTGCAGGTGCGTTACTTCACCTGCGAGGCTGGTGCAAACGGGCAGCTTCGGCACTACCCCGATGTGTATGGGCTGGATGCGCCCCTGCTGGCGGCTTTCTTTGCGGAGGTGCCGGTTGCAGCCCAGGTGACGCCTCGCTAAACTATTCCGGGGTTCAGTTGGTATCTTACCTCGCGCACTAAGGCGCTCCTCCCGCATGAAACTACTTTACGGATACCTCCGGCAATATTGGGGGCTGCTGGCCCTGGCCCTGTTGCTGGCGGCCGTCAACCAGATATTCTCTCTGCTAGACCCCTACATTTTCCGGCAAATCATTGACCGGCACGTGGTAAAGCAAAACGGCACGCTGCACAACCTATCCTTTTGGGCGTTTCTGGGCGGCGGGGCCGGTATACTTATCCTGAAAGCCATGGGCGTGGCCATGGTTTCGCGCATCGCCAAAAACTTTCAGGACTATTACGTCAACGTCATTACGCAGCGGCTGGGCGCGCAGCTGTACTCCGATGGCCTGCGTCACTCCCTGGAGCTGCCGTATCAGGTATTTGAAGATCAGCGCTCCGGCGAAACCCTGGGCAAGCTCCAGAAAGTGCGCTCCGATGTAGAGAAGCTCATTCAGAGCTTTGTGAACGTGCTCTTTATTTCCCTGGTAGGCATTGTGTTCGTGGTGTGGTACGCCATTAGCGTGTACTGGCCTATTGCGGCGGTGTATTTCCTCACCATCCCGCTGCTGGGCTCTTTGAGTCTGGTGCTGAGCCGCCGCATTAAGGTGATTCAGAAAACCATTGTGGCCGAAACCACCGCCCTGGCCGGCTCCACCACCGAAAGCCTGCGCAACATTGAGCTGATCAAAAGCCTGGGGCTGGCTCAGCAGGAAACCGAGCGCCTTAATGCCACCACGGATAAGATTCTGAAGCTGGAGCTGAAAAAGGTGCGCTACCTGCGCTCCTTGTCGTTTGTGCAGGGTACGTTTGTGAACCTGATGCGCAATGTAATTCTGCTGATGCTCCTGTTCCTGGTAGTACAGCAGATTATTACCGTGGGCGAGTTCTTCTCCTTCTTTATTTACTCGTTTGCCATTTTCGGGCCGCTGCAGGAAATCGGCAGCATCATCAATATATACCGCGAAACGGAAGCCTCCCTGGCCAACTTCCAGTTGATTCTGGAGACGCCCAAGGAAGTGAAGCCACAGCACCCCAAGGTGATTCAGCAGATTGAGACGCTGGCGTTTGATGAGGTGCGCTTTAAGCATTTGTCGGCTACGGCGCCCGCGCTGGATGGCATTTCCTTTACCACCAGGCTGGGTGAAACCATTGCCTTTGTTGGCCCCTCGGGCTCGGGCAAAACCACATTGGTGAAGTTGCTGGTAGGTTTGTACCCGCCGGCAGCCGGGCGAATTCTTTACAACGGTATTCCGGGCCCGGAGCTGGACCTGGACGCGCTACGGGAACAGATTGGCTTTGTAACCCAGGACACGCAGCTTTTTGCGGGTACCATTCGGGAGAACCTGCGCTTTGTGGCGCCCAATGCCACTGATGCTGAATGCCTGCGTGCCCTGCACCAAGCTGCTGCCGACTCCCTCCTGGCCCGGGCCCCACATGGCCTGGACACCGTTATTGGCGAAGGTGGCGTGAAGGTATCGGGTGGTGAAAAGCAGCGCCTGAGCATTGCCCGCGCTTTGCTGCGCCACCCCACTCTATTGGTGTTTGATGAAGCTACTTCGGCTCTGGATTCCCTGACGGAAGAAGAAATCAGCCAAACGGTTCGGGAGCTGTCGGGCTCGCGCCAGCACATTACCATTCTCATTGCCCACCGCCTCAGCACCATCCTGCACGCAGACCGCATCTTTGTGCTGGAGCGCGGCGTTATTGCCGAGCAGGGCCGCCACCAAGAGTTGCTGGCTCAGAAGGGCTTGTACTACGCCATGTGGCGGCAGCAGATTGGGGAGCGGCCGGCACCCACCCCGGTGGCCCCGGTCCGGAAAGTGGCTTCGGTTTAGTTTAAGAGCAGACGGGTTTGCTTACTGCTTTAACAGGCGAATATGCTTGCTTTGGCCGGAACTGGTCCACTCCAGCAGATAGAGGCCGGGCTGCTCTATCAGCTCCAGGTCTAGGGTGGATTGATTGTCGGGCACTTTCAAAGTCCGCATCAGGCGGCCTGTGAGGTCATACAGCCGCAAAACCCCATCTGTTGCTGGTGGTATATTTACCTGTACATGCCGGGAAGCAGGGTTTGGATAAGCTTGCAGGGTAATGGGAGGCGGAAGCGGTTCACAGACAGCTACCGTGGAGTATTGCCAGGTATCATCTAAATCCAGCAAACGTAGCCGGTAGTAGCGCTGCCTGGTCAATGCCTGAGGGTCGTGCCATGTATAGATATGCGGCTCCAGGCTGTTCCCCTGGGCACTTATTCTGGTTACTTCCTGCCAGCCAGCGCTTAGATGCGGGGCCGCTGTGCTTTCAATGATGAAGGCTTTACTGTTTACCTCGGTAGCCGTGCGCCAGCGCAACTGTGCCCCATCCCAGGTGGGCGTTGCACTAAAATGCGTCAGGGTAACGGGCAGAGAAATGGCAGGTGCCAGGGTGTAGGCAGTAAAGCTGCAGGAAACGGCCGAAAGGCTGTAGTTTATTTCCGCCGTTGCGCCTGCCAGATCATTCTTCGGGCTTAAGGTTCGGGCAGTGGTACCAGTCTGCAGCTGAAAATGCATCACGGCGCCGGGCTGAATGATATGCCCTAACAGCAAACCGTGTCCCAGCTCATGCAGGGCCACCGATTCAAAATCGTTCTGACTACTGCCCGGAGCGGCGGAAGCAAAGTTCCAGACTTGCTCTTCATCAAAAATGTAATCGGTGCCCGAGAGTACCCAATGCAGATTGCCAGTACCATCAAAGCACCCCTGGTAGTAGGTGTAGGCAGTGCCCAACACTCCGGCCGGCAGCTCCTGCGCATCATCAAACCCTACAATATTGACCTGATCATCGGCGGGCATGTTTACTGCCGTAGCCGGGCCCGCGGCCCAATTGGCTCCTACGCCGTTCTGCCACAAAACCTGGGCCCGCTGGAATGCCAGATGGGCCGGACTGGCAGCAAACCGATTGGTATACTGCAAGGTATAGCCACCCTGGGGATTGGTCCCAACTAATGCGGCCTGATACGGATCATTATTGTACGTCAGGTTGCCGATGGCATAGTCAATGGTAAGATTGGTGGTGCTGGTGCCCGTTTCGCCATTATTGTTACGCACCTGAATGGAGCCCGTACCCGCCACGCCCGGTGCTCCGGCCGAAGAAACCCGCACCCGAATTTCCGTATCCGACCAGCTGATATACTCTGTGGGCAATGGATTCATGTAGGAAGCTCCGCCCACATTTGCGTTACGAAAGCCTACCGCACCTGTCCCCCTGGCACTGCCAAAGCCGGAACCCTGTATGGTGAGCACCGAGCCGGTACCCGCGGTTGTGGTGGCGGGGCTAAAGGAAGTGATAACGGGGGCAGCCGTAGGGCGGGCTGCTCGGGCCCGCTGGTTAGTAAGCGCCGCATTGGGCCGCACCACGCGCCACTTGGTGCCTGTCCGGGCTTGCAGAGCGGGATACACCTCCCGCTCAATTGACTTATAGCTGCTAAAAGGCTCCGTAGCACTACCGGCAGCTGTATCATACACAATAAACCCTTGCGGGCCAGCTATTAGCTCGTACGTATTGGGGTGTTCCAGGGAAGGAGTCAACAGAAAAACGCCTTGCATTCCTGAGGTAAGTAATGGTGTAGTACTTACCTCCTCGCGGCGTATACCCAGAATCCCCCCGGTTGTAGACAGCACCACTTTTCCGGGCGGCAGCTCTCCCCGGAATACTTTATACACTTCCAGTTCGTTCAGGGTATACAGGTGGTGGTTACCTAACTCCGTGTGCTGAGAAATCAGCTGGGCTTCTATAATAAGGGAGGCCAGTTGCACCCGTTTATCCAGCGGTACCGGGGTTAGCATACAGGCAACCTGTGCCTGGGCCATATCGCTCAGAAATAAGAGTATTACGATTGCCAGTATCGTGATGCACTGCTTCCTTACCCATTTTGTTGGCTGCATGACGTACTAGTATAGCGAAGTAAAACTTTCAGATCAGTGCTTTTGAAACTCCACTAAAGCCTCGGTTTCCGGGCACTATTTTTTAAGAATTTCACTGAAATTACCCTTGCAAACAAACATACACTTTCGGCAGGATTGTTGCCATTGCATGTTTTCAACCTGAATATCATTTTCTTATGAACCAACTCCGCTTCTTCCGCCGCTATGCTGGCTTATGGCTGGCCGGTTGGCTTCTGCTGCCGGCAGCTGCCCAGGCTCAGTCTGTGGCGGGAGGCCAGCACAATATTTTACAGGAAATTACGGACGTAGTGGGGCTCAAGCCTCGCTTTGATTTACGCGCTACTACCGAGGTGCAGAATGCTGCCGCCGTGGTGTATAACGGGCACCGCTACCTGCTCTATAATCCGCAGTTTGTAGCCGCCGTAAACCGCGCCGGCCGCACCGACTGGGCTGGCATCAGCATACTTGCTCACGAAATAGGGCACCACCTGAACGGGCATACGCTGCGGGCAGGTGGCTCTCAGCCTGCCGATGAGTTGGAGGCTGATGAATTCTCCGGGTTTGTACTGCGCAAAATGGGCGCCAGCCTGGCCGAAGCCCAGGCAGCTATGGCGGTAGTAGCCGAAGATGCCCCAACTATGACGCACCCTGGCCGTAGCAACCGCCTGCGCTCTATTGGTGAAGGCTGGCAGCGCGCTAACCAGCAGATTGCGGCCAGCACCCGTACCAGTGCACCTTCTGCCCGACCAGCCATGATGGCCAGCCGCCCGGCACCGCAGACCCGGCCCTCAGCGGCTCCGGTGAGTTTAGTAGGCCGCATTACGTTTCGGGACAACCCCACCGAGCCCTATTATGTCACTAACCGCCTGAACGTCATCCGCGTCGGCAACGACCACACACCGGAGGTAATTGGCCGCCTCACTCGCTCCGATAGCCGCGAATTTCCATTTGTGCTGGTAGATGGTCAGCAACGCCGCCTGTACGTGAGCGACTCCGGGCGCATTTATAATGCCCGCGGCCAGCAGGTAGGCATGGTCTCCGACCCTTCATAGGCATTCTAAATAAGTACGAAAAAGCCGGCCTCTTCTCTAAGGGGCCGGCTTTTTCGTATCCAGAACCTGCAGGTAGCTGATTTGACGGCTACCCTTTTGGTTCACTCCCGCTTTTCTCATTCTCTATATGCCTGAACTTCCCGAAGTAGAAACCTACCGCCGCCTGCTGGAAGAACTGCTGGTATCCCAATCCATTGTGGCTTTTGAAGTGCTGGATGCACACGTATTAGCTACCCCCGAGGAGGAACTACGCCAGGCCTTGGTAGGCAGCACTGTAACCGACACAAGCCGTTTAGGGAAAAACTGCTTTCTGGAGCTCTCTACCGGCCAATTGCTGGTGCTGCACTTCGGTATGACTGGTGACATAGGCGCTTACCGCCACGACCACGACCGGCCACGTTTCACGCGGGTAGCTCTGCACCTGAATAATGACCTGCGCGTTGCCTTTATCGACCCGCGCAAATTTGGGCGTATCCGACTGGCATCCAGCATTCAGGCTTTTCAAACAGAGAAAAAGCTGGGCCCTGATGCTCTAGACATCACGGCCGAAGAGCTACAGCAGCGGCTGGGCATGCGTAAACAGGCTATTAAGCCCTTATTGCTCCAACAGAATATTGCGGCAGGCTTGGGGAACTGGATTGTAGATGAGGTACTATTTCAGGCTCGTATTCATCCGGAGAGACCAGCAAATTCTTTATCAATTGAACATTTTGGTGCCTTGTATAACGCTGTTCAGCTGGTACTTACCACTGCTATCCGCCATGAGGCAGTATATCGATACTTCCCTGCCTCTTTTTTAATCCATGCCCGCGAATGGGATAATTCTCCTACACCGGAAACTGCAAATCACCTAAATTGTCCTATTCATAAAGAAGCAGTTATTGAAAAAACCTATGTTGGCGGAAGGGCTACTTATACTTGCCCGCTCTGCCAGCCTCGTTATAACCAATAGAATAGTGTAAAATTATGTCGCAAAAAAGGGTCATTTTGCGCAGTTAGCTCACTATTTATGGCCTTAACGCACTGATAAATACAATATTACTCCGTTTGTAATTTTCCTGATATAATCTTTCAATTATTGTCTTTTACCGATATCAATCAAATAATTGTTTTTACATTTGTGACAGGCAACACAGCTAAGGATGTGGACTTTGCCGCGTTTGAGGTTGAAATGTAGTTGTTGATTTGGTAGCCAGGCTACCACCGCGCACTGTCACTTAATTCATTTACTTACCAAAGCTTACTGTACATGAACAAATTGCCCCTTTTCCTGAGCTTGGCCCTGGGCCTAACGACCCTGGCATCCTGTGAGAAAGAGACTGTTGAAGTAGAGAATCCAGCTCAGAATAAGGCCGCTGCCGCTGCCACTTCGCTTACCGCTTCTTTGCCCGGCGCCGCCTGGCACCTCACCGACATGACGTCGAGTGTTGTTTTACCCGGAAACAACCAGGTTTCCACCACCAGCATGTTCGCCCGTCTGAAGCCCAGCCTGCGCGATAACCAGATCCAATACCAGGATGGTGGTCAGTACCTTGAAAACGAAGGCCAGCTGAAACAGGACGAAGATGCTCCTCAGCAAAGCACCGGCACCTGGAAACTGAATGAGAAAGGTGATTCGCTAACCATCACCATTGGTCAGGGTGCCCGTAGCTACGCCGTAGCCGAGCTCACTGCTACCTCCCTGCGCCTGCGTAGCACGCAAAATGTATCCGGCGGAGCTTCCGTAACCACTACCTCGGTTTTCTCCCGCTAATCCGTCATTATTGCCCGTTTGATGAACGTGGCAAGCAAAACGCCCGGCCGATTTGGCTGGGCGTTTTAGTGTATAAACCTTTCCGGAACCTTGTACTTGAGTACGATTAAGTTGCCGGGGAAATTTCATTGTTCTGCCGGGCAGCTTTGCGGGTGAGAGTTGTGAGCGGAGACTGGCTGACTTCTGACTCACTTTCGTAACCGCGGCGCCGTTCGTCGCCTACCTCCCCGGTAGGGCCGGGCAAGGTTCGGTTCACCCAGCTCAGGACATCGGCAGTAGTGCCAGGAAACAGGCCATGAAAGGCTGATAGCAGCTTGGCAGGTAGCCCCAGAATCACTTCAGCGTCGCCACGGCGGCAAGCGTTCCAAATCTGGCGGGCGGCCATAGTAGCATCCATAGAGAGAACTGGCAGCGAATCCGCTACCACAAACCAGGCATACTCCTTCTGGTGCTGGCCTTTTACCAGCGCATGGCGGGGGCTGCCGGTGCGCATCAGCCCCGGGCACACAGTAGTCACCTTAATACCATATTGCAGCAATTCAGACCGGAAGCCTTCGGAGAGGCCTACCAGGGCAAACTTGCTGGCACTATAGGGCACCAGGTGGGGTACCGCTACCTTACCGCCTACCGAGGCTATATTCACAATGCGGCCTTCGCCCCGGCGGCGCATAGAGGGCAACACCGCCTGCATGGCATGCAGCGGCGCCCAGAAATGGATATTCAGGGAATCTTCGTATTCGCTGATGTCCATATGATCGAGCGGACCACCCGTGATAATACCGGCGTTGTTCACCAGCACCTCAATAGACCCCAGCTGCTCCTCAACCTCCGCTACCAGCGTACGCACGTCGGCAGCATCGGACAGGTCCCGCACCAGAGCCAGTACTTCGGCCCCGTTGGCAGCCAGCTCCTGGCGGGCGCGCTCCAGCTCGTCGGGGTCTCGGGCACAAATGGCTACTTTGGCGCCTTCGGCCACGGCCTGGCGGGCCAGCAATAGGCCCAGCCCGCGCGAACCACCCGTAATCAGGACCACTCGCCCGTTGAGTTCGAAGGAGCCGCGGCGGTTGCTCCAGAGGGCGGCAGCGACCAGCACCCCTGCTCCCGCAGCCGCCAGCCAGTTATTTCGGGTTTCTCGCTTCATACAGCTTGTAAGCGAAGCGCAGGGCAAAGGTTACAGCCAGTGTCTTTTTTTCAGGATGATGCATAAATTCGTCCGCCGGCTGCGTTATAGCGCCGTTCACTGGGAACTGGCATCATATTTACGGTACCGTTTGCCGGAGCAGGCTTTTTGCTACTCCCCTCCTTACTTCTGTCTTCATTTGCTATGTATAAGCTTCTTGTTGCCTTCTCCGCCGCCGCACTTTTTTCTGCGCCTCTGACGCTTCAGGCCCAAACCGTTTCCAGTAAAACCAAAGTAAAAACCGCGGCGGGCACTACTAAAACCAAGGAAAGCGCACCTGCTCCTGCCGCCCGGCCAACTCCTGCCCCACCCACGGCCAAGGTGGAAGAGCGCGCCTCAGCCCTGACTGCTAACATGCAAAAAGCACTGGGTCTTACGCCGCAGCAAACCGAAAAGGTGCAGCAGATTAACCTTACCAGCGTGCGCAACGTGGAAACCGTGCGGCTGAAATACCGCAGCGACCTGCGCAAAATGGCAGCGCTGATTGATGACATTGGTCAGTCGCGCCTCTCTTCCCTAAAAGATGTGCTGACGCCACAGCAGTTTGACCGGTATCAGCGCAAGCGCGAAGAGAAAATGGGCGTGCCCAACGTTACCGGTACTCAAGGCACACCGGCACCCGGGCTGCCGGGTAACTACGGAGAGTAGTTCAACCTAAACCTTAAAAAGCCCCTTACACGAGCGTGTAAGGGGCTTTTTTTACTGGAGGTAATAGGCTTAACCTTGCCAGGTTTCATAGCCCAGCTTGAGAATAATCCCGCTTACCACTACCAGGAAAAGGACCCGTACAAACCCGGTGCCGCGCTGCAGGGCCACCTTAGCCCCCAACGTAGAGCCTAACATATTACAGGCAGCCATGGGCAGGGCCACGTGGTACAAAATCTGGTCAGTAAAGGCAAAATAAACCAGGCTGGCCAGGTTGGTGGCCACGTTGACCAGCTTGGCAGAGGCAGAGGCGGACAGGAAATCGTAGCCGAACAGCCCAACAAAGCCAAACAACAGAAAGCTGCCGGTTCCAGGCCCGAAGAAACCATCGTAGAAGCCCAGGCACACGCCCATGAGCAGGCCCATAACTACCTCCCGCCGGGGGGAGAGCCGGGGAGCGTGCAGCGCGCCGAAGTCTTTCCGCCAAAAAGTATAGATACCAATAACCACGAGCATACCCAGCACCAAGGGCCGCAGCATGGCCGCCGGCAGCTGGCTTACAACCCGCGCGCCCAGAAATGAAAACACGGCCGCCGTGGCCGCAGCCGCCCCTACGGCCTGCCACCGCATGGGCACCCGCCCGGCGTAGCGCCGCAGTGCGGCCGCTGTACCCGCCAGCGACGAGACTTTGCCCGTACCTAATATAGTAGGCACCGGCACGCCCTTAAGTAACAGCAGCATGGCGGGTAGCTGAATCAGGCCGCCGCCGCCCACCACAGAATCGACGAAACCAGCCAGAAAGGCAAAAAGGCAAAGGGCAATCAGAGTCGTTGTCATACTAGCCGACGAAGATAACGGCCCTACCCTTCTGTGATGTAAAAAGATTAGAGAGAAGCTCTGATTCACCCTTTCCGCCAAAGGGGGCGTACTGCAGGCTAACTCTTCGCCGGGCTTTTGGTTATAGAGAGTAAATATCTGATTATGTCCTTATCAACTCTTCAACTGAGCATTCTGGATCAGTCGCCGGTACCGCAGGGGCGCACCCCGCGCGAGGCGCTGCTGCATACCATTGAGCTGGCCCAACTGGCCGACCGCCTCGGCTATACCCGTTTCTGGGTTTCAGAGCACCACAATACCAATACCCTGGCCGGTTCTGCCCCCGAGGTGCTGCTGGCCCGGCTGGGAGCAGAAACCAAGCGTATCCGGTTGGGCTCAGGTGGCGTTATGCTACCGCACTATTCAGCGCTGAAGGTAGCCGAAACCTTCCGGCTGCTGGAAACGCTCTATCCCGGCCGTATTGATCTGGGTATTGGGCGCGCCCCTGGCTCCGACCGGATTACGGCGCATGCCCTGAATCCGCATAATACCTTTCGCGACGAAGATTTTGCCGAGCAATTGATGGATTTGCGGGCGTATCTGCGGGATGAAGTGGTGGAAGATACCATTCATGCCAAAGTAAAAGCGGCCCCGTTCACGGATACCGTGCCTGAGTTGTGGCTGCTAAGCTCCAGCGGACAAAGTGGCTTGTTTGCCGCTCATGTGGGTGCGGCCTTTTCATTTGCGCACTTCATTAACCCCAACGGTGGGCCTAACATGGTACGCGTGTACCGGGAGCGGTTCCGGCCGTCGCCGGAGCTGGCCGCCCCTCAGGCTAATGTGGCCGTGTTTGTGGCCTGCGCCGATACGGAAAGCCACGCGCAGAAGCTGGCCGATAATCTGGCCCTGCAGATGCTGAAGCTCGAAACAGGTCAGTTCACTCCCATTGGCCCCGTAGATGAAGTGGATGTAACCCATTTTTCTGCCGATTTGCAGGCCCGCCTCGCCTACCATCATACACGCATTGTGAGTGGCACCCCCGACAAGGTAAAAGCCGAGCTAACCACCCTGGCGGCGGCTTACGAAGTGCCGGAAGTGGTGGCCGTCTCCATTATGCATAGTTATGAAGACCGGCTGCGCTCCTATGAGCTTCTGGCCGAGGCCTTCGCCCTGAACCCGGTACAACAAATACTGGCGGAACAGTAAAAAGCTGGCTGTTTCACTTTTGATGAGGCCTTTTAGAGGCAGTACCTAACGGGTGCTGCCTCTTTTTATGCATCTACCTACCCGAAAACCAGCTGTTTCCTATATAGGTCCGTTGGTTATTTAAAATTATTCCAAACACTATTTTGAATCTATCTAAATAGCGCCGAGCTTTGCATTGTTTTGAAAGAATCCAAATAACCGATTCACTTCTCACTGCGCTATGACCCGACGCTTTCCGCTGCTGCTCCTGCTTTCGTTGCCCTTCGCCTCGCTGGCCAATCCTCACCTGGCCAATCCGGCTTCATCGGCCTCATGCACAGAAAAGCGCACCGATGACGACAATGTGCAGCGGGGTCGGGTAGCAGGTCGGGTTACTACGGCAGCCGGACAACCACTGGAAGGAGTGACGGTGGCCTTGAAAGGCACTATCTACGGAGCCACTACTGATGCACATGGGAGCTTCCGGTTCTCGGCACCTGCCGGGGCGTATCAGCTGGTTATTAGCAACATTGGCTTTGGCACCCAAGAGCAAAACGTGCAGATTACGGCCGGTGAAACGGTAAGCTTGCCAGCTATTACACTGTCAGTTACAGATCAGCAGCTGGCCGGAGTTACGGTTATCAGCAACCGCAGCCAGAATGAGAAACCTACCCTTGTAGGCAAAATGCCCATTCGGCCCCTGGACCTGCCACAGAGCGTGGTAACTGTAAATCAGCAAACCCTGGAACAGCAACAGGTACTGCGCCTAAGTGACGCCATTGTGAATGTGAGCGGCATTTACGTGACCAGCACCACGGGCGGTACCCAGGAAGAGCTGGGCAGCCGGGGCTTTGCCTATGGCTCCAATAACACCTTTAAGAATGGGGTTCGCTTCAATAATGGCATTATCCCCGAAGCCAGCTCACTGGAAAGCATTGAAGTACTGAAAGGCAGCACTGCCATTTTGTATGGCAACGTGGCGGCCGGCGGCGTACTGAACCTGGTAACGAAAAAGCCGCAGTTTGAGCAGGGTGGCTCCCTGGGCCTGCGCGTTGGCTCCTTTGGCTTCTGGAAACCTATGGTGGACGTATATGGCGCCGTGGGAACCAGCGAAAAAGTAGCCTACCGCCTCAACACTACCTATGAGCGCAGCAACAGCTACCGCGACGAGGTGAAATCGAACCGCTTCTACGTAAACCCCTCTTTGCTCTTTAAGCTGACGCCGAAAACTACATTGGTGGTGGAAGGCGACTACCTGCGCGACAACCGCACGCCGGACTTTGGCATCGGGGCTATTGACTATGTAATTCAGGACTCGCGCAGCCGCTTCCTGAATGTGGCCGGGGCCAGCAATGCCACCAACCAAACCAGCACCACGGCTACGCTGACCAGCCACCTCAATGAATCCTGGCAGATTAGAGCAGTGGGTGGTTTTCAGCGCTATGACAACGAGCTGCGCTCCGCAACCCGACCCACTGCCATCAACAACGGCACTATGCCGGAGGTAAAAAGCACCAAGACGCCCGCCCACCCCAAAGCCAGCTTGTACGGCGACTGGGGCCGCAGCCTGCAGCGCACCGAAACCACGGAGAACTACTACCTGGCCCAGCTGGATCTGACAGGCAACCTGCACACCGGCACTCTAAACCACACCCTTCTGGTGGGCGCCGATGCCGACCAGTATCAGACCAACGCGCTGACCTATATTTCGCAGGCCTACGACTCAGTGAATATTCTGGACCGCAGCAAGGTGCTGGGTCAGCCCGATAAGCGCGTCAGCAGCTTTGAGGACCTGAAGCAGAACATCCGCACGCTGGGCAATACCCGCCGGGCCGGTTTCTATGTGCAGGATCTGTTGAGCATCAGCGAGAAGCTCAAAGTACTGGCCGGCCTGCGCTGGAGCTATCAGGAAACGCCTTCTGACGTGTATACCTACACGGCTTCCGGGACTAAGGTGGTAGAAAACCGCCGCTTTGATAATGCATTTTCACCCCGCCTGGGCCTGGTATACCAGCCTATTAAAACCACGGCGCTGTTTGTTTCCTACTCCAACTCCTTCCAGCCTAATACCGGGGTAGAGGTTAGCGGTAAGGCCTTGGCACCTTCCACCTTCGACCAGTATGAAGTAGGCGTAAAGAATGACTTGTTCCACGGGGCGCTTTCAGCTAACCTGACGGCCTACCGCATTGTGAACAGCAACCTGGCCCAGACTTATCTGGGTCCGATTACGGCGGCTGATGGCACTACAACCAACAACCTCAATACCAACATCAAGGAAATGGCAGGTGAGGTAACCAGCAAAGGGCTGGAAGTAGATGTGCAAAGCAAGCCTTATCTGGGCTGGTCGGCCATTGCGGGCTATAGCTACAACCATACCGCCTACACCAATAGCAACATCTACGACAAAGGCAGCCGCCTGCGCTACAACCCCGCGCACACCGCCAACCTGAGCCTGTTCTACAACTTCCAGGAATCCTTCCTGAAGGGACTGACCGCCGGTTTTACCACCTACTATGTGGGCGATAAACTGGCCGGCCGCAACAGCCGCAAGTATGACCCCACCACGGGCCTGCCCTGGACGGATGCCAAGCCCGAAACGTTCCGGCTGATTGCCGTGCCGGACTACGTGCTTTTTGATGCCTCGCTGGGCTACACCTATAACCGGGTATCCATGCGCGTGAAGATGGCCAACCTGCTGAATGAGTTGAGCTACAACCTGCACGACGACAACAGTGTGAACCCCATTGCTCCCCGCAACTTCTCGGCTACGCTGAGCTATAAGCTGTAATTGTTTTTGATTTGAGTGAAGCTAAAACCCGGCAGGAGGCCAGCTGCAACTGGTTTCTGCCGGGTTTTTCACTAGCGGTGCCTCCTACTTCTATCCAATGAAAATCTTCTTCCGCAACATTCACCTGTACCTCAGCCTCGTGTCGGGGTTGATTATTGCCGTGGTATGCCTTACGGGGGCTATTCTGGTATTCGAGAAGGAGTTGGAGCAGGCCTGGCACCCGGAGCGTTACTATGTAACGGCACCGGCCGGCACAGCCGCCCTGCAACCACTGGCCCGGCTTTCAGAAGCTGTGCAGGCCTACAAGCCGGGCGCCGCTATTACCGGCGTAAAGGTATACGCCGACCCGGCACGTACTGTAGAATTCAGCCTGGCTGCCGCACCCGGCGCGGAACGAAAAGAGGGTAACCAGCGCCCCGCCGAAGGTGCCTCCGAGAAAAAAGATGGAAAGCCTAAAGAAAAGGGCGGCGCAAAAGGTGGCGGTGAAGGCGGAGGGGGACCCAAGGTTTTTGTGAATCCCTATACGGCCGCCGTAACAGGCGAGCTGAACTACCGCGAAACCATTTTCTTCACCGTAATGGCCCTGCACCGTGGCATGGTGGGCGGCGCCATAGGCAAGCTGGTAGTAGGTATTAGCACGGTTATGTTCCTGTTCATTATTGGAACGGGGTTGGTGCTGTGGTGGCCAGCCACGCGTAAGGCAGTTAACCAGCGGCTACAAGTAAAATGGAGCGGCGGCTGGAAACGGCTGAATCATGACCTGCACATTGTACTGGGTTTTTACTCGGCGCTGTTTCTTTTTGTGTTTGCCTTTACCGGGTTGGCCTGGTCGTTTGAGTGGTTCAATAAAGGCATTTACGCCGTAACCAGCTCCCCTATGCAGCGCCCGGAGCCGCCGGTTTCGGCTACTACCGCTACTGCGCAAGGGCTTACGGCCGATGCGGCACTGGCCCGGGCCCGGGAATTGGCGCCTGCGGCCGTGTCTTATGCCTTGCAGCTGCCAAAAGACGCCACAGGCAGCATCCGTATTGCTACCCTTAAACCTAACGCTGCCTTCGAAAACGCTACGGACGAAGTGTTTTTAGATCAGTACAGTGGCCAGGTATTGCAGCAGCAAACTTATGAGCAGCGCAACCTGGGCCAACGCGTGCGGGGAATGTTCAAGCCAATTCATACGGGGGCTGTTTTTGGCTGGCCCTCCAAAATCATCGGTCTGGTTACCTGCGTGCTGGGCTTCACTTTTCCCGTTACGGGCACTATCATGTGGCTCAACCGCCTGCGTAAGCAACGGCGCAAGGCGCGTAAGCCGGTGCGCATAGCGGGCTAAAAGCAGCCTGGGTTGTACTGAAGCTCCGCTTAGGTGGCAGAAAGCAGAATCCATGAGTAGCTTGCCGGCTCTGAAGGTGCCTGCTGGTGCTGGATGAACCTACTGTACTTTGCTTATGACTGTTTCTGCTGCCGGGCGCCTGGGTGCCTTGCTTGCCCGCCTGGGTATTGACTGGTTTTTGTTAGGATTGCTAGGCGCGGTAGCGCTGGCCTATGCTTTTCCCGAGTTGGGGAGTAAAGCCAGTCCCCTGCCCTGGCGCAGCATTACCACGGTAGGCATCAGCCTGATTTTCTTTTTCTATGGCCTCCGCCTTAGCCCCGATAAGTTGCGGGCAGGCATGCGTAACTGGCGGCTGCATCTTCTCATTCAGGCCACTACATTTCTGTTGTTTCCAATACTGGCCCTGGCGGTGCGGCCGCTGTTTGGCTCTTCTGAAACCAGCCAGCTGCTGTGGCAAAGCATCTTTTTTCTCTGTACGCTGCCTTCCACGGTTTCTACGTCGGTGGTGATGGTATCCATGGCTGGGGGCAACATTCCGGCGGCCATTTTCAATGCTACCTTATCCGGCTTGCTGGGTATTGTGGCCACACCGCTCTGGACGGGCCTGGTGCTGCACACGGCTACTGGTAGCGCGGCCCTCAGCGGCCTGGCGCTGGACTTATTAGTGCAAGTAGTGCTGCCTGTACTGGCCGGGGTGGTGCTGCACCGCTGGCTGGGCGCCTGGGCCGAGCAGCACCGCCTGCGCCTGCGCACCTCCGACCAAATCATTATCCTGCTACTGGTTTTTACTTCGTTTAGTGAGTCGTTTGCGCAGGGCATATTCCGTAGTTATGGCCTGATGGATGTAGTGCTGCTGGCCGCCGGCATGCTCGCCCTTTTTCTAGTAGTATTTGGCAACATCGGCCTCATTTGCCGAGCAATGCTTTTGCCTCGTCCCGACCAACTGACGGCCTTATTCTGCGGTTCCAAAAAGTCGTTGGTGCATGGCAGCGTAATGGCGGCTATCCTGTTTCCCAATATGGCTGCTACGGGGGCCCTGCTTCTGCCGCTTATGCTCTACCATGCCCTACAGATTTTGGCCGCCAGCGTGCTGGCGCAGCGCGCAGCGCGGCAAGGAGCCATTATCTAAATAAGTTAATCAGCCTATTTTTATTACACTTCCTTACCTCACTATCGGCCTTTTAGCTACATTTGAGGCTTGTTATATTCCTAAAATCACTTGTTCCCGGCATGAGAAAAGTCTTTCTTCTTTTCGCCTTATTTATTGGCATTCTTGGCACCGTTTCAGCTCAGTCTACTACCAAAGAGTTGTTCACTGCCGTTCTAAAAAATAAACCCGCTGACGTTGAGACGCTGCTGGCCAACGGCGCTGATCCAAACGGCACGGTGGAAATGATTCCAGGCTTCCCAACGAACTGCCTCATTATTGCTGCGGGCAACAACCGCCTGGAGATTGTAAAGACGCTGGTGCAGCACAAAGCCCAAGTGAATCAAACGGATAACTTCAAAGCCACGGCCCTAATGGCTGCTGCGGGCAAAGGCAACAAAGAAATTGTGGAATTTCTGCTGGCCAACGGTGCCGATGTAAAAGTGAAAGATGAGGACGGGAAAGATGCTTTGGCAGCAGCCAAAGAAAGTGGCAATGCACAGGTTATTATGCTGATTGAGCAAAAGCTGAAGGCGAGCTAATTCCTTCTCTATTCTCGAGGTTCGCGGGGCGGGGTATCACATTTTCATGTGATACCCCGCCCTTCGTTATTTATGCAATTTGTCCTGCTGTACGCTTGCTATCCTCTGCTGCTATGAAACTTGGTATTGCGCTGCTCCTGGCCATTCTGACTGGGGCTACGGTGGCGCCGGCTCAAAACCTGGCCCCTACCCCCTGCGACCAGCAGCTGGTAGGATATGCCAAGCCTCTGCCCGCAAAGCCTACCTGGACCTACACCCGCACCTTGCCTGCGGGAGGCAGTGTGTACTATTTTGGAGCAGAGCACTCCCAAAATGCCTCTCACGAGCAATTCAGCCGCATCAAAAAAGCTTTTGCAGAAGCGAAGCCAACCGTTGTGCTCTTTGAGGGGCCTAACCGGGGTATCGACTCTACCGAGACTGGCACTATCACTAAGTTTGGCGAATCGGGGTATGTGCGCTATCTGGCCAGGCAGCAAAATGTGCGGGTAGAGTCCCTGGAAAACCCGGTAGCGGAATATCAGCACCTAAAAACCAAGTTCGATCTGGAACAGCTTAAGCTGTTTTATCTGCTGCGCGAAGCTCAGCGGTTGCGCACCCGCACCCAAGCCACACCCGGGCAAATTACCAAAGCCATAGAAGTACTGCTAACTAAGAGCGCCCAGATGCTGCCCGGCTCCGATCAGGTCATCCGGACGGTGCCGGAATTAGAAGCCGCCTACCAGAAATATTGGCCCGAAGGCGGGAATTGGTGGGAAGCGCCTGCTGCCTGGTTCGACCCAATGGCCACTTCGGCCAGCACCGGTGGCAAGTTCACCAACGATATTAATCGGGCTTCCAGCGAGTTTCGCAACCTGTACATGTACCGTCTCATTGCCGACAATGCCCGCGCCGGCCAACGGGTATTTGCCGTAGTGGGCCGCAACCACGTGCCCGCCCAGGCACCAGCCATTGACTGTGCTTTGTCGGCGAAATAACGTGCTCCTCTAAAACACCAATGCCCCGTCAGGCTCTTGGCGGGGCATTGGTATTTATCATAAGTTGCGGCTTAACCCAATTTTTCGCGGAAGAAGGCCAGCGTTAGTGCCCAGGCTTCCTGGGCAGCCTGCGGGTGGTAGCTGGGCCGCTCGTCGCAGTGAAAGCCGTGGTCGGCGTAGGAAATAACGGTGTTGATGTAGGGCTTGCCTGCTGCCTCTACGGCTTCCAGCACTTGGGCAATCTGCTCTTTGGAGATGTGCGCGTCCAGCCCGCCCCAGAAAAAGAGGTGCGGAGCAGCCAGGTCTTGGGCATATTTGGTCAGCTGATGCGTGCCGCCACCGTAGTAGGATACCCCGGCCGCCAGAGGCAGCACGGCATTGGCCAGAAATGCTACCCGGCCACCCAGGCAGAAACCAATGCTCCCAATTTTATCGACTACTACTGTATCCTGTGCCTGTAGCCAGGCATGGCTGGCCTGCAAATCAGCCGTGAGGCCTTCATTAGTGATGGCGCCGTAATGCGGAATGGCGGAGGTGAAATTATTATACGCAAACTCCTGCCCTGGCTTGGCGGTGCGGTGGTAGATTTCCGGCGCAATTACTACATAGCCGGCCTCCGCCAGCCGGTCAGCCACGCTGCGGATGTGGTGGTTTACCCCAAAGGCTTCCTGACAAAGAATAATGCCCGGGTGCGGCCCCTGGGAAGCAGGGAAGGCTGTATAGGCGTTTAGATTGGTGTTATCGGAGGCAGTGAGAGTTACGGCGTTGGGGTAGCTCATGCAGAGGAGGATTTAAAAAAGTTTAGCAAGCAAACGATGAGGCAGCCGCAATGTTTAGCTATTGCCTAAATCCTGTTTCTTCAGCTTTCACACAAAAAGCACCGGTCAGCTTAAATCTGCCTAGCGGTTCATGAGCAGGAAGAGCAGATTGTGATACAGAATGCCCTCTGAGCCATTGTACATGCCCGCCAGTCCGGCTTCCTCCATTATTTCCTCCACTTCTTCGTAATCCCGCAGAAAATCAATTTCTACTTCCTTCGAATTCTCATCCATTTGGGTGTGGGTGAGGTAGCGGCGGGGCTCTTCCAGCGTCACAAACAGCTTCTGATCATAGGTTTGGGCAATGAGCAGGGCGTCGCAGCGGCGGCCGGTATCTCCTTCCTCATCCTCGTCGTACTCATTTTGGGCGCTCTGGACATACACAGTGGTTTTTTCATCGGAGGCGGCGTGCAGAAAGAAGGTGGCGCTATCAAGGCTCATGGGGCGGGAGAAAAAGTAGAAAGAGAAGGAAATGGATTGCTTGGGCTTCTTTACGTCAGAAGCCGCACAATGAGCCCGGTCCAGCCGGTTTGGTGGCTGGCACCCATGCCGCGGCCGTTGTCGCCGTGGAAGTATTCGTGAAAGAGCAGGTGGTCCCGGAAGTGCGGGTCGGTTTGCTGCAGCTCCGCATTGCCAAATGCCGGCCGGCGACCCTGCTCATCTTTGAGCAGCAACCGGGTCAGGCGCTCGGACAAGGCATCGGCTACCTGCTTCAGGTTGTGCAGCTTACCCGAGCCAGTGGGAAATTCAATCTGAAAACTGTCGCCGTAGTAGAAATAATACCGCTGCAACGACTCTATAATCAAGTAGTTAATGGGAAACCAGATGGGGCCGCGCCAATTGCTATTGCCCCCAAACATGCTGGACTCGGCCTCGCCAGGCACATAGCTGACGGAGAAGTCGGCGTCAGGGGTGCTGAACACGTAGGGGTGCGTCAGGTGGTAGCGCGACATAGCCCGGATACCGTAATCAGAAAGAAACTCCTTCTCATCAAGCATGCGCGTGAGTAGTTTCCGCAGCCGGTCCTGCCGCAACAAGGAAAGCTTGTGCCGGGCCCCTTTGCCGGGCTCCTCCCACCTTGAAACCAGCTTGGCCAGATAAGGCCGGTTCTCAATCAGCCAGCGGGCCCGGGCCGTAAACTCCGGTAAAGAGTCCAGCAGGTCCTGCTCAATTACCTCAATTGCAAAAAGCGGTATAAGCCCCACAATGGAGCGCACCTTCAGCTTGGTGCGTGAGTCATCGGGGGTGTGCAGCACATCATAGTAAAACTGGTCCTCCTCGTCCCAGAGGTTAAAGGCCCCGTCGCCGCCCCGGGTCATGGCATCGGCTATGTAGAGGAAGTGCTCGAAGAACTTGCCGGCCATTTCCTGGTATACCGGGTTGGTTTTGGCCAGCTCCAGGGCTATACGCACCATATTCATGGCAAACATGGCCATCCAGCTGGTGCCGTCAGACTGCTCTATTTTGCCTCCCGTGGGCAAAGGGGCACTCCGGTCGAACACCCCAATGTTATCCAGGCCCAGGAAGCCTCCCTCAAAGATGTTTCGTTCGCTTTTGTCCTTTCGGTTTACCCACCAGGTAAAGTTGAGCGCCAGCTTGTGGAATACGGCCTCCAGAAACTGCGTGTCGGCGCGGCCGTGGTGCAGCTTCTTGTCCATCTGATACACGCGCCAGGTGGCCCAGGCGTGCACAGGTGGGTTCACGTCGTTCAGGTTCCACTCATAGGCCGGGAGCTGGCCGCTGGGGTGCATGTAACCATCTTTGGTAAGCAGGCGGAGCTGGGTTTTGGCAAACTCCGTATCCACCATGGCCAGCGGAATGCAATGGAAGGCTAAATCCCAGGCGGCATACCAGGGATACTCCCACTTATCGGGCATGGAAATAATGTCGGCGTTGTAAAGGTGCCGCCATTTCCGGTTGCGCCCCAGGCGCCGGCCCGGGTCGGCGGGGTCCATGGCCGGGTCGCCATCCAGCCACTGCGATACATCATAGTAGTAATACTGCTTGCTCCAGAGCATGCCGGCAAAGGCCTGCCGCTGAATGTTGCGCGCATCGGGGTTGGTTAGCGCTTCCTGTATGCAGTCGTAAAACTCGTTGGCTTCCTGTTTGCGGGTGGCAAACTGCCTATCAAAATTCGCGAAGGGCGCATCCCACTCGGCTTTGCTCAGGCGCAGGCGCACTACGCGCTGCTGGCCGGGCGCCAGGGTAAGGTTGTATTGCGCGGCGGCTTTGGTCCCAATTTGCTCCGGGTTGATGGCGCTTTTGTCGCCCTGCACTACATAGTCGTTGATGCCGTCTTTAAAGTAGCGGCCTTCCCGGGGCAGGCCGTAGCGGCGCACTCCGTTGGTTTCGTTGTCGCAGAAAAGCAGCTGAGGCTTCTGGTCACAGTAAAAATGGAAGCGTCCCAGCCTTTTATGATGGATACTGACACTGCCGTTCTTTGTGGCGTGCATTTCCGGTCGGTAGTCATCATAGCCCCAGCTCCAGGTATTCCGAAACCATAGCTGCGGCAGCACCTGCAGGCGGGCCCGCCGGGGGCCGCGGTTGTGCACCGTCACCTGAATCAGGATATCATCGGGTCCGGCTTTGGCATACTCCAGGAAGACGTCAAAATACCGCCCGGCATCAAAAATACCGGTATCCAGCAGCTCATACTCTTCCTCCTGCCGCGAGCGGCGGGCATTTTCGTCCAGTAGCTTCTGATAAGGAAAGGCGCGCTGCGGATACTTATACAGCATTTTCATGTAGGAGTGCGTGGGCGTGCTGTCCAGATAATAGTAGCACTCCTTCACATCCTCGCCATGGTTGCCTTGGCCGTTGGTGAGGCCAAACAAACGTTCCTTCAGCTGATTATCGTTGCCATTCCAAAGGGCCACCGAGAAGCAAAGCAGCTGCTCATCATCGGAAATGCCGCCAATGCCTTCCTCACCCCAGCGGTAAGCGGTGCTGCGGGCCATATCGTGCGGCAGATAGTCCCAGGCATTACCATCGTGGCTGTAGTCTTCGCGCACGGTGCCCCATTGGCGCTCCGTGAGATAAGGGCCAAACTTTTTCCAATGGGCAGCATGTGCGTTCTTCTCTGCTAAGCGTAGTTGTTCCTGCGTCATAGTATCGGGTTACGCTAAGCAGCAAAGTACGAGCCGGAGCGGTAGGTCGTTCAATTAGCAGGCAGAAGTTTCTAGAGGTCTAATAAAAATAGCCTCTATCGTCCTTATTCAATGCTATTTACTCTCTACTTAATTAAATTTCATCAACCTGGAACTAACCAAGACGTATTTGGCTTTTGCAGCCGAACAGATAGAAAAATAGCTATATGATTAACGTGCAGTTGAAGGACGCAGGGTTTTATGAAATAGCCTGGCCTGAGCTGGCCCACGAAGCCGGAGTTACTTACGTACGGCCGGGTTCCCGGGAATGCGTGCGCGTGTTTGTGCCCGCCAACTCCTCAGAGGTAGAAGTATACGCCGGCAA
The DNA here is from genome assembly GCF_030542105.1 of Hymenobacter sp. BT730. Lineage (GTDB taxonomy): Bacteria > Bacteroidota > Bacteroidia > Cytophagales > Hymenobacteraceae > Hymenobacter. The sequence goes on from NZ_JAUOFB010000008.1 coordinate 38,584, forward strand.
CCTGAAAGAAGGTAAGCTGGTATTCCGTGGCCCCGCCGAAACGGCCGCCACTCTACGCTGGTTGGCGCATAACCGCAACTAGCCACCCTTTTATAGATCAGCCGCTACCCCACTACAAAGGTGCGCATGCTCATGCCACCGTAGCTTACTTCCTCGTAGACATGCCGAATGTCGTCGTCCTGCTCGGCCAGGGCCAGGCTGTAGAGCATAGGAATGTAGTGGTCAGGCGTGGGTACGGCCAGTATGCCGCTGGCGCCTGCCTGCTGATAATGGGCCAGGGCGTGCAGGTCGCGCTGGTCAATCTTGGCTTTGGCCCATTCATCAAACTCCCCGGCCCAGGCATAGGGCGTGGCATCATCGGCCATGAATTTGGGCATGCTCTGGCGCAGGTTGTGCACAATGTTGCCGCTGCCAATAATGAGTACGCCCCGGCGGCGCAGAAACTGCAGCTGCCTGGAAAGCTCCGCGTGAAACGTGAGGGGCTGATAATAGTCGATGCTGAGCTGGAACACCGGAATATCGGCCTCCGGAAACAGGTGGTGCAGAATGGTCCAGGAACCGTGGTCGAGGCCCCACTCCTCTGATGGGTGCGCATCGGGCAGGGCGGCCAGCACTTCCTTGGCTACATCGGGCGCACCGGGCGCCGGGTACTGCATGTCAAACAACTCCTGCGGGAAGCCTCCAAAGTCGTGGATGGTTTCCGGCCGCTCATTCGTCGTGACAAACGAGCCGCGCGTGAGCCAGTGCGCCGATACCACCAGAATGGCGCGCGGTGGCTGCAGGTTGCGCACCTCCTTTCCCAGCTGATGCAGCATTTGCGTGAAGGTGTTATCCGCCAGCGCATTCATTGGAGAGCCGTGCCCCACGAAGAGCACCGGCATTTTGGCCGTTTGCTGGAAGGAAGAGGCTGTTTTATGGAGGTCTTGTAGGGAGTTCATCAGAAAGTTGCTGGGCTAGTCGAATTAGCTATTAGGGCATTTAAAGTTATATAACAAACTTTGGCCCTGTTGGGATTTCGCTTCTTAGCTATGAGATACGAGCATTTGCGGCTATACTACCATTGGAAGTTATATTGCCAACATTGTATTGAGGGCAAAGGGCCAATTGCCGATTTTTGTTCACTATTGTGAATGACTGCAATCCAGATGCTAGCGGCAAGCTTTTAATATACTTGACATGACTAACTGTTATAAAATAAAAAGTCCGGAAGAATTAACTGATTACTTAAAAAATCAGGGTAGAGACGCCTTTAACGATTGGGACTATCAACTACAAACAAATTATGGCTTTGTACATGAGTTAGCAAATGGAGAAGTCATTTTCTTTGAAAACCGTTATGAGCATCCGGCGATTCTATTCACTAACAAGAAATGCTTTGACGATATTATAAACCTAGACAAATTTCCCATTGAAAATCCTGAACAAAACATGTTTGATAATGAAGGTGACAAAATAAAAGCCTTTCATCTTCAAGCAGACTACTACAGAAATCATTTAAACAAAGTTTTAAAATTTAATTTTCCTGAAATAACAAAAGAAGCTGCGCAAGAATACCTCAAGAAGGTAATTGGCAGGAAAATTAAAAACCTAACAACTGGCAAAGATATTGTAGCTTTAATCTCTGTTATAGGAGAACTAGTCAAAGCAGAGACAGGCGGAAAGTGGTTTTTAGTAAAAAGATATGGTAGCTATAATCCTACATATGAACCGAACATCTTGACTTCGGCAGGAAATATCTATTTAATGAGCAGTAGAATAATCGGTAAAATCAAGTGGAGGACTTCAAGAATTGAAGACATTTTTATTGAACTTCATTCTACCTTGACGGAGCCGATTAAATGGGTAGATTACTCTAAAAGCAGGAATAACCTAATAGTACTAGAATAATCTGTCCCTAATAAAAAGTTCGGTATTATTGGGGAATAACGCTGTTGGCTTCGGCGGCAGTTCGTTATCAGAGCTTCAGTTGTAGGCTGGCCTTTCTGGGATATTCCCTGTTCGCTGACATCATTTGCATAAAAAAATCCCGCTGTTTCCAGCGGGATTTTTTTATTAAACTCATTCCTAAAACGGCGGGTCTTCATTCCCGAAATTGCTCTTCGGGAACGGCACCGGGCCTGGGCCGCCATCATTGATTTTGCTACCCAGCCGAATGGTATTGGGCGTGAAGCTGGGTTCGTCGTCGAAGTTGCTGCTGGGGAAAGCGCCGGTGTTGTAGCTGGCGCCATCCAGCCCGAAGCCGCCTGCCCCGTCGAGGTCGGCGAACTTGGTGAACTTTCCGATGAACTTGAGCTGCACGGTTTCCAGGGAGCCATTCCGGTGCTTGGCAATAATTACCTCGCCGGTGCCCTGGGTGGGGTTACCCATCTCGTCCTCCGTAATCTTATAGTACTCGGGGCGGTACAGGAAGATAACCATGTCGGCGTCCTGCTCGATGGAACCGGATTCACGAAGGTCACTCAGCTGCGGCTTCTTGTCGCCGCCGCGGGTTTCCACGGAACGGGAAAGCTGCGACAAAGCCAGCACGGGTACGTTTAGCTCTTTGGCAATACCTTTCAGGGCCCGGGAAATAGAGGCAATTTCCTGTTCGCGGTTGCCCATGGCCTTGCCATCCGTGTTGCCACTCATCAACTGCAGATAGTCAATGATGATCATCTGGATGTCGTGGTGGGCTTTGAGGCGGCGGCACTTGGTGCGAAGCTCCCGGATGCTGAGGCCCGGCGTATCATCAATAAAGATGGGCGCCGAGGACAGGGCCGAAATCTTGTGGTTCAGCTGGGCCCACTCGTAGTCGGCCAGGTTGCCTTTCTTGATTTTCTCCGAATCCAGCTCTGCTTCCGCCGAAATCAGACGATTCACAAGCTGCAGCGAGGACATTTCCAGCGAGAAAATGGCCACCGGCTTCTTAAACTCCACGGCCGCGTTGCGCATGGCCGAAACCACGAATGCCGTTTTACCCATACCAGGGCGGGCAGCAATAATGACTAAGTCAGAAGGCTGCCAACCAGAGGTTACCCGGTCCAGAGCCGTGAAGCCGCTGGGCACGCCGGTGAGCCCGTCTTTCTGGTTTTTCTTTTCTTCCAGTTCCTTGATGGCCTTGCCCATCAGGCTGCGCATGTCGTCGAAGTTCTTCCGAATGTTCGACTCCGATACTTCAAACAGGGCCTGCTCGGTGCTATCCAGCAGGTTAAACACGTCGGTAGTATCCTCGAAGGCGTCGCGCTGAATGGTGCTGGCAATGCCGATCAGCTCGCGCTTAATGGCATTTTCCGTGATGATACGGGCGTGGTACTCAATGTTGGCCGCCGAGTTGACCTTGAACGTCAGATTGGCCACATAGTGGGCGCCCCCGGCTGCCTCCAGCTCGCCCATCTCGCGCAGCTCGTGCGTGACGGTGAGAATATCAATCGGCTCCGATTTATCGAACAGATTGAGGATGGCCTTGAAAATGCGCTGGTGCCCTTCCTTATAGAAACTCTGGGTTTTCAGAATATCAATAACGGTAGTCAGGGCATCTTTTTCCAGCATAAGAGCCCCCAGCACAGCGGCTTCCAGCTCCAGGGCCTGGGGCGGTAACTTACCTGAAGGTCCACCCACGGGGAGCTGGGCCGGACGCGAGTTCCAGGCTGCTTTGGCGCGGGAAGCAGATATTTTCAGGCGGTCATCCATTTGGTCATTCATCGTCGTACTCAGCAAATCTAACCCAAAGGGGGGTACAAAGCTACTAGCTGAACAGTAGAAATTACGGGGCGAAAGAATAGTTTCTTTTTGGTACTTTGTCCGAAGCATGCCCTGCATGGAGGCCATTTTCGGGCCATACAATGGTAGTTGTGCTTACCTTTGCCCCGGCTTTTTGCCGATTGTTTCGCAATTCCTTTCTGCATGGCTACAACGCCCGCTTCGCTTCAGCGTCTTCACCTTATTGCCGTAGGCGGCAGCATTATGCACAACCTGGCCCTGGCTCTGCACCGCCGCGGCGCCCAGGTAACCGGCTCCGACGACGAAATTTTTGAACCTGCTAAAAGCCGCCTGGCCGCCGCCGGCCTACTGCCGGCCCAGGAAGGCTGGTTTCCGGAAAAGATAACCGCCGACCTGGATGCCGTGATTGTGGGCATGCACGCCCGCGCCGACAACCCGGAATTGCTGCGGGCCCAGGAGCTGGGCCTGCGGGTGTATTCCTTCCCGGAGTTTATCTACGAAGCCTCCCGCGACAAGCAGCGCATCGTCATTGGCGGCTCGCACGGCAAAACCAGCATCACCTCCCTTATTCTGCACGTGCTGCGCTACCACAACCGCAAGTTCGATTACGCGGTGGGCGCGCAGCTGGAAGGCTTTGATCTGATGGTGCAGCTAACGGAAGATGCGCCTATTATCATTATTGAAGGCGACGAGTACCTGTCCTCCCCCATCGACCGGCGCCCGAAATTCCACCTGTACCAGCACCACATTGGCGTAATTTCCGGCATCAGCTGGGACCACATCAACGTGTTTCCTACCGAGGAATTCTACCGCGAGCAGTTCAAGATTTTCGCGGATATGACGCCCAAGGCCGGCACGCTCATCTATGACCGCGACGATGAGCAGGTACAGTTAGTAACGGTGCCTTCTAACCCGGATGTGACGTACATCGGGTACGGCCCGCACGAACATGTTATCCGCAAGGGCAAGACCTTCCTCATCACCAAAAAAGACGAGGAAGTGCCGATACAGGTATTTGGCGAGCACAACCTACGCAACATCTCGGCCGCTAAGGAAGTGTGCAAGCAGCTGGGTATCAAAGGCAAAGACTTTTACGAGGCGCTGGCCACGTTTAAAGGCGCTGCCCGCCGCCTGGAGCTGGTGCGCGAAGGCGCTGACTCTGTAGTATATAAGGACTTTGCCCACGCACCCAGCAAGCTGAAAGCCACTGCCGGGGCCTTTAAAAAGCAGTACCCCAAGCGCAAGCTGGTGGCCTGCCTGGAGCTGCACACGTTCAGCTCCCTCAACCCCGCTTTCCTGCCCCAGTACGCCCACACCTTCGATACGCCGGATGTGGCCGTAGTGTACTTTAACCCCCACGTGCTGGAGCACAAGCGCCTGCCCGCCCTGCCCCCGGAAGCCGTACAAGCCGCCTTCAAGCGCCCCGATCTGCGCGTGTTTACCGACAGCAAGCAGCTGGCTGAGTTCCTGCACGAGCAGGACTGGCAGAACGCCAATCTGCTCATGATGTCCTCCGGCACGTTTGATGGTCTGGATCTGGTAAATCTGGCCACAGAGGTAACTAAATAGGCAAGGCATATGAAACCACACCTGCTCCTGCTGCATGGCGCCCTCGGCTCGGAAGTTCAACTAAAACAGCTTGCCCGGGAGCTGGGGGCATTTTTTCGGGTGCATACCTTTTCCTTTTGCGGGCACGGAGGGCGGCCATTGGTGCCGGCCGATTTTACCATGCCCCATTTTGCGCAGGAAGTGCTGCATTTTATTCAGGACCGGGATTTAGCAGCTGTGCATGTATTTGGCTACAGCATGGGTGGCTATGCGGCCCTGGTAGCAGCGCTTTCAGCAGGCGGCCGCATTAAATCAGTTACCACGCTAGGCACTAAATTCAACTGGGCACCTGATACGGTTGCTACGGAGGCGCGTCTGTTGAATGCAGAAGCCATGCGGGAGAAAGTGCCACAGTTTGCTGCTCAACTGGAACAGTTGCACGCTCCTACTCTACTACCGGAACTGCTAAATGCTACGGCGGCCATGATGCAGGAACTAGGCAATGCGCCGCTGCTGACGCCGGAAAAGCTGGCTTCTCTCACTATTCCGGTGCAGATCCTGGTGGGCGAACTGGACAAAACGGCCGGAGTAGATGTCTCCGAAAAGTATGCTGCCTATATACCCCACGGTACGTTTGAAGTAATTATGAACACGCTGCACCCGCTGGAACGGGTAAACCCGGATTTGCTGGCGAGCCGCATTATTCGTTTCAGTGAGGAGCAGAATTAGCTTCAACCATCCATAAAGCAAAACGCCCGCAATAGTAGCGGGCGTTTTGCTTTATGGATGAGGCGGTGGTGGTGGCACTACCGGGTTCGGCCTTCTGCGGTCCGTAGTAACCAGCAAGGCTAGGGCCGTGAGGGTAAGACGTAAAAGCCACTTGCTGCTCATCAGTCCGGTGTAAAGGTTATTTAAAGAACGTGTTGTTGTCTTTAATAGTCAGGTCACAGCTGCTGCCGCCGGTGTTTTCCTCGCAGGTGGTGCCTACAATCTTGTTGCCTTCGAAGTTGAAAAAGCAAAAGGTGCAGCCCACTCCCTCAATAATATACCGTTCGGCGTTAGAGCTCAGATACAGGCTGTTATCGGTGGAGTATTGCAGGGGAATAGCCATACCACGGAACATGCCATCTTTCAGCCCCAAGCCTACCAGGTAATACACCGGCTTATCCTTGGGCTTTTCCTGCACCTTTCGGATAGTGACTTTATCTACCGTGGTACCATCGTTGAACTGATGGATAAAGCTGCGGGTCAGTTGATCTTTGGGAATCGAGTACACGATTTTTCCCTCCGATATTTCGGCTACCAACTTACTCACCGCCTCCAGTTGCCGCTGCTCTACCTTGGTAGGATCATTGGCCGGGGAACTGATTTCGGGCATTTGCTGGCGGCGGGTGGTTTCGCAGCTGCTTAGGCCGGCCAGCAACCCCGCAGCAAATAATAAATGGAAACCGGAAAGTCGGGAAAAGCGCATGGACAGAGTTAGCAGAAGAAATTAGCGGGGTTTGTAATACTTAAGTGCCTCTGGCAGCTCCCGCTGAATATCGGCAATACGTGTGCCGCTGGAGGGGTGAGTAGATAAGAATTCGGGTGGTGAAGCCTGGTTGTCGCGGGCTTCCATGCGCTGCCAGAAAGCAATTGCCCCCTTGGGGTCGTAACCGGCAATGGCCATAAAGATAAGCCCCAGGTGGTCAGCTTCCGATTCCTGGTTGCGGCCATATTTGAGCAGGCCTACGGTACTGCCTACGCCAAACGCCTGCAGGGCCAGCTGCTGCGTAGCCTGGGTGTTATTGGCCAGTGCTACGGAAAGCGCCTGCCCACCCAACTGCTGCACCAGGCCTTGGCTCATCCGCTCGTTGCCATGCTTGGCTACGGCGTGGGCAATTTCGTGCGCCATCACCACGGCCAGGCCATTTTCGTCCTGCGTAATGGGCAGAATACCCGTGTACACGGCTACTTTGCCGCCGGGCATACACCAGGCGTTTTCCTGCTTATCTTCAATCAGGTTAAACTCCCACTGATAGCCGGCCAGTTGGTCTGAGGCGTTCTGCTGGCGAAAATAGGAATCCACAGCCTGCTGAATACGCTGGCCTACGCGGCGCACCATAGCCGTTTGCTGTGCGTTACTGGAAAGGCGGCTTTTGCCGATGACTTCCCGATACTGCTGCTCACCTAAGGAAAGCATTTCGCCATCAGATACCAGGCTAAGCTGCCGGCGTCCGGTAATTGGAACGGTGGAGCAGGCGGCAGCTACGGTAAGGCAGCAGGCCAGCACAATTTTTTTTAACATGAGTACAGATCTTTAGGAACAGGAGATAAAAGAGACGCACTGCAGCAGATGCAGCAGTTTTCGGGCCACAGTATATTTCCCTGTAGCGCTTTCTATACGCAGAGTAGGCGGCAAAATGTTTGCTCCGGCCTTGGGCAACGCAGCAACAGGCGCGCACGTAAGGCCGGATTTTGGTTTTTCGGGCCGGGAATTAGCGTTAATTTTGGCAAATCCCCAGGCGCCTGCCTGTATACCGAACAGCCTGTTTTGCTCGTTTGGGGTCTTGTTTACCGGCCTTCGGGCCCTGCTCCTGTTCTCACTTCCCTCATGAAGATACTCTGCATTGGCCGCAACTACGCCGAACATATTGCCGAACTGCACAACGAAGTACCCGACGAGCCCGTCATTTTCCTGAAACCTGATACCGCGCTGCTACAGCGCAACATGCCGTTTTTCTACCCCGATTTCTCGCAGGACATACACCACGAAATTGAACTGGTGCTACGCGTGAGCAAAAACGGCAAGAACATCGACCCTAAATTTGCCCACACGTATTTCGATGCCATCGGCCTGGGCATTGATTTCACTGCCCGCGACCTACAGAGCAAAGCCAAAAGTAAAGGCCTGCCCTGGGACCTGGCCAAAGGCTTCGATGGCTCCGCTCCCCTTTCGCCTACTTTCAAGCCGGTGGCCGAGTTTGCGGATCTGAACAACATCAACTTCCGGCTGGAAGTGAATGGCGAGGTGCGGCAGCGCGGCAACTCCGGCCTGATGCTGCACAATTTCGACAACATCATTAGTTACATCTCCCGATTCATCACCCTGAAAATGGGCGACTTAATATTTACGGGCACGCCCAGTGGCGTAGGCCCGGTACAGGTAGGCGACCAGTTAGTTGGATTTATAGAGGAGGAGCGCGTACTGGATGTGGCTGTTAAATAACCTCCGTCAACTTTCCGGTGGTGCGCTGGCTTTGCTGCTCTCTACCGCTGTTCTGGTACCTGCCGCCTGCGGCAACAAAGAACCGGAAAAGGTTTCCCGCAAAGCGCCCACAGCGTCCAAGGATAATGCTGGCCGCGTGAAGGTGGAACCGGGCTATTTCCTGTTTCCTATTAAGCCCGGCAAGCCGAACTACTTGGCCGGCAGCATGGGCGAGTTGCGCCCCAACCACTTCCACGGCGGCCTCGATATTAAAACCGATGGGCGCACCGACCTGCCCGTCTACGCCTCGGCCGATGGCTATATTTCCCGCCTCAAGCAGTCGGCTTTTGGCTACGGTAATGTGCTCTACATTACCCACCCCAACGGGCTGACAACGGTATACGGGCACTTGAACCGCTTTATTGGGCCGGTAGCGGATACGCTGCGCGCCCGCCAATACCAGAAACAAACCTATGAACTAGAGCTATTCTTCACGAAGGATCAGTTTCCGGTGAAGCGTGGCGATATAGTGGCCTTGTCTGGCAATACCGGCGGCTCGGGTGGCCCGCACCTGCACTGGGAAGTGCGCGATGCGCAAGACAATCAGCTAAACCCCCTGCAATGGGGTGGTTTCCCCGAAATCCAGGACCATGTGGCGCCTTCATTGCAGGCATTTGCCCTGGAGCCGCTCAGTATTGATGCCCGCGTGCAGGGCCGGTTTGACAAAGCAGTATTTGTCCCGAATCCATTACCTGGCCCGGGCGTGGCTACAATCTGGAAAGACACCATTGCGGCGTACGGCACTGTAGGCATCCTCCTGCAAGCTTTTGACCGCTACGACAATGCCTGGAATAAAAACGGGCTGCAGCGGGTGGAAGTACGGGTAAACGGACAGCCGCTATACACCCACGAGGTAGACGGTGTGCCGTTTCCGGAAGGCTCCCGCGAAATCAACCAGCACGTAGACTACGAGTGGCAGAAAACACACGGCCGCACCCTGGAAAAGCTGTTTGTGGATGATGGCAACAGCCTGAAAATGTATACCACCGGTCCCAGCAAAGGACTGTTGCAGGTGCAGCCTGGCAAGCTGTATTCCGTGGAAATCCGCATGAGCGACTCTTACGGCAATACCACGCCCCTGAGCTTTGTTATCCGGGGCCAGCAGCCTATGTATTTCAAAACCCGTAGCGCGGCCGTAAAGAAGCCGGCACTGCGTTATGAAATTACCCGCAACATCCTGAAAGTAGTGGCCGCTGACCCCGATACGGCGCGGCAGGGCGGGAACCTTATGCTCTACCGTGGCAACCGCCAACTGGAGCTACGCCCCAGCTACACGGCCCAAAGTGAAAACGTGTACCTCTACGATCTGCGCGCCGGCCGGCCGGACTCTATGCGCTTTGGCCCGGTTACGCGCCGCTTCGATCGGCAGGCCCTGATTCCCTCGGGGCAGGAGTTTGCCTTTACCACCAGCAATATGCAGCTGGAGTTCAAGCCTCAGACTCTCTTTGACACCCTATACCTGCAAACCAGCTACAAAGAAGGACTCTGGACGGTGCAGAATCCCCGGCAGCCGCTTTATCAGCCCTTGCGCGTAACCCTGCGCCCGGAACAGCCCATTACCGACAAAGAGCGCTCAGCAGTATACATGATTAATGCCCGCGGCGGCCGTCTTTACCAGGGCGGCAAATGGGTAGATGACGCCATTTCGGTGCCGGTGAAAACGTACGGCTCGTTCCGTATCCTGACCGATACGCTGCCCCCCACAGCCCGCTTGGTGCGCAAGTCCCCCCAGGGTCTGACTTTTATAGTCGGCGACAATCTTTCCGGGCTATCCAGCTACAAGCTGTACATCAACGGGCAGTGGCGCCTGCTGAAATATGAGTACAAAAACGCCACGCTCTTTACGGATCCCCAGGACCATACCGTACCGTTGCGCGGGCCAGGTGAGCTGCACATTACTGACCAGGCAGGCAATCAGCGCGTTATCAAATTCACTATTTAACCGCCGTAGCGCCGTTATTTAAAAAACCAGGCAAGGGCCGGCCAGCGGAGTTTTTCCGACTGTGCCGGCCCTTTTCGCGTAGTTATTAAGCAGGCTTTTATTTTACTTCTGATAAGCAACATTGCTATGAAAACTCGTCGTCCTATACTATTTGCGGCAGCGGCTACTGTGGTAGGCGCTGCCGCTATGTTGTATTCGCGTGCCCGCCAGACATCGCTACCGGTGGTACCCCACGTAGATTTGAAACGCTACGTCGGGCTTTGGTACGAAATAGCCCGATTGCCAACCCGCTTTGAAAAGGACTGTGTGGCCGTTACGGCTGAATATAATCTGCAACCCGATGGCACCCTGAGCGTGCGTAACTCCTGCCACCGCAACAAGCTGCACAGCCCGGCAGAAACGGCCACCGGCACGGCACGAGTAGCAGACCGCCGCACCAATGCTAAGCTAAAAGTGAGCTTCTTCTGGCCTTTCGCGGGAGACTATTGGATTCTGGACCTGGAAGGCGACTATCAATATGCGTTAGTTGGGGAGCCCAAAAGGGAGAACTTATGGATATTGTCCCGGCATTCACACCTGGAGCGCAGTATTCGGGATAAACTGGTGGCAAAGGCACGCAGGCTGGGTTTTCCGGTAGAAAAGCTGATTTTTACGCCTCAGCCTGATTCTGAAAAATCCTAACCCTTCCTTATGGATCTGCAACCCGGCTCTCCGGCCCCCGACTTCGAAGCAATTGACCAAAACGGCATTCTGCACCGCCTGGCAGACTACCAAGGCCGCAAGGTGGCCCTATATTTTTACCCTAAAGACGATACCAGCGGCTGCACGGCCCAGGCCTGCAACCTGCGCGACAACCAAGCAGCCCTCACCAGCGCCGGCATTCAGGTGCTGGGGGTAAGCATTGACAGCGAGAAGTCGCACCAAAAGTTTGCTACCAAGTACGACCTGCCCTTTCCCCTGCTGGTTGATGAAGACAAGAAAATAGTGCAGGATTACGGCGTTTGGCAGGAAAAATCGATGTATGGACGCAAGTACATGGGCACCATGCGCTATACCTTTCTCATTGATGAAAATGGGCTAATCGAGAAGGTCATCACCAAAGTAGACACCAAAAACCACGCGGCGCAGCTGCTGTAGGCCCGCTGCTACTAACATCTCCCCTGCCAACTGCTCCCAGTAGCTGGCAGGGGATTTTTATACCCTGCCAGCTGCACAAACCAAGAAACCGGATGAAATCGACGGTCAAAGTCCCGAAGGATTTCCGCCTCCGGCGAAGCTTGTTACCTTTGCCCGAGCAACCACCTTCTCCTTCTGTACCCATGTCGCAGGATACTTCCCTCGCCTCCCAGGCTACCGCCAACCCGAAAACCATTGCTGAGCTGCAACAAATTGCCTCTCAGGTGCGGCGCGACATCGTGCGCATGGTGCACGCCGTGAACTCCGGTCACCCTGGCGGCTCCCTCGGCTGCACCGATTTGCTGGTAGCCCTCTATTTCCGGGTGATGAAGCATGACCCCAGCTTCTCGATGAACGGCGTAGGCGAAGACCTGTTTTTCCTGTCGAACGGCCACATTTCGCCGGTATTTTACTCGGTGCTGGCCCGCTCGGGTTACTTCCCGGTGAGCGAGTTGGCTACTTTCCGCAAGCTGAATTCCCGCTTGCAGGGCCACCCCGCTACGCACGAGCACTTGCCCGGCATCCGGGTAGCGTCGGGCTCCCTCGGCCAGGGTCTCAGTGTAGCTATCGGCGCGGCACAGGCTAAAAAGCTGAACGGCGACGACCGCACCGTCTTTGTGCTGATGGGCGACGGCGAGTTGGAGGAAGGCCAGGTATGGGAGGCAGCCATGTATGCCCCCCACCACAAAGTGGACAACCTCATTGCCTTTGTAGACCGCAACGGCCAGCAGATTGACGGCCCCACCGAGAAAATTGCTGGCCTCGGCGACCTGCGCGCCAAGTTTGAAGCTTTTAACTGGCTGGTGCTGGAAACCGATGGTAACGACTTCGAGAAGCTGGTAGCTTCCATTGAAGAAGCGCAATCCTTGCTGGGCCAGGGTAAACCCGTGATGGTGCTGATGGATACCCAAATGGGCTTTGGCGTCGATTTCATGATGGGCTCGCACAAATGGCACGGCGTAGCGCCCAATAACGAGCAGTTGGAAATTGCTCTGCAGCAGCTCATCGTAGAGCACGCCAGCGACTACTAAGCCACTTTCCGGTAATTCAAATACTGCGGCGGAAAACTTTCCGTTCTCCTTCAGCAGCTAGTATATTACTGAACCGAGGTAACCGGCCCGCCTCCCTGAGGCGGGCCACTCGGGGGCTTGGGCTTGTTCTATGCGCTATCCACCGGTTTTCCTGCGCTACTTCCTGGTTTTAGGCGCGCTGCTGCTTTTTAGTGGCCGCTTGTGCCATGCCCAGAACCAGCCTTCCGTAAAGGCTCGTACTACCCGCATTCTGTTTTTGCTGGATGCCTCGGGCTCAATGCTGGCGCCGTGGGAAGGCGAGCCGCGTATGGATGTTGCCAAGCGCCTGCTGGCAAAAATGGCCGATTCTCTAAACGCCTACCCCAATCTGGAGCTGGGCCTGCGGGTGTATGGCCACCTGCACGATAAATCGGAGAACAACTGCGAGGACTCACGCCTGGAAGTGCCCTTCGCGGCCAAGAATGCCCGCGCCATTAAGGATAAGCTCAAGCAGATAACCCCACAAGGGAATACGCCTATCACCTACTCCCTGATGCAGTCGGCCGGCGACTTTCCAACGGACAAGAATAGCCGGAACGTACTGATTCTGATTACCGACGGGCTGGAGTCTTGCAAGGGCGACCCGTGTGCTACTTCAATTGCCCTGCAGCGCAAGCGGGTATTTCTGAAGCCATTTGTGATTGGCATTGGCGCAGAGCACGACTTTGGTAAGCAGCTGGAATGTCTGGGCCAGTACTATAATGCCGCTGACGTTAAGACGTTTCGCACGATTCTGAACGACGTTATTGCGCAAACGCTGGCTAAGACCACCGTGGCCATAAACCTGACCGACGCCGACGGCCGCCCGGTAGAAACCAATGTGAACCTGACGTTCATTAACAACATAACGGGGGCCATAGAATACAACTATGTGCACTACCGCGACGATAAGGGCAAGCCCGATGCCCTGGACATCGACCCGTTGCAGAGTTATGACCTGGTGATAAATACGGTACCGGCCCTGCGCGCTAACAACCTCCAGATTAAACCAGCGAAAGCCAATGTGCTGTCGTTTAAATCACCTCGGGGCACGTTGTGGCTGCAGTCGCCGCAGCTCACACCCAACCCCTATGGGACTATGCAGGCCGTTATCCGGCAAGCCGGTGAGCCGGGTACGCTCGTGGCCCGCACTTTTGGCAACCGGCAAAAACTCCTGACCGGCAAATACGAGGTTGAAATTCTGACGCTGCCGCGCATTACGCGCCAGGTTACCATCCGGCAGGGTCAGGAAACCGTGGTAACCTACGATGCGCCCGGCACCCTGAACATCATTACCGATCTGAAAGGCTACGGCAGCATTTACCGCCTAAATCAGGACGACTCGCAGACATGGATTTACAACTTGCCGGAAGGTGGCAGCAGCAAAATGAACGTGCCGCTGCAACCGGGAAACTACCGGCTGGTCTTCCGCTCTAAAAACGCCACCGGCAGTAAGTTTTCGGATGCCCGCACTTTCACGATTAAATCGGGGCAGACGACGTCGGTTAGCTTGTTTGGGAAATGATGAAAGCTGATTGTCAAAATATCCGTCATGCTGAGCTTGTCGAAGCATCTCGCGAGCTGATGTTGCAAGTGATAATACCACACTAGCGAGATGCTTCGACAAGCTCAGCATGACATACGAGAATAAAAAATAAGTCCCAAGACCCTAAGTACTTACACCCCACGATGAAAGACTTCCCCTACACCGAATCGAAAGACACGCGCTCCGGCTTTGGGGCGGGCCTGCACGAGCTGGGCAAAACCAACCCTAACGTAGTGGCCCTCTGCGCCGACCTCATCGGCTCCCTGAAAATGGATGCCTTTGTAAAAGACTTCCCCGAGCGGTTTTTCCAGGTGGGCATTGCCGAAGCCAACATGATGGGTCTGGCCGCCGGCCTAACCATTGGTGGTAAAATCCCCTTCACGGGCACCTTCGCCAACTTCAGCACCGGCCGCGTGTACGACCAGATCCGGCAGAGCATTGCTTACTCCGGCAAAAACGTGAAGATCTGTGCTTCGCACGCCGGCCTCACGCTGGGCGAAGACGGCGCCACCCACCAGATTCTGGAAGATGTGGGCATGATGAAAATGCTGCCCCACATGTGCGTCATCAACCCCTGCGACTACAACCAGACCAAAGCCGCCACCCTGGCCATTGCCGAGTACGAAGGCCCGGTGTACCTGCGCTTCGGCCGCCCGGTAGTGCCCAACTTCACCCCCGCTGACCAGGAGTTTGAAATTGGCAAAGGCGTGCTGCTGAACGAAGGTACCGACGTGAGCATCTTTGCCACCGGCCACCTGGTATGGAAGGCCATTCTGGCCGGCAAGCTGCTGGCCGAGAAAGGCATCAACGCCGAAATCATCAACATCCACACTATCAAGCCGCTGGATGCGCAGATGGTTCTGGAATCAGCCCGCAAAACGCGTTGCGTGGTAACAGCCGAAGAACACCAGATGAACGGCGGCCTTGGCGACTCCATTGCCCAGCTGCTGGCGCGGGAAGAGCCGCTGCCCCTGGAAATGGTAGCCGTGAATGACTCCTTCGGCGAATCGGGCACGCCCGATCAGCTAATGGAGAAATATGGCTTGAATGAAGCCGCTATTGTGGCGGCGGTGGAGAAAGTAAGGGCGCGGCGTAAGTAAGATTTAGTTGCGTAGCAAAAAGCCCCAACAGTCCAATGACTATTGGGGCTTTTTTAATATGTAACGAACGGGTATTTATGCAGTGGTGGCATTCTGCGTTCCGTCAGCATTGGTTAATGATATAAGCCAATTTAAAAACAAAAGCCGGGAATATGCACGTCAGCCACCATTGCATGCATACCGTGTTATAGGCCGTAATTTTCCTTTAATAAGGATCCCTCAGTTCTAGGAATGGAAATTGTAATATCTCTCCCAATGGCAGAAAAGCAAAGAATATACAAGGCTTTAATTATGAACGATTATCCAGGCGCACCATATGCGGATTGGATAAAGAACGGAGAAAAAACTATAGAAACCAGGTTCAGAAATTTTAATTATCGTGGTGATATTGTTATCTGCTGCGGAAAAACAAACTCAGTTGGCAAAAATGCCGGCAAAGCCTTATGCATTGTTGAATTATGGAAAATAAGACCCATGAAAAAAGGAGATGAGAAAGCTGCCGGAGTAAAATTTAACCCGAAACTCAATTGTTTCTTACTCAAAAACTGGAGACATTTTAGCCGTGACTTTGAGTTCTCACCACAAAGGATTTCAGGAGCATGGCAAAGTCTTTTTGATATATCTATACCAAACGATGTTGAGATTATTTCAAAACCCAACATAAAGGCCTTTCCAGAAAATGAGCAGTAACCTGCAATAGTTTATAGTGGCAAAAGCCCACCTGCAAATCTGAAACAAATCATGGCCACTAACGTAGCGAGGCTTTGTGCAGGTTGGATATTTGAAAACCCGACGCTTCACTTAACCACTGCTGTTGATTATTGTTTTATCGTTTAAATATACTTCCATCCGCCCAACTTGCACACAAGCCTTTGTTAGGCGCAGTTAAGTTAGTTACCAACCGATTTCTTTATCTGATGCAAGATGACCGTATTCAATGAATGGCAAATCAGAAATATCAGTATAATCTTCTTGGGCAAATTTTACTAACCCTGATTTTGCAAACGTGTTTATATGATTTCTCTGTATATATTCCTTACTTAATTTATCGCCCCATTCCTTCGCGTCCTCCGCACAGTTTGCCTCAATGACAATACAAGCACCCCATTCATAGTCTTCTTCGTCAGGCAGCAAGTTGTTGTCAATAAACCAAACTGTATATAGCCATTTTTCCATCGTCTGCAACTTGGGTTGATTGTATTGCGCCTAACGTGAAGGGCTTGGCGAAGAAGCGGCAATAGAATTATCACTATTGAATACAAAGGCACAGTTGACCGACCATTCATAGCCCAATTTCGCACTTCAGCCGCTTTTTTGCCAAACCCATGTTGGTTGCACGTGCATTTCAACAGTACTTTTGAAAGCAAATACAAATCAAATGTCAGAAACCTGGAAAGATATCGTAAAAGACTGGGAAAAGGTGCCGATCGAAGCCTACAAGTTTTTATTCAGTCAAGCTAAGGACCGATACGATGAATTTATGTCAGTGTCAGAGTCAATTTCCAATAAAGCTGTTACGTTAGCTACAATAATGGTAGCAGTGATATCAGGCTTTGCGAGCTACAAATTTACCGGAAATTCGAATCACGGCTTTCTAATAATTCTCATCTTTTTATTTTTAGGAGATGTGTTTTGCCTCGGGCTGTTATTATTCCCCAAAAACATTCTGCAGATAGGTTCACCTCCTAATGAAATGTTTATCGATTATTTAGACAACACTGAATTAGTTGACGATGAGAAAACGAAACTTATTTACTACAACGAGCTAAAACGTTATCAAGAAAAGATGAATTCGATGGAAAAGGTGAATAGATATCGACACTGGTTGTATGGCATAGCTCTTTGTCTCACAATCCTCGCTACTATTATTACTGGAGGTCTTATCTTAAGCACTGTTTACCACCCTTAGAGGGTGTTGTCGGGATACTTGGCTTGTAGTCCCGGTCGCTTTAGCAAAATGTCTCATTTATTCCTTTTGCATTAAAAGTAGCTTGCTCTTGCATTGCAACCAACATCTGTGTTTACGAAAGTGTCCCGGCCTCGGAGTTTCGGGAACCGGCGTTCTGTACGAAACCAACTTTCGGAAAGCAGGCTATTTTAGCCTGCTTTCCGAAAGTTGGTTTCGTACAGAACGCCGGCGTATCAAGGGGTGACCTAACGGGGCGCAGGCTGTTTGTAATTGCGCCACGGCCTCTGGGGTGGCAGGTAGCACATAGCCGCGCATGGGTGCGCTGCAGCGTATGCCGGCTGTGAGGAGCGCCGTTCGTATCACCACATCGGAATACGGAAAAAACACCTGAAAATCGGTGCTGGAGTCGCACAGGCGCAGCGTAACGGCAGCTTTCATAGCAGAGCAGCAAGGAGAACCAATATAAGTCTCCTCACCCGGTTTCGCCGGTTTTTTTGTCGAGCATCAATATTTGCTCGCCTACTATTTCGGTTACATAATGGCGCACGCCGGCGGCTTCATCGTAGTGCCGGTTTTTTAGCTTGCCCTCTACATACACCAGGCTGCCCTTACGTAGGTAGACCTGGGCCAGCTCGGCCAGCCCACGCCAGAGTACTACGGTGTGCCAGTCGGTGCTGGTATGCACCTGGCCCGTTTTGTGTGGAAGCTTTCGGAGGTGGCCAGCGAGAATTTGGCTACTGGCATGTTTCCCTCCAGTACCTGCACTTCGGGGTCTTTGCCGAGGTTGCCGATCAGCGTTACTTTGTTAAGGCCACGCATACGTCAGGAGCTAATTTTTAGCGCCACACTCCGCGCAAAACTTCTGCTCGGGTTTCATGGGAGAGCCGCAGTCGGTGCAGAACCGGTCTTTTTGTTGGGCTACCACATTGGGCGTGCCGCATTCGGGGCAGAATTTCTGTCCGGGGTTTAGCTTGGCGCTGCAGCTTTTGCATTGCACGATGCCACCGCGGTTCAGGAAATCCAACTCTTTGGTGTAGTCCTGGGCGCGGGTTTTTTCACGAATCTGCTCGCTGGTGGCCTGGGCCTGCTGCGAGGCCAGTTCTTCGTGCTCATCGGGGGCGCAGTCTTCGCAGAGGCCGGCCTTGTGGTTCCAGCACACATCGGGGCACACCCAGTGGCCGCAGCGGGTGCATTGCTTGAAATACACCTTGCCTTCCTGCACGGCTTTTTCCAGCGCCGCATCGTGGGCCTTGCCGCCAATAGCGCGCTGCACATGGTAGGCCGCGTTACCAGCATCGTAGAAGCTACCGCCGAACAGGCTGCCCGCTGCCCGCATCAGCTCCCCGGCAATACCTACGCTGTTAGGCTGAAAGCGCGACATGTGGCCGTTGCGGCATTTGTCACAGTAAAACTTAAACTGAAAACCTTTGTCCGTAGAAAGGTCATCGTGGTTAGCTACAAATTGTATCAGATTGCTCATAGCGCAGAAAGTAGGGTTCGGGGTAAAAATAGTGGGAAGATTCGTGCTCCTATAAATTAATATTTATCTATTTGAATTTTCCGGGTAATTACCCTTCGTCCGCATCACTGTTTAAAGAGCAATACCATCTTTATGTGAGCCCATTCGTCCTACTAAATCAGAAAGAAAGGGCTGGTTTTTAAACCTAGGCTACCTTTCTGCCTCTAAACCGCCGTCACCCCTCTTCGCACCCTGTTTGGAAGACCAGGAAATACTCCTCAAGTTTCAGGACCCGGCCGCCCGCAACGTGGCCTTCAATCAGCTGGTGCGCAAGTACCAGACGAAGGTGTATTGGCACGTGCGCAAAATGGTGATTGACCACGAGGACGCCGACGACCTGACGCAGGATGTATTTATTAAAGTGTGGAAGCACCTGGAAAACTTCCGTCAGGATGCCTCGCTTTACACCTGGATTTACCGCATTGCCACCAATGAGTGCCTGAACTTCCTGAGTAGCAAGCGGCGCAAGTTCTTTCTGCCACTGAATGACGTGGGGGCCGAGCTAGCTGCCAAAGTAGAAGCCGACCCCGCTATTGCCGGCGACGAAATAGAGCTGAAGCTGCAAAAAGCCATTCTGCAGCTGCCGGATAAGCAGCGCCTGGTGTTCAACCTGCGCTACTACGATGAAATGCCCTATGAGCAAATGGCGGAAGTAACAGGCACCAGCGTAGGCGCGCTGAAAGCCTCCTACCACCATGCCGCTAAGAAAATAGAACAGTACATCAATACCCACTCCGATTAAACCTCAAGGCCCTCATGGCTTCTAACTGATATGAAAACCCCATTTCGTCTGGACGACCACCCCCGCCGGACTTCACCCTTAGCTCCGCCCCCGGATGGCTACTTTGAGCGGCTCCCACGCCAGGTGATGGAGCGCGTACAGCCGGTACCGGCTGCGGAGGGGGCTCTGCCCGGTTGGCTGCTGGCCTTTTCCCGGCCCATGCGTACTGCTTTGGCTTCGGTCGTACTGCTGGGCGGTTTTGCCACCTCATTTTTTCTAAGCCAACAAATAGTTTCTCCGCAGCAACCGGTAGCGGATAGTTCTGCCGCTTTGGCTCTGGCTAATGTGCCGCGCACAGAAATGGTGCAGTACCTGCTGGCCAGCGACCAGCGCGTAACCCTGCCGGACCTGGCCGAGCTCCCCGGCACCGCCGACCAAACTGTAACGGACAGTTTCCTGCAGGCCTCTTCGGCCGAAGTGCAGGATATCCTGGACGAGCAACCCACCGATGACCTTTATTTGTAAGCTGATGTCCTTTTCTCTCCCCTCCCTATTGCCGACAAAAAAGCTGGGCCTGGCAGTATTCCTGCTCCTGGCCGGCCTGTTGCTGCACACCTCCGCCTGGGCGCAGAAGCTTGACCGCCAGGAACGCCTCTCCCGCCTGGAAAACGCCAAAATTGCGTTCCTCACCGATAAGCTCACGCTCACCCAGGACCAGGCCCAACGCTTCTGGCCCCTTTATAATGAGTTTACCGATAAGCGCCGCGACCTGAACCGCCGCCAGCGACAGCTACGCACCAGCGACCCGGAAGGCCTCACAGACCAGCAAATCAAAGAAAACCTGACCCAGGCTTTTGCCATGCGTCAGCAGGAAGTGAATCTGGAAAAGGAGTACTTCGATAAGTTTCAGAAAGTGCTTTCTATCCGGCAGGTGGGGCGTCTGTATCTGGCTGAGCGGGAATTCACCCGTGAAGTACTACACCGCCTGGATGAGCGGCGCGGTGGCCCTCGTTCCGGCGACGTGGCAGCTCCCTCTCCCCGCTAGAGAAGACTTTACCTAAGAGCCAATATGCTTTAAGCACCTGGCTGTCATTTTATAAAAAAGGCTGCCCAATGTGGGCAGCCTTTTTTTCATGCTTGCGGTAAATTGACACCGTACCTTTGTCTCTATGCAAACGGCTTCTTTCACCTCCCGTCAGCTTTTTTTGCGCCACCAGGCACAAACCTCTGATTTCCCTCTGCTGCTTGAAATTGAGCGGGCGGAAGGTGTGTATATGTACGGCTATGATGGCCGCCGCTACCTGGATTTGATTTCCGGAATTGGAGTGAGCAACGTGGGCCACCGCCACCCTAAAGTGCTGGCTGCTATTCAGCAGCAGCTGGATAAATACCTGCACCTGATGGTGTATGGCGAGTTGGTGCAAGCTCCGCCAGCCGAGCTGGCTCACGCCCTGCACCAAACCTTACCCACCCGTCTGGACTCGGTGTATTTTACCAACTCCGGAACTGAAGCGGTGGAAGGTGCCCTGAAGCTAGCCAAACGCTATACCGGCCGCACCGAGCTCATTTCTTGTCACCGGGCTTATCATGGCTCCACGCAGGGTGCCTTGTCGGTTACAGGGTCCGAGGAATTTAAACGAAGCTACCGCCCTTTGCTGCCCGATGTGCGCCACATCGAATTCAACCACCAGGCAGATTTAGAGCACATCACCTCTCGCACCGCCGCCGTAATTGTGGAAACTGTGCAGGGCGAAGCGGGCGTGCGGGTAGCGTTGCCGGGCTATTTACCCGCCTTGCGCCAGCGTTGCACCGAGGTGGGCGCCCTGCTGATTCTGGATGAAATTCAGTGCGGGTTTGGGCGCACTGGTACCTTCTGGGCGTTTGAGCAGTTTGGCATCGAGCCGGATATTCTGCTCACGGCCAAAGGAATGGGCGGCGGCATGCCCATCGGGGCTTTCATCGCGCCCCAGGAAATCATGGCCGTTTTCAAAACCAACCCTATTCTGGGCCACCTCACCACGTTTGGCGGGCATCCGGTTTCGTGTGCGGCTTCGTTGGCTACGTTGCGCGTGATTCAGGAAGAACATCTGCTGGCTGGTGTGCACGAAAAAGCCGCCTTGTTCAGGCGGCTTCTGCGGCACCCGGCTATCCGCGAGGTGCGGGGCTGTGGGTTGTTGATGGCAGTGGAATTTGAGTCGTTTGCCGTGCTGAAGCCTATTATTGACCGGGCTTTGGAGCACGAAGGTGTGCTGACGGACTGGTTTCTGTTCTGTGACAACTCTTTGCGGCTGGCTCCTCCCCTTACTATTTCCAATGTGGAAATTGAAGAAGCATGCGCGGCGCTGTTGCGGGCTGTGGAGCACGTAATAGGCGCTCCGGCCAACTAATAGCCGTTACTCGCCGCCGTTGTAGTTCAGGAAGGATTGTGACTCTTGCTTAATCTGCTCCCGGGGCAGGCCGTCTTTCACGCCCAGGGAGATTTTGCGGACCAGCACACCTACGATGGCTTTGCGGAAGCCCAGCTTTCTGGCCATATCAATACAGAAATCCATTTCGTGGTCATCTACCACACCATCGGCCAGCATCATATCTACCAGATCAAAAATCTGGTCAAAACGCTCTGAGTCGTTATCGGGCACCACCATGGCGGGCATGTTGGTATTGGCTACCAGGTTGCGGACGTCTTCCGCACGCATGCCATTCTTTTTGCCCACAGCCACAATGAAAGTCATTTCCCGCTCATCAATATGCCCATCGGCCTTGGCCAATGAAGCTAGATTGCACAGGTGGCTTTTGACTTTCTTCGTCTGTTCGCTTTCGAAAAAACCAAACATATAACGGAAACAGGTTTATGGGTGGGAATTAGGAGGATAACCGGAAGGCGGAACGGCAAGCTAAATCCTGCCGGGGTGAAAACGAAGATTAGTCAAAGGGAGGTTAAGATAACTACTACCCCGCTAGAACACAATACGCAGTTTCGGAAAAAATAGCCACTTCGGTGGAACAACGGTTGAATTTATCTTACTTCGCATCATTTGTGCCGGCGGCGGCTCTGCGGCCGGCCTGTTCCTGGGTACCAGACCAACTTAGTATATGAAACGCATAGGAGTTTTTACCAGCGGCGGCGACTCGCCGGGCATGAATGCCTGCATTCGGGCTGTGGTGCGCACTGCCGTTTACCATGGCATTGAAGTGTATGGCATTATGCGCGGCTACAGCGGCATGATTAAGGGCGAGTTTGTACGCCTGGACTCCGCTTCTGTTTCCAACACTATTCAGAAAGGTGGCACTATTCTGAAATCGGCACGCAGCCAGAAGTTCATGACCAAGGAAGGCCGGCAGCAGGCCTTTGATCAGCTGGTAAACAACGGTATTGAAGGTCTGGTGGCCATTGGCGGCAATGGTACGTTCACGGGCGCTAAGCTATTTGAAGAAGAATTCGGTATCCCGACCGTAGGTGCCCCCGGCACCATTGACAACGACCTTTTCGGTACCGATTATACCATTGGCTATGACACAGCGGTAAACACCGCGCTGGAGGCCATTGATAAAATCCGGGACACGGCCGACTCGCACGACCGGTGCTTTTTTGTGGAAGTAATGGGCCGCGACTCCGGCTACATTGCTATTCCGTGCGCCATTGGCGGCGGCGCCGAAATTGTGATGATTCCGGAAACCAAAATGTCGACGGACGCCGTGATTGAAAGCCTGCGTACCGGCTGGCAGCGCTCCAAAACTTCCTTTATCGTGGTGGTGGCCGAGGGCGACGAAGAGGGCAATGCCCACGCCATTGCGCAGCGCGTAAAGGAAGAAATTCCACAGCTGGATACCCGTGTCACCATCATTGGCCACATTCAGCGCGGCGGCGCACCCTCAGCAGCTGACCGAATGCTGGCCTCTCAGATTGGCATTGCAGCCGTGGAGGGCCTTATGAATGGTATGCGCAATGTTATGGCTGGTATAGTAGACCGCAAGCTGGTATACACTCCCTTCCATGACACCATTTACAAGAAAAAGCTTATCAACCAGAGCTTTATGCGAATGGTTGAGATTTTGAGCGTGTAAATTCTGAATCCCGTCTTCTCTCCGATGTTTTCGGGCATGCCTTAACCAGAACGCCCCTACTGCCTGCATGGTAGTAGGGGCGTTCTGGTTAAGGCATGCTTATTTCTTCTATTACTGAATTCCCAACTTTTCCCCTGCCTCATCCGGATGCAACCAATGGTAGGCCGGGTCACGGCGAAGCCAGGTAAGCTGGCGCTTGGCATAGCGGCGCGTATTGCGCTTGAGCAGGCGCACTGCCTCCTCCCAGGCATATTCCCCGCGCAGGTACCCAAATATTTCCTGATAGCCCACCGTTTGCAGGGCATTATGTTGCTGATATGCTTCCACCGATTTCACTTCGTCTAAAAGCCCGGCCGCCAGCATATCGTCCACCCGCTGGTCTATGCGGGCATAAAGCTCTTCCCGCTCCCGGGTAAGGGCAATTTTTACGATGCGAAAGGGCCGCTCTGCCCCTTTGCCAGCCTGATGAAAACTGGAAAACGGCTGCCCGGTACCGCGCGTGACTTCCAGAGCCCGCACTACCCGTTGTGGGTTTTGCCGATCTATCCGTTCATAGGTGACGGGGTCAAGAAGGCGTAGCTGCTCCACCAGCGCGGGCAGACCATGGATAGCTAATTCCTCCTGGATTTGGGTGCGCACTTCGGGAACTATGGCCGGCAATACATCAAAACCATCGGTAACAGCCTGCAGGTACAGGCCAGAGCCGCCGGTGAGAATCACCACCTGGTGCCGTTGAAAAAGCTGTTCCAGTAGCGCCAGTGTCTCGCTTTCAAAGCGGCCCGCGTTATACTCCTCGGCAATGGAATGCGAATCAATAAAATGATGCGGCACACCCTGCATTTCGGCCGGAGTAGGCTTGGCCGTACCAATACTTAGCTCCCGGAAAAACTGACGGGAGTCGGCGGAAATAATTTCGGTCTTGAAGTGCTGGGCCAGCCGCACGCTCAGAGCAGTTTTGCCCACGGCCGTAGGGCCCGCCAGCACCAGCAGAGTGCGGCCGTTAGTTGCAGAAAGGTCTGGTAATTCTATCATAAGGCAATATGCTGATCAGGCCATAGGCCGGCGTAGAGAGCCACCAGATGCTGCTCTTCCTGCTGCCAGTTCAGCACTAAACGGGCACGGCGGCAATTCTGCGCCAGCTCCTGGTAGCGCTCGGGGTTAGTGAGCAGTTGGTTGAGTACCGTTGCCAGTTCTGCTGGGTTTAGCGTGGCGTATTCGGCTACCTCAAATTCCTCATTCAGTGCCCGGTACTCCGGAAAATCTACTACCACCTGGGGCACGCCGGCATGCAGATAATCAAAGAACTTATTGGCCAGGGAGTAATAATAGCTCAGTCCACGGTTTTCCAGCAGCATTATGCCCAGCGCCGCTTGTCGGGTCAGAGCGCGCAGCTCGTTAGGCAGCACATAGCCTTTAAATACTACCTTTTCATTTTCCAGCAGCCCCAACTCCTCCGCCCGCCGGCGCAGATCATCCGACAGGTCTCCTTCCCCGCACAGCACCAGCTGACTGTCTACCTGTGGCATAGCATCCAATAAAGCTTCCAGACCCCGGCCTTCATTTAACACCCCTTGGTAGAGAATAAAACCAGAAGCAGGTCCGGGTGCTTTGGGCAGAAGTGGTTGAGCATCGAGGGAGCTAATGTTTCGGATAACGTAGAAATGCCGCCCATAGCGCTGAGCAAACACCCGGGCCAGCGCCGGCCCCACTGTATAGGCCAGTGTAGCCCGCGGAACTATAAAGGCTTCCAGCCACCGCCACACGCGTTGTACCGCCGGGCGCCGTACTACCTCGGGCACTTCGGTAAACAGCTCGTGGGCATCATAGATGAAAGGTTGGCGCCACAGCCTGGCCCGCAGCCACACAGGCAGGGCGGTGTCCAGATCAATAGCACACCAGGCGTCGGCGCGCAGTTTCAGCAGAAACAGGAACAGCCGCACTGCGTACTCCAGATAAAATAGCTTGCCCCGCACGAACCAGCAGTGCAGCCGGTGCTGTTGGTAAGGTTGTGGTACAAGTGGCTCTGACCGGGGCAGAACCCGGCCTACCAGCAGCACCTCATAGCCATGCCGGGCCAGGCTGCCGCAGATGCGCTGCATGCGCTGGTCGTAGTTTAAATCCGTAGTAACGGTGAAGACAAGGCGGCGCATGAGCGGGCAAACGGTGGCCCGCAGCGGAGAAATGAAGCTGCCAGCACTTTATTCTGGATATTTTTGACAAATTTAAGCAGTCAACTGATACAGCCGGGCTGACTGGTTCCTCAACATACAGCGTCCGGTTTATTAACTGCCCATGGCTTCTCGTTCCACCCCTAGTACCTCAGGCAAAAAAACAGCTTCCCCTACGCAGGACAGTAATTACCGTGCCTTATTCGATGCAGCGTATGATGCTATTCTTTTATATGATGAGCAGGGCCAGCTGACCGATTGCAACCGTACGGCCCTTACCCAGTTGGGTACCACCCGGGCGGTGCTGCTCAGCGCCGGCCTGATGGGGTTTGCTTCGCCAACGCAGGCCAGTGCCGAGGAGTGCTGGGTAGATGATGCCCAGCTGCACGCAGCCATTCAGGATACCGCGCGCACGGGCCGGCAGTTTTCCAAGTGGTGGTATGGCCATCGGGCCGATCAGTCCACGCTGGATGCCTGGGTTACCCTGCACCGGGTGGAACTGCCTACTGGCCCCCAGGTACAGCTTACCCTGCGCGATGCAGCCCTGGCTCCGCCGCGTTCCGGACCCGCTGTCCGCCAGGAGGCGCCCCGTCAGAATCTGCGGGATTTACTGGGGCGTTCTGGTCTTAGCTATGTCTGCTGCGACCGGGAAGGGCTGATCAATGATGTGAACGACTATTTCCTGGAGTACACGGAGTACAAGCGGGAGGAGATAATCGGGCGGCCCTATCATGATTTGTTTGTGCTGGCCGATGAGCGGGAAGCCCGTCGGGAAGCCTACCTGAACAGCATCAAGACCGGACGGTTGCAGGACTACTATGAGCGTTCCATCCCCACCAAGGCCGGGCAGCTGCGCATGGTGTTCTGGCACGCCGAGTATGACTACGACGCTGAAGGTAAGATCAATGGCATTTTTGTGGTGGGCCGCGACCTAACCGACCGCCACATTACGGCCCGGGCCCTCTCTGATAACCGCAACCGCCTGCAGGACTTTCTGGACAATGCCCACGACCTGATCCAGAATCTGAGCATCGACAACCACTTTCTTTTTGTCAATAAAGCCTGGAAGGAAAAACTGGGCTACGATGACGACGACCTGCCGGAGCTGACGCTCTCCGATGTGGTGCACCCCTATTACAAAGCCAAGCTGATGTACCAGCTGCGCAACTTGTACAAGGGCGAAAAGGTGAATAAGCTGGAAACCGTTTTTCTGACCAAAAGCGGCAAGCCCGTCCACCTGATTGGCAGTATTTCCTGCTCCTGGCAGGATGACGAGCCAGTAAGCACCCGGGCTATTCTGCACGATATAACGGACCGCATTAAGGCCGAGCGTCTGCAGAAGGTATATTACAGCATTGCCAACCTGGCTATCAGTACCAAAGATCTGAACTCGCTGTATGGCGCCATTCACCGGGAGCTGAGTAAGATCATCGAAACCAACAACTTCTATATTGCCCTCTGCGACGATGCCCGCACGCAGTTGCAGTTCGCCTATTTCGTCGATCAGCACACGCAGGGCGAAAAGGCGCTGGTGTCACGGCCCTTCTCCTCCGGCATCTCGGAGTACATTATCCGCACGGGGCGGCCGCAGTACCTACGCCGCGTCGATATTCAGGCACTGGTTGCTTCAGGCTCCATCACGGCCTATGGCTCCATGCCGGAGGTAATGCTCTGTTCACCGCTGAGTGTAGGCGACCGAATCATTGGGGTTATTGCCGTGCAGGACTACTCCAAGGAAGATGCCTATGCCTCCTCGGATATTGAGATTCTGCACTTTATCTCCAACCAGGTGGCACTGGCCATTGAGCGCAAGCGCAATGAGGTGCAGATTAACAAGCAGAACGCCCGCCTGAACGCCATTTTTGAAAGCGGCACCCACTTAATGTGGTCCGTGGATGTACAGTCCCGCCTCACCTCCTTCAACCGCAACTACGCGGCCTACTTCCTGCGGCGCAACGGGGTATATCCTACCCTGAATGTGAACCTGATGCAGGCCGATCTGGACATGATGGAGCCCGAAGCCCGTTCGGCCTTCATGAACAACTACCGCAAAGCCTTTAAGGGCCAGCCCCAACGCTTTGAGGTACGTCTGAACGACGCCCGGGGCATGGACAGCTGGCGGGAAATTTACCTCAACCCTATTTATCTGGATGACGGCTCCTTCGAGGAGATTTCCGGCATTGCGCACGACATCACCGACAAGAAACGCTCCCAGCTGGAGCTGGCGGCGCAGGAAGAGAAGTTCCGCGCTATTTTCGAGTCGTTCCAGGACGTGTACTACCGCACCGATGGCAAAGGGGTACTGACCCTGGTCAGCCCCTCGGTAATGGATATGCTGGGCTACACCCCGGAGGAGGTCACGGGCACGTTCATTGGGGATTATTACCAGAATTCAGAGGACCGGGAGTCGTTGCTACAGGCCATTCGGGTGCAGGGCGAGGTGCGTAACTACGAGATAGATATGCGCCACAAAAGCGGCCGGGCTGTGAGTGTGCTGATTAACGCCCGCATGGTGAAAGATGAGCTGGGCGGCGTATCCGGCACAGAAGGCATTGGGCGCGACATTACGGAGCTCAAGCAGATTCAGGATGATTTGCGGCGGGCCAAAGATGCGGCAGAAACTGCCCTGCACGCCAAAACCCAGTTCCTGGCCAACATGAGCCACGAGCTGCGCACACCCATGAACGGCATTATTGGTATGATTGACCTGCTGCACCAGACGGTTTCGTCGCCGGAGCAGGAAGATTACGTGGATACCCTGCGCAAATCTT
Organism: Hymenobacter sp. BT730; assembly: GCF_030542105.1. Taxonomy (GTDB): domain Bacteria; phylum Bacteroidota; class Bacteroidia; order Cytophagales; family Hymenobacteraceae; genus Hymenobacter. The sequence goes on from NZ_JAUOFB010000008.1 coordinate 67,044, forward strand.
CCGATGCGCTGCTGGCGATTCTAAACGATATTCTGGATCTGTCTAAAATTCAGGCAGGCAAGCTGGTGCTCAATGAAACCGGTATTGACCTGTACTATTCCATGGATAAGATTCACTCGCTGTTCGCCAACCGGGCACAGCAGAAGGATCTGCTGTTCACTTACCATATTTCGCCGGAGACGCCGCGCTTTATCCGCACCGATGAAACCCGTTTGCTGCAGGTGCTCAGCAACCTTACTTCCAATGCCATCAAATTCACCAACGAGGGCAATGTGCATGTGCAGATAACCAGCAAAGCGCACCGCGGCGACAAGCACGTACTGCGTTTTGAGGTGCAGGACTCCGGCATTGGTATTTCGGAAGAGAATGCCAAGCTATTGTTTACCAACTTCACCCAGCTGGACAATACCCCCACCAAATCGTTTGGGGGCACTGGGCTGGGGCTGGCCATCAGTAAGCAGCTGGCCGAAATGCTGGGCGGCAGCATTGGGGTAAACTCTGAGGTGGGTAAAGGCAGCACCTTCTGGTTTGAGATTAAATGCCGCGTGGCCCACAACGAGGAAGAAATTGTGCAGGAGCGCCTGGCCTCCCGTGACCGGAGCCAGCAGGAAGTAGTGCAGTTTGATTCTGTGCCCCAGGTGTTGCTGGTAGATGACAACCCCATCAACCAGAAAGTAGCCGAGCGCCTGTTGCAGAAGCTGGGCTGCCGCATAGACGTAGCCAGCGACGGGTTTGAGGCCATAAGCCGGGCTACCAACGGCACGCATTACGACCTGATTTTCATGGACATCCAAATGCCGGAAATGGATGGCGTTACGGCCATGCGTGAGATTCGGCGGCGGTTGGGGGCTCAGTGCCCGCCCATTGTAGCCATGACGGCCTACTCCATGAAAGAGGACGCTGAGCGGTTTGTGGAGCAGGGAATGGATGGCTATGTCTCCAAGCCGGTGAAGTCTCAGGACTTATACTCTATTCTGATGCACTGGCGGCCCAACCAGCCGGTAATAGCAGCCCCCGTGGAAGTGCCTACCGCGCCTGCGCCGGAGCCCGTACCCGAGAGCCTGAACCTGGAAATACTAAGCCAATTGCGGGAACTAGGGGGCGAAGAATTTGCCGCCCAGCTCTACGCCGATTTTGAGCAGGAAGCCGGACAGCTGCTGGAAGAAGCGGCTCCTTTGGTAGAAAGTGGCCAGTACGAGCAGATTTTACCACATTTGCACCAGCTAAAGGGCACTGGCTTCACGCTGGGCCTGAACCGGCTGGCCGAAGCCGCCAAGCAACTGGAGCATAAAATCAAAAACGGTCAGGTACAAAGCGTGCCGGCCGATTTTGCGGAGCTTCAGGATTTTTTCCACCATTTTGCTGAAACCTACGTTACCCAAACAGGCGTTTCGTAAGAATTTATTAGGTTTCCTCCCTCCTCACTTACATTCCCTTCCCGTTTTAATCTACTCCCTATCATGGCCGACCAAAAAACGATTCTAATTGCCGAAGACAGCTCCGTAATTCTGAATCTGACCAAGAAGATTCTGGAGTTGCAGAAGTACAAGATTATTTCCGCGAAAAATGGTGGGGAGGTCCTGAAACAGGTGGAAAGCCAGCCTATCGACTGCGTGCTGATGGACATTAACATTCCGGTGAAAGACGGGATGGAGTGTACGCGCGAAATTCGTCGTAACCCGGACCAGCGCATTTCTAGAATTCCAATTATTGCCATTACCGGCAACGCCAATAACTACTCCATGGAGCAGTTCCGTGAGGCGGGCGTAACCGATTATCTGCCCAAGCCCCTGGACTTTGATGCTCTGGTGCGCGTGGTGAAGCAATACATTGGCTAAGACCCGGGCAAGCAAGATGTGAGAAGTGACAGCAAACGGGCACTACTGCTCTGGCTTGCTGTCACTTCTCACATCTTATCCCTTTCTCGTCACTCATGCAGATTACTTTCCTCGGAACGGGCACGTCGCAGGGGGTGCCCGTTATCGGGTGCCATTGTGCCGTATGCCGCTCCGTTGACTACCGCGACAAGCGTCTGCGCGTATCAGTACACGTGCAAACGGCCGGCAAAAGCCTCATTATCGACAGCGGCCCCGATTTCCGGCAGCAGGCTCTGCGGGCGCGCATCGACCACCTCGATGCCCTAGTGTTCACCCACGAGCACAAGGACCACACGGCCGGTATGGATGACATCCGGGCCTATAACTTCCGTCAGCAGCAGGATATGCCAGTGTATGCCGAGCCGCGCGTGCTGGATCAGTTGCGTCGGGAATATGCTTACATCTTTGCCGAGCACAAATACCCCGGCGTGCCGCAGGTGAAAGTGCATCCTATTCTGAGTGATACTGACAGCTTCTGGGTAGAGGGTGTAGAAGTGCAGCCCATCCGAGCCATGCACTATAAGCTGCCGGTGCTGGGCTTCCGCATCGGTGGCTTCACCTACCTGACTGATGCCAACCATCTTTCTCCAGAATCCATGGAGCGCATGCGCGGTTCAGAGGTCATTGTGCTGAATGCCCTGCGCCACGAAAAGCATATTTCCCATTTCACGCTGCAGGAGGCTGTCGATATTTTAACGGAACTGGCGCCCGCCCGCGGCTACCTGACGCATATCAGCCATCAGTTAGGCCGCCACCGGGAAGTGGAAGCAGAATTGCCGCCATTTATTCGGTTGGCTTATGATGGGTTGCAGGTAAAAATATAACTATGCGTTTCGTCCCTTGGGTTACTGAGCAATTCTATACCCCTCTTTCTCCAGAAGAACTTTTACAGCGTCTCCAAGAAAACACTGCCCCTCGTCTAACATGGTTTAAAATCTTTTCCTTTAAGCCTTTAAAACCATTTCTTGGCACAGTTGAAATCAATTCCTTTGATATCCAGCGTGTTATTCGATACAAAAATTCCTGGCTGCCTCAGATTAAAGGAAAGATTGAACCCCATCAATCCAATGGTGGCAGTTTAGTTTTGCTTCGGCACCATTTACATTACTCTGTACTGGTGTTTTGTATTATTTGGCAGGCAGTGGTAGGGTTTTCAGTTGTATCCTCTATTGGGAACTTGCTCACTACAGGTAAGCTCAACCAAGAATTGCTCAGCACACTAGGGATGTTTGCTTTCGGTCTGATACTTTTTACTGTACCATTTTGGCTTGAAGTTCAACAGTCAAGACCAATGTTAATTAAGTTGCTGAAATTGGAAAAGCCCTTTAATCAGGCAGTTCCTGTTTCTGTCTTGATATAAATGCACAACAACTATTACTTCTTTCGCCTGCTGGCTCCTGCTCTCACCCAACAACTAGTCGGTTTCCGGGTAGTCACGTGCTTTTCGCAGGAGAAGGATGAGTTGGTCGTTGGACTGACGAATGGTGCTGCTGAGTACTGGCTGAAAGTGCAGCTTTCAGCCGCGTTTCCGCTGCTGGCATTGCCAGAAACCTTCCATCGGGCCCGGCAAAATTCCGTGGACCTGCTGCCTGCTCTCTTGGGGCGTGAGGTGGCCTTAGTGGATGTATTTCCCCAGGACCGGGTGCTGTCTATCCAGTTTACCGATGGTGCCAGCCTGCTGCTGAAACTATATGGCCCGCGCCCCAATGCGGTTTTCCGGACTGCGCCCGATGCCACGCCCGAGCTTTTTCACCAGCGGTTTACGGCGGATGCGGCGCTGGCCCCAGCCCGGTTGCCTACTTCAGACGACCCGCTGAAGCGCCTGCCAGCGCTGGGAGATGTACCGCGCCACTGGCTACGTGCCCACGGCTACGAAACTTCCGACGCTGCTACCCGTGAGCACTTGTTGCAGCAAGTATTAGCTCTGCTGGAAAACCCAGCACACTTCTACCTGATTTCACTGGAAGGCCGTACTCGCCTGAGCTTGCTGCCTGTGGGCGAAGTAGAGCAAACGTGGGTGCCCCATCCCATAGAAGCCCTGCGTCGTTTTGTGCCACTTATTCTAAGTCGGCGCACGTATGAAACCGAGCTGCGCCAGTTACGCCAGCAACTGGAGCGTCGAGCCGAAGAAGCTACCACCGGCGCGGCTCACGCACGCCGGCGCCTGCACGCGCTGGAACACGAAGCCGGCTTCCGCCACACCGCCGACCTGATAATGGCCCACCTGCATCAGATTGCCCCCGGTGCAGCACAGGTAGAGGTGGTAGATTATCTGACCAATGAGCCACGCGTGCTTAAGCTGAAGCCTACTGAAACTCCACAGCGCACAGCCCAGAACCTATACCGAAAGGCCAAAAACCAGCAGCTGGAAACCCAACAGCTGAAAGAGCGGGCCGAGAGGCGCGAAAACGAGGCACTATGGTGTCTGGAGCGCTTAGAGGTGTTGGAGTCGATTTCCGATTTACGCAGTTTCCGCACCTGGCGCAAGCAGCATGGTCTGGAGCCAGAAACGAAAGCCAAAGCGGCCACTGAGCTACCCTTTAAAGTATTTGAAGACTCTGGCTACACCATTCTGGTAGGCCGCAGTGCCCAGAATAATGACCTGCTCACTCAGCGCTACGCCCACAAAGACGACCTATGGCTGCATGCCAAGGATGTAACCGGCTCGCACGTGGTTATTCGGCAGAAAGCCGGGCAAACCGTGCCGGAACCGGTAGTTGAGCGGGCCGCACAGCTGGCCGCCTGGTACTCCCGCCGCAAAAACGACTCGCTTTGCCCGGTCACTGTTACGCCTAAAAAGTTTGTACGCAAGCCCAAAGGTTCTGTGGCCGGCTCGGTGGTGGTAGAGCGCGAACGAGTGGTGTTGGTAGTACCGGCTAACCCGTTTGAGCGGTTTGGCAGCCTGGAAAGCTGATGATGTGCAATAACAACCCCAAACAAAAAGCCCAACCTGCAATAGGTTGGGCTTTTTGGTGGCCAATCGGCGGCCGGAGTGCGCGCGGGGAGATTCGAACTCCCACACCCGAAGGCACCACCCCCTCAAGATGGCGTGTCTACCAGTTTCACCACGTGCGCAGCGGTAGTTTATACTTGGCAAGCTACAACAGAAACCGATGTTTCTGGCTTCACTGAGGCGGCGAAGCGAGGGCAAAAGTAGGCACTGCTGCATAGCGTTGCAAGCGCGCCCCGCATTTTTTTGCCATTCCGAGCGTTTTTACCTTACCTATGAGTTGCTTGCGGCTCATTGTCAGCTACTACCCTGCCGCCCTAATTTTAAGGTAGCCGTAGGAGGGTAGAAATTGTTCCGAGTATTAGCCAACTATTCCCATGAACATTCCCTCCGATTCTGCCAGCTCTCCTCATTTGTTTGCGCGTCTGGCCGGACAAATTACCCAATTTACAGGCACAACGGCCGCGTTTTGCATAGCTGCCAGCGTTGTAATAATATGGGCCATACTAGGGCCAGTGTTTCACTATTCTGCCACCTGGCAGCTTGTTATAAATACTGGCACTACCATCGTTACTTTTCTGATGGTTTTTCTGATTCAGCGGGCCCAGAACAAAGATTCCCTGGTGCTGCACCTTAAGCTCAACGAGCTACTGGCAGCTACGAAAGGAGCGAGCAACCGTCTCATCAATGCTCAGGATTTCACCGAAGAAGAAATTCAGATGCTCCACCAATACTTCTGCCTGCTGGCCGAAAAAGCGAAGGCCGACAGGGACATAGGCCGTACGCACACAGTGGAAGAAGCGGAGGAAAACCACGCCAACAAGCTGCACGCGCGTCGGGTATAATCATAAGAAAGGCCTGAAACATCAGTTTCAGGCCTTTCTCAATTTTGGTTTAATGATGGCAGCGCCCTATGACTGGGCCAATGGAGTATCTACCACGTGCTCCGAGATAAACCACACCTGCATTTCGTTGGTGCGCATCACGTCGCTCACCACCAGGTCATTGGTGCCATCATCACCGGATTCATCGGCTTTCTTGGCGAATTCGTGGCAGTTTTTGAGCATAATCTGATGCGCCTCCAACAGGCGGGACACCTGAATGGGGGCTTCCTCCCGGTCTTTTGGCGGGCGCGGAATGCTGGTTAGTTCGGCCACATCGGGAGCCATGGCAATAGCCACGCCCCCCAGAATCTGGATGCGCTCCGCAATGGTATCTACCATCACACTTTGCTCCTCATAATGCTTGTCGTAGAGCAGGTGCAGCTGGTAAAAAGTGGGGCCTACAACCTGCCAATGGTGTTTTTTGTACAGGTCGCGCAGGGTCATGGTGTCGGCCAGGAGTTGGTTGAGCATAGTTACACTCTCCTGCCGCACATTCTCGGCCAGGCCAATGGGCAGGCGCTGCGACACGGTACCATATTTCTGCAGAGGGGCCGGCGCGTTGCGCTGTTGGTTTAGAATGGGCTGCACGCTCACGGCCGTGCGGCCGCTGGCAGAGGTTGACGCTGCTTTACGCGGCGCGGCTGGTTTTTTGGAAGCGGGTGTTTTGGTTGCCATAATGAGTTCAGAGATGAATGGGGCAACCGCCGGTTATGGCTGCTGCCGGGCTTTTCTTACGTAGGGGGTTTGGTTGGGTTGATGCAAACTCCCTACTTTATCCGCTATGAACCACATTCATCCACACCCGGAAGCCCACCTCAGCAGCTCCGCCATGCTGCAGGACATTGTGATTGGGCTCTCTGATGGCCTGACGGTACCTTTTGCCCTGGCCGCTGGCCTAAGCGGGGCGGTGCAGTCCTCCGGGCTGGTAATTACCGCCGGGCTGGCCGAGATTGTGGCAGGCTCTATTGCTATGGGCCTGGGAGGGTATTTGGCGGGCCGTACGGAGGTAGAGCACTATCAATCGGAGCTGGACCGGGAGCACCGGGAGGTGCAGGAAGTGCCCCACGTAGAGCGCGCCGAAGTAGATGAGCTACTGGCAGAAATGGGCCTATCGGACAGCACCCGGGAGCAAGCGGTGCGGGAACTCACCTCCGACCCCGAGCAGTGGGTGCGCTTCATGATGAAGTATGAGCTGGGCCTGGAAAAGCCCGACCCCAAACAAGCTTGGAAAAGCGCCGTTACCATCAGTATGGCATATGCGCTGGGCGGCCTCATCCCATTAAGCGCGTATTTTTTCACGGATACACCAACGGAAGGACTCGGCTGGTCGGCGGTTATTACCATTGTTTGCCTGTTGGTGTTTGGCTATATCAAGAGCCGCATTACGGGACAGCCGCCCAAAACAGGCGCGTTAAAAATGGCCGGTATCGGCGCCTTGGCGGCCGCTGCCGCTTTTCTGGTAGCCCGCCAGTTTCAGGACCATTTTTAACCTTTAAATCAACGGAGCTATTACGGCTGTTTTCTTATGTCTGAATACTTCCTGATTTCGCTATTTCCTGATGAATGAAGCGCACTGGCACCTGCTCCTGAACCACACTCCTATTTTAGGCACCTTGTTTGGGCTACTGGTTCTGGCAGTTGGCTGGTTCCGGCAAAATACTACCGAGGTGCGTATCGGCCTAATAGCCATTCTGGTTGCGGCAGTGCTTTGCGTTCCTACCCAACTTACCGGCGAGGGTGCGGTGGAAATTGTGAAAGGCCTGCCTGGTATTACCCAGGCACTTCTTCAGAAACATGAGGAAGCCGCTGAATTAGGTTTTTGGGCACTGGAAGGAACGGCGGTGCTGGCTCTTCTGGCCTTGCTGATTCCGCAACGCCAGCGTTTACTCAGTGGGTTTACAATGGCCGCTACGGCCGTTAGCTTTGGGCTGCTGGTACGAGCCGGCTACCTGGGCGGAAAAATTTCTCACCCCGAAATCCGCTCCCCTGCCGTAAGTTCCGCATCAGGTTCCCTTCCGCCTGTAACAGAAGCAGCTGATACTCTTTAGCTCATCTTAGTACCTCCTCCCGCCTGCTTATGCCTTTCCCCTTTTTTGGCGACGATAAATCCACAATTGCAAAGCTGCTGAGCACGTTGCCCCAGGTAGGCCGGGTAGAGTGGATAGGTTTACGCCCAGCCCGGCGGCAACCTCTGCAGGCTGTAATTGAAGCAATAGCCGAAACGGACCGCCACCTGACCGGTGACCACGCCCGTCCCAAGCCCGGCGGCAAACGGCAGATAACTCTGATTCAGCACGAGCATTTAGCCACGGTAGCCGGATTTTTAGGCCTTGAAGAACCCATTGAACCCGGGCAGCTTCGGCGCAATCTGGCCATCAGCGGCATAAATCTGCTGGCCCTGAAAAACCGCCGCGTGCTGATTGGCGAGGAAGTAGTGCTGGAAATTACCGGCGAGTGTCACCCTTGCTCCCGCATGGAAGAAGAGCTGGGCCCCGGCGGCTATAATGCCATGCGCGGGCACGGCGGCCTTACCGCCCGCATATTGCTTGGCAGCCCTATTCGGGTAGGCGACGCAGTACGAGTGCAGGAGCAGCCCAAGCCCGAAGCGTAAACTTACACTGCGGGCTTGGGCTGCTTCTTACTCGCCGCCGTACTTGCTTTTCCCTTTGCTGCTGCCGCCCGCATCCATGCGTACAATGCGGGGCATGAAGGAGCCCAGCACGTCTACCAGGTCGCGCTGATGGGCCATTACCTGGTGAATGTCTTTGTAGGCCATGGGAGCTTCATCCAGCCCGCCGCCAATTAGCTCCACGCCTTTGTCGCGCAGCAGGCGGCGTAGCTCGCCTTCCGTTACCTGAAGCTTGGCCTGAGTGCGGGAAAGCCGCCGCCCGGCCCCGTGTGAAGCAGATTGCAGCGAATCCCGCTCACCGCGGCCTCGCACAATGAAGCCGGGTGCCGTCATGGAGCCGGGGATGACGCCCAGTACCCCCTTGCCGGCCGGCGTGGCGCCTTTGCGGTGCACAATAGCTTCTGTACCATCTGGCAAAGTTTCTTTCCAGGCAAAGTTGTGGTGGTTCTCTACCTTGGCCAGCGGCTTTTCGCCCAGTGCCTTGCTCAGTCGGCGGTGAATGTCGAGGTGGCAGGCAGAGGCATAGTCGCCGGCCAGGTTCATGGCAGCCCAGTACTCCTGCCCTTCCTGCGAGTCCAGGGAAAGCCAGGCCAGGTGCCGGGCCTGCGGGGGCAGCTGGCACATATCCATGGCAATTTTGGTGTAGTGCTGCGCAATGGCGGCGCCCAATCCGCGCGAGCCGGAATGGGACAACACCCCCAGATATTGCCCCACGGCCAGGCCCATTTCATTGCTGGCATCGGTGATGTCTACCACTCCAAACTCCACAAAATGGTTGCCGGAGCCGGAGCTGCCGATTTGCGCTACCGCGGAGTCCAGCTTATGCCGGGCCACCCCAATTTGCCGGAACTCGGGCCGCTCGAAAATGGGGTCGTCGGTGTTGCGGTCTTTGAAAACTTCCCGGTTACCGAATCGGGTATTTTCGAGCAGCATCTTCTTTAAGGCGTGCTGGCGTTCATCCAGAAATGATGCGGGCAGATCATACACCGACAGCGCCATACGGCAGCCGATATCCATCCCTACTCCGTAGGGAATGACGGCATTATCAGTAGCCAGCACGCCGCCAATGGGCAGGCCGTAGCCCTGGTGCGCATCAGGCATCAGGGCTCCGTCTATGGTAATGGGGAGCTGCATAGCGGTGTCCATCTGCTTGCTGGCGCCATCCTCAATGAAGTCCTCGCCGTAGCGGCGGTAGTCCTTTATTTCCGGATTCAGGGCCACATCCCGGCTGGGCTGGGGCACTAGCTCCTCGGCAAGCGGGCGCCACGTTTCGTCACGCACATAAGCAAAAGGGTCGTCTTTTATTTGTTTGAGCAGGGATATGGCACTGCCTTTATCCAGCTTCTTAAACTGTTTCTGATCCAAAATATCGAGGGCTATACCAATAGCACGTCCCTCAGGGAAACCCACCTGACGCAGGTCGTTTCCACGGAGTTTCTGAGAAGCCATAATGGAGATACAAAAGATAAACTCAAGGGAGAAAACGCCGGCTACAACCTGCCCGCGCTGCTTTCTATACGGATATCAGGCCCTAAGTGTGGGCCTTGCCTACCTTTGTACCGCTTATGACCTCAGAAAATGCCTCCCTTCAGCCTCCGCGTCCACTCCCGGTACCTGCTACCGAAGTAGCCACCTCACCCGCGCAACAAGCGTTTCGGCAAGCAGTAGAGCAGGTGGAAGGACTGCGGCAGCGCCTAACGGAAGTTCGCCAGGAACAAGCCGAAGCCCGCCGCACGTATTGGAAACAGGTAGGACCGCTGGCCGAGGCCGTAATTGCCGTGCGCAGGGCTCTATTTCCACCTCTGGAAGAAGCACTGCTGCTGGACTTTTTTTCCCGGGCTGAGCACCGTCAGCTAGAAGAAATCATCATTGGCAACGCGCGCAGCCTGCAAGATAGGTTTGGGGAAGATGCGTCCGATATCCTGACTAAATACGCCGCTACTTTGCGGCGTAGTAGCCCGGATCAATCAGAAACCGGCAAACCAGCAGCTTCTGCGGAACCGGCTGACTATACAAAGCCGCACGAGCAGGCCGCACACGAGGCCCGAAGCCGCCGCAAAACCAAAGCCGACCGCGCCCGCGAAGCCGCCGAGCAGGCCGCCCGCGAGGAGCAGCAGCGGCTACTTTCCAACACCAAAACAGTGTACCGCCAGCTGGCCCGCGCCAATCACCCCGACCTGGAGCGTGACCCGGCGCTGCAGCAACACAAAACAGCCCGGATGCAGCGCATTACGGAGGCCTACGAAGCCAATGACCTCTATACGCTGCTACAGCTCCTCTCTGAGTCTGGCCCCACCGACCAGGAAGCCGACGATGTACTGCTACGCTATACCCAGGCACTACAGCAGCAGCTGGCGGAGCTAAAACAGCAGCTGCAGGAGCTTTTGTTCGGCGCGAAAAGCTTCCTGGGCAGTACGGGTAAAAAGCGTGAGCAGGAGCTGCGGCAGCTCAAGCGCCATCTGCGCGCCGAGGCTGACTATCTGCAGCACATCAGCCAGCTGATTCAGGAGCCCGAAGGGCTGCGTAATGTGATGCGGAGTCTGGCCGCAGAGGGCCACGAAACGATTTAAGTGCTATTGCAGGAACTCCAGTATCTGCGCTATTACCATCGGGTCTCGCATAATGCGGTTGTGGCCCAGGCCGGATGTAGGCCGAAATTCCAGACCAGGCCAGCGGCTGGCCAGCTCCTGGGCTTCCGCAAACGGAATGCTTTCGTCGGCGTGGTCGTGCAGCAGCAGGGCGCGATGCGTGGGAAACAGGCGGCCGGTTTGTAACAGGCTAAAGCTTTCGGCGTCGCGGCCGTGCTGCTGGCGCACGTACTGACTCATGCGCTCCAGCACGGTCGACGGCAGCTGTAGCAAGGCAGCAAACCGCTGAGCTACGGCTGAGGTGCTGGCCGGCACACTCAGTAAGGTCAGGCGCGGCAGTTGTCCATCGGCCGCCTTATTGAAATGAACAGGCACTCCCACTGTAGCCGCGCCTCCGAAGGAATGCGCGACCACGGCATATATTGGCCCAACCTGGTCGGCTACCGTCTGCACCGCCTGAGCAAAGGCGGGTAGCGTGGTCTGGCTGCCAGAAGAAGCGCCGTGGGCCGGCCCATCCAGCGCCACTACCCGGTAACCTGCCTTTATCAATGAGCGGACAAACACTCCCCAAAAACTGGCCCGGTGCTCCCAACCATGCACCAGCAGCACAGTTTTAGAGCCCTCTGCATTCCACTCATACGCTGCTATCTGGTACTTCCCTGACTGCACCTGGAAGGATCGGGCTTGTGCCAGCGCGGCTGCTTCCCAGGCTTTTGCCGGCAACCGCCGCGGTGTGGTAAATACCCGCCAGGCCGCCCGAAAAGCCAGCTCGGTGGAAACCAAAGCCAGTAGCCGCATCTGAATCCGAAGGAATTTAAGGGCGGTTTCCGGGGAGGGGTAACGGTTTTTACCCATGTATTGGGTTCTAATAGGATAGGACGTAGAACTCTATGGTTTCGGCAGGCAATAACTTCCTCACTAAGAGATAGAGCAGGAATATTACTCCTCGCTGGTCTGGCCCAGGCTGCTCACTACGCCGCGTACGGCCTCGCTCAGATAAGCAGGCACTTCAGCGTCGGGTTGTAGAAGGCGGAGCAGGTAGAGATACTTACGGCGGCCTTCTTCCAGCATTTGCGGCGTTACTTCTACCGTAAAAACACCGAAAGGCTCTACCTTTTGCACGCCTACCAACAAAAACCGTTCGGCCTGCAGCGCATCCGAGTAGAAAGCCGCCTGCCGGTCATAATCATACCCGGTGCAGGTGGACCGGAAGTGCTCATAGTCGCGGGCCATGGTGGTTTTGAAGTCCACGATGGTGTAGGGCTGATGCGGCTGGTCAATTACCAGGTCGGCGCGCAGCTTGCAGATGGTGCCGGTGGTGGGCTCAGTAAACAGGCAGCTGGGCTCAGGGGTACCGGCTTCCAGCAGCTGGCGCAGGGCGGGCTGCATTTTCACGCCTTCTACCAGCCACCACACCAGCGTGTCGTTAATGCCAGGCTCACCGGGAATATAGTCGTCGGGCTCCAGCAGGGCCGTATGGAAAGCCGTACCAAAGCTCAGGGCCCCGCTATTGCTGAGCGTGCGGGGCAGGCGGCCGTTCAGGGCATCGCGCAGACGCGAAAGGTCAGAGTTGGCAATGGCCGGCAGGGCACGGTAATCGTCATACGGCACGCGCAGCAAGTCGGGGCGGCGGTTTTCGGAATAGTTATCAGTCACGGAATTCAAACAGCAATACCACTAAAAAGCTTCCTCCAGCAACAGCAAAGGTGCCATAAAAAAACGGGTACCAGGCTGCGCCTTACATCTTGGCTATAACGGCGCCCGCTGTCTGGCGGCTACGTCTTACAGCAAAATTCTATTCTGCTACTAAGGCTGTGTGGCAGGTTTATTTTGTTTCCTGTAGCGCCTCCTGCTGTTCGGCACGGGCTTTTTTCTTTTGCTGCCGTTTGAAATAGCCCTTTAGCAGGAAGTTGTGCTGCAGGGCTTCCATGCTCTCATTGAAGCGGGCCGTACCCTGCTCCACGTTGCCCATAGACTGTTCCAGGCGGCTGGCCATGGCGGTATCTACCAGCAGCGTGCCCAATGGCCCCTGCCCGGCCTGTACCTTGCGGGTAATGGAGTTTAAGGTGGAAGTCATAGTATCGGCGGTGGCGCTCAGGCGGCTGGTGCGCCGCATGGTTTGCTGCATCTGGCCCGCAAAGCTTGTATCCGTAAACAGGTAGCCTACTACTCCCCGCCCGCGGCGGGCATCACGGGCCATGTTCCGGACATCGTGGGAGGCGGCATCCAGGCGGGTAGTAGTGCCTTCTATGTTTTGCACAGTGCGGCGCAGGCTATTAGTTACTTTTTTATCCCCAATCAACTCCCACATGGCAGAGCTGTTATTAAGCTTGCTCGTTACTTCCTTCATATCTTCCGTAATACCCACCAGGTTACGGTTGGTGCGCTGCAGGGTATTCAGCATGGCCTCAATTCGCACGGGCTGCCGGGCACGGAGCTGGTCGCCGTCCGTTACGGGTGGGGCCGGCTCCGGCTCAGCAGTAATATTGACTACCGTATTGCCCATCAAACCATCGGTACCGATAGAGGCTATGGCGTTTTTCTTGATGAAGGGCTGCACCTCGCGCCGCAACGACATACGGACCCGCACGGTGGTGTCGCCGACAATATCAATATGCTCTACCGTGCCCACCATAATACCGGCAAAACGCACGTTGTTGCCGGTCAGCAAGCCGTTTACGGTGCGGAAATCCGCTTGAATTTCCAGCGTATCGCCAAACATATTCTGCTTGCGCCCCAGCAAAAACAGCAGCATAATGAGGCACGCCAGCCCCGTCAGCACAAAGGCACCTAGTCGGACGTTGTTGGCGGCGGTTCGCTGACTCATGGCTAGTGTGGAAAAGTGAAGGGCAGGAAATCAGGCGCGGGGCACCGCACCTTCAAAAAACTCGCGCACCACGGGGTCGGTGGAGTGGCGAAGCTCTTCATAGGTGCCTTGCTGGTAGCAGCGGCCATCTACCAGCAGCGCCACACGGTTGGCCGTGATGCGCACACAGTTCATATCGTGAGAAATAATAATGGCGGAGGTGGTGTAGCGGGCCTGCACATCCAGAATCAGCTGACTTATTTCGCGGGCGGTGATGGGGTCCAGGCCGGTGGTGGGCTCATCGTACAGAATGATATCGGGCTTGAGAATGAGGGTGCGGGCCAAGCCAATGCGCTTGCGCATACCGCCCGACAGCTCGGCAGGCATCATGTTCTGGGTTTGCTCCAGACCCACACTTTGCAGGGCTTCTTCTACCATGGCCTGCTCTTCGGCAGGCGTTTTATTGATCCAGTGCCGGCGCAGGGGAAACAGCAGGTTTTCGCGCACGGTCATAGAGTCGTACAGCGCATTGCTCTGAAAGAGGAAACCCACGCGGGCACGCAGCTCATCCAGCTCCTGGTGCTCGAGGCCGGTAACTTCCTCCCCAAACACACGGATGCTACCAGAGTCCGGCTGCAAAAGGCCAATGATGCACTTAATCAGCACGGACTTACCCGAGCCGGACTTGCCCAGCACCACCACGTTTTCGCCGCGGTGCAGCTGCAGGCTGAAATCCTGCAGCACATGGTTTTCGCCGAACGACTTAACGAGATGCTCTACCTCCAGCACCACTTCGGCTGAGGCGGCTGGCTGTTGCGCGGGCGCTTCCTGTACCTGAGGGCTGACAGACTCCATGGCACCGGTTAATTAAGACCTAACAGGCCGGTAATCTGCACGGCCAGCAAATCAATAACAAAGATGACCAGCGACGATACCACCACCGCCGAGTTAGCCGACTGCCCTACCCCCTCGGTGCCTTTCTGTGAGTGGTAGCCTTTGTAGCAGCCGATAATGCCAATAGCAAAACCGAAGAAGAACGTCTTGATAAACGCCGGCACCACGTCACTGAATTCCAGCCGATTCATGATGTTATTGACAAAGAGCGACAGGCTGGTAACTCCCTTCATATTTACCCCGAGGTAGGATGCATACAGGCCAATGACATCGGCCAGAATGACCAGCACGGGTATCATGAGCGTGGTGGCCAGCACCCGCGTTACCACCAGGTATTTAAACGGGTTAGTGCCCGATACTTCCATAGCATCAATCTGCTCGGTCACGTTCATTGAACCCAGCTCGGCCCCTATACTGGAGCCGATTTTTCCGGCGCAGATCAGGGCGGTAATAATGGGGCCCATTTCCCGGATGATGGACAGCGCCACCATGGCCGGTATCCAAGCCTCGGCTCCAAACTTGGCCATGGTAGGCCGGGCCTGCAACGTGAGTACCATGCCCATGATAAACCCTGTAACACCCACCAGCGGTAATGACTTATAGCCCACCACATAGCATTGATACAGGAACTCCTGCACCTCATAGCGCGGCCGGAAGCCTTCGCTAAAAAACCGCCCCGCAAACCGGGAAATGGCACCGGCTTCTGCCAAAAACTCACTGGCCTGCATAGTAGGCGGTTTAGCAATACATGGAAGATGAAACCTCTATTGAAGAATAACCGGGCTGAGCATCAGAAAAGCTAAAACATCA
Organism: Hymenobacter sp. BT730; assembly: GCF_030542105.1. Taxonomy (GTDB): domain Bacteria; phylum Bacteroidota; class Bacteroidia; order Cytophagales; family Hymenobacteraceae; genus Hymenobacter. The sequence goes on from NZ_JAUOFB010000008.1 coordinate 82,482, forward strand.
GGTCATCGGCCTCAGTGCCTGCCTGCTGCCGCTGAAAGGCGGCAGCAGTATCCGAAACAGGCATTTCCACAGCGGGTAACAACAGTACCGGTACCGGAGTATGCTGCAGCACCTGGGCCGTTACGCTGCGGTGAAATAATTCGCCCAGGTAGCTGCGCTGCCGGGCTATCAGCAGAATCAGCCCGGCCTGAGTAGCTTGGGCGGCCTCCAGAATTCCGGCTGCCGTGTGCGAATTCTGAAAGCACCGTAACTCCACCTGCTGATTGCCCGCTACCAGCCCACTGTTGTGCACGGCTTGCAGGGCCATAGCACAGGCATCATCATCCTCCATCTCCGAAATATGTGCTACAGTAGCCGGGCACTGCAAGCTGCTCAGTAATTGCTGCGCAAACTGCCCTTCCTCTTCCAGCCCGAAGCTCTCGGTATCGGCCGCAATCAGGACTTGGTGTGGTGGGGCAGCGGCTGTAGTGCCCACAGGTACCAGCAGCAAAGGAAAATGAGCCGCCCGCAGCAAATCAAGCGCGGCACCGCTCACCTGGTCGCCGGAGGCTACTGCTTCGGCGGGCCGCCCCAGCACAAACAACGCGGGATGGTAGCGCGCCATTAGCGAATGGGCCATGGCGGGCAGCAAATCGGTAGCCATTTCTACGGTAGCGGGCACGGGCAGGCGGGCTACCAGCTCCTGCATGGCCTCGGCAGTGGGGGCTTCAGCATCCAGCTCGGCTTTCCGCCAGTTCTCGCCCGCAAATACATAGGGGTCGAAGAGGGAGGCGCGCTTTACGTGTAATAGCACCAGCTGGGCCTGCAACTTGGCGGCCAGTCCCGCCGCATATTGCATAGCCTGATTGGCAGCCGGGTAAAAGTTGGTGAGAACGATGAAGGTGAACGACATGGCAGTGCAGCAGAACAACGCTTGAACAAATGGCACCTGGCCTGCACCAGGACTACCCATTAAATAACGGGCAGCACCAGTACCGGCACGGGGCTGCGCTGCAGCACCTGGGCCGTTATGCTCCGGTGAAACAGGCCGCCCAGTAGGCTTCTTTCCCGAGCCAGCAGTACTAACAGCTCCGTCTGGGTGTCAGCGGCGGCCTGCAGAATGCCAGTGGCCGGTCTGGTATGGTGCACGGTGTAGAGGCTATCGGGCGGCAGGTCCTTTACCAGGTGGTTATGCCGCAGTGAGTTTACGGCGGTGCGGGCGCGGTCATACTGCTCCTCGGTTTCTACGTGCAGCACAAAGTACTTGGCACCCAGCGCCTCCCACAGTGGCTGCATATTCAGGGCATTATCACGTAGCTTAAAGGGCTCTCCATCGGCCACCAGCCCTACCCGGGTGGGCGAACCAGGAAGGTGAGCATTTTCAGGAACCATCAGAAGCGGGTAGTGCAGGTGGCGCAACACGGGCAGGGACTGGTCGCCCAACAGCTGGTCGAGAAAATCGGGCGTGGCGGCGCGGCCACATACCAGCACCAGAGGGTGGTAGCGGGCAATGGCATCGGCCAGGGCTTCGGCCAGCGTATTTACGGACAGATCCACGGTGGCCGGCACCGGTAGCTCTTCGGCCATTTTTTCCAGGGCGCGCCGGGTTTCCCGCTGACTGCGGATGGCCGCGCCGGCCGGAATCACAACATACTCCGGATCCAGCAGCACATCCTGATACAGATGCAGCAGTACTACCCGGCTTTGCAGCGGCTGGGCCAGCGCCGCTGCGTAGGCCAGGGCCCGCCGTGAGGATTCCGAAAAATCAGTGAGTACTACCAAATCAGGTCCCATAGCATCCAATGAAAAACTGAGTATAGCCTAATAGCAACCTTTAATCGGGTGAGGGCAGCACCAGGATGGGCAGTTGGCTTTCCCGGATAACCTGGGCTGTTACGCTCCGATGGAACAGGCTGCCCAGTAGGCTGTGCCGCCGGGCAATGAGTACCAGCATATCGGCCCGCAGCTCATTACCGGCTTGCAGAATGCCTTCTGCTACGGAGGGATATTTCAGCTCGTGCACATCGGCGGAGGTCAGGTCGGAGGCCAGCCCGCTGGCACATACGCTCCACACCGTTTCGCGCGACATGGCGGGCTGGGTGGCCGTAGGGCTGGAAATGTGCGCCACTGAAAGCCGCGCCCCAAAGGCTGCCCGCAGCTTATCTACCACGCCGGCGTGGCGGCCCAAGGTAAACTCCTGCCCGTCTACGGCCAGTAGCAGATGAGCCGGAGGCTGTACTTCCCAACCAAGTGTGGGCACAATCAGGAGCGGATAGGGCGCCGTGCGCAGCAGGTCCATTACCGTTACACTGATGAGCTCCGTGGGCGTAGTAGCGGTGCCGGGCCGGCCTAACACCAGCATTAAAGGATGGTGATGATGCACGGTATCCGTTACCGCATCGGGCAGAAACTCTTCGGATATCTCCACCTCTGCCGGTACAGCCAGCGAATGCACCAGTTTGCCCAGCACTTGCTCCAGCTGTTTTTCGCCCTGTGGGGTGTGCTGGCGGCTGTACTCATCGGGGGAAAGCAATCCATCGTGTCGCAAATGCAACAGCACCAGGTGGGCATTCAGGGGAACGGCCAGCGTGGCCGCGTACGACAACGCGCAGTTAGATACGGCCAGGAAATCCGTTAAAACAACTAATGAGGCGCTCATGGCAAGGGAAAGGAAACAAGGGAAAGCGCAAGCGAAATCCGGGAAAACCGCCTTACAAGCCTCTTCAACCGAGTACAGCAACGCGGACACTACCACCAGCCGCTGGTGGGCCATACAGCACAATACCTGCCACCGGGATTACCCGGGCAAATCATTGTGAATATCGGTGATTTTATTGTACATTAAACAATACTAATATTACTTATTTCGCTTTGCTTTAAGTCCAATCCGCCGGGAGCCTCTCCTCACTCAAAAGCGCAGTTTTATCATAGTATCCTCGTAGCCCTATTGCTACTGCGGCCTTTACTGATTTCGGCCATGAAACGCTTTATTCCCCCTGCCTGCCCTGAGTGCCCCAACCGCTATGGCTGCCCTATGTCCTGCTGCCAGCCGGAAGAGTTGGAGATGCTTTCCCAGGCGAAATCGGCACAGATGTACCAGCGAGGCCAGGTTATTTTTCAGGAGAATGGCCGTCCTATGGGGCTATACTGTATTCATTCGGGCAAAATCAAGGTCATGAAGGTGGGAGGTGATGGGAAGGAGCAGATTATCCGGCTGGCCCGCGAGGGTGATTTACTGGGTTACCGGGGACTATTGGCAGGAAGCAGTCACTCGGCCTCTGCAGTGGCGCTGGAAGAATCTATTGTATGCTGCATTCCCCGCACAGAATTTTTCCGAATTATTGAGCAGAATCTACGCTTCACCACCTCTCTGATGCAACTGCTGTCTAAGGCGCTGGGCGATGCCGAAGAGCGGATGCTGCACCTGGCTTATAAGCCCGTGCGCGAGCGGCTGGCCGAAGCCCTGCTGTTGCTGGCACGCACCTATCAGCAGCAAAGTCAGGAGCCCGTAACTATTCCTATTTCCCGCGATGATCTGGCCTCTTTGGTCGGAACGGCCAAGGAAACTACCAGTCGGTTTGTATCAGAGTTTCGGGATGAGGGCGTATTGCAGGCTCGCGGTAGCCTCATCACTATTCTGAACCCGGCCCGCCTGGCCGAAATTTCTACCCGCTACGACTAGCCGCCTCCGAGTGGTTTTTGCGGCAGTCTATGGCCCTCTTTCCGGGTGGCAAACCACTACTATCCGCACCGGGTGTGGCACAGGCAGCAGGGTACGTAGGGAACAGGGAGTTTTCATATAGAGGCACTCTTGTCTTGGGCGAATTCGGCCGTGAACAAGCCGGATTTTACCATGTTTACCAGCCATTGCAACAGGCCACCGTATGGGTAAGAACCACCTGTTGCACTGTACCGAAGTTGCTCTATTGTTTCATGGAATGCATTGATAAGTATCAGCCTGTTGCGTGATATTCATCAGGTTTTTCGTAGTGGTCATCGTCAGAAATTAAGGTCCTGTTTGTGCATAGCGGTGCCTGAGTAGCGGTTGGGTTGATGCAGGTCAAGACCACCCCGGGTACTGCTCCACGGCCCTTAATTTTCCGGTGCATGTTGCTCCCCTGGCTTCCCATTCCGCGCACGGAAACGCAGCGCCTGTTTTGTGCTGCCGGCCACTGCCTCTTCCGGGCGGGCCGGCCGGCCCGCGGCGTATATTGGCTGGAGCGAGGCAGTGTGGGTATCTGGTCCCGAAACCCTACGGGTTTGTTTCAGGTGATTTCGGCCCCGGCATGGCTGGGCACTGAGCACCTGGTAGCCAGTCGCAGCCGGTATACCGTGCAAGCCCTGCAACCATGCGTACTGGTGCTGCTAAGCCGCAGCCGCCTGGAAAGAATAGCCCGGGAGTACCCGCCCCTGCGCTTCTGGCTGCTGCGCGGGTTCAGTCAGGAAACTATGCACGTACTCCCGCACTATGAATAGCCCCCCTCCTTTCCTGCCACCGCCCGTAGTGGCTGTAGCGCCCACTCTGCTGCACCTACGGCGCATGGGCATTGATACCCGCAATGAGCACGTAGTGTACCTGCGCTCCGACTCCCCGGTTTGCCACGCTGAGGGGTTTCGGGCATTATCGCGGCTGCAGGTGACTGCCAATGGCATCACCATTATTGCTTCGCTGAATACAGTTGTTGGCAACAGCCTTCTGGAAGCGCATGAGGTAGGCGTATCGGAAGTGGCATGGGAGCACCTGCGCGCCCGCGCCGGCGACGAGGTACGGCTGATGCACTTGCCCCCTTTGGCATCTATGCACCGGGTGCGCGCCAAAATGTACGGCCGCCGCCTCATGCCCGAAGACTATCAGGCCATTATGCGTGACGTGGCAGCCGAGCGGTATTCTAACGTAGAGCTGGCCGCCTTCATAACTGCCTGTGTGCAGGACGTTACCACGGAAGAAACCATAGGACTTACCAAGGCCATGATAGCGGCTGGCCGACAACTGCACTGGCCCGCCCATATAGTAGCCGATAAGCACTCCATTGGTGGCTTGCCGGGCAACCGTACCACTCCCATTGTGGTAGCCATTGTAGCGGCGGCTGGCCTGCTGATGCCCAAAACCTCCTCCCGGGCCATTACGTCGCCGGCCGGCACCGCCGATGCTGTGGAAGTGATAACTTCCGTGAACCTGACGCAGCGCCAGATGCGCCGGGTGGTGGCCCATCACGGGGCCTGTCTGGCATGGGGCGGCACCATGCAGCTAAGCCCCTCCGATGATATCCTGATTCGGGTGGAGCGCGCGCTTGATATAGATAGTCCGGCCCAGATGGTAGCCTCGGTGCTGTCCAAGAAAGTGGCGGCAGGTGCTACTCATGTGGTTATTGACGTGCCTGTAGGCCCTACCGCCAAAGTGCGCAGCCTGCAGGAAGCGCAGGCAATTGCCTCCCTATTCCGGCAGGTAGGGCAGGCGGTGGGGCTCCAGGTGGAAGTGATACTCACTGATGGCAGCCAACCGGTGGGGCGCGGCATAGGCCCGGCCCTGGAAGCCCGTGACGTGCTGGCCGTGTTGCAAAACAGCCCCCAGGCACCACCCGATCTGCGCGAAAAGTCCTTGCATCTGGCTGCCGTCCTGCTGGAAATTACGGGACATGCTGCTAGCGGTAGCGGCGCAGCGGAAGCCGGAGAGTTGCTTTCTTCCGGAAAAGCCTGGCAGAAGTTTCAGGCTATTTGCCAGGCCCAGGGCGGCCTGCATTTTCCCAAATCCGCGGCCCAGCACTGGGACATGGTGGCGGAGCGGCCAGGGTTGGTTCTGAGCATTGATAACCGTCGCCTGGCTACCCTGGCCAAGCTGGCCGGTGCGCCCTGGAAGCCTAGTGCCGGTATTGACCTGCACGTGCGGCTGCGGCAGCCAATACAGGCCGGCCAACTATTATTCACGCTTTATGCGGAAAGTCCCGGCGAGCTAACCTACGCCCGCGACTACCTGCACAGCTCCTCTGATCCTATCATTCATTACTAATACTGGCCGGCTTTGCATTTTCAGCCCGCAGCTGGCACTACCAGCACTGGCAGCCGGCTCTGCAAAAGCACCTGGGCCGTTACGCTGCGGTGAAAGAGTTTGCCCAGAATGCTGCGCGGCCGGGCAATCAATACCACAATATCATACTGAGCAGGATCGGCAGCCTGCAGAATGCCCTCAGCGGGGCTGGAGTGCCGCAAGAGGAGGGATTGTACGGGCGGAAGGTTTGCTGAAAGGCCGGTTTGGGTAAAAGAATCCAGGGCTGAGGCAGCGGTTTCCATGTGCGTACTGATGTGTAGCAGGATAAGCTGGGCATGCAGCGCCTTAAAGAGCTGGGCCAGCAGCTGGTTGCCCTGGCCCAGGTGGAATGGCTCCCCATCCAGCGCTATTAGCAGGCGGCGCGGGCGGGCACCGTGGGGTACGTGGGTCGGCAGTACCAGCATAGCATATGGGGAAGCCTGCAGAATAGCCAAAGAAGCCGTAGAAACAGATTCTTCCGGCTGCGCTTCAGTATCGGGGCGGCCCAGCACTAATAGGTCCGGTTGATGTTGTTTGATGGCCTGGGCCACTACTTCCGCCACGCGCCCCTGGCGTACTTCTATCACTGCGGGCACCGACAGTCCTTCCGCCAACCGACTCAGCGCCACCCGCGCCGACTCCTGAGTCTGGCCGGAAACGGCCCCGCTAAACCCTTCCGCATCTAGCAGAGAAGTGCGGCGCACGTGCAATAAGATCAGGCCCGCATGCAGCGCTCCGGCCAGGTTGGCAGCATAGTCCAGGGCACGATTCGCCGCCGGAAAAAAATCAGTGAGTACCAGCAAGGACGCAGCCATAAGCAGAGAGAGAAAGAGGAAGCAATGGAATTCTTTTTATTTGGCAATCAGCAGGATAACTAATTGACATACGATGATAAATATCATGGCTTCTTTCTTGTCTGCCTGCTTACCTTCCAGCCCGTATGCATATTGGCTTCCTACCAGCGGGTGGTCCAAATCGTAGCAGCTTTCCTTATCTGTTAACAATTGACCACGAACTATTGCAGTTTGTGTTCCTGCAAAATCGGGGGCCTGTACTTCTGATGCTATGATGCCGGCCAGCATTTCTCCAACTACGCATCCATCCTCTGCTACAGATTTGCAGCAAGGGCTGACGTCGGCAGAGGCCAGGCAGCGGTTGCAGCAGCATGGTCCCAACGTACTGGCCACCCGTGGCGAGGACCCAATCTGGCTGCTGTTGTGGCGGCAGATCCGGAGCCTGACTGTGCTGGTGCTGATTGCGGCGGCCATTTTTTCCTGGGTAATGGGCGATACGGCCGAAAGTCTGGCTATAGCTGCCGTTGTGCTCATTAATTCATTTATCGGACTGTGGCTGGAGTGGCAGGCCCGGATTTCGATGGCCGCCCTACACCGGCTGGATGTGCCCCAAGCCCGCGTGGTGCGCGACGCCCAGCAGCAAACCATTCCCTCCCCCGATCTGACCCTGGGGGATGTAATCCTGATAGAAGCCGGCGACGTACTGCCGGCCGATGCCGAGTTGCAGGAAGCCCGCCAGCTGCAGGTTAACGAGTCGGCCCTCACGGGGGAGTCGTTGCCGGTGGCCAAGCAGCCGGGAGCAGCTGGCACCGCAGGCCAGCCGGCCGATACCCCCACCCGCCACCTCTACAAGGGCACGGCGGTGGTAAATGGCAACGGCCGGGCTATTATTACAGGCATAGGCATGAACACCGAGCTGGGCCGCATTGCGCAGCTGGTGCAAACTGCCGGGCGCTCCGCTACCCCGCTCGAAATCAAAATCAATCACCTGGCCCGGCAGCTAATTCTGCTCACGCTGGGTATGGCCCTGCTCTACCTACTAATTGGATTACTGCAGGGCCGGGAGGTAGTAGTCATGATTAAGATGGCCATTGTTCTGGCCATTGCCGCTATTCCTGAAGGACTTTCCATTGTGGCTACGCTGGCCCTGGCCCACGGTATGCTGCGCCTAGCCCGACAGCACGTTATTGTCAAGCAGCTGGCGGCGGTAGAAACCCTGGGTAGCACCAGCGTTATTTTCACCGATAAAACCGGCACACTCACGCACAATCAAATAGCCGTGAATACCATCTGGCTACCCACAGGCCGCGCCGAGATTAGCCTGGCGGAAGACCAGCCGCTTACGGTAGGCAGCGGAGAAGAAGCATTACTGACATCACCGCAATTCAAAGAGCTGTTACGTGTGGCTATATCCTGTAACAATGCCCCCTACGAGCCGGGCAAGCGCCCCAACCCGAACGTAGGCGACCCGGTGGAAATAGCCCTGAACAAACTGGTTTACTCGTCTTATCTACCGGAAATGAGTGCCTGCCCGCGGCTGGATGAAAAAGCCTTTACCTCTGAAACCCGCCTGATGGCTACCCTGCACCAGCAGCCTGACGGTCGGTTTTATGTAGCTGTGAAGGGTGCAGCCGAAGAGGTATTAGCCCAGTGCCCCTACCGCTGGGATGCTGCCGGGCGGCAGCCCCTCCCTGAGACGGAAAAGCAGGAATGGGTAGCGCATGCAGAGTTGCTGGCCCAAGCCGGCCTGCGTACGCTGGGATTTGCCAGCTCGGTGCTCAGTACCCATCCGGGCCCCGACTTTGTCCGGGAACTAGCTTGGGTAGGGTTAATCGGGTTTCTGGACCCACCCCGGTTGGAAGTCTTGCCTGCTCTGCAAGCCTGCCGGGAGGCGGGTATTCGGGTCATTATGGTCACCGGCGACCATCCGGCTACGGCCCGCACAGTAGCGGCCAAAGTGGGACTGGTAACCAATCAAGAGCCATTGGTGATGAGCGGTCCAGCGCTGAAACCCATTGACCAACTCACCTCCACCGAAAAAAACGAGCTGTATACCTGCGCCATTTTTGCACGCGTTAGTCCGGCGCAGAAGCTGGACCTGATTTCACTTTACCAGCAGCGCGGTGATATTGTGGGCATGACCGGCGACGGCGTGAACGATGCACCAGCCCTGCGCAAAGCCGACATTGGTATAGCCATGGGCAAACGAGGAACGCAGGTAGCCAGCGAAGCTGCTGACATGGTGCTGCAGGACGATGCCTTTGCCTCCATTGTGGCCGCTATTGGGCAGGGACGCGTTATTTTTGCCAACATCCGCACCTTCATCCTCTATCTCACCTCCTGTAACCTGAGCGAAATTCTGCTGGTGACGGGTGTAGGCCTGCTGCACCGCTCCGTGCCCCTGCTCCCCCTACAGATTCTGTTTCTGAATATGATTACGGATGTATTTCCAGCCCTGGCCTTGGCCGTGGGCACGGGGCACCCACACCTGATGCGACAAGCACCGCGCCCGCCCCAATTACCCCTGCTCACCCGCCCCGACTGGATAACGGGGCTCTTATATGCTGCTGCTCTGATGCTGGGACCGGTAGTGGTATATTTCTATAGTTGGGAAGTACTCCGCCTTTCGCCGGCTATATGCAATAACATTCTGTTTTATGGCATGGCGCTGGGGCAGCTGTTGCATGTATTCAACTTCTCCGCTGACCACCGTAACTTCTTTCGCTCCGAAATTACCCGCAACCGTTACATCTGGATGGCACTGGGTATCTGCTTTGCCTTGTTTTTGGCTTCGTATTACATCATAACATTGCGTCAGTTGCTGGGCATTCAGCCTTTCACTCCTATGATAGTGGGCCTGATTGCAGCAGCCGGCATACTGCCGGTTTTGCTGGTGCAGCTGGCATACCGGGTATTAGCGCTGACGCCTTCCTCCAAGCCGAAGACAATAGCTTCCGTCTAATACGGAATTGGCTGCATTGGCAATAAAAAAGCCCCGGTAGCTGCCGGGGCTTTTTACAGGGTTACAAACGCATTCAGTTGTAGCCCTTCTAGAAATGAGAAGTGGAATAATGCTCGTCAATGGCCTGGTCCATGGCTTGCTGAAACGATGCCAGGAGCTTTATACGCTCCGCATCGGGCATATTCTGCAGCGCGTTTTCAAAGGTGGTCCGGTACACGTGGGTCATGAAATTAGCCCCGTAGGTGGAGAAAAAATCGTCATGAATTTTATTGAACGATATTTTCTCGGCCGAGGAGATGGATAACGAAAGCGCCAGCCATTCCTTGGCGTTGTTGGCCAGGCTGAATTGTAAGTCTTTGTCCATGTAGAATTAAGTGTCAAAGCGGCGACCGGACCGGGGCTTAGCGTGCCCGGCGGAATGGGCGAAAAGTAGGCGCCTCAAAGGCCGGAATAATAGCCCCTTTGCCGCCGTGCGCCGCATAAAATGATTGAATGGCGGCTTCCAGGGCGGGCCGATCATGCAGGGGCATGGCCGCAAACACATCCTGGGCATTCAGCGGGGCCGTGAGGTGGCTCAGGCGGCAGCTGTCAATACCCAAAGGGTGTTCAATGAAAAGGGCAGTGCCATCCTGAGCCATGTGGTCGTGCTGGTAGCGCCAGGCCTGGTTGAAATTTGGGCGGCTGGCCGTGCGGCCTTGGTCGGTGGGCGTAAAGCCTAGGCTGCGCAGGTAGGTATCGGTCATGGGTACAGGAAAAAGAAGTCAGATTGAAGAAGGAAGTTCAGCCGACCAGTTTACCTGCCGTAGCAGCACCCGGAATTCGGCCTCAGAAGCCACGCGGCCCTGAAAGCTGTACAGCATCTGGCCGTTCACCACTTCCAGTAGTGTAAGCTCAGCATCCTCATACAGCACAATGGTTTCCTGCCCACAGGCACTGGCCCGACTATACCTTTTCTGGCGGGGCGGGGCGCTGAAGGCAGCAAAGCCAAACGCCTGCAGTAGCTCGGCAGATGGCTGATAGTAGGAATTCATAAGGTTATACCCGTGAAGGGGGCGCAAAGCCAGTAGGCAATGCGGTACGCTAGGTGCTGCAGAACACTAGGCTTTGCAACTGACATCGGCGGTGCCGGGGCCGGTACTCAGGTAAGGAATACCGGAGCGGTTAAGTTCATAAGGGACCCGAGCGGAAGTGAGGTTAGGGCACCTTGATGAGCTGATAACAGACCAGTGTGCTTAACGTTTTCTTGCCCTGGAAATTGGTTGCAGCGCGTGATTCTCTCAAATATACCAAACTCTGTCTGCCGAAAGCGAAACTGCCACTGTGTCGTCCACAGAAAGGCCACTTTCTGTAGTTTTCAAGCGGATATTACTGGCCAGCAGGTCGATGTTAAGCTCAGAGTAGCTGCCAAAGAAATCCACCCTGGTTACGGTACCAGCTACCCCACCTGCCCCGTCTCGGGCTTGTAGTTTCACATCCTCCGGGCGCACTAGTAACTGGTGGCCTTTCTTCAGCTTAATACCGGCTTGTTTGGCCAGAGCCCGTTGTAAGGGGCCCTGTATTAGATTATAGTCGCCGAAAAGGGCAGCGGCATAAGCGGAAACGGGTTGCCGGTAGATTTGCGCGGGCGTGCCCCGCTGAATGAGCTGCCCGGCCTGCATCACCAGGATTTCATCGGCCCAGGAAAGCGTATCCAGAGGGTCATGAGAAATTAAGGTGCAGGTGATGCCGAGTTGTTCGCTAATATCCCGGATAACGGACTTCAATATCTGCTTATGACCCGGGTCGAGGTTGGAAAAAGGCTCGTCCAGCAACAGCAGCTTGGGCGAAGTGAGCAGCAAACGCGCCAGCGCAATGCGCTGCCGCTCGCCGCCGGAAAGCTGATTGGTTTGCCGTTGGGCCAGGTGCCGGATGCGGCACACATCATACAGCGTGTCCAGCTCTTCCACGGAAAGCTTGTTGGCATAGCGCAACACCTGCTCTACCCGCAGGAACTTGGGCAGTTCGAACTGCTGCGATAAATACGCCACACCCGGCGTGCCGGGAACCAGCCGCTCTACCGGTCCGCGCACGCGGTTTTCCTCAAACCACACCTCCCCTGCTGTGGGCTGTACCAAACCGGCTATGGTTTGCAGCAATGTGCTTTTCCCGGAACCGGTTTCGCCTGCAATGGCAATTTTCTGGAATTGCTGCTGCGTGAAGCTGATACCCTGAAGCACCATGTTTTCCCGCTCCTGCAAACTGATTTCGGCAACTTCTAAAAAACGCATAAGGGACAGGTGGAGAGAAAGCAGAAGCCGTGTATCCAGCCGGGCCGGAAGCTGAGGTTGAAGATGGCCAGGACCTTAAAGGCCCGACAAAGATACGTACCTTACTCTGCCGCTGCTCTCTCCGGGGCATACACCAGCACATAGGCAGGCGGTATATTCCGTAGCACATGGGCTGTGCTGAGCATGCGAAAGAACCGCTCAAACAGCCTTTTATTCCGCAAGGAATACTGAAAAAGAATGAGCTTGCCGGCAGGCTGTAATACCTGCCGGGTATGCTCCAGAATGCGCCAGCGCAGACGCCGGGGAAGTGAGGAAAAGGGCAGGCCGCACACCACATAGTCGGCCGGCGGGATGCTTAACTGTTGCAGATACTCCCCGGTTTTATCAGCAGAACCGTGGATGACGTGCACGTGGGCGTGCGAAGCGTAGCGCTCCTGCAGGTGCTGGCAGAACCGGCGGTTTACCTCAATCAGCACAATGTGTGTCTCGGGCTGGCGCCGCTGCATCAGCACATCGGTGAAGACACCCGTACCAGGGCCATACTCTACTATACAGCGGGCGCTGCTGAAATCTATGGGCGCTACTACCTTCTCCGTCAGCTCAGGGGAGCTAGGCACCAGGGAGCCGACTGTAGCTGGGTTGCGCAGGAATTCTTCCAGAAATGCGGACATAGAGGAACAACTGAAAATCAAAAACTATCGGCTAATAAATTCCGCTTTCGACTTAGGGGAAGACTCTTACCAGTTAAACGGAATTAGACGGCCTCGCCAATAAACTGCGCCAAATAAGGGGCCGTCCGGCTTTGCTTGAAGCGGGCCACCTCAGCCGGTGTGCCGGCCACCACCACCTGTCCGCCCTCGTCGCCTGCACCGGGGCCCATGTCAATTACCCAGTCGCTGCCGGCTACTACCCGCATATCGTGCTCTACCACAATAACGGTGTTGCCCGCGTCTACCAGCCCATTCAGCTGGGCCAGTAGTTTCTCCACATCGGATGGGTGCAGCCCGGTGGTAGGCTCATCCAGCACGTAGAGAGAATTACCGCGCTGCGCCTTTTGCAGCTCCGTAGCCAGCTTAATCCGCTGGGCTTCCCCACCCGATAGCTCGGTAGCGGGCTGGCCCAGGCGCAGGTAACCCAGGCCTACTTCGCGCAGTACGGTTAGGGCGCGGTGCACGGCTGGCTCATCCGCAAAAAACTCCCAGGCGGCATCTACTGTCAGGTGCAGCACCTCCGCAATATTCTTGTCGCGGTAGGTGATTTCCAGTGTTTTGGCATTATAGCGCGCCCCATGACACACGGGGCAGGGAGCATACACGCTAGGCAGAAATAGTAGCTCCACCATCACAAATCCTTCGCCCTGGCAGTTCTCGCAACGACCTTTGGCTACGTTGAAGGAAAAGCGCCCGGCATCGTAGCGGCGCCGGCGGGCATCGGGGGTAGCGGCAAACAGCCGCCGCACATGGTCGAACAGGCCGGTGTAGGTGGCCATGTTGGAGCGCGGCGTGCGCCCGATGGGCTTCTGATCAACCCGCACCAGGCGCTTAATATGCTCCATGCCGCTCGCCAGCTTTCCACCCGTAACAATGGGCGCGGAGCGCTCCAGCGGGTCTCCCTCCTCTTCTTCCGTTGGGAGTTCGTGCCCCAGATGTTCAGCCACCAGCTCCACCAGCACCTGGCTTACCAGGCTAGACTTACCTGAGCCCGATACGCCTGTTACGGTCGTAAACACCCCCAATGGGAATTTCACATTCAGCCCCTGTAGGTTGTTCCGGGTAATACCATGGAGCTGTAACCAGCCGGTGGGCTTGCGCTCCGGCCTTACCGATTTAGCTTCTTCTTTGAACAAATAGCGGCGGGTTTGCGAAGCACTGATGTGCGCCAGTTCTGCGGGGGGGCCGCTGTAGAGGATTTCGCCACCCAGCTCGCCAGCGGCCGGGCCTACGTCAACCAGCCAATCGGCCTGTCGCACTACATCCAGATTATGCTCTACCACAAACAAGGAATTGCCTGCCCGCTTCAGCCCGGCCAGCGCCTTCAGTAGAGCCGCCGTGTCCGAAGGGTGCAGGCCTGCGGAGGGCTCATCAAGCACATAAACCACTCCAAATAAATTGGAATATAGCTGCGTGGCCAGCCGCAGCCGCTGCAGCTCGCCCGGCGACAAGGTGGGGGTGCTTCGTTCCAGTGAGAGGTAGCCCAGCCCCAAATCCAGCAACACCGAAAGACGGGCACATAAGTCCTCCGCAATGCGCTGCGCCACAATTACCTGCTCCGGATGGGCCGCATCGTGCTTTTTACGCCCGGCAGCCGTGCCTTCCGCATAGGGCTTCAGCAGCCCGGATACCCGCTTTAGGGGCAGCGCCGACATATCTGCAATATCCAGCCCCGCAAACTTTACCTCCAATGATTCCGGCCGCAGGCGCTTGCCGTGGCACGTGGGACACTCGGTGCTGAGCATGTACTGCAGGGCCCGTTTTTTCATGAGCGGGCTTTGCGTGGTGGCAAAGGTGTGCAGCACATGCCGCCGCACACCGGTGAAGGTGCCCATATAGTTAGGTGATTCCCGGCGCTTGAGGGCCCGCTGCGTTTCAGCGGGTGTGTAGCCCGGATACACCGGCACCACGGGCTGCTCCTCGGTGAATAGTATCCAGTTGCGCTGTTCCTGGGGCAAATCCTGCCACGGCCGGTCAATATCGTAGCCCAGCGTAACAAGGATGTCGCGCTGGTTCTGCCCACCCCAGGCCTGGGGCCAGGCCGCAATGGCCCGCTCCCGAATGGTGAGCGAAGGGTCTGGCACCATGGTTTGCTCCGTCACCTCATAGATGCGGCCCAGACCATGGCAGGCGGGGCAGGCACCCTCGGGCGTATTGGGCGAGAAGCCTTCCGCATACACAATACTTTGGCCGGCAGGATAAGTCCCAGCCCGCGAGTACAGCATGCGCAGCAGGTTGGACAGCGTAGTGACCGAGCCCACGGAGGAGCGCGTGGTGGGGGTACCGCGCTGCTGCTGCAAGGCTACAGCCGGAGGCAGCCCTTCAATAGATTGTACTTCCGGCACGGCCATCTGGTGAAAAAGCCGCCGTGCGTAGGGCGACACTGACTCCAGGTAGCGGCGCTGGGCCTCGGCATAGAGCGTACCAAATGCCAGGGAGGATTTGCCCGAGCCCGACACGCCGGTGAATACGACCAGCGCATCCCGCGGAATGTCTACATCAATATTCTTGAGGTTGTGTTCCCGGGCACCGCGCACGCGCACAAAGCCGGAGAAAGGATGTTCTGGAAGGTCAGCAGCAGATGTTCCCATAAAGCAGCAGTAGTTCAGGTGAGTCACCCAAGCATACGTAACGGCCTTTCGCGCATCCGATTTTCGTCCTAGAAAATTAGCCGCCGGGCAGACTACGCATTCGTACTTACCTTCCCTTGTATCTCTGATACAGTCACTTAACTACCGGCACCAGGTCTTCTTTTCCTGTTGATGCCGCGTGCACGCGATGCGCTTTTCGGGAACCGGCCAGATGAGGGTTTCTAGTATGAACTGCCCCTGGTCCTTCTGTATTCCTATCAAGTGGCTGCACCTCCCAGGCAATTGAGCATCGGCGAATAGTGGCTTTGCGAAGCATGATTAATACTTCACGGCTAAAGTCCTCGAAGCGGATATCCTATATATCGTTCGTTTTGCCTTAAATCAATATAACCATAATTAAACATCACTATTTCACAAATAACAGCACAACATCTCCTTTTTATTCAATAGGCATGATCTAAAATTCGTGAGAATGGCATAAGGTTACCTAATTTTGAAGGATAAAGGCATTCCTGCTTCCGCTGATTATGAGGTTTTTACTGACGCTGGTTCTGGTGCTGTGCTGCCTAACGCTGCACGCACAAAGCCCGGCGGCTGTACGCGAATATGTGAGCCCCTACGCTGGCTATCGGCTTGCCTATCCTATAGACTGGCAGGCTCGCTCCAGCGAAGATCTGCTGACTGTGGATTTCTTTACGGGGGGCAAACAGCCTGGCATCCCAGCAAAAGTGGAGTTGCTTATCCGTCCTGTGCCGGAATTGCAGAAGGATTTTAACCTTCTCACCCACGGGCAACTGGACTCTCTGTGGAAGGTCATCAAAACCTATCCTCAGGTTCGGCTTTTTGAGTTGTATCAGCGCGATGCCGGTAGCTTTCAGGAGATTCGCTACGAATATTCCTACAAAGTCTCCATAACAGACTCGGTCCGTACCCGCGTTATTGGCCGCCGGGTATGGCGGGGTGGCTATGAGTTTCGGTTGGAGTACCGTGCCTTGGCAAGCTACACCAGGCTTTACTACGCACACGGGAAGCAGTTGATCAACTCTTTCTCGCTTCTGCCCACCGGGCTACCCAGCCTCCGCTACGCCGACCAACTCTGTGACGATAAGATGTATGGTATTTCGGCCCTGCGCGTGCATGATGGGTTATGGGAAGACGACTGCCGCACCATTCACGAGTTTTCCGTGGAAGATCCTTCCGAGCCGCCTACAATTCATCGGCAAGTGCTCCCATTTCAGTCTTACGCCTTGGCTAAAGGCTTCGACAATTGCCTGTACTCCGTCACCAAAGCCCCAACAAACGCGTCGGAGTATGTTTACCGCTACGACCCGAATACGCGTCAGGGCCGCTATACAACCTGGCAACTACCGGCACAGGGGCCCGAAAACATCTGGATTTCCGCCTCCACCAATGAGCGGGGCGAATTACTCTTCATTACGTCCGATGCGGGCAAGTTGGTGAAAGTAAGCCCCACAGATGATGTAGTAACTGTGGTTTGGGAGAAAGACCCCGTGCGCCAGGCACCTTATTATCCGGCTATTGGGTTTGCCGGGGCAGGCACGCACGCCAATTTCTGTATCGACGATACCCAGACACTATACCAGGTGTATAGCACCGATGGCGCCCTTCTGAAGGTGGATCTGAAAACCAGACAACCTTTCCCGGAACTCCTGCCGCTGGATGGGCTGCCGGAACAGGGCGGCTACAGCGACCTGCTGCTCCAGTACGACGTGGACGGCAACCGGGTGTTCTTCCTGGCCGGGCCCAAGGCACTATATCAAGCTGACGTAAGCAGCCACCAGACCACGCGGGTACGCCGGGGCGTGTACACGGACCTGGCCGGCTGCAACCTGTTCCGTACCACGGTACAGCCTGCCTTAACCACCACCATACCGGCCACTACCTGGCGGGGCCGCGTGCTGGATGCCCTTACGTATCAGCCCCTGCCCCAGGCTCAGCTACAGTTGCAGCAGGACAGCAGCATCATGAAAGTGCCACTAACTGCTGATGGAGCCTTCCTGATTTCGGCCAAGCCGGGTAAGGCCTACAAAGTACATGCCCTCCTGGCGGGCTACTTAGTGGCCGATTCTACCTATACGCCACGCTCCGGCCCCTACGGGCAGGATATTCTGCTGCAACCGCTAAACATTGGCACTACACTGCCGCTGGATAAGGTCAAGTTTGAGCAAGGTCAGGCCGTACTCCTGCCTGCCTCCTACCCTGATCTGGAATACCTGCTGGCCCTACTCACGAAATTCCCCCAGCTAACTATTGAATTGCGAGGACACACGGATAATGTGGGCGACCCCACGAAGAATATTACACTTAGCGAGCAGCGGGTTGAGGTGGTAAAGAGTTACCTCGTAGACCATGGTATTGCCGAAACGCGCATTACCGGTATCGGCCTTGGTGGTGCCGAGCCCCGGGCCAGCAACGACCAGGAAGCCACCCGACAGCTTAACCGCCGGGTAGAATTCCGGGTAACGGGGATGCAGTAGGCAACTAGAATGATGATTTTGCTACAAAGACCATCATTAACACCCCGGCAAGCAATGTAATAACTGCTGCTACTGCAAAACTACCAACCATAAGCAGACGCCACAGCCAATACCAGGTGCTGCCCTGATGTTGAAGTGTTTGCGCAACCCGGTTTGCTGTTTTCCCCGCCAACCACGGTACCAGTAGCGCACACACGGCCATTAGCCCTACCAATACATACTCTGCCTGAGGCGTATTGGGCCATATTTCCTTTAGTAGCAGAAGATTCAGGAAGCACCCTATCCCCACTGCTACCGCCCACCAGATCAAGGCGGGCATCAGCCGGAGTACCAGCCACGCAAAATTTAGCAGCTGTTCCATCTGTCGTTTCATAAACCAGCCAGCAGGGCCGTGCCTCTCGGCGACCAGGCCATCATTAGTAGAAAGAACAGCCCCAGCAGGATAAGCACTACCCCGCCCGCCACGGGCAGCACGCCCGTGAGCAGGCGCTGTTGCCGGTCGTGGGCAGAGGCGCCCCGTTCCTGCCACGTTAGCACACTGGCCAGGAGGATAATGCCCCCCACACAGGCCAGCAGCACCAACAAACTAAATGCGACTTGCAGTAACATGGCGCAGGGTGTAGCGGGTTAGGTTGGCGTGCTGATCAAAAAAGCGGGCAGCCTGCCAGTCGGCCCAGGTGCGGCTGGGCCAATGACGGCGGGCTTCCAGGGCCCGAAAATCCTGGATGCGCTGGGCCAGCAACTGCTGGGCTGTTTCCTGTGCCAGGGGTTTCCAATTACCGTATTCATCATCCTTCGCCAACTGGCGCCCGGCCAGGGTATGGGCTCGGGTTGCCAGCTCTGGCAGCACCCGGTCAGGCATAGCCAGCAGAAATCCATAATCCACCTGCTGAAACCGCGGCTGTAAATTGAAGCGCACCATCCAGACTTCCCAGTTACCGCCTGCTAACAATAGCAGCAGGCCATAGGCGGCCAGCGCATTCAGCCGCACCAGCGCATAGGCCGAGCGCCGCTGCCAGATCTTGAGCAGGATGGTAGCCAGACCAAACATCGTCAGCAGCAAAAACCCATACACACCAATGCGCTTGTAGGCCAGGCCGCTGTGCTGGATATAATAGTAGTTGCGCAGTGCTACCGATACGGCCAGCACGGCATTTTGCAGCACCCAGATAGTAGCTCCCACGCGCAGCACCTGCAGGCCGGGTTGGTAGAAATTGAGGTTGCGCCGGAAGAACCAGAGTATAATGCCCATGGCCACCAGTATGCTCAGGATCAGCACATAGGTGCCCTCGTGCACAAACTGCGTAAGGTCAAAGCCCGGCGCAGGGTGAAAGCCAAACCAGATCCAATGGATGTCAATGGCATTCACCACAAATAGTAGCAGATTTACCAGGGCCAGCAGCCCCACCGCCATCAGGTATTCCTTGCGCAAATCCAGGGGTCGAAATGTGCGGGTCCGAAAATCAGGCTGCCGCACGGCGAAAGAGGCCACCCGATTGCGCTGGCGTAGCACAAATTCTCCAAAGCGCGACTCCTGATCGGCCAGATAATGTACCGGGATAATAAAAAGGCAGCCCGCCGTGAGGGCTAATCCGAGGAGAAAGAACAACAGGTGCGGCACTGACAGCCGCTCAAATAACAAACTCAGGAAATCACCCAGCACAGCCCATACTTGATTGGAGAGGGCACTGTAGCGGGGATTAGCTACCGCAAACAGAACATGGAAAATGGCCAGGGCTACCAGGGGAAGCACCAGCAAACGACCATAGTACCACAGCCGGCCAAGGCCGCTGCCTATATTATCTGGCAGGCGCAGGAGTTGCCCCATGCGCTCTACTGCTGGAAACAAGTTGTATAGCCCGGTTAGAAGGGCAAACATCACGAGTTTCAAATGAGGCTGATTCATATACCCCAACCAGATGGCTAACGACGCTACACAGGCCAACCTGGCAGCGCCTGAACCATATATCCCCACCATTACCGCACTGAATACCGTGCCCAGCAACGCCACCCAGAAATAGCCCGAGCGCCACACCATAGCATTTCGGGGCGTACTGGTCAGCACCGCTCCCAGCACAAACACCGTGTACAGCAACAAGCTTAGAGCGGCGCGCTCCTGCCAGAACAGCACATCAAAAAGAATGGCACCCACCGGCAGCAACAGCTTCTGCGCCAGGGTTAGCGGAAAAGGAGGCGCCGTTATAGTTCGGGGCCGAATCGGGACTGATGAGGAGAGGGTATTCATAACAGTTGACAATGAGGATTTTATTTTAAAAGAACTTTGAATTACAAAGTTGATAAGCAAAAAAAAGTCACGCCTAGCCGCGCAACAATTTTTCCAAGGCACTCAGGTGCTCCTGAAAAGCTATTTTCCCTTCTTTTGATGCCATATAGGTGGTATTAGGTTTCTTCCCGACAAATTGCTTGGAAACCTGCACATACCCGGCTTTTTCCAGCGCCGATACGTGACTTGCCAAGTTGCCATCTGTCAGGTCCAGCGCCTCTTTCAGCTCATTGAAGCTTACCGTATCATTTGCCAGCAGCACGGCCATCACGCCCAGCCGTACCCGGTTGTCGAATGCCTTATTCAGCGTATGAATGACGTGTTTCACAGGACAGGTTGTGAAGCGCGTTCATAGCGGTTGTACATAAGCAGGCCATAACCAATGTGTCCCAGACCAAACCCCGCCGCAAAGAAAATAAGTCCCCAGCCTGGCAACACCAGAGCCAGCAGCCCCAGGGCTAATTGAGTGAGTCCTAGCAGCCGAATTTCATCCAACGTGTATTTACTGGCATTCAGCAAGGCCAGTCCGTAAAAAATCAGCAGCCCTGGCACCACGCAGGAGGCAGCCCCACGCAGGTATAAGCCCAGGCAAAATAACCCACCTGCTACCAGAGGCACTGCCAGACTCAGCAGCAAACGCCGGGCAGGTGCATCCCACAGCAGGCGCCCGTCCTGCACAGCACGCCGGCGGGTGAAATACAAAGCCACCCCGAACGCCACCACAATCATAGCAACTGCCAGACCTAGCAAAAATGGTAGCGCCTGCCGCCTCTCTTCCGCCGGGGCTTCCACTAAACGCAGGAACCCCATTGGTCCATATTGCGCCTGCAGGTAGAAATGCCCTACCGCTGCCCCTACCAGAGCCACAATGCCCGCCCCCACCCCGGATAAGCCACTGAGTGAGAGGAAACGCGAGGAACGCTCCATAATGGCACGAATCTCCGTAAGCTGGGCAAGCGGGTCGGTAGCAGGCTTCATATTATTCAGAGCACTTTGTGATGCAAAGCAATCAAATATTCTCCGCTTTACAAGCTTCTCAGTGAAATTATTCAGCGTAAGTGCACTGCCAAGTAAAAACTCCCAACTGCCGACATAAGCAGGACGGCAATTAAAATGGGACATCTCGAGAAACTTATAACTGCAAAGTGGTTAAAGTACCTTGTCTTTTTTTCCTAGTTATCCAGTGGCACAAGCAAACAAAAAGCCCCTCCAAAAACTGAAGGGGCTTTTTGCTCATTAAAATGGTGGTCCTGTTGGAATCGACTCCCCCATTCAGGCGGTACGCTACCAAGGAAGAAAACGAGCTGTACAGTGGTTACCGAAGTATGAACTGCTCTCTTCCCATACCGGGCGCTGCACTTCATTACCCAGAGCCTAGAGTGGAGGATGTCACCTGCCGTCATCATGAAGTTCACGGGGCATAAGGATATTAAAACCTTAATGCGCTATGTAAAAGTGGTTGATGCCTAGAAGCGGAGTCAAATGGAGAAGGTGTGGGGATAGGCCCAACCAGTTCGAATCCCAATTCCAAACCACGCCTCTATTGTGTCCGGCTTAGCTGGACCACCTCATTCAATAGTAGTCCTGCCCAAGCCGCATGTTTACATTAGGACCCAACTTTAACCGCAGTCTAGTGAGCCAACCGGCCCGAAACGCTTCCGCATAGCGCATTAAACCGAAGGTTCTTTACTCGTTTGTGAGCAATACGTTCACCTCAACGGAAATTCTTGCCTGACATGCGCAAAGGATCCGTAACAATGCCGTAGCTTTGCCCCATGCTTCAACCAAAAAACTTGTTGATGAAGCGCGGGACTCTGGTCTACAGGAAACCGCGAGTGGACCGGAAGGTCTTCGCTACCATCGGTTTTCCCGATTTTGCCTTTGGTATTTCCGTTGTTTTTTCTGGGTTTTGCCCCGCCACCGTTTCGGATTCCGAAACGGTTTTTTTATGTCCATTGAGTTCGGCGGCCGCCGCCCCGCCGCCCATTCACACCTCCTATGGACGCCAACATTCTCGCCGCCACCGGTGGCGGCTTCCGCCAGTTCCTCAGCCCAGGCCGGTAGCCAGTTGCTCCGTCATGAATAGTAGCAGATAAGACTTTACACTGTTTGTTTTAGCTAGACAACCTCCCTTTTCCTCCACTCCGGTATGGCACGTAAAGACCTGCTCGACATTGCATCCCTTCACCGCGAGGAAATCGAGTTCCTGCTCGACCAATCCACGTCCTTTAAAAAATTATTCACCCGCTCGGTGAAAAAAATCCCCGCCCTTGAGGGCAAGTCCGTGCTCATGCTATTCTATGAGGCCAGCACCCGGACGCACTCCTCCTTCGAGGTCGCCGCCAAACGCCTCTCGGCGGAGGTAACAAATTTCAACGTCGACCACTCCTCCATCACCAAGGGTGAGTCGGTGCGCGAAACCATTGAGACGCTCCAGGCGATGCGCACTGACTACATCGTCGTGCGCCATAGTCACTCCGGCCTGCCCGGCATGATTGCCCGCCAGACCACGGCGTCGGTAATCAATGCCGGCGACGGGGCGCACGAGCATCCCACCCAGGCCCTGCTGGACGCTTTCACCATCAAGGAGAAATTTCCCGACCCCCGGGGCAAAAAAGTCCTCATCATCGGGGATATTCTCCACTCCCGCGTCGCGCGCTCTACCAGCACCCTGCTGCAAAAGCTGGGCGTGGAAGTCGCTTACCTCGGTCCGGGCTCACTGGTGCCCAAGTATGTCCCAGCAAGCATTCCCCGTTTCACAGACTACGAGGCGGCCATGGCCTGGGCGCCCGATGTGGTGTACCTGCTCCGCGTACAGATGGAGCGACAGGACGTGCAGTTTTTCCCCAGCGTCCGCGAATACCACCGGGTTTATGGCATTACCAACACCCGGCTGGCGGAAATCAGCGACCGGGGCCTCTACATCATGCACCCCGGCCCCGTAAACCGGGGAGTCGAGCTGTGCGACGCCGTCATGGACTATGAGCGCAGCCTGATTACCAACCAGGTTGAAAACGGCATCTCCGTTCGCATGGCCGTGCTCGACTGGCTCACGCCGGGCGGGGAGTTCCCCAAGCAGGAAGCGTATGCCGCACAGCAGCGAGCCGGCTCACCGGTCACTATGCCCTAGCTGGTTCCGCCCGTATATCTTCATCTCTAATATCCTGAATATCACCACCCCCTTGCCCGTTTACAGCCCTCCTGCATCCATGCTCCTCCTTCAAAACGCCCGTATCGCCTCTGAAAATTCACCTGTACTGCTCGAGGGCGATGTCCTGATTGTCGAAGGAAAAATTCAAGACATCGGCAGTAACTTGACCATTCCCGAGAGTGCCCGCGTCATCGACGCGCGGGGTCGGATTCTTATGCCGGCCATGTTCGATGCCCACGTCCATTTCCGCGCGCCGGGATTTGAGAACAAGGAAACCATCACCACGGGTAGCGAAGCGGCCATCAACGGCGGCATTACCGGCGTGGTCATGATGCCCAACACCCGCCCGGCCCTCGACTCGGCAACCGCAGTAGCCACCGTGCTGGAAAATGCCAAGGACCGGTCCCGCATTCCAGTGTACACCTCCGGCTGCGTCACCAAGAACCGCGAGGGCAAGGAACTGGCGGAAATCGAGGGCATGCGCGAGCTTGGGGTGAAAATGCTCACCGACGACGGGGATACGACCGGCGACCCGGCAGTGCTTCTCCGGGCCATGCAGTACGCCACCGAGTTTGGGATGTTTTTCGCCAGCCACTGCGAGGTGCCGGAGCTGGCCGGGCCGCGCGCCCTGAATGAAGGGGTGATGAGTTATCGGCTCGGCATCAAGGGCTCGCCGGCTTGCGCAGAGGAAATCATCATTGACCGCGACATCCGCCTGGCCCGGGCGGCGGGCGCGCACGTGCACATCCAGCATGTGTCCAGCAAGCTGGGCATGGAAACCATCCGCTGGTGGAAATCCCGCGGCGATGTGAAGGTGACGGCGGAAGTGGCCCCACATCACCTGTTATTCACCGACGAGCACATCGGGGACTACGACACGAACTATAAAATGAACCCGCCGCTGCGGACGCAGGCCGATTGTGATGCCCTGCTCGAGGGGCTCATCGAGGGCGTCTTCGACCTCATTGCCACGGACCATGCGCCGCACACGCCGTTCGAAAAAGCCCAGGATTTCATCAGCGCACCCAATGGCATCACCGGCCTGGATACGGCCCTGGTATCGCTCTATCACTTCTTCGTCGAGCCTGGAAAATTCGGGTGGGACCTGGTAGTGAAGCGCTATTCGGCGGAGCCCCGCCGCCTGATGGGCCTGCCGGTAGCCGCCATCGAAGTCGGCCAGCAAGCCAACTGTGTCTTGTTCGATACCGAAGCGGAAACAACCTTCACGAAGGAATTCATGAAATCCAAATCCCAGAACACGCCCTTCATAGACCAGACGCTGAAAGGCCGGGTAGACCTGGTGATTTTAGGTACGGAAATCCTGCTGGAGCGCTAACAGAAGGCGGGCTCTGGCCCGCGCTGCGCCCCAAATCACTTTTTTCCGACCACCCCGGGCTGCCCAGCCCCCTCTACAAGCCCCATCATGAGTACCCTTTCCACCTCCGCCCCCCTCAGCCCCAGCACCGCCCCGGCCAAGCCCCTGGTGGGCGTTGTGATGGGCTCCAGCAGCGACTGGAACACCATGCAGCATGCCGTGCAAATGCTCGCGCACTTTGGCGTGGCGCACGAAGCGCGCGTAGTGTCGGCCCACCGCATGCCCGACGACTTATTTGCCTACGCCGAACAAGCGGGCCCGCGCGGCTTGCAAGTCATTATCGCCGGCGCGGGGGGCGCCGCCCACCTGCCAGGCATGTTGGCCGCCAAAACCGCGCTGCCCGTGCTGGGGGTGCCAGTGGCCAGTCGCCATTTGCAGGGGGTAGACTCCCTGCACAGCATCGTGCAAATGCCCAAAGGGGTGCCCGTGGCCACGTTTGCTATTGGCGACGCCGGGGCGGCCAATGCCGCCCTGTTCGCCGTTAGCCTGCTGGCCTTGCACGACCCGGGCCTGGCGACCAAGCTGCAGGCGTTTCGCGCCGAACAAACCGAAGCCGCTCGCGCTATGACGCTGCCCGTATGAAGGACGGTATTCACGTTGCAGCCATGACCCCGGTTTTCCCGGGCAGTGAAGACGCCGCGGGCCAGCCGGCCACCCTGGGGGTGATGGGGGGCGGCCAGCTGGGCCGGATGTTTGTGCATGCCGCCCAGCGCCTGGGTTACTTCACCGCCGTGCTGGATCCGGACGCGCAAAGCCCGGCCGGACGGGTGAGTCACCACCACATCCAGACTGACTACAATGACCCGGCGGGGCTCTCGCAGCTGGCCCAGCTGTGCCAGGCCATCACCACCGAGTTTGAAAACGTGCCGGCCCAGGCCCTGCACGTGCTGGCACAGACCCGCCCCGTGGCGCCGGGCGCGGCCGTGGTAGGCATTGCCCAAAACCGCATCGAGGAAAAAGCCCACTTCGCGGCCTGCGCTGACCTATCGGGGGTGAGTTGCGCGCCCTATGCGGTGATTGAAACGCCCGCTCAGCTGCAGGCCATACAGGAGGACCAGGCGGATTTGCTTCCCGGCATCCTGAAAACCGCGCGCATGGGCTACGACGGCAAGGGCCAGATTCGCATCAAGAACGCCGGTGAGCTGGCCGCCGCCTGGATGGAGCTGGGCAGCGTCGCCTGCGTGCTGGAAAAGATGCTTCCGCTAACCGCCGAGTGCTCGGTGCTGGTGGCGCGCGGCTGGGACGGACAGGTCGTCAGCTTTGCCCCCCAGCGCAACGTGCACGTCGATGGCATTTTGGCCGTGACCCACGCGTACGAAGGAAACATGCCGTCCGCCCTGGCAACCAGGGCCCGCGAGGCGGCCGTTTCCATCGCGCATCATCTCAGCTATGTCGGGGTATTGTGCGTCGAGTTTTTTGTAGTGGACGACGGCAGTCCGCACGGGAGCCTGGTGGTCAACGAAATGGCCCCGCGCCCGCACAACAGCGGCCACTACACCTTGGACGCCTGTGACGCGTCGCAGTTTGATCTGCAGGTTCATGCCATGGCGGGCTTGCCCTTGCCGTCGCCGCGCCAGCATTCCCCGGCCATCATGCTCAACCTGCTGGGCGAGGTGTGGTTTGACGCCCGCGGGCAACGGCGGGAGCCGGACTGGACCGCCGTGCTGAGCCTGCCGGGCACGCACCTGCACCTGTACGGCAAGTTGCAGGCGCGCGCAGGCCGCAAGATGGGCCACCTGACCATCACCGGCCCGGATGTCGCCAGTGTCAAAGCCGTGGCGCGCCACGCCGCTGGTCTGCTCGGCTTGCCGGGGCTGGACGCCATATAGAGGCTATTAATCATTTTCAGTCGTGCCGCCTTAGCTCCCCTCTCTAACGGAGAGGGGAGCCGGGGTGAGGCGAACCAACAGAACATGACCCAAACAGTAAAACTCATTCTCGAAGACGGCACTGAAATCGAGGGCACTTCTTTCGGGGCCTTTACCTCTGCCGCGGGCGAGGTCGTGTTCAGCACGGCCATGACCGGCTACCCGGAAAACCTGACGGACCCCTCTTTCGCCGGCCAGATTCTGGTGCTCACCTACCCGATGGTCGGCAACTACGGCGTGCCCGGCGAGGAGCTGTACGAGTCTATTTCCCGGATTTTCGAGTCGGATAAGGTGCACATTGCCGGTCTGGTGGTGAATTATTACTCTGAGGAGCACAGCCACTGGAACGCGGCCAAAAGCCTGGGCGACTGGCTGCAGGAATACAACATCCCCGGCATTTTTGGCGTGGATACGCGCATGCTGACCAAGAAGCTGCGCGAGAAAGGCGCCATGCTGGGCAAAATCGTGGCGGAAGAAGATGTGCCCCTGCACGACCCCAACCAGGACAACCTGGTGGCGCAGGTCAGCCCGACGGAGGTCACCCGCTACGGCCACGGCCAACATAAAATTGTGCTCGTGGACTGTGGCACGAAAACCAACATCCTCCGCTGCTTTCTCGAGCGCGACGTGGAGCTGATTCGGGTGCCCTGGGACTACGACTTTACCCAGCTCGACTACGACGGCCTGTTTCTGAGCAACGGCCCTGGCGACCCCAAAATGTGCGAGGCCACCATCGGCCACCTGCAAAAAGCGCTGCAGCAGGACAAGCCCATTTTCGGCATCTGCCTGGGCTCCCAGCTCATGGGCCTGGCTGCGGGCGGGGACACGTTCAAGCTCAAGTACGGCCACCGCAGCCACAACCAGCCCGTCAAGCTGACCGGCACGCAGCGCTGCTACATCACCAGCCAGAACCACGGCTTTGCCGTCGACCCGGCCACGCTGCCGGCCGAGTGGCGCGTGCTGTTCGAGAACCTGAACGACGGCACCTGCGAAGGCATCCGGCACCAGAGCAAGCCCTTCTTCTCCACTCAGTTCCACCCCGAAGCGGCTGGCGGCCCGCAGGACACGGAGTTTCTGTTCGACGACTTTTTGACTGCCGTAGCGGAATACAAAGCTGCTAAGTAGAATGGGAAAACTGAGAGAAAAAACGTCTTGCTTTGCGATGCTCAGCATAACATTATAGGCAATGTCAAATCCAATAATTCTAGAAAAGGACTTTTCGCTTTTGAAAAGTCTAATTGGCAGACATATTGGTTTCGCTGTAGCCCCCGACTTAGTTGTTTCTAGACAGCACTATTCCTGTCTGACAAGTATTCGCTCTGAAAACCCATTAACGTTCTATCATTCCTCACCAATTAGCTTATGTGTAATACACAATAATTGGCGAGAAAATATTTGGGTTGCCTTAGATGCAGGGCCTGATTCATCAGATGAACCTTGGGCTCCTTTTGCTGCGCGGATAGTTTCTGAGCCTATTACAACTTGCTTATTCGGAGAAATTAAGCATCCAAATGGCTGGGTTTTGGAAGAACAAGAATTTGATGAGCGACCAGCAAGATTAGAATTGTGGACTGGCTCAATAATCAAGAAAATTATTGTGCACAGACTAGGGGTATACGCAGCCCTGACCTGTGAACATGAAGACGGTTTGATTTGGTCGGCTTATGCAGAATACGACCGTATGTTTTGGCTTTCCTTTGATAAGGAGGTTGCTTCCGCAATAGAAGCAGAACACGACGACTATGCTGTCTTGCAGTAGAACAAAACAGTAATTACTTCTTCAACGAAGCGGTAGAGATGCTTCGACAAATTCAGCATGACGTTCTGATTGCTTCTGGCAATCTATTATCCCAACCCTTCGCATGAACAAACCCACGAAAGTACTGCTGCTCGGTTCCGGCGCGCTGAAAATCGGCGAGGCCGGCGAGTTCGACTATTCCGGCTCGCAGGCGCTCAAGGCGCTCAAAGAGGAAGGCATCCGCACCATCCTGATCAACCCCAACATTGCTACCGTGCAGACCTCGGAGCACCTGGCCGACGACGTGTACTTTCTGCCCGTGACCCCCTACTTCGTGGAGGAAGTCATCAAAAAGGAGCGGCCCGACGGCATCCTGGTGGCCTTTGGCGGGCAGACGGCGCTCAACTGCGCCGTGGCCCTGTTCCGCGCCGGCGTGTTCGAGCAGTATAATGTGCGCGTGCTGGGCACGCCCGTGCAGAGCATCATCGACACGGAGGACCGCGACATTTTCAAGGACAAGCTCGACCAGATTGGCGTGCTTTCGGCCCGCAGCGTGGCCGTGACGACGCTGGACGACGCGCTGGCCGCCGGCGCGCAAATCGGGTTCCCCATCATCGTGCGGGCGGCCTTTGCGCTGGGCGGGCTGGGCAGCGGCTTTGCGAATAACCCAGACGAGTTGCGGGCCCTGGCCCAGAAGGCCTTTACCTCCTCGGACCAGATTCTGGTAGAAGAGTCGTTGAAGGGCTGGAAGGAAGTGGAGTACGAAGTGGTGCGCGACCAGTATGATAACTGCATCACGGTCTGCAATATGGAGAACTTCGACCCCATCGGCATTCACACCGGGGAGAGCATCGTGGTGGCCCCTTCGCAGACCCTGAGCAACCGGGAGTACCACAAGCTGCGCAGCATCGGCAT
>NZ_JAUOFB010000009.1 GCF_030542105.1 Hymenobacter sp. BT730
CCCGATGAGCGGCAGGAGCCCAACGTGCTGACCTGTCTGAAGGAGAAGAAAATCGAGCTGGTCCTCAACATCCCCAAGAACCTGAGCAAGGGGGAGCTGGACAACGACTACACCATCCGCCGCACGGCCGTGGACTTTGGCATCCCGCTGCTGACGAATGCGCGCCTGGCGAAGGCCTTCATTCAGGCCTTCTGCACGCTGGAGATGAAGGATCTGAAGATCAAGAGCTGGAAGGAATATAAGGCTATGTAGCGCGAGGCTGCTGCCTCGCGTATCGTTGCAGTATGGATTCAAGGAACATCTACATATCAAGCCAACATAGGTTGACTGGACTTATATGGTCAGAGTTAATTTATGTTGGCTTGAATCATGAGAAGGCGGATGAATATCAAGCTGATAAAGTAGCCGAGTATGCGCACACTTTATTCGACGAAAAAGAAGTTTATGTTGTAATTGGACGACACGACTCTCACCCATCTAACTTGAATGAAGCACTGAAAAATGTAGCTACTCTTCTAAAGACAACTGACGTGCTCATCTGCAACCAGTCATTTTCCAAAGCCATGAATTTTTACAAACTAGGCGTCATGTGCTACGGCAAAAAGTTGCCCTAATTCATAATTGAACATCATGCGTCACGAGGACCTGCCGGAACGCTGGAAGCTGAAGCTACAAGAGTATTTGAAAGCCAAAGGAAGCACCGAGCCTGTCCGGCTCGGTGCTTCCGATTTTCCCTTGGACAGCATTGTGCGTATTCAGTTTGAGGACGCCTCCAACGTTGAATTCCATTACGCTTTCGTTATCGAGGCGCCGGAACTTCGGGAAGTAGCCGTTTTTACCGAGCACTGCGGCTATCATCTATTTCCGCTGTACGAAGGGTTAGATTTATCTGTATCAAACTAACTCTGCCATCCTGAGCTTGTGAAGGACCTTATAAGATTAACACGACTCGTTCAAACGTGGTAAGGTCCTTCACAAGCTCAGGATGACATACGAAGCGGTTGAGATGCTTCGACTTCGTGGACGTCATATGAAGCATGACGTTCTAATACATTCTTTCGACACACCACTTCATGAACAACTTCACCTCCTTCGCAGACGCGGGCGACTATAAAGCCCTGTTGCAGCAAGCCCTGGAAATCAAGGCGAATCCGTTTGGCTACCAGCACATCGGCAAGAACAAAACCGTGGGGTTGATTTTCTTCAACCCTAGCCTGCGCACCCGGCTGAGTTCGGTGAAGGCGGCCTACAACCTGGGCGCGCAAGCATGGGTGCTCAACGCCGGCGCCGATTCCTGGACTCTGGAAATGGCCGATGGCGCGGTGATGAACAGCGGCACCCAGGAGCACATTAAGGAGGCCATTGCCGTGATGAGCCAGTACTGCGACGTGCTGGGTGTGCGCACCTTCCCCACGCTCAAGGACCGCGACGAGGACTACCAGGAAGTGGTGTTCAACAAGATTCTGAAGTATGCCACTGTGCCCGTGGTAAGCCTGGAAAGCGCCACGCTGCACCCGCTGCAAAGCTTCGCCGACCTGATTACGGTAGCCGAGCACAAGAAAAAGGAGCGCGTGAAAGTGGTGCTGACCTGGGCCCCGCACGTGCGTGCGTTGCCTCAGTGCGTGCCCAACTCGTTCTGTGACTGGTTCTCAGAAGTGGATTGGGTGGACTTCGTCATCACCCACCCCGAGGGCTACGAGTTGGACCCTAAGTTCACAAAAGGTGCCCGCATCGAGTACGACCAGAAGAAGGCCTTAGAAGGCGCCGACTTCGTGCAGGCCAAGAACTGGAGCAGCTACCAGGACTACGGCCAGGTCATCAGCAACGACCCGTCGTGGATGCTCACGCCCGAGCACATGGCCGGCACCAACGATGCAAAATTCCTGCACTGCCTGCCCGTGCGCCGCAACGTGGAAGTATCCGACGCCATTCTGGATTCGCTCAATTCCCTGGTAATTCAGGAGGCCGGAAACCGTGTGTTTTCTATGCAGACGGTGCTACATGAGATGCTGAAGTAAGCTACCAATCCAATGGATTTAAACAGAACGGCCGCTCCCACAGGGAGCGGCCGTTCTGTTGTTCAGCTGGCAGCAGCCAGAACGGAAGGAGGCACTATATCCAGGCGCAGGATTTTCTCTTTGTAATCTTCGGGAAGGAGGCTGGCCCGGGCCCATTTGCTGAATGGCAGGTGCTGCGTGTAGCGGTAAACGAACAGGGCGGGCAGCAGCCAAGGGGTGCGGCCGAGGCGCAACAGCCTGCTGACCGGCGGTGGAGCCACTACCCGTTGGGCCTGCAGCAGGAGGCGGTAGCGAACCGGGCCCAAATGGCGGGCATATTGCTGGTACAAGTCGGCGGTGAAATGGCTGTACTCCAGGTGGCTTTCCAAGTGCTCTTGCCGTGCCTGGCGCCACTCCGCGTATGAAGTGGGCAGGTCGGGAATGCCCATGCGCTGGCCTACGCGGATAAATACCTCAAACACCTCCTCCTGCTCCGCTTGGCTTAGCGGCCGCTCCAACACTTCGAAAGCGCGAATGGAGTAATCTACGAGCATGAACAGCACGTCGCGGTACGCCCAGGCCGGAATGGCCATACCGCGTTTGGCCTCCACAGCCGAGTGGATGGCGGTAATGGTATCGATGGCCTGTTCTGCCGCCGGGCGTTTGGCAAACACAATCTGGCGGGCGTACTCCACGGTGGAGAACAGGCGGGCCAGCGGATCGGCGGGTAGCCGGCCGGTGAAGTAAAGCCAATCCACTGCTTTGTTGAGGGCAAACTCGGCGGCAGCTCCCGCAAAAATGAACAGCACCGTATCGGCCTTACCCCAGATGGTACGCACCACAGAGTTAGGGGACACAAAGTACTCCGGGCACTGCGACATGCTCATGGCAAAAGGAATTATGTGCTTCAACACCAAGCACCCGAAGGAAAATTTCAGGGCGAGTTATTAATCATGCATCAAATATACAAAGAACTTTGTAATGCAAAGCAATAAATAATTACCGTCTATATAAGTGCATGGAAGCCTTGTACATCATTCGGATTTTACCCCATTGCCTCCTACATATTTAGAAAGTCAGAAGACACGTATTTTCTATAAAAACCCTTCTGGCTGGCCTCTTAAAGCACGGTGTATAATTCAGGCAAGCACAACAATGAGGCATACTCCTCGTTCAAGGCGAGGTCGAAATGGCGTAAAAGTCATTTCGGAAAGTTCACTTTAACCCTTACCCATGAAGAAGGTATTTGTTCTCGCCGCACTCCTCGTAACTGGCGCTACTGTTGCTAACGCACAAACCAGCACCACCACTACTACCACTTCACAGCCTACTCAGGGCACTACAGTGGAAACTCAAGTAGGTACTGCTGTTCCCGCTGCTACCGGCACCGTGAACACCACCGTAACCACTCCTACTACGACGGCTCCGGCTACCACAACTACCGTAGAAACGCAAACGGGCACCGCTGTTTCAGTAGATGCTGCTGCCACCGCTCAGCCCGCTGACGTGAAAAAAGTAAAGAACAAGAAGAAGAAGTCGAAGATCAAGGCAGATTAATTCTGCGCCTTTATTTTTGGCATATCATAAGCCCGGCTGCATTTCTTGCGGCCGGGCTTCTATTTTCTGGTTATGCCGGGCGCATTTGTTTTGCCAGAATAAATCCAGACTACCCACTTGTTCAACCATCAACTGAGGCCAGTATCTTGCAAGGGTGAACACGCGGGTACCCTTGGCATCTATTCAATCTTTCTGGTGGCGGCTACGCTGGTATGGGCTAGTGGTATTTGCAGTGGTTGGCATTGGCATGCTGCTCAACTGGCTTTTCCCCATGCCCAATTCTCCGCAATACTCCCCCGTTGTGCTGGCCGCCGATGGCTCGGTGCTGCACGCCTACCTCAACCCCACCCAAAAGTGGCGGATGAAAACCGAGCTGCGCGAAATAACGCCGGCGCTGCGCAAGGCTATTATAGAAAAAGAGGACCGCTGGTTTTACTGGCATGTGGGCGTGAATCCCGTGTCGCTAGTGCAAGCAGCCGGGCGCAATATGTTTGGCCGGGGCCGGACCACCGGGGCCAGCACCATTACTATGCAGGTGGCGCGCCTGCTGGAGCCCAAAGAGCGCACTTTGGGTAATAAGCTGCTGGAAATGCTGCGCGCCACGCAGCTAGAGCTACACTACAGCAAAGCGGAAATTCTACAGCTCTATCTGAACCTGATACCCTATGGCGGCAACGTGGAGGGTGTGAAATCAGCGGCCTTGCTTTACTTCCAGCAGGCCCCCGACTACCTTTCCCTGGCCCAGACGGTAACGTTGGCTATTATCCCCAACCGCCCGCGCGGCCTGGTGTTAGGCAAGAATAATGAGGCAGTACTGCAGGAGCGCAACCGCTGGTTGCGGCGCTTTGGAGAAGCCGGTCTGTTCCCAAAGCAGGATATTGCCGATGCCCTGCTGGAGCCGCTGGAGGCGCAACGGCACGCGGCCCCTGCCCTAGCTCCGCACCTGTCGCGCCGGTTGGTGCGCCAGTTTCCGGATCGGGCTATTATCCGGTCGGCGCTTAGCCGGAGCAAACAAAGCAAAGCGGAAGACTTAACGCGCAATTATGTGCGCCGGCTTAACGAGTTGGGTATTACGCAGGCTTCGGTACTGGTCGTGAATAACCGCACCCGGCAGGTAGAGGCGTATGTGGGCTCCGCCGATTTCCGGGACTTTGCCAGTCAGGGCCAGAACGACGGGATTATGGCGGTTCGCTCGCCGGGAAGTACGCTGAAGCCTTTTCTGTATGCGCTGGCCATGGACCGCGGCCTGGTTACGCCCAAGCGAATGCTGCCAGATGTACCCACCAATTTTCAGGGCTACCGGCCCGAAAACTTCGACAAGCACTGCAACGGAGAAGTGACGTTGGAGCGCGCCTTGGCCTACTCCCTCAACATCCCCGCCGTGCGCGTGCTGCATGAGTTGGGCGTACCCACCTTCACGGATAAGCTCCGGCAGGCGGGGTTCAAAAACGTCACGCACAATGCTCCCCGTTTGGGCTTGAGCAGTATTCTGGGTGGCTGCGGGGCTAGCCTGGAAGAGTTAACTAACCTGTATGTGACTTTGGCCAATAAGGGACAGTATGCGGAGCTACAGCTTACCAAAGCAGCAGGCACCCCAGCTTCCAATAGTTTATTTTCCGAAGCCTCGGCTTTTCTGACCACCGATATTCTGGCCCAGCTTACCCGCCCCGACTTGCCCCTCGGCGCAGCCAGCAGCCTCCGCCTGCCTAAAGTAGCCTGGAAAACCGGCACCAGCTACGGCCGCCGCGACGCCTGGAGCATTGGCTACAATAAACAGTATACCATTGGAGTGTGGGTGGGCAACTTCAGCGGGCAAGGCAGCCCCGCCCTCACCGGTGCCGATGTGGCTACTCCCCTGCTCTTCGACTTATTCAACGCCGTGGCCTATAACTCGCCCAACGACTGGTTTGTACCGCCTGCCGCGCTTGATTTTCGGCTGGTGTGTGCGGAGTCGGGCCTGGTACCCGGGGAGAACTGCCCCAATCAGGTGATTGACTATTTCCTGCCCAATGTATCGTCGGGGCAGCGCTGCCAACACCAGCGCGAGGTGCTGCTTTCAGCCGATGGAAGCTTTACGTACTGCCGAGCCTGTGCCCCGGCGGCCGGCTTTCGGCGGGAGTTGTTTCCGAATCTGTTGCCCGAAATAGCCTCTTATAAGGAGGCGCAGGGTATCCCTTACCGACGTTTGCCAGTGCATAACCCGCAGTGCCAGCTGGTACAAGGCAGTACTGAGCGGGCACCGAGCATTACCTCACCGGCGGCCAATACGGAATATGTACTGAACCGCCACGAAAAACAGCAGCTTCTGCTCAGCTGTACCACCGATAATGAGGTGCGACAAGTGTATTGGTATGTGAACGACCAATTTTTGCGGGCCGCGGCTGCTACTGAGCGGGTGTTTTTTCAACCGCCTCCCGGCCTGCTCAAAATCTCCTGCGCCGATGACCATGGGCGCAACACTAACGTGGTGGTAACAGTGACGCAGCTATAGTTTCAGAAGCTATACTTTCCCGTTTTTTAGATATTTCACCTACCTCGGTATTTGTCCTTCTCAGGATCAAAAACCGGGTTTATGAGGCCGTGTGTGTAGTTGAGGGCCTTTTTCAATTGAACCTCTACAGGCCTTTTCCCGTTATGGCACGGTGCTTGCAAAAGTGCTTAACACAAGTCACAAGCATAACCATCTTCTGAAACGTAAAGTCTAGTATTATGAAAAAGGTCAGTCTGCTTTTGAGCCTTATTTTTCTGCTCAATATAGCCTTCACTAATTTTTCTCAGGCACAAACTAGAAAGCCCTGGAGCCCACAAGCTAAAGGCGCCATTATTGGTGGCGTTGGTGGAGCTGCCGCCGGTGCTCTCATTCATAAGCGTAACCGCGTAGTAGGTGGCGCAGTAGGTGCTGCCGCCGGTGCTGGTACTGGCTATGTAATTGGTAAAAGCATTGACAACAAGCGTAAGGCCCGTGCAGCCGAAGCGGCCCGCGTAGCGGCTAATAATCGTGCCGCCGCTGCTGAGCGTCGGGCCGCTGCCGCCCGTGCCGAGCGTTCTGCTATGGCCCGCCGCATGGAAGCTTCCAAGCAAAACAATGGTCTGGCCGTAGGTCAGCAGCAGCAATACCCTGGCGCGGCTTCCGGTTTTGCCGCCGCTTCTATCCCTGCCATGATGTATGCCAGCAATGGTGCTCCAATGGCCATGAACGCAGCTTATTTGCCGAATGCCTCGTATGGGGAACGTTCTACGGAATATCCTACCTCGGAATATCGTAGAAAGAGCTGGTAAGTCCGGATTCTCCCTTAGTTTCGCCGACTCCAGCCTTGTGCCGGAGTCGGCGAATTTCTTTTTATCCTTCACCAAACCCCTGGCTCTATGAAGCCCTATCTGTTGATGTTGCTCGCTACGGCGGCCCTTGCTTCTTCCTGTACCAAAACCGACGAGAAGAAGGATGCCGCAAATGTTCAAACGCTGGACCAGCAATTTGTTGGTGCCTGGAACAGCAAGAATGCCATGCAGCTGGATACGATGATGGCGGATGATGTGCATTACCTGCAGGGCGAAGCCCATTACCAGGGCAAGTCGGAGGTTTCCAACCGTTGGGTTCGGGAAACCATCAATACCATTTCTGATTTGCGCCTGAACCCGGTTAGCTCGGGCTCTGATACCCAAATGGCGTATGAAGCCGGTACGTTCTCGGTAGACGTGCTGCCCGCTGCCCCCGGCCAACCCATGGGCGAAGGCGAAGGCAACTTTGTCCTGATCTGGAAAAAGAACGCCAAAGGCCTCTGGAAGCTGAGCTACGCGCAGCTGGAAGGCCTGCCCGTAAAAGCTAAGTAAGCAGCTGTTCCTTTGTTCATACAGAATACAAAAAGGCCCCGCCAATCAGATGGCGGGGCCTTTTTGTATTCTTGATTATCTCAGCCAGGCTAGGATGCTTGACCGGCCAGGTATTCTTCACCTTCCAGCACCGGTGCCATATCCCGGGATTCTTCTTCCGTAAACAGCCGGGACCGAATCAGGAAGCGCACGCCCAGCGGTATTTCCAACGAAAAGCTCGCCCCTCGGCCTTTAGTTACGTCGATGGTGAGTTGGGTGTGTTGCCAGTACTCAAACTGACTGGTGCTCATAAAGAAGTCGCAGCCGTGGATCTGGCCCAGCCAAACATCGTTGCCCCCAATGCGGAATTCGCCTTTGGCAAAGCACATGGGCGAGGAACCGTCGCAGCAGCCTCCGCTCTGGTGGAACATTAAAGGGCCATGCTCTTCGCGCAGCACGTCAATGGTGGCTTCGGCGGCGGGGGTTACTAAAACTCGGGGAGTAGGCATGGTTGAAAATACATAAAACTCTCATCCTGAGCTTTGCGAAGGACCTTCTCCCGTTAAAACGAGTCGTTGTTAAGTTATCGTTCAGGCGTGAGAACGTCCTTCCAAAGCTCAGGATGACAACTGTTATTTAACGCTCAGTAAAACTCTTAAAAGAAGCCCAGTTTCTGCTGGCTGTAGCTGATGAGCATGTTTTTGGTCTGGCGGTAATGGGCCAGCATCATCTTGTGGTTTTCGCGGCCAAAGCCGGAAGCCTTGTAGCCGCCGAAGGGCGCACCAGCGGGGTAGTCGTGGTAGCAGTTTACCCACACGCGGCCGGCCTGAATGGCGCGGGGCATCTGGTACAGTTCGTGCGCATCGCGGCTCCACAGGCCGGCACCCAGGCCGTAGAGTGTGTCGTTGGCCAGCTCAATGGCTTCTTCGTTGGTTTTGAAGGTGGTAACGGACAGCACCGGGCCGAAGATTTCCTCTTGGAAGATGCGCATTTTGTTGTGCCCCCGGAAGATGGTGGGTTTGATGTAGTAGCCTTCCGTTAGCTCCTCATGGTCGTGGGCGTGGGCCTCGCCGCCGGTCAGTACCTCAGCGCCTTCCGCCTTGCCGATCTCCAGGTAGCTCAGGATTTTCTCGTATTGGTCGTTGCTGGCCTGGGCGCCCATCATGGTTTCCATATCCAGCGGGTGGCCTAGCTTAATGGATTCTACCCGCTTGATCAGGCGGGGCATAAACTCATCATAGATATCCTCATGGATGAGCAGACGCGAAGGGCAGGTGCAGATTTCGCCTTGGTTTAGGGCAAACATGGCTGCGCCTTCCAGGGCCTTGTCCAGGAAGTCATCGTCGTGGTCCATCACCGATTTGCAGAATATGTTCGGCGACTTGCCGCCCAGCTCCATGGTTACCGGAATGATATTTTCAGCGGCGTACTGCAGGATAAGGCGGCCGGTAGTAGTTTCGCCCGTGAAGGACACCTTCTGCACGCGCTTATTGCTGGCTAGCGGCTTGCCGGCTTCCAGCCCAAAGCCGTTTACCACGTTCACCACGCCGGCGGGTATCACGTCCTGCAGCAGCTCCATGAGCACCATAATGCTGGCGGGCGTCTGCTCGGCGGGCTTCATCACCACACAGCAGCCAGCGGCCAGCGCGGGCGCTAGTTTCCAGGTGGCCATGAGCAGCGGGAAGTTCCAGGGGATAATCTGGCCCACTACCCCCAGCGGCTCCTGAATCACGAGCGACAAGGTGGTTTCGTTCAGCTCCGTGGCGGAGCCTTCCTCAGCCCGGATAACGCCGGCAAAGTAGCGGAAGTGGTCGATGCACAGGGGAAGGTCGGCGGCCATGGTTTCCCGGATGGCTTTGCCGTTTTCCACGGTTTCTACGGCCGCCAGATGCGCCAGATTGGCTTCCATGATGTCGGCAATTTTCAGCAGCACGTTGCTGCGCGTGGTGGCCGAGGCCTTACTCCAAGATTTAAAGGCTTCGTGGGCGGCATCTAAAGCCAGCTCAATGTCTTCTTTGGTGGAGCGGGCTACTTTGGTAAAGGCTTTGCCATCAATGGGCGAGGGGTTTTCGAAATACTGCCCTTTCACGGGCGCTACCCATTTGCCACCGATAAAATTATCGTAGTGCGTTTTGAATTGAGGACGGGCAACCAGGGTGGTGGGTTTTTCTAAGGTTTCCATGGATGGGGATTTGTGGGGTTTCGGATATCCCAAGCTAGCTTCTTATCCTGCCGAAATAGTTGTATTATACTCTCAGAAATGCCGCCTATTGTCGCAAGTTGCCGTCGGGCTTTTCCCCGGAAGCTCAACTTAGCGTGCTGGTATCCTGCTAATTAAAATGAACAATTACCGCTTCCTCACTATTGTAGAGAAAGTATTAGTGCTATTTCCTGCGTTCAGGCTTCACATCGGACTCCCCACCCATGCC
Organism: Hymenobacter sp. BT730; assembly: GCF_030542105.1. GTDB lineage: Bacteria > Bacteroidota > Bacteroidia > Cytophagales > Hymenobacteraceae > Hymenobacter. The sequence continues at coordinate 9,794 of NZ_JAUOFB010000009.1, forward strand.
TACCCATCACCTGCCCGCTCCCATCTCCCTGCACCAGCCAGAGCAGCTGACCACGCTGGTTGAAAACCGCACCGTATACACGCTGGAAGCCTTTGAGCTGAACGTGTTTGAAACGCACCGTACGGCCCACCAGGTACCGCTTAGCATGGGCCACGTGGTGCTCACCACCATGCTACGGGGCAAGAAAGTCATGCACCTCACCGGCCGCCCGGCCTTCGATTACCTCCCGGGCGAGTCCGTAGTAGTAGGCAAGGACGAGACCATGGTTATTGATTTCCCGGAAGCCAACGAAGCCCAGCCCACGCAATGCCTGGCCGTAGCCATTCCCACCGATACCATCCGGCAAACCGTAGACCTGCTTAACGAGCACTCGCCCCGCGCCGAAGAGCATCTGCCCTGGCAGTTGGACACGGCCGAGCATGCCCACTTTCAGAATACGCCCGAGCTAACCAGCACCCTGGAGCGCCTGGTGCAGCTTTCCCAGGACACGGGCCGCGTGAAGGATGTGCTGGCCAATTTCACCATTCAGGAAATGCTGGTGCGCCTGATGCAGACCCAGGCCCGGCAGCTACTTTTTCATAACTATAAGGAGCACGTCACATCCCACCGCTTTGCGCACGTGGTGCAGTACATTAAGCAGCACCTCACGGAGCAGATTACCATTGAGAAGCTGAGTGAGCTGGCCTGCATGAGCAAGGCTACCTTCTTCCGGGTATTCAAGCGCGAGTTGGGCCTCACGCCCGTAGAATATGTTATTCAGGAGCGCCTGGCCGAAGCCAAGCGCCTGTTGCGCAACCCGCTTACTACTGTGGCCGATGTGTGCTTCCGGACGGGCTTCAATAACACGGCTTACTTTCAGAAGCTCTTCAAGCAGTATGAAGGTGTTACGCCGGGGCTGTATAAAAAGCAGTATGCGGCTGTGTAGCTACAACTTTCCCGGCTAATTTAGGGTTGTGTGAGGCCAGCAAGGCGGCGGCAATAATGGCCGTCGTAATTTTGCCTCCTATGAAAGATGCCGTTGCGGCTGCGCCCCAGCCCGTGTTAGAGGACAATCGTCCTATTCCGTCACATCCTCCGCTTGCTCCAGCCCTAGTCTGGCTGATGGCCATTACCTGCGGACTGGTGGTAGCCAACATCTACTACAACCAGCCGCTGCTGGCCGAAATTGGGAAGACCTTTGGCTTGTCGGATAGCCGGGTGAGCCTGGTAGCCACCATCACGCAGGTGGGCTACACGCTGGGGCTGCTGTTTGTGGTGCCACTGGGTGATAAGCGCGAGCGGAAAAGTCTGATTCTGGCCCTGTTGCTCTGCGCAGCCGTTTGTCTGGCGGGCGCGGCCTTCGCGCCTACTTTTGCCCTGCTGGTAGCAGCTAGTTTGCTTATCGGTATTTTCTCCTCGGTGCCGCAGCTGTTGGTGCCTATGGCGGCTTCCCTGGCCAGCAACGAGGAGCGCGGCCGTGTGGTAGGCAAAGTCATGAGCGGCTTGCTCATCGGCATTCTGGTATCCCGCACTATCAGCGGGTATGTGGGCGCACATTTTGGCTGGCGCACTATGTTCTGGGTGGGCGCCGGGGTCATGGTGGTGCTGACCGGCATTCTGGCCCGCATGCTGCCGCGCAACCAGCCCACGTTTACCGGTAGCTACGCCAGCCTGCTCAGCTCCCTGGGCACCCTCACCCGCGACCTGCCTACGCTGCGCCGCTCAGCGCTGGTGGGCTTGTGCATGTTTGCCGGCTTTAGCGCTTTCTGGACTACACTGGTGTTCTTTCTGGAAAGCAGCACCTACAACTACCATAGTGATGTAGCCGGCCTGTTCGGCCTCATTGGCGCCAGCGGGGCCCTGGCCTCGCCCCTGGCCGGTCGCTCCGCCGACCGCAAAGGCGCCGACTTTGCCCTCAACATCGGTATTCTATTGTCTCTGGGGTCTTTCGTGCTGCTGCTATTTGGCGGGTATTATCTGCTGGGGCTGATTCTGGCAGTTGTTATTCTGGATGTAGGCCAGCAGATGACCCATATTTCCAATCAGTCGCGCATTTTTTCCCTGCTGCCCGAAGCCCGCAGTCGCCTGAACACAGTGTACATGACGGCTGCTTTCATTGGCGCCTCGTTGGGCTCCTGGCTGGGCGGGCAGGCGTGGGCGCATTTCCACTGGCCGGGCGTGTGCGCAGTTGGGCTGGCTTTTGGCGTGGCCGGCTATCTGGTTAATCGGTTTTATGGGCACTCAACCCATATAGACTAATCTCCTATTTAAGCCGCTTCGTGTCTTTGACCTAGCTGACTGCCCAGAGTCTTCTGTGAAAACTGTAGGTGAAATCGAAGTTGCTTTAGGCAGGGCCGCAACCAACTTACATTGCTTCATGCTTGGGGCGGGCAACCCTCGTCTTTTGGTTAGCGGAGCCTATTGAACAGCGCTTTTCTCAGAGGTAAATGAGGAGCTAAAAATACCTTTAAACCCGATAATAATATTGAACAGCAGCAACTAGTTTACGTATTGTGTTTGATGCACTTAGGGCAGAAATTTTGGGCTTAACCCATTTGCTTTTTTCATCTTTTTTCATCTTCAACATGGATACGCAAGATCATGCTACGCCGCTGCCTGTCAACCAGGCTGCCCAAGACCAAGGCCCAAGCCAAGAGCCTGCCCCTGCTCCCCTTCTTGCTCCAACTGCTGAGGTCAATCCTGCCCCGAATGCTGCTGCTAACCCTGATCAAACTGCTGAAGCCAACCCGGCTCCCATAGCACAGGCAGATCCGGCTCCAACCGCGGCGGCCAATCCTGCTGCAGCCACTCCAAACCCAACGGCAGTTGCTGCTCCTGCTCCTGTTGCGTCTGCTAATCCGGCACCGGTTGCCGCCGCAACTCCCGCCCCGAGTGCTACCGTCATCAGTATCCCGGTTGCAACTATTAGCTCTGCACCGGCGGCTGAGGCAACGCAACCCGCCTATGGTGCGGTAGGCAATGCAAGCACTCCTGCTACGCCGGAGAATCCAACCAAGCTGACCCTTTCCATCCCAATAGAAATATCCGTTAGCACTCCCCTACAGCCAACTAACGCTGCAGCGCAGCCGACCACCAGCACTTCGCCCCCCATTACAGCCAGCAATACCACCGAAAATCCGAGTACCGAAAAGAGCGTGATTGGGTTCCAATATGCTGCTGGCCGCAACGGAGCCAACGAAAACCCCGACGAGTTAAAGAACCTGGAGAAAGAAGCCTAAAGAGCCCCCAGCACGGGCAGGCTACACTTCGGAAGAAATTATTAGAAATACCGTATGGAAAAGGCCGTGCTTCTGATGAGAAGCACGGCCTTTTCCATACGGTATTTCTGACCCAGTTTATGCCTCTAAACGGCTCAAACACACTTGCAGGCTGTCGCGCCAGTGCGGTATGGCTACTTGCAGTTGGGTTTTGGCTTTGGTCTTATCCATTACTGAGTAAGCCGGGCGCGTAGCTTTGGTAGGGTACTCAGCGGTGCGAATGGGCAGTGTGCGCACCGGCGTATTGCTCAGCTCAAAAATGGCTTTGGCAAAGTCGTACCATGAAGTCAGGCCTTCATTGCTATAGTGGTAGATGCCGTATTGCTGATTCTGGGTTTCGATAATATTCAAGATACACCCGGCCAAGTCAATGGCGTAGGTAGGTGTACCTACCTGGTCCCAGATAACCTTTAACTCTTCCCGCTCGCGGCCCAGCTTCAGCATGGTCTTCACGAAGTTGCCGGCGTACTCCGAGTACAACCAACTGGTGCGCAGAATAAAATAGCGGTTAGTTTGAGCAACTACCCCCTGCTCCCCTTCCAGTTTGGTGAGACCGTAAATGCTGATGGGCTCGGCCTCATCAGTTTCTACTAAGGGTGTATTCCCAGTGCCCGCAAACACAAAGTCCGTGGAGATATGCAGGAGCGTGGCACCATACTGTTCGCACAGCCGGGCCAGATTCACGGCTCCGTCTTTGTTGACTTTTCGGGCTAGTTCTACCTCGTCTTCGGCTTTATCCACCGCTGTATAGGCAGCGCAATTAATGCAATAGGCTGGCTGATACTTCGCAAAAACTGCCTGTAGCGTTTCGACGTTCAGAATATTAGCCTCGGCCTCCGACAAAAAAACCAGGCTGTTGAGGTTTCTTTCTTTTGCTACTTGCTGCAGGCACTGCCCTAACTGGCCGGCGGCCCCAAAAACGAGGATATTGCTCATAAACGATACTGGTTTGCGCAGCAAATTAGCGCTTTTCATGCCAGTATCAGCAGTTTTAACCTATTGGCCGCTTATTCTTAATGGGCTCAAAGCGCTGCTGGCGTGGCTGCTTTTCACTGAGATAACGCCAGTAACGCAACGGCATATGCCGCCGGTGCAGCTTCATGTTTTTGCGCTCCGGAATGTTCACGTGGTCGAAGTAGGACTGCCAGAGCAGCTTGAACAGCGGCTCCCGTTCATCCAGTACCGTAGCCGAAATATCAGTGCGGCGCTGAGGAATTGCGGTTTCAAATTCCACCACATCGGTCCGGTGCAAATCGTAATACAACCCGTAGCGGCGGCGCTTATCGAAGATAAGCCAGCGTTGGTCGGCGTAGCGCTTGGTGAAGTGCGGCGCTATTAGCGGAAGCACATCAAAATCAGGCTCAATGGTGGCGTGGAATAGCTCGTCGCTGGTTTTCTCGAAGCGTACGAAGGCTTCCATGCGGTGCTTTTCGCGGTACATCTGCTGAGCAATACCGGCAATGCGGCGCACGGTATCATCGGCGTAGTTTTCGGAGATGTCGCGGCCGGCGCGCATGGCGCTGTTGGCGTAGCGGAAGATGAGTAACTCCCGGTCGGGCTGCTCGCTCAGAAACGTATGGAATAGCCGGGTACGTGCCTCGGCATCCATGTAGCGCAATAGCCCTTCCCACACGCGGCCGGCCGTAGTTTCGTGGGTTTCTACCGATATGGGCTGTGCAAACAAGCCGCCCTGCACCGCCCCCACCGGCTGAATACTGTTCGGCGCTGCTTTCTGATCATATACCTGAAACAACACCGTCAGGAGGCCTTCAAAAGAGCCATCGTAGGTATAGTCCAGCGGCGGGTTGGTTAGCTGTGGCGCGACAGAACGTGGTGTCCCGGAACCGGGCACAGGCTGCAGCAGTCGTTTCGGTAAGCGCACCAAAGTCGGGCTAGGCAGCTTGTTGCTCCTGCTTGGCCGCATGGGCGCGGGCTGCTTCGCGGTGCATTTGCTGCACTAGGGGCAGCAGGTCAGAGAGCTTGCAGCAGCAGGCTATGCGGGCTACTTTCACCGATTTGGGAGTTTCCTGAGGAGTAGCCGACGCGTCGGTAGCGCGATGAGAAATAGTCATGGAATCGGTAGGGTTGGTTATGCGGAACGGAGAGTTGAGGGAAGACATAGCGGAGTCACTAAATCGAAGGGGCAACGGACACCTGGCAGCTGCTACTATTTAAGATGCCTGGGCAAACAAATCGAGCTGTTGGGTGACGAGGGCGGAGCGGACCGAACCGGCTCCGAAGAGAATCTGGCGGCGGATGGTCTGCTCATCATACTCCCGCTTTTCCAGGGCCTGCCCCCGACAGGTCAGGAAGAATTTGGCGCGTTTCAGCACCACCCCAAACTTGTGCAGGTGGTCTAGCGTGATGGGCGCAAACCGACGGGCGGCCACAATGCGTTTGGCGGAGCGCGCCCCCACGCCAGGAATGCGCAGAATCATTTCGTAGTCGGCGGAATTCACATCTACCGGGAATACGTGGCGGTTGCGTAGGGCCCAGGCTAGCTTGGGGTCAATTTCCAGATCCAGGAAAGGGTGCTCGGGGTCCAGGATTTCATCGGCCTGAAAACCATAGAAGCGCATCAGCCAGTCGGTCTGGTATAGGCGGTGCTCCCGGATGAGCGGAGGCTGGGTTACCTGCGGCAGGCGGGCATCATCCGTCACGGGGATGTAGCCGGAGTAGTACACGCGCTTCAACCCATAGCCTTTGTAGAGCGAGTCGGTGAGCTGAATAATCTGGTGGTCGTTTTCAGCAGAAGCGCCCACAATGAGCTGCGTACTCTGGCCAGCGGTGGCAAACTGCGGCACTTTCTTGAACAGCGCCTTTTCCTCTTTATTGAGAATGATGCCGTCCCGAATCTGCGCCATGGGCGTCAGAATCTCCTGATAGTTCTTCTCGGGGGCCAGCTTGGTCAGGCTCATTTCCGAGGGCAGCTCAATGTTCACGCTCAGGCGGTCGGCGTACAGGCCGGCTTCCTGAATCAGCTCTTCCGATGCGCCCGGAATGGCTTTCACGTGGATGTAGCCGTTAAAATTGTGCTCGGTGCGCAGCTTTTTAATGATGCGCACCAGCCGCTCCATAGTGTAATCAGGAGAGGAAAAAATACCGCTACTCAAGAACAGGCCTTCGATGTAGTTGCGGCGGTAGAAGTTCATAGTCAGGTCCACTACTTCATCCACCGTAAAGGCGGCGCGCTTCACGTCGTTGCTGCGGCGCGATACGCAATAGGCACAGTCGAAAATGCAATGGTTGGTCAGCAGAATCTTCAGCAGACTCACGCAGCGGCCATCCTCGGTATAGCTATGGCAGATGCCCATGCCCTCCGCATTGCCCAGGCCGCGGTTCTCATTTTTACGCTTGCCGCCGCTGCTGGAGCAGGACACATCGTACTTCGCCGCATCTGCCAAAATACTTAGCTTTTCCTGAATTCGCTCGTTCATCAAAGGGGCTGTTTCTGGGCTTAAAACTATTCTATTTCGCCCAATACTACACTATACCCTTAAGCTAATTTTTTTAGGAATGGTTCAAAGCTAAACTCTGAAAAACCTGGTATCGTTTATGGGCTGCGCAGGTTCTGTACTGGCGCTTTTCCCTGCAGCTTTTTTCGGCATGAGCCGCTTCTTTGCACCGTTTATTCCGGCACTGCCTCCGGAACTCGTATCTTGGACAGGCGCGTCGCCCAACCCGACGGCCAGCTTCCAAGTGCATCCTCTGCCTTCTATTTTTTGCCGGCCCGGCGTGGCCTTCGGGCTGTTTCTGGCCGGGTTGCTCTTGCTGTGTCTACCAGCTTGGGCACAACAGCCTGAGCGCCCTGTAACGCCCATTGACTCGATTGGTGCCACCCGCCCCGACTCCCTACGCCGGCGCCTGGACCAGGAGCGGATTCTAAATAGCCTGAAAGCCTACACCAAGCGCAAAACCATTGCCGGTAAAGCCGCAGCGGCCCTGTTCAACTTTACCGGGCGCCAGGAAGAACGTGCCGGCCTGGATGCCGAGCTGTTGGACCGGCAGTATGACCGGCACAGCTATAAAGTAGTGCGGCGCATCAACATTAATACTCTGGATGCTTTTGGCTACCGCTTGAACGACCCTACTCGCAAGCCGCGCAACATTCTGGAGAAGTCAGCTAACACGCTGCATATTAAAACCTCCCGGGCCCGGGTGCGGCAGGTGCTGCAGTTCCGGGTGGGTGAGGAACTGGAGCCACAGGCCCTGGCCGAATCGGAGCGCCTGTTACGCCAGACCTCTGAAATTGCCGATGCCCGCGTGTTTGTAAATGAAAGCACCACGTCCCAGGACAGCGTAGATATTGAAGTCATTACCCGCGACGTATTCAGCATCAGCGGTTCTGTGCAGCTGCGTGATGTGGGCGCAGGCGTGATTGGGCTGCGCGATGTAAACTTTCTGGGCCAGGGCCACCAGTTCCGCAACCGCTACGAATACGGACGCCCGAAGCCGCAAACCTGGAGCTACGAGGGCAGCTACCAGGTGCCGTTCCGCAACTTCCTTACCGGCCAGGTACATTATCTGAACCGCTACGAAAACCGGGAAATAAACCTGGTAGTCTCCCGCGGTTTCTACTCCATCAATACCCGCTATGCCGGCGCGGTGGCCCTGAACAGTTTTGACCGGCCCCTGATCCTGAACCATGCCGATGGCAGCCCCGACAGCCTGGTTCCGCTGCGGTTTAACACCCAAGATGTGTGGATCGGCCGCGCCCTACGCCTGCATAGCTATGATTTAGGGTACGAGAACCCCGGCCGTATTATCGTTTCGGGCCGTTTTATCCGCACCAACTACTACCGCCGCCCCGATGAAACCAACTACCAGAACGCAGGGCTGGTGCTGGGCACGGTGGGCTATAGCGTGCGCTACTACTACAAAGACACTTACCTGTTTGGCTTTGGCCGCACCGAGGACATTCCAACCGGCACGCTCATCAGCCTCACCAGCGGCTACGAATTCAACGAAGCGCGTAACCGGCGTTACTTCGGCATTCACGCCGCTGCGGCCTCCTATAATCCGCGCCGGGGCTATTTATACGTCAGCGGCGACTTTGGCTCCTTTGTGCGGGGCCGCAGCAACGACTGGCAGCAGGGCGTAGCCGGTGGCGAACTGCTGTATTTCACGCGGCTGTTCCATACCGGCAACTACCAATGGCGCCACTTTTTCTGGAACCGCACTGCCATTGGCCTCCACCGTTTGCCCAATGAGCAGGTGCTTAATATTGATGGCGACCGGGGCCTGCGGGGTTTTCGGACCGATGGCAACCTGCGCGGCACCAGCCGCTTTGTGCTCAATTACGAAGCCACGCTATACACCCCGCTGTCCTTCCTGGGCTTTCGGGTGGCAGCCCTGGGCTTTGCCGATGCGGCCTGGCTGAACACCTCCGGCCGCACGCTGCCGTTTCAGGAAACGCCTTTCACCGGCTTTGGCCTGGGTTTGCGCTTCCGCAACGAATACACCGCGCTGCGCACCTTCCAGATCTTGTTCGGCTTCTACCCCCGGGGGCAGTTTGAGCGCAACGGCATCCGGGTATTTGAAAATGCGCGGCCCTTTTATGACTTCAACGACTTCAGCTTTGGCGAACCCAGCTTGGTGCGGTATGAGTAAGAATTTTGCAGGCTGAATTAATCCCGCGGCTTCTTCGGACCTTTGCTGCCGGCCTGCGTACCCTTTCTGATTTTGCAGCAGGCTTAGCAGGAAGGAATTGCTCCTTCTGAATTCCCGGATTCCTGCTCAATTATAAATTCGAATACCCATGAACCTCGGTGATTATAACGAACTGGAAGTAGCCCGCGAAGTAGATTTTGGCGTGTACTTGTCTTCAGACGACGGCGACCTGCTGATGCCGGGCAAATACGTGCCGGCGGGCACCCAGGTGGGTGATGTGCTGCGCGTGTTCGTATACCGGGATTCCGAAGACCGCCTCATTGCCACCACGCTGGACCCACTGGTGCGCGTGGGCCAGTTTGCGGCCCTTACCGTGCGCGACGTCACCCCCTTGGGCGCTTTTCTGGACTGGGGCCTCGAGAAAGACCTCTTCCTCCCCTACCGCAACCAGCGCCGCAATCTGCGCCCCGGCGAGCGGGCCACCGTGTATGTATATCTGGATGAAACCTCGGACCGTATCGTAGCCTCGGCACGCTGGGAAGGCTTCCTCAGCCATGAGCCCTTCCCCGGCCAGCCCGGCGACGCCGTGCAGCTGATGGTAGCCGAAGAAACCGACCTGGGCTATAAAGTCCTCGTGAATGGCCGGTACCAGGGTCTGCTCTACCATAACGAGGTGTTCCGCCCCCTGCGCCTGGGCGATACGCCTACCGGCTACGTGCGGCTGGTGCGGCCCGATGGCAAGCTGGACATCAGCCTGCAGAAGATTGGTTACGATGAAGCGCGCGATGCCGTAGAAACCGTGCTGAAAGCGCTGCACGCGGCCGGCGGCACCTTGCCACTCTCCGATAAGAGTGAGCCGGACGATATTTACCGGCGCCTGGGCATCAGCAAAAAAGTATTCAAAAAGGCTTTGGGCTACCTCTACAAAAATGGCCAGGTGCAACTGGCCCCGGACCATACGCGCCTTATTCCGGAATCGTAAGTCGGGCGTTTTCAAAGCTGCTTATACCATGCCTGCCTTTTTTGCGTAAGGACGCCCGAAGCTCTTTCGCTCCTGCTTCTGCCTTCGCCGTTCTGCCGCATGAAACTTCAGAAAACCGCCCTTATTGCCGGTGCCAGTGGCCTGGTCGGCCAGCACTTGCTTCCCTTGCTCCTGGCCAGCGACCGATACGCTAAAGTCATTTCCATCGGGCGGCGGATGCTGCCGCTGGTACATGCCAAACTGGAGCAACGGGTGGTGGATTTCGACCATCTGGAGGACCAGCGCCTTTCTCTGATTGCTGATGACGTTTACTGCTGTTTGGGCACCACCATGCGGCAGGCGGGCTCCAAAGAGGCCTTTTATAAAGTAGACTACCTGTATGTGGTAAAGCTGGCGGCCGTGGCGGCCGGTAACTTTGCGGCTCAGTTTATGGTGGTATCGGCCATGGGGGCCGATGCAGACTCAGCCATTTATTACAACCGCGTGAAAGGCGAGATGGAAGCCGCCGTGCGGCAGACGCCCTTCCGCGCCATTCATATTTTCAGGCCCTCCCTGCTGCTGGGCGAGCGGCAGGAAAAGCGCCTGGGCGAGCAGATTGGCGCCGCTATTCTCCGGCTGGTTGCGCCCCTGCTCCTAGGCCCAATGCGCAAGTACCGCCCGGTATCGGCCGAGGCAGTGGCGCAGGCTATGCTGGGGGCAGCTGGCCAGGACGGGGGCGGCATCCGCGTGCATCTGTCCGATGAAATTGCCCGCGGCATACGCGCCGACGACTAAAGAATAGCATAATTTTCAGGAAAGCTAGTGCTCTTACCAGCTTCTTCGCGCCGGTGAGTAGCTACCAAAACCTGGTGCTTATCTTTGCCGCACAAGCTTTTCGTTTTTCTTTCTTTCGCTATGAAAAAAACCATCTTTTTCACTTTTCTGCTGCTAATCCTGGGCAGCAGCATTTCTTTTGCTCAGAAAAAAAGCAGCAGCGGCAGTGGAGCCGGCTACCAGACTGCCGCAGGCCTGCGGGCGGGAGGCTATTCCTCCGGAGTCACGGTTAAGCACTTCCTCAGCGGCAAAAACAACGTTGCTTTTGAAGGCCTGGTCACTACTGAGTACAAGGCGCGCGGGGCAAGGGTAACGCTCCTGCTGGAAAAGCATCACCCCATTAAGGAACTGAAAGGCTTGCAGTTCTACTACGGTGCAGGTGCCCACCTGGGCTTCTACCGCGGCCGTTACTACTTCGAAGATGTGCGCTACTATAAAGGCCGCAAATACGATGTATATCGTACTTACTACTACGATGACCACATGTACATCACCCCAGGCGCTGACCTGATCCTGGGTCTGGAATACAAGATGGAAGACCTCCCCTTCGTGCTGGGCGTTGATTACAAGCCTTTCTTTGAGGTATTTGATGGCTACGCCGGCTTGTATAACGATGCGGCCGTGAGCTTGCGCTATACTTTCTAAAAAAACCTGCCAGCTTTCTGCCGGCTTTTTACACCGGCTGCGGATATCTCCGCAGCCGGTTTTTTTATGCCTGCCCCTGACGTATGGCAATATTATGTACCGGTCAAAAGCTTGGGATACACTCCTTTTATTGTAATTATATAGTATAAATTTTATATTTAATTAAATAATACCCACACAGGAATATCTCCAGCCTTTTGTGTGGATCCCGCCCCCGTCGTTCATTCACTTAACCTACATCCGCTATGAAAACGATTTTACGCTTACTGCTACCCATCATTTATTGCCTTTCTATTTTGGCTGCCCAGGCGCAGTCCTCAGCCACGAGTCTGTGGCAGCGCTTACCTGTTCAGCTTCAGAAGGCGGCCAGGCTAGCCGATTCGCCTGACGCCACTTCTATCCTGAAGGCCCGCCCATTGGCAACAGTTTATCTACCGGGTCAATCCGTAAACTATACCTGGAATGGCACCAAGTGGGATGAGGCTGAACAGGTGGTGTATTCCTATACTCCGCAGGGGGTGCTTACCCAGGCCGTTTACTCCGACTCCGTAACGAAAGTACCTACCTACCGGCTCTTGCTCTCCTATGATGCCCAAAGGCGCCTGAGCCAGATACAAACTGATACCTGGTCGGGCACGGCCTGGCAAAATACCGGGCAAGTGAGGGCCACTTACGATGCTACCGGAGCCGTAACCACATTCATCACTTACATGTGGATGAATAATGCGTGGATGCCGGTTTCCGGGATACGCACAACCGTGACCCGCAACGGAGCCGGGCTGGAAACCGAGCTAGTAGAAGAATTACTGCAACCCAATGGCAGCTTTATCAATAATGGCCGCCAGTTGTACACCATTGTGAATAACCGGCACACCGAAATTGTCTATCAGAGTTGGGTAAATAATGCCTGGGCTAATGTCTCGCGTGATGTAAACATTGTCTGGACTGATTTCGCAGGTCAGCTACGCACCTCTTACGTAGAGCAGAGTTGGGTAAACAATGCCTGGCAGGATGCTTTTCGTCATACCTTCAGCTACCCCGGCAATGGCAGCAGCGTAGAAGTAACGGAGGGCTGGTCGGGTACTGCCTGGGTAAATGCCACCCGCTCTTCTTTCCTGTGTGATGCCCAGGGCAGCCTGACCACTACCCGGGAAGAAAACTGGCAAGGCACTGCATGGGTTATTACTTCTGAAAACAAGACCCTAATAAAATACGGCCCTAACAACGAGGTTGTACGTGAAGTACATCAGCAGCTGAACACCACAACAAACACGTTTGTCAATGTCAGCCGCACCAATAACAGCAACTTCCAGGCCTTCTCCGTCACGGCCAACCGCCAGGCCCAGCGGGCAGACCAGGGGCGCCTTTATCCTAACCCCGCCGCCGATGCAGCCCTGTTGGAGTTAAACGGTTTGCGCGAGACTACGCCTCTACAAGCTGAAATGATAAATGCCCTGGGGCAGGTAGTACGTACGCAACGCCTGCAACCCCGGCAGGGCGCCATTCGCGCCACACTCAACCTGCGCGGTTTACCAGCCGGGGTATACTCTATTCGGCTGCGCACCAGCGAAGGCGCCGTTGTGCAGCGGTTGCTGCACCGCTAAGTAGCTCTCGGCCCGCCGTAGTTTATTATCGGCGGGCCGAGGCCTCTACTCAATAGGAATAACCAGCCGCGTATCGGTAGCGCCGCCAAACAGGCCATAGCCGTTGCGGATGTTGGTGGCCAGCGGCGCGGGCTCTGCGAAAGGATTATCGTGGCTTTCCTGGTAGCGCAGCACCGACTGGTAGAAATTGTAAGCTTCCCGGTTCAGCGTGCTGACGGTGACTTCAATAAAAGCCGGCTCGCGGTAGGCCTGCGGCTGGCCCGGGTTGTAGCTGCCGGAGAAATAGCCCTGTACATTCTGCGCCAGCGTGAGCGTGCGCCCGTTGGCGTTCAAATCGGCGTACACATTGGGCCGAGTGCTGTACCCATCAGATAGCAGAAACCGGTCGATGGACACGTCGCTGCCGGGTTCTTCGTTGCGGTAGTCATTGGACAGCACGCCCCAGAGCCGGCCCTGGGCATCGAGTACCCGGGCGCTAGCCACATAGTAATCCGTGGAAGCGGCATCGTCAGGCACGCTTAGCGCGAGGCGGCCGGAAACGAAGTACTGACTTTCATCCGGGTTGCCGGGCCGTCGCTCGAAGCTGGCCATGCCAATGGCAGCCGGTTTGGGCAGCTCAATGGTGCTTTCGGCCGTTTCCAGGCCGGGCAGGGCTGCGCGTAGCGTGTAGCGCTGGCCCGGTTGGCCGGCAAAGCCATACAGCGGCTCGTAGTACGCATCAATGCTATCCTGGGTGAAAGGATTATAGTAGCGGTAGCGCCCACGGAAGCGCTCCACCACCTGGCCACTCGCATCCAGGAGCTCCACGGTGGCATTGGCTGGCTGGCGTACCTGCCCAGTATTGAAAACCGGCTGGCTTACGCTCACCGTCAGCAGGCGGTGCGGGAAGCTTTGCCAGTACAGGGAGTCGGGTGCCTGGTTGCTGAGCACATAGCTGATAGCCAGCCGGGGCGTATGCTTAGGAGCCGGAACATCTACAGCCATTTCGCAACTGGTCAGCACCAGCAAAAGCAGGATAGCGGGACGGAGCATCAGTAGTACTTTCATCACAGAATACACCTTAAAAGCGGAAGCTTTTGCTGAACGACGGAATGATGGGGAACAGCGAAATCTGCCGGTACGAGGACTTTTCTACCTCATTCCCCTGCTCGTCGGCACGGCCTTCGCGCAGATAGAGGTAGTAAGGATTTTTGCGGCTGTAAGCATTGTAGAGCGAGAAGCTGTTCACCACTTCGCCCCAGCGCTTCTTCCTGGTCTGACTCAGGTCCAGGTCGAGGCGGTGATAGGCGCGCATGCGGTAGCTGTTGCGGGGGCCATAGTCATCGTACTGCTCATATATGCCCAGCCGGTAGCGGCCTTCCGACAGCGTAGTGCCATTGCCGGTGCCATACACCCAGGTGCCCGAGAGCAACAGGTTTTCCTTCAGCTTATGAATCACGACGAACGAGGCATCGTGGCGCCGGTCGTACTTGAAGGGAAACAGGCGGCCCTGGTTTAGCTCCGGGAATTTGCGGTTGCTCCAGGCCAGCGTGTAGCCTATCCAGCCGGTGGTGCGGCCACTTTTCTTCTGCAGGAACACCTCGCCACCGTAGGCCCAGCCCCGGCCGCTGGTTACTTTGCTTTCCCAGTTGTTGTCGGTCGTACCCAAAAAGCTGGCGCCCTCGCGGTACTCAATCAGGTTGCGCATGGGCTTGTAGTAGCTTTCCAGGCTCAGTTCATAGTCCTCATCGTGGTAGCGCAGGGTGCGGGCGGCTCCTATGCTGATTTGCTGCGCCCGCTGGGGCCGTACGGTAGCGGTAGAGGGCACCCACAAGTCGGTGGGCAGGCCAATGCCGCTGTTGGTGAGCAGGTGGATATACTGCGTGGTACGGGCGTAGGCCGCTTTCAAAGCCCATTCCGGCGTGAGCAGGAAGCGAGCAGCCAGGCGGGGCTCCAGGGACGGGTACAGCTTATCCTTTACCAGAAAACTGTTCAGGCGCAGGCCCCCGTTCACCTTCAGCCGCTCGCTCACCCGGTAGTCGTCCTCAGCGTAGAGTGAGGCTTCGTGCGCCCCCAATTGGGAAACCGAATTCAGCTCGCTCAAATCCTGGGAGCCTTTTGCCTGCAGGGCACCGGGCTTGAAAGAGTGCAGAATGTACTGCCCGCCGGCCCGGATGTAATGGTCGGGCGAAGGCAGGTAGTCCAGGTCTGACTTCAAGCTCAGGTCGCGAATGTTGGAGAAGTAGCGCAGGCTGAATTTGTCGGTCTGGCCGTTGTAGCGGCTTTCCTCTTCGGCCCCAATGTTGAACTGGTATTTGCTGTAGGTGAGGTGCGTATTGAGAAACAGCTGGCTGTTGAGTACCCGGTTCCAGCGCGCTGCCGCCGTGAGGTTGCCCCAGCCCAGCGCCGATTTAGTGCTGGTATAGTCTTCATCCTCATACTTGTCACGAATGCGGGCGTAGAACTTATCGTAGCCGGTATAGGCGCTCAGGTACACCCGGTCGCGGGGGCTGATTTTCCAGTTCAGCTTGCCGTTCAAATCGTGAAAGAAGTACCCCAGGGAGCCGCTGCTGTTCTCACTGGCCAAACCGGCTTTGATGAGCGGCTGGGCCAGTACATCCAGATAAGTTCGGCGGGCCGAGATGATAAAAGAAGCTGTGTCTTTCTTGATAGGTCCTTCCAGCGTGAGCTTGGAGGCAATGAGCCCCACGGCCCCTTCGCCGTGAAACTCCTGCATGTTGCCCTCCTTCATCGAAATATCCAGCACTGAAGACAGCCGCCCGCCGTACCGGGCCGGAAAACCGCCCTTAATCAGCTCTACATTGTTCAGCGCATCGGCATTAAACACGGAGAAGAAGCCAAACAGGTGCGAGGCATTGTACACGGGCGTACCGTCCAGCAGAATCAGGTTCTGGTCGGGGGAGCCGCCGCGCACGTAAAGGCCGCTGGTACCCTCGCCCCCGCTTTGCACACCGGGCAGCAGCTGCAGCACTTTCAGCACATCTACTTCGCCCAGCAGCGCGGGCAGGGTTTTAATCTGGGTGATGGGCACATTGATGGTACCCATGCGCGTGCTCTGGGCAATTTTCTCCTCCCGGCTGCCCACCACTTCTACCCCCGTTAGCTCCGCGGCAAGCGGCTTCAGGCGGAAGTCGTGGGTGTGGCTGCGGCCGGCTTCAGTAGCCCAGCGCACCTTCTCGTAGCCAAGGTAAGACACCAACAGCTTTACAGAGTCGGCCGCAGGCAGGGTCAAGGAATAAAAGCCATAAGTATTGGTGGCGGTGCCCTGTCCGCTGGCAGCATGCACCACGGCCACGCCAATCAGGTTTTCGCCGGTAGTGGCGTCGCGCACGTAGCCGCTAATGGTGATTCTGGTCGGCTGCTGCGCCTGCGCCGCTACCATCGGCAGGCATAAGCCCAGTAGTAATAATAAGCGTCGAAGTATTCGCATACAGTAAGATAAGGGAGCTATTCCGCTTGACTGCAAGAGCACTGCAAAGTGGAATGGGTTGCCTACAGTGCCTAAAAAAACGCCTGCTTTTCCCGGAGAAAGGCAGGCGTTTTCTAAGCGGCAGGGCCGCGGCTATTATTTCTTTTTAGCCGAGTATTCCTTGTTCAGGTAGGCCGTCACCTCTTTGGTAATGTCCAGATCCTTGCGGCCGTAGGCAATAGTGCCGCTGGGCGCCGAAATGAGAATGAGGCGGTAGCCATTTTCCTTGCCGTAGCGCTCTACCTGCTTGTCCACGCGGTCCAGCACCTGCTTGGTCATACGGGCTTCTTCTTCGGCGGCCTTCTGCTGCAATTGCTGCTGCAGCTGTCCGCCTTTCACGCGCTGCATTTCCAGCTGCTGCTCGGTAGCGGCGCGCTGCTCGGGCGTGAGCGAGGCGGCCTGCTGCTGATATTTCTGAATAGCACTCTGGAACTGACGGCCAATAGCATCATTCTGGTTGCTCCAGCCTTTTACTTTGCCTTCGAAGCTCTTGCGGGCATCTTTCATGGCCTGATAGTTATTCAGCAACTCTTCTGACACTACAAAGGCAATTTTATCGGTATCGGCTACGGCTTCCAGCTCCGGCGTAGCAGTGCCGGTAGAGTCCGTATGCACTACCACTTTGCGGGCAGCAGCCGGAGTAGCAGCGGGCTTATTGGCGAAGTGGAGGTAAAACAGCACAGCCACGGCAATAACCAGGACCGCGTCAATAACTAAGCGCAGAGGGTTGTTCATCAGTAAGAAAAAGAAAATAGAAAGAGGCCAAACAATGGCCGGGCAAAGAAACGTAAAATGCGGCAAGCCATCCGCATATCAGCCCTCAGAATAAATCAGGAAAAATGGCCGGGGCCCAGCTATTCTATTACCGTGGTGGTTTCGTCCTCATCCGGGTCAATTTCTTCCGGGCGGCGACCAGGCTTTTCCTCAAAGGGTACTATCAGGTCGGCGCGGCTGGGGGTGGCATCGGTGCGCCCAATATGCAGCAGCGCATCACCCTGGTTTACCACGGGCATATGGTTAATGCCTACTACATAGCCGCTCACCAGAGACTCGAGTCGCACGGCCA
Organism: Hymenobacter sp. BT730; assembly: GCF_030542105.1. Taxonomy (GTDB): domain Bacteria; phylum Bacteroidota; class Bacteroidia; order Cytophagales; family Hymenobacteraceae; genus Hymenobacter. Next base: position 27,240 of record NZ_JAUOFB010000009.1, read on the forward strand.
TTTCACCGTAGGGGTCCGTGATGGTGCCAAATACCTGCCCTTTTTCCAGGTAGTCGCCCAGCTGCACGTGGCTGCGGAACAGCCCGGCATACTTGGCCCGCAGCCAGGTATGCCGCTGGCAGATGATGCTGGGCTGCGCGGCCGGCGGCACCTCCGGCGCCATACCCAAATGATGCAGCACCCGAAATGTGCCCGCAATGGCCATATCAATGCCCGCCTCATCAAACCGCAGCGATTCACCGGTTTCATACACAATAATGCGCCGCCCCTGCTGCATGGCGGCCTCCCGCAAGGAGCCCGGCCGCAGACCCGAGTGCAGCGTAAACGGCGCGCCAAAGGCAGCGGCCAGGGCATCGGTTTCATCGTCTTCGCCCAGCAGGCAGCGCACTTGCGGGCAGTTGCTACGGGCGGCACCACCGGTATGAAAATCGATGCCATAATCTACCAGTGGCATAATTTCGCGCATAAAGCGGTGGGCTACGCGGCTGGCCAGGGAGCCGCGCGGGTGGCCGGGAAAGCTGCGGTTCACATCCTTGCCATCGGGCACCTCCCGGGAGAAATTCAGAAAGCCATAAATATTGAGCAGCGGAATAGCAATGATGCTGCCCCGCAATGGCTGCAGCAGATTGCGCCGAATCAACCTACGGATGGTTTCAATGCCGTTTACCTCGTCGCCGTGCATCCCCGCCATCAGCAATACCGTGGGGCCGGGTAGTGCAGAGCGGAATACATTGACCGGTACATCAATCACCGTTCCCGAAGGCAGCTTGGAAATGACCAGCCGCGTGGTGATTCGCTCTCCGGGCCGAATGGTCAGGCCATTGAGGAAAAAATCTTGCGGCGCAGAAACAGAGTTGGTGGGCAAAGGCCGATGGACTAGAGTAGAAAAAGAAATTAGCCGACCTTCGGGACGGTGACTGAAACAGGTTCAGCGCCAAAACCATCCATCCTATGAATCTGGAAGAGCTACGGTCTTTCTGTCAGGGCCTGCCGACGGCCACGGAAGATATAAAATGGGGACATGATTTGTGCTTTAGCGTCGGACAAAAAATGTTCTGCGTCATGTCTTTGGAGCATCCTACTACCGTCAGCTTCAAGACCAGCGACGAAGATTTTGCCCTCCTCACGGATACCCCCCATATTATTCCGGCGCCTTACATGGCCCGCCACCACTGGGTGCAGGTACAGGAGCTCGGACGCTTCACCCCCCAGCAGTGGCAGGAGTATGTACGAAACTCTTATAACCTGATTCGGGCCAAATTGCCGCGCAGGATGCAGCAGGAGCTTGGTTAGCGGTATTCTACTACTACTGCGGCGTGTCCGACTGACTATCAGGCGCAGGGGCGGCAGCAGGTTTACGCTTGGCCCCTTTGCTTTTGTGCTTACGGGTCAGCTCCTCGGTATACTCAATAATTTTGCCGGCAATATCCAGCCCGGTAGCTTTTTCAATGCCTTCCAGGCCCGGCGAAGAGTTTACTTCCAGTATTAGCGGCCCCCGCTTACTTTGCAGCATATCGACGCCCGCAATACCCAACCCCAACGACTTGGCGGCCAGTAGGGCGGCGGCTTTTTCGGCCCGGCTCAGCTTTACCAGCTTGCCGCTGCCGCCCCGGTGCAGATTGCTACGGAACTCACCGGCCGCGCCCTGGCGCTTCATGGCCCCTACTACTTCGCCGTTCACCACAAAGGCCCGCAGGTCGGCGCCTTTGCTTTCGGCAATGAACTCCTGCACAATAATGCGGGCCTTCAGGTTATGGAAGGCTTCAATAACCGATTGAGCCGCTTTGGCCGATTCAGCCAGCACTACGCCCAGGCCCTGGGTGCCTTCCAGCAGCTTAATGATAACCGGAGCGCCCCCTACCTGCTCAATCATCTGAGGAACTTCATCCGAATAGTTGGTGAAGGCCGTTTTGGGCATGCCTACGCCGGCACGGGCCAGAATCTGCATGGAGCGGAGCTTGTCGCGGCTGCGCACAATGGCCTGGCTTTCCACGGCGGTGCGCACTTTCATCATTTCAAACTGACGCACTACGGCGCAGCCATAAAACGTAACGGAGGCCCCTATGCGGGGAATAATGGCATCGAAATCTTCGATACGGCGCCCCTGGTAAATAATACCAGGCATACCTTTTTCGAGGACCAGGTTGCAGTGCAGATGGTCGATAACTTCCACCTGATGCCCGCGCAGTTCGGCGGCCTCTACCAAACGGGCAGTGGAATATAGTTTCGGCTCACGCGACAGAATCGCCAGTTTCATCAGAGGAGGTGCTTGAAAGGAAGGGGAAATAGGAGGCCGAAATGGGGCGTAAAGATGGCGAAAACGTGGTTAGCCGGCGCGGCGTTCCGCCGCCTGCCGGGCTTTGTACGATACGTTCAGCCGGCTGACATCAACCACAAAACGGGCCTGACGTAGTAGTAAGCGGCCTATTAGCACGGGATACTTCATATCGGAACGGTCAGATAAGGAGAACTCCGTGACATAATCTTGTCCGAACAGCCGCAGCGAAGCCCGGATGACGTAGCGCTCCTGCACCTCGCCGTTGGAGCTACGAATGTCGCGCAGCGAAAAATCTGAAAATTCCATGGGCGTACCGTCGAAGTTGGGGTGCGAGGGGTCCAGCAGCAACACGCGCAGCCGCTCCCGCCCATCCGGGAGACGCTCTACGTGAATGTTGGAACAATGGATGGCGCTGGTATAGGCACCCGTGTCCACTTTAGCCTCTACACCCCAGAGCTGGAACTCCGGGAAATCCACCAGCTCGCGCCGCCCCACTACTTGCTTTGGTACCCGCGGTTTTTTCATGGCTGGCAAGATAGGGCAGAACGAGAAGTTAGAGCGTTAGAGTTGAGCTGAAAACAAGCATGCATGAAAAAACGCCTGTCATTCTGCGCCAGGCAAAGAATAACAGGCGTAAAGGCGGGGCTTTACTTTCCTCCTTTGTAGCTGATGCGGTACACAGCATCGTTCTGGTCATCAGAAACCAGCATAGAGCCATCCGGCAATACCAGCAGGCACACGGGGCGGCCCCAGGCCTTCTGGCCCTCCAGCCAGCCGGTGGCAAAGTTTTCGTAGCTGGTGGCCTGCTTGCCGCTGGCATCCAGCCGCACCAGGGTAATACGGTAGCCCAGCTTCTGGCTGCGGTTCCAGGAGCCGTGCTCGGGAATAAAAATCTGATTTCGATAGGCAGCCGGGAATTGCCGGCCCGTGTAGAATTTCATGCCCAGCGCAGCTACGTGCGGCCCCAGCTTGCGGGCCGGCTTCACGTAAGTACTCGCCGACTTACCCTCGCTCAGCTGCGGGTCCTTCACATCACCAGCAAAGAAATAGGGAAAGCCGAAATGCAAACCAGGTGAAGGGGCGCGGTTTAGCTCGTCGGCCGGCAGATTGTCGCCCAGCAGGTCGCGGCCATTGTCGGTAAACCAGAGGGCTTTGTCTACCGGGCTCCAGTCGAAGCCCACCGTATTGCGCACACCAAATGCAAAAGTTTCAAGTCCGGTCCCATCAGGATTCAGCCGGTTGATGGTGGCAAAAATGGGCTCTTCCGGCTCGCAGGAATTGCAGGGTGCCCCTACGGGCACATAGAGCTTGCCATCGGGGCCGAAGGCAATGTATTTCCAGCCATGCCAGTCTTTATTCGGCAGCTTACCATACACCACCACGGGTTTGGGGCGCTGCTTCAGGCGCGTGGCAATGTTGTCGTAGCGCAAAATGCGGTGGATTTCGGCCACGTAGAGGGCTCCATTGCGCAGGGCCACGCCATTGGGCGAGTTTAGACCTGAGGCTATTGTTACCACTTCATCAGCTCGCCCGTCCCGGTTACGGTCGGGCAGGGCAAACACTTTGTCGCCCCGGGTGCCCACATACACAGTACCATCGGCGCCCACTGCCAGCGAGCGGGCCCCGCTAACATTGCGGGCAAAGTAGCTGATGGTGAAGCCCGGCGGCAGCTTTATTTTGGTCAGATTATCGGGCGCAGCCGGAGCCGGCGTGCCCGGTGCGGCGCCCCACAAAGGCGCCAGTAGCAAGAGCGGAAACAGACGGCGTATCATCATGCTTCCCCAAACTGCTACGGGCGCCTCAGGGTTACACGCGCAGGCTATATACAGGGCTTAAGCGCGGCCCTCGCGCTGGCGCACCAGCCGCTCGTATTCCCGCTCGGAAAGATGTTTTCTACCGTAGCCGCCGTAGGTGGTAAAGCCTCGAAAAACCAGGGCCAACCCCCAGAATACGGTAGACCACACCGGCCACGGAATACCATGAGAGTGGCGGTCGGTCAGAAACCAGATAGTCCACAACAGGGTGTTTACCCATAAATACGTGAACAGGTGCGATTTAAAGCGGGCACGGTCTTGCGCCATGCGCCAAAGCTGGGGGTCACGGTCTATGGGTTCCATAGCAGGAAAGAAGTGGGGACATAAGAATGATAGGCGAAACCTATTCATTTCAAATAATATACACAATTCGTAATTTACAGAGTGTGCATTTCTAGGGCTGAACTGTAGAAAAACAGGGATGAAAGCCGAGCCCCGAGCGCGCGGACTACGTATGCGCCTCATTCGCATCTTCTCCTGCTATGGCTTCTTCAGATCCTACTGCTTCCCCTTGGCGCGCGGCCCAATCTTTTGGGCGTATTCTGCTTTACTTAGGGGACATCACTGCCCTTGATACCGATGCTATTGTGAATGCGGCCAACTCCTCCTTGCTAGGTGGCGGGGGCGTAGATGGTGCCATTCACCGGGCTGGTGGCCCCGCTATTCTGGAGGCCTGCCGCCAGGTGCGGGCCACCCAGTACCCGGAGGGGCTACCTACTGGTGAGGCCGTACTAACTACCGGCGGCCTGCTGCCGGCTTCATTTGTTATTCATACGGTGGGGCCGGTGTGGCAGGGGGGCCACCATGGGGAGCCGGAGCTGCTGGCTAATTGCTACCGCCACGCCCTTCAGCTGGCGGTAGAGCATCAGTTGGGCACTATTGCCTTTCCGGGCATCAGTACCGGAGTATATGGCTACCCGAAAGAAGAAGCTGCGGAGCTAGCCGTGCGGGAGGTTCGCAAATTTTTAGCGCAACACGAGTTTCCGCAAACCGTGGTGTTTGTAGCTTATAATGAAGACAACCGCTGGATTTACGAACAGGAGCTGCTGAAATAAAGAAGCGGGCTACCAGCTGGCTTCAGCCGGATGCCGGCGCAGCCAGCTGGCCACGTCATAGAGCAGGCCGCCATGGCCGGCATTCAGGACTACGGTGTGTGCGTGCTCCAATCCGTTGATGAAGGGCTGCAGGCCTGCGTACGGAATGACCTGGTCGTGCTGGCCCAGGAAAAAGGTGACAGGAATCTGATGGGTATTGAGCAGGCGGCGCAAGTGAGCCAGGTCGAAGGTGAGGTGGCGGAAGCCCGTCCAGCTACGGTACACGCGCAGGCGCTTTTCGCGGCTATCCAATTGCCACTGCGCAAAGCGTACCAGCCCACTGCTTACCAGGCGGCGTTGGGCCAGAGTATCCAGCAGGCCTAACAGACGCTGGGGGCGCAATACGGCCCTACCCAGCACGCCGCGCATAATAGCCGGCGAGGTGGCCAGCGAATACCAGAATTGCCGTTGCAGACCATCGGGGGCAATCAGCCAGATTTTTTCTACCTGCTGCGGGTGGTTTTCCAGCACGGTAAGGGCAAACTTAGCCCCCATACTGAAGGCCAGTAGTCCAAAACGGGTAAGCTGCTGCTCCTGCAAAAAATCATGCAGCAACTCCCCCAACCGCTTTTTGCGCAGAGGTGCATCGGGGCGGGCCAGGCGGCTGCGGCCGTGGTAAAACAGGTCAAAAGCATACACGGTTACCCCGGAACCCAGAGCATCAATCAGGCTCCGCCAGTAGCTCTCACCCTGCCCATAGCCATGAAAAGCCAGAATGACCCGGGGCCCGCTGCCATAGCGCTGATAGTGCAGGTGTGTTTTCATAGCCCCTGTGGAATGAACCTCCATTCACTTTACATGGCATTCTTAGCCGAAAGGCACCTATGCCTTCTGGCTAGTTACAGCTTAGATACCCCACCAGATACGATAAACTTCATGACTTCGCTGCTGGGCAAATCCAGATAGGTCACCGATTCTTTGGGTACCAGCTGCAGCTCGCCGGAAAAGTTGTAGGAGTGCGGATAATACACAGCCAGCAGATCGGGACGGTGCATCACGCTCAGGTCGTCCTGAGTGGCGAAGCCCATGCGGTAGGTTTTGGTTTCCTCATTCACACACACCAACACGGGCCGGTTAAACTTCTGGTTGTCGCCCACAAAGGCATCAAACAGGTCTTTCAGGCTGGAATAAATAATGCTGACCAGCGGCGTGCGGTGCAGCACCCGCTCCGTAATGACCAGAAATGGCCGCACGGCAAACGAGCGGGCGACAAAGCCCACCAGCGTAATGAGCACCAGCATGGTCAGCAGGCCCAGGCCGGGGAAGCCGTTCAGGTTGAACAAGCCATCCAGCCACATAAAAAGGCCCACCAGAATATAAATGGTGATGGTAATGGGAGCTACAATCAGCAGCCCATTGAGAAAGTATGTACCGAGTTTGCTCATGAAGGACGGAAACTACACAAGAAAGCCCGACCGTAGCCGGCCGGGCTTCAAAAATCAAAAAATGGCCGCAAAATAAGCCGGCCGCCTACGCTACGGCTAGTGGCTCAATACGCTCCGCCACGCGGCTCATTAGCCACATGGGCGTGCTGGTAGCCCCGCAAATCCCCACCGATTGTGCCCCCTGAAACCAGGCATTATCCAGCTCCTGCTCGTTTTCCACGAAATAGCTGCGGGGGTTGGTCTGGTTTACCACCGAGAACAGGGCCTTCCCATTAGAGCTTTTGCGGCCGCTAACGAATATCACTACATCATGCTCTACGGCAAAGCGGCGCAAGGCAGGCTCCCGGTTGCTCACCTGGCGGCAGATGCTGTCATTGGCATCAAAGGCCTGTAGCGAGCCGCCAGCGGCCTGTATGCGCTGCTCTATGAGCTCCTTCATATGGTAGAAGCCGGCCGTGCTCTTGGTGGTCTGGCTGAACAGGGTAACCGGACGGGTAAAATCAATCTGGTCCAGGTCAGCCTCATGCATTACAATAAGGGCGCGGTTGCCGGTCTGGCCATTCAGGCCCGTCACTTCGGCGTGGCCGGGCTGCCCGTAGATGACAATCTGGCCATCCTGCCGGGTGGTGGCATCGAAGGCGTGCTTTACGCGGTTCTGCAGTTTCAGCACCACGGGGCAGGAAGCATCAATCAGCTCCAGATTGTTCTGCAGGGCCAGCTGGTACGTTTCCGGCGGCTCGCCGTGGGCCCGAATCAGCACTTTGCAGTCGTGCAGGGTGCCCAGCTGTTCCCGGTCGATGATGCGCAGACCCAAAGCGTGCAGGCGCTCCACCTCCATGCGGTTATGCACTATGTCGCCAAGGCAATAAAGCGTCCGTTCATTGGCCAGCTCATCTTCCGCCATCTGAATGGCGAATTCGACCCCAAAGCAATACCCGGAATTCTTATCTATCGTAACATTCATAGCTTCTGAGAACAAATAGCAGAAGGCCCGAAAGCAACTTTCGGGCCTTACTTCTTATACCATGGCCTCACTGCCATTTCGCTCATTATAAGAGGCGGCAGCCTGCGCTAACAATACGGCAGATACCCGTTCGAGGACGAAATCTACCTGCTCATCAATAGTAATGTGCGATGTATCGAGCAGCACGGCATCGGCAGCGCGGCGCAGAGGGCTTTCGGTGCGGGTAGAATCAATATGGTCGCGCTTCACCAGGTTATCAATAATGCTCTCCAGCGCCACGTCCTCCCCTTTCACCGCCAGCTCGTCCTGCCGGCGCAGGGCGCGGGTGCGTGTATCGGCCGTCATAAAGATTTTCACTTCCGCGTCCGGAAACACGGTAGTACCAATATCCCGCCCATCCATTACCACCCCGCGCTTGCGGCCCATGCGCTGCTGCTGGCGTACCATAGCATGGCGCACGGCCGGAATGACGGATACCTCGCTCACGGAATTGGAAATGCGCATCTGGCGGATTTCGTCCTCCTTGATTTCGCCATCAATACACACCTCATTACGCCCCGTTCGGCGGTTGCGCTTAAAGGTGATGTGCATCTCATGCAAGGCCTGCTCAATACGCGGCAGGTCATCGAGGCTGATGTTATGCTCCAGTAAATACAACGTCACTGCCCGGTACATGGCGCCCGTATCGATGTAAGCGTAGCCTAATTCGGCGGCAACGGCCTTGGCCGTGGTGCTTTTGCCGCACGAGGAATAGCCATCGATGGCAATGACAAGTAGTTTCATGTGGAGAGGGTTCGACGCGGGGGCAAAGGTAGTGGTATCCACGTTCTCCGCAGCGTAGACACTGGCGCTTGAGCCGCTTCCCGGAATACGGCCACCACGGCATCGGTTACCCCATGCAGCAGGTGGCGCTCCACCGAAACAAACGGATTAATCAGCGTGCTTCCCTGCAGCCGGACGCTCACCAAGCCATTTATTTCGCGGTACCAATACCCGCCAAAGCTACGGATGATGCACTCCCCCAGGAAGCAGCCTAAGGCATTAATCACACCGGGTTGCTCCTCTGCCGGCATCGTAGTGCGTTGCTCCTCAATAAATTTGGCCAACTCGCGCACGGCTGGCTCATCAAACGATGAAATATTCAAATTCTCCCGCACAGCTTCGGCGGCGCTTCTCAGTTCTTCCACAGCACGTAAAAGACCAGTCCTGGCTTCTGGGCTGGTTAATTAACAATAGGTGTGTTGCCAGGTCGTAAAGTAAGTATATCGAACTGGTGCGGAATAATGAAATTTTTATTTGAAAATTAATATTAAATCCAGCTTTTGCGCTGTACTTTTTCATCCATCCGGTTGGGCACGCTGGCGAAGAAGGCCGCTACCGACTCCTGTAAACCGTGAGTGAGCTGCTGGTCAATCCGATAGAAGGGATTAAAGAAGTGCTGACCCTGAATGCCCACGCCGGTGCTGCCATCGGGCCCGGCTGCCCACTGGCCGCCAAAGGTCTGCACCATGCACTCCCCCAGAAAGCAGCCCAGGGCGGTGATAACACCTTGCCGATCAGCAGGCTGCAGACCGGGGCGCTGGGTTTCTATAAAGTCGGCCAGACGCTGCACGGCGGCGGCATCAAAAGTATTTACCTGTAGTTGCTGACGGACGGCATCGGCAGCCTGGTGCAGAGCGGCAAGGGGAGATTCAGTAGCCATAAAGTAGAAAGAGGAAGAAGCCTTTACGGCCACAGTTGGATTCGGGATGAGCTTAATAACCTTAGCCGACAGGCCGGGAGCTATTTAATGACTGTCGCAGGGGCAAGGCTCATGCCCACCCTTGGCTTTCCGTTTAAAGGAAGCCGTCTTCTTTTGCTGCGGTGTGCGGGTAGCACAGGAAGTAGTCAGGCCGCAGGCTGAAGCCAGCACGCACACGGCCAAAAACGTGGTGATGCTCTTTCTCACTAGACTAGAGATACTGATTTTCAGGTAAAGTTAAGGTTCTTTACAGCGCAACGCCGCATACCGGCTCTTAGTATCCCTTGCTATGCCCACTGACTTTCAGCTGACGGCCAACGTCGTCGACCTCTTTGCTCATACTATCCTGCCCGGCACTATTCATGTTGCCAACGGGCGCATTCACTCTATTACACCCACTGGCGCCACCACGCCCGATGCGGCTCTTCCCTACGCCCTGCCCGGATTTGTGGATGCCCACGTGCATGTGGAAAGCTCGTTGCTGGTGCCTGCTGAGTTTGCCCGCCTGGCCGTGGTGCACGGCACGGTTGCTACGGTATCAGACCCGCATGAAATTGGCAACGTACTGGGCGTGGCAGGTGTGGAGTACATGTTAGCCAGCGCCGAGCATGTTCCGTTTAAGTTCTGCTTTGGCGCGCCCTCCTGCGTACCGGCCACAGTATTCGAAACTGCCGGGGCCACTATCACCGCTCAGGACATTGAACAGCTGTTTCAGAACCCTAAAATCGGCTACCTGGCTGAGATGATGAACTGGCCCGGAGTGCTGCACCGGGACCCGGAGGTGATGGAGAAAATTCGGCTGGCGCAGCAGTACGGCCGCCCCGTAGATGGCCATGCCCCCGGCCTGCGCGGAGAAGAGGCCCGCCAGTATGCTTCTGCGGGCATCAGCACCGACCATGAGTGCTTCACCGCGGCAGAAGCCTTGGATAAGCTAGCCGCGGGTATGAAAATCCTGATTCGGGAAGGCTCTGCGGCCCGCAACTTTGAAGCGCTGATTGATTTGCTGCCCGAGCACTACGAGAACATGATGTTCTGCTCTGATGACAAGCACCCTGATACGCTGGTGCTGGGCCACATCAATCAGCTGGTGGAGCGGGCGGTAGCGCGGGGCCAGGATGTGCTACAGGTGCTGCGCGTGGCCTGCCGAAACCCTGTGGAGCACTACCGGCTGCCGGTAGGCCTGCTGCGCACCGGAGATGCCGCTGACTTTATTGTAGTGCAGGATCTGCAGCATTTCCAGGTGCAGCAAACCTATCTGGATGGAGTGCTGGTAGCTGAAAATGGCCAGACCCGGATTCCGGCGGTGCCTTGCCCGGTTGTTAATCAATTTCATCCCCAGCATCTTACGCCAGCTGATTTTGCAGTACCCGCTCCCGGCGACGTAGCTACGGTGCGCGTGATGGAGTGCTTTGACGGGCAGCTTATCACGGCCCGTCATGATCTGGCCGCTACCGTGCAGCATGGCTACGTGGTAACAAATGTGCCCCAGGATATTCTCAAGCTAACGGTGGCAAACCGTTACCACGCGGCAGTGCCGGCCGTGGCGTTCATCCAGGGCTTCGGCCTGAAACACGGCGCCCTGGCCAGCAGTGTAGGCCACGACTCGCATAACATTACCGCCGTAGGCTGCGACGATGAGAGCCTGGCCCGCGCCGTCAATCTGGTGATGGAGGCGAAAGGCGGACTAGCGGCCGTGGGCCCGGACGGGCAGGAAGTGCTGCTCCCCCTACCCGTGGCTGGTTTGATGTCGGACCAAGATGGCTACCAGGTGTCGGAAGCATATGCAGCCGTTGATGCACTGGCGAAACAGCTGGGTTCCCCGCTGCAGGCGCCTTTTATGACCCTGTCATTCATGGCGCTACTCGTGATTCCCAGCCTCAAGCTCAGCGACAAAGGTCTGTTTGATGGCGAGGCCTTCCGGTTTGTGGAGGCGGTAGTGTAGCCCGACAGTAAAATGCAGGCGTTAACATAAAAAAGGCCTTCTGCTAATCAGCAGAAGGCCTTTTTATTGAAATCAATCGTAACGTCTTACTTATCCTGAAAACGTTTCTCGATGAGCTTTTGCATTTTTTCTTCGGTGAGCGGCTTGGCCAGATACTCCACGTCCTTGTACTGCGCTACCCGGGCGGTATCGGCAGAGTGCATGGAGGTAGTGAGTACGGTCATAACCGTGTTGCGCTTGGCCTGCTCAGGCAGCGCATCGTAGAGCTTTAAAAATTCGAAACCATCCATTCCGGGCATTTTCAGATCCAGAAAAATCAGGTTGGCTGCTTTTTCTGAGCTGGTGCCGGTACCGGCCGAGCCGTCGCCCCACAGGAACGCATAGGCTTCTTCGGCGCGGGAAAAGGATTGCACGCTTTCGGCCACGTCTAAGCGGCTAAGCAAACGGTTATTCAAAAAGCTCGTGGTTTCATTATCATCCACCAGCACAACATTGCGCAGTTTCTTGGGCATGGCTAAGGGCATTGGTACGCGTGAGCCCTGCCATCCGCAAACAGGGAAAATGGGATTCTACAACCAACCTTGCTCGCGCATCCAGTCGTCGTTGTAGACTTTTCCGAGGTAGCGGGTGCCATGGTCTGGCAGAATGATAACCATGGTGTCTGCCTCTTTCAAGTGCTCTTTGGCATATTCTAATGCCCCATGCACTGCCGAGCCACAGGACCAGCCTACAAAGAGGCCTTCTTCTTTGGCCAGGCGGCGCGTCATAAGCGCGGCATCCTGGTCAGTTACTTTGATAAACTGGTCTATCAGATCAAAGTCAACGTTCTTGGGAAGAATATCCTCCCCTATTCCTTCCGTTTTGTAGGAATAAATTTCGTTTTCATCAAAGATACCTGTTTCCTTATACTTTTTAAACACGGAGCCATAAGTATCCAAACCGACTGTAACGATGCCTGGATTACGCTCCTTCAGGTATTTAGCCGTGCCGCAGATAGTGCCGCCCGTACCTACGCCCGCCGCCAGATGGGTAATCTGCCCATCGGTACTATTCCAGATTTCGGGGCCGGTAGTTTCGTAGTGGGACGCCGCGTTGGAGAGGTTATCGTATTGGTTGGGGTAAAATGAATTCGGCGTTTCCTGGCTTAGCCGACGGGCTACGGAGTAATAAGAACGAGGGTCTTCGGGGGCTACATCTACAGGGCATACCACTACCTCTGCACCCACGGCCCGCAGAATATCCTGCTTTTCCTTGCTCTGCTTGTCGCTCATCACAAAGATGCACTTGTAGCCTTTGGCAATGGCCACCAGCGCCAGACCCATGCCGGTGTTGCCGCTGGTACCTTCAATGATGGTGCCACCGGGTTTCAGCAGGCCGGCCTTTTCGGCGTCCTCCACCATTTTAATGGCCATCCGGTCTTTCACCGAGTTGCCGGGGTTAAAATATTCCACCTTGGCCAGAATGGTGCCTTTAATACCATCCGTGACTTTATTGAGTTTCACCAGCGGAGTGTTGCCAACGGCCTCAATGATATGATTCAGGTACATGCGTAAGAGATAAGCAGTTTTGAGTGGGAAGCCTGCAAAGGTACGGATTTGCCTTGGTAGCCTCTGCTGCCGAGCTCCTACATCCTATTCTTAATACATGCAGTAGCTATTACTGCGCAGTACCAAGGGTTTGGACCGTCATTTTCGTTTTCCGATACCTCAGCGCCCTATCTACCGGCCGCCGAATCCGTAAGCAGCTTGCCGCGCCCCCAAAAATGGCTACTTTTGCCCCGCCGTTGGCTTTCGTCCGTGGCAACCTCCCACCCTCAACCCGCATTTTCCGCAAACCCCACTTCTTATGAGTGTTCTGGTCAACAAGGATTCTAAAGTGATTGTGCAGGGCTTTACCGGCTCCGAAGGCTCGTTCCACGCCCAGCAGATGATTGAGTACGGCACCAACGTGGTGGGCGGCGTAACGCCCGGCAAAGGTGGTACCCAGCACCTGGAGCGCCCCGTGTTCAACACCGTGGCCGAGGCCGTAGAGAAAACCGGCGCCGATACCAGCATCATCTTCGTGCCACCAGCTTTTGCTGCTGATGCTATTATGGAAGCAGCTGACGCCGGCATTAAAGTTATCGTCACCATCACCGAAGGCATTCCGACTAAGGATATGATTGCGGTAAAGGAATACCTGAAAGGCCGCGACGGCCTGCGCATGATTGGGCCAAACTGCCCCGGCGTGATGACGGCCGGCGAGTGCAAAGTAGGCATCATGCCCGGTTTCATTTTCCAGAAAGGCCGCGTAGGCATCGTGTCTAAGTCGGGCACCCTGACGTACGAAGCCGTGGACCAGCTCACCAAAGCCGGCCTGGGCCAGACCACGGCCATCGGCATTGGCGGTGACCCCATCATTGGCACCACCACCAAAGAAGCTGTAGAAATGCTCATGAACGACCCCGAAACGGAGGGCATCGTCATGATTGGCGAAATTGGCGGCGGCATGGAAGCCGAAGCGGCTCGCTGGATTAAAGAAACCGGCAACAAGAAGCCCGTGGTTGGCTTTATTGCCGGCCAAACGGCACCTCCCGGTCGCCGCATGGGCCACGCCGGTGCTATCGTAGGCGGTGCCGATGACACGGCAGCCGCTAAAATGGCCATCATGCGCGAATGCGGCATCCACGTAGTGGACTCACCCGCAGAAATTGGCGACACGATGCTGCGTGTACTGCAAGGCGAAAAAGTAGAAGCGTAAGCTTTATTGCTTTCGAGTAAATAGAAAAAGCCCCGGCGTGAGTCGGGGCTTTTTTGTTGTGGCTGATATATAGCCGTACGTTATGTTGAGCTTATTTTGTTACCGCTTGCCCGGCTGCCCGCCAATATTCACCAGCATTCCAAAATTGAAGACGGAGTTAGAAGCCTTCATGTATTTGCGGTGGCGTAGGCCAAAGTTGCTGCCGCTAATGAATTGAAACTGCAAGGGACCGGCCAGCTGCACGCGCGTCCAGGTAATGGGTTCCAGTAAGATATTCTTTTCGTTGGGGCCAGGTTCGCTGTTCAGCTTGAAGTCATACATGTTCATGAAGCTCACGCGCAGAGCTGTGCCGTAGCTCACGGGCCATTCGCGGCCCAGCGCCCGCACCACTTTGCTGTCCTTGGAGCTATAGTTCACCTGCACGAATACCTTTTCCAGCTTGGCATCGAGGCGCTCCGTGATGTCGCCATCACCATTACGCTCGGTGCGGTGGCTGGTGCCAAAACCGTAGCCGGCGTAGCCTTCAATCACGCGGTGGTCACCGAGGCGGGTAAAATAACCAGCGCCCAGCTCACCAAAATCATGGTCAATGGCTTTGCGCTTTTTGTCGGTGTGCAGGAAGGAAGCGGTGCCGATGACACCCAACCCATTCGTAACGGCATAAGCGCCCTGGGCCGTGAAATTTCCCTGAAAATTGACGTGTGCTCCGCCGCTAAACTCTCCCTGCTGGGTAAGCATAGGGGCATTGGGCGCAGGCGGGAAGTACATAGACCGGCAGCTAGCCAGTCCCAACAGGGAAATAGAAAACAGGACGCGTAAGGAAGTAGGCATAAGCTGAACAAGGGCCATGATATGGGGCACAACGACGAAAAGCCCGTTTCGTTGTGTGGCCGCCGCAAAAGCTGGACCGTATTGCAAGGATCATTTGTACCTTCTGCCACTTCTGCTCCCCTGCTTATGGCTCTGCAACGCATTTCCTGCGACGCGCTGATTATTGGCTCCGGCCAGGCTGGCAACCCGCTGGCTGGCGCCCTGGCCGATGCTGGAAAGAAAGTCGTTCTAGTAGAGCGGCACCTGCTTGGGGGCTCCTGCATCAACTTTGGCTGCTCGCCAACCAAAGCCCTGCTTACCTCTGCGGAGCGGATGCAGCAGATTCGGAATGCCGCATCCTATGGCGTTAAGGGAGGCAGCCCGCAGCTGGATCTGGCAGGGGCTATGGACCGCAAAGACGCCATTATTGAAAAAACGCGGGCAGGCGTGCAGCACAACCTTACCCCCGAGCACCCCAACATCCGAGTACTGCACGGGCACGCTGCCTTCACGGGGGCACACACGGTAGAAGTGATGAGTGGCGGCACGGTACAGCAGGAAATTACGGCCCCGCTTATTTTTATCAATACCGGCACACGGGCCGCCATTCCTGAGGTAGAAGGCTTGCTGACGACCAGCTACCTCACCCCAACTCAATTGCTGGATCTGCGGGAGTTACCAGAGCACCTCGTCATTCTGGGTGGCGGCTATATCGGCGTAGAGTTTGGGTATATGTTTCGGCGCTTTGGCAGCCGCGTTACTGTTATTGACTCCGGCAGTCATTTGCTGGGGCATGAGGATACGGATGTCAGTGAGGCAATGCAGCATATGCTGGAAGCAACGGGTATTGAGTTCGTGCTCGGTGCCAAGGCGCATCGGGTTTCACAGCCAGAAAAGGATGGTGCCATTACGGTAACTGCACAAGCCCACACCGGACAGCGCCGCATCAAAGGCACCCACCTGCTGGTAGCCACTGGCCGCCAGCCCAATACGGATGATCTGGGCCTGTCAGCAGCCGGGATCAAAACCGATGACAACGGCTACATTCAGGTAAATAGCCGTCTGCAAACCAGTGCGCGTGGCATTTATGCCCTCGGAGACGTACACGGCGGCCCTCAGTTCACCCACATCAGCTACGACGACTACCGGGTAGTGCGCAACAACCTGCTGCTTGGCCAGCGCCGTTCCACCAAAAACCGCCCTCTGCCCTATGTTATCTTTACACATCCGCAGTTGGGGCGCATTGGCCTCTCAGAGCAACAGGCGCGGGAGCAGGGCATTGCCTACCGCGTGGCCAAACTGCCCGTGAAAACCATTGGGCGTGCCCGTGAAACCGGACAGACTACGGGTTTCTGGAAAGTACTGGTGGATAAGAACGACCGTATTCTGGGAGCCGCCATCTTCTGTGAGCAAGGCGGCGAAATCATGGCCATGTTCCAGCTGGCTATGGCCGGTCGGCTACGGTATCAGCAACTGCAGGATATGGTGTTTGCGCATCCCACCTGGGCAGAAGGTTTGAACAACGTCTTCCGATATCTAAAGCAGAAGTGAATGACCCGGATTGTTGACAACTGTCTCCTTCCTTCCAGAAATATTCCCCTACTCAGTGCGCTTTGGCAGATAGTGTGGGTGAAAGATTAGCCCTATGCTGTAAGTGAGCATATCTTCCCGTATATGTACTCTATGCCGGTTCAATAAATCATCAGAGTTATCTAATCCATTACCCGAATTAAAGGAGCAACCCAGTGTAGCCTGTAGCTTCAGAAAAGAGGCTGTTTGGCGGTTGATACCGGTACGAAGTAAAAACATAGGCTCATCCCGGATCATGCGGCGAAAAGGCAGTGCTTCGCCATTATAGGTAAGCGACTTGAAATCTATCCAGGTGCGACGGTATGAAAGTCCCAGGGTTACTCTTTTTATATCCACAGAGGCCGCTACCTGCCCATAAAACTTGTTGTAATGGGTTTTATACTTATCGTAACCTGGATCCGACACCAGAAAATTTCTTATTCCTTTAAAGCCCCGTTGGCTTTCAGCTTGACCATAACCCAATTGCCCGCTGAACAACCAGGATTTAGCTACCGGCCAATAACTACCAAGCCCTACTTCGTATTGACGATTATAAAAATGAGTTGTGTCCTCAGTAGATCCTCTTTCCTGGTAACTTCCAGCCGTTGTTAGCAATAAATGCCGGATTGGCGAATAGGCTATATTACCCTGTATACGTCCATTAATGTGCACTGCTGCCGCTACTTCGGCCTGATTTTTATCCCGCAACACGGGCGCAATAGGCAACATAGGTGCATAAATACTGCAGCCAGTTGAAACGGAAGCGAGTACCGCACAGAGCACAACGGAGGATAATAATTTAGACATGTAGCTACAATCTGACACATGGATATCTTTCTTAACCAAGGTAAGATATAGAGAATATGGGTACGTCCATCAGCCTACAGCATGATGTTACCTAGTCTCTACCCTACCTGTATAAGCATAGACTAAAGCACAGAAGACACTAAGCTCCCAACAACTTATCTGCAGCATTATCCCAACCAGTTATTAATGAAGCCCAGTCTCTACTTTCTGCCTATCTACAGTGCTTTATTGGTGCTATCAGGCTGTTCAAAAGATGATGTCTCACCAGCCGAACAAGCCAGGAAAAACCTAATTGATAAGAACTATATCCGAACAGCCCTTACCGTAACACCGGAGGTGCCTAGAGAAGATGGGAAACTGATAACAGATCTGTTTAATGATCTTGCTTTCTATAAAATGGAATGCGTAAGAGACGACATTGATAGATATAGTTCAAACGGAGACTTTATTCATGGCAATGGTGAAACGAAGTGTGACTCATCTGAAATTCAATCTTATACTTCTAAGTGGCGGTTTCTTGATGATTATCATAAAATTGAGTTAAACGGTGGTAGGAAGAGAGATACACTTTATATCATAATCAATGATGGGAAGGTGCTTCAGTATAATAAAGTTGAGCGCTACGCATTCGGTGGTACTTTAAGAAAATATACCTTTACTGAAACCTGGCTGGTCACGAAATAAAATTTCTACACTCAGCAACAAAAAGCCTCCGCAACTAACGCTGCGGAGGCTTTTAATGGAATACAGTTTCGCCGTTTTACTTAGCGTAAGCCACGGCGCGCATTTCCCGGATAACCGTAATCTTGATCTGGCCGGGGTATTGCATTTCCTTCTCGATTTTCTGCGAGATTTCGTAGCTCAGCTCCTGGGCGCGGTCGTCGGTTACGTTGTCGGCGTTTACCATTACGCGCAACTCGCGGCCGGCCTGAATGGCGTAGCACTGCAGCACACCTTCAAACGAAACGGCGGTTTCTTCCAGCTGCTTTAAGCGCTTGATGTAGCTTTCCATCATCTCGCGGCGGGCGCCGGGGCGCGAGCCGGAAATGGCGTCGCAAGCCTGCACCAGCGGCGAAATCATGGCCGTCATCTCAATTTCATCGTGGTGGGCGCCAATGGCGTTTACCACGTCGGGGTGCTCCTTGTATTTCTTGGCCATCTCCATGCCCAGAATGGCGTGGGGCAGCTCGGGCTCCTCGGTGCTTACTTTACCGATGTCGTGCAGCAGTCCGGCACGTTTAGCGTGCTTCACGTTCAGGCCCAGCTCGGCGGCCATGGTGGCGCAGAGGTTGGCTACTTCGCGGGAGTGCTGGAGCAGGTTCTGGCCGTAAGATGAGCGGAAGCGCATGCGACCTACCATCTTAATCAGCTCGGGGTGCAGGCCATGAATGCCGAGGTCGATGATGGTTTTCTCGCCGATTTCAACGATTTCCTCATCAATGTTCTTGCGGGTTTTGGCCACAATCTCCTCAATGCGGGCCGGGTGAATGCGGCCATCCTTTACCAGCAAGTGCAGCGACAGACGAGCTACCTCGCGGCGCACCGGATCAAAACCGGAAATGATAATAGCCTCGGGCGTATCATCCACAATAATCTCGACACCCGTAGCGGCTTCCAGGGCGCGGATATTACGACCTTCCCGGCCGATAATCTTGCCCTTCACATCGTCTGATTCGATGTTGAAGATAGAGACGCAGTTTTCAATGGCGTGCTCGGCCGCGGTGCGCTGAATAGTTTCCAGCACCACTTTCTTGGCATCTTTGGTAGCGGTGAGCTTGCTCTGGGCCACCACATCTTTGATGTAGCTGGACGCCTGAATCTGGGCTTCATTCTTCAGCGACTCCACCAGCTGCTCACGGGCTTCGGCGGCCGTCAGGCCCGAAATCGTTTCCAGCTGCTGCTGCACTTGCTGCAGCTTGGTTTCAGCGTCGTGCTCTTTCTGCTGCAGTTTGGCTATCTGGGCATCATGGGCCTGCTGGCGGCGCTCTTCCTGGCCTTCCAGTTTCTCGCGCAGTTGCTGCGCCTGAGTTTCAATTTTTTCGCGGGTGGTATCGAGGTCTTTTTCCTTGCGTTGCAGCTGTTCCAGCTGTTTTTGCGTGGTTTCGCTCAGCTTTTTAATGCTTTGCTCCTGCTCTACTACGGCGGCGCGGCGCTCCACCAACTCCTGGTCGAGGGCCTGCTTTTGGCGGCGGCTCTCCTGCTCAAACTCCTGTTTGAGGTTGCGGAACTTGTCTTTCGACTGTTGGATCCGCTCGTCGCGGATGCGGTTGGCCTTGGCTTCAGCCTCCTCCAGCAATTGCTGGGCGCGGGCTTTAGCGTTGGCCTCGTGGTCCTGCCGGGCTTTGCCAGCCAGCTGTCGTCCGATAAAGACGCCCAGGGCTAACGCTACTACGGCTGCCACCACGATATACAAAATGTCGGGCATGGCTATGGTTTTTGAAATAAAGAACAAAGCCACAGCAAAAGAATGCCACTACAACAGCACAACCGGCTTAGCGAAAGCCCGTTGCAACCGAACCGATTGTTCGGCCAAACGCCCGGCTCTTAGTCGAGCACGAGCGAGGAAAGCAGCTGGTCCAGGCGCGACAGGCGCTCCGTCAGCGCTGCGTCGGTGCCGTCCTTCTCCTTACTGACCTTCAGGCGGTCAGCCATGGTGGATAAGGCAATCATGGCCAACAAGTCCTGCTTGTCCTGGATGCCGTACTGTTCGCGAAATTCCCGGATCCGGTCGTTGAGCAGCCGGCCTGCCATACGCAGACGCTCCTCTTCCGTGGGGGTTACCCGCATAGGATAATCCCGGTCGGCAACGCGGATTTTGATGGATAAGTCGGACATGAGTATCAGTAGGCGGTAGGTTGATGGTGTTTTACTCCCTCAAATAGGCAAGGCACTTATCTATCTCGCGGATGTATTCGTTGAGTCGCTGTTTTAGCTCTGTTGCATTGGCAGGTTCCCCTGCTATGGTATGTACAAGTTTAGTAATATTCTCCTGATTCTGGAAATCCTTCAACTGCCGCTCCCGGTCGCGCACGTCGGCACGCAGCTGCTGGATGGTGGTTTGGGCATCGGCCAGCTCCTCGCGCAACTGCTGATAGGCAGCCACTAACGTGGTTACCTGCCGCTCCAGGCGGTCGAGTTGAGCAAGCTGCTGAGTGGAGGCCATTTTTATTCGTTGATGGAAGAGGTGAAGGTAAAGATGTAGCGCGAACTTTATAGTGCCCGGCGCATCAGACTATAAATATTATCTAGCTGATGAGCCGGGTACTATCCAGCCAGGACTCAACCTTTACTTCCGAATGAGGGCCCCGGCCTGCTGCTCAAACTGCTGAATGAGCCGCTGCATCACGCCATCAATAGCCTGGTCGGTGAGGGTTTGGGTGGGGTCCTGCAGCAGGAAGCTCACGGAATATGACTTCTTGTCGGCGCCTAGTTTGTCGCCCTCATACACGTCAAACACATTTACCTGTTGGAGTAGTTTCTTCTCCGTGCGGCGGGCAATCTGCTGCAGCTGGTCAAAAGTGACGGTTTTATCGACTACCAGGGACAGGTCACGGCGCACTTCCGGGAACTTGGGCAGCTCGCGGGCCACCAGCGTGTTCTTGTACTTGCGCATCAGCCAGTCCCAGTCCAGCTCGGCATACCACACGGGCTGGCTTACGTCCATACGCTTCAGCACCGCCGCCGATACGGCGCCTACCTGCGCTACGGGCTGGTTTTGGGCCAGCAGCGTGAGGCCGCCCGCCAGGTAGGGGTGCTGCACCGGTTGCGAGGTGGGCGTGGCAAAGCCCAGCGAAGCCAGCACCTGCTGCACGGCTCCGGCCAGCTGGTGGAACGAAGACTTGTCCGACTTCTGCTGCCAGGTTTCGGCGGCGGTGTTGCCCGTGAGATAAATCACCAGCTTGTTCTGCTCTTCGTACTGGCCACCGGCTTTCTGGCGGTAGGTTTTCCCGAACTCATACAGCTTCAGTTCACGCTGGCGGCGGTTTACGTTGTAGCGCACCACCTCCAGCCCGCTGAACAGCATGGCGGGGCGCATAACGTTCAGCTCGGCACTGTTGAAGTTGAGCAGGCGTACCAGTTCTTCAGCCGGCTCTCCCTCCTTCTCAAAGTAAGCCGAGTTGGTAATGGAGTTGGTAATGATTTCCGAAAAACCCTGGCCGCTGAGCAAGCGGGCGGTGTTCTGCCGGATAATTTCCGGATCAGGATTCGGGAACTGCGCCAGGAACGAAGCGGAGTTATGCGGGCGCAGGGCCACGTGGTTGTAGCCGTAAATGCGCAGAATTTCTTCAATAATATCGGCCTCACGGGTCACATCCACCTTATGCGGCGGCACCGATAGAATCCACTCGGCGTGTCCGCCTTGGTCCTTACCTTCCTCCGCAATCAGAATATCCAGATCGGTCAGAATCTGGCGGATGCGCTCCGGAGCAATAAACTGGCCTACCAGCTTTTCCACCCGCGGCAGGCGCAGGCGCACCATGGTGTGGCCGATGTGGTTCGGGTACTCATCTACGATGGGCGCAGCAACCGTGGCGCCGGCCACTTCCTGCAGGAGCAAAGCGGCACGCTTCAGGGCAATCAGCACCATGTGAGGATCAGTGCCGCGCTCAAAACGGAAGGAGGCATCCGTTTTGAGCTGGTGCGTCTGGCCGGTTTTGCGCACGGCAGCGGGCTGGAAATACGCGCTTTCCAGAAATACGCGAGTAGTCTGCTCGGAAACACCGGAGGTTTTGCCGCCGAATACACCGGCCAACGCCATGGGCTGACCATTGGTATCCGCAATAACAAGGTCTTCGCCTTTCAAAGTGCGCTCAGTGCCATCCAGAGTTGTGAACTTCTCCCCGGCTTCGGCGCGCTTCACGCGGATTTTATTACCCGTTATCTGGTCGGCATCGAAGGCGTGCAGGGGCTGACCCAACTCGTGCAGTACGAAATTGGTGACGTCTACCACATTATTAATGGGCGACAGACCAATGCTGCGCAAACGGCGCTGCAGCCATTCCGGCGACGGACCAACCTGCACGTTTTCCAGCAGCAGCCCGGCATACCGTGGGCTGGCCTCGGTGTCTTCAATCACCACAGCAATGTTCCGCTCTGCCTTGGCCGGCGCGTGGAACTGGCTGATATCGGGTAGGTGGCAGGGCTGGCGCAGCAGGGCGCGTAGCTCGCGGGCCACACCATAGTGCGAGGCGGCATCGGCGCGGTTCGGTGTCAGGCCAATTTCGAAAACTGAATCAGAACCCAGGCCGAAGTAGTCGGCGGCGGGCGTGCCGTTGGGCAGTTCGGTATCCAGCTCCATAATGCCGGCGTGCGAGGTACCCAGACCAATTTCGTCTTCGGCGCAAATCATGCCTTCCGAAGCGGCGCCGCGGATTTTGGACTTCTTGATTTTGAATGGTTCGCCCTGAGCCGGGTAAAGGGTAGCGCCTTCCAGAGCCACCACTACTTTTAGACCGGTGCGCACGTTGGCGGCGCCGCAAACAATCTGGCGCGGGGTTTCGTCGCCTACATCTACCGTAGTCAGGCTGAGCTTGTCGGCGTCGGGGTGTTTTTCGCAGGTGAGCACGGTGCCCAGCACCAGGCCACGCAGGCCGCCGGGGATGCTTTCCAGCTCCTCAATGCCTTCTACCTCCAGCCCGGAGCCCGTGAGCAGCTGCCCGATTTCCTCGGCGGGTTTGTCGGTGGGGATAAGCGTGCGGAGCCAGTCGAGGGATATTTTCATGAGTCAGATGCCAGTGTTCAGTTGCCAGGTGTGGGGCCAGAAGCCCGCCAGACGAGGCAAAGGTAAGGATTTGGGGCGGCGGGTTACAGCCTAAGTGTAGGAGTCAGCAAGTGGCTCTTTGTGCTTGCTTACTCGTGGGTAGAGTGGTCGTGGAAGTCCTGCTCCCCGGCTCTGATTTCTACGGCTAGGCGGTTATCGGCTGGTGGCACGGGGCAGGCGTAGCCATTATTATAGGCGCAGTAGGGGTTATAAGCCAGGTTGAAGTCCAGTTCGATTTCTTTAGAATCAGCAGCGGGTAGGGCCGCATCAAGGTAGCGGCCGCCACCGTAGGTGCTAAAGCCATTGGTTTTATCGGTGAAGGGGATAAAGAGCGTGGAGTCCTGGCCGTCGGCTTTCAAAAACAGGGTCAGCTGCTGGGGTTGCTGGTTTACCTCAAAGGCGGCGCGGCCCCAGCGCAGATACTTGTCGGCTTTGCCATCGGTGAGGGGCATGAGCACGGTATCCTGCTGCGTGAAGCGCTCCAGTTGGGCCTCTACGCGGTAAGCTTTATCGGGGGAGTAATAGCGCAGGCTGTCGAAGCCGTCGCGCTGCTTTTGATCCAGGGGGGAACCGGTAGCCCGGCGGAAGCTGGCATTCTTTTCCTGGCGGGCTTTGCGCAGGCGCAGGAAATAGTCGTTGTCGTTGAAGACGATATCCTGGAGAAAATAGCCCAGGATCAGCAGTAGACCGAGGCCGATGAGGAGTTTAGAGTTAACGCGCATGCCGCAAAGGTAGGAACGGGCGCTAACGCTTGTGCTGTCGATCTTAGCAGGGACACTATCCGCCACGACTAGCGAAGCAAAGCGCCTGCGCTAAGCTTCCTTTGATCGGCACTTACTCCTGCCCCATAGCTAACAGTTTTCCCCCAAACCTCATCCGTATAAATACGGATTCAGGAAGAATAAAACAACATCATGAAACTTTAGGATTTTAATGCAGTACTAGTTAACTCCCTTGTCAGGTATCGCAGTTATTGGATTGTTTCAGAATTGGCCCAGCCAGGGTTTTTTCATACATGTACCCTTAAAGCACAATCTTATGTTAGCAATGGACTTCAGGGGCCCTAAAAGGGTTCGTGCCGTGCAGAAACCCATGCCCGAAATCAAGCATCCCGAGGATGCGATTGTCCGCATACTGCGCACCTGTATTTGCGGGTCAGACTTGCACTTATACAATGGCAACGTGCCAGATACCCGCGTCGGTATGACGTTTGGGCATGAATTTGTTGGCGAAATCGTAGAGATTGGCTCCGAGGTAACCAATGTAAAAGTGGGCGACCGGGTAATGGTGCCGTTCAACATTGCCTGCGGGCGCTGTATTTTCTGTAAGCAGGGCATGTTCGGCAACTGCCACGAATCTAACTCCGAGGCCACGGCCGTGGGCGGCTTCTTAGGGTATGCGCACACGGGGGGTGGCCACAACGGTGGCCAGGCCGAGTACGCGCGGGTGCCATACGCCAACTTCGGTCCCACGCTGATTCCGGAAGGCATGAGCCTCGACGATGCCGTGCTGCTCACTGACATCACCCCGACCGGCTACCAGGCCGCTGAAATGGCCGGCATTCAGCCCGGCGACACGGTGGTGGTGTTTGGCGCGGGCCCGGTGGGTATCATGGCGGCGCGGTGCTGCTGGCTGTTTGGCGCCGGCCGCGTCATCATCATCGACAAAGAAGACTACCGACTCGAATTCGCCAAGAATTTCGCCAAGTGCGAAGCCTACAACTTCGAAAGCGACATGGACGACCCGGTGATGTTCCTCAAGAAAACCACCGACTGGATTGGTGCCGATGCCTGCATCGACGCAGTGGGGGCCGAGGCAGCTGGCAATGCCATGCAAACCATCACCGGGCGCAAGCTGCTGCTGCAGGCCGGCTCGGCCACGGCGCTGCACTGGGCCATCAACTCGGTGCGCAAAGGCGGCGTAGTATCCATTGTGGGCGTGTACGGCCCCACCGATAACCTGGTGCCCATTGGCAACATGATAAACAAGGGCATCACCATGCGTGGCAACCAGGCCTCTGTGAAGCGCCACCTGCCCCGCCTGATTGACCACGTCATGAACGGCATCCTCAAACCCAGCGAGCTGATTACGCACCGAATCCCGCTGGAGGAAGTGGCCGACGGCTACCGTATGTTCTCGGCCAAGCTTGACAACATCATCAAGCCCGTGCTCATTCCCCCAACCGCCAATAGCTAAGCCGCGCATCATGAAAAAGACAGCAAAAGACTTTGCCCACATCCCCGGCTGGGGCATCGATAACGACCCCAAAAACGAGCCCACCTATCCGAACCGGCATAGGACTGGCGAAGAACACGACGGCCGCTCCTGGGTACGGCCCACCCAACAGGTCCTCGACCGCGAGGTGCTGCACTCCATCGAGCGGCCCGACTACACGGCCGTGGTCGGCAACTCGGTGCCCCCTTCCGGCCTGAGCGGCGTGATTCGGCGGTTCGCGTTCAAATACAGCGAAAACAGCTACCTGCACTGGCTTCCGCTGCTGATGGCTGACAAAGTGAATGTGGTGGAAGGCATTTTGGATGACTTCGCCCACGGCACCGTGCCCAACATTTTTGTGGAGAAAGGCTACAAAGCCGAGTGGAAACACAGCCCCCAAACGCTGGTACTAAAGCTGGCCGCCTTTACGGCCGTTACGGCGGGTACTATCCTCTGGCTTAGCTCCGGTGATAAGAAGAAGCCTGTTAGGCGGAGCCGGTACTAATTAGCCTACTATACAAATAAGCCCCAACCGAAAGCCTCTTATTCTACTAAGAGGCTTCCGGTTGGGGCTTATTTGTATAGTATCATACCCAATTAGGTTTGCGCAAGCATAGTCGGGCACAAGCGTAAGTATTACCTATAAATATTTGATACTGAATGTGGCAAATGCTTAAAAAAATCTATTTTACACTCCTAAACTATTACAAATAAAATATGGTGTCTTCATTAAAGGATTACATTAAAGCAAAAGGTATGGCTCGCAATTTCACGTCAATTTCTGGAAGGCAAGCGGCCTTTCTATGCGCTTTGTTGCTGACAGTAGTTGCTTTCACTGATGGAAAATACATTCCGAGGCTACCTGACCTTATTATATTAGTCCTGTTTTTTTGGATTACAATACTCTTTATATATGGGCTATATATACGTCTTCAACACCTAATTACCCAACAGGCAAGCGCTGTTATTCAAGCAAACCGTCTTGATTATCAGAATGCAGAAGCCCTTATAACTATACTTTCTCCCCTCTCCACCCGATTGCCCCTACCTCCTACCCGGGGCTGGGCCGCTTCCCCTGATTTTTTACGACTGATTGTTAATAATATCCTCACGCACAAACCCCAGACAGTAGTAGAACTGGGCAGTGGCGTATCCACATTATATAGCGGCTATGCTCTGGAGAAAAACGGCTTTGGTAAGCTTTATTCTATTGATCATGATCAGGCCTTTCTTGCTATTACTGCCCGAAATGCAGAGGCGCACCAATTGGATGGATATATAGAATTCATCCATGCGCCTTTAACTCCCATTCCCCTAGGGCAACAACAATGGATATGGTACGCAGATATGGTTGCCCGACTTCCTGAAATAAACCTGCTTGTAGTAGATGGCCCCCCCGGAAATACCCAAAATAATGCCCGGTACCCTGCATTGCCGCTGCTATACGCTAAACTAGCGCCCAATGCTATAATAGTAGTCGATGACTATAATCGGGAACAGGATAAGGCAACGGTTGCCATGTGGCTCAAACAGTTTCCCGACCTGTCGTTAATTGAAATAGAAAATGAAAAGGGAGCCGCGATACTCCTAAAAGGGGAGGCCCGTATTTAAAGTTATCAGGGCCTCAGAATAACTGATTTGCTATTTATCGCCCTATAACATACCCTCATCCGCAAAGCTGTAATAACCCAGGTCAGTATAAATCAAGTGGTCGAGTATGGGAAGGTCCAGAAATTGGCCGGCTTCTTTCACTTTGCGGGTGAGGGCAATATCGGCGGCGGAGGGGCTGCGGTTGCCGCTGGGGTGGTTATGCACCAGAATAATGGAGGAGGCCAGCTGTTCCAAGGCCTCTTTGAAAATGAGCTTGGGGTCAGCGACGGTGCCGGCCACGCCGCCACTGCTGATGCTGGTTTTGCGCATCACCACGTTGGCCCGGTTCAGCAGAATCACCCAGAATTCCTCGTGTGGTAAATCCTGCAGGTTGGGGCGCACTAGGTTATAAATATCCGTGGAGCAGGTGATGGTGGTGCGCTGGGAGGTGGCCGCTTCTTTGCGCCGGCGGCCCAGCTCCAGGGCTGCCACAATGGTTATAGCTTTGGCTTCGCCGATGCCTTTATGACGCATGAGCTCTTTCACGGAAAGTCGGGCCAGGGCATTCAGGTCATTGTTCACGGCAGCCAGAATCAGCTTGGAAACGTCCACGGCCGAGAGTTTGGCGGTGCCGGAGCCCAGCAAAATGGCCATCAGCTCAGCATCGGAGAGGGCGGCGCGACCTTTCTGCAGGAGCTTTTCGCGGGGGCGGTCTTCTTCGGCCCAGCTTTTGATGCTGAAGGAAGCAGGTGTTTCATAGCGCACGGGGGCGGCTTCGGCGGCCCCTGGGGTTGTTAATTCATCTTTCACTGCCATACTTGCATAGACTAGATATACCAGCGGGAAAATAAAGTAAAAACCCGGTTTCTACGTCTGTATGCATGCGGCAAGCCCTGAACTATTTCCGGCCGGCTGAGTTTTACACCCCGATATGTCTCGACTACTCATTACCCTTCTCTTCCTTGCCCTGTTTGTATTAGCCGAGTGGTATGGCTTCCAGGCCGTGCGCACGGTGCTACAACATGCTTCTCCGGGTGCCCGCCGGGCCGCAGCAATTGGCTACTGGGTTCTTACGGCCACGGTTTGGGCTCTGGCTACCTGGGCCATGATAACCCGGCACTCATCTCCCGCCTCTTTCAAAACCTATCTGGGCAGCCTGCCGGTTATTTTCCTGGCTACTAAGCTGGTGATATTGGTTTTCCTGTTGCCCGAAGACCTATATCGGATGGGCTTACTGGCCGTGCGCTCCATTACCCAGCCTAGTGGGACATCCAATGGCCTTATCTCCCGCAGCGAGTTCCTAAGCCGACTGGCTTTGGTAGTAGGTAGCCTGCCTTTTATTTCCCTGGTGTGGGGCATGGCCAAAGGCGCCACCGACTACCAGGTGAAGCGCGTGACGCTACGCTTTCCTAACCTGCCGGCCTCTTTCCACGGCTTCAAAATCCTGCAGATTTCAGACCTGCACACGGGCTCTTTTCAATCAAAAGAACCGTTGCAGCGGGCCGTGCGGATGATTAATGCGCAAAAGGCCGACCTGGTGTTCATGACTGGCGACCTGGTGAATAATGTGGCCACGGAGGTGGAAGAGCATATTGATACCCTGGCGCAGATTCAGTCTGAGCTGCCTATTTTCTCCATCCTGGGTAACCATGACTACGGCGACTACGTGGAGTGGGAATCACCGGAAGCTAAGCGCGCCAATTTGCAGCGTCTGATGAACAATCACGCTAAAATTGGCTGGCGCCTGCTCATGGACGAGCATCATCAGATTGAGCGCAACGGCGAGAAAATAGCCGTGCTGGGCGTGCAGAACTGGGGCGCGCAAATGCGCTTTCCCAAGTACGGTAACCTGGCCCAGGCCCACGCCGGCTCGCAAGAGGCGCCCTTCAAAATCCTGCTCTCCCACGACCCTTCCCACTGGGATGCGCAGGTGGTAAACTACCCCGACATCGACCTGACCCTTTCCGGCCATACCCATGGGATGCAGTTTGGCGTGAATTTGCCAGGCTTTAAGTGGAGCCCCGTACAGTATGCTTACAAGGAATGGGCTGGCCTGTACCAGCGCGGTCAGCAATATTTATATGTGAATACCGGCCTGGGTTTTCTGGGCTATCCGGGCCGGGTGGGCTTCCTCCCCGAAATCACCGTATTCGAGCTGCAGCGCGCGTAAATACCGGCGCCTCCTGTGCAACTTCTCTAAAACCACCGGCCTGGCAGCCGGTGGTTTTTTATTGTCCTATATAGGGCTTCGGCAACCGTGCAGAGAACCGACTCGTATATGCGCCAAATCCAATTTTTGACTCTCCCTCCCCTCCCACCTAAACTTAAACTCATGAAAAAGACCTTGTTCATGCTGTCGTGCGGCGTTGCCCTCACTATGGCATCCTGCTCGCAGGAGAAAACCACGGAAACGGCCACCACCAACATGGATGGCGCCGCTACCACCACTACTACCACTACCACCACCACGCAGGCTTACTCCGACGAGGCCATTGAGCGCCGCGCTGACCGCATTGCCGCCGACGTAGCCGCCAAAATGAAGCTGGACGATGCCACCCGTACCAAAGTGCGCACCGTGTATGTAACCCGTGGCAAGCGCCTGGGCGAGGTGCAGCAGAAGTACGCCGCTGATACCACTGGTATGGCCGCTGAAATGCGCACCGTTTACGATAACTCAGATCTGGAGTTGAAGCAGGTATTTCCTGATCCTACCATGTATGAGCAGTACGAAACCAACCGGGTAGCGTACTACGACAACAACTACATGGATGACTCGGACATGAGCACCTCGGCTTCGTCGTCTTCGACGGACAACACGATGGACGCTGATGCCAAATCGAAAACCAAGTACGATGACGGCTCGAAAATCAAAGTAAAGTCCGACGGTGACGTGAAAATGAAAGATGCTGAAGGCAACAAAACCAAAATGGATGCCGATGACGGCACCGTGAAGGACAAGCCAGAAGACGGGGACAAAAGCGTCATTAAATAACCCGCTTTTCCTAAGCTCAGTAAAAAAGCCCACGCCATTTATGGTGTGGGCTTTTTTTGTGCACGTTGCGAAAACTCACCCGTGGGTTTCGTCGACACAATTGGCCGGCTCATCTAAGATATGTAAGTCATGCAACGCCAGGCGCTGCTTTTGGCTCGGTAGTTGGCTACCTTGCGGTTGCGTTTCCTTATGCTAGTAGCGGATATTTTTGCTTTGATAAGTGCTAGGGCCAGCCGGCCAGGGCTGGTAATGCTATTATTTCTGGGGCTATGGCTGACAGTGCCCGCCGCAGCGCAGATCCGGGTGACGGGCTCTGTATCAGAGGCAGCAACCGGCAAAGTTATTCCCGGGGCTTCCGTTATGGTGCAGCGCACCGGCCGCGGCGTGCTAGCCAATAATGAGGGCGACTTTGGCCTGAATGCCCTTAATACCGATACCCTGGTATTCCGCTCAGTGGGCTTTAAAACGCAGCGCATGCCTTTAGGCGGCTCGGGCCTTTCTCAGTTGATCATTCATATTAAGCTGGAGCGCGACAATATTCAGCTAGGCGAGGTGCGCGTGCAGGAAGGCCGCCCCGACCGCGCGGCCATTAACCGGGCCCTGCGGAATGTGCGCCGCCCTTCCACGGCCCCTGCCAGCGCCGTGAAGCGCCCGCCGGCCCCTAAACCACTGTTTAAAGTGGACTCTGCGGCCCCCACTGCCCCCAAGCCCACGCTGGCCAATCCTGCTAGTTTGCTCTATGACCAGTTCTCCCGGGAGGGCAAGGAGCGCCGCAAGATGGAGGAAATTGAGGCCCGTGACCAAGCTGAAAAAGCCGTGCAGAAACAGCGCGTGTATAACCGTAATTTTCTGGTGAACGAGGGCTATGAGCCCGATGCAAAACCCAACCCCGCGCCGCCGCTGCCGTAAGTCTGCGGTATGAGAATTGGGTATCCCTGCGTTAATGCCTCCCTGCCGTGCACGTCTACCTCCACGTTCCGGCTGGCTTCCTATTCTGAGGAGCGGCTGGTACAGGCGGTAACCAACAACCTGGCCTGCCTGCAGCAAATCCTGGAATACAATGTGGAGCGTGGCCTGCTGTTCTTCCGCATTGGCTCGGGCGTAGTTCCCTTCGGCTCGCACCCCATCAATACCTTTCCCTGGCAAACGCACTTTGCCGCTGGTTTCCGCGCCCTGGGCGAATACATCCAGCGGCACAACATGCGGGTTTCCTTTCATCCGGACCAGTTTGTGGTGCTGAACTCGCCCGATGCCGGCATTGTAGAGCGTAGCATTCAGGAGTTGGTATATCAGGGCTCGATGCTGGATTTAATGGGGCTGGATTCCACTGCCAAGCTTCAAATTCATGCCGGAGGGCTGTACGGGGATAAAGAAGCCGCCCTCACCCGCTGGGTGGCCACCTATAAGCGCCTGCCCGAAGCCGTGAAAGCACGCCTGGTAGTAGAAAACGACGACCGGCTCTACAGCCTGCGCGACTGTATTCAGCTTAACGATACAGTAGGCGTGCCCGTGCTCTTCGATAATCTTCATCATGAATGCCTGAATAATGGCGAGCCAATGGCCCTGGCCCTGCAACAGGCAGCTGCTACCTGGCACCCCACACAGGATGGCCCGCCCATGATGGACTACAGCGCACAAGCCCCCGGTGAGCGGAAAGGCAAGCACACCCACTCCATCAGTGAAGATCAGTTCCGGGAGTTTCTCACCCACTTGCATGGGCTTAATCTTGATTTGATGCTGGAAATAAAAGACAAGGAAAGCAGTGCGCTGCGGGCCGTAGCCATTCTGCATGAGCTAGGACTTGCCACGCCGCCTGTTGCGCCTGTTATCCACTAACCCACCCATTGTCCACAACTTATCCACAATGATAAAATTCACTGACCACTATACCCCGGAAGCGGGCGCCGCGCAGCTTACTGCCACCCTAAAAGCACTGCAGGAGGGCCTTACTAGTCTTCCCCTCAGCACTGCGCACACCAACATTGATGACTGGCAGAATCTACTGGAGCAAAGCGGTATTCCGGCGCTGCAGGATGTGGTGCGCGAATTAGGCAACCTGCAGTCATTGCTCAGCAGCGGCGACCTTAATCAGAACACAGTAGCCATTGGCCGCTCCCTGAGCATGCTGGGCGCCCAAACCACCCAAGCTGCCGCCACTGCCACCCCCGAAACCCGCTCTGACCTAACCCGCCTGGCTGATATGCTACTCCGGGCCGGCGGGGATTTGGAAGGACTGTAATCCGCAGATGTATTTTAATACCAAAGCCAAGTCTTGTTATAATTCTCCAAATGAGAGAATTATAACAAGACTTGGCTTTGGTATTAAGTGTATTACTGTTATTTACAAGCAAAATATCTATTTGACTGCTTTTTCTAGCATGGATGGCTTCATTGACAGGCGCAATGTCTTGTCTATTTCACCATAGCCAAGTACAACCAATTTCAACTTAGTCCCATTGACAGGAAATTCAATAGGATAAACTGGTTCATCCTGCATTTGAATAAACTCAACTAATCCTTCTACTTGACCTTCATACAAGTCAACCCATATGCCATAAGATGCCTGCCGTAAAACGACACCTTCGACTATTGCTCCTAAAGGGAATATTTTAGTGCTTCCTACCACTTGTGCCAATTTACAGACAAATAAAAAACATCAACGCAGCCGCTTAATAACCTTACTAAACAATGCAGTTTAGCTGAAAATAAACACCTCATTCCAAACCAATAATGTGGGTTTGAAACGAGGTGTTTTATAAAATGGATAGCGTGACTTAATAGCTTAGCGTAGCGGCTTTTTGGGTTTGTGCCTCAAGTACCATATCAAAGGCCTGCATGAGGTCCGCAATAAGGTCCTGTGGGTCCTCTACCCCAATGCTCAGGCGAATCATTTGGGAAGTAATTCCCATTTCCCGCTGTATTTCGGGCATGATGTCCGAATGCGTCATGGTGGCCGGGTGCTCGGCCAGGCTTTCCGTACCGCCCAGGCTCACAGCTAGCTTTATCAGCTTGAGATGGTTGAGGAAACGGAAGGCCTCCGCCTCGCCACCCCGGATATCAAAGGAAATCATAGAGCCCGGCGAGAGGCACTGCTGCTCGTAGATGGCCTGCTGGGCGGGGTCGTGCTCCAGGTGCGTGAGGTAATAGGTGCGCTCTACCTGCGGGTGCTCGCGCAGCCAATCGGCAATAACCTGGGCGCTCTGGGCCGCGCGCTCCATACGCAGCTTCAGGGTTTCCAGGCTGCGCATCAGCATCCAGCCGGTGTTGGGGTCGCACATAGTACCCATGAAGGTGCGCATGGCTTTAATTTCCTTCATGATTTCCCGGGAAGCCAGCGCCGCGCCCGCAATCAGGTCGGAGTGGCCGCCGAGGAACTTGGTAGCCGAGTAGAGTACTACATCGGCGCCGTGGTGCAGCGGGTGCTGGAATACCGGACCCAGGAAAGTGTTATCCACCACCAGGCGCACGGGGCTTTTGTCGTCGCTGAAGCGGCGGGCAACCGCAGCACAGGCCTGCAGATCCACTAGGTGGTTGGTGGGGTTGGCGGGCGTTTCCACGTAAATCATGGCCAGGCGACCCTGCGTGATGGTGGCTACCTGTGCGGAAAGCTCTTCTTCGGTGGCTTTGGGCGAGAAGCCTATGGCCGTAATGCCGAAGCGGAGCAGCACTTGCTTGAGGAAGAAATCGGTGCCGCCATACACGGGCTCGGAGTGCAGAATCACGTCGCCGGGCTTTAGCAGGGCCAGCAGCGTGGTGCTGATAGCAGCCATGCCGCTGGCAAAGGAGGCGGCTTCTTCAGCCTCGTCCCAAAGAGTGAGACGATGCTCCAGAATTTCCAGGCTGGGGTTGTTGAGGCGGGAGTAAATCAGGCCCATTTCCTCGTCGGGGTCGGCCTGGCGCAGGCCATAGGCCAGCTCGAAAAAGGCTTTGCCTTCCTCGGCGTTCTTAAATACGAAGGTGGAGGTTTGGAAAATGGGGCATTTGATGGCGCCTTCGCTCCAGGCCGGGGTATAGCCGTAGCTCATCATCAGGCTCTCAGGCCGTAGTCGCTGGCCATTGATTTCAGCGTGCTCTGGTAAGGGTTTCATGGGTGGGTGAAAAGGTGGATGGGTTCACGAAGGTAAAAATTTGCCGCTGGCCCAGGACCAGAATCAAGCCTGAGTCTGACGAGCTTAGCCAGAGCCCCTTGAATAATCCTAGAGTATGGGTTGTGGGTTTTGCGGCTCTTCGTTAGCCAAATCTGTCGTAACCCTCGTAGTAGGGCAAACATAGCCAGCTACCAAGGCTATTATTCCCCACCTAGTCTCAGGCGTTTCTTTATAAAAATTGAAAAAGGCCAGCCGCGCTGCCTACTGCGGTGGGCACAGCCGGCCTCAGGAATTATTCTTCTTTCTATTAATACTCTAATTCTTTACTGCCTATGAGTAGATAATGGCCCCGCTGTTTGCCTCCCCACCCGGGTGCAGTTTGTTCCGCTGAAGCCGGAACCAGGTTTTCTCCCTGTATGCACCTGCGCAAACCATTCCTACCTGAAGTGAACCTTCTTATCTCCCATCCGCATGATCCCTCCTCTACAATTCCCCCAGTTGTTCCGGCAACTGTCTCATCGGGCACTTTTGCCTACGCTCTGCCTGCTGATTTCCGGAATAGCCTCAGTACATGCTACTGGTTCTACCCCGCCTGCCCTTACTTCCAAGCTTACGAGCGAAGGGATTTCTACTGAAATACCCTCGCCCGCAATCGTTCCCGATGTACCGGTGACCGGCCGCGTGGTAGATGAACAAGGTGCCGGCCTACCGGGCGTGAACGTAGTAGTAAAGGGTACCTCCAATGGCACCCAGACCGATGCCGACGGCAAGTTTAGCCTGACCGTGCCGGACGATGCCACGTTGGTTTTCTCTTTTATTGGCTACAATACCCAGGAACTGGTAGTTGGTGGCCGCACCTCCCTGAACGTAACGCTGACAGCGGCCACCCAGACGCTGAGCGACGTGGTGGTAGTGGGCTACGGCACGCAGGCCAAGCGCGACCTGACCGGGGCCGTAGCCCGCGTTGAGTCAGAAGAAATTGTGAATCAGCCGGTGCAGACGCCGGTTCAGGCACTGCAAGGCAAAACGGCCGGCGTGCAAATTACCAACGATGGTACGCCTAACGCCCAGTCGAAGGTGCGCATTCGGGGTACGGGTACGCTGCTAGCCGGTGCCGAGCCGCTGTATGTGGTAGATGGGGTGCAAACCACTGATATCCGCAACCTGAGCAACTCCGACATTGAAACCATTGACGTATTGAAAGATGCTTCGGCGGCGGCTATTTACGGCGTGCGCGGGGCCAACGGGGTTATCATCATTACCACCAAAAAAGGCAAGGTGGGCAAGCCGGTGCTGAGCTACAACACTACCATGGGCTTTAAGCAAGCTGCGCACCTGGTAGACATGGCCGACGCAGAGCAGTTTGCTTCCTACCTGCGCGATACCTCGCCTGACATTACTGTTCCGGCCTTTTCGGGCTCTACCGACTGGTACGACCAGATATTACGTCGTGCTACTTACCAGAACCATAATCTGGCCGTATCGGGTGCTAATGAAGCGGTGCAATACTACTTCAGCGGCAACCTGCTGCAGGACGACGGTCTGGCTATCAACAACCGGTTTTCGCGCATGACGGTGCGCTCCAACACGGCCTTCACCATCTCGCCCAAGGTTTCCATTAACTCGCAGGCCTCGTTCAGCCGGGCCAACACCCGGGACGTGAACTTTGGAACGGCCTTCCAGGATGCCTACCGTGCCGCCCCCATTATTGAGGGCAAGCGCGACGGACGCTACGGTAATACCTCGGCTTTCGGCAACGTGGGGAACCCCATCCTGGACATCGAGAAAAACAACAACCGTTCCCTGGAAAACCGCCTGCAGGGCAATGTGGGGGTTGACTTTAAACCGATAAGTGGGCTGACCCTGCGTTCAGCTATCAACCTGGATTTGAACTTCAACAACCGCCGGGTTTACGACTATCAATATCTCAACAACGAAACCACGTTCCTGACGGCCGGTGGCAACCAGCGCAACGATCTGAGCACCTTGTCGGTAACGCAGGTGAACAGCACCCGCTATCTATGGGAAAATACGGCCACTTTTCAGAAGATTCTGGCCGACAAGCATGAGCTGACGCTGTTGGCCGGTACGGTAACGGAGGAGGGCAACAGCACCTCGCTGTTTGGCAGCCGCCGCAACGTTCCCGAAGACCAGAACCAGTGGTACCTGGGCACCGGTGACCCCAACACCAGTGTGAACGATGCCCCCACGCGGGGCAAAGACCGGCGCCTGTCTCTCCTGGGCCGCGTGAACTATGTGTACGCCGATAAGTACTTGTTCACGAGCAACCTGCGCTATGATGGCACCTCCAAGTTTAATAAAGATGAGCGCTACGGTCTGTTTCCCTCCTTTGGGGCCGGCTGGATTCTGACAGAAGAGGAGTTTTTGAAAGACCAGACGCTGTTCAATTTCCTGAAGCTGCGCGCCAGCTATGGCCAGCTCGGCAACGACCAGATTGACGCCAACTCCTACATCACCACGGCCGATATTAACATTCCGTACGTGTTCAACAGCCGCCCTGTGCTGGGCGCCGTTATCAGCCAGATTAAGGACCGGAACGTGAGCTGGGAAACCACCACGGAGTATGACCTGGCCCTGGAGTTTGGCGTGCTGGACAACAAGCTGAGCGGCGAGGTAACGTACTACAACAAGAAGACCAACGACGCGCTGATTCCGGTGAACATTCCCGGCATTTTTGGCGACCCCGATAACCAGTACATCACCAATGCTGCCGACATCAGCAACCGGGGTGTAGAAGCGGCCCTGAACTGGCGCGGCCAGGTAGCTACTGATTTAAGCTACAACCTGGGGGTAAATGCCACCTTTAATAAAAACCGCATTGAAAACCTGAACGGAGGCCAGGCCCTGTTTGGCGGCGCCAACAACGTTACGCTGTCTGATAATGGTGTGGCTGCCGGCACTTACTATGTGCTACGGGCCGTGGGTGTGTTCCAGACTCAGGAAGAAATTGATGCGTATCCGACGTACAGCCTGCTGACGCCCCGTCCCGGCGACCTGAAGTATGAGGATGTAAACAACGACGGGGTAATTGACCTGAAGGACCGGGTGTTTGCAGGCTCTTACCAGCCGCCGGTGTACTATGGCATTAATGGGGGACTGACATTTAAAGGACTGGACTTCTCATTTGTCTTTTCTGGTAACCTGAACAACGAGCTGTACAACCGGAAAAAGCAGGCCAGCGGCGCCAATACTGACAATATTGAAGCCGACTTTGCCAAGAACCGCTGGACAGCGTCCAACCCTTCGCAGACCGACCCATTCGCCATTCGTAACAACACGCCTAACTCTACCTACTTCATTGAGAAAGGCTCTTACCTGCGTCTCAATAATCTGGTGCTGGGCTACACGCTGCCGGGCGAGCTGACGAAGCGGGCGCATATGTCGAGCGTGCGGATTTTTGCCACCGGGCAAAACATCTTCACTGCCACGGACTATTCCGGCTTTACGCCAGAGTTGCCTGGTGGTCCCCTGGATTCCGGCATCGAAGCCACCACGTATCCTACCAGCCGCACGCTGGCGCTGGGTCTGAACGTTAATTTCTAAGCCTTCAAGCAGATGAAAGCCTTTACCTATAAGTTCCCTACCCGCGTGGGTACCGCCGCGCTGGCCCTCTCCCTGGCCCTTTTCAGCGGCTGCAAAGATTTCCTGGATGTGGCCCCCCAAGGCCAGCTGACCGAAGACCAGATTCGTACGGATCCTGCCGCCGCCCAAAAGCTGGTAGATGGGGTGTATAATGTAATGTACCTGGGCGGCTTTGGCTCCGATGTGCACGGCCTGCAGTATGTTATTCTCACCGATATTGCCTCCGACGACTCTGACAAAGGCAGTACGCCCTCAGACTATGGCCCCGCCGCCGAGGTAGACAACTTCACCCTGACCTCCTCTAACGGCATTGTAAACAATGCCTGGACGGGCTACTTTCAGGCTGTTACGCGGGCGAACCAGGCGCTGGATAAGATTCCGCTGAGCCCGGTAGATGAGACTACCAAAAACCGCCTGCTGGGCGAGGTGCGCTTCCTGCGCGGGTACTTCTACTTTAACTTGGTGCGCTTCTTTGGCGGCGTGCCTAAGCTGGACCGGGTGCCGGATGCTTCCGAAATCAATAGCCCGGAGTTTCAGAAGCGCGCTACGGCCGAGGAAATCTACCAGCTTATTATCGGCGACCTGCAGTTTGCAGTAGATAACCTGCCCATCAAAGGGGAAACCGAAGTAGGCCGCGCAACCAAAGCGGCCGCTCAAGCCATGTTGGCCAAGGTGTATCTCTACCGGAAAGACTACCAGAAAGCCTACGACCTGACCAACGAAATCATTAAGGGTTCCTCAGGAGCCTATGGACTGCTGCCAGCCTATGAGAACATCTGGCGCGAGGTAGGAGCGAATAGCGAAGAGTCGATTTTTGAAGTACAGACCGGGGTGAATGCCGCCTGCGACAACTCTGCTGTGAACCAGTATGTGGTCAGCCAAGGTCCACGTTCCGGCGGCAAAGGCGGCTGGGCCGACTTAGGCTTCGGCTTTAACACGCCCACCGAGCAGTTGGTCAACACTTATGAAGCCGGCGACAAGCGCAAAGCGGGAACTATCATCTTCATCAACACGGCGCCTTCCGGCACGGTGCTCTGGGACGGGTTCCGCATTCCCAGCAAAGACTCGGTGGAGAACTTCCGCTACAGCTACAAGGCTTACCACAGCCGTACCAAGGAGCGTAACTGCGGCAAGAACGATTATCTGCCCAAAAACGTCCGCATTCTGCGCTACGCGGAGGTGCTGTTGATTAACGCTGAAGCTGCCCTGCAGCTGGGCAATGCCGCCGCGGCCGCCACCAATGTAAACCTGGTGCGCGAGCGGGCCGGCCTGGCTCCGTTAGGTTCAGTTACTCTGGAAAACATCTGGCATGAGCGCCGGGTAGAACTGGCCCTGGAGCACGACCGGTTCTTTGACCTGGTGCGCCAGGAAAGCGTAACGCCCGGCCGTATTGTGCCGCTGTTTGCGGCCCAAGGCAAAACCTTTGTGAAGGGCAAGCATGAGTTGTTCCCTATTCCGTCGACCCAGATTGACCTGAGCGGTGGTCAGCTGACGCAGAACCCCGGGTATTAATAGCCTGAAAAGCAGGATGGCAATGGCCCAATAGGCTGACGCTATCCTGCTTTCCGGCTTTTATCAACGTCTAATCCTTCATATATGCGGACTTCGCTTACGTCCTTTTTCGTCTTGCTATGGCTGGTGCTGCTATCGGGTGGCAGTGCCTGCTCCCAGAATACAGCCCCTGTTCCGCGTCCGCAGAAGCTTACCGATGAGCAGCTGCTCGATCTGGTGCAAAAGCAGACTTTTCGCTATTTCTGGGACTTTGGCCACCCCACCTCCGGCATGGCCCGCGAGCGAAGCAATGTGGCCTATGACTATGGCAACGAGGTAGTCACCACGGGCGGTACGGGCTTCGGGATTATGGCCATTATTGTGGCCGCCGACCGCAAATGGATTACCCGCCAGCAGGCCGCGGAGCGCATCTACAAAATCGTGCGGTTTCTGGAAAAGTCGGACTCCTTCCACGGCGTATTTCCGCACTGGCTGAATGGCGAAACCGGCAAGGTGATTCGCTTTAGTCAGAAAGATGACGGCGGCGACTTAGTGGAAACTTCCTTCCTGTTTGAAGGTCTGATTTGCGCGCGCCAATACTTCACGCAGGACACGCAAATTGAAAAGGATTTGCGCAACCATATCCTCTGGATGTGGGAAGGCGTGGAGTGGAACTGGCACACTCAGGGCGGGCAAAACGTGCTGTACTGGCACTGGAGCCCCAATAATGGCTGGAGCATGAACCACCAGATTCATGGCTGGAATGAGTGCCTGATTACCTACGTGCTGGCCGCTTCTTCCCCCAAGTATGCCATCGATAAAAAAGTATACGACCAGGGCTGGGCCACTGGCGACTACTTCAAGAATGGCAAGCAGTTCTACAAAATCAAGCTGCCGCTGGGCTTTGACTATGGTGGGCCGCTTTTCTTCTCGCACTACTCTTTTCTGGGCCTGAATCCGCACGGGCTGAAAGACCAGTACGCCGACTATTGGGAGCAGAACAGAAACCACACGCTCATCAACTACGCCTACTGCGTAGACAACCCCAAGAAGTACAAAGGCTACGGCAAAAACAGCTGGGGCCTCACCGCTTCTGATAGCTACCAGGGTTACGCTGCACACTCTCCGCTGGAGGATTTGGGTGTGATTTCGCCCACGGCCGCGCTATCGGCTATGCCTTACGCGCCGGAACAATCCATGGCGGCCCTCAAGCATTTCTACTATGACTTAGGCGACAAAATCTGGGGCGAGTATGGCTTTGTAGACGGCTTCAGTGAGCAGCACAACTGGTACGCCAAGTCCTACCTGGCCATTGACCAGGGCCCCATTGTAGTCATGATTGAAAACCACCGCACCGGCCTGCTCTGGAAGCTCTTCATGAGTTCCCCCGATGTGCAGCGCGGCCTCACCAAGCTCGGCTTCGAAAGCCCGGAAATCAAGAAGTAAACTCCCAACATCCTGTGTCATGCAGAACGAAGCATCTCACATGCAGATGTTATTAAAAAAGAACGTCATGCTGAGCGAAGTCGAAGCATCTCGCTGGTGTGGTAAGCTAATTCCTACCACAACATCAGCACGCGAGATACTTCGACTTCGCTCAGCATGACAAAGGTTTTTTACGTTCGCCCACCCATGTTCAGAACCCTGCTTTTTTGCCTTGCTTTGCTGCTGAGTCTGCCCATGGAAGCTCAACCCACGGGCAGCCCGGGCCAGCGCACGTACTGCAACCCGCTGAATCTGGACTACGGCTACACCCCCATTCCCAACTTTGCAGAGGGCGGCAAGCACCGCGCCACCGCCGACCCGGTTATTACGCTCTACAAAGGCGACTATTACCTTTTCAGCACCAACCAGTGGGGCTACTGGTGGAGCAAGGACCTCTACAACTGGAAGTTCGTTTCCCGCTCCTTTCTGAAGCCCCACCACAAGGTATATGATGACTTGTGCGCCCCCGCCGTGTGGGTGCAGGGCGATACACTGCTGGTTTTCGGCTCCACGCACGAGAAGAACTTCCCCATCTGGATGAGCACCAACCCCAAGGCCAACGAGTGGAAAGAAGCCGTAGAGCCTTTCCAGATTGGTGCCTGGGACCCGGCTTTTTTTCTGGATGATGACGGCAAGCTATACCTCTACTGGGGCAGTAGCAACGAGTTTCCGCTCTACGGCCAGCAGATCAACCGCAAAACATTTCAGCCCATCGGGCAGCCCAAGGAAATGTTCGGACTCAACGATAAGCAGTTCGGCTGGCAGCGCTTCGGCGAGTACCTCGATAATACCTTCCTGAACCCGTTTATGGAAGGCGCCTGGATGACCAAGCACAACGGCAAATACTACCTGCAGTATGGCGCGCCCGGCACCGAATTCAGCGGCTACGCCGATGGGGTGCAGGTGAGCGACAAGCCCCTGGGCCCGTTCACGCCGCAGCCGCACAACCCGTTTGCCTACAAGCCCGGCGGCTTTGCGCGCGGCGCGGGCCACGGTAATACCTTTCAGGATACCTGGGGCAACTGGTGGCACCTTTCCACCATGGTGGTATCCGTAAAAAACAACTTTGAGCGGCGCCTGGGCCTATGGCCGGCGGGGTTTGATCAGGATGGGGTACTGTAC
The DNA here is from genome assembly GCF_030542105.1 of Hymenobacter sp. BT730. Taxonomy (GTDB): domain Bacteria; phylum Bacteroidota; class Bacteroidia; order Cytophagales; family Hymenobacteraceae; genus Hymenobacter. The sequence continues at coordinate 68,729 of NZ_JAUOFB010000009.1, forward strand.
GCCAACACCGTTTTCGGCGACTACCCGCACTACCTGCCCAACGGCCCCGAAGACCATCTGAAGAGTCGGTTTACTGGCTGGATGCTGCTCAACTACCAGAAGCCGGTACAGGTATCGTCTACGTTGGGCGGCTACCTGCCCAACTATGCGGTGGATGAAAATATCAAGACTTACTGGAGCGCCGCTTCGGCCAACAAAGGCGAGTTTATCCAGACTGATTTAGGCAGCCAGTGTACTGTGCGCGCAATCCAGCTGAACTATGCCGATCAGGATGCCGAGTTCCTGGGCAAGCAGCAGGGCACCTATCATCAATACAGGCTCTGGCACTCCGACAACGGCAAAAAGTGGAAGCTACTGGTCGATAAAAGCCAGAACAAAACCGATGTGCCGCACGATTATATCGAGTTGCCGGAACCGGTAAAAACCCGCTATATCAAGCTCGAGAACGTGCACATGCCCACCGGTAAGTTCGCCATCAGCGGGCTGCGTGTGTTTGGCCAGGGCAGCGGCTCTCCACCCGTGGCAGTGAAAGGCTTGGTAGTATTGCGCACCGAAACTGACAAGCGCAGCGCTTGGCTGAAATGGGTGGCTTCCAACGATGCCTATGCCTATAACATCTACACCGGCATTGCCCCCGATAAGCTTTACAACTGCATTATGGTGCACGGCCAGAACGAATATTACTTTAAAGGCATGGACAAAGACCGTCCGTACTACTTTACCATCGAAGCCATCAACGAAAACGGCGTGTCTGCTCGCACGCCGGTAATGGAATCGAAATAACTCCCCTTGTTCCCCTATTCCTTCATATCATACTTTTTAAAATGAAACGAACCTTCCGCACGGCCTTGTTGCTGGCACTGGGCCTCCACTTGGCGGCTCCGGGGCAGGCGCAAACCACCGCTACCACGGCCACCACCGCTGCCGACCAGAAGATGACTCAGTTCATCAATGCTCTAATGAAGAAAATGACGCTGGAAGAGAAAATCGGCCAGCTCAATCTGATAACCGTGGGGTTTGACGTGACTGGGCCGGTGGTTAGTAAAGACGTGGATGTGAATATCCGGAAAGGCAACGTGGGGGGTGTATTCAACACTTTCACGCCTATTGCCGTGCGCAAGCTGCAGGAAATGGCCATGAAGGAGTCACGCCTGCATATTCCGCTGATGTTTGGCTACGATGTAATTCATGGCCACCGCACCATCTTCCCTATTCCCCTGGGCCTTTCTACCAGCTGGGATATGGGCGCCGTAGAGCGTAGTGCCCGCATTGCCGCCGAAGAAGCTTCGGCCGATGGCCTGAACTGGGTGTTCTCGCCCATGGTCGATATTGCCCGTGACCCACGTTGGGGGCGCATTGCCGAAGGAGCCGGCGAAGACCCTTACTTAGGCAGCCAGGTGGCCCGCGCCATGGTGCGCGGCTACCAAGGCCAGGACCTCTCCAAAAGCAACACCGTAATGGCCTGCGTGAAGCACTTTGCCCTATATGGTGCCGCCGAGGCCGGCCGCGACTATAACACGACCGATATGAGCCTGCAGCGCATGTACAACGAGTACCTGCCGCCCTACAAAGCCGCCGTTGACGCTGGCGCAGGCTCCGTAATGAGCTCTTTCAATGATGTAAACGGCATACCGGCTACCGCCAACAAATGGCTGCAAACCGACTTATTGCGCAACCAGTGGGGGTTTAAAGGGTTTGTAGCTACCGATTACACGGCTATAAATGAAATGACGGCCCACGGCATGGGCAACGATGCTCAGGTATCGGCGCTGGCCCTCAATGCCGGTATTGACCAGGACATGGTAGGCGAGATATTCCTGAAAAACCTGGCGCAGAACCTAAAGGATGGCACAGTAAAGCAGGAGCAGATTGACCTAGCCTGTCGCCGCATCCTGGAGGCTAAATGGAAGCTGGGTTTATTCCAGGACCCCTACCGCTACACTAATGAGAAGCGAGCCAAAGCCACCCAAATGAAAAAGGAGTTCATCGATGCCTCCCGCGACATTGCCCGCCGCAGCATGGTGCTCCTTAAAAACGACAAGAATATCCTGCCACTCAAGAAAACCGGCACTATTGCCCTGGTAGGCCCCCTGGCTAACCGCCAACGCGAAATGATTGGTAACTGGAGCGGGGCCGGCGACTGGAAGCAGGCCGTTTCACTGGAACAAGGTCTGCGCAACGTAGCTGGCAACGGCGTAAAAATCGTAACCGCGCAGGGCGCCAACTTCACCGACGACCAGCAGATGATTGACCGGCTGAACGCCCATGGCGGCGAGCTGAACGTGGACAAGCGTTCTGCCGAAGTTATGATTCAGGAGGCCGTACAAGCCGCGCAGGGCGCCGATGTAATTGTGGCCGCCGTGGGAGAGTCACAAGGCATGACGGGCGAAGCTGCCAGCCGCGCTGATATCGGTATTCCCGCCCCACAGTTGGAACTCCTCAAAGCCCTGAAGAAAACCGGCAAGCCTTTAGTTATTGTGCTAATGAACGGCCGCCCACTCACGCTCACTTGGGAGGACCAGAACGCCGATGCCATTCTGGAAACCTGGTTTTCCGGCACCCAAGGCGGTAATGCCATTGCTGATGTGCTCTTCGGTAGCTACAACCCCGCCGGCAAGCTCACCACTACATTTCCACAGGTAGTAGGCCAGATTCCGCTGTATTACAACCACAAGAATACCGGCCGCCCTTATGCTGGTGACAAGCTGGACAAGTATAAGTCGCGGTATATGGATGTAAGCAACGACCCGCTCTACCCCTTTGGCTATGGCCTGAGCTATACTACCTTCACCTACTCCAAGCCAGAGCTAAGCACCACTTCCCTCAGCCCCAACGGCACCCTGGATGTGAAAGTAACCGTGCAGAACACCGGCAACTATGATGGCGAGGAAGTAGCTCAACTGTACCTCCGCGACATGGTAGGCTCCCTCTCCCGGCCCGTGAAAGAATTAAAAGGCTTCCAGAAGGTGATGCTGAAAAAGGGCGAAAGCCGCACCCTCACCTTCCACCTCACGCCGGAAGACCTCAAGTTCTATAACAATGACCTGAAATGGGTAGCCGAGCCCGGCGACTTCCAGGTATTTGTAGGCGGCAACTCCCGTGACGTGCAAACGGCGGCCTTCAAGCTTACGGAATAAGGTAAAACCATAACCAGCACCGGAAGCCTGCTTCCGGTGCTGGCACTTCCGATGGTATGGACTATGGTAAGTGCATATAGGAGCTTCCCGGTAGCGGGAGTTCTTTTCGAACGATTTCCGAGAACAACTGTTTATTTGCCACTATGGCAGAAGTAACCAACCTCACTTTTGCAGAAGCAACCCGCACCGAACCCATGGTGCAGTATGCTTTCTGTATAGATGCATCCAACCGTCCCGCCAACCATGTGGGCGACTGGCCTGAAGAAGGCAAACTCTACCCCGTACGCACCGTGCCAAGCAAAGTAGAAGGCATGGAGCTGGTACACGTCCTCGGCTTCGAAGGCGAGGCCCCGTACTACAACGCCTTCGGCCCTCATCGATTTGAGATACTAACGGAAGTGTTTCTGAATTAGTAGAAATTTCAATTTACAATTCACGCTTTTATTTGGTTTAGCGTGAATTATGTTTACAACCTAATTATTAATGCGTATCATAAATAAATTAAAAACAGCACGACGCTCATTAGCCAAACGAATACAGATACAACGGGTCCACAGCCTAGATTTTACTGTTATTTCGAACGACTGTTGGGGAGGAGAAGTATACAAGTATTTCAACCTGCCTTATAATACTCCCTTTATTGGTCTATTTCTAATGGGACCGTGCTATTTAGAATTCTTGCGAGATCCTAAATACTATATCAGCCAGGAGCTTGTATTTCACACGCACTCAAAATACGAGGAAGTCAATCAGGTGCTTCTTAAAAAACCCTATCCATTAGCTACGTTAGGCGGAAAAGTCGAGATTAGTTTTCTTCATTATGATTCTATAGAAGAGGCTAAAACTAAGTGGCAACGTCGAGCCAGCCGTATAAACTGGAATAATTTATTAGTAAAATTAGATGGCAGCAAAGATGCTGCTACTCCAGAGCTTGCAAATGAATTCACCCATTTGCCCTATAAAAATTTACTCCTTTTAAAAGCCCCTATAACAGGTATTAGCAAATCAGTAGTTGTTGCTGACTACACAAATGATGGTTCTTTAATGTTTAAAAGATCCATATTACATTTCGATTTAGCTAACTGGATTAACACAGGCAACTCTGCATTTTCTTTGACAAGCAAGCTATTCCAGCGAGTCTTAGGCGTAGGATAGAAAAGAACAATTTTATCCAACCCAATATTATTCCAAAAATAAAAAGCCCTGCCTTCAAGATGGAGACAGGGCTTTTTTGTGGAGCTGCAAGACTAGTACCCTATATCACAGTTCATACCTAATCTCCCTTTAAATACCTCTTGCACTACCTTGAAACGGCCTTGATAAATAGATATTGTGAGTATAGATGAATTTAATCAGGGTACAAATGACGCTTTTTGTACCCCTACGTGTACCCTCAGATAGTTATTTGTAGCTTTAGACCGGCAACTTTTACTCCCTTTTCAATAAGCCCACGGCAATTTTCGCCCTGATTTCTTTTGGTGGGCGCCGTAGTAAAATCTATAGTGGGCAATCTATCCTCCCTCGTCAGTGGAATAAGAGAGAACAGCGAGCCCAGACCCGGGGCTATACCGGCAATGGAGCCCTGAATGATCGGCTGGAGCTATTAAAGAAGCGTCTAACCGAATGTTGTGCCCAGCATCTGGCGCTGGGTAAAGTGCCTGCACCGGAAGCCCTACGCGCCTTGGCTGAATTAGAGCAGGCTACAGCGCCGGTAATGGCCCGAGCCTTTGCCAGCTACTTCACCGAGTGGATAGACCTCACTATCGGGCTGGAAAAGATTGAAACGGCGAAAGCTGGCAAGACTACCCTTCACCACTTACTGGCTTTTGAGCAGACCGCCGGCTTTGCAGTCGGCTTTGATACCATTACGCCCACCTTTGGGGATGCCTATACTTCCTACCTATTGGGGCCGGCCGGGCCAACTGGCAATACCATAGCGAAGCACTTTGACCGGTTGCGCCGGTTTATGCGCTTTGCTGTGGATAGAGGCTACACCACGGCCAGGGGCTGGGAAAAGCTGAAGTGGAAACGGCAAGAGCCGGATATCATGACGCTCACGGCGGAAGAGGTTTCTGCCTTAGAAGAGCTGCATCTGTCTACAGGCTCCTACTGGGATAATGCCGGGGCCCTGTTCCTGCTCAGCTGCTATACGGGCCTTCGATATTCCGACCTGGTAAGTATCCGGCCGGAGCATGTACGCGGTACTACGCTAAGGATAACAACTCAAAAGACGAGGGAGACAGTGAGCATACCACTACAGGCCCGGGCCCTGCTTATTGTCACGCGCTGCCTAGCCGGCGGCGTCCGACTCGTGAGCAATCAGAAGCTGAATACCTACCTGAAAAGAGCTAGGCCAGTTGGCCAGCATTGATACCCCTATTGAAGTCATTAAGTACCGTGCCGGGAAGCGCTCCAGCTAGACAATGCCGAAGTGGAAGAAGCTGGGCTGCCATACCGGCCGGCGTACGTTCAGTCCGATAAGTAAATTAATTAAATCTTATGTTCAGTAGCATCTTGGTAGCGTGGTCGAAAGGTGGCCTTGGTTAAAAGTTGGGTACCAAGGTTAAACGAGCGGGCAGGCTGTAGGCTCCCACGGGAAGGCAAAAAGAGCCTCCACATCGAAACGGAGCGAGTCGTTTAAGGCTTCATCGGAAAAGTTAAACTCGCCGTGCCGGTTGACGTGCTGCCAGCGCACGGGTGACCTGGCCGTTCGTTGTTTTTATTTTACTGCTGTTTTAAGACGCGATTCCCTACCAGATAAGGTTGCTAACAGGTTTTCCAGGTTGCCCATGGACATCTTCATGCCTTTGGTGAAGCCATCGAGTATACTTTCCATTCTTTCCAAGGATTCATTGTAAATCGATATGCGCACTATGGTTATACCGTTTTGCTCGCTAAACGTGTGGTTCCACTCAGAGCCGGGTAGTTCGGGGTTTCCCGCTTTGTCGGCGAAGGCATTGTGCATTTTGAAGTGGGTCTTCGGCGTGATGGACGTATATTCCTGCAGGGCCCAGCGCTCTGCCCCTTCGGGGCTGACCATGGCATAAAACCGTTTTCCACCCACTTTGAAGTCCTGGTATTTTGTTTTGGCGGTCATCGGGTGAGGAGGCAACCATTGGTCCAGTAGGTCGGCTTTGGTAAACGCATCCCACACCAAGGAAAGGCCAGCTTCAAATTCCCGGGTGATGGTTACTGTTTTCGCTGCTTTGTCTACAGCAAAATCGAATACGGAAGTGCCACTCATTTTTCCTGTTGTTTTAGAGTTGATAATACCTGGTCTAGTTGATTAAACCGCGTTTCCCAAAGTTTCCTGTAGTGGCTCAGCCATTGGTCCACTTCTTTAAGTTTATCTAGTCGCAGGGAATAGTAAATTTCCCTACCGTGTTGTTCCTGTCTTACCAGTTCACATTCCGTTAACACACGAAGGTGTTTGGAAACCGCCTGCCTGGTGGAATTGAAGTTTTCGGCTATGGCATTTGGCGTCATTGCTTGCAGGGCAATTAAGGCCATAATGGCCCGCCTGGTCGGATCGGCTATTGCTTGAAAAATATCTCTGCGCATGTGGTCAATGCATCTTTGTGAAACCGATTGGTTGCAAATATATTTGCAACCAATCGGTTTCACAAAGCTTTCCATGATATTTTTTTCCCGAAATTCTCTACCCCCTCTGATAGGACGCCTGTTGGGGAGTGCCGTTTTACACCCCGACTAGTAAGGTCGCATCACAAGCTGGAGCGAGTGGCTGGCACAAGATGGAAACGGAACGACTACCCCGGATAAGAAGACCACTTTTGGAGAGCTTGACCGCATCGCACACGCTTACCCCAACGGCCAGGTATCATATACGAAGCGTTAGGAAAACGCTGCCGCTCTGCTGCATAAGTGGACCCTGTTAAGCCGATCAGAGTGAGGCGCAGTGGCCGAGCGCGAAATGTCGCCGGTGAAATCTTATCGGAATCTATCCTATCATTCCCCTTTCTTGACCGAATGTTCCGGAGAGAGGTAAAGCAGGCCCTGCTCCAAATCCGACGTCCGGTTCATCGTCAACTTCACCCTCGATCAGCTGGAAGAACAGCTCGACGGCCGTCAGTTCTTTCGCACCAGCCGCCACTTCATGGTGCACATCGCCGCCGTGCAGGAAGTGCGCCCCTACTTCAAGGGGCGCTTGTCGTTGGTGCTCACCCCGCCCAGCGCCCAGGAGCAGCTGGTGAGCAGCAGCCGGGCCGCTGCCTTTAAAGC